>NZ_BMCE01000019.1 GCF_014635025.1 Fictibacillus barbaricus | reverse complement strand
TTAGGCTGTTGGATAGGCAAATCCGTCCAACGTGAAGGCTGAGCTGTGATGGCGAGGGAAATTTTAGTACCGAAGTCCCTGATCCTACACTGCCAAGAAAAGCCTCTAGTGAGGAAAGAGGTGCCCGTACCGCAAACCGACACAGGTAGGCGAGGAGAGAATCCTAAGATGATCGGGAGAACTCTCGTTAAGGAACTCGGCAAAATGACCCCGTAACTTCGGGAGAAGGGGTGCTCTGATAGGGTTTATCGCCCGAGAGAGCCGCAGTGAATAGATCCAAGCGACTGTTTAGCAAAAACACAGGTCTCTGCGAAACCGCAAGGTGAAGTATAGGGGCTGACACCTGCCCGGTGCTGGAAGGTTAAGAGGAGGGGTTATCCTTACGGAGAAGCTCTGAATTGAAGCCCCAGTAAACGGCGGCCGTAACTATAACGGTCCTAAGGTAGCGAAATTCCTTGTCGGGTAAGTTCCGACCCGCACGAAAGGTGTAACGACTTGGATACTGTCTCAACGAGAGACCCGGTGAAATTATAGTACCTGTGAAGATGCAGGTTACCCGCGACAGGACGGAAAGACCCCATGGAGCTTTACTGCAGCTTGATATTGGATTTTGGTACAGCTTGTACAGGATAGGTAGGAGCCTGAGAAGCCGGAGCGCCAGCTTCGGT
>NZ_BMCE01000016.1 GCF_014635025.1 Fictibacillus barbaricus | reverse complement strand
TCGAGGGCTTATCCTTAAACAAGCATAAACGTTTGGAAACGTCGTATCTAGTTTTGAGAGAACATAAAAATGATGAAAATCATTAAAAAAATCTCTTGCATTTATGAATTATATAGAGTATAATTTTATCTTGTCGAGATAATAATTGACTCGCACATCTGGTCTAGTGATGATGGCGAAGAGGTCACACCCGTTCCCATACCGAACACGGAAGTTAAGCTCTTCAGCGCCGATGGTAGTTGGGGGTTTCCCCCTGTAAGAGTAGGACGTCGCTAGGCTAGATATAAAATGGAGGATTAGCTCAGCTGGGAGAGCACCTGCCTTACAAGCAGGGGGTCGGCGGTTCGATCCCGTCATCCTCCACCATTTATTTTACTTGCCGGTTTAGCTCAATTGGTAGAGCAACTGACTTGTAATCAGTAGGTTGGGGGTTCAAGTCCTCTAGCCGGCACCATTTTGCACGAGCCATTAGCTCAGTCGGTAGAGCATCTGACTTTTAATCAGAGGGTCGAAGGTTCGAGTCCTTCATGGCTCACCATTTATACACGCGGGTGTGGCGGAATTGGCAGACGCGCTAGACTTAGGATCTAGTGTCTTTGACGTGGGGGTTCGAGTCCCTTCACCCGCACCAATTTCCTTTTAAAAATCAAATATGTTTGCGGAAGTAGTTCAGTGGTAGAATACAACCTTGCCAAGGTTGGGGTCGCGGGTTCGAATCCCGTCTTCCGCTCCAAAGTTATTGTATGTGCCGGGGTGGCGGAACTGGCAGACGCACAGGACTTAAAATCCTGCGGTAGGTGACTACCGTACCGGTTCGATTCCGGTCCTCGGCACCACATACATTGCGCCCTTAGCTCAGCTGGATAGAGTGTTTGACTACGAATCAAAAGGTCGGGAGTTCGAATCTCTCAGGGCGCGCCATGTTTTACGGGAAGTGGCTCAGCTTGGTAGAGCACCTGGTTTGGGACCAGGGGGTCGCAGGTTCAAATCCTGTCTTCCCGACCATTATAACAAATAAGTTATTTGGGGCTTTAGCTCAGCTGGGAGAGCGCCTGCCTTGCACGCAGGAGGTCAGCGGTTCGATCCCGCTAAGCTCCACCATTTCAGAAAATGTTTCTGACATTTTCTTTTTTATTGCAAAAAAGTTCTTTGAAAACTGAACAAAAGAAATAGGTAAGGAATTAAGAATTAATTCCGTCAGTT
>NZ_BMCE01000015.1 GCF_014635025.1 Fictibacillus barbaricus | reverse complement strand
GGAACACCCCCAACAATCCCACGAGGGGACTCCGGAGAGGAAAGGTTGGGGCAAGGCAGGGATACCACACCGCGGGGTAGGAAACACAGGAGCCGCACAACCGTGGAACGAGCTCGGTAGCTCGAGCCCACACATGGATAGGATCCGGTGCGCCCGTTCGTTGCGCGAGGCAAGGAGCCAGACAGCACTCAGGACCCACACACCGCTCATCCACCACCACGGTCCGCAAACACAGCACGCCCGTACGAACCGCGCCCCGCACACCTAGGCGCGTGCAGGCAAGCGGATGCATACGGGAGGGCCGAGCCAACGCCGCTGGGCAGGTTTCAAAGGAAGGGACGTAGGAGACTCGAGGGACAACCCGAACCGTCAGGTGCTGCGGACGATAACCAAACAGCGGCACCGTCTAGATCAAGCCACACGCACAACCCACACACCGCTCATCCGCCACCACGGTCCGCAAACACAGCACCCCCGTACGAACCGCGCCCCGCACGCCTGGGCGCGTGCGGGCAAGCGGAAGCACACGAGGTAGCCAAGTCAACGCCACTGGGCAGGGTTCGGGGGAAGCGACCAAGAACATTCAAGGGACAGCCCGATGCCTGAGATGGTCGGGCGATAGCCGAACAGCCGCAACGTCTTGTTTAAGCAACATGCCTAACCCACACCGCATCGGGCACCGTCGTACGTCGACCCTAGACATAGGGCCGCCACCACCCTTACGTGCCTAGGGGATGGCAAGGCAACGTGCATCTTGCTGGCATTGCGCCCAGCAAGCCTTTGGGCAACTCGAGTTTCAGCATCATGACACCCCACACGTTGCCCCTCGGGAGTGGACACGAACAGGTAACCGTCTTCCGCAACGTGCCCCCTCAAGGTGCTGGGACGAGCACGTCCCGCTGCCGCGCGCATATCCGTCATCCGCGTCGTGCGCCACACTAGGCCTGGCCTAGCGTTGGGCTGCGCAAGCCGCGTTGCCCCTCGCGGGGGCGCACACCACGACCACAACGTGCCTGCTACTGTGCCTAGGGGATGGCAAGGCAACGTGCATCTTGCTGGCATTGCGCCCAGCAAGCCTTTGGGCAACTCGAGTTTCAGCAGCAGGACACCCCTCCCCCCTATAATAGGCTGCCGAGCCATTACCAAAGTGCCACGGGTAGACATCCTTTTCCGTGAGGAGACATACTCTAGTAAAAGTGCTCTAGAGGTCGAATTTCGATGCCGTTTTTTGCAACAACCTCCAGAAAAATAAGATCTTTCCATCCTCCAAATTTGGTGAATTTACACCATGTGGATTTTTTTTTCCGATTTTTTTACCGCCCGAAAAGCCGGAAATTCAAAAAAAAATGAAAAACGGGGCAAACTTGCGATTTTTGACCTGGATTTTTTTGTGCAGCCTTTACATAATATTACCAAGGTTCCCTCAAAATTTCAGGAAAAATGCACGAGCCAATTCTGAGATACGAAAATTTGGCTCCTCCGTTGCAACGCTCCGAGCCATCGTTGCAACGGCGGGTGCCTCCGTTGGGGGCGGGGACCCCGGAGGCCCACCACGACCACAACGTGCTTGCTAGTGTGCCTAGGGGATGGCAAGGCAACGTGCATCTTGCTGGCATTGCGCCCAGCAAGCCTTTGGGCAACTCGAGTTTCAGCATCATGACACCCCACACGTTGCCCCTCGGGAGTGGACACGAACAGGTAACCGTCTCCTGCAACGTGCCCCCTCAAAGTGCTGGGACGAGCACGTCCCGTTGCCCCCTGCTCACGACACCCGCTGCCGCGCGCATATCCGTCATCCGCGTCGTGCGCCACACTAGGCCTGGCCTAGCGTTGGGCTGCGCAGGCCGCGTTGCCCCTCGCGGGGG
>NZ_BMCE01000014.1 GCF_014635025.1 Fictibacillus barbaricus | reverse complement strand
AGATTAAATTCTCCCTATGTTTTTCTTATGCAAAGTTTTATTTCAATATCTTCTGCAATCGGGTGCATTTCTGTAAGAAGGAGAGGAATTATGAATATAGTTCAAATACTTATAGCAGCAGTAACAGCAACAGTAAAATAAACGGTTTTATTTACGATGATTCAGAAGAATTGAAAGACAACACTTTTGTGTCATTTAAGACAACAGATTTATGTCATTTGTACAACGACACAAAACTCAGGAATCCTTGAACGCAATTAAATAGCGGATTTAATAAAAATATTCCCGACTTTTGTGTCCTGAAGTTGCGACACAAAAGTCGGGAATATTTGTTCTACCGACACAAAAGTCAGGAAAACTTGGACTATGTCTAAAAAGTGCTTGGGCAGTATAAATCCATATGCTTTTGCCAAACTATTCTTTATTATTCAAAGGCACCACAATTTCTATGGCTTTATTATTTACTTTTCTGGGCACTCTGCTATTTGGGTACTTTATGTAAACTTAGGTTGTGAATTGTCAGATTAGTAACTCGAGTTTCTTAGGGTATAAAATTCATCTGCCAAAAAAATTTATTCCACCTTCTTAATTTCAATTTTAAAGATGTATTTATTATGATATTCATCAGTTAATTCTACAACCCAATCTCCCTTTTCTCCATCGATGATATATGCGTTGTTATCTTCGATGTAAGCGTTAATATCTTTTTCCATTGCTTGTATTGCTTTTTCCTCTGTATCATAAACGTTTACGTAAAACTCTTTCTCGCCACTATCTAGTAAATTAACTTCCTTTAAAATATAAACTTCCATGTTATGTCCCCCTCGAAGTCTTATATGATAATTATCTTTAATTTTATTTTGGAAAAAAAATATAACCCCTTTTTTAAGATTCCATTAGACTGAGAATTAGCGTTTGTTAATTCATATGTTGTTCATATACCCCTCTACTATCCCCTTGCCGAACTAATTAATTGAATAAAAAGAGCTTGTCCCTTATGTTTCAAAGGTTCTCCCATTAATTAATCATTAAACTTCCTTTAGTTCGAAAAATATTCTTTCGGTAAGTGGATAGTAATGCAATTTTTTCGTTAAGCAGCCATCAATCAATGATGGCTGCTTTTTATTATTGATAAATTTTTTTGATATGAGATTCCTTGTACGACAAATTGACTAAAAATCCCTTTAAAAAAAGTTGGGAAAATAGTCATTTAATATGTCGATTTATTAAGGATTTTTAAGGTCTATTTTCCCAATAGGATATTTCTTGTAAATATATTACCATTAAATGGTACAAAGAAAAGGGGGAAATATAGTGAAAAGGTATGCAGTTCTTAAAGGAATCGGGACAATTGTTTTTGGGAGCGTTCTATTCTGTAATTCATCATTCGCTTATGAACTTGAAGGTTATAAGATGCCTGCTACATCAACGAGTTATAAATGGGGTAGTAATTTAGATAGTGGTTCATCCGTTATTAAAACAGGTTTTATTGACGCAATGACAAATTGGGAGAACAAAACTGTATGGAATGACTTCTTTTATAATAGTAATTCGCTGAACACATTAAACTCGTGGTACGAAGTGTCATCTAGTTATTATGGAAGAAATACATCATATGGTGTTTCAGATGGTGTCGCGGATTATTTTAAATCTGAAGTAAACTCAGGTAATTCAAATATAACAAAAATAAATGTTGCTAAAAGTACAGCTACACATGAGTTAGGTCACGCTATGGGCATTGATCATAATGATATTAATTCAATTATGAACTCTGCCCGAAACCGTGAAGTACTATATATGCCTCAAACAGATGATATAAACGGTATTGCCGCAATTTATTAAGTTAAGGGGGGAGTCAATATGTTGAAACAAAACAAACTAAAAATAATTTTGAGCTCTATACTGGTATTGGGAACAATAAGTTTCTACATTTTTAGTAATAAAGAAGAGACAATACATGTGTTAGCTAGTGCAGATTACCCTGTTACTGAAAACTTAGACGAAATGGCTATTGAATCGGATTTAGTGGTTATGGGTAAATATGTAAAACTTGATTCTAAATGGAACATGGCTAGAAACCCTAAAGATATTTCTCAAGAAGATCCTGAAAACTATGTAGAAGGACACATTTATACGTTTAAAGTAGATTACGTAGTAAAGGGAAACATACAAAACAAAAAAATGATTGAAATAAATCACCGTTATTCTGAAACCATTGATATTGAGGATGGGGATGGTAACGTTGAGAAGGCTACGAATCTTGATCCGTTGTATATTCAACCAGATCTCAATGCTAAATATGTAGTATTTTTGAAATATGAACCTACACAAAATCACTATTATAAAGCAATTGAACCATTTACGGTAAAAATCAATGAACTTGACAAAGTTGAATTACAATCTAATCTGCTTAGTTCTGTTAATAAAGCTAAAAAGAATGAATTTAAAGCTGGTAATAAAACGTTTATCATAGACAATGAAATTCATAAGATTCAGGACAATATTAGCGGTATGAGTATCGAAGAATTAAAAAGTAAGATCAATCAAAAAAAATAGTTATCAATCTTGATTCAAGGTTGAAATAAAAAGTCAGCAGAATGCTGGCTTTTTTTATGGAAGGATGTTAAGGATTTCACTTGAAGAAAGGCTATTGTTTTCATTAATCATAGCGAAATCTTTTTTCGTTAGATGAGGAAATTCCGAAAGAGAGATCTCTCTTAGATATCCAACTTCAATATTACTGGTGATTAAGGTCCATTTATTTGTGGATAGTATACCATCTGAATAGTGGTGGATACGGTTTTCTATATGTTCATACGATTTCCCCTTTAAATACCTTTCAGAAATGTAGTTATCATTTAACGTGTATAAAACAAAATACCTCAATTATTTTACCTCCTTAATTCTTTTTATCTAATATTCTATATAGCATTAATATAGCCCTGCTTCATACAGGGCTTGTTTATTCAATCGAACGTTAATTTATTAGCAAATGAATTTAATGAGAAAACAGGTGAAGAATTTGCAGACATATGTGGTGTATCGAAACAAACCTTAGTAATTAAAATTAACTTAGGTAAATCAAATGATCTCTTTTAATTACGGATTCTCTTTTGGAGTACAAAACAGAAAAAAGTAATGCAAATCGCCAACTAATTTTGCGTTTGAAATAGTTGGCTTATTTGTATATTAAATCATTTATTTCTTATTCCACAATCCTGCCCGTTTGTTGAATAAGAGACTGCGTATTATTCTTGTTAAGCTAACGGGCAGGTTTGGGATTAGCAATCCATAAGAAACAACCCAAGTTGAATTATGCTAAAATGTAGCAAATGTATAATGTAGATATCCCTCATGAACAAAGGAGAACTGAAAATGAGAAAACTCGTTCTATTTCTGCACGCATCGCTTGACGGTTTTGTAGAAGGGCCGAATGGTGAAATGGACATTGGCTGGGTTTCCTACGATGCTGATTTGGAGAAACACGCGAAAGAAATTCTGAGTACTGCCGACACTGTCATTTGGG
>NZ_BMCE01000012.1 GCF_014635025.1 Fictibacillus barbaricus | reverse complement strand
AGGTCTCAAGGAGAAGATCAATCTTAAGCTAATCGAAAACAAGACCTTTGATTCTGGAGCCATAGGTCTCGTTTACCAGACGGTAAGATGACCTTGTCACTTAAGGTGATTACGCTAACGGGAGACGATAGCTCAATTAACCGCCTTTTCACAAAGGCGGTTTTCTTATGGTCACAAATCAACATTAGAATTTAACATAGCCAAATTTTTAAAAGTCATAAAAAATAGAGGTTGATACATATCAGTCATGTATAATCTCTTACTTCTTGTTCAACAAACGCACCCGATTGTTGAATAAGAAATTAATTCAAAGCAATTTCCTTATTGAGCATAATAATTTATTTATTTAGTTCACTCTCTTCTTTATTCAATTTTGGTTCAGTTAAACGTAAGATTAAGCCAGTACATAAGAATCAAACTATGTAAGCAAACCATCCCATCTTTTCAAAACCATGAGCATACTTTTGCCATAAATATATAGCTGGAAATAGAATGCCACCACTTATAAGATAACCATTATTACACGATAATCTTTAAGCTTACGACCTACTAAAATCATCACGATTAACCATAAAATCATTATTGAAATCCATATAACTCCAGCCATACTTTTCCTCCTTGATTAGAAATAGGTATTTCTAATTTATTCCAATTCAATAATCATGGCGAAATCCATTCATAAATAAAAAAGTGCATTTCTCCTTCTTAAAGAAATGCACCCGATTGTGGAATAAGACTATTTATTTTTTTGTAATACCAAGAATATGCCCATTCCAACAACAGCTATCAGTAAAATAAAAGCAAATGTAGGCATTCCCAAATCATTACCCCAACTCATTGTTCCTTCTTTAGTTGTTATATAAGCTGCAGAAGCTTTAAGGGAATCAGCTAATTGAGTTATTGCGTAAACCATTATCCCTGTTAATACTGCTTGAGCAATAAGAAAATACCCTAATATTTCTTTCATATTTTAACCCCTTAAAATTTCGTTTTCTTCATTCTTCTATTCATTTTGCCTTTATTCAATAACAAGGATATTTTTCCTTCTTAAAGAAATCTAAAAAGTTTATATAGCTTCAGTCTAGTGGTGAGATGTGAGTCAAGAAATGCTCAGAAAAAGGTTCTTTTTCCTTCAACTTCTTAATAGCTATACCGTAATCCAAATACCCGTTTTTTTAAATTCGATTTTTTTCTATTGACCTTCACGCTAGTGTTAAACTTTATAATAACATTAGCTTTCAGAAGCGAGGAGGAGATCGTTTGAGAATTGGGAAATTAGTAAAGATGACCGGCGTCAGTGCCCGTTCAATTCGACATTATGAAGAGAAAGGATTAATCAAGGCTTCTCGTCGAGAAAATAATTACAGGGAATTTGACAAAAAGGTAATTGAATCTATTAACAATATTCAGCTTTATCTAGGTTTAGGTCTGACAACGGATCAAATTAAAGACATCATCTTCTGCAAATATCCTGAACACCAGGAACATGAAGAAAAGGACGTCTTTTGCGAGGAATTACTGCTTATGTATGAAACGAAAATGCATGAGATCAACCAACAAATAGCTGCTTTAACAGATGCGAAGTTAAATTTGGCTGAGAAAATCAATAAGATGAAACAAAAATGGGAGGATGGAAAGGAATGACCATATTAGTGGCTGGAGCAACGGGAACCGTAGGGCGGCATATAGTAGATCAACTTATTCGAAGGGGAGAAAAAGTTCGGGCATTGACACGTAATCCGCTGCAAGCCACTCTTCCTGCTGGTGTGGAGGTTGTTGCGGGGGATTTAAGTGAGCCAAGTACGCTAGTTTCTGCTTTGGATGGCGTAAGCGGCATGCATATGATTACTACTGGCGCCGAATATACCCCGTTACAAACGGGACCAGAAATCGTTGAACTTGCTGAGAAAGCTGGAGTACGCAGAGTTACTGTTTTATGGAACGGCGAGAAGGGCCCTTTTGAGAGGGCAGTTGAGGCAAGTGCCCTAGAGTGGACTCAACTTCAAGCCTTTGAATTTATGGCAAATGCACGAAAATGGGCAAACTCCATACGCTCCGAGGGGCTGGTTCGAGATCTGTTTGGGGGATCACGAATTGCTCCTGTTCATGAAGCTGATATTGGAAAGGTCGCAGCGGTCGCACTGACTGAGGACGGTCATGCAGATAAAATATATACCTTAACAGGGCCTGAGAGTTTGTCAGTTCAAGATAAAGTTCGGATTATTAGCGAGGTTATCGGACGGGAAATCCGATTTGTTGAGAGCTCTGAAGAAGAAGAACGTGAGCAGATGAGAAGGATGGGTGTTGAGGAGGATGCCATTGAATATGTAATCAATTGGCACCTTAACCCTCCTCAATCCGCCTTTACGGTATTGTCGACCGTTGAGGAAGTAACAGGACAAAAGCCGTATACTTTCGCAGAGTGGGTTAAGACGAATGCAGGATATTTTATGAATTCGAACAGCTAGTCATTCCGAAACTTTTGGGGCAGTGAAACTAACAAAGGCGGGAGAGCGTATCGCTGGCAGAGGTGAAATCAGGGGTTCAATCACCCTTGGCTCCATATCAAATAAAGAGGTTGATCCTTAATTGATCAACACCCTTTATTTGCACCTTATATGTTCTCCCCTAATCATAGATTTGTTTAACTTTGAGTGATTCAATATCTGATTACATTTTACCTTCTCAAACAATTCTTCCCTTATGTTAATATTAAAGGTGAAATCTCCTTATTAAAGAAATGCACCCGTTAGTTGAATAAGCCCCAATTAGTAAGTATATCTTGGTACTCCCTTATTTCAATACAAATACCATATTCTAATTTGGGTTCTACAATAATAAAATCAAAAGTTTCTTTTGTATAACCACTAAAACTGACCATCCAATTAATTTCCTTAAAAACATCCTCAATGTTTATGATAATAGCACCTGTTTCAAGATGGTTTTGGTGAAACAAAATAACCTTTTTATATTGGAATTTAAACGGCATTTTTAATTTAAGATCACTAAGATGCTTTATTGCTACTTCATTGCTGTGTTTAAATTTAATTTCATGTTTATCTTCTTTTAGTTTATCAATTTTATCAAATAGTTCATTAAGTAAATTCATTGAATACTGAATATCCAAAAAGGAATCAAGTGATAAGCTGATATTTTTAGCTTTCATTTCTTTAATAATCTTTTCTCTTCTCTTTTTTATTTGAAGTGATCTAATCCGTTTTTTGCGATCGTTTACTTCCACTTATTAATTCACCCCTATTAGAGCTGCGGTAGCTCCCTGGACCTTAAACTAAAGCACCCGATTGTTGAGTAAGAAATTATGTTTATCCCATTAAGTTAGTAATATAATACTTAAATTTAAAATAACCACCTATAAAAAGAGCTGACAATAAAAAGAATATAATTGCTATTTGTTTATTCATTAAGGTCGCCTCCAACAGGTATTAAGGGTTTCCACTTATCCAAAGAAAAACAAAGATATTTTGAACTAAAAATAAAATCGTTAGAATAATACCTGCTGTCCAAAGTATTATACTTTTCGTTTTTTGGTTTTTAATTTTCCAACCCAATACAATTGATAATAAAAACCCTAGCATAATAGTTGGAAAAAAATATGTCTCCTCTACAATATCAATCCCGTTAAAAAATAAAAAAATGACTAATAAAGTAGTTACCAATGTTACTATTGAAGCAAATGTGAAAAGTTTTTGCACTACATTTCCCCCTCCCAAAGAACCCCTCCAAAACAAAGTTAATTTTCTTAACTTCGTTATTGAGTTATTCCACAATCCTGCTACTTTAGCGTAAGAAAAAAGCTGCATTACTGTGGATCTTCAACTAACTTGCACTCTACTTACCTTGTTTTTTACTAATATGGATAGCAATATATAACAAAACACCAAAAGCCGCTCCACCGAGAAGTATTAACCCAAAATTACTTGCTGCTAAAACTAACGCGTAGGCCACAATCATCCCAAGTAGAATAAATAAGATTATTTGCACCAAATTTTCCTCCATACCCACTAAACGTAATAACTCCTAATGCAATAAGATTTAACTAGATATCTCAATTCCAATTATTTCAAATTTAATATTGTTACGCAATTCCTTATTCAACAATCTGGCCCGTTTGTGGAATAAGAAGCAGCTTTTTTAACCACAATAAAACCCCACTCTTCTAATGAGTGGGGTTTACAAAATTTAGTTCACACCAGAGTTGTATAGTTCACACTTAAGTTGTTCAGTTTACGTTCGAGTTGTATGATAACAGTTACAATCTATTTTTAACAAATTCAATAAGTCACGAATAAAAACCCGCATCTCCCAAATTGGAGAGGCGGGTTATTATATTGATACTTTATTTTAAATATCATAACTTTATTTCTTATATTAAAACTTAAATTCATATGTTAAAACTTTATATTTTTTCATCACATGCTACAGGTTTTTTCTTTATTCTTATTCTACTGTTACGGACTTCGCAAGGTTACGCGGCTTATCTACGTCACAGTCGCGGTGAAGCGCTGCGTAGTAAGAGATCAGCTGCATTGGAAGTACGGATACAAGAGGCGTCAAGAATGGGTGGATCTTCGGAAGAACGATGCGATCGTCTTCTTCTTGCAGCCCATCCATAGAGATCACGCAAGTGTACGCACCGCGTGCCGCTACTTCTTTCACGTTGCCGCGGATGCTTAAGTTAACATGCTCTTGAGTAGCAAGGGCGATAACTGGGGTACCTTCTTCGATCAATGCAATGGTACCGTGCTTTAATTCTCCTCCAGCAAATCCTTCAGCTTGGATGTAAGAGATTTCTTTAAGTTTAAGTGCTGCTTCTAAACATACGTAGTAGTCAGCAGCACGGCCGATGAAGAAGCAGTTGCGAGTTACAGCTAGGAACTCACGTGCAATTTTCTCCATCTCTTCTTTTTGGTCGCAAAGTACTTCCATCGCGTTTGCAACGATTGCAAGCTCTTGTAGCGGGTTGAAGTCTAACTCAATGCCTTTTGCATGAGCTGAGTCAACAGCTAGAATAGCAAGAACGGCGATCTGTGCCGTATATGCTTTCGTTGATGCAACAGCGATTTCTGGACCAGCATACAAGTTAAGCGTGTAGTCTGCTTCACGAGAAAGCGTTGATCCTGGTACATTTGTGATTGTTAATGCTTTATGGCCTAATTTTTTAACCTCAACCAGTACGGCGCGGCTGTCTGCTGTTTCGCCGGATTGTGAGATGAAGATGAATAATGGTTTCTCTGATAATAACGGCATGTTGTAAACAAACTCACTCGCGATATGTGATTCGACTGGAATGTTCGCGATGTTTTCGATCAGTTGCTTACCAACAAGACCTGCATGGTAGCTCGTTCCGCAAGCGATGATGTATACACGGTCTGCATCTTTCATGGCAGCACGGATATCATCGTCAAGCTTAAGGTCTCCATTTTCGTTTTGGTACTGGTTGATGATGTTGCGCATTACGAAAGGCTGCTCATCAATTTCTTTTAACATGAAATGAGGATACGTGCCTTTTTCGATGTCGCTTGCATCTAGTTCAGCTGTGTAAGGTGCACGCTCTACCACTTCACCGTCAAGAGTCTTGATCGTATAGCTGTCACGTGTCACGATTACGATTTCTTTATCCATTAGTTCAACGTATTGATCTGTTTGAGAAAGCATAGCCATTGCATCACTTGCAATAACGTTAAAGCCTTCACCTTTACCTACCAATAATGGGCTTTTGTTTTTTCCAACATAGATGGTTTCAGGGTTTTCGTTGTCGATCAGACCGATCGCATAAGAACCTTTAAGTTCAGAAAGTGTGCGGCGGAATGCTGCTTCCACTTCCATGCCTTCGTTTACAAAGTGTTCTACTAGCTGAACGATTACTTCTGTATCTGTCTCAGACAATAGCTCAACACCTGAAATGTATTGTTTCTTCACCTGTTCATAGTTTTCGATTACACCGTTGTGTACAAGTGTAAAACGCTCTGTTGAACTTTGGTGTGGATGTGAATTAACTTTGCTTGGAACTCCGTGTGTTGCCCAGCGTGTATGTCCGATACCAACCGATGCTTCAACGCCAAGATCGACGTTTTCACGCAAGTTAGCGATACGTCCTTTTTCTTTGAACACATGAACTCCGTTGTCGTTTAGTACAGCGATTCCTGCTGAGTCATATCCGCGGTATTCTAACTTTTCCAATCCGCGTAATAGAATTTCTTTTGCATCATTATTCCCAATATATCCTACGATTCCACACATAAATAAACGTCCTCCTTAAAGCCATCACACTCTGCTGACGGCTTTCATAAGAGGGCCGTGAGCGGGGCTCACAACCCCACCTATGTTCTCTATTTTTATTTTGTTTCACTTGCTTTCGTCTTTGTACAGGAAGTCACCTTACCTGGTTTGAACAAAAGCTTACGGAAGTGATCGTTCCGAGAGGCATCCGCCGAAATATCGATGAACCTCTTCCTCGTCAACTGCTCTTTTCCGATCAGCAGTTCAGGCGCTTTGGATGAATGATTAACTGTAAACTCCTTCCTATTATTTGAAGTAAACAAAAATAATCATACACGGGTTTTTCAAAACCGTCAATTATTATTCTTTCCCGATTTTAGAAAAACTAGAAACATCAAGTTCCATAATAAAAAAATATGCATACACGACCCGTTTTGTGAGCCGCATATGCATATGTTTCGTGCCCTTTTTTATTTTATGAGGGATTAAGCCCTAGTTTTTAAACAAGCTCTGTCTTTACAACGTCTACGATTTCATCGGCATGCTTTTGGCAAAGCTCCTCTGTTGGAGCTTCGACCATCACACGGACAAGCGGTTCTGTTCCAGAAGGACGAACAAGCACGCGGCCATTTCCTTCAAGATCAGCTTCTACTTTATCAATCGCAGCTTTGATCGCGTCATTACCATTTAACTTAGACTTATCCGCTACTTTTACATTGATTAAAAGTTGTGGAAATTTCGTCATCTCACCTGCAAGTTCTGATAAAGGCTTTCCTGTTGCTTTTAGGATGGATGCAAGCTGAATTCCAGAAAGAAGACCGTCGCCTGTTGTTGTGTAATCTAAGAAAATGATATGCCCAGACTGTTCACCGCCGAGGTTAAAATCATTCTTACGCATCTCTTCCATTACATATCGGTCACCAACAGCTGTTTGTGCTGATTGCATGCCATTTGCTTCAACCGCTTTATAGAAGCCCAAGTTGCTCATTACAGTCGATACGATCGTATCTTGCTTCAGACGCCCTTGATCTTTCAAGTGTTTCG
Source organism: Fictibacillus barbaricus (assembly GCF_014635025.1). Classification (GTDB taxonomy): domain Bacteria; phylum Bacillota; class Bacilli; order Bacillales; family Fictibacillaceae; genus Fictibacillus; species Fictibacillus barbaricus. The sequence continues at coordinate 7,240 of NZ_BMCE01000012.1, read as the reverse complement.
CGCAAATAAACATAATCTGGTCACCATCGACAATATTTCCTTTTTCATCGATCGCGATTAAACGGTCTCCGTCACCATCGAAAGCTAATCCCATGTCACAGCCTTTTTCTTTTACAAGCTCAGCAAGCTTTTCTGGATGTGTGCTTCCTACACCTTCGTTGATGTTTAATCCGTTAGGACTTGTTCCCATTGTGGAGATATCTGCCTCAAGATCTGCAAACAAGTGAGGAGCATGTGATGATGTCGCACCATGTGCACAATCTAGAGCGATATGAAGTCCTGAGAAGTCTCCAGGAATCGTTTGCTTCAGGTATTGCATGTACTTTTGGCCGCCTTCGAAATAATCGCTGACAGAACCTAAGTCACCGCCTATAGGACGAGGCAGCTCATCTGTATCTTTATCTAATAAAGCTTCGATTTCAGCTTCTTGCTCATCTAATAGCTTAAAACCGTCAGCCCCAAAGAATTTGATTCCGTTGTCTGCTACTGGGTTGTGTGATGCTGAGATCATAACTCCGGCTTGTGCGCCTAGTGCTTTTGTCAGGAACGCAACCCCTGGTGTTGAGATCACACCTAAACGCATAACTTCTGCACCGATAGATAAGAGGCCAGCAACTAGAGCACCTTCCAGCATTTGACCGGAAATTCGTGTATCACGCCCGATTAAGATCTTAGGTTTCTCTGTATCTTTTGTTAAAATATATCCTCCAAAGCGTCCTAACTTAAAAGCTAGTTCAGGCGTTAGCTCTGTATTTGCAACTCCTCTTACTCCATCGGTACCAAAATATTTTCCCATTATTGCTCTCTCCTTCAACTATTGACTGCTAGTCTCTGTTTGAATTTCCACGCTGGCTTCTTGAACTGCATCTGTCAGATCAATATCCCCAGGATTTTTCCAATCGATCTTCACTTCATGTGTCCCCTGTTCTAGATCACTCACGTCTACTATCCCTTGCAGGTCAGACTTATCAAGTGAATCGATCACACTCTTTTTCCCTTTTACAGTGACATCTACAACCCCATCGGCTGGATCTAAAATGGTTGCTTGTTTCTCATCATTGATGCCTAGTAACGTTAATGGGACATCATTAAAGGTTCTTGTAATCTCTTCTTCTATATCAGCGTCCGTGTCTGATTCCACTTTCTCGACGTTAACGTTTACTGTTACTTCTTTAACTGATATAGCATCAATTCCATCCGGTACCGGAACATCAACTGTAAGGGTTGTGTCTTTCTTGATCTTGCTTAAATCTATAGAAATTTCATTATATGATTCAAATTTATCCAAAGAAGTTGTTGTACCCGTTAGTGTGATTTCACTTGGATCGGACGTAATGGATTGAAGGGAGAGCCCTTCTTCCAGCTCACCATTCGTACCGATAGAAATCGGTACAGTTTTCTTTGGTTTCTTAATCGGCACAGATACATCGACCACACCAGGATTAATCTGTACATCTATTAGATCTCCTTGTTGATTGTATGCACGGAGCGGCACTTTGGTTTGAATAGGCTCTTCAGCATCTCCCACATCCACAAAGCCGGTGATAAACGAGATTTGGTCGATCATTCCTTCAGCACCTGTAACGTTCACTGTTTTTGGTGAAAACTCAACATCACCTGCTGTATATCCTTCCGGAAGCTTTCTTGTATTCTTTAGATCAACATTCACGTTCATCTCTCTTGTTACTTTATTATGAAGGATAACATCTACGTATTCAGGTTTCACCTTTGCTTTTACACCCTCAGGCAGGCCTTGGACTTGAACCTTTACACGCTTATTTCCTGGTTTCATATTCGTCAAGTCAATATATACTTCGAATTCTTTGTCTACTTTTGTCGCTTTCGTAATTAATCGACTTGAACCCGTTAATGTTAGATCTACGGATGAAGGCAGATCTGTAAGTACATATTTATCATCATCAAAATATGGGTTGATCTGTACATCTTGAATCGTTTCACTTTCCGTATACATCTTCGAGAATATTGAACGGTTTGCTTCTTCCTCCTGGGTTTCCATCGTTACGATTGTATACATCATTAAAGCAAGGAGGAAAGCAATGATTTTTACAAACCATGAACTATTAAGGAGTTTGTCCATTTTTCTTTCCCCTCCAATTCCAGCGAGTTGAGGAAGTGGACTTGTTAGCAATAATCAATTCTGCATTTAACAAATTTCTTAAAGACTCTTCGTCCAGATTACGGTAGATTTCTCCATTCTTAGTCAGTGAGATCGTACCTGTTTCCTCAGAAACGATAACTGTTACAGCATCAGTTACTTCACTGATACCTAGAGCTGCTCTATGCCTTGTCCCAAGCTCTTTAGAAACAAAAGGGCTTTCCGTTAATGGCAAGTAACAGCCTGCTGCAAAGATCTGACTTTGCCTGATGATAACAGCACCATCATGAAGCGGTGTGTTCGGGACAAATATATTGGTCAGTAACTCGGATGTTAAATATGCTTGAATCGGAATTCCCGTTTCCACATACTCACTCAATCCTGTTTCGCGCTCGATTGAGATGATCGCACCGATACGCCGTTTAGACATATAGTTCGTTGATTTAACTATGGCACCGATCGCTTTCTCCATTTCTTCCTCTTCGGGAACACCTGTACGAGAAAAGAATCTTCCTCGTCCTAACTGTTCTAGTGCCCGTCTCAGTTCTGGCTGGAAAATAATGATGATAGCGAGTAAACCATATGTAATGACTTTATCCATCAGCCATGACATCGTACGCAGATCAAATGTACTGCTCAGAAGCCAAACAACGATGATCACACTGATCCCTTTTAACAGTTGAACGGCTTTTGTACCTCGAATCAACATGATCAGCTTATAGATCACATATGTGACTAATAAAATATCAATGATTTGTGTGATGTAATTAAATATATTGAAATCTGCGATTGGTAACATAACTTCCCTCCCAACCCGGTTTTTAGTGTGCCAAGTTGAAGTTTTCAAAATTGATTTAACTTATTTATTATAGCATACCTCATTGTAAAGAAAACTTAGCATGACATACACATGTTTTAATCATGATGCTCAGATGATATCAATTTACTTGTTGATTGAAATCAAAAAAAGCCGTTTGGGAACGGCTCTCATCCATTGTTTCTTCATTTATGCTTACTAAAGACTTCAACTTATACCATACCCATTCGACCACTTGGCGAATTTCCTGACTGTGGCCGGTTACTTCCCCAGCAGAAGCAAGATACTGATTGCCTTTTATCACAGTCACATCACCTTCTACCTTACCTTCTATACGAACGTCTGCATTTTCAACGACTAAGTCACCTTTAATGGTTTCACCTGCAGGAACGACAACAACCCGTTCAGCCTTCTTGATTTGAAGATTTCCTTCCCCTTTTACAACAGCCAGATCTTGCTGATTATAGCTCGTGAAAACAGACGCTGCCATAAAAAACATAAAGATGGCTGCCGCCGTAAGAGCAGGATGCCGTTTCATCCAGCGCATCCATTTCACCTGCTGCCTCTCTTTAGGCAGTTTAGCCATAACGGCTTCTGTAAAGCCTTCTGGGGCCTTTATATGGGTCTGAAGCTGCAATTCCCTTAAGGTATCTGTCAGCAGCTCATACTCTTCTTTACACGACGCACAGTCCCTTAAATGATTATGAAAGATGCGTTCTTCCTCAGGAGTTGCTTCTCCATCAAGTAACTTGTTCATTAACTCATCATATACGGAAGCTTCACACTGCATTTATCTTCACCTCGTTTTTACAACCATTTGAAATACTTTCTTCAGCGCTTCCCGACCTCGATGTATGCGAGTTTTTACAGTTGGAACTGGTATGTCCATGATCTGACTGATCTCTTCTAATGAAAGATCTTCAACATATTTTAGTACGATAGCTGTCCGATATTTTTCGGGAAGTTTCATAATTTCTGCTTGGAGTTCGTTCCATTGTTCATTCTCTGTCACAACTTCTTCGGGCAGTGGTTCTTCCGTTGAGAGCTGACTATACATATTTGCTCCGTCTGTTCCGGGTACCTCTGCATCCAGATAATAATCAGGCTTCTTTTTCCTCAGTCTGTCGATACAGAGGTTCGTAGCAATCCTGAATATCCAAGTTGAAAATTTGAATTCGCTATTGTACTTATTAATATTACGGTAAGCTCGCAAAAAAGTTTCTTGTGCTAAATCTTCTGCTTCATGTCCATTGCCGACCATCCGGTAACAATGCCGGTAGATTTTATCTTTAAAAAGGTCTACAATGCCTTCAAACGCTTCCTGGTCCCCTTTTTTTACTTGGGCAACCATATTCGCTATTAAGGCGTCCATTTTTTTATCACCACTCGGATTTTATTTACGTACCAGCATTCCATAAGTTTCAAATGAATTCATATTTTTTTATTTTATCATGTTGCAGAATTTGACGAAATAAAAAGGTATTTTTTTCTAAATTCTGAGTTTCAAAAAAAATTAGCCTGGGAATATTAATCATATGAAATATTATGCTGAACAGAAAGGGGTAGTTTGTATGTATAGAGATTTATTAATTGAACAGATTGAATACTCCAGACAGCAAATGAATGAACTTTCTAAACACCTGCCATTAATCGCACAAGAAGTAGTTGAGCTTTCGCAGGAGATCGACCAGCTGCTTAATCAATATCAGCGCATTAACGAAAAAGAACAGTTGCTTCCGTAAAAGAGGCAACTGTTTTTATTTATTATTCTTTATTCTATATTATAGTAGTTTCTCTCCAAATAAAGAACCCATTAACGCTACAGCAACTGTTGCCGTTTTGTTCTTCTCATCTAAAATCGGATTAACCTCTACAAATTCTGCAGATGTAATGATTTCCGCTTCTGCCAGCATTTCCATCGCTAAGTGGCTTTCCCGGTAGCTGATCCCTCCAAGCACAGGAGTACCAACACCTGGAGCATCGTGTGGGTCAAGTCCATCTAGATCTAAACTTAAATGAACGCCATCTGTATGTGACAAGTATTCGATCGTTTCTTCCATCACCTTTGTCATACCAAGACGATCGACCTCATGCATTGTATACACTTTAATTCCTTTTTCTTTAATGAGCTCTCTTTCCCCTTCATCAAGGGAACGTGCTCCGATGATTACGATATTCTCAGGTTTGATTTTCGGTGTATAATCACTGATTCTTGTAAGTTTTTCGTGTCCAATACCGATGCTTACAGCAAGAGGCATACCATGAATATTTCCACTAGGTGATGTATCTGCTGTATTAAGGTCACCGTGTGCATCATACCAAATTACCCCTAGGTTTTCATAATGCTTTGAAACGCCTGCAAGAGTACCAATAGCGATGCTGTGATCTCCCCCAAGGACAAGCGGGAATTTTTTGTTTGTAATCACATCAGATACCGTTTCTGAAAGCTTTTCGCTCGCATCAATAACCCCATTTAAGTTTTTAAGGTTTCCTTCGTTTTCAATACTTTGTTTTTCTGGACGAGCAATTTCTATATCACCAAAATCTTCAACACGATAGTCAAGGTTCTCTAAACGTTCAACAATTCCCGCATATCGAATCGCACTTGGCCCCATATCTACGCCACGGCGCATTTGTCCTAAATCCATCGGTACTCCGATTACTGTAATATCTTTTAACATTTCTTCTTCCTCCCTTATGAAAAACACAAAAACTAAAGAATAACTATCTCTATTGTAGCTGTAAGGGATTTCATGGTTCAACTGGACAAAATCATGCATAGATATACCAAAAAGAAAGCGCTTCCGGAGATTGAATACATATTTATAAGGTTTGATATAAAAAAGAAGATGGCTTTATGCCATCTTCTTTTTTATGGATGTTTATTATTTTTATGGATGTTTATTATGTTTTACGATGAGGTAGAGGCAAGGGTTCTATTTGGAAAATACATATGTGTGGGAAAATTGCAAAAGATCAAGGAATTTTTATGACTAATCACGGAAAAAAAGGGATGAATCACGGAAATTTTGCAGACCATTACGGAAAAAGTTTTAATCAGGCTTATATGTCTTCTGGAAAAAGACAAATAAAAAACTTCAGGCATCACCTGAAGTAACATGTGTTATGTATGTTGGTGGAGCTTAGCGGGATCGAACCGCTGACCTCCTGCGTGCAAGGCAGGCGCTCTCCCAGCTGAGCTAAAGCCCCGATAATGGAGCGGGTGATGAGAATCGAACTCACGACCAGAGCTTGGAAGGCTCTTGTTTTACCATTAAACTACACCCGCATATTGAAATAATATCGTCTAACTTTTCAAAAGTTAAACAAAGATGGTGGAGGGGGACGGATTCGAACCGCCGAACCCGGAGGGAGCGGATTTACAGTCCGCCGCGTTTAGCCACTTCGCTACCCCTCCACATAAAAAAAGAGACGTTTTAAAACATGCTCCTGTGTCTAAAAGACAATTCAAAAGAAGTATGTTCCTCGTCGCATCAATTTTATTTTTTCTCTAAAATAAAATTGATGGTGCCGGCTAGAGGACTTGAACCCCCAACCTACTGATTACAAGTCAGTTGCTCTACCAATTGAGCTAAACCGGCAAGTAAAATAAATGGTGGAGGATGACGGGATCGAACCGCCGACCCCCTGCTTGTAAGGCAGGTGCTCTCCCAGCTGAGCTAATCCTCCAAAGGTTTTATATTAAAATTAATGGTGACCCGTACGGGATTCGAACCCGTGTTACCGCCGTGAAAGGGCGGTGTCTTAACCGCTTGACCAACGGGCCATAACTGTTTGATCTTATTTGATATGGAGCTTCCAACCGGGCTCGAACCGGTGACCTCTTCCTTACCATGGAAGCACTCTACCTGCTGAGCTATGGAAGCAAGTAAATGGCTCCACAGGCAGGACTCGAACCTGCGACCGATCGGTTAACAGCCGATAGCTCTACCACTGAGCTACTGTGGAACAATGCAATGAAAAATCCACAAAGAAAATTGATCTTGAGATGCAGCCCAGCGACGTCCTACTCTTACAGGGGGAGACCCCCAACTACCATCGGCGCTGAAGAGCTTAACTTCCGTGTTCGGTATGGGAACGGGTGTGACCTCTTCGCCATCATCACTGGACCTGGTTACGTTTGTAACACTCTCAAAATCCTTTATCCTGTTGGGACAAGATAAATTTTATTATATTTTAAAACGTTTTGCAAGAGATTTTTTAATGATTTTCATCATTTTTATGTTCTCTCAAAACTAGATACGACGTTTCCAAACGTTTATGCATTGTAAGGATAAGCCCTCGAC
>NZ_BMCE01000011.1 GCF_014635025.1 Fictibacillus barbaricus | reverse complement strand
GGACGGGATAAGTGCTGAAAGCATCTAAGCATGAAGCCCCCCTCAAGATGAGATTTCCCATCACGTCAAGTGAGTAAGACCCCTTAGAGATGATGAGGTTGATAGGTCTGGTGTGGAAGCGTGGTGACACGTGGAGCTGACAGATACTAATCGGTCGAGGGCTTATCCTTACAATGCATAAACGTTTGGAAACGTCGTATCTAGTTTTGAGAGAACATACTCTCTAACTTAATAAAATCATGGTGAAAGTCATGGTTAGGTCTAGTGATGATGGCGAAGAGGTCACACCCGTTCCCATACCGAACACGGAAGTTAAGCTCTTCAGCGCCGATGGTAGTTGGGGGTTTCCCCCTGTAAGAGTAGGACGTCGCTAGGCAATGAGGAAGATGGATGATATCCATCTTCTTTTTTTGTGTTAAAAAATGAGTTGTAGCATGGATTGCAGGATCTTAACGAAGTATGGTAAAGACGCATAAATAAATTTGAGGGCGTTTAAAAATTTTTGAAGACTTATAAGAATTTTTGAGGACTTATAAAATCTCCCGAAGACTTATAAATCAAACAAAATATATAAAGAGGAAGAAGATGAATTTATTTCATCTTCTTTTTTTATGAAAAGGCAGGAAATGAGCTGAAACGTGATGCGAAAACCTCTAAGTATGGAAGAAGATGGACAAAACCATCTTCTTTTCATCATTTCCGATGTTATGCAAAGTGGCGAAAAACTTCAATTAAGTCAAAACCAACTATAATTAAGTCAAAACGAGGGCGAATTAAGTCTTAGAATAAAAAATTGAGTCAAAACCGAACCCAATTAGGTCAAAACGAGACCTAATTGGGTCTTTTAGAATTCTCTAACGATGAAAATGTGTAGTTCCTCTCATGTATTAACGGTTATTCATCAAATTGAGCATCACACCAAAAAGGTAAGGAATTTTATGTGCAGTAATGGTTAGAAATTGATTAATATAGGGTAATTCTTCAGAAGTATAAGTATGAAATAACTCACTCCACCATTCGGTATCATATCTGCTTAGCATACTTAAGTTGTAAAGAATTACATAGTGAACCATGAGCTCATTAAGTTCGGGTAAATGCAATAGATCTCGATCAATCGCTAAGTAGTAGGTATCCTCTGATAAATGGTAGCTTAAAGGAAAACTATGAAATGGCTTTAGATCATGTCTTGTTTGAAGAATAAAACCAGATTGATCTTCATTCCACCCTATAATAAATTTTGAAGGAAATAAGGCATTCATATATTCAAAAAATCTTTCTGGGGACATATGTAAGTAGTCGGTTGAATCTTTATCAAAGAAAAATTCCTTCTTGCTTTTACTATACATTTTAACGAGATGTACTTCTCCATTCATTTGTTTAAACAGGGGGCATAGTTCAGGCAACATACTAAGCAGCTGGTTCATAGTGAATTTTTCCCCTTCAATATGTTTCATGTGAAACAGTTTTTCACAAAAATGATTAAACAACCCCGTCTTTTGGACTTTTACTTCATCATATAAAAATTCATAACTTCTTTTTTTTCTTTTTCTTGTAGATAAGCCATGTGCTAATACTGCACTTGAATCTGGATAATCCGGATCTACACATAATATGCATGCTTTCATGAGCTGAGTCATGCCATAAAACAAAAGAACTGGTTTTAACTCCGTGGGTGCCTGGTCAGCTAATTTATAATATTTCTTTCCATGTTCGATATAGTAAATAAATCCATACGTATTATCAAAGCTCTTACCATTGCTGTCTTCGATGTTCAGTTTTTGGTACTGTTTTGCCAGAAAATGCTGCGTTTTTTGGGAGGAAAAGAACATATCAAACAAAGCCCAATCTTCTTTAATATAACCCATTTGTCATTTTCCTCCTCACTTTTAAATTATTTGAATAATCGAACATATTTTGTATTCCTTGACACTAGTTTACCCAGTTGATAATCTACAAATAATATTTTTCGTGATGATAAATTTGAAGGGGTGGTTGAGGTATGTGGCAAGATAAGTTTGCAAAAGAAGGTTTAACATTTGATGATGTATTATTGATTCCAGCAAAATCCTCTGTTTTACCTAATGAAGTATCAATCAAAACAAAGTTATCTGATTCTGTTCAATTAAACATTCCTATTATTAGTGCAGGAATGGATACGGTAACAGAAGCGAACATGGCAATTGCTATGGCACGTCAAGGCGGTCTAGGAATTGTACACAAAAACATGTCGATTGAAGAACAGGCTGAACAGATTGATCGCGTTAAACGTTCTGAAAGCGGCGTAATTACTAACCCGTTCTACTTAACACCTGAACACCAAGTATTTGATGCTGAACATTTAATGGGCAAGTATCGAATTAGTGGTGTTCCTATCGTTGATGCGGATAAAAAATTAGTGGGTATTCTGACAAACCGTGACTTGCGTTTTGTACAGGATTATTCCATTAAGATCTCAGATGTAATGACAAAAGAAAACTTAGTCACAGCCCCAGTTGGTACAACATTAAAAGAAGCTGAAAAAACACTTCAGCAATATAAGATAGAAAAACTTCCTTTAGTTGACGATGAAGGAATACTGCAAGGCTTGATTACGATCAAAGATATTGAAAAGGTAATTGAATTTCCTAATTCAGCAAAAGACTCTCAAGGTCGCTTGCTTGTAGGTGCAGCTGTAGGAGTAACGAAGGACGCACTTCTTCGTGTAGAAAAATTAGTGGAAGCTGGCGTAGATGCGATTGTTATCGATACAGCTCACGGCCACTCTGAAGGTGTACTTCAAAAAGTACGTGAAGTAAGACAAGCATATCCTGCTTTAACGATCATCGCGGGTAACGTGGCTACAGCAGAAGCTACTCGTGATTTGATTGAAGCAGGTGCAAGTGTAGTAAAAGTAGGTATTGGTCCAGGTTCAATCTGTACAACACGTGTTGTTGCTGGTGTTGGTGTTCCGCAGGTTACAGCTGTATATGATTGTGCTACAGAAGCTAAGAAGTATGGCGTACCGATTATTGCAGACGGTGGTATTAAATACTCTGGAGACATCGTAAAAGCAATCGCAGCAGGCGGACATGCCGTTATGCTGGGCAGTATGCTTGCAGGTGTATCGGAGAGCCCTGGAGAGCGTGAAATCTTCCAAGGCCGTCAGTTTAAAGTCTACCGCGGAATGGGTTCTGTTGGAGCAATGGAACGTGGAAGCAGTGATCGATATTTCCAGGAAAATAATAAGAAGCTTGTTCCAGAAGGTATTGAAGGTCGCCTGCCGTATAAAGGACCTCTTGCAGATACGATTTATCAGCTTGTAGGCGGTATTCGTTCAGGTATGGGATACTGTGGAACAGGTACGATTGAAGAGCTTCAAAATGATACACGTTTTGTAAAAATTACTGGTGCTGGTCTTCGTGAGAGTCATCCTCACCAAGTTCAGATTACAAAAGAAGCACCGAATTATTCGGTCTAAAGGCGCATTTTTCAGACAGAGGTATAACCTCTGTCTATTTTTTTGAAAAGGGGTATGTTACAATAACTTTTGTGTGTAAATGGGTTTGGAGGTGCAGTTTTTTGAACAGCAAGATAAAGCAACTGTTAGTGTTAACATTGATTTTTTCATTTTTTACGTCGAGTTTATTAGGTTTTTCTAATTCAGCAAGTGCAGCACCATCATTAGATGTAAAAGCTGAGGCTGCTATTCTTGTGGATGCAGAAACAGGGAAGATATTATATCAGAAAAATGCTGATAAGTTACTTCCACCTGCGAGTATGAGTAAGATGATGACTGAATACCTATTGTTAGAAGCCATCAATAAGAAAAAGATATCTTGGGAACAGAAAACCAGTATTTCTGAATATGCCCACAAAATTTCTCAAAATCGTACTTTATCAAACGTACCACTTCGAATAGATGATAAATATACGGTTCGTGAATTGTATCAAGCAATGGCGATTTACTCTGCAAATGGAGCGACCATCGCATTAGCTGAACTTTTAGCTGGTTCTGAAGGTGAATTTGTTGAGCGAATGAATGCCAAAGCAAAAGAATTTGGCATGAAAGATTATCATTTTGTAAATTCTACAGGTCTTAACAATAAGGACTTGTTTGGTAACCATTCATCTGGAAATGAAACGGATGAAAATATGATGAGTGCTCGCGCTACAGCTATTTTAGCTTTTAGACTACTTAGTGATCATCCAGAAGTATTAGAAACAGCAAGTATTCCAAAAATGGTATTCCGTGAAGGTTCAGATGACGAGATAGAGATGGAAAACTGGAACTGGATGCTTCCATCCCTTGTAAAAGGTTATAACGGCGTAGATGGTCTAAAGACGGGTTCTACTGACCTTGCTGGAAACTGTTTTACAGGTACGATCAAAAAAGGTGATACACGTCTTATTTCAGTAGTGATGAAAACTGATTCGCGTTTAGCTCGATTTGACGAAACAAAAAAATTATTTGATTTTGGATTTGCTAACTTTGAAAAAGAGCAAATTCTGCCTGATAATTATCAAGTTAAAGGCAATAAAACTTTACCGGTACTAAAAGGTAAAGAGAAAGAAGTAAAAGTTGCAACAAAAGAACCTCTTTCACTGGTGATTAAAAGAGGGGAAAAAGAAAACTATAAGCCTAAATTTGTTGTGGATAAAAAGAAGATGACAAAGGATGGCGAACTGACAGCACCTGTTAAAAAAGGTGAAGTGGTAGGTCATATCAATGTTGAGTATACCGGCCAAGGTGAAGATTACGGTTACTTGCTTGATGGAGATACAAAAGGAAAGACTGAGGTTGTGACTACAAAATCAGTTGAAAAAGCAAACTGGTTCGTACTTGCTTTACGAGGAGTCGGCGGCTTTTTTGGAGGACTTTGGTCTGGAGCTGTTGACATGGTAAAAGGCTGGTTTTAATTCCATAATCACTAAAAGCTCTTTGGCGTATGCTGAAGAGCTTTTTTTCAGAAAATAGAGAGAGCTTGCGCTTTTTATGATTTACGATAAAATAGATGAGGAAACTAGTTTTATTATAAAATAACCGAGTCCTAAATCGGTTATACCACATATAACCAGGGGGTAGTAAAGCATGTTAAAAACAGGTACTGAACGTGTTAAAAGAGGAATGGCAGAAATGCAAAAGGGCGGCGTTATCATGGACGTTATCAACGCAGAGCAAGCTCGTATTGCTGAAGCTGCTGGTGCTGTAGCCGTAATGGCACTAGAGCGCGTTCCTTCAGATATTCGTGCTGCAGGCGGAGTAGCTCGTATGGCAGATCCAACAATCGTGGAAGAAGTTCTGAATGCTGTTTCTATTCCTGTAATGGCAAAAGCTCGTATCGGGCACATTGTTGAGGCACGCGTGCTTGAAGCAATGGGTGTTGACTACATCGATGAGAGTGAAGTATTAACGCCAGCGGATGAGGTTTTCCACTTATTGAAGAGCGATTACACTGTACCTTTCGTTTGTGGTGCACGTGATCTTGGAGAAGCATCACGCCGTATTGGTGAAGGTGCATCTATGCTTCGTACAAAAGGTGAGCCTGGAACAGGTAACATCGTTGAAGCTGTTCGTCACATGAGAATGATCCAAGGTCAGATTCGCAAAGTTGTTGCGATGAGCGTGGACGAGCTTATGACAGAAGCTAAGAACTTAGGTGCTCCATTTGAAGTTCTTCTTCAAATCAAAAAAGAAGGTAAGCTTCCTGTTGTTAACTTTGCAGCAGGCGGTATCGCTACACCAGCGGATGCAGCACTTATGATGCAGCTTGGTGCAGACGGCGTATTCGTTGGATCAGGTATCTTTAAGTCTGAGAACCCAGAAAAGTTTGCTCGTGCGATCGTTGAAGCAACAACACACTATCAAGATTACAAACTTATCGCTGAACTTTCTAAAGGTCTTGGTACTCCTATGAAAGGTATCGATATTTCAACATTAGCTCAAAGTGAGCGCATGCAGGAGCGAGGCTGGTAATTCCATGCTGAAAATCGGAGTTCTAGCCCTACAAGGAGCAGTACGAGAGCATGTTCGAGCGATTGAAGCAAGCGGTGCCGAAGCCGTTGCGGTAAAACGTGTTGAGGAGCTCAGCAGTCTTGATGGTTTGGTTATGCCAGGCGGCGAGAGCACAGCTATGAGACGTTTGATCGACAAATACAATTTCCTTGAGCCGTTAAAGGAGTTTGCACAGAACAAACCTGTTTTTGGTACATGTGCCGGATTGATCTTAATGGCAAAACGTATTCAGGGTCAAGATTCAGCCCATCTAGAACTAATCGATATGACAGTTGAGCGCAATGCGTTTGGGCGTCAAGTAGACAGTTTTGAAGCTGATCTTATGATACATGGTGTTGGAGAAGACTTTACGGGAGTATTCATTCGTGCCCCATTCATCGTTGAAGTTGGACCTGAAGTTGAGATTTTATCTAAACATAATGACCGAATTGTTGCAGCAAAACAAGGAAATTTCCTATGTGCAGCGTTTCATCCCGAACTTACGGACGATTACCGTTTACATCAATATTTTGTAAATATGGTACAATCCGCTAAAGAAGTAGTTGCATAAAATAGAAAAATGCTGTACATTACTATAAAATCATTATAAAAAATCAATGACAGGAACTAGTAGCAAAAATGACTTTGTGTAGAGAGTCGGTGGCTGGTGAAAACCGATCGAAGCGTTTTGTGAATCCATCCTTGAGTGAAAAGCTGAAATCTTAAGTAGGCTTTTCCGGTGAAGAACCGTTACATGTAATTAAGCCGGCAGCAGATTATTTGCTGCAATTAGGGTGGCAACGCGGGTTAACTCTCGTCCCTATTTCTAATGTATTTTAGGAATAGCGGGCGGGAGTTTTTTGATTTTTTATAACCAAAAAGGAGGAAAAAAGGATGTTAGATTTAAAATATGTACGTGCTAATTTTGAGGAAGTAAAGAAAAAGTTATCTGCACGTGGAGAAGACCTTTCAGGATTAGATCAATTTGAAGCGTTAGATCAACGCCGCCGCGAATTGATCGGTGAGACGGAAAGCTTAAAATCCAAGCGAAATGAAGTGTCTAAACAGGTAGCGGAATTTAAACGCGAGAAGAAAGATGCCGATCATCTTATTACTGAGATGCGTGAAGTGGGCGATAAGATCAAAACGATTGACGATGAACTGCGTCAAGTAGAAGAAGACCTTAACGGCATCATGCTTACCCTGCCAAACTTGCCGCATGAAAGTGTACCAGTAGGTGAGACAGAAGATGATAACGTTCCTGTACGTCACTGGGGAGAAGTGCCCGAGTTTTCTTTTGAAGCAAAAGCACACTGGGATATCGCTACTGACCTTGGTATCGTAGATTTTGAGCGAGGAGCAAAGGTTACAGGAAGCCGTTTCGCTTTCTATAAAGGCCTTGGTGCACGCCTAGAACGAGCTCTAATCAACTTCATGATGGACCTTCATGAAGACGAACATGGCTATACAGAGGTTCTGCCTCCATACATGGTAAATCGCCAAAGCATGACAGGGACAGGGCAGCTTCCTAAGTTTGAAGAAGATGCATTCAAGATTCGCGAAGAGGATTATTTCCTTATCCCGACATCTGAAGTACCAGTGACAAACATGCACCGTGAAGAGATTTTAACAGCAGAAGAACTTCCGATCGCATACGCAGCTTTCAGTGCATGTTTCCGTTCTGAAGCTGGTTCTGCTGGCCGTGATACACGCGGCTTGATCCGTCAGCACCAATTTAATAAAGTAGAGCTCGTTCGCTTTGTTAAGCCGGAAGACTCTTATGAGGAGCTTGAGAAACTTACAGGGCACGCTGAGAAAGTGCTTCAGCTGCTAAACCTTCCTTATCGTGTACTAAGCATGTGTACAGCAGATCTTGGATTTACAGCTGCTAAAAAATATGACATTGAAGTATACCTTCCAAGCTACAACGAGTACCGTGAGATTTCTTCTTGCTCTAACTTTGAAGACTTCCAGGCGCGCCGTGCCCAAATTCGTTTCCGCAGAGAAGCAAAAGGCAAGCCAGAGTTTGTTCATACACTAAACGGTTCTGGATTAGCGATCGGACGGACAGTGGCTGCGATCTTGGAAAACTATCAGCAAGAAGATGGTTCTGTTGTGATTCCAGAAGTGCTTCGTCCATACATGGCAAATAAAGAAGTGATTAAGTAAAAAAAAGAGAGGAATTTTCTCCTCTCTTTTTTCAATTTTTTTTGAAAAAACGTTGACACTCTGTTTACCGCCATGTTAATATAGTTCTTGTCAGTCACACGGAGGTATACCCAAGTCCGGCTGAAGGGATCGGTCTTGAAAACCGACAGGGGTGTAAAAGCCCGCGGGGGTTCGAATCCCTCTACCTCCTCCATATACATATTCAACCTCATCCGAGTAATTCGGGTGAGGTTTTTTGTTGTGTTCATTGATAAACGTAAAATCTCATATTTGATTTTATTTCTGCGGTTAGCTATGATCGAATTTTGTAGAACGGCTTATATTTTATTAAGATTTAATTAGTATTGAAAATGACTAAATTTTTTAAAATAAGACTTAATAAAGCAGATAATGACTTAATTGCCCTCAAATATATTAAAAATTTCTTTTCTTCTCTCCCAAGCGTTGTAAGCGCTAACACTTTAAAGTATTAAAATTTAGTATTGACAGAACTTTTAGACAGAGAGTATGATGACAACTATACTTAATCGAATATGTAATGCTTATTAAGAGAGACCGAGGGATCAGGCCCTATGACGTCCGGCAACCTCCATGATGGAACGGTGCTACTTCCTGCAGGATGATCATTCATTCTGGAAGATAAGTCGATGTTTGTTTATTCGCCCTCTTCCATTGAATGAAGAGGGCTTTTTTATATTTGAGGGGGAGGACATATGATCGAGATCAAGGATGTAACTAAGATCTATAGAGCAAAAGGTAGAGAAATTGTCGGTGTAAAAGATGTGTCGCTGACCATAGAACGAGGTGAGATCTTCGGAATCGTCGGCTATAGTGGGGCAGGTAAAAGCTCACTTCTACGATGCCTGAATTTATTAGAGAAACCGACTTCAGGCGATATCTTGATCGACGGCGTTTCCATTACAAAACTAGGAAAAAAAGAGCTGAGAGATGAAAGGCTTAAGATCGGGATGATCTTTCAGCACTTTTATCTGATCAGCGCAAAAACGGTTTTTGAGAATATCGCATTTGCTTTAAAAGCAGCAGGCAAAACGAAAGATCAGATTCAAGGAAGAACGTTAGAACTTTTAAAGATGGTAGGCTTAGAAAACCAAAAGGACCAATATCCTGCCCAGTTAAGTGGAGGACAGAAGCAAAGAGTAGGGATTGCCCGCGCCCTTGCGAACGATCCGAAGGTATTGCTATGTGATGAAGCAACATCTGCACTTGACCCGAATACTACTAAAGCTATCCTCTCTTTGCTCAAATCGATAAATAAAGAGTTAGGCATCACGATTGTACTTATCACGCATGAGATGGAAGTGGTTAAAGAGATTTGTCATCGAATGGCTGTTATGCAGGATGGAGAGATCATTGAGTCAGGTGATGTGTATACCATCTTTGCCAATCCAAAGGAAGAGTTGACAAAAACGTTCATCAGCTCTGTCATTCAGATGGATCTGCCAGAACCTCTGCTGAAGAACAGAAAAGGCATCGTGATAAAGATTCAATTTAAGGGAGCTATCGCAGAGGAAGCTATCGTGTCTGAACTCTTTCAAAATTTTAAAGTGAAAGGGAATATCCTTCACGGAAAGATTGAATATATCCAAGAAACGCCGCTCGGTATTTTTATTATGGAACTGATCGGTGATGAGGGAGAAGTAAAACGAGCGATCGCCTACATTGAAGGCCGTATTGAAAACCTTGAGGTGGTGAAACATGTTGCTTGATTCGATTTATAGCATCTTACCAGATCTGAATAAGGCGTTCTTTGAAACTCTGTACATGGTTGCCATATCACTCGGTGTTTCATTGATCGTTGGGCTTCCACTCGGGATCCTCTTATTCGTTACGGATAAAGGTCTTTTGTTTGAAAACGCCCTTATTAAGCAAACAGCAGGCATTTTAGTAAACCTGATACGTTCAGTGCCATTCATCATTCTTCTTGTTGCTCTGCTTCCATTAACACAGCTGATTACAGGAACGACCATCGGACCTACAGCTGCATCTGTTTCATTGTCTGTTGCGGCGATTCCTTTCTTCGCTCGTTTAGTGGAGACTTCTTTAAGAGAAATCGATAAAGGAGTCATCGAGGCGGCCGTCGCTGTAGGGGCAACGCCTTGGATGATCATTCGTGAAGTACTTCTTCCTGAAGCGAAACCTGGCATTGTTCAGGCGATTACCGTTACTGCTATCAGCTTATTAGGTTATTCTGCTATGGCTGGTATTGTTGGCGGCGGAGGAATCGGAGACTTTGCGATTCGTTTTGGCTATTACCGTTATGATAATACGATCATGATCACAACCGTTATCTTACTGATCGTAATCGTACAATTGATGCAAGTCATTGGAGATGGAGTAGCCAGAGCTGTAAATAAAAGATAAAGAAAAAGGGGATCAACATGAAAAAAATCATACTTACACTATTAACTGTACTTCTTACTTTTGGATTAGCAGGGTGTTCTTCTTCAACAGGGGCATCTAAAGACAAAGAAGTTACGATTGGGGCAACAGCTGGCCCCTATACAGATATGGTCAATAGAGCAATTAAACCTTTACTTGAGAAAAAGGGATACAAGGTAAAGGTAGTTGAGTTTAGTGATTATATTCAGCCTAACTTAGCACTTTCTAAAGGTGATCTTGATGCTAACCTTTTTCAGCATAAGATCTATATGGAGAACTTCGCAAAAGAGAAGAACCTGAAGCTTTCAGAAATCATTATTGTACCTACTGCCCCGATGGGATTATACTCAGATAAATTCAAATCAGTTGAGGAGATTAAAGAAGGAAGCACACTAGCGATTCCGAACGATCCTGTAAACTTAGCCCGTACGTTGATCATGCTAGAAGATGCAGAACTGATTACGATCAAAGAAGGAATCAATCAACTGACTGCTTCTGAAAAAGATGTTAAAGATAATCCTAAGAACCTGAAATTTAAGCCACTAGAAGCGGCACAGCTTCCACGCGCTGTACAGAGTGCAGATGTGGCTGCAGTTCCAGGAAACTTTGCTCTAGCAGCAAAAATGGACTTATTGGATGCTCTTCAACTTGAAAACATGCCTGATACGTACAGAAATCGTGTCGTTGTGAACACGAAGGACGCAGAATCCACTTTTGCAAAAGATATTAAAGAAGTAGTGGAATCCAAGGAGTTTGAGGAAGTGATCGATAAGGAGTTCAAAGGGTTCGGTAAACCTGAGTGGATGAAAAAATAACAAAAACCCCGGGCTCATATAAATGAGTACCGGGGCTTTCTATGTTTATAAGCGAACTTCTCGCTTCGCTTCGATCTTTTGTGCGATTTTTTCTACGATATGATCGATCGATTCAGGATTTTCCCGAAGATCATAATCATTAATGTTTACACGCAGCACGGGGCATGAGTTAAAGGAATCAATCCACTTTTCATAGCGGTTGTACATCTCTTCCCAATACGAAACAGGTGTTTCTTGCTCCATCTTTCGGCCGCGTTTTTGAATACGGGCTAAAATATCATCGAGAGACCCTTCTAAGTAAATTAAACAATCAGGCTTGGGGAAGTATGGTGTCATCACCATCGCCTCAAAAAGGTGAGTATATGTCTCGTAATCAACCTCTGACATATTCCCTTCATCAAAATGCATTCGTGCAAAGATTCCCGTATCTTCATAAATGGAACGGTCTTGAACAAACCCGCCCCCATAATCAAACATTCTTTTTTGCTCCTTAAAACGTTCAGCCAAAAAGAAAATTTGAAGGTGAAAGCTCCAGCGTTTGAAGTCGTGATAAAAATTTTCTAAGTAAGGATTGTTATCTACTTTTTCCATAGACGTACGAAACTTCAGTTTTTCAGCAAGAGCGTTCGTAAAGGTAGACTTACCCGCGCCTACCATACCTGCTACTGTGATAACAGCATCGTTTGGAATGCTGTATTGTATGAGTTTGTTCATCTTGCAACTTCTCCTTTTTTCAAAGTTGCATCTATTAAGGAAAAGATTTTTTCTTTATCCGTTTCATACGCAACAAAATCTAATTCGTCTCCATTAAACGAAAGCACCGGAATTTCAGGATGCTGTCTTTTAAAGGCAGACATGAATGTTTCATAATCAGCAGCCAGCTGTTCTAAATAAGCAGGCTCCATGTTTTGTTCAACAAACCTTCCGCGTTTTCGGACACGGTCTAATAATGTATCAAGACTAGCATTTAAGTATATGATCATGTTTGGAACAGGCATGTCTTCTGTTAAGATATCGAAACACTTCATGTATTTATCAAGGTTTCCGCCTTTTAGCGTACGCCCAGCAAAAATACGATTCTTAAATATATGATAATCAGAAACGACAGGTATTTGTTTAGATAGATATTGAGCTTGAATTTCTTCAAGTTGTTTATACCTGTTGCAAAGAAAAAACATCTCGGTCTGAAAACTCCACTCATCAATGTTGTCGTAAAATTTCCCGAGAAAAGGATTCTCTTCTACAATTTCTTTTAATAATTGAAAGTCATAGTGCTCTGCAATGGCTTTTGCCAGTGATGTTTTCCCTACGCCAATCGGCCCTTCAACTGCGATAAAGGGGGTTGAACTCATCTTCCTTTTCCTCCCTTATAAATAACAAACGAAAAATTACAGACAAAGAATATTGTAGCATACGATTGGAAAAGGTGGTTACATAATCGGTTAAAAACTTGAATAAATAATGCTATTAGTAGATGGTTTTTTGTTTGTTATCAAAAGCCTGCTGAATAATTGCCTTTAAATCCAATTCATCACTCGGACTGATATCTGCATTTAATGTCTTTTCCATAAGAATTAATGCTCTTTCATTATCTTCTTCTATATTAGATGCAGAGCAATCAGATGGTGCATAGAGTGTAAAACCCCTCATATAAGCGTCGTTTGCTGTAAAGAGTACGCAAATATTTCCTGCAACACCGCATATGATTAATGTTTGTATTTCCAGATCATTTAATAAGGGAGATAGAGGGGTTGAAAAGAACCCGGAGTGCTTTGGTTTTATAACAAAAAAATCGTCTTCATCAGGCTTTAATGTAATTACAAACTCACTGCCTGCTTGAGTTGAACAATATTCCACCAGTTTTTGTTTATCCGATTGCCACTGTCCAAAGTTATCATTTATATAGATAATAGGTATACCTTCCTTTTTAGCGCGCTTTTTCAAATCAAGAATTTTATCGGCAATGGGTGCAGAAGTTTTTAGTAAAAGTGGTGCCTCAGGAAAATTAAAATCATTAATGACGTCAATAATAAGCATAGCAACAGGGATTTTATCCTTTTTTTTCTGTTTGCTTGTCACGCGATATCCCCCTCTTTCATTTTATAGAAACCATTCCTTTCTTTATTATTAGCAAAACCTCTTGTATAATCTCTAACAACGAAAACATTGGAGCGTACTAATGGAGATATTAGAAAAAGACGAATATTACATGGAACTCGCTTTAAAGGAAGCGGAAAAAGCGGCTGCGATCGGAGAAGTCCCAATAGGTGCTGTTTTAGTAAAAGACGATCAAATTCTTGCAAGAGCTTATAATTTACGTGAAACCGAACAAAGGGCTGTTGCGCATGCTGAGCTTTTGGCGATTGATCAAGCTTGTAAAGAAACGGATGCTTGGAGACTAGAAGGAACAACACTTTATGTGACGCTAGAACCGTGTGCGATGTGTTCAGGCGCCATAGTCCTTTCAAGAGTGGATCGTGTCGTTTACGGAGCAGCTGACCCAAAGGGAGGTTGTGCAGGGACGTTGATGAACCTTTTACAAGAAGATCGCTTCAATCATCAATGTGAAGTAGTTTCAGGTGTTAAAGAAGAAGAGTGCGGTAAGATTCTTTCTAGTTTTTTTAAAAATCTTCGCGATCGTAAAAGGAAGGAAAAGGAAGAGAGAAAGAAGGAGCTTTAGAGCCTGTACAGTTGATTTTTTTACGAGAGCGTAGTATACTAATCCTTGCACATTCGATTGTGCACCTAAAAATGTTATACACTTTGTCGCGCTAGACGGGGAGGTAGCGGTGCCCTGTACTCGCAATCCGCTGTAGCGAGGTTGAATTCCTCTCCTCGGTTAGCTCAACGTATGGTCTGACGAACGTAAGTGGTGTTGAGGTCCGGGTCCTGCGCAACGGAGACCCATGAACCCTGTCAGGTCCGGAAGGAAGCAGCAGTAAGTGGATCACTTCGTGTGCCGTGGGGCAACCTGGGCTGAGCTAACTGCGTTTGTACGCATAGGTTGACTATTCCAAAGAGAGGTGCGCGGCATTCTAATATATAAACAATAACTCACCCTTGTCTCAGGGGTGAGTTTTTTGTAATGTTTCAGTATAATAAAGAAAGAATGTAATGATTAAAGGGAGGCAAAGGGATGAGTTATCAAGCGCTCTACCGTGTATGGAGGCCACAGAGCTTTGAAGATATGGTCGGGCAGGAGCACATAACAAAAACGATTCAAAATGCCTTGATGCAGGACAAGCTTTCCCATGCCTACCTGTTTTCAGGACCACGAGGAACGGGGAAGACCAGTGCAGCCAAAATTATTGCCAAGGCCGTTAACTGTGAGCGGGCCCCAGTATCAGAGCCTTGTAATGAATGTGATGCTTGCCGTGGCATAACAAACGGTACCATATCAGATGTACTCGAGATCGATGCTGCTTCTAATACAGGGGTAGATGATATTCGTGATATACGGGATAAAGTAAAGTTCGCACCTTCTTCTGTCACGTACAAAGTCTATATCATAGATGAAGTACATATGCTTTCAACTGGAGCATTTAATGCTTTGTTAAAAACATTAGAAGAACCGCCAAGCCACGTTATTTTTATATTGGCAACAACTGAGCCTCATAAGATTCCAGCAACGATTGTGTCACGCTGTCAGCGGTTTGATTTTAAACGGATATCATCACAGTCCATCATCGGGCGGATGAGAAAAATAGTCGATGCAAACGGAACAGAAGTTGAGGAAGAAGCTCTTCAACTGCTTGCTCGTGCTGCAGAAGGCGGTATGCGAGATGCACTTAGCCTTCTAGACCAGGCCATTTCTTACAGTGATGAGAAGGTTAGAGTGGAGGATGTCCTTTCTGTTACCGGGTCAGCTTCGCAAAAACATCTATCTGACATGGCAGAGGCTTTTTTTGAAAAAGATGTGTCAAAAGCGCTAACGTTATCAACGGAACTTTTACAAGAAGGAAAAGATCCTGTTCGGTTCTTGGGCGATCTAATCTACTATTATCGAGACATGCTTCTGTATAAAACTGCTCCTCAATTAGAGGAGCTTTTAGAAAGAGTCTCGACAGATGAATCTTTTGCACGACTGGCTGATTCTACAGCTGCAGAGGATATCTATGCGATTATCGGTCAATTAAACGCAGCTCAACAAGAGATGAAATGGACGAATCACCCTAAAATCTTTTTGGAAACAACGTTTATTAAGATTTGTTATCAAAAACAAGAAGGAGTATCGTCACATTCGGAGAACCCTTCTGTGGAACCACTAATTAAAAGAATCGAACAGCTTGAGGAAGAGCTTAAAAAAATGAAGCAGGGCGGCTGGGCTTCAAGTGGCACATCCGCATCCGCAGAACAAGAAACACCAAGGGAAAAAAGAGTCATCCGGGGCCAAGGTGGAGCATCTCATACCCAAGTAAAAGAAATGCTCAAGAAAGCGAAGAAACCGAACCTCGTACAGCTTAAAGGCATGTGGGGAGAAATATTAGACAAGATTCGTTCTGAAAAAGTAAGTGCATATGCCCTGCTTTCAGGAGCAGAGCCAGTAGCATGTTCGGACCAGTTCTTCCTGCTTGCTTTTCAGCACGAAATTCACAGGCAGATGGCTTCTCAAGAGAACAATAGAAGCTATGTAGAAGGCGCGGTTTATAGTACAATAGGGAAGAGCCTGTCCATGCTATCCATACTGGATCCAGAATGGCAGAAACTAAAAGCTGACTTCATTAAAGAACAACAGCAAGGCCAGCCATCCGACGAGCAAGATAAAACAGAAGATCCTCTAATATCAGAGGCGATCAAATTGGTTGGCAATGATTTAATTGAGATAAAAGAAGAGAATGAATAAGGAGGAATTGTAAGATGATGAAAGGCAATATGAACAATATGATGAAACAAATGCAAAAGATGCAGCGTGACATGGCGAAGGCGCAAGAGGAACTTAAAGATAAAGTCATCGAAGGAACAGCTGGCGGTGGAATGGTAACCGTTAAAGCAAACGGCCATAAAGAAATCATTGATATTGTAATTAAAGAGGAAGTTGTAGACCCTGAAGATATTGATATGCTACAAGACCTTGTGTTAGCGGCTACTAACGATGCACTAAAAAAAGTAGACGAAATGGTTTCACAAGACATGGGCAAATTCACTAAAGGGCTTAACATTCCTGGTTTATTCTAGGCGAAACCATGCATTATCCTGAACCGATTTCAAAGCTTATTGAAAGCTTTATGAAATTGCCGGGCATTGGACCGAAAACGGCGGTTCGCCTGGCATTTTTCGTATTGGAAATGAAAGATGATGACGTGCTGGACTTTGGCCGGGCACTTGTAAATGCGAAACGTCAGCTTATCTATTGTTCCAATTGCTTTCATATTACTGACCGTGATCCTTGTATGATCTGTGACGATTCAAGCAGAGACCGTTCGACGATTTGCGTCGTTCATGACTCCAAGGACGTTATTGCGATGGAAAAAATGAAAGAATACCGTGGCCTTTACCATGTTCTCCATGGTGCGATCTCTCCTATGGATGGCGTTGGACCGGAAGATATTAAAATTGCCGAGCTCCTAAAACGTTTAACTGACGAAGGTGTTCAAGAAATCATTATGGCGACTGATCCGAATATTGAAGGTGAAGCTACAGCCATGTACATCGCAAGGCTTTTAAAACCAACCGGTATTAAGATTACCCGTATTGCACATGGGCTGCCTGTAGGCGGAGATTTGGAATATGCGGATGAAGTAACGCTTTCTAAAGCGCTTGAAGGAAGAAGAGAAATCTAACTAAAGGGGTTTGCTTGAATGTTTTTTTCCCGTAAAGGGCGCTTGAAGCGATCCGGAGATCAGCTGTTGCTTCAAAGTCTTGATGAATTAAAAACGAATTGGATGCATCAAAAAGAAATGGTGGAGCGCAGTGTCGAACCATCAGAAGAAGTTCTTTATAAACTCCAACTAGCAGAATCGAAGTATTTCTTCTTATTAAAAGAAGCAAAAAAACGAAACGTAACGACCAGCAGGTTAAAATAAATGCTGGTCTTTTTTATGGACAACTCCCATACAATGACTAGTAAATCAAACTGGATATTTGTATAGGAGGTTATCATGAATGGAGCCAATCACTGTAATTGCGATACTTGGGACAATCATTTTTGTTCTATTGCTTGTAGGTGCTCCAATGCGGCCAATACGTTGGATCGGATTTGGAATTACACGTTTTTGTATAGGAGCTTTATTGTTATTCCTGCTAAATGCGATCGGCAACTCGTACGATATACACATTCCGATAAATACTTATACCGCTTTAATCTCTGGTATTGCGGGTTTACCCGGTATAGCATCTTTAGTAGCCATTGAATTTTTCCTTCTAGGTTAAGAAAACTTGTGTAAAAACCATACTATTCTAGAGTTTAGAGGGCAGTTTTAAAGCTCTCTAAACTTTTTTTAATTTGATGAAAGTAATTTTAAAATAACTATTGACCTCATAACTCAATACGTGATATATTATTTCTTGTCGCTGCGACAGACGAAACGATGTTGCAGACGGGGAACACGATAAAAAAACAGGTTGACATCTGATTTGCTAGATGTTATCCTAATAAAGTCGCCAAAACGAGCGGCACACGAAATAAGCAACAAACAAGTTCTTTGAAAACTGAACAAAAGAAATAGGTAAGGAATTAAGAATTAATTCCGTCAGTT
>NZ_BMCE01000010.1 GCF_014635025.1 Fictibacillus barbaricus | reverse complement strand
TTTGATCATATTTATATTGATTAATTTAAAGGTAACTTTTCATAAATTACTGATTTTATTTATCGAAAAATCGAAAACGATTTGTGTCAAGAAAAATGAATCTTCTATAAAACTATTAAGTGTTTTGATCATATTCTTATTAATTAATTTAAACGTAACTTTCCATAAATTACTAATTTTATTTAATTCTGCTGAGCCAGGAGAGAAACTCGAATTCTCATTCTTAATTCATGAAATTATTGTTCTACCGATTGAACTATCCTAGCGGTAATCTGCGCCCTTAGGCACGAATGCGGTACCCCAAAAGCTAGCAAATATAAGATTAAGATTAGATATTATGTTGGGGCGACTCGAACACCCAATAGTAAATACCAAAAATTTATGACTTACCGATTAGTCGACAACATATAATATATAAACTTTTTTTTTTTTAACTATTAAAAATTAACTAAACTATATGGGTAACAAGACTTGAACTTGTAAAGTATAAAACTATTCCGTCCTAAGCGGAACCTGGTTACCAAATTTCAGCATACCCATTTATTGCTCGAGATAAGACTTGAACTTATAACCTAATCATCTTCAGTGATCCGCTCTACCAATTGAGCTTCTCAAGCTATTTTATCTTGGAGTTATCGGGACTCGATCCTGAAATAACGATATGCAAAATCGCCGTTTTACCAGTTAAACTATAACCCCTATCCGAGAAACGATTCGAACGTTTACGACTTGCGTCACTTAAACTTAAGTTAAGACTGTCTACCAATTCCAGCACTCGGATTATTTAAGGCTAAAATGACTTGAACATTTACTCAAACCATCATGAGTGGTTCGCTTTACCGATTAAGCTATAGCCTTTGGTTGCGGATTTAGGAATTGCACCTAAATATTTTGGTCATGAGCCATCTATGTTACTATTACATCAATCCGCATTTATAATTAAGAAATAGGTGACTTGAACACCTGACCTTTCGCGTGTAAAGCGACAGCTCTACCAACTGAGCTAATTTCTTTCAACCCAAGGGAGATTTGAACTCCCGCACTAACAGTGAAAATGTTATGTCTTAACCAAACTTGACCATTGGGTCTTTAATTTTATAGCCCAGTGCAAGTATCGCACTTGCTTCTACCGATTACAAAACGGTTGCATTACTTTTATGCTAACCGGGCTAAATTTAATTTATACGATATGTGAAATATTTAGTATATTAATAATTAGTACTTTATGTCTAAAAATGTTAAGATTAGTACAACTAAAGCCTATTAATCATTAGAACCCCGAAGGGTATATAACAATTATACTCGTAGTGTTCTACTACGTTTAAAAGTATCCTAAAGTAAGCTTCGCGCTTAAATGCTTTCAGCACTTATCTTTAACTGACGTAGCCTTCCTGCCATGCCTATGTGAACAATTTACTTAAGTATAAGTAAATGATATATTATGTATAATAATATATAACATAAACAACAGGTAAACCATAGGTCAATATACCCAACTCCTTTCGTACGAAGGGGCTATCTTTATTCTACTTTAATTCCCTCTAGAGCTCATGTAGCTCTTTAATCGACGAACAGTCGAACCCTTCATGATTTTTGCATTCATGTGGATGAGCTAAGCCGACATCGAGGTGCCAAACCGCGCACTCAATTTGTACTCTCTTGCGCAAATTAGCCTGTTCAATTTATGTTATCATAAAAGGTTTTTCCTTTTATTTCCATTTTTCTCAAAATGGTTCAGACTATTTCATCATCTTTATTAACTAATTTAGGTATATTTAAATTTAATTATTAAACACCACTTACTCAACCTTTAACACCAAAAGATCCAATACGTGATTTAGAATTTAATTTAGTATATTGTATATTAGGTTTATAATTTCCTCTTATTACAGCTGAAGGATAACCTTTAATAGAAGAATAAGCATTTATTAAATTACCACTATATCTAACTTTGTGTTGAGATCTTGAAGCTGTATAACGTCTAGTTAATCTACCTGCAGCTTCTAATCTAACACCTGATACTCTTTTAAATTTTATATCATTTAATACAACTTTTTTAAGATCTTTTGAACTTGTTTTATTTTGTTCTATTAATTTATTTAATAAATTATTTGTAGTATCAAGATTATTTAATTTAAATAAATTTTCTAATTCAAAAAAATATTTTGATCTTTCATTTAATTTAATATCTTTAATTTTTGCTTTTCTAACTAAAGCTTTAAGATATCTTAATAATTTTCTTTTTTTTCTTAATTTTAATACTAAAGGTTGTGTAAAAATATCACTATTATAATAAAAGTATTTTAAATTAATAATATTAAATTCTACATTTTTTTTATATATTTTTCTTACTAAATTTATTAAACCTTGTAAATATGAATTTTCAAATTTAGCTTTATTAATATAAAGTAATTGTTTATAATACATGTAGTATTTTAATCTTTTAAGAGATTTTTTTATAAAATTTCTATAATAAAGATTTTGTACTGAATATACTTTTGAACTATAATTAGGTAAAACATTTGTTAATATTTTACTTTTTTCTTGTTGTTTGTTTAAGATATTCAATCCTACATTTCTTATTAACTGTAATTTTCTTACAAATGTAACCTTTCTAAATAAACTTAGATATCTTTTTCTTAATTTTAATAAGTAATTAAGTCTTTGTCTATTATATACATATAATGTTATATTTACATTATCATTAGTATGTTTAAATTCACCATCACTAATAAAGATTTTATTTGTAGATAATTTTCTTAATCTACGACGTAATTTTTCTTTTCTTAATTTAGATTCTATATTTAAATTATATGAATTAAAATAACCTTTAATTAATTTCATTACTAATCTGCTTGCAACAGGTATCAAACTTAAAGAATTTTTGTTGTAAACATAAATACTATTTTTTCAATCTCTTACAGCAGGAACTAAATCTTTATTACGTATAGTAACATTTTCACTATTTAATGATTTTTTCTTATATGTATTTTTTAATTTTGATTTTATAATATTTAGCATATTTATATTTAATTATAATATTAATATAATTAATCAAATTAATTATATAATATTTAAGCTTGGTATAAAACCAAGTCTATTTCATTATTATTACTAATAATTATTATACAATTTTTTTCTTTTAGTTAATAAAGATGTTGGGCATTAAAAAAAGGATTATTGTTAGCAATACTCACCTTTTAGTCGTTGAACGTCCTTATTTTATCTTAGGATTTAATCCTAAAATTAAGCGCAGAACTACTGCTACTTTTGCTAAAATAAGTTTCGCTTCAAATACACTTAATTTATTTATAAGTTATCTTTGAAATTTACCCAATATATTACCAATATTTTTAAATATTGGAGGACTCACAGATATAAATCCCTAGCGTAACTTTTTCTATAATCCAAGACCTTTCCTTTATGCATCTTGTGATCATATGCCCCGCTTACGCGACTGATAGACTTGTAGGTCAAACAGTAAAGCAAGATTTAGCCATTAAACTTTTAAAGTATAATTAATTATCATATCAATAAAGATAAAATACAATATTAATATGAGAAAAAACTTTTAAATATCCCGGAGTTGGATCACTCCCTCCCCGGGTAAAGTTTAAAATACATCTATTCACCATATAGTTAAAATCTTACTTAAATAAAAAATAAATATTGAACTTAATCTAACAATAACTGTATAATTATGAATATAATTATAACAAATTAAAATATTTGTAAAGAAATTTACAAATTTACAAAATGAACTTTGGATATACCCAGGTACTTTTTGTGGGATCTGTGCCCCGCATAAACTGCCTCCCAATCCTCAAGAGCATATAGTAGGAAACGAATAAAGGTGTTTCATTGTTATCAAACAACTACCTTATACACTCGAAATCATCCTAAATTTCCACTCTTGCAATTAGTAACAGTAAAGCTGCATAGGGTCTTCTCGTCTATCTAGAGGTAAACAGTATCTGCACTGCTATTCCAATTTCACTGAGACAATCATCGAGACAGCTGTTGTATCGTTAAGTCATTCATGCAGGACCGCATTTAACGGCCAAGGTATTTCGCTACCTTAGGACCCTCATAGGTAAGGCCGCCATTAATCGGGGTATCCTTCAAAACCTCAGTTAAAAACCAAGGTAAATCCGTTACCCAGCCGACATTGGGCAGACATCACACTCAATACTTTGATATTTTATCTTTGCAGAGTGCTGTGTTTTTATTAAACAGTCGTACAACATTATTTCATGTTTCCTCTTATGATTAGTTTAATTAAATCATATCATAAGATATGTTAAACTAATCATAATGGCCCTCCTTATCCCGAAGTTACGGTAGTCAATTTGCCGAGTTCCTTAATGATTGTTCACTCAAACGCCTTTGTATTCTCTACTTGCTTACTTGTGATAGTATCTAGGTACGGTATATATAAACCTTACTTATACAATAGTATAAAAAAGAAAATATATTTAATATAGATAAAATCTATACAATCTTGAAAACTTGTAACAAGAAAATTATATAAATTATAATATACCTATATTGCATTATACTTCACTTAATAAAAATAAAAAATTTTCCAGAACCTTTATTACTTGTTAAAGGTTTTGTTTTTTATTTTTAAGTATTTATATATAAATATCATCAAAATTACCTTTTGATTAATACTTTTAGATACCGAAAATTAAATATAATACCATAAGCTTAAGGCGAGGATATTCCTTTTTCGTTACTCATGTCAGCATTCTCTCTTGGATTATATCGATGGATTATATTAATAATAAAGACAGATATAATCTATCTATATATTCATCTAAACATTATACCTTTTAGGTATAATAATATTACATAAATATCTTTAATAAATAAATATTTTTAATAATAATCCATACTTATTACTTCTTAGAAGAAATAATAATTAATATTTATCCAATGTTCCGCTACCCCACATATACAATATTAATATTATAAATATGTGTACAAGGTTTCGGTATATTGTTTAGATCCGTTAAATTTTCGGTGTTTTTTTCTAAATTTAATTAATCAGTGCTCTGTTACGAGGTCTTCAAAAAATGGCCGCTTCTAAGCCTATTTCCTGATTGTTTTTAAAAAAAACATCCTTAATTTCACTCAACAATAATTTTGGAACCTTAACTCTTGTTCTGGGCTGTTTCCCTTTAGACATACAACCTTATCGCACTATGTCCGATTATTCAACATTCATCTTTGCCATTCCGAGTGCAAATACTCTCCGGTAAAGTCACTACAACCCCCCGATGTTGACAAAATCAAAAGATATTGTCCGAGATCACAGTTCTGTACCTGCTAAGATGTTAGTTAAATTACCTACTCATATAGGTTTCGCGGAAAACCAGCTATACTAGTCAGTTTTGTCTTTCACTAACTTACCACAATTCTTCGGATATCTATACAACGATAACCCGTTCGGACTTTTATAATCCTGACCATGGTAAGATCACTAGCCTTCGGGTCTAATTCTAGATACTTATTCATTTTCTCATAATTGGTTTATCTAAGCTAGTTCCATGCGCAAAGCGCACGAAATCATTGCTTGCATCTAAAATTAACTTGCTGACCCATTATGCAAAAGGTACACTCTTATTACTTATTTAAATTTTCACTCGAGCTGCTTATAAAACTACTATTTCAAATTTTACCTCACGGTACTTTTCACTATCGCTTATATATCATATTTAGCCTTAGAGGAAGGTTCCCCTATATTCAAACAGATTTTAATCCATTTTACTTTAACAAGTTTTGTTAATAGGCTCTTGTTATTTAGTTTGCACCAAATAACAATCTCGTTTGATTTCTTTTCCTAAAGTTACTAAGATATTTCAATTCACTTCGTTTATTATTCGATTTCTCTTAGAAACTAGATTTACTAGTTATTCTTTAATATATAGCTAATTATCCATAATAATTTCTTTATATACTTGCCATGCGCAAAGCGCATGAAATATATCTTTCATATTGTCTATATTGCAAAATACACTCATAAATTAAATTTATACTTCAGGTTATTATGATTCGAACATAACTACTCCTCAACCCAAATGAGACGCCTAACCAACCTGGCTCTAACCTGTAAATTATAGATAAATATAATAGTATATTATCTATCTATAATTATGATTAATATAATTTAATTAAATAAGTAATTTAGCTATATCAGAGAGTATATGATTCGAACATATGAAAGTTTTACCTTTAGCTAGACTCAAGCTAGCCGCCTTAAACCACTCAGCCAACTCTCTTAAATTTTTTATTTCCTTGACTTCCGCTGCAAGGAGTCGCGTAGCTGCTATATATAATCAAAAATGATTCTTCAGTGACTCGAACACTGAACATATCCTTATCAAGAACACACTTTACCAGTTAAGTTAAAGAATCAATTAATATATAACTTCAAGAGCACTTAGATTTGAACTAAGAAATATAAGGTTGAAGCTTACAGTTTTGCCTATTAAACTATGCTCTTCGGAAAAGAGATGAATCGAACATCTAAGTGTAAAAACACAATATTTAGCAAATATCTTACCCTACCAATAGCAACTTTTCCTTTTATTACGGGTTAAACCGGTCTCGATCCGGCATCAATTTTCCTGACAAGAAAACTCTTTACCAATTAAGTTATTAACCCTTTTACGGCTAGCTGAATTCGAATCAGCACACTTCGTATGGAAAACGAACAGTCTACCATTAACTTATAGCCATTTTATTTTTTTTTATATTATACTTATATAATATGACTAGCTGAATTCGAATCAGCACATCTTATATGGTAAATAAGCAGTCTACCGTTAACTTATAGTCATTTATAGTAAAAGAAACTAAGACTTATGGGACTTGAACCCATATGGTAATGATTAAAAGTCACATGTTTTACCTTTAAACTAAAGTCTCTTATATAACTTTTATAAAATATAATATATTTATTTTATTTAATAAATAAAAAAATAAAAAAAAAAATTTTTTTCATTTATATTTAATAACCTCAGTAGTACACTGATATATAAAGGAATAATCATACTACGTCAACAAAGTGTCAGTATAAAATTCCTGATTCATAACCAAGATGATGGTGATCTGTTAAGTGATATGCAGCTAAACGTCATAAACCTACTGCTAAGAATGCAGTTCCTATAATAACGTGTAATCCGTGGAAACCTGTTCCAAAGTAGAAACATGATCCGTAAACACTATCAGATATAGTGAATGAAGATACTGAATATTCTACACCTTGGAAGATTGTGAAAATAACTGCTAATAGAATTGTAACAACTGTTCCATATAATGCTCCTTTTCTATTACCTTGTATTAATGAATGATGAGCATAAGTAATTGTAACACCTGATGATAATAAAATTACTGTATTTAATAATGGTAATTCAAAAGGATTTACAGCTTGTATACCTAAAGGTGGTCATTGTGCTCCTAATTCAACACTAGGTGATATTGCACTGTGGAAGAATGCTCAGAATATTGCTAAGAAAAAGAATACTTCTGAGATAATAAATAAACCTACTCCTAAATTTAATCCTTTTTGAACTGCATTTGTGTGATTACCTAAATATGTTCCTTCTGAGATAACATCTCTAAATCATAAACCCATTACGTAAGCTACATTAATTACAGCTACAGGTACTAAGTACTCAAAACTTTGAAAACCATGCATAAATAAAACTGTAGCAGTTGTAAGAATAAATAATGATACACTTGTAAATAAAGGTCAAGGTGATGGAGAAACTAAATGAAACGGATGATTTTGGAAATTTCTTTTTGATTGATAGATCATATAATATTAATTATGTTAAACGTAACTTTCCATAAATTACTATTTTTGTTTAATAGTTATTACTATGGCACCTACCATACCTAAAAGGAATACAACAGAACTTATGATTAATCATAATGAATAACTAGTATACATAATATTACCTATTCCAGTTATATGTGTAAACTCTACTAATGAGCTATCTCAACTTTTACTACTAGCATATGCTATTTCATGTTTTAAGTTTACCATATTTAAAAACTCATTATCTAATTGTACGTTATAGACTTCAGAAAATGAATTTGATAAAGAAGAAACAATAGTATTATCTGTTAAATTAGAAGGTAATACTTGTCCTATTATATAATAGAATAGTAAAACTGTTAATACAGCTAAAGGTATATCATTATTAGTCTCACTTAATAATTCAGAAATTCTGATATTTATTAACATTAATATAAAAAGGAATAAAATTGAAACAGCACCTACATATACTAATATATAAGATAATCCAATATAATTACATCCAACTAATATTAATAAACCAGCTATATTTACAAATAAACCTATTAAAAATAATACAGAAACTATAGGATTTCTACTTACAATAGTTAATACTCCAAATAAAATAGAAATTAAATAGATAACATCTACAAATTCTATTCTAAATCCATTAGTTATATAATCATTTAATAAAAAAATATTATTCATAAAAATTAAGAATTCTTTATCTCTCATCATTTTATACATATATAAAATATCGAAATTGGACTATTCTTGAGATAGGAAGAAAAGGAATCGAACCTTCGATGGCCTATAGCCATTGAGTTTACAGCTCAACCCGTAAACCAACAAACGGACCCTTCCTTATTATATATATATAATTTATCTTTTTCTGGATTTGAACCAGTTGAAAAAAAAATCTTATACCTATAAAAGATTATATAAAATATATTTATATTTTATATATATATACCTTATGAATTTTTTTTGTTAAAATTTATTCATCCCGTGCAATTTCCATTACACGAACCATATTTCGACTTAACACCAATCAAAGTCATGCATACGAAAATAATACTTACATATTTATATACCTGATTATATATATTAATACATAAGCAAATCAAACTTATTGCACATACTCCTTTCAGCGCCTGACGAGTGGTTAGTACCTAGCTGAGATTAAATTCACCGTGACGATGGTGATTCACGATTACTAGTAATTCCTTATTCATGTAGTCGAGTTACAGACTACAATCCATATTATATCCAATTTTGGGGATTAGCTCCATTTCACAATATCGCATCCCTTTGTTAAGGCGTATGTGGCACGTCTATAGCCCACAGTATTTAGGCCATGATGACTTGTCTTAATCCCTATTATCTGGTCCAATGTAGTGGCGAACCACTTTATGTATTCAAATAAAGTGAGGGTTTTCGTTAATTAGAGGAGTTAACCAAATCTCACGACATTAACTAAAGACAGCCGTGCAGCGCTTGTAACAATTTTATTGTTATTCAAACTGTGGTAAGGTTTTTCGCGGGTTATCGAATTAAATAACATACTTCACTACTGGTTTCAGAAACGGTCTAATGATTTCAGTTTATATGTTGCCATATTACTCTTGAGGTGGAATGCTTACACTTTCATTTATAGACTAAATTTTAAATCTAGCCTATGACATTCATCATTTTCTGCTTGGACTACTAGGGTATCTAATCCTTATTGCTACCCAAGCCTTCGTCCCTCAACGTCAGTTTTTACATAGAAGGATGCCTTCGCCGTTACCAGTCCTTCTGGTATCAAAGTATTTCATCCCTACTCCAGAAATTCTTCCTTCTCACATAAAACTCTAGTAAAAAAGTACTCATTTAGAGTTTAATTTACCGTCTAGGTACCCTTTAAACCTAATAA
Source organism: Fictibacillus barbaricus (assembly GCF_014635025.1). GTDB lineage: Bacteria > Bacillota > Bacilli > Bacillales > Fictibacillaceae > Fictibacillus > Fictibacillus barbaricus. The sequence goes on along the minus strand of NZ_BMCE01000010.1, from coordinate 19,376 downwards.
AGATGACTAACACTAGTCTTCTACGTATTACCGCGACTGCTGGCACGTAATTTGGTCAAGACTTATAAATAGGAAATTGTCATTATCATTATCCTATTTAGAATTTTATACGAGTTAATCGTTATTGTATTACAATAATACACTTACATTCTTCCAAGTTACTGGTTCAGCCTTTCGGCCATTGACCAATATTCCTCACTGCTGTACTAATACGCATTGGGGTTTTTTCAGACCCAATGTGGTCGATCGACCTCTCAGTCACGACTACGGATTTTAGCTAGAAAAGTCATTACCTTTCCTACTACTCCCCGAGATAAAGATTAACATCTTAAAGCGGACTTTTATTTTCCTTTCGTTTATAAGGGATTTTCCCCTTACTTTAAGGTAGCCAAATTATCTTTTACTCACCTGTACACCACTACTACTTAGTTTATTAAAACTAATTAGTCGTTCGATTAGCATGTGTCAAGTACTTGGACAGCGTTCAATCAGAGCCATCATCAAACTCAAAAAATTTATTTTTTTGGTATATATCATACCTATATTGTAATATACACATTTTACTTTTTTTATTTATTAACTTATAAAGTAAATAAAAATAAAAAAAAAAAAAATTATTTTTTTTTTTTAATAAAGATATAATTAAGCCGGTTCCTGTTTAAAATTTTAATAATTCTAAATTAAAACTAAGCATAGGGTTTATTGTTCGCAATTATTATAACGCTTATATTTACGTATATATAATAATTTTTAGTTTCTGTTAAAATCCTTATATTTTTATAAAGCTTGGTATAATACCAAACATATATGCCTAAAAAGTTTTGGACTTTCCTATTTTCATAAAATTTTTATATCTTTATTTTTCTATCTGAAGGTACCTAATGGTAGGGGTACGTCTTTTTGGGACTCCCTTTCAACCCCATTAGTTTGCTAATGAGGTACCACGGTATTAAACGTATTTTCGTTTACCCCTTCTTCAATACTTTCCCCTTAGGAAATAATTTTGTGTGTTAAATTATTTTAACACATTGGACTGATTAAAAAATTTTTTTTTATGTAAATTTTATACTATTCGTTTTTATACTATAAGTTATCTTAGAGTATTTAATATAAAATTTTTTAGGGTAAAAGATGTATTCATGAATTTAGATGTATTCATGTATTAGATTAGTGTAAATCTAATCCGTCTTTAATATATGAACAAGCTAAAACTATGAAAACTTGAGCTTGAATAAATGCAATAGCTAATTCTAATCCTGAGAATGCTATAATAAATGCTAAAGGTACTAAACCTATAAAGAAAAATAATATACCACTAGTCATAATGTTATATGTAAATCCACTTAAAATAGATAAAAGCATGTGACCTGAAAGTATATTAGCTGCAAGTCTTAATCCTAATGAAACATTTCTAGATAAATATGAAATGAATTCGATTAAAACTAATAGAGGTAATAATGCTAAAGGACAACCTGAAGGTACAAATAATGAAAAGAATTTTAATCCATGTTTTTGGAATCCTAAGAATGTTGCACCTAAAACAATAGTGAAACTCATTGAGAATGTTAAAATAAAATGAGATGTTGATGCAAAACTATATGGTACCAATCCTATTAAATTATTTACTAATATAAATATGAATAATGCATATATAAAAGGGAAATATAATTGTCCTTTTGTTGGGTTAAGTTGGTTTATAACAATACTATGTACTGTTGCATAAATACTTTCTTGACTGATTGATCAGCTATTTGGTATTATTTTATTATTATTTGTTGCTAACAAACTGTATGATAAAGCTAAAAATAAACCTATTGATAAATATAAACCTATATTTGTTAATGATAAATGAATATTTCCTAATAAATTAGCATTTATAGAAAATAAATCTCTAATTTCAAATTGGTCCAATGGACTTAATACAAAATTAAAATGACGCATACGATTTTATGTTAATTATATATTTAATTTATTGATATAGTCAATTTTATTTTATAGACTATAATTTATTTATATAGATACGAGAAATAAAAAGACGTACAAATCTTGGTAAAATGTATTTACTTAATGCGTATATTAAAACTGTTAATACAACAAAAGCAAATACTACTTGATTTACAAAAAAGAATGGAACTAATTGTGGCATACTTATATTCATTATTATTGAATTAAATAATTTCTTAGATTTATTTAGACTTTTTAAGATTTTAAGGTTTTGCGTTATGTATATTTAAGCCCTTAAGATGAATCGAACATCTATCAAAATATTAACAGTATTCCGCTCTACCGTTGAGCTATAAGGGCTAATAAGAATTATTATTCTTATCCAAGACTCGAACTTGGATCAAAATATTAGAAGTATTCTGCTCTACCATTGAGCTAATAAGAATATAAGATATATATATATATATATCTAACAGATATCATATAATTTTAAAGCTTAGCTTTTTATCTTATATAAATTATTATACTAGAAATTAATAATTTTTTAATTTACATTATAAATTAAAGAAGAAACTGAATAGTGTAAACCATCTAATATAGGAGCTGGATATATTCCAAATAATACTGTTAGTATTACAAATACTAATAACATTATAAATTCTCTTCTAGTTACATCACCTATATTCTCTACAAAATAAAGAGAGTAAGAACCTCCAAATACTATTCTATTATACATAAATATTGTATAAGCAGCAGAGAATACTATAGAAGTACTAGCTAAAACACCTAAAATAGGCATTCTTTCAAATACTCCATATAATGACATGAATTCACCTAAGAAATTTAAAGTTAAAGGAGTTCCACTATTTCCTAAAGCTAATATGAAGAATAATACAGAGAAAATAGGCATAACTTGAGCCATACCTCTGTAATATGTAATCAATCTAGTAGATGATCTGTCATATAAAATTCCTCCTGCACAAATAAATAATCCTGATGAAACAAAACCGTGAGCTAATCCTAAAACTATTGAACCCTCAATACCTTGTATTGTATTACTAAATGCACCTATTAAGTAAACAGCTGCATGAGATACTGATGAATAAGCAATTAATTCTTTAATATCTATTGTTCTTAATGTACTAAAACTAGCATATAATATTGTTATTACACCTATTACGTATATTACGTAAGTATAATTTATAGAAGCTTTAGGTAATAAAGGTAACATTAATCTAAATATACCATATAAACTTAATTTTAAAACTATACCAGCTAAAATAATACTTCCTGATAATGGTGATTCAACGTGAGCTTTTAATAATCAAGTATTTAAAAAAATTACTGGTGTTTTTACAGCAAAAGCTATAAATATTCCATAAAATAAAAATAATTGAGTTATATAGTTAAAGTTTGCTTTTGATAGAGCATCAAAATCTGTTGTTCCCATTATAGAAGACATACCTATTATTGATAATAACATAAATAATGATCCTAATAAAGTATATAAGAATAAATAAAAACTAGCTCTTACTTTATTACTTGAACCAAATAATCCTATTAATAAAAATAAAGGTGGTAAAATACTTTCAAAGAATATATAAAATAATAATACATCTAAAACTAAAAAGACTGCTAGTAATAATGATTCTAATAATAACATTATTACTACAAATGATAATACATTTTGAGATTTTATTGAATTTCAATTTGATAATATTGCTATAGGCATTATTATAGTTGTTAATAATACAAAGTATATTGATAAACCATCAACACCTAAATATATATCAAAATAACTTATTTGATAATGCTCTTCAATAAATTGAAATTGTTTACTACTAAAATCAAATAGTATAAACATAACTAATGATACAATTAAGTTAACTATTGAAGTAGTTAAGGCAATAGATTTTATTCTTATATTATTTATAAGTGATAAACCATAATTTGCCTCTACTGTTACTAAACCTACTCCTATTAAAGGTATTAATAATAATAATAAAGACATATCTACTTAAAAAAATTTTTTTTTTTTATTTACTACTAATAAAATACTACATAATATTTTATATATTACACTTTATGTATGCCATAAAGTTAATTAATTTAACATTAAATTACCAAAAAGTTAATAGCTTTTAACTTTAAAGTAAACAACTAATGTAACTCTATATAGAACAATACTTAATATTAAGGATTTAATATATCTTTCATTCTAATTTTATTAGATTCTGGCCTTGGTGAATTAACCATATCTGATATATTAATTCTTCTTGGTTGTTTAGGTGTATTAAGCATGTCTGATATATTAATTCTATTATGTTCCGTATTTGCTGAGTTTTTTGTAGTGTTAAGTATATCAGTTATATTAACATTAGTTGCAGGATTATTTGTAGAAGTTACTACAGGATTATTTGTAGAAGTTACTACAGGATTATTTGTAGTAATAGTTACAGTATTACCACCACTTCTTGTATTATATTGTGTATAAGGATTATTATATATATTATTACCACTTATTGCACTATTTTGTGTATAAGGATTATTATTATTGTATATAGAATTATCACTTATTGCACTATTTTGTGTATAAGGATTATTTTGTGTATAAGGATTATTTTGTGTATAAGGATTATTATATGTATAATTATCACTTATTGTATTATTTTGTACATTAGGATTATTATGATTATTTTGTAAATAAGGATTATTATTATAATCATTCAAGTAAGGATTATTATACGAATAATTCATAGGTGGATTTTGCATTGAATAATCCAAATATGTTTGAGATTGAGAGTTATAAGGTATAACATCATTCTCTTGTAATGTATAAGAGAATCGTGAATCATGTGTAGGATAATTTTGGTTCTCTATAAATCCTTGTGGTTGAGATATATTTTCATTATGTGACACAAGAGGATTTTGATCTGTCTCCTGTGCATAATGTGGAACAGGAGGATTTTGTTCTATCTGAGGTAGATTACCTTCAATATATCCTTCTCGTATTCTATTACCTTCTGCAATCATAGTTTCTAAATCTTTAGCAGAACGTCCTTCTAAATTTAAATCAAAACTACTATTGTATCTATTACGCATATTAGCTGCGTCACGTTTTTCTCGTAGTTTTTTCCTTCTTTCATATTCATCTAAAGTCATAACACGCTTTGCTCTATTATTAAACTTATATCTTTCCACTTTTTCATCATAAGCCTCTGGATTTTCTTCATGTAATAATACATCCCTCTCATCTCTTCTTCTTTTAGCTTCACGATTTTCTTCATAAGTTTTTCTTTTATATTTAGATATATTCTTAGTTTTATAAAAAGTTTTATCATTACCTCCTGGAGGTCTTGATGGACCTCCTGAAGGTTGATCACCAGATGGACCATTTGGACCACTTGGTGTTCCTCCTTCACTACCAGGTGGACCACCCGGATTGGGTGGTCCAGTGTTAGGTGTAGGATTTGATCCGTTTATTTTTACTCTTATATAATCATTAATATAGATAAGTGATGATCTTATTATTAATAAAGAAAAAACTATTAATATTAGAGACATTATTAAAAGTAATAGATAAATAATAGGTTTATTATTTATATTTTTATTTATAAAATTTATATATATAAATAACATTGTAGAAAGATATAGTAAAGTTAAACCTAAAATTAAACCAGCTATAGCTATAAAAAATAAAGATTTATAGCTATAACTAAAGTATATTAATATTATATTAATTGTTATTATATTTTTATAATGATCTTTTAAAATTTTATAAAAAACTTTATTATATACTTGTTCAATTGAATTGTTATTATCAATAATAAATGAAATAACATTTACTATATAGGATTTAATCAAGGATGATATATAAGATTTTATTTTTGAATAAATTAATCATGATAAAAAAATATCAATAGAGGAGAATTTAAATAAATTATAAAGAAATAAAGCTAAACTTAGAAATTGTATGATTTCTATTAGAATTGAACCTATAAATAGTAATCTTTTTAACTGTGAAAAAAAGATATTTAATTTAATTTTAGTATTATTGTCTAAACAATTAAATAAAACATCCAAATATATTTTATATAAATTAGTTAAAGAAGAATAAAAACCTTTTAGTTTTTTACTATTTGATATAATTAAAGAAAAAAAATTTATTGTTTTCATTATCATTGCCATTGTCATAGTTTTTTTTTATTATAATAAAGATATATTTATAGGAATAATACCTAATCCATATACAATACAAGGCATTAGAACAACATAAGCTATTACGATTGGTAATAAAACAGTTCAACAAACTGACATTAATTGATCAAAACGTATTCTAGGGAAAGAAGCTCTAACTCAAATGAATACAAATATTAAAAAAGCTGTTTTTAAAGCTAAATTTAAAGGAGAAGAAGAAATATGTACAAATATATCATATAAAATAGTATTATTTACATCAAAAAATAAATTTAAAACATTTAAAATTAAATCTAAAGGAATAATACTTAAATAACCTCCTAAAAATAAAATACTATTTAAAACACAAATTAATACAATACTAGCATATTCAGCTAAGAAGAAGAATACAAAAATACTAGCAGAGTGTTCTGTCATGAAACCACTAACAAGTTCTGATTCTGCTTCAGCTAAATCAAAAGGAGCTCTATTAGTTTCTGCTATAGAACCTATAAAGAATACTAAAAATAAAGGAAATAATGGAAATAAGAAATTTACTGCTCTTTGTGATTCTACTATAGTAATAACATTTAAACTACCTGTTAATAATAAAACTAATAATATAACAGAACTTAATATTAATTCATAACTAATTAATTGAGCTGTACTTCTTAATGATCCTAAGAATGCATATTTAGAATTAGCAGATCAACCTGCTAATAATATTCCATATGTAGCTAAAGAACTAACTGCTAACATATATAATAAACCTAAACTATAGTCAGATATAAATAAACCTGAACCAAAAGGAACTGTTAAATAACCTAATAAAGAGAAAATTAAAGTTATAATAGGTCCAAGGAAGAATAAAATTATATTAGCTTGTGTTGGTGCTACATATTCTTTTAATAATAATTTTAAAGCATCAGCAAATGCTTGTAATAAACCATAATAACCTACTACGTTAGGACCCAATCTTCTTTGCATACTAGCCATGGTTTTTCTTTCCGCTATTGTTACAAAAGCAACAGATAATAAAGCAGGAACTATTACTAATAATCCTTCAAGTACGGATATTAAATATATCATATGTTATTTTTTTTTTACTTACATAAAGAAAAATATATAAATATATTAAAGAAATATTAAATAACGTGCAGTATTGTTAATTATATTTATATATTTTTATATCTATGTGTAATTTAAAAGTAAAATATCTTTATTATATATTACCTACTATTTTTGTTATTTTAATAATAATAATATTACATTAAATATTATTGTATTTAACATCTAAACAATAATTATAGATAATTAATTAATTTATTTAATATAAGAATTATCTATATTGCATAATACAAATTTAAATTATAAAATCTTATAATTTTCACCTATTTCATATATTATTATTAATTTAATTAATAATTTATATACAAAGGAGCCCGGGGAACTCGAATCCCTTTATTTCGATTTGCAATCGAAACGCAGAACCCTCTGCTCAAGCTCCTTATATAATTTTTAGTAATAAAAAATATATAAATTATAATAACTTTTTATTTTTTAGTAGCTAATTCTACTAAACTATTTTCGATTAAACTAACTACAGGTACTATTACAAAGAAATATGCAAAGTATAAAACTGTAGAAATTTGTCCAAATTCAATAAATGGAGTTTCAACGTGTTTTGCACCTATTTGCATTAATACTAAGAAATTAGCTACAAATATGTAGAATGCTACTTTACTTAAAGGTCTGAATTGTACTCCTCTTAATTTAGATAAATCAGTTATAGGCATAACCATTAATGCTAATATTGCAGCAAACATAGCAATAACACCTAATAATTTGTTAGGTATAGATCTTAAAATTGCATAGAAAGGTAATAAGTATCATTCTGGAACGATAGCAGGTGGAGTTTGCATTGGATTAGCCATAACATAATTTTCACTATCTCCTAAAGCATTAGGCATAAAGAAAACAAATATAGATAATACTATAAAGAAAATAAAGATAGTAACTAAATCTTTAAATATGAAATATGGAGCAAAAGGTAATCTATCATAATTACCAGATATACCTAAAGGATTACCAGATCCTACAGTATCGTGCATAGCGATTAAATGCATTAAAGCTAATGCAGCTAATACAAAAGGTAATAAGAAATGTAATGCAAAGAATCTATTTAATGTTGCATTATTTACAGAGAAACCTCCTCAAATAAATTCAACTATGTCTTGACCTATTCAAGGTATAGCACTCATAAGGTTAGTAATAACTGTAGCTCCTCATAAACTCATTTGACCATAAGGCAATACATATCCTAAGAAGGCTGTAGCCATCATAACTATAAGGATAACTGTACCAATAGCTCATGTTAAAGTTCTAGGTGATTTATATGATCCATAATATAAACCTCTTCCTATGTGTAAATACACTAAAAAGAAGAAAGCTGAAGCTGTATTAGCGTGTAAATAACGTACTAATCAACCATTGTTTACATCTCTCATAATGTGTTCAACAGAATTAAATGCTTCTAATACACTAGGTGTATAGTGCATAGCTAATGTAACACCTGTTACTATTTGTATTACTAAACATAAAGCTAATAAAGATCCAAAATTTCATAAATAACTTATATTAGCTGGTTGTGGTGAATCTATTAAATATCCATTTAATAATTTTAATAAGGGATGACTTTTTAAAATTCTCATTTATAAATAAAATATAAGTGTTTTTTAATTCGCATAATTATTATATAAAAAAATTCATTTATCAAATTAATCAAATTATTATATATATATAAATATATAATAACTTATATAAAGTAAAAAAAAAATAAAATTTAATTTCTTATTTTTTAGTATCCTCGCCCTTAAGGGCGAAGTTTTTAATATTTAATTTATATACTACTTGGCACAAATAATATAATAGATAAAATATTAGTCATATGTAATCATTCGTTAGGCATAAACATGAATAAAAGAATAATTAATGTTAATATAGAGATAGTTATACTTAAAGAACTAGATAAAGCAAATTTTGAATCAAAGTATATTTTATTTACAATTTTATCTTTTTGTAAGATAAGTGCTGGTATTTTAAGATCTTTTAATTTATTAAAGTATGTATATGAATGTCCATCAAAGAACATTGTTTTAACAATATATAAGTAATAAACTGCACTAATAACACTAGTTAAAACTCCTATAAGTGTTATAAAAATAAATCCTTCTTGTAAGGCAGCAGAGAACACCATCAATTTAGCGAAGAATCCCATTAAAGGTGGAATACCTGCAAATGAGAATAAAGTTATAGTTAAACTTAAAGCTAACATACTATTTATATGGAAATAACCTTTAAGCTGACTTATTAATTGGATAGGTGAATTATTTTTATCTATTAAATTGTTATGGTTTATATTTTTATCGTTATAAGCATATAAACTATAACCTATAGCTACTAATAAAATAAAGGCATTTAAATTAGATAAACTATATTGTATTAAATAGAAAATAAAAGATTGTATTGATTCAACACTATTTATAGTTAATGCTAATAACATAAAACCTAAATGAGAAATTGTACTATAAGCAAATAATCTTTTAATTCTAAACTGAGTTAAACCTAAAATAGTTCCTATTAATAATGATAATAAAGAACTAACTAATAAACTTGTAGTTCAAGAATAGCTAGTTGTTATATATATACTATTAGTATAATGAACTAATTGTAATAACAGAGTTAATATTGATATTTTTGCTATTATAGCAACAAAAGTTGTTACTATTGTAGGTATACCATCATAAACATCAGGAGATCAGAAGTGGAATGGTGCAGCTGATATTTTAAATAAAAATCCTACAGATATTAATAATAAACAATATGGTATATATGTTGTTATTTCTTGATCATTTACTATTCCAGCTAAATTATTTATAACATAAAAACTATCTAAATATGTAACACCTAAATTTGCATAAATTAATGCAATACCTAATAAAATAAAACAAGAAGATAATCCACCTAGTAAAAAATAAGTTAAACTAGCTGAAGTAGAAGATTCAGAATTTCTATACATAGCACATAATAGATATAATCCATAACTTTGTAATTCTATAGATAAGAAAATAGAAACTAAATCACTACTTGATATTAATAATACACTTCCTGTTATTATAAAAAATAACATTAATGTATATTCTAATATTGTATATTGTTCTCCTTTTTTTAATATAATATTAGATACAGTTAAATTTTTAACAAATTGTAATTTTGTAAATAATAATTTACTGAAACTCATATATTCACTAGATATAAGTTTTCTTGGGTAAAAACCTGTCATATTCAATATCAATAAACTGATTATAAATATTAATATATGAAATACTTGTGTTATAGAAGATGTGTAAAATAACCCACTAAATAACCCAATTCCATTATCTAAATATGTTATAAATAAATTATTATAAGATAAATAGATACAATAAAATAATGCTATTATACCAATTCTACTATATAGAATAGCAGTATCACGTCTAAAAGACAAAGCATTAGATAATAATAAACAGAATATTGAGGATAAAAGCATATCATATTCTTAAATAAATTTAAATTAAACAAAATATATGTATATATTACTTCGTTTCTTTAAGCGAAGTATTATTACTATTTAATAAAGCAAATAATGTAAAAATAACTAATATTAATAAGTTATTATCATTATAAGAGAAATATAAAAGAGTAATATAGAATATTAATCCTATTAAAATGTATAGAGCGTAAGTAGTTACAATACCTGTACTTAATTTACCTATACTATTACTTAAAGCTAATAATCCTTTTTCTAAACCATAAGGTCCTATTAATTCTACAGTACCTTTATCTAAACTCTTAGATGTTTGACCACCTAATTTAAGAACACCTTCTACAATATATTTATTATAGAATAATTCTATATAGAATCTTTGATTAAAGAAACTAAAGATATTATAACCTAATCTAGAGAATTTAAAATTAATTAATAATTTAGGTAAGAATTCTGATAATAATACAGAAATTACACTTAATGATACAGTAAATACAAAAGGTAATAATTTAAAGAATGTAGGTACAGCAAATTCAGTATCTAACATAATTTCATGACTAGGATGAATAAATAAACTATTATCTGTAAAGAAACCAGTACCTAATCCTATAAAAATATCTTTAGTTAAGTATCCAAAGAATATTGAAAAAATAGCTAAAATAATTAATGGTATAGTCAGGAACAAGTCACCTTCATGAGCATGTTTATAGCTAACTAAAGGACCATTAGGATTAGCTAAGAATGTTAGATATAAGACTTTAGCTGAATAAAGTGTAGTAAACATAGCACCTATTGTTGCTACAAAGTAAACTATAGTACTTGATAGGTAATATTGTCCATATGCAGACTCAAGTATAAAATCTTTAGAATAGAATCCTGTCATAAAAGGCACAGCTACTAAACTTAATGAAGCTATTAACATAACTGAATATGTTAAAGGTAAGAATTCTCTTAAACCTCCATATCTTCTAAAATCTTGATTATCTGCTACAGCGTGTATAACTGAACCAGCACCTAAGAATAATAATGCTTTATAGAAAGCATGATTAACTAAATGGAATAAAGCTAAGTTATAACTTGATAAACCAACAGCTATTACCATCATACCTAATTGACTCATAGTTGAATAAGCAATAACTTTTTTAATATCTTGTTGGAATAAACCAATTAAAGAACTAAATACTGTAGTTATAGCACCTAATCATAAACAAAGTACTAATACAGTTGAACTATACTCAATTAAAGGTGATGATCTCATTAATAAGTATACTCCTGCTGTAACCATAGTAGCTGCGTGAATTAAAGCAGATACAGGTGTAGGACCTTCCATAGCTTGAGGTAATCAAATATGTAAACCAACTTGTGAACTTTTAGCTGTAGCACCTATTAATAAACAAATTCCAATAATTGTAATTATTGTTTCATTGTAATATGGAGCTAATGCAAATACTGTACCATAATCTATATTACCAAAAGATCATAATATAGCAAACATACCTACAGTTAATAAAGTATCACCTACTCTATTAGTTAATATTGCAGATAAAGAACTTTGGTTTGCTGCTATTCTAGTAAATCAGAAATTTACTAATAAATATGAACAAACACCAACACCTTCTCAACCTACAAACATTATTAAAAAATTATTACCTGTTACAAGAATAATCATCATAAAAGTGAATAAACTTAAATAACTAAAGAATCTTTGATTATGAGGATCATGACTCATATAACTTATAGAATATACGTGTACTAAACTAGATACTATTAATACAGGTAATAACATAGAAACAGTTAATGAATCAAATCTGAAATTTCATAATACGTTTAGTGATTCTACATCAATTCATCTTGCTACATGTATTGTTACAGGTATATTATTAAAACCTACTTCAAAAAAAGCTAATATAGCTAAGAATGTTGTTGTTATAACTGAAGTACATGTTATTAAATGTGCTCCACTTACTCCAACTTTTCTACCAAAGAAACCTGAAACTATTGAACCTAATAAAGGTAAAATTATCAATGTTAAATACATTATTTATATTGTATTGATATACTTCCTCTTAATCTATAATATGCAACTAAAATTCCTAAACCTATTGCAGATTCTGCTCCTGCTATTGTTATAATATAAATAGCAAAAGTTTGTCCTAAAATATCATCAAAACTAAGTGAACTAATTAATATCAAGAATGTTATTGATAATAACATAATTTCTATAGAAATTAGCATTAGTATAATATTTTTTCTATTTAAAACGAAACCTAATATTCCTATAAGGAATAAAAATATTGAAAAATTCATTGTATAAAAATTTTTATTTTGATTTATCTATACTATATTATTATTTTTTGATAAACAATATATTACTATATTGTCAAAGACGTGTATAAGACTTGAACTTATATTTACGTGTCCGTAGCACGATATTCTACCATTAAATTAACACGCCTATATATAAATAAATATTTATATAAAACATTAAGTAAGATATTATATTTTATATCTTATTATTCTAAGTACTATATAATTATTAAACTAAAATATAACTATATTATAATTTAATCTAATTAACCTTCCATTTGATCTCTTAATCATAATAAGAAATCTTTAATAGATACAGATTGTATTGCAATAGGCATAGAGCTATGAAGTATACCACAAATTTCTGAACATTGTCCAAAGAATGTTCCAGGACGATTTACATAAACAGAAGCTTGATTTAATCTTCCTGGGTATGCATCAGCTTTTATACCTAAAGATGGACAAGCATAAGAATGTATAACATCTGCAGCTGAGATTACAAATCTAGTGTGAGTTAACTCTGGTATAATAACTCTGTTATCTACTTCTAACATTCTAAATTGACCATCTTCTAAGTCACTTTCTGGTACTATATATGAATCAAATTCAATAAACTCATTTTCTTCATTTGTAAAGTCAGGATATTGATAACTTCAATATCATTGATGACCTTCAGCATAAACTACTAATGAAGGATCCATAACCTCATCCATTAAATATAATAATTTGAATGAAGGGAATGCGATTAATATTAAAATAAACGCAGGTGTAATTGTTCAAATTAATTCTATTAATGTACCATGGTTTAAATATTTATGTGCTATAGGAGATTTTGTAGCTACAAAATTTCTTATAATTGTTATCATCATTCATGTAACTGTGAATAAGATAACAGCTAAATAAAACATAATATTATTATGTAATTCTTCTATTCCTTCCATTTGAGGTGAAGCGCTATCTTGGAAAAATAAACCTCAAGGAGTAGGAGCATCCAATAGTAAATGTCCTTTTAATATATCTAAAAGCATTTATATATATTTATAATATTCATTTATTTTTATAACTAGTCCAAATGAGCTAACCTTTTAATCATGTTAAATCATGTAAAAAATTATACTCCTTAGATTAATAATAATCTAAGTATTATTTGATTAAAATTATTTATAATCAAATAATTAAAATTATTCCACCCTAATATTCAAAATAGTAATTACAAATTAATTATATATTAATGAATAACCACTTCAAGATTTATAATTAAAATTATAACCTTGTCTACTTTCAATTTTTAAAGCATTTTTCCCTAGTTCAAAGGCAAATCCTAAAGTTAATACTAGGAAAAATACTAACATAATTACTAAACCATATATTCCGTTTGTATATGCACTTACCACATAAGGGTAAACTAATAAAATTTCTAAATCAAATAATAAGAATAATAGGGCAAATATAAAGAAAGATATACTGAACTGTGTTCTATTCTGTCCTAAGAAAGAATGAAAACCACATTCAAAAGCGCTATCTTTTTCTTGATATGGATTGTGGGGAGAAAGAATCAAATTTACTGCTAACAATATTATTGCTAATACTGGTATTAAGAATAAAAAAAAAGTTGTAGTTGTCATGATAAATTATTTATACTCGTAAATTATTAAGGTTAACACCTAGGTGTTAATATATATATATATATATTATACACCAATAATATTATTATTAATAATATATAGATTTATATTATCTTTATATTAAAATATATTATTAAATATTTTTAATTTTAAGGAAAAATTAATAAAAAAAAAAAAAAATAATAATAAAAAATGGCTATATTAGGCTACATATAATAATAAGAAAGCCATCATTAATGCGAATAATCCAGTTGCTTCAGCAAAAGCAAAACCTAGAATAGCATAAGAGAATAATTGTCCTCTTAATGATGGATTTCTAGCTACACCTAATATTAGTGCACCGAAAACAACTCCGATACCTACACCAGCTCCGATTAAACCTGTTGTAGCCATTCCTGTTCCAATTATTTTTGCTGCTTGTATCATAATATATTATAAATATTAGTGTACAGCCATTTAGTAGAGGTAACCTCGATTAATATATATATATTATATTTATTTGTAAATACTAAAACTTAAAATAAATAAGTTTTATCTAAATTTAATATCAATAATTCATAATTTAAAAAAACTATATAAACATTAATCTCCTATAGATCTGTATGGGGTAGTCCTCTAGCAATAGTTATAGCTCTTGTACCTCCACTTAGCTCTCTAATATTATCTATGTGGTTATGTATATCGTCTATTCTATCATTAAAGGATCTTATATAAAAATCTCTCTCTTCAATTGTAGCTGGACATACACTTCGTCCATTAAGACATAACACACCACCAACAACACTAAACCATACTTGATTGTACAGGTAAACTTGCAAAAGCATGAGGTTTAGGTGGACTTGTTAAACATCATTCTAATGAACTATTATTTCTAGTGAATAACACTTGGAATGTATCACTAAATAATTGTGGAGTTAATCAAGGATATCTTGAAACTGCTTTACCTTCTGTTAATTGTTTATAAATAATAGTTAAGAAATATCATGTAGCTACAACACTAATAATAGAACCAACACTACTTACTAAATTTCAACCATAGAAAGCATCAGGATAATCACTTATTCTTCTAGGCATACCTTGTAAACCTAAGAAGTGTTGTGGGAAGAATGTTAGATTAACACCAACAAATAAAATTCAGAAATGTACTTTAGCTGCAAATTGATCATATGATAAACCTAATAATTTAGGTATTCAGAAATATCAACCACTAAATAAAGCAAAAACAGCACCCATAGATAATACATAGTGGAAATGAGCAACTACATAGTAAGTCTTTGTTACTAAACAAAAAAAAAAAAATCAATAGATTTAATAATTAATCATGTTTATAGTAAGTTATTAATGTTTATATTAAATTTAATATTCAAGTTTTTTTTATTTTTAATGTTTATATGAATTTTTTAATCTATTAAATTGTGAGACATGATCAGTTAATTTTGTCTCATAATTAGGATCTATATCAAATAAATCCTCTTCAACTGATATACCTAGATGTAATAAATTTTCTGTTTTATCTAGATGAGTATGTATTAAGTTATCCAGAAGATTAACTCTAGCCGAAATAAGTTTAGCTTGAGCTTTTGATATACCATCTGGTACTTGTATAGATAAATTACCTTGTGCATCAGTAACTACATTGATATCATGTGTTATAATTTGATTATTAAATTGATTGATAAAATCAGCTAATTGAGGTAACAATCTAGCCAATTCAGTAACAATCTCAAGTATATCAACATTAGATTCTAAAGGTTTACTTGCAAAACAATGAGGTTTAGCTATAGATACCTTTGATATCAATTTAAAAAAATTAAAAAATTTATAAAATGTTAATTTAAACATTAAACTTAATATTACTAGTATTAATACTATAGTAATATATAAGATGTGAAAATATTCATAAGTCTATAATTTTCACAAGATTAATATTATTATAATTATCTTTGATAAACATAATAATTATTAATTTCATTTTTTGCATCACTCCCATGATGGATCGGACCATAACTTATCTAATTACTTAACTTAATAAGCTTTCGATTGCCACGTTTGGCCTCTACGGAACCTACTAACAAATTCAATTTGCTTTGGTTTCCACGGTATTCTCAAATATCATAATAAATTTTTTTGCTTTAAAAAAAATAATATAAGTATTTACCGTTAGCAATAATTATAATTATTATTACCGGAATAAAAAAAAAATGAAAAATTTTATTCCATGGTGGCATACAACATGACACTTACTATTTTGAAATATTTTTAATAAATATATCTAAAGATTTGGATTTATTACCCAATAAAGGATATAATTTACAATGACTTATAATATAATTTAAAGTTTCTTTTTTATAAATTTCTAATAAATAAAAAGTTTTAGAAGGATTTTTAATTTTAACACTTACAGAAAAGAAATTTTTAATAATATTTAATAAATAATAATCATCATTCATTTTTATTGAAAATGAATGATTTCCATTTTCTCTTATTAAAAAGCAACCTTTAGCTTCAATAAACCCACTTAATCAAATAGGAAAATAATCAGGAATAATAAAATTATTATTTTTATTAAAATTTTTAATAAGATTAGATTTAGAACTATACTTTAAATTTCTATTTAATAAATAATTATTTACTGAAGTATCTTTTAAACAAACTTTTAAAAAGTTTAATTGGCAAATTAATCTCGAAGTTAAAGGAGAATATTTTTCAAAAATTTCAACACAATTGAATATTTTTTTTTTTTCATCAACTGTTCAAATAACTTCTTTATTTGAATTTACAATTCTTACTTCACCTCCTATAACTTTAGCTATTTCAATTAACATATTATAATTTAATTTATTATAATTTAATTTAATTATAAGTCTATATTGTAAAGATTTTTTACGAAAATGATTAATTTGTATATTACCATTTCCATCCATTAAACCAACCCAAAACATTTTAATATATTCATTATTATTATATCATATATTATTATTACTTTTACCATCGTATATTATTATTATTTAATAATAAGATAGAAAAAATTGTAAATAATACATAGTGTTTATCATGGAAAGCAACGTCAAGTGATGCATTGGCTAAAACAACACCACTTAATCCTCCAATAGTGAATAACACAACAAATCCTAATGCAAATAACATAGGAGGTGTTAAGTGTAATGATCCACCATAACAAGTAGCTAATCAACTGAATATTTTAATTCCAGTAGGTACTGCAATAATTAAAGTAGCAGCTGTGAAATAAGCTCTTGTATCAACATCTAAACCAACAGTATACATGTGATGACTTCAAACTATGAAACCTAAAACACCAATAGACATCATGGCATAAACCATACCTAAGTAACCGAATACGTTTTTACCTGATCCTGCGGCAATAACTGTACTAATTATACCAAATCCTGGTATAATTAAAATGTAAACTTCCGGATGTCCGAAGAATCAGAACAGATGTTGGAATAAAATAGGATCACCACCTCCGGCTACTTCAAAGAATGAAGTATTGAAGTTTCTATCAGTTAAAACCATAGTAATACCTCCGGCTAATACAGGTAATGATAATAATAATAACACTGCTGTTATTATTACAGCTCAACCAAATAAAGCCAATTTATGTAAACGTATACCTGGACTTCTCATATTTAAAATAGTTGTAATAAAATTCATAGCACCTAACATACTACTGATACCACTTAAGTGTAAACCAAAAATTGCTAAATCAACACTTGGTCCACTGTGTGATTGGATTCCAGATAAAGGAGGATATAAAGTTCAACCTGTACCAGCACCATTTTCTATAGTTGCAGAGAAAACAAATAATAGTAAACTAGGAACTAATAATCAGAAACTAATGTTATTTAGTCTAGGGAATGCCATATCAGGTCCTCCCACTAATAATGGTAATAAGAAATTACCAAAACCTCCGATTAAAGCTGGCATAACCATAAAGAAAATCATCATAATAGCATGAGCTGTTATTATACTATTATATAATTGGTTATCTGCAATATATTGAACACCTGGTCCAGATAATTCTAATCTTATAAGTACAGAAAATGCTGTACCTAATAAACCTGAGAATAATGCAAACATTAAGTATAAAGTACCAATATCTTTAGCGTTAGATGATAAAAATCATCTTTCTTGTCATTCTGTAGGTTGTTTTAAAGTTAAAAAAGATGAACTTTCTTGACTACTTATCGAGGCAACATCTTCTTTTTTAGTTGAAGTTGAAAAACCTCTTCCAAATGAAATATTATATTTTGTTAAATTATCTAACAAAAAAATAATTTATTTTTGTTCTTCGTGAAAACGAATTTAAAGTTATGTGAATAACATTACATAATTACGTTATTTAGGGAGGGTACCTAGAATCGAACTAGGATATACTATGCCACATACAGCTGTTCTACCGTTGAACTACACCCACCTTATATATATGAATTTCATATATATATAATTAAATTTTATTTTTTATATAAAATAGATTCAAGTATTTCCATATACTTCTTAAAAACATCAACCGGAAAGTAAATTTTTTTAGTTTTTTTATCAACTATAATATTTATGACGCTTGGTCCTAAATGAAGGTTTTTGTTAGCAAAAAGAGTAGGCTAACAAAAACTAATATAATAAAAATACTAATAAAAATAAAAATTAAAATTAAAAATAAATAACAATATTTATTGTATATTTCATATAATAATGTTTTATTTATCTCTATAACTAAATTA
>NZ_BMCE01000009.1 GCF_014635025.1 Fictibacillus barbaricus | reverse complement strand
AGATTAAATTCTCCCTATGTTTTTCTTATGCAAAGTTTTATTTCAATATCTTCTGCAATCGGGTGCTTTAATGGAAGATTGATAGAGCTGTATTGTAGCTATTTTTTATTGAACTAACTGTTCAAACCTTTAATGTATAATCTTTATAAAAGGGTGATTGGGTTGGAAAGCGTTCCGAAGATAAGAGAGATATGGCTCGATGAAGAAATTAATGACCAGGAGTTTGCTGATACAATCAATAGCATTTACAAGCAAGAATGTTATATTTATGCGATTATTCCTGAATGGGAAGAAGAATTACTTGCCGAACTTTCAAATGATTTTGTAGTATTTAATAAAATTCCATTCCCGTTAACACGCATCTTTCCAAGAACAATGGGTTATGTAGGGTATATAAAGGATAGTAACAAGCAATATGTATATGAGTTTTATTTGCTGCATTCTACAATTGATTTTTTAGTGTTTTCAGATACAGATGCATCTCAATATTTAAACAACATCAACAAAAAGAACATTGATATTTACAAAATATTCGAATCAAACAAAATCCCTCATATAACCATTGGTCCTGATTGTCAGTGGCTAAATGTAGTTCAGTATTGAATTATTTTCTTATTCAACAAACGGGTGCGATTGCAGCAGAGTGTGACCCTCCTTTTTAAGGCTTGTTAGCAGTTATAGTACGAAATCAAACCTAAAATAGTATCTCGAACGGTGGGAATATGATGAATACAAGTATCTGGAACCGAATCTGGAACCTAATGAAACGAATGTTTGGAAATCGAGTTTATCATAGGAACCCCCTTCGTTTCGAGACAGAAACAGATGGGTTTATATATGGTGAAATAACTGATCACTTTGATTTTGATGAAGAGGAAGGTTGTACCTTTGGAGATGGCTTTGTACAGGCACCGAATGGCTCAAGAGCCGGTTTAATTTGGGATGGAAGTGAAAAACCATATTTATATACTTGTATTGAACCAGAAGATGATAGATGGGGAGTTTACAATGTTGGGTTTGTGAAACCAATAAAAACAATGAAAGATCTAATATTTAATTTTAAATCAGTGCTTCCATTGATTAAAGAAGCATATGACAGAGCAGAACGTGGAAGGTAGAATGTTCAACAATCGGGTGCATTTCTTTAAGAAGGAGAAATGTACTTTTTTATTGAATAAAGGGAGAATTGTTGTAAAAGTAAGGCACCAGAAAGAAGCTATAAATAATTTATGATCTGGGTGAGTTATGGAATTTAAATATCAGTTGTCGGGAAGAGGTTGGGCAAGCGGTAGTATTAAAATCAATAATAAAGAATTCAATTTTATAGCAAGTTATCTTACAGATTCATTAAGTGATCTTCTAAGGTCATTAATAACAATTACTCCTGGTTGTGTACCTTACCCTATAAATGAAAGTACTTTTATTATGGAGGAAGAACCTGAAAGATTAGTTTGGAAATTTGAGAAGCAAAATGACCGAGATGTATTGATAACAATAATAAAAGTAAGTGGAATTGAAAGAAGTATTTTATTTAAAGAACAATGTTTATTAAGTGATCTTATAAAGGTTGTTGTAAATTCAATAAGCAAATTATTAAAGAAGCATGGTATAGAGGGATATCGTGATAATTGGGTGAACCACGATTTTCCCATGAATGAATATCAAAGACTTGATAATTACATTAATAAGAAAGTTAAATAATTTAGTCAGCAATCGGGTGCATTTCTTCAAGAAGGGAATGCAATTTTTATTGAATTAAAGGCGTAGTTAATTAAATCAGCTTATATTAGGAGGATTAATAATAACCTTGTTTAATAAATTTAAGATATTTTCCTCTGAAATGAATGATAAACAAAAGCTAGATAAATTAAATGAACTTCAAAAGTATTACAATAATGAAATATTACATTCAATTCCACACGATGATTACGAAAAAATTGAGAAAGATTTAGGGATTCAAGAGAATGATCTATATGCTGATTTTGAAGAATTTACGATGTTGATAGCCGGTAGTTGTTCATATGTTTTCAGCAATAAGAAAATTCCTAAATATCAAAGGAATTTGTTATATGAAGACTTTTTCTCACTATATCCTCAAAATTCTATATTAAAAGAGTCACTAAGTATTTATATTTATCAATGTTTTCACAAAGAACTAAATTGCTTAGAAAACACTCGAAAATTAATACTACACATTATTGAAACCCGTTAACCTTTTTTTTAGAACAGGATTCTTTGATAAGTTATTCCACATAAGGCAGCTGCAGTTACTCGAGAAAAGGGCTGGTTAGTTTAAACAAGGAATGAAATTCTTAAAGGTATAAAATAGAATAATAAAACAACAAGAGTAGGTACGTTATGAAAATGGAAAAGCTTAAAGAAACTTTATTTGCTATGGGAACGTACACTTTTCTTTTTTTGTTCTTTTATAGCTTTATTGATAGTAATTGGACTAATAAAAAGTTAGTTAGTTTTCAAGATTATATTGGTGTATTGGGATTGATTTTAGTCATTGGATATATTGAAAGGTCTCAATCCGTTTTATCTAAAAAATATTATTATCTGATTAGAGTTTTGGCGTTATTGATAAGCATACTGTTGCAGGTGTTTCTAATATCGAAATAAGAAAGGTACTAAACCATACTTCTTCAACTAACGGGTGCATTTCTTAAAGAAGGAAAAATGCACTTAAATTAAAAACTACTCAAAAAATCACCTTTATGGTGATCTTTTTTATGGCGATGATAAATTAGATGCTTTCAAAGACATTTTATAATTAATAATAAGGGTTGAAACTTTTTCATTACCATTTTGCTCTAATGTACAGAAAGGAGGTTGAAAATGCTTGAACTTAAACTAGTTAAAAAGGCTATGAAGGGCAATAAAAAGGCATTAGAGGAGCTTTTGATTTTACATAGCGAGCAATTGTATCGAACGGCTTATATATATGTGAAAAATCGAGAAGACGCTCTAGATATCGTGCAGGAAACTTCTTATAAAGCCTTCAAATCCATTGAACAATTAAAAAATGAAGAGTATTTTCTGACCTGGCTCACAAAAATTCTAATTAATTGTTCTTACAGTTTATTAAATAAGAAAAAGAAAGAACTTCCTCTTGAAAACGTTACTAAATTGAAGACTAAGAACAGTGATATTGAAGAGAGTATAGATTTATTAGAAGCTATTGATCAGCTAGATGAAAAATATAAAAATACGATAATTCTCTTTTACATTCATGATTTACCCATAAAGGAAGTTGCTAAATTAATGAACATCCCTACAAATACCGTGAAGACCTATTTAAGTAGAGGGAAAACCCAATTAAAGAAAGGGTTAGGAGGAATGAACGATAATGGAGAAAAAGTTACTTCAACAAGCTTATGAAAGGATTGACGTGCCAAAAAATGATGTTTTGAATGCAATAAAGATCGGGAAAGAACGAGCAGTCTTTGAAGGATCTAATAAGAAAAGGTCATTTAAAAGAGTAGGTTGGTCAATTGTTGCAGCTGCAACTGTTATGATTACATCTAGTTTCATTTCTCCTTCATTATCAAAGGTAATGGCAAAAGTCCCTCTATTGGGGAACGTTTATGTTGTTTTCAACGATGCGGTGGGACGGAATCTCCAAACAGAAAATTTAATTACAGAACTAAATGAAGTGTACAGTCAGAACGGTATAGATGTTTCAATAACAAATGCTTATTATGATGGAGCAGTGGTTGGAGTAACCTTTTCTGTTAATGGGGACATCCAAAAAGAAGAGGATGGTACCGTTCAAGGGTTTTACGAGGTGTTCGACGGAAGCGGCGGAATATCAGACAGTAAAGAACTAGTTTATATGGAGCCTTCCCAAAATCAATTCGTTGGCCATATCCGATTAAATTATCCGAAAACACAGCTGCCGTCAGATACAACTTTTCCACTTGAATTTAAAAGAATAGGTGAAATAGAAGGAAACTGGAGATTCGATGTACCCATTAAACAATTACCATTTGAAACTATAGAAGTTGATAAAGAAAGTTATGATAATCAGGCCGATGTAAATGTAAATTTTGATTCAATTGTAAAAGGTAAAGCCTCAACAGCAATAAACTATACGACAACACTTCCTGTTGGCGGAAAAAAGGATCAGGTTAGATTAGAAATTTATGATGATAAAAGCAAGCAAATTGAAATTTCATCTGATGGGATAGATCTTGAAACCTTAGAAAGTAATGATAGCTTTGTAGTTAAGAATAGAAGTATAATTCCAGAGTCTTTAAAGGGAAGAACCAGTCATCTGGTGATCGTTCCAAAAGTAGCCATTTATGCCCCAAATCAATTCGTGAATCTAAAAGAAAAAACACCTGTCACGATTAAGGCTGCTAGGCAGGACCTTGCAGTAATGATCGAGAGAATTACAACTAGACAAGACCGTATAATCGTTGATTTTCAAATTCAAAATAAGGATACAAAGGATCAGAATTACTCGTTCTATAAAAATTTTGCATTCAATGATGTAACTCTGGTAAAGAAGTCAGAAAAAGAAATTTATCAAAAGTCTATGAAGCATTCATTAGAAATATTAAATAAGGAAGAATTAAGATTCAGAAACACATTTGATTTATCAGATGCGAAGAACTTTAAACTTAATGATTATGTATTAAGAATTAATATGAATTCTTTAAGTATGAACAATCCAGTCGAATTAAATAGAGTAAAAGTAAATTTAGACTAAAGCTCTTAATGAGTTTATTTTAAAATGAGTTCTTCAACAAACGGGTGCTATTATGGAATTAAAACTTAGATTTTAAGTTCGGTGAAATATTTATTAAAAATTTTAACAACTTTATTTTATCTTCGTCCTAAAATCAGGACGAGGGTATACGTGTTTAAAGTATCAAAATTAAATATCTTATTGTAATCTTGACATTTTTTTATTGCGGGTGGTGACAGCTTCGCTGGTACTACCCTACCTACGCATTCAAAGAATAAAGAGGAACCTCGTATGGTATTAAATACACAAATAAAATCTAGTTAATGTTATTTACCTCAATTTTAAAGGCTTTTTTTAAAATTACACACTTGCATATTCTTCATAACCGATGTTATTACAAAAATCTGATCATCCATTTGATGATCAGGATTATATCACCGAATTAAAATTAGATGGAATTCGGTTACTTTATACAGTGGATCTTGACGGTAACGTAAAATTATATACTCGTCACCACAATGAAGTTACCTTTAGATTTAAAGAGCTGCTAAATTTAGGATTTCCTCCTGGAACTGTAATCGATGGGGAAATAATTATAACGGATGATAGCGGGAAACCAGACTTTGAAGCTATAATGGCGAGATTTATGAGCAGTAAAAATAATGAACAAGTTACATACGTAGCTTTTGATATCCTAATGTATAAAGGTAAGTCAGTAAAAGGGCTGCCATTACTTGCCCGTAAGGAACTTCTTGCTGAAATTATTCCAGCCGACAGTCATTTATGTACAGCAGTAAAGTTTATAGAAAGTAATGGGCTCGGGTGTGAACTAAATTTTGTAACCCCCACTCATTAGAAGAGTGGGGGTTTAATGCGGTGGATTGTGCAGCTGGCGGTGTCGTTGATAACTACGATCGTGCTTTAGACTTTGAAGTACAAAAACGAAGTTATAACACTTACTAAAACTATTATACAGGGTGTTTACACTGGATTCCTTCAATGGAATCCAATTTTTTTACCTTGTAATTAACCATATGCCATCCTTTTGGCCCGTCATTAGCAATATTAACGGTAAATAAATAATGGGGTGTATTATGTGCCCTTTTGACAAAGGATACGTCTCTGAACCTGTTGAGGATTTCATCTCAGTTATTGTGACTTTAATAAAACCCCTTTAGATATTAAATGTCTTAATTTTATAAAAAGGTGTGATTAACTCAAGAGAATCATGATAAATAGTAGTGGAAAAAATAGAGATCCATACAATTAAAAGACTATTTTCTAGTGAAATTCTAAAAATCCCCCATTTTTCAACTCCAGTATCTTTCGAGTTTCTTCAATAAATTAAATCATATTACTTATTTTTTCTAGTTTATTTTACAAAAAACGACATAAACATTTATTTTCTTATTGATTCATTTAAAAAAAATTAATAAAAATCATAGAATAATCCCCCAATTTACTTGAATTGAAGCCTGTCCTATAATCTGAATTAAGAAATATTTCTGAATATTTAATAAATATTGAATTCCAATTGATACTAAAGACAGATCCGTATATTAAATACGAAGTTAAGTCATCAGCACAAACCTTCACATTTTTACAAATATATGAATCTACTATTTAGTTAGGAAAAGGAGAGTTTAAATGAGGAAGAGGAGAAACAAAAAAATTATTAATGTATTGACCGCCGCAGGCTTGGCTTCTGTAGTACTTTTGGCAACAAGTACTGGTAATTCATTTGCTAATGATGAAACCACTGGAGAAACGCCGGTCACTCAGGCGTTCGAGCAAAAGCAGAACAACACAATCGTCTCGACGCACACGGTTACTCTCGTCACGGGCGAGGTTGTAACACTTGAGAAATACGCCGACGGTATGCAGGCGGCTACTGTCGCACCGTTGTCTGATGGCAGTCCAACGGAAATAACTAAGATACAGGTGGGTAAAGAAGTCTACATCATCCCGGCTAAGGCGCAGCCGTACATCGATGCGGATGAACTTGACCGCGAACTGTTCAACATCACCAAGTTGGTTGAGTACGGATACGACGACGCTCATGGCTCTGATATACCGTTGATCGCGACTTACACAGGAACAGAGAGTATGACGGACAAAGCGTTAGATCAGGCCGCTCCGACAGGTTCAAAAAAGGACAAGGTATTAGATATCGTCAACGGTGTTGCGCTAAAGGCGAGCAAATCGAAGGCGAAGACGTTCTGGGAAGCGGTCGACGACGACAGCATCTCCGAGGGTACCGAACCGGAGCTTGCTGGAGGCATGAAGAAGCTGTGGCTTGACAAAAAGGTACAGGTGACCCTGGAACAGAGTGTACCTCAGATTGGTGCGCCAACTGCATGGGCGGCTGGATATAATGGAAAAGGCGTGAAAGTAGCTGTCTTGGACACTGGAATCGATTCGAATCATCCTGATGTTAAAGGATCGATTATAAAAACGAATAACTTCACCGGAGATCCTGATTCTATCGATCACCACGGACACGGTACGCATGTTGCTTCGACTATCGCGGGATCTGGCGCCGCTTCCGGCGGTAAATTAAAGGGCGTAGCTCCAGGTGCAGAACTTCTAATTGGGAAGGTGCTTAACAATGCTGGTTCAGGTTCTGATTCTGAAGTCATCGCTGGAATGGAATGGGCAGTCAAGGAAAAGGCCGATGTCGTCAGCATGAGTCTTGGTAATGCTAGTCCTAGTGACGGCGCAGATCCAATCAGTCAAGCGGTCAACAACTTGAGTCAAACCAGCAACACATTGTTTGTTATTGCTGCAGGTAATGCAGGACCAGATAAGAAAACCATTGGATCACCAGGTGCAGCCGAAAAAGCATTGACCGTTGGGGCAGTTAGCAAAACCGACGTCTTGGCTAACTTCTCAAGCCGTGGTCCCATTATTGAGAATTACCGAGTCAAACCAGAAATTACGGCACCAGGAGTAGGAATCGTAGCTGCTCGTGCTGCAGGAACCTCTATGGGTACTGTCTTTGACGCTAATTACACTACTGCTAGTGGTACATCGATGGCTACACCACATGTTGCTGGTGCTGCAGCCATTCTTAAACAAAGGCATCCAGACTGGTCAGCTGACCGAGTTAAGCAGGTGTTGGTTGGAACGGCTAAGCCAACTGCCAACGATACGGCATATCAGCAGGGAGGCGGACGTGTAAGCATTGATAAAG
The DNA here is from genome assembly GCF_014635025.1 of Fictibacillus barbaricus. Lineage (GTDB taxonomy): Bacteria > Bacillota > Bacilli > Bacillales > Fictibacillaceae > Fictibacillus > Fictibacillus barbaricus. Next base: position 42,032 of record NZ_BMCE01000009.1, on the reverse strand, counting down.
CTCTGGATGCGAACATCTATAGCAGTCCTGCAGTCGTCAGTCTTGGAAGTGCTGAGGAAACTAGTAAGCCGATCGAGAAGACATTTAATTACGTCAACCCATCCGATAGTGAGATGAAATTAACGCTTAATATGGTATCTAAAAATGAGACTGGAGCCCTGGCTCCGGATGGTATGTTTAAACTAAACCAGACAGAAGTAATGGTTCCTGCCCATAGCAGCAGTGCGGTGAAAGTGACGTTTGATCCGTCATTCGGAAATGTAAGCGATTACAAAGCGGTGGTTACGGCTACTTCAAGTGACGGTAAAACATTAAACACGACCATTGGTGCTACGAAGAAGGTACCATCAGTGGATTTAACTGTTCAAATGATCGACCGTAACGGAAACCCATCAAGTGGTGATGTCTTTGTGGTTAACCTTGATACGGGATTCAACAGAACGATCGTCCCAAATAGAGACACGGGGATCAAGATCATCGAAGTGCCGCAGGGGCGTTACTCAGTAATGGGTACCGTGAACACATACGATGAGGCTAATTGGCGAGTGGAGAACCATACCCTCGTAGGTGATCCTGATGTGGAGATTAACGCGAACAAGACGATCACGTTAGATGCCCAGTTGGGCAAAGAGGTCAAGATTGCTACTCCAAAGGAGTCCGAAGGGATGGGCTACAAATTAGGATACCGCCAGCAACAGCAAAATAATGGCATCCCGTTTACGATAGACTTCATGAAGGGCTATACGGCACCGTACTGGGATCACCCGTACGTGGTACCAATGGAGGAGCCGTTGACTACCGGCAAGTTCGAGTTCGACTTCCAGCAGCGCAGGTACGCACCTTTGATCCGTGCATCTTATGACGGAAATGGTGGTTCGATCCCGCTCGAGCATGTCATGTTTACTCCTAAGTTGGACGGCGAAAAGACACTGGAAGCAGTCAACCTCGGCTTTGCACGACCTGAAGACCTCAGCGGCAAGGACGTCTCTGGCAAACTGGCAGTCATCACTCGAGATGCGAAATCGACGATTACGGACCAGATCAAAGCTGTCACGGCTGCCGGTGCAGTAGGTGTCTTTATTGTTTACGACGGGCCAGGTATTTTCTGGACTAGCGTGTTTAAAACGGCTGGTATTACCATTCCGGCCTGGACCCTTCAACAAGACGACGGAGCGGTGCTCTTCGATCGAATCGAAAGCGGTGCTACTAGTATCAACTTGAAGGGTATCGCCAACAGCCCGTACGTGTACAACATGGCGATGATGATTCCGGATGTGATCCCGGCTAACCCAGTCGACGAAGTGACTGCAGAAAACTCTGCAGTGGTGAATGCACACTACCGCAGTACAAAAGGAAGAGTACTCGGCGAGACCCTTACTGCGATCCGCCCAGGAGAGGTTGGGACCTTCTCGGTTGTGGAATTTGTCGACGGGCCACTTGACCGTGAGGAGTGGTACTCAACCGGTAGCATGTCGCCGACTATGAAGGATATGCAATGGTCCCACGCGGTTTATGACGACAATCGTATAAGCCGTAGCATGAAGGACATATTCCGCAACTACCTGCCGGGTGAGAAGCACGAAGAGACATGGCTGGGCGCGGCGAACGGTCCTGCTGAATCAGAGAACACACAGGCGTTCCGTGAGGGAGACAAATTCAACCTCAACATGCAAGCACATAGTGACAGCCAACCGGGGCACTGGGGCAATTTTGGATACCCTGAAGACACGACGATGGTTCGGGTGTACCAGGACGATAAGCTCCTCACACAGAGGAAATGGTTCTCGTTGAGTACGCCGCAAACGGTCAGCCCTAACCCAGCGACCTACCGAATCACGATGGACACTGCGCACCCGACGGGGTTCATAATGTCTACAAAGACCAGCACTGCGTGGACGTTCAAGTCTGAGCGACCAGCAAGTGGGCAGGAAACCCTAGCGCTTCTGTGGCCGAAGTATGACATTAAACTTGATGAGGAGAACAAGGCAAATGGTGGCATTACTGACCACTTTGATCTATCATTCGAACTTCAATCAGGTGCTACCCCAGACATTAAAGGGGTCGAGGTCGAAGTATCCACTGACGACGGAGAAACCTGGAGCAAAACAAAAGTGGATAACAGGCAAGATGGCCACTACAAAGTGTGGGTGAAAAACCCAGACACTGGCTACGTTTCGCTTCGCATCAAGGCATGGGACGCAAACGGCAGTCAAATCGAACAAACTATAATTAAGACTTACGCTGTGCGCTAACACTCGTGGCAGATGCTAAGGGTTGGCTAACTGGGGCTTTAGCTTAAATGTGGCAGACAATGGAACTTTAGACATCAAAAACTTAAAGTTGCATAACCTGTAGTAGCTTTATGTTAAAGCTACCAAGTAAATAACCCTTTATTCCATTTGGAATAAAGGGTTATTTTTTTAAAATAATTAATATAAAATAAACCCTACATTCTATCTCATTTATCATTTTTTTTTGGGGATTGCACGAAAATTGCACCGTATACATTTATAAAAGGGGTAGTGCCAACTTTTTATTACATTTCTAAGGCTTATATTGAAAAACTTGATAAATAAGGCGATTCCCTAAAATGGTCGTTTTAGGGAGTTCGTAATAAGAACCCTCTGACAATCTAACATAGAAATATTTCTGTTCTATTTCTGTTCCCTCAATCCATCCCTAAATCAAATTACCTTTTCACAAGGGTATTTACCTTAAGGGAAAGCCTTAAAGTAAGAAAAAGCACTATTTTATTTCCATAAAATGTCTTAGCGTGGGTTTTACATTGTTTTCCATAGTCGCCTAAATCAAACCGGCAATCAGATACGTCCAACATTGTAGCTTCAAAATAAATTTAAGTTTAATGTATTAGCAGTCGAGAACGTTCCTCAGTCTTTTAGTTCAACTGTAAATAAAATCAAACTAATATCATCGTACCGTATATATAAAAAAATTCCTTATTCTAAAGCAAAACTTGAAAGTGAGTATACTGTACTTAAAAGGATACGCAATGATTTGTGCTATTGATGAAACTCCCATTCCTTACGCGGTTTCATCGCTATTCTTGTCACCCGTCACTACGTACACAGCCACGCGGTATTAAAAAGAGTTATCAAAATACCGATAACTCTCGTATTATTCAAATCATGGCCTAATTACAATCTTTGAATCAACCAATAAAATGCCAGAACAAAAATAAGGCAAGACGTTGAAATCATCATTTTACGATACCAAGGGAACCTTCGGAGCCAAATCAAGAGGGGCAGTAATAGGCATAAGACCATTAGTTGGCCCGTTTCTACACCTAAATTGAACATCAGGAGTGTGCCAATCAGATTGTCCTTTGGAAGTCCTGTTTCAGCCAAAGCCCCGGCGAAGCCCATACCGTGAATTAGGCCAAATATGACTGTCATAACCCACCGCCATTTCGCCTTTTGAACAAACATATTTTCCACGGCCACGTAACAGATCGTTACTGCAATCAACGCTTCAACCCAAGACGAGATGACATGGATGCGACCCGACGCCACCAAGAAAAGGGTAATGCTGTGGGCGATTGTAAAAGCAGTAACAATTTTCAACGCATCCTTGAATCTAGATGCGATTAATACTAAGGATAACAAAAACAGCAAATGATCGTACCCGATCAAAATGTGTTCGATTCCAAGTATAAAGTATTTCCACAGGACGGAGCCAATCTTCTCGGACTGAGCTCTATGGCCGCAATCGTTGCAGCTTCCGGTAGTTTCCGCCGCGGGAAAGGTGATCTGAATATCTTTTCTATTAATATCAAGAATATCCTCATAGAGAAATTCCCCTGAATGGACCAAGAGTACACTCGTATGAGCAGGCGCATCTTCAAACACCAGATTGTAATGAATATTTAATTGTTCGATCGCTTCATCAGCGGTTAACCTTATTTGAAACACTACGCCTCTTGTGGAATCCTTTGTTGTCACGTCCATCGAAAGCAATTCCATCGTTAAGGGTTTCGAATCCACATCTATTCGAAGATCTTTCTGTAAAAACGATTCGATTCCGTCCTTTTGCGAGGGCAATTCCTCGTTTTCCAGATTATCATTCTTGTTGGTATCAAATTGCACAAGCAAGTCTCGTTGATCAAGAAAAAGTTCATAGTCAATCTGGTTCCCTATAACGTTTAACTTCGAGTAACCCATGCTTGAGGAATGCGCAAATGAAGTTGTGGCAGTCCCCAAAATTAATACGATGATGAACAAGGAGAGGAAAGTTCTTAGATTCATTGCTTCTGGACCTCTTTTCATAAAATGGACCAAGTAGAGAAGGAATTGCTATGCAAGTCTCAACAGGAATGTCACAGGCTTGCGTAATTATAGTTCCTAACGTGGAAAATCCTGAATCCATCAATAATAATAGGGGGAGAAAATGAATCTCCCCCGTTACATTACCGATCCATCCTAAAATTCGTAAATGTGTGGCATCTGTGTTTATTCTCTTGGGTCAAGCTTTGAATTGCTTTACTTTTGTTTCAATACATATTGAGCTTCTCGCAACAAATAGTTTGCTGCTTCGTTGTATCCTGATTGACCCATCCAGCAGGAGCGTTAACTGTCGTAACTAGTAGTTCGTGATCCGGAACATTATTTACACTTACGCTAATGCTTGTGTAATGTTACGTTGTTCGGATTTACCACACCTGCAGGCAAGGTTACAGTTCCATTTACCGTGAAGGTCTGTTCTATCTTTAGAGCTGGATCATAGTTTGCAGCATCTACATTCCATGTCACATTAGCATTCTTACTTCCTGCATCGGTAACCAGTTCCATGTGGAAGGCAAGCCAAGGGCTGCTGTCGTCTTTGCTGTTCCGTTGGGCAATCCCTGGATGGATGCGGACACTGTTATGCTCTTTAACGTCAAGGTTGAACGACTTGGAATGTCTTGCGATCCACTACCGTATAACCGTCATTGAGCAAAAAGAGTGCATCATAAGTGCCAGGGGCCAGTCCATTGTTTAAACTAACTCTTCCAGATCCAGACTTTAAATAACTCCATCGCAAAGATGCACCGGCACCTGGAGGAACAGCTCCGGTTCTGTAGATGCCGACCCAATCTTTCCCGTTTAACGCTGCGCCAGTATAGGATAGGTTAATAGCTTCCCCTTGGATGTACTGGGATTTGTCTAGTGTTATTTGGCCTGCAGCTACTCCAACTGCTTGAACAGTTACGTTAATGCTTGTTGTCAATGGAACGCTGTTCGGGTTTTCAACTCCGGAAGGCAGGGTTACGGTCCCTGGCACCGAGAAGGTCTGCACCGTCTTGATAGCCGGATCGTAGCTAACGCCGCTTAAATCCCAAGTCACACTTGCGTCCACATTTCCTCCATCGGTTGCAAGAATTACTTCTGTGGGCAATCCCAGAGCTTCCGCTGTCTTGGCCGTTCCGTTGTTCGCAGATACCGATGCAGGCGCAGTGATGCTGTTTAAGTTAACACCCTTCGTTATAATGTCAATGGCCTGGGAGGAACGGTTATACATGGAATCCGCGGCGAATACCCTGAGCAGATATGGCGTTTTCGGCAATAACCCTGTTATCTTATATTGCCTGTATACATCGAATGGTTTGTCTAGCGGCAGCGAAAGGCTGTTGAACGATTTGTCCACATCCCCGGTGAGCTTGTTGATAAGCTCAACATTGTATTCCAAAACGCGTACATTATCATTTGCTTGCTTCATCGTAAAATTAACTTCGTTGCTCTTGATGGAATCGACTGTAATACCCTCATCAAACTGCGGAGGTATAAGTTCTCTTATATCGTTCCTGCTGTACGTAAAGGCATTTTTGCCTTCGCCAACGTTTACTACACGAGGTATGCCTACAAATTCATTCGTACTTAAATTATACTGTTTGATGATAATTTTCGGACCGTAAACCTCTAAGAAATTCACGATGCGAGGTGTGGTTTTATACTTGATATACGCGCCTTCTATATATCCGCCGTACGGACCGTCATCAATATAACTGGAATATGACGACGCACCGGAATCGAGGAACGTAGCCGAACCTTGATGGAGAGAGCGTTCGTCGGTGGGGTCGTATTGCGTATGGCCTGACATATAAAACACCTGCGACAAATTATTGTCGGCAATATATTTACCTACAGCATTACTTCCCGAGCTGCTCCATCTCGATCCCCACACGGTTCCGCTTACAGGGAAGTGAGACATTACAAATATGGGCTTTGTTGGATCATAATCCTCTTCTTCTGTGATAGTTTTGAGGTAATTTTGGGTTTTTCCCACCGTATTTTGGTTATTGTAATTTGCGTCAAAACCGACAATATTGTATCCTTTTACCTTGACCCGATAAGCACTGTTAAAGAAATTGTTATCGTACGATTGCGTTGCTTCGTTCCATGCGCCCGCCGAACCGATAGGTATTAGGTTTTCGGCGCCGCCCATATCATGGTTGCCTCTAACCATTAACAACTCCGTACTGTCAAATAAACCCTCACTTTGAAGTTTATTGTATACTTTTGTAAGCTCACCCATCCAAACATATTCACTGGCTTTGTTACCGCCGGTAACGTCGCCGGGAATCAACATGACATCGGAATGCGGGAACACGCTCATGGCTTTTCTCATATCGTCTTCCACACGCGCGATTGCAGCGGGATTACTGCTGATTTCCGTGTCACTGTTTATAGTTACATTTAAACCGGGGGGAGTTAATGTTTTATTGCTTTTTTGATAGATAAATATGGCATTGTTTAGTTCACGTTCGTAATAATTGATGGTTTCCTGTGTATAGAATTTTACTTTTTGCGTTCTTGTAACCGTTTTTGAATAATTCAAGGCCTTTTTCAAATATTTAAAATCGGTTTTGCTGAAGCCGTTGTCACGACCGCCTTCTACGATTGCACTTGCTTCTGATATGGTGTCGTTAAGTGCGTTCATATCTACTTCATGTCCAGCGTAACTATTATAATTAGCTTGAACTACATCAGTGCTTAATACGCCTTTCTGAATCATCAGATCAGCGATACCGAATGAATTGCCGCCGAGGTTGCCCAATCCGTCGCTACCTATATTTAAAGGATTGGACGTATCTAAAGATCCGTGCCTCAGCGAAGTTTCAGCCATTTTGTAAGCATCAATATAAAGCGATGCGAGCATTTTATCTCTGTCTACAACAAATGTCACGTAACGCCAATCGGAAGCATCAAACGTGTTGCGCCCAAAGGAAATGTTCTTTACTTTTGCAGTCGGGAATCCAAAATTCATGTTGATCGAATTGGCTGATGTGTAAATCGCCCAGCCTGCGTTAGAGCCGTTACTAAAATCCTTGTTCGATAATATGACATTATTATTTTTAGTGTCGCCCTTATACCAGAAGGATACGGTAAAACTCTCTTCTCCAAATTTCAAGCTCTGCGGCGTACTGACATAATTGCCATTTCCGCTTTCTAAGTGCAGAGCTTTGGTTCCGGGTAATACACCGTCTACAAAACTATAATTCCCTTTTGCTATCAAATCTTGTTGATTTGCATCGTCCTTCAAATTATTATCAAATTTAATCGATGAAATAAGGGGATTGGCATCTTTGCTGGCATTATCTTTTTCTGCGTATGTGGTGACCGATACCATACCGAATAACATCATTATTACGAGGGAAATGGATATAATTCTTTTCACTACAGAAAACCTCCAGGAATTCTAATTTTCTACGATTACCGCGACCGTATCTTCTACACCGTTCAATACATTTATAGATTAGGAAATGGTTAACGTCGAATCTTGTTGTACCTCCCTCGTCGTAAAGTTTTTGAGCTAAATTCGCAAGCATTGATCCTATACAACTCTTTCTACAAGATTTCCACCCAATTTAGCATATCAACTCACTGATACATTCTATTGGCCGGACATTATTCTAAAACCGCCCCCTCCAGAATCAAATCTACCAATCTGCTTAATGGTAAGGGACAAATATTAATAGAGTTTAGATCTAACGTAAATTTTTGCAATATTGATCATTTTCTTCTTTTTAAAAAAATATCAATTTTTTTGATTTATTGGTTGTAAATTAGTAAATAAAGGATAAATGAAATTGCTTCAAATAATTTTGATGTAGGGAGTGATAGGGGAACTCGGCTGTACAAATAGCATATGAGTTGTCTAAAGTAGCCGTTTCGGATTAATCGTAGGGAACCATACCATAAGTAAATGAGGTTTATAAACCATTTTTATTCAATAAACGATGAGTACGAGTGGATTGTAGGAGTTGCTGTAGAAGCAGATACCTATAATCCACTCTATTTATGTTTGTCTGAAGGACGGAGAATGAGTTTTCAATTTATGGTTTAGACAAGGTGGAAATGTATTAAAAGGAGATAAATTTGGGTGTGGGAGAAAGTACTCTTTGGGATCATGTAATGTTACTATCTAGATCTTCACATAAGACGATTGAACATTAGGACACATAATTTTGAAATCCGTTTAGTCGGTCTTTCCGAAGTATTTTTACATTTCTTTAAATTTATTTAACTAATCATTACAAAAAGCCTATTAATTCTTAAAGTTCCCTAACTAAACTACCAATAGATAGAAAAATATTGATAGGGAGGAATTATTTATTATGGAAAATCAAACATCTAAAAAGGGCTTGAACAGGAGAGATTTCTTAAAAGCGGGAGGAATGAGCACACTTGCTCTTACCCTAGGATCAACTGGAGTATTAGCACTTGGTTCCAAAGCATTAGCGGATACAACTAATAATCCAACCAGCGGCTTTGGCGGATATGGTCCATTATTGCCTGATCCAAATGGCATTCTTGATCTTCCAGAAGGCTTTCATTACAAAATTATTTCTAAAGAAGGCGGTCTAATGACTGATGGGCGAAAAATCCCTGGAGCCTTTGATGGAATGGCAGCTTTTGAAGGTCCTAACAATACGACCATCCTTGTTCGTAATCATGAATTGGGGGGAGGCGCAGCATTTGGAAGCAATCCTTATGATGCCGCTGCTCAAGGTGGTACAACGGCTGTAGTTGTAGGCCCAAATCGAGAAGTTATCGAAGAATATGTCACCTCTTCAGGTACAATTAGAAATTGTGCTGGTGGAGCGACTCCTTGGGGCACTTGGCTGACTTGTGAAGAAACACGTTCTGCGACACATGGATATGTGTTTGAAGTGGATCCGACACAGCCGGAGAACGAAATGTCCAGAACTCCAATTAAGGATATGGGACGTTTTTCACACGAAGCCTGTGCAATTGACCCAGCGACAGGATATGTATACTTAACAGAGGATTCAAGCCCAAGTTACCTTTACCGTTTTATCCCAAATGACTTAAGCCAAAAACCCGGCGCGTTACAAAAAGGCGGTAAGCTTTATGCGGCGGCGATTGAAGCGGTAACTGATCCATCAGCAAGCACATTTAAAACAGGACAAAAATTTCAGATTGTTTGGAAGGAACTAGATCCTCATCTCTGCCGTGAGGATGCCGCTAAACATAACTGCATTAAGTTCAGTAGACTAGAGGGAGCGTTCTTCCAAGCGGGTGTCTTCTGGTTCGATGATACCTCTGCCGGCGAAAAAAATCTTGGGCGTATTTACCGCTATTTCCCTGCAACCAATACCTTGGAGCTTTTCTATGAGGGAACGGATGCACATGACATGGAATATCCAGATAATATCTGTATGACTCCTTGGGGAGACCTTTGGTATGCAGAAGATGGTTCAGGACAAGATCGACTTATGGGAATTACCCCAGAAGGCAAAGTCTATCCTTTTGCCGCCAATCGTCAAAGTGGATCTGAATTGGCAGGACCTGTCTTCTCGCCTGATGGAAACACGCTTTTTGTCAATATTCAAACCCCAGGTCAAACCTTTGCCATTTGGGGACCGTTCCAACGCAGAAACTCTGCGCGCGCAAGGGAAATGTCCTATGCTGTTCCTTCGAAGCATTTTGCACCGCAAGTTTCGGACAAACTGGCTCAAGTTGCCGAGAGTCAAGGGATGTCCATTCTAGAAGCTGCAGCATTTGAGCGCCACGGAGTAAAGATGATTTAAACTGTTTTACAGGATTCATCCATAAAAGGTATAAGCCGGCTATACGTCGCAGCGAAGTATGAGCAGCCACGTATAGCCGATTTATCGGGGATCCGGATGACGGAAAACAGCTTAACGATTGATACATACAGATCCGGAGAAGATGCAGCGTTTAACACTTACACTATTATCCAGAAATGATAGCAAACCTAATGCGGTTGAAGAATTAGTGGCAAACAAAAATGGTAATGGAGATATTGCACTTTCTTCAGCAGAGAAGAACAACTTCAATATACTGTGAAGGATGTCAAAGCAGGTCAAGCCAATGATTTTGTAGTCAAAGCGGTTGATGAGCGCGACAATTCAACTCCTAGCTTCGTAAACACAGAGTCTATTAAACCTATGGCACCAACCAATCCTACGGTTGACGATGGATTTAATACATATAGCTGCTTAAGTAAAAGATTGAACTATAGGTGAATAAAAGATTCATAATTAATGAAATTGGGAGGACAGATTAAAATGGGAAAAAAGCTTTTATCCATGTTTATGATCGTATTAATTCTATTGACTATGATGGAACCATTATCGTCGGACTCTGTTATGGCGGTATCCGAATCCCATCCGCTGGAATCAAAGACCACGAATGTGGCTTTGAATGCGAAGGCGACAGCCAGCGGTCAATGTAATGAAAATGAAAAGCCTAGTTTTGCCGTTGATGGCAGAACCGATACGAAGTGGTGTGACAATTCCGGTACTGCTCAGAAATGGCTAGAGTTGGATTTGGGCAAAGAATACAACATTAACCAATGGGTTGTACAAAATGCTTGTATTGGTGAATCAAAAAATTGTCCTTACTGGAATACCAATTCATTTCGTTTGCAGATGAGTGAAGACGGAAAGACCTGGGAAGATATCGATGTTGTAAAGGATAACTACCAGACAATCGTTGACAGATACGTCCCTACGTTTAAAGCTCGTTATATTAGGCTTTATTTAGATAAACCTTCCACTCAAGACTCAAACGCTAGGATTTACGAGTTAGAATTGTATGGCACAGATGTAGAACAAACGCCTGCTTATCCGGAGATTAACAAAAAACCTGTAGATTATGTCGATCCATTTATCAACACATTGGGCGATAATGGCCAGACGAATCCTGGTCCAACAACGCCGTTCGGTCTAGTATCATTGGGACCGGATTCCGATGGTGGGGCATTTAGTGGATATTATTATCAAGATAAATATCTGAAAGGGTTTTCACACCTTCGATTCAGCGGTGTCGGCTGCAGCGGTGCAGGTGGAAATATCTTGATGAAGCCTGGGATCGGTTCGTTTACGAATGACAGCAAAAAATATAAAGAGAAGTACGACAAAAACAGTGAGGAAGCATCACCTGGCTATTATAAAGTGAAACTTGAATCTGACATTGAAGTGGAACTGACTGCTTCAAAGCGTGTAGGATTCCATAAATATATGTTTCCTAAATCACAAGATGGGTATGTGTTAATTGATCTAGCAAACTCATATGCAGGAATGCTAGATGCTAGTCTTAAGGTTGAAAATAACAATGAAATATCAGGCTATATTAAGGGAAAAAATGTATGTGGTCATGGCTATTATAAAATGTATTATTCCATTCAGTTTGATCAAGATTTCGACTCCTATAAGTCTTGGTCAGGCGATGCTGTCGGAGACGATGAGAGTCGCAGCGGCACAAAGATTGGGGTATTTGCAAAATTTGATACAAACAAAAATCAGGAGATAAAAGCAAAAGTTGGTCTTTCTCCAATTAGTGTGGAAGAGGCAAAATATGAAAGAGATCATGATATTCCGAATTGGAATTTTGACCAGCAACGGAGCAAAACAAGAAAAATTTGGAGTAAGCTTCTAAACAAGGTGAAAATCACCGACAACGATGAGGAAAACAAAACGATTTTCTATACGCAGTTGTATCACTCCTTCCTTCATCCAAATAATGTAACAAGCTCCAAAGGCGAGTTCCGAGCGGCAAGGGATGAGAATACGATTCGCAACACCTCTGAGATGGGCAAGGACTTTGAATATTACTCAGGCTGGACGACATGGGATGATTTTAGGAAATACTCCTTGTATTCAATACTCGCTCCTCAGGAGTTTGATAATATTGTGAAATCTATGGTGGATGTATATAAGACTAGGGGTTCATATGTCCAGTGGGGGCAAGGGTACTGGCCAAGTCCGACTGTACGGAATGAATTTAACGGTGCGGTAATCCTTGATGCTTATACAAAAGGATTTGATGATTTTGACGTGTATACGGCTCTTCGTGGGATGGCTGTCGATACAGATCATTATGCTCCTAATAAAGTATCCGGAGCACTAGAGAAAGCATACAGTGCTTATTATCCGATGAAGCTAGCTTCTCTTCTTGGAGACAAGGCAACATATTTAAAATACCGGGAAATTGCGTTGTCCTATCAAGATCTTTGGAACCCAATACAGAGGGATGACCAACAAAATGAACGAGGATTTTTTACTCCGAATGCAGAAACTGCTGCAAGTGTTTCAAGGATCAATGAATTTGCTTATCAAGGAAATCTGTGGCATTACCGATGGTTCGTTCCGCATGATGTCCAAGGTCTGGCCAAACTAAGGGGGAGCTCTGAAAAGTTAGCTGATGATCTAGAGTATTTCTTTGAAATTGATGAATATATGGCAATCAACGAACCGGATATTCAAGCACCGTATATGTTTAATTATTTGGGCAAGCCTTATTTGACCCAGAAATATGTTAGAGAATACACGACGGAAGTAGTTACACAAAAGTACCATAACCACGGATTGTATGCTTTGCCGATAAAATCACGTGTATACCGTGCTGATCCGGAGGGGTATTTGCCTTCCATGGATGATGATGCCGGGGCAATGTCTTCCTGGTTTGTGTATAGCGCAATGGGATTGTTCCCTGGAAATCCAGGAGACCCTTACTATATGATCGGTTCGCCTATCTTCTCTGAAATGACATTGCATCTTGAAAAAGGGAAGTCATTTACGATTAAGGCAAACGATGTATCTAGTAAAAATCGCTATATTCAAAAGGCGAAGCTGAACGGAAAAAGCTTTGATCAGGCATGGATCAGCTACGAGGATATTATGAAAGGTGGAAAACTAGAATTCCAAATGGGCTCAACCCCGAACAAAGAATGGGGAGCTGATCCAAGTAAAACTCCTCCTGCTACGGATTTCACAAAAGAGGTCGTTGTAAAATTAAACAGCATCACTGCACCTGCTGACAAAACAGGGGTGGCAATCGGAACGGCGAAGACAGCGGACGCCCTTGGATTGCCAACGACAGTAGACTTGGTTACCGATTCAGGCAGCTTAAATGGGGTGGCCAAGGTGACATGGAATGTAGATGCTTCAGACTATGATCCTACGGTAAAGGCTGTACAGACCTTTACTGTAAATGGAACTGTAACTTTGCCAAATGGAGTGGAAAATCTCAATAACGTCCCTTTGACAACAAGCATTAAAGTAACGGTTAATAAGATCCCACAGTCTCAAATGACGGCAACGGCGACAAGTCAGGAAACGATTGGTGAAAATAATTCAGCATCCATGGCGATTGACGGAAATTCACAAACGATTTGGCATACAAAGTGGGATAAATCTGATGTTCTCCCCCAATCGATCAACTTAAATCTTAGAGGAACTTACCCAATCGATAAGGTTGCGTATTTACCAAGGTCATCAGGCAGCAACGGAAATATTACAGGATATAACGTTTATGTAAGTACAGATGGAGTGACCTTTACTAAAGTTGCAAGCGGAACTTGGGCAGACAACAATGCGGAGAAAGTAGCAACTTTTGATCCGACGGATGCATCATATGTCAAGCTCGAAGCAACGGCGGGTGTTAACGGCTGGGCATCGGCTGCGGAGATTAGCGTCCTTGTGAAACAGAAACTGTAAAGAGCCTCATAGGAATAACAAATTGCTTATAAAGGAACAAATAATGAGATTTGTTTATTGAATGAAGTAAAAAATCCCCTAACTAATATTAGTTAGGGTTTTTTGTGTATAAAGGAATGCTAGTGTGTTTTGATAAGAAAGTTCTTTACTGAATAATAAAGTGCTTTACTACCTTGGAATATATATTCCAGGTTTTTTTTCATTATGTGTAATATTTGAATTTATATACTTAAAACCAGCCTTATTTTGATGAAAATTCTTCTCCTTTTTATTCTACAAACGGGCCAGATTGTTGAATAAGAGAAGGGTTACGATGACATCAAAAGGGTATAAGATATTAAATTTATAAAATAACTTTTTTAAAGAAAGGATTCTAAAAAATGGACGAGTCATTTGCAACAAATGAAGGATTTGAAGGCTTCAAGCTTGAAAAAGTTAAGCTTGATGAGGCGACAATACGTTTTCGCTATGGAGGGACTGGCTCTCCGATAGTTTTACTTCATGGTCATCCACGTACTCATACTACTTGGTATAAGGTAGCCCCACGACTTGCAGAAAAGTATACAGTCATTTGTCCTGATCTGAGGGGATTTGGACAATCATCTATTCCGAAAGACACACCAGACCATAAAAATTCGTCAAAGCGAGAAAAAGCAAAGGATTGCATTCAACTTATGAAAAGTCTTGGTTTTTCAAAATTTGCCATAGCTGGGCATGACCGAGGAGCTTATACAGCATTTCGTACTGCTATGGATCATCCTGATGTTATTACTCATTTGGCAGTTTTAGACGGTGTCCCAATTTTAGAGGCGCTGAAACGATGTGATGAAAATTTTGCTAAAGCTTGGTGGCATTGGTTCTTTTTTGGTCAAGCTGATAAACCAGAAAGAGCAATTCTTGCCGATCCAGATTCATGGTACGAAGGCACTCGGGAGAAAATGGGTGCCATGAATTACAAAGATTATTATTCGGCTATCCACAATCCGGAAACAGTTCATGGTATGGTAGAGGACTACCGTGCAGGATTGGGAATTGATCGCGCCCATGATGATGAAGACTGGCGACAAGGTAGGAAAATTCAATGTCCGGTTTTATGTTTATGGTCAATTTATGATGATTTAGAAAGTCTGTATGGAGATGTTCTTAGCATATGGAAAAATTGGGCTCCAAACGTGCGAGGGTATGGGATTGAAAGCGGTCATCATATGGCCGAAGAAGCCCCGGATCAACTTTCAAAAGCTCTCTTGCAATTTTTTGACACATAATTTGAATCCTACATTGACAGATCGGGATTATTGATGCATTGCCAGAGAAGGATCGTTCTCAGGGCATTTCACTTTATTCTTTATTTTCGTATATACCAGGTATTATTGGCCCTTTACTAGCATTAGGCATTTGGCAAGGAGGAATGGATTACTTTACAGTAGTGATGGTAGCAATTGCTCTCTTTACTGGATTGGTTGGCTATAGCGCCAAAATGGAAAGAGAAAAGTCTAAGTCTGATACAAATAATACTGAACAGAGAGTAGGTATGAGTAAATCTTTTAGTCAGCTAGTAACAAATCCAGATTTATTTAGATGCAGCGTAATAATGTTAGTTGCTTCTATTGTTTTTGGAGCGATTACAACCTTTATACCACTGTATGCTATGCAATTAGAAAGTGGAAATGCTGGAATTTATCTCATGCTTCAAGCAGGTACCGTCGTCTTTGCACGTTTCGCTTTAAGAAAAAAAATTCCTTCTAATGGCAAATGGCATTCACCATTTATAATGTTAACTATGTTTCTTTTAGCAACAGCCGCACAATGTGTAAGCTTTTCTACAACAGGTGGAGCTCTCTTTTTCTATGTTGGTGCTATTTTAATGGGGATTGCACAGGCAATCATTTATCCGACGTTAACAACGTATTTAACCTTTGTATTGCCTAAGATAAATCGGAATGTTTTACTTGGTTTATTTATTGCTATGGCCGATTTAGGTGTTTCGCTAGGTGGTGTCATTATGGGACCGATTGCTGATTTTACCTCATACTCATTTATGTTTAAGATTTGTGCTATTTTGGGATTGTTAACGATTATTTTTGCTTTTAATCGGCAAAAAGTAGTTGTCGGATAAAAAGTAGTATGAGATAAAATAAAGCTGTATTTTACCAATTAAAATATACAAAGAGCATAGCTTTTAAAGTGTACTTCTATTAAATTAAGCTGCAGTTCTTATAATAAGTTATTCCACAATCGGGTGCATTTCTTCAAGAAGGAGAAGTGCATTTCTTTTTAAACTTTAAGGATAGCTTATAAGATATAATCCTTATTGATAGATCCAATTACAACAATGATGTGAAACACCATTGGGTTGGGAAACGTATTAAAAAGAAACTCTAAAAAAGGAATTGAAGCAATTGTCACAGTATTTCTATTTACTGTCATTGTCATTTGTAATGCTGGTGGGGATGTCCGCTTATATTTGGCATTTATATAAATTGAAAAAGAAGAATGGAGTTACGTATAAGATACCGATAAAGGATATTCTTGGAGTCGCCTTTTTATTTCTCCTTTCAGGATTCTTGTTTGTCTATTCTTTGTTAGACTTGCCTAACGTTTTAGCTAATAAGACGAAACAATACAAAGGGGATTGTGAGATCATCATATTCGATATCACAAGAGGAGGGCATACGGAGGTTAATTTTGGAAAGAATAGCGTTATGTTTCCTCAAGATTATCAGGGTATAGAAGAAGGTAACTACTACTGTGAAGTGGAATATTACCCACGAACTGAACAAGGAAAATCATTGGAACTTTACCAGTCAAAAGGCGGAAAATTAATAAATCAAAAATAGTGTTTCATTTCCAACTTAATCTTCAACACAATATCGGGTACATTTCTCCAAGAAAAGAGCATTCCTGTAATGAGTTTTTCCACAAAACGGGTGCGTTTCTTCAAGATGAAGCAATGCACCCGTAAATTATTGATGGTACTCAGGACAAAAATAAGTGCTTATTTAAGGCTAAAGTTTCCTATTTTACTATTATTCCCGTTTTATTTTGGCAAGTCATTCACTTCATATGCAACCCTTATTCCAGATTCAATAGCCCCTTGCATCCAACCATGGGTAAGTGTAGTATGTTCACCGGCAAAGTGCACTCTTCCTGCAGGTATAGGGATATAAGGATACAGTTCGGTTTCTTGACTCGGTTCAAAAGCCGTAAACCCTCCTGAAGAAAATGGATTATCGACCCAACTAAAGGAAGTTCCTGTTACAAACTCAGAATAAACTTGGTTTCCATATATTTCTGCTAAATTTATTAAAGCATAGTGAATACGTTCCTCATTTGATAGACCGTTCCATGTTAAAGCTTCATCTGCCCATGTATAACTGGCCAAAATCACTGCAGGTCCATCTGTACCAATCCCATGACTTGGATAATGTGTGAATCGGATTGGCAAATCAGTTATGCTTCTACCCCCAAACTGATTATTTTTTTCCCAAAATCTGCTTTTAAACTCGATTCCAATTTTTGTTGCGCCTATATAGTTCAGTTCGCGTATCGCTCTTCGTTTATAATAGGAAAAAGAATGGTATGGTTCAATATTCACAAATCGTAACACTGAAAATGGAATGGTAATAATGGCGAGATCACCATTTATAGTGAAGTGATTTGAAGAATGCTGATGGGTAGAATGGATAGTTACACTGTTGTTATTTTGGACAATTTTCATCACCTTTTGATTGAGCATAATAACTTCTTTTAATTGTGGAAGAAAGGCCTTTGGCAGTAGATCCATACCACCGGTTATCTCATAAAAACGATTTGCTCTAAAAGACGGCACTTCTCGTAAAACTTCAACAAAAGACATCCCCATATATGCTTCTAAGTCAAGGAGTACACCAATCATATCAATTGCTCCATCTGAAAATGTCGTTCCATATTGATAATGGTAAGAGTTCAAGAAAGAACCGAGCGAGTAGTTTTTAAACTCTTTTTCCACGAGAGACCAATTATTAGTTGGGTTTTGGGCTATAAAATCAAGAATAGGATTTATGGCTAAATTCAGCAGCTCTTCTGCACTTTTCCCTTTTTCATTCGGAGCAACAGGGAAGTTTAGAATACCAGGGTAACGTTCAAAAATGTTAAGACGTGTTTTGATTCCGTTCAGGTATAAAATATCCATGGGAGTTCGGTTAATGAACGGATTTACCGATAGCCCAAATTTTTTAATATACTCTAAGGTCAAATAATGATTATCCGGAATACGCATGGGGCCAGCGTTAAAATAAAGACCATTGGTAAAGGGAGATCGAATGGTATAGGCACGTCCACCCATTCTGTTGTTCGCTTCAAGAATTGTGACTTTGTGTCCTGCTTCTTTTAGTAAAGAAGCAGAAACCAGCCCTGCCAGCCCTGCGCCGACAATAGTAATATGTTTGGGTACTTGCGACTTTTTAAGCCCATTTCTAATGATGCCGATCATTTGTTGAGTCGTTAATTGATAATGTAGGTTGTTAGGCATCTGCTTCGCCCCTAGTGAATAAAATTTAATACATTGTATTCACTTTTAGAAGAGCTTATGTGTTTACTGTTTATGGTAAATAATGTAAAATAATTTGATTTATGGAGTGAATTTTGTATAAAATATTTAAAATTACAAAGCCTTGTTTAAACAATAGAGTGCATTTCTTCAAGAAGTTACTTTTGTGTCGGATTGTAAGTGAAACAGAAGTGAACCTTGTTTTTTATATAAAACCCTGCGAAGTACTGAAAAATAAGAGGAGGCTAGAACAAGAAATCTATAAATCAAACAATTTATATTGATCAGAATGAAGAAGAGGTGAATCATCATCCTTTAATTTTTTGAATACTTTCTCCAACATTCGTTCCGTAGAATAAAGTTTAAGCTTTAATGAACAATCAATTGAACTAATGGGTGCATTTCTTCAGGAAGGAGATTTGCATCTTTTTTATTTTTTGGCTTTTTACTAAATAAAGGATTTAAAACTATATTTAAAGAATACATTTATTGGTAAAATATATTGGCCAAATGGTTGAGGAGGTTCTATGAAAAAACGGTGGGTAGTTCCTGTATTATTGATTTCTATACTTATAGGTTGTAATGAGGGTAAAAACGGTACACTAGATACCTCTAAATTAGAAAAGGTTGAACCAGTGGGGAATGTTACAGAAGAACAGTTAAAAAGCATTCCAGTAAGCTATGAAGCATCTTCACTAGATGAAGGCTTAGATGCTCTCCCATTTGACATAAAAATTCCAAAAGACATTCCGTTTGATGCAAAGCCACTTCAGATTTCAACAATCGAGGATTTTAAACACGATGGAAAAAATCTAAGAGTCAACTTTACTACAACTGGAAAGAACAAATCTGAAATTATTTTATTGATGATCACCATCCATAATTTTAAAGTTGAACATAGTGGTGCTTGGAAAGATATTAAACTATCTGACGGAGTAGTGGGCAACTATAACGGTAATACTGTCACTTTTGTGAAAGACGGCATTTACTATGATATAAGCTACGATAATAAGAATATTTCGTCAGAACAACACAAGAAAGACATAATTAAAATCGCTAATCAAATGCTTTAGTGAATTTGTTGTTCTACCAGAATAACTTCCGTACAGATAGCTGCTTGTCTAATGAATATAGTTTCTGGTTTTGCTTATTCCACAATCGGGTGATATAGCCGCTAATTCTGGGAAGCTCTTTTCCTTTTTCAGCTAAAGTAACAGGATTGTGGAATAAGAAGCAGTATCATAATATACTTTTTATTGCCTTAAAATGTGTTTCCAGTTAGGAGGCAAATCATAGGTTCTTAAGTGCTCAAATTTATTAAGTTTTACTAAGTTGGGTATTGTAGAAGCAATCTCAAATACTAAACGGTCCTTGCCAACATAAACGTGGGGACCTACTGCTGGTTCTACTTCCAATGTATATAAAAAACGGAATGAACGAAATTCCCCTAATCTCTGAACCTTTGCCATTTTAACATCATATGGATAAACTGTTGGTTGAATTGTTAATA
The DNA here is from genome assembly GCF_014635025.1 of Fictibacillus barbaricus. Classification (GTDB taxonomy): domain Bacteria; phylum Bacillota; class Bacilli; order Bacillales; family Fictibacillaceae; genus Fictibacillus; species Fictibacillus barbaricus. The sequence continues at coordinate 22,013 of NZ_BMCE01000009.1, read as the reverse complement.
TTTTTAAGTAGTAATTTTTGATTGATTCATCGATAGGTAATAAAAGCATTATTGTATCTTGATATATAAGCTCTCTTGACTCTTGTGTAGTATCAACAAATGCTGCTTTTGAAGGTATTTGATTCACCAGAAATAACGAAAGAATTAAAGAAGGAAGAAGTAACATTTTTAGCATAGGGATCCCATCTTTTGAGTTTTTTATTATTAGTTTTCCTATTACCAAACAATCCATACAAGGGAATAAATACATACCAAGGCTTAATTGTTCAACAAACAGATGCATTTCTGTAAGAAGAGTAGTTAGGTTGAAAGTTCTAATTATAATCATTGTGAAGGAGTAAAAATTTTGATTGTCGAACAATTAATTTTGATAACAAATTTCTTAAGTAAGTGATTAGATGACAAAAACAATTTCTAATCTTTCACAATGTATTTTTCCTATTTTAGCAGTTATCTGTTTTTTAAAGGGCATAGCAGGTAAATACACAATACAGACAATCATATGCTTGTTATTAGCTGGATTTCTGTTTTCAATGTATTTAATATTCACAAAGAAGTTAATTTTATGGGGTATGATAAATATTACTCTTACCGTTCTTCTTATAATTGGGGGAATATTTATGTATTTTGCAATGATAGCATCTGGAGTGTGAACCCTAATTTGCAAAACAAAAAAACCATTGTAAAACTGGCCCATTACTGGGTCGGTTATTTTTGAGTTCATCACCCTAACAGTTGATTGCCTTGTATTTAATTCCCTAAATAAAATTGATTGAACCCTCTTGATTCTAAGTAAAGCCTAAATTATGTCTTACGTCACTTATTCAACAATCGGGTGCATTTCTTCAAGAAGAAAGATAAAAATTTTTGATATATAATTGAGGTGTATTATGAAAAAGTATGAAAAAATGTTAATTGCAATTAATGAAATTGATTTTAATTGTTATTCAAACAAAGGAGATTGGCTTTACATTGCGAATAAAAAAGATACAAAAAAAGGACTTTTTAGATTACCTAACTATATCCATTTCTTTGTATCAATAAATGAGCAGCGTATGCCTTCTGAGATCGGAGTAGTAAAGAAGATAAATGGTCAAATAAATGCAAAAGAACTAGCAGAACTCGACTATATAAGCAGAAAAAAAGACTTAAAGCTTCTAACCGATGAAACTATTAAAGAATATGAATGGTTTTTAGAAAAAGTTAATGCCCAACCTGAACATACTCCAATGGCAGTAACTTGGTTAGAAAAATTATTCCCTAAAAAAGAGAAAGAACTGAGGGTACATAAAAAGTACTTTACGGGACTATCAAAAGAAGAAAAAAAGGAATTGTTTGAAACCTAATACAATTTATTAAACTAACGGGTGCGTTTCTTTAAGAAGGAGATGTGCTCTTTTTTATTGAAGTATCGTAAGGCGCTTAAGATTGATCTTAAAGTATAAAGGGAGAGTGAGGAAGATGGATGTGTTCGCAAAACAATATGACTGGATCAAACGCACAAGAGAATCACTATTTAATTATTGTGAAACTTTATCAACTTTAGATTATATAAAAGAACGTGAAGCATTTGGAGGTGATTCAATACGCAATCTTCATGCTCATGTAGCCAATTGTTATAGAGTATGGTTAGGGAATAGGGCTTTGGGAAAAACACTTCCAGAAATAAATTCAGAGTATATAAATAACGTAAAGGAAATGCGAGAGGTTTTTAGAAAAACGGATATATTGGTTAATGAATTTCTAAATGAGTTTGAAGGAAAATGGGATAAGACTATTCAAGTAACCTTTGCAAGGGGAGGTAGGAATACGTTTACCACATTATGGCTTTTCACTCATACAGCCACCCACGAATTTCATCATAAAGGGCAAATTGTAAAAATCGGTAGACAACTAGGATATATACCACCAGATACGGATCTCATTGAACCATGATTAGTAAAACACAGCATCAGGAAATACTGGTGAAAAACCAAGTATTAGTTATTCAACAAACGGGTGCATTTCTTCAAAAAGGGAAGTGTACTTTTTTATTGAGTAAACAACGGTTATTTGATGAGATACAATTATAAAATTGGCTTTTTCCAATTATTTGAAACTATATTTAATTAAATGTCGTATAATTAATATCATTATAGAAAATGAAGGGGAGGGATTGCTATTTTTCAGATCAAAGGTTTAAAAAGTTTTTTGTCTTTTCTACTCATTGGAATCCTTTTAATAATTAGCAGTTGTTCCTCAAATAGTACCTCAAAATCTATTCCTCCAGATGAAAATATAACTATTATTAATAAAGTATTAAAACATCAATTTACTGGACCTGATAAAAATTTAGTCAAGTTATTGAACGACCCCGAAAATGCTACAATTATTGGGGGAGATAAAGAAACCTCTGATGGTAATCCTACCCAGTTAGACTTATATTTAGAAGAAATGTATAAACCGTCTTTTACAGAAGAAATGTACAGTCAATTTATTGGGGAATATGCTTTAACATATCAGGGTCTTGCGGAATGGAAGGGGTATGAAATTAAAATTAACCAAATTGAGATTAAACAAAATAAAGATAATGATAAAAATTATTACTTTACTGCAAACGTTAACTATCAGAGTAAAGGGAGCAGTGAAAAATCGACCACTATTAAGGGGAATGTTCATTTTTCAGAAGATGATAAAATAAGCAAATTTGAACTCCTTTCAGATGGTGGTTTATCAATCAAAATGAAGTAAACTACTCACTTTAAAACTAAGTAGAATTTTTAATGAGTTATTCAACAATCGGGTGCATTTCTTCAAGAAGGAGAAGTGCGAAAAGAGGATTTCCTCATCGTTGTAATTATTGCATTTTGTATTATATAGGGGAGGGAAGACGTTGGAAGAAAAGGTCTCATGAATACTCAGATGATTTTGCATGGTGTTATGGATGTGGAAGACTAAATGAGAATGGCCATCATTTTAGAACAGGTTGGCAAGGGGATACCACGATAACGATTTATAAACCACTTCCCGAACATACAGCACTACCTGGCTTTGTTTATGGCGGACTGATTGCATCGTTAATAGATTGTCATGGTACAGGATTAGCGTCATTGGCATTGCAACAGAAAAATGTAGAACAGGAGGGTGGAAACTCAGAGCCACCACGATTTGTGACTGCATCTTTAAAGGTAGATTTTTTAAAGCCGACTCCACATGGTGTTCCGTTAAAAGCAATTGGTGTGGTAGAAGAGGTCATCCTAAGAAGTGGAAAGTCTATACAGAAGTATTTGCTGAAGAAACTCTTTGCGCAAAGGGAGAAGTCGTTACGGTTATTATGCCCGCAACGTTTAAGCAAAAATAGAATTATTTTAAACTTCGGTATAATCGTATAGAAATGTTATGGAATTCTTTTCAGGAAGCGAAGGAATCATTATATAGCATAGACATATTCATATACAGATATAAGTTATTCAACAAACGGTGCATTTCTTCAAGAAGAAGGAGTGCTCTTTTTTATCAACTAAGTAAAGAGAAAAGAAATATAAAGCAGCATTATTCAATAAGTTAATGGGTAAAGGGAGGGAGCTTTCTGAAAAAATTTCTTTATTTTTCAATGATTGGTATTGTTATTGGTGGATTAATATCATATTTATTACTCGATTACCAAGACCAGAGCTATGAAATTAAGAATTACTATGGGACAGATAAAACTGTAACTGAATGGGACTGGGTTACGATCTCATACACTGGAACTATTATTATAATTGTGTCTATACTATGTTCTGTTATATGGACAATTATAGAAAAGAAAAAGCTCAGAGATTAATTATTTAATCTTAAACAAACGGGTACGTTTCTCCAAGAAGGAAAAATGCTTTTTAATAGATAAGAACAACTTGTCTATAAAATCAAAAATTGCGGTTAATAATGTTTAGTGATATTGTAGTTAAATTAATAATTAGAGGTGAAAGTAATGGTCAGAAGAATATAGATAGCCTCCTGAAATCGAAATAAGAAGAAGTTCCTGTTTTAGGAGGCTATTTTAATTATAGGAGATGACCTTTTGATGAAACAAAATAAATATGATGATGCAAAATTCTTTTCTGCTTATGAAAAAATGCCAAGATCGGTAAAAGGGCTTGAAGGAGCAGGAGAATGGCATGTTTTAAAAGAGCTTATGCCACAGTTAAAAGATAAGACTCTATTGGATTTGGGTTGTGGATTTGGATGGCATTGTTTATATGCACGTGAACAACAAGCAAGGGCAGTAACAGGTGTTGATATTTCAGAAAAAATGCTTAGCAAAGCACGTGAACAAACAGACGGTCCATACATTTCATATATAAACTCATCCATTGAAGATATAGATTTTCCAGACTCTTCATTTGATGTAGTTTTTAGTTCTTTGGCATTTCATTATTTAAAGTCTTTTGAAGAAGTTTGCAAAAAGGTTTATGATTCCCTTAAGCCAGAGGGGACTTTCCTTTTTTCAGTTGAACACCCAATCTTTACATCGAGAAAAGAACAAGATTGGTATTACGATGAACAAGGTAACCTATTACACTGGCCTGTAGATAATTATCAAACAGAAGGAATACGAGAAACAACATTTTTAACGGAAAATGTAATTAAATATCATCGTACGATCTCAACATATATAAATAACCTACTTGATGCTGGTTTCAATATAAAAGCAGTCAATGAACCAGTACCTTCGGATCAAATGTTAAAGGAAATTCCGGAAATGCTCCATGAAACCCGAAGACCTATGTTTTTAATAATTCTTGCTGAGAAGCTTTAATATTATTTAATTTTTCGTTCCTACAAAAGTAGGAACGTTTTTTATTAGATGGGAACTTTCAACAAAGTATATGACTAATAAAAGGTAAATAATTATTCAACAATCGGGTCCGATTATCCAAGAAGGATTAACGCTCCTTTTTAATGAACTTATTTAACAAGCGTAGCAGAATTGTTGAAGAAGAGATAAAGGATATTTCATTACTATAAAGGGGACTAACAATGAAAAGAAATATTCAAGTTATTGACGGAGCCATTAATAGTACATTTGATGTCTTTGAAATATCTTTTCCAAACGGACGTAATGTATCATTTATAGATGACTTTCCACACTTAGAGAATGATGCTGAATTTTGGTTTAATCTTTACAGTAATAAACTTGAGAAAAGCAAAGTTAATGGTATTCATGGAACAATCCATTCTACAGGAAGTTACGTAGAAAAAACAGAGTTTCCGAATAGGAAAGAATCTGATGTATTAAATAAATGAAAAGGAGTTTATTCAACAAACGGATGCGTTTCTTCAAGAAGGACGTCAATGGATCCAGTCATTGGTCTGGATGTAGCGAAAGAAGAAAGTCAGGTTCAAGCCTTTTTACGAAGAAAAACACCATACAAAAAAAGCTTTAAGTTCAACCACGGTTGAAGGACTTAAACGTTTGAATTAATCAGTTAGCCAATATATCAGGTTGATTTTTAGACTTACTACTGTTAGACCTTATCGAAAATCGATAAGGCTTTATTTTATTTAATTTTGTTAGCTATATCATAAAAACGATATGTTTCAGCTGTTGGAATTACATATTATCCTTTATGAGTTTCTTCAACCTATTTTGAACCTCATATTACATATAAGAATACGATATGGCAGACAGATGTTAGGTTGACAAAACTGGAATTAATTTATGTATAGGAAGTGGTAACGTTGTATTTTTTTAATACCGTACGCTCTGTTGATAAGGTCTTGTCTGGCGGCTATGGGCTGATTGCTTATACATCCGACCGTGGAGGGGATTTTGATATTTGGTTATTTAACACTCGAAATGGCGTGAATGTACAGCTGACAAATGAATTGGGGGATTCGTTTTCGAATCCAGTATGGTCGCCGGATAGTAGTAAAATCGCTTTTGTAGGGAGGAACAGAATCCTCTATATTATACATCTTACGACCGGCTTAATTAGCAATATAGACCAGCTGGAGGAAGAGGCGGATTTCGCATTGGATTGGTCGCCCGATAGCGAAAGATTGGCATATACGAAGCAGAACCACATTATCTTGTATAACGTCACGTCACACGAGGTAGGAAGCATTATACTGCCTGGCTCATCTGATGTACAGTGGTTTCCAAACGGTGTGGAACTGCTGTTTCAAGCACCAGATGCATCCGGAATCAGTCAGCTTTTCCGGATTCGAACAGATGGATCCGAGAAACAGAAAATTACCAGTAACACGGAGGGCCCTCTTCATAATGCCCAGCTATCTCCTGACGGAACTTTTGCGCTTTATACAACGCCTGGCGTCAGTATCTCGATCATTCACACCGTGGAGCTTTCAACAAGTAATGTGTTTGAAGTGAAAGGGGGACCACTCGCAAAAAACTACTTCCCGAAATGGTCTCCTGATTCTTTGAAAATTGCATACAGTGCTACTGCTTCTAACGATACGGGATATTTTTCGCAGGTCAGAACCGTCGGGCGTCAAGCAGAAAATGACAGGATATGGGCAGTCTCCAATTGTTTTGCTACACCTATTACATGGTCACCGGATGGAAGGAAAATTGCTTATCTTTCTGGTTGTACTGAACAGGAATTTGCCCATGAAATGTGGGTTTTTGATTTTAAACACCCTGTCCCTATTCGGCTGATTGAAGGAGTTAGAATTATGGCTCTGCAATGGTCACCTACTCCTATTATTGATGTATCCAGAAAGACATATACCAACCCAGTCTACAAGGTAAAATTTCTATATCCGTCGCATTGGCAAAAAGTAAATGATGAAAGATACGAAGGTGTTGACGGCTTTTTTCAAATTTCAGCTATTTCATCAGGTGGTAGCATTAATGAGGTGTGCCGCGGGGAAGCTTCCCACCCATTAATGCCATACGGTTCACGGCCCAGCATTTTTAAAACACAAATTCAAAACCAAGAGGCATGCCTCATTTTTCCTTCTGCCGATCAACCGGCAGAAATGTTGAGACAGGCCGCTTTGATCGTAAGGTATCCAAAGCCGATTCAAATCCAAGAAACAGATTACAATTACTTTATCTTATGGGCAGACGAGCGGCATATTAAGAAAATAACTTCAAGTCTCAAGTTTTTGCCGTAAATAAAAGAGTAGCGGAGTTACCACCCTATTAATGTATTCCATAAACAAATTAAGTCCTTGTTCAACAAACGGGTGCGTTAGTTGAAGATTCTGCTGTAATTATTGTAGAATGTAAATCATAAATAAACCCATCTCCAAAGAGGTGGGTTTTGGTTTTATTTTCAACTTACTTATTATTCGTAACAAAAAATTTATTCCCTAAAGGTAACAATTGTTGTTGTTTTAAAAGTGTATCTAAATTATCAATTAAAGTATGGATGTCTTCTAACAATGAATGAGTGTTATTGGTTAATATGCGTTTGATGTTATCCTCCATATTGTACGGAATAAAATTACATTGTTTCTGAACAATCGATATTAATTTTTTCTCGCCTGGATGTGGTAACTCATTGATTGCGAATAACACGTCAAAATAACTCGCAAGGAACTCCGTCACTCTATGATTGATACTTATGTAGTCATTTCTCTTAAGAGCCTTCTCAATTTGGTAATAGTAGGACGTAATACTATCCCTTAAGAGAGGATAGTTTTTGGCGATGATATTCTTTTTGAGCTGGAATGGAAACGTCATAGTAACTTTTTTCTGTAACTTTTTTAACCGTTCATCTCGGTCATATAATATTTCTGAATGTAAATAGTTGCTCCAAAAACAAGTTGAATAGCCAACCTTTGCTTCATAATCCACCAACGTTTTATTTAATTCTCTTTCAATCCAAGCGAAATTTCGGTAAATGATTTCAATCCCGATTTGAGGACTTCTAAGTTCGCCATCGTCTTCCGTCTCCCAATATTGATTGTTAATTTCCATGTAGTCAGAATAGGCATCCAATATCGACTTTCTTTTACCAGGAGAAATTTCTTTATCAGAGTAGATGTAAAGGTCAATATCGGAATTTTCATCTTGAGTATTAGTAGATAAAGAGCCTGAAAGTAATACGCCTCCAACTTCATCTAATTCCGAAAAAGACGAAGAAATTTTTGTGATAATTTCACAGACTTTGGTCATTAATAGAACTCCTTTTATTATCGAATTTTGAATATTGCTAATTTTATCATTCCTACAAGCTGGACGTAAGATATTTTTAAAAGACATCAAATATAAAAAATTTAATAACTGGGGAATAAACCAGAGAAGGGTAGACTTCGGGAAAATTTGTTATTAAAAGATTGTTAGCGAGATTCTTTATAGCTTTGTAGAAAAGGAATGAAAAAAGTAATTTTAGTTATTCAACAATCGGGTGCATTTCTTTAAGAAGGAGAAATGCTATTTTTTATTGAAATAAGGACTTAAATGGGTAAAGGTAGCATCCATTGATTTTGGGCCATCTGTCCAATAAATGGAATTAAGCCCATCATTGATGGGCTTTTTACAAGGCAAATGCTGATCAAGATCAACGTCAAATCTACCATAAGGAGTAATATGGTTATAAATTAAAGGAGAAAGTGCGCATAAATCCTCTTGTGTCATCTTCTCAAGCCATCCATGTTCCTTCATCGTCTTTTGGATTTTCAACGTGTTGATATACACCAAACAGTTCTGAAGCAGTTGAAGGGATCTAAGGCAGACCCACTAATGGGGAAGTTGGCGAAACATCTTTATGCATAGAAAGCCGAAACTAGCTTGGTTGATGTTCGGTTCTGGGTACGGTTGCTGAAATGCTATCGTCCTGTTCCGACTGAGTTGCTTCACTGGGTGGAATATGCCGCAGTAGTGACACAGTGAAAATTGCTACACCAATCAACATGATTGCACTTACTGTCGCGACTGTATTCATCCCACTGGTGAAAGCTTCCCTAGCGACGGCGAGAAGTTCCGTACCCAGTGGATCAGAGAGTTTTTGGGCTGCTTCCGTAGCGCCTACCAGGGTGTCACGAGCAGCCTCGGCCGCCTTAGGTGGAGTATCAACTGGAATGTTGTCAGCAATCTGGTTACGGTACACAGCTGTTCCGACGCTTCCCAGTACAGCAAGTCCCAGTGCGAAGCCAAATTCGGCGCTTGTCTGAGACATCCCACCTGCTAATCCCGCTTTCTCAGGTGGAACTGCTCCAATTATCATATTAGTAGACAGTGTCATTATTGGTCCACCCCCGAAGTTGGTAAGAGCATAACCTGTCACTAATATTGCAAACCCTGAGGCTTCATTAACCTGGGTAAGTAAAAAGAGACCTGTCACCGAGAACGCTAATCCTGCCCCAATTAAGTATGCAGGTCGTATTCGACGTGCTAGGAGTGGGGACATCATGAAACTAATAATTTGTGCTGCTACTGTGGGCAGCATCCAGATGGCTGTTCTCAATGGTGTCAGTCCCTCAACCAGCTGGAGATATTGAGTGACCAGCAACATAATCACACCCATCAGCATGGGAACGAACAACTGGCCTCCTAAAGCAGTACTTATCGAACGGCTGGAAAACAGGCGCAGGTCCAACAATGGATCATTCAGTGCTCGCTGTCGACGTAGGAATATCACACTAACAATTAAGCCGAATATAATCGCTACGATACTCAACGTTTGCCAGCCGTCCTTTGACAGTTCTTTAATTCCATATATGATTGGAAGGATAGCAGCAAGAGACAGGAAAACACTTGCCAGGTCGATACGGCCGGCATTAGTGTCACGATACTCTGGTAATAGTAATGGTCCAAGTAGAAGTAACAGCACCATCGCCGGTACACCCAGTAAGAATACTGATCCCCACCAGAAATTTTCCAGCATTACTCCACCAACTAATGGACCGATGGCAGCTCCAACCATGGCACCGACCATCCAAATACTGATGGCTACACCACGTTGGCTGGGATTGACAAACATGTTACTGATCAATGCCAGGGTGGAGGGGGCTAGAGTAGCTCCCGCAACCCCTAGCAAAGCACGGGCTCCTATCAACATTTCAGGACTTGTGGAGAATGCAGCAACCAGTGAACTAATTCCGAATGTAGCGGCACCAATCAAAAGTAGTTTACGACGACCGATACGATCTCCCAGAGTTCCCATCGTAATCAAAAACCCTGCTACCATGAACACGTATATGTCCATAATCCACAACTGTTCAACACTACTGGCACCCAGATCTGCACTCAAATATGGTAGGGCCAAAACCAGAACGAAGAGATCAATTGCAACAAGCAAGGATGCCAGAACCAATACCGCTAGCCCGATCCACTCCCGAATGCCCGCCTGCTGGTTAGACCCGGTCATATCATTCGTCATCGATTTTTCTCCACTGTTGACTCTTTCTGTAGATACTCGCCCAGTTTGTCTAGCATAATCTTCGTGCCGTGTTCACGCTGAGCTGCCGTATCATGGCCATCGAGGAAGACTCCTTGTTCGGTGTAGATGAGCTGAGTGCCAGCTTCTGTATGCTTGAACTCCACCGTGGTCACGGATACCGATATACGTATTTCATCAAGATCCATCGTATAGGAATAGACGATACGCTGATCCGGAACAATCTCCTGGTAGCAAGCATCAAAGGTAAAGACTGGTCCTCCTTTGGGACCACCTTGATTGTACTCACGCCCGCCAACTCGAAAGTCGAATTCGTCAGCCTTCGGAAACCACTTTGCCTTGGCTGCGGGATCTGCCCAGGCGGCGAACACTCGTTCAGGTGGAGTATTATAGGTCTTTTCAATAACAAAAGTGTCGTGTGTTGCAAAGCGTTTGTTCATCATTTATTCCTCCCTTTAGGTTGGATCATTTGAATGCTTGTCGAGAAAGTCGCCTAGCTTGTCGAAGTGGTGCTCCATACTTGATCGTCGTTCAGTAAAAAACTTTTCATGGCTCTTTTTCATCATGCTTAATAATTTTGTGAAATCCTCAACCGCCAACGGCTCTTCCATTTCCATCAGACTCGTTACATTTTGTAATTCTTTTAAAAGCTTCTGTTGAATTCTGATATGTTCTCTAAGTCGATCGATTTGAAGCGATACAATTTTGAATGGATTGTAATTGTCATCAGCTAGAATCGATTTAACTTCATCGAGTGATAAACCTAGTTCCTTTAATGCGAGTATTTGTTGAAGGCGTGAAAGGTCAGATTCGTTATACAACCTGTATCCTGAGTTAGAATATCCAGATGGAGAATACAAGCCAATTTGATCATAATACCGCAATGTTCGAACGGTTAACCCTGTTAATTTGGCAAGTTCCCCAACTTTCCAATATTTCTTACCTGCAATGATCATCCCCTCATTTCGCGCGAATATTAATTACCGGTGGCTTTAATATAAACCATTACGTGACGTAAGGGTCAAGTTAATATATAAAATTTATTTTAAAGAGTGAAAGTCTGGATAATTACTAATCGACTCATTAAACATAGAATATTGAGGATATAGTGAGAAAAAGTCTTTATATAACAAATTCCTTTGATATTTGGGAATTTTGCGGAGTTTCATTTTAGTTGGAAAAGGATAACCCTGATTCAATATTGGAGAAGTTTTGAACAGCTCGAAGCCTACGCACATGGTAAAAACACATTTGGTTGCCTGGAAAGAATTTAATAATAAAATAGGAAACGATGGAACCGTTGGTATTTATCATGAGTATTTCTTGACTCACATCTCACTTCTAAACTGAAGCCATGATAAACTTTTTAGGTGAATACAAGTTTAATTTGAAACAAGTAACTAGTTTTAACAATCTTCGACCACTTAATTGAAAGGCTCCTAAAAAAGTCGGTTTCCTTTTCCTTACTGTACGGGAAATCGGCTTTTTTAATCATATTGAGTCCTTAGCGTACGATTTTTCTAAAATGCTGATGGTACCTAATAAAGAAAGTAGCACATGCTCACAGTATGGAAAAACTGATTATTACATGTAATCTAGAGAACATGGCTTCAAGAAAAACATGTAAGTTGGAGGAGGTAATCTTTTAGAAATCGTTGATGTCCCAGAAAACAATGTTATGTATCAACGAGGAGAAAAGAAAAAATTTATATATGTATGGGTTTGCAAATAATTTAGGAGCCGCAGTCTTATCAACAATCGGGTGCATTTCTGTAATAAGAATGTACCCTTCATTATATTGAGCAAGATAGTAGAAATAAAGAAAAGAATAAAGAACTAACATTTGTTTATGAAATAAAGTTATTAGCAAGTAGTCGGCAAAAAAATAAATTTTAAAAACTTTTTTATTATTGTGATCCAAATCAAAACTCTCTTCGTTAGCTTTATGAAACTATCAAAAAATAGATTAAATAAGGAGAGAGTTAAACATGAATAAGAAAATAAAAAAAGCATTAATTGCGGTCCCGTTAAGTGTATCTTTATTAATCCCTACTTTTAATGTAGTAGATGCGCATGGCCACGAAAGTCACAGAAAAGGTTATATGTCAGCTGAGGTAACGAACCCTGCAATCGATCTTCGTGCATCGTTGGACACTCTTTTATCAGAGCATGCGTTCCTAGCAGTAGTAGTGATGCAAAAAGGAATTGACGGAAAAGAAGATTTTGAGGCAGCTGCCGGTCAACTTAACCAAAACACAGAAGCACTATCTAAAGCTGTAGCATCTGTTTATGGTGAAGAAGCTGGTGCTCAATTTAAAGAAATCTGGAGCAGCCATATCGGCTATTTCGTAGATTACGTAACCGCGACGGCTAAAAATAACGAAGAAGGAAGAAAGCAAGCACTTGTTGAGTTAGATGAATACCGTGTGACACAAGCTGATTTCCTTGATAAAGCTACTGAAGGCCGTTTAAAAGCAAAAGACCTTGAAGAAGGATTAAAAGTTCACGTGGATCAACTGATTTGGGCGTTTGAAAGCTACCGAACTGGTGACTATGACAAAGCGTACGACAACATTACAGAAGCTATGCACCACATGTTCATGACAGGAAAAGGTTTATCTTGGGCAATCACAGATCAGTTCCCAGAGAAGTTTGAAAATAAATCAGTAGATACCCCTGCAGCTGACCTTCGAGCTGACTTGAACAACGTATTCTCTACGCATGCAGCACTAGCAGCTTTAACGATGCAAAAAGGTATTGATGGTGCGAAAGACTTTGAAGCAGCAGCAGCTGAACTGAACGAAAACACAGATGATATCACTGCAGCAGTAAAATCTGTATATGGTGCAGAAGGTGCAGCTCAATTTAAAGAAATCTGGAGCAGCCACATTGGCTATTTCGTAGATTATGTAACAGCAACAGCTGAAAAGGACGAAGAAGGCAAACAGAAGGCCATTAAGGAACTAGATGAGTACCGAGCAGAACAAGCAGCATTCCTAGATACAGCAACAGAAGGACGTCTAAAAGCAGCTGACTTAGAGGAAGGTTTAAAAGTACACGTTGATCAACTGCTTGCAGCGTTCAACAGCTACACTGGAAAAGACTATGCAGCAGCTTACAAGAACATCTCTGAAGCGTATGCACACATGTTCGGTGTAGATCAACTGCTTGTAATAAAGACATTTGGAAAGAAAGTTCATCATTTGAGTCTGGAAGTTACACGATGATTAGGGAGAAAGATAAGATTGGTTTTATTTACGATAATTCTGTAGTTGATCGATTTTAGCCTAATAAAGAAAATAAATATATGTGGCGCATTGGGGTGCAGATGTTACTAATAAAAGTTTAAAGGTTAAAGCAGTGTATGAAAATACCTCGGAACCCACACATTGAATTGAGACTATATTAAGTGGAACTCCCATACTATGGTGCAGATGCAGTCACGCAGTCACGTATAGCTTTACTAATACCAGGTATGTGGAAGTTAAATGCATATTGTTAATGAAAAATATTTGGGTTCAGTATTTGTTAAAGTACATAAAAAATAAAGAATTATAAACTAGTGAATAGGACAATTGTTTCGAGTTATTTCACAAACGGGTGCATTTCTTCAAGAAGGGGAAGCACCATTTTAAGGGCAACGAAAAGAACCAAGATCCCAGGATCATAGTTCTATTTTTTATTCATTAAACATCCCAGAAATCACTTAACTTTGTGTTTGAATCTATTTCTTTTAGTCTGCCAAGTATTATCCTCATAATGGTACCATCGGGTTTATATTCTGGATCGTTCAGTAGGGGTAATAATCTAGCTTTAGGTAAATTTGTCTTATTACACAGCCATTCCAAATCAAGACTATGTTGTTTAAGCCAATCCCCTAATTTTGTTGTTCTATGTACGGATACCATCTAATTTCCTCCTATAAGACCATAATGAAGATCTATTTATAGTTTTCGTTTTACAAAGGTGATTCTTGTCGATTATTTAAATTAATGTAAAAAATAACAAATTATGATATTAAAAAAGAACCCCAAGGGGAAAAAAGTTTCCATTTAGTGAGAGATTAAAGGTTGTTGTGCTCGAATCAGTAATATAGTTTACGCTAAACCTAAAATGATCTGAATAAACTTGGAGCCCTTCTCTGAGGAGAAGGGCTCCAAGTTTATTCAACCCAAAAGTCACTTAATTTAACGGTAGAATCCTTATTTTTAACAACGCTATATACTTTTCTTTTTATTGAACCACTTGGTTTGAAAGATTCATCGTACAAAACCCTCATGATAATAGATAATGGCAAACCCGTTTTTTGAAGTAACCAATCTTTTTCTAATCCATTTAACTCCAGCCACAGTCCTAACTCAGTTTTCCTGTGAAGTTTTGAGCTCAATGACTTTTTTCCTCCCTTTCATCAGTTTAATTAGTATATAAAACTATTATTAATACCCCAATTATAAATAAATCAAACAAATTTATGGATTTTTTTATCTTTTATTATATTCTCTTAATACAAAGAGACTAGTACACTTTAAATATTATCGGGACTTTCGCTTTACTGATTAGTATGAAAAGCCCTTCTCTTCGGAGAGGAACTTAATTTTTCAAAAATGTATTAGAATATATTTCATAATTAATTAGAATTAATTTTAGTTTCTTTGATCTTACTGAAAGGTGAGTTTTTTTTTCCAATAAAGTAGAGTAAGCTACTAGATAACGGGGTAAGTTCAAGGAAGTATTTTTATAAATAGGAACTAATTTTTTGGAGAGCATCCGAATTTTGTATTATTACTCCATATTAGCATGGACCTCAAAATTCACTCTCAGATTGGGATAATAATCATTCCTCCAGTCTTTTAATTCATGGTAGGAAATCAGATGATGAAATTGTTGGCCAAACCCAAAAATATCTGTATGGCTACTTTGTGTTTGCTTAAGTAAATCGTAAAACCGCTTTTCAGTAACCCTTTCAAGTTCTTTCCTAATCCTATTATTTGTGGTTCCTTCTTTTCTTTCCAAAATATTTATTTTTAAATTCAAGTCACTTAATACCTGCGGTTTTTTATTTTTCATGGAAGTTTTATTTTGTACTGAACTGTTTGTAATCATAACAGTGGCAACACCCAGGTTCTCTATTTTTCCTTTTACATTTTTGTTTTGGAACATATTAATAAACTGACTTTCCTCTGGGCTGATTCTATCAATTAACTTTCCTTTCCGTAAAATTTCGGAGCCCTCAAAAACTAATACTGTATCTTTTCCAGCGCGGACTGCCGGAACGGCAATATCTTTTGTAGATAAAAACGGACTTCGATACACTTCCCAAATAGGGGTATTAAGGAGTTCGGGTGCCCAGCCAACGCCTTTATTAAAATAATCATATATAGCTGAGGCATTGACACCTAATTTATCGTTTATGTTTGATAACACTTTATCGACGTTATCATCTGTAATGGCTACCAATGCTCTTGACGGAATTTCTTCTGAACCCATTAAGAACTTTATAAGGCTCCTTAATTCTCGTTGGTTATTTGCCAAGTTTTTTTGGATGACTATTAATTGTATTTGAGAGAAATCAACGGCATTTTCAGAGTTTGTTCGAATTTTCCCGAGTACACTTGCGACGGATTCGCCTTTCTCAGTTACAATTCTCGAGATTTGGTTGTTACTTTTCGGTATGGGGATCTGCAAGGTTAATCTATACTCTTCATCATCTTCCTTGGAAATTCCCATGACTAAAGGAATGGATCGCTTATTTATGTCTTTAATATCCCAGCACCCGCATAGCGAGATTGTTGACATGAATACGATTAAAAATTTATAGAAGTTATTATTTCTCATACCGTATCACGCCTCTTTTCGATAAGAAACCATAGATAAAAATGGTAAATGGAATAACAATCATAGAATAAGCTTGGGCACCTGTACTCCACAGAAAGAATTTTTCAACCAAAGATTGGTTTGGAACAAAGAACGCAAAAACAAATGAGATAACAGAAAAAGCAATAATCCAATATGAGGATTTCACTCTCCGACTTGTAACTATTTTTCGCATTACTTGGCTGATCATCCAAAGCATAACTGAATTAGCCACTATTACTAAACCAACCAACGATAAACCGAAGAACATCGTTTGTCGGTTGAACGAAAACCAGCTAATTTCTACTGAATCCATTGCTTCCAAAAAAGGGTTAGTCAGTGTCACTACCGTATCTTGTCCAAATATAAATAGCGGGATATACACTACAGATAGAAAAAATAGCGTTACACTAGCGCATGCTATAAAAAGTTGACGGAAGGACAATTTTGTTTTGGAAGCCATAAATCCCAAAAATAAAAACGATGAAAATCCCAAAAGATAGAAAAATTTAATGTTGAATAAGAACCTCGCAGGTGAATTCCAAGCTGGAGTAACGTTATGTATATCAAAATTTATAACAGAAGAGAAAATGTTAAATAACACTAAAGGAATAACGATCAAGAAAATAAAAATCGAGGAGCGGAAAATGGTGCCTAAACCTTTTATAGCTGTATATACCGAAATGAAATATAACAATATCAAAATCGACCAATAAGGGGTCCTAGGCAAAAATACCGAAATTATGACTTCGGTGTGCAGCCGAATATTGAACGCAACTAACGCAATCAGATTGATTACAAATGGGGTAAGAATAATAATCGTAGCCCATCTCCCCATTTTTAAATAAATATCAATGACGTCATTTTCGGGAAAATAATTTAAACCTTTTATGTAAATCCAAATTAAAATCCATTGCAGAAAACCTTGAAACATAACCACTTCCCAATGAGCTGTTTTCGTTAACGCATAAATGAGATTAGGATAGACCAAATAGCCAATACTTAATTGAATGAGTATA
This sequence comes from Fictibacillus barbaricus, assembly GCF_014635025.1. GTDB lineage: Bacteria > Bacillota > Bacilli > Bacillales > Fictibacillaceae > Fictibacillus > Fictibacillus barbaricus. The sequence goes on along the minus strand of NZ_BMCE01000009.1, from coordinate 4,807 downwards.
AAAACAATTACGATTTGTATCCGCTGCGTCACTTTGTGTCACCTTCTTGTTCAATCTTAAACGTTAGATAAGGAATATCATCGGATGTTAAACTTGCCAGATATATTACCGTAAAGATGAAACCAGTCCATACACCTAAAATACCGAAAAGTGATGCTAAAACTAAAATAGGATATTTGAGAAGACGAATGTACAAAGAATTCTGCATTCCGACTACTGCCGAACTTGCAATTACAACCGCGGTGATCACTATTACTAACAAATTACTGACTAATTTGGCTTCTACCATTGCCTGACCCAGGATTATACCTCCTACCATTGTAATAGAAGGGCCTACGCTCTTAGGAAGTCTCACAATCGCTTCAAGTATTAAATCAACTATAACGACCATTAAAATGGTTTCGAGAAATGCCGATAAAGGAATACCCTCCCTACTTTTTGCGACAAACAGAGCAAGATCAGCTCTAAATATCCCAGGGTTAACTGACACTAAGGCAACATATAAGGCAGGAAGTACCACTGTGGCCATCGCGCCTATTACTCTAAAAATTCGAAGCATAAATGTCAGAACAAAAGGGAAATTGCGATCATTTTCAATACTAAACATATCCCAAATTAGATTTGGAAAAACTAGGGCGAAGGGGTAGTTATCCATAAAAAGAACGATTCTGTTCTTTTTTAAGGAATGAATGGCTTGAATCGGTAGTTCAGTAGTGGATAAATGGCTGACAGGACTCAACCTACGTTTCCCAAATTGTCTATTAAGATCATCAATGGTTTCAATGTCTGAATTAATTTGCATTAACTGCTGGTTGACCTTTTCAATAAGTATATTGGGGGTTCTTCCTTTAATGTAGAGCATGGAAAGCCTTCTTTTATCCAGGTCTCCGACTTGATAGGAAGAATGGCAAAGACGTTCAGTGTTCAATCTTTTTCTGATCATTCCAATATTAATATTAATATCCTCACCAAAGGCATCCATTGAGGCTTGAATAGCACTTTCATTTTTAGGCTCTTCAATGCTCCTACTCAGATTTTGGGCGATAGGATCTACTATGACATTCTCTTCGTTATCTTTTGAAACGATGACTAATTTGCCCTCTAATATGGCTTTTAGTAATTGTTCTGTATCAACTTCAATCTGGTCACTAAGGTTTATGAAGAGTGCTTTTACTGAAGAAGACGAAGCAGCTATTTGTTGAACATATAATTTCGACTTAGGTAAATCAATTAGCGTATTAAATCCAATAAGATAGATTGCTGTTTTATCTACTAGTTCTTCTTCGATGAAAAAATCGTGGTGATTAGAAAACTTGGATTTAATTTCTTTTACTATATTCTTCATTAATTTACCCCTTAACAAACAGAAATCTAGTAAATTATTTCCAATAAAGAGAGTTTTTATACGATAAATCATGAATAACTAACCAAAGAGGAAGGATGGTATGGGAAGCTAGGGTAATGGTCCAAAAGCCGTTTCTATCTTTCCTGATTTCCATTACAGTTGGTTTAGCAGAGGGGGATGGATTTGCTGCCGCAGGTATGATAATGCTGTTATTATCTAGCTTTCTAATAATCGATTTGATTACCTTGTTAGCTGGGATATTTGCTTCTTGTAATTCAGTCGAAAAAGGGTAGGATAGTGCAGCGTTCCAGTAATGAGTTATTCCATAATCGGGTGCTTTTCTTTAAGAAGGAGATGTGCTCTTTTTTATTGAACTAAAGTACAGGTTAGCAAATGGGGTGAACTATGAGAATAAGGAAAGCTGTATCAAATGATGCTAAAGGTATATCTATAGTACAGGTTGATTGCTGGAAAACGACATATAAAGATATCGTTCCGGATGCATATTTAAATCAGATGACATATGAAAGCAGAGAGCAAAAATGGAGAGAGATAATCTTGAAATCAAGTTTTTTCGTTGCTGAAAACGGTGAGGGTAAAATCGTTGGATTCTCAAATGGTGGAATAGAACGGACCGGAACTATCCAACTTATATAGGCGAATTATATGCGATCTATATATTAAAGGAATACCAAAGGAATGGGATAGGCAAGTTATTGTTGGAACCTATTATTAAAGAGTTAACTAAACAGGATATTTTTTCAATGATTGTTTTAGTTTTAGAAGCGAATAGATCTAAACAGTTTTATAAGACGCTTGGAGCAAAAGAAATTGACAAAATAAAAATAGAAATCTTAGGGAAACAGCTAAATGAAATTGTTTATGGATGGGATGACATAAGAACAATATTCTAATTCTATTATTCAACAAACGGGTGCATTTCTTGAAGAAGGAGAGATGCACTTTTTTATTGAACTTATTCAACAAACGGGCAGGATACTTGAATAAGTTTCAGTGAAAGTGTGACTATTAGCAATAAAATTACAGAAGAAGAACGAGTATTGGAGGTGAATAATGAAAAAATATAGTCAATTTTTAATCGTTTGCTTGGTGTTCTCTTTTACTTTTACAGGATGTTCCACTCATATGACCTCTGTAAGCAAGGATTGGCAAGTTAGTCCCACTTTTAAAGTGAATAATTATGTTATGGTTGGAGAAGAAGGGCGATTAGGTTTTATTGTTGGTCCGTTTCAGAGCAAAAAAGGTGAACTTCTTGATAAACAACCTTTTATCGCAGGAAAAGGCAGTAAATTCATGTGGCATCTTTGGGGGAAACCAGAAGAATTAAAAGGAAAATTTAAAGTTGAAGCTGTGAATCAAAAAGGAGAAAGACAAAAAGTTTTAATTATAAATAGTAAAAAAACATATGAATTTGTATGGCATTATCCGAGTGTTGGTGGTCGGAATAATGGGGCAGATGCGCATGTGCCTTCGGGAATGATTTTTCCAAAAGAAGCTGGGTTGTGGCGATTAAATGTTTATATCGGTAATGAATTATTTGGAAATATTGTAGTCGAGGTAGAGAAATAAAGTTTTTTCTTAACCAATGGGTGCATTTCTTCAAGAAGGAGAAATGCTCTTTTTTATTGAACTATTGGCTAAGAGATGGTTCTAATTTACTCAAGAAGGTGAATATGTGATCAATTATTTAGGAACACCTAAAAATAGAAACAAACCGCTTGCTCCTTAGAAAACTTGAAATAACAGATACACAAAATGTGTTTGACCATTGGCTTTCAGACGATCGCGTAACAGATAATCGAGTCAATGCAGCACACAAGTCCGTTGCTGAAACCTACGATAGGATAGATAAGATCCTTAGTAAATATAATGATCTGGATTTCTGTTATTGGGGTATTGAGTTGAAGAATAGCGATGAACTAATTGGAGAAATTGATTTATATGATTTTGACAGCTCCACTGATAATTGTCAGGTAAGTTATTCTCTCGGATACAATTGGTGGAATAGAGGCTATGGAACAGAGGCATTAAAAGCAGTAGTGGAATTTGGATTTAAGTATATGGAATATACACAAAATATCGGCAGCACATAACACTGATAATCCTGCTTCAGGAAGAATTATGAGTAAAGTTGGAATGGAACGAGAAGGGATCATAAGACATATGATTCGAAATGCAAAACGTCAATACAAAGATTGTGCCGTCTGTGGTATCCTGCAAAAAGATTATATGGAGATGAATAATACTGAGCAAACCTCTATCACAAAATTGAATGATACACCACTGAATACCAATATGAATGCGATAGCACAATTATTAAATGCCTTTAAACTAACTTGGTCGTTAAAATTGAGTTCAAAATGGACCATACATAATCCCGCAAAAGGACAGTGTGGAGTAACATCATTAGTTGTACAAGATATCTTAGGTGGAGAAATACATAAAACATCTACGTTTGAAGGATGGCATTATTACAATATCATTCAGAATAGACGCTATGACTTTACAGAATCTCAATTCAGTAAAAGTGTCGATTTTACGAAGATATTCCTTCTAGTAGGGAAGAAGCTCTTTTGGATACGAACCTGGATCAGTACAATTACTTAAAAAATAGTGTTTTAGTTGAGCTAAGTAAATATAAACAAAAATCTTTTTAATACATTATTCAACAATCGGGTGCATTTCTTCAAGAAGAACTTCTATTTTCGATAGGGGTGAAACATTTGTTTAGCAAAATACATAAGTACTTTAGGCAGCAAGAAACAAATGATAAAAAATACATTTCTGTTCCAGAAAGTGAGATTAACGACGAATTAAAAGTAAGAATAATTGAGCTGGAAAAAGTAGGAGATGAATTCAGTAAAGTTCTTCAAAGAAAATATGCAAAGGCTTTTGAAAGTCAAGGAAAACAGAACCTAAAAATTTGGGTGTGCAGGGATATTGATGGAACTGAAGAAGAAGACTTATCTTCTAAACGTTGTTTAGAAAAAGAATATCGCTCTCAGATAGCAATAGATTTTGAGGGTCCAAAATGTGATGAAGATTTATATGCAGATACACTTGAGTTATGGTATTACATTGGTGGGTATTTTAAAGGTTCGGGAACATTATATAATTTATCAAAAAATGATTTAGCTACAGATATTGAAGAAACTTTGAAAGTGTTTCTTAAATGACTTAGTGATCTTTTCTCTTATTTAACAATCGGGTGCATTTCTTCAAGAAGTAGAAGAACACTTTTTCTTGAATTAAAAGTTCAAGTCTCTTATATTAGGAGGAATATTAACCTTGGATAATTTAAGATATTTTCTTCTAAAAAGAATGATTAATTAATTTTTAGGTTTCTAACTGATATATGCAAAGTTAGCAGTAAACTAATAAAGTAATAAGGATTACTTCAGTAAAATAAGGTATATTATATTGTTGAATAGATTCTCTTGT
>NZ_BMCE01000008.1 GCF_014635025.1 Fictibacillus barbaricus | reverse complement strand
TTAAAACTGACGGAATTAATTCTTAATTCCTTACCTATTTCTTTTGTTCAGTTTTCAAAGAACTTTATCGCGTTGCTCTCTTAAAGCAGCGACAAAAACTATCTTACCACATATCTTCTTTCGAAGCAACAACTTTTTTTAAGAAAGTTTTTTGTGTGTTTTTGTCGATAAATATGTAAGAAAAGCAACAACGTTTATTACTATATCAGCGATAACGCCTACCGTCAACGCTTTTTTTTAGTTTTTATAAAAAAACCTCCTTTCACGATGGAAAAGAGGTTTTAAGCCTATTGAGAGTACTTTTCTAATAAGTCGTTTTTCGTCTTCCACACTTCTAGCGAAAGGTCTACAAAGTACTCTTGCGGGTTCAATCTTCTTAAGTGCTGCGGCCAGAATAATTGAAGCTGTTTCTGATGGTAGCGGCGGATCTCTTCAAGTTTAGGCAGCTCATAAACAAGTTTTCCTTCTATATAAATAGGTTGAAGCAGCTCTTCTGCTGTAAAGGAAGAAACAACCTTACTTTTATACGTGTGCACCGGATCGAAAAGTTTTAGATCCTTATTAGGAAGCACTTCATCATCCATAGCGATGTAATCTGCTTCTGCTTTGCCTTTGGCATTAATGATACGATACACCTTTTTGTAGCCAGGTGTTGTGATTTTCTCTACATTAGATGAAATCTTAATCGTAGGAACATATTCTCCACCCTCATATTTTGCTACTACTTTATATACACCGCCAAGTGCCGGCTGATCAGAAGCTGTAATGAGCTGAGTCCCAATTCCCCATGAAGTAATTTTAGCACCTTGCGCTTTTAAATCTGTAATGACATCATCATCTAAGTCATTACTTGCTACAATAACTACTTCTTTAAGGCCCGCTTCATCTAACATCTTACGAGCTTGAATGGATAAGTAAGCTAAATCCCCGCTATCTAACCTGATGCCTTTAAGGGATTTTCCTTCTTCCTTCATCTTTAATCCCACTTTTATCGCATTAGGCAATCCGCTTTTTAATGTATTGTACGTATCTACAAGGAAAATACTTTGATCAGGAAGTGCTTTCGCAAACCGTTCGAAAGCCTCTTCTTCTGTTTCATGATCCTGAACCCAAGCGTGAGCATGCGTTCCTTTTGTCGGAATCCCGAAAAGCTTCCCAGCACGCATGTTTGAAGTGGCATCAAAACCTGCAATATAGGCTGCACGCGCACCCCATATCGCTGCATCTGCTTCTTGAGCACGGCGTGTTCCGAATTCCATCAATTGATCATCTGGGGTAACATAACGAATTCGTGCTGCTTTTGTAGCAATCAGCGTCTGATAGTTCATAAAGTTAAGAAGCGCAGTCTCTAGCAAGTGCGCCTCAAACACACGCGACTTAATGCGGATAAGCGGTTCGTTAGGAAAAACAAGCGTCCCTTCTTTAACAGAGAATAGTTCTCCCGTAAATTTGAAGGTTTTCAGCTCGTCTAAAAAGGCTTCATCATATTGTTCTTCCTGTGTTCGTAAATAATCAATATCTTCTTCATTAAAATGAAGGTTTTCTAAATAGCGGATAATCCGTTCAAGTCCTGCAAATACCGCATACCCGCTCTTAAACGGATTTTTCCGGAAAAAGGCTTCAAACACTCGAATGTTATTGTGCGTTCCGTTTTTCCAATGGGCGTACATCATATTGATTTGGTATTTATCTGTATGTAATGCTAAATCTTCATAGCTCATGTAAGAATCACGCCTTTCTCTTGTTTCATTTTTCTCTAATTATTCGTTTGTTAAACATGAGAAATGCCCGAAGATGGGGTTGCCATCTCTAGTTGTTCGTACTTAATCCTGTTTCATAATACCCCATAAATTTAAGAATTGACTATATAGAATAGACATTTTTTACAAGTTAGTAAGGCGGTACCTGGTCCTTAGTACTAAAAAATATTACTGGATATATAAACTTAGGATTTCCCCCTGGCAATAAAAAGTAAGTATTGCCCCTAACGCCAAATACGGGCCAAAAGGTATTGCTGTTTTTCTAGTGAACTTCTTCATTAAGAGACCCGTAATTCCAACAATAAGTCCAAAAACTGATGCGATCATGAGTGTGTAAAATGCTCCCTGAAACCCAAGCACAAGCCCCAGCACGCCCATCAGTTTGATGTCACCGCCGCCGATGCCGCCTTTAGAGAGGATCGCTAACAATAATAAGAACAAAAATCCGATCAGACTTCCGGCTACAGCATCCACCCAGCCTCTATATTCAAAAAACACTTGAAGCACGAGAAACCATATAAAAAAAAGGATCGACACTTTATCTGAAATGATGAAGTATAACAGATCAGAAACTGCGATTATTGCACACAGTAAAACGAGTGAGCATGCCAGCAACAGCTCAACAGAGAAACCGTATTTTATGTAAGAGAAGGCATATAGAGCACCTGTAATGATCTCAACCATCGTATATAAAAGTGGAATCCGCTCCTGACACGTCCTGCATTTTCCACGAGCAGCAAGAAAGGACAGAATCGGAAACAGCTCATACCAATGAAGCTTTCGTTCGCAATGGTCACACTGTGAGCGTTCTAAGCCTAACACTTTCATTCCTTTTGGCAGCCGGTATCCAACTACACCGCCAAACGAGGCTAACACTGCTCCAACTATAAAGAACCAAACGCTCCATAATGCTTCCATTTCTCCACTTCTCCCTCTGCCTTCTTCTGCAACTATTATAATGAAGGAACGAAATTTTAGCACTTTTCTTCCTTTACGTTATCGACTGCTATCATCACTTCTTTTCCTCAAACCAATAAAAAAGGAATGCCCCATTTCGGACATTCCTTCTAATGATATTCTCTATTCTACTAAGAATACGAAGTAGCTGATAAAGACGATGAAGAGTACCCACATGATCGGGTGAACTTCTTTTACACGGCCTTTCACAGTCATTGTTAGTGGATACATAACAAATCCTAATGCGATACCAGTTGCGATGCTGTATGTGAGCGGCATTGCGATCAATGTTAAGAATGCTGGCACTGCGATTTCAAGACGGTCCCACTTAATTCTGCTTAATACAGAAACCATCAACACACCTACGATGATTAGTGCCGGCGCTGTTACGGATGGTGTTACAACTACAAGTAACGGCGAGAAGAATAGTGCTAACAAGAACAATCCACCTGTTACAACGGATGTGAATCCTGTACGACCGCCTGCTGCTACACCTGAAGCTGATTCGATGTAAGCTGTTGTAGAAGAAGTTCCTAGGATCGCACCAACTGCGATCGCTGATGAATCGGCAAGAAGTGCTTTACCTGCACGCGGCAGTTTGTTGTCTTTCATGATGCCTGCCTGTGAAGCTACAGCCATTAGCGTACCTGCTGTATCAAAGAAATCAACGATGAAGAAGGTCAGAACAACGATCATCATCTCAACTGTAAAGATTTGATCAAAGTGGCTGAATGCCTGTCCGAAAGTCGGTTCAAGGCTTGGAATCGCTCCAACGATTTGATCAGGCTTGTTGATCAGCCCAACAAACATACCAACAACGGCTGTGATCACCATTCCGTAGAAGATTCCTCCACGGATGTTTCGGATCATCATTAAGATCGTCACGATAAAACCGAAGATTGCTAACAGGGTAGTTCCTTTTGTCAGATCACCAAGAGAAACAAGTGTCGCTTCATTTGGAACAACGATTCCTGCATTCTTCAATCCGATAAATGCTATAAATAAACCGATACCAGATGCTGCAGCAAACTTAAGGTCTTCCGGGATTGCGTTGATGATTGTTTCACGAATCTTGAATAATGTAATAAAAATAAAGATAATACCAGACATTAATACTCCAGCTAGAGCTGTTTGCCAAGGGATATCCATAACTAAAACGACAGAGTATGCAAAGAATGCGTTAAGTCCCATACCAGGCGCCAGTGCAATCGGGTACTTTGCCACGATTCCCATGAACAGAGTTCCAAGTGCCGCCGCAAGAGCTGTCGCTGTGAAGACCGCACCTTTATCCATGCCAGCGTCACCAAGAACTGACGGATTTACGAATAAAATATAAGCCATCGCAAGGAAGGTTGTTAATCCTGCTGTTGCTTCTTTTTTATAGGATGTATTGAACTCCTTGAATCCAAAATACTTTTCCATCTTTCTTTTTCCCCCTATACTCGATCTACGTATAAAACGAAAAAGACCCAAAGGACTCGCCCTTGGGTCTGAATACGTAAGAGTTAAAGAAAACATGCTTTATACCTAAAAAAGCACAAGCAGTAGTTTCAATAATCCTTCGTAGTCAGACCATTTACGGCAGTCTGGTAGAAACTTTCGGGCCATATCCCCGAATTTATACGTAGGAAATACATTTAATATTGATTACTACTTGAGTATAGGTCGAACTTTGTCGTGCGTCAAGCATTTTCACGAATGATTTTATGTTATTTTACAATAATCGTTCGTGTTTTCGTTTTCAATCTACTCCCACTCGATCGTTGCAGGTGGTTTTGATGTAATATCATACACGACACGGTTGATGTGATCCACTTCGTTAACAATACGTGTAGAGATTTTCTCTAGAACGTCCCAAGGGATACGAGCCCAGTCAGATGTCATTCCATCTATAGAAGTAACCGCACGGATACCAATCGTGTAATCGTACGTACGGGCATCACCCATAACACCTACACTTCGGATATCAGGAAGCACAGTGAAATACTGCCACACTTCACGCTCTAATCCTGCTTTGGCAATCTCTTCACGAAGGATGAAGTCAGACTCACGAACGATCTCCAATTTCTCTTCTGTAATCGCACCAAGTACACGGATTCCTAGACCTGGTCCTGGGAAAGGCTGACGCCAAACGATGTGTTCTGGAATACCAAGCTCCGTACCAACTTGACGTACTTCGTCTTTAAACAGAGTGTTAAGAGGCTCGATCAGTTTAAACTGCATGTCTTCCGGAAGTCCTCCAACATTGTGGTGAGACTTGATCGTCTGAGCAGTTGCTGTACCACTTTCTACGATATCAGTATAAAGTGTTCCTTGTGCAAGGAACTCGATACCCTCAAGCTTAGATGCTTCTTCATCAAATACATAGATGAATTCATTCCCGATGATCTTACGCTTCTTCTCAGGATCAGAAACACCTTCAAGTTTGCTTAAGAACCGCTCTTTCGCATCTACTTTAATGATGTTGATATTGAATCCCTCGCTGAACGTCTTCATTACTTGGTCTGCTTCATCTTTACGAAGGAGGCCATGGTCTACGAAGATACATGTCAGCTGATCTCCGATTGCTTTATGAACAAGCACTGCAACAACAGAAGAGTCAACTCCACCAGACATCGCACAGATCACTTTTTTATCGCCAACAACGTCACGGATTTTCTGAACTTCGTCTTCGATCCAGTTTTCCATCGTCCAGTTGCCTTCACATTCACAAACAGACTTAACGAAGTTATCTAAGAACTCGATGCCGTATTCAGAATGACGAACTTCCGGGTGAAATTGAACCCCGTAAAGCTTGCGAGATACGTCACTCATCGCTGCGACAGGGCAAGAAAGGCTTGTTGCATCTGTAACAAAACCTTCTGGTGGTGCTACAACAAGGTCGCTGTGGCTCATCCATACCACTTGCTGGTTTGGCAGGTTCTCATAAAGTTTGTTTGTGTTTGTGATCGTAATTTCAGCTTTTCCGTATTCACGGTGGCTTGCACGTTCTACTTTACCGCCAAAGTGGTGGCTCATGAGCTGCATACCATAACAGATACCAAGCACAGGGATGCCTAGATCGAAAATAGCTTCATCACATGCTGGTGCTCCTTCTGCATAAACAGAATTTGGACCACCAGAGAAAATGATTCCCTTTGGATTCATCTTCTTTATCTCTTCCGCAGTTGTTGTATGCGGATGTAATTCACTGTATACTCCTAAATCACGGATACGACGTGCAATCAACTGATTGTATTGTCCACCGAAATCTAACACAACGATCATTTCGCTCATAACGTGCAAATCATTCGTTACGTTGTTCATGTACTCACCCCATCTATTAATGTCAGCTATAGTATCCGTCAGCTTGTCTTACTTTACACTATCAAAAAGAATAACTTGTTAACTTATTGTTAAACGACGTAGCAAATAAGTTTAGATAGATAGTATAAGTGCAACTAAGGCTGACTTAAACCTGCATGGCGTCAGCCAAGTTTTCTTTATAAACAAAAAGAATTCCACCCTTGTTTTCCACATAAAAAACAAAGGCAGAATTCCTTAAATGTAGCTATAAAGAACCCTGCCTTCATAGTCAGGTCATTTTCGGCAACCCGGTAGAGACTCTCGAACCTTATTATCGAGGATATACGAAGGAGAATAATATCTGACGCTATAATCTTAAGGACATTCTAACAATGCCTGTTATAGCGGTCAAGGGCGGATTCTTTTAATTAAATTTTCCCACAATTCACGATGGAAATCGTTCCACAAATCAGATTGTTTTTTCTGGCTGAATTGAACACCTTCATACGCTTTTGCCAAGATGTTCATGTCTTTCGTATCGAGTGCCCGATCTACATAAAGGGCGTATTCACGCAGCGTATAGGCTGGCTGTCTTTTGATTCCGTATACTTTTAGAAGCCACAATAACCGTTCAAAAGCTTCTTCAAAAGTGTCAGAGCCTTTTTTACGTTTATAGCGCCAAATCGTATACTGACGAAGCCACTTTTTGCGGAACAAAAAGGCTATTGCGGCAACGAATACAAGAAGCCCCAGCATGATCACTGATCCATTACCCACTGACTTTAGAATCGAACCAAAGCTTTTTTCTTCTTTTGATGAAGCAGCTGATCTCTCTTCATTTAAATCCTTCTCTGGTTTCTTAGGCTGTTTTGGTGCAGCCGCTGCTGGAGCAGAGCTTGTTTTATCTTCTTCAGGCTGAAACGGGTTATCGAACCCTCGTGTCGGCTCAAACGGCACCCACCCGATCCCTGAAAAATAGACTTCTACCCATGAGTGGGCGTTTGCATTTGTTACGGTATACTCCCGAAGTCCATCATCACCTAATGCTTCAAACGTTCCTGGTGTGAAGCCTTTCACCCAGCGTGCTGGGATTCCAATCGAACGCAGCATGACGACCATGGATGTTGAAAAGTTATCACAGTACCCTTTTTTCGTTTCAAACAGGAACTGATCAACGTAATCTTCATCATCTTTTGGCACCGCTACTTCGATCGTATTGTAGCCGTATCCATTTTTCCCAAAGAATTCTTCAATCGTTTTAACTTTGTCATAGATGGTCAGCTGATTGACTGTTTCTTTCTGAGCAAGATCTTTTACCCTTTCCGGGAGCGTTTCCGGCAATTGCAAAAAAGCATCTGTTATATACTGTGGATACTGGTTCGATGCTCCTTTAAGCTGCTCTTCTTTAAGGACAGGCAGCTGATAGTCCATCGTGTAGGTGGAAAGTTTCTCTTCTCGTCCACTTTGGAAGGTTGAGATCTTTCCGCTTACCCCATCCAGCTGATAATTTGCCTCTGAATCTGCCTCAATGTTTTTTAGCTTCCCAGGTATCATAAGGAATGAATATTCTTTTCCTTTTTCAGCTTCAATTCTTGCGGTGTGGTCTTTCATTTCAACTCCGTCTTCCCAAATTCGTGTGAAGTTTGTATCTCCAGACATATCATCGGCTTCAAGTGCTACCGCTTGGGTTGGGATCTTATTCTCCCATCCTTTTCCGGTGTAGAACTCTTTCGTCTCAATCCTCCAATAATGCCTGCCGTTGTCAAAGGTCTTAAAGATCGGCGTATAGTCAAATTGGAAAGGACCGCCAAGCTGGCTGTCGTTCTCACCATAGCCAATCTTCGCAATTCCCCGGCCGTTTCCTAATCCTTCTTCCTCACCTTTACCTGACATGTTCTGAATAAAAGGAACCGGATCTGGCCAGATCGGTGAGGCTTTTGGTGCCACATAACCTAGAGCTGAAGACAAGGCTATCACTCCAGAGAGAGGTGCCACCCACAGGATAGGAAACTTTCCTTTTAATAGGGAAAAACCTTGTGTTTCAATAATCTTCATCATTCTTAAAATACCGATCAAGATCAACCCGATAAACACGGTACGAATGATCGCAAACTTCGCATCATACACCGTGAACGTATCAAGAATAGAAACGTAGATAACCGTAATCAAGAAGAACAAAAAGATGCGGCGCGTTTGGATGAGCCAATAATGCATCAGATAACTCACAAGCCACAACAAGACGAAGAACAGCAAACTGCGAGTGAGTGAGGTCATCTCGTTCCAGTTTTGTTCAGAGAAAAGATTCAGATTGTATTGAATATCCTCAATGAAATAAGGAACCCATTTAAACGATAAAAAGACATCAAAAAAGTAAAGCGAATGAAGCGCATATAACAATGCTCCCAACTTCACCGGGAAGGAAATCCAGAACGGGAGCTGAAAATAGGTCACGATGAACAAAAACAAGGTGTACATTACAAAAATATGAATGTCATTCGTGGTCGTGATCTCTTTAAGAGGTCTTAGCCATTCCCACAATAGAAGGAATCCCAACCCGTAAAGAACAAGAACGTGCAGAGTTGATGTTTGTTGCTGCTGATTAGATTGAGGCATACATGCCACCTGCCTTCAGCGTTTCGTTAAAGTCAGACCCTATAATTGGTGTCACGGGTACACCAAATTGTCTAATCCTTGAAATGTAAGTAAGATCTTGGCTCTTAAGCTTTGAATCCATCGCCAAGTAAAAGAAAATGACGTTTGTCTGCTGTCTGGATGCTAAGAGTTCAAGGGTTTTCATCGTGTACTCAGAAAGGTTTGGCGATATGATAAGCGCGGTCTTTCCTTCCATATGACCTACCATGTATTCTTGTTTAAGCCGCTCTTCAAAGTGATCAGGTACATCCGCTTTTACTTTTGCGAGCTCGTGAAAGATCCGCCATTCCTGATCAACCCCAATGTTCATCGGTATCTCTTTCCCTTTTAACGGATGGTATCCAATAGAACCGCCTTTGGATATCGAAAAGTGAACAAGTGAGGCCGCTAATGATACACCACGTTCAAACAGCCAGTCGTTCTCACCGTAGCTTCTTTCACAATGATCGAGCACAATGACAAAATCATCGTTCCGCTGCTGTTCGAAAACTTTTGTCAGCAGTTTGTTTGATCTCGCACTCGCCTTCCAGTGCAGCCAGTTCATTCGGTCACCAGCCGCATAGTCTCTTACACTTACTGTTGATGTGTAATCTGTAAACGACCGCTTACCCACCTTCTTCATACCGGTCTGAAGCATCTTGCCAGTTTCCCATCGTTCGATATCCTGATATTGCGGATAGACAAAGATCTGATCTTTTACAGAAACGCTTGTACTTTTTAAAACAAAACCAAAAATATCACCTGTACTCACTTGAATCTGGTCAAACTTAAACAACCCGCGCGGTGCTGGATTTATGGTATACGAATACTGTAAATGTCGACGGAACAAAGGGAACATTAGGATACGGGATTGAATCTGGTGTGTGTTCCCTTCATATCGTGTTTCACGGAGCAGGACTTCTGGCAGTAAATCTTCCAATACGACGTAAAAGAGAGGAAAGTTGCTGCGCCGTTTGATGACGATCGTCACTTCCACTTCTTCTCCTGCCATCAGCTTGCTTTTTGAGATATATCGTTCAATCTTAAGCCTATGAATGGGATAGAACGCCATCGTAATAGAATATAGAACAATGGGAAGAACACTGTAAAATAGAAACCAGCTTACGAATCCTCCCTGAAACATGGCAAACGAAAACGTAACAAGCAGTAAGAAAATGATCCCTGAAAACCCAATCGGTGTTTTGTAACGTTCCCAAATTTTTTTGAGAAATGCTTTCATTACGCGTGCTGTTCCTTATGAATCGGGGCAGGAACACGTGCCAACAGATCTTTGATCACTTCTTGAGCAGTAACACCTTCAAAACGGGCTTCGGGCTTTAACAGCACACGGTGTACCAGGACAAACGGTGCTAAGTATTTCACATCATCAGGGATTACAAAATCGCGGTTCATTAGAAGGGCAAACGCCTGCGCCGCTTTTAATAAAGCGAGTGATCCACGCGGACTGACTCCTAGTGCAACCGATTTGTGGTTACGGGTGCGGTTGATAAGATCAACGATATATCGCTTAATCGAATCAGATACATAAATGTTTTTCACTGCGGTCTTGAGTTCAGAAATCTCTTCAGGAGAAATCGCTGGTTTTAATATATGGATGGGGTGTTCGTTGCCAATGATGTTTAAAACGTTAAACTCTTCTTCTGGTGTCGGGTAACCCATCGTAAGCTTCATTAAGAAACGATCAAGTTGAGCTTCAGGAAGCGGATAGGTTCCTTCGTACTCTATCGGGTTCTGTGTAGCCATAACCAGGAACGGATCCGGTAAGATGTGCGTCTGTCCATCAACAGTCATGCTCATTTCTTCCATGGATTCTAGAAGCGCGGACTGTGTTTTTGGAGAAGTACGGTTAATCTCATCCGCTAAAATAACGTTTCCGACTAATGGGCCAGGTCTAAATTCAAAGCTCATATCTTTTTGATTATATATAGAAACCCCCGTCATATCAGACGGCAATAGATCAGGTGTAAACTGTATACGGTTGAAAGTAAGGCCTAAAGATTTTGCGATGGAGCGCACCATCATCGTCTTCCCTACTCCTGGTACATCCTCAAGCAATACATGTCCCCCTGCTAATAATGAAACGAGCGTTAACTCAGTAACTTGCTTTTTACCTACCATAACTTTTTCTACGTTCGCGATAACTTCTCTAAGCTGAGGATGATATTCGAATGACTTTTCATTTCTAGCGCTCATGATTGACTCCCCTCTAACATTTCTGTCTCTCTATTAGATATATTTTTTCTTCCTTTAATAATTCGCATCAGTGAAGCTATATTCCTTGTTATTTTACAAAAAAAGAGAAAATTCGGGAAACGGATGCTTGGCTTCATTTTCAAGAGCACAGACTGCTATCAAGAAAAGTGGATTGATAATGACAAATGGCCCATGAACCTGCTCGTTTTAATGATTAAAATTAAAGTAATTTACACGATATTCCAAAAGGAGTGGTTCAACTGAAACGAAAACTGTTAGCGGTTACAATGTCTTCAGCTCTGCTTCTCACCTTAAGCTTCCCACCTCAAGACCCATCCATCGTACAAGCTTCCGAGACCAGTATGATCATGCCTGGTGCACATTCTGTAAAAGAAACGTATTTTAATGGAGAAAACGGATACTGGCTCACAACGAAGAACCCCTCACAATTTCAGCAAGCCACCCTGTTCGGTAATATGGGCCTCGCTCCCTACAACTGGGGTGATGCAGCATCAGGGACAGGCTGGCATCATATGTATAAACCCGCATCCGTAAAAGGAACTCAAATCAATGGAACCTTTGAAGATGCCCAATTTGTGATCCGTGTTCCGGATGATTGGAACGGAAAACTAGTCGTTTCTGGTATCCCAGCTACTCGGAATGAAACGTCTACTGATCTTCTATTCAGTGATTTTGTACTGGAAAAAGGCTATGCATTTGCCGCCATCGATAAAGGTACGCAAGGTGAAGTTGATCCAAGTGACCCGTTCGGTAAAGTGAAGAACGCTTTGGTTCAGGAGGATGACAGTGTGGCAGAATGGAACATGAGGTTCCGCCAGATCACGAAAGCTGCACAAGAATATTTAGTCAAACATCATAGCGACCAGTTGATCCGCCCGACAGATCGTTCGAATCCAGCAAGCGATCTAGTTACAGATCAGCACCAAGTGCCAACGTATGCGATGGGGATATCGAACGGGGGTTATGTGGTCCGATTTGCACTCGAAAACGATGATCCTAAAAAAACGGGAGAGCCGCATCTTTTTGATGGCGGTGTGGACTGGGAAGGCGTTCTATGGTCAGAAAAAGCTCCGAATTTGATAAGCTCGTTAACGACTGTTGTGAACAACGCAGAAGCAGCACTTTATGGAGAAGGCAAGGAACGCGAAAAAGCGGTCAAAGAAATGTACAAGGCTGGTCTGCCTAAAGGATCTGAAAAACTTTGGGCATATCATGACCAAGTGTATTGGTTTGTGAGCCTCAACATCTACCGTGACCACTTTGATCCTAAAGCACCCGGCAGAACGGATTGGCGTAACTACTTAAACTTTGTTAATGGTGTAAGAGAGCGTTCGTATGATCATATTTTCGAAGACTACCGCTATGTAACAAGGCCAAAAGAAGTGAAAGAGAATATTAAAGAGATCGCCAATACAGGTGATATTGACGTGCCGTTAATCTCTATTACAGGTTCTCTCGATTCTCTGATTTTCCCTGAGATTCATGCGGATGGTTATCAGAAACTCGTTAAAAAGGCTGGTAAAGAGGATTTACACCGGCTTTATACCGTGAAGAACGGCAACCACGTAGACAGCTTAGTGTGGAACGCATCAACTGATTCAGATAAAACGCTTCAGCCGCTGCTGCCTTATGCACATCAGGCGTTTGATCTTTTAGTGGACTGGGTGGAGAATGACAAAGCAGCGCCAGCTAGCAAGGATGTTGGACAGCCAAAGAATCCAATAAAAGTGATTGATTTACGAACTGGTGAAGAAAGAGATCCTCGAGAATAAAAATAAAAGGGTACTTGGCAAAATACAGCTTGCTAGGAACCCTTTTTTTCATGTATTCTATTTCCCCTTTTGTAATCGGATAAGTTTGAAGTTTTAAAAGATGTTTTGTCGAATAGTTACTCAGAATTTGTAGATATTTCTCGGGAAATTGTTGAATGTGTAAGGATATCGGTTACTAGAATGTATCGGGTATCGATATGTTTCACAAGACTTTTAGCTCTGTCGTCCAAATGGTACGTATCGCGTTACTATATATCGTTTCAATAAAGTAATTATGCCAAACACCATCTTTTAAAAAATTACATGCATATCGCTACACGATATACCTATAGAATCTAAAGCTTTGCCCCTTACTTCATCATCTGTTCCCTCAATATCGTATGACTTACCAAACCCGCTTTCTATGTCGCAGCTTATATCGCCCGGCGATACGCAACACAAAATAACAACCCTTATTTTCGAAACAAGGATAAAAGCCAGCCCCATTTCTCATTAGGTCTTTGTATCGCTTCTTCTAAACGTTTATTAAAATCATTTTGTAAACGCCATTCTTTTATCTGTTCGTTCCGCAGATCTTGTATTTCTTTTTGAAGGAGTTCACTTTTTTCTTTTTCTTGCTGGAGCAATTCTTCGTAATGAGTTTTTTGTTGTTCCGTTAATCTTTCAATTTTTGCATTCGTTTTCTGGGCTGCATTTCCAATTGTAGCACTTATAACATGATGATCCTGCTGAAGCCGGGAAACCGTTATTTTAAGCTGTGACATATCATTGGTCATTTGCATATTCATTTCACGTGCTGCTGCGAGTTCATTGGCTAACACCATTAGGATCTCTTTTAATTGATTGGGATCTTGGGGTAAATCCCCATATGTATCGGGTATAGCAATCTCTGTTTCGTCGGAGTCTTTTAATCTCTCTTTTTGTTGATACACCAGGTCTTTCGCCGTATCGTCTAAGGGCTTGTCCGTATCGCGCAGCGCTATAAGCGCTCCAATGTCAGATTGAACAAAAATACGCCGGTCGCCGTCCTTCAAAAACTCATATCCGTTCCGTTCTAAGATTTGACCATACTTTCGGACAGTAGGTGTGGCAATCCCTACTTCTTCTGCGACTTCCTTAGTCGAGAATGCTCGTTCATTCGGTTGTATATCACGTCGCATATCGGACCTCCTTTTCAATTCAATATAAAATTTTATTCATTTATATGTATGTTATATCGCCCAGCGATACAAACCTAAAAAAGCCGATTCACCTTCTCCATAGGATTCGAAGGTATTAGTAGTGATTCGTCTATATCGCCTAATTATCCTCTTAATAATATCAAAAAGACTACCTCCTTTTTTAGGAAGTAGTCTATTCTTTAAAAATTTTATTTTCGTGACCAACTAAATCCCTATGCGGATTTGGCTTCAAGCTGTCTGTTAGGAGAATTCCACATCTCTGCCCATTTTTTCACAGCAGCGACCATAATAACCAATCCAAGGGTCAGCATGATCACAGAGAGAATCGCATTCAGTACGTTGTAGCCTGGATTTGCTGGATTTAAATAAACATTTTTGACCATCCAGTATCCAGCATAATTGACCGTTACAAATAGATAAGCAAGCGGAATAAGACAAGTAAGCATATATCTTCTTTTATCAGCCATTTTTAATATAACTGTGGCTCCAACAATTAACCCAATCGATGCCATCAGCTGGTTCGATACACCGAATAGCGCCCATACCGAGCCGATATCCCCTGAATAAAGAAGATATCCCCACATAAAGCATGCAAGCGCACTGGCGATAATAGAGCCGGGAACCCAATCCGTTTTCTTCATCGGCTTATAATAATCACCAAAGAAATCCTGGATCAAATAACGGGCAACACGAGTTCCTGCATCAATCGCTGTTAAAATAAACACAGCTTCAAACATAATCACGAACTGGAAGAAATAAGCTGAGAGCTTAGCGAACCATGGAATTTCAGTAAAGATATACGTCATCCCAACAGCAAGAGTTACTGCCCCGCCTGTTCTGCCCTCTAAATCCAAACCGATTTCACGGCTGAGTTCAGGAAGATGGACGACATCCATCCCTAATGTTTTAAATACCTCAGGTGTTGAGTTAATGGCAAAATAATCAGCCGGCTGAAGAGCAGTCGCGGCGATTAATGCCATGATTGCAACCAGGCATTCCACCAGCATCCCGCCAAATCCGACAACTTTAATATCCGACCATTTATCAAGCATCTTTGGCGTGGTACCTGATCCAACAAATGCGTGGAAGCCTGATATCGCACCACAGGCAATTGTAATCGAGATAAACGGCCAGACTGGTCCGGCTAAAATCGGGCCGCCGCCATCAATAAATTTTGTAAAAGCAGGGAATTCAATCGATGGATTAATGATAAAGACACCGACGATTAAGGCAATAAATACACCTATTTTCATAAAGCTGCTTAAGTAATCCCTTGGTGCGAGCAGGAGCCAAACCGGCAGCGCTGCCGCAAAGAAAGCATAAATAGGCAAAATGATAGCCAACGTTTTTGAATCAAGAGTCAGCCAGTCGCCAAGAGCGGTCCCTTGAATCTGCGGCCCCATAAAGACACCGAACATGAGTAAAATAAACCCAACTGTTGATGTTAATTTTAAATTGCCTGTTTTTTTGTAAAAGATACCTACTCCCATAGCGATAGGAATGGTGATGCCGACTGCAAATGTACCCCATGGGTTGTGTTCAAGTGCATGTAGGACAACCATGGACAGTCCCGCCATCGTAATCGTAATGATAAACAGCATCGCAAGGCCTGTACAAAAACCAGCCACAGGACCTAATTCATCTTTTGCAACCTCTGAGAGCGATTTCCCTTTTTTACGCATAGAGGCAAACAATACAACCGCATCATGGACAGCTCCGCCAATTACTGCACCGATCAATAGCCAGAGCAGCCCTGGAAGATATCCGAATTGAGCTGCTAATATTGGGCCGACGAGCGGTCCAGCAGCGGCAATCGCGGCAAAGTGATGTCCGAATGACACCCATTTATTCGTTGGGACATAATCCTTTCCATCATTTAGTTCGTGTGCCGGGGTCGGCTTTTTATCATTTAATTTCATGACTTTTACGGCCATAAATGTTCCATATAACCGATAAGCAATCATTAATATGCAAATGGATCCAATAACAATTGTAACCGCATTCAATTTATTCTCCCCCTCTGCCTTATTTTCGTTTCTGTAAACTTTATCTTACTAAATGAAAACGCTAACATAGGGTTTTCATTTTAAAATGCAGAAATAAGGGGATGAATCACAAAATACTGCAGCTGAAATGCAGCGTTTAAAAGCCAAAATGCTCTTTAAGCTCTTTTGTAAATGTACGGCTCACGGGAATTTTCTCCCCATCCTTCATGATCAGGTTATAGGTGGAGTGAAACCAAGGCTGAATTTCCACAATTTTATCCAAATTGACTAAATACCCACGATGCACTCTAACGATGGATCTCTGATGAAGCTTCCTTTCGTATGTGATCAACGGTTCATTCACCTGATATCTTTGTTTATCTGTTACAATAACCGTTCTTCCTTCAATAGTCCCTATATATACAATTTCATGAACAGGAATCAAAACGATTCGTTCATCAATTGTCACCGCCAATTTATCATTCCGTTTACTAGATGGCAGCATTTTATCCAATGTAGAGCTGTCTCTATTTTCTTTGCCCTTGAGCACTTTAGCCAATTTTTCAACCGTTTGAAGGACCCTGATTTCATCAAAAGGCTTCATAATATAATCAATGGCCTGCAATTCAAATGCCTTTAGCGCGTATTCATCATAGGCCGTTGCGAACACAATCTCCGGACGTGGATTGAGATCCATTATTTTTTCTGCTAAATCCAAACCGCTTTCGTTAGCCAGTTGAATATCCAAAAAAATCACGTCAATCTGTAATTCTTGAATTTGGCTCAACGAGCTTTCTATTGAGTCACCTTCTCCCGCAATTTCCACTTGCTTGCTTCTTTTTAACAGAAACGCCAGTTCATCTCTAGCTAACGGCTCATCATCAACGATAAATGCCTTAAACATATTCCTCACCCCACTTGTTTTGGGTTAAAGGCAGGATCATAGTAACCTTTGTACCTGAATCTTGCTCACTTTCAATCATAAAGGTACCTTCCTTACCGTATATCTCTTTCATGCGCTTTTGAATGTTCCATAAAGCTGTCCCGGTCCCTTCTTCTGATTGAACCGTTTCCGTTCCAATCGATTGCATCAGGGGGGCAGGAATTCCCTTGCCATTATCCTTCGTTGTCAAAACCATTTTATTGTTATCAGTATAAGCTGTAACCGTTACTCTTCCTTTTTTCATGTTCGAAAACGCATGGCGAATCGCATTTTCCACTAAAGGCTGAAGGGTAAACGGGGGGATTAGTACCTTGTTCAGTGCTGGATGAATATCAAAATCCACCTGATACTTCCCTGGAAAACGAGCTTGCTCTAACGATAGATAAGCCTCAACGTGTTCTAATTCCTTTTCCAGCGGAATCAGCATTTGCCTAGCACCCTGCAGGTTGCTGCGAAAGAACACGCTTAATTTGATGAGCAGCTTCCTCGCTTTTTGTGCATCCGTCCGAACCAGGCTAGAAATGGTGTTGATGGCATTAAACAAAAAATGCGGGTGAACCTGTGCCTGCAAGGCTTTAATCTCTGCATCCTTTAATAATCTCCTCTGCTGTTCTGCCTCTGCCAGCTCCAGCTGTGTAGAAAAAAGCCTGCTTAAGCCTTCCGCAAGCTCATGCTCCACCTGATCGAGCTTATTTTGGTCTACAAAGTAAAGCTTCAGTGTCCCAACCGTTTCGCGGTGAACCTGTAAGGGAACAACGATCGCCGCTTCTAAAGGGCAATTTTCACGATAACAATGTATTTCATCTGTTGACCTGGCAATTAAAATCTTCCCATGATCGAGCACTTTTTTCGTTAACATGGTTGCCAATTGTTGTCCGGGCTTATGATGGTCTGAGGCTGCACCGGTATGAGCAAGCACCTGTTCCTTATCCGTTATCGAAATAGCATCCGCTTTTGTTCCTTCTAAAATAATTTTTGCAGCCTCACCGCATGAATGACGGTTTAAACCCTGGCGGAAAAAGGGAAGTGTTTGCTGGGCAATCTGCAGGGCATTGTGGGTCTGAAGCGCCCTTGTACGCTCTTCTTCCATTAAAATACTTTGGATGATTAATATAAAGATCAGCGTGCCGAGCCCATTGATAGAAATCATGGGAACCGCGATAACCTCGACCAGATGAGAAGCCGCTTCATACGGTCTTGCAATGAGCAGGATAACCCCCATTTGTACGCTTTCCATCAGGATCCCGATTGCTACTGCTCCCCATGGTGAATGGTTCCTTGCTATTATTCCATAACGACGCCCAAGAAGACCGGTAATCAATCCAGCTAAAATGGTGGAGACCGCACAGGCTTCAGCCGTAAATCCACCCAGCGTCAAACGATGTATGCCTGCAATTAACCCTGCACCTAAGCCGACGATAGGCCCACCCAACAAACCACCGATGGCTACCCCCATGATGCGGGTATTGGCGATCGCCGCGTCATAATCCACATCCGTCTGCCAGGCCTGAGATATAATGGTTCCATTGTGTATTTCTACACCGGTATAGTTGCTAATGATTCCAAAAGCGCCAAATATGCCAATCAGAATCATTTTGTCTTTTCTATTATGCTCTTGATGAACAATTTGACGGAATGACCTCATTCTAGAAAGCAAAAAAGCCACCATAACAAGGACACCCGCCCGCTCAAGCATTAAGGGCAACAGCTGAAACAGTTTAACCCCCTCCTTCTGTATCGCGTAACGATATAAGCGCTACGATATCAGGCTGTACAATAATACGCCCCTTTTTACATACAGCGCAAATAAAACCTTTTTTTGTCCAATATGAAGGTTTTAAAATTTATATGCAAGTTATATCGCCTAGCGATACGAACCCTAAAAATCCAATTAAAAGCTTCTTCGATTAAATAGCCCTTTAAAAAACAAGCAAAAGACTACTTCCTTTATTATTTGGAAGTAGTCTTTTTTTAACAAATAAATTACATACGTGAACAGTTCTCACTTTACGCAAAAGATGATTCACTATTTTCTAAAGCGCGAAAGGCAGATATAATAGATTATTAATATGATAAAAACGAAAGAGGTAATTTTGTGAATACAACATACTCATCCTTAGAAACAACTAAAACAAAAGTATTAGTCATCAATGCACTTTTCGTGGCATTGACTCTTGTAGCAACAATGTTCATTAACTTTAAGCTGCCAATCATGGGTAACGGAGGCCTCATCCATCTTGGTAATGTTCCTCTATTCATTGCTGCATTCGTTTTCGGCAGAAAAACAGGGGCCATTGCAGGTGCCTTCGGAATGGGCTTATTTGATCTTATCTCCGGTTGGACAGTGTGGGCGCCGTTTACCTTCGTTATCGTAGGAGCAATGGGCTATGTAGCCGGCCTTATATCTGAAAAAGTCCCCGGCAAACGAGTGATCGTATACACAATGGCCGTTATAGTCGCAATGATTATAAAAATTGTAGGCTACTATTTTGCTGAAGTTGTCCTTTACGGCAACTGGATTCAGCCATTCGGATCAATCCCAGGAAACGTCTTACAGGTCGTTATTGCTGGTATCATAGTCGTACCGCTAGTAGCACGCATAAAGAAAAGAATTTTATAAATATATGAGTTGCTAATTTAGCAGCGATTGCACCCTTTAGAGCAGTTACTTTGAAAAAAGACTGCTTTATGGGGTGTTTTTTTGTGGAAATGTAAGCAAATGAGTTCGTGGCTGATGACCGCTTCAGGATGCTCGCTTTCCACGAGGGGTAAGGTGAGCTAGCTAGCTAACTGCGCATTTAAAGTCTCACCTGTCCCGCTGCTCCCGCAGGAGTCTCGCACCTTCCGCTCAATAGTAGCAAAAAGTCCCTCCCAAAAAAGATAGACCTTTTAAAGTTATTTCGGTTGTCCAAGACTCTGCAGAAAATTCTCATCACACTTCACTTCGCCGAAATGTTAAAATAAATGATACTTCAAACTCAAAGGTGGAAAGACTTTCTACCCTCAAATTCTACATATCAGGGCAACTTAGGAGTGTATGTAAGCATGAACAAAAAAGATATAGCACAGATTCGAAAGCAATTTAAAAAAGATAACGATTTACTCAAAATCTCCAGTATTTTTAATGTCTATATTATGAAGGAATCAAGTGATATTTATCATCACCAGAGTCAACCATTTGAAATGCTTGACTCAGACCAACAAGAGTTATTTATGAATAACTTTAAAAAACTGCTTGGCGGAAATTTAGATGAGAAGCTCTTTGAATTAAAGTTTCAAAAGGATGCTGAAAACAACAGTCAGCTCATTTTGCATCAAGGATTACTCAGCAGTGATGTAGAAGACTGGAAAGAGCGAATGCTCCAAATGGTAGGTAAAATGCTTTTAAATCGACAATACGAGATGGATATTGTCATTACATTTATTCGTGGAGAATATTTTAAGCCCACGAAACGCCGAAATGAAGAGGCTGTGGAAAGTGAACGAGATACCGTTTACTCTTTCCCCTTTATTCTGTGCAGTATAAACAATACACAAGAACCAAAAAAAGAACTGCTCTTTGACTATGTTGAAAAAGAATTCAAATATAATTTTGTTGTTGACCCCATTATCAACCTCAATGCGCCGATCGGAGGATTTCTATTCCCTTGTTTTACCGATAATGCAGCAGATGTTAACCATATTTTATATGCAGCAGGAAAAGTACACGAGCCTGATCACCAATTCATAGAGAACGTTTTAAATGGTGAAGAAACGATGACGGCAAAGGATGATAAAATCGTTTTTGAAGAAATTTTAAAAGACGTAACAAGAGATCAATTAAATACATCCACTCTCTCAAATGTGTATGAAGAAATTAACCGTATGATTGAAGAAAATGAAGAGGAAGAACACCCAAAATTAGATTCTAAGGACGTTGAACGCGTTTTAAAAATGAGCGGCCTTGAAGATATAAGTGCGGAAAAGGTAGAATCTGCCTTCCAAAAAGTTATTGATGATGACAAATATGAGATAAAAGCAAGCAGCATCGTGCCGAAGTATACTTCAAAATCGATTAAAATTAACACAAAAATAGCTAACATTTCTATTAGTCCGCAAGATTTAAGGTACGTCAAACAAGTTCATCTTAGCGGTAAACGTTACCTCATGATCGAAGTGGAAGAAGATACAGTCATCGAAGGCTTTACAATGATTCCAGAGGCTTTTGGGGAGAAAGTAGAAAAGTAATATTCTTAGGAGTGGTTGATTTCCGTTTCAGGATGCTCGCTTTCCGCGGGGCGTGCGGTGAGCCTCTCGGCGCTTTGCGCCTGTGGGGTCTCACCTGTCCCGCTGCTCCCGCAGGAGTCTCGCATCTTGCACTCCAATCAACTTGTCAATGAAGGCTCTTTAAAAAAACAACCCAAAATCAGATATCTTGTTGAAAAGAACCTCTTTGTTGATTAATCTGAATAACTCATCAAGCAAAAAAAAAAGCTTCTCTCAAGTTTGTTCATCTTATGAGAAGCCTTTTTTATAGTTTCCTAGGTAAGCCAAATGTTAGCATTTCACTCTCACTTAGGGGCAGATTTCATCATGCCGCCCGTAAGTCCAACGATTTGTAACGTGTTTAACATTAGTTTACGAAAGTTTATTTTACCGCATTATATAAGTTTTTTAGTTTTCTTATTGTAATATCTATAACGATAATTAATGGCAAAACAAATAAGGATACCACTTATAATTACGGTATCCTCTAAATAATGGTTCTTATTTAATTTCATCTAAAAGGTGGTACGCTTCTTCTTTTGTTTTTACTGTTAATAATTGTTCTCTAAAGGTTTCATCCATTAGTTTACGCGACAGCATTTGAAGAATCTTTAAATGCTCGTTTCCTTCACTTTGTTTAGGAACCGCAATCATAAAAATTAATTTGGCTGCTGTACCATCTAAACTATTCCATTCAACGCCTACTGGTTTTATTCCAAAGGCAACAGCAGGTTTTTTGACCGAATTGGATTTTCCATGCGGAATAGCAATATTCATCCCTATCCCCGTCGTACTTTCATTCTCACGATCCAAGATGGCTTTTTTAAACGCCTCTTTAGAGGATAACAAACCGTTATTGTCAAATTTCTGTATCATTTCATCGATTACATTATCACGCGTTTCACCCGTTATATCGATATCAATTAGATCGAGGGATGTGATGTCAGTAAGCTTCTGAATCTCTTTTTCTTTTTCGAATGTTTCATGTTGAACAATTTTCGTTTCCTCTTCATTTACGGTCTCGTTTTCAGGCTCAACATCTTTTTTGAGCAGGTTAATCATGATCGCTGTCACAATAACTCCTGTTATTACGGCAATAAAGAACATCAACACATTATCTACTGCTCCTAATACGGCAACGATTGGTCCGCCGTGAGCTACTCTGTCTCCTACATTTCCAAGCATTGCAATAACAGAACCCGTCATTGAACCAACCATGATACTCGGGATAACACGCAATGGATCTTGTGCAGCAAAAGGAATGGCACCTTCTGTAATTCCGAATAACCCCATCGTGAAAGCTGCTTTCCCTGCTTCTCGTTCAGCCTGCCGGAATTTTCTTTTACTCAAGAACGTAGCAACACCCATTCCGATAGGAGGGATACAAATCGCTGCTGCAATAGGTCCCATGATTTCATAGTTTCCTTCCCCAATCATGGCAGAACCAAAGAGAAAAGCTACCTTATTGACCGGTCCGCCCATATCAAAGGAAATCATTGCGCCTAAAATCAACGCTAATAACAATGAACTGCTGCCTTGCATACCAGCTAACCATGTTGTAAGCACCTCAAACACTTTAGCTACAGGTGCGCCAATAACAAAGATAAAAGCCAGACCTACAATGAGCGAGGATAACACAGGAATGATAATAATCGGCATAATCGGTTGAATTGCTTTTGGTACTTTAACCTTTTTAATCGCCAGTGCAACATACCCGGCTAAGAAACCGGCAATGATTCCTCCTAGAAAGCCTGCGCCTGCTTCACTTCCGTAAAAGCTTCCGGTTGCTGCTATATAACCGCCGATTATACCCGGCGCAAGCCCTGGGCGATCCGCGATACTATAAGCGATGAATCCTGCTAGTATCGGAATCATGAACGTGAAGGACGCTCCACCGATCATCTCGATCTTTTTCCAGAACGAGTCATCTGATATGACGATGCCTCCTGGTGTTTTGTCTCCCCCAAGAGTAAGTGCGATCGCGATTAAAAGTCCGCCAACGACAATGAAAGGAATCATATAAGAGACACCATTCATTAAATGACGATAGATCGGATTTTCTTTTTTATCTATTTTACTATCATAAGAAGTGCCCGAGTTCGATTGATAGACAGATACGTCTTTGCTCATTATTTTCTTAATAAGCTGTTCAGGTTTTCTTATCCCGTCTTGTACACCGACAACTAACAGCTTTTTACCGTTAAATCGATCTTTGTTTACTGTTTTATCAGCAGCGATGATTATACCGTCAGCTTCTTGAATGTCTTTTTCCGAAAACTCATTCTCTACCCCTATAGAACCTTGAGTTTCAATTTTCATTTGAACTCCTAAACGATCAGCTGCTTTTTGAAGATTTTCGGCAGCCATATACGTATGAGCAATCCCATTTGGGCAAGATGTTATAGCTAATAATTTCATATGGATTCTCCTCTAACTCTTTATTGAAATCGCTTACACATACTATACAATTAAAAGTCTCGACAAAAAATCCGGATTATTACCGGAGCTTCCGGAAAAATGAATTTTTAATATAAAAACAAGGCTCAATGGCCTTGTTTGATGAACTGCTTATAAAGAGATAAAAAGCTTAGTATATCTTTTTCTTTTAATAGCGTTTGAATCATCTCAGGTTGACTGCTCATATAAGAAATTTCTCTAAATAATTGTTGGGTTCCTTCTCGATCTTCATTCTTGATTGCCAGCATTAACACAATCGATACTTTTTCAGCACCCCATTCAATCGGATGCTGAAGCGTCGCCACTGCAATTGATGAATGCTTAACAAAACTTGGATGCCCATGTGGAATTGCTATTCCAGACCCTATTGTTGTGGCTGACATCTTTTCTCTAACGATTGCATTTTGGGTGTATTCTTTTTCAACATATTCTTTTTTATGGAGAGCGGCTGCTAGTTTCTCTATTAATTCATACTTGTTCGTGGTGTTTTCGTGTAAAAACACTAAAAAAGGAGTGGTATATTTCAAAAGGACGGAATCGTTAAATCCTTTCTTTTCTGGGTTATCTTGCTTTTTCAAGAAATCCTCTAGCCTATTCACATCCGAATTTTCTAATAAAGGTGAGACAACGATATGCGGAGTTCTTAAATCCGTGAGAGATGTTGTACTTATAATGACGTCTACCTTATGTTTCTTTAAATAAACATTCAATTCAGCTTTAGCCACACAATCCATTATATGGACATGATGAAATCTTTGTTCAACCTTTGTTCTCAGCAGCTGGGACATCCCTACCCCCATATGACAGACAATGAGTACATTTTTGACTTTTGTCTTTTTATTTTTAAGC
Source organism: Fictibacillus barbaricus (assembly GCF_014635025.1). Lineage (GTDB taxonomy): Bacteria > Bacillota > Bacilli > Bacillales > Fictibacillaceae > Fictibacillus > Fictibacillus barbaricus. Next base: position 30,427 of record NZ_BMCE01000008.1, on the reverse strand, counting down.
CGCTCCAATGATGCTTGAAAGTGCAGTGTTAAATATCCTGCTTCTTCTTCCGGAATGTTAAGTGCTTTGGTCTCGTCTACTTCCTCAAGGACATGTATCATCATATCAAACATATAAGGATATAATTTTTTTATTTCATTCAGCATGGGATTAGACACTGCGAGATCGTACTTCAGCCGGTTTAATGTTGTATATAAATGAACTTTCAACCCATTCATTAACACTTCGTCTTCTTTAAAATCGACCATGCACAACGCGGACATATTTACGATCAGACTCTCTACTAAGTGGTTAAGTACTGGATGATTTTCAGCAAGATCATCCATATTTTGACCTTCAGTATTTTGGCTGTACCGAACCTTTCCACCTAGCAGCCGTAATGCTAGATATGCAATCTCTGCTTCAGAAAAATGCATATAGAAAGATTTTTCTAATTTTTTGAGAAGTTCTATTGCCCATGCATATTCTTTTTTATTTTTAAGTTTCATTATTTCGATATTTGATGTGGATATAGACTGATTTAATTTTGAACGCTTAATCATCAATAAAATATGAACGGTCAATCCTTCCACCGTTTCGTCTGTGAAAAAAATATGTTGTTTTTGCTGCATTTCTTTTAATTCATGTATAACCATATCAACTTCATGTGGCAAGAATTGTTTCTTCAAAAACAGGTTGGCAGGCTCCTTACGTACAAGCAGCTCAGATAAGCGAGAAAGAGCAGACCTCTTGTCTTTTTCAAATCCTTCTACATGTAAGCCGACCTTTTGTTTCGTAACAAGAGTCAGATTAAACTTTTTGAGCCACACTTCTAATAGATCTAAATCTTTTTTTATGGCCGATTTCGCAACAAAGTATCTGCTTGATAGATCTTGAGCAGTCAGTGGTTTGACACTCATCAACAAATGATAAGCAATCTGAACGACTCTTTCATCATCGGATTCCTGAATATCCCTACCATTAGTCACATGCAAATCATTATATAATCGTGCCTTTTCATCTTTATCAATTTCTAAAAATATTCCTAGACCAGGCTTTCGAATAATTTTGGCATCCGACCGCCGTTTGAGGAACTCTTCTATCACTTTAAGGTCACTCCGAACCGTTTTTTCAGAACAACCTACTTTTTCTGCTATATCCTGTCCTAACAAAAATTCACCTGCTTGAGTGAGTAAAATACGCAGAATTGTTTTCTGTCTATCATTCATCCTTACACCTGCTTGTTTTGTGAGTTGCTTTGTTCATTATCTTTTAACAATTTATTACCAATTAGTATGTATTAACTGTCTACTAGAAACTCATTTTATTGAAGACAACTTTAAGAAGACTCTTCTTATTATATCTACTCAGCAAAAAGTAACACCTAAAAAGAATACGGGCTTATTTAACCCGTACCCTTGATGAACTTTTATATTTGTTTTTTATACTGATGTTTTTGTATGCTGTACACGTTTGTTATCCATTGTTACAGCGGCTGCCAGTACAAGATAAATCAATAGAATCCATAATTGGATTTTCAGTTCGGACCAATCTCCCAATAAAATAATCTCGTGCAATCCCCGAAGTGAATGAGCCATTGGCAGTACCTATCAACAAGCATTACCGTATCATCCATTTTTATATCCGTTTCTTAGCTTATTTGCAAAGTTATCATACCGTTATGTAGTTGTTACAAAAGAAATGAAAAAAGAGGCTTCCCAAAAGTTTAAAGAACTAATGGAAAACCTCTAAATCCAACCCTTTGTTAAAGGGTTTTCGAGCTCATGATTACATCATGCCGCCCATACAACCATGGGTTTGTAACATGTTTAACAAGATTCTACATTATAAGATAAACACGCGTTATTAAAACGATTCCAAAGCACTTTGAAGTAATATCTTTTACATTAAATGATAATTAATTACAGTATTACGTTACCCTTCTGTTACCCCATTTTAATTAGAGCTTGCCTATATTCGGCAGGCTCTAAGTGTTTAGCAAATAATATTTTTTATACATAAAGTGAGATCACAAATTTAGCTCCCAAGATAACTATAAGCGCTAAAAATTCAAAAACTGCAATTCCAATGTGATCTCGTGTTTTTATTTTGTTTTTATAAGAATAAGTTATCCTATTTTCCATAGCTTCAATTAACTTATCTTTTTCTTCCTTTGTTAATAGTGGGAAGTCTATAGAGTTATTAATCACATGTTTTTTTAATTCTCTTTCTGCTGTTTTTTCTGCATTTTGTTCGTCTTTATTATATATATCTTCATAAGGTTTATTGTACTTTTTCGTGGCATAGATATACCAAAGCATCTTTAAGAGAAAAAAAGGAATAAAAATTACTGCAATCCAAGTTCCATTTAACTTAGTAGACATTAAAAATAACGCCAGAAAGTAAATAGCTGCAAGTACAACAGATATTATAGTAGCTTTAATATAAGCACGATAGATTTTTTTTAGCTCTTTTACATGACTATTATTAAAAAAATTATTCAAAGCATGAGCAGCTTCGTGAGCTCCAACCACTGCGGCCTCATAATCATCATCCTTGTAATGATTATTATTAAGATATATAACAGTGTCATGAGGATTATCAGGGTCATAGGAGCAGCGGGACACCCCTAAATCTATATACTTGATTTCCTTATAACTAAAATTGTTACCATCAAGAATTGCTGTAGCTATGTCTTTAGATTTAATTACCACTTCTTCTCCCCCAAATTAGAAACTAAAGTCATTCAATATTTAATTGTTTGGTTATATTCAAAGACTCTCAACCATAATTGGCTGAGAGCCTTTTAGCAATCTAACGATTAGTTATAAAACAGTTCATTTAGTCTTCGTTTCCATTCATCTTCAAACACCACTTGGAACTCGATTCTCTTATCACCAAACTCTAACCCTAATTCGTTCCATGAGGTCTTCTCCCCAATTTCGTTACATAATGCAAAGATGCTCTGCTTATATTTGGTATCCTCGTTCTTTAAGTGTAGTCCCTTTGTTTCTACTACAAAGATGTTATCAAAGTCAGCTTCACTTTCTTTACTTTTTTCCGTAAAGATAAAGTCAGGATATACTTTTCCTTTCTTCCAACCTTGTATGTAGTAATCTGCACGGACGGCATTTCGGTACCACCATAAGAGTTTCTCTTGTTCATCTAAATATATTGCAACGGATTGTTCCAGGTCATTAAAGTCTTCCTCTGGAACGTAATCAAATAGGCTTAATTGAATAGGATCACCATTTGAACGGGTTAACTTTTTAGTTTTCTTTTTAACCTTAATATGGTGCGGCAACTTATATCCACCTTGTTTTTTCTCTATGAAGAAGTGCAATAGATTATCTTCAATTAATGCTCTGAACACTTTTTCACTTAATCTATCCCGCTCCTGTTCTATGTTTTTTACCAATTCTTCCACAATGAAAACCAGATTAGAAGCAATTGTAGTATCATCATAATTCTTACGGAGGATTTCAATTGTTTGTTTAGCAAAATCAAAAGCCACCCATGGATTCGGAACTAATCCCATTAGATGACGGGTTATAAATACGTAATCGATTGAAAGACCGATAGTCTGTTCTTGACCACTTCTCTTTTCAATTACGTCTTTTTCATCAGTGCTTAAACCAACATCAATAACTTCATCTTTGAGTTTCTTGTCTCCCAATTTCAATTCTTCAATTAGAGAGAGATTCACTTCATCCCAATTAACTCTACTAACAAGATCCATTTCATAACTGATTTCTCGCCACTTGCTTTCTTCTTGTATTACAAAGCGAGGCAGGTAAACCGTCCCTTCAAATTGCTTAAATTGTTCACGGTATCCAACAGTTTCTTCTCTAACTTGGGTCGGCTGGTTATCATTAGTACCTTGAATGATTCGTCCTGCCAAATCACCTAAACCTTCCCCTTCGAGCCCTGTTTTAATTTCGTTAAGAACATTACGGGCTTCTCTTTGGAAGCAATACACATAACTTTCGTTCAATTCCGAAACATTAGTTTTTCTTCCATATGGTTGGCGAAGGATTCGACCAACTAGCTGAGTAAGAGCAGTTTGTGCTGTTGGATTAGTTAAAATTGTAAGCACATATGCAAAAGAGCAATCCCATCCCTCTTGTAGTGCTGCTTTCGTAATAATATACCGGATCTGACACTCCTGAGATAACAAATCAATGCCTTCAATATCATCTGTTTCACTAGTTTTAATCGCTATCTCATCAGATGAAATCCCACATTCATTGATAAGGTATTCCTTAGCATCATCTGCGTGAATAAAACCTTGGCCTCTTTGTTTTTTTCCAGTACGTTCAACTTGAATCAAGGCAATTGGTCTAATATACTTCCCAGTATTTGCTTCGTATTCGATAGCGTATTTCTCAAGAACATTTCGTTTCTCGACACTTGCAAGTAATGTATCTTTCCAATTTGTACTAGATTTATTTGTAATATGAAGGTCTAGCTTAATCATTTCTTCTTTATTAAGGTCTTGTCCTTTTACGTTTACTAATACGTTACTTCCTTCTGGGGGTGTGGCTGATAACTCTACGACAAATCGTGGATTGAAGTTACGAATTGTTTTTTGAGCGTTTTCACTGTATGCTCTTTGCCCTTCATCAATGATAATCATCGGTTTTATACGTTTTAAAGTGTTTCCCAACGATGTTTTAATTTGTTTCCCGAAAAACTCTCCCTCTTCTCCAAAATAATCAAGATTTGGGAAAGCCTCAAGAAGCCGTTCGTGTTCTGTCGGCTGATCTTCTGGTGGGAAAAACGATTCAAAGCCACCTGCATCTTGAAAGATCTTTAAAGACTCATTGTTTCTTCTATTTGCCGATGGAAGCATTAAAAGCATAATAACTAAATTTTCTTCAACATCTTGTGGTGTAAACCTATTGGTTTTTTCTATAATCATTGTTCTCCCACCACTGGAGATATCTAATGCTTGCCGGTACGGATGTTCTCTGTTTTGTAAAGCCGACAACGTTTGTCGGTATATTTGTGTAGTTGGCACTACCCAGAGTACAAACCCGGATTTTTTATTTAGGTAATGAGCATTTATCAATTCTATCGTGTAGGTAGCAAGTAAAGTTTTCCCTCCACCTGTAGGTACTTTTAAGCAAAAGTTCGGCAAATCTTCATTGAGCCCGTTCTTTTTAGAAGTATAGGGCTTGTCGACGAACTTTTCCCAAGCCTTTTGTGGAAAATCAATCGATAAGTCTGGATCAATTGCTAAGGCTTTATCGTTTTTAGCTTTGAACTCCGAAAGCGTTTCAACATACCCTTTAACTTGTTTAAGTACTTCTTTTTGATATTCTTTTAGTTCCATTTTTATCAGTCCTTAAGTCGATAGATTTCAAATGGGAGTTGTGAGTATTCAATCCTATAATTTAATAAATACTCTTGATCCAAGTATTTCATCGGCGCAAAGACCAATCTCTGTTTACCAGTGTATTCGCCTAAATTCTTGGCTACCTCTAAATTTAATGAAGTTGTCCGTAAATACGCCAAATCTGGTTGGTAAAACATATATACTTCGTATTCTTTACTTTCTCCAATAAAGTTTCTATTTGTATCAATACATTCTGGATCAAACTCTTCACCAGTAGCGGTATAGAAGATATAACGTGCTAAATCTTCGTATGAAGGGAGTTTTTCTCCATGTAGAATTGCCTCCATCTCTATTGGATCGCCTAATTGAAAATATGAAAATGTACCACCTAATCCGGCTTTGATATTTTCATTTCTACTTTTTGGTACACCTTTAATTACGCGCCTTACTCTTTCTGCTGTAACTTCATTTGTGTATTCTTCCATTTCAACAAGGATAAATTTACGTTCTGTTTCATCCTCTTTGTTCAGTTCTAAAACTGCTTGCCCAGTAGTACCAGAGCCAGCAAAACTATCAAGAATAATATCTCCATCTTTAGTTGATTGTTTAATAATATCTTTAATTAAATATGGAGATTTGGGGTTTTGGAATGTTTTATTACCCATTACTTCTTTATAACTCTTGGTGCCTGCGTCACTTGAATGAGATTTTTTTAACCAAATACTTTTCGGTTTAACTTTTTTTAAATCTCCACCTAATAACATAAAATCTTTTTGGAAGACATCATATTCATTTCTTCCTCCAACTAACCGCACCATAAGTTCATCAATACGCTCTTGTGCGGTTAATTTACCCCATCTCCATCGACCATCTTCACCGCTAGAAAGTTTTGGTGTAATTTCTACATCATTCTCTGTCATCTGGGTTAGAGAAAGTTCTTCTGTATCAGGATTATAATAAAATGGGTAATACATTTCTGGTCTATCCTCACGTTTGGAACCAGCTCCCCTTTTTCTAAGTCCTTGTAAGCGGAAATATTCACCATCATCATCTATCTCGGTGTATTCTTCCTGATATTCCTCTGGAATTGGTAAACCATAAGTATCATAAAGGGTAGACTTTCTGTAAACCAAAAGAAATTCATGGGCTGTAGCAAAATATCTGTCATCACTTCTGCCCTTCAAATTGTTTATAACCGAAATTTGCCCAATAAAATTATTTTCATCAAAAACCTCATCCATTAACGCACGAAGGTTATGAACTTCATTATCATCAATACTTGCAAAGATAACACCATCTTCACTTAATAGTTCTTTAAGAAGTTTTAATCTTGGCATCATCATACACAGCCATTTATCATGGCGAGACAAATCATCTTTATCAACTACATCACCTAACCAAGATTGAATCATTGGGGAATTCACATTATCGTTATATACCCATCCTTCGTTACCTGTATTGTAGGGTGGATCAATGTAAATACATTTTACTCTTCCTGCATATGTAGGGAGCAGCGCTTTTAAAGCCTTTAAATTATCGCCGTGAATAATGAGGTTGTCATTTAAACTAACTTTATTCGTCAAACTCTTATCTTTATCTGGAACAAGTTGATGGTATTTTACTGCATAATGATGGTTTTGTACGAAACTCTTACCTTTAAAATTTAAAATTGGCATACATTTCGCCTCCTCAGAACATATAGTCCCGCTTTTTCTTTTTTATTAGTTTATCAATCTAACATTTCAAAGTTTACTGTTAGTAAAAATTATCTATTATATCATATCATTGTTTCATAATGTAATAACAGTACATTTTATCCGCTGGGATTTAATTGGAAAAGCATATATAATTAGCAGATGAAATAGCACCATTTTTGATATGTAAACAACATCAAAAAACGACCATTTGTCTGGTCGTTATATATATTTTCAATGTTTTTTCCATTAATTTATCTATGAAGAAAAAAATGAAGTCATAATTATACATTTGGTGATTTATTAGGTCCACTTTCCCATGTGTAGTTCTTGAAATGATGGAGTTCTTTATAGGGTATTTCTTCATGTTCTTCTATCTGCCTTCGTAACTCACCGTATATCTCTTTGTATAGTCTTGCAGTAATAGAAAAATATTCTAAATTATATTCTTCTACTTCATGTATTAAATTGTCATCAGAAAATTTTACTACATAATTCTCACCGATCTTATGGCCCAAAAAATAGCTAAAACTGTTTGGGTGACACCTTTCTGACAAATCGTCATATGAAGCTCTAAATTCACCCTCACGCACATTATATTTAGATTTTAAATAATAATCCACCGCATCAATTAATGACATCACATTTATCGGGTCTGGTGCTTCTGGTACTCCTCTTTTATCTTTTATCCCTAAGTATAAGCGTCTTAAACTATCATCAAACTGGTCATGTGGTAATGTACCATTTTTATATTGGTTATATTTTTTATGTAAGAAGGCTAATGAACCAGTTGTTTCGTATAATGCCCTTAAAGATAATGTTGACAATACTGGGATGTTCTTATTTAAACCCTCTAAATATCCTTTACATAATAATTTTATTCTAAATAAATTTGTTTGTAGTAGAACAATGCAATTTTGACCAATCATATTACCTGGTCTTTCGTGAGGTGTTAATTTTTTTATAAAGTTATCATCAAAGAACTTAAATAACTCTTTAATTTCAACAATATATTTACCATTATCAATATGTTTGATTTTATCTTGTACAGACTTTTTTAGTTGCATAAAGACTCCTTTAAGACTTTTTCTTAATATTTAAATAAGTATTCTTTTTTGTATATTTAGATTTCTCTACCCCATTGGTTATTTCACTAGCCTGCTCTTTAATTCAATAAGAAAGTACTTTTCTCCTTCTTGAAGAATTGCATGTTATTTTTTAATATGGGAACATTTTTATAAAGAAAATAAAGCAATGCGTATTGAACAATAAATGAACCTTATATACCAAAGAAAAAACCGCAACGAATTTCGCTGCGATCAGTGATATATGCTATACTTTTTGCATATTTCTTGTTTTCTTTCCCAAAGAAGAACCGGTTATATTAAGGCCTATAATCTAGTATACGTTGCTCCCATGTGCTTTTAAAAACATTTTCTAACCATTGCCTTTTAGTCTCCTTATCGGGTTCTACTTGATTTAACATCAAGTAGTCTTTAATTTTAATAATGATCTGATTATACCTTTTGTCATACCCATACCAAGCTTTAATTATTATCACTGAATCTAAACCAATAATTTTTTCACAAAATTCTTCAAATGCTAATAGAAAACCATATATTTCACTTAATCTTCTTTTTTCTGCTCCTGACAGTTTTAATTTATCATCAACCAAAATTGTTAACTTACTTATCGATATTATTTTGTCGTATTCCATTAATCGGAGTAAAAAAGTACTTACAATATCACTCGATACCTGAATTCTTTCTGTATATGCTCTGTCTGACTCTTGATAAAGAAATCTTGGACACGAATCAACCAGCTTTTTACACTGTCCTTCATCATTATTTGCGTAAGCCTTAATGAACTTTCTAAATCTTTCATGTGGACTAAGTTTTGGATAAGTGATAGCATTCATTTTTTTTAATGAGTTCATATTGCTCTTAATGCTCATCTCTTCTTGACCTCCAATTCTTCAACAACTTCCTTAAGGTGTTCTAGTTCTTCTTGCAATTCTCCCATTTCCATACTTTTTAAAGCGGTGTTTGAAAGTGCATTTATAGCCTTTGCTTTTTCATTAGTCATGTCACCATTCATTAAGAGATGATTAATGACCCTTGACAACATTCGCCTTACATCTTGGGGTTTACTAAGCCTTATTTCATTTTTATACAAAGCCACCTTCTCACCCCCTTCAAGAATCCTTTATTAACAAGTTTTTCAGCTTATATAGTGATACAAATTTTACTAATCTTTACTCCAATACAAGTAGAATAGTAGTTTGTAAGTGCCTCCTACATTACCTACCATTAGGGTACAACCCCTTTCTTCTTATGTGTTGAATCTTTTGCCCAATACTGCTACGTTTTTCCTACAATTCCTACACTTGATCCTTTTAATGTTGTGGGAATTGTAGTGCAATGTAGGTTCATAGATGTTACCCTCAGTTTTTTTGTCCGACAAGCTTTAAATAGATTTGTAGGTATCGTAGGTCTCTTCCTTTGTTTCTAATAAAAAAGGGTTTACATCATAGACGGTTTTTTTACCAATTTTTCTCTCATAAACATACCCTCGAGTTTCTAATTCATAAAATGCTGCTCTCAGTTTACTAGCTTTTCTAAAGCGTTTGTTAGTTAAGAGTTGGATATCTCTGTAGGCAACAGTAAGTTTTTTTTGGTTTTTAACAACTTCCAATAGATACTTAACATCTCGTGTCCCTTCATCGACACCCATACAACCATAAGCGGCTTTGGCATGTTCTATAAAGTATCTGGTAAGTTGTTTAGCTTTGATGTACGTTTTCTCTTTTATTCGTTTAGGTATATCCCCTTTATTTATTGGTAAAGTTTGAACATGTTCAGCTATATGCAAAAGACCCGAGATACGAATAATTTGCCCTGCTAATTTACTCCCCCATTCTTTCATTTCAGCTAATGTGCCTCCTTCTAAAAACATTTCCTCTAACTCTTCTCTTAACCCTATCTCTTCTAAAGTGGCGTTATCAGTAAGTGTTAGCGGGATGGTTTCCAAGTCTTGGAGCTGCATTAATTGTTTGATTCGATCCTCATATCTTTTCTTCACTTCAGTTTCAATTGGTTGTGGAGTAATTTTTCTGTAGCCAACCAATGAGCGGGGGAATGAAAATAAAAACCTTGGCATTAACCCTCGTTCCTGAAAACTGACCGGGACATCTTGTACTACATTGGGCTGAATAAAAAGTCCAATTGTTAAAGCAGGATTATTTAATACTTTTGCCTCTCTCCCTATCCGATCAACAGCACAATAATCTCCGCTAAAAGCTTTTAAAAATATTTCAAAGTTTACTTTTCCGTCAGCATAGCGTCCAGCCATAATATTAAAAATACCGCCTCCCTCTGCTGATAACAAAGCCATTTTTTCGTTATTATCGGCCATTAAGTCTGTCAGTTTTTCCGGTGTCACATCCTCAACTATATAACGAGGCAAGTAAGTTAACCTTTCTTGGTTAATTTCATTATTTAATGCTACAATTTCTTGTAACATAGCTTTATTTCCATCTTTGGCATACTCCTTTTCAAGCTGTTCCACACGCTTTTGTTTAGCTTTCCGTTTCACATTTTGCTCGTACACTTTCTCTTCTAATTTTTCCCGCTTCCCTCTCTCATACGCTGTGACCGGTTCCTGAAAAGCTTTAAAGACAGAACTTTTTCGATTACCTGGAGGAAGTGCTAAAATAGTATAAGTATTTAATGACTCACTCCATTCACCTGTTAATAGAACATAGAATTTTTTAGCAAGGGCAGTTGATAAGATAGAGATAGCAGCCATACTCGGAGCATCCAAAGGGGTTTGAGTTGATTCAGCTACACCTTCCACATACTCCCTTAACCAAGGTGGAAAAACATCTACTGGAAAGGGAGGAAGTTCGTACTCCTCAAAAGGAATAGGTGTTTTCCATTCCGCTGATACTGGAGTTCTAAGTTCCTCTCTTTTCGCCTCTTTAGCAACCTCATATTCAGCCATTAGTTCTGTATCGATACCCATTTTTCTTCCCTCCTCTTAACCGCTTTGTCTCCCTGCATAAGATGCTGTGAAAGGTTGATTCTAATTCTTCAATAGTTTGAGGGGGGTCATTCCTCTCATTCCATAAAATCATTAATTCAAAGGCTATCGGAGCAGCTATACCATGGCGTAATAAGTAACCGGCGAAGGAAGCTGCGGTTACATTTCGTTCCCCTTCCCCGACTCCGTGTAAGACTTCTATCCAATAACCTTCAGATTTTTTTATTTGTTTATTCCAGATAGGGTCAGCTACCAAGTTTAGCAACCACAAAGGCATATCTTCTAATGGAACTTCAAGCGGTCGACAGGATAATTCCCATTCATATTTATTACCACTAATATGAAGAGAAGGAGACCCCACAATATAGCCTCCCTCTCCTCTAACGTCCAATCCTGGTAAAATATTTGTTCGATTTTTGATTAGTCCAGGGTTCTTGAATAAAATATGACAGCCACCGCCTCCAGTTACCGCTTCAACTGTACATGGCAGAGGAGAGTATTGCTTTTTTAACTTCAATAATGATTCATCACCACCATGCCGGGGATCAATATCCAAGGCAATAAACCCACTTGGTTCACCTGTAGCTATCCCGATGTTAGCTTCTGGCCATTGCTTCCACCAATTCCTTATCACGTTTATATTCGTCGTCGCTGCTTTTAAACCGTTTTTTACACGTGGGTGTTTTCCGATACTTTTGCAGTTGGGATTATTACAAGTACATCTTTTATTCAATGGGGTATGAAGCGGAAAAACTGCCCATTTTAACTTACTTGCATAAGCCAAAGCTGCTTTACCATTTATTGAAATATTCAATCTAACCTCCCCTTTTTAAGTGCATAAATCATTTGTTTATTTGAAACTAGACAACAGTTTGAATACCTTTTCTCTTTAGTATTTCTTCTGTTCTATCCATTGGAAAAAGTCTTTTTTATCAACACGTTTTGATAAACCGATTTGGAAACTTCTTATGCCCCCAGCTTCTTCTTTCATTTGTAAAAGCTCATATACACGACGTCGAGAGATGCCTAAATAATTAGCGATATGTTGAGCAGTTAATATATTTGGTAGCTTTTGTTCATTCATTCCTGTCACTCTCCCTCCTGATCTCTCTTCAGTTGTTCGATTATGTCTAAAATCTCTTCCTTTTTCTCTACAGATAATTTTTTTCTTAATAGCCGGTAATATGAATTTTCATGAATCCCCAGCTTTTCTGCGACAATCCAATTTGGTATTGAGCCTTTAGCTCTTCGTATTTCTTCATTTCTTTTAAAGTAGTTCAAATTTAATGCCTCCTTGTATTGTTATAGGTGGGTGGTGGTGATATACTCAGTATATAAGTTTTTGTTACGATAAATAAGATAAAAAAATTGTTATATCGTAACAAAACGTAACTATTTTAAGGAGGAATATTAGTGTCTAAATATACCTATCCATTAACTGGGCAAGATTCAACGGTAAATGTATATCCAGTACAACTAGTCAAAGTAGAACAAATGAATATTGAAAAAGAAAACATTGGACCTCGTTCTAAATCAATTTTAAGAAATAGCTTAAATAATTGGAGCAAAGCTTTAAATAAAGGTATGGGAGAAAAATTGTCTTTAGCTTTGAAATTGGTGGGGCTAGAGGAGAAATCACATCAAATTGTTTTTAATAATGATGGGTTGATAAATCAGTTTGCAAAATTAAGATCAATTGAAGATATTGAATCGTTTTCAAAGAAATATGGTTTGTTAGGAATAGAACCTCCGGACAATGAACAAATAAAAAGTTCCTATTATTCACATCCCTCTTTTATTTTTAATAAATATGGATCTAGTTTATTTGAACCCATCCAGTTATGGCATTGGCATATAAATGAAATTCATCAAATTTTAAAGTTATACGATATTGTAAAAAAAAATAGTTCTGATGATTCAGTTAGCCATCTAATCGAAATAAAAATGCACACGGGAATGTTTGGGTCCCTGGCTGAAGATAGAAGTGTTACGGATAGGTATTTTGTGCACTGGACTACAGGAGAGCCAATTCTCATGCTCCCAGAGGATCTAGAAGAAAAGCCGCTATTAGAAATCGGACAGTATACTTTATCTAAAGTTTTAGCATCCCACTTATACGGAGGAGTACATCTAGGGACAGGAGATATTATTCGAAATTCTTCAACAAAAGGATTCAAGGTTTTGGAACGAAGGTACACTAACTCTTTATTAGCTGCAATTTATTATGATCTATGGCAAAAAATTAATAACGATATGAATATTTATATTTGCGGAAATAAAAGTTGTGGATCACCTTTTATAAAAGCTGGACGAAAAAAATTTTGTTCAGATGCTTGTAAACAAGAAGCGTACAGAGATCGTCTTAAAAGAAGAAAGGTTAGGGATGAATAATGAGTTATATCTATAAACCACGTTGTAAATGTAAAGGTAAGAAATGTACATGTGGGGCTAGCTGGGCTTACATTGTAGATGTAGGAACAGACCCTAAAACCGGGAAACGTAAGCAAAAGAAGAAAAGTGGTTTTCGAACAAAAAAGGAAGCAGAAGCGGCTTGTGCAATTTTTAAAAATGAAATCGGCCAAGGGATTTTTGTTAAAGAAACTAATGTAACCTTTGAAGAATTTGCATATGAATGGCTTTCTATTTACGAAGGTATGGGGAAAGTAAAGGAAAGTACAGTACGGATACGTCAGCATGAAATCAAACGACTATTAGATTATTTCGCAAAGTTAAAGTTAAAAGATATCACTAGAAAACAATATCAAAACGCTATAAATGATTTAAAAAAAAGAGGATATGCCCAAAACACAATTGATGGAGCTCATCGTACTGGTAGAATGATTTTCAAGAAAGCTTTGGAATTAGAAGTATTAAAGAAAGATCCAACAGAATTCACTTACGTCCCTAGACAGCAAAAGACCATAGAAGAAATAGAAGAAAAAAAAGAAGTACCCAGTTATCTAGAGAGACAGGAGCTAAAACACTTTTTGCATGTTACAAAAAAAATGGGATTGGATCAAGACTACTCAATTTTTTTATTATTATCATATACTGGATTGCGTGTAGGTGAAATGTGCGCCTTAAAATGGCGAGATATCAATATGGAAGAACAAACAATTAGTATTTCAAAAACTTACTATAATCCCACAAATAATAGAAAGGAATATAAATTATTAACACCTAAAACACCTACAGCAGCACGTGTTATTGATATAGATGATACTGTTATTAATGAATTAAAAAAACATCAGTTATTTCAAAAGAAAAAGATTATGGAACATCGTGATATTTACTATGATGAAGATTTTGTTTTTACAAGTACGGATGATGAGTTACCCGGTTACCCCTATTATATTAAGAAGATAGAAAATCGTATGAAACGATTATTAAAATTAGGTGGATTAAATTCCTTGCTCACCCCACATTCGTTACGACATACTCATACTTCTCTATTAGCCGAGGCAGGAGTAAGTCTTCCACAAATTATGGAACGTTTAGGGCATAAAGATGAATCCACAACAAAAAATGTTTATTTACATGTTACAAAAGAGATGAAAAAAGAGGCTTCCCAAAAGTTCAAAGAACTAATGGAAAACCTCTAAATTAAACCCTTATTCAAGAAAATGTTACTCATTCGTTACCCCTAGCCCATTTCTAGTGCCTAAAAAGGTATACAAACCCACTTGTTAAAGGGTTTACGAGCTCATGATTACATCATGCCGCCCATTCCGCCCATGCCCATGCCGCCCATGTCAGGCATTCCGCCGCCAGCGTTTTCTTCAGGCTTATCAGCGATTACTGCTTCAGTTGTTAGGAACATTGCAGAAACAGATGCTGCGTTTTGAAGTGCAGAACGTGTAACTTTCGTTGGGTCAACGATTCCAGATTCGAACATGTTTACCCACTCGCCAGTTGCTGCGTTGAATCCGATTCCGATTTCTTCGTTCTTCAGACGCTCAACTACTACAGATCCTTCAAGGCCTGCGTTGTGTGCGATCTGACGAACTGGCTCTTCAAGTGCACGAAGAACTAGTTTAACACCCGTTAACTCGTCGCCAGTTGCTTCCACTTTAGAGATAGCATTCAGCACGTTAACTAGAGCTGTACCACCACCGGATACGATACCCTCTTCAACCGCTGCACGCGTAGAGTTCAATGCGTCTTCGATACGAAGCTTGCGCTCTTTCAACTCAGTTTCAGTAGCTGCACCAACTTTGATTACTGCTACACCGCCAGCAAGTTTCGCCAGGCGCTCTTGTAATTTTTCTTTATCAAACTCAGAAGTTGTTTCTTCGAGTTGTGCTTTGATTTGGTTAACGCGAGCTGCAATCTTAGCAGAGTCTCCTGCACCTTCAACGATTGTTGTGTTTTCTTTTGTTACAACAACTTTAGAAGCTGTACCAAGCTGCGTGATGTTTGCAGTCTTAAGGTCAAGACCAAGCTCTTCAGTGATCACTTCACCGCCAGTTAGTACTGCGATGTCTTCAAGCATTGCTTTACGGCGGTCACCGAATCCAGGAGCTTTTACAGCTACTGCATTGAATGTTCCGCGAAGCTTGTTGACTACTAATGTAGCAAGTGCTTCACCTTCAACGTCTTCAGCGATCAACAATAGAGATTTCCCTTGTTGTACCACTTGCTCAAGAACTGGAAGGATCTCTTGGATGTTTGTAATCTTCTTATCTGTGATAAGGATGTACGGGTTATCCAGCTCTGCTTCCATCTTGTCAGAGTTTGTAACCATGTATGGAGATGCATATCCGCGGTCGAACTGCATACCTTCAACCACTTCAAGCTCTGTTGTGAATCCTTTAGATTCTTCGATTGTGATAACGCCGTCGTTCCCAACGCGCTCCATCGCTTCAGCGATCAATTGTCCTACTTCTTCGTCAGCAGCAGAGATTGCAGCAACTTGTGCGATAGACTCTTTGCCTTCGATCGGCTTAGAGATTGCTTTTAATTCTTGAACTGCAGCAGCAGTCGCTTTTTCAATTCCTTTACGAAGAACCATTGGGTTTGCACCACTTGTTACGTTCTTCAATCCTTCACGGATCATTGCTTGTGCAAGAACTGTTGCAGTTGTTGTTCCGTCCCCTGCTACGTCGTTCGTTTTGCTTGCAACTTCAGCTACTAGTTTAGCACCCATGTTTTCGAATGCATCTTCAAGCTCGATTTCTTTTGCGATCGTAACACCGTCATTTGTGATTAGAGGAGAACCGAATTTCTTCTCAAGCACAACATTGCGTCCTTTTGGTCCAAGCGTTACTTTTACAGCGTTCGCTAATGCATCAACACCACGAAGCATTGAGCGGCGTGCGTCTTCACTAAATTTAATATCTTTAGCCATGTAAAAACCCTCCCATTAATGTTTAATAGTTAATGACTTACATATGCTTGTATTTATGTAGCTTCAAAACATTGAAGCTTCAATTCTCTGATGTTAGCCTACGATTGCTAAAACGTCAGATTCACGAAGAATCAAGTATTCTTTACCTTGGTACTTCACTTCTGTACCAGCGTATTTTGAGAAGATAATCGTGTTTCCTTCAGAAACTTCTAAAGAGATACGCTCGCCGTTATCCGTCACACGGCCCGTACCAACAGCAACAACTTTTCCTTCTTGAGGCTTTTCTTTTGCTGAATCTGGCAATACAATGCCGCTTGCAGTTTTTTCTTCACCTTCTACAAGCTCAATAATAATACGGTCACCTAATGGCTTTAACAAGTGAAACACCCTCCTTAAATAGTTAAAAGAATTTTACTTATTAGCACTCGGTGTTAGTGAGTGCTAACTCCATTTCTAATAATAAATAAAACTTTAAAACTTTGCAAGCGGGAAATCTAAAATTAATCAAATTCGATATCCTCGCGAGCCATGCCTATTCTATGTTAAAATGGGTAAGCATATAGAGAGTAATAGTCGTAATTATTTTTAGGTGTGGTAGTAAAGGAGAAGGTAATTTGAAGAAAAAATATTGGTGGATCATCTTCATATACATCGCAATGCAATTCTCGGGTTATATCGGGATTCCTCTGCTGCAAGAAATTGGTGTTCCTAAAACACAGCTATTTGGAATGTGGGGAACGATCAGTTTCATCGTGGCTCTTTTCATCATCCTTTACATGCTGATACCTGAAATGAGAGAAAGGCACCGGGACTCTGAACGGGTTTCTAGAGGGTCTGCTGTTCTATGGTCGATCATCGGTATATTTATGGCTTATGCAGCTCAAATTATTGCGAGCTTGATTGAGTTAAACGTGTTTGGCATAGAGCCTGGATCAGAAAATACGAAAAACCTTGTTGAGATCGTGAAAAACGTAAAATACTTTATGATTGTTACAGCTATTGTTGGACCAATCCTAGAAGAGATCATCTTCCGAAAGATCATTTTCGGTTCGCTTCATAAACGCTTTAATTTCTTTATCTCTGCTTTGATCAGTTCTCTAATCTTTGCTGCTGTTCATGCGGACTTTACACATTTATTGATCTATACGGCAATGGGCTTCACGTTCGCTTACCTTTATGTTCGCACAAAACGCCTCATTGTTCCGATCGCGGCACACGTAGCCATGAATACACTTGTACTTATCGTTCAGATTTTCCTTGCTGACGAGATCAAGGAAATGGAGAAGCAGCTAGATACAGCGCAATTGATTATTGGAGGACTACTATGAAGACATCACCACTGTTTATGGCATTTTTATATTTAGGGATCGGACTCGTCTTTACGTACTTGGCTGTCCATTATGCGAGTGAGTACGGCATGACAAGCTTCTGGACCATCATTACAATGGTCGTAGCCACTTTCGATTTCGCCAATGCCATCCGCTATTTTGCATTAAACAACCATTTGAAGAGAAAACGGAAGAAATAAACGGAAACTGCCCCCGGCTGGAGGCAGTTTTTATTGTTGTTGGAGTTAATCCATCGGCTCAAGTCTTTTAATCTGTCGACTTTTTCAGTTTTTCTGTAGACTTTAGAATATTTACTGTCCATTCTACTACTTTTACTGTCCACTTTTTCAATTTTACTGTCCACTCTAATGCTTTTACTGTCCACTTCACATTTCAGCGGAAATTCGTCGACAAAAAAAAGGACCCTCCCCCCAGGAGCAATCCTCTTTTTTATTCATGATAAGCAGACTCCATCTCAGACTCTCTTTGTTTCACGAGGGCTTCGACTTCCGCTTTCATTCTTTTCTTATAAGCCATTCTCGATATGATAATGCTGATCTCATATAAAAGAATAAGCGGGAACGTGACCATCAGATGAGAAAGCAGTTCTGGCGGTGTAATCAAACCCGCGATTACTAAGATCCCAAAGTACGCGATTTTCCTGATTTTCTTCAGATAGTCAGGTGTTACGATTCCGAGCCTAGTTAAAAACATGATCAATACCGGGAACTGAAACAATAGTCCAAACGGCAGTGTGATGTTGAACAAAAACGAGAAGTATTCCTGGATGCCATATTCTCCTTCAACACTTAAGGAAATCGCAACGTTTCCCATGAAACTTACAACGAATGGAAAAAGAATAAAATAAGAAAACGCGAGTCCCGTTAAGAACAGCACAAACGCGATCGGGATGTACATCAGCGTTACTTTTCTTTCATTCTCATAAAGGCCGGGGCTTATGAATGCCCATAGCTGGTATAAAGCCACTGGTGCCGATAATACGAGCCCGATAAAGAACGCAAACGTCATATAGACATTAAGTGGATCGGTTAGATGAAAAGCGTTCATCTGAATGTTCTTTGCAATTGGATCACTTTGCAGATAGACGATCACTGGTTTCGCTAAGAAAAATCCTGCGGCCAAAAACACAAAAAAGGCTAATAAAGCCCACATGATGCGCTTTCTTAACTCACCGATATGACCGTATAACGACATATTTTTTTCAGAGGTCATAAAAAAACATCCTTACTTCTTCAGTTGTTCGCTTTCCTTTTTGTTATCATCGTCTTCGTCCATGATGCCTTTTGTAGCATTCTTGAACTCACGAAGCGTCTTACCTGCAGCTTTTCCTAGTTCAGGCAGCTTTTTTGGCCCGAACATAACTAATGCTACACCTGCGATTAAAGCAATACTTCCTGGTCCTAACATTAAGATTACCTCCTTGGTTTAAGAGTAGTTTTTCATAAAATAAACAAGCGACTGTAATTCGACTGCTAAATCAATATGATGCACACGAATTTCTGGTGAAACTGTTAACCGTGCTGGCGTAAAGTTCAGTATTCCTGTTACACCTGCCCGCTCGAGCTGATCGGCAATCGACTGGGCAGCACCTACTGGCACAGTTAGGATCGCAACATTAATGCCTCTGCTTTTTAGCTCTTGTTCGATATCTTCCGTGTGATAGATCGGTACTCCCGCTATCTCCGTGCCGATTTTAGCCGGATCGACATCAAATGCAACTTCTATCTTCGTATTATTATTTTTGGTGAAATTGTAATGCAAAAAGGCAGTGCCTAGGTTACCTACTCCGATTAATGCTACCGTTGTCGTCTCATCCTGGTTCAATGTTTTACTGAAAAACGACAGCAGATAATTAACATTGTAGCCATAACCCTTTTTTCCTAATGCGCCAAAATAGGAAAAATCTCTGCGTATTGTTGCAGAATCTACTTTAACTGCTTCACTTAACTCAGCTGAAGAAACCCTTTGCTTGCCAGATGATGATAGATTCTTTAGGAAGCGATAATACAAGGGCAGCCGTTTTGCTGTTGCGTGCGGTATTTTTAACTGTTCTTGGTTCATGTATGGAGCCCTCCATGTGTAGAAAGCTTATCTATCCCTATTGTATCATACTTTGTCAGGGGTTGAAGAACGTAGAAAGTCGCCATTCTTTCCTCCTGTTTTTGACACAAGGTATGTAGGACCGATCACCATTCCCTTATCTGCTGCTTTACACATATCATAAACCGTTAGAGCTGCAGCAGAAGCAGCAGTTAAAGCTTCCATCTCAACGCCCGTACTTCCTTTTGTTTTGACTTCAGCTTGTATATTTAATTTATAGTTGCCATCGTCAATGGAATCCCAATCAAACGATAGGTCAACACCTGTAAGTGAAAGTGGATGACACATCGGGATCCAGTCAGAGGTCTTTTTGGCCGCCATAATTCCAGCGATCTGCGCTACGGCTAGAACGTCCCCTTTTTTGAATCCATTACCTTTGATCTTAAGGAAGACTTCTTCTGAAACCGTTACCCCGCTAACCGCTATGGCTGTTCGGTGTGATGTTTCTTTTTCCGAAATGTCGACCATTCGAGCACGGCCTTCTTCGTTAAAATGGGTTAACTCTGTCATAAAACCCCTCCTCATGATGAATATACACGAAACCGCTTTTATTGTCGTTAATATTTTACTTGTAATTATTGCAAAATGTTGAACATTCCCTTTGTTGGCGCGAATCCGCAAACTGCGCTACACTACTAGTAGACAGGGTATGGATTGCAATAAATCACCCTTTTTACGTAGAGGTGAATGAATATGATTATTTTACAAGTTCAAGACGTTACGAAATCCTTTGGAGCAGACGTCATTTTATCCAATATAAAACTAGAAGTTCAAACAGGTGAGCGAATTGCGCTAGTCGGAAGAAACGGAGCAGGAAAGTCCACTCTGCTTCGCGTGATCACAGGTGAGTACTCATACGACTCTGGTCATGTCATGATTCCAAAAGACGTACGAACAGGCTACCTGGCACAAGATGCGGGACTCGATTCCGACGAGACCATTTGGAACGAGATGCTCTCTGTATTCGAAGACTTACGTAAAAAAGAGAAGAAGCTGCGGGAGATGGAAGCCCGTATGGGGGATCCTGAAGTTATTGGGAATGCCGCAGAATACGAACGCCTTTTAAAAGACTACGATGAACTGCAAGTAACGTTTAAAGATGAAGGCGGCTATCAATACGAAGCTGAGATCCGCACCGTACTTCACGGCTTTCAATTTGCTGACTTTGATAGAGATACAAAGATCAACACACTTAGCGGCGGTCAAAAAACAAGACTGGCATTAGCCAAGCTTCTTTTAACAAAGCCTGATCTCCTTATTCTCGATGAGCCTACCAACCACTTAGACATTAAAACATTAACGTGGCTCGAGCAATATTTGCAGGGTTATCCAGGCGGGATCTTGATCGTTTCCCATGACCGTTATTTCCTCGATAAGATCGTTACAACGGTTTATGAGGTTTCGAGAAAACGTTCATATCGATTTACTGGAAACTACTCAAGCTATTTGGAACAAAAGGCAGAACGATTCGCCCAAGAAATGAAAGAGTTCGAGAAGCAGCAGGAGCAAGTGGCGAAGTTAGAAGATTTTATTCAGCGAAATATCGTCCGGGCTTCTACTACAAAACGGGCACAGAGCCGTCGTAAACAATTAGAAAAAATGGAACTGAAAGAACGTCCAGCTGGTTCAGAAAAGTCTGCTTCCTTCTCATTCGAGATTGAAAAACAGAGCGGTAACGACGTGCTGAAGCTTGAGGATGTAAGCACTGGATATGAAGATGGTCCCCCGTTATTTAAAAACGTTCAATTAGCGGTTAACCGCCAGGACAGTGTTGCCATTGTCGGACCAAACGGGATCGGGAAATCGACGCTATTAAAAGTGATTCGAAAACAACTGCCGCTCCTAACGGGTGACATCCGTTACGGCAGCGGGCTGAAGATCTCTCATTATGACCAGGAACAAGCAGACCTTCATTCCAGAAAGACACTCTTAAACGAACTATGGGATGATTATCCAGAGAGAACGGAGAAAGAAATCCGTTCCATCCTCGGACAATTCTTATTCAGCGGTGACGATGTATTAAAGCTCGTTAATGAGTTAAGCGGCGGCCAAAAAGCACGGCTTGCTCTCGCAAAACTTATGATGGAAAAAGGAAACCTCCTTCTACTGGACGAGCCGACCAACCACTTAGATCTAGACAGCAAAGAAGTGCTTGAACAAGCATTGATCCATTATCCGGGTACAATCCTTTTCGTATCTCATGACCGTTATTTTATAAATCGAATTGCAACGAAGGTTGTTGAGCTCTCACCGACTGGCATAACCGAATACCTAGGTGATTACGATTATTACACAGAGAAAAAGAACGAGATGAAAGCTCGGGAAGAAATCGCTGAGCGTCAAAAAGCAGAGAACCCCGTAAACACACCACAAGCAGGTCAATCGAATGGTGCGAAAAACTCCATCGATAAAGAAGCAAAAAAGCAAGACCGGAAACGCCAGCGCCGCATTGAGGAAATCGAAGGTCTTCTAGAAGGATTAGAGATCAAGATTGCACATGCAGAAGGCGAATTATGTAAGCCAGAAGTGTTTCAAGATTATGAGAAAACACAAGAGTTTCAGTCCCAGTTAGATGCCTTAAATGAAGAGATGGAATCATTAATGGAAGAATGGGAAGAACTGCAGAACGCATAAGTGAAAGCTGACATCCTTAGATTAACGTAAGGGCGTCAGCTTTTTTATTTATCCACAGCATTATAGAGTTATTTGTAAGTTTTATGAGACTTATCCACTTTATCCACACGAACATGTGTATACTTTATGTGAATTGTGTATAACCTGAAGCCTTTATTTCAAATGATTTGAAAACATTGTCCACATTATCCACAAAGATGTGAATAACTTTTCCACAAAAAATAAGGGGGTTTGTGTCGAAACTCGTCTAGTTCAGTCGACAAAAAAAGCTCCTTCCTCTAAAGGAAAGAGCTTAATGCCTTATTGTGCTTCTAAATCTAAGCCTGGTACACCATTCAATGCCATATCGCCACGCGTTCCCTTTTGATATGCAACACTTCCTGCTGCTGCGATCATAGCTGCATTATCTGTGCATAAGTGCAGAGGAGGAATCACTAGATCATAATGAGTTCCTTCAAAGCGCTTTTCCAACATATAACGTAGGCCTTTATTTGCCGCTACACCGCCAGCAAGTAAAACCTGCTTAACGCCATATCGCTCTGCAGCACGGTACGTCTTTTCCACAAGTACGTCCACAACGCTCGCTTGAAAGCTTGCTGCCAGGTCTTCTGGCTTAATTACTTCTCCACGCTGCGCCGCATTGTGAACCGTGTTGATAACTGCTGATTTTAAACCGCTAAAACTAAAATCAAGAGATTCCGGTTCTAACCAAGCCCGTGGCAGATCAATATTCGGCTCGCCTTCTTGAGCTAACTTATCGATATGAGGGCCGCCAGGGTACGGCATGTTCAACGTTCTTGCCACTTTGTCATACGCTTCCCCTGCTGCATCGTCTCTTGTTTCCCCAATCACTTTGAACGTTCCGTGCTCCTCCATCAAAACAAGCTCTGTATGACCACCTGAAACGATCAATGACAACAATGGGAATGTCATCTCTTTAACAAGACGGTTTGCATAAATGTGCCCGGCAATATGGTGGACCGGAACAAGTGGAAGACCATGAGCAAAGGCGAATGCTTTTGCTGCATTAACACCGATCAAGAGTGCTCCAACTAATCCAGGACCTTCTGTTACCGCTACTGCTGTTAGATCCGCTGGCTCTAGCTCAGCTTGATTCAAAGCTTCCTCAATCACGATCGTAATTTGTTCAACATGATGGCGTGATGCTACCTCAGGGACAACACCGCCAAATCGTTTATGGCTTTCAATCTGTGAAGCCACAACATTCGCAAGTAATTCTGTACCGTTCTTCAGAATCGCTACCGCTGTTTCATCACAGCTTGTTTCTATTGCTAATATAATTTCATCTCTTATCATAATTCCACCCACATTACTAAAGCATCTTCCCCATTATCGCTATAATAGTTTTTTCGGATACCGCCTGCTTGAAATCCGAGTTTTTTATATAAGTTCTGAGCAACATGATTACTTACGCGTGCTTCTAGCGTCATCGTTGCGGCACCATGTCTTTTAGCAAGCTTAATGGCTTCTTTCATAAGGAGTTCACCAAGCTTTCTCCCTCTGTAAGATGGCAGTATTGCTATATTCGTTACATGCGCTTCATCCATCACAAGCCAGATTCCGCAATAACCGATCGGCTGAAAGGAGTCTTCAATCACAAGATAATACGCGAATTGGTTCTCAACAATCTCTCTATAAAAAGCTTCTCTCGACCAAGGAACTGCAAAAGATGCCTGCTCGATCCCTAGGATATCATCAATATCACTGACATTTGCCAATCTGAAAGTATATGCCTCTCCCATCAGTTATCCCTACTTCCCTTGTGACTTCAGCCAGTTCACTTCTGCTTCTGCCAACTGAAGATAACTTGGTATAAACGTATGGATGTCATCAGGTTCTCTCATCATCCCTATACGGCCTAGTTCGCTCGGCCTCGGATTGTGATCCGATACTTGTCCAAGTACCGCTTGATCCCCTAACACTTCTTTTATCGTATCCTGATGTAACGGAAGATCGTTTCCTACAAATAAAATCTTCTTATCTAACGTTTGAAGCTTTTCCAGCCAATCTTTTAATAGGATGATGCGGTCTTCCCAAAGGTTTTGGAAATCACCTGCATCGTTTTGGCCGTAAAGCCCGGTAAATAATTGAGTACGGCGCGCATCGAATAGGGGCACTGTAAAACCATCAAAATATTTTCCGCTCTGAGCAAGTACTTCTAAACTAGAGATCCCTACTAGGTCTTTTTTAAGCGTCCAAGCAAGCGTCTTGGCAATCGTTACACCAATACGGACTCCTGTGTAGGAGCCAGGGCCCTTTGCCACCACAATTCGATCCAGCTCAGCCGGCTTTACCCCAGTCTCATTGAGCACTTCTTCAATCGCAGGCATCACTCGTATCGAATGATTCTTTTTTAAGTTTGTAATATACTCACCGAGCACTTTTCCTTCATCCAATACAGAGATCCCCATCACAAGATTGGATGTGTCTATTGCAAGAACTTTCATTACATAATCTCCTTAACACGTTCTTCGTATCGTTTGCCAATTGGTGTGATTTGTATCTCACGCTCGTCGTCGCCTTTATGCGAGATAACAAGCTCAAGTCTTTCCTCTGGCAGATGTTCTTCTATAAAAACGGCCCATTCTACGACACAGACACCGTCACCTGAAAAGTATTCTTCAAACCCAAGATCTTCATCTGAGTCTTCCAACCGGTACACGTCCATATGATAAAGGGGCAAACGTCCTTTGTATTCTTTAATGATAGTGAAGGTAGGCGAATTCACTGTACGTGTGATTCCAAGTCCTTTGGCCAAGCCTTTTGTAAAGGTTGTCTTCCCAGCTCCAAGATCTCCAGCTAGTGTAAGAACATCACCACTTTGAAGAATGGAACCCAGCTTTTCGGCAAAAGACATCGTTTCTTCCGCTGACTTAGTTTTAAAATGATACGCACTCATGGCTTTTCCTTACCTTTCCCTAAAATGATTAAATCCTTTTTTCGTAAGCCGTTCAGGTTTCTCCACTTTATCACTGTGCAGATAGACTTCCGGGCTGCCAGCTTCTCCAACTTCCCCTATTTCGTATAAAGGAAGAGAGCGTTTTTTGAACATAGAAGCAAGTTTCGTAAAGTCCCCTTTTGAGACGGTACCAACCAGAACGTAATCCTCTCCCCCGAACAATTGATGGTTTAGTCGATCGTCCACTGGCAGTTCAGATAATGAGGAACTTACAGGAAGCTTGTCTTTTTGGATATGTATCTTTACATGGCTTGCTTCAGCGATTTCATTCAGCTCACTTGCGATCCCATCACTTACATCGTTAAGTGAAATACGAAAGCCGCTGAAAGCTAATATTCTTCCTTGCTCAACATGAGGAACCGGCATCTGATGCTGTTGAATCCATGTCTCTTCGATGTTAGTAAAAACAGCATGTCTTGTTTTTTCAAGAAGAACGTGAAGACCTGCTGCTGATTCTCCTGTGTTACCTGTTAAGAATACAGAATCACCTGACTTCGCATTACTTCGTAGAAGACTTCTTCCTTTTTCTACTTTTCCAATAACCGTCACAGTTAATACAAGAGGTCCTTTCGTCGAGACCGTATCTCCACCGATTAAATCCATTTTATAGTTCTTAGCAAGATCACCCATTCCTTGATAGATCTCTTGAAGCTCTTCTTCGTCCCATTCTCTCGAAATAGCTATAGAGACTAAATAAAACTGGGGAATGCCGCCCATCGCAGCTATATCACTCACATTAACAGCAAGCGCTTTAAATCCTGCTTGATAAGGTGATAACGTATCTCTCGTAAAATGAACCCCTTCAACCATCGTATCAACACAGACGACCTGATCCATGTTTTCATCTGCAGACCACAGAGCAGCATCATCACCTATACCGGCAATTAATTCTTTTTGATATGCGTTATTGGGTGTGATGCTTTTAATCCATTCAAATTCATCATTCATCATGGATAATCCCCTCTCTGGTCCAAATCAATTTATAAAAAAGCCTTAGGATCAAGTGAACTCCTAAGGTTACAATAGTATATTTTCAGTTTAACTTACTTTTAGACATAAAAAAACACGAAACCTTGTTTCGTTTTTTAAAGTGGCGGACCCGACCGGGGTCGAACCGGCGATCTCCTGCGTGACAGGCAGGCATGTTAACCACTACACCACGGGTCCATCTTGTATGTAATTTGATGTAGTAAATTAATTGGTTGCGGGGACAGGATTTGAACCTGCGACCTTCGGGTTATGAGCCCGACGAGCTACCAGACTGCTCCACCCCGCGATGATAAAAGTATTCGGATGATGTTTCCGAGTTTGTTGTCTCTTCCTCTACAAGCATCTTCTTGATGTGTATCCGTCGAGACATGTCGTTGTGATTTCACTGAAGCGTATGCTCCATGCTCCACCCCGCGACGTTATAAATGGTTGCTATTCTTATTAAGATAACAACTTGTTTCGGACATTTATTAATATAACACGTTTATTAGTATGATGCAAGTGTTTTAAAAATATTAGGCACTGGAAATTTTATTTTTTTCCAGTGCCCACATGATTAAGCTGCTTCGTTCCTATTATCTGGCAGTTTGTTAAACCCTTTAACATAATAGATAACCGTTAAAAGTACTAACCAGCAAGGTCCTACAATTAAAGCAATTCGTGTATCCGGGAAGTAAGCCATGATTCCCACTACGAATATGAGGATCGCTAATGCAACGTAAGATCCAAAAGGATAAAATGGCACTTTAAACTTCAGTGCTTTCTTTTCCTCTGCACTTAATCCTTTACGGAACTTGAGTTGTGACACAAGGATAACCGACCAAGTCCAGATCGCTCCAAACGTAGAGATACTTGTTACCCATACAAATACTTTTTCAGGAACCAGGTAGTTTAGAACTACTCCGATTAAAAGTGCTGCAGCAGATACTAAAACAGCCACTGATGGCACCCCTGAGTTACTGATCTTATTAAGCTTAGCTGGTGCTTGCTTTTGCTCAGCAAGGTTGAAAAGCATACGTCCTGTGCTGAAAATTCCGCTGTTACAGCTTGAAAGAGCAGCAGTTAGAACAACAAAGTTAATAATACCTGCAGCTTGTCCAATACCGATCTTTTCAAAAGTAAGAACAAACGGACTTCCTTGTGTACCAATTTGATCCCACGGGTAGATGGACATGATAACAAACAATGCCCCTACATAGAAAATTAGGATGCGCCAGAAAACAGAGTTAACAGCCTTAGCTAGGGACTTTTCAGGGTTCTTAACCTCACCGGCAGTTACCCCGATCATCTCGATTCCTAAGAAGGCGAACATGACCATCTGCATGGACATAAGGATTCCCTTCACTCCGTTTGGAGCGAAACCGCCATTTTCCCAAAGGTTGCTGATACCAGTTGCAACGCCACCGTTACCAAAACCAAATAGAATCATACCTAAACCAGTAACAATCATTAAAACGATGGCTACAATCTTAATTAAGGCAAACCAGAATTCAAACTCTCCATATGCTTTAATAGCAAGTAGGTTGATGCTGGCCATAATCACCAAAGCGGCTAATGCCCAAATCCATGTTGGTACATCTGGATACCACATCTTCATATAAATACCTACGGCTGTAATCTCAGCCATACAAGTTACGATCCATAAGAACCAATAATTCCAGCCTGTTAAATAACCAGCTAAAGGTCCAATATAGTTTTTTGCATATCGGCTAAAAGATCCGGCAACTGGCTGATGAATCGCCATTTCGCCTAGAGCTCTCATAATGATAAACATAACTGCTCCACCTAGAGCGTAAGCTAAAAGAATGGCTGGTCCTGCCATTTCAATCGCTGAAGCTGACCCTAAAAATAAGCCAACCCCAATAGCAGCCCCAAGTGACATAAGTGTAATATGTCTTTCCTCGAGACCTCGATGTAATCCTTGTTTCGGCTTCATTTCTATGCCTCCCTTGAAGTAAATGATGAAGCGCTTTCATACAATTATTATAACATATTTCGACAAACTGTAACAATTCGTTTTTATTACAATTTAAACGCCTAAAGCCTTTAAAGCTTTCTCAGCTGCGGATTTAAAAACAGTACTTATATCATCAATATTTTCAATACCAACCGAAATACGGATTACATTCTTATTAATCCCCAGCATTTCACAGGTTTCTGCTGGCAGCGAACGATGAGACGTTCCTAATGGATAGGAAACCGTCGTTTCCACACCAGCCAGAGTCGGTACGATCTGAACCCAATCCAGTGACTTAAAGAAAGTAAACACATCACTTTGATCGTCGAGTTCAATCGTAACGATTGATGAATTCCCCGTATCACTTACATACTCAGGGTAATATACTTTTTTGATTCCGTCTGTTTTCTTAAGCTGTTTTGCCAATTCTGTCGCGTTTGATATATGACGTTCCATTCGAACACTCAATGTCTTTAAGCCTCTTGAAGCAAGCCACGCATCAAATGGCCCCAGATTACAGCCTAAATGAATCATCTTCGCTTGTGCCTTAGCAATAAGGTCTTCTTTCCCTACAACAACGCCAGCCGTCACGTCACTATGACCGTTAAGATATTTTGTCGCACTGTGAACAACTAGATCTACACCCTTCGTATATGGCTGTAACACATACGGTGTGGCAAATGTATTATCAATCATCGTAGTGATATTATGTTTTCTAGCTATGGAGACAAGTACATCAAGATCTTCAACACGAAGTAACGGATTCGTAATGGATTCAGAATAGATCAATTTTGTGTTGGAACGGATATTCTTTTCAATTTCTTCAGCATCTTTAAAAGAAACAAATGTCGTTTCAATGCCAAAGCTCTTAAGATCATCAGATAAAAGTTGATAAGTTCCTCCATACAGATCATCACAAGCAACAATATGATCGCCGCTTTGTGCAACGGATAAGATTCCAACTAAAATAGCAGACATACCAGATGAAGTAACGACACCGGCAGGAGCCTGTTCGAGGTCCGCAACGCCATTCGCAAAATCATTCTGATTGGGGTTGTTCATTCTCGTATATAAGTAATCGTTCTTTCCTCTAAAGTAATCCTCTAAATCATCTAGATCCGAAAAGGAAAATGCAGATGTCTGATAGATCGGATTGATCTTACTTACCGACTTTACACTATTATGCCCACTCGCATGCACACTGGATGTATCGAAATGAACGTTTTTCATTATATATAGCCTCCCCATTGTTTTTAACTCCTAGTTTACCATAAAAAGCGTGAGAAATAAGATATGATATTTGAGGATTGAATGTTGAAATTTATAGTGGGGAATGAGAATTATTTTAAAAACTTAATTGGATCGTGTTTTGTTCTAATTGGAGTGGATTTTGACTTAATTGAGTCTTTTAGCCACTGTGTCAAACCTGAGAAACGATGAAAAGAAGATGGTTTTTGTCCATCTTCTTCCTTCTTCTTCCTTAGAACTTCTAGTGGCGGGAGAGAGTTAATGTGTGAGGTCGCAGTGAATGATTGCGGGATAGATGAATGGCTGGATGCGGTGTGTCATGGATATGTAGGATATGGCTAAAACCTAATTGGGTCATGTTTTGACTTAATTGACCCTCGTTTTGACTTAATTTTTGTTGGTTTTGACTTAATTGAGTTTTTTCGCCTCTGTGCCAACCCTTGAAATGATGGAAAAGAAGATGGTTTTGTCCATCTTCTTCCTTATTTAAAGGTTTTCGCATCACGTTTCTGCTCATTTCCTGCCTTTTCTATACAAAAAAGAAGATGAATTCGTTTCATCTTCTTCCTCTTTTTAGGTTTTGTCTGATTAATAAGTCTTCGGGAGATTTTATAAGTCCTCAAAAATTCTTATAAGTCTTCAAAAATTTTTAAACGCCCTCAAATTTATTTATGCGTCTTTACCATACTTCGTTAAGATTCTGCAATCCATGCTACAACTCATTTTTCAACACAAAAAAAGAAGATGGATATCATCCATCTTCCTTCTTG
>NZ_BMCE01000007.1 GCF_014635025.1 Fictibacillus barbaricus | reverse complement strand
CAAGAAGGAAGATGGATGATATCCATCTTCTTTTTTTGTGTTGAAAAATGAGTTGTAGCATGGATTACGGGATCTTATCGAAGTATGGTAAAGACGCATAAATAAATTTGAGGGCGTTTAAAAATTTTTGAAGACTTATAAGAATTTTTGAGGACTTATAAAATCTCCCGAAGACTTATAAATCAAACAAAATATATAAAGAGGAAGAAGATGAATTCATTTCATCTTCTTTTTTGTATAGAAAAGGCAGGAAATGAGCAGAAACGTGATGCGAAAACCTTTAAATAAGGAAGAAGATGGACAAAACCATCTTCTTTTCCATCATTTCAAGGGTTGGCACAGAGGCGAACAAACTCAATTAAGTCAAAACCAGGCCTAATTAAGTCATTGATATATTCTCATTCTTCTATCCACCCAAAACCTATCCATCACATATTAATCCTTTGCAAAAATAAAAATATCACTCATATTCAAACTCTCTCCCAAAGCACATCAGTTAGTTTTAAAACCTGTCATAGCGGGGATTTAGGAAGCATGAAGACGTGAACTCGGTTTATTTTATTGATTTGCATAAAGACAGACACAACGAGAGCCAGATTTTCATACATTTTAAAGAACCTTAAATAATCTGAAAAAACGTATATGAATAAACAATTCTGGCAACAATGGCATTATGGAGGTGGAAGAATGAAAACGACACGAAAGTACGGGGAAGTTTGTATGGTGTGTGAAGAGGAGAAGGATCAGGGATTACACATTCTTCATCAATTTATTTGCCAGGAATGTGAACAGAAAATTTTGACGGCTAAAACCAATGATGACTATTATAAACATTACTTATCACAATTGAGAAAATTAAAATTAGTAAATGCGTCTTCATAAAAACAGGCTGAAAATGGCCTGTTTTTTTGTTTCCAGCAAATTCGCTGAACTTGAAACTATGATAGAATAAGTATATTAAACAGGACCAAAAACGTTTATAACAAAGGGTAAATAAGATGAAACATGCACCGCTGTATGAAGCGTTAGTCAATCACATAAAAAGTACTAAATGGTCTTTTCATGTTCCAGGTCATAAAAGCGGCCTTCTTTTTGAAAAGACAGCAACCTCTTTTTTTCAATCTGTTCTGCCCCTGGATGTGACAGAACTTACAGGACTTGATGACCTGCATCATCCTGAAGGACCTATTTTAGAAGCACAAGAGTTATTAGCTTCTTATTACAACGTGCAGAAAAGCTTTTTTCTTGTGGGGGGAAGCACTTCAGGAAATCATGCGATGATTCTCTCTTCTTTTATAGATGGAGATGTTGTTCTTGTTCAGAGGAACTGCCATAAATCGGTTCTAAATGGTTTGGAACTTGCCGGAGTGACACCTGTGTTCCTGCAGCCAGAAATCGATGAAAAAGGTGGTTACCCTTTGGGGATTTCTTATAAAACGGTTAAAAAAGCTATTGAAAAGCATCCTGGATTAAAGGGGATCGTTCTAACAAATCCTACGTATTACGGGATGCAGCAAGATATTACCGAAATAGCTGAAATCGTTCATAGTGTGGGCGGCATTGTTTTAGTTGATGAAGCACATGGAGCACATTTCGGACTAAAGGATATGCCCGAGAGCTCGATACATAGAGGAGCAGACATTGTGGTGCAATCTGCGCACAAGACACTTCCTGCACTAACGATGGGTGCCTTTTTACACGTAAATAGTGACCGAGCTGATATTCAACGATTATCACATGTTTTGCAGATGGTTCAGTCGAGCTCGCCGTCTTATCTCATCATGGCATCACTCGATCTAAGCCGTCTTTTTCTCGAAAACCTTTCAAACGATGAGATAAAAGAAATACTCAATCAAACAAAGGATCTAAGACTGTTTATTGATTCAATTCCTTATTTGAATGTTTTAGATGCGCCGATTGATTATATTTTAGATCCATTGAAAGTTACCATTCAGTCGGACAGGGAAATATCAGGATATGATCTGCAAGTTTTATTGGAGAAAGAAGGCTTATATACCGAGTTGGCAGATGATCGAAACGTATTATTGGTGCTGCCGCTTGGACCGATTGATAAAATCAAAGAACTTAAAGAAGTCTTCATAAAGATATCTGAACAAATGGCCAGCTATCAAGCGAGGCATTCACAATATAAAACAACATCCATTTCCACATCAGTCAGTAAGTTAGCGTTATCATACAGGGAAATGAGAAGGTTAAAAGTAAAACCCATTTCAATCGAGTCGGCTGAAGGATTCATAGCAGCTGAAGCGATTATTCCTTATCCGCCAGGGATTCCGCTGATTGCAAAAGGAGAACAAATTACATCAGAACACATTCATCATTATTCTTCATTAAAGAAGAAAGGTGCGAGGTTTCAAGGTGCCTTTATGGATAATAAAATGTATGTTTTTGATAGAACGTAAGGAGCAGTAGAAGTGAAAGGTTTATTTATTACATTAGAAGGTCCTGATGGGTCCGGAAAAACAACCCAGGTTGCAAAAGTTGCAGATTATTTAAGCAAGAAGAACATCAACTTTATTCAAACACGGGAACCGGGCGGTACTAGAATAAGCGATAAGATCCGGTCACTCATCTTGGACCCTGAACATAAAGAAATGCATGATCTTACTGAAGTACTCCTCTACGCCGCATCGCGCGCTCAGCATGTTCATGAAAAGATCATTCCAGCATTAGAAGCAGGCAAGGTTGTTATTTGCGATCGTTTTGTTGATGCATCACTTGCTTATCAAGGTTTTGGCCTTGGTGTCGGAGAAGAACCTGTCATGCAAGTGAACAATATTGCTACTGGCGGCCTGGTACCAGATCGCAGTTATTTCGTGGATGTCTCTCCGCAAGTGGGAAGAGAAAGAATGAAAGCCCGATACGGGACAGCCAGTCTGGATCGTATTGAACAGAAAGACTTCACATATCATGAGCGAGTACGGGAAGGATTTGAACATATCTTTTCCAAACAGTCTGATCGGATCGTCCGAGTAAATGGTGAACAAGATCATGAAACGGTGTTCAAAGAGATTGCGAAGGATTTAGATCAACTTTTAGCGAATCATAAGGAAAAGTAAAAGGAGGCATTTGCCATGAAAATGATTATAGCCGTTGTTCAAGATAAAGACAGCAACCGACTGCAAGATGCGCTTGTTGAAAAAAATTACCGTGCTACAAAGCTCGCTACAACAGGTGGATTTCTAAAAGCCGGAAACACAACGTTTATGATTGGTGTGGAAGATGCTCAGATTGATGATGTAATGGAGCTTATTCGTGAAAACTGCAAAAGCCGTAATCAGATGGTTGCGCCTGTTTCACCGATGGGTGGGAACGCAGATGCCTATGTACCATACCCGGTTGAAGTTGAAGTAGGCGGTGCGACGGTGTTTGTTCTCCCAGTTGAAAGTTTTCAGCAATTCTAATACCAAATTTGAGGGGTTATTATGAAAATCGGCCAAGACATAAGACCAGTTCTTGAGACAAAACAAAACGAAGGAAAGACAGGAAAAAAGCCAGCTCTTTCCTTTGGGGAAGCCGTTTCCAAACAGAGTGAGAAATTACATTCCGAACAGTTAACTAGGCTGTTAGGTGATATAGAGAACCAAGGAAAAAGGCTGCTTCAATCTCAGACAGTACGAGATCTGCAGCTTTATAAAAATTTAGTTCAGCGCTTTGTAAAAGAAGCAGTTGATTTCGGTATGCAGCTGAAGCAGAATAAAAGCTGGAACGAACAAGGAAGATCGAGAACACTAAAGCTTGTAAAAGAAGTAGATGAACATCTGATCTTACTGACAGAAGCTGTTTTGGGCCAGGAAAAAGATTCAATCTCTTTGCTCGATAGAATCGGTGAAATAAAAGGGTTGTTAGTGAATCTATATACGTAGTAGGTGAGTTGGAGTATGGCGAGCTGGGTAGAAAGCAGCAAGACACAGCCCCGTGTTGTGAAGTTATTAAAAAACAGTATAAGAAAACAGCGCCTTGCTCATGCATATATTTTTGAAGGGGCACATGGAACAGGAAAAATGGCGATAGCAACTGTTCTTGCAAAAACGTTTCTCTGCAGAAATATGGAAGATGGAAATCCATGTGAAAGCTGCCCGAACTGTAAGAGGATCTCATCAGGAAATCATCCGGATGTTCATATCATCACACCCGATGGGCAGACGATCAAGATTGATCAAATAAGAGGACTGCAAAAGGAGTTTGCTTATAGCGGTATGGAATCTTCCAAGAAGGTATATATCGTGGAACATGCTGACAAGATGACAGTTCAGGCAGCGAATAGTCTTTTGAAGTTTTTAGAAGAGCCTGGTGCAGACACGATAGCGATTTTGCTTACGGAACAGGTTCATAGTTTACTTGAGACCATTCGTTCCCGAGCACAGACATTATCCTTTACACCTCTTCCGCCACAAGGGATTTTACAAAAATTACTCGAAGATATCCCAAAGCCCATCGCTCTATTAGCGTCTTCTTTGACATCTGATTATGCAGAAGCGCTCGAAATTTGTAGGGAAGAGTGGTTTGCACAAGCTAGAGCCAAAGTGATACAATTAACGGAGGACTTGCGGCTGCGGCCTGATTACTGTCTTGTTGTACTGCAAGACCAGTATTTAAGTTTCTTTAAAGAGAAAGATCAGTTGCGTTTAGCGTTGAACTTACTTTTGATCTGGTATCGAGATCTTTTATCTATACATTTATCAAACTCGGAAAATGTTGTATTTTTCGATCAGCTTCAAGCATTAGAGCAGCAGGCACTTCACACTTCTCAAAAGAAGACGGGTGAAGCACTGCAAGCTATACTGACTGCTCAAGCCAGACTCAGGAGCAACGTCAGCCCCCTGATGGTGATGGAGCAGTTGGTTTTACGATTACGGGAGGGATAAAACCTTGTATGAGGTAGTGGGAATCCGCTTTAAAAAAGCGGGTAAAGTATATTATTTCGACCCCGGCGACCTTGAAGTGAAAAAAGACGCGTTTGTCATTGTGGAAACAGCGCGTGGAATAGAATATGGCAAGGTAGTTATCGATAAGAAACTAGTCGGCGAGAATGATGTTGTTCTTCCTTTAAAAAAAGTCGTTAGGCTCGCGACACAGAAAGACATTTTGTCTGTAGAGGAAAATAAAGCAGCCGCTAAGGAAGCGTTTCAAAGTTGTGAAGAAAAAATCATCGAACATAAGCTCGATATGAAGCTTGTCGATGTTGAATATACGTTTGATCGTAACAAAATCATATTTTATTTTACTGCAGACGGAAGAATTGATTTCCGTGAACTGGTAAAGGACCTGGCTTCTATCTTCCGAACAAGAATTGAGCTCAGACAGATTGGCGTAAGGGATGAAGCGAAGATGCTAGGCGGAATCGGTCCATGTGGCCGAATGCTCTGCTGCTCCACATTCCTTGGGGACTTTGAACCTGTATCGATCAAGATGGCAAAGGATCAGAACCTATCCTTAAATCCTGCAAAAATTTCAGGGCTATGCGGACGCTTAATGTGCTGTTTAAAGTATGAAAATGACTATTATGAAGAAGTTAAAGAAGAAATGCCTGATGTTGGTGAAGAGATTATGACCCCTCATGGTGTTGGTCGTGTTGTCGGCTTAAACTTGCTTGAAAAACTCATTCAAGTGAACATTCCATCAATGGAAAGAACAACCGAGTTTACATTGGACGAGCTCGCTGGCAAGAGAGAGGAATTATTCAGTCAGGCCACAGAGTAAAAGAGGTGGAATTCGTGGAAAAGAAAACAATATTTTCCCGCGTAGTACAGATGGAAGAGCAAATCACAGAGCTTTCACAGCAACTGGAAGATTTTAAGACCCATTTGGCTACATTAATAGAAGAAAACCACCATCTCGTGATGGAAAATGAAAATCTGCGGAACAAACTGAATTCCGATCAAAAGCGGAATATCGTTAAAAAGTCTTCGGCTAAAGCCAAAAAAGAGTCTACTGACATCGGAGAAGGCTATGATAACCTGGCACGTCTCTACCAGGAAGGATTCCACATTTGCAACCTTCATTATGGCAGTGTACGTTCAGAAGGAGATTGTTTGTTTTGTCTTTCATTTTTAAATAAGAAATAAACGCCTTTCCTATTGGGAAGGCTTCTTTTTATATAGAAGAAAGGGGGAGTTACTGTGGAACAACAGCTCCTGCCAGATGAACGGATTGATTTTTTAGTTCATCCTGATTTGAAAATCATACAGAGTCCTTCTGTTTTCTCATTTTCTCTCGATGCTGTATTATTGGCCCGTTTTGCTTGGGTACCTATTCAAAGAGGGAAGATTATTGATCTATGCACTGGAAACGGTGCGGTTGCCCTTTTGTTAAGTAAGCGTTCGAAAGCTGACATAACGGGTGTAGAAATACAGGAAAGATTGTACAGCATGGCAAGAAGAAGTGTTGAGCTAAACGGTTTGGGTGAGCAATTACATATGGATCTAGCTGACCTTAAAGAAGCTCCCAGTAAGTATGGACATGGAACGTTTGATGCCCTAACCTGCAATCCACCGTACTTCCCATCTGTTCATGAAAAAGATTTTAACCAAAATGAGCACCTTGCTATCGCACGCCATGAGATCTATTGTTCCTTGGAAGATGTTATACGGGTTAGCAGCCAGCTAGTTAAACAAGGCGGAAAAGTCGCAATGGTGCATCGTCCAAACCGATTGATGGAAATATTAGCTTTTATGAGGAAGTATAAACTAGAACCAAAGAAATTACAGCTGATCTACCCAAAAGCAGGTAGTGAGGCAAATATGCTTTTAATAGAAGGAATGAAAAACGGCAAACCAGATCTGCACATTTTACCTCCTATTACAGTGTATGGTGAAGACGGCCATTACACAGATGAGTTAAAAAGGATGTTCTATGGTGAAGAATAATGTTAATCATTATATCTATATTTTAGAGTGTGGCGATGGATCATACTATACGGGTTATACCAATGATCTAACTCAGCGTTTACGTAAGCATGAAGAAGGTAAAGGCGCTAAGTATACGAGGGGAAGAGGTCCTCTAAGACTTGTGTTCCAGGAATCGTTTTCTACAAAACAAGAAGCAATGCGGATGGAATTTGCAGTAAAGAAACTGAATCGATCTGAAAAAGAAAGAATTATAAAAGAGGGAAGTGTTTCGTATGTGGCAGCAAAAGAGCTACGGAAATGAGACCGGAAGCGGTATGCTGTACTTGGTTCCAACACCGATCGGCAACTTGGAAGATATGACGTTTCGGGCAATCCGTATTTTAAAAGAAGCAGATTTAATCGCGGCAGAAGATACAAGGCAGACCAAAAAGTTATGCAACCACTTTGAGATCGGTACACCCTTAACGAGTTATCACGATCACAATAAACAACATAGTGGTATGAAACTTATAGAATCATTAAAAGAAGGAAAGGAAATCGCATTAGTCACAGATGCAGGAATGCCCGGCATATCAGATCCTGGATATGAACTTGTTGTTCAATGTGTAGAAGAGAACATTCCTGTTATTCCACTGCCTGGAGCGAATGCAGCACTGCCAGCACTTGTTGCATCAGGACTTAACACAGAACTATTTACATTCTACGGTTTTCTTCCAAGAGGAAAAAAAGAAAAGAAATCAGAGTTAGAGAAACTTAAACGTTTTCCTTCTACCCTGCTGTTTTATGAAGCTCCTCATCGATTAAAAGAAACACTTCAGGCTATGAGTAGTATATTGGAAGACCGGAATATCGCGGTTGTACGGGAACTAACAAAAAAATATGAAGAAATCATTCGTGGTTCATTATCTGAAGTAACAGAGTTCTTTGATCAAGAAGATGCTGAAATACGAGGCGAGTTCTGCTTAGTTGTTGAAGGAAGCGGGAGTTCAGGTTTCGAAGAGCAAGAACAGTGGTGGGAGTCGTTTTCGATTATCGATCACGTGGAACATTATGTAGACAAAGGCGAGAAACCAAAAGATGCAATTAAGCTAGCAGCAGCTGATCGAAACATGCCGAAGCGGGAAATTTATCAAGAATACCATGGACTATAGTCATTGTATAAAGGAAAAGAGCCTTCTAATCGAAGGCTCTTATTTTTTATGTTCTTATTTTGATGTTTGTAATTGCTTTTGAAGTTCTTCCATAACTTCTTTAGCACCTTCACGGCTAAGAATGATCTTTCCGCCTGCAACTGTGTAGTTGTCATCAGAAACTTCACCAGTTACCGCGCAAGTCATGTTTGGCTTGTATTTCTTAAGGATGATACGGTCATCATCAACATAAATTTCTAATGCATCTTTCTCTGCAATTCCTAAAGTACGGCGAAGTTCGATTGGAATAACGACACGTCCTAGTTCGTCAACCTTACGTACAATTCCTGTAGATTTCATAATAAAATCTCTCCTCCCAAAATATATAAAAGATTTCCCTATCTATTTAAATCGTCAGAATTCGACAAAATCCTACGAGAACATCTTACCAACATTTCCAATTGTCGTCAATAGTTTTGATTTAAACATTTTTTCACTTTTACCAATAAATTTAATAGACTATACCCATATTATAATATTTTCAAAACCCATTTATGGAAGATATATTCATATATTGTCATATAGAATTCAAGAATGTGTAAAAGATGAAAAAATTTAACTGGGAATATCAATAAAATAAAACGTCAAATTTCGACAAAACTAACAACGAAAAAATACTATTCATATTTCCCTTTCCGACCATTGGCTTCTATGCCTTGACACACTTTCAATGCATTAGGTATATTTTGAAGGAAGAAAAGAGAATAATGAAAGTATTTACATAGAAATCTTTCGCTTACTTTTTTACTTTTATGACCTAATGCAAACAGTTTTTTATAGTTTTTGTAAAAAGATACATTTACCGTTACAGTTATATTTTTCCTAAATGTAAAGAACAAATAGTCCCTAAATCGAGGGGCTTTTTTTCCTATAAGGTAATTATTTTGAGGAGGCGGCACGAGTGACAAAACCAACATTCTATATTACAACCCCTATTTATTATCCAAGCGGCAAACTTCATATCGGTCATGCTTATACGACTACAGCAGGAGATGCGATGGCAAGATATAAGCGTTTAAGAGGTTATGATGTTATGTATCTGACAGGAACGGATGAGCATGGAGAAAAGATTCAAAAGAAAGCGAACGAACAAGGCCTTCATCCCCAAGAGTATGTGGACGGCATTGTCGAAGATATTAAAGCATTATGGAAGAAGATGGACATCTCTTATGATGATTACATTCGTACTACAGATGATAGACATAAAAAATCTGTCGAAAAGATTTTTCAGCAGCTTCTAGATCAGGATGATATCTATTTAAGTGAATATGAGGGCTGGTATTGCACAGATTGTGAGTCATTTTTTACAGAACGCCAGCTTGAAGATGGCAAGTGTCCTGACTGCGGCCGTGAAGTGAAGAAAGTAAAAGAAGAAAGCTACTTCTTCCGTATGAGCAAATACGCTGATCGTCTACTCGCTTATTATGAAGAGAACCCTGCGTTTATCTTCCCTGAATCACGAAAGCGCGAGATGATCAATAACTTTATTAAGCCAGGTTTAGAAGACCTAGCTGTGTCTCGTACGTCTTTTGACTGGGGCGTAAAAGTACCTGGAAATCCAAAACATGTTATTTATGTTTGGATCGATGCGTTATCTAACTATATTACAGCTCTTGGTTATGGCAGTGAAAATGATGAAAAGTATAAGAAATACTGGCCAGCCGATGTCCACTTAATGAGTAAGGAAATTGTTCGCTTCCATACGATCTACTGGCCGATCATGCTGATGGCATTAGACCTTCCGTTACCAAAGCAAGTTATCGCGCATGGATGGCTACTAATGAAAGACGGCAAGATGTCCAAGTCCAAAGGAAATGTAGTCGATCCGAATGTCTTAATCGATCGATATGGATTAGATCCGCTTCGCTACTATTTACTGCGTGAGGTGCCGTTTGGATCAGATGGCGTGTTTACTCCTGAGAGCTTTGTCGACAGGGTAAATGCTGACCTCGCAAATGACTTAGGGAACTTATTGAACCGTACGATTGCCATGATCGGTAAATACTTTGATGGAAAGATCCCCTCATATGAAGGCAAAGTTACCGAATTTGACGGCACACTCCAAGAATTTGCAATGGAAACTGTAAGAAAGACAGAAGAAGCGATGGAAAAACTTGAGTTTTCAATTGCACTTTCAACCATTTGGCAGTTAGTAAGCCGCACGAATAAATATATAGATGAAACACAGCCTTGGGTTCTTGCAAAAGATGAAGCGAAACAAGGTGAACTGGCTAGTGTGATGTATCACCTTGCGGAATCCATCCGTATTGTTTCTGTTTTGATTCAGCCATTCATGACAGAAACACCAGAAAAGATCTGGACACAGCTAGGTCTGAAAGATAAGAACATTACTGAATGGGAATCACTTAAAGAGTTTGGTGCTATTCCTGCAGAGACTGCTGTTGAAAAAGGAGACCCGATCTTTCCGCGATTAGAAACAGAAGTAGAAGTCGAATTTATAAAAAATTCTATGGGCGGAGCTTCAATTCCAGCAGAAGAACCGAAGACAGAAAAACATGAAGTGCCTGCTGCTGAGGAAAAACCCGAGATCTCTATTGATGATTTTATGAAGGTAGACTTAAGAGTAGCGACTGTTATTGAAGCCGAGCCTGTTAAAAAAGCAGATAAATTATTAAAGCTTCAGTTAGATCTAGGCTATGAAAAACGCCAAGTTGTATCTGGAATCGCACAGTTTTACAAGCCAGAGGATCTAGTCGGTCAAAAAGTAATCTGTGTAACGAACTTAAAGCCAGTCAAGTTACGCGGAGAACTGTCACAAGGAATGATCTTGGCTGGTTCTTCTGAAGGGCAATTAACATTGGCCACAGTAGATCCGTCCCTTCCAAACGGTTCAAAAGTTAAATAAAAACAAAAAGCAGGGAGCTTATCCCTGCTTTTTTGCCATCTTTAGTGCGTTTGGCAGTGATTTCCTGGTGTATCCCATGTTGAAAATAGGTCTTAATACCTATAATGTAATTAACTTGTAACGCTACTGTTACCCGAATGAATGGAAAATGTGATAAGATTTGTAAAGTTGAAAGGATTGTACATTATGTTTGATACACATGCTCATTTGAATGCAACACAGTTTGAAGAAGATCGCGAAGCAGTAATCCAGCGGGCTATAGATGAAGGCGTAACACATATTGTGGTCGTTGGTTTTGACCGTGAAACTATTCAAGGCGCTATGCAGCTTGCTGAAGAATACGACTTTATCTATGCATGCGTAGGGTGGCACCCTGTTGATGCGATCGATATGACAGACGAAGATTTGGCATGGATTGAAGAACTTGCAGCACACCCAAAAGTTGTCGCTCTTGGCGAGATGGGATTAGATTACCATTGGGACAAGTCGCCTGCAGATGTTCAAAAAGAAGTATTCAGACGCCAGATCCGGCTCGCAAAAAAAGTGAAGCTTCCGATCGTCATTCATAACCGGGAAGCAACACAAGATGTAGTTGACATATTGAAAGAGGAAGAAGCCCATGAAGTTGGCGGTATCATGCACTGCTACAGCGGAAGCATTGAGGTTGCCCGTCAATGTATGGAAATGAATTTCTACATAAGCTTTGGTGGACCAGTAACGTTCAAGAATGCCAAGAAGGTTAAGGAAGTTGCTGCAGAGATTCCGATGGACCGGCTATTGATTGAAACGGATTGTCCTTATCTAAGT
Source organism: Fictibacillus barbaricus (assembly GCF_014635025.1). GTDB lineage: Bacteria > Bacillota > Bacilli > Bacillales > Fictibacillaceae > Fictibacillus > Fictibacillus barbaricus. The sequence goes on along the minus strand of NZ_BMCE01000007.1, from coordinate 43,417 downwards.
CCTCATCCACTTAGAGGCAAAAGAAATGAACCATCTTATGTAAAGTATGTCGCAGAAACACTATCAGAATTAAAAGTTCTTCCACTTGAAGACATCATAAAGAAAACTTCCGACAATGCTTTTCGGATCTTTAACATTTCCCGATAAGGAATGTTGTCGGAAACTAGCAAAGCATGAAGAATATCGCGTTAATCTTTCAAGAATTGACAAAAGGGAATGGAAATTTGTCATACGGTTTTTCTTCCCTTTTTTATCCTTTTATGTTCATAATTGGCTTGGGTCAATTAATGACGAAAGGGAGGGTGATTTGACAGAGAGAAAAAAGATATTTATAATGCAGTCCTTGTAGGGGAGGAAATTGAATGTATAGGAATATTACAGCTTTGTTCTCAAGTATCACAAGAAAGAAAATTTATCTTTCGATAGCTGCTCTTCTCGTTTTAGCAGTAACTACTGGATTCGTAGGTTATGAAACTACGAAAGCTGAAGTAACGCTCATGCTCGACGGAAAGAAAACAGAAGTGAAGACACATGCCAACACGGTTAGAGAACTGTTAAGCGAACAAAACATAAATCTCAACCAGCATGATCTAGTAAAACCAGGGCTTGATGCTGAGGTTACAGACAATATGAAGGTTGATTATCTAGAAGCAAAAGAAGTTAGCCTTACCGTTGATGGCAAGGAAAAGATGATCTGGACGACAGCGAAGACTGTTGAACAATTCGTAAAAGAACAGCAGCTAACGCTAAATGAACATGATTCTATTAAGCCCAATCTGACTGCTGATATTCAAGATCAAGGCAAGATAAAAATTGAATCAGCATTCCCGGTTAAGCTTGTTGTGGGCGGAAAAGCTCAGCAAGTTTGGACCACTTCGACTACCGTCGCTGACCTTTTGAAGCAACAAAAGGTATCATTAGGTGAAATTGATCGAGTAACACCTGCTAAAACTGACAAAATTACCGGCAAAACGCAGGTTGAAGTCATCCGAGTAGAAAAGGTCACCGATGTAGTGGAAGAAGAAACACCTTTTGCTGTTGTTAACCGCAAAGACAGTGGTTTAACAAAAGGCAAAGAACGTGTTGTGCAAGATGGCAAAAAAGGAAAACGTGAAAAGCGCTTTGAGGTTGTTATGGAAAACGGAAAAGAGATTTCCAGAAAACTGATCAGCGAAAAAACGTTAGCAGACAGCACTGATAAAATTGTTGCTGTTGGAACAAAGGCGCAGCCACAGCCAGTTGTTTCGCGTAGTAAATCATCATCAAGCAACTCTGGTGGCAGAGTAATAACAGTCACAAGTACAGCTTATACAGCACACTGTGCTGGATGTTCAGGAATTACGGCTACAGGCTTTAACTTAAGAGCAAACCCGAATGCGAAAGTAATCGCAGTAGATCCTAATGTAATCCCGCTTGGCTCTAAAGTGTATGTTGAAGGATATGGATATGCTATCGCTTCGGATACTGGAGGAGCTATTAAAGGCAACAAGATTGACGTATTCTTTTCTTCTCAGTCACGAGCGGAGTCTTGGGGAAGAAAATCGGTTACCATTCGCATCATAGACTAAACTTTTGAAGCATGGGGAAAAATCCCTGTGCTTTTTTGTATGCATGGGATAACGAAGACTGATTGAAGTTATTCTTTTGTAATCCTAGACTTTCTTGACGCCTGGGGTATACTAGTAAAAGATGTTTTTTCGTTCAATTTATTAGACGTTGCAATGCCTAAAAAGGTTTCACCGTTTTGGAGGAAATCATGAAAAAAATTAAAGAAATTATTGTTGTTGAAGGAAAGAGCGATACGCTTGCCATTAAGCGATCTGTTATAGCAGATACGATAGAAACAAACGGCTCTGAAATTAGTATAGATACACTGAATCGGATAAAAAGAGCTCATGAGACACGCGGAATAATCGTTTTTACTGATCCTGATTTTCCAGGTAAAAGAATTCGGCAAATCGTCTCTGAGTTTGTTCCTGGATGTAAACATGCCTATTTAGATAAGGCAGATGCACTTGCAAAAGGCAATAAAGGTGTAGGGGTCGAACATGCATCCAGAGAAGCTATTATTGCAGCTCTGTCACATGTACGAGAAGAGCTTATAGAACCAGAAGATGAACTGATCTCCTGGGATGATCTGATGTCTGCAGGATTAACAGGTGGGTCAGATTCAAAACATAGACGTGAGATTATAGGAAAAGAACTGCGGTTAGGTTATATGAATGCAAAACAGCTACATAAACGCTTAAATATGTTCAGAGTAACACCTGCAGAATTTGAACAGGCACTAAAGGCGCTTTATAGCAATGAGGAGGATAATAAGGCATGAGAAAAGACATATCTACTCCCCAATCCACAAAAGCCATACTTGAGAAGCATGGTTTTACGTTTAAAAAAAGTTTGGGGCAAAACTTTTTAATCGATCGCAACATCTTAAATAATATTGTGAATGCTGCAGATCTAACAGAGGATTCAGGTGTGATTGAAATTGGCCCGGGAATTGGAGCTCTGACTGAATTTATCGCAAGAGCCTCAAAAAAAGCGGTGGCATTTGAGATCGATCAGCGTCTGCTGCCTATTTTAGAAGAAACTTTAGCACCATATCCGCATGTGGAAATCATCCATTCAGATGTTCTTAAAGCGAATATTCATGCAGTGATAAAAGAACATTTTGAAGAAGGACAGGATCTGATGGTTGTAGCTAACCTGCCGTATTACGTTACGACACCGATCATTATGAAACTTCTTCAAGACAAGCTTCCCATCCGTGGAATTGTTTGTATGATTCAAAAAGAGGTAGCCGACCGTCTGGCGGCATCTCCAGGAACGAAGGACTACAATTCTCTTTCCATTGCTATTCAATATTATGCGACAGCTGAGACAATGATTAAAGTGCCTAAAACGGTTTTTGTTCCAGCTCCTAATGTGGACTCTTCTGTCATTAAGCTAACGCTGCGAAAAGAGCCGGCTGTAGAAGTGAAAGATGAAGAATTCTTTTTCGAAGTTGTAAGAGCTTCTTTTGCACAAAGACGAAAGACATTATGGAACAACCTGACAAGCAAGCTCGTAACAAAGGATAAGAAAGAAGAGCTGCAAGCTATACTAGAAGAGATTGAAATTGATCCAAAACGCCGTGGTGAGACACTAACGATACAGGAATTTGGTAAATTAGCTGATGCTCTTTTGCCGCTTATAAAATAAACCTCATTTTTCCCCCAACTTTCACATACTCTTATTAAAGGAACATTGGGAGCAGGAGCTTGTTACTCCAAATAGGGGGAGTAAAATGAAACTAGAGATTGGATCAATTGTGACCAGAAACTCTTACAAACGGGATCTGCTTTTTCGTATTGTAGGATTTAGTGAAGATCGAACGATTGCTGAACTTGCTGGAGAAGAGCTTAGATTATGGGCAGACGCACCTGTCGATGATTTATTTGTTGTTGACGATAAACATATGTCTGAACACAGGCAAGTTGAAAAAGAGAAAGAAGAATCTTCATTTAAATTATTCAGGCAAGATTACTATCTTCTTCGACAAAAGAGGGAGTACTTATCGACGAACGGATATCAATATGATCAATCTTACTTTGAGCTGCCGGGAAGAGTGCTTCATATTGACGGAGACCCTTTATACTTAAATAAATGTCTGGAGCTATATAAAAAACTTGGCGTTCCCGTATACGGTATTCATATGAAGGAAACGGAGATGCCAGAAAAGGTGCCGGCACTAGTTGATGAAGTCAGGCCAGATATACTTGTGATTACGGGTCATGATGCCTATATGAAGTCAAAAGGCGATATAACTGATGTGAATGCATACCGCCATACTAAATACTTCATACGAACCGTCAGAGAAGTGAGAAGGAAGTATACACACCTCGACCATCTCATGATTTTTGCAGGTGCCTGTCAATCTCACTTTGAATCGTTGATTAAAGTAGGATCCAATTTTGCAAGTTCACCAGCCCGTATTAACATACATGCACTAGATCCAGTATACATCGTCTCAAAAATCAGCCTGACCTCGTTTATGGACCGGGTGAATGTTATGGACGTTCTGCGGAATACATTGACTGGTAAAGAAGGTTTAGGCGGGGTTGAGACGAGAGGGTTTCTAAGAACGGGAATGCCTATAAAAACAAAGCCATAGTACTCATGAGAACTCCGGAAGTCCGGAGTTTTTTATTTATGGGAAAAGTTTTTATAAAATCACAAAAATACCCCAAAAGTGGATATATTAAAGAATTATTTGTAAAAAATATTCATTTTATACATATTCCCCAGGAGTATTGACATACTAAAAAGAGCAAAAAAAGGATATTTGGTCATTGACATGAAATTGCTTTGCTTGCTATAATGAAAATTTTAATTTGACAAAAAAGCACGATTTGTGTTACAATTTGTCTAAGTGAGGTGGAGCCTAAAATGGGTAAAACAATTGTGGACATCAGACGCTCTTTAGAGTCCAACGTGGGCAGAAGACTTTCTTTACGTGCAAATGGCGGTCGACGCAAAACGATCGAACGTTTAGGAACACTGGAAGAAACGTACCCTGCAGTTTTTATTATCAAATTAGATCAGGACACCAACGCTTTTGAACGTGTTTCTTATAGTTACGCGGATGTACTCACAGAAACAGTAGAACTTACATTCTTAGAAGATACACAAGCAGCAATCGGGCAGTAAGAATTCTTTACTGCTATTTTTTTTACCCGTCTGGTTATGTTCTAAACAAACATACATAGATCAGTAAAAAATTTATTTATATAGTTAAAACCCCTTTTGGAGATACTATGAAGTATCGCATATGAAAGGGGTTTTCATCATGGGACGCAGAAAACAAGGAATGATGTCTGAAGGATTAAAAACTGAGATCGCAAAAGAGCTTGGTTTTTATGATACTGTCCAACGAGAAGGCTGGGGCGGTATTCGTTCTAAAGATGCAGGCAATATGGTGAAACGTGCACTTGAGATCGCGGAACAGAGATATAACAATGGAAACAGATAAAATATGCGGTAATTATTAGCCGGAGGCCCTTGTGTCTCCGGTTTTCCTCTATTGATATAGAGTTGATTTTAACTATATTTCATTCGTCATACTGTGTTACTATTAAAAATATCAAAAATGTGCAATATGGTAGGCAGGGATAATGATGACAATTAATAAAGTATCCATTAAAGCTCCAGCTAAAATTAACCTATCTCTCGATGCGCTGCGTAAGAGAGAAGATGGATTTCATGAAGTGGCTATGGTAATGACAACGGTAGATCTAGCTGACCGTATAGAACTGACTTTATTAGACACAGATGAGATAAGAATTGAAAGCTCAGGAGGGTTTGTGCCCCTCGACGAACGGAATCTAGCCTTTCAAGCAGCTTTGCTTTTAAAGAAGACATTCTCCATTAATAAAGGTGTCTTTATACATATTTCTAAACAAATTCCAGTTGCGGCAGGCTTGGCCGGAGGGAGCAGTGATGCAGCAGCTACGTTAAAAGGACTGAATAAGCTGTGGGAATTAGGTTTGTCACTTGATGAGCTTGCTGAGCTTGGAGCCAAGATAGGTTCAGATGTTTCCTTTTGTGTATATGGAGGAACCGCACTTGCTACAGGCAGAGGTGAAAAGATTCACCACATCTCATCACCGCCTCCTTGCTGGGTTCTGTTAGCTAAGCCTCCTATCGGTGTATCCACTGGAGAAGTATATCGCAATTTAAAGCTTCAAGGACTGGATCATCCTGATGTGGAAGGCATGGTCAAGGCAATTGAAGATAAAGATTATGACCAGATCTGCAATCTTCTTGGAAATGTATTAGAATCGGTGACGTTAAACATGTATCCAGAAGTGAAGCACATCAAAGAACAAATGATGAGGCTTGGAGCAGATGCGGTTTTAATGAGCGGAAGCGGACCGACTGTTTTTGGCCTTTTTCAGCATGAGTCTCGTCTTCAGAGAGTCTATAACGGCTTAAGAGGCTTTTGTCATGAAGTATATGCCGTTCGTTTATTAGGGGAATGATTGATAAAATCCGTATAAAAATGGTATATTATCTTCAAACATTCGGTTTTGGAGGATAATATGAAATTAAAAAGAAGCGGAAGAATGGTAGACCTGACAGCTTACCTTCTTCATCATCCCCATCAACTCATTCCCTTATCTTATTTTGTAGAACGATACGAATCCGCTAAATCTTCAATAAGTGAAGATCTTGCTATTATTAAGGAACATTTTGAGCAGCACGGCTTAGGACACGTCCAAACGGTTCCTGGTGCAGCAGGCGGTGTTAAATATATTCCAGGCATCGATCATGCAGAGGCTGAAGCTACAGTGGAAGAGCTTGTTCAGCTGCTTGAAGATCCCAGCCGTATCTTGCCTGGCGGTTATTTATACGTAACAGATGTAATCGGAAATCCTCGGTTAGTGAATCAGATCGGCCGCTTGTTCGCATCCATCTTTTCTTCAAGAAAAATTGATGTCGTAATGACGATAGCGACAAAAGGAATTCCGCTAGCTTACGCAGTTGCTACACATTTAAACGTTCCTGTAGTAGTGGTAAGAAGCAACAGTCGAGTAACAGAAGGTTCGACTGTGAGTATTAATTATGTTTCTGGATCAACCAAACGCATTCAAACGATGGCGCTTGCTAGACGAAGCATCAAACAGGGTTCTCGCGTATTAATTATTGATGACTTTATGAAAGCCGGCGGAACGATTAAAGGTATGATAAGTTTGATTGAAGAATTTCAGGCACATATCGAGGGGATTGGCGTTCTGGTAGAAGCTCAGGAAGTCTCTGAACGTCTTGTTGATGACTATGTATCAATTGCACGTCTCTCGCAAGTGAATGAAAAGGAAAACCGTATTGAAGTAGAAAAAGGCAATTATTCATTAAACGGAGGTCATGCGTAATGAAAAAAGTTCATACTGAAGAAGCACCTGCAGCTATCGGTCCTTATTCTCAAGGGATCGTGATCGACCAATTATTCTTTAGCTCAGGGCAGATTCCCCTTACAAAAGAAGGAGTTATGATAGACGGTGATGTGAAAGAACAAACGCATCAAGTGTTCCGTAATCTACAAGCTGTGTTGAAGGAAGCGGGTTCTTCACTGGAGCAAGTAGTCAAGGCTACAGTTTTTATTAGCGACATGAATGAGTTTGCTTCTATTAATGAAGTGTATGGCGAATATTTTAATGAACATAAGCCCGCTAGATCTTGTGTAGAAGTGGCGCGCCTTCCGAAAGATGCTAAAGTTGAGATCGAAGTAATCGCACTTACAAAATAAGTCCCTATGCGGGGCTTATTTTTTTTGAGTTTTGTTATACAGCTCGTTTAGCAGCACTAGATCTCCTCCCTTTCCGCGGACTAACTGCCGAGCCTCCTCGTTCGTTCCTCCCTGCGGGGTCTCGTCAGCCAGTTTTTCCGCAGGAGTGTCGTAGATCTTGTGCTTTATGAATCATATTGAAAAAACATTCAAAAAAGGCTCTTTTCTAAAGATTGTGAAAGCCACCGGTTGATAAAGCGGAAGGTGCGAGACTCCTGCGGGAGCCAGCGGGCCAGGTGAGACCCCGCAGGCGCAGGCCGAGGAGGCTCAACGCCCGCCCCGCGGAAAGGGAGCAACCTGGAGCGGAATTCAGCCACTCCTTTTTTGGGTTAAAATGCACTCCAGACAGACGTCACAAATTTTTTGAAAATTTTTTTTTATTCGAAGAAGGATTTTGTAAAATGTTGAAGAATTGTAGTATTACGTTCTTATTTTGGAAAAAGGTGGTGTTTGTGAATGGAAGTGACTGACGTAAGATTACGCCGTGTAAATACAGAAGGCCGTATGAAAGCGATTGCCTCCATTACAATCGATCATGAATTTGTTATTCATGATATTAGAGTAATTGATGGCAATAATGGAATGTTCGTAGCTATGCCAAGCAAACGAACACCAGATGGAGAGTTCCGTGATATCGCACATCCGATTACTTCAAGTACTCGTGAGAAGATTCAAAATGCGGTATTAACAGAATATCACCGTATGGGAGAAATGGAGTCTGCTTTAGAAGAAGCAGGGGCTTCTTAATATCTCAATAAGAATCTAGAGCCTGGTCAAAATGATTGGGTTCTTTTTGTTTGCTCTTTTTTTCCTCATAAGAAAGAACCTTCCTATCTATATCCGCAATTCCCCCTTTTTTACAGTAAAATTTATCAAACCATTGACAATCCCGCGTCCCTTCTTGAAATGACTACGTGTTTAAGATATATTCGTAATGGTATGTTAAGAAATATTTAAGATTTAGGAAGATGGATGGAGGTTCACTATGACAAATCGCTATGCGGTCATTCTTGCTGCGGGTCAAGGAACAAGGATGAAATCCAAATTATATAAAGTATTACATCCTGTTTGCGGGAAGCCGATGGTTCAACATGTTGTTGATCAGATCAGCTCTCTTCAGATGAAACAAATGGTGGCTGTTGTGGGTCACGGAGCTGAAAAAGTTCAAGAACAATTAGGCTCCGACATTCAGTATGTGCTTCAAGAAGAGCAGCTTGGTACAGCCCATGCTGTCATGCAGGCTGAAGGAGTATTAGCTAATGAAGAAGGAATCACCCTTGTTGTTTGTGGTGATACACCTCTTATCACTTCAGAAACGATGGAAAAGCTAATTGCTGAGCATGAGTCACTTGGTGCAAAAGCAACGATTCTTACTGCGAAGCCAGAGGATCCAACCGGATACGGACGTATTATCCGTAACAGCGAAGGTACTGTTGAACGAAATGTTGAGCATAAAGATGCTTCAGAAGAAGAACGCAAAGTGACTGAGATCAATACAGGAACGTACTGTTTTGATAATAAAGCATTATTTGAAGCGCTAAAGCAAGTGAACAACGATAACGTACAGGGCGAATATTATTTGCCAGATGTTATTGAAATCTTAAAAAATGCAGGCGAAGTTGTAGCAGCTTACCAAACGCCTGATTTTAACGAAACACTTGGTGTAAATGATCGGGTGGCGCTTTCGCAAGCAGAACGTTATATGAAGAAACGTATCAATGAGCGTCACATGAGAAATGGTGTTACATTGATCGATCCAGAACAAACTTATATTTCAGATGATGCTGAGATAGGAAGCGATACGGTCATCTACCCGGGTACTGTTATTCTAGGTCAAACAAAAATTGGTGAGGAAAACATCATCGGCCCTCAATCTGAAATTAAAGACAGCTTGATCGGAAATGGAAACACGATCCGTCAGTCTGTCGTTCATGACAGTGAAGTCGGCGATGCAGCAGCGATCGGTCCGTTTGCACACATCCGCCCCAAGTCCGTTCTTGAGAACAAGGTAAAGATCGGGAATTTTGTTGAAGTGAAAAAGTCTATCATGAGTACAGGAAGTAAAGCATCTCATTTAAGCTACATTGGAGATGCTGAGATCGGTAAGGATGTTAATTTAGGCTGCGGATCTATCACTGTTAATTATGATGGAAAGAACAAGTTCTTAACAAAAGTAGAAGATGGAGCGTTTATTGGCTGTAATTCCAACTTAGTTGCTCCTGTTACCGTTGGGAAAAACGCTTATGTTGCAGCAGGCTCGACCATCACGAATGATGTACCTGCAGAATCATTATCCATTGCAAGATCGCGTCAGACTGTAAAAGAAAATTATGTTCAAAAGTTAAATGAAAAGCAAAACCAATAACAATAATTTTAAGAGTGGGGAAGGATGGAGCCATCAATGAGTACGTATGTAGATCCTACATTGAAAGTTTTCACGTTAAATTCTAATAAGGAATTATCTAAGGAGATTGCTCAGCACATTGGAATTGAACTTGGAGAAAGTTCAGTAACAAAGTTTAGCGATGGAGAAATTCAAATTAATATTGAAGAAAGTATTCGCGGCTGCGAAGTATACGTTATTCAATCTACGAGTGACCCTGTTAACCAGCACTTGATGGAACTATTAATCATGATCGATGCTCTTAAGCGTGCATCTGCAAAAACAATTAATGTTGTAATGCCTTACTATGGCTATGCACGTCAAGACCGTAAAGCTCGTGCCCGTGAACCGATCACAGCTAAGCTAGTGGCCAACTTATTAGAAACTGCTGGAGCAACACGTGTGATTGCAATCGATCTTCATGCGACTCAAATTCAAGGCTTCTTTGACATCCCGGTTGACCAATTGCTAGGTGTTCCTATCTTAGCAAATTATTTTGCAAATAAAGAACTAGATGATATTGTTATTGTTTCACCTGACCATGGCGGTGTAACAAGAGCGCGTAAGATGGCAGACCGTCTTAAGGCGCCGATTGCGATTATTGATAAGCGCCGTCCTCGCCCGAATGTTTCTGAAGTTATGAACATTGTTGGTAACATTGAAGGAAAGACAGCGATCCTAATCGACGATATCATTGATACAGCTGGCACGATTACATTGGCTGCCAATGCACTTGTCGAGAACGGTGCTAAAGAAGTGTATGCTTGTTGTACACACCCTGTTCTTTCAGGACCTGCAATGGATCGTATCCAAAACTCTCAAATTAAGGAGCTTGTTGTTACAAACACAATTGTCCTTCCAGAAGAAAAGAAAATTGATAAAGTGACACAGCTATCTGTAGCTCCTTTATTAGGAGAAGCGATTATTCGTGTTCACGAGCAGCTGTCTGTTTCTAAATTGTTCGATTAAAAACGGTGTGATTGAGAGTTCGTTGCTCAAATAGATTTCTAACTCGCGTTTTAAAATCTTTCAGTTCGGGTAATGCTTTAAAGAGACTCGAAATAGGAAAGGTGGATCTCAATATGGCAACGAATCTTACAGTCGACAAAAGAAATACTGACAAACGTTCTTCATTAACGGAATTAAGAAATAAAGGACATGTTCCTGCTAACCTTTATGGATATGGAACAGAGTCTGTAGCTCTATCTGTGGATGAGCCAGAATTTATTAAGGCGTACAGAGAAGCAGGTAAAAACGGTGTAATCAAATTAAAAGTGGATGGAAAAGACTACTCTGTCATGGTACAGGAAATGCAAGTTCATCCATTAAAAAATGCTGTAACACACATAGACTTTATTGCGATTGATTTAAATAAAGAAACAGAGGCTGAGGTGCCAGTCGTACTGACAGGTGACTCTCTTGGAGTAAAAGAAGGCGGAGTTCTGCAGCGTGTGCTTGCGACAGTGAACGTTAAGGCGCTTCCTTCCGATTTCCCAGAACAACTGGAAGCTTCAGTTGAAGGCCTGAACATCGGTGATTCTTTATATGTTAAGGATTTACCGACTGGCAGTAAATACGAAATCCTTCATCAAGAAGATGATGTGGTTGCAAGTGTAACACCACCAAAAATTCAAGATGACGAAACAGACCCAGATACAGAAGAAGCGGATAAAGTTGGAGATGCTCCAGAGTCCTCTGAATCTGTTACACAGGACAGTCAAGAAGAAGGTAAGAAAGACGAATAGAATAATGCATATAGAACGCAGCGGCTGCTGCGTTTTATTGTGTTTGCAGGAATTGATGTATAATGATTGTAAGACAATTAAAGGTTAGGTGAGCATAAAGTGAAATTGTTTATTGGACTCGGGAATCCTGGGTCGCGTTTTGATGGAACCCGTCATAACATTGGATTTGAAGTGATCGACAAACTTGCCGACTCTCTAAACATTCAGATGCAGCAAACAAAATTTAAAGGCCTGTATGGAACGGGAATCGTTGGTGGAGAAAAGGTATTTATCCTGAAGCCGTTAACGTATATGAACTTATCCGGGGAATGCATCGGTCCGTTTATGGATTACTTTCAAATTCCAGTTGAGGATATTCTAGTTGTTTATGATGATCTCGATACACTTCCAGGAAAACTAAGACTCCGTACAAAAGGGAGCGCTGGAGGACATAACGGAATTAAATCAATGATTGCTCACCTTGGGACACAAGAATTTAAGAGAATACGATTTGGTATTGGCCGCCCCACAAATCAACAGCCCGTCCCTGACTTTGTACTAAATCGTTTTTCAAAAGAAGAACAGATTGATGTCGAAAGTGGTATTGAGCGATCTGTTAAAGCATGTGAAGCCTTTATTGAAACAACGTTTGATAAAGTCATGAATAAGTTTAACGGGTAAAGAATAGATTACACGTGTTCCGCTCATAATGGTTAGTATAATGCTAACCGAAAGGGGACCGTACATGGCTATTCATTACCGGTGCAGGCATTGTAAAACACATGTTGGCACGATAGACCATCATACTGTTGATGCAGCACATCTTGGGTTTGAAGTATTAAGTGCAGAAGAACGGCAGGAATTACTCTCCTATAAAGAGAATGGAGATATAGAAGTTACGACTACATGTGAAGATTGTCAGGACACATTAGAACGCTATCCTGAATATCATACGTTGAAATCTTTTATTCAATAAGGTGTTGCTTTGGCCTTACGTCAATTACGAGGGCCAAAGCCTTTTTCTGTTTAAAATTACAGTTCATATACGAGTACTAGCGCGTGAGAGGGGGAGTAAGTAATGCTCGGATTAAAGAAATATTTTAGTCAGGGAGAAGACTTTAAATCTATCGTGGATGGCATAAACGCAGGACTGAAAGAACAGCTTGTAGCTGGTCTTTCGGGTTCAGCTCGAACCATGCTTATTAGCAGTCTGCATGGGAAGACCGGAAAACCCCAGCTTGTGGTGACCCATAATTTATTCCAAGCACAAAAACTATATGAAGACCTAACTTCTCTTTTATCTGAAGATGAGGTTTATTTATATCCGGTTAATGATTTAATATCGTCAGAGATGGCGATCTCAAGTCCTGAGCTTAAAGGCCAAAGGATTGAGGCGCTAAACTATTTAAGTCATGCTTCTAAAGGTGTGATCATCACACCTGTGGCAGGCTTGCGGAGATATTTGCCGCCGGTTGATATTTGGAAACAAGCGGGTCTTTCTTTTCGGATGGGTGAGGATATCAATCCTGATCAAATCTTAAATAAACTTGTTGCGATGGGATATGAAAGAACGTCCATGGTTCAAACACCTGGAGAATTTAGTGTGCGCGGAGGAATCATCGATATTTATCCGTTAACAGAGAAAAACCCGGTTAGGATTGAACTTTTTGATACAGAAGTAGACTCCATTCGATACTTTGAAGCAGAATCACAACGCTCACAGGACAAGGTAGAAGAAATCACTATTGCACCTGCAGAGGAACTGATTCTATTCGATGAGCACTATGATAAGGCAGCAGACAGAATAGAGGCAAAACTTGCTGCTACTTTAAAAAACATAAAAGATGATGCACTCAAAGAAACACTCGTTGAGAATATCAGCTATGAAACAGGCCGTCTGCGTGAACATCAGCAGTTTCAAAGTATGTATAAATACGCTTCACTCTTTTATGATAACCCTGCAAGCCTTCTAAATTATATTTCATCTGACAGTTTAATTATCATGGATGAAATCGGACGCATTCAGGAAACGAGCCAGCAGCTCGATAAAGAAGAAGCAGAGTGGCAAACTGCTCTGCTCGAACATGGAGAACTTGTTCAAGATCTGACGATATCCCCAGATACAAGCAACATTCTAGGTGACAAAAAGGCGTTTCCGATCATTTATCTATCCTTGTTCTTAAGGCATGTTCAGCACACGCAGCCTCAAAATATTCTAAATGTAGAATGTAAGAGCATGCAGAACTTCCATGGACAGATGAACGTCTTAAAAGGCGAGATGGACCGATGGAAAAAACTAGGTTTTGCGATTGTCTTCGTTGCGATGAACAAGGAGCGGGCAAACCGGCTGGAACGTGTTCTTGCAGACTATGAGATGGATGCGGGTATCATTGATAAAGATCAGGATATCAAACCGAAAACAAGTCAGATCCTGCTTGGTGACCTTGGAAGCGGATTTGAATCAGTTAAACAAAAACTCGTCGTCATCACTGAAGAAGAGGTATTTACTAAAAAAGCAAAACGTCCTGCTAGAAAACAGCGAATGACAAACGCAGAACGGATTAAGAGTTATTCCGAACTCAAGGTAGGCGATTATGTCGTTCACGTGAATCACGGGATCGGTAAATACTTAGGCATTGAGACACTGGAAATCAAAGGTGTTCATAAAGATTACCTGCATATTAAATACTCGGGAAACGATAAGCTCTATGTGCCAGTAGAACAGATCGATCAAGTACAAAAATATGTGGGATCAGAAGGCAAAGAGCCTAAGATCTATTCACTTGGCGGCAGCGATTGGAAGAAGGTAAAGAGCAGAGTTAAGTCTTCTGTTCAGGATATTGCAGATGATTTAATCAAGCTTTATGCAGAGCGCGAAGCAAGCAGAGGCTACGCATTTGCTGAGGACGGAGCGGAACAGAGCGAGTTTGAGGGAAGTTTCCCTTATCAGGAGACAGACGATCAATTGCGAGCGATTGAAGAGATCAAAAAAGATATGGAAAGCATCCGTCCAATGGATCGCCTCCTTTGTGGAGATGTTGGATATGGGAAGACAGAAGTAGCAATTCGTGCAGCTTTTAAAGCAATCATGGATGGGAAGCAGGTAGCATTTCTTGTTCCTACCACAATCCTTGCACAACAACACTATGAAACGTTCCGTGAACGCTTTTCTGAGTTTCCAATCAGCATCGGCAGCTTAAGCCGGTTTCGATCAAAAAAAGAACAAAACGAAGTACTCAGGGGATTAAAAGCAGGTACGGTGGATATTGCGATAGGTACACACCGTTTACTTTCAAAAGATGTTCAATACAAGGATCTAGGTTTATTGATCATTGATGAAGAGCAGCGTTTTGGTGTAACGCATAAAGAAAAGATCAAGACGCTAAAATCAAACGTGGATGTACTCACGTTAACAGCAACGCCTATACCGCGTACTCTGCATATGTCAATGCTAGGTGTACGTGATCTGTCCGTTATTGAGACGCCGCCTGAGAACCGATTCCCAGTGCAGACCTATGTAATGGATTACAACGGCTCCCTCGTCCGTGAAGCAATTGAACGAGAAATGGGCAGGGGGGGACAGGTCTATTTCTTATATAACCGTGTTGATTCGATAGAACGTATGGCAGAGCAGATCTCCATGCTTGTACCTGACTGCCGTGTGGCTTATGCACATGGCCAGATGTCTGAGAACGAGCTCGAAAGCGTCATGCTGGAATTCTTAGAAGGGAACTTCGATGTATTGGTTTCGACCACGATCATCGAGACGGGCGTCGATATTCCAAACGTTAATACTCTTATCGTCTATGACGCTGATAAGATGGGTCTTTCTCAGCTTTATCAGCTTAGAGGGCGCGTGGGACGTTCGAATCGTGTTGCCTACGCTTATTTCACTTACCAGCGAGACAAAGTTTTAACAGAAGTAGCAGAAAAACGTCTTCAAGCTATCAAAGAATTTACAGAGTTAGGGTCGGGCTTTAAAATTGCGATGCGTGACCTTTCTATTCGAGGAGCGGGTAACCTGCTTGGTGCTCAGCAGCATGGATTTATTGATTCAGTAGGTTTTGATCTCTATTCACAAATGCTTGAAGAAGCGATACAAGAAAGAAAAGGAACCAAACCAAAAGAAGTTGAAGAAGATGTGGAACTTAACGTTGAAGTTGATGCGTATATTCCAACAAGCTATATAGGTGACGAAAAGCAAAAGATTGAAATGTATAAACATGTTCGTGCAGCGAAAGCACTGAAAGATATTTCAGATCTGCAGGAAGAATTTATCGATCGTTTTGGAGATTATCCAGTAGAAGTTGAATGTTTGCTTCTTGCAGCCGGAATTAAACTTCGCGCAAAACGTGAGGGTGTTAGATCAATTGAACAGAAACAAGATACGGTTATGATGCTGCTTAATGAAAAGGCAACGGCATCCTTAGATGGAGCTAAGATGTTTGACATTGCCAACAAAATTGGGAGACATGTAAACCTAGGCATGCAGAACAATTTAATGAAAGTAGTTATAAACCGTAAGCGTCTTAAAGACTTGGAGCTGTTAAAGCAAATCGATCTTTTCCTAAAAGAAATAAAGCATGCTAGGAAAGAAAAGACAGTAAATACTCCGTAAAATTTATTAACCCCTCTTTTTGTGTATAGAACAGCAGATGTAACAAATAATAAACCTAGAAAATGGAACATTCTTTCAGAGAAGGAACCATTTTGTTGTTACATCAGGATTCATCATCATCCGAAAGAGAGGGCATTATTTATATGAAAGCGACAGGTATCGTTCGCCGTATTGATGACCTTGGGCGTGTTGTTATCCCAAAGGAAATCCGCAGAACACTTCGGATTCGTGAGGGAGACCCGCTTGAGATTTTTGTAGACAGAGATGGAGAAGTCATCTTAAAAAAATACTCTCCGATCAATGAGTTAGGTGATTTTGCGAAGGAGTATGCAGAAAGCCTTGCTGATAGTACTGGTCATGTTGTTTTAATCGCTGACCGTGATACATATATTGCGGTAGCTGGCGGATCCAAAAAAGATTATCACAATAAGAGCATCGGTAAAGTAGTGGAAGCCTCCATGAGTGACCGGAAGACGCTGGTTGAATCCAACGGAACCGACGCCGAGCTGATCGATGGGATAAAAGAAAGCACATCCCATGTTATTGCACCAATCATTGCAGGCGGAGACCCAATTGGAGCAGTTGTCATGATTGGAAAAGAAGGAAAAAAGCTCTCAGAACTAGAGCAGAAGCTTGCTGAAACAGCTGCTGGATTTTTAGCCAGACAGATGGAGCAATAGAGAAAGGGCCATATGCTCTTTCTTTTTTTGTTTTTTGGCTGATTGATAAGCGTCGCATCTCTTCATCAGCGACGAGCAAAACTTGTACGAAAACTGTGAGCTGTACCGAGAATCTGCAGGTGCAGTGTGTATGCCTTCGGGTAATTTTTTAAGTTATGGTATAATACCTTGAATTCATGAAGAGCGTGTCGACATGTGTCGTCCCGGGAAATAAGTTTGTTAGTAACGTGACTACATAGTATTGAGGGTTATACCATGAAAAAAAAGTCTTCTGTGTGGGAAGGTGCTTTGCTGCTGACCGCAGCAGCACTTATAGTGAAATTATTAAGTGCAGTCTACCGAATTCCCTATCAAAATATGACGGGTGATTTCGGTTTTTATGTATTTCAACAGGCTTACCCGTTTTATGCGATTGCAGCTGCAATTGCCTTTACAGGTTTTCCTATGGCATTGTCAAAAATGATCGTCTCAGAAAAAAACAATAATGATCACCTTATTAAAACGTCTGTATGGACATCCTTTTGGCTTGGAGTTTTTTCGTTCTTTTCCTTATTTATAACAGCCCCTTTCATCGCGCACTGGATGGGGGATGACAGCCTCTATCTGCCGATTAGAGTGATCTCAGTCCTGTTTTTATTCATTCCTCTTTCTGCTTTTTTTAGGGGTATTTATCAAGGATACGGAGATATGCAGCTAACTGCCGTTTCACAATTGATTGAACAGACTATACGAGTTTCAGGCATATTATTGTTATCCTATTACTTTGTTTCAAAAGGATTTTCAAGCTATGAGACAGGTGCTGCTGCCCTATCCGGGTCAGTTGTCGGTGCTCTGGCTTCCGGTTTATTTCTTTTATCCTTTTGGAAAAAGGGGTTTGCGAGTTCATATAATAAACGTGCAAAGATTAGGTTTTTATATGCAGCCGAACTTCTTAAATCAAGTATCTACCTTTCTTTAAGTGCACTCATCCTCGCTCTTATGCAGCTTGTCGATGCCTTTCTTTTTGTAAATGTATGGGTAGAAAGTGGAATGAAAGATTACGATGCAAGGCTGCTAAAAGGAGTTTTTGATCGTGGACAGCCCCTCCTTCAGCTGGGAACTATAGCTGCAGCTTCTGTAGCCCTTGCCGTTGTTCCAGAGATGGCATCATTAGTAACAGAAAAGAAAAAAACGGAGATCCAGTCCCTTGCCAAACTTTCTACGAAGATCTCTGTTGTTTTTGGAGGAGCGGCTGCCGTAGGACTGATCTGTATTATGAAAAACCTTAATATAATGCTTTTTAAAAATGAAGAAGGTTCCCTAGCCCTCGCCATTCTTTGTGTTTCCATTCTTTTTGTATCTATTATCTATACGGCTACCGGGCTTTTACAAGGCATTGGCCACGGTCGATTTGCTGCTATTTCAATTTTATTAGCTGTTATTGTGAAGGTTACCGGAAACCTTTTATTGATACCGTTTATGGGAATGGAGGGCGCTGCACTGTCAACTGTATCTGCAACGCTTATTGCAGCGGTTGTTCAACTGATAAAGCTTCAGCAATCAACTCATTTTTTAAGTGGTGCCAATACGTCTAAACTTCTTTCTTACATTTTATCCTTGGGGCTTATGGCAGTTGGAGTTTCGTTATGGGTATTTGTTGCAGAGATCGTTCTGTTTACCGGCGACACTCGTTTCCAGGCGATGTTGATCAGCGTCAGCTCATCTTTAATAGGTGCAGCCATCTATCTAATTAGTATCATGAAGCTAAAGATATTTTCTAAAGCAGAATGGGAATCTGTGTTTCATTCCGTTAGTTTTGTGAGCAAACTGTTTAAACGTCTAAAAAAAAGGAGACCATGATGACAAAAAGAATAACAATTATCGGGTTAGGCGCTGGTAATTTAGACCAGATGACATTGGGTATCTATAGAATGCTTGGATCCTCTGAAACAGTATATGTACGCACGGTGCATCACCCTGCCATAGAAGAGCTTGCCGAACAAGGAAAGAACTTTATTGCCTTTGATGCTATTTATGAAAAGCATGATCAGTTTGAACCGGTTTATGAGGAGATTGCAGAAACGCTTTTTCAAGCAGCTGAAAAGGAAGGCCACGTTATTTATGCTGTTCCGGGTCATCCATTAGTCGCGGAACAAGCCGTTCAGATTCTGCTGCACCAAGCTGAGAGCAGGGGTATTGAAGTTGCAGTTGCTGGCGGGAAAAGTTTTCTTGACGAAATGTATACTTCTCTAAAAATTGATCCTATTGAAGGCTGCCAGATCCTTGATGGAACTGCTCTAGTTGCAGATGAGATCCAGATTCGCCATCATCTTGTTATCGTACAAGTCTATGATGCGTTTATTGCATCTGAAGTGAAGCTGACACTGATGGAAAAATACCCAGACGATTATGAAGTTGTGGTTGTTACGGCAGCTGGCAGTACGGATGAATCCATAAAAAAAGTTCCGCTCCATGAGTTAGACCAGACAGTGACGTTAAACAACTTAACCGCGGTTTATGTTCCTCCTGTTAAAGAAGAGGAGCTTCTGTATCGAGACTTTTCGTTTTTAAGAAACGTGATCGCTAGGCTAAGAGGGCCCGGCGGATGCCCGTGGGATCAAAAACAGACCCATGCAACGTTAAAGAAGTACTTAATTGAAGAAGCGTATGAAGTTTTTGAAGCGATTGACGAAGAAGATGATGAGGCTCTTGCTGAGGAACTGGGTGATGTATTGCTTCAAGTCCTTCTTCACTCACAGATCGGAGAAGAGGAAGGGTTCTTTGCCATAGATGATGTTATCGCCGTTTTAACAGAGAAGATGATTCGTCGGCATCCGCATGTGTTTGGTGATGTTTCAGCAGAGGACGCAGATGAAGTTGTAGCCAACTGGGAAGCTATTAAAGCAAAAGAATCAGGAAAAGAAAATAGAGAGTCACTTCTAGACGGAGTGCCAAAAGGACTCCCAGCTGTTCAGAAAGCATTTCTTTATCAGAAAAAAGCGGCAAAGGTGGGCTTTGACTGGAAAGAAGCAGGACCTGTTTTTGATAAGATTCTAGAAGAATTAAAAGAGTTTCAGGAAGCAGAAGGCGATGAACAGCAAAAGGAACTGGGAGATCTGTTATTTTCAGTGATAAACCTAGCGCGGTTTTATAAGATAGATCCAGAAGAAGCCCTCAACGCAACGAACCAAAAGTTTAAAAAGCGCTTTAACTATATTGAGAATGCGTTAAAGGAAAAAAGCCTTTCATTTGAGGATGTAACCTTAGAAGAAATGGACCGTCTGTGGGACGAGGCAAAATAATTTTTTTTTCTACAAAGAAGGATTATAGTGAAAAATAGAGAATATTTTCTCGAGAAATAACAAGAACCCTTAATTATAAGGGGTTTCTGCCGAATTAATGTGGTAGATAAACAAGGAGGTAATTAAAAATGAACAAAAATGAATTGGTAACAAATATCTCAGAAAAATCAGGACTTACAAAGAAAGATGTAGAAACAGTCGTTAATGGCGTAATCGATGAGATCACTGCTGCTCTTAAAGGCGGAGACAAGGTTCAGTTCGTAGGATTCGGAACTTTCGAAACTCGTGAGCGTTCAAGCCGTACAGGCCGCAACCCTCAAACAGGGAAAGAAATTCAAATCCCGGCTGCAACAGTACCGGCATTTAAAGCAGGAAACAAGCTGAAAGAAGCTGTAAAGTAAGCATGCGCCTAGATAAGTTTCTGAAAGTCTCCCGCTTGATCAAACGCAGAACCGTTGCGAAGGAGATTTCAGATCAAGGCCGTATCTCGATTAACGGATTGCAGGCAAAAGCTTCTTCTGATGTGAAAGTAGGGGACGAGCTTACGATTCGTTTTGGCCAAAAGCTTGTGAAGGTTAAAGTCAACGAGCTTAAAGATACGACCAAAAAAGAGGACGCGGATAACATGTATACGGTCCTCGAAGAAAACCGCATCGAAACGACTGAGTAAAGAACCTGAATTTTTCAGGTTCTTTTCCATTTTCAGCAGTTGAACGCTGTTTAATGCGAAATTAATATCAATTTAGGTGCAGTTTTGGAAACAAAACTGTTCTGAATTAAAATAATGAGGTTGATCTAGCACATATAGGCTCTCTAATAAGTACAAACAAGGTGACATATACCTTCGGATGAGAGTCTGAAAACGTTAATTCCAAAAGTTTTAGCTGTAATTCCATAAATTCCGGTATTAATTCCACGAGTTTGTCTAATATATCCACAAAAATTGGAGTTATATCCACGAGTCTACAAATATCGATAGAATGTGTACCGCGGGGCTAACCGGTCGAGGTCACTTTCCTCTTTCCCTGTGACACAAAAAGCGTGTCTTCAGTCAAGAATTAAGTGCTTGTCTTGTCTGAACGGCTGTCTCAGCATTTCGATACAGCTTGTTCTATTCCCCTCACCAGCTTCATACATTTGTATGGAATAGAGGAGGGGAATGTATGGACCAACGATACGATCTTAACGGATATAATCAAAAAGTGAGTACACCAAATCACGATGTAAGGATGATAGGAAGAAAGAGTTTAGAGATCACAGGGGTTAAACAGGTAGAGAGTTTTGATAACGAAGAATTCCTGCTTGAGACGACGATGGGCTTTTTAGCGATTCGCGGGATGAACTTGAAGATGAAGAACCTGGATGTGGAATCAGGTGTTGTGAATATTGAAGGCAAAGTTTTTGACCTCGTTTACCTGGACCAGCAGACCGGTGAAAAGAATAAAGGCTTCTTTGGCAAATTGTTCAAATGACCTTAACCGTTCAGTTTCAAACCATGCTGTCAATGGTTTTCATGGGAATATGGATCGGCATGGCTGTCGATACGTACAGCCGGTTCATCCATGAAAAGCGGAAGTGGCACTGGCTTCATTTTCTAAATGATCTGCTTTTTTGGCTGGTACAGGCTTTGCTGGTCTTTTATGTTCTTCTTCACGTGAATCACGCAGAAATTCGCTTTTATATTTTTATTGCCCTCATTTGTGGTTATGCTGCCTACCGGGCGCTCTTTGATCGAATGTATAAGAAGCTTTTAGAATGGATGGTTAAAGCAGTTGTTTCATTGTATCGTTTTATATACCGTTTACTTAACTCTTTAATCGTTATGCCGATAAAATGGTTAATTATGCTCATTACGGCCATTCTTTTATACCTATTTAATATTTTGCGTAAACTTGTTATGGTCATATTTATGATTCTTTTCTCTCCTTTTAAGTGGGTGGGACGGCTTATATGGCGTTTCATTCCTAAGCAAAAATGGTATAATTTAAAGGAGAAATATTTCAAACTTGCAGGGTTTTTGAAATCGGCGAAGAATAAAGTCAGCAATTGGAAGGGAAAAAAGAAGTAAAGGAGGGGAACAGCGAACAAATGCGCCAAAAGAAAATAACAGAGATTCACTCACATTACATCCAGAATAAAGAACGCCATGAGAAGGTGATCGCTAAACGTAAGCGCGGTTTGTACAGGCGCTTAACGGGGGCTTTTATCGTATTTTCCTTTTTTGCTTTTTTAATTATAACGGGTATTGCAGAACAGCTTTCCCTTTTAAATGAAAAACAATTGGAACAAAAAGAGCTTAGTGATGAATATAAAGCTCTTTTAGAAGAAAAGGCACAACTTAAAGATGAAGTGAATAAACTAAAAGACGAAGAATACATTGGAGAAATCGCCAGACGCGACTTTTTTATGTCAAAGCCCGGTGAAACAATCTTTAAACTTCCAGAATAAAGCATTAAGCGTTGATTGACACGCAGATTTTTTCGATTGTATAATAAGTATTGATATCTTTTGAGATTTTTTAAGGAGGAGCATTTTTTGCATGTCAATTGAAGTAGGCAGCAAGTTGCAAGGGAAAGTTACTGGGATTACTCATTTTGGAGCGTTTGTTGAGCTGCCAGGGGGTACAACAGGACTTGTGCATATTAGCGAAGTTGCGGATAATTACGTAAAGGACATCAACGAATTTCTTAAAGTTGGTGATCAAGTCGAAGTAAAGGTTATGAGCATCGAAAAGGACGGTAAGATCGGTCTGTCTATTAAGAAAGCAAAAGAAAATGCTGCTTCTGCTAGACCAGCCCCTTCTAGAGGCGGATTTAACAAAAACCGCAAAGGTCCTAACCGAGGTGGAAACAACCATTCTACTGCATTATCTTTTGAGGATAAGATGAATAAGTTCCTTAAAGATAGTGAAGACCGACTCACTACTTTAAAGCGTAGTACTGAATCAAAAAGAGGTGGCCGCGGCGGCCGAAGAGGATAATTGTTGCATTTTTAATGCTCATTCATCTATATATGGCAAGCATCCTGATCGTAGGATGCTTTTTGTTTGTCCAAAACAGCAACCGTAAAAATCGAGGCGAAAAACATTTTCGACAAAATTTTAAAGAAACCGTTGACAGTATGGTAGGATTCTTGTAATATACTACTTGTGTCTTTTACAAATGGCGGTGTAGCTCAGCTGGCTAGAGCGTACGGTTCATACCCGTGAGGTCGTGGGTTCGACTCCCTCCGCCGCTACCATTTTTAATTTGGCATCTACATATAAACCTTCAAAGAGTACCCATGCAGGGTGCTCTTTTTTATTTCAATTCAAAAAAATCCCCTTTAAAGGTATTCGTTTTTTATTTTTCTTCATAATTCTTCTTTATTTCTTTATATTCCAAGGCGTCTTTTTCATTTTTATACGAATGGTGTCCCCTTTTGCTCTTCTATCGTGAAATGGTGGGGAAGTCCGTCGAGAAGTTTTTTGAGATAACATTGCTCTTTTGACAAAATCTTTGTTCTAAACCTGTTTATAATGGTTACACAAATTGGAAACGGGTGGTGTGTGGGATGTGGCAGAAGGTTGAACAAGAAGTACTCGAACCGATCAGAGGAATGGTGTGGGTAGAAAGAGGACAGCAAGCGGTTTATAAAACGAGTAAGAGATGGCTTCAGCTTTTGAACCAGAGCATTTTTAATTGGAGAATGCTGTTGTTTGGAATTGGCTTTTTGTTAGGACGAGCTATGATTTTAGCTGAGATGTCTCCATTTGCTTTACCCTTTGCAGCCAGTGTTTTTGTTTTGCGAAAAGAGCGGACAGGCATTGCCGTATTTGCTGTAGTGGCCGGTGCTATGACACTTCAGCCTATAAATGCCTTGTTCTTTCTAAGTGCATTGCTGATTTATGCATGTCTCCAAAAAGGAACGGACCTTTTCATAAAGAATCGCATACAAAGCCTGCCGCTATTAGTATTCGGGTCCTCCTTAATTACACGAACATTATTTTCAATGTTTGGTGAAGGAGGATTAGAACGGGTTGATACGATGCTCGCACTTGTTGAAGGAGGCTTAAGCCTTGTACTAGCTTTAATATTTTTGCAAAGTATTCCGCTTTTAACAAATAAAAAGATACCTCAGTCACTGAAGAATGAAGAAATTGTTTGTTTAATGATTCTTCTAGCATCTGTTATGACAGGAACGATTGGATGGCAAATTAATGATGTATCGGTTGAACACGTCGTTTCCCGGTATTTAGTATTGCTGTTTGCGTTCGTAGGAGGCGCTGCGATTGGTTCCACGGTTGGAGTGGTAACAGGCCTTATCCTTAGTCTCGCACAAGTGGCGAGCCTTTCTCAGATGAGCTTGCTCGCATTCTCAGGCTTACTCGGGGGCCTTTTAAAAGAAGGCAAGCGATTAGGCGTAAGCTTAGGTCTGGTCATCGGTACAGTACTGATCGGTCTGTATGGCGAAGGGCGGAATGAAATTACTTCTACCTTAATGGAGTCCGGCTTTGCGATCCTGTTATTCTTGTTGACGCCAAAAACAGCGATCAGCAACATCTCAAAGTATGTACCTGGAACAAGAGAGCATTCTATGCAGCAGCAGCAATACTTAAAGAAGATTCGTGATGTGACGGCAAGCCGTGTTGAAAGGTTCTCGAGTCTATTCCAAGCTCTATCACATTCGTTTCAATCGGTTGGCTCTACGTTAAACGAAGAGGAGAGCACACGTGAAGTCGATCTGTTCTTGAGCAACATCACAGAAAAAACGTGTCAGACTTGTTTCAAAAAGGAACAATGCTGGGCTCAGAACTTTACGACCACCTATGACCTGATGACAAAACTGATGGTGGAGCAGGAAGATTATAGTGATATAAAGGATAGAAAGTTAAAGCGAGATTGGGAAAAACACTGCATCAAGCCTCAAAAGATTACGGACTTAATGAAACAAGAACTATCACAATACAGAGCCTCTCAAAAATTAAAGATCCAGGTACAAGAGAGCCGCCGGTTGGTGGCAGATCAGCTGATGGGTGTTTCGCAAGTAATGGGTAACTTTGCAAAAGAGATTCAGCGTGAACAAGAAAATCATCAAATTCAAGAGGAGCAGATCAAAGATTCGCTTTCTCAAGCAGGCATTGATGTCGGTCATGTAGATATCTACAGTCTAGAAGCATCTAATGTAGATATTGAGATGACGATACCGTTTTGCGGCGGTTCGGGGATCGCTGAGAAACTGATCGCACCGATCCTATCAGATATTTTAGAGGAGACCATTATCGTCACACATGAAGAATGTGCAAACTATGCGACTGGATACTGTCATCTATCGTTTCATTCAGCGCGGGAATATGTGGTTGAAACCGGGATTGCATCAGCAGCTAAAGGAGGGGCTTGGCTTTCTGGAGACAGCCATTCGACGATTGAAATTGGTGCAGGTAAATTTGCTGTTGCTATTGCCGATGGCATGGGTAACGGAGAAAGAGCCTTTTTAGAAAGTAATGAGACACTTCAGCTTCTTCAAAAGATACTTCAATCGGGAATTGAAGAGGAAGTAGCCATTAAATCAGTCAATTCAGTGTTATCACTGCGCACGACAGATGAGATCTTCTCAACGCTGGATCTTGCGATGATTGATCTGCAGGACGCATCAGCCAAATTTTTAAAAATTGGTTCTACACCAAGCTTCATTAAACGCGGTGATCAAGTGAAGACGGTAGAAGCGAGCAACCTTCCGATGGGGATCATCCAAGATTTTGATGTGGATGTTGTCGATGAACAGTTAAAAGCAGGAGACATCTTAATTATGATGAGTGACGGAATCTATGAAGCGCCTCGTCATATTGAAAACATTGATGCGTGGCTGAAGCGCAAGATCAGAGAGATCGATACAGATGATCCTCAAGAAATTGCAGATCTGATCATGGAGGAAGTGATTCGTTCTGGAAACAATGGAATCGAGGACGACATGACAGTTGCGGTAACTAAGATTGAAAAAAATATTCCGAAGTGGGCGACAGTGCCGCATTACCCGAAGGTAAACCTTAACCGTAAAAAAGCTCAATAGATTATGAGAATAAGAGGCATCTCTCTTTCAAAGAGGAAGAGGAAGCCTCTTTTCTGTTTGTAAGGAGTCACTTTTAAGCGTATAAACTCTAGTAATCTTGACAAAGATGGTAATAGTTTAAAATCGTATTCGAGAGGGGCTAGAGTGATGCGAACCAAAGGAACGCTGCGTCAGATCTTACTAATAACGGATGGGTGTTCGAACCAAGGTGAAGACCCGGTAGCAATGGCTGCGCTTGCTAATGAACAAGGTATCGCTGTCAATGTTATTGGTGTATTAAATGAAAACGCACCTGAGTACCATAGACAAGGATTGAAAGAAGTAGAAGAGATCGCCATGGCTGGTGGTGGAATCAGCCAAGTCGTTTATACGAAGCATTTGGCACAAACCGTTAAGATGGTAACACAAAAAGCAATGGCACAAACGATAAAAGGAGTCGTTAACGCTGAGTTGCAGCAAATATTAGGAAGTAAGTCTACGATGGAAGACCTTCCTCCTGATAAAAGAGGAGAAGTTATTGAAGTCGTAGATGAAATGGGAGAAACAATGAATCTAGAAATTCTGGTTCTTATCGATGCTTCAGGTTCAATGGAAGACAAGATGCTTACGGTTCAAGAATCCCTGCTTGACCTATCGATCTCGTTGAATTCCAGAATCGGTGATAATGAGTTTTCGATTTTTGCCTTCCCAGGAAAAAAGACAGAAGCAGAAGAATTATTAAGCTGGTCATCCAAGCTTGATTCTATCGGTAAAATCTTCTCTAAACTCACACTTGGCGGAATCACGCCAACAGGACCTGCTATAAAAGAAGGAATTGCCGCTTTTAGCCGAAAACGTTCTTCAAAAAGGAGATTCTTGGCCGATGATGCCCCAGGATATACGAACGAGTCCAGTATGT
Source organism: Fictibacillus barbaricus (assembly GCF_014635025.1). GTDB lineage: Bacteria > Bacillota > Bacilli > Bacillales > Fictibacillaceae > Fictibacillus > Fictibacillus barbaricus. Next base: position 16,461 of record NZ_BMCE01000007.1, on the reverse strand, counting down.
AACCTAGCTGTCGGAGAAGAAATACGCGGAAAGTGGAGTCATTACAGGTATCGCATTCGCCGTCGACTAGGCTATGGCGCAACAGGAGCTGTCTATCTAGCTGATTCTGACCACGGGGTGGTTGCGCTGAAGATCGGACATGACCAGATGTCGATCACATCTGAGGTGAACGTGCTGAAGCGTTTTTCTAAGGTCCAGGGAAAAGTCCTTGGGCCTTCTTTAATCGATGTGGATGACTGGCTGACGCGAAACGGAACATATCCATTCTATGTGATGGAATATTTAAAAGGAGAAACACTTTTTGATTTTATGAAAACAAGATCTCCAGAGTGGGCTGGCATCTTGCTCGTTCAGCTTTTGACAGATCTGCACACACTCCACCAGGCTGGCTGGGCTTTCGGTGACTTAAAACCTGATAATCTGCTTGTTACAGGACCTCCTTTTCGAATCAGATGGATAGATGTTGGAGGTACTACTATAATGGATAGATCCATCAAGGAATATACCGAATTCTATGACCGGGGATACTGGGGAAAAGGCACTCGAAAAGCAGAACCCTCATATGACCTGTTCTCAGCGGGAATGGTGATGGTCAACTTGGCGTACCCTTCACGATTCACTAAAGCAAGCGACCCGGATAAACAGATGCAGGCAAAAATAGCGGGCAGTCCTATGCTGAAACCATATGCTTCAATATTGGAAAAAGCATGGAACGGAAAATATCGAAATGCAGAAGAAATGAGAAATGAACTGGTTCTCTTATTAAATGCAAAAGAAAAAGGGAAAACACCACTAAAAAAAAGCCGCACAGCCATACAAAAACCTGCAACTAGACAAGCCCAGAAGAAAAAACAAAGCAGTTTTTTAACAGAAACATTACTAGTGTTTACCTTCGTCTTTATTGTGTACTTGTTTTACATGCTGGGTCAGACGATGTAATTGGTGTTCGTTCCTGCAATTCTTTGTTATGATTTTAAGAGGAAATCCCACGTGAAGGAGCGGTTTAGGATTGCAGGATGCAGAGAACTTTATTAGAAGACACCAGCTTCTTTCGACTGTAAGAACGGCAGTGATAGGCGTTTCAGGTGGACCGGATTCACTTGCCCTATTGCACTTCTTATGGAAAAGGTCTTCTCTTTATAACATCAGTATAATCGCGGCTTCGTTTGATCATCAGCTCAGAGGTGATGAATCTGCTCGTGAGCTTGCCTTCGTACAAAGATTTTGCGAGGAACGAGCTATTACATTTGAAGGTGGTCAGGGAGATGTTGCAAGCTTCCAAAAGAAACATCACTTATCGCTGCAGACTGCTGCCAGAAGCTGCAGATATGCCTTTTTTGAAAAAGTTATGAAAAAATATAACGCTGACGCACTTGCGCTCGCCCACCATGGGGATGACCAAGTGGAAACGATGCTGATGAGGATGACGAGAGGCAGCGAAGGGTTCAGCTCAGCTGGGATACCCGTAAGACGTCCTTTTGCAGGCGGAGAAATTATTCGCCCCTTTTTAGGAATAACAAAAGACCAAATCGAGCATTATTGTAAAGTAGAAAAACTATTTCCTGTATATGATCCTAGCAATGAAAGTGAAAAATATGTCCGAAACCGGTTCAGAAAAAATATATTGCCTTTTTTAAAACAGGAAAATCCCAACGTGCATGAAAGATTTCAGTATTTAAGTGAAACTATTTCGGAAGATGAAGCGTATATATTGGAACTGGCTAAAATAGAGTTAGAAAAGGTTTTAATCAGGCAAACAGAGGGGAAAATAGAGTTATCTGTATCCGCTTTTAACAAGATGCCTATTCCTTTACAAAAAAGAGGGATTACACTAATATTGAACTATCTGTATAAATTAAATCCTTCATCTCTTTCCTCTGTACATAAGGAAAACTTTCTTGGTTTGCTCGGAAGTGAGCATCCATCCGGGTCTTTGCATTTTCCGTCAGGTCTTGTTGTCAGCCGAACTTATGACAGATGTTTATTAAGTTTTGAGCCGATCAAACGCGAAGAAGAATCGGGTTTTGATTACTCATTAGAGCTGCCTGGCCATGTTGAATTGCCGAATGGACTGCTGACTGCTGAAATAACAGATCGTGAGCCGGCTTTACTAAGAGGAAAAGATGTTTTTGTGTTTTCAATGAATGATGTAAGTCTCCCTTTACGAGTTCGAAGCCGCAGACCAGGTGACCGGATGGCGATTGCCGGCGTTGGTTCTCGGAAATTAAAAGATATATTTATTGATGCTAAAGTGCCACAGGAAGAACGGAAAGTTTGGCCGGTTGTTGTTGATGCAAACGGAAATATCATTTGGCTTCCCGGACTGAAACACAAAAGACGCCACACAATAAATCATTCTGAACATTGGGTAATCTTACACTTTCAAAAAAATCGCCATGACGTCTAGGAGGCTTGTTGAACATGCATGATGAAATTTTAGAAACACTTATATCCGAAGAAGCTATTCAAAACAAGATCAAAGAACTTGGAAAAGAGCTATCTGAGGAATATAAGGAAAGTTTTCCATTAGTAATTGGGGTTTTAAAAGGTGCTCTTCCTTTTATGGCTGACCTGATTAAACGTATGGATATCCATCTCGAGATCGACTTAATGGCAGTGTCCAGCTATGGTGCATCTACCGTTTCTTCCGGTCAAGTGAAAATTGTTAAAGATTTAGATACTTCCTTAGAAGGTCGAGACGTAATCATTGTAGAAGATATTATTGACAGTGGTTTAACGCTTAGCTACCTGGTTCAACTGTTTAAGGCGCGCAAAGCGAAATCGGTTAAGATTGTAACTTTGCTAGATAAGCCAACAGGACGAAAGATTGATATTACTCCGGATCTTGCCGGTTTTATCGTTCCTGATGCTTTTGTTGTCGGCTACGGATTGGATTATATCGAGAAGTACCGTAACTTGCCTTATATCGGTGTATTAAAGCCAGAGATTTACGAAAAGAAAGAATAAAAAACCGCATAAGATTTGATTGTTCGCCTAAGGAGGTAAGGAATGAATCGCATCTTCCGTAATACTATATTTTATTTATTAATCTTTTTAGTTGTTGTTGGAGTTGTCAGCTTTTTTAATGGCAACAACAATGAAGTAAAAGAAATTCGTTATGACCAACTGACAAAGTACATTGAATCAGGCAAAGTAGAAAGCATCGTTTACCAGCCTGAGGGCGGCGTATATGTTGTTCGCGGCCAGCTTGAGGGAGCTAAAGAAGGAGAAGTATTCCAAACAAACGCTCCGTTAACTGGCAATACTCTCGCTGAGATTGAACAGCTTGCTGATACTGCGAATGTAGAATTTAAACAGCAGGAGCAGACGAGTGGCTGGGTGACATTCTTTACATCAATTATTCCGTTTGTCATTATCTTTATCTTATTCTTCTTCTTACTTAACCAGGCACAAGGCGGCGGCAGCCGAGTTATGAACTTTGGTAAGAGTAAAGCAAAACTTTACAACGAAGAAAAGAAAAAGGTTACGTTTAAAGATGTAGCCGGAGCCGATGAAGAGAAACAAGAATTAGTTGAAGTGGTTGAGTTCTTGAAAGACCCGCGCAAGTTCTCTGCATTAGGTGCTCGTATTCCGAAGGGTGTGCTTTTAGTAGGACCTCCGGGTACTGGTAAAACGCTTCTTGCACGTGCTGTTGCAGGAGAAGCTGGCGTACCGTTCTTCTCGATTTCAGGTTCTGATTTCGTTGAGATGTTTGTTGGTGTCGGTGCATCCCGTGTACGTGACTTGTTTGAAAATGCTAAGAAAAACGCTCCTTGTATCATTTTTATCGATGAAATCGATGCAGTTGGACGTCAGCGTGGTGCTGGACTTGGCGGAGGCCATGACGAGCGTGAGCAAACGCTTAACCAATTGCTAGTTGAAATGGATGGTTTCGGTGCAAACGAAGGGATCATCATCATTGCTGCTACGAACCGTGCCGATATTCTAGACCCTGCCCTTCTTCGTCCGGGACGTTTTGACCGTCAGATTCCGGTTAACCGTCCAGATGTTAAAGGACGTGAGGAAGTTCTGCAAGTACATGCGCGCAACAAGCCGCTTGCAGAGGATGTTAATTTAAAGACAATCGCGATGCGTACACCAGGATTTTCTGGAGCGGATCTTGAGAACTTACTAAATGAAGCCGCCCTTGTAGCTGCTCGTACAAACAAGAAAAAGATCGATATGGATGATATTGATGAGGCCATTGATCGTGTTATCGCAGGACCTGCTAAAAAGAGCCGTGTTATTTCTGAAAAAGAAAAGAACATCGTCGCTTACCATGAAGCTGGTCACACAGTTATCGGCTTAGTTCTTGAAGGAGCAGATACGGTTCATAAAGTTACGGTGGTTCCTCGTGGTCAAGCTGGTGGTTATACTGTAATGCTGCCTAAAGAAGACCGCTACTTCATGACAAAACCTGAACTTGAAGATAAGATCGTTGGACTTCTTGGAGGACGTGTTGCCGAAGAGATTACGTTCAATGAAGTAAGTACAGGTGCACATAACGACTTCCAGCGTGCGACAGGCATTGCTCGCCGCATGGTTACAGAATTCGGTATGAGTGAACGCCTAGGACCGATGCAGTTCGGTTCTTCCCAAGGCGGTCAAGTCTTCCTAGGAAGAGACTTTAACAATGAGCAAAACTACAGTGACGCGATCGCGCATGAAATTGATCTAGAAGTTCAGCGTATCATTAAAGAATCTTATGAGCGCTGCCGTCAGATTCTGACTGAACATAACTCTAAGCTAGAGATAATCGCACAAACATTGCTTACTGTAGAAACACTAGATGAAGAACAAATCAAGGAACTCGTTAAGACAGGCCAGCTGCCTGACAAAAAGACGATTTCAAAACCATCTGATGATGTTAAGGTTACACTTAACAAGAAGGATGAAGAAAAACCAAAACAAGATTAATTTCGAAAGGATGCCTCAGATCTTGAGGTATCCTTTTTCTTTTTAGCTCAGATAATCTTTCCCGTTTGTTAAAAATTTCTTTGTGTATCCTGGAGTGGAAATCAACCACTTCTAGTAGCAACTTTACGAAAATAGCCTTAATAAAGCTGGGTTGCTTTACTCCTATTTTTTTTATGTTATAACTAATATAGAAACTTAAGATAAGAAGCGGGGACAAATTCCATGATTTTTGTGTTTGATGTCGGAAATACGAATATTGTTTTAGGGCTCTATGAAAATGATGAATTAAAACATCATTGGAGGATTCATACATCACGTGAAAAAACAGAAGACGAGTATGGTATGCTCATACTCGATTTGTTCCGTCATGTTAATATTCATAAAGAGCAAATCGAAGGGATCATTATTTCCTCAGTAGTTCCACCGATCATGTTCGCTCTAGAGCGTATGTGTTTTAAATACTTTAACCAGCGGCCGTTAGTCGTAGGGCCTGGAATAAAGACTGGATTGAATATCAAGTATGAGAACCCTAGAGAAGTAGGGGCAGACCGCATTGTTAACGCAGTTGCAGCGATTCATGAATATGACTCGCCGCTTATTATCGTTGATTTTGGTACGGCTACTACGTACTGTTATATCAATGAAAACAAACAATATATGGGTGGGGCAATTGCACCTGGAATCAATATCTCTACAGAAGCTCTTTATACGAAGGCTGCTAAACTTCCGCGGATCGAGATTGCCAAGCCAGAGGGCGTAATCGGTAAGAATACAGTTAACGCTATGCAAGCAGGCATTCTTTATGGATATGTTGGACAAGTAGAGGGTATCGTAAAAAGAATGAAGGAACAAACTTCTATCGAGCCAAAAGTTATCGCAACTGGCGGTCTTGCGAATCTGATTGCAGCTGAAAGCAGCGTGATCGATCACGTCGATCCATTTTTGACATTAAAAGGTCTCTTGCTTATTTACGATAAAAATAAGAACGGCTAAAGGGTGAGTACGATGAATGATTATTTAATAAAAGCCCTGGCATTTGACGGGCAAATCCGTGCTTATGCGATCTCATCAACAGAGATGGTTAGTGAAGCACAAAGAAGACATGATACATGGCCAACAGCATCTGCTGCATTAGGAAGAGCTATGACAGCATCCACTATGATGGGTATGATGCTTAAAGGTGAAGACAATAAGATAACAGTTAAAATTGAAGGCGGCGGGCCAATCGGCGTCATCATCGTTGACAGCAACACAAAAGGCGAGACCAGAGGTTATGTAACAAACCCGCATACACACTTTGAACTAAACAGCAAAGGTAAACTGGATGTCGCAAGAGCCGTTGGGAAAGATGGCTTCATATCGGTGTTAAAAGACATTGGTATGCGTGAGAAGTTTACCGGCCAAGTGCCAATGGTTTCAGGAGAGCTTGGTGAAGATTTCACATACTATTTTGCTTCTTCAGAACAAGTTCCCTCTGCGGTTGGTGTTGGAGTATTAGTAAACCCTGATAATTCGATTAAAGCTTCTGGCGGCTTTATTGTTCAGGTCATGCCAAATGCGTCAGACAGCATTGTTGATCTTTTAGAAGAAAGAATTAACGCGATTCCGCCTATCTCTCGGTTGATCGAAAAGGGAATGACACCAGAGGAAATCTTATTTGAGCTTTTAGGAGAAGATCAGGTTCAGATACTAGAGAAATCCCCTGTGCGTTTTCAATGCACATGTTCACACGAAAGGTTCGGACAAGCGATTGTCAGTTTAGGCGAGCAAGAGATAAGAGATATTATAGAAGAAGACGGTCAAGCTGAAACGAACTGTCAATTCTGTAATGCCACTTATATCTTTTCAAAAGAAGAACTTGAAAACCTGCTGGAACAAGCAAAAGCGTAAACCCGGAATTTTTTCCGGGTTTTGTTTTATACATGAAAATAAAACCTTCTGCGTACCATGGTAATAGAAAACGCATATATGCAATTAAATTGACAGATGATTTCCAGAGTTGCTACAATAAATCCAATAAAAATACTCGGTTTTAGGAGTGATGGCAAATGGCAAGAGTGGCACAATCAATTACAGAACTGATTGGTCAGACCCCTGTTGTAAAATTGAACCGAATTACAACAGAAGATATGGCAGACGTATATCTGAAATTAGAGTTCATGAACCCTGGAAGCAGTGTAAAAGACCGTATCGCACTAGCGATGATTGAAGATGCAGAAAAGAGCGGAAAATTAAAAGCGGAAGATACGATCGTTGAGCCGACAAGCGGAAACACAGGTATTGGATTGGCGATGGTAGCAGCTGCAAAAGGGTATAAAACCATACTTGTAATGCCTGAAACCATGAGTTTAGAACGAAGAAACCTCCTAAGAGCTTATGGAGCGGAACTGATCTTGACTCCTGGACCAGAAGGAATGGGCGGAGCCATCAGAAAAGCAGAAGAGTTAGCAAAGGAAAATGGTTATTTTATGCCTCAGCAATTTAAGAACGAAGCAAACCCTGCTATTCACAGAGATACAACAGGACAAGAGATTGTGTCACAATTCCCAGACGGTCTAGATGCTTTTGTGTCTGGAATCGGTACAGGCGGAACCATTACGGGTGCAGGAGAAGTTTTAAAAGAAAAATTTCCGGATATTCAAATCTATGCGGTCGAACCAACTGATTCACCCGTCTTGTCAGGTGGTAAACCAGGACCTCACAAGATTCAAGGAATCGGCGCGGGCTTTGTACCGGACATCTTAAAGACGGATATCTATGACGAAGTGTTAACCATCACAAATGACGAAGCTTTTGAATGGGCAAGAAGAGCGGCACGTGAAGAAGGTCTTTTAGGCGGGATTTCTTCAGGTGCTGCGATTTCAGCTGCTTTAAAAGTAGCGAAGAAACTTGGCAAAGGCAAAAAAGTTCTAGCAATTATTCCAAGTAACGGTGAAAGATACTTAAGTACACCGTTGTACCAATTTGAAGACTAACCTTTTAGAGCTCCCTTATGGGGGCTTTTTTCATTAGGGTTTTCATTCAGATGTGTTAGCAATCCTTGGATAAAAAGGTAGTTGAAGCGAGTATCCTGGAGCGGCAATTCAGCCACTCCTTTTTTGTTAAAAAGCAACAGCGAAGTTTAACAGTCCTCATTTAAGTGGAGACAAAACTCATGAAAATGCAGGAAATTGGGAGAAAGGTGTGCCAAAGTGAAACACCTCATGTACAATGTAAACAGAAGATTTTTGGGAGAGTGACCATATGGGGATGAATAAAAAATGGCATGTCATGCATTCGTGTTTACCGCTATCTAAAGATGAGTGGTTTTATAAATATAAATCATTAGCTGCAACAGAGCCCCGCCATATTTTATTAGAGAGCGGAAGAACAGGCAGGTACAGCATTATTGGGTTATCCCCTTTTGCTGAAGTCTCAGGAAAAGATGATGTTTTAACGATTAAAACAGAGGAAGGCTCTGCTGTTATAAAAGGATCGGTGTACGAACAATTTCAAAACTGGTTTAAAGATTTTCAAATTGAACAGATAGAGGGATTGCCGGACTTCACTGGGGGGGCAATCGGATATCTTAGCTATGACCTTACACGTGAATTTGAAAAGCTTCCAACTACATCAGAAGATGACCTCGGTTTGCCGGACTTATATTTCTTATTGTTTAAAGATGTTTTTGTTTACGATCATGAGACAAGCACGCTTTGGTTGATTGTGCTTGGAGAAGAGAAGAACACACCTTATTGTTTAGACAAGCTTCGTGCATTTAAGGAGATGTGGGAAGCACCGTTATCTAAAGAAGATGCTTCTGAAGATGAACAGAGCTACCCTGTTGAGGATTTCAAACATGTCTCTATGACAGAAGAGGTATTTGTAGATGCAGTTAAAAAAATCCAAGATTATATTTCTGACGGTGACGTATTCCAAGTAAACTTGTCTGTTCGTCAATCAAAAGCTTTACGAACAACTCCTTTTAACGTATACGAAGAACTGAGAAGAATTAACCCTTCTCCTTATATGGGATATTTAGAGACACCTGACTTTCAGCTCGTTAGCGCTTCACCTGAACTTTTAGTGAAGAAAAAAGGTGATGTGATCTCTACTCGTCCTATAGCAGGTACACGTCCACGCGGGAGAACGGAGGAAGAAGATCTAGAGCTTGCTAACACGTTGATTGAAAATGAGAAAGAACGTGCCGAACACGTTATGCTCGTAGATTTAGAGCGAAATGATCTTGGTAAGGTTTCCGTCTATGGAAGTGTAAAAGTGGACGAATTCATGGTTATTGAAAGGTATTCACATGTGATGCACATTGTTTCCAATGTGATCGGAACATTAAGACCTGAGTGTGATGCGTTTGATTGTATCAAAGCGACTTTCCCAGGCGGTACAATCACTGGAGCTCCAAAGGTGAGAACGATGGAGATCATTGAGGAGCTCGAGCCTGTACGAAGAGGTGTTTATACAGGCAGCATCGGCTGGATCGGTTTTAATGGGGACACAGAAATGAATATCGCAATTCGCACGATGGTATGTCAAAATGAAACTGCACACGTTCAAGCGGGTGCTGGTATTGTGATTGACTCCATACCAGAAAGTGAATACAAAGAGAGTCTAAAAAAAGCAGAGGCGCTGTGGCGAGCCAAAGAGCAGAGCGAGCTCGGGTCAATTTTGGTCTAACACAGCACATGAGAGGAGAAGAGACGAGATGATTTTAATGATTGATAACTATGATTCTTTTACGTATAACCTCGTTCAATATCTAGGGGAGATGGGCGAGGAACTAGTCGTAAAACGAAACGATGAGATAACGATACAAGAAATAGAGCAATTGAACCCGGATTTCTTAATGATTTCCCCGGGACCGTGCTCACCAAATGAAGCGGGAATCAGTTTAGAAGCGATTCAATATTTTGCTGGGAAAATTCCGATTTTCGGTGTTTGCTTGGGCCACCAGTCGATTGCGCAAGTATTTGGAGGAGATGTTGTACGAGCAGAACGATTGATGCACGGCAAAGTGTCACCTGTCCTCCACGACGGAAAGACTGTTTACGCGGGACTAGCTCAAGAGTTTCCGGCAACACGCTATCATTCTTTAATAGTAAAAAGGGAAACGCTGCCTGAGTGTTTTGAGATTTCTTCTTGGACGAAAGAAGGAGAGATCATGGGAATCCGTCATAAAGAGCTCCCGATCGAGGGTGTTCAATATCATCCGGAATCCATTTTAACGGAAGACGGAAAGAAACTCTTACGAAACTTTATCGATTTTTATAAGGGCAAAAACGCATCATGTACATCTATTTAAATGGAAAAGTCGTATCAAAGGAGGAAGCTGTTATCTCACCGTATGACCACGGATTTATGTATGGTGTGGGTGCCTTTGAAACGTTTAGAACGTACGACGGCTTTCCGTTTTTGATCGACGAACATCTTTACCGATTGCATGAAGCTTTACATGAACTGAATATTCGTCTGGAACTTGATTCAGATAAAGTTATTAAAATGGTCCAAACCCTCTTAAGCAGGAACGAGATGAGTGATGCGTACTTTCGATTAAATGTATCGGGTGGAGCTGGAGATATTGGTCTTCAAACCGAAACCTACGAAGAACCAACAGTTATTCTATATACAAAACCTCTTGTACAAACAGATACTGTTTCAGAAAAAGAGCTGATCCTGCTAAAGACCGTCCGAAACACGCCAGAGGGTGAAAAACGGTTAAAGTCGCATCATTACTTAAACAGCATCCTTGGTAAAAGAGAGCTTTCAGATGTGAACCAGGAAGGTGTTTTTCTAACAAAAGAAGGGTACATCAGTGAAGGTACAGTCTCAAATTTGTTTTGGGTTAAGCAAAACCAGGTGTTCACTCCTGGAACTTCTACAGGAATTTTAGAGGGAATCACTAGAAAATGGGTTATGAATGTGTCAGAATCCTTGAACATTCCTCTAAAAACAGGGAATTATAAAATAGAAGAATTAGTTCAAGCTGATGAAGTCTTTCTCACTAACTCGATCCAAGAACTCGTACCGGTAAAGCGGTTTGAACATAAAGTATTTCCTGGGGCCGAAGGTGAAGTTTTTCAGTCGTATCTTTCACTTTATAAGGCCCATACGAAAGAAAAACGCCGAACGATTGATGTTTTTTTGAAAGGGTAGATAAGCCATGCATGAAATGTTAATGAAACAGCCTAAGCTTACATGTGGTGAATATGTATTGGATTTCTCAAAAAAGACATTTGTTATGGGAATTCTTAATGTAACACCTGACTCGTTTTCAGATGGCGGTCATCACAACCGGATTGAGCAAGCCGTCTCCCATGCGAAACAAATGGTGAGAGATGGTGCTGATATTATCGATATCGGCGGTGAATCCACGAGACCTGGAGCTGAAAAAGTATCGTTAGAAAACGAGCTGGAGCGTGTAATTCCAGTAATAGAGGCTTTGAAGAATGAAGTAGATGTTCCTTTATCTATCGACACGTACAAAGCAGAAACCGCGTATCAAGCTGTTAAAGCTGGAGCTCATATCATCAATGACGTATGGGGAGCAAAATACGACCCAGATATGCCGAGCGTGATGGCAGAAACGAATGTGCCCGTTATCTTGATGCATAACCGGTTTGATACAAACTATCAAGAGTTTATGCCTGATGTTATCGCTGATCTAAACCATAGCATCGCGATTACAGTAAAAGCGGGAGTGAATCCTTACAATATCATTTTGGATCCGGGTGTTGGTTTTGTGAAGACTTTCAAGCAGAACCTAGAAGCGATAAGAAGACTTAATGAAATCGTGGATATGGGCTATCCTGTTTTATTAGGTACTTCACGAAAATCAATGATCGGAAAAGCTCTTGATCTTCCCGTAGAAGAACGGGTTGAAGGTACGGGTGCGACAGTCTGCCTTGGTATTGAAAGAGGCTGCTCTATTGTGCGTGTTCACGATGTGAAGGAAATTAGCAGAATGGCAAAGATGATGGATATTATGCTCGAAAAAGGAGCAGTTTCCCATGGATAAAATATTTGTAAACAACATGAGATTTTACGGTTATCACGGTGTGTTTGGAGAGGAGCAAAAACTAGGGCAGCGTTTTAACGTTGACGCAGTTTTGTCGATGGACCTCTCAAAAGCGGGGCTTACAGATGACCTCGAACAAACGGTTCATTATGGCGAAGTCTATAACGCCGTAAAGGAAATAGTGGAAGGCGAACCAGTAAAGTTATTAGAAACATTAGCTGAAACGATCTCTGCTTCACTACTTGGAAGGTTTACTCTTATAGATGAAGTAACAATAAAGGTCATAAAACCAGATCCCCCCATTCCAGGTCATTACGATTCGGTAGCGGTTGAGATCACAAGAGGGCGCGCATAGATGGCAGGAGATCATATCGCTTATTTATCAGTTGGCTCGAACATGGGTAACAGAGAGGAATTGCTGCAAAAAGCAATCTCCCTCTTAGGAGAGTATCCTGAGATTTTAATTGAGTCCGTTTCATCCATCTATGAAACAGACCCCGTTGGCTTTACTGATCAGCCTGTGTTTTTAAATTTAGCCCTAAAGCTCAAAACTACACTCTCTCCACATGAACTTTTGAGTAAAATGCAAGAGATAGAGACGAAACTAGACCGAAAAAGGCTTCAAAAATGGGGACCTCGAACAATAGACCTTGACATTTTATTGTATAATAGTGTAAGTATACAGACGGAAGTGTTAACTATTCCACATCCACGTATGCTTGAAAGGGCGTTTGTTCTCATACCTCTAAGTGAAATCGCTCCTGATGATGTTTATCCGGAGAAATCGATTTCGTTGCATCATGTCCTTTGCGAACAAAGAGATAAAGAAGGTGTACGCATATGGAAGAAGACCGACTGGGAAGACGCATCCGTGCGTTCAGAAAGTTAAAAGGCTATACGCAAGAACAGCTCGCTAAAGATATCGGGATCTCCGTGTCCGTTCTTGGTGAGGTAGAAAGAGGCAGCCGAAAGCCCAAAATCGATTTGCTTCACAAAATAGCGAATCAATTCAGTATTAACGTTGAAGAGTTACAGTAAGACGATAGATATAGTACAACAGATGAAAAGAGGTGAAACGGATGTTGAAAATCGGTGATATTACAATGAAGAACCCAGTAGTTCTAGCACCTATGGCTGGTGTTTGCAACCCTGCATTCCGTCTGATCGCGAAAGAATTCGGAGCTGGACTTGTATGTGCAGAGATGGTTAGTGACAAAGGAATTCTTTATGAGAATGAAAAATCTTTAAAGATGCTTTATGTTGATGAACGCGAAAAACCACTTAGTCTGCAGATCTTTGGCGGAGAACGTGAATCTCTCGTAGCAGCAGCTAAATACGTTGATAAACATACAAACGCTGATATTATTGATATAAACATGGGATGTCCGGTTCCAAAGATCACAAAATGTGACGCAGGAGCTAAGTGGCTTTTAGATCCAGACAAGATCTACGAGATGGTAGCAGCAACGGTTGACGCTGTTCAAAAACCGGTTACTGTTAAAATGCGTATCGGATGGGATGAAGACCATGTCTATGCGGTTAAGAATGCACAAGCAGTTGAACGTGCAGGCGGAGCGGCAGTAGCCGTTCACGGGCGTACGCGTGTTCAAATGTATGAAGGAACAGCAGACTGGGACATCATTGGAGAAGTAAAGAAAAATGTATCGATTCCGGTAATCGGTAATGGAGACATTTCTACTCCACAGGAAGCGAAAGACCGCCTTGATAAATATGGAGTGGACGGTGTTATGATCGGAAGAGCGGCTCTGGGTAACCCTTGGATGCTTTACCGTACTGTACAATATCTTCAAAACGGAGAGATTGCTCCAGAACCAACTGCTCGCGAGAAGATGAACATCTGCATACTTCACATGGATCGTTTAATCGAGCTAAAAGGTGAAGATGTTGCGGTTCGTGAAATGAGAAAGCACGCAGCATGGTACCTGAAAGGCTTGCCAAAAACGGGCTCTGTCCGTAATGAGATCAACCAGATGACAACTCGTGATGATATGAGTAAGCTGTTATTTGGTTACGTTGATCAACTAGAAGATTTACAGCAAAAAATTAGCTAATGATAGTGAAATACAGCCAGATCATCAGATGACTGGCTGTTGTTTGCTTAAAAACAACATATTCAGCATCCGGTGTTTTCCTTATTTAAAAATTGAGGAGGAATAGCTTATGGCTATGCTTAAACTCACACAAGAAGGCACCAGGAATCTAGAAAAAGAACTTCAATACCTAACAAAACGCAAAAAGGAATTCAGGCATTCTCCGGAAAAAGAATTCATACAGTCACGGATGGCCGAGATAGAGGATATATTATCTCAGTCCAGTACTTGGCCGATTGTAAGGGAACCAGGATATTTTGTAGAACCAGGCTCTGCCATTACAATAGAGGAAACGGTTTATAAAGAAAGGTATACGTATACGCTCGTTCACCCATTCGAAGCGGATCCTCGGGAAAATATGATTTCTATTGAATCTCCTATTGCAAAAGCTGCACTAGGAAAAGCCGTTTATTCAACGTTTAGTGTTCGTGTTCCTTTAGGCGATAACTTAACTTATACCATAATTGATATTCAAAACTGCTAAAGCTAGGAGTGTTCCCATGAGTCAAGAAGTAGAATTAAATGATTTGCTGCGTGTACGAAGAGAGAAGTTAGCTGCTCTAACAGAAAAGGGACTAGACCCATTTGGTACTAAATTCAACCGTACACACACAGCGGCCGATTTGGTTTCTCAATACGGTGAAAAGGAAAAAGAAGACCTGGATAGCGAAGAGATCGAAGCAACCCTTGCTGGTCGTATAATGACAAAGCGCGGAAAAGGGAAAGCGGGATTCGCTCATATTCAAGACCTTACAGGTAAAATTCAAATCTACGTTCGATTAGATGCTGTTGGTGAAGAGCAATATGAACTATTCAATACGATCGATATCGGTGACTGGGTAGGTGTAACGGGATTAGTCTTCAAAACAAAAGTAGGAGAACTTTCTATTAAAGCGAAGGACTTCCAGCTTCTTACGAAATCTCTGCGACCACTTCCTGATAAGTTCCATGGTTTAAAAGATGTGGAACAGCGTTACCGTCAGCGTTATGTAGATCTGATCATGAATCCGGAAGTTAAAGATACTTTTATTTCTCGTTCTAAGATCATTCGTTCTATGCGCCGCTATTTAGATGATCACGGTTATTTAGAAGTAGAAACACCTACAATGCATTCTATTCCAGGTGGAGCATCGGCTCGTCCGTTTATTACGCATCACAATGCACTTGATATGGAGCTTTATATGCGTATTGCAATCGAGCTTCACTTAAAGCGCCTTATCGTAGGGGGACTTGAAAAGGTTTATGAAATTGGACGCGTATTCCGTAATGAAGGTGTTTCTACCCGTCATAATCCTGAATTTACAATGATCGAGCTGTATGAAGCATATGCAGATTACTTAGATATCATGGAACTGACTGAAAACCTGATCGCTCATATTGCAGAAGATGTCCTTGGAACAACAACTGTAACGTATGGTGACTATGAAGTAGATCTTAAGCCTCGTTGGAAGAGAGTTCATATGGTCGATGCGATTAAGGAAGCCGTTGGCGTAGACTTCTGGACAGAAATGACAGACGAAGAAGCACGCGAATTAGCTAAAAAGCATAATGTTCCTGTAAAAGAAAACATGTCTTATGGCCATGTTGTAAATGAATTCTTTGAGCACTTTGTTGAAGAGAAGCTGATTCAACCTACATTCGTGTACGGCCACCCAGTTGCAATCTCTCCTCTAGCGAAGAAGAACCCTAAAGATCCACGGTTTACGGATCGTTTTGAATTATTTATCGTAGGCCGTGAGCATGCAAATGCTTTTTCTGAGCTTAACGATCCAATCGACCAACGCGAACGTTTTGAAGAACAACTAAAAGAGCGCGCGGAAGGTAATGACGAAGCACATATGATGGATGAAGACTTTGTAGAGGCTCTTGAATATGGTATGCCTCCTACCGGCGGACTAGGAATCGGAATTGATCGCCTAGTTATGCTTTTAACAAACTCACCTTCTATCCGTGATGTACTGTTATTCCCTCAAATGCGTCACTCTGAAAAATAATGAATCATTAAAAACCAGCCTTGTGCTGGTTTTTTTGTTCTATTAGGAGATAAACCTTGTCAATGTGCTTGAAACGGCCTTATTGAAATGTGGTTTATTAGAGGAAGCTGCAGTAATATCATTTCACTATATCTTGTGCAGAGCATGTCTTGAAGCAAGCTTATTTGGTATAATGCACGATCACTATATGATGACAAAAATAAAAGTAATCTTTTTTTCAAAAAAACTATTGTACAAGAGCGAAAATGGTGGTATATTATTCTTCGTCGCAAGGAAATACTAACTTGTTGAAAGCTTCACTTAAACGATTAAAAGTTTTTGAAAAAAGCTGTTGACAATGAGGGCTGCGACATGGTAATCTAATAAAGTCGCCAAAACGAGCGACGCACGAAATAAGCAACAAAAAAGTTCTTTGAAAACTGAACAAAAG
>NZ_BMCE01000006.1 GCF_014635025.1 Fictibacillus barbaricus | reverse complement strand
CTGGTGTGGAAGCGTGGTGACACGTGGAGCTGACAGATACTAATCGGTCGAGGGCTTATCCTTAAATGCATAAACGTTTGGAAATGTCGTATCTAGTTTTGAGAGAACATACTCTCTAGCAAAATATAAATCATGGTGAAAGTCATGGTTAGGTCTAGTGATGATGGCGAAGAGGTCACACCCGTTCCCATACCGAACACGGAAGTTAAGCTCTTCAGCGCCGATGGTAGTTGGGGGTTTCCCCCTGTAAGAGTAGGACGTCGCTAGGCAATGAGGAAGATGGATGATATCCATCTTCTTTTTTTGTATTAAAAAATGAGTTGTAGCATGGATTGCGGGATCTTATCGAAGTATGGTAAAGACGTATAAATAAATTTGAGGGCGTTTAAAAATTTTTGAAGACTTATAAGAATTTTTGAGGACTTATAAAATCTCCCGAAGACTTATAAATCAAACAAAATATATAAAGAGGAGGAAGATGAAGCTATTTCATCTTCTTTTTTCTATTAAGTATAAGAAAAAGAGCTAATTCTTGATGTGAAAAGCTATAAATAAGGAAGAAGATGGACAAAACCATCTTCTTTTCATCATTTCCGATGTTTTCCAAAGTGGCGAAAAAACTCAATTAAGTCAAAACACGATTCAATTAGGTCGTTAGCCATATCCTACATATCCACGACCCACCTCATCCATCCAGCCATTCATTTATCCCGCAATCATTCACTGCACTTTATACATTAACTCTCTCCCCCAAAGATCATCCCTCTCAGCCACCCGAACTTTTAAGGGAATAAAGCGGACATCCCCCTTCCAAAAGCACTATCTTTTCGACAGAATCATACAGGTTAAAGAGCTAATCATGAGGCAATAATGGATGCATAGAGATTTGCATTTTCGGAAAAAAGCTTGCTATAATAATGGTATAGTCAAAGTTAGTCAAAGTCAGAAGGGGGAGGGAAATGAGGAATATTTCAGATGTGATTGAAAATTACTTAAAGCAAATTCTCTCGAGTTCGAATGATCCGGCCATTGAAATTAAACGGACGGATATTGCTGAAAGGTTTCAATGCGTGCCTTCTCAAATAAACTATGTAATTAACACGAGATTTACGGTTGAAAAAGGATTTGTAGTGGAAAGTAAAAGAGGTGGAGGGGGTTACATCCGGATCATGAAGGTCCGTACCGAAAGCTCTGCCCACTTGATCGATCACCTAACTACCTTGATAGGTGAGAGGATATCGCAAGGCAACGCAGAAAATGTAATTAAGAGACTAATGGAAGAAACGATCGTTTCTGAACGCGAAGCAAGATTGATGCTAAGTGTAATGGACCGTTCCATCTTAAAACTTAATCTTCCTGATCGAGATGAATTACGAGCAGAACTATTAAAAGCTATGATAAAAACGTTAAAATATCGAACCACATAGCCCTTTTTTTCATTCTATATAAAAGGAGGGAGCAGAATGAATTGTGAAGAGTGCCATGAACGTGAAGCGTCATTGCATTTTACAAAAATCATAAATGGAGAGAAAACGGAATTTCACATTTGTGAACATTGTGCCAAAGAAAAAGGAGAATTCCTGCCGGGGTCGAATTCATTTTCAATTCACCAATTGCTTTCTGGTCTTTTACATGGTGATGGACATGTTCCGAACACCCCATCATCTAATTTCATTCCGCCCTCGTTAAGTTGTGAAAAATGCGGGATGAGTTATTATCAGTTTGCTAAGATTGGCCGTTTTGGATGTGATAACTGCTATAAAGCATTTGATTCCAAACTGAATCCAATTTTTAAAAGGGTTCACGGTGGGAATACCTTGCATGCAGGGAAGATTCCATTACGCGCGGGAAGCAGCATTCAAGAAAAAAAGCAGCTTCAGCAATTAAAGCAAGCCATGCAGCAGTATATATTAAATGAGGAATTTGAAAAGGCTGCTGAGACAAGAGATGTCATTCGAGAGATCGAACACCGTTTGCAACAGGGGAGGGATACGTAAACGATGTCTTTGGAGCGATTTATCAGTGATGCGATCAGTCCCTGGATGAAAAGGGAAGGACCCGAATCAGATATTGTTCTCTCAAGCCGTGTCCGACTTGCAAGGAATATTCAACAGTATGTTTTTCCAATCGCAGCAGACAAAGAATCTGCACATGAAGTGATCGCCTCTATATCTTCATGCATGAATGAAGAAAAGGATGCAGCAGAATCAGAAAAATTGGAAATGCTGATGATGGAAGAGTTAAAACCCGTTCAAAAACGGGTACTTGTTGAGAAACACCTAATTAGCCCTAATTTAGCAGAACAAGCGAAATATGGTGCTGTACTTATGAATGCTGATGAATCAGTAAGCATCATGCTGAACGAAGAAGATCATATACGAATCCAATGTTTAGCACCAGGTCTTCAGCTAGAAGAAGTCCTTGGTAAAGCAAATGAAATGGATGATTTGATCGAAAAGAATGTAGATTATGCGTTTGATGAAAAACGAGGGTACCTAACCAGTTGTCCAACAAATGTAGGAACTGGACTAAGAGCCTCGATCATGATGCACCTTCCTGCACTTGTGCTTACAAAAAAGATAAGCCGTATCATTCCGGCGATCAACCAGTTAGGGTTGGCCGTCAGAGGAATATATGGTGAGGGAACAGAAGCGCAAGGAAACATATTTCAAATATCAAATCAGATGACACTTGGCAAGTCTGAAGAGGATATAATGGAAGATCTCGCAGGAGTTGTTATGCAGGTTATCCAGCAAGAACGTTCAGCCCGTAAACAGCTGCAGGATGGATTGAAATTACAGCTTGAAGACAAGTTATTCCGTTCGCTAGGAACGTTAGAGAACTGCCGGATCATCCAATCAAAAGAGGCTGCGAAATGTTTATCAGATGTGCGGCTTGGCATTGATCTAGAGATTTTGCCCGGCATTTCAAAAACGATTCTAAATGAACTTATGATACTTACACAACCAGGTTTTCTTCAACAATATGCAGGTGAAGTTCTAACTCCAGAAGAACGTGACATAAGAAGAGCCACATTAATCAGAGAAAGAATAAAATTGGAAAACCGATAAGGAGCGTGACGAGTATGATGTTTGGCCGTTTTACAGAGAGAGCACAAAAAGTATTAGCGTTAGCACAAGAAGAAGCTATTCGATTAGGTCATAACAATGTAGGAACAGAACATATCTTACTTGGTTTGATCCGTGAGGGTGAAGGGATTGCAGCTAAAGCGCTTCAAGTACTTGGATTAGGACCTGAGAAGATTCAAAAAGAAGTAGAAACGTTAATCGGACGAGGACAGGAAGCTGTTCAAACGATCCATTATACGCCTCGTGCGAAAAAAGTAATCGAACTTTCCATGGATGAAGCTCGTAAACTCGGGCATTCGTATGTGGGAACAGAACATATTTTATTAGGATTGATCCGTGAAGGAGAAGGCGTTGCAGCTCGTGTGTTAAACAATCTTGGGGTAAGCCTGAATAAAGCACGTCAGCAAGTTCTTCAACTGCTGGGAAGCAATGAATCTTCTTCTAGTCATAGAGGATCTTCGGCAAGTGCGAACACTCCAACACTAGACAGCCTTGCTCGCGATCTAACAGCGATTGCTCGTGACGGTTCACTAGACCCGGTAATCGGGCGCGCTAAAGAAATTCAGCGTGTTATTGAGGTTTTAAGCCGTCGAACAAAGAACAACCCTGTATTGATCGGTGAGCCTGGTGTAGGTAAAACGGCGATTGCGGAAGGTTTAGCGCAGCAGATCATCAATAACGAAGTGCCTGAAACGCTTCGTGATAAGCGTGTTATGACACTTGATATGGGGACGGTTGTTGCCGGTACAAAGTATAGAGGTGAATTTGAAGACCGCTTGAAAAAGGTAATGGATGAGATTCGCCAGGCAGGCAACATCATTCTATTCATCGATGAACTTCATACGTTGATCGGTGCTGGTGGAGCAGAAGGTGCGATTGATGCATCCAATATTTTAAAGCCAGCTCTTGCTCGTGGTGAACTTCAATGTATTGGTGCTACAACACTTGATGAATACAGAAAATATATTGAGAAAGATGCAGCGCTTGAGCGCCGTTTCCAGCCGATCACGGTAAATGAGCCGACGAAAGATGAAAGCATTCAAATTCTTCAAGGTCTTCGTGATCGTTATGAAGCACATCACCGTGTAACGATTACTGATGAAGCGATTGAGGCATCTGTTCAATTATCAGACCGATATATCTCAGACCGCTTCTTGCCGGATAAAGCGATTGACTTAATTGATGAAGCAGCATCAAAAGTACGTCTTCGTTCTTATACAGCTCCGCCAAACTTAAAAGAGCTGGAACAAAAATTAGAAGAAGTCCGTAAAGAGAAAGATGCAGCAGTTCAAAGCCAAGAGTTCGAAAAGGCCGCTTCACTAAGGGATTCTGAACAGCGCCTGCGTGAAGAGCTTGAGAAAACAAAAGACGTTTGGAAAGAGAAGCAAGGAAAAGAGAATACAGAAGTAACACCAGAAGATATCGCTCAAGTCGTTTCTTCATGGACGGGAGTTCCGGTTTCAAAGCTTGCTGAAGAAGAGACTGCACGCCTATTGAAGATGGAAGAAATCCTGCATGATCGTGTAATCGGTCAGTCTGAAGCGGTAACAGCCATCTCTAAAGCGATTCGAAGAGCGC
This sequence comes from Fictibacillus barbaricus, assembly GCF_014635025.1. Classification (GTDB taxonomy): domain Bacteria; phylum Bacillota; class Bacilli; order Bacillales; family Fictibacillaceae; genus Fictibacillus; species Fictibacillus barbaricus. The sequence goes on along the minus strand of NZ_BMCE01000006.1, from coordinate 55,205 downwards.
GTGCAGGATTAAAAGATCCGAAGCGTCCGATCGGTTCGTTTATCTTCTTAGGACCAACAGGTGTTGGTAAAACAGAGCTTGCTCGAGCAGTGGCTGAAACGCTGTTCGGAGATGAGGATGCGATTATCCGCATCGATATGTCTGAGTACATGGAGAAACATACGACATCACGTTTAGTTGGTTCGCCTCCAGGATATGTTGGACATGAAGAAGGCGGTCAGTTAACTGAAAAAGTAAGAAGAAAGCCTTACTCTGTTATCTTGCTTGATGAGATTGAAAAAGCGCATCCTGAAGTCTTTAACATCTTGCTTCAAGTACTCGAAGACGGGCGTCTTACCGATTCCAAAGGACGCACTGTCGACTTCCGAAATACGGTTGTGATCATGACTTCAAACGTAGGAGCGAGCACACTTAAACGTAACCGTTCATTAGGATTTGCTGTTCATAGCGAAGGCCAGAAGTACAACGATATGAAGTCCAAAGTGATGGATGAATTAAAACGTGCTTTCCGTCCGGAGTTCTTGAACCGTATTGATGAGATCATCGTGTTCCATTCTCTTGAGAAAGAACACTTGCTCAAAATCGTGACGCTTATGGCGGATTCACTCAAAAAACGTCTAAGCGATCAAGGTATCGAGATAGAACTTTCCCAAGCAGCTCTAGAAAAAATAACGGAAGAAGGATACGATCCAGATTATGGAGCACGTCCATTACGCCGTGCCCTGCAGCGTAAGATTGAAGACCGCTTATCTGAAGAGCTTCTTAAAGGTAATATCAACAAAGGGCAAACCGTTAAGATCGATGTGGAAGAGAATGATTTTGTAGTAGAGACGGTTTAACTCTGAATATATGAGAATATCCTACAAAAAACCCGGAAGGCAGTCATGTCCTCCGGGTTTTTGTCGAAATAATTCTTACGTTTCGTCTTTTTTTGCGGAGCCCAAAATGGAAAGAGTTGTTAGGATTTATGTTATGATAAAAGGAAGTAAATCCTGTATTTTTCAGTATTGAACTATTTACTATATAAAAGCTTCGGATTTGATAAATAGATGTATTTTATGGTGTGAAGTTTGGAAGAGGAGTTTTTTAGATGGCTAAAGTAAAATCAATCTTTCTTTGCCAAGATTGCGGTTATGAATCTCCAAAATGGATGGGGAAATGTCCAGGCTGCCAGGCTTGGAATACGATGGTCGAAGAAACGATCCGTCCCGAAAAGAACGTAAGGGGCTTAAGTTCTGTCGGAGATACAAACGTAAAGCAAAAACCTCAGTCGATAACGGAGATCAAGAGTGAGCAGGAACCGCGTATCCCAACAAATTATCAGGAGTTTAACCGCGTTTTAGGCGGCGGAATCGTTCCGGGCTCACTTGTTTTAGTAGGAGGAGATCCGGGAATCGGAAAATCAACGCTGCTTTTGCAAACATCCGCACAGCTCGCTCGTAAAGGAGAACGTGTTCTATACATATCTGGTGAGGAATCGGTTAAGCAGACGAAATTAAGAGCAGATCGATTGGAGATCGATGCAAAAGATTTGTTTGTTTTAGCTGAAACAGATTTAGAACTTATTGAGCAGGCTATGAGCGATGTGATGCCGTCAGTCATGATAATAGACTCTATTCAAACCGTATATCGGTCTGAAGTAACATCAGCACCCGGAAGTGTTTCACAAGTAAGGGAATGTACATCACATCTCATGAGAATGGCGAAAACAAAGGGTATTGCTGTATTTATCGTTGGACATGTTACAAAAGAGGGTAATATCGCCGGTCCCCGTCTTTTAGAGCATATGGTAGATGCCGTGTTGTACTTTGAAGGTGAAAGACATCATACTTTCCGTATATTAAGAGCTGTTAAAAATCGTTTTGGCTCAACTAACGAGATTGGTGTTTTTGAAATGAAAGAAGAAGGGCTCGAAGAAGTATTAAACCCTTCTGAAATTTTCCTGGAAGAACGTTCAAAAGGGGCAGCAGGCTCTACGGTTGTTGCTTCTCTAGAAGGAACGCGGCCGATGCTCGTGGAGCTTCAGGCTTTAATATCTCCTACAAGCTTTGGCAATCCTAGAAGGATGGCTACCGGAATCGATCATAATCGTGTCTCTCTATTAATGGCCGTTTTAGAAAAGCGAGTGGGATTGCTGCTTCAGAACCAAGATGCGTACTTGAACGTAGCGGGTGGTGTAAGACTTGATGAACCAGCCATCGATCTGGCTGTTGCGATCAGTATCGCGTCAAGCTTTCGCGATTCACCCACAAAGCCTACGGATGTTATGATTGGTGAAATAGGATTAACGGGAGAGGTTAGAAGGGTTTCCCGTATTGAGCAGCGAGTACATGAAGCTGCAAAGTTAGGTTTTACGCGTGCTATTATACCTGATAAAAATATCGGCGGCTGGACAGTTCCAAAGGGGATTGAAGTCGTTGGTGTATCTACTGTTTATGAGGCATTACAAGCAGCGTTAGGAGGGTAAAGCATATTATGGACCATGCGATTAAAGAAGCAATCATAAGCCAAATGTTACAGCTTGTTGCTCCCGGCACTCCGCTACGGGAAGGTATCGACAATGTTTTGCGTGCGAATACGGGCGGACTGATCGTTGTTGGATATAACGATAAAGTAAAAGAAATAGTAGATGGGGGTTTTTCAATTAACTGTAAGTACTCCCCGGCATCACTATATGAGCTTGCCAAAATGGATGGAGCTATTATCTTAAATGAAGATGCAGTTAAAATTCTTTACGCGAATACACAGCTAATTCCGGATACTGTTATTCCTTCTACGGAAACGGGTATTCGCCACAGAACAGCTGAGCGAGTTGCGCGCCAGACTGGCAACCTCGTCATCTCGATCTCTCAGCGCCGAAACGTCATTACGCTTTATCAAGGGATGATCCGTTATTCCTTAAAAGAGATCGGTGTCATCTTAACAAAAGCAAACCAGGCGATTCAAACACTTGAAAAATATAAAGTGGTTTTTGATCAGAGTGTTACGAATCTTGGCGCGCTTGAATTTGAAGAATTGGTGACTTTCCAAGAAGTTACACAAGTTATTCATAGAATTGAGATGGTTTTACGCATAAAAAATGAGATTATTAAATATGTTAATGAACTTGGTGTTGAAGGAAGACTCATCAGAATCCAGATGGAGGAGCTTGTTTCTAACATTGAGGAGGAAGCGCTGCTCTTAATCAAGGACTATATGAAGGATAGCGAAAGTGATCCATATGCTATTCTTCGCCAGTTGAATAAACTTTCCAGTGAAGAATTATTTGATGAATCTGTCATTATGAAACTTTTAGGCTTCTCAGCCGGTATGAATATACAAGATGAGACCATTCATCCGCGCGGATACCGTATTCTTGCCAAGATACCAAGATTGCCATCTGTTATTATCGAGAATTTAACAGATGCTTTTGACAACCTTCCACAAATCTTACGCGCATCTATTGATGAGTTGGACGAGGTTGAAGGTATAGGTGAGATCCGTGCAAGAAAAGTAAAAGAAGGATTAAAACGAATCCAAGAACAGCTTTTTGTAGATCGCCATATCTAGTCTTATCATAAGAATAGGCGAAACATAATTTAAAAAGAATTTTCTATTTTTGCACGTTTTTATTACGGTCATTTTGTAAATAATGATTAGGGGAGGTGAATCAGGCATGCTAAAAAGAATTGTTCAACTATTTTTTATCGTCATAGGGGGCATGCTAGGCTATCTTTATATACCAGATCTCATTCGTGTACTTAACTTTGGCGATTTGCCGAATCAAGTAACATCCCCATATGTCGGGGCAGTGATTGGTGCACTTATACTATTTTTATCTACATTTTGGCTGTCAGATTACGTAGTAGGTTTAATACGCTGGGCAGAGGAAACGGTTGTCAAAGCCCCTGCAACCGATCTTTTATCAGGAACGATGGGATTGATCTTTGGACTGATCGTTGCGTTTTTGATTCAGTCACCGCTTAGCTCTATGGATATCGTTGTTGTAAGTTCGATCTTGCCGATCGCTATTACGTTTCTACTCGGTTATCTAGGTTTTCAGGTTGGTTTTAAAAAGAGAGACGAGTTGATTCAGCTGTTCTCCTTAAACCGACAAGGAAAAGAACGAAAGAAAGAAGCAGAGGTAGATAAGCCGCGCGGGAAGTACAAGATACTGGATACAAGTGTTATTATAGACGGACGAGTTGCCGATATCTGTCAAACCGGTTTTTTAGAAGGACCGCTTATCATCCCTCGTTTTGTGTTAGAAGAATTGCAATATATCGCTGATTCTTCTGATGTATTGAAACGAAATCGAGGGCGCCGTGGTCTTGATATCCTAAATCGTATTCAAAAAGAGCTTTCTATGAAAGTTGAAATCTATGAAGGTGACTTTGAAGAAGTAACCGAGGTAGACAGCAAACTTGTGAAACTCGCTCAGTTGTTAACCGGCGTTGTTGTAACGAACGATTTTAACTTAAATAAAGTATGTGAACTGCAGAACGTTGCCGTACTTAACATTAATGATTTGGCAAATGCGGTAAAACCGGTTGTATTACCTGGTGAGGAACTGGTTGTCCAAGTTATTAAAGATGGGAAAGAGCAGAATCAAGGCGTTGGCTATCTGGATGATGGAACGATGATCGTTGTAGAAGATGGACGTGATTATGTTGGTAAAACGATCGATGTGATTGTAACTTCCGTCCTTCAAACATCAGCGGGCCGTATGATTTTTGCTAAGAAAAAGTTGTTAGAAAAAGCATTGTAATGAACGGTGGGGAAGCACGTGAATTATTGGACAGTCATTCCTGCTGCTGGACAAGGGAAAAGAATGAATGCCGGCATTTCCAAGCAATGGATTGAGCTATTAGGAAAACCGGTTCTTGCACACACGCTTGATGTGTTTGAGAAAGACCCTGCATGTGCAGGTATTATCCTAGTTGGCAGTGAGCAGGAATTGCAGCAGATGCAGAATTTTGTACAAACATTCCAATATACAAAAGTGCGACAAATCGTTCCAGGCGGGGAAGAACGTCAGCAAAGTGTATATGAGGGCTTAAAGAAGGTACCGGAAGATGCAGACCTTGTTCTCGTTCATGATGCAGCACGTCCTTTCATCACTATTGACTCCATTGGACAACTTGTAAACAAAGCTGTAGACACTGGTTCTGCCGTATTAGCTGTACCTGTCAAGGATACGGTTAAACGAGTTGTTCAACATCAGGTGGAAGAAACGATCGACCGTTCCAGCTTGTGGGCTGTTCAAACCCCGCAAGCTTTTCGTCTTTCTATCGTAAAGAGAGCACATGAAGAAGCAGATTCGGATGGTTATCTTGGAACGGATGATGCGAGCCTTGTGGAACGAATTGGAGAAACAGTCGCTATTGTAATGGGAGACTATCATAATATAAAATTAACTACGTCTGATGACTTGTTGTATGGACAAGCCATCTTGTTAGAGAGACAGGGGGAAAAAGCATGATGCGCATCGGACAGGGTTTTGATGTACATGCCTTTTGTGAAGGGCGTCCGTTAATTATCGGCGGAGTAACCATTCCATATGAAAAGGGACTTTTAGGACATTCAGATGCTGACGTTCTTTTGCATGCGATCACAGATGCATTGTTAGGAGCAGCGGGTGAAGGGGATATCGGGAAACACTTCCCAGATACTGATCCTGCCTATAAAGACGCAGACTCAAAACGATTACTATCAGACTCTTGGAAGATGGTCGAGAACAAGGGCTATCGTTTAGGCAATATAGATTGTACGATCATCGCACAAAAACCAAAAATGCTGCCGCACATTGAAGAAATGCGTTCAGTAATTGCTGGTATCTTTGCTGTTCCGGCAGACCAGATCAATGTAAAAGCAACAACGACTGAAAAGCTAGGATTCCCTGGCCGTGAAGAGGGAATCGCCGCACAAGCTGTTGTTTTAATCGAGAAGTCAGATTTATAAACTTAAAATTTTGAAGAGGTGAAGCAAGATGGCAAACGAAGTTCGAGTACGCTATGCACCAAGTCCAACAGGACATTTACATATCGGGAACGCACGAGCTGCTTTATTTAATTATTTATATGCACGCCACACTGGCGGTAAATTTATTATCCGAATCGAAGACACCGATCAGAAACGCAACATCCAAGGTGGGGAAGAAAGTCAGTTGAACCACTTGAAATGGCTTGGTATGGATTGGGATGAAAGTGTTGATATCGGCGGAGATTATGGCCCTTATCGACAAATGGAACGACTTGATCTTTATGAAAAGTATACAGATGAACTTCTGTCAAAAGGCCTTGCTTATACGTGTTATTGTACGGAAGAAGAGCTGGAAGCATCTCGGGAAGAGCAGATGGCAAAAGGTGAAACGCCTGTATATGACGGACGCTGCCGCAGCTTAACGGTTGAAGAGAAAGCTGCTTTAGAAGCAGAGGGCCGACGTCCGAGCATTCGTTTCCAAGTACCACAAGACCGCACCATAACGTTTGATGATATGGTAAAAGGTGAAGTTTCCTTTGAGTCCAATGGGTTTGGTGACTTTGTTATCGTAAAAAAAGACGGAATCCCGACATATAACTACGCAGTTGTGATTGATGATCACGAAATGGCGATCTCTCATGTACTACGCGGTGATGACCATATCTCAAATACACCGAAGCAGTTATTGATCTATGATGCGCTGGGCTTCGAACACCCGAAGTTTGGCCATACAACATTGATCGTTAATGAAAACAGAAAGAAATTAAGTAAACGTGACGAATCAATCGTTCAGTTTATCGAGCAATATAAAGACTTAGGCTATCTGCCGGAAGCGCTGTTTAACTTTATTGCCCTTTTAGGATGGTCACCGGGCGGGGAAGAAGAAATCTTCAGCCGTGAAGAATTTATCAAAATCTTTGACCCGAACCGTTTATCAAAAGCACCTGCTGTATTTGATACACAGAAGCTAGAATGGCTGAACAACCAATATATGAAACAGCAAGATGTTGATCGCATCGTTGAACTTTGCTTGCCTCATCTTAAAAAAGCAGGAAGAATCTCTGAAAATCCAAGTGCAGAAGAACAAGAGTGGGTAACGAAACTTGTTGCTCTTCATCAGGAGAAGATGAGCTATGGTGCAGAAATCGTAGACCTAACGGAACTATTCTTTAAAGAAGAGATCGAATATGAAGGGGAAGCGCTAGAAGTATTACAAGGTGAAGGAGTTCCATCCGTTATGGAAGCTTTCTTAAACCAGGTTGAGAACAGCGAATCGTTTGAGGCAGAAGATATTAAAGCGATGATGAAGACTGTTCAAAAAGAAACCGGACAAAAAGGGAAGAACTTGTTCATGCCAATCCGTGTGGCTACAACTGGACAGACACATGGTCCAGATCTCCCAGCAGCTGTTTCTCTTTTAGGAAAAGAAGTCATTGTAAAGCGCCTAAATGCAGTACTGACTCAAATTAATAAGTAATAAAAGTACACATTTTGCGAAGATTATAATATAGTAAAAGAAACTTAAATTTAAAGGTAAAACGCAGATGAGGAAAGTAGGCTAGCGCCTTTTCATAGTAGAGAGAACCATCACCGGCTGAAAGTGGTTCATGAAAATGCTTGCTGAAGTGCCCCTCGGAGTCCCTGGCTGAAAGCATAGTAGGTTTGGGCGGAATCTCCCCGTTATGGAGCTTAAGGGAACAGGTGCTTTTTATTTTACCTGTTAAACAGAGTGGAACCGCGTCTAAAACAAGCGTCTCTGTGTCATTTTTGGCACAGAGGCGTTTTTTATTTCTCGCCATTTTATAAAAGAATGCTGTTCTTGAGTCGTTTTTCTAAAGTGACTTCATTGATAAGTTGATTAGAGTGTAAGGTGCGAGACTCCTGCGGGATCAGTGGGACAGGTGAGACTTTTATAGGCGCAAAGCGCCAAGGCTCACCGCACACCCCGCGGAAAGCGAGCATCCTGGAACGGAGATCAACCACTTTCAAGAGCAACAAAGTAAGCGTAAAGTGCCTTATTTTAAAAAGCAAGGAGGTTGGGGGAGCTTGTTTTCAGACATAAAAGAAGACATTCAGGTCGTTTTCGAAAAAGATCCAGCTGCAAGAAGTTCGTTGGAAGTGATCTTAACGTATTCAGGATTGCATGCTGTATGGGCCCACAGACTGGCGCATAAATTGTTTAAACGAAACTGGCTGTTCTTAGCTCGTTTAATATCACAGATCAGCCGCTTTTTTACAGGGATTGAAATACACCCTGGCGCACAGATCGGGAAACGTTTCTTTATCGATCATGGAATGGGCGTCGTAATCGGTGAAACGTGTATTATCGGGAATGATGTAACGTTATATCAAGGGGTAACACTCGGTGGAACCGGAAAAGAAAAAGGAAAGAGGCATCCAACATTAGAGGACCATGTACTCGTCGCCACAGGGGCCAAAGTCCTGGGGAACATTACAATTGGGAAAAATTCTAAGGTCGGAGCGGGTTCGGTTGTTCTGCAAAATGTTCCTCCTAACGCGACCGTAGTTGGAATACCAGGGAGAGTCGCCGTTCAAGACGGAGTCAAGGTTGGCTGTGAGCTTGATCATCGTGACTTACCTGATCCGGTAGCAGATAAATTTAGAGAAATGCATGATGAGATGATAAAAATGCGTGAAGAACTGGAAAGACTGAAAAAAGGGAGTGAAGTCTAATATGGGTATTAAAATTTATAATACGATGACACGTCAGAAGGAACTTTTTGTTCCATTAGAAGAAGGCAAGGTAAAGATGTACGTGTGCGGACCGACTGTATACAATTACATTCATATCGGAAATGCTCGTCCCGCTATCGTTTTTGACACCGTTAGAAGGTATCTCGAATACAGAGGCTTTGATGTACAGTTTATCTCTAACTTTACTGATGTTGATGACAAGCTGATTAAAGCAGCGAATGAAATGGGGAGCGATGTTCCGACGATCGCTGAAAAGTTCATCAATGCCTATCACGAGGATACTTGCGCGCTAGGAGTTCAAAAAGCAGATGCACATCCTCGAGTAACAGAAACGATGCCCGAGATTATTGAATTTATCGAGAATTTAATCAAGAAAGGTTTTGCTTATGAAGCAGCGGGTGATGTTTATTTTAAAACGCGTTCGTTCAACGGCTACGGAAAACTGTCGCACCAGTCCATTGATGACTTAAAATCTGGGGCAAGAATTGAAGTTGGCGAGAAAAAGGAAGATCCGCTTGATTTTGCGTTATGGAAAGCAGCAAAAGAAGGCGAGATCTATTGGGAAAGTCCATGGGGCAATGGGCGTCCTGGCTGGCATATCGAGTGCTCGGCAATGGCTAAGAAATATTTAGGCGATTCGATCGATATTCATGGCGGAGGGCAAGATTTAACATTTCCGCATCACGAGAATGAGATTGCACAATCTGAAGCATTAAATGAAGCTCCGATGGCTAAATATTGGATGCATAATGGGTATATTAATATTAACAACGAAAAAATGTCCAAATCACTCGGGAACTTTGTACTCGTTCACGATCTGGTAAAACAGCAGGACCCGCAAGTTATCCGATTCTTTATGCTTGCTGTACATTACCGCAACCCGATCAACTTCAGCCAAGAACTTTTAGAAGCGGCTGAATCAGGTTTAAACCGAATCCGCACGGCGTATGAGAACTTAAAACATCGTTTAACCGTTTCGGCAGATCTTTCTGAAGATACGGATAAGTGGACGGCACTCATTTCAGAAACAAGAGCGAAGTTTATCGCAGATATGGATGATGATTTCAACACAGCAAACGCTATCTCCATTCTGTTTGATTTCTCAAGAGAAGCGAATGTCTACCTTCAGGAAAAGAACACATCTAAAGCTGTTATCACGGAATTCATCGCATTATTTGATGAACTTACAGGTGTGATGGGACTTACTCTTCATAAGGAAGAGGAACTGTTGGATGAACAGATTGATGCTCTGATCCAAGAACGAAATCAGGCCCGTAAAGAAAAGAACTTTGCTCGTGCCGATGAGATCCGTGATCTGCTCAAAGAACAGAACATCATTTTGGAAGATACCGCACAAGGTGTACGGTGGAAAAGAGATAGGTAGATGAAACTAACAGATGCAGATTTTAAACAATTGAACGGAACCACGCTTGCTTACATGGGCGATGCGGTTATGGAACAATTTGTCCGTGAACACCTTATCCGTAACGGTCAGATAAAACCGAACAGACTTCATGTATCAGCTACCAAGTTTGTTTCAGCAAAAGCTCAGGCAGTCATGGTCGTTCAACTGCTTGAAGAAAACTATTTTACAGAAGAAGAGATCGCTGTCATCAAGCGTGGTCGAAACGCCAACCAAGGAACAGTTCCAAAGAATACAGATGTTCAAACGTATAGACATGCAACAAGTTTTGAGGCGATCATCGGTTATCTCCATCTGTTGAACCAGCATGAACGTCTTAAAGAGATCATGGAATATGTCTTAACAGATAAATCTTGAAAGGGGGAGGTCAAAAGATGAGTGAAGGAAAAGAACAAGAACTGATTATTGGCCGTAATCCGGTCATGGAAGTGCTGCGCTCCGGCCGTGATATTAATAAAATTTTTGTAGGAGAGGGTTCTCAAAAGGGTCCTGTTAGTACAATTGTTTCAATGGCAAAAAAACAAAACGTACTTGTACAATATGTACCGAAACAAAAGCTAGATTCTTTAAGCGGCGGAGGTAACCACCAGGGTGTTATCGCTGGTGTGGCTGCATATACCTATGCTGAGATCGATGATTTGTTTAAAATAGCTGAAGAACGCGGTGAAGAGCCTTTCTTTATTTTATTGGACGAGCTGGAAGATCCGCATAACCTAGGATCGATCATGCGTACAGCTGATGCCGTCGGAGCACATGGCATCATCATACCGAAAAGACGTTCAGTAGGTTTAACGGCAACTGTTGCAAAGGCTTCTACGGGGGCTATCGAATATATTCCTGTTGTTCGTGTAACCAATATTGTTCAGACCATGAAAGAATTAAAGGACCGCGGCATGTGGTTTGCCGGGGCTGATATGAAAGGGAAAGAAGATTACAGGCAGGCAAAGTGGGACATGCCATTAGGCCTTGTTATTGGAAGTGAGGGGAAAGGGATGGGGAGACTCGTTTCTGAGACATGTGATTTCCTCGTTCAGCTTCCAATGAAGGGACAAGTAACTTCTTTAAACGCTTCAGTTGCTGCCAGTCTGTTAATGTATGAAGTGTACCGCAACCGCAATCCGCTAGAAGCGCGAAAATGAAAACCCGCCACTATCTGATTGTTGATGGATACAACATCATTGGCGCTTGGCCCGAACTTCGGAGCCTAAAAACATCAGACTTTGCAAAAGCAAGGGATCTGCTGATCGAGTATATGGCAGAGTACCAGGGAACAACGGGGTATCAAGTCATTGTTGTATTTGATGCCCACCTGTCACCCGGCACAGAGAAAAAGACAAAAAATCATCGTGTGGAAGTTATTTTTACACGAGAGAATGAAACAGCGGATGAACGGATTGAACGGCTGGTTGGAGAATTGAAATCGATAGACACACGTATTTATGTGGCGACATCGGATTCAACAGAACAGTGGCAGATCTTTGGTAAAGGTGCACTTCGCAAATCCGCACGCGAACTAAAGAACGAAATGGATGAAATAGAAAAACACATACATGTTTCCGTCGGCGAACGAAAAAGAAAACAAAACCCCTCCTCTATCCATCTATCAGATGAAATTGCCGAAATATTTGAAAGATGGAGAAGAGGTCAAAAATAAGGAATCTTGACGCTTTTGTGAACTATAAGATATAATATTTCTATATTTTGCCGGTAAAAACCTGGTGGGGGGATTTGTCGTGAACATAGATCTCAAGGAACTGTCAGTAAGCGATTACGAGCTAATGGAAGATGAAAGCCTTGTGGAACTGGTTCATGAGGGAGACAGCGCAGCACTTGAATATTTGATCAACAAGTATAAAAATTTTGTTCGTGCTAAAGCGAGATCATACTTTTTAATCGGTGCAGACCGGGAAGATATTATTCAAGAAGGAATGATCGGGCTGTACAAAGCCATTCGTGATTTTAAAGAGGACAAGCTGTCATCCTTTAAAGCTTTTGCCGAACTCTGTATTACGAGGCAAATGATTACCGCTATTAAAACGGCAACTAGACAAAAACACATTCCGTTAAATTCGTATGTGTCGTTGGACAAGCCCATCTATGATGAAGAGTCTGACCGTACACTAATGGATGTTATATGCGGTACAAAGGTCACCGATCCTGAAGAACTGATTATCAATCAAGAAGAATTTGATGATATTGAAGTAAAGATGGGAGAAATATTGAGTGATTTAGAACGTAAAGTTCTTATGCTGTACCTCGACGGAAGATCATATCAGGAAATCTCAGTTGATCTCGACAGGCACGTAAAATCGATTGATAACGCCCTGCAGCGAGTAAAACGTAAATTAGAACGGTATCTAGAATTAAGAGAGATAACATCTTAAGAGCAGGGGGAAGTGATCCTGCTCTTTTTTTGCTTACTTTGTTTTTTTAAGCTCCAGGCTGCTCGCTTTCCGCGAGGGGTAAGGTGAGCTAGCTAATTGCACCTGCAGAGTCTCACCTGTCCCGCTGCTCCCGCTGGAGTCTCGCACCTTGCGCTAATTAACGGGGTGCTTTACGAAACCCTTTCAAAAGCCACAACCTTTAAGATCGGAATGTAGAAATAACCTAATGAAGTAGCGTTTAGACTTAATTAGATGCGATTTTAGACTTAATTACTATCTATTTAGACTTAATATGGTTCAGTTTAGACTTAATTTAGATCTGCTGCCCTTTTGGAAGTGTCCTTAAAAGTCTACGCCTGTAGAGGAAAGAATGAAAGGGGCCAGTTTATCCTGGGAAAGGGAGCGGATTAAATGCCATCAACATGGTTTTGAGGTCATTTCCCCTTTATTGACAAGCTTATACCCCTATGTTAAGGTTTTAAAAGTAACATTGTAACGTGGATGAGTGGCTTTGTCGCACGAAAGGTGTTTATTTAGCATGAGAAAAAAAGTTTTTTTAGCCTGTAAACAATGCTCAAAACGAAATTATACTACGATGAAGAACCAACAAAACAATCCTGAACGAGTCGAGGTTAAAAAGTTTTGCAGCTACTGCAATGCTCATACCATTCACCAGGAAACGAAGTAAGCGAAGTAAGCTTTTTTTATAAATGTTAAATGAATTAAAGGCATGGGGGTTTATGAAGATGGCGGATGTTGCAGAAAAGACAAAAAAATCACCAGCAAAGTTTCTTTCCGATGTAAACAAGGAAATGAAGCGCGTTAGCTGGCCTTCGCGAAAAGAATTATTTCGCTATACGGGGATTGTACTGTCAACTGTAGTGATTATGGCTTTGTTCTTCTGGGTTGTGGATCTAGGTATTTCACAATTAGTTGAGCTTATTTTAGGGTAGATTAGATACAGCTTCTTTTGGATAGAATGCTAGAGTATTATCCATTTTAGGAGGGAAAGGACACGGGTCCCATCGTATGGAAAAAAATTGGTACGTAGTTCATACCTATTCAGGTTATGAAAACAAGGTAAAAGCAAACTTGGAAAAGCGTTTAGAATCTATGGGGATGACAGACAAGATTTTCCGTGTACTTGTACCTGTAGAAGAAGAGACCGAAACAAAGAACGGCAAGACGAAAACTAGCATGAAGAAAGTTTTCCCGGGTTATGTATTAACGGAAATGATCATGACGGATGATTCATGGTACGTAGTGCGTAATACACCTGGGGTAACGGGGTTTGTCGGTTCTGCTGGAGCGGGCTCAAAACCAACGGCACTATTGCCTGAGGAAGTAGAACATATTCTTAAAGGTATGGGTATGGAAGCGCCGCGTGTTGAAGTGGATTTCGAGATCAAGGAATCTGTAAAAGTAAAAGAAGGTCCTTTTGCTGACTTCGTTGGTACGATCGAAGAGATCGATGCAACAAAACGCAAGCTTAAAGTTCACGTCAATATGTTTGGCCGTGAGACGCCTGTTGAACTCGAGTTTAACCAAGTTAGCAAGTTATAATGGAAAAAGACTTGTAATCACTTTGAAAAGGTGATAGAATTTTTTATGTTTGATATTACTAATCAACTGCTTCTTCTCTTTTAGGAGGGGAAGCGTATTTTTGAGTGGGAGGGTTTCGGCCCATAATACCACATCACGGACTTAAGGAGGTGTGTCGCGTGGCTAAAAAGGTTATTAAAATGGTGAAATTGCAAATCCCTGCTGGTAAAGCAAACCCGGCACCGCCAGTTGGACCTGCACTAGGACAAGCTGGGGTAAACATCATGGGATTCTGTAAAGAATTCAACGCTCGTACTGCTGATCAAGCTGGTTTAATCATTCCGGTAGAAATCACGGTTTTCGAAGACCGTTCATTTACATTCATCACTAAAACTCCTCCGGCTGCTGTTCTTTTAAAGAAAGCTGCGGGAATCGAGTCAGGTTCTGGTGAGCCAAACAAGAAAAAAGTTGCGACTGTAAAGCGTGATAAAGTTCGCGAAATCGCAGAAACAAAAATGCCTGATCTAAACGCTGCTAGCGTAGAAGCTGCAATGCGTATGGTTGAAGGTACAGCGCGCAGCATGGGAATTGTTATCGAAGACTAATTCCGTGTTTGATGTTTATTAGGTTGCGAGTAAATGGATTGATATCCTGCCGTTAACGGTTCGCAACCTTTATTCATGCAATGCGTTTGAATTGCGTTTATTCATAAGCGCAATAAGTGGGAGGAATATCCGCTAAACCACATAAGGAGGACAATACAATGGCAAACAAAGGTAAGAAGTACCAAGAAGCGGCTAAATTAGTAGACCGCACAAAAGCATACGATGTTGCAGAAGCGATCGAGCTTGTTAAAAAAGCTGCTCCTGCAAAATTTGACGAGTCTGTAGAAGTTGCAGTTCGTTTAGGTGTAGACACGAAGAAAGCTGACCAACAAGTTCGTGGAGCAGTAGTGCTTCCAAACGGAACTGGTAAAACTCAACGTGTATTAGTTTTCGCTAAAGGTGAAAAAGCAAAAGAAGCTGAAGCTGCTGGAGCAGATCACGTTGGAGATTCTGACTACATCAACAAAATCCAACAAGGCTGGTTCGAGTTCGACGTAATCGTTGCAACTCCTGACATGATGGCTGAAGTTGGTAAACTTGGACGTGTTTTAGGACCAAAAGGCTTAATGCCAAACCCTAAAACAGGAACTGTTACATTTGAAGTAGAAAAAGCGATTAACGAGATCAAAGCTGGTAAAGTTGAATACCGTGTTGATAAAACGGGTAACGTACACGTGCCGATCGGTAAAGTATCTTTCGAAGCTGACAAGCTTGCAGAAAACCTTTCAACAATCATCGAAACATTGTTAAAAGTAAAACCTGCTGCTGCTAAGGGAACTTACATGAAGAACGTAGCAATTTCTTCAACTATGGGACCTGGGATCAAAGTTAACCCATCTTCTTTCACTGTAAAACGATAGTTGACAAACGGGAAAACACCCGTTATATTATATACTGTTAAACACAAACGCATCAGATGAATGCCGTAGACAGCAGGAGCCATCAGGCTTAAAATTTTCCTGCCGAGGTGAAGCGTCGATAAGCTCATTAGTTATTTACTTATGACTTTAGATACTCACGCCTCCATGTCTCGACATGGAGGCTTTGTTTTTGGACAAAACCTGCGGTGATGCAATCATTTTACAGGAGGTGTAATAATGAGCAGCATTTTAGAAACAAAAAAGCAAGTAGTATCCACTATTTCTGAGAAAATCAAAAATAGCCAATCAACGATCCTTGTTGACTACCGTGGTCTTACTGTTGCTGAGGTTACTGAACTTCGTAAGTCTTTGCGTGATGCTGGCATCGAGTTTAAGGTTTACAAAAACTCAATGGTAGTCCGCGCTGCTGAAGCGAATGACCTTAAAGAATTAGCTGAACACTTGACTGGTCCTACAGCGATCGCATTCTCAAATGAAGATGTTGTAGCTCCGGCTAAGATCCTTAACGACTTCGCGAAGAAACACGAAGCGCTTGAAATTAAAGCTGGTGTAATCGAAGGACGCATCGCGTCTCTAGAAGAAGTAAAAGCTCTTGCTGAACTTCCTTCAAGAGAAGGTCTTCTTTCTATGGTACTCAGCGTGCTTCAAGCACCTATCCGCAACTTTGCGTTGGCTACTAAGGCTGTTGCAGAACAAAAAGAAGAACAAGGCGCGTAAGCCGATTCTTCATCCAATAATAACTTACATTCCATAAGGAGGAAATTATAATGTCAAAAGAACAAATCATTGAAAGCTTAAAAACAATGACTGTTTTAGAGCTTAACGACCTAGTTAAAGCAATCGAAGAAGAGTTTGGTGTAACTGCTGCTGCTCCTGTAGCTGTAGCTGGTGGAGCTGCTGGTGCAGACGCTGCTGCTGAACAAACTGAATTCGACGTAATTCTTGCAAGCGGTGGAGCTTCAAAAATTAAAGTTATCAAAGTTGTTCGTGAACTTACAGGTCTTGGACTTAAAGAAGCGAAAGAACTTGTTGACGGTGCTCCAAAGCCAGTTAAAGAAGGCGTATCTAAAGAAGAAGCTGAAGAAATCAAAGCTAAGCTTGAAGAAGTTGGAGCTTCTGTTGAAGTTAAGTAATTCAAAAGAAAAGGTTCGCCCGATGGCGGACCTTTTTGCTTGTTTTATTGTTAGATAGACCGTTAAACGATTTTGAAACGGGAATACTGTCTTTATCAGAAGGTAAGGAGAGTTGTTTAAACGATGAAGAACCATTATTATTCTGAAACACCGGGTACAGAAAGTAAAAGAGAAACATGGGATTTTGTATTAAAGGGTGAAAAGTTTCGTTTCACGACAGATGCCGGCGTTTTTTCCAAAAAAGAAGTAGATTTTGGCAGCCGTGTTTTAATAGAGTCCTTTGTACCTCCGGAAGTGCCTGGTGATTATATAGATGTAGGCTGCGGATATGGACCGATCGGACTATCACTTGCAAAAGCAGAGCCTGATCGAACTGTTCAAATGGTAGATATTAATGAAAGAGCTGTTGAACTCGCGAAAGTAAATGCTCAAGCTAACAAAGTAGATAACGTCAAGATCATGAAAAGTTATCTGTTTACCGAAGTGAAAGACAGTGATTTTGCGGCTATTATTACAAATCCGCCAATCCGGGCAGGCAAGGCAGTTGTTCATCAGATTTTTGAGGATGCCCATCGTAAACTTTGCATTGGTGGCGAGTTATGGGTGGTCATTCAAAAGAAACAAGGTGCGCCATCTGCTATGGAAAAAATAGAAGAATTATTCGGGCAAGTTGAAACTGCCGCGAAGAAAAAAGGTTACTATATTTTACGCGCAATAAAAGTTTGACTTGATAAATCCCGTATGTTAGTATTATAAAATGCCAATGGATTCGCATTTTCCTGCTTATTTTTCGTGGTAAGCGAAAAAACGTTGATATATCAACGTTTTTTACTCATGTTTAGACGTATAGAATGTGAAAAAGTTGGACAAAATTATATAATAGCTTTTATCAAAATAGGAAAACTGCGGTTTTAACATATGAAACCCTTTTTCTTTTTGTTTTCTAATGTTCTTACTAGAATGTTAGATAGAAATAAAAAAACACGAAAAAAACGCTGGATTTGAGGGGTGAAGCAGTTGACAGGTCAACTAGTTCAGTTTGGACGCCACCGCCAACGAAGAAGTTATGCAAGAATTAGCGAAGTGCTTGAATTACCAAACTTAATTGAAATTCAAACCGCTTCCTATCAATGGTTTCTTGATGAGGGGTTACGTGAAATGTTCCGAGACATTTCGCCGATTGAAGATTTTACAGGGAACCTCGTTTTAGAGTTTATTGATTATAACTTAGGTGAGCCGAAGTATCCTGTAGATGAATCAAAAGAGCGCGATGTTACTTACGCTGCTCCGCTTCGTGTGAAAGTGCGTCTGATCAACAAAGAGACGGGCGAAGTAAAAGAGCAGGAAGTATTTATGGGAGATTTCCCGTTAATGACAGATACGGGAACCTTTGTGATCAACGGGGCAGAGCGTGTAATTGTATCACAGCTCGTTCGTTCACCAAGTGTTTACTATAGTGAGAAAATCGACAAAAACGGTAAAAAAGGTTTTACCGCTACTGTCATTCCAAACCGCGGTGCCTGGCTGGAGTTTGAAACAGATGCTAAGGACGTAGTTTATGTGCGTATTGACCGCACGAGAAAAATCCCTATTACCGTATTGCTTCGTGCTTTAGGGTTTGGGTCTGATCAAGAAATCATTGATTTGCTTGGAGAAGACGAGTATCTTCGCAATACGCTGGATAAGGATAATACAGAAGGAACGGATAAAGCCCTTCTCGAAATCTATGAGCGTCTTCGTCCAGGAGAGCCTCCAACAGTAGATAATGCCAAAAGTTTATTAGATTCAAGGTTCTTTGACCCGAAACGCTATGACTTGGCTAACGTTGGACGTTACAAAATCAATAAAAAGCTTCATATAAAGAATCGCCTGTTCAACCAGAAACTAGCTGAAACGCTCGTTGATGCTGAAACCGGTGAAGTAATTGCTGAAGAAGGTACACTTCTTGACCGCAGAACGCTAGATAAGATTATTCCTGCTCTTGAAAGTGGTGTAGGTTTCAAAACTGTAACACCTGCAGGTGGAGTGGCAGAAGATCAAGATATCGCACTTCAATCTATTAAAATCTATGCACCTGACGATCAAGAAGGCGAAAGAATCATTAATGTTATCGGAAACGGACTTGTTGATAAAGAAATTAAAAACATTACCGTGTCAGACATTATTGCTTCTATCAACTACTTCTTTAACCTATTGCATCAAGTAGGAAGCACGGATGATATCGACCACCTTGGAAACCGTCGTCTGCGTTCTGTTGGTGAACTTCTTCAAAACCAATTCAGAATCGGACTTTCCAGAATGGAGCGTGTAGTTCGTGAACGTATGTCTATCCAAGACACGAACGCGATCACACCGCAAGCACTGATCAATATCCGTCCTGTTATTGCTTCTATTAAAGAGTTCTTTGGTAGCTCTCAGCTTTCACAGTTCATGGATCAAACGAACCCGCTCGCAGAATTGACGCACAAACGTCGTCTTTCCGCACTAGGGCCAGGTGGTCTTACACGTGAACGTGCAGGCTTTGAAGTTCGTGACGTTCACTACTCTCACTACGGACGTATGTGTCCGATCGAGACGCCGGAAGGTCCGAACATCGGGCTGATCAACTCACTTTCTTCTTATGCAAAAGTGAACCAATACGGTTTTATCGAAACACCATACCGTCGTGTAGATCCTGAAACAGGCCGTGTAACGAGCCGTATCGATTACTTGACTGCCGATGAAGAAGATCTATACGTAGTGGCTCAGGCAAACTCCATCCTTGGAGAAAACGGAGAATTCATGAACGAAGACGTAATCGCACGTTTCCGTGGTGACAACACTGTTGTTAAGCGCGAACGCATCGACTACATGGATGTATCGCCGAAACAGGTTGTATCCGCTGCGACAGCTTGTATTCCGTTCTTAGAAAATGATGACTCCAACCGTGCCCTGATGGGAGCGAACATGCAACGTCAGGCTGTACCTTTGCTTGTTCCTGAATCACCGATCGTTGGTACAGGAATGGAGCACGTATCTGCAAAAGACTCCGGAGCTGCAGTTATCTGTAAGCACGAAGGTATTGTAGAGCGTGTTACAGCGAAACAAGTTCAAGTACGCCGCATTAAAGAAGTAGATGGCAAGGAAGTTAAAGGCGACCTTGACACTTACAACATGCTTAAGTTTATTCGTTCCAACCAAGGAACGTGTTATAACCAGCGTCCGATCGTAAGCACAGGTGACCGAGTAACCAAAGGGGAAATCTTAGCGGATGGACCTTCGATGGAAAAGGGTGAACTTGCTCTAGGTCGTAACGTTCTTGTTGCCTTCATGACTTGGGAAGGTTACAACTACGAGGATGCTGTCATCATGAGCGAACGCCTCGTAAAAGATGATGTTTACACTTCTATTCATATTGAAGAATATGAGTCAGAAGCGCGTGATACAAAACTTGGACCAGAAGAAATCACTCGTGATATTCCAAACGTCGGAGAAGATGCATTACGCAACCTGGACGAACGCGGAATCATCCGTGTTGGTGCAGAAGTTAAAGATGGTGACATCCTAGTTGGTAAGGTAACGCCTAAAGGGGTAACTGAACTAACTGCAGAAGAGCGCTTATTGCATGCGATCTTCGGTGAAAAAGCCCGTGAAGTCCGTGATACTTCATTGCGTGTACCTCACGGTGGCGATGGAATCATCTTGGATGTTAAAGTATTCAACCGTGAAGATGGCGATGAACTTCCTCCAGGCGTGAATCAGCTCGTTCGTGCATATATCGTGCAAAAACGTAAGATTCACGAAGGGGATAAGATGGCCGGACGTCACGGAAACAAAGGTGTAATTTCTAAGATTATGCCTGAAGAAGACATGCCGTATCTTCCAGATGGAACACCAGTTGACATCATGTTAAACCCGCTAGGGGTACCTTCCCGTATGAACATCGGTCAGGTATTGGAGCTTCACCTTGGAATGGCTGCTCGCCAGCTGGGCATTCATGTCGCTACACCGGTATTCGATGGAGCGCGTGAGGAAGATGTTTGGTCTACGATCGAAGAAGCCGGAATGGCTCGCGATGGTAAAACGGTACTTTATGATGGACGTACAGGTGCTGCGTTCGATAACCGTGTATCAGTTGGGGTTATGTATATGATCAAACTGGCTCACATGGTCGACGATAAGCTGCATGCTCGTTCAACTGGACCATACTCACTTGTTACACAGCAGCCTCTTGGCGGTAAAGCGCAATTCGGAGGTCAGCGTTTCGGTGAGATGGAAGTATGGGCGCTTGAAGCATATGGCGCAGCATACACACTGCAGGAAATTCTTACGGTTAAATCCGATGATGTTGTCGGCCGTGTGAAAACGTATGAAGCTATCGTTAAAGGTGAAAACGTTCCTGAACCAGGTGTTCCAGAATCATTTAAAGTATTGATCAAAGAACTTCAATCTCTTGGAATGGACGTTAAGATCTGTTCTGGAGATGATCAGGAAATTGAAATGAGAGAGCTTGATGATGAAGACGATCAGGCAAGCGAGAAGTTAAATCTAAATCTTGAGTCTTACACTGCGAATGACTAAACCAGGATATCAAAAGGGAGGTACGCTCCTTGATAGACGTAAATAATTTTGAATATATGAAAATTGGTCTTGCTTCACCGGACAAGATCCGGTCGTGGTCAAGAGGGGAAGTAAAGAAACCTGAAACAATCAACTACCGTACACTTAAGCCTGAAAAAGACGGCTTGTTCTGTGAGAGAATTTTCGGTCCTACAAAAGACTGGGAATGTCATTGCGGAAAGTATAAGCGCGTCCGTTATAAAGGCGTGGTTTGTGACCGTTGTGGTGTTGAAGTAACAAGAGCTAAAGTTCGACGTGACCGTATGGGTCACATCGAGCTTGCTGCTCCTGTATCTCACATTTGGTACTTCAAAGGTATCCCAAGCCGTATGGGTCTTGTTTTGGATATGTCTCCAAGAGCATTAGAAGAAGTAATCTACTTCGCATCTTACGTTGTTACTGAAACAGGAGATACTCCTCTTGAGAAGAAACAACTGCTTTCAGAAAAGGAATACCGCACATACCGTGAAAAGTATGGAAAAGGCTTTACTGCACAGATGGGTGCAGAAGCGATCAAACGACTTCTAGAAGACATCGATGCTGAAAAAGAAGTAGAGGTGCTGAAAGAGGAGCTTAAAACTGCACAAGGGCAACGCCGTACTCGTGCGATTAAGCGTTTAGAAGTATTGGAAGCATTCCGTCATTCCGGCAATCATGCCGATTGGATGATTCTTGAAGTACTTCCGGTTATCCCGCCGGAATTGCGTCCGATGGTTCAGCTTGATGGCGGACGTTTCGCCACTTCTGATCTTAACGACCTTTACCGTCGTGTTATCAACCGTAACAACCGTTTGAAGCGTCTATTAGACCTAGGTGCTCCTAACATTATCGTTCAAAATGAAAAACGTATGCTTCAAGAAGCAGTCGATGCATTAATCGATAATGGCCGCCGTGGCCGTCCGGTTACAGGGCCAGGAAACCGTCCATTAAAATCACTTTCACACATGCTGAAAGGGAAACAAGGACGTTTCCGTCAAAACTTGCTGGGTAAACGTGTTGACTACTCTGGTCGTTCGGTTATCGTTGTAGGTCCGAACTTAAAGATGTATCAATGTGGTCTGCCTAAAGAGATGGCACTGGAACTGTTTAAACCGTTTGTTATGAAAGAGCTAGTATCAAAAGGCCTTGCACACAATATTAAGAGTGCAAAACGTAAAGTAGAGCGCGTTCAGCCTGAAGTTTGGGATGTTTTAGAAGAGGTTATCCGCGAGCACCCAGTGCTTCTTAACCGTGCACCTACACTTCACAGACTTGGTATCCAAGCATTCGAACCAACGCTTGTTGAAGGCCGTGCAATTCGTCTTCACCCGCTCGTATGTACAGCATATAACGCTGACTTCGACGGTGACCAAATGGCGGTTCACGTACCTTTATCTGCTGAAGCTCAAGCAGAGGCTCGCATCTTAATGCTTGCGGCCCAAAACATCTTGAACCCGAAAGATGGTAAGCCAGTAGTAACCCCTTCACAGGATATGGTATTAGGTAACTATTACTTAACACTTGAGCGTGCAGGAGCTATTGGAGAAGGGTCTGTATTCAAAGACATCAATGAAGCGATCATTGCTTATGAAAACGGATATGTACACCTGCATTCACGAATTGCAGTGCCTGTATCCAGCTTGAATAAAGAAACTTTCACAGAAGAACAACAATCTAAACTTCTGATGACAACCGTAGGTAAATTGTTATTTAACGAGATCCTGCCGCCGTCATTCCCTTACATTAACGAACCGACTACGACGAACCTTCAAGTGGAAACACCTGAAAAGTACTTCTTAGATCCGGCTGCAAATGTAAAAGAAGAAATTCAGAAGCATGAAGAAATTGTTCCTTTCAAGAAAGGGATCCTTGGTAAGATTATCGCTGAAGTATTCAAACGTTTTAAGATTACTGAAACGTCTAAAATGCTTGACCGCATGAAGGACTTAGGATTTAAATACTCTACACGCGCTGGTATCACGATCGGTGTATCCGATATCGTTGTATTACCTGAAAAGCAAGAAATCCTTGCTGTTGCGGAAGAAAAAGTAGTAAACGTTACAAAGCAATTCAGACGTGGTTTGATCACTGAAGAAGAACGCTATGAGCGTGTAATTAATGTTTGGAGTTTGGCGAAAGACGAAATCCAAAATAAATTGATGGGTACCCTTGATAAGCGAAACCCAATCTTTATGATGAGTGACTCCGGTGCCCGTGGTAACGCATCTAACTTTACACAGCTTGCTGGTATGCGTGGTCTAATGGCCAACCCGGCTGGTAAAATCATCGAGCTTCCGATCAAATCAAGTTTCCGTGAAGGCCTTACTGTACTCGAGTACTTTATCTCTACTCACGGAGCGCGTAAAGGTCTTGCCGATACAGCGCTTAAAACAGCTGACTCTGGTTACCTTACTCGTCGTCTGGTTGACGTTGCTCAAGACGTTATCGTACGTGAAGATGACTGTGGAACAGACCGCGGCTTAGAAGTTGCTGCTATTAAAGAAGGCAACGAAGTGATCGAGCCGCTTCATGAGCGCTTGATCGGCCGTACTGCCTTTAAAAAGGTATACCACCCTGAAACAAACGAAATTCTTGCAGACGTTAACGAGCTGATCACAGAAGATATGGCTGCTCATATTGAAGAAGTAGGCGTGAAGTCAGTAACGCTTCGTTCTGTATTTACGTGTGATACTCGTCACGGTGTTTGTAAGAAATGTTACGGGCGCAACCTTGCAACAGGCTCTGACGTTGAAGTTGGGGAAGCTGTTGGAATTATCGCTGCTCAATCCATCGGTGAGCCAGGTACACAGCTTACAATGCGTACCTTCCATACAGGTGGGGTAGCAGGAGACGATATCACACAAGGTCTTCCGCGTATCCAGGAATTGTTTGAAGCGCGTAACCCGAAAGGTCAGGCTGTTATTTCTGAGCTTGAAGGTACGGTTGTCGGCGTGAACGACAATAAAGATAAGCGTGAAGTTGTCGTCCAAGGCGAGATAGAATCTAGATCTTACACGATTCCTTTCGGTGCCCGCATTAAGGTTGTTGAAGGGGATAAGGTAAGTGCTGGGCAAGTATTGACAGAAGGTTCTATCGATCCTAAAGAATTAATTAAGGTACGCGGTGCTGAAGGCGTACAAGAATACCTATTGCGTGAGGTACAGAAAGTTTACCGTATGCAAGGGGTTGAAATCGGGGATAAGCACGTTGAGGTTATGGTTCGCCAGATGCTTCGCAAAGTGCGCATCATCGATTCTGGTGATTCTCAAGTACTTCCAGGAGCTCTTATGGACATCCATGCGTTTACGGATGTTAACCGTAATGTACTTCTTGAAGGTGGAACTCCTGCTACAGGACGCCCGGTACTTCTTGGTATTACAAAAGCATCACTTGAGACAGAATCCTTCTTGTCTGCTGCATCGTTCCAAGAAACAACTCGAGTTCTTACGGATGCTGCCATCAAAGGTAAGCGTGACGAACTACTCGGACTTAAGGAAAATGTTATTATCGGTAAGTTGATCCCGGCTGGAACAGGTATGAACCGTTACAGAAACCTAGGAATCAATTCTCCGGTAGTTGAAGAAGAGAACAGCGAAGAGGCAGAACTGCCGACAGAACTTGTTTCTCAAGATTAATAAATGAAATGTTGACATTGGGAGCGCATCGGTGATATGATAACGGATGTGCTCCTAAGAATTGTTACTTTGGAGGATATTCGTATGTCTTATGAAAAAGTGACACAGGCTTCTGAAATTATCGTAGGTACTAAGCAAACAATCAAAGCTTTACAAAACGGCGAGGTCAAAGAGCTGGTCGTTGCGGAAGATGCTGATTTTCGAGTAACGAGCAAAGTATTGCAGATTGCTGAAGAGAAGTATGTACCGATCGTGAAGGTTGATTCCATGAAAAAGCTTGGAAAAGCATGCGGTATAGATGTCGGGGCCGCAACTGTTGCGATAAAAGGATAAAATTACTGTTTTTGCGATGAGCAAGGTCTGTCGCTCCGCTCGCAAAAACTTTCTTTTGTCCTAAAATGAACCACCTGGGTCGGTGGTATTACGAAACAAGAGAGGAGGAAATACAAAATGCCTACAATTAACCAATTAGTTCGCAAAGGTCGTGTTTCTAAAATAAAGAAATCTGACTCTCCTGCGTTAAACAAAGGTTACAACAGCTTCAAAAAGTCCCAAACTAACGTTTCATCTCCGCAAAAGCGTGGAGTTTGTACACGTGTTGGTACTATGACTCCTAAGAAGCCGAACTCGGCGCTTCGTAAGTATGCGCGTGTTCGTCTAACTAACGGAATCGAAGTTACAGCTTACATTCCTGGTATTGGCCACAACCTACAAGAGCACAGTGTTGTTCTTATCCGTGGTGGACGTGTAAAAGACTTACCGGGGGTACGCTACCACATCGTTCGTGGTGCTCTTGATACGGCTGGTGTTAACAACCGTATGCAAGGTCGTTCTAAATACGGAACTAAGCGTCCAAAAGAAGCTAAGAAATAATATAGCTTTTAAAATAAATTAAACAACTATCAGAAAGGAGGGGACCACATGCCACGTAAAGGACCTGTTGCTCGTCGTGATGTGTTACCTGATCCAATTTACAAGTCTAAGCTTGTAACTCGTCTAATCAATAAAATTATGATTGACGGTAAGAGAGGGGTAGCTCAAACAATCTTGTACAATGCGTTCGATCTTATTAAAGAACGTACAAACCAAGATCCTATGGAAGTGTTTGAACAAGCTCTTAAAAATATCATGCCAGTTCTTGAAGTTCGTGCACGCCGTGTTGGTGGTGCTAACTACCAAGTTCCTGTTGAAGTTCGCCCAGAGCGTCGTACAACACTAGGACTTCGTTACCTAACGAACTACTCTCGTCTACGCGGAGAAAAGACAATGGAAGAACGTCTTGCGTACGAGATTATGGATGCTGCTAACAATACTGGTGCTTCAGTTAAGAAGCGCGAAGATATGCACAAAATGGCTGAAGCGAACAAAGCGTTTGCTCACTACCGCTGGTAAAATCATAGAGACAGTTTTCGGACTGTCTCTAAAACACTATAAAAATTCCTGTGCATAAGGAAGGAGAGAAATTCATGGCTAGAGAATTCTCCTTAAAAAATACTCGTAATATCGGGATCATGGCTCACATTGATGCTGGTAAAACAACGACTACTGAACGTGTACTTTACTACACTGGCCGTATCCACAAAATTGGTGAAACTCATGAAGGAGCTTCACAAATGGACTGGATGGAGCAGGAACAAGAGCGCGGAATTACGATTACTTCCGCTGCGACAACTGCTCAATGGAAAGGTCACCGTATCAATATCATTGATACACCAGGACACGTAGACTTTACAGTTGAAGTAGAACGTTCATTACGTGTATTAGACGGAGCGGTTGCTGTACTTGATGCTCAATCAGGTGTAGAACCACAAACAGAAACAGTATGGCGTCAAGCGACTACTTACGGTGTTCCACGTGTAGTATTCGTAAACAAAATGGACAAGATTGGTGCGGATTTCTTATACTCCGTTAAAACGATCCATGATCGTCTTGGTGCTAACGCACACCCGATCCAATTACCGATCGGTGCTGAAGACCAATTCGAAGCAATCATCGACCTAATCGAAATGAAGGCTGTCTTCTATGGTAACGACCTTGGTACTGATATCGAAGTTCGTGACATTCCTGAAGAGCACATGCCTTTAGCTGAAGAATACCGTAACAAGCTAATTGAAGCGGTAGCTGAGCTAGATGAAGAAATGATGATGAAGTACTTAGAAGGTGAAGAGATTACGAAAGAAGAGCTTAAAGCAGGAATCCGTCAAGGTACTTGTAACGTTGAGTTCTACCCAGTAATCTGTGGATCTGCATTTAAGAACAAAGGTGTTCAGCTAATGCTTGACGCTGTTCTTGATTACCTTCCATCACCAGTTGATGTACCAGCGATTAAAGGTACACTTCCAGATTCAGAAGAAGAAGTAACTCGTGAATCAAGTGACGAAGCTCCGTTCTCAGCACTTGCATTTAAAGTTATGACTGACCCTTATGTTGGTAAGTTAACGTTCTTCCGTGTTTACTCTGGAACACTTAACTCTGGATCATACGTACAGAACTCTACTAAAGGAAAGCGCGAGCGTATTGGACGTATTCTTCAAATGCACGCAAACTCCCGTGAAGAGATCTCTATCGTATATGCTGGAGATATCGCGGCAGCTGTAGGTCTTAAAGATACTACAACTGGTGATACACTATGTGATGAAAAGAGCCTTGTTATCTTGGAATCAATGGTATTCCCAGAGCCAGTTATCTCTCTATCTATCGAGCCGAAGTCTAAAGCAGACCAAGATAAGATGGGTATGGCACTTGCTAAGCTTGCTGAAGAAGATCCAACATTCCGTACTGAAACAAACGAAGAGACTGGACAAACGATCATCGCAGGTATGGGTGAGCTTCACCTAGACATCCTAGTTGACCGTATGCGCCGTGAATTCAAGGTAGAAGCTAACGTGGGTGCTCCTCAGGTTGCTTACCGTGAGACAATTCGCCAAGCAGCTAAAGTTGAAGGTAAATTCGTTCGTCAGTCTGGTGGTCGTGGACAATACGGTCACGTTTGGATCGAATTCGAGCCAGGTGAAGAAGGATCTGGATTCGTATTTGAAAACAAAATCGTTGGTGGGGTAGTTCCTCGTGAATACATCCCTGCTGTACAAGCTGGTATTGAAGAATCAATGAAAAACGGTATGCTTGCTGGTTTCCCATTACTTGACCTTAAAGCCCGTATCGTTGACGGTTCATACCATGATGTTGACTCCAACGAGATGGCGTTTAAGATTGCCGGTTCAATGGCTCTTAAAAACGCAAAAGCAAAATGTGACCCTGCAATTCTTGAGCCAATCATGAAAGTTGAAGTGGTTGTTCCTGAAGAGTACATGGGAGACATTATGGGTGACGTAACTTCTCGTCGTGGACGTGTTGAAGGTATGGAAGCTCGTGGTACTGCACAAGTGGTTAAAGCAATGGTTCCACTTGCAGAAATGTTCGGATATGCAACTAGCTTGCGTTCTCGTACACAAGGCCGCGGTGTTTACTCAATGCACTTCGATCACTACGAAGAAGTACCGAAGTCAATCTCTGAAGAAATCATCAAAAAAGCAACTGGAGCTTAATCTCTTCGGTTGTAAGAAGCAATATTTTCATGTAATCTAAAATGGGCAGTACAAACTGTCTGTTTTAAATAAAAAAACTACTATATGTACACATATTAAGGAGGAATCTTTCTCATGGGTAAAGAGAAATTTGATCGTTCCAAAACGCATGCTAACATTGGTACTATCGGTCACGTTGACCATGGTAAAACAACTTTAACAGCTGCTATCACTACTGTTCTTGCTAAGAAAAACGGTAAAGGTGTAGCTATGGCTTATGACCAAATCGACGGTGCTCCAGAAGAGCGCGAGCGTGGTATCACAATCTCAACTGCACACGTTGAGTATGAAACTGATTCTCGTCACTATGCACACGTTGACTGCCCAGGACATGCTGACTATGTTAAAAACATGATCACTGGTGCTGCACAAATGGATGGTGGGATCCTAGTAGTATCTGCTGCTGACGGCCCAATGCCACAAACTCGTGAGCACATCCTTCTTTCTCGTCAAGTAGGTGTACCTTACCTTGTTGTATTCATGAACAAGTGTGACATGGTAGACGACGAAGAACTTCTTGAGCTAGTTGAAATGGAAGTTCGTGACCTTCTTTCTGAGTATGACTTCCCAGGAGATGACATTCCTGTAATCAAAGGTTCTGCTCTTAAAGCTCTTGAAGGAGATGCTGAGTGGGAAGCTAAAATCCATGAGCTAATGGACGCTGTAGATTCTTATATCCCAACTCCTCCTCGTGACACTGAAAAGCCATTCATGATGCCAGTTGAGGATGTATTCTCAATCACTGGCCGTGGTACAGTTGCTACTGGACGTGTTGAGCGTGGAGTAGTAAAAGTTGGTGACGTAGTTGAGATCCTTGGTCTTACTGAAGAGCCAAAATCAACAACTGTAACAGGTGTTGAAATGTTCCGTAAGCTTCTTGACTATGCTGAAGCTGGAGACAACATTGGTGCACTTCTTCGTGGGGTTTCCCGTGACGATGTTGAGCGTGGACAAGTTCTTGCTAAGCCAGGTACTGTTAAAGCTCACACTAAGTTCAAATCAGAAGTTTATGTTCTTTCAAAAGAAGAGGGTGGACGTCACACTCCATTCTTCTCTAACTACCGTCCTCAGTTCTACTTCCGTACAACTGACGTAACTGGTATCATCCAACTTCCTGAAGGCGTAGAAATGGTTATGCCTGGAGATAACGTTGAGATGACTGTAGAACTAATCGCTCCAATCGCTATCGAAGAAGGAACTAAGTTCTCTATTCGTGAAGGTGGACGTACAGTTGGTGCAGGCGTAGTTGCAACAATCACTGAGTAATCTCATTACTCTTTAATAAAAAGCACTCTCCTTATGGAGGGTGTTTTTTTATTTATTCTGTTGCGCTTTACGTTTGCGGGGTCTCTACTGTCCCGCTGCTTCCGCAGGAATCTCGCACCTTCCGTTCCAGTCAACGTCTTTATCAACAGATTGCTTTTAAAAAACATACCTAAAAAACTATAATCTTGTAGAAAAGAACGATTTCTGTCTGAAAAACCAGGGATATTCCTTATGACCATAATCGATAGACAGCACAGAGCTGCCAAGATATCAATAATTCCTGAAAATCAGGGTTTAATCCGGCAAGTTTCGTACATAATCCGGCGAGTTTTCCATCTAATCCGGCAAATTTTACGTATTTTTCGGCAAGTCGATCAGTTTCGTCCAAAGACACAAATCTTGCATACGAACTCAATCATTACCGGAACACAAGCAACTTAACCGTCATTACTGTTTCTTCTATATAGATGAAACTCATTTAAGTGTGTAAAAGAAGAAAAAGGAAGTTGAAATCGGCGAATAAAGTCTCTATAATAGAAAAAGTGCGATTAGCAATAAAAAAATGCAAATAAAACTTGCATTGGGCGTTGCTATTCACTATAATAAGTAATGTTGGTCATTCACTGCGATGATTCGGAAGGTTGCTGACACACCAGGCCCCTTTGCCATGGCTGGTGACATCAGGTTGAATTTCCGTGGAGCAATGTCTGTTTATCAAAATAGGCGAATAAAGGAGGGAAAATAATGGCAAAGCAAAAGATTCGTATCCGTTTAAAGGCGTATGATCACAGAATTCTTGATCAATCAGCTGAAAAAATCGTTGAAACTGCTAAGCGTTCAGGAGCAAAGGTATCAGGTCCAATCCCACTACCTACTGAGAAAGCGATCTACACGATCCTTCGTGCGGTTCATAAGTACAAGGACTCTCGTGAGCAGTTCGAAATGCGTACTCACAAGCGCTTGATCGATATTATCGAGCCAACACCACAAACAGTTGATTCGTTAATGCGTTTGGATCTACCGTCTGGTGTAGACATCGAAATTAAACTATAATTTCACGTTTGCTAATAAATTATTTTACTTACTAATAGGAGGTGTGACGAATGACCAAAGGAATCTTAGGTAAAAAAATTGGTATGACTCAAGTTTTCGCAGAAAACGGAGATCTTATCCCAGTTACTGTAGTAGAAGTAACTCCTAACGTTGTTCTTCAAAAGAAATCCGTTGAGAACGATGGCTACGAGGCTATCCAACTTGGATTTGACGATAAAAAAGAATCTCGTACTAACAAGCCGCAAGCAGGTCATGCTGCGAAAGCTAGCACGAGCCCTAAGCGCTACGTTAAAGAATTCCGTAATGTTGATGTTGCGGGATACGAAGTTGGTCAGGAAGTCAAGGTTGATATTTTTGCAGAAGGTGACGCTGTAGACGTTACTGGTACATCTAAAGGAAAAGGATTCCAAGGTGTTATCAAACGTCACGGGCAATCACGCGGGCCAATGAGCCACGGTTCCCGTTACCACCGTCGTCCTGGTTCAATGGGTGCAGTTGACCCTAACCGTGTTTTCAAAGGGAAAGCATTGCCTGGACGTACTGGCGGAGATACAGTAACTGTACAAAACCTTGAAGTTATTAAGGTTGATACAGAACGTAATCTTCTATTGATCAAAGGTAACGTACCTGGAGCGAAAAAGAGCTACGTTACAATTAACTATGCTGTTAAAGCAAAGGATGCTAAATAAGGAAGGAGGACAATCTGATGCCAAAAGTAGCATTATTTAAACAAGATGGTACTCAAGCTGGCGATATCGAATTAAACGAATCCGTTTTCGGTATTGAACCAAATAAAAGCGTGCTTTTCGACGCTGTTATTATGCAGCAAGCATCACAGCGCCAAGGAACTCATGATGTTAAGAACCGTTCCGAAGTTGCTGGTGGTGGACGCAAGCCATGGAAACAGAAAGGTACTGGACGTGCTCGTCAAGGATCTATCCGTTCTCCACAATGGGTTGGCGGTGGAGTGGTTTTCGGACCTACACCAAGAAGCTATTCTTACAAATTACCTAAGAAGGTTCGTCGCTTAGCTATTAAATCAGCGCTATCTTCTAAGGTTCTAGATAACGACTTGATCGTATTAGAAGCACTTGCATTCGACGCTCCTAAAACAAAGGAAATGAAGCAAGTACTTACAAATCTATCCGCAGATCGTAAAGCATTAGTTGTAACTGCTGATTACAATGACGCTGTTGCTCTATCTGCACGTAACATCCCTGGCGTAACAGTTGTTACGGCTAACGGCGTTAGTGTTCTTGACGTGTTAAACCACGACAAGCTTCTTATGACTAAAGACGCTGTGGAAAAAGTAGGGGAGGTGCTCGCATAATGGAAGCTCGTGATGTGATTAAGCGCCCCGTTATTACAGAGCGTTCTACTGAAATAATGGCTGACAAAAAATACACGTTCGAAGTAAACCCTCGTGCAACTAAGACTCAAATCAAAGGCGCACTAGAAGAAATCTTTGGCGTGAAAGTACAAACTGTTAACACTGCTAACTACAAAGGTAAGTTTAAGCGTGTAGGCCGTCACACTGGTTACACATCTAAACGTAAAAAAGCTGTAGTTACATTAACTCCAGAAAGCAAAGAACTCGACTTTTTTGAAGGAGTTTAAGAAGAACTCGTAAAGGAGGGAAATTACAATGGGTATCAAAAAGTTTAAACCGACAACTAACGGTCGTCGTAACATGTCTCAGCTTGACTTTGCTGAAATTACAACTGACCAACCAGAAAAATCCTTGCTTGCTCCACTTAGCAAAAAAGCTGGTCGTAACAACCAAGGTAAACTAACTGTTCGTCACCAAGGTGGTGGACACAAGCGTAAGTATCGTATCATCGATTTCAAACGTAACAAAGATGGAATACCAGGTCGCGTTGCTACAATCGAATACGATCCAAACCGTACAGCTAACATCGCTCTGATCCACTACGCAGATGGTGAGAAGCGTTATATCCTAGCTCCAAAAGGAATCCAAGTAGGTCAACAGATCATGTCTGGACCTGAAGCTGATATCAAAGTGGGTAACTCACTTCCATTAGCTAATATTCCTGTAGGTTCTACTATCCACAACATCGAACTTAAGCCTGGTAAAGGCGGGCAATTAGCTCGTTCAGCTGGTGCTGAAGCTCAGCTTCTTGGTAAAGAAGAAAGATACGCACTAGTTCGTCTTGGTTCTGGTGAAGTTCGTATGATCCTTCTTACTTGCCGTGCAACAATCGGTCAAGTTGGTAACCTTGAGCATGAACTTGTAAACGTTGGTAAAGCAGGTCGTTCTCGTTGGAAGGGTATCCGCCCAACAGTTCGTGGTTCTGTAATGAACCCTAACGATCACCCACACGGTGGTGGTGAAGGACGCGCTCCAATCGGACGTAAATCACCAATGTCTCCATGGGGCAAACCAACTCTTGGATATAAAACTCGTAAGAAAAACAGCCAAACTGACAAGTACATTGTACGTCGTCGCAAAAAATAATGTGATTGTCCTACGGTTCAATCGAGCCGTAGCGCAAACACAAAGGGAGGTTCTCAAATGGGTCGCAGTTTGAAAAAAGGGCCTTTTGTAGATGACCACTTGATGAAAAAGGTCGAGGCACTTAATGAATCTAACGACAAGAAAGTAGTTAAAACTTGGTCTCGTCGTTCTACGATTTTCCCTGACTTCATCGGTCACACAATCGCTGTTTATGATGGTCGTAAGCACGTGCCGGTATATGTAACAGAAGATATGGTCGGTCACAAGCTAGGTGAGTTTGCACCTACTCGTACTTACAAAGGCCATGCAGCTGATGATAAGAAAACTAGACGTTAATTGAGGGGAGGTACACAAAATGGAAGCAAAAGCAATTGCTAAACAAGTGCGTATTGCTCCTCGTAAAGCTCGTATCGTAATCGACTTGATTCGAGGCAAGCAAGTAGGTGAGGCACTTGCGATTCTACGTTTGACGCCTAAAGCAGCTTCTCCTGTAATTGAAAAGGTGCTTAAGTCTGCTATTGCAAACGCAGAACACAACTATGAAATGGAACCGAACAACCTAGTGATTAAGCAAGCGTTCGTTGATGAAGGTATTACTCTTAAGCGTTTCCGTCCTCGTGCGATGGGTCGCGCAAGCCGTATCAACAAACGTACTAGCCACATCACAATCGTTGTTTCTGAAAAGAAGGAGGGTTAAGACGTGGGTCAAAAAGTAAATCCAATAGGTCTACGTATTGGCGTCATCCGTGACTGGGATTCAAAATGGTACGCTGAAAAGGATTACGCTAATCTTTTACATGAAGACCTTAAGATCCGTTCTTATATTGAAAAGCGTTTAAAAGACGCGGCTGTATCCGGTGTTGAAATCGAACGTGCAGCTAACCGTGTAAATATCACAATCAAGACTGCTAAGCCAGGAATGGTAATCGGTAAAGGTGGATCTGAAGTTGAAGCACTTCGTAAAGCTCTTAACGATATGACTGGTAAGCGAGTTCATGTAAACATCTTTGAAATCAAGCAAGCTGACGTTGATGCTAAGCTAGTAGCTGAAAACATCGCTCGTCAACTTGAAAACCGTGTATCTTTCCGTCGTGCAATGAAGCAAGCGATTCAACGTGCTATGCGTGCTGGTGCGAAAGGTATCAAGACAGAAGTATCAGGCCGTCTTGGCGGAGCTGATATCGCTCGTTCTGAACATTACAGTGAAGGAACAGTTCCTCTTCACACACTTCGTGCAGACATCGACTACGGTACTGCTGAAGCAGACACAACTTACGGTAAGCTTGGAGTGAAAATCTGGATTTATCGTGGTGAGGTCCTTCCAACAAGAGGAACGAAAAAAGAGGAAGGAGGCAAATAATTATGTTATTGCCAAAACGTGTTAAATATCGTCGTGAACACCGTGGTAAAATGCGTGGAAACGCAAAAGGCGGTACTGAAGTTCATTTCGGGGAATTCGGTTTGCAAGCTCTAGAAGCTTCTTGGATTACTAACCGCCAGATCGAAGCAGCTCGTATTGCGATGACTCGTTATATGAAGCGTGGCGGTAAAGTATGGATTAAAATTTTCCCGTCTAAGCCTTACACTGCAAAGCCTCTTGAAGTCCGAATGGGTTCTGGTAAAGGTGCTCCTGAAGGATGGGTAGCAGTTGTTAAGCCTGGAAAAGTTATGTTTGAAATCGCTGGTGTCTCTGAAGAAGTGGCACGCGAAGCGTTGCGTCTTGCAGCACACAAACTTCCAGTAAAATGTAAGTTTGTTAAACGCGAAGAAGTGGGTGGTGACACAAATGAAGGCTAATGAAATCCGTAACCTGACCACTGCAGAAGTTGAACAAAAAGCAAAAGCACTTAAAGAAGAGCTTTTTAACCTTCGTTTCCAACTAGCGACAGGTCAACTAGAAAACCCAGCCCGCATTCGTGAAGTTCGTAAAGCAATTGCCCGTGCAAAAACGGTTTTACGTGAAAGAGAGCTTGGGATTACTAACGGTTAAATCTTGAGAGGAGGTTCGCACAATGAGTGAACGTAACCAGCGCAAGGTGTATACTGGTCGTGTTGTATCTGACAAGATGGACAAAACGATTACAGTACTTGTTGAAACATACAAAACACACCCTTTATATAACAAGCGCGTGAAATACTCTAAAAAGTTAAAAGCGCATGATGAAAACAACACTGCAAAGATCAATGATATCGTTAAGATCATGGAGACGCGCCCGCTTTCTAAAGATAAGCGATTCCGTCTAGTAGAAGTTGTTCAAGAAGCAGTAATTATTTAATAAATTGTTCGGATTATACTCATATCCGAAAGGAGGTCCATTCGCATGATTCAACAAGAATCCCGTTTAAGAGTAGCAGATAACTCCGGTGCGAAAGAGCTACTTTGCATTAAAGTTCTTGGTGGTTCTGGTCGTAAGTACGCTAACGTTGGTGACATTATTGTATGTTCGGTTAAGTCCGCAACACCAGGTGGCGTTGTTAAGAAAGGTGACGTTGTTAAAGCGGTAGTGGTACGCTCTAAGCGTGGTATGCGCCGTAACGACGGATCTTACATCCGCTTTGATGAAAACGCGGCTGTAATCGTTAAGGATGACAAAGGTCCTCGAGGAACTCGTATCTTCGGACCTGTAGCACGTGAACTTCGTGACAAGCAATTTATGAAAATCGTATCTCTTGCTCCAGAAGTTCTTTAATATATTTACTAGCAAGGCGCTTATTGTCTTGTAAGGAGGTGCAACATCACAATGCCATTGCATGTGAAAAAAGGCGATAAAGTACAAGTTATTTCCGGCAAGGATAAAGGCAAACAAGGTGTGATCCTTGAAGCATATCCAAAGCTAAACAGAGTGCTTGTTGAAGGCGTGAACGTTGTTAAGAAACACGCAAAACCTTCTCAAGCTAATCCACAAGGTGGAATCCTTAGCCAAGAAGCACCAATTCATGCTTCTAACGTAATGCCTCTTGACCCTAAAACTGGTGCTCCTACTCGTGTAGGCTACAATGTAGTTGATGGGAAAAAAGTTCGTGTGGCCAAAAAATCTGGTGAAACCCTAGATAAATAAGTCTCAGAGTGAAAGGAGGACACATAATGAACCGTCTACAAGAGCGATATAAATCAGAGATCTTACCATCTCTAATGGAAAAGTTTAATTACACTTCAATTATGCAAGTGCCAAAGATTGAAAAAATCGTTATTAACATGGGTGTTGGTGAAGCAGTTTCCAACTCTAAAGTGTTAGATACAGCAGTAGAGGAACTTACAGCAATCGCTGGTCAAAAGCCTGTGATTACTCGTGCAAAGAAATCTATCGCTGGATTCAAACTTCGTGAAGGTATGCCGATCGGATCAAAAGTTACACTTCGCGGAGAGCGCATGTATGACTTCCTTGATAAGTTAATCAGCGTTTCCCTTCCACGTGTACGTGACTTCCGCGGGGTTTCCAAGAAGTCTTTCGACGGCCGCGGTAACTACACGCTTGGAGTTAAAGAGCAATTGATCTTCCCGGAGATCGACTATGATAAAGTAAACAAAGTTCGCGGAATGGACATCGTTATCGTAACGACTGCGAACACTGACGAAGAAGCACGTGAGCTTCTTACACAAGTCGGAATGCCATTCCAAAAATAACCTTTAGCCAAAGGAGGTTTACCCGTGGCAAAGAAATCCATGATTGCTAAGCAACAACGCAAGCAAAAGTTCCAAGTGCAAGAATATACGCGCTGTGAACGTTGCGGGCGTCCTCATTCAGTAATCCGCAAGTTCAAACTGTGCCGTATCTGTTTCAGAGAACTTGCTTACAAAGGTCAAATTCCTGGCGTTAAAAAAGCCAGCTGGTAATACCCTGAAAAAAGGGAAGGAGGTAACTAGTAATGGTTATGACAGATCCAATTGCAGATATGCTTACTCGTATCCGCAACGCAAACACTGTTCGTCACGATAAGTTGGAGCTTCCTGCTTCTAATATGAAAAAAGAAATAGCTGAAATCCTTAAGCGTGAAGGTTTTGTTCGCGATGTTGAATATGTAGAGGATAGCAAACAAGGAATGATTCGCATCTTCCTTAAGTACGGTTCTAACAATGAGCGTGTAATCTCAGGTCTAAAGCGTATTAGTAAGCCTGGTTTACGTGTTTATGCAAAATCAAGTGATCTGCCACGTGTACTTGGCGGACTTGGAATTGCGATCGTATCTACTTCTAAAGGCATTATGACTGATAAAGAAGCTCGCCAATCACAAATGGGTGGCGAAGTACTAGCGTACGTTTGGTAATAAATAGCGAATGGAGGTGTCAACATGTCTCGCGTAGGTAACAAACCGATAGAAGTTCCAGGCGGCGTTACGATCGATGTTGCTAATGACAACACTGTATCTGTAAAAGGCCCTAAAGGTGAACTTTCTCGCAAATTCAATGCTGACATTAAAATTAATGTTCAAGATAACGAAATTACTGTGGAACGCCCGAGCGACCACAAAGAGCACCGTGCATTGCATGGTACGACTCGCAGCGTATTAAACAACATGGTAATCGGTGTAACAAACGGTTATGAAAGAGCTCTTGAAATTATCGGGGTTGGATATCGTGCTTCCAAAGCTGGTAACAAGCTTGTACTTAACGTAGGTTACTCTCACCCTGTTGAAATCGTTCCTGAACAAGGAATCGACATCGAAGTACCTTCTAACACGAAGGTTATCGTTAAGGGTATTGACAAGCAACGTGTAGGTGAAGTTGCTGCAAACATCCGTTCAGTTCGTTCACCTGAGCCTTACAAAGGTAAAGGTATTCGTTACGAAGGTGAATTCGTTCGCCGTAAAGAAGGTAAGACTGGTAAATAAAGCCGTTAGGTAGCGGAAAGGAGTGCAAAGGATGATCACGAAAGCAGATAAGAATGTCAATCGTAAGAAAAGACATGCTCGTGTTCGCCGCGTTGTAAGCGGAACAGCACAACGTCCTCGTTTGAACGTATTCCGTTCTACAAAGCACATCTATGCTCAATTGATCGATGATCAAGCAGGTGTAACAATTGTATCTGCATCTTCCCTTGATAAAGGTGTAAGTGTAGAAAACGGTGGAAACGTGGATGCTGCTAAAGCGATTGGTGAAGAAATCGCAAAGCGTGCAATTGAAAAAGGAATCAAAGCGGTAGTATTTGACCGTGGCGGTTATTTATACCATGGACGTGTAAAAGCATTAGCAGACGCAGCTCGTGAAGCTGGGTTAGAATTTTAATCGAAGGAGGGAACCTGATGCGTATCGACCCTAACAAACTTGAACTTGAAGAACGCGTCGTTACGGTTAACCGTGTAGCTAAGGTAGTAAAAGGTGGACGTCGTTTCCGCTTTGCTGCAGTGGTTGTCGTAGGTGACAAAAATGGTCACGTTGGATTCGGTACTGGTAAAGCCCAAGAGGTGCCAGAAGCGATCCGTAAGGCGATTGAAGATGCTAAGAAGAACTTAGTAACTGTACCAATCGTAAAAACAACAATTCCTCACCAAGTAATTGGACGCTTTGGAGCAGGTAACGTACTTCTTAAGCCTGCATCTGAAGGTACTGGGGTAATTGCTGGTGGACCTGTACGTGCGGTATTGGAGCTTGCTGGTGTAGGTGACATCCTTTCTAAGTCACTTGGATCTAACAACCCAATCAACATGGTTCGTGCAACAATTGAAGGTTTGAAAAATTTAAAGCGTGCTGAAGATGTTGCGAAACTTCGCGGTAAATCAGTACAAGAGCTTTTAGGTTAAGGAGGGAACTTTAGATGGCTAAGAAATTAGAAATCACCCTCACTCGCAGTGTAATCGGCCGTCCGGAAAACCAACGTATCGTTGTTAAGACACTTGGTTTACGCAAAATGCACCAGACAGTTGTGCACGAAGATAACGCGGCTATCCGCGGTATGGTTAATAAGGTGTCTCACCTTTTAACAGTGAAAGAATTAGAAGCTTAATAAGTTAAATAAATCATGAGGAGGTGCTCAGATGAAACTTCATGAGTTGAAGCCATCAGAAGGATCCCGTAAAGTTCGCAACCGTGTAGGTCGCGGTATCGGATCAGGCAATGGTAAAACAAGTGGTCGTGGACACAAAGGTCAAAACTCTCGTTCAGGCGGTGGTGTTAGACCTGGATTCGAAGGTGGACAAAATCCATTAGCACGTCGTTTACCGAAACGCGGATTCACAAACCCTACTCGTAAAGAGTATGCAGTTGTAAATCTTGAGAAGCTAGTACGTTTTGAAGAGGGCACAGAGGTAACTCCTGAACTTCTTCTTGAAACAGGAGTAGTAAGCAGTCTTAAGAACGGTATCAAAGTTCTAGGTAATGGCAAGTTAGAAGTTAAGCTTACAGTTAAGGCGCACAAATTCTCTGTTTCTGCTAAAGAAGCAATTGAAGCAGCGGGCGGAACTACTGAGGTGATCTAATGTTCCAGACAATCTCCAACATTATGCGTGTGGGTGATCTGAGAAACAAGATATTGTTTACACTTGCAATGCTGGTGGTGTTCCGTCTAGGAACATTCATCCCAGTACCTGGTGTAAATCGCGATGTACTGAAATTCAGTACAGGCGACAGTGCTAACATTTTTGGTTTTTTAAATACGTTTGGCGGTGGAGCGTTACAGAACTTCTCCATTTTCGCTATGGGTATCATGCCGTATATTACAGCTTCGATCATCGTGCAGCTTCTGCAGATGGACGTTGTTCCTAAATTTACGGAGTGGAGTAAGCAAGGTGAAGTTGGGCGTAAGAAATTAGCTCAGTTCACGCGCTATGGAACTATTGTTCTTGGTTTTATCCAGGCAATCGGTATGTCTATCGGTTTTAACAATCTTTTCCCAGGACTTATTCAAAACCCTAGCATGACTACGTATCTATTTATCGCGTTAGTTTTAACTGCAGGTACTGCATTCTTAATGTGGTTAGGTGAGCAGATTACCCTTAAGGGGATTGGAAACGGAATCTCAGTTCTGATTTTTGCGGGGATTGCCGCAGCTATTCCTACAGCAGTTAACCAGCTTTTCACAACGCAATTTGAGGGCGGTAACGATCAGTTATTCATGCATATCGTAACGATTGTACTGCTTGCTCTTGCGATTGTACTCGTTATTATGGGTGTTATCTTTATTCAACAAGGTGTTCGGAAAATCCCGATTCAGTATGCAAAACGAGTCGTTGGAACAAAGCCTGTTGGCGGCCAGTCCACTCATCTGCCGATCAAAGTTAACGCAGCAGGTGTTATCCCGGTTATCTTCGCGATTTCCTTGATCATCACGCCAAGAACTGTTGCTGGCTTTTTCGGACAGAATGATGTTACGACTTGGATTATCAACACGTTTGACTACACGAAGCCAGTCGGAATGATTATATATGCGCTCCTTATTATTGGGTTCTCGTATTTCTATACGTTTATCCAGGTAAATCCGGAGCAAATGGCGGAAAACTTAAAGAAGCAGGGTGGATACATTCCTGGGATTCGCCCAGGGGCTAACACTCAAACTTATATAACAAGAATTCTGTATCGATTAACATTTGTTGGATCTCTATTCCTGGCTGCAATCGCAGTCCTGCCAGTTGTCTTTACAGCAATTCCAGGTTTGAACCTTCCGCCAGCCATTCAAATTGGTGGAACAAGCTTGCTGAT
Source organism: Fictibacillus barbaricus (assembly GCF_014635025.1). Lineage (GTDB taxonomy): Bacteria > Bacillota > Bacilli > Bacillales > Fictibacillaceae > Fictibacillus > Fictibacillus barbaricus. Next base: position 14,336 of record NZ_BMCE01000006.1, on the reverse strand, counting down.
TGTTGTAGGTGTGGCATTAGACACCATGAAGCAGATTGAGAGCCAGCTGATCAAGCGGCACTACAAAGGCTTCATTAAATAAGAGCTCGGGAAGAATCATCTTCCCAGCATGCTCTTACAAAAAGACGATTGTGATTTATGGAGGGATTAGATGTATCTAGTCTTAATGGGATTGCCCGGAGCAGGTAAGGGTACTCAAGCAGAACGAATTGTTGAGAAATACGGAATACCTCATATCTCAACTGGAGATATGTTCCGAGCAGCAATCAAAGAGGAGACTCCTCTTGGACTTGAGGCAAAATCGTACATGGATGCGGGTAACCTCGTTCCTGACGAAGTTACAATCGGTATCGTACGTGACCGACTTTCTAAAAAGGACTGCGAAAAAGGATTTTTACTAGATGGATTCCCTCGGACAGCTGCCCAAGCGGAAGCACTGGAAGAAATCACGAATGAGCTAGACCGAAAGATTGATTATGTTCTAAACATCTCAGTAGATTCGGATAAGCTGATGCAGCGATTAACAGGTCGTCGGATTTGCCAAACATGCGGAAGCACGTATCATGTAATATTCAACCCGCCAAAGGTTGAAGGAGTATGTGATAAAGACGGCGGTACGCTTATCCAACGTCAAGATGATAATGAAGAGACCGTTCGAAACCGTTTAGATGTAAACATGAAGCAGGCTAAACCACTGCTTGATTTTTATGGTGAAAAAGGTTACCTGAAAAACATTAATGGTGATCAGGATATCGACAAAGTCTTTCAAGACATTGACCAACTTATTGGGGGATTGGCGAAATGATAATCTGCAAAACACCGCGGGAGATTGAAATCATGCGGGAGGCAGGTCGCATTGTTGCCTTAACTCATCAAGAGTTAAAAAAACACATTAAGCCTGGCATAACTACTAAGGAACTGGACAAAATTGCTGATAAGTTTATCCGCAGCCAAGGTGCAATTCCTTCATTTAAAAACTATAATGGTTTTAGTGGGAGCATCTGTGCTTCTGTAAATGAAGAACTTGTGCACGGGATCCCAGGTAAACGCGTACTCAACCATGGCGACATTATCTCTATAGATATTGGGGCGAAGTACAATGGATACCACGGAGACTCCGCTTGGACGTATGGGGTTGGCGAGATTTCAGATGAAGCTCAAAAACTTCTGGATGTGACCGAAGAGTCTTTATATAGAGGACTTCAAAAGGCAAAAGCCGGTGCCCGGTTGACTGATATTTCTCATGAGATACAAAAGTATGCTGAGGAAGAAGGTTTTTCTGTTGTTCGCGAATACGTTGGACACGGAATAGGCCAGGACTTACATGAGGACCCGCAGATTCCTCATTATGGACCGCCTGGTAAAGGGCCAGTACTGAAAAAGGGCATGGTTCTAGCAATAGAACCTATGATAAATGCGGGAACTCGCTATGTTCGAACATTATCCGATAACTGGACGGTTGTCACAACGGATGGCAAATGGTGTGCTCACTTTGAACATACGGTTGTCATTACGGAAGAAGGCTTTGAAATCTTAACTAAGATCTAAGTGAAGGTGATGAAATGGTAAGCGAATCTGATTCGGTACCGAACATAGGTCAACTGGTTCGGATACTAAAAGGAAGAGACGCAGATCGGTTAGGTGTTATCGTCGGTATTCTCGATGGGCGTTTCGTCCTCGTAGCAGATGGCGACAAGCGCAAGTTTGATCGGGCCAAACGGAAAAACCTAAACCACTTAGAACTGCTAGATTTTACTTCTCCGGAAGTTGTTAAAAGCATTCTTGAAACAGGTCGTGTAACCAATGGCAAATTGCGTTATGCAGTAGCGAAGTTTTCCGACGAGAAAGTCATTGCTCTGAAGAAGGGAGATCAAGTCGATGGCTAAAGATGATGTTATTGAGGTAGAAGGTACAGTTATTGAACCTCTTCCGAACGCCATGTTTCGTGTTGAACTAGAAAACGGACACAAAGTTCTAGCGCACGTTTCTGGAAAGATTCGTATGCACTACATTCGAATTCTTCCAGGGGATAAAGTAACCGTAGAATTGTCTCCGTATGACTTATCACGTGGTCGTATAACGTATCGTTTTAAATAATCAATGTACTCCGTGACATAAGGAGGTTATAAAAAATGAAGGTAAGACCATCAGTCAAGCCAATATGTGAAAAATGTAAAGTGATTCGCCGCAGAGGCACTGTAATGGTGATCTGTGAAAATCCGAAACATAAACAAAAACAAGGTTAATAAACAGGAGGTGCAAAAATTATGGCACGTGTTGCAGGTGTAGATATTCCTCGTGACAAGCGAGTAGTTATCTCATTAACTTACATCTTCGGTATCGGTAAAACAAAAGCACAGCAAATTCTTGCTCAAGCTGGAGTTTCTGAAGATACACGCGTTCGTGATCTTACTGAAGATGAATTAAATAAAATCCGCGAAGTCATCGATGGACACAAAGTGGAAGGTGACCTTCGCCGTGAAGTATCACTTAACATCAAGCGTCTAATCGAGATCGGAGCATATCGTGGTGTTCGTCATCGTCGTGGATTACCAGTACGTGGTCAAAACACGAAGAACAACTCCCGTACTCGTAAAGGACCTCGTAGAACTGTAGCGAATAAGAAAAAGTAAGTAAAGGAGGTAAACTCTAAATGGCAAAAGCACGTAAGACTAATACACGTAAGCGTCGTGTCAAAAAGAATGTTGAAGTCGGCGTAGCACATATCCGTTCTACATTCAACAACACGATCATTACGATCACTGACACGCACGGGAACGCAATCTCTTGGGCGACTGCTGGTCACCTAGGATTTAAAGGTTCTCGTAAGTCTACTCCGTTCGCAGCACAAATGGCAGCTGAAACAGCTGGTAAGACTGCAATGGAACATGGTATGAAAACGTTGGAAGTATCCGTTAAAGGACCTGGTGCTGGACGTGAAGCAGCAATCCGTGCCCTTCAAGCGGTAGGCTTAGAAGTAACAGCTATTCGTGACGTTACTCCTGTACCTCACAACGGTTGCCGCCCGCCAAAACGCCGTCGCGTGTAACGATATACACGGTATATATTTCTATAACTTGTCTATAATGGTTATAGTGAAAGTTTTGGTAATTGATAAGTCGGAATGCCTATGGGGAATTTCGGCTGGAAATCTCCAGCCGAGATTCGACGTTTGAAGGAGGGTTCAGTTGAATGATCGAAATCGAAAAGCCAAGAATTGAGACGGTTGAAATCAGCGACGATGCCACATACGGAAAGTTTGTTGTTGAACCACTTGAACGTGGATACGGGACTACACTAGGCAACTCCTTGCGTCGTATCTTGTTGTCCTCACTACCTGGTGCAGCAGTTACATCTATTCAGATTAATGGCGTATTGCATGAGTTCTCTACAGTTGAAGGTGTAGTTGAAGATGTAACAACCATCATCTTAAACCTAAAGCGATGTTCAAGGCGACGGTGTTGTAACAGCTGGTGACATTACTCATGACAGCGATGTTGAAATCCTTAATCCGGATCTTCATATCGCAACACTAGCAAAAGGAGCTCATTTCCAAATGAAGCTTCATGCTAAGCGTGGTCGTGGTTATGTTCAGGCAGAAGGCAATAAACGCGAAGACCTGCCGATCGGAGTTATTCCTGTTGATTCAATTTACACACCTATTTCTCGTGTGAATTACCAAGTGGAAAACACTCGTGTAGGACAAGTAACAAACTATGATAAGCTAACGCTTGATGTATGGACAGATGGGAGCATTCGTCCAGAGGAAGCAGTTTCTCTTGGTGCGAAGATCATTAGCGAACATTTAAACATTTTTGTTGGCTTAACAGATCAAGCTCAGAACGCTGAGACGCAACCTTGGAAAGAAATCTCTTGAAGAAGTTCAAGAGAAACTTGAAGAGTTAGGTCTTTCATTACGCGCTGACGATTAATTCGTAATACGCGCTTTTTCAAGACGAGAGAGAAACGCGCAGAGGAGGGAATACAAGCATGGGATACCAAAAGTTAGGTCGTGTATCTGCGGTTCGTAAAGCAATGCTTCGTGATTTAGCTACTGATTTAATCATCAACGAGCGTATTGAAACTACAGAAGCACGTGCAAAAGAAGTTCGTAAATTTGCTGAAAAAATGATTACGCTTGGTAAGCGTGGAGACCTTCATGCTCGTCGTCAAGCAGCTTCATTTCTTCGTAATGAAGTAGCTGACACAGAGACTGGCCAAAGATCTCTTCAAAAGCTTTTCAGTGATCTTGCACCTCGCTATGCTGAGCGTAACGGTGGTTACACTCGCATCGCAAAAATCGGCCCTCGCCGTGGTGATGGTGCACCAATGGTTATCATTGAATTAGTTTAATAAAACGTATGAAAGGGCGGGATCAAGTCTTCGATGACAATCTTGCCCTTTTTTATTTGATTTAAAGTGCTTTAACAAAAGCATTTGTAGCTATTAGTAAGGGTTGATCTGCGCTCCATGTGCTCGCTTTCCGCGGGGTGGGCGGTGAGCCTCCCTATCGCTTTGCGCTGGCAGGGTCTCACCTATCCCCCTCATCCCGCAGGAGTCACGCACCTTGCGCTCCAATCAACTTGTCAATGAAGAGTTAGTCAATTAAAAAACAACAATTTTTAGAAAAGATTAATTATGAGCAGAGAGCAGCTAGAATGAGCAGCAGCTAAGAGGAGGATGTCACATGAAAAACATCATTACCGTTAAAGATGTGACCTTTTATTATCCAGGAGAAGAGACACCTACACTAAAAGGTGTAACGTTAGATGTGCATAAAGGAGAATGGCTGTCTATTGTCGGCCACAACGGTTCAGGCAAATCTACATTAGCCAAGATGCTTAACGGACTTCTGTTGCCTAACGAAGGGACTGTTTATGTCTCAGAATACGCGACAGCGCGTCCAGAGGACATCTGGGAGGTAAGAAGACAAGTTGGTATGGTCTTTCAGAATCCGGATAATCAATTTGTCGGGACAAGTGTACAAGATGATATCGCGTTTGGTCTCGAAAATTTCGGTGTTCCCCGGAAAGAGATGATTAAGCGGATCAGTGAGAGTGTAGAGCGTGTTGGGATGGAAGCTTTTTTAAATCAGGAGCCGCACCAACTATCTGGAGGTCAGAAGCAGAGAGTGGCCATAGCTGGTATATTAGCACAAAAGCCATCTGTTATTGTTTTGGATGAGGCAACATCCATGCTTGATCCTATCGGACGGTTAGAGGTCATTGAGACTGTACGTGAACTGAATAGAAAAGAAGGCATCACTGTCATTTCCATCACACACGATTTAGAGGAAGCGCTAAGTGCAGACAGAGTCGTCGTCATGAAAATGGGGGAAAAGGCAGCTGAGGGCATACCTGAAGTGATTTTTCAGCAGAGGGAATTGTTAAAATCAGCTGGTCTGGATTTACCGTTTTCACTAAAGTTAAGCGAAGCTCTTCGTCAAGAAGGGGTAGAGCTTGATAAAGGCTATTTAACACAGGAAGCGCTGGTGAATGCATTATGGAAATTAGCATAAATAGCCTGGAACACCGATACATGCAAGGTACACCATTTGAGAGGCGTGCGCTTCACGATATCAGCCTCGATATAAACGACGGAACATTTCTTGCTTTAATTGGTCATACAGGGTCAGGAAAGTCAACGCTCATTCAGCATCTTAACGGACTTTTAAAGCCTTCAAGCGGTTCGATAAAAATGGGGAGCACGGTTTTAGAAGCAGGCGGAAAAAAACAAGATTTAAAACCTCTTCGAAAGAAAGCAGGAATTGTTTTTCAATATCCAGAGCATCAGCTTTTTGAAGAAACAGTTGAAAAAGATATCATGTTTGGTCCGCGCAATTTCGGTGTATCAGAAGAAAAAGCCAAGAAAACTGCTGCAAAAGTGATTGAAATGGTTGGACTGCCGCAAACGGTTCTAGAAAAGTCGCCATTTGATCTAAGTGGAGGGCAAATGCGCAGAGTTGCCATTGCTGGTGTACTTGCGATGAATCCAGAAGTACTGATTCTAGACGAACCCACTGCAGGGCTAGATCCCTCAGGCCGGGTTGAAATCATGGAGCTGTTTTACAATCTTCACAAGAGTAAAAGCTTAACAACCATTCTAGTTACTCATAGCATGGAGGATGCCTCTCGATACGCAGATGAGATCGCGGTTATGCATAAAGGGGAACTTTATCTGCATGGAAAACCAGCTGATATCTTTAATCAGAGAGAAGCTCTGCAGCAAGCAGGTCTAGATGTGCCTGAGACTGTACAGTTTCTTATGAGATGGAATGAGAGATCTGGGCAGAACCTCTCCCTGTCAAACTTTACGATTGAGGAACTGGCAAAGCAAGTGAGCCAGAGCCTGAAGAAGAGGGGGAGCTAGCATGCTGCAAAATGTAATTATCGGGCAATATTATCCTGCTTCTTCTCCATTGCATCGTATGGATTCACGCTCAAAGCTGATTGCTGCATTCTTTTACTTATTTATTGTTTTTTTAGCTAATAACTGGGTAACATACGGCTTGCTTATCGCTTTTACGGCGGTAACGATTACGTTGTCTAAAGTACCAATGCGGTTCTTATATAAAGGTTTAAAGCCGATTCTTATTCTTGTTGTCTTCACACTCTTTCTGCATGTGTTTTTAACGAAAGAAGGGGATCTTCTCTATAAAGCAGGCTTTCTCGAAATATACGAGGGCGGAATAATCCAAGGGGTATTCATTGCGATGAGACTTTTGCTCCTTGTTTTAATGACGTCTTTATTGACTTTAACAACTACACCGATCGATATTACAGATGGCTTGGAACACTTGCTTGGACCGTTAAAAAAATGGAAGCTTCCAGTTCATGAATTTGCTTTGATGATGTCGATCTCTCTACGGTTTATTCCGACTCTTCTACAAGAAACGGAGAAGATCATGAAAGCACAGATGGCGCGAGGTGCAGATTTTACAAGCGGTCCGATTAAAGAACGAGCTAGGGCGTTTGTACCCCTTCTAGTCCCGCTATTCGTTTCCTCGTTCAAACGGGCTGAGGAGCTTGCACTTGCTATGGAAGCTAGAGGATATCGAGGCGGTGAAGGAAGAACGCGTCTGAGAGCACTTGAATGGCATAAACGCGATTCATTTGCCCTTATATTGTTGCTGCTGCTGACCGTTTTGTTATTCGTATTACGCAGTTAAAGGAGATTGAAACATGGCTCGTATGAAAGTAACCGTCGCTTATGACGGTACTGAATTTGCAGGATACCAGATCCAGCCCAGCGGCAGAACGGTGCAAGGAATCATCCAGTCGGTTCTGCAAAAGATGCATAAAGGTGAACCCATCAGTATTGCTGCTTCTGGACGTACGGATGCAGGTGTACATGCTGTCGGCCAAGTGTTTCATTTTGATTCTGATTTAAGTATATATCCAGATGCATGGTGCAAAGCTTTAAATGCAATGCTGCCAAACGATATTCTGATCAGAAAGGTAGAAGAGGTAAGCCCGTCTTTTCATTCCCGTTTTTCTGCTGTAAGCAAAGAATATCATTATAAGCTGCTGACAAGTAAACAAGCGGATGTGTTTAAAAGAAACCATATGCTTCATTATTCTTACGCAATAAACGTGGATGATATCAAAAGGGCGGCTTTATTCTTTTTAGGCACCTACGATTTTACTTCCTTTTCATCCGCTCGTTCGGAAGTAGCTGATAAAGTACGGACGATCTATGCGCTGGATATTGTAGAAGAGGGAGAGCAGCTAACGTTTCAGATTAAGGGAAGCGGCTTTTTATACAACATGGTTCGTATCATCGTCGGTACACTTTTAGAAGTGGGATCAGGCAAGCGGAAGCCGGAAGATATCCAGCATATTTTAGTTGGCAAAGACCGTTCATTAGCAAGGAAAACAGCACCTGCACATGGACTCTATTTGCATCAAGTAAATTACCAAGATAAACCTGAATAATATTTAGGATACACTTGACATCGTTGTTTATATATTATAAGATATTATTTGGTATTTCTACAGATATCGTCCACATGCCCCGTGTTGATATCTCGGGAAATGTTCACATTGAATATAATGAATTTGATTGAAGATACAGGAGGGAAAACACATGCGTACGACTTTCATGGCGAAAGCTTCTGAAGTAGAACGTAAATGGTTTGTGATCGACGCTGAAGGCAAGACTCTTGGACGTCTTTCTAGTGAAGTAGCTTCTATCCTTCGCGGTAAGCATAAACCTATTTATACACCACACGTTGACACTGGTGATCACGTTATCATCATCAACGCGGAAAAGATCGAATTAACAGGTAAGAAATTAACTGACAAAATTTATTACCGCCACACTGGTCACCCAGGTGGACTTCGTACGAGAACTGCATTAGAAATGCGTACAACTCGTCCGGTTCAAATGCTTGAGCTAGCAATCAAAGGTATGATTCCTAAGAACAGCCTTGGTCGCCAAATGTTCAAAAAGCTTCACGTATATGCTGGAGCTGAACACAACCATCAAGCACAAAAACCTGAGAACTACGAATTACGCGGATAATAAAAGGAGGGTATTTACGTGGCACAAGTACAATATTATGGCACTGGACGTCGTAAGCACTCCGTTGCACGTGTACGATTAGTTCCTGGTGAAGGCCGTATCGTTATCAACGGACGTGACATTGACGAATTTTTCGGATTAGAAACATTAAAGCTTATCGTTAAGCAACCACTTAACACAACTGAAACAACTGACAAGTATGACGTATTAGTAACTGTTCATGGTGGTGGATACACTGGACAAGCAGGAGCTATCCGTCATGGTATCTCTCGTGCGCTTCTAGAAGCAGATCCTGAGTACCGTGCATCTCTTAAAGCAGCTGGATTCCTTACTCGTGACGCTCGTATGAAAGAGCGTAAGAAGTACGGACTTAAAGGCGCTCGTCGTGCACCTCAGTTCTCAAAACGTTAATTCTTTATATGTTCATCAAAACCCTGTTCTCATCACGAGAGCAGGGTTTTTTTGTTTATCAGTCTAAATTAAGGATGATTGCTACTGTTTAAGATGTAACTTGTACCAATCGTTTGAACATCATTCACCCTCTCTTTAGCCATTACTCGGTTTTTTTCCCATCTTTTATGCAGTGTCGTTAACCAGCGCTTTGAGAAAAATATAGATATGGCAAAAACAATGCGAACTTAAAAACGCAGGAAGGGGAGAAAATGATGGCAATCGTGCTTAACAACTTCAAAGAGAAACAAAGATACAAAAAAGAGAATTTTGAGCGAAAAGTACTTCGAGATTTATCTCTTGCCACTATAAAAAAGGAATTTCAACGTTTATTTCAACCGTTTTTTCAATACTCGCTTTTATATCAAAATGATATTGAGGATGCATGCATAGACATGGCCATTGACGCTTATCTGTTAGGTGCAGGCTATAGCCGCTTTGCTTATCACGGCGAAACATTAGAAAAAATAAAGGACAGAGCTTATGAAAAGCAAAAGGCGATCGCAGATGGTCTCTATGAATATTGGCAGTTCTGGTGCTGGGGCACAGAGATGATGATGGAATCTTTACATCTGTGTTGTGAAGCTTTTGTACACGTTTGGTGGATGGAAGGATATAAAAACGGAGAAAAACGATATCGGATGAAACTTCAATAAGTATAATTTTTCTCTTGTCCCATATACATAGGATATATGGCTTGTATAGGGGGACGAAACATGAAGAAATGGGTGAAGGGAGCCGCATTTGCATTAGGATGTGCAGTCCTTATCTTTATTTTCACCTATCGTTTTTTAGATAATGATTCATGGCGTTCATGGAATTTGCCGCTGTCTGGAAAGATCATTGTCATAGACCCAGGACATGGAGGTGCTGACGGCGGTGCGGTTGGGGATGGAGAAGTATTGGAAAAGGAAATTGCTTTGAACATCTCAGTTATGCTTCGTGATTACCTGCAAGAAGCAGGGGCACTTGTCATCATGACACGTGAAACAGATAAAGATCTGGCAGATGAAGACACAAAGAAGTTAAGACATCGAAAATGGGAAGACTTAAAAGAGAGAAAACGAATTATTAATGAGAATCATGCGGACTTATTTATATCGATCCATTTAAACTCACTACCTTCATCTCGGTGGAGAGGGGCTCAAGTGTTTTATCACCCCGGCAAAGAAGGCGGAGAAGCTTTATCTAAATTTATACAAGATGAAATTAAGCGGAACTTGGAAAACACAAATCGATTTGCAAAATCAATAGAGGGTCTTTATCTGCTTCGAACAGCAGAAGTACCAGGTGCCTTAGTTGAGGTTGGATTTTTATCTAATCCATCAGAACGGGAATTGTTAAAAACAGAATCGTATCAGGAAAGTGTAGCCGCTTCGATCTACCAAGGTATGCTAAGGTATTATACAAATGAAAAACCACCAAAATCTCCTCTTGATTGAGGAGATTTTTATTATGACCTTAAAAAACCGCTTACATGCTTGATTGTTGCGGTTGTGATATACTGAAAAGGAATTTTACAGGTAAAGGATGTGTCTATGTGCTAACAGAAGAAAAAGTCATCGAGCTGTTAAGTCCTATTCAAGACCCTTATTTACATAAAAGCATGGTGGAATCCGGAAGTATTCGTGAGTTAAAAATAAAAGAAGGTTATGTTGGTTTGAAAATCGGTCTCGTGCATACAGGTACGCCAGAACAAATGCAGCTTCAGCAACAGATAGTGCAAGTATTAAAAAACGCAGGGGCAGAATCCGTTGGTCTGCGTTTTGAAAAAAGAGAAGATGTAGAGGCCGAACAACAACCGAGCGGTCAGCAGCAGGGTGCACCATCTATTCTATCTGAAAACAGCAAAACAGAATTTATTGCGATCGCTAGTGGTAAAGGCGGTGTAGGGAAGTCTACTGTGTCCGTTAACTTGGCAGTTGCGCTCGCAAGATTAGGGAAAAAAGTCGGGCTGATCGATGCGGATATTTACGGTTTTAGTGTTCCTGATATGATGGGAATCACCGAACGCCCAAAAGTAAAAGGAGACCGGATCTTTCCTGTTGAGCGTTTTGATGTAAAAGTAATTTCCATGGCTTTCTTCGTGGAAGATAACGCACCTGTTATTTGGAGAGGGCCGATGTTAGGAAAAATGCTCATGAACTTTTTTAGTGAAGTTGAATGGGGAGACTTAGACTATGTTCTTCTTGATCTACCGCCAGGAACAGGTGACGTAGCCTTGGACGTTCATAAGATGCTTCCGAAGTGTAAAGAAGTGATCGTTACAACGCCGCATGCAACAGCAGCTTTCGTAGCAGCACGAGCGGGAACAATGGCGATCAAAACAAACCACGAAGTCCTCGGCATCGTAGAGAACATGTCGTATTTCCAAAGTGAATCTACGGGTGAAAAAGAATATGTATTCGGTAAAGATGGAGGAAAACGATTAGCAGAAGAATTAAATGTTCCTTTACTCGGACAGATTCCTCTTGGCCAGCCCGAGATCAAAGAAGATGATTTTGCACCAAGTGTCTATGAACTGACTCATCCGATCGGTGAGCATTATATTCAAATGGCAAAAACGATTATCGAGAAAACAAAATAAAAAAAGCCTTCCATACGGGAGGCTTTTATTGTGAGCTTTTAGACTCTTGGTTCTGTCCGCCGCTGCCTGATGCTTCTTTTTCTTTTTTGGAAATGGACTGATCGATTTCTTCATGAGCCACTTTTTTCAGCATATCTTGTATCTGAGCCTGAACAATGGGACTTTCAAATGTTTCAAGCATTACCTTTTTCATTTCTGTTCTGACAGGCTGGGTATCAACAAGAGCTAATAATTTTTGTGCCATTTGCGGGTTTTGCATGATTTTCATAACTTCTGCCTGATATTGTGGGTCTTTAATTAGGTCCTTCATCAGTTTTTCATGTTCTTTACGCATACTTTTTGCAAAGGCAACTGAGAACTTAGGATCTTTAAATAGCGCCTGCCAAAACTTCTGTCCCTTTTCAGATAGAAGCTGCTTTTCAATCGTCTGTTTGATTACTTCTTGATCGATCAGTATTTCTTGTTGAATTTCTTTATCTGATAAAACTTCTTTAATGGCCTTTTTTCCCTCATCTGTTTTTAACAGATCGACAAGCATCTTCTTGGTTGCTTCGTAATCGATCTGTGTACTGCCCTGGGCTTCGTTTTGAGCACAGCCCGAAAGAGCAACGAGCATCATACAAAAGAGGAAAATGTATATTTTTTTCAACCGAATTCCTCCTCCTTTCAAGTGGGCTCAATACTTATAGGATTGATTTTTAAGGCTTATTTATACTGGTTATTTAAAGGAAAACTGGCAATTTAAAAAAGACATTGGTACAATCGTTACGGAGCATGTAAGAGGGGGAAATAAGGGTGAAAATTAAAAGCTGGCTCTTTTTATTCATAACCACATTGTTAATTGGGATTGTAAGTGCAATCACCGTTGGTCTTATATTAAAGTTTCCTGAGAACAGCAGTCTGTTCGAACTGTTATTATATATCTTTGGATTGATCGGATTTGGTGCATTGTTCAGTGTTTTCAGCCAGATGGGGTTCTTTGCTTATCTGACCGTCCATCGCTTTGGCCTCGGTATCTTTAAAAGCCACCGCTTATGGAATGGTGTGCAGCTGGTTCTCATTGCGGTTGTATTATTTGATCTATTCTTCTTGCGGTATTCGTCTTTTCATAAAGAAGGCGAGAGCATCATTAATTATATTGTCATTCCGCTGGCGATTTTAGCTTATGGACTGCTCATCGCATATTTAAAAGTAAAACAAACGTCGAATGTAGCATTCATTCCTACTTTATTCTTTATTACGGTTGTTACCATTCTAGAGTGGGTGCCTGTACTAAAAGAAAACAACACACTATCGCTATGGATGGGGTTTGTTCCATTAATGCTTTGTAACACATATCAAATCTTGATGCTGCACCGATTGCTTCAGCCCGACCAAAAAAAGAACGCAAAACAAACAAAGCCCACTGCCTTGTAAGCAGGGGCTTTTTATTCATTAATTAACCTCTTTACTTTTCGCTTCGGTATTTGCGATCATTTCACTTACACTCACAAATTTGAAGCCATCTCCGCGGAGCTTATCGATGATCGTCGGTAATGCTTTGTGTGTTTGCTTAACAGAATCAGATGCATGCAATAAAATAATGTCTCCTGCCTTTGTACCATCTGTTGCCGTTGTCACGATCTTTTCTACTCCAGGGTTCTTCCAATCTTTTGTATCGATGCTCCAATGAACCACCGTATGATTCAAATCCTCAGAAATGTTCAGTACACGCTCATCAAAATTACCGTTTGGCGGTCTAAGCAACGAAGTCATTTTCCCGGATACTTTTTTAATCTTTTCTTGAGCTAGGAGGATATCTCGTTTAATCTGTTTGTCTTCCCATTCTGTATAACTTTTATATTGATAGCCTAAGCTCGCTACTTCATGGCCATCTTTTACGATTCGTTCAACAATATCTGGGTGACGTTCTGCCCAAGCAGCGGATATAAAGAACGTACAGTTTTTCACACCTTTTTCTTTTAAGACATCAAGAATCGGTGTAACCCTCTTGTCTCCCCAGCTGATATCAAAGGTAAGGGATACTTTGTTTCCTTGATCTTCTCCTTTATAGATTGCGCGAGGACCCTCTTTTGATGAAAAAACAGACAGCTGCTGTTGTCCTACAAAAGCAATGGAAGCTGCAAAAAATGCCGCAAACACAACAACCATGTACTGTTTTACTTTTTTGCCGTTTATGACAAAGAAATATTTCATATAACTTCTTACCCCCTGTCCAACTTACTTACAAAATATTTATGTTGATACGGACAAGATATGCCGGTTATTTAGAAAAACGTAAAATAATAACACACCATTTTCATGGCAATAATGTTAAAAGAAAAATACAAGCGGGGTGTTATCAATTGTCTTTGGTAGGAATGCTGTTAAACCATCAGGAGCTTCATGAATTTGAATATGTGTTAAAGAAAGAGATGGAAGAACTAAGGTTTGATCTAGAAGATCATAAGATTGACGGAATTGTAAAATCGGTTCTTGAAGAGAGATACCAGATCATCTATCGTCTATTCTGCAGGTTTGCAAAACCCTCAGACTGCAGAAGGTACTTAAGGCAAAAACAAAGAAATTAACTTTTTTTTAAAAAACTGTTGACCAGAATATATTGAAGGTGGTATATTACTACTTGTCGCTTTTACAGGACGCAACAAACAAAAATAAGAAACATCGAAAAAAGCTGTTGACATCAAACAGCAAACGGTGGTATCTTATAAAAGTCGCCAAAACGAGCGACGCACGAAATAAGCAACAAAAAAGTTCTTTGAAAACTGAACAAAAG
>NZ_BMCE01000005.1 GCF_014635025.1 Fictibacillus barbaricus | reverse complement strand
AACTGACGGAATTAATTCTTAATTCCTTACCTATTTCTTTTGTTCAGTTTTCAAAGAACTTGTTTGCTTGTCTTTTTGAGACAGCTTTATTAGTTTACACAACCGAAGCTGCAAAGTCAAGCGATTTTTTAAAATCTTTTTTGAGACTTTAAATGGTGGGCCTAAATGGACTCGAACCATCGACCTCACGCTTATCAGGCGTGCGCTCTAACCAGCTGAGCTATAGGCCCGTAAAAATTGGAGCGGGTGATGAGAATCGAACTCACGACCAGAGCTTGGAAGGCTCTTGTTTTACCACTAAACTACACCCGCAATAAGAATGGTCGGGAAGACAGGATTTGAACCTGCGACCCCCTGGTCCCAAACCAGGTGCTCTACCAAGCTGAGCCACTTCCCGTAAATATGGCGCGCCCTGAGAGATTCGAACTCCCGACCTTTTGATTCGTAGTCAAACACTCTATCCAGCTGAGCTAAGGGCGCCTATATTAATGCATTATATGTTATTGTTAAAAGTTGGTGCGGTCGAGAGGACTCGAACCTCCACGGGGATACCCCCACTAGCCCCTCAAGCTAGCGCGTCTGCCATTCCGCCACGACCGCGCGGCTAGATGCCAGCGCATGAGCACTGCAACTTATAAGTTAATTAATTAATATGGTGCGGGTGAAGGGACTCGAACCCCCACGTCAAAGACACTAGATCCTAAGTCTAGCGCGTCTGCCAATTCCGCCACACCCGCATATTAATTTGAAAATGGTGAGCCATGAAGGACTCGAACCTTCGACCCTCTGATTAAAAGTCAGATGCTCTACCGACTGAGCTAATGGCTCGTGCTATAATGTCCGTCGGAACCTGTCTCTTCCTCTACAAGCAAGGAATGTTAGTTTATCCGTCGAGACAACCGTAGTCCAATCACGATGTAACGCTTGTGACTGAGCTAATGGCTCGTACATAATGTGTTCAATCTTAAACACTCATTTTAAAACATAAAAATGGCTGGGCTAGCTGTATTCGAACCAGCGCATGACGGAGTCAAAGTCCGTTGCCTTACCGCTTGGCTATAGCCCAACACCTTAGAATAAAAAATGGCGGACCCGACCGGGGTCGAACCGGCGATCTCCTGCGTGACAGGCAGGCATGTTAACCACTACACCACGAGTCCATATATCTATAGGTATTTCATTTATTAAGATGTTTAAATCAAAAAGTTGGTGACCCGTACGGGATTCGAACCCGTGTTACCGCCGTGAAAGGGCGGTGTCTTAACCGCTTGACCAACGGGCCACATGGCAGAGAAGAAGGGATTCGAACCCTCGCACCGCGTTAGCGATCTACTCCCTTAGCAGGGGAGCCCCTTGAGCCACTTGGGTACTTCTCTGTATGGCTCCACAGGTAGGACTCGAACCTACGACCGATCGGTTAACAGCCGATAGCTCTACCACTGAGCTACTGTGGAATGTCATTTAAGGACAATTAATATCATACTTGTTTCAGCGTCAGATGTCAACCCGTTTTAGAAGTTTTTTCTGAGCTATTCTCGCTTAAGTTACCCTCATTCAAAAGCTATGGAAGAGGCATGTCTAACAGCGACTTTATTAAATTACCACATACCTATAATCGAAGTCAACACCCTATTTTAAAGAAATCTGTTTTAACTTTCCACGGCACTTCCCACATACATATCTTTTAGTGTCAATCTTTCTTTTACGTTTATATAGCTGCATACAGGCTGTACACGTATAGTGGTATTTATAACTTTCTCTTCTTCTTTTTTCCGGTACGGACTGGCAATACCGCGAACCGCCTACTTTGTTTAACCAGTACTTAAAATCATCGTCACCATGTTTATATCCCTTACCTTCAATGTGAAGGTGATAATGAACAAGCTCATGTTTGATAACGCCGATCAGTTCCTCCATACCGAACGCTTCATAGAGATGCGGATTCATTTCGATATCATGTGATCTTAGAAGATAACGCCCGCCCGTTGTGCGGAGCCTTTTATTGAATCTCGCTCTATGGCGGAACGTTTTATCAAAAAACCGAATCGAGATTTCTTCGGTCAGTTTTTGCAATTCTTCATCAGTCATGGTCAAGCCCCTCGCATTTTCAGGTTCACATCAACAAGCTCCTATACATAGACTAATACACAAATAACGGATTGGGAAGTTCAAGGAGGTTCTCTATATGCCAACATGGTTTAAAAGACAGCTCCGTCGTGCGTATTATCAAAAAGATCGTTACCAAATCCGCTTACTCAATCAATGCTGGTTTTTTTATAACAGAAAGCACTCCTCCAGTGAAGAATAACCCACTGGAGAAGCGCTTCATATTGTTCTTACTATTTTATAAAATGTTCAGCCTTTAGGCACAATCATCGTTAAAGCAATCCTCTGTTTAGCTACATCGACAGAATCTACCCAAACAGTTACGACTTGACCAACACTAACCACGTCCATCGGATTCTTCACAAAACGGTCTGTTAGTTTCGAGATATGAACAAGCCCATCTTGTTTTACACCAATATCTACAAAAGCTCCGAAATCCACAACATTTCGAACAGTCCCCTGCAGTTCCATGCCTTGCGCAAGGTCTTCCATTTTAAGAACATCTGTTTTTAGCACTGGACCAGAAAAAGCATCCCGGGGATCTCTCCCTGGTTTGGTTAAACCATCTATAATATCTTTTAGCGTTGGTACACCAATGTCCAGTTTTTCAGATGTCGCTTCAATTGAGATCGTTTTTAACTTTTCAGCCAAAGCCTCTGAACCAATATCAGAAGGAGAAAAACCTAGTTCCTTTAATAAAGCTTTTGTTGCTGGATAGCTTTCTGGATGGATTCCGGTTTGATCAAGAGGCTGGTTACCATCAACTACCCTCAAGAAGCCGATGCATTGCTCATATGTCTTCGCTCCAAGACGAGGAATCTTCTTAAGTTCCGATCTATTTTTAAATTTCCCTACTTCATTCCGTTTTACGATAATATTCTGCGCGACGGTTTTGGACAGCCCGGAAACATACTGGAGAAGCGAAGATGAGGCTGTGTTTACGTTAACACCAACCTGGTTAACAGCAGTCTCAACCACAAACGTTATTTCTTCCCCTAGTCTTTTTTGAGAAACATCATGCTGGTATTGACCAACACCAATGGATTTTGGATCGATTTTCACAAGCTCTGCCAACGGGTCTTGAAGCCTTCTTGCTATAGAGATCGCGCTTCTTTCCTCAACTTGCAGATCAGGAAATTCTTCACGGGCTACACTTGAAGCTGAATATACACTTGCTCCTGCTTCATTAACGATAACGTAAGCTACTGATTGATCGAGATCTTTTAGCGTTTCCGCAATAAACTGCTCTGTTTCACGTGATGCTGTACCGTTTCCGATTGCTGCAATTTCAATATCATATTGTTCAATTAGCTTCTTTACAACCGCAGCAGATTTTTCAACCTCCGAACGCGGCGGTGTGGGGTAGATCGTTTGTATGTGGAGAACTTTACCCGTTTCATCTACTACACCTAACTTGCAGCCTGTTCGGTAAGCCGGATCTACACCAAGAACAACTTTCCCTTTAAGTGGTGCTTGTAGCAAGAGACTTCTGACGTTCTCCGAAAAAATATGAATCGCACGTTCTTCCGCCTGTTCCGTTAAAGATGCACGAATTTCTCTTTCGATAGAAGAGGAGATCAATCGTTTATAAGCATCTTCAATCGCTTCACGAATGTAGTTTGCAGCTGGAGAATTAGAGCGCGTAATGGTTTTCCTCTCCATCTTAGAAAGAATTAATTCGGAAGGCGCAGCAATACCCACCTTCAGAATATTTTCCTTCTCCCCCCTGTTTACAGCAAGAACTCTGTGGGGCACGATTTTTCGGATTGGCTCTTGATACTCGTAGTACATTTCAAAAACTTTTTTCTCGTCAAGCTCTGTGTTTTTTCCTTCTGTTTTGATTTCCCCTTTTGAAAAGGTATCTTCACGAATCCATTTTCGCAATTCGGCATCATCAGAAAGCATTTCAGCAATGATATCTTTCGCTCCAGCTAGCGCATCTTCTGCTGAATTCACTTCTTTTTCTCCGTTTATGTATGCCGAAGCTGCGACTAGAGGATCATCGCTCTTCTGTTCCAACAGCCAATGGGCGAGAGGTTCTAGTCCTTTTTCTTTTGCTACCGTTGCTTTGGTTCTTCTTTTTTGTTTATAAGGACGGTAAATATCCTCTATATCTTGAAGTTTTTGAGCGTTTGTAATAGCGGCTGTTAATTCATCCGTAAGTTTTCCTTGTTCATCAATCAGACGGATGACTTCTTCTTTTCGAGAAGCTAAGTTTTGTAAATACGACCAGCGATCCATAATATCCTTGATTTGAACTTCATCTAATCCACCTGTTAACTCTTTTCGATAACGTGCGATAAAAGGGACGGTATTTCCTTCTTCTAAAAGGGCAATGACCTGGTTAATTTGTTTGGCTCTAACGTTTAATTCTTGTTCCATTGTATGCAATGCTTGTTCACTAATAGGTTGTCCCAATAAGAACACTCCTTTTTCAATCAATTAGTACTATTATAAACCAAGGAAGGTTTACCGTAAAAAAGGAAAAAGAACAAAACAAAAACATCACCCTTAAATCATACAAAGGTGATGTTTCGCTAACTAATATTTATTTGGCCTACGAGACATGTAGCATCATCATTGATATCCTGAGGTAACCCACTAATAAAAATGACAGACTCTCTAGGAGAAATCATTTTGGTTAACAGTGAACGGCTCTGAGTGTGGATATCCATGCCATCGGAATAAAGCATTAAAGTTAACTCTTTTTCAAACTTGAAATCCTGTACTTTGAACCGTTCAGGCTTTCCAGCCAGAAAACCAACTTTAGGCAAAGGGTGTATGGCTCTTTGTCTTTCAGCAGAGATCATAAAACGGATATTACCTACTCCAGAATATGTGGCAGTATGATTTGTATAATCGACTTTAACGATTGCGATTACGGCACCGCGAGTGTTTCTTAACCCTTCGTTGCAGAGATGCATTAACTGTTCTACTGGTTCATGATGATGTCTATCGATAATGTCGGTTGCAGCTCCTGAAGCTTCTTTTGCCATTTTGCCGCTTCCCAATCCATCTGCAACAGCGCAAATCAAATAATTTTCCGTCTCTTTTACATAAAAACTATCTCCGCAAAGATCATTTCCCTTTTTGGGTTTTTGATAAGAGGAAACAGATGCTCTGCTAAATTGATAGTGTTCGATCATTTAAGCGCCTCCGAAGGTGATACTCTCAACGCTTCTTTTAACTTTTCTAATGCTCTTCTTTGCAAGCGAGAAACATGCATCTGAGAAATATCCAGACGTTCTCCTGTTTCCTTTTGGCTTAGATTCTCAAAGTAAGTGCACTGAAGGATTTCTCGTTCTCGTTCTGATAGAACACCAAAGGCCTTATCTAAAAGTAATCTTTTGTCTATCTGATCAAATCCATCATCATTCGATCCAACTAAATCGAGAAGTGTAACTGTACTTCCTTCTTGGTCAGCTTCAATAGAACTATCCACCGATAGAGCCTGATAACTTTTGCCCATCTCCATGGTTTCTAGCACTTCTTCTTCTGAAACTTCAAGAAATTCTGCTATCTCAAAGATTTTTGGTGACCTTTGCAGACTCGTTGTTAATTCTTCAACGGCTTTTTTAATTCTTGGACCTAACTCTTTAATACGGCGCGGAACGTGTACACTCCATGTCTTATCACGGATAAAACGTTTTATTTCACCTACAATTGTAGGAACAGCAAACGATTCAAAAGATCGGCCAAACGTTTTGTCATATCTTCTAAAAGCAGCCAGCAATCCGATCATACCTACTTGGACTAAATCGTCGTGAATGCTTTTTCCTTTAGAGAACTTTCGGGCAAGGGAATGTACCAGATCTTGATACTGCAAGACAAGGTTCGTTTGAATTTCTTCGTTCTTAGGATCCTGCTGCAGTTCATCGATCCAAGCGTAAACCTGCTCTTTACTGTGAAGGCGCTGGCGAGATTCTGTCGACATGTTCCTCCACCTCATCTCTGTGAAGATACTTCGTCATCATTACAACGACACCGGCTTCACTGCTTATTTCTACCTTGTCCATTAATGTATCTATCAGGAAGAGGCCTAAACCTCCTTCGTGCAACTGGTCAACTGATTTACCATCTACAGGGCCAAGATTCTTTGAGATAGAGTCTACGTCAAAACTTTTTCCTTGATCGACAACCGTGATCTCCATACGGTCATCAAATATATTGCAGCCAATACGTACTTGGCCTTTTTCTCCATCTGTATAAGCATGATTCACAACATTCGTTACAGCTTCTGAAACTGCAATCTTAATATCTTCAATTTCATCAAACGCAAATCCCATTCGGTTCGCCAGACCAGAAATGGTTAATCTGACTACTCCCACATAATCGGGTTTTGCGGGAACATTCATTTCGATATAGTCGGACGCTGTTCTCATAGCGCCTCCCCCTTTACTTCGCTTTCAATGTCCATTACCTCTGTTAAGCCGGTAATTTCAAAGATACGTTTAACGCGTTCTGTCATACCTCTAAGTTTTAATGAACTGTTGTATGCTTTTGAAGACTTTAATGCTCCTACAAAAATCCCAAGCCCTGTGCTGTCCATATATTCAACTCCAGAAAGGTCAACAACAACGATGTTCCCTTCTTTTTCTGTTAATGGAAGCATAACTTCTTTTAACTTAGGAGCTGTGTAAGCATCTACTTCTCCTGCAAGTTTTAACTCATATGTTTCATTTATTTGTTCTTGATTAATTTGTAAATTCATTGTTTTTCCCCCCAAGCTTTGTATGGAACCATAAGGTACCTTTACCCTATTATGAGATAACTTAAACCAATCGTTTTAAAACAATTAAAGTAAAATCATCTCTAAGTTCAAATCCTTGGAGCCGATCCAACTCCTGAAATACATTTTCAACGATTTTTTGTGCGGGTAAATCCATATATTTTCGAATGAGAGAAACAATTTCTTCTCTTTCAATAAATCCTTTGTTTGTTCGGCACTCGGTCACTCCGTCCGAAAGCAGGATAACCATATCTCCGATTTCGATCTCCTTTTCATAAGGATGATACGTTGTTGTACGAGATACGCCTAGAACAAGACCTTTTGCAATAAGGTCATGAAACTGATCTTCTTTTGCGTTGTAGATAAAACCTGGCTCGTGACCTGCGCCTGCATAGTAAAACTTGTGACTTTCAGGTTCGTAAACACCATGAAACATCGTGATAAACATGTTGCTGTGAACGTTATGCTCTACTACGCGGTTTAAATTTTCCAGCAGAAGGTGAGGCTTCATCTGTTCATCAGGCAAACTGTCCATCGCGTATTTAATCATAGACATACAGAGTGCTGCGGGTATGCCTTTGCCGATGATATCTGCTACAGCGACACTTAAACTGTTGCCGCTTTTAACAAAATTATAATAATCACCATTCATTTTTTTTGCCGGAACACTGACAACCCCTATGTCCAGGTCGTCAAAGTCAGGCACGTCGCTAAGCAGCAACGTCTGCTGCATACTTGCGGCAACCTCGATTTCGGATTCCAGCTGCTGCTGCTTATCCCGCAAACTTTGATGTTCACGATAAGCAAAGCCATAGCCTATCATCGCTTCAAGCAAAAAGTCAAATGAGTCTCTCATCTCTTCAGACATATCCGGGAACAACTCGTCCATCACCTGAATGTGAAGACTGACAAGATCTTCAGGCGAGATCTGCTGTTCTAAAAGTTTCCTGCTAAATTGCTGGCCTTTATAGAGTGTCGTCTCGGTTTTGGCTTTTAAATAGACCGATAATAAATCTTGGTAACGTTCAGTTAGTGCGTCTTTTGCAGGCAAGAGCTCTCCTCCTAACGAAGCCATTTAGTAGCCGATATCTCCGTTCCCACGTCAACTGTGGACTCGATTGAGAATTCATCCATTAAACGCTTCACGCCTGGCAATCCTGCTCCCAATCCGCCGGAAGTCGTATAGCCATCTTCCA
This sequence comes from Fictibacillus barbaricus, assembly GCF_014635025.1. GTDB lineage: Bacteria > Bacillota > Bacilli > Bacillales > Fictibacillaceae > Fictibacillus > Fictibacillus barbaricus. Next base: position 68,817 of record NZ_BMCE01000005.1, on the reverse strand, counting down.
TAACTTTTCGGATCTCGCGGATTCCAGGACCATTATCAAGGGCTACTATCCGCAGTCCCTTTCTACCTAATTGATCGATAGGTTCAATACAAATCTTACCTCGTCCGGCGTATAAATAAATATTACGAGCCAGTTCCGAAATAGCTGTTGTTATTCTTGCTTGATCAACATTTCCGAAACCCAGCTCTTTCGCCATGTTTCTTCCGAGTTGACGGGCGCTTACGATGTCCCACTCATTGCGTACTTCCACACAGGATTGGATGTCCATTATCATCCCTCCAGTTCCAGACGCAATTTATCAAGCCCTTGTTCTAAGTCAAGTGCTGTCGAAACTTCCCTCATTGAAATTCCAAGGTCAATTAAAGTAATAGCAACTGCTGGCTGTATTCCTGTTAATACAACTTGAGCTCCCATCAATTTTGACATCCTCACTACATCTCCAAGAACTTTTGCAATAAAGGAGTCGATCATATCAACTGAAGTTAGATCGATGACAACTCCTTTTGCTCCTGTATCATGAATTTTGTTCAACAAGTCTTCTTGAAATTGAAGGGCTGTTTGATCGTCCATTTCTACTTGAATGGTGATCAACAAATATTCGTGCAATTTTAAAATAGGAATTCTCATTTTATCCTCTCACTCCCTATTTATTGCTGATTAACTGCTGATTTGTGATTTCCAAAGCATTTTCCATACCTTTTTGAAGAGTACTCTTTGTAGGGAATAAGCTTAAATCAATCCCCAGACTGACAATGGTCTGCGCAATCTCAGGGCGTATTCCAACAAGGATACAAGTTGATCCTAATAAACGTACTGCATCTGCTGCTTGGATAATATGATGAGCAACCATCGTATCAACGACTGGCACTCCCGTAATATCGATAAGGACCACTTCAGATCGGTATTTAATAACTCCATTCAGCAAGTTTTCCATGATCAGTTTTGCACGCTCTGTATCAATCGAACCGATAAGAGGCATAACACTGATATTCTTGAATACTGGAATAAGCGGTGCTGATAATTCTAACAGTGCCGTCTTTTGAATCGAAACCGTCTTTTCCCAAATTTGAGATGAGTTTTCTACTACACGGTTCAGGATTGGGTCTAACCATCTATCGATTTCTCGGTATAAAGCTGCAAGTTTTTCCTTATCCTTTTCTGTTTCCACTAAAAGATTCAGAATAACTCGGCGTGCCGCTTGAAGTCCTTGAGTTAAATAGCTTAAAGGTAAACCTGTATGAAGAACTTGGTCGAAAAATTGATCCAACGTTCCATCTTTCGATATATCATAATAATTAATGTGTTTAATTAGCATTTCAAAAAACTGCTGGTCGGTTTCCTCATTAAATTTAAATGTTGTCATCATTCCAGCTAGTTCTTTTTCTTTAAATAGATTGACTTCTTTCAGCCAATTCATTCTTAGGGTCTCTTGATTCTCATTGACCATCTGTACAATCAAGTTGTCCAATTATCTTTCACCCCCGCTACATTTATTCTCAATTTCTATTATTTCACTTATGAATATTTTGTGCAATGATTACTCTTTTTCTAACTTTGGATATATAGCCCAACCCAAAGGAATTTAAACATGTATTTTTTTCCAGATGGTTTATAAATAAAAAACTGCCAGACATTTTGTCAGACAGTTTCCTAATTTGTGATATAGAGTTTAAAAATCAACCAGACCTGTGCTGATCTGTAATGCGTCGTCTACCCTGCGCATCATGTCTTCATCCAGTTGTGTTATTTTATCTGTTAACCTTTGCTTGTCAATCGTTCTGATCTGTTCAAGCAAAATAACTGAATCCCGTTCAAAGCCGTATTTTTTTGAATCTATTTCAACGTGTGTTGGTAGTTTTGCTTTCTGAATTTGGGCTGTAATTGCAGCAACTATAACTGTAGGGCTAAAACGGTTCCCGATATCGTTCTGGATAATCAGTACAGGGCGTATACCGCCTTGTTCTGAACCAACTACCGGTGAAAGATCTGCAAAGTAAACGTCTCCGCGTTTGACTATCAAGGACTACACCCCGCTAACTAAGCGGTCCAAGGTATGATCGGCTTCCTCCTCTAACATAAATGCTTCTGAGGCAATCGTTAGATTGATCTTAGCCATTTCCATGTAACCTTGTTTCATCTCATCACGAAACTGACGCTTATTCTTCCGCTCACGAAGAAACATCTCAGTAGCTTGATGGATAAATTCGCTGCGGTCCAAATTTTCTTTTTTAATGACACGGTCTACCTCACTCAATAATTTCTGAGGAAGACTAATCACTATTCGTTTTGTGTTCAATTCGGACACAACATACACCTCCAGCGCAAAGCTATACTACGATCGAATTCCTTTTAACCACATATAATCTTATCACTTCAATATTCCATTTGCAAAGCGATTTCAAAGTATTTATTCTTCAAAATTTTTAATAGTCCTTCTAATATTCTGCTAAAAATTTAGAATTACATTCATATTTTCTGAAATTCGACCATTTTTCACATAAACTCTCGGCACTCGAGAAGATATGAGACACGGAATTTCATAATTTATGGTTTTTGCCAGATGCGCTACTTCATCCATCTGAATTTTGTTGGCATTCTGAGTACCTATTAAAGTAGCTCTCTCACCGACATCCACCTTAAAGGGAAGCTTAACCATACACTGATCCATACAGATTCGTCCGATAATGGGCATACGCTCGCCTCTTATTAAAACAGAAGCACCTGGTGAGAGTCTTCTTTGCCAGCCATCAGCATACCCGATCGGAAGAGTGCCTACCCATTCTTCTTCTTTGGCTGTATAAGTAGCTCCGTAACTTACAGTATCTCCAGGCAACAGTTTTTTAACATGGATCAACTCTGAATGCAGACTAAAAGCTTCTTCTAATGGAAATGGCAATGATTCTTTCAGTTCTAATGAGGGAGCCAATCCATACATACTGATGCCAAGCCGAACAAGATTAAACGGCCCCTTCACTTTCCGTATTCCTGCTGCACTATTTGCACTATGAATATAGGTCGGCTTAACTCCTGTTTCATGAAGCAAGCCTATATGATTAATAAACCTTTTTCTTTGTTCTTCAAACAGTTCAGATTCCCATTCATCTGCTGTAGCAAAATGTGTAAAAACTCCTTCTATATGAAAGACAGCAGTTTGTTTCATATAAGAAGAAATTTCAAGAAGTTCGCTTTCCTCTTTTATACCTACACGGCCCATACCAGTATCAAGTTTCAAATGAATATTTATTGGCCGAACAGACTCCTTCAAATAAGTTTCTGCTTCAAGAAGCCATTCCTTTTGAAAGACTGTAAGGCTGATTTCATTTTCTGCCGCAAGATTAACATATTCAGGACGGATTCGGTTCATAACTAAAATGGGTGCTGAAATTCCTTGTCTTCTTAATGCCAGTGCTTCATCTAATATGGCGACAGCTAGAAGTTCCGCTCCTGAATCCAGTGCTTCTAGTGCGATCTGATAGGCTCCATGCCCGTAGCCGTTAGCTTTAACAACAGCCATAATTTTATGATCAGGGAGATGTTTTTTGAATGATTTGATATTCCGACTGATCTTATCCAAGTCTATTTCTGCCCATGTATCTCGATAAAAGTGATGTCTATCCATTTGAGAGCCTCCCTGCTATTCTTGAATGCTGTTATCTATTTTAACTGCTAAACACGATTTATGTAAGTAAAAACAGGCTAGCTTCTTCGCCAGCCTGTAACTAATTTTTATATTAATGTAGTAATTATTTTATGGCTTCCCCATAAACAGATCGTGCAATCGCCATTAATTCCTCTTGATTTAAATTATTGGAGGCAAGGAAATAATCAACACCGTTATAGTTCCAAGTGATGGATTGTTCAGTCATAGCCCCAACTGTAAACCCTAGGTCAACAGGTTCACCATTCGACATCGTTAACCTAGAAGCTGTCTCCACAGCTGTATTTTTTTGCTGCATCAATGTAAAGGATTTATTTTCCTCAGTATCAGCATAGTTTAATACAACCTTGGAATCGTCTTCCCCTTGAGCTACTTCCCTTTCATTTACGATGTTCAAGTTAGCTGTATATGTCGGATAAAGCACTTCAAATTCATCATCTCCACCTGAAAAAGTGGGAACTTCAAATTGAGCACTCGACATATTGGACTCCATATCAAAAGAGTTCTTATCAAACTTAGCATTGAACTGAACCTTAGAAAAATCCAATCTTACAAGTTCTTTTTGATCCTGATCCATGATGCGGACTTGCGTTGGATCTAGGTCCTTATTAAGAGTAATCTCTTGCTGATATAAATTTTTGTTTTGATAATTTGTTTTTGTATGGAAAACATAGCTTTTTTCTTTGGATTTGAATCCTCTGTCCGTATCATTTAAGATATCTGATATTAGAGATTGGAACAGATAGACCTGACTATTGTTTTCTGGCCAGTCACTTTGGAAACGGAAACTTTTATTGAGAGCTGGCGTTAATACAAAGACCCCGTCTTTATTTCGCAAGATCATCTGGCTTTGGTCTTTCTCAGCATTTTTTAAGCTGACACGGTAGAAATCCGGCTTTTTGTGCCAAATCTCTAGATCATACGTAAGTGGCTTTTCCCCTGTGCTTAATGTCATTTTGGCTTCAGCTTTATAGCCTGTCATTGTTTCCATTCTCTCTTCCAAGGAATCCAGAACATCACTCTGGCTTTGTTCCCCGCAAGCCGACAGAACCAATAAGGCCATGAACGCCGTCAAAATCATTGACAGTGTTTTTTTCATTCTTTGCCATCCCCTTTGTCCCAAAGTAATTTCGACATTGAAGGGGGACTAACTCTGCATCTTGCAAAGGACTACCCCTTCTACCGCATTACAATATATGAGACAACCCCGGACAATATGCAGACTAGCTTGACGAGCTTTCTAAAATAACTTGTGCTACTGCGTATTCTTTCGTATGAGAGATGGAAAGATGGCATAAATAAGGATAAGGAGATGTAAGAAATGGCTTACCTTTTTCATCTGATTTAATTTCCATGTCCTTCCATGATAATTCGGCGCCAATACCTATTCCAAGGGCTTTTGCCATAGCTTCCTTGGCTGCAAACCTGCCTGCCAAGTACTCAAATCTCCTATGACCGTTTAAGGATTGAAATCTTTTTTGTTCAAATGAAGTTAGAATCCTCTCTGGAAATCGTGGTTGGTGTGACACAACCTGCTTGATTCTTTTTAATTCGATCATATCGATGCCTGTTCCAACAATCATTGCAACTACTCCTCTTTGGCTATATCTTTCGCCCTAACTGCACCCACATGGTAAACTAAACATATTAGAAACGAATCAGTATGTAATAAACTTCATATAAAAGGGTGATTATTTACATGTTTATAAGAGATGAAAGCTTCCAGACCTTTATAAGGCGTTATCCCGTGGTTACTTTTCTAATTGCCGCTCATATTGTCGTGTTTCTTCTTATTAATTTTACCCCTTTTAGCACTGCTTTGTATCATTTTATGGTGGGATCAAACTATTACATCTCAGCAGGAGAGTACTGGCGCTTATTCACACCTATTATTACACATGAGGCTGCTGGCCACCTGATCTTTAATTCGTTTTCCCTCGTGTTATTCGGACCAGCACTTGAAGGGATATTAGGTAAAGTCAGGTTTATTATTGGCTATTTAGGTGCTGGATTAATCGCAAACATCGCCACCCTTTTGTTGCTTCCCCTTTCTTATGCCCATATCGGAGCATCTGGGGCAATCTTTGGATTGTTCGGTATTTATGTGTATATGCTGTATAACCATCGCCAGTACATTGATAGAGCAAATACCCAGATCCTTTTAGTTGTCCTAGGGATCAGTTTAGTTACAACCTTTTTAAACGCCCGGATTAACGTAATGGGCCATATCTTCGGATTAATTGGCGGTGCTGCATTAGCTCCTATTATACTAGCTTCACTTCACCGAAAGAAAAACAGATAATAATCATACAAAAAAGCACCTCTACGATTGAGGTGCTTTTCCTATTTGGAGATGTTCGATCAAAACATCTTTTAGTGAACTTTCAAAATACACAGGCCAATTTACATTCAGTGAGTTCAACTGTCTAGCGTGCTTTGGCTTAACACCAATAATTTTAACCGGTTTTCCGTTCATATAGTGCAGCATTCGAAAAAGCTCGCTTAATTTCTGCACACCATTCTCATCGATTTCGCCTGTTGCGGACAAATCAAAAAAGATTTCCTCAAACTGTCCTTCATAAGCTGCTTTTAAGGCATTTCCGGTTACAGTGATCATTTTACTCTCTGTTATATCACCGAATAAAGGAACGAAGGCCATTTTTTCAGATATAGGAATAAAGGGACCTGAAAGTTCATCCAGACGTTTCAAGGCTTCTTCCAGCGCTTCCTTTTTTTCAAAAAGCTCAAAATCTGTGGTAGATAACCTCATTCTAAGTTCCAGCAGTTTCTCTTCAAGTCCTTGAACCTGATTGCCTGTCGGGATAAAAACGACGTGTGCAAAATCCTCTTCCCATGAAACAGAAACATCGCAGAGAAGAAAAGGCTGATCTTTTCCTTTTATATTTGCTTCAAACGTTTTCTCTCCTTTAAAAGGCACCATATATTTCATCAGTTTGTTGTGACTTTCCTCATCAAAACAGTCTTGAATGGTTTCTGTATTTTGATTTAACAGTTCTTTGGCTTTTTGTGATCTGACAAGAATAACGCCGTCTTTATCTATTTTTACGTATGGTACTGGTAATGCGCAGCTCATCTTTAGGCGTTAACCCTCTCTTCCCTATACTCTTCAAGCCATTTTTCTGCCTGTTCGAGGTTTTTAATGATAATTCCTTGATTGTTTGTATAAGGCTCCAGATCATACTTTTCTGCAAGTCTGCCACCTATGAGAATGTCTGGTTTATTAGGCAGAGCTCCCAGGGTTCTAACGTAATTTTTAAGCACCGGAAGATTATAGACAATGGATACAGAAAGTCCGATCACTTCCGGTTTCCATTGAAGTGCTGACTTTAATGCATACTCAAGCGGAAGACTAGCTCCAAAGTATTTGGTTTCCCAGCCTTCATCCTCAAAGATACTATTAATCATTTTAATACCCAGATAATGCTGTTCACCTTGCAAGCACAAAAACATCGCTTTCTTTTTACGTCTTGTTTCCTCTGATGAAACCTGAAAGAGTCTTGAAAGAACAAAGTCGCAAACTCCTGTTGCTAAATGTTCATCAGCAACAGAAATTTCATTATTTTCCCAGAGGTCTCCAATCATGTACATTGCAGGAGTAAACAGGTCTCTAAACAAAACCATTTTATTTTGGTTCGGCTGCTCTTTAATAAAGCGTAATGCTTCTGCATGGTTGCCATCCAAAAACAGTCGAGCCAGTTTTTCAGCGTCTGAAATAGCCATGGTTCGGACCCCTCCTCTATCTTAATGTGCTGTTATCTTTTTGCTTAAAACATCATTCGCTTGGTTCAAGTAGTCAATATAAATCTCGATACGGGGATTACCATTCAATCGGACACGCTCATCTTCTAGAACATCAATAATAAAAGAAAAATTGTCCATTAAATGTTCTGTATTCATCCCGAACTTTTGTAATATGCCATCTAGCCATAGGGCATAATCTATAAAGAATTTACTGTTATCCAGTTCATAGGCTGTCTCTAAATGCTTAAAGTGATGGTGATTATCTTCGATGCATTTTCCCCTGCCTTTATCACCATATCGTTCAATCAGTGTAGGGTCTTTTCCATAGATTTTTTCTGTTACCCTTTCTACCATAACATCTATGTTAATTTCAGTCATTTTGCAACCACCTTGTATTGTTTTACAGTTGGAATGACAGCTGCTAATTCTTTATCAGGATATTTCTTTTCAAGATCATGAATCTTTTTAAAGTCTTCACTTCTAACCCACTTTAAATAGGCTTCTTTAGTAGAAAAAATAAGCTGAACAGTCAGCTCGCCAGCCCTCTTGTCATTTTGCAATAACAAGAAGTCAACAAAACCATCCGCTTTGTCAACAGACCTCGAGCGGTTTTTATATATATTAATAACTTCCGCTGCTTTCTCATCTGGAACGTCAAATGTAGAAAAGACGGTATACATGAAGGCATCACCTCTTGGATATATTTAAATAAAAATAGTTTATTTTATGAAAGATTCAATAAGGGTTTCTTTTTTCCTTCTATTATATAGAATGGAAAACCTTTTTGAGTATTAATCACCCACACTACAGGAAAGATGGTAAGAAGTCTAACTAAAGAAAAAACACCGGTTAGATCTCCGGTGCTTCTTAATATAAGTCAAACATATTTACATCATGTTTTGTTTGCTTTAAATAGGTAAACAGCTGTGCTCGATGATGAAATGCATGAGTTACAATTTCTACAAGCCATTTAGCTTGTGTTATCCCTTTATCTGCATAAAAAGCTTTTGTTTCTTTTTGTAAGAAATCCTCTTCAGATAGGGATAGAAAGTATGATTTTAATAAATGATAACCTTCTTCCAATACATGTTTAAGTTCTCCTATATTTTCAGCAGCTAACTTCTTTTCCAACTGACGTACTTCTTCTTCCGTTTTTTCCTGTAAGATAGCTAAATCAATATGAGGAATCTGTACTAAATGGTTAGCCAGTTCTAAAAAGGAGCGCATATTGTCTGCTGGACGAAAATCGTAAACAGAAGGGTCTGCTTTTTTAAGCAAATGATTTGTTGTTCGTACTACCGTATAAAATTCTTGCAATAAAGTCTCAGTCAAGGAAACCGTAGCGTTCATTTTTCTTCCTCCTGCTATATAAAGTGATTGCCCTACTCTTTTTCTCCAAATCATCTATTATTTCCTTCAAATTATTTGCAGACATTAAAAAAACCGTCTCATGACGGTTTATTTAACATAGCTTCTAGCCACTTGCCTCATTTTTTTATGTTTATATCTCTGGCTGCGCATTCTTAAGATCACTAGAAATGCAAGCAACAGCAGCAATCCTCCGTATAAGAAGATACTTCCTTTGACAATCGTTTGTATAAAGGTAGTATCTACTTCTTCCACTGATTTAGTTTCTTTAGGCAATGGTGCTTCTTTTTTCTTTTCTTTAAAAAGGGTATGAGTGAGCAAAACGTTTCCATTTGTATCTTTCAGCTGAAGTTCGCCATCAGAAGATACTTCTTGAACTGCTTCTTCTCCTTTAGGTAAGGTAACAGTCAAATCTTCTTTCAGTGGATAGGTTTTCCCGTTTTCCGCTTCGATTTCGGTACCCGCAGAAAGGGTCTGCCTTTCATAATTGGCAAAACCATAATCTCCGATCGACATGGTATCCCAATAAGCTGCACGGCTTGAAGGAGCTTTTAACGTTACGATAATCACATCTAGATTATCACGGGAAACAGCTGTTACAAGAGTATGTTTCGATTCATCCACATATCCGTTCTTCACGCCAATGGTTCCTGGATAGTCCCATAATAATTGGTGATGATTTCTTAAAGTCGTTTCCCAGCCTTCACCAATCCAAGGTAATTCCTTTGTTGAAACAATCTCACGAAACACATCATTCTCCATGGCATATTGGGTAATCTTTGCCATGTCTTCGGCTGTTGTATAATGTTCTACATCAAAAAGGCCGTTCGGATTAACAAAATGGGTATTATCTGCTCCTACTTTTTTCGCAAACTCGTTCATTTGATCAGCAAAAGAAGCAACATCACCTGCCAAGTATTCTGCGATAGCAATCGCTGCATCGTTACCCGAGTTTATCAATAATCCCTGGGCCAATTTTTTTAAAGGCACCTGTTCCCCTTCAAGGAGGTAAACACGTGTTCCGTCAGCTTTTACAGCCTCACTGCTAACCATAACGGATTCATCTAACTTGCCTGATTCTACTGCCAGAATACCTGTAACGATTTTCGTTATACTTGCTGGATACATTTGTTCCGTACTGTTTTTTTGATATAAGATATCCCCAGTTTTGGCATCAATCATTACGGCGCTTTCGCTATTAATTTCTGGTGTGTTTTCACCTGCAGCTTGTACAAATTGAGTCTGTACCAGCATAGCTAGTGAAAAAACAAGAAGTAGGCTAAGTTTTTTCATGTCCTTCCGCTCCCGTTGGTCATTTAATCTTCATATCTCTTCGTTGTAGATTGTGCTTCTTTTATGGTTGCAATCAAAATGAAATCTAGAAAATATCGGCATAAAAAAACAGGCGCTTTTATCACTTGATACCGTTCGACAAAATTCGCCTGACTCCTTTTATATATCGTATGTTTTTATGTTTTTTTTAGTCGAAATGTTTGCTGTTTTTCTTTCCTCTTAACAAGTCACCTGTCCATCCTTTCATTCTTAGCCAGAGATAAACGCCTAATGTGGATCCGACAATTAAAATCATGGCATATAGATAGCCTAGCTTCCAATCAAGTTCAGGCATATTCTTGAAATTCATGCCCCAAATTGCACCTAGTCCCATAGCGGGAGTGAAAATAACTGTAAACACGGTCAACGTTTTCATAATTTCATTACCACGATGGGAGGAAAGAACTTCTTCCAGATTCAACAGCGTATCAATATCTTGTCTATAATGAGAAAGAAGTGTAATCGTTCGGTCAATTCGAGTCTCTATCCTTTTATATGCTGGGGTTTCCGTAATTTCGTCCAGAAAAGCCTCTTTGATCGCCATTTGTGCCTCATGAACGGGGAGTGTTAAGTCACTCCAGTTGATAAGTTCAATTCTCCGGTCATAGATACTGTTCAGTAACGTGGTATGGTTATTTCTTTGTACATCTCTTTGGAGTTCCTTCAGTTTAAACTCTAATTCATCAATTCCATCCAAGAAATGATTGATTAATTCACCAAGCAGAATCAGAAAGCCTTCCACTGGCGTTTTTTCCTCAATAATTAAATGGTCACAAGGATCTCTATAGTCACCCTCGATGCTAGATAGATCTAAGCCTACGGTAACAAGAGATTTTGGTCTTAAATAAAAATGAAAAATTTCATAATCAGATTGATTCTTCGGGTCCTGTTTATACGTAAGAGAACCTCTAACAATTTGGTCTCCATCTCGATCTCTTTCAATGCGAAGATAATTTGATTTGTTTTCCTTTATATTTTCAAGCCATTTTTCACAGCCTTTATTATCTGCTATCAGCTGATTAAGTGTTTCATTATGGTATTCATGACGATACCAGGTCCAGCCATAAACACTTGTCTGCTCCATCATTTAATCCCATCCTTTATTGTAAAATAATTAGACGATTGTATAGTCCTTAGCACCCTTTAGCTTTAACCATTTTAAAGAAAATTGCATCATTTCCGGATGGTTTTTTATGTTTTCCCCTATTCCATAAAACCAAATTGATCCCATTTTTTCTGTTTCTTTTACCTTTAGTAAAGCCACACCAGCAATCTCAGCGTCGTTTTGAAGAACAACTACTGAAGTGTCATCACGATCTTCTATATAGTGAGAGAGTTTTTTCTGAAATTCAGGAGCACCTTTACACCATTCCAGTAAACGGCTCAGATCCTCTTTTACTGCGAATATCGGCTTCACCTTATGTCCTCCCCATCTAGATTTCCCCCTTAAATAACTGGGCAAACCTTAAGTTATCTTTTCTGATTGAGAAAGGTAATTCACTAGAACTTCCCGATCCTCCGGGAAGGATAAAGGAAGAGATTGTAGCTCCTCCAAGGATACCCATCTAATATCGTAAATTAAACCATCCGGATCTTGGATCACAGGTGAACCACCGATCAATTCAGCTGAATAGTATTGCACCTTATAGGTGATCCCATATGAAACTCCTTCTTTACTATGCAGCTTCTGTTTAACCTTCACGACAAAACCTGTTTCTTCCCACACTTCACGGATACAGCACGCCTCAAGACCCTCGTTTTCTTCTCTGCCCCCGGACGGCACGCTCCATTTTTTCTCTTCTTCTGGTGTTCCCTGCAGCACCATCAATAACTTTCCTTTATGTATACAAATGCAGCTTGCTCCTTCCCATTTCATAACATCTCCCCCTTTTCCCCTTACTTTCTAGCTGCACAAAAAAAGTCCTGTGCAACCACACAGGACTTTTCAACAATTATATGACTTTGGACTGATCCGGTACTTTTTGGGTGTTCACAATTTTACGATTGCAATGGTCCCAAATGTATAGCGTTTTACTGTTTTGTTCTAAAAGTGAGAGGGAATCTTTTGTGCACTCAACAATCGTTGAATGAGGAATGTCGTGTTCCTTCTGTTCTCCTGTTTTCATATCAATGTATACGATCCGCTCGCTTTTCCCCGTTGAAAGATCTAGTTCATATACCAGCAGTTGGTCGTCAACTTGATATAGAGCACGTGGAGAGATGGACAATTTGAATTCACAAACCACTTTATCCTTATCATTTAACACCATAATTTTCTTAGGATCTCCGTTTAATACAGGAGCACCAGAAACATAAACATGGTTATCATGGCATAAGATATCTGTTGGTGCCATATTGCTTCCAAGGTTTACTCGTTTTTTCTTGCCGTTACGAATGATGTACAGAACTGCTTGATCTTCTTCTACAATATAGGAAGAAATGTATAAAACATCACGGTTCATTTCAACTTCCCAAAGGTATCCGTTCACTTTCCATTCTTTCATTAATTCCGGTCCGTTTTTAGAAAAGATCAAAACTGAGCCTTTCGAACCATCACCCTCACAAGCTACTACGACACATGAATCAAATTCATAAAAGTTAGGTTGTCCTTTAATGATCTGCGACTTAAGGCAGCCGTTCTTATGGTCAAAGATAAAAAGTTTATGGTCCTTCGATTGATCTTCTACCTTTTTTGAAAACCAGTAATTCTTCTGTTTGTCCATGAATACTTCGGAGTAGGCAAATGCGCCTTCCTCATTTTTTACTACACTTCCGGCCGGTTCAGGATCACGTGAGACATACAGCGATTGAGTCTTCTCTGCAGTTCGTGATGATAATTTATACATTTTGGCCATAGTACTCTCTCCCTTCGAATTTGACGCCGGTCCCATGCTGAAATAAGATTTATGTAAACGTTTTTTCTAAATTATCAATTTCTAGCAAAAACTTTGTATTTTCTGTTATATTTATCTTATCAAACAAACGGTTTATTCTGTATTGGGAAAAATAGTAGTATAGATACTTGTTTATTGGGGGTCTTGCATGACAATTTTCCCAAGTTCTAAAAGGGGGATTTTATGGTCGGTCAACGAATAAGATATTATAGAAAAACCAAAGGCCTAACCCAAGAAGAGCTGGCTCAGGGAATTTGCTCTGTCTCGTACTTGAGTAAAATTGAGAAAGGGGACGCCAAATCAAGCGAAGAAGTTATTAACCTGCTTTGTGAACGTCTAGGTATTTCGCCGGAGGAAGTGGACAATAACGAAATACTCGAGTTGTTAAATGAGTGGAATTTATTAATGACAAGCAGAAAATTTGATGAAGCCCAGGAACTTTTTCCTCAGGTGGCGGCTAAAATCACTACCGTAAGAGATCCAGATATACTTATAAGGTACAAACTTTTCTGTTCAAGGTATTATTTGATTTTAAAGAACCCTGATTTAGAAAATGCTCTAGACCTATTGGAAGAAGTAAAAGGTTTTTATAGTCAACTCACTCCAGAACTTAAATTTTATTATTATGTTTTCTGGGGCATGCATGCTAACTATAGCAATAAATACAAAGAGGCACTTGAGTTTCTGCATTCAGCAGAAGATCAATATAAAAGTACTTTAAACGTTAATGAACTTGATATAGCAGTTTTATATTATTTGTTAGCATTGACCTATAACTTCCAAATGAGAATAAATTCAGTTACAAATTATGCTTACAAAGCGATAACTATTTTTGACAGTGAGTATAATTATAGTCGAAGTGCGGACTGTCAAGTTTTGTTAGGGATAAGCTACCGTCGCGCAAAAAATTATGAACAGGCTGAATTCCATTTGAAAAAAGCATTAAAATATTCAACTTCTTTTAAAGATGACTTTTTAAGTGGTGTGATTTATCATAATCTAGGGTATGTAAACTCTTGTAAAAATAATAACCTTCAAGCTATCGACTGCTACAAAAAAAGCCTCCTTTATAAAGACTCTCAACCAGACAGTAATAAGGCAAACACACTTTTTCTTCTGGCAACCGAGTATTTTAATTTAGAAGACTATGACAAAGCTCTTGATTTAATTGAACAAGGATTTGAGATAGTTTCAACTGATAGTGAAATATATTACCATTTAACTATTTTGAAATTAAGAATTAATAAGTCTGATAAGTTTGAAAACTTTTTAGCAAAGGAAGTTATTCCATTCTTTGAAAAGAGAAATACGTGGGAATATGTATCTAAGTATTCTGAATTACTAGCGGATATTTATTTCGACCAAGGTTCTTATAAAAAAGCAAGTCAGTATTATAGAATTGCGAATAATGGAAGGAAGAATATTTTTTAATTTATAGGGGGAAGTTTGATGAAGAAATTTGCATTTTTGGCACTTATACTAGGTCTTATGGTTTCTATATTTTCTGTTAACCAATTAGCACATGATGATAGTCCTAAGCCCAATAGTCAAAAGTATTATGCTCATGATGACAGTCCTAAGCCTAATAGTCAAAAGTATTATGCTCATGATGACAGTCCCAAGCCTAATAGTCAAAAGTATTATGCTCATGATGATAGCCCGAAGATCTCGCATGATAATAGCCCTAAGATTACAAGAGCAAGTTTATTAGCACATGATGACAGCCCTAAAATTAATAGTATTCGCTCTTAATAAAATAATATGACCGATAAAATAACCTTACTTTTACTTTAAAAGTAAGGTTATTTTATTCATGCACTTATAACAACCTTCGTCCCAATAGGCACGATTTTAGATAATTCCATTACATGGTTGTTATGCATCCTTACGCACCCTTTGGATACATTTTTTCCTATGGATGCGGGGTTATCAGTGCCGTGTATACCGTAATGAGGCCTGGACAGGCCCATCCACATGACGCCAAACGGACCGCCTGGATTCGGGGCTTTGTTGATGATGGTATACGTTCCAGTTGGTGTGGGTGTCAGCATTTTCCCAACGCCAATGGGATACCGTTTGATTACTTTCCAATCCTTTAAGAGAGCCAGTCTTTTTCTAGCAGTTGAAATTAAGATCTGATAAGGCATTATCATACCTCCCGCTTTAGCTTATGCAGGATATGTATAAAATGCCTCTTATTTTATGTACATAAAACAATGTTCACTGTGTGATGCAGGGATCCTGCCGGTTGCTTCCAGGAAACTTTCCGCTGTCGTTAATCCCACATGCTTAAAGGTTTGTTGCAGTTTTTTCTGTTTCTCCTGTTTTTCCTCAGGAAGTTGATCGAGAAAAGCATCGAAGCTGCCATACTCGGTAATGAGTTGGCTTACTCTTTTTGCGTTTTCAATCGTGGCTTCAATCTTCTTTCTATGTCTGACAATGCCAGCATCTCCTAGCAGCCGTTCGATATGCTCTTCCCCAAAGTTCATCACTTTTTCAATCTCAAATCCGGCAAACGCTACCCTAAAGTTTTCTCTTTTATGAAGAATGGTTTTCCAGCTTAAGCCGGATTGAAACAATTCTAGTGTTAAACATTCAAACAATTTATCGTTTCCTGTTACTTGCATGCCCCATTCGTTATCATGGTACTTCTGGAGCATTTCACTCTCTTCACTCCACTTGCATCTGATCATTGGTTAAACTCCTTTACTAAATAGAAAAAGCACAGCTATGCTGCACTTTTATTGGGTCGTTCGCATTTCTGAAAATGGATAAATGACTACTTCTGATCGTCCTTCAATCGTTTTTGTTTCGATGAGTCCTAGTCCATTTCGTGAATCCATACTGTTTAAACGGTTGTCACCCATAACAAAGGCTTTACCTTTTGGGACTTTAAGGGGGCCAAAGTCTTCTGTCAAATAGACACCTAGACTTTTAGCTTCAGATTTATTCTCTTGCAGGTAAGATTCTTTTACCTTTTTATTGTTTACATAAAGTACGTCACTTTTCATTTGGATTATGTCTCCTTCAACTCCAATGACCCGCTTCACGTAACGCTTATCATCACCCTTAATGATTACGATATCTCCCTTTTTCGGTTCAGAAAAAGCATAAACAATCTTATTGACGTACAGCTTTTCTTGGTCATGCAAGGTAGGTGACATGGAAGCTCCTTCTACCATATATGGTGCAAAAAAGTAAGCTTTCATAATAAAAACAAAGACTAACGCAAATCCAATGGCCTTCATCCAACTTACCCATTCACTTTTTTGCTTCGTCTCTTTTTCCTGCTCGATCATATCTTTATTCACCTCGACGCCACTATTTCAATTTTAATCCTGTCTGGATCTTCAAAGAACAAAGCATAGTGATTATCTCCCCCAGCAAAAGGGAATCGATCTTCATATAAAAAGGAAATATTTTTCTTCTTCAATTGTACACGAAGGTGCTCTATATGCGCACGTGATTTAGCCCAAAAGGCCAGATGATTTAGTCCTGAACGTTTTCGGTGAAAAGGAATTTCTTTATAAGGCTCTTCTGTCTGTGTAAAAACGAGATAAGCTGTACCATTTTTGTAACTAAAGCCCTTATCCCATTGCTGAAAAAGAGAGTAGCCTAATTCAGGCATCAACCAGTCGTAAAAGAAACGACTCTTCTCTAAATCGTGAACATTTATCTCTATATGATGAAATCCTTGTGGTGTGGTCATCGCTTTTTACTCCCTATCCCTTTAAAAAATGAAAAAAGTAATCTATCACTTTTAATCTAATGAAAAATAGCCTACAATGGTAAAGATTTCCGTCTAAACAGGAGGGTTTTCATATGAATGGTAAAACGAAACACGGAGCAATCTTCCTGGCTATTCTTCTGCTTTGGTTGAAAACGTATCTCGTATATAAGGTTTCTTTTACGCTGCCTATCGATCATTTCCTGCAAGAAATTTTATTATTTTTAAATCCACTTGGTTTTTTAGTTCTTTATTTCTGTTTAGCCTACTTTAGTTCTCCGGTACTCAGAAAGCGCGTTATCTTATGGTTAGCCATTATTTATAGTATTATATTGTACGCGAATGTCGTCTATTATCGTTTTTTTACAGATTTCCTTACCATACCAGTATTATTTCAAACTAAGAATGTAGGAGACATCGGAAATAGTGTTTATGAACTCGTTTATGCAACCGATGTATTCTTATTTTTAGATTTAATCATTTTAGCTTATCTATTAAATAAACCAAGATGGAAATCTGACTATCTCTTAAAAAGTAAAGATCGTAAAAAAGTCTTTATAACTGGTATCGCCATTCTAGCTGTTCATTTAATTCTAGCTGAAATCAATAGACCACAGCTCTTAACACGTACGTTTGACCGAGAAATACTAGTAAAAAGCTTAGGAACCTTCAATTACCACTTATATGACATCATGCTTCAGTCAAAATCCTCGATGCAGAAGGCACTGGCAAGTAACTTAGATGCAGAGGAAATTCTTCAAAAGACTAAAAAAGATACGACACATGATCCCGAGTTATATGGGATTGCTAAAGGCAAAAATTTGATTGTTGTATCATTAGAATCAACTCAAAACTTTGTATTAAATTACAAAATCAACGAAAAAGAAGTAACACCTTTTTTAAATGAACTTGCTGACTCAAGCTATTATTTTAATAATTTTTATCATCAAACCGGACAAGGCAAAACGTCAGATTCAGAGTTCCTTGTCGATAATTCATTGTACCCGCTCCCAAGAGGTGCCGTTTTTCAGACCCACCCATTAAATGAATACAACGCCATGCCAGAAATCTTAAAAGCAAACGGATACTATTCTGCTGTGTTTCACGGAAACAATAAAAGCTTCTGGAACCGCGATGTAGTCTATAAAACAATGGGATACAACCATTTTTTCAGTGAAGAATATTATAAAGTTACAGATGAAAACACCATTAATTACGGATTGAAAGACATACCTTTCTTTGAGCAATCCATGCCTTATTTAAAAGATTTACCCCAGCCTTTCTATGCTCGTTTTATTACACTTACCAATCATCATCCGTATTTAATTCATGAGGATGAGCAATGGATTGAGCCCTATCCGGTTGATGACGGAACCGTTAGCCGGTATTTTACGACGGTGCGTTATGCAGACGAAGCGCTGCGCAACTTTTTCAATGATCTAAAGAAATCAGGTCTTTATAAGAACTCAGTCGTTGTGGTTTACGGTGACCATTACGGTATTTCAGAACGGCATCAGGATGCGATGGCCCAAGTGTTAGGCAAGCCTAATCTTACTGCCTATAACCAAGTCGAATTACAACAGGTTCCTTTGTTTATCCATGTTCCCGGAAAAAGAGGCAAGCAGCTTGATACAGTTGGCGGACAAGTAGACCTTAAACCCACCCTTTTACACTTGCTAGGTATTGACACAAAAAATGATGTCCATTTTGGATCCGATCTTTTTTCAGAAGATCATCATGAGTTAACGGTATTGCGCAATGGATCTTTTGTAACAGATAAGTTTATTTACACCAATGAAACATGTTATGTAAAGCCATTTGGAGCACCAGTTGATATACGTAAGTGTGAGCCTTATATTGAAAAAGCAAAAGAAGAACTCGATCAATCGGACCGGATTATCTATGGTGACCTGCTGCGATTTCTAAAATAATAACAGCCCCGTTTTGGGGCTATTTTTTTGCGTTTCGCATTCGAATCATTGAAAAATGCAGTGTGGTTTTCAGAAGCTCTTGGGATAGAGGCTGAAGAGAAGGCACAATCCTAATTTCTACCTCATCGTTAATAAGCGCATCCAGTAAATTGCCAACCGCTTCTACACTTACTGGTGTTTCAATCTCATATGAAACAAAATATCCTGCTCCCTCATCCAGCATCTTAAAATGATCCGGTTGGAACGTATAACGGTGGAGATCCGTTGTTTGTAACCGGTGAAGCCAGTCTCCTTCTATCGCTACTATTTTATTTGCAGTGGTAGTACGGAAAAAACGGTCACGATCACGTTCAGTTGTACCGGGTACAGCCCAAAACGCAATTCTAGGGCAATCACGCGGGAAGTAATAAAGTGGTGAACGATCTTGATCAATGGCCCACACCATTGGAGGACGATCAGGAAAACCAGGGTGCTTTCTTGGGTGGAATATTTTAATGTTTTCTTCTTCTGAAAAGTGATAGAGCAAATATAATACCTCCTTATCAATTGCTACTGTTGTTATCATGTAAGCCCTCTCTTATAATAATTCATAACAATAAGAAGGTGGGAATATTTTGAAACCTCTATTTGCTTACTTTACAGATGTTCATGGAAACATAGATGCCTTACAGGCTGTTATGGATGATGCGAGACAATGTGGAACTGACCGTTTTATTTGTGGAGGTGACATGGTTGGAATCGGCCCATTTACGAATGAAGTGCTGGAAACCTTGTTTAACATGCCCACTATTCAAATGGTTACAGGTAATCATGATGAAGCAGTGCTTGCTTTGAAACTTGGCAGAACTCATCCTGAGAGCCATAATCATGCAAAGAAGCATCATCAGTGGATTGCCGATCAACTTAAGGATACATATGCTGATAAGTTGAGCAAACTTCCTCGTCAGTTGGAATTTGAGGAAGAAAATTTTCGATTTCTCATTATGCACTATCCTTTTAAGAATGGGAAAAAGGAATCCCCTATATCAGAAGATCCCTTTATGCCCATTATTAGTAAGCCAGACACAGCTTCCATGAAAGAACTTTTTGGCCACGCGCTTCCCTATCACTTCGTAGCGTTTGGTCATCACCATATTGTTCATGATTTTAAAATTTCACATACACATTTTGTGAATCCTGGTGCTTTAGGGTGTAACAGAAAAGCAGAAGCACGTTACGCACTCGCTTATGCTGCTAATCAAGAACTTCAAGTTGAGTTTAAATCGGTACCTTACGACCGTACAAATCTATTTAAAGCTTATAGAGAGCAGCAAGTTCCAGATGGTCCATTCTTGATGAATGCCTTTCATAGTTAGAAAAACCATTTAGTTCATTGAAGACTCGGTAGTACGTATAAATTCAATCTCTTCACCATCCGGCCCATCATAAAAGACAGTCTTCCAGCCGTTTGAGAGCTTATAAGGTCCCTCTGTAGGGGTTAATCCCAATTGTTTAAGAGCATTTATTTGATCTGTTACAGATGTAACCGAAAATGCGATATGAGTTCCTGCAGAGTTAATGGTCGATGAAGGAATTAATTCAATCTGAAACCCTTCTCCTCTTAAAAAGAGCAGCTCCTTATCCTCCCAGATTAGTTTTTCTTTTGTTAAAACAGGTAAGATTGTTTCATAAAATTCACTAGAACGTTTCATGTCACTAACGTATATCCCAACATGATGCATCATAACGAGTCCCCCTACAAGATGAGGTTCATATCGCCAAACTCGTGCCAAAGGTAACGTTGTTGAATCGCATCCGTATAAGCATCATATAGTTTCTCACGATCAACAAATGCTGACAGCAGCTGAAGGTGACTCGCTTCCGGTTCATGCATGCCAGTAATTAATCCATCACATACTTGGAGTTTCGTATTCTCAGTGATATATAGGTTCGTCCAGCCACTTGCTGCCTGAAGAATTCCTTTTTCACGGGCAACGGTTTCCAAGGTTCTTACAACTGTTGTGCCTACTGCGATGACTTTGCCTCCTGATCTCTTCGTTTCTAAGATCATTTCAGCGGTTTCTTTTGGAACTTCATAGTTTTCAAAGTTTGTATCAGGTCCTTTGTGCCACTTATCATCTAATAGATAACTAAGTCCTGTGTGAAGCGTAATATACGCGATCTTCACTCCCTTTTTCTGCAATCGAAACAGAAGCTCCCAACTGAACGCACGTCCAGCTGAAGGCATTTCAACTGAACCTGGTATTGTGGCAAACACCGTTTGGTAGTAGTCTAAGTTCCATGGTTCTTGAATGTATTCATACCTTACCGGCTCACCTAACCTATAAATCTGGTTAAAAAGAGAAGAGCAGCATAAATTAAAAGCTAACAAGACAAAAGGTGTTTCGTCGGACTGCTCAATAATGGTTGCTGTTAGTGTCGGTGAAAAGCGAATCACGTCTCCCTTTTTAACGGTCCCGCTAACCGGAAGTGCTTCCCATATGGATTCATTCTTTCTGTGGGCAAGTCTGATTTCCACTTCTGTTCCATCCATCTCTTTCTGACTTTTTAAAACAGCTGGGACCGTGCGACTTGCGTTAAGAACAAGCAGGTCACCTTTTTTCAAATAACGGTCTAAATGATAAAACTGAGTGTGGTTTGTCTGGCCTGTCGTTTTATCGAGCACCATCATTTTCACATAATCTCTGCGTATTCCCCTTCGTTCTGGTGGTTCTTTTGCATTTAATTCTTCAGGAAGCTCAAACTTCATGGCGGATTCCATTAAGATTCACTCCCCTCTAACTGAAAGGACTGTGCTTCAAAACGTTTTCCGGTAATATGGGATGACGCATCTGACGCCAAGTATCCGAAAACCGCTGTAATATCTTCCGGCTTCGCAAGATCGTAATCACAATCAGGAACAGCAAGAGCATGCATGTCTGTATCCATCTCTCCAGGGTCAACCATGTTTACACGAACCCCGGACTCACTTACTTCGTCTGCCCATGTTTCTGTTAGCCCCTCTAGTGCGAACTTGGAAATCCCGTATGCACCCCATCCTGCATACCCTGTTGCTCCCGCTTCAGATGTGATGTTTATGATGCTGCCTTGCTGTTTTTGCAGCATGATCGGAAGCACCCTTCTTGTTACGAGAAATGGTCCAATCGTGTTTACGCGCAGAACTTCCTCAAAATCCTGCTCTGGGTAGTCCAGTAAATACGGCATAGGACTAGGGCCGAGAATGGAAGCATTGTTAATCAATACGTCTATTTTTCCAAAGTACTCTTCTGTCAGTGCTACAAATCGCTCTACATCTTTTGCTCTAGACATATCTGCACTTACTGCTAAAACATCTGCGCCTAATTGTTCCGCTTCTTTTTTTACATCTTCTATGGCCGATTCGTTCCTTGCACAGATTGCTAAGTTATAGCCTTCCTTTGCGAAGTATTGTGTAAGCGCTTTACCTAATCCCTTTGATGCACCTGTTATCATGACTACTTTTTTCATGTTTGTTCCTCCTCAAAATTTTTAGCTATTGTTTATCATATACTTTTTATACATTTATGTTTACTAAGTATATTAATTATAGTTCCAGTTATTTTCTTGCGTCAACACTTTGATTTACAAATTTTTCGACAAATTTCCCGGAAAATAAAAAGACCTCTGCTCACAGCAAAGGTTTTACTTAAGTCGGAATGAAGCTTTATCAATGATTTCTACGTCAGATCTTTTCTTTATTTCTCTCATTAATTGGAAAAGGGCTAAATCCTTTTTCTTGGATTCAATCATGCAGTGCATTTCGTCTACACTGCCTTTCACTTCTTTTAAAAAATCAAAAAACATATCGACATCAACAAAATCGGCGTGATTTCTGAATTGCTTTTCACTCTTTGGGCTGGAAATATGCATCTTTAACGGGAGGGGTGACGTTTTCCATGTATCTACAACACGCGTCCAATGCTGTGTCCAGTTTTCGTCATGATGGTATGCAAGATGATGATGGTAATCAAAGACGAGGGGAATTTGAAGCTTTTCACAGAGATAAAGGGCATCAGCCATTGTAAAGGACGTATCATCATTCTCAAGCATAATCATTTTCTGGATCAGCACAGGGACGCTTCCCCAGTTTTGCACAAACCTTTCGAGTGCAACATCCGTCTCTTTATAGTTCCCGCCCACGTGCATAACACATCTATGGACAGTATCGATTCCCATGTTTTTCAACAGCTTATAATGCAGCTTAAGTGTCTTTAGTGAGTTTTTTAGAATCTCTTTTTTGGGAGAGTTGATCAGCACAAAATGATCGGGATGAAAATCAAGTCTCATGTTATGCTGCTTTGCGTATTGTCCCATTTCGTGAAGGGCATCCGTTAAGGGACTGATATAATCCCAGTCGAGCAGTTCACTGTGATTCGCTAACGGAATGATCCTAGATGTCATTCGATAAAAGGTAACATCATTTGCCACAGCATGCTTTAACACTCTGAGTGTATTGGTTATATTGGCAAGCGATATCCGCTCTAATTTTCTTAATCCTGCTTCTCTATTTTGCAGCTGGCTGAATTGTTTAAAAGTCATCGTTTTTGATGGAGATGCATTTTTAAGTTCCATGCTCATCGCAACAAATCCAAGTTTAATAATGGTCATCTGTCACACCTCGTTTCATCGTTAACAGTATGACCCTGTTGCTTGCGATTTTAACCAAGCTCTTTATGTAGATCTAGGCATTTAGGAATTAGAACGGGTCGTCTGATTGAAGAGAAAATGACCAAGAATGCGAGGTGAGTTTTCCCGTTTTCTTGAGCAATAACTAGGTAATGTGGAGAAATTCTTCTTTCTAATTCGGCATTCAAGAAATTTAACCGATAATCCGGCGAGATTAAGTCATATTCCAGCGAGTTTCACACTTATTCCAGCGAGTTTCACACTTATTCCGGCGAGTTTTGTTCATATATCGGCGAGTTTACAAAAATCTCCACAATTCGACTCATCCGACCTCACTCCCACCAATAAAAAATCACCCGAATGCCTTCTCAAGCACTCGAGTGATCCCATCTAAAAACTATTAAGCTGCTTTCTCAGCGTTCTTTTTCTTTTTACGTTTAAACAGGTTTCCGATATTAGCGAGCATTTCGTAGATGACCGGTACTACAACCAATGTAAGAAGGGTTGATACCGATAGACCGCCGATAACTACGATCGCTAAACTCTTTGAAACCAGGCTGCCGCTTTCTCCGCCAAACATTAACGGCAGCATCGCGCAGATCGTTGCAACAGCTGTCATCAAAATCGGACGAAGACGGGTTGAACCCGCTTCTAATATAGATTCTCGTACACTTAATCCTTTATCACGCTGCTGCTGAACACGGTCGATAAAAACGATCGCGTTAGTTACTACGATACCGATCAGCATCAATGCACCAATCAGTGATGAGATATCTACTGGAATGCGTGTGATAACTAGCGCTAGAATCGCACCAACTGCTGCAAAAGGAAGCGAGAAAAGAATCGCAAACGGTGCACGCGCCTGGCCAAACGTAATGACCATGATCAAGTAAACGATAAGAATAGCTGCTCCCATCGTTAAGAAGAGGTCCATAAACTGTTCGTTCATCTCTTCGCCGACGCCGCCTAAAGCAACAGAAACACCTGCTGGTTTCTCAATTTCTTTTAAGATAGCCGCAACATCTGCATTTACTTTTTTTACATTTTGATCTGTGATGATTCCTGTTACTTGAAGATATTCTTTGCTATCTTTACGGAAGATCTGTGACTTTGCAGGCTGAAGCTTTAAATCCGCTACATCTTTTAACGCCACAGGTCCTGTTACCGGGGAAAGAATAGTAGTGTCTAATAAATCATCCCGATCTTTTACATCACTTAAATCATAGCTCATCATAACAGGCAGCTTGATGTCATCAATTGTAATCTGTCCGACAGGACTATTTCCTGTTAACCCTCTTACCTGCTGAGCAACCTCTGCAGGTGTTAAGCCTGCTGCCTGTGCTTTACTCTGATCAACATTCAACACCCATTCATTCTTTAGGTCTTCATTATTGGATTGAACATTCTCAAGTCCTTTTACATCCTTTAATTCAGCTGTCAGTTTTTCAGCCATAGGCGCAAGGTCGGATTGTTTTTCCGAAGTGATGTTAAGCGTAATAGCATCAGAGCTTCCACCCATCATACTCGCCATTCCGGCTGAAATAGTAGCTGGCGCATATTCTTTCTCTAACGCTTTTATATCTTCTACAAACTTTTCAGTGTCAGCTCCTTTTTCCATCTTTGCAACAAGTGTTGCCTTGTTATTCCCTTGTGCTGCTCCCCATTGTGCCATTTCACTTGAAACACCAACCTGTGAATAACTAGCGGCCACATCATCAGCGTTATTGATATATTCCTCCAGTTTGTATGTTCCTGCTTTTACTGTATCGAGAGATGTATCTTCAGGATATTCGATACTTACATTTACCATGCTTTCATCTGCAGAAGCCATAGACCCCGCTGGCATCACAACGTAAAGTGCGATCGATCCAGCGAATAAAACCATACAGATTCCGCTTATGATCCATTTATGATTCAGTGACCAATTCAAGATGTTTAAGTACCGTTTTGGCGGTTTTGTTGTGTGTTCTTTAACATTTTTCAGCATTTTATAGCTCATGAGCGGTACAACCGTAAGAGCTACAAGTAAGGATGCTAATAGAGAATAGACCATTGTTAATGCAAAGGGTAAGAAGAATACGCCTAGAGCACCCTCAACCAGACCTACCGGTAAAAATACAGCAATGGTAGTGATCGTTGATGAAGTGATGGCTTTTGCTACTTCTCTTACTGAATCGACGATCAGCTCTTTTGATCGCTCACCCGTTTGCAAACGACGGAAGATATTTTCAATAACTACGATACTGTCATCTACTAATCGTCCAACCGCTACTGCCAGACCGCCGAGCGTTAAAACGTTCAGTGTGATTCCAGATTGATGCAACAAGAATAATGTTAAACAGATCGAAAGCGGAATACTGATAACCGCAATAACGGTGGATTTAAAATGTCTCAAAAACAATAGAATGACTACAGAAGCAAACAATGCTCCTAAAGCTACCTCTTTTGCCATACTCATGACAGAATCATAAACAGAATCTGAGGTTGCATAAAAAACATTAAGTTTAAACGCATCGCCATACTGTTTATTGATTTCTTTCATTTTTTCACGAACATCATCGCCAATTTGAACAGCGTTTGCGCTTCCTTCTTTTGTTACGGACATGTACATCGCATCTTTTCCATCGACATGTGTGAAGGATTCTAGGCGCTGCTCATCTTGTAAGTCAGCTACATCTTTCAATAACACACCTGGAGCTACAGAGATGTTTTTCCAAGCTTCTAAATCTTTCATTTCTCCTACTACTCGCAGCGTGTTCGTTTTGTCTTCTAAGGTCACATCTCCTGTTGGCAATGAAACGTCTTTTCCTTGTAGAGCAGCCATGATCTGTGGAGCCGCTACTTTTTTCTCAAGAAGCTTCTTGCTGTCAAGTTGCAGCGTGATCTCGCGAGTGGCTTTTCCGTATAACGCCACATCAGAAACGCCTTCAACACCTTCAAGCTGCGGAATAACCTCTTCTTCAATCAGTTTATAATCTTCAGTTGTAAAAGCACCGTCTTTATTTACCGTTAGATCCATGATTGGGATCATCGATGTATTTAATTGAACAACGTATGGCTTATTAACCCCTTCAGGCAGCGGGAAGCTATTCGTCTTTCGCTCAACCTCGGCTGCTGCCTCTTTCATGTCTGAATCCATATCAAAGGTAAGATCAATCTTAGATATTCCTTGCCCAGATACTGATGTGACGGTATCAACACCTTTTATATTGCGAAGGTCTTGTTCCATCGGTTCAGTAATGGTGTCAGTCATCGTTTCCGAATCCATGCCATCCGCTAATGTCGTAACAGTAACCATTGGATTGTCTATGCTCGGTAAAAACTCCATCGGTAAACGCTGTCCTGCATAAACCCCTAATGCAGAGATCAACAAACACATAATTACGATAGCTGAGCGGTTCTTTAACGAAAACCAAGTCAGTTTCAACATTTCCCTTCCTCCATCCCCTGCTGCCTTAAGTAGTACAAAAGGCTTGCTATTAAATTCAATACTTGGATATTGTAGTACGCACATTAAGGGAAAACAAGTAATATCTTTAAAAATTTACCAAATATACAAAAATAGAAA
Organism: Fictibacillus barbaricus; assembly: GCF_014635025.1. Lineage (GTDB taxonomy): Bacteria > Bacillota > Bacilli > Bacillales > Fictibacillaceae > Fictibacillus > Fictibacillus barbaricus. Next base: position 41,933 of record NZ_BMCE01000005.1, on the reverse strand, counting down.
AAATCCTACAAAAAACCGCCCTCAAACGTCGAGGGCAGTTTACAAACTCCATTAAATTTACGGTAAATATCTTTTAGCACCTACATATGTCTCTTTCCAGTATTTCGTGTTCAGCGATTGGATCCGAACACCTTTAGAAGTGGCTGCGATAAACTCTTTATTTCCCATATAGATTCCTACAAAAGATACATTCTTACTGTTTGTTTTAAAGAAAACAAGATCACCTAATCTTTCTTTCCCTTTTGCAACTGAACTGCCGCCCTTATATTGTTCCGCGGAGGTTCTTGGTAAGTTCTTGTTGACTACTGTTGTTTTAAAAATATATTTTGTAAAACCTGATGCATCAAAACCTTTTGGTGTCGTGCCACCCCATTTGAAAGGAGTGCCTTTATAAAGCTTAGCCGTTTCCGTAACTTCTTGGTCGTAGGATGGAGATGCTTTAGCCGCCGACACACCGCCTAGGATTAACATGGCAGCGAGCCCTAATGAAACAAATGCAACAAGAATACGTTTCATGTGTAAACATCCTCTCTTATTTTAACTGCTTCACTTTATTAGTCGCCGGGCTAAAAGACAAAGTTACTATTTCTCCATAAGAAAAAGACTGCAAATTGCAGCCTTATTCGACAACCTATTGATAGTGGTAAAGATTTGTTCCTATAACTCCTTCAATAGGTTTATCCATTTGGTAAGGTCCCATTGAATCTAGTTTTGCATTATTAAACTTTACTGATTCATACCCATAACTTTCAGCAGTTAATAGAATAGCGTCAATCATCATTTGATCTTCTATGTTTTCAGCAGAAAGCAGAAGTGAGTCTGGGAACGTAATTTCAACATAATCTTTTGTTATTTCTTTTACTTCTAGTTGAATGTCTTCCGGCAACAGCGGCTTGAGCCCACGCTCTTGTTCATCATCCATCATTTCAAGGGCGTCCTCAAACTCCTTTGGCATAGAATCTGCCTCTTGCCCCGTTGAAAACAGACTGACAATAAATGCATCTGTTGTCGATGCGTCGTAACGGTAGTGAGGAGCTCCTGGAACGTTTAGTGGCAATTCAGAAACAGTACCGAAACGTGGAAATTCATACCCTTTTTCTCCGTTCATTCGGAACTCCACTTTTGCCTTTTGCCCTTCATTCGCAAATGTCATTGAAATTAATGCCTGTAATAGCGGTTCCTCTGATTCATTAATCGATCCCGCTGGTAAGTCGACAATGACCGTTTCTTCTTCTTCCGTAATTTTAGCTTTCACCAAGGGGCTATCTGCTAAACCAGCATCATTTGGTTTAAACTTTCCAAGCTGTTCTTTTACTTTTTCTACATAATAATCTTTGTCTGTCATAAAGCTAACTGGTATAACGAGCTGTGCCTGCTCATCAAGATAACCCACCGTTACCCAGTCTTTATTTGATTCAATATCTTTTTTTAATAATGGTACATGGTATGCCACGGGTGTTTCTGTTTTCATGATACCGACTGTACCTTGATCATCATCTGAAGCAGAATCTTGTATCAATTTCGCTTCCGTCCCACCATCGTGTTTTGACATTTTGGCACTCTCCATCTGTCCGCCATTCTTCATGAGATCAGGTACAAACATGCCAAACAACACGAGCGCACAAGCTGTTGCAAGTGCAGGCAGACTCCAAGTGGGAAGTCTTTTTCCTTTATACTCTTTATATTCAATCTTTGCCTGAACCTTTAGAAAAAGCTCTTGCTTAGATTGGCGATCTTTTATAGGGGGCAAATTTTTAAGATGCTGTTCAAGTTTATCGTCATTCCATTTAATTGGTTCCATCTTTCAATTCCTCCTCCAGGCCCGGTTGCTGATCCAGCCATTTGCGCAATTCTTTTATAGCCCGGTGCTGGGTGGTCTTCACTTTACTTTCGGTCCAACTCAATATTTGCGCAGTTTCTGAGATCGATAATGATTGAATGTACCGAAGTACAAGCACTTGCTGCTGATCCAGTGAACAGCGTTTCATCATTGTATATAAATCTCGATAAGACTCTTTCTTTGCAACTAACTCTTCTGGAAGGGGATCCTGGTCTTGCAGCACATTTTCACTCTCTTTTATATCAAAGAAAAGAAATCGTTTGTTGCGTCTTGATTGTTTTCTAAGCCAGTCAATGGCCACGTGCCTGGCGATAGAATACAGCCATGTTTTTTCTGAACTCTTGCCTTCAAAACTTTCATACGCGTTTAATACCCGGATATAAACTTCTTGTACAAGATCCTCTGCCGATTCACGGTTTCGGACCATATAAAAAAGAAATTGAAACAACGCTGTATGATATTCATCGTACAACCGGTCGAACGTTTCTTTCACTTCGGATGGCCCCCTGTCTCTATCTAAATATGTAGTCGTATATACTCATAAAAAAGTTACATTACAATCATGTTACTCCTTAGTCTACTCCTATTTTTTATATCTTGATAGGACCATTTTGTCGATAATTAACAACAAAAGGGGTACTTCTTAGACAAAACCAGCCATGCAATCAAAAAGACACCATACGTATGGTGTCTTGATGCTTTATCCATTTTTAACATAGCTTAAAAACATTTCTTCTATTGTATCCCAGGCATTTCGATACTGTTCTTCCTCACCTAAGAACGAATAATGAAGAACATTGCCATCACGAACCGCCCAAAAGATACGTGATATATTTTGTGGATCTAAATCCTTGTTAATCTCTCCTGCACTTTGGCCTTCTACAATAATCTTTTCAATAAAATCAATAAATCTATTATACCTTGCTACGAGAATTGATCTTAAATCATCTTGCCTGGAACCATAAAGCCAGAACTCGATGTACACACGCATGGTTTGCTGATCATCCTCTTTTAACTCCTGCTTTTTAAAGCGTTTGAATAAGTTAGCAAGTTTCGCATTAGCACTTGTAAGAGAAGCGTTCTCTTGTTCCATATCTTCAAAGAAACGATCTGTACGCTGTTTTAGCAGCTGCAGATAGATTTCTTCTTTACTTGTAAAATAATTGTAGATAGCACCTTTACTAATGTTAGAGTCTTTTACAATATCATCAATAATCGTTGCTTGATATCCTTTTTCTCCGAAACATTTTAAGGCACTCTCAAGAATATGGTTTCGTTTCTCTTCTTTATACTGAGCTGAAACTTTAGGCATGATGTATCCTCCATTTATGAAACGTATTCACATTCAAGTATAGCAGAGTTTTCAGTCTATTTCGGAAAAAGTTTTCATGGCTTGTGTTTCGCTAGATACTTTTATAGGGCGTTCCATATGCACTTGTTCGACGAAGGTTGTAAATCCTTTTTCTGTTAATAATCGATTTAAAGCGTTATCTTTTTTAGGAATATTCATCGTTATTTTTCTCACAGCCGTATCTTCAGAAGTAAAGGCTCTTTCAATAAGTGAAGAGACTGCTTCCTCTTCTCGTGAATGATGCGCACCGATTACACACTGGTAGAGTACAATAGCCGCAAGCTCCCCAGTTTCTTTATATCCTCTTTTATAAACCGCATAACCCAAAGGTGTATTATTATCCATAGCTATTAAGCATGTAAAGTCTTTTAAACTTGGAAATTGTGTCTGCCATGCTGTGACAGGCTCATAAAAGGATAGATTTTGTATGTCACGCATACTTACTTCATTAACTGTTATATCTTTGCTCGTTTCTATAAAATTAGACATCACACCTTCATGCTGAAGAAAAATTAGCTCTTCAAACGTCTGATAGCCCATTTTTTTATACAGTTTGATCGCTGCTTCATTTTCTTTAATTGCTTCAAGACGTGCAATCTCTACATCAAGCTCTTCATAAATATTTAGACAAACAGAGATCAACTTTTTACCGATACCCATCCCTCTAAAATCTGGTGCGATCGCTGTACCGCCGTTCCATACATAACGTTTCCCATTAATTGTTCGAAAGCTATTTAACACAAATCCTGCCAGTCTACCATCATAAACGGCTACAACTGAGTTTTCTAAGGAGATGCCTTCCCCCGTTACTTTTTGCAAAAATCGAGATAGATCCATAGTCATATCAGAGTAATAATGTTTCCATGCTTCATTCCATAAAGAGATCGCTTCGTTAAAAGATAATTCGCTAAAACGTTTAATGACTAACACCACAATCACTCCTTAGATAACATTTTAAAAACGACTGGTCATTTTATTTAATTTTATTAAAGTATTCGGAAAATGGCTAACAAAATCGTTCGACAAACTTACAAACAAAAAAGCTGACTTCCCCTGGGATAAGTCAGCTTCCAAAATATTATTATTCTTCCTTAAACAGCATTTTAAAGTGCTCGTAATATTCTTCTATCTTTCGGTCCTCTTGTTTTAAGAAATCATTCATTTCTTTTTCTGACGATAGCTTTAAAGCCTTTTCACCAAATTCACTAATATCATCTAATACACCTGATGTCTTCTCACCAATCTCTACATCTTCCTTTAAAAGTTGTGCGATTTCTGTCAGCCGGTTTAGTTGTTCTTTACTAGCATTCTTTTTTAGGCTGATCTCTTCCAGCATTAAGTAAATAATCTGTGCTCTCTCTTTGGTCTGTGTTTTCATAAGATCACTCCTCTTTTTACTAGTTCCCCACCATATATTTTATAAACTGTTTTATTTATCCCACTTTTGGGTAAATCAAGGGTAATATCCTAAGAAAGGAAGAGTGCTGTGGCGAAAAGAACAGAGCTTCGTCAAAGAAAGAAACGCTCCCGCTGGATTCGGCGAACGGCTATTATAACTCTTATTTTTTTCTTATCCAGTGTGACATTTGGAGGCGCCATGATCTACGCTTATGTAAACGGTACTCCGAAATTAACAGATGCTGATTTACAAGATCCTCAATCATCTATGATCTTTGACATGAATGATGAATTTGTTACTTATGTAACCGGTTCTGAACGACGAGAATATACAAATATCGAGGATATTCCAAAACTTGTACAGCAAGCATTCATCTCTACAGAGGATGTACGCTTTAAAGACCACAGGGGAGTTGATGTGAAACGCATCCTAGGAGCTGCAGTTGCAAATATTCAAGATGGATTTGGTGCTGAAGGTGCGAGTACGATTACACAGCAAGTCGTAAAAAACAGTGTTCTATCATCAGACAAAACGATTGAGCGTAAAGTACAAGAAGCTTATCTCGCGATTCAATTAGAACAAAAGTACTCCAAAGATGAGATATTAGAGATGTACTTAAACAAGATTTATTTTGGCGGAGGTGCGTATGGTGTTGCGACTGCCTCAAAAACATACTTTAATAAACCGCTGAAAGACCTGACACCAGCTGAAGCAGCTCTTCTAGCTGGACTGCCTCAAAGACCGAGCAGCTACGACCCTTTTCTCCATCCAAAGGCTGCTGAGGAAAGACGTAATACTGTACTGCAGCTTATGTATAAAAACGGTGCGATCACAAAGAAACAAAAAGATGAGGCAGTCAGGACCTCAGTCACCGATTCACTCGTAAAAGAAAAATCAAAACGTCTAAAATTTGACTCTTTTGTCCAGCGAGTGATAGAAGAATTAAAGGAAAAAGGGATATCAGAACGAGCGATCTATGAAGGCGGTTTAAAAATCTATACAACCCTTGATCCAAAAGCACAAGCGCATACTGAAAAAGTATTGTCTACAGAGGAATATGTAAAATACCCCAACGACAAATTTAAAGCAGGTGTAGCTCTTCTTGATACGAAGACTGGAGTGGTTCGTGCTTTAGGCGGAAACCGTACAAGCGGCGAACAAGATATCGAAAAAGGATTTAACTATGCTACAGATATTACACGCCAGCCGGGCTCCACAATCAAACCGATCTTGGATTACGGACCAGCCATTGAAAAGCTAAAATGGTCCACCTATAAACAGATAAAAGATGAAGAGTTGGAAATCGACGGATGGGAAGCAGGAAACTGGGACGATGAGTTTCATGGTGATGTTTCGATGCGTGAAGCACTCGTCATGTCTTATAACATCCCAGCAATCAAAACCTTTATGGAAGTTGGTTCAGAAGATGCGGTTAACTTTGCCAAGCAGTTAGGGATTCCTATTGAAACTGCTCATCCCGCTTATGCAATCGGCGGGTTCAAGCATGGTCCATCTCCACTTGAACTTGCAGGAGCTTATACAGCATTCGGGAATCAAGGTATATATCACAAACCTACGACTCTTCGTAAAGTAACATTTCCTGACGGATATGAAACAAAATACGAATCAAAGCCTGTTGCAGCTATGCATGATTACACAGCTTATATGATCACCGATATGCTAAAAGATGTTGTAAAACGCGGAACCGGAACTTTAGCTGCTATCCCTGGCCTTGAAGTTGCCGGAAAGACAGGGACCACTAACTTGCCAGAAGGTATAAACATTGAAAAAGGCTCAAGTGATTCCTGGTTTGCAGGTTTTACAACAAATTATACTGCAGCTGTTTGGACAGGATATGACAAAACTACGGCAGAAACCTATTTGACGCCTGAAGACCAAAAGATCGCTAAGTATATCTTCAAATCAATCGTTGGTGAAGTATCAAAAGATAAGCAAACGGCAGCATTTAAAAAGCCCGAATCTGTTGAAGAAATATACATCAATAAAGATACTGGATATATCACAAAAAACAAGACAGGACCTAACATAGCTAAAGAGCTCATCGTAAAAGGTACCTCCTTAAAAGATCTTACAGCTCCAGTTAAAGTGAAGACAGCACCAAAGAAAACAGAACCTAAAAATCAAGAGAAAAAGCTGAATGATAAGGATAAGAAAGCAGAAGAAAATGAAAAAGAAATAGAAAAAGAAGAAGAGAAAGAGACGCAGAAAGAAGACGAGCAAAATACGGAGCCGCCTCCAGCAAAACCAAAAGATGATGATGAAGGAGATCCTCCACCACCACAAGACGATAATCCGGATGACCCAGGTACAGACCCTGAACCTGAGGAGCCTCCAACAGAACCTGAGGAACCTGAAGAACCTGAGCCAGAACCGGATACTCCACCTACTGAACCACCTCCGGAAGAAGAAGATACAACCGGAACAGGAACTGGAGCAGGAACAGCAGGTACATCAACGAGTACGCAAACTACTGATTAAAAAAAAGAGTAACCCCCATGATACTGGCGGGTTACTCTTTTTCTATGAACTCATATAAAAAGGATTCACTATCACGATAAAACCTAGGATCATAAATTCCGAGTTTCTCCTCTTCTTCAACCACTACAACAAACGGTGACCAATCATAAAGAGTCGCTGCACGCGGATTTTCTTCAAATAACGGTTCTAAGTCCGCTTCTTCACTTGAGACTAAGTGATGCTTCAATTTTGGTTCTATAAAAATACTATCTTTGACGATCTCAACTTCACTGTCTTTTTTACCGATCACATGGAATTGTGTAGGAACAAAACCAGCCGCTAAAGCGACTTCGTCATACTTTTCTTTTGCATCATTGTATAGTACATACCCTTGTATAGATTGAATGGCAACGTGAGCAATCATCAACAGCCATACCGCTCTGAAAACTTTGTAACGGTTTGTTTCTTCTTTCTTTCTGGAAACAATAAACCCAGCAAGCATGAAAAACCAAAATACAAAATCAACGATTGGTATCGTACCAAACGTTACACGATAACTAGAGAAAGGCTCGATATATCCTGTTCCCCATGTATTGAATAAATCACTCGTATCATGAATAAATACAGCAAGCAGAGCCCAGTAAAAAAGCCTCCGATCTTTTACCTTAAATAAAACCCGGTTCAGGAAATAGATAATAAGCCCCCATACAGGAATAAGGAAAAAAGAATGCGTCAATCCTCTGTGCCACATCTGCTGCATAATCCGACCTGTTTCCGTAAGGTTTACCACGACATCAATATCAGGTATCTGGCTTCCGACTATGGTGGTAAATAACAAAGCTTTTTTATGAGATTTATCCATGTGCATTTTATTAGCAGTGCCAAATAGCGTTAAACCAAATAATGTGTGTGTTACGGTATCCATATGGTCCTCTTTACTTCCTTTTTTCTTTTATGTTAACGAAAAAAAGAACTTCTGTCTTGGCAGAAGCTCTTTTTCCATTCCATTATTTCCTAAGATAATTTCCGGGGAAATTCGACTTTATTTCCTAATGCTCTACACTTCTTGTTTATACAGGCTAATCCCTTTATTAACAAGGAATTTTTCAATCTGCTGCTTGTGATGCTGATCATGTTTAATCATACCCTTAATATATTCACATAATGTGATCATCCGATTTCCCATATGAATTTTTTCCTGCCAGATTACACTTGGAATCTCATCCAGTTTTTTAGATAGAACAAGACGGCATTCAATTACTTCATCAATCAATTGATTTTTGGAGATTCCTGACCTTGCTTCATTAGCAGCTATTCTATTAATTTCTTCTACTTCACCTTTTTTAGGTGAAATGGTTGATCCTTTTAAAAAATATATAAATCTCTCATCCCACACAAAAACATCCCATGCTTTAATATGAGCAATGATTTCCCCAGTTGACCACTTTCCAATCTTAATTGGTTCTAGCCAACAGGACTCTGGCATCTCCTTTAACTGTTCCAGCCAATTCGTAAAATCTCTGTATGCTTTTAATACTTCACTCATCCGTTTGTCCTCCTCTGCATATAAAAATTTTCGTTTTTATTAGGATTTTGTCCCTGTCACTCTTCCTCCTGGGACATACACTATGATGAAAGCATAAGGCACAAGAAAGAAGGAGGACTTACAGCATGTTTGGAAAGAGACAAAAACAACAACGTAACTTGGGCTACCCAGGATACGGGTATGGTGGTTATGGATGCTCTCCATGTGGTTATGGTGGTTATGGCTATGGCGGTTACGGGTACGGCGGTGGCGGAGCGTTCGCTCTAATTGTAGTGCTTTTTATCCTTCTCATCATCATCGGTGCGTCGTTGAGATAATATCCCTGAAAAGGGCAGGAGGATGAACTCTTGCCTTTTTTATTACCTTATATCTCAAGTTCATGAAGAAACTCGATTGAAAGCTCACTACTTTTTTGTGTTTTCCCCTTTTTTCCTTCCTGACAGTTGTTCTCCTGCCCGCTTAATTCGTTTAGCCATAAATTTAAACGGCAAAAATTGACTGCTGCAAAGCTTTAGACCGGGTAGAGGACAAGCCAAGGTGCTAGTCCCGAGCTGCACATTATCTTTTAAAATGTATGGCAGAACATCCCCTATTTGTCGCTTTTCTTTTTTTATTCTTTTTATCATTAGACGAACAAAGGCCTCCCTTTTATTCAAAAGAGAGGCCAGTTTTATAATTCGATTATTTGCGGTTCATGTTCTTCAGTATTCATGAGTCTGATCAAGCTGGGTTTTATCTCAAGCAGGATATAATTTAGATCGTTTGGACCTTCGAAATAATGTTTCATTTGTTCTGACCAATACTTTTCTTTTAATCCTTGATCATCCCTAATCGTTGCTGTACCTTCTATCTCAAGATAAGGATCTCCATACTCCTCACCTTCATAACCTACTAATAAGTGAACATTCGGATTTTCCTTAATTTCTTCGGCTTTATGTGTCTCGATACTCGTTGGTGTGTAGAATGTAAGCTCATCATGATAAAAAGTCATATATCTGGAATGCGGTTTGTTCTTCTTAACACTCGCTAGTACTCCTGTTTGTCTCTTTTCTAATACTTCTAGTACTTTATTTTTGGTTTGCTCTTTATCCATTTCATTCATCCACTCCTTTAAATAAGCTCCTTAATCTCTACCTTTTAGGATGGAAAATAAAACATCATGTTATGCACGGATATGGTTAGCCGAGCGGAATTCAGGGTTTTTAATCAAATAGGTTAGCTATACAGCAGCATTCGCCAAGCTTTCTTTTTCTATTGTATCCATGAAATCTTGCACCACTTTATTATTATTTTTATTTCCTGCGATCTTTAGCATCACTTTACCTAAGAAGTTAATGCCTTTGTTATATCCTTCATATTGAAACCGAGTCGTTGATTCATCTATTTTTGATAAAGTAAAAGCTATTTGTATTTCAAATGCTTTAGCCAAATTGAAACCGATCCGTAAGTGTTTTTTATCTTCTGTATTCTCGTAGGCTAACGTTTCAACGATGTACGTTTCTATTCGGCGCCCTTCTTTGTAAGATTGCTTATATGTAGAGCCTACCACCCCTTCTTTCTTTTCAATAGGCGTGTGTTCTACGACATTCGGCATGATCCTCCTTATGTTTTCATCAGCAAAAAGCTCCCAGACTTTTTCAATGTTGACCGGTATTGTTTTTTCTTCATTCCAAGTTAGCATTTGTCTTCCTCCTCTTTTCCCCATTGCAAGAATTGATCGATCTCATCTATCGTACTGTTCAAATCAGCTATCTTTCTTTGAATGTCCCGCCTTTTTTGTAAAAGAATATTTTCAAGGTTTTCAAATGACTCATCTTCTATTACAGTTAGCATCTCTTGAATCGTGAAATTAAATTTTCTTAAATTCACTAAAATCATAGCCACTAAATAGGAACCGTTATCGTAATACCGGTAATTATTATTCGGATCGATATAGGCAGGTTCAAGGAGTTGAACCTCTGCATAATACCTGAGTGTTTCTTTACTTAGACCAGTCATTTCCGAGAATTCACTAACTTTATACATGGATCATTCACCACCTGCCATTCCATCATAAACCGTGTTGTGCACCACAGAGTCAAATCATTTCTGTTTTGATATAGTCTTCCTCAAGAAGCGGATTTATCCTTTTATAAAATGGAATTCATTTAGCAAAACCAAATGTAAACGTAAAAAGGAGGCATACAGATGGAGTTTAAAAATTTCGAGGAATTCTGGCCATATTATCTTTCCCAGCACAGCAAACCTTCCACGAGAGCGTGGCACTTTGTCGGCACTTCGTTTGTTTTTATATTTATCCTATTAGCTGTAATAAAAAGTCCTTGGTTCTTATTAGAAGCACCTTTAGTGGCATATGGGATCGCATGGTTCAGCCACTTTTTTATTGAGGGAAACAAACCGGCTACGTTCGGTCTTCCCGTTTGGTCACTTCGGGCAGATTTTCGTATGTATCGAATGATATTATTCGGTCAGCTGGGAAAAGAGTTTAATAAACTCTCAAGTCATAAAAGCATGTAAAAACCCCCATTTTCATATGGGGGTTCTCTATCAACCAAATTGAGCTGCATGCAGTCTGCTATAGACGCCTTTTGATACTAGCAGGTCATGATGATTTCCCTGTTCTGCAATTCCTTCATCTGTCACAACCATGATTCGATCCGCATTCTTAATCGTAGCTAGTCTATGGGCTATGACTAATGTCGTTCTTCCTTCTGTAAGCTCCTCTAAAGCTTTTTGAATAGCAACCTCTGTTTCTGTATCTAAAGCAGAGGTGGCTTCATCTAAAATTAAGATCGGCGGGTTCTTTAAGAACATACGGGCAATAGCGAGCCTCTGTTTCTGACCGCCAGAAAGCTTCACTCCTCTTTCACCAATCACCGTTTCAAGCCCTTGTGGCTGATTCTTAATGAAGTCATCGAGACGTGCCCGTTGTGCTGCTTCCATGATTTCAGCATCAGATGCGTCTAAGTTACCATAGGCTATGTTCTCTCTGATTGACCCTGAGAAGAGAAAAACATCCTGCTGAACAATACCAATCTGTTTTCTTAATGATTCTAGCTTCATTTCCTTAATATCAATGCCATCAATTGTAATGGATCCATCTTGGATATCGTAAAAACGAGGGAGCAAGCTGCATAGTGTCGTTTTACCGGCACCAGATGGACCTACAAACGCTACAGTCTCACCAGATTGAATAGATAAACTGATACGATTCAACACCTTATTGTGACCTTCATATCCAAATGTCACATCTTTGTATTGAATGGCACCATGTAAGTCAATCTCAATAGCATCTTCAGAATCGGCAATATCCGGTTCCGTATCCATGATTTCAGTAAATCGTTTAAAACCTGCTATACCTTTTGGATAACTTTCGATGACTGCGTTAATCTTTTGAATTGGTCCGATTAATATATTCGAAAGTAGGATAAAGGCTACAAATTGTCCGTATGTTAATTCCCCTGAAATCACAAAAAACGTACCAAACAACAAGGTGAAAAGAGTAACCAGCCTCATCAATACATAGTTAGACATTACGTTCTGAGCCATGATCTTGTAAGATTGCAGCTTGGTTAAACGATAGTTTTGATTGTTCTTCTCAAACTTTTTCTGTTCATATTTTTCGTTTGCAAACGCCTGTACAACCCGGATCCCGCCAATACTGTCCTCAACTCTTGAATTAATCTCTGCGACATCTTGAAACATTTTCCTAAACGTAACGGTCATCTTTTTGTTAAAGTAGATTGCCAATATAATAAGAAGAGGAATGACAACAAAAGAGAGTACAGCTAGCTTCCAGTTGATCGTTAGCATCAGTCCAAATGATCCGACCAACGTCATCACTGCGACAAAAACATCTTCTGGTCCGTGATGGGCCACTTCTCCGATCTCTTCCAGATCTTTTGTAAGCCGGGAGATGCTATGCCCAGTTTTGTTGTTGTCATAATACCCGAACGAAAGCTTTTGCATATGCGTAAACAATTGCTGGCGCATGTCTGTCTCAATGTTAATACCGAGCTTATGCCCCCAATAGGTTACAACAAAATGCAGACCTGTATTTAAGAGATAGACTAGCAATAAACCCAGACAGGCTAATGAAATGATTTCCCAGTTTCCTTCTGGAAGCAGACGGTCTATTACTTGATTAACTGCTAAAGGGAATGCCAATTCTAAGATCCCGACAAGAATGGCGCATGTAAAATCGAGTATGAACAACCATTTATAAGGTCTATAGTATGAAAAAAATCTGGCTAACAAGAGTAGACCTCCTTCTGTATTATTTAGAGTTAGTAAACTTAATTGAAATTCATTCTCAATTATACAGAATAGAAGTGTTTTGTACAATCTGGAGAATCTCCTATTACATTTTTTCCAAAAAAACTGTATCGCTGTTCAGAAATAATAAGTTGTTATTTTTATTACTTCAAACACATATAACACCGTTCTAAAAAAGGAGCGGTGTTATAACATAGTTGTTTAATTTTTATCGCCTTAAATAAATTTCTCTAAAAATTGATAAGAATAAGGCTGGTTGAAAACATGTTTTTATTTGCACCCGTTTGTGGAATAACTCATTACAGGAATGCTGCCCGATTAAAGTAAGATCAAGTTAAAAAAAGAGACTCAAAAACTACTTCTGTAGAGACATATTTACTGCTTCAAGAGCATGGATATTAGCTGTATCAAATAGAGGAACAGTCACATCCTCTGGTTTTATTAATAATCCAATTTCTGTACAGCCTAAGATAATTCCTTCAGCCCCATTTCTGATTAGATCTTGGATAACCTTCTTATAATAATCTCTTGATGTTTGTTGAACCTTACCTAAACATAACTCTTCATAAATTATTTTATTTACATTTTCTCTTTCCTCTTTATTTGGTACCATAACCTTTATATCATTAGACTCTAAACGTGTGCTAAAAAAGTCTTGCTCCATTGTATATCTTGTACCAAGTAATCCAACGGTGTTAATTCCTTGCTCTTTGATTTTATAAGCTGTTGCATCTGCAATATGTAAAATAGGTATACTTATTTTCTCCTGTATATCATCTATTACTTTGTGCATGGTATTGGTACAAATAACAATAAAATCCGCACCTCCTTTTTCTAGAGAAAGTGCAATATCACCTAATGTTTTACCTGCTTTTTCCCAATCTCCTACTGATTGAAAATGCTCAATTTCTTCAAAGTCAACGCTGTATAGAAGGCACTTTGCAGAATGTAGGCCTCCTAATCGCTTTTTTACTTCTTCATTAATAATTCGATAATACACAGCAGATGATTCCCAACTCATTCCACCAATAAGTCCAATAACCTTCATGTAAATCCCCCAATATTCATTTGTAATTTACCTTCTCTAACAAGAATATGACTTCAGATTTTAAAAGAGACCTTTTTACAGATTTGCACCCGTTTGTTTAATAAGTTAGAACGCCACCAAATCTCGGCGACTACTATTATTCGTTTCTATTATTGATGATCGCAAGGATCTGATGATCTTCCCACTTCCCGTTTATCATCACATATTTCTTTGCAATTCCCTCTTTTTGAAATCCTGTCTTCTCCAATATTTTGATAGATCCTATATTATGGGGCATTACCCCGGCTTCAATTCGGTGGAGCTTTAGTTGATCGAATCCAAAGTCTACAATAGATTTAAGAGCTTCTGTCATATATCCCTTTCCGTTCTGATCTTTATCAAGAGAGTATCCTACCATGCCCCTTTGGGCGGGACCTCTTTCGATCTTAAACAAACTAATTTGTCCGATTAGCCTATGAGATTCATTAAGGTAGATGCCAAAGGAGTATCCTAAATCGTTTTCCCTGCTTTCCTCAATCGTCTCCATCCTTTTCAATTGCCCTTCTAAGGTATAAAACTCCGAATCTCTATTAATAGAATATTGACTAAAAAACTCTTTGTTCTTTATTTCAAGTTCCAATATGGATGTTGCATCACTAATATTTAGCGGTTTTAAATAAATATTCATACCCTTCATCATCTAGCCTCCCAGTAGTAATCCTATAAAACCCGTCCTATTAGTTCAATAAGAAAGGGCACTTCTCCTTCTTAAAGAAATGCACCCGATTGTTGAATTTAAATTTTTATAAACATGAGTTAAATAAAAAATTCGTTTAATCCCTATACTGTCCCAAGGAACGATATTTCCCAGCAGTCCTCATTACTTTCATCAAGCCTTCTACATAGGACTATAATGTGTAATTTGGTATACTATGAGAGAAAAGTTTAATCATTTCAAATATTTCCATTACAAAGTAACTTGAATATTGATGTGGTAATTGAATATTGTAGAGGCCTAAATCTATAAAAGAGATAAAATATAAGGGAGTGGAGATATTTGGATGTGAATATATCTAAAATTGATTATCGTCAGATTATGGAGTTCTCACTTGATCCATTAATTATTCATACAGATCTTAAAATAATCGATATTAATCATGCAGCAGAAAAATTTTTTAGAGCTAAAAAAGAAAGTATCATTGGAGCAAGTCCTTTGGATATATTTCAGGAAACCGCAAAGATAGCAATAGAAAAAAGAATACAGTCAGCATACTTACAACCAGCAAAAGTCATAGAAGAAACGATATATCGAATGGATGGAACAACAGTTGACGTTGAGTTATATTGCCATCCTGTACAAATAGGAGATACCACAGCCATCCAGACTTATGTAAAAGATATTACGGATAGAAAAAAGACCGAGAAAAAGCAAGTAGAAATAATAAAACAAATAAATGAACTTTCTGCAACAATTGTTCCTCTTTCAAATGAAATTGCGGTGCTTCCCCTGGTAGGAGCCATTGATGAAGATAGGGCAAGAATGCTTTTGGAGGTCTTGCCGAATAAGGTTCAACAACAAAATGTAAAATATTTAATTATTGATTTCTCTAGTATTTATAAGATAGACCATATGGTAACAGATTATCTATTTAAAATTCATAACATAATGTCATTGCTCGGAGTGCGTTCGATTATTACGGGTATAAGACCCGAGCTAGCTTTAATTGCTATTAATATAGATAATAGGTTAACTTCAACATCAACAATGGCAACTGTAAAAGATGCACTGTATTCATTAGGTATGAATTTTAAATATTGATTATTCTATTTTTCAAGAGTAATAGTCTTGCATTTTGCAAGACTTTTTTATTTCATCAAAAATGGAAGGTTAGGTTGCTTAAGTATTTGAATCTTTAATATTAACACTCCTATTTCATCAACAAACTTGTACGTTACTTATAAAGGTTCCTAATAATTTCAGAAATGCACCCGTTTTTTAATAAGCAGAATCCTTTATTCATGAGTAACCCAACATTCGTTTGTCTTGCTGTTCAAGCACAAGAGGCCATGCTTGTTTATGCTGGTCCCTCGACTCTTCATCAGGAAATCCAGTATGCGTAAGGGTGAGTTGTGTACCATTGCCTTTAGGTTGAAGTTCAACCGTAACGACCGTTTCAGCTCCATTTGTTCCCCCAGTCCCAGTAACCCATGTTAATTCGACGAAACGGTCTTGTTCAAGTCTAAGAAACCGTCCGTAATGAGGATGACGTTTTTCTTCAAAGATCGTTTCAAAGAAGAAAACCGTGTTGACTTCTCCTTTCATTAACAATGTTCCAGGGGCCGCAAACCAAAGATCAAACTGCTTCGTCCATGCTTGGAATAGTATATCAGGCGAAGCATCCATTTGAATTTCCACCGTAAGGCTTAACTGTCTTGTTGAAAGGTCTGGGATAGTAATAGGCTTCATCTTATAATCCTCCAATTCAATTTATAAATATCTACTTTCAATAAATTTTATCATCCATTGTTGCTTCTTCTTAAACTACTCGCCCTATACTTCAATAAAAAAAGTGCTTTCTCCTTCTTGAAGAAATGCACCCTGATTGTTGATAAGATTATAGTTAGGTAGCTTAATATCTAATCAAAGTATTTTAAATCGTTCGATGTTTGGATTAATAATCGAATTCCTTTTTGTATTTGTTCCTCATTAGCATAAGAATAGCTGAGTCTAATCCATGAACCCATCCTTCCCTGAGTGTCACATATAATACCAGGAACAAAGGTGAGCGAATGTTTTATGGATGATTTAAGTAATTGATCTACTGCTAGCCCTTCAGGCATCTCCACCCACAAGGTAAACCCTCCTCCAGGACTAGTCCACTTCCATGAGGTATCATTTAGCTCTCTTTCCATTATTTCTTTTCTTAAATAAAGCGCTGTTCTAAGTTTTGAAAGATGAATCTGCATACGCTCAGAAAAGAAATAGAGCAGAAAAATCTTTTGATCTAACAAAGAGGTCCCATTATCGGCAAGAGATTTCGCGATGATGAGATTCTTCATTAAAGGATGTTTACACACTACAACTGCGATACGTAATCCCGGTGAAACGTATTTACTAAAACCACGGATATAGATGACATAACCTTCCGTGTCAAACGTATAAATGGGAAGCGGCGGCTTGCCCTTAAAGTAGATATCTCGAAAAGGATCGTCTTCGATGATTACACATTTATATTCCTCTGCTAGTTCTACTAGGCGTTTTCTTTGAACAACAGGTACAGTATAACCTGTTGGATTATGGAATGTTGGGTTCACATAAAAGAGGCGTGGCCGATAATTCTTCATGTAGTGTTCAAGTTCTGATAAATCATATCCGGATGGCCCGATTTCCACTCCCACTATATTTGCACCATACTGTCTAAAGATATCGATTGCTGTGCTATAAGTAGGTCTTTCAACAAGGATTGTATCTTTTGGTTGAATTAGAGTCTTTGCTAAAAGATCGATAGCTTGCTGAGCTCCTGAAGTAATTAAAAGTTCATCTTGGGATGCATAAAAACGGTACGTTTTAAGTAAATAACTAGAAAATGCGTATCTAAGCTCGTCATCTCCTTGGACGTTTGAATATGTACCAAGTACTTTGGGATAGAGATCGAACACTTTCTTTACATATTCAGAAAAATACTTATTTGGCAGGAGACCTGGATCGATCAGGGCTTTTGAGAATTGGTATGCTGCGGGCACCTGGTGGATGGTCGATAAGTGATTATTTTCTACATAAGTTGAGATGGTTCTTCCCTCATTCTCCTTTAAAACCTTCTCTGGTCCAACAAAATAACCTGATTTATCCTTTACGTATAAAATCTCATCCTCTTTTAATAATTGAAATGCCTTTAAAACCGTTAGTCGATGGACTTTAAACTCTTTTGCTAAAGCCCGAACAGAGGGAAGTTTATCATATTCTTTCCATTCTCCCCGTTTTATTTGGTGTACTACATAATCATAGACTTGTTTGTACAACTCCTTAGAAGCATTCTTTCTCACTGGTCTCCCCTCCTTATTTGTTCATTTTACCTTTTTAGCTATTCATCTGTTCTAACTAATTCAATCTGTTCTATTCTCCATCCTTTATGATTGTTCAAAAGGAGGAAAACTACTATGATTATTGTTAACTTTATCTTGATGTGTTTGATCTTTGGAACGACTTTCCTAGCGATTAAAGTCGGAGTGGACGGAGGACTTCCACCGTTTTTTTCAGCGGGAATCCGTTTTTTTACTGCAGGATGTATCCTCTATTTCATAATGATGTTACGGAAAAAAGGGAACCTTTCTGTTCTATTGTCCAAAGAATCTTTTATTACAGGTAGTACGCTTACGTTCGGAACTTTCTCCACGCTCTATTGGGCAGAACAATATGTAACATCGGGGATGGGAGCCGTGCTCTCTGCGACAGGACCTTTAATGATCCTTCTGATTCAAACTCTTGTCCTGCGAATAAGGCTATCAAAACAGTCATTAGTGGGATGTATAATCTCTTTTATTGGTGTAATCATGTTATTGCTTCCTAACCTGAATATTTCTAAAAGCTACCTTTTGCTACTGTCCTGCTTACTTATTCTATTGGGTCAGCTTGCATTCGCTTCAGGAACTCTCTATTCGAAGAAAGTATCTGAACGTTTTTCTAATAGCTCACCAATCCTTTTAAATGCTTCACAGATGATACATGGAGGAATCTTACTCTTGGTTCTTTCCTTATTTAGTGAATCAATCTCTGTCGAGCAGCTAACAAACCATGTAACAATCGGATCTCTATTGTATTTAACTGTTTTTGGTTCCATGATCGCCCACACACTCTACTATTGGCTCGTCAAAAATACGGATCCAGTCTTTCCGTCGACATGGCTCTATATTTCTCCATTGATAGCCATAGGTTTAGGAACCTTAATCTATAATGAATACGTTAGTTGGATTATGGTTACGGGTGGATTAACCATTGTTTTAGGATTAATCATTATAAACGTCAGTAACTTGGAGATATTTTCAAAAAAAGCAAGAGTTCATCAGAGAGAAGGGTTATAAGATAATGAGAAGCAAGTTATTCTAGTACCTTAAACAAAATAAAATACAAACAAAGGTGCAAATCAATAAGTTGCCTATCACATTACTTAGGCAGCTTTTTTATTTAAGACAATAACCAAAGGCATACTCCATAAACTGGGTTATTTCATAAAAAGAGCACATATCTTGTTACAGATATGCACCCGTTTGTGGAATAAGGGTCTAGCCATATATATGGGTAGTAGCTATTTTACTTGACTGTCCAATTCTCAAAGTGAAGATAACTGCTTATGCTCAATTTTTTCCCATATGCACTGGCCTGCCCCACAAGTGGTGGACATATGGGAGCACCTTCTCCAAATACTTTACGTTAAGTTCTATATCCTAAAAGCTATAAATGCTAGCATGTTCGGGCTTTCAAACACATGTTTAGGAGTTGCCGCTATGCTTCCAAGTTCATAATTTTTGTTTTTCCCTTAACCTGCTTTAACGTAGCTACTATAAGAAAGCTAACAATCACTAATAAGAGCCATGAACTCACCTTTCCTACATGAACGAGACTCCATGCATCGGTTTGGTTTGGATATTCCCATGCTCCAAAAAACGTCGCGATATTTTCGGCAATCCATATAAAAAATCCGATGAGCACAAAAGAAAGTGCGAGTGGCATACGGTAACGAGTTCTATCAACCTCGTATGTGACCCATGATTGCCAAAAGACGATAATTACAAGTCCAGATAACCACCAACGAACGTCAATCCAATAATGGTGGGTGAAAAAATTCAAATAAATCACTGCTGTAAGAGGTACAACTACCAAAAACGGGGGCCACTTAACGAGTTCAACATTAAACCTCCTCCACGCCTGGCAAAGATAACTCGCTACACTTGCATACATGAATCCGCTGTACAAAGGCACTCCAAAAATTTTTACATATCCTTCCTCTGGATAAGACCAGGAGCCCATATGTACCTTGAAAAGTTCAAGAGCAAGTCCAATTAAGTGGAACAATGTGATAACCTTAAGTTCATCCATTGTTTCAAGCCCAGAACGCACCATCCACCACTGCATCAGAAGGCAGATGATGAGCAGCCAGTCATACCGTGGCAGGAAGGGAAGTGGCATGATTTGTGTAAAAGCCAAAGAGGCAAAAATAACGACAGGAAACAAGCATGATAGGGCCTGCTCCCAACCAAAACGAACGAGTTGTTCTAGTGCTCTCATGATTTGTGCCTCCAAAGTTTTTTTCTGAATATATTTAGTCCTGCTTAATGCTTGTCTTCATCACTTTTGTATTCTAAAATATCTCCAGGCTGACATTCTAAAGCCTTACAAATCGCCTCTAAAGTTGATAATCGAATCGCTTTTGCCTTTCCATTTTTCAATATAGAAAGGTTAGCCATTGTTATTCCAACTCTCTCCGAAAGTTCTGTTACACTCATTTTTCTTTTAGCCAGCATCACATCAATATTGATAATAATCGCCATATTATACACCTCAGACCGTTAAATCATTTTCTGATTTTATGTCAATCGCCTCTTGTAATAGCTTTTGAAGAACAGCGGCAAAGACTGCAATCACCATTGAAGCAAAAATCATGACCATTCCAATTAGTATGATACCTGGGGCGTCGTCCATCTCCGCTATAAGATAAAAGAGTGGCATACCTAGCACATACAAGATACTGAATGTGATTGCACAGTATTTTATTTTCTTTAAAGCTCTTACAGATAATTCCGAGAACGCTTTGTTCTTGTCAATATAGCTTAAAAGTTTAAAAGCTTGATAAAGAGCCAAATAAAAAGGTATCGCCGTTGCATACAAATCGATTAAAACAAGATATTTCAAATAAGCACGATCTGGATACAATTCTGCTGCAAAATTCGCTATCTCAGGTACCCAAAATATGCACAAAGCAAGAACTGGGATTCCCATCAGAAAAACAACTAACCTTAAGAAAATGGTTGAAGTTTGTTTACGTTTCATAAAAAGCACCTCACATATTTATTGTTAATTTGACTTTAACACACGATTTATTGTTTTACAATAAATCGTTATCGTACTTTATTATATTATTATTGTTAAAGAAATATCCGTTTAATTTTATAAAAAGAGAAAAAGCATTCCTCATTACAATGAAATGTGTTTAGGAATAAAAAAGTAGTTTAATTTTATTACTCTAAACACACATAACACCGTTCGATTATAGGAACGGTGTAATAAAATAATTGTTTAGTTTTCTTCGTCTTAAATAAATGTCTTTTACAATCAAAGTATACCTAGTCAATGTGGCAACAAGGAGTAATATCTCCATCTAACACATTGTTTTCTCGGAAGACAAAATGTCTTAAATGAGTTAATGATTTAATAAAGTTTATTGAAGATACTTCCCAATGTACCGTTTATTTTTATGTGAAACAGTGATACTACATAAGAACCTTAATAAAATTGACAAAAAACCAGAAAGAAAAACGTGGCATTCGTCAACAGTAAATGTTTGACCGAAGGGAATTTAAGGTGTTAATGAATTCGCTCATCCTGAACCCTCATACACATTAGTTCTGATGGATGGTAGTAATACAAACTAGACACGACACCAATTCATGTCCTATTATAAATCAGACACTAATCGGAGTCTTTTTATAACGCGAAAGTAAGGGAAGGATGATTTTGACCGATACAAATAAAATGAGGGATGTGTATGTTGCCGTTGCCTACCCTGGACGTGAACTGATTCATCTATTGGCAGACCTAGAAGATTACCTCTTCAGGAATTGACATCAGTAAAGCCAAAAAGTGACAGAAAGAATTGGAGAAATTGAGAATATTTCATTCTTAACTATCAACTGATCGAAAAATTGAAGGGGAGTGTTCCTTGATGACAAATAGTAGAATGAATCCTAAGGTTGATGA
Source organism: Fictibacillus barbaricus (assembly GCF_014635025.1). Taxonomy (GTDB): domain Bacteria; phylum Bacillota; class Bacilli; order Bacillales; family Fictibacillaceae; genus Fictibacillus; species Fictibacillus barbaricus. Next base: position 20,045 of record NZ_BMCE01000005.1, on the reverse strand, counting down.
ATTTTTAGGTAAAGCTAAAAAGTGGAAGGAAGAATTTGAGAAGTTGAGAAATATCGTTCTTGACTGTGAGCTGACCGAAGAATTTAAGTGGATGCATCCTTGTTACACGTTTGAAGAAAAAAACATCGTTTTAATACATGGATTTAAAGAATATTGTGCGCTTCTGTTTCACAAAGGTGCCTTGTTACAGGATGCCCATGGGGTTCTAATCCAACAAACGGAGAATGTACAGGCGGCGCGCCAGATTCGGTTCACCAATGTTCAAGAAATAGTTGAAATGGAAACCATATTGAAAGCCTATATTTATGAAGCCATTGAAGTGGAAAAAGCTGGTTTGGAAGTGAATTTTAAAAAGAATACTGAATTCATAATTCCTGAAGAGCTTCAAAATAAATTCGATGAGATCCCTGCCTTGAAAACTGCTTTTGAAGGATTGACCCCGGGACGGCAAAGAGCATACATTCTTTATTTTTCTCAACCCAAACAATCCAAAACTCGAGAGTCAAGGGTTGAAAAATGTATGCAGAAAATTCTCAATGGAAAGGGATTAAATGATTGCACTTGTGGACTATCTCAAAAGCAGCCCAACTGTGACGGCTCGCACAAGTCTATTCGATGAGAAAATAAATTAACCAAACTTCAAGATATTACCTCACTTTACGTTCATTCGAACTCCTTTTTAGATCGCAGGGAACACTCAATCAAATAATTTAAAATGGAAACAAAAAAGTGCTCTGTAGAGTATAAGCAAACTACCTTGTATCAGGCTTACGCATTACCAGCTAACAGTGCTTTCGAGTAAAGTTCATTGCAAAATACATAGTGCTGCCAAAAACTTGTATGATGTATATTACATTTTTGCTGTAAACTAAACGAACATATGGTATAAATCTTTACAACAAAACCCCTTCTCTTTTTTGAGAAGGGGTATTTATTGCTTAATGCTTTTTTATACTTACACTATGGCTTTAAAAATCGTTAAGATAATTCCTATTAAAAAACCGCAAATTGCTCCATTCACTCTAATCCACTGTAAATCTTTACCTACATTATTTTCCATGATATCGATAAGAGTTTCGTTATCCAGTTTTTCAAGGTTTTCTTTTACAAGAATACCTATTTTCGAATGGTTTTTTTCAATCAAATAGGAAATTTGTTTTTGTACCCAACTTTCAATCATGTCCATTTTTTCAGGATCATGTTTCATTCTCTCAATGAGGTCTTTAAATAATGGAAGCACATACTGCACTATAAATTCTTTTTCTTGGGTTTGCAGAATCAATTTATTTTGTAGCTGTTCCAAAATGTTTGTAATTTGATCAGCAGGATTCCAATTTTTTATCAGGTCATCTTTCCATATATTTATATCAGCAACGAGCTTTTCTCTATCTTGCACATTTTCTAATTCTTTGCGAATCCGATTAAGGATCAAATACCTATATGGATTATCAGACTCTTGTAAGAGAATGATCCTCTTAAGAATAAATGGTTGAAGTATATTCCCTAGCTTTTCTGCGTTAATTAAATTGCTAAAAGATTGAATAGTCATTTTTAAAAAGCCATCTGCTTCAGTATTGTCCAGCAATTGTTTAGCCATAATACCGATTTTTACTTTCGTATCTTCTTTTGCCATCCACTTTTCAGTCTCAGCCAGGATATAATCCAATGCTTTTTCATCCAAATTTCTTTTGAGAGCTTGATTGATTAGGGATTGAAGAAAACCCGCGGTATCTAATGTAAGAATACGGTTCTTTAGCTCTTTTTCTATAAACGGAGCGATGTTTTTTGGATTAACATGACTGATAGCCTGTTGGAGTATAGATCTTATCCCTTTATTAAAAGTAACTGAATACAATTCTTTCTCTGCAAGTTGCAATAATTTCTCTGTAATTTTAAATTGTTTCAGTTTCCCCTGAATACTTTCTTTCGTTAGCCAATTATTTTCAAGCAGGGATATAATAGCCCTTAGCATTCTATCTCGGTTTTTTGGAAGCAGTGCAGTGTGTGGAATCGGGATACCAAGAGGATGGCGAAAAAGAGCTGTAACAGCAAACCAGTCTGCCAGTCCTCCTACTAAACCCGCCTCAAATCCTCCTTGTAATAACCGGCCAATGAATGAGTCTTGAAAAGGAATACTTATGAGAAATCCAGCACCCATAACTCCTAATGAAATTTTCGCAAAGTATTTTGATTTTTTATCTTTTTTCTCCATTATAACTTCCCTCGAACGGCTTTAATTTGATTAACTATAACATAAAAGAACAGAATGAGTATTGTTCCATCTTTCCCTAGAAGGACTTAATTTATTTGACTTCATTTTCATTCAAAATATTACCTGGATTATCTATATTACCACTTTACCTCTTTTCATTTTAATAAATATAATTTTAACATTTATTTCCTGAATAAAGGTGTTATTTTCCCCTTCCATATTCCATAATCTGGCCCAATTATTGAATAAAAAAGAGAGCTGTTATCAGCCCTCTGGATCTTTAACTAAAGCACCCGTTTGTTGAATAACTTTAAATTTGTATTTGTAATTTCAAATAATATCTACCTAGATTCCTTTTTCTATTGTCTGGCTAATTTATCCCTGTCACTTGCTAAAGGCGGTTCTTCCATCCAACCGTTGTTAATCATAAGATTTGCCCCGTCTTCGGCGTATTTTGCAATTTCTGCCGACAATCTAACGTAATGTGCGGATAAATCACGTCTGGTACATGTCGCTAAACTCGTTCCGTAGTATCCCATCCCAATAGCAGTTAGATAAGAGGTGGAAGCTAACATTAGTTTGTCAGAGAATGGTGAAGTCGTTGAAGCAGTTACCTGTGTGTCCCAAGTCATTGGTGAAGGAAGGTCAGCTTCACTCAATATTGAACCAAATATTTCAATATGCTTGGAAGAGATATCTTTTCCTCTAACCATGTATTTTCTTACTTCTTTTGAATTAGATGCTTGACTAAATCCAATCATAGTCGCTTTACCTAACGCATTACGTTGAATATTTGTGTACAGATTAGTAATTTCCATTGCTGTTAATGGCCTTCGATTACCTAGCCATCCAGTCATGTAACTTTGTTGTTGAACAAATGCTACTTTTTCAGGGGGATTTATATAGGGTGCACGAATGAAAATACCTTTTGATAATGATAGATCCTTTGCCATTGTATTGAATTGACTAAGCTCTGCAAGACATTCAGCGTAATATTGATTAATATCTGAACGAACGGCTAATGTCTGAGAGACACTATAATAATTTAAGGCAATTTCACCCATACTTTGAATGAAATGAAGCATAAAAGTGTCTGAAAATAACCGTGGGGCTTTAATGTCCACATCTTCTTCTTCTTTGAATCCATGTGGAACTGGCCAATTTTCCTTTTCAAATAATGTGGTTAACTTTTGAATATGAGATTCTGCCAAGTCTAATGCATGTTGAATAATAGGGCGAATTTGCGTATCTTCAACTTTCTCTAAAAAATATAGAAAAAAACATTTTGACATAGTGCTATTTATATACGAAGTCCATAGCTGCGAAATTTCCGCTGACGTTAATTTAATATTATGTTCTGTGTCCATTTTTTAGTTCCTCCGTTTCTTTTTACAGTCTATCTAATTACTATTGGCATTGAAGGAACTTTTTATTTACGTTATATCGAGTAAGTTGTTTTTTGAATTTGCACCCGATTGTTGAAGAGGCATTTAAGAATAGGTTAGTCTTCATATAAAAATGAGGTATCCCTTGATTCTAATATTTGTGCTGCACTCTTCTGTAATAAGGCAATAACCTTATCTGACAGTGCATTTCCGAAGCTAAATCGTTTGACACCTAATTCTTTAAGCTCGTTACAATTTGTTAATCCAGGTAATGATAATACATTAAGGGGAGCATTTACTTTAGCAGCGATTTCTTTTATCTCATCCCTTTGAATTAAGCCAGGGACAAAAATTCCACTTGCCCCACTCTCTACATAGGCCTTTGCTCGCTCTATCGTTTCTAAAAAAGGATTTTTCTTTTGAAAATATGTATCAGTTCTAGCATTAATATAAAAATCTTTATAGCCGTTCTGCTCTAAAGCCGTTCTCATTTTTGATACAAGGTTACAGTGCTGAGAAATCTCTTTTAATCCTTTTTGTTTTTTGAGAGAATCCTCAATATTGATGCCCGCTACACCTACATCTGCCACCCTTAAAACATTATCAACAATCGTTTCTATATCTTCACCGTAACCCGCTTCAATGTCTGCGGACACAGGTATTTTCACATTCTCTGTAATTGTTTTAATGATTCCTAAATGTCTTTCAAAATCGATCAATTCACCATCCGCATAGCCAAGCGAGTTTGCAATTCCCCAACTAGTTGTACCAATTGCTTTGAAGCCTGCTTTTTCAAGTATTAAAGCGGATAGTAAATCCCAAGCATTACCTAAAATTAATAATTCCTTTGACTTATGTAACTCATTGAATTTCTGAATTTTAATCATTTTATTACCCCTTTATGTTTGGTTGAACTCATTTTAACAGGGGATTCTAATTCATTTCGTCCTCATTCTTGCACTTATCATCTAAAGAATAAGATTTTTGCAACCAAGCCTCCCATCACATTTTGACAAGTTATTAAATTTTTCCTTATTCCAATCCTGTCCTTTGTTCAATAAAAAGAGCACTTCTCCTCCTTAGAGAAATGCACCCGTTTGTTGAATAACTACTTGTTTATTCATGATTTCTATAATGGGATAGATTGTATAAACCAAAAGAATTAAAAAATATGTCATCTTCCTCATATCTGAAATCATCAATGAAGTGAATCTTGTATCTTGGTGACTCTTCTTCCAAGCTAAAAGTTGCCCCATCTTTAAATGTTGGTCGATCTACAATGTTATATAGATTAAAGTTGTTTAATAAATCTGCGGCCTCATCTGCTGAGATTATGGAAGGGACCACAACGTCAGGTAATCCAAAAGCTTTCATCCCACAGGAATAAAAAACATCATTATCACCAATTAGAGTGACAAAATGTGAATAAATCGGAAAGAAATCTTGATTATCAAACAGCTGAAACCAGTCTTCTTTCGTATGTGCTACTCCTGTTGTTTCAATTTTCACCGCTAATCCGCCAGCTTTTAATAACGCAGCTGCGACATCTATTATTTCTTTTATGCCTTCGATGCTGTTCTTATTTGCAAAAACATAAACGGTAAAGGTGTGCTTATCAATTTCTTCTAGAAGACTATTTTCAAAAGAATCCCCACCTGCATAGAAAAAAGCTTCTTTTAAATTTGGATCTTGTTCATAAACTTCTACCTGAAAACCAATGTTCTTATTTCCATTATGAATAATAGACCCCGCCAATAAATACCCTTCACTTTTGGCTGCTACAGACTGAATTAACTCAGTTCTATTTTTCCATTGACCAGGAATACCAATAACAACTTCCGCTTCAACCATATAAACACTTCCTTGATCACTTAATTAGTTCTTTACAATGTAATTGCTTCCCCAATAATTCAATAAAAAGAGCACTTCTCCTTCTTAGAGAAATGCACCCGTTTGTTGAAGATCATAATTTAGAAGAATCAACATTTTAAGCTATAATTTTACTTTGGCTTAATAAACATTGGGGTATAACCCATCACAATGTCTGCTTTTTCTCTTTTTGGAACCAGGCATCTAGTAACTCTTGCTCTTTTTCAAGCGATATCCCTGTTTTTCGCTTTGAATCTTGCCTCGTTTTCTCCCATTGATACACATCATGTATTGTTTCTTCAAGGGGACGGAAGGAAAGCCCGGTGTCTAAAGCTTTTTTTACGCTTATGCCCATTTTCCACGGTTCAGTTTCTCCTTCTAACGGGAAATGTTCAGGGATCCATAACGGCATTTCCGTCCACGGCTGTATTTGATGATTCAATACAAATTGTTCAGCTACCCAGACAAATTCAGCATCGCTGTTTGTAACCGCTTTACACGTGTTTAAAAGCTCTTCTATCGTCAATTCATAATCAGGGCCTGTAACATTGAACGTTCCAGCTTTTCTTTTTTTCACCATATCGAACACCCATGTTGCTATATCTTTCACGTCGATTAGTTGAATTGGACGGTCCGGACTTCCGGGTACCACTATGTTTCCACCTTCCGCCACACGTTGAACCCAGTATGGGAGCCGATCCGTATAGTCAAACGGTCCAACAAGCTGACCTGCCCTGATATGCAACACGCGCCCCGGCCAATATTTTTCTGCTTCTGCTTCGCATAGCACTTTCAACACGCCGTAATGCTCATAAGGAGAAATTCTCCCTTCCTCAACGTCTTTCAATATCTCTTTCAATCGATCCGATGGCATGGACTGTAAATGATAGTCTTCCGCGATATTGGACGGAATCCAATCTTTATAAACAGAGATGCTTGAAATGTATGTATAATGTTCGATGCTATTCCCTAGCACAGCTGCGATTTTGTTAATTTGGTGGGGAGCGAATCCACATGTGTCTATAACGACATCCCATTTCCTGTTTTCGAGCTGTGATACATCTCCGTCTCTATCACCGATGAGCTGTTCCACTTCGGAAAACGCCTCTTTACTGTTCCCGCGATTAAATAATGTGATTTCATGCCCTCTTTTCAATCCTTCTTCTACCAACGCTTTTCCTAAAAAACGAGTACCTCCCAATATAAGAACCTTCATACTTTTCCCCCATTCCTTTAATTGCCTACAAAGTTCATTCGTTTTATATAACGTTTTTCCTTCTTAGAGTGTATGAAAAAATGGGTATGTTTGTTAAAAAAACATGTATTTATAAGCTATTTATTTCTTTGCATTCTTCCACAATTTGGCCCGTTTGTTGAATAAAAAAAGACCTCACCCTTTCGATAAGCTCAAAGAAACCTTTAATAAAACCTCAAACTGTCTTACAATCCCTATCTCGAACGGTCATGCAAGATCGATGTTTTAAACGTTCAGTTAACTCGAAGAAAAAATCAAGTTCATCCGATTGACCTGTTATACGATCTGCCTCGATTGTTAACGAACTCATTCAATCACTCCGATTTTTCATTTTTCCTATGATAGCCTGTTTTGCACGGATAAATAGATAGCAGAATGGCCAGATATCTCTGTTTACCATTAAAACCCTAAAATTCAGGAGGAAAACTGGAATTTGGGGTAATGAAACAAAACATTTCCTCCAACAAAATGTTTTTTTTCCTGTTAGCCAGTTCGATTTAACTAGTAAACCATTAAATAATCTTCTAAACCAGTAATAAAGGATCATAAAATCCCGATTTAAACTGTATTAAAAACCCCAATTTACTTCTACCAACTGTACCCCTAACATTAATCTATGAAAACTCAGAAATTTTAAATTATTTACAAAGAGGTGAAATCTAAAATTCATATCGAACAGCCTTTTTAAAAGAACGTACTGAGGAACTGACAAGTACTCTGCAAACCTTTGACGGTTAAATCAATTAATCGAGTATTGAAGATTAAATATGGGAAGAGGTATCCTATGAAAATTTCAAAAATGTATTGGTTCAAGAAAGCTGTTAAGGGCTGTACAGCAACTGCTATATTTACCACCCTGCTATTCCCTTCCTACCAAGTCCCTCCTGTTTCTGCTACCGATGTATCAAGCCAGAAGTCTGAAGATATCTTACGTTCATTAACTTCAGAACAACGAAATGCATTAAAAAAGCTGCAGGTTACCGAAAATGCCGGACTCCAAGGGTTTGATAAAAAAGACTTAGAAAGTGATGAGGAACTGACTGTTATCGTCGAATTCAAATCCAAGCCAGCAAAAGTAGCAGTCCTTGAAGCAGCTATGGATGGAAAGAGCTTGACGATTGGACAGGCAAAAAGGAATGTTGATCAGGAGCATTCTGCTTTTGAAGAGGAAATAAAACGAATTGTCCCAACAGCTAAAAAGCAAAGCAGCTACAAAATTACTCGTCATTTCAAGACCGTCTACAATGGGGTTTCAATGAAACTCGCGGCAAATGAAGTGGAGCAACTTCTTCAATCTGATGCTGTAAAAGCTGTTTATAAAAGTGTTCCGTTTACAGTAAAACCGCCTCTAGATGAAGATTTTGCCAAAGAAGAATCTACTAAAAGAGTAGAGAGCATTCCATTTCTAGGAGTAGATAAGCTTCATAAAGAAGGCATTACGGGGAAAGGTGTGAAGGTCGGGGTCATCGATACGGGAATCGATTATACACATCCTGATTTAAGAGATGCCTACAAAGGCGGATATGATCTTGTAGATAACGATGCCGATCCAATGGAAACGACCTATAACGATTGGAAAGAGTCTGGCATGCCAGAGTTTAATGGAAACCTTGCAAGCTATTATACGTCTCATGGTACGCATGTATCAGGAACAATTGCAGGACAATCAAAAAACACTGGAGGTGTAGCTGTAATCGGAGTTGCTCCTGAGGCTGATGTATACGGATACCGTGTTTTAGGTCCATATGGATCCGGAGAACTGGAAGATATTCTGGCAGGAATCGAAAAAGCGGTCGAGGATGGCATGGATGTCATAAACCTTTCTTTAGGTGCAAATATAAATGATCCGATGTATCCAACAAGCACAGCTGTCAACTATGCGGTGCTTCAGGGAGTTACAGCAGTTGTTTCTGCAGGGAACACCGGATCTAACTCATACACACTTGGAACGCCTGGAGCTGCTGCTTTGGCGCTGACTGTCGGAGCGAGCAGCACGCCTATACCTGTGGCAAAATATTCAGGAGTACTCAAAGATTCTAATAAAGCTTTTCATTTAAGCAATCTTTACACAGACTTTGTAACAGACTTAAGTGTGTTCAACAACCAGACGCTGGAAGTCGTGGATCTAGGTGTCGGAAAAGAAATCGATTACGCCAATAAAGATGTAGCAGGAAAAGTAGTGTTTGTAAATACAGGAGAAATCGGAACACAATCCAAGACGGTATATGCCAAGAACCACGGTGCGCGCGCTATCATCGCTTATAACAACAGGCCTAATGAAGGTCCGACACCGTTTGTGAAAGAGGATCAAAATTTTATTCCTGCCTTTTCCATGAGTTATGAACAAGGTCTGGAATTAAAGGCACAGATTGCAGCCGGCCATAACCTTATGACATTTAAAGATTTTAAAGAAGTATATACAGAAGGCGACAAGCTCGCTGCTTTTAGCTCTCGTGGGCCTTCTCGAAGTAACTACGATATTAAACCAGAGTTGACTGCGCCAGGTGTAAGTATCTTATCGAGTGTACCTGCGTATGCGATTTATAAGAATGATCCAACCAATTATCAATTTGCTTATAGCAGAATGTCCGGTACATCAATGGCTGCTCCCCATGCAGCAGGAATTTCCGCTCTATTGTTGCAGGCAAATCCTGAGCTTCAGCCAAACGATGTCAAAACTATTTTGATGAATACAGCTAAACCGTTGGCAGAAAACTATAGTGTATTTGAAGCTGGTGCAGGGCGTGTGGATCCTTACCGTGCTGTTCATGCTGGAATGAAGCTTCAGGTACAAGATGAAACACCAATTCCATTAAATGAAAAGGACGTTCTAATAAAAGAAGAAACAGGCGGACTAAGCTTCGGGAATCATTATGCCGGAGAACAAATTGTTATTGAAAAGTCCTTAACATTTTCAAATATGGAGAACACAAAGAAAAAATTTGATGTCGACGTTCATTTCCAAACAGATATAAAGGGATCTCTTGATGCGGTTGCCAATGATGTGAAAGTAGATGTCCCTCAAGTCATTCCTGTTCAGTCTGCAAAGTCAAAGAAAGTTCCTGTCTCTATTACAGTTCCAGCTGCTGCTAAAGCAGGTGTATACGAAGGATACATTAACATAACGAACCAGGAAAACGATGATGAACACTATCGGATTCCATTCAGCGTTCGCACTACGGAAGAAGGCTTTAACTCTACTTCCCTTTCTTCTTACGCCATTTCACCGCCGTATTTGCATGTGAAGCGTGTCTATCAAGCTACTTCTAATGTTTCGTTGAATTTTAACATAAAAGCACCTATGAAAAAGATAGATCTGGTTCTAGTGGATGGGAAGACAGGAGCAGAAATGGGATATATCGGAATGATTACTACCGATAACCTCTATGATAGACAAACGTATAATGTTCAGTATGCATTTGAAGGAACGTATTTTGCATTCACCGGAGATCAAGAACAGCCCCTCTCCTTTAAGAAAAGTTATGCAAAACCTGGACCGTACCGCTTAAAAATCATAGGTACAAGCACAAGGGATCGAATTTTCATAAATTACAATGATGTATATATCGACCATAATAACTCAACGATCAAGACGTCCTTAGATGAAAAAGAATCTCCTGTCATTGAATATCAGCCAGGGCAAAAAACTGTTCCTCTTCAAGTCAATGTTTTTGATGAAGAAGTGGAACAAATGAAGGAAGCGGGCATGGATGTAAATCAAGCTGTCAACAGGATCAATTATTCGATTAACGGAAACTTTAATCCTGTCCTCCCACTAAAGGAGGATGGAACGATAGACCTTAGTGTGCCGATGAATGAAGCCATCCCATTCTTGCGCTATACATTGAATGGGCTTGATGCGGCGAACAACTCTACTGCAAAAATGAATTACTACTTTGTCAAAGCAGGTACACCTTATGGATATGTAATGACAGAAAAGACGAACGTAAAAATGGGTGATTCAGTATCAGCCACACTTGTTCTGAATAACGTGGAGATGTTAAAAAATGCAGAATGGACGCTCAGCAACATCGGGCAAAGCTTTGAAATCCTGGAAGCAACGCCGAATGAGGCACTTGCAGACTATGGTTCGTCCAAAGTGGACATTGAAACAAATGGCAGCACTTCTAAAGTGAAGCTCACTATGGATCGAACAAAACCAGTGAGCGGAAACATACCTGCCATTAATCTGACATTAAAAGTAAAGGATACTGCATTTTCAGTAAGTGCCGCTGTAAATCCGACAGTTTCGTATATGAACGAGTCGGGTAATCAAATTCCCCTTGCTTCTGCAGGAATAGAGTGGATGATACAGCCAACTTTCTCTGAAGTATATGGTACATTAAGAGCGGAGGCAATTGCCTATAATGCTGATTGGAGAAAGGTTGGGGCATCCATCCGATTGATCAATGACAATGGCACCGTATATGATGGTTCGTCTACCCTTCTCCCATATGGGGATTACCGTATCTCTAAGCTTCCAATCACTGACAAAACGTTTGTTTGGGAACTGTCACTCCCCGGTCATTTTAAAATGAAGAACGAAATCCCTGTAGGTGTCGAGAAAAAGGGCATCATTTGGGGACAATCGCTGCAATTCTTTAATGACCTGCCAGTTGCCGGAGATGTGAATCAGGACGATGTGATCGATATTTTGGATGCATTGGCTATCCAAAAAGCTTGGAACACAAACGACAGGGAAGCAGATATTAACTTCGACGGCATTGTGAACACAGAAGATATACAGTTCGTTGTCAAACATTACCTAAAACAAAATTCTGATGCCGAAAATCCTCCAAAACCTCTTGAACAAGCTGAAGGCAAGACACTGGAAGATATTTTAAGGGAATTGCAAATTGCAGCTTAACTTGTAGATTATATTATTAAAAGAGGATGACCCAAATATATGGGTCATCCTTTTCGTTACTTCAATGACGATTTGATGGAAATAGTGTTTCGCATCATAAATGATCTGTTTTAACAAGAGTCTTCCAAGACCATTTCTTCGATAATCCCTAGAAACATAGAACCATCAAGATTTTTTCTTGTAGCCTCTTTAGCGAAAAGCGAGCGAATTTCATCAAAAACATCCATTTAGGTTGCGATAACAGAGCGTTTATTTCTGCTTGGTTTTTTTGACTAATACTCACTATATCTTCAAATTTGTTTAGCCACTGGATCTTATCAGTATCTTTAAACCACTTGTTGAAATCTCACCAAAAGCAAACTAGATTTCCCAGATCTCGAAACACCTGTTATAACAGATAAACAGTTTGCAGGTAAAACTAATTACCTGGCAGTTGGATACCGCGCCAGCCGCTTACATCGCATTGTCCATATTCATTATCACCCACAGCAACCACCGTACCGTCCGATTTAAGCCCGAGAGAATGAGCGCAACCCGCCGCTACCGCCACCATATCACGCCAGCCGCTTACATTGCATTGGCCTTTATTATTTCGACCCACAGCCACCACCGTACCATCCGATTTAAGGCCGATGGTATGATTACTACCCGCCGCTATCGCCACAATACCTCGCCAGCCGCTTACATCGCATTGGTCATGCTTATTCCAACCCACAGCCGCCACCGTACCGTCCGATTTAAGCCCGACGGTATGAAGGTAACCCGCCGCTGCCGCCACTATGTCGCGCCAGCCGCTTACATTGCATTGGCCATACCGATTATTACCCACAATCGTCACCGTGCCGTCTGATTTAAGCCCGACGGTATGCCAGTCACCCGCCGCTACCACCACCATATCGCGCCAGCCACTCACATTGCATTCGCCTTCATTATTTCGACCCACAGCAACCACCGTGCCATCCGATTTAAGCCCGACGGTACGACGCCAACCCGCAGCTACCGCCACAATATCGCGCCAGCCGCTTACATCGCATTGGTCATGCTTATTCCAACCCAAAGCCACCACCGTGCCGTCCGATTTAAGCCCGATTGTATGAGCATTACCCGTGTTCGTCGCCATATGAACATTACCAGCCGCGACCGACACAATATCGCGCCAGCCGCTTACATCACATTGGCCATATTTATTATCACCCACGGCCGTCACCGTTCCGTCAGATTTAATCCCAACGGTATGACGATGACCCGCCGCTATGGTATCTTTAGGCCACCGTTTTTGTTTCAGATTTTTTTCATAAGCATTCCGAATTTCAATATTCATTTTCCTCACCTCACTAATAACTCCTTATTATCGGAATAATGTTATAAAATTTTTGATTATGAAATAATGAAAAATCCTTTTTTCCGTTTTTCACCCTATTTTTCGGATGTTATTTAATGTATTTCTATTTCCTTGTTCAACTATCCTGCACCTTTAGTTTAAGTACATTTTTTTACAATCTCTTCTATATATTTAACATGAAAATCCATTTATCTTGAAAATGAGTTATTCAACAATCTGGCCCGTTTGTGGAATAAGATGCAGCATTTTTTAACCACAATAAACCCCCACTCTTTTAATAGTGGGGGTTACAAAATTTAGTTCACATCAAAGTTGTTCAGTTCACGTTCGAGTTGTATGGTACCAATGCAGTTACCGACTTTGTTGTCATTTAACATGCATGCTGTTGTTAAATAAAAAAGTTCTTTACTGTAACTGTCCAATACATTTGTTTTTGAACAAATTGATATTAAACATTAATTTGAAAGATCTTTACTAGCTGTAACAAATGTAACTATTCTCTATTCTTATGAGATAAAAAAGTTCTTTACTAATTCTTATTCAATTAACGCACCCGTTTGTGGAATAAGAATTTATTGTTTATCCCATTAATTTAGTAATAAAATACTTAAATATAAAATAACCACCCTATAAAAAGAGCTGCCAATAAAAAGAAGATAATTGCTAATTGTTTATTCATTAAGGATCTTCTCCAATCAAATTTAACCTATGCCCTTCATACCTCTCTTATAATTCAATAAAAAATGCACTTCTCCTTCTTGAAGAAATGCACCCGTTTATTAATAAGATGGAGTATAGATTCTGTCAGTATCAGTATCAATAACAAAATCGACTTCTAATTCTTCATCATAAGGTATTTGCTCAAACTTATGGAGTCGACAAAAAACATCAGGAAAATCTCGGATATCAGACAATAGTTTTTTGATTGCATATACATTTGCTTTAACTCATGTTTAGAACATTTTCTACCTAAAATAAGCACCTGATGAAAAAAACCATCAATTTCTACTATCAATATAATCTCGACTGGTTGCTAACCAATCAATATAGTTTTGAATATTTAATATAATTCCCTTTGGAGTACCGTTTTCCTTCTTCAACTAAAGCACCGGTTTGTTGAAGATGGTAGAACAGTACTAAATTAAATCTTTAGCTCGATGCTTTCTAATTATTTTCTTTGTTCGATTTTCTCATTTGCTGGTAAGAAGACTTCAATTAATAATGCACTTCTCCCTTCTGAAGAAATGCACTGATTGTTTGATATGAATAACGGTCCACCATATTCTAGCAGAGTACTAGTGCTCATAATTATTATTAATAATGGCAAGGACTTGATGATCTTCCCACTTTCCGTTTACCATTACATTTTTCTTTGCAATTCCCTCTTTATGAAATCCAGTCTTCTCTAATATTCTTATGGATCCGATATTATGAGGCATTACTTCAGCTTCGATTCGATGCAACTTAATTTGATTGAATCCAAAGTCAACGATTAATTTAAGAGCCTCTGTCATATAGCCCTTTCCGTTCCGCTCTTTATCAAGAGAGTATCCTACCATCGCCTTTTGGGCAGGACCTCTTTCCAGCTTAAAAAAACCAATTTGACCGATGAGTTCATTGTTTTCATTAAGGTATATACCAAAGGAGTATCCTAAATCCTTTTCTCTGTTCTCCTCCATCTTTTCCAGTCTTTTCACTTGTCCTTCCAACGTATAAAAATCAGAATCACGATTTGGCGCATATTGATTAAAAAACTCCTTGTTCCTTGTTTCAAGTTCTAGTAAAGATTCAACTTCACTCCGATCCACCGGATTTATATAAACATTCATACCTTTTATCATTAACCAGACCTCCAAAATTTGCAGTTACCATTTAAACAACACTGTACCTTAAGTTCAATAAAAAAGAGCACTTCTCCTTCTTGAAGAAATGCACCCGATTGTGGAAGATCATTGCAAAGCCTTATTTAACAAAAGCACCCGTTAGTTTAAGTACATTTATTCACAATACAAAGTCTAAATAAGGGCTATAACTTTAGAAACTTCATTGCTTGAATTAAAGTGTGACAATAATCGGACCATTTTTAGTAAGGATAATCGTATGTTCTAATTGAGCTACATAGCTTTTTTCTGTAGCATAGGTCCAACCGTCTTCTTTTTGGAATACTTCTTCTTCAAAGGTTGAGATAAATGGTTCGAATGCGATAACCATCCCTTCCTTTAATATTTCATTATCCCATGGATCATTATAATTTAAAATATGGTCAGGTGCTTCGTGTATTCTACGTCCAACACCATGTCCTGTAAGGTTTTTGATAACAGTGAATCCATGCTGTTTCGCTGTTTCAAATACTGCTTTTCCGATTCTACTTTTTTTGGAACCGGGTTTTGCTTTCTTAAGACCTGCTTCAAATGCCTTTTTAGCAACGTCGCATATTCTCGTTAATACTTCTTCTCCTTTTCCTACTACAAATGAGATTCCTGTATCTGCGAAATAACCGTTCTTTGAAGCAGATACATCTATATTTACTAGGTCCCCTTCATGAATAACCCGATGACCCGGAATACCATGTGCCACTTCTTCATTAAGACTAATGCAAGTAAAGCCAGGAAAATCATATTCACCTTTTGGAGCTGAAACTGCACCTGCTTTTTCTAAAAGTTCTCCGGCTATATCATCAAGTTCTTTGGTCGTTATGCCAGGAATTGTTCTTTGTACCAATTCATCTCTAATTGAGGCAATAATTTTGCCAATTTCTTTCAAACCATTAAAATCTTCTTCTGTTTTTGCAATCATTTTTTTCCTACCTCATTATCTTTTATCATCAATAAACTAAATAAGTATTAATTGTACCTTTACATTCTTGAAAAATAATAGCAATGTAAATTATTTGGTACAATACCCCTCATCTGAATTTTTTCTTCGATCAAGAAAAAGACCACAAAAAGGATCTGGTACATATGAATATACTAGTAATTGGATTTACCTTCCACTTTTCTTATAGAACTAAACTCGTTACTTTAAGTGAAAACCTTCACATTATCCACCAATCTTAAATTTTGTTAAATGAACCATTTCTTCCTTGGTATCATCTCGGAAATCATCCCACTTTAATGGAGGATTAAACATCTGAAAATCTCCTTGGTATTTTCCTATACGTTGTGATATGCGAAATCCATTATTTTCATAAAATTTTTCTGTTTCTTCTACAAAAGGGGTCCAAAAATGATAATGAAACAGCACAATATTCACCTCTATTAAAACCAAACCTATTTTCTTACCTATTCGATACAAAATTAATAATTTTTCCTTGAATCAACTAACGTGACGCACTTCTCCTTCATAAAGAAAAGCACCCGTTTGTTGAATAAGATAAATTAATATTTAGTCGTTATTTTTAATTAGAATTTGATTGTTAATATGATGTTCCATATGTTCAAGGTAGTCCTGTATAAGCCACTCTAATGTTTTTTGATGGTTATTACCAATATTACAAAGATAAGATAATTTCTTGACGGGAATATTTATAATTATATTTATAACTTGCTTATTTAGTGTTTGAAAAAGATTTAGAATTTCATTAAGTGGTCTATCTTGATAATTCTGAACTACCACCCATTGTTCTTGATTATACGACTGGATAACATAAGGTTGTTCTGCATATTGAATTTTTACAAACCTCTCAATATTATTTATTGCAGAGTCACAAAGATGTCCTAGGATTTCTTTTTTAGACCATTTATTTGGTGATGGTCGATTAGATATTTCTATTTCAGACATTGAGTTGTACTCTTTTGGTAATGATTGTATCCAGTGGTTTATTTGATTAATTACATTTTCCATACTCCTACCACCCCTTCAATTACAATATTCGTTTAATAAACTTAATATCCCTTATTCAACTAAACTGCCACTCTTGAGTAACGGCAACTGCCTTGTGCAACAATCGCACCCGTTTGTTGAATAAGAAAAGTCTCATTATTTTATATCATAAGATAATCTATCAAAACTTCTCTGCATCAGGTCTACTTGTTTTTATGTTAATACGTATAATAATCCTGTGAATGTACAACTTTGAATCCTACTGCTTTATATAATCCAAGAGCATGGTCATTTTTCGTTTCAACTTCTAAGTGTACCGAATGCCCAGCTGAACTTTGATCTTTTATGACTCGGCGCAACACTTTCCTGCCGATTCCTTTACCTTGATGCTCTGGCAAAATGGAAAACCCATATATCCAAGCTTGCCCATCTTTTCGTGAAACACGAATTTTCCCTACTGTTTTTCCATTCACATCGATCATTAACATATCGGTGTTCCCCTCTTTGTCGAACGAATGTTCCATCGATAGGGCATCTTCTTGGGTCATTCCGAATGCTTCAACGGATAAACGTATACGCATGTCTAAATCATCTACTTTTGCTTGTCGAAGTGTTAAACCCTCTACTGGTTCTAATGTTCTTACTTGCCACACCATTTGATGTTCTGAAAATTTATAATTAGCACCTACTTTATACAAAAATGCTTTTGCTGCATTTGATCCCGCCGGTGTATTCAATAAGATTTTTTTATATTGTTTTTGTTTAGCTGTTTCCATTCCTTTTTGGAACAACAGATGGAAGTGTCCCTTCCGTCGTTCACTTGGTTTTACCATACCGCAAACTTCGACTGTAGATCCAAAAGGATACAAACCTAAAAACGCGACAAGTTCGTCTTTTTCATAATGAAGAAAGTCTAGTTGATAAGAGTCGCGGTTCTCTAGCATATCCCAGTTAAGTTTTAGCTGTAAATTATCATGTGTCTCGCACACTTTTTGTAGATTTTTTATATCTTGAAGTTGTTTTTTCGTTAACATAGTTATCTCCTTTATTTTTTAATCGTGTAAAATTGTATCCTAATCACTACTATGAGATTCTATATGATTTAGGGGTTATCCTTTTCAAAGAATAATGGTAAAAATAGATGGATTTTTACTTCCCTTAAAATGAAAGGCATTAGTGAAAATCCTTGTTGCTGTTTTAATACAAACCTGCAATTAACTCAGGATTTATTCGATATGGATACACTACATAAATAGGGTGTATATCTTGTTACAGATATGCACCCGATTGTTGAAGATTACTATAGCTTCTATTAAGTTAATTAAATAGTTAGATTTTCTTCTGGATTCTTGTCAATAACCTGAGAACCTATCATTAAATTAATCCTGTACAGCTATCTTCACATTCTGCTTTCTAATTCCAAACCCTAAAGCAATTGCTGCGCCAATACAGCTAGAAAAGCAACCAGCAAACAAATACAATGATGGATCTGACTCACCGATCAAAACGGAAGCTATCCCTCCAATCGCCGGGAAAAGTGCAACCATATAGCCACTTTGAGCTCCTCCAATTTTTTCTACAAGCTTTAAATAGAATAACCATGCTGCAAATGAAGCAACCAGGGTTAAATATATCAAGGCAGATAAGTATGAAACCGATGTTGGAAGTATAAATTCTTGTCCTTGAAATAATACAATTACTCCCATCAATATACTGCCCACTGTAAATCCAATTGCATTTGCATAGATAGGATTAACCTTCTGTCTTGCATTTCTTGCCGAGCTGGCGTCACCAACTGCTGTAAGAATCGTACCTAAGATCGCAACTAAAATTCCTCTTATATCATTGAACCCTTGGAAATTGTTCAAAGTTGGATATATGAGAATACACACGCCCAATACACCTAAAATTCCCCCAAACAAAACCCGTGAATGTAACTTTTCTTTTAAAAAAATCCGGAGAGCAATTGGGGTTAAAATCACTTTTAACGAAAAAACCAATGTTACAATTGCAGCAGAACTCAAAATTGTAGCGTAATAAAGGCATAAGTAGCTTAATGCAAAGTTACATATACCAAACACCATTACAAATGAGATATCTTTTCTTGTTGGCCTCCCCTTTGGTCGAAGGAACCCAACAAGAAGTAAAAATAAAAAGGCTGTCATAACTAAACGATACGTTAAGGATAACTCCAAGCTGACTGGAGTTCCTTGAATTTTTACTGCAATAAAGTTAAGTCCCCATACAATCAAACAAAATATGTACATAAATATGGTCATTAATTTTCCTCTTTCTGCTGTTCTTCTCTTGATTAACGTACAATTAGTAATTGTAGCAAAACACACCAGTTTTGTTCATATCTTCTTTGCACTCAGTAATCTGGCCGTTTTCATAAAAAAGAGCAAATTTCTTGTTACAGAAATGCACCCGATTGTTGAA
This sequence comes from Fictibacillus barbaricus, assembly GCF_014635025.1. Classification (GTDB taxonomy): domain Bacteria; phylum Bacillota; class Bacilli; order Bacillales; family Fictibacillaceae; genus Fictibacillus; species Fictibacillus barbaricus. The sequence continues at coordinate 854 of NZ_BMCE01000005.1, read as the reverse complement.
CAAGATAAATAAAAAACATAATTTCAGCTTTAATACGACCTTCCCATCAACATAAATCCTTAATGGTTGAATAAATTGCATTTAGAGTCATTAAAATTAAGTAAAGCTCAACTAATGAGGAGTGGGAAATGAAAAAATTCATTAGCTTTAAACTGGCAAGTAATATTATAATCACTATCAATACATTAGCGCTTTTAATGCATATACTGATACTTCTAAAAATTGTACCACATCATTTTGTTTGGGGAGGACGATTAAAGAGTACGGCGGATTTAATCATCTTTGAAAGTATTTCGATAGTTGCGCAAACACTTTTTATTTCAATTATTGCTGTAAAAGCGGGATATATTTTCAAAGGAAAGTTCAAAAGAACTGTAAAAGTCGGTACATGGGTAATGTTTGGACTTATGGTGCTTAATACAATAGGAAATTTAGTTTCAAGCTCTGGCTTGGAAACAATGGTAATGACTCCAATAACCAGTTTACTAGCACTTTTGGTATTCAGATTAGCAATTGAAAAATAATATTACGAAAAGACCACAAAGGTCTTTTTTCTTTGGCTTGAAATCAACACAAAAGATAACAGAGCCATGATTCTAAACTGCTAGTATAGCAATCCATAAGAATCAACCCAAGTTGAATTATGCTAAAATGTAGTAAATGTATAATGTAGATATCCCTCATGAACAAAGGAGTACTGAAAATGAGAAAACTCGTTCTATTTCTGCACGCATCGCTTGACGGTTTTGTAGAAGGGCCGAATGGTGAAATGGACATTGGCTGGGTTACCTACGATGCTGATTTGGAGAAACACGCGAAAGAAATTCTGAGTACTGCCGACACTGTCATTTGGG
>NZ_BMCE01000004.1 GCF_014635025.1 Fictibacillus barbaricus | reverse complement strand
CGGGAATTTTAAATTGGGAAATTTAGTTGTTAAACAACAATTTATTAATTAGCTAATAAATAATGGAATTCCTATTAATATATCAAAATTATATCCTTAATGTTTTTTTTTCTTTCAAGAGTTTTATTCAAATAAAAGGATTTAAATGATTAAAGCTGCCTTTTAAATGGCAGCTTTTTCTTATTCCACAAAAGGGCGAGATTATGGGATAAGAAAGGACTTTTTGATTTTTGAAATCTTTTGCTATGTCGAACTTAAGGTGAAAAACGCTGTATAAAAAGCACATTTGGTTTAAACCAATAAACTTAAAATCTTTATTTACAACAAAATAATCATTGGCAACAAATTTAGTCCTTCTGTCAACACATCTAGATGATCCAAATCAACAGGTGTATATAAAAGCGCGATGATAATTGTATACCAAGGGTTTGCAATTTATATACCTAATATATACCTTTGGTATATAAATAATTATAATCAGTTTTATATTCGTAAAGTAAGAAATCGGATGTCCACAAAATGTATATGATTATAAATATATCTAGATGAAAATTGAGTGTAAATCACCTTTTTTTCATAGTACCGGCCGACATAGTAAAGGTATGTCGGCCGGAGTATGTCTTTCTGACAGACATACTATAAGGGGACTTGAAAGCTTATGAATACTGGAATTCTGCTAATTTAAACAGAGAACCAAAATCCCAATTTCAATACTTGAAAGAGGTAATATTTACACCGGAAATTGTTGTATTAGAAGGGTTTAAAATTACTATCAAATTACTGTAAAAACTATTTTTTGGAAATATATAACTATCCACAAAAATGAATTTTTATTAATGTTAAGTTACTACGTATAGTTAAGAAGAAACATATATACATTAAAACTGAACTTTCAGTGAATGAATCCTTGTTTAAGGGTTTATTCGCTTTTATTGACAACTATGCTGCTCAAAAGGATTTGATCAATCGCTTAACAAACGGCATCCTAACTCATTTATAAGAATATGAGGAAATTTAATGAGTATATGCTAGTTCATCGCTTAAAGTATTCTTTTTAATGTAATAGGATTCGAATTGTTGTTTTAACCATAGAAGCAAGCAAGTACGATTTAAGGATATTGTTCGAACATGCAATGGGGGTGGTTTAATGTATCCATCTATATTTGGGTTTTTATGATGTAATATCTCTTTGGGATCTTAGTAATATAAACAAGGACAACAGGATGCATAAGGGTTTAAACGCTACTATCGAATAAATAACTTTTCGGACATCGTAACCTTTCCCCTATAACCTTTCCTCTAAGGGGCAGAGAAAAATAAGGCAAATCGCAACGCTGCCAACGGATTAAAATTTTTCAGCAATCCATACTTTACCCCCTTTATGTACCCCCTTAATTTAAGTGTTTTATCCCTATGCAAAGAGGAAAGGTTGAGGATGAATATTCAGATGAAAATAGCCCCAAATTTTTGTAAGAAGCATATGAAATGGTGCTATGGCATCCAGGTATGCATGTGCCTGTGCAGAAGCCTTTACATAATCTGCATTACGCGATAAATAGTTAGTGTCAGCTGGGACCCACTCCTTAAATCAAGCGCAATATCATGCCTGGTTCCACCATTGAACGCAGATGGTTGGACTACATTGGCGAAGAAAACCAAAAATTGTTTTAAGCAAAACCACTACAGCCATGAGGATTTAGCTTTAGAGCTTACAGAAATGTTAGGTGAAGACGTTTATTTTTCACAAAACACATTTTATAAGCCTCAGCAACTTGAAATATTCGCTAATTACGTGCGCTCTAAGTAGATTTAGATTACTTTTATTCAATTGTGCCTCCTGAATTTTCACGAAGGTCTTCTATTTTTGCTTACAACTCATTTGTGAAAACAGTTATATTTCCTCTCACAACGAGCACGTTTATAGCCTTGTACTACTTCGGAAAGCCCAAGTATAAAAGAACTTGCAGTATCAACCAAAATATCCCCTATAAACTAGAAATTGATTCTTTTGCTATATCTGCTGATGTATCACTCCCGACATCTAAAATAGTATCTATCGTGATGTTTTCCTTCTTCGTTTAATTCTTTTCTTTTGTTCAATGAAATCACCTTACGTATTCAATTAATGCCTTCATCTTCTCTCTTATCCCTATTATCATCTATATATTTTTTGTAAAAAGACAGAAAAAGAGCATGTTTCAAGCTCTTTTTCTCTAGGAGGATTAATATTTTTACGGATACCGATATCGTTGTTGTGCAAGAAGTGTACAACAACCACTGGTCTGAACGCAGTGACTTACAAGATCAGGAAAAAACTAGCAGAAGTAATATTCATATGCTGCTAACCTAGATCTCAATCCATTGAAGGAAGGGGGACACCGTCATTAATACGGAACAGCAGTCTTAAGGAAGTATCCAATTATTAAGTCCGATAATCATGCCCTCACGAAAATTGGGAATACCGAACAACGTAGTTTGCTTGAAACCACGATTAATATAATTCAAAAAGAGTATACAAACAACTATTGGGTTATACCATAAAAGGGCAGGAGAAAAATATGATTTTAAGAGTGATAAATTACATTTGTGAAATAATAATTGATGTACTAGAATTTTTGGATTAGGAGGAGGTTCGGCAAATGGGTGCTGTAGAACGGAATGGGTATCGGTTTGAACCAGAATATAGTGTAATCAAACAAAATGGCGCGATTCATGTGTATAAAAAAGGGAGTTTTTAGAAGAAATAAAATTCTTTTTTTCCGGAGAATTTCCGAATGTTGATCAAATTGAACACATAATTGATACATACTGCAATCAGCACGGGATTTGATTTTTGAAGGTAAATTGTGACTTATGGAAAAATTACTTACTTTAATATGGAATAAGTTTTTCTATTGAATTAACGGAGAGGGGATAGTTGTAAATATCGTAAAGTAAAGAACGAACTCCCCCACAGTGTGCCGTCATTCCATGGTTGAAGGAAGAAGTGTAAGGATATGAAATGTTAAAAAACTAAGTGGTGTTCAAAACGTTTAACGGAGGATGAATACGATGGAAAAAATCATAATACTTGGAACAGGTCCCGCGGGGCTTACAGCAGCGATCTATCTAGCTCGTGCGAACATGAAGCCTATCGTCATTGAAGGGGATCAGCCAGGGGGTCAGCTCACTTTAACAACAGAAGTTGAGAACTTCCCTGGCTTTGTAGAAGGTGTCATGGGTCCTGAACTCATGGATAACATGAGAAAACAAGCAGAACGTTTTGGTGCTGAGTTTAAACGAGGATGGGTCACGAGTGCAGATCTATCAAAAAGACCTTTTACCTTACAAGTTGACGGTTTAGGCAAAGTTCAGACAGAGTCTCTTATCCTCTCAACGGGTGCATCTGCTAAGTTGCTTCAAATACCTGGAGAAAAAGAAAATATCGGACGTGGCGTAAGTACTTGTGCAACATGTGATGGATTCTTTTTTAGAGGAAAAAAAGTCATCATCGTTGGTGGTGGTGACTCCGCGATGGAAGAAGCAAATTTTTTAACCAAATTTGCTAATGAAGTAGTAATTGTTCATAGAAGAAATGAACTTAGAGCTTCTAAAATCATGCAAGACCGTGCAAGAGAGAACAAGAAAATTTCTTGGCAGCTTGATAAAACACCAACAGAAGTCCTCTCAGGTGATAAAGGTGTTACGGGGTTAAAAGTAAAAAATAACGCGACGGGTGAACAAGAAGTCATCGAAACGAACGGAATCTTCGTAGCTATCGGTCATAAACCAAACACAGGCTTTTTAGATGGTCAGATCAATACGGATAAAACAGGTTATATCGTTGTTACACCAGGGACGACCGAAACCAACATTCCAGGCGTTTTTGCATGTGGCGATGTACAGGATAAAAAATACAGACAAGCCATCACAGCAGCAGGAACAGGTTGTATGGCCGCACTTGACACTGAACGTTACCTAGAAGGCAGTGCTGTTCAAGACTGGAGTAAAACTTTATAAAAGTGGGATTATTATGAACGAATTCTCTTTTAGACCCAATAATGGAGTTTCATTTTTAGGCATTAAAGTCTGTATAACAAATATTCCCTCAATGGATTGATGTCAATAGCTTTTTCAACTAAACTTCATGTAGGAGCCTCCTTTTAACTTCTTTTTTAAAATGGAAGAGGATATGGTTTCTTATGAAGTTTTTTCTTTATTAAAGGTGGGACTAGTGCATGTACGATTTTCGAACACATATCAAACAACATTTCCACAATCTTTCTAAAGGGCAGCAAAAACTAGCCAAATATCTATTAGAAGACCCGCAAGCCTTTGCCTTGAACTCTGCGGGTGAGATCGGAAAAAAGGTCGGAGTCAGTGAGACGACTGTTATCCGTTTTTGTTATGCACTTCAATTAAGTGGATTTAGTGAACTGCAAAAAAGGATTCGAGAAAACCTTTTATCGCAAAGTGGTCTAGATAAATACTATTCAGAAAAAGTGAAGCTCGCTAAACAGCCTCATTTTTATGCGCAGGTTATGAAACAAGACATAGACAACATCAATCGAACGATACAGCATATAAACGAAAATGAATTTAACAGAGCGATTGAAAGACTGATGATGTCGGATGAGATTGTTATAACCGGTCTAAGAACTTCCTATGCAGCAGCACATTGGTTTAGTTTTATGCTAGGCATGGTAAGGGGGAATACCTATCTTTACAGGCCAGATACAGATGACTTTATTAGACAGATGAGTCAAATGACTAAAAACACTACTGTTGTTGCCATCTCTTTTCACAGGTACATAAAAGAAACAATCAAGTTCGTAGAAATAGCCAAAAAACATGGTGCTTATATTATTGGAATTACAGATTCCCCAATCGCACCGATTTCTAAATATGTCGATAACATTATTTCTATTTATCATTCTGAATCGACAATCGATGCGACCCCGGCATTATTTTCTGTATTAAATGCCCTAGTAGCAGGAGTTTCCGTTCAGGATCATGAAAAGTTTAATAAAAGAAAAGAACAGTACGACTTAATTGAGGACGACCATTTATTTGTCAATGAGGGGGGAGAAGATAAATAGTGGTGATCTTGAATTCTATGGCTGGAAAAAGGGTGTTAATTCCCTGGTCCAGTCTTTTTTTATAATCATTGATATCCTTTCTTCTATAGATTTAGCTAATCTCCTCGTATGGGAATTAGTAATTCCTAAAGTGTTTTTCACCTGTTCGTGTTAATATCCTCTAAAGATAAAATTCTAAAAATTTTGATAATAGTTTGACTTACTTTATTCCTCTGTTCATAATTAGAAGTATAGACTTCGTTTGTAAATAAAAAAGAATTTATAACTTCAAAAATTAACTTTAAGGCAAACTCTTTGGTACACCAAAAAGAGAGGATACGACAAATGAAAATTAATCAGATTGATGTTCATAGGTTACGCATGCCACTCAAGTCTCCATTTGAAACTAGCTTTGGCAGGTTAACGTATAAGGATTTCTTGGTAGTAAGTGTTCATAGCGAAGATTTGATTGGTTACGGTGAAAGTGCTTCATTACCTTTCCCAATCTATAATGAAGAAACGACAGGAACTGTGTCCTACATGCTGAAGGAATTCCTTATTCCAAAACTTTTCTCTATCGATCAGATTGACCATCCCGAGGAAGTCTCTAAAGCTTTTGAACCGATAAGAAGGAACAATATGGCCAAAGCTACTCTCGAAGGAGCGGTATGGGATCTATACAGCAAACGAAAAGGGATTTCTCTTGCAAAGGCACTTGGGGGATATAAAAGGGAAATAGAGGTAGGTGTAAGTATCGGGATTGAACCTACCGTTGAAGAAGTTCTCGAAAAGGTTGAACGGTTTATTTATGAAGGTTATAAAAAAATAAAAGTGAAGATCAAACCCGGCTTTGATATAGAACCAATCCGAGCGATTAGGGAGAGGTTCGGCCAAACAGTTAATCTTATGGCCGACGCTAATTCAGCTTATACACTCGACCATATGCATGTATTAAAAGAATTGGATCAATATAATCTTCTCATGATCGAACAACCTCTAGCTCATGATGATATTATCGATCATTCACTTGTTCAAGAACAGCTAAATACCCCTATATGCCTAGATGAAAGTATTCACTCGGTAGAAGATGCAAGAAAAGCTATCGAACTCGGAAGCTGTAAAATTATTAACATAAAGACTGGACGAGTCGGCGGGCTGATGGAAGCAAAAAGAATACATGATTTTTGCAAATCCAAAAACATCCCTGTTTGGTGCGGCGGGATGTTGGAGGCGGGTATTGGACGCGCTCACAATATTGCACTTACATCACTTGATAATTTTATGATTCCTGGGGACACTTCTGCTTCAGATCGTTATTGGGACTTAGATATTGTTGTACCGGCAGTCATACTAAGTTCTCCAGGAAAACTAGAAGTTCCGGATTACCCTGGCATAGGTTATGAAATAAATGAAGAAGCGTTTAATCGGTATGTTGTAGAAAGAGAGACGTTTACAAACGAAAAAGTAGTTTTTTAATCTTGATTTCTATTAATAAACCAGGGAGGAATCACCGTGTTCGATTTTATTATTAGAGGCGGCCCAATCTATGATGGGACTGAAAACCCTTGGAGCAGGCTGGATCTGGGGATCAAGGATGGAATCATCAGCAAGATTGGTGACCTAAGCCAAGAGCAAGCCGAAACTGAAATTGATGCAAAGGGACTAGCGGTCTCACCGGGTTTTATTAATACGTATGTTCACTCAGACTTACTATGTACTAAATCTGAGATCCATCATATTAAAGTCGGTATCTCTCATGTCTTGGTCAATGGCAAACTGGCTGTAAAAGAAAATAAATACGTAGGTACAACGGCAGGAAAAGTGTTTCGCCGGGAGAGAAGTTATGCAGAGAATATTTTCGTTTGATGTTGTTACAGAATTCGATCAGTTAACGGAGATTGTCCAATTACAAAAACTAGTCTGGGGAGAAGAGGTCATCACCTCTCTCCCTCAAATGGTTGCAGCCAATCATAACGGTGGAGTAGTCATCGGGGCATTCGATGCTGAAACCCAAAAACTAATAGGCTTCTGTTACGGATTTACTGGATTTAGCAGTCTAAGTGATGCTCCTTATCTATGCTCTCATATGATGGCGATCCATCCTGATTACCATAACCAGGGGATCGGTGAAATGTTGAAGTTTAAACAAAGAGACTGGGCCATCCATTATGGTTATAAGAAGATGGTATGGACCTTTGACCCGTTAGAAATTAGAAATGGCTACCTGAACCTTTGCAAACTCGGCGGCTATGTTAAAACCTATATCAAAGATTATTACGGATTCATGAACGATAAATTAAACAAGGGTGTTCCATCGGACAGGTTCTTAGTTGAATGGGATCTTTTTTCAAATAACGTAATAAATGCCTCCGTGAGGATCCGTAACTACTCCGATAAATGGGAGAACTATGAGTTGCTCGAGGATGACTTTGATGACGTATACCTAGAGTCTCAGGCTGCCAAGCACCATAGCGGTTATTTAGTGCCGGTACCACCAAATATTCAACAGATGAAAATGGATTCCCCTGATCTTGTTAAAGAGTGGAGGATGAAACTCCGAAAACAATTCAGTTTAGCTCTTTCTTCTGGTTACTTTGTCGCTGGCATGATTCGTGGTGACAGGGTCGGATATTACGTCTTAGAAAAATATTCTGTCTAAAACTGAAAGGAATGCTTATTGTATGTTAGTAATAAAAAAATGGGTAAACGAAAACGATGATCTTCTTTTGGAGATTTACGATAAGCTTCATAACCTTGCAGAAGTGAGTTGGAAAGAAGCAAGAACAAGGGAGTTCTTGTGCAGCGAACTAGATAAGATTGATCTCCCCTACCAAACCTTTGAACATCACTATGGGATTGTGGTTACCTGGAAGGGTTCTTCAGGCGAAGGTCCAACCATAGCCCTTCGTGCTGATATGGATGCCTTATGGCAAAATGTAGACGGGATTTGGAAATCAAATCATTCTTGCGGGCATGATGCCCATATGGCAATGGTGTTAAATACACTACGTTGCTTGAAAGAAACAAACTTTCAACCTTTAGATGGATGCCTTAAGGTGATCTTCCAGCCAGCTGAGGAGTCAGGAAAAGGAGCAAAAGCGATTATAGATGATGGTTTAGTAGATGACATTGATTACTTATTAGGGATTCACGTACGCCCGAAAATCGAGATGCGTTTTGGAGAGGTGTCACCTGCTATTTATCATGGCGCAGCCACTCTTCTAAAGGGACGGATAAAAGGGATACAGGCTCATGGATCGAGGCCGAATATGGGGATTAACGTTGTAGATTCCCTGGGTGCAATCATTGCTGCTGTGAATGCTGTCACAGTCGATCCTACCATTCCGAGTTCTGCAAAAGTCACACAAGTTAAAGCCGGTGGAGACAATATAAACATCATTCCTGATGAAGGTGAATTCAGCATTGATCTTAGAGCGCAAACAAATGCAGCTATGAAAAACCTGATTGAAAAAGTAACAACAGCCGTTAAATATGCAGGCCAGGCCAATGGTGCTGATGTAACTGTTGAGAACCGTGCTCAGATGGTGGCTGCCGAGCCGAACAGATTCATGGAAAGCATTATAAATGAGGCGATATGTGAGGTTCTGGGCAAAAATTCGGCAGTAACACCACCAATAACACCCGGGGGAGAAGATTTTCATTTCTACACGAAGGAAAGGAAAAACATCCAGGCAACAATGATAGGTCTGGGAACAGATCTAGAGCCCGGGCTTCATCATCCGAAAATGCACTTCAATAAGAACTCCTTAGGAAATGGTGTTGCTATCCTTGCTGCTTCAACGATTCTGTTGTTTGAAAAAGCAAGATTTCATAATTAATTAGTATGAAATGTTAAGTTTGGATCTATGAGCTGACCAAAAGGTGAGCTCTTTTTTTATTAATCAACAAACCGTCCATAATATGGATACCACTTGGGCAGAGAGAAGTATAAAATGGAGTATCCACTTTCTTCGATAGAATATAGAACCAGATGAAAGCAAAACATGGTGAGTCCAGCAATGAATAATCCAATTGTAAATACCCACCCAAAGGAAGCTAAACCTGGTGATGTAGTTATTATTGAAGGAAAAAAATTAGACTCGATAGGAAGGAAACATATAAGTTGGAAAAAGAGATTCAGCAACTTATGGATGGAGTTTGGGAAGATTAATATCTTATTTTGACGAAACATATCGCTCTCCTTCTGTTTGTCCATTATATGAGTCAAAACTTGTCTTGAAAAAAAATGCCTGGGTAAAGAACTCGGGCATTTTTTAAATGATAAATTTACTAAAGTCTTAAATGTCCCTAAGTTTTTGTTCATAAAGCCATGAACAACCAAGGGCGATTAATATGTTTGCAGTCAAGCGATATATATCTCCAGTAAAAGCGTAAACAATTCCTGCTATAAGAGAGGAACCGAAATGAGCGATTATTCCTGCTTTAATTAAAGTCGTAAGCATGCTAAGAATACTCCAATAATCCATATTTAATATTGATAATAACTGGACAAGTTATTTGTTCCCTACTTTGATTATTTTTATAATTTTTTATATGTAACAACCTAGACGAAACTTAATTAACTTGTCCACCTTCAAAAGTTGCATATTTTGCATCTGTTACTCTTATAGAATGCTTATAAGCTTCAAGATCAGGTAATTGTTCTTCAAAACGCCTCAGAACCATCAATTAATTTAAAAGTAATAAGATATTTTTCCATCATCACTATCTCCTCTTTTATCAATTATTCTTTTAATTATAACGTTCCTACTTTTGTTCCCTTAAAAATACGCTTTTTTAATGCTAACTATAATTGAGATCTGCTTAATGAATTTTATAAAATAATTTCTTAACAAAAAGGTTAAACTTATAAACCGAACATAATTTTTTGATGCCTGAATAAGTAATGCTTTAGCGACTTCAAAAGGTAATTCTTTAAACTTAGATTCTTTATTACTAGCTTCTTTGTTTGTTTGGCATATCAACACTTTATTATTCCTTGCAGCATCTAAGAAATCATTCCCTGCCCATGATGTACCTTTAATTAAATACATAGTTCCTCTTTTGTTGACCATGTTAGTTCTTTTGATCAATCCAATTTCAGTCATTAGACCAATATGAGACTTGTGCCGCGTTTTATTCTTTGCAGTTGGAGATACAGCACCTTTTTGTGAAATTATAATTAAAAACCTTAAAGTTGTCTGTAAACATGGGGAATTCTACCTTCATCGCGATGATATGATTCATGAAGTCATCCCTCTTGATCATAACGATGTTCTCTTCCTTATCTCCCTGTCCGGCGAAACTCAACAAGTTTTGGATATCGCAGAACTCGCAAAAAAGAGGTGTCAGATTAATCTCGCTCACCCACTTTAACAACAATTTCCTGCAGGATCATGCTGAAGTGAACTTGTATTGCTATTCGCCTGCAAAGAAACTGAATGAGTACAATGTAACTGATAAGACACCGGTTATGTTGGTTCTTCGCGCCCTTGCGGAATACTACTGGCAAGCACATGGGTAATTTAATGTGTATAAATACACATAGAATTACACTATTAGAGAAAAACTGTGTAAAAGTAAGAGGAACACTGTTTCTCTTTTTTTATTTGCTATTATGGACTCACAGCTAAAATGAAAGGGGTTACAATCATGTTGTTGAAGAACTTAACATCAGAATCCTTAATTAGCACCAATAAATCGTTTACCTCTAAAGAAGAGGTTTTAAGATATCTAATAAAACAGTTGGCGACAGAGGGTAAGATCCAATCGGAAGAAGAATTCTATCAGACCGTTATGGAAAGAGAATCTCTCTCACCGACTGGTTTTGAAGGGGGACTCGCCATCCCTCATGGAAAATCTTCTACAGTAAACCAGGCAGCTTTTGCTGTGGCAACCCTTGAAAAGCCAATCGACACGTGGGAGAGCGTCGATCCAAACAATAAAGTTGAATTGATTTTTTTGTTAGCGATTCCAAAGAGTGAAGAAGGGTCTACACACCTTTCCCTTCTAGCTGAATTGGTGACAAGGCTGTCAAACGAAGAGTACAAAAATAAGTTGATAAACGCAAAAACAAACCATGAACTTTATGAATCGCTGGATGCTGCTCAAACAGAGACTGAAACGGTCACAGCACCAGCGACAGGGAAGACAGTGTTAGCTGTCACAGCCTGTCCAGCTGGTATCGCCCATACCTACATGGCAGCGGACGCTCTTATGAAGGCCGGGAGAGAGTTAGGCATCCAAGTGTATGTTGAAAAACAAGGTGCAAATGGAATAGAGGACCGCCATACAAAGGACCTTCTTAAAAAAGCAGACGCAATTGTCTATGCAGTAGATGTAGCAGTGAAGGACGAAGAACGTTTCATCCACCTGCCGAAGGTTAAGACATCAGTAGCCAGCCCGTTGAGGGATGCCAAGGGGATATTGGAGCGAGCCGTACAAAAAGCAGAGAATTATACAAAATCGGATTATGTGGAAACAGATGACACAAGTGATTCAAAAGAAGGAAAATCAGTCAAAACCGAAATCAAGGACTCACTATTAACGGGTATCTCGTATATCATCCCTATCATTGTTGCTGGTGGAATGACGCTCGCAGCCGCTGTATTTATTGCTCAAGCTTTCGACCTTCAGGAGTTGTACAACCAAGAAGGCTCATGGCTATGGCTATTAAGACAGCTCGGAGGGACTCTTTTAGGTCAGTTGATGATACCGATCTTAGCTGCGTATATGGCTTATTCGATTGCTGATAAACCGGGGTTAGGACCAGGTTTTGCTGCAGGGGTAGCTGCAAACCTAATCGGAAGCGGATTCCTCGGTGGTATGCTCGGCGGGCTGTTGGCCGGTTATTTCTTGAAATACTTGAAACAAACTGTAAAGCCAAAAGGCACATTTGCTGGATTCGTAAGTTTCTGGTTCTATCCTGTTATCGGAACATTAGTGGTCGGTTCGATCATGTTGTTTGTCGTTGGTAAGCCGCTAGCATTCTTAAACACAGGTCTGATCGAATGGCTGAACGGCCTGAGCGGTGCAAACGCCCTTATTCTTGGAGCTATCATCGGAGCCATGGTATCGTTCGACCTCGGTGGGCCTGTAAATAAAGCCGCGTACACGTTCTGTATTGGTGCGATGGCGAGTGGAAACATCATTCCTTATGCTGCATTCGCATCTGTCAAGATGGTGTCGGCATTCTCGGTAACAGGTGCCACTATCCTTGGAAAAAAGTATTTTACAAAGCAAGAACAAGAGATCGGTAAACAGACCTGGTTATTAGGTCTAGCTGGAATAACCGAAGGGGCAATCCCGTTTATGATCAACGATCCGCTTCGTGTGATCCCATCCCTCATCGCGGGATCTGCTGTAACCGGTGCCATTGTGGCATATTCTAACATCGGGCTCGATGTACCGGGAGCAGGGATCTTCTCGCTCGCTCTATTAAAGGGACAGCCATTGTTTGCAGCAGCTAGTATCTGGCTCGGGGCTGCTTTGGTAGGTGCGGTCATTTCGATGATCTTATTGATTGTGACACGCAGGAACAAACTGAACAAAGCCGGACAAAAAGAAGCTTAAGATTGGAGAGAATTAAATGAAAAACGTTCATATTGTACCCCATATGCACTGGGACAGAGAATGGTACTTTTCAACGGAAGAATCCAGAATATTATTGGTAAACAATATGGAAGAGATCATGGAGATGCTCGAGAACAATCCTGATTATCCCTACTACGTGTTGGACGGGCAGACATCCATTCTGGAGGACTACTTCGCCGTTAAGCCAGAGAACAAGGACCGTGTAAGGAAACTCGTACAGGAGGGCCGGTTGATTATTGGTCCATGGTACACGCAGACTGACGAGATGGTCGTAGGAGGAGAATCCATCGTTCGTAATCTTTTATACGGAATAAAAGACAGTGAAGAGTTTGGGGATTATATGAGAATCGGCTACCTTCCAGATTCATTCGGACAATCCGCTCAGATGCCTATGATCCTAAACGGATTCGACATCACGTACTCCATCTTCTGGCGCGGTACATCGGAGCGCCATGGTACGGACAAGACAGAGTTCTACTGGAGAACAGAGGACGGCTCGAAGGTACTAGTTCAGTTGTTCCCGCTGGGCTATGCGATAGGGAAGTATCTGCCGGAGGACGAGGAGGCACTCCAAAAGCGCATCGATAAATATTTCAAGGTACTGGATCGTGGTGCGACAACAGATCATATCATCTTGCCGAACGGGCATGATCAGATGCCGATACAAAAGAACATCTTTACGGTGATGGAGAAGCTAAAAAAACTATACCCTGACCGGGAATTCTTCTTAAGCAAATACGAGAACGTCTTCAGTGAACTTGAAAAACAAGGCGACCTGCCAACTTTGGAAGGTGAGTTCCTGGATGGAAAGTACATGCGTGTCCACCGCAGCATCTATTCAACTCGTATGGATATCAAAGCCGCGAACACGAGGATCGAGAACAAGATCACCAATATTCTAGAACCGCTCGCTTCACTCGCATACAGCTTAGGTTTTGAGTACCACCATGGGCTGATCGAGCTGATCTGGAAAGAGATCATGAAGAACCACGCACATGACAGCATCGGCTGCTGTTGTTCGGATAAGGTGCACCGAGAAATCGCCAACCGCTTCTTCTTAGCGGAGGAAAAAGTGGACCAGCTGATCGAATTCTACAAACGTAAAATCGTTGACAGTATGGATACCGAAAAACAACATGACCGCTTGACGGCGTTTAACCTACTGCCGTATGAGCGTACGGAAGTGATCACGACAAGTGTGATGACGAAGTTGAAATCCTTTAAACTGGTCGATAAGGATTCAAACGAGATCGATTATGAGATCCTAAAGAGTGAGGTAACGGATCCTGGCTTGATCGACCGTCAGATTGTTCATTACGGCAACTACGATCCGTTTATCAAATATACGATTCAGTTGAAAGACACAGTGCCATCAATGGGGTATAAAACCTATTTTGTTGTGGAGAGCGACGAAAAGCTTCAACCGTCCTTCGTAACGGCGGACCAGGTCGAGACCGATTTTTACGAAATATCTGTTAACCAAAACGGTACTCTAAACATCTTTGATAAAAAACTAAACAAGCGTTTTGAGAACGTACTCCTCCTTGAAAATGGAGGAGACGATGGGGACGAGTATGATTTCTCACCATTGCCGAACGAAGAGTTGATCTACAGCGATCGCGTTGAAGCGAGATCAGAGATCCGTAAAAACCGTTACGGGGCAACAATCGATGTTCAATACAGACTTTCCGTTCCGGCTGATCTTGAAAAGCGAAAAGACAAGGTGATCGACAGCCATGTAGACGTTCATGTTGTCGTTGCGGTACAAAATCATAAACCGATTATCGAAGTGGAAGTAAACGTGAACAACTTCGCGAAAGACCATCGCTTAAGAGCGTTGATCCCGACTGGTATCGCAGCCAAGTTCTCTATCTCTGACAACCAATTCGGAACGATAAAACGTGACGTGATCGATCCTGCTATCCATGTTTGGGAAAAAGAGGACTGGGACGAGCGCCCGGATCCTATCTATCCGATGCTGAGCTTTGTCGGGTTGTCGGACGATGCATACGGGGTGAGTGTGCTGACGAACAGCACGAGAGAGTATGAGATCATCGGGGAAGAATTTGACACCATCGCGATCACTCTCTTCAGAAGCATCGGCTTCCTTGGGAAGGAAGAGATGCTCAGACGACCTGGCCGTCCGTCCGGTATCAAGCTGCCGACGCCAGATTCTCAAATGCTAGGTGAATTAACCATAAACTTCGCCATAGCAACGCATTCTAAGGAAACGAACGTTCCTCGGACTGCTAAAGAGTATCTCACGCCGGTGGTTACCTATAACAAGATCCCACACGATGCGATGAGACTTAACAAAGCTGATGTTACGACTCCACTAGAGTTCAGTTTCTTGCAAGAGGTTCATCCGAATGTCGTCTTGAGTACGTTAAAAAAGGCAGAAAAAGAGAACCAATTCGTGCTCAGGTTCTATAATCCAACTGAAAGAAAAGAAACTGCAGGGTATTCTTTCAACCGTGACATCCGTCACGCATCGGTTGCCAACCTGAATGAGCGTGTTTTGGAAGACTTATCTATAACAGATAATGAAGCTAGAATAGAAGTTCGACCCAACCAAGTGAAATCAATATTGTTCTAAAAAATAGGAAGGGGACACTGCATTAGTGTCCTTTTCTTTTGGGAGGAGAAAGATAATGAAAGTTCTGATCGCCATCGATTCTCTCAAAGGCAGTCTCTCCTCAATTGATGCGAGTAGAGCGATAAGAGAAGGAATATCCGATGTGGATAAAGCGATAGAAGTAGTCACGGTTCCACTTGCCGATGGGGGAGAAGGTACGGTTGACGCGCTCATTTATGCGACTCAAGGAAGTTTGGTCGAAAAAGAAGTGACCGGTCCTTTAGGGAACAAAATTAAGGCAGCCTATGGGATACTAGGAGACAATACGGTTGCTATCGAAGTAGCGGCAGCATGTGGCTTGCCCCTCGTTCCTGAAGAGAAAAGAAACCCCACCTTAACGACAACCTATGGAGTAGGAGAGCTTATTTGGGATGCGATAGGTAGAGGGTGTCGCGATTTCATTATCGGTCTAGGGGGCAGTGCCACGAACGATGCAGGGTTCGGCATGCTCCAGGCGCTAGGATATTCTTTTTTAGACGCTCAGGGTAATGAGATAGGTCTAGGGGGAAAGGAACTGAGCAAGATTAGAAAAATCGATGTGTCGAATGTTGCCTCGGTGCTGGAAGAGTGTAACTTTCGAGTAGCATGTGATGTCGATAATCCTTTATTCGGTGAGAACGGAGCAGCTTACATCTTTGGTCCCCAAAAAGGGGCGACCCCTGAAATGGTAAGGGAGTTGGATACGGGCTTACGAAACTTTGCGGACGTTACGTATCGAGACTTAGATCGCGATATCCAGCACATGGCTGGAGGAGGAGCCGCAGGAGGACTGGGGGCTGCATTTGCCGGATTTTTAGACGGCCAGTTACTATCCGGTACCGGTCTTCTACTTGAGGCGTTGAAGATGGAAGAGAACATGGCTGATGTGGACCTGGTGATAACAGGAGAAGGAAGATTGGATAACCAAACTTCGATGGGAAAAGCACCGTTGGGTGTGGCTAATTTGGCTGCGAAACGTGGGATTCCGGTGGTCGCATTAGCAGGAGGGGTCACACATCAGGCGAACGAATTGAACCGATCAGGGATCACTTCCTTTTTTTCAATCGTTAATGAACCAATGACGCTTGAAAAAGCAATGGACACGGATGTTGCATTCAACAACTTGAGAATGACAACCCGACAGCTGTTCCTACTCATTTCGAAACTAAAGACTGTGATGTAATGTACTCTGTTAATGAACATTTAGATACAAAAGAAACGCTCGTTTGTAGTTAAGCTTTAAACAAACGTTTAAAATGGGATGAAGTACTTCATTAGGAGTTGTTAAAAACGTGTATAACGAACCGCTATTTTTGAAGCCTGTATTTAAAGACCGAATCTGGGGAGGGACGAAACTCCATGATGAGTTCGGCTATAAGATTCCTACTGAAACAACTGGTGAATGCTGGGGAATCTCCGCGCATGCACATGGTCCAAGCGAAGTCGTAAACGGTAAGTTAAAAGGAAAGACGCTCGATCAAGTATGGGACGAGCACCGTGAACTTTTTGCAGGTCAAGAAGGTGAAGAATTTCCGCTTTTGGTTAAAATCTTAGATGCCAAGACAGATCTTTCGGTACAGGTCCATCCGGATGATTCATATGCTCGTAAGGTAGAAGGTGAAGCTTTTGGAAAAACAGAATGCTGGTACGTGGTGGACTGTGGCCCAGAGGCAGAACTTGTTTATGGTCATCATGCGAAAACCAAGCTTCAATTCGGTCAGATGGTCGCGGAAAACCGCTGGGACGAGCTTCTACGCAAGGTTACTATAAAGCCTGGAGACTTTGTGTACGTGCCGAACGGGACAATTCATGCCATTGGGGCAGGCACAATGATCCTAGAAACTCAACAAAGCTCCGACATCACATATCGTGTGTATGATTACGACCGTCGTGATGATGCCGGTAACAAACGTGAACTCCATATCGAGAAATCTATTGAAGTGGCGATGATTCCACATGAGGACAACAACTTCGAGCCTGTTTTATCGGAAATTGACGATCTTAAGATAAGTAAACTGGTCAGGGAGAATTATTTTACCGTGTATCATTGGAGCCTAAATGGTACGGTTTCCAAGATAGAGAACCCATCATATCTCTTAGTCAGTGTGATTGATGGAGAAGGAGAACTAACGGTAGGAGGAGAAACTTCCTCCACCTATAAAAAAGGGGACCATTTCATCGTCCCTTCTTCAGTCAAGAGATTTTCGATGAACGGTCACGCACGATTCATCGTGTCACATCCGACTCTATAGATGAAAGTAAAACACCTGATCGAGATCTCTAAGATCAGGTGTTTTATCATTCTTCCTACAAGAGGTATCAAAAGCAAAAACACATCTTGATTTGAAGAGAGAGGAACTACTAAGGTTCTTTTCTCTTTTTTTAGAAGATATTAAATATGTATTCAATGTATATATTAAATTATATGTTGACATATATTATTAAAAATAGGTTAAACAAGTGGATTTATTAGATCAAGGAGAATGAGATGCAGCCTATTTATGAGGGTTGAAGCGAACTTCGTTCTTTCCTCTTACTTATGTACTCGTAAGACTTGTTTATGTTTTTTCAATCATTAAGAGGTTACGAGTAACTGGTACCTCTCTTAGCTAAAACTGTAGTGAATGTTAAGGTCACAGAAGCATAAACATTCAGAAGTAGCTGTGTGAGGGGAGAAAAATGAAGAAAAAAATCCTCTTATTTGTTGATTTTGGTATGATTCACTAGCCTTATCTATACGTTCTTTAAAGAAGATGATATTGATATTTTAGGAATAGTGGCGATTAGGGAAATGTTTCTAGAGAAAAAGTTTTAAAGAACGTAAATTATTTGAAGTATCTAGCTTGAAAGCCTGATATCCCTGTCTTTGAAGGTGCAACTTGCCCCCTTACGGGAATCCCAGTGGTCTACTACCCAGAGGTCCATGGTCCAGAAGGATTGGGACCTATTATAACTCCATCTATTGATTACCCCATTCATCCTCTCCACAGAGTAAAGGAAATTTGTGAGAAATTCATTGACGAACTGGCTATTATCAATGTGGGTAGACTTTCTTCTTTGGCCACATCGTTTATTCTCGGAATTAAAGTCATGCGGAATGCTAAAGAATATGTACTCATGGGAGGAGCCTTTTTTTTCCTAGAAAGTGATAGCGGTTGCTGAAGCTAATTTCTATGGAGATCCTCATGCAGCGAACATCATTTTCAACTTTGCTAAAAACCTTACGATCATCCCTTTGAATGTCACTCAAAGAGCAATCATCTCACCAAAGGAATTTGCTCAGATAGATAAGTTTCATAAAAGTACTGGTGATCCCCTAGGGTTACTTATTTCTCCATTGCTCTCGTACTATTTAAAATTCTATACACAAAGTGTACCTGGTATAAAGGGAAGCCCGCTGCATGATGTGTTACCTGTTTGGTACCTCTTTAATAAAAGTGAGTTTGATATACAAGAGATCCCTATAAAGATGGTGGTTGACGAGGAGATGCATTCGGACAAAGTTTGGGTGACTTACGGTTTAAGTATTCAGAAGGCTACGTAAAACATAAAGTGGCTTTTAACTTTAATTTTGATAAGTTTAGATCAGAGATTATTCATACATTGATGAGTAAAAGGAACTCTTTCAGCTGGTAATGAAATGGTCTTATTCCGACCTGAATTTAATTTTTCCCTTTCTGCTGGCAGGGATGAGTTTATTAAAAAATATATGTTATTAATATTGTATAAATTAATGTTAATGATGAATTTATTTTATATATCTCATTAATCTGAATAAATGGGAGGGTGTAACGCTCAGTTCCACATGAGAAGAAATTAATTGTTTGATGAAGGAAATCAATCCTACGTAATCGATTAAACAAATGTTTAAATCTGCCATAAATAAACTTCAATAATATATTAAGTGATATTTAAAACACTATAAAAATCGTTATATTTACTTTAAGTATCTATGCTCCTACAATTAGGTTAAACATTTAGGTTTTTCGCCGAAAGAAAGTTGGGGGTATATGAGAATCTTACAGAAGTATCGTCATTTAATTGGTTCTAAATGGGAACCTGACACAGGCTCTGAAAGTGAGATAATACAATTTGAAACAGATGATCAAAACTTGTTCAAAGTGAAGGAGACAGATCCCGAGGTTAATCCGACCTTGCCATATCAAATCATAGTATAATTTTTTTTTAATGTCGAATTGAAAACAGAATAGATGTTCTATGTTATACTAGGGTGGTACAGCTACATATGCAGGGTGGGCAGTGGCAATCCCCGTAAGAGAGGGGGTGTCGCTGATGGTTACTGTTACAGATACACTAACGCTCATGATCTCTTTTGCATCACTGATCGTCGCAGTAATCGCGGTTACAAACACAAAAAAGTAACCCACCCTGCACGGCCAATGTAGGAAAAGGTTACTTTTTTGGTGCCTATATACTTAGTTGAGCCACTGCACTTCTTGCAGAATAGCTGTACGTTAGGAGTATCGGTTACCGGCCGATGCTCCCTTTTTATACTATGTTCTTTATAGCTATATTATAAACCTTTCCTTACCATTTTACAATGAAACGCCCTCATTAAACTTACATACAGCATCTTTTTTCATAACTTATCCAACAGCCATGGAGTGTAGAATCTCTAGACCCAGCAAAACATGTTATACTTTTGATGTTTCTGTAAAAGTATAAAGGAAAACGAAACCATGTTTTCGAATAATAGTACATAAATATAACTCCAAACAACAGGAGATGGTCTCCTTGAACAAAAAGATAGAAGAACGAATTGTAACCTGTTTAAGAGAAAAGATAGATCCTTATCTCATGGTTTTATTTGGCTCGGCTGCGAAGGGAACAGACCGATCAGACAGTGATATCGATATCGCTTTTTTGAGTGATCGTGATTTGGATGACTATGATCGTTTCATGCTGAGCCAGGACCTGGCTTCACTCATCCATAAAGAAGTTGATCTTATAGATCTAAACAAAGCTTCAACCGTGTTCGCTGTACAGGTCATAGGAAGTGGGAGAGTTCTTTTTAGCAAGGATGAGAAAAAAAGGATGGAATTTGAGATGAAGACACTAAAAATGTATGCCAAGCTCAACGAAGAGCGTGATATCGTATTAAAAAAGGTAGGGGAGAGTGGGTCGATCTATGAAAAATGATGTGATCTTAAACAAAATCAGTATCATTGAAAGGTGTTTGAAACGCATCAAGGAAGAATACGCGGATGACCCCAAAAACCTAGATAACTTTACGAAACAGGATTCGATCATCTTAAACATCCAACGGGCATGTGAAGCAGCGATCGACCTTGGTATGCACGTGGTGGCTGAGAAAAAACTAGGTATACCCCAGACGAGCCGGGAGACGTTCGATCTGTTAGAGAAGAACAACATCATAACAGTAGAACTTGCTAAGGGTTTAAAAGCAATGGTTGGTTTCCGCAACATTGCTGTACATGATTACCAAGAAGTAAACCTTGTCATCGTGCAAAAAATCATCGAAAAGCATCTTTCAGACTTCCTTACCTTTACAAATCAAATCTTATCTAGTGACTAACATAAAATACTTTATAATCACCTTATTTAAAGGGTGATTTTTTTTTATTTCTAACAGGAGCTTTTTCACATTTGAGTTGTATTAAACAAATGTGCGAACAACTTATCGTTAGTGAGAATTATAAGAAGCCAGGTTACCCTGACTTCTATCGACAAAAGAAGGAAGACACACAGACTCGGAAAATGTGTGTCTTAGGTTGTGTGCCTCAATGTTGGAGTTGAAATGAAGAGGCAACTATATTATTAACCATATTCAGGAAAATATGTATAGCAAAAAATAAGGGGAACACTTCATTTCTAAAGGTACTTATAGTAGAAAATAACTGAAGAATGTCCTTATAAACCAATCGATATGTTATAAATCACTATTAAATAGCTGTTACGGATTCAATCCTCTTTGAGTAGTTCTAAAATTTCACTTTGAAAAAGTAGCCGAATATGTACCTTAGACTTAGCTACCCTGACAGGTGGCTTTTGTTATTGAAGGAGAGTTTAGAAGATTCAATATATAGAGTTTTTGTAAGGGGTTAGTTCGACTCATATTAAATCGACATTATCTTGATGAAAGTATGAAGCGAGGAATTATTTTTCTCAAATAAAAAGAATATAGTCTCATAAATTAATTCGAAAATAGGAAATTCGCGATAATTAAATAAAATTATTCAGAATATTGATAATATTTCACCGATAGTATATAATGCTTTTAAGCGCTTTCATTCTTAAAATAAGGGAACGATGTCCTGAAATATAAAACTATATTTGTTGCCTTAACTCATATTCGATAAAAAAACTTTTATTTATAAAGGAGGATAAAATGAAAGTAATAGATTTATCTTTAACAATAGCAGAGGATATACTTTATGCAGGATTTCCAAGGAGTCTGGTCTATGGGAAACCAGAATCTAGTACAAAGATATGGGAAGTGGCTTCTTTAAAGGAAAACAAAGTTCAATCTCACAATTTCACCATGTGTACCCAGCATTTCACACACTATGACGCACCTGCTCATTTTTTAGAAGATGGATTGAAGAATGACGAAGTGCCTATCGACTCCTTTATAGGTGAAGCGGTTATGTTTGACATGATGCATAAAGAGCCCGGTTCTTATATAACAGCAAGCGACCTTAAAAATGCAGGGATTGAAGTGCAGGAAGGAGATATAGCAGTTATTCGAACTGGGTGGACAGACAAGGCGTTCGGAACCTTACGTTTTTGGCAGGAAATGATCGGTTTATCCACTTGCGCTGCAGAATGGCTCATCTCGAAAAAGATAAAGTCAGTGGCAGGAGATTTTATGCTATGTGATTCCCCTCTCAATCCACCAGAAGGGCGTAATTGGGGAAGTGACAATTGGAGTCCGAATCACTTTACTTTTCTGACAAGGAACGTTGTTATGCTTGAATGGCTTACAAATTTAGAGGCAATCACAGAAAAGCGTTTTTTGTTCGGCTGTGTCCCGATTAAATTGAAGGGAACTGATGGTGCCCCTTGTCGAGCATTTGCAGTGGAAGGATTATTGAAGGGAAAACTAGAAACAAAAACGAGTTGACGGTTAGAGAGGAGAACTGGAGAGATGGCATCAGATTCAAATCGTACATTAGAAAAAGGGCTTGACATGTTATTTGAATTTACAGAACAAACACCGGTATTGTCGGTGAAGGATATGGTTGCTGAATTGGATTTGCCCCGAAGTACGGCTTACCGTCTATTGGAGACGTTGAAAAATAAAAAATTAATCCAAGAGAGTGGTCCTGGACGTTATCGTCTCGGACTAAGTATCCTTCAGTTAGCAAAAGTAGCTACTGTAGGTATGGAGTTAGTCAACCTCGCGCTTTCAACGATGGAGGAACTCTCTCAAGAAACAGATGAAACGGTTATATTGACTGGTCTCATAGATGATCGTGCGATCTGCATAGACCGAATAGAAAGCACTCAACCTATCAAGTTAACGTTTGAACGTGGAAGGGTACAGCCGCTTCATGTTGGAGCTTCTGCAAAAATCCTATTGGCTTATTTGGATGAGGAGAAACAACGGGACATCATAGATAAGCTATGGAGAAATGGAATGATTGTCGACAGGAATGAGTATAAACAAAAACTGTCAACCATCAAAGAGAATGGATATGCCATAAGTAATGAAGAGATCGATTTAGGTGCTTGGGCTGCTGCTGCTCCCTTATTTGGGGTCTCGGGTAATATCTTGGCTGGAATTACGGTTGCTGGACCAAAATTCCGGATCGATGATAAAAAAGAGACGAAAATTATCGAAAAATTAATTTCATTTACAGAAGAACTAAACGAAAAAATAAAGTTGATGGAGATTGATACTATTTAACAGAAGAAATTCAGTAATTTCAGGAGGAACCACTAATGTCCCAAAAGAAGCAGGATATGAGATCAGCGCTGGATATATTGGATGGGGTAAACAGAATTACAAGAGTACAGGGTGAGGTTGACCCAAAATTTGAACTACCTGCCGTATTGGCACAAAGTCCAAACAGATCTGCAGTGATCTTTGAAAAAGTGAAAGGTTACTCTGTTCCTGTGGTAGGAAATTTGGTCGATCGTGAGAATTTTGCCCTTACTTGCGGAATTGAATCGAGTATAGAAGCATCACTTCAATATATTGATCGTGGAATAACAAATCCGATCGAACCCGTAATGATAAACAATGCTCCTTGCAGGGAAATCGTGATCACAGAGGATATCGATGTGATGAAAACGATTCCTGTTACGACTTTTTTTGAAAAGGAAGCAGGACCTTATATCATGTCCGCTATTGTCGTTGCAAAAGACCCTGAAACCAGCAAACGTAACGTATCTATGAATCGATTATTAGTCTTGGGTCCTGATCGATTGATGATCGGGATGTCGCCGAGTCATCATCTATATCGTCTATTGGAAAAGGCTATGCAGTTAGGGAAGACATTAGAGGTATCAATCGCCATAGGTAATCATCCTGCTGTTTTGGTTGCAGCCAATGCGTATGTTGATCTGGGGTTTGATGAGTTTGAAATTGCAGGGGGTATGTTTGGAGAGCCGCTAGAATTGTCTCCTGGAATAGCGGTGGATGTTGAAGTTCCTGCGGGAGCTGAGTTTGTGATTGAAGCCGAGTTCATACCAGGTGAGTTGCATGAAGAAGGGTTAGTATCAGAGTTTCACGGGATGTATGTAGACTATGGGAAAAGTCCTATTCTTCAAGTGAAGGGAATTACCCATCGTAAAGATCCTATTTTCCAAATCATTTTACCTGGAAGGTTCCATGAACATTTCATTATTGGAGCGATGGCAATCGAAACAACTGCATTGCGCCATATCAGGACAGCTGTTCCAAGGGTAAAAGCCGCCTATATAACTGAAGGTGGTATGGGCAGGAGCCATTTGGTTACTTCCATATCCGATCCTCGACCGGGTGAAGGGCAAAAAGCGATCTTTGCTGCATTTGCCCATTGTAACCTGATTAAACATATCACGGTGGTTGATGATGATATCAAAGTGGATGATCCTATTGATGTGGAATGGGCTATTGGAACAAGAATGCGAGCCGAACGAGATATAATGATTATACCTGGGGTTAGAACGGACCGTGCTGATCCTTTGGTGAAGGAAGGAACAGTATCGAAAGTAGGAATAATTGCATTACGTGAACCTACTGCCCTACCAAAAGCCGAGATACCAAAAGAAATAATAGAAAAAGTGAAAAGTGAGTGGAAACACTATCAGGTACAAGTGGGAGATAAATATGTTGATAGAAGCTTTTCCTATATTAAATAATTATTTCTTATTTACCAACCATTGACGGTGGTACGTCCAACACTGAATTTTGATATTCAACCCTAACATTTTTCTAGATGAAACATTGAGATAGAGAACTATAGTTGAATTAGGCTGGGTATTAACGGACAGGTTAGCGGATGGTAGCATCTAAAGCTTTATATATAGATGACTAACTACCTGTACATTGTTTTCAAATGTAGTACCAAAACTTAGTTCACATCTAGAAGAAATTTTTTTTGATATATATCGAGACAATATTCCCATTATACGAGAATTAATATAAAACGTAGAGGAAGGTGGTAAAGGATATGAGGCTGAAAGATAAAGTTGCAATCATTACAGGGGGTACAAAGGGGATTGGTAAAGCTACAGTAGAGCTACTCATTCAAGAAGGGGCACACGTAGTAATCGGGGATATGGATGATAACGGTATTGAATTGGCAAAAGCATTATCAAAACCTGAAACAAATTGTACTTTTATTCGAACAGATGTGACTAATGAAGAGGATATAAAGCACTTGGTCAATGAAACCGTTAAACAATACGGAAAACTAGATATTTTGTTCGCAAATGCAGGTATCGGTGAAGCTACGATGATTGAAGAAATGAGCTATCAGGATTGGCAAAGAGTAATCAATGTGAACATGAACTCCGTTTTCTTAAGCAATAAATATGCGATAGAAACGATGCTTAGTTCAGGAGGTGGAGCAATCATTAACAACGGGTCAGTCTTAAGTTTTGTCGGTCAGGCTTCTGTAATGGCTAATGCGGCCGCAAAAGGAGGTGTCGCCAATTTAACGAGGACTTTAGGTGTGAACTATGCTTCAAAAGGCATTCGAATCAATTCTGTATGCCCAGGTTATACCTTAACTCCTATCATTACTTCTAAACCTCAGGATTTCATTGATGGACTTATCAAAAACCACCCCATTGGAAGATTAGCAGAACCGATGGAAATCGCAAAGGCTGTATTGTTCTTAGCTAGTGATGATGCTTCTTTTGTAGTGGGATCTAATCTAATCGTGGATGGTGGCTATACCGCTCAATAAAGGTTTAATTATAAAAACATATAAACGGAGGGCATTTATTATGAGAGTTATCGACCTAACATTAACGATCGATCCGGAAACTAAATATCCTGGTTTTCCTAGAAGCAAAGTTTACGGAAAACCTGAATCAGTCAACAAGATCACGAAAGTGGCTTCTGTTGAGGAAAATAAAGTATCTTCACACGACGTGTTGTTGTCTACCCAACATTTTACGCATTATGATGCACCTTCACATTATATCATCGGTGGTTTAAATAACGATGAAGTGCCCCTTGACTGGTTAGTTGGAGAAGCCGTCGTCTTTGATATGATGCACAAAAAGGCGGGGGAATGTGTAACCGCGGCAGACCTCGAAGCAACGGGGGTAGAGATGAAGAAGGGTGATATCGTGATCATCCGAACTGGGTGGACCGATAAGATGTTCGGCACGTTCGAATTTTGGGACCAAATGATTTATTTATCGACAGATGCTGCGGAATGGCTTATGGAAAGGGGGGTCAAGTCGTTGGTGCAGGATTTTATGACCTGCGATTCTCCACTCCATCCACCTGCTGGACGTGAGTGGGGAAAACCGAATTGGAGCCCTAACCATCTAACTTTTTTAGGGAATAATGTTTGTTTAATTGAATGGTGCACCAATTTAGCTGAAATTAAAGAAGAGCGTGTATTTTTAGCATGTGCACCAATCAAACTCAAAGGAACGGAAGGCGCACCCTGCCGCGTATTTGCAGTTGAAGGTTTGATAAATAACAATAAATAAGCTTATAGCGAATCACAGAAGAGAATTACTGAGGTTCGCAAACTCTCTTTAAAAAATCACGGATCATATACCGAGGGGGATATTCATGAAAATAGTAGTCGGCATATCAGGTGCAAGCGGTGCGATTTACGGAATCAGAACATTAGAGGTACTGAATCGGTTAGGGATAGAAAGTCACGTTGTCATCAGTAATGCAGCGATTCAAACCATTGAACATGAAACCCCTTATAAGTTGAAAGATATTCTTGATTTGGTTTCCTATTCCTATGATCAAAGAGACATAGGAGCTGCCATTTCAAGCGGTTCTTTTAAAGTAGATGGGATGATCGTAGCCCCATGTTCCATAAAAACATTATCTTCAATCGCCAACAGTTATAATGACGAATTAATCACCAGAGCAGCAGATGTTCAGTTGAAGGAAAGAAGAAAGTTAGTTCTTTTAGTCAGGGAAACGCCGTTTAATCTTAGTCATTTAAATCATATGACATTAATCACCCAAATGGGCGGTGTGATCCTTCCCCCAGTGCCTTCTTTCTATCACTTACCTAAAACAGTTGATGATATTGTTAACCAAACCGTTGGAAAAGTACTTGATCAATTTGGAATCGATGCTCACCTTTTTGATAGGTGGAAGGGAATGGAGCTGTCGGGTACCCAACTTTAGGAAAGAAGCACGCTTATTTTCACCGAGGAAGGACTATTTAACATGGGTTTAGCAAAAAGAAAAATCGAATCTTCTAAACTATTTGCTTCTCAATCCCTGCAGCTTGAGCCGCAATACCCCAAAATAAGGGGGTATCTACAAGGAATCTGTTTAACTGCTGTTCTAGCGTTTGTAGCTAGAGGCTTGGCGACGCTACCCTATATTTCTATCATGGGTGCTATGGTTATCTCTATCCTTTTGGGAATGACTTGGAGGGGACTGATGGGGGTAACCAAGGAGTCAAATGTTGGAATCTCATTTTCCAGTAAAGTATTACTACGTATTGGAATTGTCTTAATTGGTTTACGGTTGAATCTCTCAGATATAGCAGCAGTCGGTTGGAAAGTACTACTTATTAATGCCTTTCTAATTACAGTTACATTGATTGTTATTACCCAATTGGGAAAATGGTTCAAAGTCGATCCCCATTTATCAGTATTGACCGCAGTCGGTACCGCGGTTTGTGGGGCGGCTGCAATCGTAGCAGTTGCCCCATTAATCCGTTCCAAGAAGGAGCATACGGCAATCGCAGTA
Source organism: Fictibacillus barbaricus (assembly GCF_014635025.1). Lineage (GTDB taxonomy): Bacteria > Bacillota > Bacilli > Bacillales > Fictibacillaceae > Fictibacillus > Fictibacillus barbaricus. Next base: position 124,649 of record NZ_BMCE01000004.1, on the reverse strand, counting down.
GCCACAATCGCGATAATGGGGACAATCGGTACGATTATCTATACCATGCTGTATCCAATTCTTTCTATGGATTCTTATTTTTACGGTCTATGGTCTGGCTCAACTTTACACGAATTAGCACATGTAATTGCAGCTTCACAGGTTGGCGGCGTAAAGAGCAGTGAAATTGGAATTATCGTAAAACTCGGAAGAGTAGCTATGCTTATACCTATAGCCCTTATTCTTGGATACCTATATAGGAAAGAGGATAAAAAAGAAAATGACATTGGTGGGTCTGGAAGATTGCCATTTCCCTGGTTTATAGTGGGCTTTTTGGCGATGAGCGTGATTAATACGTTGGACTTGGTTTCTGAAGAAATGATTCAATTAACAATATTAATCAGTGCATTCTTGCTGTCTATGGCCATGGCTGGTTTAGGACTAAGCGTTGATATCAAGTCTATGAAAAAATTTGGAGGAAAGACATTGCTTATTTGTTTGATAGGTTCAGTGGCTTTATCTTTATTAGGACCATTGTTATTAAAGTTATCTGAATAATCAAACTAATTAAAGGAGGCTGCAAATGGGTAACGATCAAAACAATTATGATGTAGTGATTAAAGGTAATATCGTATTACCTAATGACGTTCTTTATAATGCCAGCGTAGCAATAAAAAACGGCAAGATCGATGGTGTATTTAAGGACAATATCGCGGTGAGAGGGAAAGAAACTATAAATGCCCACGGACACTATGTGCTTCCAGGTGCGATCGATGCACATGTCCATTGTTATAGTTCTTTAGATGAGGGGTTTACAACAGCGAGTCGATCCGCTGCCGCAGGTGGAGTAACGACAATTATTGAGATGCCTTATGATGCAACAGGAATGGTGTGTACTGAAGAGTTGTTTTTAGAAAAAATGGAGCGGCTAAATAAAGAAACCGTAGTAGATATGGCATTGCTGGCTACCATCTATAAGAAAAACGGGCTAAATCAGATCCCTCTAATGGCTAAAGCGGGTGCGTGCGGTTTTAAAGTTTCCATGTTCAACACCGACTCATACCGCTTTCCACGGATTGATGATGGAGAATTATACGAAGCTTTTACTAAAATTACTGAGACAGGCTGTCCAGTCGGTGTACATGCTGAAACGAATGAAATTGTTCACAAGTTTATTCAAAAATATCAGGATGAAGGCGAAGATCCAAGGTCCCATTGCTGGAGCAGACCTAAAATTAGCGAATCGACAGCTGCGTTGAAGGTGATGGAAATGGCCTATTGGTCAGGAGTAAAACTACACCTATACCATTGCACCTTCCCTCGCATCTTTGAATTGGTAGATTATTATCGTTCCAAAGGAACACAAGTAACTGCTGAAACCTGCACCCATTATCTGGCATTTGAAGAGAACGATATGCTATCACTTAAAGCGAAAGGAAAGATAAATCCACCTCTGCGTTCTCGAAAGGATATGGAACAGTTGTGGAGTCAAATGTCGAGAGGAATGATCGATATCGTTACATCAGACCATGCACCTTGGTTAATTGAAAGAAAAAGCCATAAAAACATATTCGATAATGCTTCTGGCACCCCTGGTGTAGAGACGTTATTACCCATAATGTACAGCGAAGGAGTGGCTAAAGGCAGAATTACCATCCTTCAGCTAGCTAAGATGTTAAGCGAAAAACCAGCTTCTATATTTGGTCTAGACTACTGTAAGGGAAGCATCGAGGAAGGGAAAGATGCCGACTTGGTCATTATAGATCCTATGGCCAAATGGGTCCTGGATGAAAAAGACTTGCATTCAAGTGCAGGGTGGAGCCCTTATCATGGAATGGAAATGCAGGGGCGATTAACACATACACTGGTTCGCGGAAAGATTGTTTATAACGGACGGGTTGTCGGTGAACAGGGAGATGGGAAATTTATTCCGGCTAAACATGGACATGGGGTCCTTGTTTCAAAAAACGAAAATGCATTGGTCTAGAATCAAACATTAGAGAGGAGTTCATGTGATGAACACGTTTGCCTTGGCACCTAACGTTAAACGAATTCAGTCAGATATTGAGAAACTGGCAACATTAACCGATCCGGAAAAACCAGGGTGGACCAGAAGGCCTTTTACCCCTTGGTACTATCAAGGGAGAGAATGGTTGGAAAATCAAATGCTGGCCATCGGAATGGAAGTGAATATCGACGCAGCATCTAACCTAATTGGGAGAATTCCAGGATCCAATCCCCAACTTCCTCCGATTTTAATTGGTTCTCATACGGATACTGTAACCGGAGGAGGTAGATTCGACGGAATTATAGGAGTAATTGGTGGATTAGAGATTGCTAGAATGCTAAAAGAAACGGGGACAATCTTACAACATCCGCTTGAAATCATTGATTTTACGGCAGAAGAGCCAAGTGAATTTGGAATTTCAACAATCGGTAGTCGGGGCATGGTAGATAATTTATCCCAAGAGATGCTCCAAAGGAGAGATCCTTCAGGATTAGTATTAAGAGAAGGGATACGGGATGCAGGTGGCTATCCTGAAGAAATCAGTAACCTTCCAAGAAAGTCGGGGGATGTCGCCCTTTACTTGGAGATGCACATAGAGCAAGGGCCAGTTTTAGAACAGTACAATTATAAGTTGGGTGTAGTAACGGGGATCGTTGGAATTCATCGTTACCGTGTTATCGTTGAGGGAAAGCCCAACCATGCTGGCACAACTCCTATGGATATGAGATTTGATGCAATGACTGGATCATCTCAGATCATATTAGAACTGGAGACATTGTGCCAGAAGGAATATATGGAACCAGTTGTTGGAACGGTAGGGAAGTTAAATGTTGAACCGAATGCATCCAATGTCATTCCTGGTAAAGTTATTTTTGATTTGGAAGTACGTTCCTTAGATACTGGTAATCTTGAACAGATCATCAATGACTTAAAAGAGAAGTCTATTAATATTGCAGAATACAGGGGATTAACAGTTAATTTTGACTGCCTGTCCAAATCTGAACCTATCCTTGTACCCCCTTATATCCTGAGTGTTCTAGAAGTAGCTTGTAAGGAAACTGCCCCTACCCTGCTTATTCCAAGTGGAGCTGGGCACGACGCGAATCAATTAGCTAAAATTTCACCTGTTGGAATGATTTTTGTTCCAAGCAAGGATGGAAGGAGCCACTGTCCAGAGGAATGGACTTCTTATGAAGATGTTGCTCTAGGGGTTGAAGCAATGGCAAGGGCTCTCTTAGCCTTTGATCAATTAAATGAAATAAAATAAAACTTTTTTATTAAAACGGTTAGCAGGAATAGCAGTATTGGTTTAACAATCCTGATGATATAGGGAGGATATAACTGTGAAAAGCATTATGGAACCATCTTCTTCTACTATGCAAAAAGAGGTAGTAATCCATACAAGTTGGAGCCGGTATCAATGGTTTATCGTAACCTCACTTTTTTTGGCAATGGTAATAGCCTATTTGGACAGAATCAATTTCTCTATCGTTATGCCAGTTTTGATAAAAGAGTATAATATAAGCCCAGCAACTGGCGGGATACTTCTCTCAATGTTTAATTGGTCATTGGCCTTCTTCTATCTTTTTGCAGGACCTCTTATCGATCGATACCATGCAAGCAGAATGTTACCATTGGGTGTGGGTATATGGTCGTTAGCAACCGTGTTTACAGGTATTACTACAAGTATTCCTTTTTTAGGAGCAATGCGTGCATTGTTGGGAACAGGAGAATCAACGCTAGTTCCATCAGCAGCAAAAATAGTTTCTGAAGTATTCAAAAAAGAAGACCGTGGAAAAGTAGTTGGTATTTATTTCTCGGGAACAAAGGTAGGAGTTACGTTAGGGGCTCCGTTGGCAGCAACGATTATGGTTGCATACGGCTGGCAATGGGTCTTTTATATTACAGGTGCTATTAGTTTACTATGGCTAGTAATCTGGCTTCCTTTTTATCGTAGAAACAAAGAAGTTATTCCCGCGGAAGTCAATGAAGAAAATGAAAAACAAGGCTCAATTAGTTGGTTTTCTTTACTAAAAAATCGTTCAGTATGGGCCTTGATCTTAGGACAGGCTGGATATCTTTATGTTTACTTTGTTTTCATCACTTGGGTGCCTAGTTATCTAGTTCTTGAACTGAAGATGGGTTTTTTGAAAACAGGTTTCCTTTCCATGGTTCCTTTTCTACTGGCGGTTATTGCAGGAATTTCTTCTGGTTGGGCAGCGGATTGGTGGATTAAGTCTGGAGGTCATTTATCCTTAGTACGAAAAACTTTTATAGGCTGCGGTTTTATACTCTCAACCATTTTTATTATCATCTCGGCATATGCACCAACGGCTAATCTTACAGTCTTGTTTCTTATCTTATCGATGGGTTCACTTGGTATAGCCTCGCCGAATATCAATTCGCTCCCAATGGATATTGCCTCACGGCGTGTTGTTTCATCCGTTTCAGCCCTTCAGAATTTTGGTGGGAATATCGGCGGGGCATTTGCTCCTGCTCTCACTGGCATCCTCTATTCTTGGACTGGCAGTTTCCAATCATCTCTAATTTTAACAGGGGTGATTGCAATAGTGTTAGGTTTCGGAGCTCATATTTTCTTAATTGGTAAGATTGATAAAAGTGTTGGTATCGGATAAAACGTATATTATTCGTAATATGTTCCGCACACAAGTCCATCCATAAAATATTTAAAAAGAGCAACCGATTAAATGGGTGCTCTTTTTTGTATCCATAAACATTAATTTATAGCCGCTGATTTGATAAGGAGCAAACACGATTTTAAACAAGCGTTTAATGTATATAGATTTATGGACTGTTTTAATCGTTAATGTAATGTGACTCGGGCTGTAATAATAACTAAATACTATAAATTAAAAGGATTTTTCATGTTACCAAACAGAGGAATAGGCTTAGGTAATAAATTCATGTCTAACAAAAAAGCACTCGAATAGAGGAGTGCTTTTATAATAGAGAATTTTAATTAAATCAGTTTTGTTTGCTAACAAAATCTAAACTTACTGTGACTTCTTATTATATATGACGGTTACAGGGGCGGACTCATCGGTACTTCCCCGATCAGTAGTAACTATTGCTGTTAACTTATTAGTACCTTGCTTTAGCTCCACATTTACAAAAAAGTTACCACTTTGGTCAGAAGTTGTTGTACCTGCAAGCTTGCCATCCCTTAATACCGTCACTTTCATATTTGGAGTAGTCTCACCTTCGATTTTAGCCGTGTCTTGATTGGTTATAAAGCCATCTGTTGGAGATGTTATTACAGGAGAAGGCAGTTCATAATCAAGAAGGGCGCGTATCATATAGTTACCTTCTTCAACATCTGCAAGTCTCCAAGAACCATCGAAAAACTCCCAGCTTCGTTCTGCATTTGTTCCATTAGCATCATATCCAAGGCCAGGGGCATGTGGGTAGTTGACAGATTGGATATATACCAAATAGAAATCCCCATAAACTTGAATGCCATACTTCGATAAGTCGATCTTTGTCCATTCCCCGTTTCGAAGAGCAGTCGCGTCAATCGGTCCAGCCAGTTTCTTGCCTGGTAATCCATCTGGACCGCTCGCATCATAAACAGCTACTTGAATTTCCGTACCGCCCGGATAAGGCCAGTCGTTACCAAAAAATTTATACAGTCCACCAGTAACTAAAGCTTGTTTTTTCCCTTGTGGCAGGGACATTTTAACACCCAACGCATTTCCTGCTGTTTCAAAAGCACGTGCACTCTCCATTGTGCCATCGTCATAACCAATTTCCTCACCAGGCATTGTAATAAATGGTTTTAGAGAAAAATCTTTATTAGCTATTTTACTGCCGGTTACACTCACTTCTATTTCTTGGCTTACGTATCCTGATGCCATGACTTTTAAAGTATACGTCCCTTCAAAAGCTGTAAGCTGATAACGGCCTCTATTATCAGTTTGTACCGGTTGAACAACGGCGTCTTCCATTAAAAGCAATGTAGCATTTGCGATGGGACCCCCTGTGCGTTTATCAATAACCTTACCAGTGATAGTACCTTTAGGAAGTGCTTCGAGCACAAAGTTTTCCACAATCTCCCCATTCGGAACTTTCACACTCTTTTGGGCGGGACGATATCCATAGGCTTCTGCTACTAAAGTATAATCTCCAACTGAATGTGTCAGAGAGTAAGTTCCATTTTGAAGACTTGTTTTTACTGAACGTCCTGTCTCTAAAACACTAATCTCTGCAGGAAGGGGCAGTCCGACAGGAGCAGATTGATTTATATTCTTGGAATCAAAATGGTTGATTGACTGAATCCTGTGAGGATTGACGGGTTTCTCTTCAGGATTATTCGGTTTGTTGCTTTTGCCTGTATCAATTAGCATGTCCGTGATGTTAGTTCCATTTGAAGAAGCCGACAATTTCACATCATCCAAATACCAGCCTGGCTTTTGCTGATATTGATCTGATATAAAGTTAAACATAATATAGATGCGCTTGTTGGCATAGGTCGACAGGTCAACCTGTGCATCAAGCCAGCCATTGCTTTGGTCTGTAAAACGAGCTTTTTCCTCCCAATTGTGCTGATCGGTAGAAACGAATACTTGGGCATAATCATTATCAAAAGAGTATCCGATGTCGTACCAATGCTTAAATTGAAGGAAGGCAGTACCAGCTCCAAGATCGATAGCTGGCATCATTAATGACATATTTGCACTATTATCGTAATTTCCCTCTAGGTTGGTGGCATATACCTTTTCACCTGATGCCGCATGGCCTGGACCTGAAATAGGTTGTCCCCATTCCCATGTACTTAAAGTACCCCATGACTTCCAGCCATTGGGCTGGGATTCAAAATCAGTAGAATATCCTATGGTGACCCCGGGAATAACGTTGATATTATACGTGTCAGTAATAACTTCATTCTGTCCGTAATCAATAATTCTCCAACGATATGAAACAGAAGGGATACCAATCACGTTTCCTGGAAGTACAGCCGAGTATGTACCATCGACATAATTTCCACTTGTGCGTTGGGCTTCAACCGATACCGGTTTACCATCTTTATCTTGGTATTCAAGAAAAACAGATTGGATGCTGATATTATCCTTAGTTGTAATTGACAATGGGGTATCCATATCTGCATACGTTTCTTTAGGCGATTCATGTGTATATGTTGGGATCTCGTTGTCTATTCCTTGTTTTAAAATGGTCCCCTTGATTGTTCCGAGACCAATTGTAATGGAAGACACAGCGTCATACGCGTTTATAAGACCATATCCATACCCATTATTTGGACTTTCTAGGAATCTACTGTCAGTAAGAGGTATGGCTGATTTTTTTAAAATTTCATCGATTTCTTCAACTGTTAAATTTGCATTTACTTGACGAAGCATGGAGACCACTGCTGCAACATGTGGAGTGGCCATAGATGTACCGTTCCAACCCCCTTCATACCCACCTCCAGGGACTGAAGAGCGAACGTTCACACCGGGGGCTGTAATTTCCGGCTTTAGAATCCCGCCATATGGAGAAGGACCAACTAATGAAAAATAGGCGAGCTTGTCATCGGAATCTGTGGCACCTACTGCAAAGGATTCAGGATAGTTTGCAGGATTTGCGATTGTTCCAGGAGCTTGGTCAAGTCCATTTCCAGCAGCAAATGCGGGGAAGATGTCTGCCGCTCGCCAGTTTTGAACCATTTCACGGTACCAGTCATCTAGTCCTGGACCACCGCCCCAAGAATTATTGACAACATCGGGTGCTTTTTCAGGGTGCGGATTGCCATTAGCATCGGTGGGTGCAAGGATCCATTCGCCTGCTGACAGTAGATTGGTATCTGTTCCACCTTCGTTAGTGAAGGCTTTGACCGCCATCCATTTGGCACCTGGAGCTACTCCGATCCGGTTGGACCCATCAGGTTCAGATCCTACCATTGTTCCCATCGTATGGGTTCCATGAGCCAAATCATCATAAGGTGCAGTTTCCCCAGCTGTTGCATCAAACCAATTGTATTCATGACTGACTGAGCCAGTAGATCCATCGTAGCCGCGATATTTTGTTTTTAACGCAGGGTGGTCCCACTGCACTCCAGTATCAATGTTTGCTATCACTGTTCCTGTTCCATCAATGCCCATCTCCCATACTTGAGGAGCATGAACACTTTCAAGGTTCCATTCTATGTTGTTATCTGTCATCTCTTTTATTGCTTTAGTAGGTTCTTTAGATGGGATCGCCTTTTCTATAACGGGGTGTAGCTGTCGTATCTCGTTTGGTAGGACTTTTTCTACCTCAGGAAAGGAAGCCACCTTTTCCATCACTTCTTTTGTGGCTGTTACAGACATACCATTTACAATATAATAGGATCTAATATCTTTTGCATGACCTAACTTTTTCTGTTCGTCTAAGTATTGTTTAAGATTGGTTTGCGTTTCAATTGCTTTCGCACGAAGTGAGGAGACTACTGCTGATCGTTTATTAAGTTTTGTTTTGTAGGAACTAAGCTTCTGTTTTTTTGCCTTTACATCAGCCTCTTTTGCAGCCTCTAGAGTATTTGCCTGCTCCTTTAATTTGATCAGAAATGTCACTTGCTCCTTATTTTTGTATTGTTCCTTTAGTTTGCTGCTGATCTTAACGATGTCGATATGGTGTTTTTTTATCATAGGGTGGGGGCTCTGAGTTTTTGCGGTTACTCCGTTCGGAAGAAGCAAAGGAATCAACAGGCACAAGCACATTATGAGAGCGGAAAAGCGAAAATGATTTGTTTTCATTATTTGTTCATCCTTTCGTTAAGTTTATATCTTCCGTGATATAAAGAATTGATTGTTATGTAGGATAACTAGGAGGAGTGGGGTGATGTTTTACCAAAAGTGATGAATATGGTGCTTTTTGTTAAATAAACCTTATGTGCCAAACTCTTTGTTGAAATGGTTCTTTTACTATTTTTAGTACCGTATCTCTCTGGACTTCCATTTTTTCATCGGTTTTCAAGTGGAGCAAACTTTAAATAAAGAAAGATAACATCCTGCCTCCTTTCTAAGTTTTAATAGGTCCAAGAGATTGTGAATAGATTAAGATTGTTCTGGTAAATTATCAATGTTCATTAATCTATCTTAATGATAGAAGAAATCTATCATAGGGGAGTCAACAAGGATTAAAAGGATTCAGTTGAAAAAAATAGAAAACAAATGCCTGGTTTTTAGTTATCTTTAATAGATTTCACTTTATTCTAAACTTCACGGACAATAAAAAAAGAGCTGCTTATCAGCTCAGATTTTTTATAACAGCTAGGTCATATGATTAGTTTTTTTGTGGTTATAGATTTGAAAGATTGTATTAATCAAGCCATCTTCCCTAGTTATTTATTGTTTTAAACGGAGAAGATTGAGTACGAAGTAACAATGAAGAAAAGGTTGAAATAACAGTTTGTAATACTGACTTTGGGAAAAAGGAGAAGGACACGAAACAAACAATTCGAACTGCTTAATTTGACTTTACCAACTCTTCTTAAAATAAATGAGAAAACTAAAGGAGGACCCCCTAAAATCCTCCAAAAATACTTCTAAATTGAATCATAGAATCAATGATCAGTATTTACTTTGCATTTAATTTCTTCTAAAAATCAATTTTAATCCAGTTAACGATGCACAATGCTTTATTATCGAAAGAGAATTACATCTGAAATGAGAGGTCGATGGTCTGATGCTAATGTATCGATAACCTCAGATGATTCAGTTTGAATACCATGAGTTGTTAGTATATAGTCAATTGTTTGTTTGGGTTCATATGCTGGAAAGGTGTAACCATCATGATTATGTACTTCTTTCCATGTATCTTTAAACGTTGAAAACAACGGTGATAACTCTGGAGATGTCGGTTTTGCATTCATATCACCAATTAAGATTTGCTCATTATTGCTTTCAGACATTATGTTTAACATATCTTCTATTTGCATTTTTCGTATTTTTGGATCGGGTCTGTAATCTAAATGAGTAGAATATACGTTTACTTTAATTCCCTTTACGTTTATTAAGGTTTCTGCGAATCCAGGTAAAAGCTCAGGTAATGGATTGGCTGATTGTGTGGAAAGACGGGTAATATGCCTATTTTCTGCTTTAAGAATTGGATATTTACTTAGAATTGCAACCCCAAATTGACGATTAGGCTGTCCTTCTAGATTTGATGGAAGGTTATAGATTGGAGCAAAAAAATAATGCATATTAAGAGTTTCTGCCAGTATTTTGACCTCATTTTCATAATGACTTCGATCTCCCCAATGCACATCTACCTCTTGTAAGCCAATAATATCTGCATTCGATTCACGAATAACATTAGCAATAGCTTCTAAGTCATATTGATTATACATATTATGCCCGTAGTGGATATTGTAGCTCATTACCCGAAGTTTTACGGATTTTCCGCTATTGCCCTCTGCGGAATACGAAGCAGGCTGTAGAAATAAAAAGGCCAAAAACAAAACCATTATTGCTACCTTCACTTTTTTTACCACGTTCTTTTCCTCCTTTAATAAGATTAATCAAGGTCTATTGACAAGCTTTATGATAAAGATAGCAACTTTTGATGTCTATAGTAAGTGGGAATTTAACTTATTTTTAACAATATTCATAAAAGCTGGAATTTTAAAAAATTAAATTTTTTTGTATTCAGGGTTAGATCATGAGATAGAAAGGAGGAGGAAATCATTGGGAGATTGAATTATATCTACTAGTATACTTGGCGCTAAAATAAAAGGAGAAAAATAAGGTACAACTCCGTAGTAGTAGAACATAGTTGCCTACTATTAGAAGCGCAAGACCAAAACGTTTGTGATTCAGTATATGCCAGCTTTTAAAACCCCTTAACCCAAGGGGTTTTTAGTTTGAGTCCAAACTGAGATTAATAGTTGGAGGATATAGATGCATATTCCTCCACACCTTTCACTATAACATCATGAATAGATTACTGAGTAATAGATAGAAACAATAGATATAATAGATAAAAACAATTGGTATTCTGAATTTTCTGACTATATAATCATTTCATATGATTCAAATTAATCATTGGACACTTTATGCATCTTGAATAAATGATCGTAAAAAGGGGGTGAGAGTATACACTTGAAATAGACTGAACAACTATTCATGACCACTATTCCTTAATATAAAGGGGAGCTAAGTTTGAAATCTAAAAAACGTTTTTCATCTAACATTATTTTGATCTTAATTGCACTTCTTCTTATAAGTACTGCTTTACCAGATCAAACGGTAGCAAGAAAACAGCTTCCACTAGTCAGTCTTTCTGAAACTCAAACAAAAAACAAGATTAGTAAGAAACTAGAGAACCAATATAAGAATGATACATATGTTACGTTTATATTGAAATTTAAGCAACAAACAGATCTTGAGCATGTTGCCTCTACCGCGATAAAAAAAGCGAAGTCCTTAAAATTGACTCCATATCAGTCAGAGCTACAAAAGAAATCAGCTGTTGTTTCTGCCCTTCGAAATACTGCTACACAGAATCAAAATCGCGTAAAACAGTATTTGGAACAAGAAAAAGATAAGGGCAATGTAAAAGAGATCGAATCCTTTTACATTGTTAACGCAATGGCTGTCACAGCTACCAGGGATGTTATGGAAAAACTGTCATCATTTGGGGAAGTCGAAAAAGTGATAGCCAATGAAATAATTCAATTGGTACAACCCGAACCTAGAACAGTTAAAAAAGCGATCATTCAAAATCCTTCCTCACTTGAATGGAATATTAATAAAATCCAAGCACCGAAAGCATGGAAAATGGGAATAAACGGATCTGGTTTGATTATTGCCAATATCGATACTGGCGTACAATGGGATCATCCTGCATTGAAAGATAAATATCGAGGGTACAATCCTGCTGATCCTAAACACCCGACCCATACGTTTAACTGGTTTGACGCGGTTGATGGAAAATCAACACCTTTTGACGATGTTGGACATGGCACTCATACGATGGGGACCATGGTTGGAGCTGAGCCGAACAGTTCCAATCAAATTGGTGTGGCCCCGGGAGCAAAATGGATCACGGTTAGAGCACTTGGTCCAAATGGTTCGGATATGAAAACCCTTTTAACAGCAGGAGAATGGATACTTGCACCAAAAGATGCCAAAGGCAACCCCCATCCTGAGAAAGCACCGGATGCTGTAAACAACTCTTGGGGCAGTGGTGCTGGCCTTGACGAATGGTTCCGTCCCATGGTTAAAGCCTGGAAAGCAGCAGATATTTTCCCTGTTTTCGCAGCGGGTAATGACGGTATAGTGGGCGATGGGTCTATTGATGTGCCGGCCAACTATCCTGAATCTTTCTCTTCTGCTGCAACGGATAGCAATGACCATCTGGGCTACTTTTCTTCGAGAGGTCCTTCCCCATATGGCACAATGAAACCCGAAATATCTGCGCCAGGTGTTAATATTCGTTCTTCCGTTCCTGGAGGAAAATATGAATCGGGTTGGAACGGAACTTCAATGTCCAGTCCGCATATAACCGCAGTTGCTGTTTTAATGAAGCAAGCAAACCCTTCACTTACAAATGAAGAGATTGAGAAGATTTTGATTGATACGGCTCAGCCGCTTACTGATGACAAGTATCCCAAGGTACCTAACAATGGTTATGGTTATGGATTAGTAGATGCATACCGAGGAGTTCTAGCAGCTCAAAGTGGTGTAGGTGAAGTTAAAGGCCAAGTGCAGGTTACAGGTATAGATGAAGAAAAACCATCATTTCATAAGCCGGAGGAAGCTGAAAGTTTTGTCGGTGCTCCACTCCAGATTATTATTACAGCACAAGATGATATAAGAATGGCAAAAGCAGAGTTGTTCTACCGGGAACCAGGTACTCTAAATTGGAAAACAATTAGTGCGAAGCAACTCTCAGGAAACTACCGTGGTGGGACATACCAAGTAATCATCCCATATACAGATGTAAAGCCATCCGGTATCGATTATCACTGGATCTTTACGGATGCAGCAAGCAACAGTACAAAAACGAGTAGCTATAAGGTAAAGCCTAGTCCTGCAATTACTATTGGATATAAACAGGATTTTGAATCCACTCCAAAAGGCTGGTATTCTTACGGAGAAAATAACTCTTGGAGATGGGAAACAGCTGAGAATCCAAATACAAAACCGACTAGGGCATATTTTACAGGGCATAATCCCGAGGGTCTTTATAAGCCAGAGCATGCTACTTTGGTGATGCCTCCAGTACATGTTCCGAACAAACCAACTTTTCTACACTTTAAACAATTTTACGATATAGATGCTTTAGACTTTGCTGAAGATGCTATAGTAGTCGTTTCCACTGATCTGCAGAACTGGTCACCTATCGCAAACTATAAAGGCTGGAATGCTGACCAGTGGGTTGATGGTGGCGTTGATTTATCTGCTTATAAAGGAAGGAAAATCTTTATTGGTTTCCATTATACAACGGAAAATAGACGGTTTATTGGTTGGTATATCGATGAAATATCTCTGGATTCCAATCCTTTACCATCATTAAACATTAATAAACGTTTGAATCCCACTAAATCATTGAATAAACTTCAGACTATTAGAATGGAAAACCTTCTCGCTCCAACATCTTCAAGTCCACCACCAACTAATGCTTATACGTTGCCAGGAGGAGCCAGAGTAACGGTTTTAGAAACCAGACGCTCTGCTATGACGAATACTGATGACGGAAGTTTTTCATTGAAACATGATGCTGGTACTTTTACACTTCGGGCAGAGTCATACGGATATCGCTCAGCGGATAAGAAGATTAAAATTCAAAAAGATAAAGCAATTACTCTAGATTTTAAATTGGAACAATTACCAAAAGGGACTGTAAGTGGTCAAGTTTTGAACAAGGCAACCGGGAAACCTATCTCCTACGCAACTGTATCTTTAATCGAAGACGCTTCGGTCAATCCGGTTCTAACGGATGCTAAAGGGAGATTTACGATCCGAGCGTATAAAGGAACGTACACTCTTCATGTCTATGGACAGAATTATAAAGATATGGATTGTACGGTTACCATCGAAGGTAACAAGAATATCGAACAAAATCTCCGACTGACACCGTTTGTCGGATATCCTGGGGAAATCAGATACGATGATGGTACGGTAGAAAGTGCTACTGCCATGGATGTGAGAGGCAGCGGTTTTGCTGTGAAGATGTCACTACCAAAAGGAATACAAACAGCGAAGCTAAAAGGGAGCCTTTTCAAGTTCGAGAGTGGGCTAGGAAAAGGGGAAAAAATCAAGGTTACTATATATGATGCAACGGGGGCTCATGGGTATCCAGGAAAAATCATCGCGGGTCCGATAGATCTAACAGTTGATGCAGATGGCAATTGGCTCATGGCCGACTTAGCAGATTTTAAAATTACGGTAAAAGGTGATTTTTACATTGGATATACGCAGACCAATGATTTTTCGTTGGCTCCATTTATTAATCTGGATCTAGACTCAAAGTTTACAGGTCATTCCTATTCCTATTTCAAAGGGGTATGGTCTAAAGTATCTTACCGGATCGGTAACGTTATGATTCGTTCTGTTTTGGATTATGAAACAAAAATACCAGCTATAACATCTCCGGTTGACGGGAGTTTTACAAACAAAGCAAATGTATCCGTAAAAGGAAATACAACACCAAATGTTATGGTGAATATTCAGAACAAAGGTAGAGTTGTGGCAAAAGGAAAGGCAAAAGCAGATGGTACTTTTTTAATTCCTATTACTCTTCAAGAAAAAGAAAATGTGCTTACTGCAACTGCTACTTCAAACGGTACAACCGCACCTTCAACTACAGTGAAAATTACACTCGACCGAACCAAGCCGCAATTGTCGATTGGAAGCCCTAAAAATCACGAAAAGATAAAACGCGAAACAACAACCGTCACTGGTAAGGTAAATGATGCAAATTTGCTTTCAGTGAGAGTGAATGGAACAAAAGCAAAGATTTACAAAGATGGCACCTTTTCTGTACGGGTGATGCTTGATAAAGGAGTAAATACTCTTAAAGTAGTGGCGAAAGATAAAGCAGGTAATCAAACGGCAAAATCAATCCAAGTGACAGCCCAATTTACTGTGACTTCAATACCTCAAATATTTAAACTCGCAAAATATCAAAACAGGTAAAACGTTGCGTTTAACAGCAGCCAATATAAAAGTAAAGGAGAAGCTGCTACATCAGGCAGCTTTTCTTTTTGCACTAAAGAGCAGTTTAGTGGTATATAGGACCGACATAATCGATTACTAAGGACAGTTTACCTTCATCTATATTCATTATGATCTTAATCCTAAGAGGGGCTCATTTTTAAGTTAAATGAAGTAAAAAAAGAAAGATGAGCATCAATTAGTGATGCATCTTTCTTTTTTGGAAAATCTAAATATTCTCTTGCTTCAAAGCATCAATAATGTTTTCGTTCTTAACCTTCCTGATCGAATATAGCATCGTTGAGCTCACTAGAATGAAGATCGCAATTATAGCATAAATGATACCCATCCAAGGGAGAGCGAATCCATATTCAAAAGTGTTTCTTAGAGACCAGTAGATCAGCCCCATCATTGCTATACTTATTGGAAGCCCATAAAATAGGGCCTTCATTCCATAGAAGATGCTCTCGTAATTGATCATTTTATTAAACCCCTTTGGCGTCATACCAACTGACTTCAGCATAGCGAATTCACGCTTACGGAGAGAAATACTGGTTGAGATCGTATTGATAATATTGGCTATTGAAATCGATGTAATCAATGCGATAAAACCATAGGTGAACACAGACATCAACATCACTAGCTGTCGGACCTTTTGTCTATTCTGGTATACATTATGCACATACAAATCGGATTGCTTTAGATCTTCAATCTCTTCTTGCGTTGCCATTGGATCCGAGCTATTCATAAACAGATTTGCTGATACATCACCTTCGTCTTGCTCTTTAATCAATGTATCCATCGTTCTTTCGGTAACAATAACATCTAGACCACCGATTTCTGATGTGTCAATACCCATGGGGACTCGATCTGTTAATGCACCAATCTTTACTTTGTCTAAAAATACCTGCTCTTCGGTGTCATAATTCATTGCATACAAATCGATCATAAGACCCGGTTCTGTATTTATAGTCTTCGTTTCAATAAACCTATTCGTATTGGGCTCTTCATAGGAAACCTTATCGATAATAATCGCTGTTGGATTGTCTGGATTTTCTAGTTTCTCTAAATCAGCTCCAACCTCTTTCGCGTAGTCCTGAAAGCTTTTCTCATCTAGTCCATATAAATAGATGAGATAAGGGTATTTCCCATCTTTTAATATATTTTTATCAATCTTTATTTGTTCATGCAAACCTTCAGCGATCATTGACTCATCAATCCAAGTATTTAACGGTAGGTGTTTAACAACAATAGATTCAGTTACATATTTAGATTTTGCAATCGATTTAAGCTCGTCTGAATTTTCACTATTACTAGAGACTCGAATATCAAAATTAACTCGTTCATGGGATAGCTCCATTGATTTCGTTAGATTTGATATAAAGAAAGTTACCGATAAGAAAAGAACAATGCTGATGACCAGTGAAAAGATAGTAGCTTGATATCTTCTCTTGTTTCTTTTCAAGTTTTTTAAACCAATCTCTGCTTCTATCCCAAATAATTTACGAATCAGTTTTGAGGTCTTTACGATTTTACCTGATAGTTTGACATCTTGTGTTTGACGAATCGCATCAATTGCTGATACCTTCGATGCTTTTCGGGCTGGTAGGTACGTTGAAATGAATATTGTCAGGATTGAAATAAACGATGCTACTAAGATCGAAATTGGTGTGACAATTACCTGTAGCTTCTCTGTCACGCCTAGTGCTCCTTCTATAAAGGAGTTAATAAACCAAAAGGTAACAGTCATACCAACAATTCCTGCAATAATACCAACAGGGATGCTAATTGCACCAATTATGGCTCCTTCAAAAAAAACGGAATTTCGTTTCTGATTTTTCGTAGCTCCTATACTCGAGAGCATCCCGAAGTGTTTCGAACGTTCTGAAACACTGATTGCAAAGGCATTATAAATTAAGGAAACCGAACCAGTGATAATAATGCCTAAAATAATTCCTGCTAAGGAAAAGAATGTTGTCCTTAGTCTATTATTATCTGTTACACCATAGTACCGGAGGAGGTTATCGTTAAAAAGAACTTTTTTAATATCATATTGATTCTTAAAAGTTTCTGCATGCTGGTACAAAGAGTCATTCACATTGTTTAAAACAACGGATGCATCTACGGAATCAGTTTCGTCCAACATTTTTTCATCCATAAAGCTGATAACCGTATAGCCAGGTGACCAAGTTGGTTCCCATGTCGGACGTTTGATAATTCCTACAACCTTATAGGTTTCAGTCGTTTCCACTTTAAGTATTTCGGTTTGTTTATCCTCATTCTTCTGAAGCGGTTCATTTTGAAATAGTGGTTGTTCATTACCAACTAAAAACCGTTCCCCGATATCCATTTTTATTTTGTCGCCAATCACGTAATCAACATCTGCATCACTTGTGATCTCTTCAGAGATGATTACTTCATTTTGTGACTGTGGTAGACGTCCCTTACTTAATTCAATCGGAAAATTCTTAAAACCATGTTCATTGAATTCCTTTATGAATAAATAAGGTTTGTTTTCATTTTTAGAATTTTTTAATAAGGCATAACCACGATCGTTTGAAATTATTAGTCTCTTAGTTTCTTTGTCCTTTTCGATCGCTTCTATCTGGTCTTTGTTGACATCCAAGTATTGGATATGCCATTCTCCGTCATTTTCGATCGTTTGTCTTTTCATCAGATCAAGAAAAGAAACTCCTAGTGTTGCAACAGATGTCACCATAGCGACCGATATTATGACGCCAATAATCGTAACAAGTGTTCTTCTCTTGTTCTCTTTCAAATGTCTTACTGTTAGTTTATAAATGATGTTCATGCGCGAATCACCTCATCCTTGGCGATCCTTCCATCTTCAATAGCAATGACTCGATCCGCTTGCAAAGCAATTCTTTCATCGTGGGTAATTACAATGAGCGTCTGGTTAAACGTTTTGTTAAACATTTTTAATAGCTCCATAATTTCACTGCTATTTTTACTATCTAAGTTACCAGTAGGCTCGTCCGCGAGTATAATGGCCGGATTGTTTATGAGAGCTCTTCCAATCGAAACTCGTTGTTGTTGTCCTCCAGATAGTTGATTCGGTAAGTGATTTAACCGTTTTTGCAAGCCTAAGATTCTAATGATATCCTCGAACTGTTTCTTATCTACCTTGTGCTCATCCAGCAGTATAGGCAACGTAATGTTTTCTTCAACAGATAAAATAGGAATCAGGTTATAAAATTGATAAATTAAACCTATTTGCCTTCGTCTAAAGATCGCCAGTTGTGTTTCATTTAACTGATAAATATCTGTGTTATCGACAAGAACCTTTCCACTTGTCGGTCGATCGACCCCACCGAGTAAGTGGAGTAGAGTTGACTTTCCAGAACCAGATGGACCGATAATCACAACAAATTCTCCCTTTTTAACGGAAAACGAAACGTTATCAAGCGCTTTTACTGCTGTTTCCCCATTACCATAGACTTTTGACAGATTCACTATTTTTAAAATATCCATTTGAAAACCTCCATAATTGATGTTGGGTTCAGTATATCTGCCTAAAATGACTATAAAGTGACTCCAAAGTGACAGTTTAGTCACTTAAGGTAAAGGGGGGGTTAAGTAGACCAGCAAATCTTCATTAAAAAAATCTTTAAATCACCTGTTTATAGAACTTAATCTTAAACTGTGTCCCTCTATCTTTTTCACTAATCACCTCGATGTCTCCATTTTGACTAGTAATAATGCTATACGCTATTGCAAGACCAATTCCGACACTGTTCTGGTCAGCATTTTCTCCCTTATAAAAACGTTTGAATATATACGGAAGATCTTTCTTTGAAATCCCTTTGCCGTTATCCCTAACAGTTATAACTGTAAATAATGCATTTTCTGAATAAGATATAGAGATCTCTCCACCTTCCTGGGTATGCTCCACACAGTTTTTTAAAATGTTAATGATTGCTTCAACCGTCCATTCGAGATCTCCTTGAAACGATACATTTTCCTCTCCGGTTATTATCAAAGATTGTTGTTTGATATCCAGTGGAATCAAAACAGGTTGTACGGCTTTTTTAATCAATTTGTTAACGACAACCTTATCTTTTTTGAATGGCACTGTTCCAACGTCAATTTTCGATAGCTTTAGTAAAGAAGAAACTAGCCATTCGATCCTCTCTAATTGAACGCGAATATTATGGGTGAATTCCAACCTTTTCGATTCATTCAGCTTTGTATCGTTTAATAAATCAGCCATCACCATCATTGACGTTAAAGGGGTTTTTAGCTGATGAGATATATCAGATATAGCATTGGTTAACTTTACTTTGTCACGTTGTAGCAGGGAGCTGTGTTCAGAAAGCTGTATAGTTACTTTATATATGTTAGTTTTTAAAAAACTAAGCTCACCTTCATAGTTATCACGGACATCAAGGGTATAATCACCACTACTAATGCGCAATAAATAACTAGAAAGCTTTTCAATTTCTCGATACCGCCAGGCAGTAAAAGTTAGAGTACAACCAATTAATAATACAGAAGTGATAATAATTACTACCCCCGCTTGATAGGAAAGGATAGCCGCAGTTAATGCTGTTGCTCCGAAACTGATAGTGAAAAGGATTGCCAATAGGATTTGAATTTCTCGATTACGTAGCACGTTTTTCACCAACTTTGTAACCCAGCCCACGTACTGTCTTGATGACAGTTGGATTCTGCGGATCATCCTCTAGCTTTTCTCTTAACCTCTTTATATAGACAGTCAGCGTATTATCATTGACAAAATCACCAGCTATATCCCAAATTCTTTCTAATAACTGATTTCTCGTCAGTACTTGTCCAATATGGTTGGCGAATATCAGAAATAATCTGTACTCTAAAGCCGTCACTGGCACTTCCTCACCCTTTTTATAGACCTTACCTTCTAGTGTATTGATACGAATATCATCAATCTCAATAATCGGTTTTGTCTGCATTTGCTTGTTATAGCGACGTAGGACTGACTTAATTCTTGAAAGCAGCTCACGAACACGGAACGGCTTTGTTATGTAATCATCAGCTCCCATATCGAGACCCATGACAACATTCACTTCATCATCAAATGCTGTTAGAAAGATGACGGGTTTGTCACTGTGCTTTTTAACTAGCTCACATAAATCGTAGCCACTGCCATCAGGAAGTGATAAATCAAACAAACATAAATCGATTTCATCTAAATTTTCGTATAGTACCTTTTTCGCCGATTCGGCACTATAACAAAGAATCGTTTCATAGTCATCCTTTTGCAAGGAATATTCTAACCCCGATGCGATTGTTTTATCATCTTCTACAAGTAATATCTTCATATGTAACATCCTAACGTCGGTAATTTTCTATTCGTACGTTTTTATCATATTTTATCCAATATTTTTTATCAAAAATTCAAATAGGTTGGCTAGAAAAACACTGATCATTTAAGTATCGGTTTTAATAATGAAGATTTGTCTTCTTTATTTTTTTCGAAGCGTAGAGTTTGTCCTTTCACTGCTTCAATTGCTTCAAGTTTCTGATGATGGAATGTACAAGTATTGTGAAAAAATGAAGATGAAATTCTGTTATTACTACAAAGAAATTACCTTGGAGAAAGAAATATTAATAAACGAAGAGAAATATTAACAAAACTAATGGAAAATTGATACTTCACAGATATGTCAAACAAGTTTAACTATAACTAAGAAGGTTGATATACAATTTATTTAATGTTACTAGAATTAAATAAGTAACATAAAAAATAGTATTGGAGAGATCAGAATGAAAGTCGCTATCTTGCTCTATGATGGAATCACAGCATTGGATGCAATTGGGCCCTACGAAGTATTTGCTTCAGTACAGGACAGTGAAGTTAAGTTCGTAGCTAAGAAAAAGGGGTTGATTAAGCTAGACTCACACATGGGCTATCTGCATGCTGATTACAGCTTTTCCGAAGTTGATTCCGCTGATATTTTAGTTGTACCTGGCTGTAAGCCGCCTAACTATAAGGTTCCAATGAATGACGAAGAAACGTTGAATTGGATTATCAAAATTCATGAGACTACAAAGTGGTCAACGAGTGTTTGTAACGGTTCATTGATATTAAGCAAAGCAGGTTTACTAAATGGAGTTAAAGCAACAAGCCATTGGGGATCATTTGAATTACTCAATTCACTCGGATCAATTTCAACTGAAGAAAGGGTCGTTCGCGAAGGAAAAATCGTAACAGCAGCAGGTGTCTCTTCAGGAATAGATATGGCACTCCAATTAGTCGCTTGGGAAAAAGGAGAAGACATCGCCAAAGCATCTCAGCTTATTTTGGAATACGATCCTCAACCACCTTTCGATACAGGTTCGCCTAAAAAAGCACCGGCTCCATTAGTAGAACACTTAAGAGGGGTAATAGAAGAACTTGCAAAACAGGATTCTGATTTTAAATAAATGATAAACAAAAGAGTGTGACACCTTCATACTATTGGAATTTGAGTCTAAGGAATAAAATAAACATTACACTGGGTGACCTTTTACATTAGAAGTACAAATACCTCTTAATAATTCTTTCGTTATTTTGATATTTATTGTTGACAGTAATAAGAAGGTCAGGTATATTTATCTTAAATTAAAGATAATTAATTTTAAGATTCTTTAATAAAAGATAAATTGGGAGGAAATAAAAATGAAGAAAACAAGTGTTAAAAAAAGTATGGTTCTTTCCCTTGCTGTAGCAACAGGGTTGGTAGGTGTCGGATCACAAGTGTTCCCAAAAGAACAAAGCGTAGTTTCCGCAGCCACAAACGGTGCTGAGAGTTTTAAAATTGATACTGTACAGTTCAGTAATCAATCAAAGGTGACTCAACAGAACGCAAAATTGATCCAAGATTTCTATGCAGCTTTCCTTCGTGGAGATATAGAAGCAGCAACGAAATTCATCTCGAGTGACTTCATCATGCACGTACCAGGTAATGGAGTTAATGCAGGCGAATACTGGGGAGTGGAAGGGTTCAAACAATTCACTTCTAACATCATGGCTTATAATGGTGGGAAATTCAGTATGGAAGTTCCGCAACTTGCAGTAAGTGAAGATGTCGCTTTTACCAGAGAGATTGTAAAATTCAACCGTAAACACGATCCTGAACGTATGTTTGAACAACATTTTATGATGAAGTACAACATTAAGAACGGAAAAGTCTCAGAAGCATGGACGATTCCACAAGATCTTTATACGTATGATGAATACTGGACACCACCAGTGAAAGAATCCAAAGTTGCATTAAAAGCCCTTAATAGTGAGAAAACTTCAGTGTATCAGGGCAACCCTAGTACTAAAGGAGCCTACTCTAAAAAGAATGAGCAATTGATCCAGAGTTTCTATAACAAATTTTGGGCCGGGGATCTTGAAGGCATGAAAAAGATGATCCATAAAGATTTTGAGTTCTTTATTCCTGGAAAAAGTGATATGGCGGGGACGTACAAAGGCTGGGACGGGTTCATGCAATTCCGTAACAAACTGATGGAAAAAGCAGGTACAAAGTATAAGCTAGAAATCGAGTCTATGGCAGCAAGCTCCAAAGAAGTATTTGTTCAAGAATATATCCGCATGGACCGTAAGTGGGATTCTGAGGCAAAAGTTGTACCTTCAGTCATTTTACACTTTGAGATCAAAGACGGAAAAATTCGTAAAGTAAATGATATCCCGCTAGATCTTTATGAATATGAGAAATTCTTTACAGCGCCAGTTAAGTAAGATTAGGGAATTTTTTTGTAAAATATCTTAAATTTAAAAAGCTTAATATAAAAATAATTTATCTATAACTTGTTTTGATCAAAATGTATGCATTAGAGCCGTATTACAAAATATAAACAAAGATCATAAAAAAGGAGACAAAAAAATGGCAAATGTTAAACTCAATATTATCTATTACAGTTCTACAGGAACGAATTATCAACTTGCACAGTGGGCTGCAGAAGGTGCAAAAGAGATTGGTGCTGAAGTTAAAATCTTAAAAGTACCAGAACTTGCTCCAGCAGCGGCGATCGAGAGCAATCCAGCATGGAAGGCTCATGTAGAAGCAACAAAGGACGTGCCTGAAGTAACCCTAGATGATTTGGTTGAAGCAGACGCATTAATCTTCAGTATCCCGACGCGCTATGGGAACATGCCTGGACAAATGAAACAATTCTTGGATACTACAGGTGGACTTTGGTTCCAAGGTAAACTTGCGAATAAAGTTGTAAGTGCAATGTCCAGTGCCGGAAATCCTCATGGTGGACAAGAAGCAACAATTCTGAACTTCTACACGATGATGTATCATTGGGGGGCAATCATTGCTGCTCCTGGTTACACAGATCAAGTTACATTTACTGCAGGCGGAAACCCTTATGGTACTAGTGTTACTACAGGGCAAGATGGTATGAAAGAGGATGTAAAAGACGCAGTAAAACATCAAGCGAAACGTACGGTCACTGTTGCAGGTTGGGTTAAACAAGGGTTATAAAATAATGGAATCAAACATTCATTATTTATAAGAAAAATGACTAGTTAGAGCAGCTCTATCTGTGATAGGGCTGCTTTTTTATTTACATGTGAATTTTAGAAAGTCCTACTTTACATTACACTTAACCTTAAGAAACAAGTAAGAATTTATTAAGAGAAATGACAGTTTTAACTATTAGAATTAAACTCATGAATAACACAAAAGAAGTTACTTCTACCTTATATAAAGAACAGTAATAATAAGTCCAAAATATTTAAGGCAGAGTTGTTGTATCGAAAATTAACCGGGATAAAAAATGAGGCGAAATTTATACTTTTCTCAGACGGGAAAGTGAAATTGAAAATGATTCAATTCCCATCCCATTATCAATTTCCTTAAAATCATATTTTGGAAGGAAAGAAAGGTGAAAAAATGGGAAAGAAAAAGGTTCTATCCTTTAAGGAATTGGTGTTAGAAAATAAGCAGGAAATGCTTCAGGATAAACAGTTACTGGAGAGAATTGAAAAACGATTAGAGACCAAGCACTTGTCTAAATGATGATCAAAAGATTTAATTTTTCACTTTAATATAACTTAAACAATTTAGAAATAATTCACTAGCTATATGAAAACAGGCCATTCCCTTAGTCAGGATGGGAAAACCAGTCTATGTACCCTGAGGTCTGACAATGAGTTATAATCAAACCAAGCATCCAATAATTTAAAAGAAACAAAACTGTAAGCAGTCCTATCTATGATAGGGCTGCTTTTTTTATGCTGTCTAAGATGATGGGGCCGAAGCCGAATCGATTGAAATTTCCGTTGATTAATATGATTAAGACAATTTAGTATCCATTAATTTGTTTTAGACAGCAGGTGGATTTTTACACTCATAAATTGGAACGGGATGGGGACGATACTATAGAAAGTTTAATTTTAATAAAAATAGGAGGAACACCATTTGAACAGAAGAACTTTTAAGAAATCTGCTTTATTATCCTGCGCGATAGCACTTATACTCTCAGTAACTGGGTGTAATTTGAATGGTAATGGAAATAGAGAAGCTGAACAAGAACGAACAAACCCAACACCACAATCAACAAATGAATCAACACCGAAACCTCTAAATGTCGCAAACAAGAATCAGACGGGGTCAACCCAAACTGCCGAAATGATGCAAGACTTCTATGCAGCCTTTAGCAAGGGAGATGTAGAGGGGGCATCTAAATTTTTAACCCCTGATTTCATCATGCACGTACCAGGAAGAGGAAAAAATGCAGGAGAATATTGGGGTGTTGAAGGCTTTCAGAAATTTTATAAAAACATCCTGAATTACAATGGTGGAAAGTTTAGTATGCAAGTACCCGTACTTTCTATAAACAAGGATGTTGTTTTTACTCGAGAAGCCGTACAAATAAACAGAAAGCATGACCCTAACAATTTGTTTAATCTGCGTTTCTTTATGGAATACCGAATTAAGAATGGAAAAGTTTCCGAAGCGTGGACTATCCCAGAAGATCTATACTTGTATGATGCATATTGGACTCCTTCTAGTAAAGCGCCGAATCAGGCTAGAATTAAGAAACCTCAGGGAGGAGCACAAGGTATCTCAGATAGGGTTGTAAATAATGCCTCTTCTAAAACCAATCGTGATTTGGTCCTCAATTTTTATAACACATTTTGGCAGGGTGATCTAGAAGGACTGAAAAAATACTTTGCTAAAGACTTTATTTTTTATGTTCCAGGGAAGAGCAACCTAGCAGGGAGCTATAAAGGTTTTGATGGGTATCTTCAGTTCCGTGATAAGCTGATGAAGATCGCGGGTGGCAGGTATAAATTAGAAATAGATTCAATAGCAGCAAGTAAAAATGATGTATTTGTCAGAGAATATATCCGGATGAATAGAAAATGGGATCCGGTTCCTAGGGTTGTACCACCAGTAATTTTACATTTTGAAATCCGTAATGGAAAGATAACACGAGTAAATGACATTCCAGTCAATCTATACGAATATGAAACGTTCTTTACATCACCTAAAAGATAAAACAAACTAATTATTAAGAAATATATCTAGGCCACAAAAAAACTCCCCATCGGGAGTTTTTTCTTTTGTTATTCTTTAGAAATAAAACTACAAAATTTCACTTATTGTCTGCAGATATGTTTTCCTAGATGTTTGCTTAACTTTAAATTTTCTTTATTATCTATAGGGATCTCAACCAGTACCACTTCATTCATGTTTACTGCTTTTGTTAAGATACTTTCCAGTTCGGAAGGATGATTAACTCGCATGCCAGCAATGCCAAAGCTTTCTGCCAAACGAATCAGATCAGGATTTTGAAAATCAATTCCAAAGCTCTCATTAAAACGATTTTTAAGTTTCCAGTCAATCAATCCATATTTGGAATCACTAAGAACAATGATTGTAAAAGCTAATCCGAGCCGTTTAGCCGTTTCAATCTCTGCTCCATTCATCAAGAACCCACCGTCACCCATGATACATACCACAGGGTCATCGGGGCAAGCGAACTTTGCACCTATTGCTCCTGGAAGTGCGATTCCCATCGAGGCAAATCCATTAGAAATAATGACACGGTTAGGGAGTTTAGGCTGGTAATTCCTCGCTATCCACATCTTATGTGCACCCACATCAGAGATGACTATTGTGTTGTCTTTCACGATTTTTTGTAACTGATTCAATACCGTCTTTATCTTTATTTTAGTAGTGTCAGAGGTTATTCTAGGCTCCGGTTCCTTGTTGATGCCTGCTAATTCTTCTTTGAGTTTTTGATGTAATTCATCGCCAGGCATCCAACCTTTGGTACCTTTATGATTCTGAGTCAAGTATTCTAAAGTTGATCGGATATCTCCTACCAACTCAGAAGCAACTGGATAATGCAGATCTACCTCTGCTGCCTGAGTATCGATGTGAACAATCTGTTTTGGATCTGTTTCATTCCAGTACATCGGTAAATATTCGATAAAGTCATAACCAACAGCAATGATCAAGTCCGCTTCATGAATACCGCATAATACAAAATCCTTCATTTGCAATCCTACTGTATACATATTAAGAGGATGATCCGGAGGGAGGACGCCCTTAGCCATAAATGTGTGTGCAACCGGAACGTTAATCGATTCAGCAAATTTTTGTAGAGATACTGCCGCTTCTTGTCTTATAACCCCGTTGCCAGCAATAATGAACGGTTTTTTACTTTGTTGAATGAGTTCAATTGCCTTTTCCATGTTATCGACTGTGGGCACGGATTTAGGCAAAGCCGTCGTCGGGAGAATGGTATCCTCTATATCATCAGCAGCTATATCTTCAGGCAGTTCAATATGGACAGCTCCAGGTTTCTCCATCTCCGCTAGTTTGAAGGCTTTGCGAACAATCTCAGGAATGGTTTCAGGGCGTTTAACCTGAATGGACCATTTTGTTACAGGTGTAAACATGGCTACCACATCTATGTATTGATGGGATTCCTTATGCATTCGTTCCAAACCTGCTTGGCCGGTGATTGCGACTAAAGGTGCACGGTCTAAGTTCGCATCCCCTATCCCAGTAATCAGGTTTGTGGCACCTGGTCCTAATGTAGCCAAACAAACACCAGCTTTTCCCGTCAACCGTCCGTAAACATCAGCCATGAATGCAGCACCCTGTTCATGTCGAACAGCCACGAATTGAATCTTATCTGAAAAGGATAAGGAATGGATCAGGTCAATATTTTCTTCACCAGGAATTCCAAATATATATTTTACTCCTTCATTTTCTAAACATTTAACCATAACGTCTGTTGTTTTCAAATCTTTCACCTCACAATGTATTCCAATGGAAGCTCACAAACTTCTCTATTGTCATTTCATTTATGGCATATTTTACTCCTTCTCGTCCGATACCACTGTCTTTTATACCCCCATAGGGCATATGATCTAATCGGAAGGTTGGGATATCGTTAATGAGAACTCCACCTGTTTCTAAATGGTTGATACAATAAAAGGCATGATTCACATCATTAGTATAAACGCCTGCCTGTAGACCAAAACGCGAATCGTTTATTAATCCAACTGCTTCTTCTAAGTGGTCAAATGGCAAAATACTCACTACTGGACCGAATACTTCTTGCTGTATGATTTTTGCTTGATGTGGAACATTGGTCAATATCGCAGGAGTCATCACCTGTCCTTCGATGGTCCCGCCATATTCAAGATTTGCTCCTAATTCCACCGCTTCAGCCAGCCATAAGGCAATACGGTCGATCGATTTTTTACTGATAACTGCCGTAACTTCTGTATTCTCATCCAAGGGTGAACCCGTTACCAGGTTTCTTGTCTGATGAATCATGAATTCGAGAAACTTTTTATATAAAGAACGATGAACATATATCCTTTGGATGGAGATGCACACTTGTCCGACATTCGAGAAAGCACCTTCTATTATTCGTTTGATAATCTTCTCTATATCGATGCCATCATCAATAATTAAGGCAGAATTCGATCCTAATTCAAGGGTCACCTTTCGAAAGCCTGCATTTCCAATAATTTGTTTGCCTACTTCGGGGCTGCCTGTAAATGTTATCTTCTTAACATAGGGATGAGCTGTTAAAGTAGGGCCTAACTCTGGCCCCAATCCAGTAATGATATTGAGTACACCATCAGGTAAGCCTGCTTCTTGAAATAATTCACCAAGAAAAAGACCGCTCAATGGGGTGGATTCAGCCGGTTTCAATACAATGGTATTCCCTGCTGCGATAGCTGGCCCTACTTTATGAGCGACCAAGTTAAATGGGAAGTTAAAGGGGGTAATTGCAGATATTACCCCAATAGGAAACCGCATCGTAAACCCGACTCGTTCTTCTCCTCCTACTGCCGCATCCATGGGTATTCTTTCTCCATACATCCGTTTCGCTTCTTCAGCGGAGAATCGATAGGTCTGAATGGTTCGATCGATTTCTGAGCGTGCGATCTTAATAGGTTTTGCCGCTTCATTAGCAATAATCTTTGCTGCTTCTTCTTTGCGTTGATAGAGAAGGGAAACGAATTTATCTAGGATTTCCGATCGCTTATGTGCTGGTACTTTTTTAAACTGTCCAAAAGCATTTTGAGCAGATACAATCGCTTTTTCTGCATCCTCTACAGAGGCTTGAGCAATCATAGCAATTTTTTCCCCTGAGAAAGGTGAAATTATTGGTTCATATCGCTGAGTCTCTACCCATTTACCATCTATCCAGAGGTGTTTTGTATGCATATCCAATCTCCTTTATCTAAATCACTTTTGAGAGAGAGTTAGATCAAGCTAGACTTTACATCTAAAAGGCATGTCCTTAGTTTTTAACCCAACCACTTACTTGAATGCCTAAGGTAACGTCCTACTCTGACCAAAAAAGAATCTTAATTTTGCCTAAAACCAGTTAATCTTTCGTCGAGCATTCCAATATCTTTAATATGTTCTAATAAGTGTTTTTTATGTCTACCAGCCTTTAGCATGAACGCTTTAGAGATACCTATATAAAAATGAACTTTTTTCATTCAAAAATTCTTTCATTAATAGACTTCTGATAGAAACTTAAGAAACATGTAAGGAACTGTTAAGAAAAAAGTGAATTTAAGTATTTACAATAAAAGTATCCAATAAGGGAGAGGTGATGTCAGCAGGAACTAAAGAATGTAGGAGAAATAACCCATCGATATTTTAGGTTACAAGTTGGTGTTACTAAGAAAAGGCACATCAAAAATTTATCTTATATCTTTAGATTAAGATTTTTGATATTAAGATTTAGCATTTAGAACAAAATGAATGATCAAAAAAATTAAGTACTCCAGGAGGTTATTATGAAGAATAAAAATAAATTTGTTATGGCAGTCGCGGCTTCTGCGATTTCTCTAACTGCATTAGCCGGGACGTATGTGAATGCAGCTCCAAAAACAGAAGTGTCAGTCAAAGCTCCTATAAATATTAATAAAAATCAACTCGCTAAACAGATAGACCAATATTTGAAAGAGAACAAGTTCAACGGCTCAATCCTAGTAGCCAAAGAAGGGAAAACCATCTTTAAACAGGGATATGGAAAATCAAATTTTGAAACCAATGCTCAAAACAATGATGATACTATCTTCCGCATCGGTTCTATCACAAAATCATTCACTGCTGTTGCCATCATGCAACTAGCTGAACAAGGTAAGCTAAAGCTTGATGACCCGATCAATAAATATGTTCCAGACTTCCCTTCCGGGGAAAAAATTACGATTCATCATTTACTATCGCATACTGGAGGGCTTGGTGAATATTTAGATGAAGAATTATTGAAAGATCCGGAGAAAGCAACAAAATATGTCTCTCATGAAGAACTCGTTGATCAAATCTCTAAAATGAAGTTAATATCGGAACCTGGAACCAAATTTAGCTATTCAAACGCAGGATATGCTTTACTGGGATACATTCTAGAACGAGTATCCCATACAACATACGATAACTACGTTAACGAATATTTCTTTAAACCTTTAGATATGGATCGCTCTGGAGTTGATATCAATGAACCCGTACAATCTAATCATGCCGTTGGGTCTGGTTGGGAACTAGGGGACATCGACATGTCTTACTTCGGTCCGACAGGTGGAATGTATTCAACTGTTGGAGATCTATATAAGTTTGACAAAGCGCTCTTGTCTGGAGAACTTATCTCCCAAAAATCACTCGATAAGATGTTCACTCCAAATTTATCCAATTACGGTTATGGGTGGGGAGACGGGAAGCAGTTTAAGCTATCCTCCGACTGGAAATGGCACAACGGACATATTCCAGGATTTCTTAGCTACAACGGCGTAAATCAAAAAGATGATATGCAAGTGATCATGCTGACAAATCAAGAAAGACCTGAAAATGAAGTTATGAAGATGGCAAATGAAATAACTCATCTAATTGATAACGATCAAGCATATGTGAAATGGTTAGAGAATCATGCAAAATCATTAAAAACAACAGAACCGAATTCTTCACTTAATGACCTTAAACCACTTCAGGATATGGTAGGATCAGCTTCTATCGTAGGTTTGGGTGAGGCAATGCACGGAGCCCATGAAATTTTTACAATGAAACATCGATTTGTTGAATATTTAGTAACCGAAATGGGCTTTACCAACCTGGTTTTAGAAGAGGGATGGGACAAAGCTTTAAAACTTGATCATTATGTACTTACTGGGGAAGGGAATCCAAGTGAACATCTCTCTCCGGCATTTAATACGAAAGAGATAGTAGGTATGTTGGAATGGATTCGTGACTATAATGCGGACCATGAAAAGAAAGTACGCGTCATTGGGATGGATATGATAACGGTAAACGAGGATGTTTACAACACGATAACAGACTATGTGAAAAAATATAGCCCTGAGCTTGTACCTAGCTTGAATGAAAAGATGAAAGATCTTATCCCGGCAACAAAGGATTTTAACACTTTCATTAATCTGCCTCAGGAAGATCAAGACAAATTCATTTCTGATGCCAAACAAATCAGTGCATTATTAGAACAAAATAAAGAAAAACTGAATGGAGAATCGAAAGAGTTCGTTTGGATCCAGCAAAACGCTCGTGTAATTGAGCAGTTTACGACAATGGCTTCACCGCTTCCTGAAAAACCATCCGATCATTATTTGAAACATGATATTGCTATGTATGAAAATGCGAAGTGGACCGAAGAAAAGTTAGGAAAAACCATTGTATGGGGTCATAATGGACACATTTCGAAGACGAATATGATACCTTTTGTATACCCGAAAGTAGCTGGGCAACATTTGGTAGAACATTATGGTGATAAATATGTTTCTATCGGTACATCCGTGTATGAAGGCCAATATAACGTGAATAACACGAAAGGTGAATTTGGCCCACACGGAACCGTAAATTCATCTGATCCAAATAGTTTTAACTACACCCTTGGAAAAGTCAGTGATGATCAATTTTTTGTAGATTTACGTAAAGCTAAGGGTGAGACGAAAACGTGGTTAAACGAACAACATCCAATCTTTGCAGGAGTAAATACTGTTGGGCCTGGCATTCCCACTATGGTTGATATTTCATTGGGCGAAACGTTTGACATACTCGTCCAAATTCAAAAGGTAAGCCCTTCTCAACTAAATCGATAAGTGAATAATCATTTAGTGGAACTGATTTAACAAGGTCTATGGAACAGTAGCATGTATCAAGGACATGTACATTGGAGAAAAATAATGAAGAAAAAATTTATAATAACAATAGCTTTTTCAGCCTTAGCAATAACTGCTCTTGCAGGCAGCTATAAGGTCTATTCCGCTCTAAATTGGAAGTAGTTCAAGGATTATAGCAATTCTCCTATAGAGATGAAATGGAGATGAAAATAAGAGATGAAAACAAAAAATTTCTTAACTTACAGTACGATTGCGACAACACTCATTGTAGGACTTTCCGTAAATAGCGTGAATGCACCTAAAGTTAGTGCAGAACAACCGTTTAAGGCTAGTGCGCAGCAACCACAAAAATGGGCTCTTGTAGAAGATGCTTTGAAAGAGGGCGTTAAGGCTGGAGCACCTGGTTTTATTGCTCAAGCCTGGGATCATGGTGAGCTCAAAACCAGTGTAGCAGGAGTAGCCAATTTAACGACTCAAAATCCTATGAAGCAGGATTTTCAATTTAGGATTGGAAGCATTACAAAGACTTTTGTCGCTACAGTTATCTTACAGCTTGTAGGCGAAGGTAGGATGAATTTGGATGACTCAGTAAACAAATGGCTTCCAGGGAGAGTGAAAGGCAACGGTTTTGATGGTAATAAAATTACGATCAGACAATTGCTTAATCATACTAGCGGTATCGCTGATTACGAAAAAGATATTACTACCGATAAAACCGATAAACAGTTTCTTAAAGACAGACTTAAAGTTTACAAAACATCTGATTTAATCAAGATAGGTCTATCGCATAAACCGGTAAATAAACCTGGAGAAGCTTGGTCATATTCAAGTACGGGCTATCTTCTGTTAGGAATGATCATTGAAGAGGCAACAGGCAAACCCTATGCAAAAGAAATTGAAAATCGAATCTTAAAGCCTCTTAGAATGCATGACACGTACTTACCTGGTACTTCCACATCTTTTAAAGGTAAAAATCACGCACGTGGTTATTATCAACTAAAAGATAAGAAGACATTGGTGGATGTTACGAACACAAACCCATCCATGGCTGGTGCGTCTGGGGAGATGATCTCTTCCACCCGGGATCTAAATAGGTTTTATTCTTTGTTGCTTAGAGGTGTGCTTCTCCAACCTGAACAAATGAAACAGATGTTTAACACTGTGGAAGCTACTAAAGGAGAGGCTGCAGACGTAAACTGGGGTCTTGGTATAGCAGAAGTTCGATTTAAGAATGGAGAGCCCTATTGGGGACACGGAGGAGGATTTCCTGGAGCGACCTCTTGGGCAGGAGGGAGTAGAGATGGTAGGCATGTAATGACGGTTTATTCAAACGTAAGCAACATGGATCCTGACTTTTCTTCCATGGCTGAAATGAGTGCACTAATAGCAGAATTTAGCTATGCACCCCTCTCCAGGTAATTGATAAAAAGCAATTCTAGAAGCCTCATTCTTATTAGTTCAACTTAAGAATGAGGCTACTTTAAATGGTTTAAGAAGCATTTGTAAAAAACAAAGTTTGAACCAGTGTTTTGAGCTCAAGAAACCATCGGCCTATACATTGTTCATATAGGAATCATAAATGCAATAACAAGACTGAAATATAGCATCGAGAGGTGAAAGGGAATGACTAAACAAAACGGAAAATTATACTCCGGGCTCGCTTTGATCTTTATTGTAGGTAGTTTACTTGCGGGTTGCGGTTTTGTTTCAACTGGTTCAGCAGAGGGGGCAGATGAGTTTGTCAAACAATATTACTCAGACCTGGAAAATGAGGATTATCAAGAAGCTCAAGAAAGGTTTGCATCCAAAGCGACAATAGCGAACCAACCGGTGGATACAAAAACGTTAGAACAACTTGCCAATGAAGCATCACAAGATAGCGGCTCAATTAAAAGTGTTACGGTTAAAGCAAAATACAAGAGTGAATTCTTCGGTTTAACAAAGAAAAAGAAAAAAGTGACAACCCATGCAGTGGTTACCGTAAAGCGTGAAAATAAGGATTACAAAATAAACCTTACTCTTAAGAACTCTGTTCTCAAGCCAACAGATTATCAAATTGTAAAAGCTGATGGCATTTAACCTTATTATGATTCGATTAACTTCATTTTTAATTCTGTTACGGATGCAGTGGAGGACAGGGTAGCTCTGTTTAGTAAACAGTGTATATGTTCAATTAAATTAAATAGGTAAGGGGACTGAATGGACAAAAAGTTTTAAGGCTATAGAAATAATCTATTATTATGATAAAAAAAGCTATATTGAACTATTATCTCAATAGGTTACTATGAACTTGTAGGTGATGTAAAAAGCAGTAATATTCCACCTTAACATATATAAGGCGAATGTTCGCCAACTTATGGGAATGTTTTTTAAACTATGTGCAAATCTATATTATGAGTTTGGTCCATCAAAGGGATAGCAACTAAAGACCGGCCACCCCATAAAGACAGTTCCCTACAAAGGGACTGTTTTTTCTTTAACCACCGGTTAAGGGATACTGATGTTACCTATACTGCATAACATTATCTATTTCGAGAAACAAAAAATACATTATTGAGTGTGAGGAAATTATGCCACATAAAATATTATTAATTGAAGATGATATCTCGATAAGTGAAATGGTTCAGAGTAGCTTAACAAAGGACGGTTTTATTGTAACCACTGCGTTTAATGGTGAAGAAGGACTTACTGCGTTTAATACGGATTCATTTGATATTGTAATCGTAGACATCATGATGCCTAAACTAGACGGTATGGATGTGATCAAGTTCATAAGAGAAAGAAGCTCGGTGCCTATACTGATCATGTCAGCTAAGGACAGTGATGTAGATAAAGCATTGGGGTTGGGGTTCGGAGCAGATGATTACATCGCGAAACCCTTCTCAGTCATTGAGCTTTCAGCTAGAGTTAAAGCCGCTATCAGACGAGCGACTAAATATTCGACACCTGAACAGAAAGTCGAACACCCCCTCGTAATCGGTAAACTGAAAATTGATTTGGCTAACTTTTCACTGAGCAAAAACGATATAGAGATCAATCTAACTTCTAAAGAGTTTGATATCTTGAAGCTGTTTGTTAGTCACCCAAACAGGGTGTATACAAAAGCCCAAATTTATAACTTCATTTGGAATAACGAATATTACGGAGACGAGAACGTGATTAATGTTCATATTCGTAGATTGAGGGAAAAAATAGAGGATGATCCTTCTAACCCCCGATATATAAAGACATTGTGGGGGATTGGTTACAAATGGGAGGGATGATCATATGAATATCGCCTTGCTCTTGATAGTAGGGATTTTATTAATTATCATTTATCTTCAAAACAAACGGAATCAAACTCGTAGCAGACACCTTCAACAATTACATGAGAAATTAGGCAAAATCGTAACAGAAAATACGATGGAAAAGCTGTTGTTGATGACGGGTGACAAAGAGCTGATAACCATCCTAAACGAAATTAACCGGTTACTCAATCGAAACCAAAAAATGATGGCAGATTACAATAAGATGGAAGATTCAATAAAGAAGATGCTTTCAAATATATCACACGATTTAAAAACACCATTAACTGTAATCCTTGGGTATATCGAGATAATAAATCTAGAGCCAGACATGAAGAGAGAAGAAAGAATGTTACTACTTTCGAAAGTAAATAATAAAACAAACGAGGTATTAGAGCTTATTAATAAGTTTTTTGACTTGGCGAAGCTGGAATCGGGTGATAAAGATATTCCGCTCAGCAGAGTTCAGATAAATGAAGTATGCCGAAAAAACATGTTGGAATTCTACGATATTTTAAACGGTAAAGGATTTGAAGTGAATATTGACATTCCGGAAGAACCTATTTATGCGTGGGCAAACGAGGAAGCTCTTGACCGGATTTTAACGAACTTACTTTCAAATGCCATACAGCACGGTGGGGACGGAAAAGTACTTGGACTTTCTGTGAAAAGTGATCACAAAAAGATCTATATTGATGTTTATGACCGAGGAAAAGGAATCAGCGAATTGCATAAGAACCGGGTGTTTGAAAGGATCTATACCCTTGAAGATTCAAGAAATAAATCATATCAGGGCAGCGGACTCGGCCTGACGATAACGAAAAGACTAGTAGAGAAACTAGGTGGAACGATTAGTATAGATAGTAAACCCCATGTTAAGACAGTATTCTCTCTTACACTAAAAAAAGTAATTTATAAAAAGGATCATGGTATATCTTGAGTTCAGAAGCTTATAGAGGGTGTTAATCTCTATAAGCTTTTTGAACTTAAGGAACATGTAAGATTTGATTAAGAAAAATGAGAATTTCACCGTTTAAAATGAAAACTATCAAATACGATAGGAGAAGGCAAGTTATGACATACATTTTGAGAACGAATCACCTAACTAAAACGATACAAGGGAAAGAATTGGTATCCAATGTCAGCTTGAATATAAGAAAGGGTGAAATTTATGGTTTCTTAGGTCCCAATGGAGCTGGTAAAACCACGATCATGAAGATGATCTCGAACCTTGTGAAACCAACACAAGGCGAGATCGAACTATTTGGCGAAAAACTGACCAACACATCCTTCCAAGTATTAGGAAGAATGGGATTGATCATTGAATATCCCATCTTTTATGATAAGTTGACAGCTAGAGAGAATCTGGAACTCCATTGTGAATATATGGGGTACCATGACAAAAATGCTATTGACGAAGCTTTGAACCTAGTCAACTTAAAAGGTATAGAGGGAAAAGCAGTTAAGGACTTTTCCCTCGGGATGAAACAACGATTAGGCATCGCACGAGCCATATCAACCAAACCTGAACTTCTCATCCTGGATGAGCCGATCAATGGACTAGACCCTCTTGGAATCAAAGAGCTTCGGGATTTATTTAAAATGCTCTGCAAAGAGTTCGGTATTACCATATTCATATCCAGCCATATTCTTGGAGAAATCGAATTGATTGCCGATACCATTGGCGTAATTAACCATGGAAAATTAATTAAGGAAGTATCCATGGATGAAATTACAGATCAAAACATGGAATATATAGAAGTGATGTCAAACGATTGCAAGAGAATTGCTTATGTTTTGGAGCATCATTTAAGCATTAATAATTTCAAAGTAATCGACGAACAATTCATTCGGATATATGATACTCAAATCTCTCAGAGTGAAATTACGAAAGCCTTAGTTTTAAACGATGTTAACATTGAATCCATCCAAACGAAACGTAGTTCTTTAGAAGATTATTTCTTATCCTTACTAAACGGAGGTGGTATTCATGCTTAAATTAATCGGATTAGAAATGAAAAAGTTTAAAATCAGAGGATATTTCCGAACTGCTCTTATTATCTACCTCATAATCGCAGCATTTATGTGCTTGGTGACGTGGGGGCAGACATTTGAAGGAGAAACCCAATCCCCGGCGCAAAGTTATTCAGAATTATTGCCTATGATGGATACATTAGCCAGAGTGACTTTTATTGTGTTTGCTTCCGTACTTCTTTCACGTTTTGTAATAGATGAATTCAAAACCAAGTCTATCACAGTGCTCTTCATGTATCCGATCAACCGCAAGAAGCTAATTTTTGCTAAGCTCCTCATCGTAATGGGCTTTACGTTTATCAATATCATTTTGTCGAACGTTTTTATTAACGTTGTCTATTTTGTATTTAATAGTTTCTTGCATGTAGTTCCAAATGATTTAACATTATCTGTTCTCTTAAAACATTCTTTAAGTGTTTTTATGAATACTATAGCAGCTAGCTGCATGAGTTTAATCCCGCTTTACATCGGCATGAGGAAGTATTCAGTACCAGCAACCATTATAACCTCGTTATTGATCGTGTCGGTATTCGGAAGTCAAATAAATGGTTTTTCACTAAACTCAATTATTATTATACCAGTAATACTTGCAGCAGTGGGGTTAGTCATTGCGTATATTTCCATTAAGAACGTTGAAAATGTAGACTTGATTAAGTGATTAGATGAGACGACCGAGAGTAAGCTCGGTCGTCCTTTTCTTGCAATGTTTTCAAACGGACCTATATGTGGATTTCCAGGATTTTAGATTGGTGAAAAAAGTTCGCCACTTCGAATTGTAGTTGTTTTAATATGTCATAAATGCAAACAATAAACGTATTCGATAAATGGGCTTAATAAGAATTTTCTTAAGAAATAATTAAGAATTGAGTAAGAAAAAAGAAAAAATAAAAACTTACAATGATATTTATAGTGAGTTACTTCTTTGATCTTAGAGTTCAATAAGCTATTATCCATTCACCTAAAAACTTTAAAGTACTGAATTTATCTAAACACAGGGGGAGCTATCTTGATAAATAAATTGAAAAAAATATTAGGACCATTACTATTGGTAGGTATGTTTTTTATGTCAACTCATGAAATTGCACATGCCAATGAACAACAAAATCTTAATATCAACGATTCGAAGCGGCTAGAAAAGTATGTCGATGAAAAAATTGAAAAGAACATGAAGAAGTACCCCGTTCCAGGAGTGGCCATTTCTGTTGTTAAAGACGGTAAAATCCTGTTCACAAAAGGATATGGATATTCAGATGTTGAGAAAAAAACACCTGTAGACCCAGAGAGTATGCCATTTAGAATAGGTTCCATTACAAAAACCATGACCGCTACTGCCATTATGCAACTAGTGGAGCAAGGCAAAGTCGATGTGAACGAAGATATCAATAAATATTTAAAAGATATCGAAATAAAAGGAAAGGATGGTAATACCATTACGGTCCATCATCTCCTTACACATACTGCGGGTTTTGATGAGACATTATACTACTTTGTCAGTGGTGAAAAAGATATTTCTCTAAGAGAGTACGTTCATAAATCCCTGCCTAAAATGATCGAAAAGCCAGGTGTGGATTCTAGTTATAATAACTATGGGTATGCTTTACTAGGTTTAATTATTGAGGACGTTACAGGTCAATCTTATGAGGAATACATGCAGAAGCATATTTTCGATCCTCTACACATGAAAAACACAACTTTAACTATTCCGAAGAATCCAGTCAGAAGCTATGCAGCTAAAGATGGTAAATTTGTGGAACAACAAGCGAAAGAAATCAATTTAAGACCGGCTGGTTCCGCGTTTTCTACTGCACCAGATATGGCAAATTATATGATGGCGCACTTGCAGTCTGGTGAATACAAAAATGTTTTGATGAACGAAGAAACATCTAAGTTTATGCAGAAACGTCATTTTACGATCCATCCAAGAATTGCTGGGTTCTCCTATAACTTTTTTGAAGATATGCCGAGGGACCAACACCAGCCCATCATGCATGGTGGAACATTAGAAGGGTTTCGGGCAAATCTCTATCTGATCCCAGACGAAAAGTTAGGGATATTCATCTCTACCAATAGTGACAAGGGGAGACTATTATTTACAGATTTCTTTAACCAATTTCACAAAGACTTTTATCCTCAATCTTATGAACATCAACTTGGTCCAAAGGTGACCAAGAAAAGCGATTTAGAAGATAAAATAGAAGGAGGTTATCGTTCTACTCGTTATGTCCATCATCAAGAAGGTAAACTTATCGCTCTCTTGCAACAACCCATGTCAAAAGTAAATGTGATTGATGATGGGAAGATAGAACTTACACTGTCAGGGAAGAAGATGATTTTTCTTGAGGAAGAAACCAACCTATTTGCAGAGGAAAACGGACCTGATACCATCTATTTTTATAAAACGCCAGATGGAGATACTCATTTCACACTAAGCTCGTTAACGATGATGGCTTATGAAAAAGTGTCATGGAGTAACCACGCTATCTTTAAGCTCAGTGTTTTCCTAATCCTTGTCCTTATCCCTCTTTTATCGGTGTTCTTATATCCGATAACCGGGATTGTGCGCAAGTTAAGAAAACAGACAATCAACCCATTGGTAACTAAATTTCGAAAAAAATCATGGCTTTCGAATTTTCTTTATACCGCTTACTTTTTATTGATCCTTTGGTTCCAGGAACTGAACTATGGCAGTAGCGACGCACCATCCTTGTGGTTGGCTATAATACTTCCTATTGCAGGATTCCTTTTGAACGTATGGTTGATCCGCCTTCACAATGCACTAAGAAGAGAAAAATTGATCGGTCGAGGGTCATCATTTGTTTATGCTGTACTTAACATTGTAGGATTGATCTTTATCCCAAATCTTATTTTCTGGAATTTAATTGGAACATTCTTTTAAGTGTTATGATAATTTTCATATAACATTCTAGAAACACAGAAAAAACCTTGAATTATAAAGGTTTTTCTGTGTTCGATCGAATCTATCTAATATCGAAAATCTATTTTGGTGTACTCATATACAGACATATAAACAAAAAGTTTCCCCTATTCTAAGAATAGGGGAATAGGTGTTTTTAATGAATTTTTTTAATTCTTTATCTTAATACGATGGACACTTCCACCGTCTGTCCCGACGAACAAATAATCTTGGTCAGGGGACAGAACCAGAGATGTCGTATCTTTATTATCTAGTCCGACTGAGAAATTGTGCCATGTTTTTCCGCCATCAGTACTTCTCACTACACCATGGCCGCCTTGTAATAAACCAGCCTGATAAAACTTACCTGTAGATGCATATACAACGTTAGGGTTACTTGGTGTTGATTGAATATCAGTTACATAGATACCCAAACTTTCGTAGCTTCCTTTTTTTATAGTATTAGCCCCATCTGTACTATAATATAATTCTTTACCAGCTATGAATATTTGTTTTGGATTTTGAGCCGAGATTTCAATAGCATTTACTGGTACGTTTTGAACCTTTTTAAACGTAATTCCTTTATCGGTTGATAAAAATAAACCATTAGGACTACCAGCCCAAAGACGGTTAGGATCACTAGGATCACCCTTCAAAACAGTAAACCGTTCTGAGGTTTTAACTTTTTTCCATGTGTCGCCACCATCAGTACTAATCATCAAGCCATTTTGTAATTTACCGGTCAAATAAACCATATATGAATAAGATACAAAAACTTGATTTGGATCAGCCTGGTGGATGCTCATGGAGTTCGCCAGCTGCGCTCCAGCTGTTTTCTCTTCCCACGTGATTCCTCCATCTGTACTTTTAGAGATAACAAAAGCTCCACCGATTTCACGTATCTTAAAGGCTAAGTTCTTATTAATGGGAGAAGTTGCAATATGAAGAATACCTACTCCAATCCCTCCACCCTCAGCTTCAGCTTGTCCCCATTCTAATATGGAAGGATTAATATCTTTGTTTGTTGGGATTCCGGTACTGTAAGTACCTACTGCAGTCCCTGCCAGCAGTTTGCTTTTATTATTCTTATCATAAATCATTTCCAGATCATACACATTGGCCCCTGGAATTCCGATTCTTTTATACGATTCTCCTTGGTCTTGTGTTTTATAGATACCTGCTCCAAAATTGGAGACAAAAACAGAGGAAGATTTTGGATCTTTCGCTATGTCCAGTATATCAACAGGTTGACTAAACGCTCCTTTCCATACTTTCCAAGTCTCTCCTTGATCTTTACTTACCCACACACCCGTAGCATCATGTGCCCCAACATAAATGTTTCCTTCTATAATTTCTACTCTTGATGGGTATCTGAATGGAAGATCTGCTTTTTCCCAGTTTTGACCGTTATCTTTTGACAAATAAATTCCGTCTATAGGTGCTTTAGCAACGATTACATGATCATCGCTTACAACACTGTTTACAAAATAATTAGGTGGGGTAAACAACTTTTTAACATCCATCTTGCTGGAATAAAGATCTCTAATGACGCTGAGACCTTCTAGCGTGCCTAAATATAAATCATTTCCTTTTAGATGTACATTAGAAATGTTGTTCTTCCCAACTTGGATTAATTCCCAACTTTCCCCTTTATTAAAGCTGATGTACGCACGGTAATCAGAATTCTCATTATCTTGTGTAACGGTTATTAATGTTTTACCATCCTTGCTAATTTCGATGTCTTGTAACTCAACATCCAGTGGGAATGGGACCAATTCCCAACTCTTTCCGTTGTTATCGCTAGTTAGGATTTTTCCTTTATACGTTCCTATATTAGGTTCTCCTTTTATGATTACATACAATTTCTTTTTATTTGTTGGATCGGCAACCATTTCAACAGGTAAACCATTATCAACAGGGATATTTCTGTTTTCTTCCCACGTTTTTGCCCCATCATCTGTTTGAAAAATGGAAGGTGCATCTGAGTCAAGAACCATCATATTATTTGAACTATTAGGATCCAAGTTCATATACCCAGCATTAGATAAAGGACCCACCTTCTTCCAAGACTCTCCGCCTTTCTCAGAAGAGATGGCTTGAAAATTAGCTGTTCCATTTATTAAAACATCTTTTCCACTGGAGGAATTTTTAACAGTTGAACTTACTACCACCTTGTAAATTCCTTTTTCCTCTACATCAATCGGAGCTCTAAACCATCTGCTCTTATCTGCGACTGGAGTAACACTAATAGATTTGCCTTTTGGTGTTATAACATTCATATTTGGAACATCACTTAGATCAACAGGGCTGTAAATAAACGCCTCTGTATCTGATTCGGTCGGATCTGGTGTGACAGTAACCTGGAAATGCCGAACTGCCAAATGATACGGAATGCTTAAATTCGGTTCACCTTCTGCTTGGCCTACAATCCATCCTGTTATATCTGTATCAGTTGAAGGGGTAACATGTGCGAGATCAACTGTGATATCTACATGTTCACCCGGCTTGATTGATACAGAAGACGGACGAATCGATACATTTGCCTGTGTTTGCTTACCTTTCTTAACAGATAAATCAAGATCAATGGTTTTGTTTCCTTTGTTGCTTAAAGTGAAGGTTGATGTCTCATTGATCATTTCTTCTTTTAAATCAGCCAATCCGAAAGATAAACCACTCTTTGAAGAAATAATATTTGTTCTTGCTGCAGCTTCAAGATCAAGTCTTCCTGCTGCCTGATCAATGACATCGTGTGAAGGAACCTGTTTAGCTGTTATGGATAACGCACTTGTAATGTCGGTTGAGTCCCAAGTTGGATGCAGCTGTCGAAGCAACGCGGCTGCACCAGCGGCGTGAGGAGCTGCCATGCTCGTCCCGCTGAGTCTGTAATAACCACCTTCATCCAGCCATTTAGGAGTAGTTGACTTAATTTCAACACCAGGTGCCACAAGGTCTGTTCCAATCTTATAATCAACTGTCCCTCTTGAACTGAAATTTGCCACTGTGTCAGTTATCGGAGTCCCGCTTATTTTTACTTGTACAGCCCCTTTCTCAAGCTGTGCCTTCACTTCTTCTGCGGTTTCTCTAGCGATATCCATAGCTAGTAACGATTCTAAACGACCATCAAAATAACCTGCCTTAAATTGATGTTCCTTTTCTTCTTGACGAAGAAGACTCTCAGCATCGTTCGCTCCAGGACCGATCGGGGGTAGCAATGGTGTTGGTTCATAGAATAAAACAGCAACAGCCCCTTTTTCTTGGGCTGCCATTGCTTTTTCAATGCCCTGATCTAAACCTCCTTGAACAAGAACAATCTTTCCTTTCACATCGAGCCCCTCATAAACATCCGGCCA
This sequence comes from Fictibacillus barbaricus, assembly GCF_014635025.1. Taxonomy (GTDB): domain Bacteria; phylum Bacillota; class Bacilli; order Bacillales; family Fictibacillaceae; genus Fictibacillus; species Fictibacillus barbaricus. Next base: position 81,314 of record NZ_BMCE01000004.1, on the reverse strand, counting down.
TCCCTCACCAGCATCAACTACTTCAGCTGAAAATGGAGTACCAGGTGGATTTGCGGAGTAAAAGATGTGGGAGGGGTCCAGATCCATTTTTACCGGTGAGACCATAGAAGCAGCAGGAACTATAACCCCACTCGTGCTTGCTCCTACAGAAAGCACACCTTCTGCCAAAGCAGGGGCATTCACTGTTCCGTGTGAAGGTCCGCTATTACCTGCGGCAGCGACTACAACGATTCCGGCATCTACAGCGTTTTGGGCGGCTTTGGAAATAGGATCATTACCGTCTCCAGATCCCCCGAGACTCATGTTAACTACGTCAGCACGATGAGGATTATCAGGTGAAACGGAAGCCTCGATTGCTGAAAGAATATCGGACATATATCCATATCCCCAATCATCGAGAACTTTGTAGGCTGTAATATTAGCATCTGGAGCAACACCAGTAACTCCTCCTTTACCCACAGCGATTCCAGCAACATGAGTACCGTGGCCATTATCATCCATCGGATCAGTATCATTATTTACGAAATCATATCCACCAACAACTTTATTCCCTGGTCCTAATTTTCCGCCAAGATCAGGATGAGTATAGTCGACACCAGAGTCAATGACCGCAATTGTGACACCTTTTCCGGTAATATTTTGCTGCGCTTGATCCTTTCGGGACCACACTTCAGGAGCGCCAATCAATGGGACACTATCTGCAAGATTCGCTTGAAATTTTTGATCCGTGTGAACTGCCTTGACGCCTGGAAGTGATTTAAGCTCGTTGACTTTATCAGACGGTACTTCTAAAGAGATCCCGTTAAAGAGAAGAGTGTGATCTTTAGCTTTGCTATGTTGAATACCGTTTTCTTCTATACTGTTCAATAATTTTTGCTGCTTTTCTCTTAGGACCTGTTTATGTTCCTTATATTTATGTATTGTTCCAGCAGATTGAATGCTGCTTTCGAGTTCAGGAACAGCCTTGATGATTGGATTATCATCCATTTCAATGATGATTTTTGATGTCCTGCCTGATAAATTTCCCTCTATCGCAGAGATTTTTTGAGGAACAGCTGTACTTGGGAAGATCACGCTGGTCAGTAGTATTCCTGTTAAAGCATAATTAGTGAACTGGCGACTTGTTTTACTTTTTTTCTTCACCTTAAAACTCCTCTCACTTATTTAATTTTTGTGATTTAACTAGTTAATTCAAAAATAGTGAAACCTTTTGACCTCCTTCTCAGCGAGAATATAAACCTACACAATATTATTACTGTTCCGAATATTTAACAATATGTGGTTTTCTATTACAATCATAGATACAATCTATATAGATGAACTGTTCATTCCTTAAATATTTGAAGCCTAAGGGGGACGTATGGTGAGAGTAAATAAGGAAATCAAAATAATCCACTAAGTTTTAAAATAATCGTTGACAAAAAAACAAAAGTAATTTATCTTTAATTTAAGATATTTAATTTTAAGATATAATTTTTAGAATCAGCTAGTGTAAATATCTATATGAATTATAGTTATTCGATTGCTGAGGCAACATAAAAGGAGGAATTATATAAGAAAAAAATTTGAAAATTAAAGTTATAATTAATATATTTTAGAAAGGAGGAGGGCAATAAATTGACATCAGATAATAACCTTCCTAATGATCACGATTTGTCTTTGAAATTGTTCGTGGTCATGTCCAGAGCCCATAAAGAATTAATGGAATGTACAGCAAAGGATATAAAGAAATATAAGATGTCTGGTACCGAATTCGCCGTTCTGGAGCTGCTCTATCAAAAGGGAAAGATGCCATTTCAAGAGATAGGTAATAAGATATTAATTACAAGTGGCAGCATTACGTATAACATCGATAAACTAGAAAAAAAGGGATACCTCAAGCGAACGCCTTCTGTGGAAGATCGCCGAGTAACATATGCGGATATTACTGAAAATGGGAAGGAACTTATTAAGAAAATTTTTCCCGATCACGCTAAAGCAATCCATGATGCTATGCATGGACTCACAAATGAAGAAAAGATGATTGCAATTGCTCTGATGAAAAAACTAGGAATTGAAGCATCAAAAATTTCGTAAAAACTTTTTGAGAAATCTTAATTTAAAGATACTAAGATCATAAAGTAAGAAAATAAAACAAAAAATTTTTGATAAATATCTTAAATTTAAGAAATATAAAATTAAGTTAATTATAGAATCTGACTAAAGGAATGAATGATATGATGCCGGTGGTATCCCAAGGGTCCAACCGTAAAGTTTCCCCTTTCTAGACGAGGTAACAAATAAACCCAGAGAAAAAAATATTTTATTAAGAGAAATTTGGAGGAGATAATTATGAGAAAAGAAGACCGTATTAAAGCTATGACAGTTTCGCTTGCAATGGCAGCAGGATTGGTTGGGATCGGGTCACAAGTATTACCAAAAGAAAAGGACGTTGTTTTAGCGGAAGCCAACAGAACAACGGAGACTCTTTCAATCGAATCCGTACAGTTCACTAATCAATCAAAGGTGACTAAGCAAAACGCAAAATTGATTCAAGATTTCTATGCAGCATTCCTAAGTGGAGATATGGAAGCAATTTCAAAACACATCACCAGTGATTTTATCATGCATGTACCGGGTAAAGGGCTAAATGCAGGGGAGTACTGGGGAGTAGATGGACTCCAACAATTCATGTCGAACATCATGGCCTACAATGGTGGAAAATTTAGCATGGAAGTTCCGCAACTTGCGGTAGGGGAAGATGTCGCTTTTACGAGAGAGATTGTAAAGTTCAACCGTAAACACGATCCAGAACGAATGTTTGAACAACATTTTATGATGAAGTACAACATCAAGAACGGGAAAGTCTCAGAAGCATGGACGATTCCACAAGATCTTTATACGTATGATGAATACTGGACACCACCAGTGAAAGAATCCAAAGTTGCATTAAAAGCCCTTAATAGTAAGAAAACTTCAGTGTATCAAGGCAACCCTAGTACTAAAGGAGCCTATTCTAAAAAGAATGAGCAATTGATTCAAAGTTTCTACAACAAATTTTGGGCTGGAGATCTTGAAGGCATGAAAAAGATGATCCATAAAGATTTTGAGTTCTTTATTCCTGGAAAAAGCGATATGGCAGGGACTTACAAAGGCTGGGACGGGTTCATGCAATTCCGTGGGAAGCTGATGGAAAAAGCAGGTACGAAGTATAAGCTAGAAATCGAATCAATGGCTGCAAGCTCTACAGAAGTCTTTGTTCAAGAATATATCCGCATGGATCGTAAATGGGATTCTGAGGCAAAAGTTGTACCTCCAGTCATTTTACACTTTGAGATCGAAGACGGAAAAATTCGTAAAGTAAATGATATCCCGCTAGATTTATATGAGTACGAGAAATTCTTTACAGCTCCTGTTAAGTAATTAGAGTAAATTTATTGTGTAGGCATAATATTTTTTTAAATAATATCTTTAATTAAAGATTTTTAAAATAAAGATAAAATATTAAATAAATTGGAGGGATTTATAATGAGTATGGCATGGGGATTATTGATTATCCGAGTGATTGTTGGATTGACGTTGATTGGGCATGGGACACAAAAATGGTTTGGTTGGTTCGGTGGATATGGATTGAAGGCCACAGGCGGATGGCTTCATTCCATCAATGTTAAACCAGGTCTCTTCATGGCCTTCCTGATTGGTTTAGCAGAGATCGTAGGAGGCTTATTGTTTGTACTCGGCTGGGGTCTACCTTACGGTGCGGCACTTATTGTCATCATCATGTTGGGGGCTATCATCACGGTTCATGGTAAGAACGGCTGGATGAAGGCAAACGGCTTTGAGTACAATTTGATTTTGATTGCGATCGCTATAGGATTAGCTTTAATTGGACCGGGAATTTATACACTTTAACTTTTAGGAGGAAGACACATGAAAATTACTATTTTTTCAGAAGAACAACAAGGAAGAGGACAATTTGACGGGGGGAAAATCACAGAACTGAAACCGATAGCATTTCCTCATGAGGAAACAGCTGTGAAACGAGTAGGACCATTGTTTTATTGGGCATGGGGTTTCTCAGAAACTGGGGGTCTTGTCCCCCAGCATCCCCATAGGGCTTTTGAAATCATGTCGTATATGATTAATGGAAACGTAGCACACAAGGATACACTAGGCACAAGAAGTGTCGTCGGACCTGGAGGCGCACAGGTCATGCAAACAGGAACTGGGATAGAGCATGAAGAGGAATCATTTGGTAAAGATGTTGAAGGCTTTCAAATCTGGTTCGAGCCTAACCTTAAAGAAAGCATAAGAATGAAACCAACTTATCATCAATTTGAACATGAAGATTTTCCTTATAAATTAGAGAATGGCAATGGGGTGAAGACAGTTATAGGCGACAACTCCCCAATAACGTTAGTGACTGAAGTTAAGATGTTTGACATTACCCAGGAGCCGGGCAAGAAGTACCTTTATAACCTTCCAGCCCACCACAGCATCGCAGCATTGGTGATCCGTGGGGATGGTTCACTTGTTGATGTCAAAAATGATCAAGAAACAAGAATGGCACATAAAGATTTTATCGTAGTCGATGCGGATATGGACTCTGAAATTTTATTTAAAAGTAATAAAGATGGAATGCGAATTGTAATTATTGAAGTTCCAACAGTCGTAGAGTATCCTCTCTATCAAAAATAAGAGCTTGCATTTAACATTTTCTGGAGTATACCTAGTTTTGGTGAGAAGGTGACTCTACTCAAGTCGCCTTCTCCTATTACTGTGCATTTACTGTTAAAATCAGTAATCAAAATCTTTATCAGGGTAAAATAAAAGAAGATTTGAAAAAGTGATTTAGATAATCATTTAATATTAACAGATCCTTCATTATTAGTAAGGAATGATATCTTAAAAAACCACCCATGAGGTGGTTCTTTTTATGTATAGGGACCACATGGTAATAGATGTAAATAATGATTATGATTGAAAATATGATATTGATGCCACGGTTCGTTAAGATTACCATCTTTAGTAAAGGAGCTATTTTAATAAAGGGGAAAACATTTCATGAACAAAATCATTTTACCTGGTGCTATGGGAAGAATACGTTCTTTTTTTAAAAATACAAGTATAGAAGGACTTAATATGAAAGGTCCAAACCGGTTTTTCTTTTTATTACTTCTAACGGTTTTGTTAACTGCTTGCAATCGAGAGGTAGAAGAAATAGTGCCCCTAAGCAAGGAGACAAAAGTATCTGAAGAAAAAGAGAAAGAAAAAGAAAAAGAGAAAGAAATAAAAAAAGACAAAGATCATAAAAATATTAGATTAATAAGACGAATCTTGGATCTTGCTTCAAAAGGTATGGTCCCTGATAGTGATTTCAAGCTATCAGACCATATTAAAGAGGTCCATAACAAATGGGGAGATCCCTCAAAAACAGATCGTTACAAGGAATATTTTTACGAAAATTATTCAAATAGAACCATCACATTTGGCTATTCCGGAGATGGGGAGATTTTTGATATTCGTTCCTATAACAAGGAGCTTGGAACATTAACCTTTGGAGACATAACTTCTTCAATAGGAAAACCTGAATATAGTAGAAACGTGAACAACGAATTGATCTATGGATACAGACTACAAGATGGTATCGAATTAAAGTTTATCGTTCCTGAACGTACTGGGAAAGTAGATCACATCTCTATTTATCGCAAAGTGGAGAACCAAGAAAAAACTGTACCGCCTAAGTTAGTGGAAAAGTATATATTAGATATTAAAGGTACATCAAAAAAGTTGTCGGGAACCGCCTGGGCTAATATGTTAAAGTCTCGGGAACAGATGAAAACGCTTGCAAGAGATTATGAGGGAAGGGTTATTTTAAATGGTCCGAATCAAAAAATGGTAGCATTGACATTTGATGATGGCCCGGACAGAAAAATCACTCCAGGAATTATCGACATCCTAAAGAAGTACCAGGTTAGAGGCAGTTTCTTTTTTGTCGGAGAAAAAGTCCGCCAGAACCAGGATGTTGTTAAGACCGCCTTTCAAGCCGGAAACCTGGTCCTCAGTCATAGTTTCTATCACAACGATTTGAGTAAACAGGGTAAGGGTGAAATAACAAATGATTTAAGGATGACCAATGTGGCAATCGAAGAGGTTATAGGAAAAAGCCCTGCATTATTCCGTCCGCCTTATGGTGCGACCAATAGACATGTCATCACGACTTCTCAGGAACAAGGTCTAAAGATCGTACTCTGGTCGATAGATACCCTAGACTGGTCTCAAAAAGAAAGTCATAATATCAGTCAGAATGTTTTAACGAATGTTCGCAATGGGGATATAATCCTCTTTCATTCAGATGAAGATAAAGCGGAGACTTTAAGAGCACTTCCATCTATCATCACGGGACTCCAGAAAAAAGGTTTTCAAGTAGTAACACTTGATACTTTGTTAAACACAAAAGCATATCAGTGATTATTTAAAAAGTACTTAACATTAGTTAAGTACTTTTACTTTAAACATTAAATTCCAATTTTAACCAATGATTTACCTCATGTATCATTTGTATAGAAACTTTGATATTGATGTCGATGCTTAATAACTTTAAGATGTATTTGTAAGTTATTGTAAGCGATTACAAATACAATGAGGAGGTAAATGTGGTAGGGGTGTAAATTTACAGGGGCTGTCCACGATTAATCGTACAAGTATGGTCTCGGTCCGTAAACATGGGACACATGTTCCAGAACTTGCAGGAAAATTCTTGAGGAAAGTAATGAACATTTAGTAAACGCATTTACAATTCTCTTGCTTCTTCGGGTGGATACTGTCTTTGTAAACTGTCCCGTTGACTTGATTTACATTCTAATGAATGGTTGGGTACCTTTATACTTAATCGTAGCCGCCATCTTCATTTACTATATACTAGCTACAATTGTTCCCGTTATCGGGAGATATTTTTCTGTGTACTATCAAAATCAGAAGTAAAAGGAGTTTTGAACATGTTAGGATTCTTACAACGTATCGGTAAAGCACTGATGCTGCCAATCGCTGTTCTTCCGGCAGCAGCCTTATTGCTTCGCCTTGGACAAAAGGATTTATTAGACATTCCATTCATAGCAGCGGCTGGTGACGCCATCTTTGCTAACCTGGCCCTGTTGTTTGCCATCGGGATTGCGATCGGTCTTGCAAAAGACAATAACGGCGCAGCCGGATTAGCCGGAGCGATCGGGTACCTTGTATTGACAAAAGGTACAGTCGCCATCGATAAAGACATCAACATGGCAATCCTTGGGGGAATCATCGCCGGGATTGTGGCTGGACTTTTATACAACCGCTTTCATGATATCAAGCTTCCTGAATGGTTAGGATTCTTTGCAGGAAGACGTTTCGTTCCGATCATCACCTCACTCGCTATGTTAATACTGGCAGGTGTGTTCGGATACATCTGGCCACCGATTCAAGAAGGAATCAATAACTTAGGACAATGGATTACAGGAGCCGGAGCAGTTGGCGCAGGCATTTATGGATTCTTAAACCGTATGCTCATTCCGCTAGGGCTTCATCACGTAATAAACAGTTTAGTTTGGTTCGTATTTGGCGAGTACAACGGGGCAACTGGTGACTTGAACCGATTCTTCGCTGGGGACCCTACTGCTGGAACCTTCATGACTGGTTTCTTCCCGGTGATGATGTTCGGTCTTCCAGCCGCGGCGGTTGCCATGATTGCCGCTGCTAAGAAAGAAAAAAGAAAAACCGTTACAGGAATGCTGATAGGTCTTGGATTCACTTCTTTCCTAACGGGGATTACAGAACCGATCGAATTCCTGTTCATGTTCATCGCACCGGTACTTTATGGGATTCACGCGGTGTTAACCGGAATATCATTAGCCCTTACAACAGCGCTTGATATTCATCACGGATTCGGTTTCTCGGCAGGGGCACTCGATTATTTCCTTAACTTTGGAATCGCCCAAAAGCCAGGACTGCTGGCTGTAGTCGGTGTAGGTTATGCAATTGTTTATTTCATCATTTTCTACTTTGTGATCAAGAAGTTTGATATTAAAACACCTGGCCGTGAAGATGATACAGCAGTAGAAAAGGCTGAAGCGAATGAAGTACAAAACGACGGATTGGCTGCTCAATATCTAAACGCGTTAGGCGGAAAAGAGAACCTTCTCAACATTGACAACTGTGTGACGCGTCTTCGACTGAAAGTAAAGGATACGAAAGACGTAGACGAGGCACAGCTGAAGCGATTAGGAGCAAGAGGCGTCATCAAGCTGAACAACACCGATCTTCAGGTTGTCGTAGGGACTAAGGTAGAGAGTTTGGCGAATGACCTTAAGAAATTGTAAAAAACGAAACATTACAGAGATGGTACCGTATTGGTATCATCTCTTTCTCATCAAATTAAAGTTCAAATCAGGTCCTATTTTGACTGTGAAAACCCTATTACAAATGGTGCGCTGCTTTTCTTGGTATCTAATCAGAATAAAAAATGCACAATTGCATGAAACAAGAGTTTAATTCTCAAATTGATACATCGGTTTTCACTGCAACTTTAAACAGTGGAAGGAGTAAAGGTATATAGCAAATACTTTTGGGAGATGTATATATTACTCTTTTAGAAGGGTAGACACTAATGAATTAACGATCAAGCAAGCCTAGTTTTGTTTTTTGGGAAATGAGCACATTAACACTATAAGACATTCTATCTGAGCAGGAGGAGTTTAATTGGATAATTCATATCGAACTGAACGAGACACGATGGGTGAAGTGCATATTCCTAGCGACAAGATGTGGGGACCGCAAACACAGAGAAGCCTAATTAATTTTAAGATCGGAACAGAAATGATGCCCATCGGACTCATTAGAGCTCTCGCATATGTTAAACGTGCTGCGGCAAAGGCGAACTTGAGTCTTGGGGTAATATCTGAAGAGAGAGCGAGTGTAATTATAGAAGTAACTGAAGAAATCCTTGAAGGAAAATGGGACGATCAATTTCCTCTAGTGGTTTGGCAGACCGGAAGCGGGACCCAAACAAACATGAACATGAACGAAGTCATTGCAAATAGAGGGAATATGCTTCTTAAAAAAAAGGGTAGTCATGAAAAACTCCATCCAAACGATGATGTTAATCGTTCTCAAAGTTCTAACGACACATTTCCCACCGCAATGCATATTGCAGCTGTATTAGCTGTAGAAGAAGCTTTATTACCTGTCATCAATGAGCTAAAGGAAACCTTGCAAATGAAGACGAATGAGTTCAAAGACCTGATCAAAATCGGCCGTACCCATTTACAGGACGCAACACCGCTAACGCTAGGTCAAGAAATCAGCGGTTGGTCTTCAATGCTCGAGAAAACTTATTCGATGATTCAAGCCAGCACGAACACAATGAAAGAGTTGGCGATCGGTGGGACAGCTGTTGGGACGGGGCTGAATGCCCACCCTCTATTTGGTGAGATCGTAGCGGAAGAAATAAGTAGATCCACTGGGATACGCTTTTTATCAGCAAACAATAAGTTCCATGCGCTTAGTAGCCATGATCAGATCGTATATACCCATGGTGCTATAAAAGCATTAGCAGGGGACTTGATGAAAATAGCTAACGATGTGAGGTGGTTAGCTAGTGGTCCCCGTTGTGGGATCGGGGAGATCATGATTCCTTCAAACGAACCAGGAAGTTCGATCATGCCAGGAAAAGTGAACCCAACGCAGAGTGAGGCTTTAACAATGGTTGTTTGCCAAGTGATGGGAAATGATGCAACAGTCGGATTTGCAGCGAGTCAAGGTAATTTTCAACTTAATGTTTTTAAGCCAGTGATCATTCATTCGTTTTTGCAGTCTGTGGGGTTACTCACTGATGCAATCCTTTCCTTTAATAAACATTGTGCAACCGGAATTACTGCTAATGAAGAAGTAATTAAAAAGTACTTAAATGAATCATTAATGCTAGTAACAGCACTAAATCCACATATTGGGTATGAGAAAGCGGCTGAAATCGCGAAGAAAGCTTTTGATGAAAACATTACATTAAAAGAGGCTGCTGTTAAGAGCAAACTGTTAACTGAAGAGCAGTTTGAGATGTATGTTAGACCAGAGAAGATGGTCGAATAGTATTTCTTCAAAAGAGGACGACTTCAGAATCGTTTGAAGTTGTCCTAATTTTAATTATAATATTTAATAATATTAAACACATAGTACTAGGATTTTTGATGAAAAGGGAACGCTTTTTACAGAAATCTAATCTTAATTTTATTGTTAAAAATTTGATTTTTGTTCTTAAAAACAAAAGACCCCCCTACATGATCAATCATAAGTTCATGCTGATAAACTTCTTCAAAATCTTCATCAATCAAGAGTTTAAAATCATCTACATTTAAAATTTTTTCGTAATTCTTAACAGGCCGGAGTGGGATAACTTTCATTTCGTAAATATTATTAACAATGTCGCAACTCCCCCTGTCTAACGATAATTGAATCAACTGGTCAGGTTTGACTCCTTTCATTGCCTCTCTTGCTGAATCTGTAATTTTGATATTCAAATCTCTGCACTCCTTCATGTTAATTCTTTACTAGTATTAATCATTAACGTGCTCACGCTTTAAACATTATTTGTTCAGGAGTTTATCTATACCACTCTCTGTCAAAACTAATATGAGGACACTATTCCTCCTATACTTAATTTGCACAATCTGGAGAGGGTTTTTAGATGAAACTGTCAAATGTTCAAATCTTTTGGATACTAACCACACACGCTCTTGGTGTAACATTGATGCTTACTATTAGACAAACCATTTCTATCTCCAGACAGGATGCTTGGATATCAGTTTTAATCGGTGGAGCTTTCAGTCTGTTGATTGTTTATGTAGCAGTTAAACTTAGTCAGATGTTTCCGAAAATGACCTTCGTAGAATATACGCAGTTGTTGTTAGGAAAAAAACTTGGAAAACTTGTACTACTGCTATATTTTGCACAGTGGTACACAGTGAACGGGGTAATACTTCGTGAGTTTTCTGAACTGATGAAGTTAACGATGCCCCAAACGCCTACATTTGTTATTATAATCGGTATGCTTTTAATCGTGGTCTTTGCGACTTATCATGGTATCGAGATTATCGGAAGGTGTAGCGAGTTTATCGGTCCTATCATCATAATCAGTATTCTAGTAACATTTATTTTAAATATTAACAATATGGATATAAGCAAACTGTCACCTGTATTTGAAGAGACCGGTACAGCAGCTATTTTAAAGGGAGCCATACCGACAGCAGGATTTGTTGGCCAGAACTTCGTGGTTTTCATGTTGATCGCATTTTTAAGTAAACCGAAAGATGGGTTAAAGGCTGCGTTGTGGGGCACAGCAATTCCGTCGATAGTCGTAGCGTTGGCAACTCTAATTGTAATTGCTACCTTCAGTCCCTTTTTGCCTTCACATATGTGGTATCCGTATTTTAGATTAATCCGTGTCATTTCAGTTTTGGATTTTATACAGAACGTTGATGTTATCTTTATTGTTGTATGGCTTACAAGTGTATTTATGAGGTTAGCCCTCATTTTCTTTGCGGCAACTTATGGGGCAGCACAATTTTTTAACGTGAAGAACTGGAGAAGGTTGATTTGGATAAACGCACCTGTTGTCTTTCTGATCTCCTTGTTGCCACAAAGTGTTGTTATGTCTGACATATTATATCCAGTTTATATAACGCAAAGAATTGCACTGCCCATTGTTATGTTTGGTATACCGTTGTTTTTATTGATACTAGCAAAGGTGAAAAAGAGAAAAGGAGATCAGAAAATCAGTCATTGATAATAACTGGCTCTGATTTTGTACCAGTGAACTTGACTTTGCTGTCAACTTGAATATTGACTTTTAATTCCTTAAAATGAGACGTCCAGTCATCTTTAATCAGTTTCCATTTCTGTGGGTCCTTTTTACGAAAAGCCTCCCCGAATTCTAGAGGATCAGTCCCGAGGCCCTGTATTTTTTTTATTGAATCCTTGATTTGTTTCTCTAAAGCTTTTTCTTGCATCCTCTCCAATTGATTTAGAATTTGTTGATCTGATATGTTTAAGTTTTTACATTTGTTAATCTCAGCGATGGTAGACTCAGTTTGAACATTGAGATCTACAAGTAACTTATCTTCTTTATAGTAAGGATTGATTGAATGTTTTGTCTCCTGGACTTGAAACATTACACTACCTTTATTGTTGTTTGGACAGTTCACACCTGCTTTTGCTATATTTATTTCACCTAGTGCCCATAACAGCCCCTCACTTTCGTGAGCGTTTAAAAATCCTTTGAGTTTATCTTTATAAAAAAGAGCTGTTCCATTTATTTCTAATTTTTTTGTAGCTTTGTTTTCTGTTATGTCAATCCTTGTTGCAACTGCACAAGTCGGTCTGTTTTCAAATGTACTTATAAAGTCCTCCCAATTAATGACTTTGGCAAGCGATTCGTCCTTACTCTGTTTGATCATGTTCTTTATTCCTATAGCAGGGAATTTTTGTAAGGGAATCTCCGTTTCCATGACTTCCTTTCCGGTTTTGTTTGTCACGAGGACCCAAGAAGTTCGACGGAATAAAGGATCTCTTTCAAAATAGTCAAGAACTCCTTCAATACCATTTCGTGCCATCTCCTCCCCGAAAACGACGACATAATTATGAGAAAGAAATATTTTTCTAGGCGATTCTTTTGTAAAGTTCTGTACCGCATCCAAAACGGTTTTTCCCTTAGCTGTCATAACTACATAGGGTTTCCCTGTAGTTGATTCCGTTTTAACTGCAGATGCTGGATTAGCGATTTGTGCAGTAATTTGAACAGGATTATTCCCAGATACTTTGTCTACACCTAATCCTATAACAATGGCCAATTCATCGACCTCATGCTGGTCCCAGCAACCAGTCGTAGTGAACAAAATTACAAAAGCCAACATATTCAAGATTATTTTATTCTTCATAAATCCTCCAGATAGAACAACCATTACTTTTAAAAACCGATTATTTATTAGAAGAATCTGGTCTAGGTGTCTCCTGTCTTTTTTTATTTTTAGGACTTATCAGTTCCGGCCTTTTTTTCATCAGCCACCAGGGAGCACGAATTATCGTATCCTTCATCCCACTCAAACTGAATGGAGCGACTGGCGTAAAGTAGGGTACCCCAAATGATCGCATTGAACATAGATGTATGAGCATTGCCATTAGGCCTAACATAATCCCATAGAACCCGAGAATAGCCGCAATCATCATCAACGGGAACCTTAGCATTCTCACACTGATCGCAATGTTAAAAGCAGGAATAGCAAAAGAGGCAATAGCTGTAATAGCAACCACGATGACCATCGGTGGTGAAACAATACCCGCAGTTACCGCTGCTTCACCAATAACTAGTGCTCCAACAATACTGATTGCTTGACCAACTGGTTTAGGGAGTCGAACACCGGCTTCACGTAAAGCCTCAAACGTAAGTTCCATCATAAGCGCTTCTATAAATGAAGGGAACGGTACCCCCTCATGTGCTCCCGCCACACTGATCAGTAAGGAGGTTGGTAACATCTCTTGATGGTAGGTCGTTATCGCTATATACGCAGAAGGAAGAACAAGGGCAACCAAAAACACGAAATAACGAACTACCCGAACAGCGAACGAGAATAAATACCGTTCATAATAGTCTTCACTTGATTGAAGAAATTGAACAAAAACACTCGGAACGATTAGAACGAAAGGGCTCCCTTCAACAAAGATCACAACTCTACCTTCCAGTAATTCAGCTGCTGCCTTATCAGGTCTTTCCGTATGTGCGATCTGTGGGAAGGGAGAGAAGGGGTGATCTTCTATTAGTTCCTCTACATAGGCACTTTCGATGATAGAGTCCACCTTTATTTTATTAATACGATCCTTTACTTCATCTATTACTTTTTCGTCTGCCACACCCTCAATATAAGAAATTACAATGTTTGTTTTGGTCTTTTCACCAGAAATGAGTTTTTCCATCTTAAGGTCGGTAGTCTTTATGATTCTTCGAACGAGTGATGTATTGGTCCTTAAATTTTCAGTGAATCCTTGTCTGGGTCCCCTAACAACGGATTCTGTAGCAGGTTCAGAAACCGGGCGTATTTCTCCACCTTTTGTACTCGCGATTATACATAAAGGGACACCATCGATAAGGATTGCTGTTTCCCCGCTCAAAACGGAAAGTATGATATCCTCAAAACGATTTTGCTCCTTGATTTCAGACACACTCAAAAGGTTATCCTTTATCCTGGAGAAAATTTCATGAGGATTTTTTACATCATTAGGTTGAAGTAAACGATATTCTTGGAGTAATGGATTTACAATATTATCATTTATAGCATATTTGTCTACCAGGCCATCCATCCAAATAATCTGTGCCCTTACAACCCCTTCTGTTCCTAGCAAGAGCTCGCGGTGAACGATGTCACTACAATTTTGAAAGGTATCTTTGAACAAAGTTGTATTTACAGTAAGCTCTGAACTTAAAAGGCCTTTGATTCCTAGAGAATCATTTTTCACTTGAAGGGGGTCAATGTTTCTTGGTTCTTTCCTTTTTTGAAAAAATCGGCTGAATCGATTTCGTGACATGTTTTATTCTCCTTTTCCAGCCTGATAAAGGTTATAGTCACCTATTTTTCTTATTAATATTCGAATCAGACAATAGATAAAAACTATTATTCCAATAGAATAAACAGCATTGATGGATGAAATCTTCTTACTTAGAATAAAAATATGACACAATCTAAAAAACCTTAATTTAGATGTAATACTTTAACTTAAAATAGTAAAACTTATACATTGCATCATGATTATGTTAGGGGGTAAAAGAAAATGAAATTAGAAGTAACCGATAATGCTCTAAATTGGTTCAACGATGAGATGGATGCAGAAAAAGGAGATACCTTTAGGTTTTTCGTTAGATACGGAGGAAACAGTCCAGTTCAGAGTGGATTTTCACTAGGTGTTACAAAAGAAACTGCACAAGACGTGGCAACGTCTTTAGATAAAGATGGGATTACTTTTTTTATAGAAAATAAAGATCTTTGGTTTTTTGATCAACATGACCTTAAAGTAGATATTGATCAAGGAGACGGTACTCTAAGTTTTTATTATTCTAAATGACAAGCACCCATGATGTTTGAATGTAAAGTAAGGCAGACGATGAACATGAAAAAAGAAGTAATCTTCTCATAAAGAGAAGATCACTTCTTTTTGTTTATAAATACCTGAATAAAAATGAACATTTATTATAGATAATCTAAATAATTCAAAAACAAAAGTGATACAATAACATTAGTAAAAAGAATTGTATTTTCCGTTTTGATATATAACGTCTATATATAAGTGGGTGAATTTCATGGAGTTTAGGCAATTAGAATATTTTATGGCGATTTGTGAAGAACTTCATTTCACGAGAGCGGCTGAAAAACTTGGAATAACTCAACCTACACTTAGTCACCAGATTAAGGCTCTCGAAGATGAAATCGGAATGCCGTTATTCGACCGAGTAGGGAAGAGAATCGCAATTACTGAAGCGGGGAACGTTTTACGTGAACAAGTAGCTAAAATATTCAGTAATTTAAAAGGTGCATCCGAGAAAATAAGGGAACTTCAAAGTATTGAGAGAGGGAATCTTTCTATAGGTGCTCTACCCGGTGAAATAAACCAACTGGTATCCCTACAACTTTTAGATTTTCATCATCTTTATCCTGAGATAAAGATTAGACTGGTCGGACTTGACGATCTCTTTGAAAGGGTTTTAAAGAATGAAATCGATTTAGCCGTTACAATCTTACCTTTAAATGAAGATGAGAGGGTCTCAACGATCCCGCTATATAGAGAAGAATTCTATCTTGCTGTATCTCAAGATCACCCTCTTGCTGCTAAAGATTCGATCGATTTTGAAGAAATCAACCAAAATTCAATTGTTATGTTCCCGCAGAATCATCAGTGTCGAAAATTAGTTGATGTTACGTGCAATTCGATAGGATTTAAGCTCAAGCCACGGATCGAAACCAATACGGTGGATTCGATCATCAGCCTTGTCCGAGCAGGTGCAGGTGCAACAATCCTCTCAAAAACGCTATTAAGTTTGAACGATACCTCCAAACTCAAAGTGATTAGAATACAAAACCCTACAATCTGCCGTCAAGTAGGGATTGTCTATCATAAGGATAAATACATTAGTTTTGCAGCACAGCGCTTTATATCCTTATTAACTGATCACATAAAAAGCATGGAATTGGAAGAACCAATAAATTGTTCGCAATTATAATAATGGAGTTAAGTGTATCCCCTCAACGACAGTATTACATCGTTGAGGGGTTTTATTTTCGATTTTAATAGAAAACATCTATTGTTATTATCGAAAAGATAATATTGTTCAATGATACGATGCGATTTATAATTCAATTACATACTCGATACAATATTTTGGACAATATAAAGAGAGTGGTATCGATATGAGATAAAGTAAGGAGTGGAGAAAATGAGTAAACGAGCAAGCAATGTTCAACCTATAGGTGAAACGTTAGAGATGAAGAAGACGAGTTCTCTACAATTCTTGCCTGTCAACTTATTTGGATCCGTTATGGGGTTATCAGGACTCGCACTTGCATGGAGATGGTCTCATGAAATGTTTGGAACCTACTCCATCGTTGGTGAGTTAATTGGAGCAATTGCAATTATCGTATTTATCATTCTGGCTGTGTCTTATATCACCAAATGGATCAAGTTTCCTCATAAAGTACGTGAGGAATTTAACAACCCGATTGTCGGAAACTTCTTTGGTACGATCACGATCGCAATACTTTTACTTTCTTCAGTTTTAGCACCATATCATAAAGGATTGTCTGAGATCGTATGGATTATAGGTACTATAGCTACCATTATTCTAGCGTGTATCATCGTACACCGGTTATTGGTTCATAAGCAAGACATACATCATGCTACACCTGCCTGGTTGATTCCTGGTGTAGGTACCTTAGATATAGCTGTAGCTGGTGGTACAATGCCTTTTTCATGGGTAAATGAGATTAACCTTTTTGGTTTCGCGGTAGGGGGGATCCTTGCATTAGTGTTCTTTACTTTGATTTTCTCAAGGTTGATGCATCATGATCCGCTACCAGATAAAATGACACCATCCTTGATGGTATTAATCGCACCTTTTGGTGTAGGTTTCTTATCTTATACAAACATTATTAAAGGTGTGGATATGTTCGCTTCGATCCTGTTCTATTTCGGTCTTTTCTTAGCAATCATCCTTTTTGGTCAAGTATTCAAGAAAGGCCTTCCGTTCGGTGCATCTTGGTGGGCCGTAAGTTTTCCTATGGCTGCCGTTGTGAATGCTGCCTTCAAATATGCCAACTACGTAAATACTTGGCCGCTTAAAGCAATAGCCGCGATCTCACTGATCGTACTCACAATCGTTCTAGCAGTCATCTTCGTTCGTACGTTGACTTACCTCTTTAGAGGTGAACTGTTAAAGGGATAGGGTTTGTTAGTAGGGGCATCAGTGGGATGCTCCTATTTTTGTTATTTCAACTCCAAGTTAGAAGGATGTGATAGAAATGATGCAATCTACATTAACATACAAGGCAATGATGTTATTAGCAGCAATTTTTCTAGGGCTTACAGCAACAATCGTTAATTATTTATTTAAAGATGGATATCTCATACAAGACCTTACAAACGTACAATACGGATTCGGTCTTATCATCATTTGGCTATTGGTTCTTCCCAAAATTAATAAACTTAGGTCTCCTCATGGCAGGGAATGGATGTATTTAATAGGAACAGGTGTAACAGGGGCTTCCGCTATATTTTTTTACTTTCAGTCTCTAACGATGATCCCTGTATCGTTAAGCATCATACTGTTGTTCCAGTTCTCATGGATTATCACTGTCATTGATATCATTATTAAGAAGAAAATGCCCTCGTTTGAAAAATGGATTGGTATCCTCTTCATCTTCATTGGGACAATCTTCGCAGTAGAGTTAATTGGTATTGACCTTTCAAACATTCCGTTAAATGCTATCGGGTTGGGACTACTCGCTGCGGTTCTTTTCGCACTTAGTTTATATCTGCCTGAATATATAAGCGACGATTCCTCTTCTTTATTAAGGGCTGCTATCACTTTAACCGTGGCTGCGATCGTTATCCATATTTTATACCCACCCACATATCTCACTTCGGGTATTTTAACGGAGGCCAGGTTTATTAAATGGGGGTTAATAATGGCAGTCTTTGGACAAGTTGTTCCATTACTGTTCATGCTTATTTCTATACCTCGAATCGGAGGAAGAATGGCAGGTATCCTAGGTTCCATAGAACTACCTACTACCGTATTCTTCGCGCTAATTATTCTCAAAGAAGAGGTTACATGGATGAGATGGTTAGGTGTTCTTTTAATACTTGTAGGGATCTTTATTAGTGAAGGTTTAAAGAGCAGGGTGAATATACCAGTGTCCAAGGGATGATTTAGATTGAATAAAAAGTGTTATTTCAACATTTATTTATTTACCCAGGATATAAGTGTATTCTTGTTGTTGTTCAAAAATTTAAAATTAAAAGATGTTTACCCAAAGAGGATTCCTAAATCCTCTTTTTTCAATATGTAGATTGTCTATGCTCTTTGAAATAACCTTGGGTTTGATTTTTAGTACTTAACAAAAGAAATGAGGAGTAAGTATTTGATGAAACAATCAAGATTTTTTTTACTGATGTTTAATATGTTTATAGCCATGATGGGATTTGGATTGATTTTTCCTATCCTTCCTGACTTTTTAAAGGAATTTAACGCAGGAGGACAAACGGCAGGATATCTAGTTGCTGCATTCGGTTTAACCCAATTCATATTTTCACCTATTGCAGGGAGAATGTCAGATAAGTATGGGCGGAAAATCATGATAATTGTAGGTCTACTATTATTTGCAATTTCGAATTTCATTTTTGCTCTTGCAGGACATGTATCCCTCCTTTTTATTTCCAGATTAATAATTGGTATCGGAGCTGCAGCAATGATTCCTTCAATGTTGGCATATGTAGCGGATATTACAACAGCGGAGAACAGGGGAAAAGGTTTGAGCCTCATGGCCGCTTCAATGTCTCTTGGTTTTGCCATTGGACCGGGATTTGGCGGTTTTCTAGCTGAATTTGGACTACGCACCCCATTATATGTATCAGCTGTGGTTGCTGCAATAGCCGTCATAAGTTCAATGGTTCTTCTGCCTGAGTCATTAACCAAAGAAAAACAATTATCTGCGAAAGAAGCAAACCGAAATATGGAAAGTGTTATAATCCAATTTGGCAGATCAATTAGAGCTCCTTATTTCATTTTGTTAGTACTCGTGTTCTCGATGACGTTTGGACTTGCCAATTTTGAAGCAATTTTCCCTATGTTTGTTGATGAGAAATACAATTATACGACTAGAGAAATTTCTATAATGATTACAGTCGGTGCTCTTATCGGAAGCTTTATCCAAATGACTCTCATGGGAACTTTATTTAAACATTTTGGTGAAAAATCCTTGATTAATTTGACGTTATTACTTTCTGCTTTATCTTTAATACTCATGCTCTTTTCAGGAAACTTTTATTACATCCTAGTGCTGACTGTACTATTCTTTAGTTTTACTTCTATGATGAGACCTGCGATCAATACATTACTTTCTAAATCAGTAGGAGAAGCTGAGCAAGGGTTCGTAGCAGGTATGAACAACGCTTACATGAGCCTCGGTAATATATTTGGACCAGCAGTTGCAGGTACTTTATATGGATTTAGCATAAATGCACCTAATGTATTTGGAGCAGCAGTTTTGGTCTTCAGCCTGTATCTAAGCTTCTCAGGAAAAAGAAGCCCAATAACGATAAGTAAAAAATTAGATTCTTGATTATTCAAAAGATCTGAAGGTATATTTCTAGAGGTATCTTCTATATGAAAAGAACACTTAATATAATCCGTACAGTAGAGCGCTTTACGATCTATGACCATCAATGTTTTTGCCGAAGTCTATTTTGAGAAAATTAGTAAGAGATTATTTGAAGTAACCTTGGATAGAGGGGTTGCTTCTTTTTCATAGGATATACACATGTATAAAGAAAAAAGAGAAGACAGCTTGTCTTCCCTTGATGGTATCTCTATACGATTAATACTGTGGTTCCGATTGGAATGGTTTGATATGCCCATTTAGCAACATCCATCGGGTTTCTAATACAACCGTGTGAAGCTCTTCTTCCGACCGTATTATTGATGATCTTATCGTATTTATTAGTGAGTACACTATGATAATAATAAGCTCCTGTAATCTTCATGGCATACATCGCATTAATCGCAGAACCCTTTTTATTCAAGTGTGTCCGCTTAGACTGGATTGCAAACTGTCCCCTTATAGTAGGAGTAACATTGTTTCCGGTAGCGCTTAATGTGGTTTTAATAACTTTATACGCTCCTGAGCTGTTTTTCTGAATAAAATACGTTTTCTGCCTGTTAATATCAGTAAAAATGATAAAATTTGTTTTAGAAGTAACCTTCCTTGATTTAATGTAAGCGATTACTTGCTCGTTCGTCATTATGGATTTATCTGTTTTAGGATTTGGCGGAATGGACAAATAGCGCTTTGTAACGTAGTACGTCTTACCCTTATATTTGATATAGTAATACTTTCCGTTGCCTCTGTCTGAAAGAATTTCTACTGTAGAATATTTAGGAATTCCATAAACCGCAGAAGTGGTCTTTGCATATACCACTCCGCTTGTAACTTTTGGGGTTGCTTGAGGAACCACAGAAGTTGACACGTTTTTTTCCATATTACTTTGTTTTTGTTTCTGTTCAAGATTTGGGATAGTTTTTTGTTTTATTCCATTCTCTAAAGTTATAGAAGATGTCTTTTTCACAACCTCAACTTTTACATTCTCTTTTTTCTCGAGCAGATCTCCTCTAACCGGTTGTGAGTTAAATACTAACACGTACATTGAAATACATAATAAAATCATTACCTTTGTTTTCAAGTTAATATCCCCCCATAGTATTTCTCTATATAAATAGCAATTTAAGCTTAATATCAAAATCCAAAAAACTTACTTCCAATCTTTCTATCCATTCACCTCCTAAAAAATTCAAGTTACAAACAAATTATAATTTCACAATAATGATTAATCAATGCAATTGTTTCTATTAAAATGATAAGAAATATCTATCAAAATAATATTTTTTACCTTTATGAATATTTGGGGAGTTTTACTTTTTTTAATCATAAACATTTACACGTAGCATCTGAGGGAGGGAAGTAATGAAGATAAAGTTATTTTTTTTGCGTATTTGGGAATGTCTTAGCTCTGATTTAAGATATAGAACTGATAGGTATAGTAGCGGATTATGGGAATATTTCAATAGAAAAGGTTATAAAGAATGTCAATGATTTAAATATAGCGGGGAAAAAGATATTCTTGTTTTCGAAGGAGCGATTAAACACTTCTGTTTCTGAGGCCAACAACTTTTACGGAGATTCCTATGTAGCCTACATCATAAGAAGGAATCGTACAAGTCTTGGCCTTAGATATCACTCTGAGGAATTTGTGATGCATTCAATAGCTATAGGCATTAACCTTGATAAGTTTAGATCAGAAATTTTAACCAAATTAAGCAGAACAGATGAGCTGAATTCAAAAGAAACTAGATGCAAAAAACCATATTAGAGCAGGTTTTTTTACATATGAAAATATTGTAAATAGATATTTATTATCATTATTATTGAAAATATTGCATTGATACTGCTATTCGTAAAGATTACTATCTTAAGTAAAGTTGCTATTTAAAAAAAGGGGACGATATTTCCATGAATAAAATCTTAGTGCTAGGTGCTACAGGCAGAGTAGGGATTCACATCGTAATGAAGGCATTAGAGGGTGGGAATATAGTGAGGGCATTCGTTAGGGATTCAAAAAAGATAGGTATCCAACACTACAACCTCCTGGTCTACGAAGGTAATGTCTTGAATGAATCAAATCTTAAAGAAGCGATGGAAGGTATGGATGTGGTTATCAGTTCATTAAGCACTGATGGGAGTAATACATTATCTGAATCGATTCCTCTCATTACTAAATATATGGATTATTTCAACATAAAAAGATTTATTACTATAGGAACGGCGGGAATATTACAAGAGAATTCCCAATCCCAAAAATTACGTTATCAATCCCACCGAACCATACGTAAATCGACAAGAGCTGCAGAAGAACACCATAAGGTATACAGCTATCTAAAGTTGTCGAATCTAGACTGGACAATAGTTTGTCCAACTAAGTTAGTAAATGAAGCAGAATCTTTAGAGTATCGTGTAGAACAGAATTTTTTGCCGGTTAATGGAACGTGTATATCTTTTATGGATACTGCAGATTTCGCATATAAGCAGACCATATCTAAAACCTTCATTAATACTTGTGTAGGTATTGCATACTAAACAATAAGAATTAATCCAAAGTAAGAAGGTATGTTGATGAGACAACCAATAATTGATCGAAAAATTTCAAGACTGAAGAAAAAACTAGATCAAGTGAGCAAAAAAATCAACAGTTTCTCTGATCCAAGAATTGTAAAAATTAGTCAAGAACTAGATCTTCTCATCCTTGAGATACAAAAGTCAAAAATAGATGATTCAAAATCAGTCAAATAAAACCCTATTTTGTATGATTAAACTTTTTTATATAAGTGAAACCGTAAAAATATGTATACAAAAGACGATCTTATCTAGAATGAACTGCGGAGAAAGGGGAATTTTCATTAGTAACTTAGTCGAACAAGCTCAGAAAGGAAATGAAATTGCCTTTTCAGAGTTAATCAAAAAACATGAACGGCTACTTTTTAATGTCGCTTACAGATATGTACGAAACAAAGAGGACGCAGAAGATATCGTTCAGGAAACAGCATATCGTGCCTTTTGTTATTTACATACTTTAAACGAGCCACACCATTTTAAAGTATGGATCAAAAAAATAACAGTATATGTTTCCATTGAATTTATCCGGGCGAAGAAGTATACCGTCCCACTAGATAATCAAAAGTTAGAATTCATAAAGAAAGTGGATAGTAATCTTGCCGTATCTTTAGATCTGAATGATCTTTTTATGAATATTAGCGAGGAAGAACGAAACTTAATCCTGTTAAAATATTACTATGGATATTCACTTAAGGAAATCGCTGAAATATTAAATATTTCCGTCGCCAACGTTAAGGTGCGGTTGTACAGGTCAAAAAAATACTTGAAAGGAAGATAATATCTTTAATGATTATTATTGAGCTAATTATAGACTAAATCTATTGTTAGTATAAATTTTATAATATTGATGAATCATTATGTTTATCATAGAATTATTTATAAGTTCTACTTTAAGATTAGACTTAAATGAATTCTTTTCCTAAGAGAGGGGATCGATTATGCGAGCTAAGGTTGTATCGTTATGGAGATATCCAGTTAAATCCATGATGGGAGAAGAACTGAATGCAAGTGATCTAACGAAGAATGGTTTGTTGGGAGACCGAGCTTACGGTGTTATCGACCAGGCAACCGGTATGCTTGCGAACGCAAAGAATCCCCTAAAATGGCCAAACATGTTTCAATACCGAGCGAATTTTGTTGAACCACCAAAGGTATCACATCCTACCCCCCCTGTTCGGGTCACTATACCATCTGGTGAAACAGTTCTTAGCTCAGAGACCGACATAAACGAACGCCTCTCGAAAAGTTTAAAGCGAGAAGTAATACTTTCGTCTCCCTTTCCTAATGCAGGGTTTGAAGGGTACATTCCAAAAATTCATGAACTTGATAATCCTGGGAGCATCTTTACAAAGATATCACCAAAAGGCACTTTTTTTGATATAGATACTGTTCACCTAATAACAACTTCAACCATAAAACATCTTGGAAAAATAACGCCTGGAAGCAGGATTGAACCTAGAAGGTTCAGACCCAATATCATCATTGATGTTCCAGAATCCGATGGATTTATCGAAAATAGTTGGGTAGGAAAGATCATTCAAATTGGTAAAGTTAAATTAAAGATTTCTAATGTTACGAAACGCTGCATCATGACTACCCTAGCTCAGGGAGATCTTCCAAAAGATATAAATGTTCTAAAGTCTATTGTTAAGAATAACGCTGGTTCTATTGGAGTTTATGGATCAGTATTAGTTGAAGGTAAGATACAGGTGGACGATTTTGTTCAAATATTGAAATAACTTGTGCATAGAACGGTGGAAAAAGCATGGATAACCTAATTGTGATTTTCCTCTCACGAATGATTGTGTCATTGGGTATTCTAGCCTTATACGGAGTGGTTGGTTGGTCAGTGGCATGGATGTTAAATGTTTTGAACTTCAAGGTAAACCCTTTAACATTTACTTTAGCTGGGTTAGGAATCGGACTATTAAACATCCTTATAGCTTTACTTGAGATAGCTTGGACCAAATATAAAATAAAAAAAGAGTTAGAAGATTTTTCAGATCTTTAATTTTTAAAGGTTATAGGAAAGAACAAAATTATATATACCGGTATAACTAACAGTTATTCACCAACCTGCATTTGAAGGGGGGATAAGATGACACATCCAATTCTAGATATAACAAGTATCAAACGTTTTATTAATAAAATAGAACAAGCGATTTTCCGTGATGAAACAACAACCATTTCACAAATGAACGCTCTCATGTGTTTGTTAGATCATGGAGGTTTAACAGCTGGAAATATAGCGATTATGTTAAACATCAGTAAAAGTGCTGTTTCAATGTTAATGCATACACTTGAGAATGAAGGTATGGTCATCAGGTCCTTTGACAGGTTTGACCGTCGTTTGGTATTGTACTCCCTTACAGAGGAAGGGATCGTTGTAACGAATAGATTACGAAAAAAAAGAAGTCTTATTATCCAAAAAACACTGTCTCCACTTTTGACACCCGGTGAGATATCTGAATTAAACAGTATTTTTAGCAAACTCATCATCAAAAAATAGTTCTTGAAAGATTCTTATGCACCTTGTTAGGGGTGCAATTTTTTTGTTTCTCTTAATTATAAAAAAAACAAATATTTTTAAATAAGCTTAATAAATAAGTAAGAATTCATTAAGAAAAAAGATATAACTATCTTATAAAATAAGATTTATAGAAGGTATGAATCAGTTTTCCCTTAACCCCGGATACCCCAAACAAGTTTCGATTCCTTTCATAAACGATTCATGCCTTCTGTTTTCCAATACATCATTGCTTTTATTAAGTCAATAAACCTTTTTTAGTTAATCTAAATTTTTAATCTGAATTTTATTAAATTTTTTCAACATCAAAAAAATTTCACGTACCGTATTATACAAAAATAAAATTAGTTAAAAACCAAAAAGTAACTTATTGTCTTCATTTCTTATTAGACAAAAGGTTATTTTTTTAATTTCACAAAAAGTGGCAATTTTAATTTTTGACCCAAATTTGGTGGGGAATATACATTCGCTTTAATTAAAATATATGATAAAATAAAATAATCAAGATAAGGATGTATTATCTTTATTATTTATCCTCAGTTTACAATAAAGGACTTATGTAACTTAAAAATGCGGAGGGGAAAATGAACCTTATAAAAGTTGTCAATCAACTATCCTCAAACGAATATTTACAAATTCTAAAATCAGATCTAGAAAAAAAACAGCTCCTTGATGAGAACCGCAACTTAAATTTTTCTCAAGCGAGCGAAAAAGATCTCATCGAATGGTTCTTTGCTGTAAAGATTCAAAAGGCAGAGGACGAACTTTCTCCTCATACATTAAAAGCCTACCGATCGGATGCGAAAACATTGTTGCACTTTTTATCTGAACAGCAGTTATCCTTTAAGGATATAGGCTATCCAGAAGTGAAGGCATACAACCGTTACATAAAAGAGAGGTATGCAGCGAAGTCAGCAGTAAGAAAACTGGAGTTTTTCCGTCGTCTACTGGACTTCGGTTATGAAACGAGGTTCTATAAAGCACATCTATCCATATGGATTGAAAAACCAAAGATCAGGAGAGGTCATGTTCTATATGAAGAGAACAAGAATCGGGTGCAACTCCGAGAACTGAATCAGAAAGATGCGGAGGTGATCCTTTCCTTTTTTCCAAAAGTCGTCAGAGCTAAAAAATATCAGGAACAACTGCAGCAGAGAAACCTGCTTATCGGCTACTTTCTGTATACATTAGGTTTGCGTGCTAGTGAGATCACAAATCTTAATTGGGGTAGCTTTAAGAATGACCGACGTGGTAACTTATGGGCGGATGTCATCGGAAAAGGGAAGAAACATCGAGAGGTGCCAGTTAGGGAAGAGACAGCAGATCAGCTTTTTTATTATCGAACTTTGTTAGGTCAATCTATTGAGATTAATCCTTATGATGAAACACCTCTATTTTATTCTCTATATAATAAGGAAGAAACTCGTCAAAGATTATCTTATATCACACTTTATAAGATCGTAAAAGAAGCGGTCAGGTTAGCTGGCAAGCATGAAAAGATCAGTCCACATTGGTATCGTCATACGTTCGTCACGACCATGCTTGAGAACGATATTCCATTAACAGATGTAAAAGAGTGGGTGGGTCATTCCGATATTTCGACAACAAACATCTATCTAGGTAGGATCAATAAAGAACGAAGTTATGAACAGTTGAAAAAAGCAAAATTATTCTGACTCATAATCCACGGTTAGATTGACTCAGAGTATAAAAAACCCCGAGAAACATCTCGGGGTTTTTGTTGCTTGATCTACCTTGGAAGAGAGTTATTTCATTACATGAAAAAGGGAATATAACATTTGTTCACTATTAATTATACTATTTGTTTAACTTAATACGGTGGACACTGCCACCCTCTGTTCCAACAAACAAATACTCACCATCCGGTGATATCTCAAGGGCGGTGGCATTTCTGTTATTGAGACCCTGCGAAATATTTTCCCATGTTTTCCCTCCATCAGAACTCCTTAAAACGCCTCTACCGCCTTTGAGCAACCCTCGTTCATAAAAAGCACCCGTTGCAGCATAGACAACTTTAGAATCACGTGGTGAGAACTTAATGTCATTTACATAGATTCCGAGCTCTTGATTAAACTTTGATTCTTGTATCGTTTTCCCACCGTCATTACTTACAAATAACTGTTGTCCACCAATAACTAAACTGTTCGGATTATTTGGAGAAAAAGCAAGACTA
The DNA here is from genome assembly GCF_014635025.1 of Fictibacillus barbaricus. Classification (GTDB taxonomy): domain Bacteria; phylum Bacillota; class Bacilli; order Bacillales; family Fictibacillaceae; genus Fictibacillus; species Fictibacillus barbaricus. The sequence continues at coordinate 54,103 of NZ_BMCE01000004.1, read as the reverse complement.
CTCACAGGAACGTTATGAACCTTTTTAAATGATTCGCCCCTATTTTCAGAAACGAACAGCCCGTTACTTCCGCCTGCCCAAATCTTATGTGAGTCTATTGGATCCCCAACTAATGCTAAGAATGGATAATCATGAGTAATTTTTTTCCAATTATCTCCACCATCGTTACTGATCATAATCCCCTTGAGTTTATTATATGAGTCATAATATGACAGGAATATTTGATTCGTATCAGCGGGGTGAACTTGCAAATCAAGAATTGGAGGAATCCATTCTAACTTTACATCCCATGTTTTCCCACCATCACTGCTTCGATACAGAAATGAATTAAAGTTATGATCGATCCGTGTTTTATAAACAATCTTTGGATTCGAAGGTGAAGTCGCCAGATGATGAACTTGTTCACCCGTTCTTCCTTCTCCTTCTGCAGGTCCCCATTCACGTGTAGAAGCTGTTACTTTTTCTTGAGTCGGTAAGACTTTTTGATACGTGTTGGATTCTGTCCCAGCTATCAGCAGATGTCCTCTCGTGCCATTAGTAATCGCCAAATCGTAAACGGTTGCGGCAGGAATACCCATTCTCTTATACGTTTTCCCTGAATTCTTTGTTTCGTAAATACCGGCCTGAACTGAACTAACAAAAACAGAGCGATCCTTAACAGTAAAATCAACTTCTAATGAGTTACTTCCTGGAAGTGGCGCCTTCCAATAACTCCAATTTCTTCCGTTGTCGTGACTCACCAATATACCATCTTCATGGGTCCCGGCATATATCTTACCTTCCAAAATTTCTACACGAGAAACTCCATAGAATGGTTTTCCAGAATGTTCTAGTTCTATCCAGTCGATACCTTGATTATACGAAGCATACATTCCAGCTCCCATAACATTCGCGATTAAGATATCTTTATTTCCTACAACATCACTTACAGCTTTATGAGGAAACGGTGGGGTAAACACTTGCTCAGCTGTAGTTGAACCAGCAAAAATTCTTTTATAGACTGCAACGCCGTGGACGCCTGTAACGTATAAATCGCCATTTATGAGTCGTGCTTCAAAAAGGGATTTCCAATATTCCGGCAGCTGCTTCCAATTCATTCCTCTGTCTTGACTGACATAAACTGCGTTATTTGAAATCGCAACAAGTCTACCACCACTTTCATCAATTTCTAAACCAGAGAGCGGTACGTTTGGAAAGGGTAACGTTTTCCATGTTTTCCCGCCATCCTGACTCGCGACTATCTTTCCGATATACGTAGGGTCTTGATCTGAGGTGATAGGAACGTAAATATTTTTTTCATCAGTCGGATCGACGACCATTTCAATCGGAAATCCAGCACCTACTGGTAGATTGCGCATTTCTTGCCAAGATTCAGCTCCATTCATAGTCTTGAAAACTGAAGAAGTGTGTAAACTCAACCCGGTCATGCTTTTACGGTTGTTTTTATCGATTTTCAACCAGGCAGCTGATGCATTTGGACCAATTGGTTGCCAAGAAGAATCTCGTTGATCTGTATCCACTGGTAAAATTTCGAGATGACCGGATCCTATTATCGTCTTATCAGTCTCACTCGAAGAACTTTTGATAGTAGACGTCGCTTCTATCTGATAGATTCCAGGCTCATCTTTTTGGATAGGTGCTCGCCACCAACGGTCATGGTCTAACACCGCTTGAACTTGTTTAGTTTCTCCGTTTGGAGTACGAACGGTCACCTGAGGTGTAGTTTCCAAATCTACAGGACTGTAAATGAAAGCCTCTGTATCACTTGATGCGGGATCTGGACTAACGGTGACCTGGAGATGTCTTGTGAGTAACTTAAATGGAACACGAACATTTGACACTTCCTCGGTAGACTGCACCGTACCTTCAATCCATCCCGATATATCGGTATCCTGTTTTGATTGATCCATAGTTATTTTCACATCGATTGTTGCCTGCATGCCTGGTTCGATGTGGACTTTTGATGGACTCACTATGATTTTAGCACCGTTATTTTTTAGTTCTTTAACTGTAAAGTCGAGATCTACTGGTTTTTTACTATGATTTTTTAAAGAGAAAGTATCACTCTCGTCAATCACAGAGCTTTTATTACCTACCAAACCAAAATTTAATGAATCAGGGGAAGCGATAACATCCGTCCTTGAGGCTGCATGTACATCTAATCGTCCAGCTCCCTGTGTATTCAAATCATAGACATCAAGCGGTTTAGCAGTCCCTTTTAATGCAGCTGAGATTTCCTTCGGTTCCCAATTTGGTTGTAGCTGTTTCAATAGGGCAGCGGCACCAGCTACATGAGGCGCCGCCATGCTTGTTCCGCTTAGTCTATTGTAACCACTATCATTACCATCTTTAGTACTTGTTAGATAGGTGGAATAAATGGAATAGCCTGGAGCGACGATATCTGGTTTCATGGAAAGTAAATCACCATGAGAGATTGTATCCTGCCACAATGTATCTGTTTCATCTTTAGCTGTGACCTTAATTTTGACCGGTCCCTCAGTTAAAAGGGACTTTAATTCTTCCCCTGTTTCTGCATCAATCTCCATCGCAACCAGCTTTTCGAATCGATCAACGAAATATGAACTTGTTAGGGAATGCTGTTGATTATTGAGTAACTCGTCTTGAACAGATCTATAGTGAGATGGTACAGCCTCACTTAGCTGGTACACTGGACCAGGACCGTCACCAGGACCAGGGTCTACAGGTGGTGCCGTATGTTGGAGAACGAGTGCCCCGTATGCTCCTTTCTCCTCTGCAATAAGTCCTGCATAACGGGGTGTCCATTGTTCAAATTGATCTTTAGGCGGTTTGATTAAGACCAATTTCCCCTTTACGTCTAATCCTTCAAAGTCTTCAGGATTCCCTTCACCTACATCTACTAGTTCACGAGTGGTTTCTGCTTCGTAAGCATTAGCTGAAATATCAAGTCTTATAGGATTCAAATTCATTTCAAAGGGGGCCACCATTTTGGCTGCGGGTACTTTATATCCACTTATACTTGCACCCACTGCGATAACTCCTTTAGCCACGGCTGGAGATCCAACTTTTGTATAATCATTTGAATTTCCTGCTGAAGCCACAACTACTATCCCAGCATCTACAGCGTTTTGTGCTGCAACGGTCAAGGGATTCTTTGGATTACTAGGATCCTCTACAACTGTATTGCTTAAACTCAGGTTGATGATATCTGCACGGTAAGGATTATCAGGTTGTATCGATGCTTCGATGGCTGCAATGACATCGGACAATTCTCCTCTATTAGCATCATCTAACACCTTATATGCTGTTAAAGATGCATCCGGTGCAACACCTTTTATTTTTCCATTAGCTGCTACGATTCCGGCAACATGTGTTCCATGACTGCTGTCATCCATTGGGTCTTCATCATCATTTACATAGTCATAACCAGCGACTACTTTATGTTCAGGTCCAAACTTTCCACCCAGATCGGGGTGCCTATAGTCAATACCACTATCAATTATAGCTACAGTAACCCCTTTACCTGTGACATTTTGGTCTTTGGAATCATGTTTTGACCAAACATCAGGTGCACCAATCAATGGAACACTTTCACTCACATTCCCATGCACAGGCTGATCAGGATAAACGGCCTTAACACCAGGAATCGACCGGATCTCATCTAATTGATCCTTGGGTACCTTAACAGACATACCATTAAAGATTAGGGAATAGTCATGTGATTTAGTAAACTTAATCCCTTCATCGTCCATAGAGGTTAACACTTTATCTCTAGCATGTTTCAGTTGGGTTGTAGTTGTCTTGAGCTTGTTTGATAAATTCTCAGAACTAGCTCCCAATAATTCTCCCTTGGATAATGTTTTGATAGCAGGCGCCTCTTCCATCTCAACAATAACCTTAGTGAAAGTTTCCTTTGAAGCTTCGGCTTTTGCATTACGATTTTCATAAAATATAGAGTTTGGTAGCACCAGAGTGCTTAGTAATAAAGAACTAGATAGTGAACTAATTAAAAATCTTTTTTTTCTTTTATTCAAATGGTATGCTCCTCTCAAATTTTTTTTTATAAAGCCTGTTTCTGATACACATAAACAATGATATCCCGCCCCCTTCTTAAGAACATTAGGATTTTTCGAAAACTTTATCAATGCTACTTAATCTATTAAAAAGATAGATGATATCTATCGTTTTTAAAAAAGGATAAATATTCAATTAATATAGGTTGTTTTACTCGGGGATAAAGACCTGAAAATGGGGGAGTAAAATGATAGTAACTAAAAAAGCCAATTCTTGTAACGGACTGTTTTTTAGTTATTAAGTTTGAAGAGAGAAAAAATAAGTAATTAAGCCTATACATGGAATAAATTATTGATATCAAAGCGAGATGTGTATTTTTTCAGATTTTATTCCCTATATAGGTAGAAACTCGTCAGAAAATCATCTACAACCACCTATATAAGATTGTAAAAGAGGTCGTAAGAATGGCTGGTGCGAACGAAAAAATCAGCCCCCACTGGTTCCGGCATACGTTCGTAACGACGATGCTGGAGAACGAGGTGCCATGTGAAAGAGTGGGTAGGACACTCTGATATCTCGACAACCAATATCTATCTTGATCGTGTCAACAAAGGTAAGAGCTATCAGCGCCTAAAGAGGTCAGTCTTTTTGGGAACGTAAAATAACCCTATGCATTTTAAGCATAGGGTTTTATCTTTAATCTGTTTATTTTTCGTGTTTCTTATTAGTATGTTTATACCAAAGGATAAGGTTGAAAGCTCCAAATAGAAGAGTTAGAACCATTATAGCAGTAAAAACATTTTCAACAGGCTATATAAAGTATGACAATACTAGATTCAACAAATGGGCCAGATCGTATTATAGGGTCAATCAGATGAATTTATTGGAGTTTTACTTAATAAAAAGATAGATTAAAAAAATGCAAAAATAGTGGCCCATAATTTTTTTAAAAAAGAGGAGACAATTTTGTCGCCTCTTTTTCTTGTCCTGAAAAGTTGTTGAAGGCTAAGTTGTTACAATAGAAATAATCTATTGTTTTAATAGAAATAATCGTATTGATAAATATTCAGAAAAATCATAATCTTTATAATGTAATCTCATCCATTTATTACTAGAAAGGAGGAAGATGTATCAAGTATTCCGGTCAGTTTCATCCCTATAATTTAATATCCTAAGTAGGTCTTATTTACCTCTAAGAAAAAACAGTGTTTACATCTGCATATTTACCGGGTTCAGTCACTTATGTTTTTTAATTCTAGAATAGTTGGTGTTAAAGGTACAAATGACCGTTAATATGGAAGGAGTTCTTAACATTGACCAAACAAAACTACGTTTTAAGAGCCGTTCTATTTACACTTTCGTTACTTTTAGCAATCTCTGTTTTTCTGCCTCAAATTGCCTCCTCCCAGAAATCTTTTACTTCACGAATGATTACACTTAAAAACCAAGACACAAGTAAAATCAGTCCAAAGCTATTATCCCAATTTAAAGACGATAAGCATGTCACATTTCTAGTCAAACTTAAACAACAAGTAAATACTCCTCAAGTGGCTTCAATAGCAACCCAACAAACAAAGGATCAAAAGAAAAGTCCTTTTCAAACTGAAATCATAAAACGATCAACTATTGTATCTACATTACGTCTAACTGCCGAAGAAACCCAATTTCCTCTCAAACAATTACTCACTCTAGAGAAAAAAGAAGGAAGAGTAAAATCTTTTCAGTCGTTTTATATTGTCAACGCAATAGCAGTTACCGGGACAAAAGAGGTTATGAACAAGCTTGCTAACTATCCAGAAGTTGACAAGATACTTCCAAATGAAACACGACAATTAGTAGATAATCATAAGTTTAAAGAGATTAATACTTCCTTACTGAATAAATACCAAATTCAAGGTAGGCAGTTTAAGTCAAACGAAATGTACAATAAGGTGAAAACTACTAATACCCCCGAATGGAACATTGAAAGAATCGGAGCTCCTCGTGTTTGGGAACAAGGAATTGATGGCACCGGTGTAGTTGTTGCCAATATTGATACAGGTGTGCAATGGGACCATCCATCTTTAAAGGAGAAATATCGCGGTTATAAATCTGATGACCCCGATCATCCTGACCATACGTATAACTGGTTCGATGCTGTTGATGACAGTAAAGTCCCTTTCGATAATTTATTCCACGGTACCCATACCATGGGAACGATTGTGGGTTCTGAGCGTGATGGGAAGAATCAAATCGGAGTCGCTCCAGGCGCAACTTGGATAGCTGTCAAAGCATTCAGTGCAAAGGGGGGAACAGATGTCGACCTGCTAGAGGCGGGAGAATGGATTATAGCTCCAAAAGATAAAGATGGAAATCCTCACCCTGAAAAAGCACCTGATGTGGTTAACAATTCTTGGGGTGGTGGACCCGGTTTGGATGAATGGTACCGTCCGATGATAGAAGCTTGGCGAGCAGCGGATATTTTTCCCGAGTTTTCAGCCGGTAATGATGGATCAGCAGAGGGGACAATAGCCCATCCGGCGAACTATCCAGAATCTTTTGCTACTGGAGCGACAGATGATCAAAACAAGTTGGCAGATTTCTCTTCTCGTGGACCATCTCTTTATGGTAAAGAAATTAAACCAGATATTTCTGCACCAGGAGTCAATATTCGTTCTGCTTTTGTCGGAGGAGGTTATATTGCTTTTGATGGAACATCTATGGCAGGACCTCATGTATCTGGAGCTGTAGCTCTTCTAAAGCAGGTCAATGCCTCATTAAGTATAGATGAAATTGAGGAAATATTATTGAGTTCCAGTACACCCTTGAAGGACTCTCGTTACCCTACTTCTCCAAACATGGGATATGGATACGGATTGCTAAACGTCCATAGAGCAGTAGAGATCTTAAACAATGAAGGATTAGGAAAAATAAATGGAACCGTTTCAACAACACTAAACGGAAAACAAACTGGTATTGATGCGCAGGTCACGGTACTGGAAACGGGGCGCTCGACGATGACCAATGCGACTGATGGTAGTTATACCCTAACACAGCCATCAGGAGAGTATACTCTCCAGGCTGAAGCATATGGATTTAAACCGGCCAAACAACGGGTCACTGTAACCAAACACAAAACAACAATTGCTAGTTTCGACATGCAGCCAATTCCTAAAGGAAAGGTAAAGGGACATGTAACTAATGAAAAAACAGGTAGACCTGTTGCCAATGCTACAGTTTCCCTCGTTGAAGATGCAGCGATTAAACCCGTTAAAACCGATAATAACGGATATTTCCTCCTTTCGGCCTATGAAGGGAACTATACATTGCAAATCACTGCTCCTTATTCGTTTAAAACAACTGCAAAAATTAATGTAACAGGTAATAAAGAGACCGAAAAGAACGTTAGACTAAAATTCTTTACCGGAACCCCAGAAGAGATTGGTTACGATGATGGAACCGGAGAACTTGCCCTTGCCCGCAATTACGGAGATGGTTTTGCAGTAAAAATCTCATTAAAAGAGGGACAAAATAAAGCTTTGCTTACTGGTGGACTTTTTATGCTTGATACAATACATGGTAGTTCACAACATAATCAGTTCCAAGTTGCTGTATTTGATGCGAATGGAAAAAATAGAGGACCAGGACGTAAAATTGCTGGCCCTATAGATGCAACTGCCAAATGGAGTGCTGGTTGGACATACGTAGATTTACTAGATGAATCCATTATAGTTGATAAAGAATTTTATCTGGTCTATATACAAAAAGGAAATAGGGAAACATCTCCCCGTTTAGTAGTAGATGAAAATGGAAAGTTGGATTACATGTGGGGATATGTTAATGGTAGTTGGGAGCAAGGATTACAGTATTGGAAATATATGATACGAGCTACTGTTAGTTATGAAGTAAAAGCTCCAGTCATTACATCGCCAACAAATAGTTCCCTTTTTACTAATAAAAAAACAATTACATTAAAAGGGATGGGCTCACCGAAAACAAAAGTGCGAATTGATAACAAGGGGAAAGAAAAAGCAATAGCTCCAACTAAAACAGATGGAAGCTTTACGATCCCTGTAACTCTAGACCAAAATGAAAATACTCTAACTGCTACTACCATTACTGAGGGGGGACCTACAAAGCCTTCTTCACCTCTCAAAGTTATACTTGATCAAACAAAACCGACACTAACTATAACTTCCCATAAGAATGGTTATCAAACCAATGAAGAGGCAGTGACCATTAAGGGAAAAGTGTCAGATAAGCATCTTAATAAAGTGAGTATTAATGGAAGGACTGCTTTTGTTTCCAAAGATGGCATGTACTCTGCAAGAGTTCTGTTACATGAAGGAGCTAATAATATTAAAGTGACAGCAATAGACAAAGCAGGTAACCAGCAAACAAAACAAATCACACTATTTGCCAAGTTTTCTCCTCCTACCATGAAGAACATAAAGCCTGCAAAGGATATCTTTGCAAAATCTGGCCAAAAGATAAAGATTGAACTAGATAGCCAAAGAGGGTTAAAAGGAACTTACATCCTACGAATGCCGCTAACTGGTCTATCCACTATGTCTACAGCTTTAAATGAGGTTGAACTGCCCCTCAGGGAAACATCATCTGGTCATTATGTTGGATATTGGACGACTCCTCATAAGACTATTCCTGGTGCAGTAATCGAAATCAAGTTAACAGATGAATATGGAAATGAAGTCCGAAAAAGAGCTGTTGGAAAACTATATATCAATACGAAGAAGTAAATTTATTTCGAAAGGAGTTCTATATCGTGAGAAAACAAAAACATATATTAAGAGTCTTTCTTTCCACGATTTGTTTAATTTTAATAGTTTCTGGTTTAGTCCCTAAAATTGGATTCTCTCAGACTTTCTCTTTCTCAAAATCAATTACTAAACAACAAGGATCAAACAAAATAAATCATAAACTGACAAATCAGTTTGAAAAAGAGAAGTTTGTAACATTTATAGTCAAACTTAAACAACAGGTCAACACCCCAGAGATTGCTGTAAAAATAGATCAAAAATCAAAGATTCAGGGAAAAAGTGCATTCCAAACCGAAATTATTAAACGCTCAACGATCGTCTCTACTTTACGAACGACAGCTCAAGAAACTCAACATGACTTAAAACAGTTCCTCGCTAAGGAAAAAGAAGAAGGCCGTGTAAAATATGTCCAGTCATTCTATATTGTAAACGCAATCGCGGTAACAGGGACCAAAGAAGTGGTGGATAAGCTTGCTAGTTACTCCGATGTCGAAAAAATCCTGCTTAACGAAACCCATCAAGCAAGGAAGGAAGAGAAGTTGAAAGATAATGTAATAGGAAAGCAGGTTACTACTTCCTCTCCGGAATGGAACATTGAAAAAATTGGTGCTCCTCGTGCATGGAAACAGGGCATTGATGGAACGGGGACGGTCGTTGCAAGTATTGATACTGGCGTCCAGTGGGATCATCCTTCCCTAAAGAATAAGTATCGAGGGTATAATCCTGACAATCCTGACCAGCCCGATAATATGTTTAACTGGTATGATACCGTTGGAAAAAAGGATGCACCTTACGATGATCACGGACATGGTACCCTTACCACGGGAACTATGGTAGGTTCCGCACCCGATGGAAACCAAATTGGAGTCGCTCCTAGAGCAAAATGGATAGCGGTAAAAGTAATGGATTCCTTTGGCTATACCACAGATGTAAATTTACTTGAAGCTGGTGAATGGATTTTATCACCTAAGGACTCCCAAGGGAATCCTCATCCAGAAAAAGCTCCTGATGTCGTAAACAATTCTTGGGGATATGGGAAGGAAGGTTTTCAAGACCAATGGTATCGCCAAATGGTCCAAGCATGGAGAGCAGCTGATATCTTTCCTGTTTTTGCGGCAGGGAATTATGGTGCACACGGGCCTGGTTACATCCCCCCACCAGCGTTCTATCCGGAGTCATTCGCCGTGGCTGCAACGGACAATTCTGATCGTTTAGCTCGCTTCTCATCCCGAGGTCCAACACCTTATTCTTCCGGTGAAACCAAACCTGATATCTCAGCACCTGGTGTCAATGTTCGTTCAGCCGTACCCGGCAATGGGTACGAAGAATCTAGCGGTACTTCAATGGCTGCACCTCATATCGCAGGAACTGTTGCTCTCCTTAAACAAGTTAATTCCTCTTTAAGTGTAGATGACTTAGAGGCATTATTGTTTTCTACTAGTAACTCATTAACTGATCCGGAGTTTCCAAAGTCTCCTAATAGCGGATACGGCCATGGATTAATCAACGCCTATGCAGCGGTTCAAATCCTTACTGAAGGAGCAGGAAAACTAAAAGGAAAGATCACCCAAACGATAAACGGAACTCCCACCGGTATGAGTGCCAAAATCACAGTACTTGAGAGCGGACGCTCGACAACTACCACCATGGATGGAAGCTATACTCTTTTCCAAAAACCCAATGAATATACCGTTCAAGCCGAGAAATATGGCTATAAGACAGCTAAAGAAAGAGTTATAGTTACTAAAGACGGTATAACAACCATTAATTTTGACTTACAACCCCTTCCGAAAGGAATAATAAAAGGACGTATAACCGATCCATCTAATAACCCTATCGAAAATGCAACCATTTCTCTCATAGAAGATGCAGCGATCGCACCAGTTAAAACCGATAAGAATGGCCACTTTTCCATTTCAGGATACGAAGGGACCTATTCATTACGTGTAAGTGCACCTTATAGACTTTATTCATCTTCAGAGGTCACCATTAAAGGAAACAAAGAAACTGAAAAAAATATTGTTCTTAAACCTTTTATTGGAAACCTAGAAGAAATTCATTATGATGACGGTTCAGCAGAATCCGTTGTTCCAAAACCTGATTTTGGAGACGGCTATGCTGTAAGAATGTCATTAAAAAATGGAAAAGACAAAGCTTTACTTACTGGGGGCATTTTCATGATGGGAACTCAATTAAGAGGCTCTTATTATCCTAGTCAATTTCAAGTGGCTGTATTTGATGCAAATGGACCGGATGGAGCTCCAGGTAAAAAAATTGCTGGACCTATCAATGCCAACGCCTTATCAAATGGCCGATGGACACATGTTGACCTTACAAACGAATCTATCATAGTCAACCATGATTTTTATCTTGTATACCTTGATAATGAATATAGTTCACTCAACCCTAGACTGAGTAAGGATGATAACACATTCTCAAGCCGAAGCTGGTCTTCCAAAAATGGTGTTTGGTCTAAAAATTCTGCAGAGAATCAATACATGATTCGTGCGGAAGTAAGTTATCCGATAGAAAATCCACCTACTATTACTTTTCCTAAAACTAGTCACTTTACCAATCAAAATGGCTTAACAGTCAAAGGAAAGGGTTTCTCAGGAACAAACATAAAGATCTATAACAAGGGAAAAGAAAAAACGTCAATCCCAACAAAGGCGGATGGTTCTTTTTCTGGCACAGTAATTTTATTAGAGAATGAAAACGTTTTAACGGCTGTAACGACCACAAAGGGAGGATCTACAAAACCTTCTCCTCCGATTAAAGTTATTCTCGATCAAGTAAAGCCTACGCTCACTATTAAATCTCATGTGAACGGAGGAAGAACGAACCAAAAAATAGTTACTATTAAAGGGAATGTATCAGATAAATATCTAGACAGAGTAAAAGTGAATGGTACTTCGGCTTTAATTTCCAAGGATGGAACTTACTCTGTGCGTATTCCGTTAAAAAATGGTGAAAATGTCATTCAAGCAACTGCAGTAGACAAGGCAGGGAACCAACAGTCCAAACAAATATTGCTTTTTGCAAAATTCACTTCGCCAACGATCAAGAATCTTAAACCTTCTAAGGATGTCTTTGTGAAAACAGGCCAAACCGTAAAGGTTGAATTAGAGAGTCAAAAGGGCTTGACGGGGTATTTTTCCATCCGTATGCCAAATAGTATATCTGTTATAGACGAAGTCCCATTGATGGAACAGAAAGAAGGGCATTATGTAGGATACTGGGTAGTCCCATCTAAACTTAAAGATAGAAGAGGGGCTGTAATTGAAGTATTTATGAAAGATAGGTACGGCAATAGCACCAAAAAACAAACAACTGGAAAACTATATATCAACCTAAGGAAATGATGATAACAATTTTTTTACTGTAAAAATAGCATAATGATCCCCTAGATAATTAGAAAGTAATTATTAAAATCCAATTCTTACCCTTCATGTAAGAATTGGATTTTTTGTATTATTCCTCTATCGTAACTTCACGATTTTAGATTCCATTCCTTCGAAAGTATCTTTTTTTGATTATTAGCCAAGCATTTAATCTGATTTTTCTATATAACATTGATGTAATCTATTATTTTGATAGATATAATAATATTGATGAATATTCAGAAAAATCATAATCTTAAAATGTAATGCAATTTAGATCAATTTTTATTAAAGAAAGGAGGACAACATCTTTTTCATTGTTGGATCCAATTTCTTTGTTTTTAAAAGTTAACCTGGACTTTCATCAAGAGTAATAAGGGAAATAGGGTCATGAGAGATTATTTTATCTCTGTGCATTATTAACTTATACGTTGGAAGGAGTTCTTAACATTGAGAAAACGAAAAAACGAGTTAAGAGTCTTATTGTTTACGCTAGCGTTATTTTTAATGGCTTCGAGTTTTATACCTCAAATTGGATTCTCACAGACCCCCTCTACAACAAGACAAGTATTCAATAAAACCAATCAAGAACTGATGGCACAGTTTGAGAAGGAAACGTATGTTACATTCCTTGTAAAACTTAAACAACAAGTCAATGTTTCTGAAGTAGCTTCAAAAGCGGCTCTAAAAGCCAAAAGTCAGAAAAAAAGTGCGTTTCAAGCTGAGCTCTTAAAACGATCCACCTTAGTTTCTACGTTACGTACAACCGCAGAAGAAACCCAATATCCCCTAAAACAGCTACTCTCTCAAGAGAAAAAGGCCGGACGGGTTAAGACCGTACAGTCGTTTTACATTGTTAATGCCATCGCAGTAACTGGAACAAAAGAGGTAGCAGAGAAGCTGCTAAAAGATCCTGCAGTAGATCAGATTTTCCCTAACCAAACCATCAAACTAATCGATAAAATAAAACCGGAAGGAAGGGAAACGATCTATCAGTCTATCACTTCAACTCCAGAATGGGGTCTTGAAAAAATAGGTGCACCCCGTGTATGGAAAGAAGGTATCGACGGCACTGGAGTTGTTGTTGCCAGCATCGATACAGGTGTGCAATGGGATCATCCAGCGTTAAAGGAAAAGTATCGTGGATACCGTTTGGGTGACCCGGATCATCCAGACAACATGTACAACTGGTTTGATGCTGTAGGTGAAAAAAAATCCCCTTATGATGATAATGGCCATGGTACACATACAACGGGCACGATGGTGGGCTCTGAGCCGAATGGAAATAACAAAATAGGAGTTGCCCCTGGAGCGAAATGGATAGGGGTAAAAGTATTCGACTCAAGAGGTTCTGGAACAGGTATAGATATGCTAGAAGGTGGAGAATGGATTCTTGCCCCAAAAGATGCTCAAGGTAATCCACATCCAGAAAATGCGCCAGATGTCGTCAACAACTCTTGGAGTGGGGGGACTGGTCTAGATGAATGGTATCGTCCCATGTTACAAGCCTGGAGAGCAGCGGATATCTTCCCTGTTTTTGCAGCAGGGAATGGTGGAACACTAGGTCCTGGTAGTATTTCGCATCCTGGAAACTATCCTGAGTCATTCGCTGTTGGTGCTATTGAATCGTCTAATCGATTAGCTCCTTTCTCTTCTAGAGGACCTTCTCCTTATAATCAAACCAAACCAGACGTGTCTGCCCCAGGTGTCAATATTCGTTCCGCTGTACCAGGAAGTAAATATGAAAGTGGTTGGAACGGTACTTCAATGGCTGCCCCTCATGTGGCTGGTGCTGTAGCCCTACTTCGACAAGTTAATTCCTCATTGAGCCCAGAGGACATAGAGGAAATCTTAATTCATTCTACGGTGCCATTAACTGATGTAGAATTCCCGAATGCTCCCAATAATGGATATGGGAATGGGTTGATCAACATCTATGAGGCAGTTCAAACCTTAAATAAAGGTGTAGGAAGGATACAGGGACACGTCACACAAAATATAAATGGGAGTCCTGTAGGTGTTGATAGTCAGGTCACGGTACTTGAAACAGGACGTTCCACAAAGACAAACGGGGCTGATGGCAGTTATGCTCTTTATCAACGCTCGGGGGATTTTACTCTTCTTGCTGAAGGATATGGTATTCAGGCAGCTAAACAAAGAGTGACTGTCGTAAAAAATGAAACCACAACTGTGAATTTTGATATGCAGCCTCTACCAAAAGGCACAATTAAAGGGCGTGTGACAAACGAACAAACAGGAAAACCAATTGCCAATGCGACGATTTCTCTTATTGAAGATGCAGCTGTTGCCCCTGTTAAAACCAATAAGGATGGCTACTTCGCCCTTACAGCTTACGAAGGAACCTATACTTTACGTATAAGTGCGCCTTTCTATTATAAAACAACCGCTAACATCATTATTGATGGTGATCAAACCACCCTACAAAACGCTGTGCTAAAACCATTCATTGGTTATTCAGAACAACTTCGTTATGATGATGGGACGGCAGAATCAACTCTTAATAACCCTAACAGTAAGATGTATGCCACTAAAATGATTTTAAAAGAGGGACAAGAGAAAGCATTGCTTACTGGTGGTCTTTTTATGATCAACAAAGAGAGCCCTTCCAATAATGATTTTCAGGTCGCTGTATATGATGCTAGTGGAATTCATGGAAAACCAGGTAAAAAGATTGCTGGTCCGTTTGATGCAACAGCCCAAATGAATAATCAATGGACACTAGTCAATCTTGCAGGCGAATCGATTTTTGTTCCTAAAGAGTTCTATTTAGCTTTTATACCAAATGATAGTGTTAGTGGACCTAAATTGCGTGGTGACGAAAGTTCATCTAATCTAGGTAACTGGGAGTATATTTACGGGTGGTCTAAAAATTATAAAGACGCAAACTACATGATTCGTGCTGAAGTTAGTTATGAGATTAAAACTGCGCCTTCTATTACTTCACCAGCTAATGGTCTCTTTACCAACAAACCATTAATTACGGTAAAAGGGAAAGGAACCAAACCAGGAACAGCAGTGAAAATTTATAACAACGGGAAAGAAAATAAATCTGTTCCTTCAAATAATGATGGATCGTTTACTAGCCAAGTTACATTAGGAGAAGGGGAAAATATCCTAACTGCTGCAACCTCAACCCCTGTAGGAACAACAAAACCATCTTCTCCAGTTAAAGTCATACTTGATAAAATTAAGCCGTCTCTAACCATTCAATCACCTGTTAACGAATGGAAAACGAATAAAACGGCGGTAATCATAACTGGGAAAGTATCCGATAAATATTTAAAAAGTGTCAAAGTAAATGGTTATTCGGTAGTTGTGGCGAGGAACGGAACCTACTCTGTCCGTATTCCCTTAAATTCAGGAAAAAATACGATAAAGGCGGTAGCCTTAGACAAAGCCGGAAACCAGCAGACAAAACAAATAACAATTTTTACAAAATATTCGGCACCTACCATAAAGAATATCAAGCCTGCAAAAAATATCTATGTAAAAACAGGACACACCGTAAAAATTGAATTGGATAGCCAACCCGGACTGAAAGGTTCGTATATAATCCGATTGCCACTTTTTGAGCAATCTCAGATTTCAATTTCGCAAAGTTCCTACGAGTTACAGTTAAGGGAACAAAAAAATGGACATTATGTAGGCTATTGGAAAGTTCCGTCAAAACTAAAAGATATTAAAGGAGCAGTCATTGAAGTTTTTATGAAGGATCAATATGGAAATCAGACAAAAAGACTTGCATCTGGAAAACTATATATCAATCTAAGGAAGTAGAAAGAGATATAACTAATACAGCCGCTTATCAAATGATAAGCGGTTTCTTTATGCAATAAAAATAAGAAATGTTATTACTAGCCTTTATTAATGAAAGAATAGATTGTATCTAGTGATTATTAATTATTCGTATAATATCAATTTTACGAAAAATATACCATGGAAACGAATTTTTGGTATAATATAGAAAACAGTTTTAGAATAGAGGTGTTTTTTTATGGTGGGTTGCCAAAATTGCTGTCATTCCGATTTATTTCGTACGTTTAAATTACTAGACGAGGATTATGTACCTGGAGCTGAAGTGGTATCCGAATACGACGATGAACTTGAAGAATGTCCGATTTGTAAAACTCCTCTTATGGATGATGAATATCTAGTTGTTGATGAAGAGAACTTTTTAGATGAATCACTAAAATATTTAGCCCAAAAAATAAATGCTGAAATATATGAGTGCCAAAGTTGTAACTGGACTATAATTCCATATGAACAAAGAAATGGAGACCCCCTTGATTTAAATATGGTTGGGAGTTTAGTAGACAGTTATAATATCCCTTCTCATCTGCTATCAAGAATTTACTCTTATCTAAAATGCAGGTGTGGAAATCCAGTAAATCATGATGATCCCTACGTTACTGAGGGTGAAATAAAAAACTGGTTTAACGAGGATATTGAATTTATAATAGAAACCTTTAATGTCTCTGGTGAGGAAACCGAGGAATTTATAGAATTCCTTCAGGAAAATCCAATGTTAGGTTTATCTCAGCCTATTGGAAAAACAATATTTGATAAAATAAGAAATAGTGATTTTCCGGGGATTGAAAAAATTAAAGCAGGGACAATTTTTTACCGAGGAAGAACTAGAAATAAATATCAGAGACTTGTCCCATTTATAGAAGAAGAGTTATGGAACCCTCCTATCGGTATACCACAACAAGGTAGGTTTAATCCCCCAGGGGTTACAAATTTATACTTAGGTGATAAGCAAGATGCTGTTTTATTAGAAATTTCGCCTTCAAATTTAGATATAGTGGACATTGCTGAATTTGAAATAACAAGTGAGCTTAAAGTGTTCAACTCAACAAAAACTGATATCGATATATTTGCTGGTACGGTTAAAGACAATAATGGTTATTCCTCTTCCTATGAATATATTTTTCCGAATTTCTTATCCCAATGTTTAGCTTACCATGGCTTTAACGGGATAGTTTACTCAAGTGTTAAAGATCCTGAAGCTTTGAATCTTTGCTTGTTTAATTTTCAAAAGAATGTGGATATCCGTATGACTAAAATTCATACGAATGCAAATGTTTCATCCGATGATGATCCCTTTGGGCTTAAACCCAAGATAGAAATTGTTAAAGTTGAGAATAAACCAGATATCGATTATACAGATATTTTTTAATATAACTCTTCGTAAAAATTGCATTATACGAACATACGTTCTGTAATATGGATATATCTAAAAAGGGGGTTTTTTTATTGGCTATATCAAGACAGCGCGAGAAGTTTCAGCAAAAAGTAGATAAAATCCAAGAAGAACTTCCCTTTTATTGTATTGAATATATCGATTCCCGTGATCACCTCTCTCCTGTTACGCTTTATAACTATGCCAGGGATTTCCAGGATTTTTTTGAATGGCTGATTTCCGAAAGAATCGTAAAAGGTCCAATGAAAGAGATTGAGTTATCAGCATTAGAGCATCTTTCGTTAAAGGAAGTCGAGAGTTATTTCCGTACCATAGGAAAAAAAGAATATACCACCGCTAAGAAAAAGAACGCGGAAAAGAAACGCATATCCCAAGCGACTGTAAACCGTAAAAAATCTGCTCTTCGCTCCCTTTTCAGCTACTTAACAAACGAAACTGAGAATGAAAAAGGAGAATCCTACATCGTTAGAAACGTATTATCGAAGATCCGGATACATAAAGAAAAAGAAACCTTAAATGAACGGGCAAAAAAAATTGTAAATAAGATATTTGTTGGCACAAATGATATCGGTTTTCTAAACTACATTAAAGATGAGCATATCCATTCCCTCTCGCCGAAGCAACAAGCTTATTTTATTCGAGATAAAGAGAGAGATTTTGCTATCATCTCCCTATTTTTAGGAACCGGTATAAGACTTGATGAATTGGCAAATATCCGTTTGAAAGATATCGATTTTACCAGCAGCGAGATACATGTGATTCGTAAAGGGAATAAAAAAGACTCCGTTGCTGTTGTTCCTGAAAGTATTGAGGATCTAAAAAAGTATATTGATGTTAGAAATAAAAAGTACGGTGGGACTATGGATGAAGATGAGTTTGTCTTCTTAACAGTTTATAAAAAGGAAACGTCCCCCCTCTCCCACCGCGCTATACAGAATATTGTTTATAAGTATACAAAAGCTTTTGATAAAAAGATGTCACCGCATAAGCTGAGACATACTTATGCGACGAATCTAGCAGAAGCAACTGGTGATCTTTCATTAGTTATGAACCAATTAGGTCACACATCCTCCCAAACCTCTTTGTTATATATCACTACTACAAGGGAAAAAGCGAAGAAAGCATCAGAATTATTAGGAATACGTAGGAATAGTATCAATAACGATTAAAAAGCCGTTCATATTTGAACGGCTTTTTTAATTATAGTTTTAGAGTTATTCGTAAGTCCCTTTTAACTAAACTGTTCAGGAATATAATTAATTCGGGTTGTAAATCTTAAAGGCTTTTTAAAATTACTCAGTTTTTTAATATCTTATTGTTTGAGTACTTATACTTTGTAAGGTACTCCTTTAGTTTTGCCCCTCCTCCCTATTGTTCTCCCAGCTTTTAATGGATTACTTCTGATTTAGAAGTCATTCACATAAACTTAAGAATTTTGTATGTTTTTTTTAAGTCTTTCTTATGTTTTATCTTTTATTCTTTACCTATCACATAAGGAGGGCTATTTTAAATGGAAATATATATAGTTCTTACGGATACTAAGACCCTATTCACAAAAGTAATCAGTAAATTTACAAATCATCCTTTAAATCATGCTTCCATTTCTTTTGACAAGAAGTTAATAGATGTATACAGTTTTGGCCGTAAAGAACCAAACAATCCTTTTATTGGTGGCTTTGTTAAAGAAAATATGCAGAATAAACTGTTTAAAAGGTCTTATTGTAAGGTGTATAGATGCAAAGTAACCCCATTTCAGTATAAATTGATGCAATCCTATATTTTAAGAATAGAAAAGGAACAAAAAAATTTTAAGTATAATTTCCGGGGATTATTTGGGGTTATTCTGAATAAGGAATTCGAGCAAAAAAATGCTTTCTTTTGTTCTGAATTTGTAGCGAAAGTCTTAAACGTAGGTGGAATCCCGATCATAAAAAAATCAGATAGTCTTATGACACCATATGATATCTCCTGTTCGACGGATCTCCATTTATTCTATCAAGGTCCGCTCATTGAATATCCTTTTTACTCACAAACTGATCATGTCCCATCCTCAGATTTCACTCCAATAAGTCAATCTATCTAGCATTTTGTTTAGTTGAACAAACAAGAGACTAGTATACTTTTATAAAATGGAAATTTAATAACGTTCATATTGAGCCAATTGTTCTTCTTAAAAAGGGGCGACTGATTAGTCGCCTCTTTTACTTGTCTGAAAGATTTAGTTATAGATTTAGTTAATGGATAAATTTATAAATAGATAACATCTATCATTTTAATAGATTTAATCATATTGATTAATAGTCAGAAAAATCATAATCTTTATGGTGTATTCATTTAAGCCATTTTTTTCTAGAAAGGAGACATTGGTCATTTGGTAGTTAAAAGATTAATAATTTCTTTAATAAGTCAATGGAAGGAGTTCTTAGCTTTGACCAAACAAAAAATGAGTAATACTAGAAAACGATTTGCGGTTATGTGTCTTTCAAGTTCTATCGTTTTATCACAATTCACTGGACTTTTATCGAATCCTTACTCTTCTAAGGTTGCACATGCGCAATCCAAAGTAACAA
Source organism: Fictibacillus barbaricus (assembly GCF_014635025.1). GTDB lineage: Bacteria > Bacillota > Bacilli > Bacillales > Fictibacillaceae > Fictibacillus > Fictibacillus barbaricus. The sequence continues at coordinate 34,179 of NZ_BMCE01000004.1, read as the reverse complement.
CTGAGAAAATACTAGCCAATCTCACTTATGAGCAGCGAACAGCATTTATGGAACTGCAAACAACTCAGGTAACAGGTTTGCATTTATCACCAAAGGTAAATCTGAAGAGTACAGACGAAATTTCTGTTATTGTTGAATTCAAACAACGGCCGCATAAGATAGCCGTAATCGAAGCAGCGATAGAAGGGAAAAGTTTGTCTGTAACAGAAGCGAAAAACCAGGTGGATGTCTCACATGATACTTTTAAGAAAGATTTAGAGGTGATTCTTGCTTCCAAAGAGGCAAAGGATGCTTCCTCTTACAAGGTAAAAAGATCCTATAAAAATGCCTTTAATGGGGTAGCTATGAAACTACCAGCTAACCAAGTTCAATCACTATTACAATCGAAGGCGGTTAAAGCAATTTATAGTGATTTAAAGGTCCAAGTTGAACCACCTGTAGAAGTGAAGAATTCGGATGCAAGCCAAATGGGTCTGGGGATGGCAGATGAACGTTCTCACCTCCAAATTGATAAGCTTCATGAGGAAGGCTTCACAGGTAAAGGTGTTAAGGTGGGAGTTATCGACACAGGAATTGACTATAACCACCCTGATTTAAAAGGAGCTTTTAAAGGTGGTTATGACTTTGTTGACAATGATGCAGATCCAATGGAAACGACTTATGAGGATTGGGTAAAGGCAGGAAAACCTTATAATTCGTCATATATGACAACTCACGGAACACATGTATCAGGAACCATTGCTGGACAAGGAAAGAATAATAATAATTATGCAACCACGGGGGTTGCTCCAGACGCTGAACTGTATGCTTACCGTGTACTGGGACCTTATGGATCAGGGGAATTTTCAAGTGTTATGGCTGGTATGGAAAAAGCAATGGAAGATGGTATGGACGTAATCAATATGTCATTGGGAGTAAATCAAAATGATCCAATGAATCCTGTAAGTATGGCATTAAATAACACTGTATTAAGTGGAATCACGGCAGTGGTTTCTGCTGGAAACTCTGGTAGTGGAATGTACACTTTAGGATATCCAGGTGCAGCAGCATTAGCGCTAACTGTTGGGGCAAGCAATGTTCCTAGAACCATTCCTCAATATCATGGCTCACTTGCAGCTGGGGAAAAAACTGTGACTGTAGATTTAAGACTACTGGCATTTGGATTTGGAGATGACATCACGAAGTTTAAAGGTCAAACACTCCCAGTTGTTTATACAGGGATAGGGAGTGAAAAGGATTTTGAAAATAAAAATGTAGAAGGAAAAATTGCCTTAATAGTCCATGGGGATATCGCCTTGCAATCAAAAATTGTTAATGCGAAACAAAATGGTGCAGCTGCTGTGCTTATATACAATATCGACCAGGATGAGGGGCACATTCCTTATTATTTGGCAGAGGGAAGAGATTACATTCCTGCATACTCCTTAACGTATGCTGATGGTATAGCCTTAAAACAACATGTAGAAGCAGGCCATACAAACTTCACCTTTGGTGAGATGACAGAATTGAAAACACAGGGAGATATTTTAGCAGATTTTAGCTCCCGTGGACCATCTAGTACAAATATTGATATCAAACCAGAAGTGACAGCACCAGGAGTAGCTGTACTATCAACGATTGCTTCAGATGTGATCAATGGTAATCAAGGAGACAATTATCAATATGCATACCATCGTCTATCTGGAACCTCAATGGCAGCTCCACATGTTGCTGGTACTGCTGCACTTTTATTGCAAGCTAATCCTAATTTGCAGCCAGAAGAAGTAAAGAGCATTTTAATGAATACAGCAGATCCGTTAAGTAAGCCTTACAGTGTGTTTGAAGTTGGCGCTGGACGTGTTGATCCGTACGAAGCGATTCATTCGGATGTCGTAATCTCAGTCAAGGACAGCACCCCACTAATTGAGAACGGAAAGGAAAAAAGGATTAATGAAAAAACTGGCAGCATCAGCTTTGGGTATCACTTGTATTCAGGCAAGGATATTGCTGATTCACGGACTGTAATCCTTACGAATAACGGCAATACCGCCAAAACATTCGATGTGAAGGTACATTTCCAATCGGATCTAAGAGGATCTAAGGATGCAGCGAAAAATGGAGTGAAAGTACAAACGGATACTACTATCGAGCTAAAAGGTAATGATCAAAAGAAAGCAAATGTTTCTCTTTACCTACCAAAAAATGCTGAACTGGGAATTTATGAAGGGTATGTGGTGTATACAAACAAAGATAATCCATCTGAAACCTATCAAGTACCATTCGGTTTCAGTTATGAAGAAGCAGGATTTAATTATTTCAAATTTGAACAACATGCTATGACATCGACAATATATCCGGAACCAAGTAATTTCAAACGGATGGCGACTGGGTACCGTTTAAGTTTAAAGTCCCATGTAAAGAGGATTGATTTTATGATCATTGATCCTGAAACAAATGAATATATTGGGTCTCTTAATGCAATTGATGGAAAAAATATAGAACCAAATAAAGATTTATCTTTAGGTACCATGGGTTTTTATCACCCTTTTATCGGGAATCAAAAAAAACCATCATCTAGTGATATCAACGATTTAATATCATCGCTTGCAAATCGCTTAGATACAATCAAACCTGGAAAATATAAAATAAAGGCTATTGCGACAAATGATAATGGAGAAACGTTTTCTTCAAATGAAGAGGTTCTTTTTATCGACAATACCGCTCCAGAGTTTAAGCTCGATTTACCAAACGGAGTGTATGAGTATGAAGCAGGTCAAAAATCGGTATCATTTTCTGGTTCCATATACGACAATATTATCAATGATATGAAGGCAGCAGGTTTGGATGTTTCTCAAGCTAATAATAAAGTTTGGTACTTATACAACAATGCATTTCATCATCCAGCTGATTCGGTAATGGTATCATTGAATCAAGATGGAACATTTTCAGGTAGCATACCAATGGATGAATCGATTCCCATTCTTCCAGTTAACTTCAATGCTCAAAGTATATCTGATGCTGGAGATTACCCAAAAATGCTGTCAACTTATTTTGTAAAGAAAGGTACACAGTATGTATCAGCCAAACCGAATAAGGAAGAGCAAAAAATGGGCGAATCAGTTACGTATACATTGACAATGCATAATGCAAATATGCTAAAAAATCAAACATTAACATTCGATTATCTCAGTGATCACTTTGAAATTGAGAACATAGCTGTCCATCAAGACCTTCAGAAAAAAGCCGCAGTTGAATTAAAAGAGGAAGAGTTACAAGGAGATGGAACATATAAAAAGCATCGTATTCATGTAACTGTGAAGGATGGAGTCCAAAGTATTAACGGAACTATCCCAGTAGTAGATGTAACCTTTAAAGTAAAGGATGAACAATATTATGATGGTGAGTTAAATCTAGAAAATCTTACATCCTCGTATATCAATACGGATGAGGAGACAGTCTCTATTCCAAGTGTATCTATTGAGTCTTATGTGATTCCAACCTTTTCGGAAGTAATCATTGCAGGATTGGAACAAGGACTTCCTTTAGATGTGGATTATACAAAAGCAGGTGTCACAGCATCAGTTACCGATGAGAATAACAAACAATATAAAGGAATAGTTGTAAATAATGGAGGCTATCTTTATGTGAAGTTTCCTAAGTTGCCTGTTACCTCTAAAGAGTTGATGTATCATATTCACGTACCAGGTGAATTTGATATCAGCTATCCATTTACTGTTTTTAAACAAGATGGAGAAACCATTCGAGGTGAGAGTGATGTCCAATTTTTTGGACTTATATATGCTGGTGATGTAAACGATGACCAAGTCATTGATATTAAGGATGCGATATACATGAAACAACACTGGGGTACCAATACACGCAGCGCAGATATTAACTATGATGGTGTAGTAGATATGAACGACTTTGCCTTCATAGAAAATAATTTCTTATTGGTGAATGACACTGCGACCAATCCTCCAAACCCACAAGAAAGGTTTAAAGGGCAAACATTAGAAAGTATCAAAAAAGAATTAGAAGGTAATTAAGTCTAGCTTTATTACTTTGAATAATAGTTGAATGTATAGCAAAGAGACGACCAATCGGTCGTCTCTTTTATTTTCTATATTATTAATTTTCTAATGTTAATTCCCTTCCCTTATTATAAAATCTGTTCATCTCCTCTTGAGGGACCATGCTCCCACCTGTTGCCCATACAATATGAGTTGCGTTCTTCATTTTATCTTTCAGACCCATGTTCTGTAAATAGGTCGATCCCTCTTTTAAGAGGTTAACAGGACCTATCATACCTGCCAGGGCTGAAGGTTCTAAACGAATGAGTTCTTCATCAATCAAGGCACTTAGCATTTTATACATTTGAGAATCACTGATCGTATAGCTACCACTCAAGAAAGGTTCTATCGTTTTTCCGACGAAGCCTGAAGGCCTTCCGACCGCCAAGCCATCTGCAGCTGTTCTGTTATCGATACCGAAATCTTGAACAGAAACTCTATCATGGAGTCCCGTTACAAGGCCTAGTAACATACATGGAGAGTGTGTTGGCTCTGCAAAGAAGCAGTGGACATTATCTTTAAACAGTTGTTTTAATCCAAAAGCAACTCCTCCTGGCCCACCACCTACCCCACAAGGGAGATAAACGAATAGAGGATGATCTTCGTCCACCCGGATTCTCTTCTCATCCAACTGACTTTTTAGTCGAGATGCAGCAACCGCGTAACCAAGGAACAAGTCTTTAGAGTTTTCATCATCTATAAAGTAGCAGTTGGGATCACGCTCAGCTTGTTTTCTTCCCTCTTCTACCGCTTTGCTGTAATCTTCCTTGTACTCAATAACGGAAACTCCCTTTGATCTTAAGAGCTCCTTCTTCCATTCTTTCGCGTCGGCTGACATATGAACCGTCACATTAAACCCTAGTTTAGCACTAATGATCCCTATACTGAGTCCTAAGTTCCCTGTTGAACCCACTGCGATAGAAAACTTGGAAAAAAATTTCTGAAACGCCTCATCCTCGAGAATCGAATAGTCGCTATCGAGAGTTAACAGATTGTTTTCTAAAGCTAGATGCTCTGCATGTTTAAGGACTTCATAAATCCCGCCTCGTGCTTTAATAGAACCAGAGATAGGCAGGTGACTATCACACTTTAGTAAAAGATTCCCCAATAGCTCTTGCTCATAAGTTCGTTCAAGATAATGTTTCATGGAATCAATCTCAACCAAAGGTGACTCTATTATTCCGTTAAGCTTTGCGGTCTCAGGAAAAGCCTTCACAAAATAAGGAGCGAATCGAATTAATCGGTTCTCCGCATCGACTATATCTGCTTTTGTAAGTTTCGAATTGGAATTTCCCTTCTCAAAGTGCTCTAGTTTTGGATTAACCCAAAAGACCTCATCTAACATAGTGATCCTGCCAATAATGGGATGTTCTTGTTGAAGACGACTTATCGTGATGGATTCCATATGTTCCTCCTAATAGAAATAGTGCAAATTATTGTAGTATATATGAATCTGTACCTCAAAAAATGCTGTTCTGCCTATCTTTTTAACTAAAATGCATAATTTGATAGGTTCCTTATCATTATGCAGTGACATCACGTTTACTAAATACGGACCACGTCAGTACATTCATTCCAATAAAATAAACAATCAATACGGTGATGGATAAACCGAGAGTCATTCCTTGAAACATCGGTTTTCCGACAATATACTGCATAAGATCCGTATTCGCAAATAAAATATATTTTGACCATTCGAACCCTTTAAGAGTTGCAGTTAAGCTTGGACCCAACATAAAGAACAAAATAGATAAAAGGGTTGAGAGTACATTACTACGTGATAGTGATGAAATCAGAAAGGCAACCGTAACATACATAACAGCAGAAATAAGAACAGTCACGTATTTCATCATCAGAACATGAAACACACCTCCATGTGGGGAGGGAGTATTCATTCCGCCAAATCCATATAAAACTCCGTTTACTAGAACACTAACAACTAAGCATGTAACCAGCATAAACAATGTAAAAATAATAGATGAGATATACTTAGAGAAAAGTACTCTGCCCCTTGTCTGTGATTGTGTTAATAACATTTTGATTGTTCCAGATGAGAACTCGCTTGTCACAGTATCTCCCGCTATCACAATACAGAATATGATAGCAAGCTGTGTAAGACTAAAAAGAGAGTCAGCGGCCTTCCATCCTGTTATAGGTTCTGTTCCATACAGTTTCAAAATAAATGACATGATGAGCACCAACGATACTATTGAACCAAACATCACCCAAGTACGAGGTCTACGGTATATCTTCATGTTTTCATTTAATATTAAGTTATACATGACTTATCCCCCCCTCGGTCATCGTTAAAAATGCATCTTCGAGTGTATGGTTTTTAGGAGTTACAGTATAGACCTTGACCCCTGCTGAAATCAAATAGCTTATGATATCAGGAATGGTTTCTTTAGTTGTTTGGACATTTATTCTATTTGCATCATAAGATAACGCTTGCAATTCCAGATTTATGTTCAAGATCTTTTTGGCTACTTCCACATTATCCACTTCAATTTCAAAGATTGTACCCTCACTAGGAGCAGTGATCATCTCAGAAACCAACCTTACATCCATTAGTCTGCCTTTCTGAATAATCGCTACGCGATCGCACATCAACTCCATTTCTGAAAGCAGATGACTAGAAACGATTACAGATACTCCTTCCTCTTTGGCTAGCTTTCGAAGGTAACTTCGCAATTCTCGAATACCCGCAGGATCTAAACCATTGGTCGGTTCATCTAGAATAAGGACTGTCGGTTTTCTTAACAAAGCTTGAGCAAGTCCCAATCTTTGTCTCATTCCTAATGAATAGGTCCTTACTTTATCGTGGATACGTTCATCTAAACCAACTAATTTTGCTACCTCTTCTATGCGTTCAAGTTTAATATCTTCACCCATACGAGCGTAGTGTAGTAGGTTTTCGTATCCTGTCAGGTATTTGTACATCTCGGGATTCTCAACGATAGCTCCTATGTTCTTCATGGCTTTTTGAAACTCTTTATCCGAATCTACTCCGTTTATATGAACAGTACCGTTCGTTTTGGATATCAGTCCAACGATCATTCGAATAGTCGTAGTCTTCCCTGCCCCGTTTGGCCCAAGTAAACCAAAGACTTCTCCCTTTTGTATATCAATAGAGATATTGTCGACAATCCTTCTTTCTCCAATCACCTTTGTTAGATTTCTAATTTGTACAGAATTCTGTTTCTTCATAATCGTCCTTCTTTCCCCATTGAACACTTCTATAAGAGAATAAAATTATTGTCATGGCTTTATTTTATTTATACTTTTCTCAAGACTATCCAGCATATCATCCAAATCTTGACCGACTGAGAAACCTTGTTCTTTATCAGAATAAGCTTTTTCCAAAGCCATTTTTGATTCAGAAATTAAAATATTATCGCCTTTTGTTAACTCATCGTTTTCTTCTAAATCTTTAAGTTTTTTTTGTAAGTCTTGGATTTCTTTCACCGAAAGATTTTCAATGGAATTGTTCAATGTCTTGTGTATCTGCTTGGCATGTTCATGTATTTCAGGTGTTGAGTTTATTTTTTGTCCCCCAAGAGCTAAAGACATATTACAACCCGTCAAAATTACAGAGACAACAATACTCAATGCAATAAATACTATTTTCTTCATAGATAAGCTCCTAAATTATCGGCAATGCCGTTTTTTGTAGTACTAACAACCAAACAATGATAAAAAAATCAATTAGATAACTTCCATTCGCAAATAATGACTAAAAATTCATCCACTTTCTCTGCTGTGATAGAACCCTCCATCTTAAGCATAAGGCTCTTAGCGATAGACAACCCTAATCCGGTTCCTTCACCAGAACGTGTTTTATCAGATGTGTAGAATCTATCAAAAAGAGTGTGGGGTTCAATTATGGCAAGGTCAGATGCCTGATTCCTTACCCTTAATATTGCGCTGGTATTACCTGCTTCAAGAGAGATTGAAACTTTTCCGATGGCATGGTTAATCACATTGTTAATCAAATTTTCGATAACTCTTCTAACTGCAGACTCATCGGCCATAATAAAAATGTCTTCTTTGGGGATGTCAATCTCAGGTACCATGTTTAATTCTTCTAATTGATCGAAAAAACTTAACAAGATCTCCCATAACAGTTTAGTAAAGTTCAATTTCTTTAGTTTTAATTGATAATCCACTGACTCGATCACGGATAACTCAAAAAACTCATTTATTAATGACTGAAGCCTTTTTGTTCGTTTTTTTGTGATATCCAAATACCTACGTTTCTCGTCGGTAATTTGTTCGTCATGCTCTAGTAACTGTATATAACCTAAGATTGAGGTCAACGGTGTTCTAAGATCATGGGACATATTGGCAATTGCTTGTTTTAGTAGATGCTCGCTTTTCTCTTTATCGATTCTTTCACTTAACCGACTCTCGATCAGCAGATTAATCTCGACAGCAACTTCTTCAAGTTCTTTATCAAATAAGCCTATGCTGATTTTTTGATTGGTTGGTTGAGTGTTATATTCTCTTAACTGATTTTTAATATTTATAAGTCCTCTTCTTAGGAGATTTAAACGGATAAGAAAAATGAATGCTAAAACAAAGGATAAGGTTGTTAAGTAAACCATTTTTCCACCGCTTTCTTTGTTACTTTATTTCTTTCTTTTGGAAAAGAACTTTGGCAGTAAAAGTGAATATTATGAATGTTGTGATCCCGCTAATAATGGATACAAGAATCTCTCCGGGTGTCAATCTTTTAGTGAAAACGAAAGAAATTTGATTGAATACTGAGTACTCATAAAAAGTACTTACTAATGGAATATGATCAAGAGATTTATATCCAACCGTCAAAAGTAAGAAAGCGAGAAGAGTCATACTAATAACTTTACCGCTATCTTCTAATATCATCGTGACTAACATGAAAATCGAAGATATGGCAATAAAATGAAGCAGATATAATAGCGTAGATCTTCCGATATAAAGGAAAATGCTATAATGAGATTCCCCTTCAAAATCAAAGAGCATAGTACCCATAACCGTAACCACCAATGGAAATATTCCCGTGATGATAATAAGCCCTAGTATATATACTGCCAGTTTTCCATAGAAGATGTGAGTCCTACTCGTTCCACTCAAGATTGTGTTCCGGATGACTCCTGTCGTAAAATCATTCGAAATAAAGAAAGCAGCTAGAATACACATTATCAATATAAGAGTGGGTAAGTTCTTAATCACTGTTAACTTAAAAAGAGTTATTTGGTTTAAGCTTCTTTCTATTTCTCCACTATCACTTATAAAGGAAAACTCATTCCCTAAATTAAAGGATAGGGTATCTTTTATCGATAAATTTAGAATCAAAGACAATATGATTGCTGATATAAAAGGTACCGTAAATAAAAACCTAAAAACTCCACTACGTGTCAATTTATAAAATTCGGATTTGATTAGGTTACCCATTATTAGAACTCCCGACTATGGATGTAAAATAGCTTTCTAAATCCTTACCCATAGGGGTCATCTGTTCAATAATAAGTCCGTTATTTGTTAATGATTGGGAAACCTGCCTTACTTCATCTAGCAAAGCATATAATTTAATGGTACCGTCATGTTTTACTTCAAATTCGTTCGTTTTTAGTTCATTTTCCAATATTGTTGCAGCACGATTAACATTATCCACTTTGATCAAGAGATGCTGCTTACATTTCTCGTTCAGCTCTTTTATTGATATCTCCTCAACCAACCTACCCTTATGAAGGATGCCAAACCGGTTTGCCAATTGGGAAAGCTCACTTAACATGTGACTTGATATCAATATCGTGATTCCTCTTTCTCTGTTGAGTTTTTTTATTAATTCCCGGAACTCAATGACTCCCACTGGATCAAGGCCGTTTGTAGGTTCGTCAAGAATTAAAAGTTCCGGATCACCCAGTAAAGCTAATGCTAGACCAAGCCTTTGTTTCATCCCCAACGAAAATTGTTTTACTTTTTTCCTTTTTGTATCTTTAAGACCTACAAGAGAGAGTTTGTGTTTAATACTCTCTTTTCCAGGTATACCTTTTACTAATCTATGAACTTCAAGGTTCTCAGAAGCTGTCATGGACGGAATAAGTGCTGGACTCTCGACAATGGCTCCCATTCTCTTTCGGATACTTAGGTTTTGACTCTTTCCGTCAAATAATTCGATCGAACCGTTTGTTGGAGCCGTTAATCCTGTAATCAGTCGGATTAACGATGATTTACCAGCTCCGTTCAGTCCGATCAATCCATAGATATCTCCCTCTTTAATTGAGATATTTATGTTATTAAGAACATAATCATCGCTGTATTTCTTATATAGATTTATTGTTCTTAATATATTTTTACTCATCATGACACCTCCTTCGCGATACCTAGAATATAAAGAGTAAAATTTAAGAGTCCTTAAAGAAATGTTTAAGAAAACATTAATTTTTGAGCCTGTAACCCATCCCCCAGATGGTCTGAATATATTCTTTATCCGGATTAGCTCTAGATAACTTGCTTCTTAAGTTACTCATATGGACATTTACGGTGTTTTCATCCCCAAGGTAATCCTCACTCCATATGCTTTCAAACAGGTTTGTTCTTGTAAATATTTTTTGCGGCGACGATATCAACAGGGCAAGGATGGCATACTCTCTAGCGGTTAAAGACAGTACTCTACCGTTGACTGTTACCTCTTTTGATTCAGTGTTTATAGAGATATCTTTGTATTTCAATTCACTAGTTTGTTTAGGAGTTGCTAAACGTTTGTATCTTCTTAGATGGGAATCAATCCTTGCTGAAACCTCTTCAAGGTCAAACGGTTTCGTTATGTAATCGTCAGCGCCTGCTCGTAAGATCTCTATCTTTTTTTGTTGTTCTTCCAAAGCTGAAATGATAATAACGGGAGAGTTGCTCTTCTCATTTACCTCACGTAAAAGTTCTTCTCCTGTTAAACCAGGAAGCATAAGATCGAGTAAGATTAGGTCCCATTCTTCTTTTTCAAGATATAACTTTGCTTCCGTTCCTGAAAAACAGGGCTGCGGTATGTATCCGCTATTAAGAACGATTTTACATAAAAGTTCGTTTATATCATCATCATCTTCTATTACTAAAATCTTTATAGGTTTTGTTTCCAATATCTAGCACCTTTCTTCTTTGAAAGAATTGTTTTATAAGGAAAAGCTTGATTTTTCTGTTTTAAAAACTTAATGGATAGTTAAACGCCCTTTAAGACGGTTTTATGGGGTTGCCCTACAATTACAGTGTTTCATTAAAAATGTTTTATTATTATCTTTATACGAATGCCTTTAAATAGAAATCCACATAATTCGTTGAAAGACATTTAAGGATAAAAAAAGAACATCATAAGACATGATGTTCGCTTTAGTCATTTAGGTATCCACTCATCATCTCATAACTCATAGGACCCACATGTTTTTCGGTTATTATCCCTTTTTCATTTATAATATAAGTTGTTGGCACGGTAACTGCCTTATAGATTTCAGTAATCTCTCCATCTGGGTCTAGTAAGATTGGAAAGTCTAAACCGTACTCTTTGCGGAATTCAAGAACTGCCTGCTTACTATCACTTTCTGTCAGGTTGATGGCAAGAATCTCAGCATCACCCTTATATTCTTTATAAAACCTGTCCATCTCTGGCATCTCTGCCCTACATGGGGGGCACCAAGTAGCCCATACATTTACAAAAACGGTCTTCCCCTTCGAAGAAGAAAGTTTAACTTCTCTATCTCGTAAATCTTGTAATTTAAAAGTAGGAGCCCTTTTGCCTACCTCTATGGCTGACGTTTTATGAACGTCAGGATCATTTTTATCCAATTGAACTTTTGAAAAGGATAGGTTAGAAATCATGGTAAAGGCCAGAGAAAGAACCAATAAAGAGGAAATTGACACTTTTATGCTTTCTGACCGAATCTTAGACAGATAAATCAAAATAGCTCCTGAAACTACTGCTATCAAAATATCATACAAACTTTTATCTAAAATAAAATGGAGACATCTTAAGAAAAAGTAGTACGAGACAATGCTCCATGTTATCGCAAAAAACAATTTTTCTCTTGGGAGTGCAGCCTTTTTGCTAACCCTAATCAAATAGAGAAGAACGATTACCATGCCTAGTGCAACCCCTTTATTCCCTCCGTTGAAGTAAAGTAAATTTAGGGGGGCTTTAAAGGTTTGTAAGGGGGAGAAGAATAGATAACTTAATTTCCATACTAATATAAATAGCATCAACGAGTTCGTTAAGATGTCTAGTATCTGTTTAGATGCCCTCTCAGCTCTTAATCGGTAAAATAATGTTCCGTAAGCTGCTAGTACAGAAAGGAAAATGAAAGTCCATTTAATTTGGACAGGGAACTGTCCAATCATGATGTATCCATCCACTTGCTACCCCTCCTTTGGTTTTTTCTCTGTCATATGTTCACATTAACACATGTATTCTCCTGAATACCCATGTCCTTTTAGTGATTAAAACAAAAATAATATTCTGATTATTGAAACATAAAAAAAGGGGCATGTCGCCCCTTACTCCTATTCCTTCTCTTCTGTTTGAAAATGCCTTTTTAACATGTTGCCCATCAAATCTATTACTTCTTGTGCTTGTTCGAATAGTTTTGCCTTCGATACAAAAGTATGGATCATTCCTTTATAACAAACAGAATCAACATCGACACCAAAACTTTTCATTTTTTGAGCATAAGCTTCACCCTCATCTTTCAGAGGATCATATTCAGCTGTTATGACAAGGGCTGGTGGTAATCCGCTCAGATCGTCTGAGAGTAATGGAGATGCCCTCGGGTCTTCCACATCTTCTTTACTTGATAGATACTGATCCCTGAACCAGATCATGTCCTCTTTTCCTAAAAAATATCCTTCTGACAATCGATCCCAAGAACTAGATCGTAAACTCAGATCGGTCGTCGGGTATATAAGGATCTGATAGGTTATATGTGGACCTCCCCTTTGTTTAGATAACATGCACGATACTGTCGCAAGATTCCCACCCGCGCTGTCCCCGACTAATGCAATTCTCTCAGGATCCCCCCCAAAGTCTTTTATGTTCTCATGCACCCAATTTAATGCTGCATAAGACTCTTCCACCGCTTTGGGGAACTTGTTTTCCGGTGATAAGCCGTAGCCAACACCTACTACAATCGAATTGGAGGCTGCTGCTAGCGATTTCATCAAAACTTCATAATCGTCGAGGTCACCTAGTACCCAGCCTCCTCCGTGATAAAAGATAACAACAGGAAAAGGTGCATCCCCTAATGGTGTTATGATTCGAAGATCAATCCTACCTAATTCACTCTGAATAATTGATTCTTCCACTGAATTTACAGCGGCAGGCTTCCCTGCGTTTTTTGTAAAATCTTCTTTTGCCACTCTTCTAGCTTCTTCAGGGCTCATTGTATTTAAGGGGGAGCCGCCCGTTAAACTTTGAAGATAAGACTCTGCACTTGGATCAAGCATGTTCCTTGGCCTCCTTTAAAATTATTTCTTGTTATTTTGTCCCATTGACCATATTTAATATGAATCGTTTCAAACATAAAAGATATGGTGTGAAGTGGAAAATCTCCCGTTCTCCATACAGGTCTAAGTGGGTGTGTACGACCTGGAATGAGGTACTGGTTTTCAGCTGGAGAATCTCGATACCCGTTGCTAGGTCTATATGATTTTCAATAGCTAGGATCTTTCCGTTCTCTTTAAGAACGTCTTCTTGCTGTAGCTCGTTTTCCATTATTTTGATATTTTAAAATTTAGAATATTTAGATATAATTCAAGTACTTCTTCTCATATTAAAACTATTAAGGAGGAAAGATAGATATGGCGCTTCAAAGTAACGTACAAGTAAAAAAGAAGAACCCTTTATTGAAAGCGCTTTTATGGATAGTGATCGGCTTAGCCGGTGGAATTGCACTATCGATCATCGCACTTCAAAGGGACGAAAAGATAAACGCAATTTGGTTTGTAGTTGCTTCTTTGTGTACCTATGCGATCGCATATCGTTTCTATGCCCGTTTTATCGCTACAAAAATCTTCGGCCTTAATAAAAACAATGCAACACCTGCTGAAAGGTATTCAGATGGTAAGGATTTTGTTCCAACAAACAAATGGGTCTTATACGGACATCATTTTGCAGCGATAGCAGGAGCGGGACCCCTTGTAGGTCCGACGCTGGCTGCCCAGATGGGATACCTTCCAGGTACAATCTGGATCATTGCGGGGGCCGTGCTTGCAGGAGCAGTACAAGACTTTGTCATCTTAGTTATTTCTATGAGAAGAAGAGGTAAATCGCTCGGCCAGATCGCTAAAGATGAAATCGGTCCTGTCGGCGGAATCCTAGCATTGATTAGCGTTTTTGCTATCATGATCATCTTGATTGCTGTACTTGCCTTGGTTGTAGTGAATGCCCTTAAATCAAGTCCTTGGGGGACGTATACGATCGCTATGACCATTCCGATAGCTCTTTTCATGGGTATTTATACTCGTTATCTCCGTCCAGGGAGGGTAGGGGAAGCGTCCATCATAGGCCTAGTTTTATTAGTTTTCGCTTTGATCAGTGGTCAATGGGTCGCTGATTCTCCTACACTTGCCCCGCTTTTCACATTTGATGGTGAAACATTGGCTTATATGATGATTATTTACGGCTTCTTGGCTTCCGTGCTTCCTGTATGGATGCTATTAGCACCGAGAGACTATTTAAGTACGTTCTTAAAAGTTGGGGTAATCGGAATGATGGCATTGGGTATCCTGATCGTCCTGCCTGAAATTCAAATGCCTGCTCTTACTAAATTTGTTGATGGAACAGGGCCTGTCTTTGCGGGTAAGCTATTCCCGTTCTTGTTCATCACAATCGCTTGTGGAGCGGTATCCGGTTTCCATTCTCTGATCTCATCAGGAACATCTCCAAAGCTCATCGCAAATGAAAAGCATGCCCCTATGGTAGGTTATGGAGCAATGCTTACAGAATCATTTGTTGCGATTATGGCTTTGTTATCTGCAACTCTTTTAACGCCTGGTATCTATTTTGCAATAAACTCTCCGGGAGCTGCAATAGGACCAGATGTTGCGACTGCTGCAACCACAATCTCTTCTTGGGGATACACTGTTTCAGCAGACGAGATCAATGAGCTTGCCAAGAATGTAGACGAAGATTCGATTCTTTCAAGAACAGGGGGAGCTCCTTCGCTTGCAGTAGGGATTGCGCAAATCTTCTCGCAAGTTATCGGTGGTCCGCAGTTGATGGCCTTCTGGTACCACTTTGCAATACTCTTTGAGGCCGTATTCATATTAACCACAATTGATGCTGGTACACGTGTAGGGCGGTTTATGCTTCAAGATCTACTTGGGCAATTCTTTAAACCTCTAAGAAAAACAGATTCGATGCCTGCAGTTTATTTTACTAGTGCACTGGTTGTTGCTGGATGGGGTTACTTCTTGGTAGTTGGTGTAACGGATCCGCTAGGAGGAATCAATACGCTCTGGCCGTTGTTCGGTATCGTTAACCAGATGCTCGCAGCCATCGCACTTATCGTCGCAACTACTGTTATTTTGAAGATGGGTAAAAAGAAATTTGTGTGGGTCACTCTGATGCCGCTTGCTTGGTTACTAATCGCTACGTTTACAGCAGCATGGCAGAAGATTTTCTCGGACGTGCCAAAGATCGGTTTCTTAAAGCAGGCAGAAGTTTTGAAGGAAGCAGCAACCAGCGGAAACCTGCCGCCAACAGTACCGTCCATTGAAGCGGCTGAAAGGCTTGTATTCAATAACACCCTTAACGCTTATCTAACAGCGATCTTTATGCTTCTTATCATAGGTATACTAATTGATGCTATGAGAATTTGGTACAAAGCGATAAAGAGCGATAAGCCTCTGGAAACAGCTGAAGAGCCTTTCGTAGAAACAAAGCTTGGGGTGAGGCTTCATGATCAAGACATTAATATTACAGCTTAAAACCTTTATTCAAGTGGTTTTTTATATAAGTAAAGGCATTTCCAATCTGCCAGATTATCAAGCGTATGTCAGACACCTAAAAGAAAAACATCCGGATTTAACACCGCCGACTGAAAAAGAATTTTTTGCAGATCTGCTTGAGAATAAATATGGCGCGAATGCAAAAAGGTGTTGTTAAGATCACATAAGTGCAGGTTGCACTTTGACCAGGGAGACATCCTCTTTTATAGAGGGTGTTTTCTTTTTGCATAATGTAATGCCTGATATGGAAACCTAATGGTTGAAAAAGGTGGGTAGATGGCTGTTATAACAAGGATTCTGTCAATAAAAAACACTAAATCTTTAATGTTTTAATTACGGAAGCTGAAAAAGTCTGGAGGTTAATGTATGGAGAACATAAGTAGTAAAATTGCTAAAAACAATTCAAAAGCGGAAGCACCGATCACAGCCAATAAAAATGAGAATCCCTACGAGATCGTTAAGGAACTCATCAAAGAGTCTGTCGAAGCACTAAGGCTAAGTCAAGGTGTATACAGTATCCTTGAAAAACCAGCAAGGGTAATGGAAGTATCAATCCCGGTTAAGATGGATGATGGTCAAATCAGAAACTTTACTGGTTACCGTTCTCAGCATATTGATATATTAGGACCCACAAAAGGCGGGATCCGCTTTCATCCTAAAGTGGATTTAGATGAAGTTAAGGCGTTATCCATATGGATGTCATTAAAATCAGCGATTCTTGGACTTCCCTTCGGTGGAGGAAAAGGGGGCGTAATCGTTGATCCTACTCAATTGTCTGAATGTGAGTTAGAGAATTTAAGCAGAAGCTATATTAGAGCATTAATTCCAATCATTGGTCCAGAAAAAGATATACCAGCTCCAGATGTGAATACCAATCCTCAAGTAATGGGCTGGATGCTTGATGAATTCGACAGATTACGTGGGTACAATGTTCCGGGATTCATAACGGGAAAACCAATAATCATAGGGGGGTCACAAGGCAGGATCGAAGCTACAGGCCGTGGTGTGGTGATCACTATTGTGCAGGCGGCTAAGAGGCTTAACATCGATCTCAAAAACGCAAAGGCAGCGATACAAGGTTTTGGAAACGTTGGAAGCATGACTGCCAAATTCCTGCATGAACTTGGGGTAAAGATCATTGGAATCTCGGATGCTTCTGGAGGAATTTATTCTCAGAATGGAATCGATGTACCCGAATTAATTAAATATGTCAATAATACCAAAGCTGTTATGAACTTCCCAGGTACAACAAGAATCGATAATGATGAGCTTTTTTCATTACCGGTAGACATACTTGTTCCTGCTGCCCTTGAAAATCAGATTACAGAAAGGACAGCTCCTATGATACAAGCTAAAATCGTTGCAGAAGCAGCTAATGGGCCAACTACACCTGCCGGTGATCAGATATTAGATGAGAAAGGTGTCTTTATCATCCCTGATATTCTATGTAATTCCGGAGGTGTTACGGTCTCTTATTTTGAATGGGTGCAAAACACGATGGGCTTCTATTGGAAAGAAAAAGATGTAAATGAAAAGTTAGAAGAGAAAATGATATACGCTTTTGACGATGTGTTTCGAATGACTGTTGAAAAAGATATAGATATGCGAAAAGCATCTTATATGGTCGGTGTCGGGCGTATTGCGGAAGCATTAAAAGCTCGGGGATGGGTTAAAGACTGGTCGATGCCGATTAACTGTAAAGCATAAGAAAATAGGTTTTCTCCTGTTTGTATACTTTTGATAGTTTGGATTAACTTTAGTTTAACAGAACTACTTTTTGAAGTATTAGTTTTATGTTTAATCCAAGATCCTTACATCGTCACCAACAAGAGCGTACTTATCCACACCTAATAGGAGTCCATACGTTCCTCCATGAAAAAGTAAATTGACTGGGTTCTTGAGCGCTGTAACCGGGTGGAATAGAACATAACTGACTTTCCATACTAAAAAATAAAATTAGTATTACCAGTAATTAATACATTGAATATGAACTTTCGAGCATGATCTGATTTTAACTTTAAGTATTGTTCCATAGACAATACGGCAGCAAGTAACATTACTAACCATTCTTTTTTAACTGGTATGCTGTAAATCAAAATATACTCTTCCATTATAAGATCCACCTTCTCGTTAAAAAATAGATAAAAAAGTCTTAAGATTAACTACCGGGCTGTTCTATTTTGATTTTACGACAACATTATTATAGATAGATGGTATCTATATATTCATGTAAAATAAACAAAAAAGGACCCAATCGGGTTCCTTCGTTCGGTTAAAGTTGATATTATACGAACATATATATAGCTAGTGTAATCAATGAAACAATTATTAGAACAGCATAAATTAATGTCAATCTTATCAAGTTTTGTTTTGTGGAACTTCCATACTTTTTATCTTGTATCGTTGAAATCCAAATAGTGCCGACTAACCCTATAATAGATATAATCACAATAAGAGCATAAGCAAACCACCATAAATCCATCTATCTCCCCCCCTCTTTCAATTTGGATATAATTTAGCAAGTTTTTATAAATTATTCTAGCCTACATTATTCACATTAAAAACTGTATTTATAATCATGGGGATGGGTTAAAGACTGGTCGATGCCGATAAACTGTAAAGCATTAAGAAACAGGAGGTGAGTATTTTCCTCCTGTTTGTTTACTTTTGGATAGTTTGGAGCACAATTTTAACGTCCCGCTTTAAACTCTCAGAGAGGCGTTCAAAAATATCTGCAACAAAACTACAAAATTGTATCTCCGGAACCGGATCCTAACTTAGGGTATGAGTTTTGTATCTTTCTGAAAGTCAATTGAATTCGCACAGTTTTGAAATATGTTTGGCCATTTGTTTTGATTTTTTAGCGTTGGCAAAATTTCCAATCAATTAATCTATAAGACCATGTGCATGATTCAAGGATCCATAAAGGGTTACGATACTTACAATTAGTTCTTCACCCATCATGGTTTTAACCGGAGACCTCTTTACAGATACAATTTAGGTTGCAGCTCATGAACACCTCCCGGAATTAGTCCTTTTCATCGATTAGGGGGTCAAAAAAGAACTTAATTAAATCTTATAACATATCGGTAGATGCATCAATACCATTGTTAATATTAAAACAATAGATGTTATCTATTATTAATGTAATGAGATCATTCCAGTCTCATATATAGATTTTAGAATGCCCCAAAAACTTTTTTATACTTTTGTTACATCCATTTATCAGTCCACTGCGAGAAGGAATTTAGGGATACGGCTAGTTCTAGTCCCTTTTGCGTTAGTTTATATTCAACTTTTAATGGTCTGTATTTACTGACATGTCTTTCTATTATACTTAAAGAGTTTAGCTCTCTTAGTCTCTGAGCTAACATTTTTTCACTCATTTCAGGAATACGTTTAGCAAGAGCTTTGAATCGGATAGGACCTTCCATCAATTCGATTATAATCAAACTAGTCCATTTTTTTTCAATTAGAACAAGCCCAGCTTTAATAGTTTTTCTGTTCCTTATTTTCATGCCCTTCCCCTCCAAGTCTAATTCTTAAACTGTTCTAAATTAAGTAGGTGAATTTGGGATTCGTTTTGATCTAATCAATTTTTAA
Source organism: Fictibacillus barbaricus (assembly GCF_014635025.1). Classification (GTDB taxonomy): domain Bacteria; phylum Bacillota; class Bacilli; order Bacillales; family Fictibacillaceae; genus Fictibacillus; species Fictibacillus barbaricus. The sequence goes on along the minus strand of NZ_BMCE01000004.1, from coordinate 14,557 downwards.
ATTGATGATTATCAACAAACTATAAATCCTTAATTTCTAAAAATAAATGAATACTCTTTTTATTTATTCATAGTGAGGATTACTTAATTGCTTCTTTGATAAACCAAAATAAAGCATCAATGTTTACCTCTTAATATTAATTGTTTAATCACTATGCTTTTTACTACCTGGATAGTTTTAGTTTTCTTAGAATAATTTTATTTGTTAAAGAATCATTAAACAATATTATAGTTTCTATATAATTAATTAATATTATCTATGAATTTGCCCTTAAAAAAAAAGAACCCTATACTAGAGGGTCCTTTTGAAGAGGTACTTATCAACTATTCTTATTTTGATTAAAATTTTCAGATGGTGGAGTTTTCGGTATTTGTGTATTTAATGCCCCAGTGTAATAAATAGGAACCGAGACAGGATGTACAATGTTGTGAGGTAGATGGTGATGTCCATTATAGTAGATAGGATGTCCTGCATAACTTATAGAATGAGTAATACCTCCCGCTGGCCTGTGATGCCCTTGATGTAATAGGTGGGCATCGAACTCAGAATAGTGGCCTGTAGGGGTCTGTCTGTTAGCCACAATTTCTAAAGAAAGCTGATGTGCTAATTGATGTATCTCTTGTAATAAGTTTTGAGCCTGTTGAATGGCTTCTAAAAGACGATGAGACATTTTATTCTCCTTTGATTAGTCATTAAATGGTGGTGGTAACAATATTATATTTTACTCAACTCAAAAATTTATTCATGTAATCTTACCCTCTTCACGGGTTTATATTTATAACTAAGTGATAATATATACTCGTAGTAATAGATAAAATCTATTATTATTATAAAAATAATTATATTGATATATATAAAAATGATATTGTAAAATTAAAATAAGTTCTCGAGTAACTTACATGAGAAGTGTTCATAAATGGAATAATAAACGAAAATGTCTTAAACGAGTTTAGATTATTTTTATTAACCGCCGCTCTCACATCAACCAGAGTTGAACTTGAATAGCAGCTTGTATAACAAAAAGAATTGAACTTGTTCGAGCCCCCCCCTTTATCAGGACTTAAGATGGTTCAACTCATTGGTTGGTTAATTAATCTAGTTTCTTAGATACTCTGTTTAAACATTTGAAATTTGAATTCCTACTGAACACTTCTCATTTTTTTTCTGAACTTCCGTGGTTATTATTCTTATAAGTATAGCTCTTCAAATACTTTGGTTATAACTGTTTAGTGTCAAAAAGCCGTCCCTCCCCTATAAAGAGGATAAAATACATTAGACCTTACCTGATTAGAAATTGTCAGGAAGAATCAAATCCAACCTGTCCAAACAGTTTATCAGTTTCTTCGACTTTATCCCTAGATTTTTATATAAAAACAACCCCTCAGTTTCCATTCATTCAAGAATATTATTAATAATATTTTATTTAACAGTATTAACATAATTTTATATGAGTATTATAAATCACATGTAAACAACATTATTGTTGTTAAGATATATGTTGTTGTGAATGTTAATATTAATATCAATTTAAATAACAGTATCAACATGAATAGGGTTTTTATTTTATAAATAATGTTAAATGAAAACAATATTAATAATATATATAACATTGTTATAGTTATTGGGTTATTAAAAGTGAAACTTGGTATCAGCTGACCAATAAAAAACTCAGACTACTATGTGTAATTAAGTTTTTTTCTACTTCATCTTGATTTAGAGCTTCTTTTTGACCTCTAAGGGTAATTAAGAAAGTTAGTTACAGCTAGATTGGATAAGCTTCATTTGCCAGGATTATTTAATCCTGGCTTTTTCTTTAACATATATTCTTTTCAAACTACTGCTTTTCCATTTACATTGGCAAGGAGTAACTGAATAATTTAATGAAAATATCAAATGATAATATTTAGACTAGAATATAAGGAGGATTACCCATGCAAGTTCGTGATGTTATGTCAACCAATATTCAATCCTGTTCGAATCAAGATTCTTTACAGGAGGTTGCAAGTAAAATGGAAGCCCAAAATATCGGAGCTGTTCCGGTTGTTGAAAACGGTCAAGTTGTCGGAATGGTAACAGACCGTGATCTAGCGATTCGTGGATTAACAAATGGAAGCTCAAATGTATCTCAAGTGATGTCAAACAATATCGTAACTATTGCCTCTGATGCATCTCTTGAAGAAGCATCAGCTCTTATGTCTCAACATCAAATACGGCGTTTACCTGTTGTTGATAATGGACAATTTGTAGGAATGTTGTCCTTAGGGGATTTAGCTGTACGTGAACAGTCCAACCAAAGTGCTGGCAATGCCTTAAGTCAAATTAGTCAAAATAATTTACAATAAATATTCAATTCCCTATTGGCACAAAGGATCTTCCATGGATCGTTACTTCTTTGATACCAGCTTGGAGCATATATTTAACTATTAAACAAAAAAAAGGATCTTGAGTTTGAAGATCCTTATAGCTACCGTTTGTTGAATATTGAAATTACTAAAGGGTGTAGATTTTCAATTTTAAAGACCATTATCATTCACATCAGCAATAACCGAGCAAGTTAACGTTTCAGCGTCCTAAATGCGAAGTCAAATCCACTAGAATGCCTGTACCGTCCTCATATTCATTAACATAAGTGTTTTCGAAATAACTGATCTGAAAAGCAAAAAAGACCGAACGTTATGTTTTGGTCTTTTTTTGTCCCTATATTGTTGGATTTAAATCTCTACATTAGTAACATATCCAATTTTAACAGATACATTAACAATGACATAAATATTTACATCTTGGATTTTTACTTGGTCGAAATGCTAGTATTCAGAACAAGAATGTTGTGATCTGAAAATGAGTGATTATGATTATTAACGTTGCAATTCGATAATTTATAAACATACGAAAATTAACTATACAATTGTATGTATATCAAAAATTTTATTAATATTGGAATTGATATTGATAACATCTAATATGTTAATCCATTGCTTACAACATATCTTAAATACAATATATATAGTAACAACATCATATTTTTTATAATTAAAAACGCCTATATAAATGTCAATAACTTATTAATATACATTGAATTTATACTTATAAATGACAACGGTATTTATATTTCTAATTATTAATGTTAAGGCAAACGTTATGGATCATATTAATGTTGTATATCATACAAAAATTAATAATGATGAAGTATTAATTGTTAATGTAATACTAGTTATCATATATGTCATGATCAACATATAAAACATTGTTATTGATATAATTGATGTCGTAAAAGACAAAAATGCTCACTTCAAATAAAGTTACCAGATTCAGTAATCAGCTACAAACTGTTAAGTATAGCTTTGGTGAATGTTACATTTATAATCATCCGCTATAATAAATTAACTAAAGTACCTCTGTTCTTTACTTAACGTTTCCAAACTATCCCTTCCAATTAACATTGACGATCTACCATACATAATACTCAATTAAATATAATAAAATTAGAACATGTCAATCAGCTGTTAAACTACTTATTTTTATATTTGTTTCTGGATATTAAGTTTAATTATTAAATTCTGGCTAAAAATAACAATAAGACTCGATATAAATAAATATATATATATATTTATTGTCGGGATAAATATTGTTGATACATATTTCTATTTATACTCAAGTATAGTGTTGCTGTTACTAGTATTATTGACAATAATGATAATTGATATACATCAACAACATATAAATATTAATGGTTGTTATAAACGTGATATAAATTAAAAATATATCATAATCAACATATATAACATTGTTGTTATTAATGACAAAGAGGTTATATAGATTGAAAAAAGCCGCTAATTTAGCGGCTTTTTTCAATAACTCCATATTGTTCTAATAGGCTTCTTATCGCCTTATTAATAAGTTTTGATTTATCTCCTTTTTCTCCGCGGGAGGCAATGTTATCCACTTCAACAGCAAGATCTGGATCCATGTAGAAGGAGGTGAATACTTTTTTCTTCTTTTGCTTCTTTATTTTGTTACCAGAAGCAAGCATTCGAAGGTAATCATCATCTTCATCATTATTGTTCTTATTATCAACAACGTTGTCGATGTTGTTGTCGTTCATATCATATATTTCGCTAGCAACTTCATCCTCGTTTTTAATGATATCTTCTTCATTGTTCTTAATTTCAGTTTCTTTCCTATCTTCTTTCTTAACATCAACGTTGTCATATGAATTAAAAAAGGTCTGTGTCGCGTTAGGTTTTTTTATCTTATCCTTGAGGCTGCTCTTGTTTGACACGTTTCTTCAGCTCCTTCACGAATGGGATGTAGTATTCTAAAGCGTTCTTCAGTTCTGGATTCTCATCAAATCCTGTAATCGCTAAACGGCGAGTAGCTGCTTTTCTTTTGATGATCGTCTTAAAGCGTACACCTGGATACTCTTCATCGATAGACTCTTCCATGATCTCATTCTCTTTAGCTCTTGCATCGATGAGAGAGAAGAGAATACCTGCTGTTCCTAAGTTAGGGTTGTATCTCTCTTTGGCTCCATCAATAATCTCTAAGAACTTAGGAATGGCGTAGTAAGCAAACATCGATCCATCAAACATGACAACCGCGTAACTTCCTGCACTTGAGTATGTACTTAGAGGCATTACTGTATGTTCTGATAGGGCCGGTGGTGTATCGATAATGATCCAATCATAATCTTCCATTACCGGTTCTAATGCTTTTTGCAGGGCATCCAGGTTTAATCCATTCTCATACATCAAACGAGGGAGCGTAGCCAGGAAGTCATTTGCAGGAACTAAATCTAAGTTCTTCGCAATCTTGATGATATACTTTCTGGCATCTCCATCAAGGATAGCTTCTAATACGGTTCTTTTCTCAAATACGTTACAAATATCATATTCACTCGTTAAGAAACTCGTAAGATTTCCCTGACCATCCATATCAATCGCAAGAACTCGTTCTTTCTTACTAAGGAGGTATGATGTGATACCGCTGCTGATTGACTTTGAACAGCCGCCTTTACTGATTCCAAACGTTACAATTTTTGCAGTCAATGTTTACACCTCACTATTAATCTCTTATTTGTTAATTCTAATTTTAACATCATTGTACATGTCATCGTCATACATACTGTCGACAATAACACACAGTATCATACAGCATATTTTAATATGTTGTCGACATATTCAATTTTATGAACAATGCTAATTATATCATATGTTTCAATTATATTGTGTTTTGGATAACAATATTATTAACGTTTTTGTTATATATATTATCATTAACATATATAATAATTCTTCTAGTTTTAATTATTGTCACGATTGATATTGTTTCTATTGCTGATTTCCAAAGTAATCGAAATCACCTCTTTTTATTTTATTTATGTGTAAATCAATAAAATTTTTTAAGTCCTCATCCAAATCACTCTTATCTAATTCATTTAATAAGAACGTGATGGTCTTATTGGCCCTAAGGTCCATAACAGTTATTTTTCTTTGTTGGTCTGAATTTTTCGTGACAAGCATAATTTCGTAATGCATATAGGAATCACCCCCAAGTCTTAATTCATGCATATTGTTATCAATCTTATTTATAACGTTAAAAATAATAATATAGATGTTGTTAATATGAATAACCAAATTAAATATATGATCAATTTTATTTTTAAAAGATGTTGTAAGTATATAGTTATTGGTATTGTATCAATCTTCATATATAACAACATAGTTTTAATGTTGTTATGTAATACGAATATATTTATGACAGCGTTCTTATTAATGTCATCTTTCTTAATGTTAATTACAATAAAGATTATATAGTTAACCACAATATTAAAAACGTTATTTTTCATAACAATACTTTTAAATTATAATACGATTAATATTACAACATATATATCATCATCAACATATGTTTTAATGGTATTTTATAAGAAAACACTAACCAATTTGGTTAGTGCTCTTACTTCACAGCTTTTTCTTTTAACCAGTTCAACATTTTCTCGTCATTGTTCTTATTCTGACGTTTGTTCTCTCCCCGGATATAACGAGAGAGAGTAGTGTGTGCGATGCCGATCTCACTGGCTGATTGACGTATACTCATACCGAGTGAATCAATCATTTGTTTTATAGAAGAAGGTGTAAGTTTTATATCAGGTGTGAAATCGAAAGTCTGTTGCTCGGGTTTGTCCAATATATGAATGTTCTGTTTCGTATCAATAGTTGATGCTGTTTCTTGTTGGACGAACTCCCAAGATGGAGTAGGATCTTCGTGACTAGCAATCAGTAAATTGTCTTGCGTTAGTTTCTGCATGCGCGCAATGATTCTTTCATCGACACTATGATCTGATGAAATTAAGTTCTTCTGGTTTTCTTTGACGAGTGAATCATGAGGCAGAATGATCACGTTGATCTTTGACCAATAGTTCTTAAACCATCCTTTTCTGCCGACCATCTCTTCATCGATCTCTTCGGTGTAATGCCACGTTTTGATTACATCATCTTTTTGCAGTTCATCTAATACGTTCTCAAACTTGTCCCTGATCTGAACACCGTTATAACGAGAAGAGATATCTAATATTTTAAGAATCGTAGAAACTTTAAACGGTTGGTTTAAAGACCTTCTCACCGTACGAATCTTCCATTGTAGATTTAGGTAACGAGCCAAACGTTTCTGTTCTCTTTGTGTGAAGTGACTGTATTGAAAGATCTTTAGGTCAAGAAGACCTATTGATCGGTTAGGTCCCTCTAGGTAAGGTGTCAGTATAGAGGTGGGTTTAACTTGAACCGCATAAATTCCTCTCGCTTCACCCGTCTTCTTATCATACGCGACACGTATTTTTCCAATCTCAAACATGCGCTGAAAATCTTTGAACTTATAAAGCTCGTTATCTTGCATCTCTTCAGCGTTGATGACTTTGATCTTCTGGTCTCCGAGTGAGACCCAGATAGAAGAGAGGGCAGCGACACGTTTCATAATATTGAAGCGATCTTCTTCACGGTAATCTAGTTCACGACCGTTTGCTGTACGTTTACGAAGATTACGAAGGCGAAGGGCATCGTTGCTGTGAAACTCAATATATCCATCACTGTCTTTAGGTGTCACCATCCAAAGGTAGGTGATCAAGTCAAAGAGGTCAGCCGTCATCTCATCAAGTGAATTCAGTGTAGATTCGATGAGTTCGAGCCAGATTTCTTGCTGATCTGCGGTAAGCTGTGGAACACCTGTCTCGTTTGGCCGTAGTTCGGCCATCCCACGTACTTGTCCTTTGTTATCAATGATCTCTGTAGCGAGGTAACCCGTGTCACCTTCTTTATATTCTTTCTTCTTCGTCACGATATCACGCATGAGGTGAAAATCCATATCCATACTGGAATAGATATAATCACGGTCGAGCGCTTCTTCGATCTTTTCTTCGTTCACACTTCTTTTGATCTCAATATTCGGGAACTCTTGCATGAAGTGACCTGCAAGCAAGAGTTTGATCGTGTCCTTATAACGGTCAACAGCATCCCGAATCATGTGTTTAGTAATATGTTCACCAGAAAAAAGGGTCTGCGTGTACAGGTAGAAGAGAGCACGAAAACTAGGGCGCATCTTCTCACATGGCGCTTGTTGGCGAGTCTCTTCCTCTGTCATCTGGTAGGCATCATGGTGCCAATGTTCCAAAACATGCGGACGGTCTTCAAACAATCCCTTTGTTTCTTCATAGATGACAACTTTTAATAGTTTATAGTTTAGTATCAAACGATCAGGTATGTCTTCATAATTCATAACATACACCCTCTCTATGTATAGCTATAACAATCATATTGGTTTATTTATGTATATAAAATGCACCACTGTTTTCATTATAGCAAGCATTGTACATATAGAAGACATTAAAATGCACCAAATTGATACTTTTATAATAAAAATTGCACCAATTTTGGTACATTCGAGCGGAACTTGTGTACCAAAAATGCACCAGTAATTTGTAAACCTATGGATTCAGTAGGGGGAAGTTATCTGACAAATATTTCTGTATTCGAAATAACAGATAAAAAGATTTATTGACTTATCTGAAAACTGAATCTTACCACAGTGGAGCAACCGATCGAAAAAAAGGGACGAGATGCAATGGCTCAGGTGGTAAACGCAATAAAAGATAAAAAATCACTTAAACGAAAAGAAGTAAATCTCCCATTTCAGTTAATCCAACGGAATTCGACTTAATTAAATAAAATATAAGTCAATAATAACAACAATATATATGTCGTTGTATATTATTAAGTAATAATGTTTACTATATGAGGGATTAATAACATTTCGCAACAGTCTTCTACTAGGAATATTTTTTAAACGTAAATCTATAAATTGTTTTATGTAGTATATTTCAAATCAATTTTATGCTAGATAAAAAGAAATGATAGTTTATAAAGGAACCCCGATACAATTGAGTCCATGGTTAAAAAGGTAGACCAAAAACATGAAAACAACTGGCTTAACTATTAATGAACTCTTAGAATTGTCGTTCCAACTAGTGACGAAAGGTTTATGAACTTTTTAATTGATAGTGGTGTTGAAAAGTGAGTCAACCCCTCATTATAATAATTAATTCAGATGGATACCTCTTAGAAACAATAACTTATATGGAATTGCAGTTACAGATTTTCGGTTAAATCTAATTGAAATTTTTATGTTTATAAATAATTGTCTTGTTCTACTTCAGGTACATTCCTTCAAGAAGGAGTAGTGCATTTTAAAATTACAGTACATTTTGTGAAGATATCGTGCACTTACCTGTCTTTTTATAAATGAACATACAGAAATGCACCATATAATAGACAAGTTCCGATCATATAATGAAACTGCACCAGTTTGAAAGTGTACGTTAAAACGGTTGTATCTTTGAGCTTGCAACCATTCATCATTTATTTTTGACCGATTAGAAGCTGTGTAATTAATGGAAGATATTATTAAGTAAGTTAGAGTAAGCATGAAGGGTTTAAAACTCCTGCTCTATCGATCAGGAGTCCTTTGAAGCTATATGTTGGCGACTAAACCCTTTTGATTTAGTGTATGGTTTTATAATGTATGTGTGTTAATTAAAAAGAGCAGTCGGACTTAATCTCACTACTTTAAGTGAAGTAAATGATTATAACTTAATGTGTCTAATGACTTCTAAAAAAAGGTACTTTAAATTTAAGGACAACTTAAATTTAGGGTATCTTGTAGCATTCAGATGAAAAATTAGAATAAATAGGTAATCATTAGGTGCTGTCTTGTGGTGCAAACTATTCCTAAACTCAAGAAAATAGTACACACTGTCCGCTCAGTGGTGCATTTCGCACCAAATATGCACCATCTTACTACATGGTGAGCGGAACCTGTGTATCAAAACGAACCAAAAAATGCACCAACCAATCTACTGAGTTTCCATTTTGAGCGGAACCTGTCTGCAATAAAAACCATGAAAACAGTAGGTTTAGAGGATAAACTATCCAATTTTAACGAAATAATCGACGAGACTTGACGAAATTGAGCGAAGGATGTCCGTAAAAAACGCACCACTTACATTAAAATTTGAGCGTAGTCTGTATGGTATTGTTTTATCACAAACTCTTTAAACCTTGATATCATAGGGATTTCTAACATTTAAAAAACCACACAGAGTCCGCACACATGGAACACATTATGTTCCATGGTGCAAAAGACGAGCGAAACTTGCATCATAAAAAAATAGAACACTTTTTTTCGTCCCTTGAGGTGTCACGCTTTGAGGGGCTTTTTGTTTTGGTGCATTTTCCTTAGAGGACACCAAAAATTAAAAAGTGATTTCGCTATACTTTCTCCAACAAACTTCGAACAGACGTAAATAGGGGACAAAACTATTCTGGCTTACCCTGTTAACGGTAAAGAAGGCGAAAATCACGGGAGAAAAGGGTGTTCTTATGGAGAGAGAAGCAAGTAATAGTCAAAAATCTATACGTTCAATAGCTGACATACTCGCTTTCATGACACATGACAGCCTCACTCCATACAAGAAAAAAGGAACATCTGCACCACTAAAGAACGTGGTGCGTTTTCGTGATGCGGAAAAAAATAAACCATACAAGAGTGGTGTTGTGTTCGTCTCCTCCTCTAAAGAAGACCTGACCCAAGGAAAAGGCTTCATTGTTACATCTTATGAGACGCTAGAAGAGAAGTACAGAGGCCTTTCCCATTGGACACCAAACACGTTTCGCGGTGGAACATACTACGATTTTAAGAACAGGATCATCAAAGGACACGAGCGTGAGAACTTAAAGCAGATCAACGTGATCGGTATGGATATCGACTCGAAAGACGTTGATCTCTATGGGCTCTACATCGGTTGTGAGGAGTTGGGGCTGCCCCGGCCGAATCTTTTGCTGTCGACACCGAGGGGATACCAGGTGTTCTACGTGCTCTCCACACCGTTCTATATCCATAAAAAACAAGACTACAAGAGTCTAAGGATCGCAGAGCGACTATCCAGCAACATCCGAAAAGCGTTGAAACAATATGCACCAGTCGACGCAAACTGTGTACCTTTTGGGTTCTACCGGATGCCGACAGAGGAGAACGTGCTCGATTTCTTTCCTACACCAGCGGACACGAGAAATCTCATCAGCTGGTCTGTAACTTATGAGAAGAAAAACATGTTCCGCGTCATCTATTCTACACGAAACCAGACTGAAGACATGACCCGTTCAGACTGGTACCAGGCGCTCATCCGTTCCGAGAGAATCGATTCAGGATACCACGGTTCCAGCCGGAACAACGCTCTCATGACACTCGCTCTAGCAAATTATCAGAGTGGAAGATGTGTAGAAGAGGCGTACGATGAACTTGATCAGTTCAACAGCAACCTAACTCGTCCATTAAGTAAACAAGAATTCGAACGGACGTTAAAAAGTGCTTACTCCGGTAAATACAAAGGAGTGAAGCGTTCTTACGTGGAGAGCCTGCTTGAGCTCTGGACCGACGGACAAGCTCGGTTTATCGGAAGAGAAGGCTGGTATAAGTTTAAGAAGCCCCGTGAAGAGAGATCACGCTCTCATTACGACGAACGAGAGAGCGATATCCTAGAGTACTTAAAGAAGCATACAACAGAAGTCAACCCTTTCCTGAAGGGCTCTTTAAGCATGCTCGCCGAAACGTTCGGCATGGCCTTATCCACCTTAAAAGAGGTGTTAAAGCAATCAAAACGAATCGTCAAACAAACAAAGGGACGCGGTCGGAACGCGGTGACCAGAATCTCAGCGAAGTCTGTATTGTTTAAACATCTTATTACCTTAAAACAGATAACAATACCAAGAGCGCAGCTCGTGTTTCCTAATGTCCTGCCAAAAGAGGATACGAGTATCATAGAGTCTGAGGAGGCCTATAGAACAAGCCTACCGTTCTTCATCAAGGGATCTCCGCCAAGAGCGAGGTCTAGTTGACAAATAATGAGCCAGTGTGCCAATACATATCAAAATTCTCCTTTCTGCTTATTTGTTAGTAAGCAAACTTTAATAGGGAAATAATATCTTAGAGCTACTGTTTGTTATAGAGATTAATGGATATGGTACGTGAAATTATAAGAGGTTTTATACTAATTGTATTTATTGTGGTTAGCTATTGCTGTTTTTTCAGGACAAATACTATTCTGTTTAATAATTTATTCTTGTTTAGTAAGTGGAGCATTACAGTGAGAGATGCATTAGAGCCATCCTAAAATAATGTTACAGAAGGTGCAAAAAACTAAATTTTTGTTGTACCAGCTGAACAGAAGTAAAATTTAATACAGAAGTTATGTATCTATTATTAACTATTAAGATCATCGATAATTACAAAAAACAAATTAGGGAAAAGGTAAACGGCTAGAGTTGAGGGGAGAGAAGAGGGTCAGAATAAAAGATATAAAAATGGAGAAAAAACCAGGTATGTAGTTAATTGGAAGTTAATACGGATGAATCTTCAAAGATCATTGAATGGATAAAAAATCAAGTTAACATTATGGATTCTATACGCTTTATTATTTAAAAGGATATGGGAATTATGACAAACGGTAATACGAACCTCCAACTATATCCCTCAAAATGCGAACTAAACTTGGATAGCGCTGAATAAATTAATCAAAACTTTTTGTTAATCAAGAACTATTACTGAAGTTCTATCATCCGCAGGTGGTGTATCATTAGTTTTTCATGACAGTAGAGAAATTAATAAGAATCAATCGATAAATACCGTATGTAAGAAGTGAGAATGAAGAGTTTCTCTAAATTCAGAAGATTGAGGAGCCCAAAAGAAAATAAAGATTTTAGGCTAAAATTCCTAAACAAAAACATGAATTGGAATCCTTTATTAAATGGTCTCTTGAAAGCGCTGAGAAATGGGCGTGAATTTGGGTAGTTATTTAAAACTGGTAAGTAATATAATAAATTGAAGAATATAGAAGGACGAACATTATTAGTCAGAAGTGTTCTTCATATCCACGTCCTTGGTTGAATGAAAGTAAGAACAAAGGTCAGTGGAATTAGGTAAAGCAATAGATTATTTAAAATTAAGAAAAGAAGATATGAGTATTAGCAATATCGTTTTGAAATTGATCCATCGAAAAAGCGATACATTCTAATACCAAAAACATAGTAATACTGTTAAAAAAAACAAAATAACAACTACAAATCGTAAAAGTTTAAAGCAAGATCGAATTTTAAAATGACGTTAAAAAGAAGATATCATAATTTAACTAAGTGTGAATTAATAGCTAAATTAATTGATCCTGAAGAGTACATTATAAAAAAACGGCATAATGGTTAGTAGATAAATTTTTGAAAGCTCTTGATAATAACTTATTATAAATAAGCTGGAAAAGTATATAAACATACTTATAGTTATTATAAAAAAGTAGGTGTGTACCAAGTTATGTACTCTTCTACTTTTTTATTGAGTCAATCGTTTTTGTGATTTCAAAGAGAATATTCTTTATCATTTTAAGTTCTGTACTATTACGGTTGTAGATAATTGATTTAATTATTTCAATGTCACTAACATTATCAGATTCAAGTGTAACTAAGTCATTATAATGAAATAAATCTTGTGGGGAAATCTCTAATGCATTTGCAATTTTTTCTAAAGTTTCTAAAGTTATATTTCGTTCCCCACGTTCAATTCCTGCTAAGTATGATGCTTGGAAATGAGCTCTTTCAGCAAGTTCTTCTTGAGTTAAGTTTAGGGATTTTCTTATCAATTTAACCTTCATTCCAACAAGTTTAATGAAATCTGACACCTTTACCACCTCTCTTTAAGAGTAGGTAAGTAAGAAGTATCCATACAGACTAATATGATATAATTTCCATTGAAAAATGAACTTATAAGTACTATTATTCATATTGTATTTTTGTATTAAAGGAGATATTATAATGAGTTCATTAAATAAGAATATTATTATTGAAAATGTCATACAAACCAAAATGAGAGGTAAAGTTATCTATCAAAGTAATATTTCTTCTCATGATTCAACTAAGTTATTATTTGTAAAACCATTTGATGACCCTTCTGGAAAAGGGTATCAAAGACCAGTTAACAAAAAAAGGTGTCAGGATTTTTCCGAATACTTATCTATAGGAGATGGAGCTTTATTTACCCCTATATTATTAAACGCTATGGGGAATTGGGAATTCTCAGCTTATGACAGTAAACGTCCTTCATTTGGTAGACTGTTCTGTAAAGGTAAAGCTTCAGTTATGGACGGTCAACATCGTTTAGGAGGAATTGAAATATATACTAAAGAATCAAATATCTCATTAAATATACCTTTTTTGGCATTTCATTGGTTAGATGAAGATGAAGAGATTATGTTGTTTGATACCATTAATACTAAAGCAAAAGGTATAGGTTCATCCCTAAGTAGATATTTAAAAAGAGATAATGAAGAGCTAAGCTGGGTAGCAACGCAACTAATAATTCAAAAAGATAGTCCATTTCACGAAAAAGGAACTATTATAGGACAAAGAAGTAAAGGAAGACATATTACTTTACAAAATATTTATACAGCACTGTCAATGCTTACAAAGGATTCAATAGTTACAGAATTAAATAAAGAGAAGATTTTGTTAATAGCAACAACTTACTTTAATATAATTAAAAAGATGTTTCCTAATGAATGGGGAGACTATAAAAATTATAAGATGACACATATTATAGGAATTAATGCATTGTCACTTGTAGGTAATCAGGTTATAAGAAAACATTTTGATAAAGATTCAAATAATATTGATATAAACCAGATGACTAAAACCCTTTATAAGATAAAAAATGTTGATTGGTCTGCTGAAGGAAGTATGAAATATCTAAAAGGAATTACAGGATCAAGAACTCTTGCAAAAGAATTATTGGAACAAATGGGGGTATATAATTAAAACATAAAAAATAGATAAAATATAAAAATTCTGGTCTTTTATATCGGGAATTTTAAATTGGGAAATTTAGTTGTTAAACAACAATTTATTAATTAGCTAATAAATAATGGAATTCCTATTAATATATCAAAATTATATCCTTAATGTTTTTTTTT
>NZ_BMCE01000003.1 GCF_014635025.1 Fictibacillus barbaricus | reverse complement strand
AAACTGACGGAATTAATTCTTAATTCCTTACCTATTTCTTTTGTTCAGTTTTCAAAGAACTTGTTTATTGCTTATTTCGTGTGCCGCTCGTTTTGGCGACTTTATTAGGATAACATCTCAAAAATAAGATGTCAACCTGTTTTTTTATCGTGTTTCCCGACTGCAACATTGTTTCTGTGTGTCGCAGCGACAAGAAATAATATAGCACGATATAGATAAACAGGTCAACACCTTTTTGTGAAAAAGTTTATTCTTTTATTGAGTAATAGCGATGATATAGGTTTTTGCTCTTTGTTTCCCGTTTAATGGTCTTTATATAACCCTTATCTTTTAAATGAGTCAGGATCATGGAAAGATCGATCGCATAATCACGCACCTCGTTATGCTCCATTAATTCCTGATACGCCCATTCATCTTTTTGCTTGATCACACTTAATAAATGATTGGCTCCTAATTTTGTTTTTGAAGTTAGAGAAAACTCAGATGCTAATAATAGAAGTTCAATTCGTTTATCAATAGATTCTTCACCCGTAACAAGTTCTTCATATAACTTGAAGATCTCGGGCTGTATCATTTTTACCTGATTCCAAACCGTTACTTCTGGATAAAATCCATGTTCAATAACGGATAATCGCGCTAGATGATGCAAAGCATGCATGATGTTGTTAAAAGCATCTAAATAATGACCAGAATGAAATAGCTCTTTTCCATCATTATATCTTCTAAGAAGTTTAGCAAATTCAAGACCAATCTTGTGTATTCTTTCTTCAGCCGGGAATTCATGCAGCCGGTCTCTTAACCTTGTTATGTACTCGTTCCGATTAAACAGAACTTTACCGTTCATAACCCAGTCTACTGCTCGTTTGTTCGTTCCAAGCATCAGCCAAGAATTTAGAAGGTCTTCTGTAACAATATGAAGAGCAGCGGAACCTGACTCAAACTCATAATGTTTAATCATCCAGGATTGATCAGATTCTTTTACTATTATAAGAAGAATACAGTCAAAGTGATCTGTTCCAGGGCTGAATGGTTTATTTTTTTCAACAAATAGTACACCTAATGTGTTCTCATTGCTAGCTCTTTCTTGATATAGAGGGCGTAAAATATCTTCCATGAAGGTCATCTCCCATTTTAACAAAATCCTGTTTGTTATGTTTCAACATCAAATAACGAAATCCTTTTTCTTTTCCTAAGAGTTCATATGTTATACTAAAGAACGTAGGAGGGACAGGTTATGATAAAGTATACGAGCAAAATAAATAAAATACGTACGTTTGCCTTAAGCCTTGTGTTTATAGGTATTATCATCATGTATGCAGGCCTGTTTTTCAAGACAAGTTTTGTCGTTATGTCAATTTTCATGGTGATTGGTTTTATTGCAACAATTGCCAGTGCTGGAGTTTACTTTTGGATTGGAATGATTTCTACCCAGGCGGTTCAGGTTGTTTGTCCGAACTGTGGGAAAGTTACAAAAGTCTTGGGCCGTGTAGATGCGTGCATGTCCTGTAACCAGCCGCTTACGATGGATAAAGGTCTTGAGGGCGAAGAGTTTGATGAAAAATACAATTCAAAACGCCAAATGCGCAAAGAAAATAGATAAAGCTGACTTTCCGAATGGAAGTCAGCTTTTTTTAACCATTAATGTTTTCTTTTGCAATCCGGGCATACTCCGTAAATTTCCATACGATGTCGTCCTACATCAAAACCGGTTACGGATTCAGCTAGACTTTCTACCTCGTCTAGACCAGGGTAATGAAAATCTACAATCTTTCCGCATGAGTCGCAAATGATATGGTAGTGGTCCGTCGTTACACAATCAAACCGGCTCGATGAGTCTCCGTAAGTCAGTTCTTTTACAAGACCCGCTTCTTTAAAAACTCGGAGGTTATTGTAAACTGTTGCAACACTCATATTTGGAAATTTCCCTTCCAGCGCCTTATAGATCTCATCAGCTGTTGGATGGGACATTGATTGGATAAGATGCTCTAAGATAGCATGACGCTGAGGCGTAATACGTACACCTGCTTGTTTTAAATTGTCGATTGCAGCATTGATTTTTGCGCTAGACATCGTCATGCACCCCATTTCTTTAAGAATTCTTACTTTATAATCGTTATAATTAGTCTACTGCTTTTCTACAGGTTTTGTCAATTGAAGTGTATGGAATGACAAACTATTTTATGAATGATCTTCGTGCAGAACGGGTTCCTTAAACTTCATTTGTTCATTTACATATCGGGCTGCAATAAATAAAAAGTCAGACAGCCTGTTCAAATAAGACAATACTAAAGGATTAACCCCTTCAATTCCTACAGCAGTTCGTTCGGCACGTCTTGCGATCGTTCGGGCCGTATGAAAAGCACTAGCTGATTGAGAACCACCTGGAAGTATGAATTGTTTGAGGGGTTTCAGTCCTAACTGCCATTCATCGATGGTTTCTTCGAGAAAACGAATATCTGCTTCTCTCAGCTTCCATGTCACTTCTTTTCCTGCAGGTGTGGCCAGTTCTGCTCCTACGTGAAACAATACAGTTTGAACTCTTTGCAGAACTGCAGCTGCAGACTTCGCCCAACCCTCTTCCGGCAAAAGGCTAACACCAAAACCGATCATGCTGTTAGCTTCATCACACGTACCATATGCATCTACCCGTACATCGTTTTTTGATACTCTTTCACCAAAGATTAATGAGGTAGTTCCCTTATCCCCAGTTTTTGTGTAAATTTTCAATTTAATACCCCCTTTTATAAGGAATGATATTGATCATTTCATCTTGCTTATCTTTTCTATATAAGATGAGGTTATTACAAAAAATCTCAATCGCTCTTTCTTGATATTGAGGAGAAATTCCTGATATATGTGGTGTTACTGTTACATTCTCCAAATCCCATAATGGACTCTCTTCCGGCAGAGGCTCTCTTTCAAAAACATCCAGTACAGCGTGACCAATTCTTTTTTCTTTTAAAGCTTGAATAAGCTCTTTTTCATTTATTGTTGTTCCCCTCCCGATGTTGATCAAGACAGCATCTCTCTTTATAAGAGTAAATGCTTCGGCACCAATGAATCCCTTTGTTAAGGGTGTAGAAGGAAGAACATTTACAATAAAATCACTCTCTTTATAAAGTGTATGAATACTTTTCTTATCTACGACTAGATCACAGTGGTCTGCATCATGCCCGCTTCTGTTAAAACCAATGGTTCTCATGTTAAAAGCTTTTGCTAACCTCGCTATTTCGCATCCGATCGCCCCAGTTCCTAATATACCTATTGTTTTTCCAGAGATCTCTGTCATTGGAACTCTCCGGTCCCAGATATGTTGCTTTTGATTGGCAAGCAGTTGACTAGCTTTCCTGGAAATCTGAAGCATCATGGAGATCGTATATTCTGCCATCGGTGTTTTATGGATTCCTCTAGCATTCGTAATAAGTATGTTTCTTTCCTCTAATGCTCTAAAGGGCATTTTATCGAGACCTGCAGAAATCACCATTATCCACTTTAACGAGTGAGCTTTAGCTACTAACTCATCTGTGAGATCTTCGCCATATGTAATCAATATTTCAGCTTCTTTTAGATCATCAGCAGCTTCCTTCATATTATTATAGAACCTGAGATCTTGGTCTGAAAAACGCTTTTTTAGCCCTTCTTTTATTTCATCTCTAAGCCTTGCACTTGATAGGATCATTGTGTG
This sequence comes from Fictibacillus barbaricus, assembly GCF_014635025.1. Taxonomy (GTDB): domain Bacteria; phylum Bacillota; class Bacilli; order Bacillales; family Fictibacillaceae; genus Fictibacillus; species Fictibacillus barbaricus. The sequence goes on along the minus strand of NZ_BMCE01000003.1, from coordinate 246,156 downwards.
ACACCTCTTTATAATTTGAATAGAAAAAGCGGGGAATAAACATCCCGCTTTTTAGTTGTACTCTTCAATTATTTTAGATTTTCTGGATTTAACCCTTCTAGTTCAGGTAAAACAAACAAGCCATCTTTTCTGATCAGTACATCATCAAAATAGATTTCTCCTCCTCCGTACTCAGGACGCTGTATCAGTACCATATCCCAGTGGATTCCGGATTCATTCCCATTAAAAGCATCCTGATAGGCTCTTCCAGGTGTAAAGTGGATGCTTCCACCGATTTTTTCATCAAATAAGATATCTCCCATTGGATGCTGGATTAATGGATTAACACCAATTGCAAATTCACCAACGTAACGAGCACCTTCATCTGTATCAAAGATTTCATTTAATTTTTCTGTTTGATCTGAAGTAGCTTCAACAATCTTTCCATCTCTAAACGTTAAGCTTACATTGTTGAATGTTGTACCATGATAAGGACATGGTGTGTTATACGTGATCGTTCCATTAACACTCTCTTTTACTGGAGCTGTAAAGACTTCACCGTCGGGAATATTGTTTTCACCTGCACACATAACAGCAGGAATTCCTTTAATGGAGAATGTTAAATCTGTCCCAGGACCTGTAATACGTACTTTGTCCGTACGTTCCATTAAAGCATGCAGTGGCTTTTGTGCTTCTGCCATCGCTTTATAATCTACGTTGCACACATCTAGGACAAAATCCGTAAATTTCTCCAAGCTCATTTTAGCCATCTGAGCGAGGCCTGTTGTTGGGTAGTTCAACAATACCCATTGACGGTCATTGATAATTAAGTTTTGAACAGGCTTATTAAGTTCAGCTTTCATCTGGAAGATTTCACTTGGAACCTCTGAGAACTCTGAGTCGTTGTTCTTACATTGAATGGAGATGTATGCATCTACATCCTGCATGCGCGCCAGATCCCATTTTACTTGTGGTTCTGTATGTTCTTTAGTGGAACCCATCATTAGTACACGTGAGATTTCTTCGTCTACGAGCTGAACATAAGGAAAAGCTCCTAATTTATACGTTTCTTGAACCAATTCTTTAACAAGTGGTTTTCCTGCGATAAAAGAAGTAATAAGTACTTTTTGACCTTTTTCTAATTTAAGTGAATGTGTCAGCAGCGTTCTTGCTAACGTCGTTAATCGTTCGTCTCTCATTATGTAATCTCCTAACTTTTATATGTTATAAAATTCACACAATTTCATTTTATCACGGGTGAGCCTTCATGCCTATTTATTAAGAACAAAAGCATAGGATGTTAGCCCAAGCTGCATAATAACTAGCGTGGAGGTGATTATTAATGAACGTATCACGTGCTCAGCAAATCATTGAATCTGAAAAAGAGATCACAGTGCTTCATAACGGAACATCAGTATGGCTGCAATCCGTGAATGAAAACAACCAAACTGCAAGAGCTTATACAAAAGAACAGCCAGACAACGAAATGGATATACCGGTAAATGAACTTCAGGAAAGTTAAAAAGCCCCGATTTCTCAGGGCTTTTTTCTTATTGTAAATTATCTTCTATAAATTGAAGTGCTTCATCTACATGATCCTTTACTTTCACTTTTCGATATTCTTTTGCGATGATGCCATCCTTATCAATAATAAATGTGGATCGTTCAATCCCCATATACTCTTTGCCAAAGTTCTTCTTAAGCTTCCAAACCTCATACAGTTCTGCTACTTTATGCTCTTCATCTGCTAGAAGGAGAAATGGCAGACCATGCTTTTCAATAAATTTATCATGACGTGCTAATGGATCGGGACTGATTCCTAGGATAACGGTGTTTTGCTTATCAAAATCAGCATGTTTGTCCCTAAAATCACAGGCCTGGGTCGTACAACCTGGTGTCATGTCTTTTGGGTAAAAGTATAAAACTACATTCTTGCCTATAAAATCAGATAATTGAACGTCATTACCATTGCTTGCTGGCAGTATAAAATCCGGTGCTTTTTTTCCTGTTTCTATGCTCATCATTTGGCCCTCCTTAATAACTGTTTCTTACTTAAGGGTAGCCTATTTACTTGTTTTTCAACAACTATTTTGCCGTTTTGTTATGGTGGATAACTGATGATAGAACGAAGGCAATAGGCAGCAGATAACCAATCAATGCCTGAAGAGCGGCAATCCACCTTCCTGCTCCAACCGGAACAATATCTCCGTAACCAACGGAAAGAATAGTGGTACTGCTGAAATAGATACATGCTTCGATAAAAGAAAAGAAGTCTCTTTGATTCAGTTCTAATTTTATAACGGGGTAACCCATTAATGATAAAAGAGCATAAATCAATCCAAAACCTGAAATGATCGTTCCGTATACGATGAACAAGACGAGCAGATGACTCGCAGGCATCAAATGCTCTTTAATGCCAGGGTGTTTAAAAAGCATCCAAATACTTCGAATAATCACTGCAGCACTTGTTATGAGTAAGATAGTTAAGATTACATGCTCCATTCATTCCACCTCAATTCATCATATGAAAAGATTGGTTTGAATAGGACAGCCTTACAGTCAAAAAAGACAGCCTGATAAACAGACTGCCTTTCCTTGTTTAAGATTTTGCTTTGTTCACAGACACGAGTTCTGTAAGTTCTTTTAACTGAGTAGCCAAATCATGTACTCGAGTTTGTGCCAGCTCATCTACAAGTACGTTGCCTTCATCAAAATTCACAGGATCAGCCACAAACTGATCAGGAAGGACAAGACTGTATACGCCGCGAAGCACTGTGCGCAAGTTCGTCAGTGCGTTCATTCCGCCTTTTCCTCCTCCAGCTGCAGCCGCAATCGCTGAAGGCTTATTCTTAAAATGCTTGCCTCCTAAGAAATCAAGAGCATTTTTTAACGCTCCGCTCATACCGCTATGATATTCAGGAGTTGTTACGAAGAATCCGTCTGCTTGTTCAGCATACTCAGATAGTTTCTTAACCGTTTCGTTTTCTGCTGACGTCGCGTCTCCTGTGAATAAAGGCAATTGATCACTTCCTACATCGAAGTATAAAACATCCACATTCAACTCGCGCAGAACCTCAGATGCGTATTGTGCAATCCCTCTTGTTCTGGCTTCCGCTTTAGGACTTCCTGCTATTACCATAATTTTCATGTATGTATCCTCATTCCTTACAACAATATAGTATGTTCATATCATACTTGACTTTATGTCGCTGCAAAAAGCAAAATGAATTAACTAATAATAAATTGTTACTTTAGTCTGAATTTTTTTCGAAAATTGAAGAGTTTTGATAAGAAAGAACTCTCTATTAAACACAAAACCGCTCTCCATTTTAAGGAGAACGGTTTTCTTTAGTTTCCTGCACCTCTGTATTTGGTTACCCCAACGTTCCATAACGTTACGGCGATTAAGAAAAAGACCAGTCCGACAACAGGGGTTAAAAAAGCATACGTATACCACTCTTCCCGCCGTAGGAAATAAGAAGAAGGATAAACACCAACGAATGCGAACGGCAGAATCCACGTTAAAACATATTTGATCACTTTGTTGTAAATATCAACAGGATATCTTCCGTAGTTTCCGATGTTGTACATCATTGGCATGATATCTGTTCTAGAATCTGACCAAAATCCGATCGTTGCGAGCGAAATAAAGATCCCCGCATAAACGAGTGCACCGCCTATTACAAGAAGGATAAAGATAAATGGATCATACCAGCTAACCTCTAACCCTAGGTTGCTCCCTGCATAAAACATTACCACTAATCCGGTTATAACCCCGAATAGAGATTCTAATTCCATGCGCTCTAGAACAATCTGAAACAGACTATGGACGGGTCTAGTCAGTATGCGATCCATCTCTCCCTTAACTATATATCTATCCGTAAAATCCCATATATTAAAGAAAGATGCAAAAATCGAAAACGGTACAAGGAAGAATCCATAAATAAAGATCATCTCATCCTTGCTCCACCCTGCAAGGAGTGAGGTATGGCCGAACACAACCAGAATGAAGACCAGGTTAACGGCTTGAAACAATAGATCAGAAAAGATCTCGACTACCATGTCAGCTCGATAAGTCAGTCTTGTTTTTAAATATTGCCCAACGTATTGAAAAAAGATAGAAATGTAGTCCATTTGTTCTAACCCCCTTGAACCACAAGCTGGCGCTTCGCTAAAGTCCATAGCACGTATACCGGAATGATTAACAGAACAGACCAAACGGCTTGGTTAAATAAGCCTTCAAAAACTTGAGAACCTTTAAATCCTTCTGTAAAGATCATACTCGGGATATAGCTGATACCTTGAAACGGCAGATAACCCATAACATTTTGTGCCCACATCGGATAAAAACTAAGAGGCAGAATGAGCCCTGAAAACAGATCGATCACAACACGCTTAGCACGAATCAGACCATCGTTATTAAATAAGAAGAAGGTCGCAATACCCGCTAACAAATTAATTTGTGTGTTAATAATAAAACTGAAAATGATAGAGATAAAAAAGTAGATCCATGTTTCTGCATTCGCCGATAAATCTACTGGAAACACAAGTGAAACGATTACCATACCCGGTACAGAGAAGAATAATAACCTGAAGATTCCTTCACCTAATCCCTGCATCATCTTCATATTTAAATAGGGATAAGGGCGAATCATCTCGACTGCTACTTTTCCTTCTTTAATTTCTATAGCGATCTCTCGGTCAATGTTATTGAAGTAAAAGGCACGTGCCATCCACCCCACAGCAATATATGTTGTCATCTGTGTAATGGAAAGGCCTTGAATGTTTTCCTTCCCTCCATAGATCGCACTCCATAAGAAGTAGTACGCACCAATGTTGATGCTGTATATTAATATTCCGCTGTAATAGTTTGTCCGGTAAGCAAGCATCATTAAAAAGCGGATGCGGATCATCTCTAAATACTTACCCATGGCGAACAGCACCTTCAACGTAAATATTTCGGATGATCTCTTCTGTTGAGATCTCAAGGATCTTTAAATCAGCAATCTTCTTAGCCGCTGTTACTTTCCCGATCACACCTGAGATGACCGTCTCATCGCTATCAACAGAAGCTACCCAAATGAGGTCGCTCTCTCCTTTTTCCCAAACGACCAGGTGCTCTTTCGTAAGAATCTGCAATTCTTCCAAGGCAGCTGCTTCACTGAACTGAAACTGAATCTGCTTTCCTTCAGCCCAGTTCTCACGTAATTCTTTTAACGGCCCATCATAAATAATCTTTCCTTCATCTAGCATTACGACCCGCTCACAAAGAGCTTCAATATCAGAGAGGTCATGCGTCGTTAACAGGATCGTCGTACCGTATTTTTCGTTGATTCGTTTGAGGAACTCACGAATCTTTAGTTTGACCAGTACATCAAGGCCGATCGTCGGCTCATCTAAGAATAGAAGCGGTGGATTATGAATGAGTGCTGCCGCTAATTCACAGCGCATCCTTTGGCCGAGTGAAAGTTTACGAACAGGCTTATCTAAAAGCGGCCCAATATCCAGGGTCTCGATAACATCTTTCATATGTACTTCGTACTGTTGATCAGGGACATTGTAGATCTTCTTTAACAGTCTGAATGATTCTTGAACAGCGATATCCCACCAGAGCTGCGACCTTTGCCCAAAGACGACACCGATTGTTTTTACGAACTTCTCCCGTTCTTTATGGGGGTTCATTCCATTCACAACAACCTTTCCGTCAGTTGGGGTCAAGATGCCTGTCAGCATCTTGATAGATGTAGACTTACCTGCTCCGTTCTCCCCGATGTATCCGACCATCTCTCCTTTTTTTATCGTAAAAGAAATATCATCGACAGCTGTTTTGATTGTATAGTTTCGCGTGAACAGATCACGAAACGCCCCCTTCAAACCTGAACGGCTCGAAAAAGACTTAAACTCTTTCCTTAATTTCTGCACATCTATAATGTTCTGCATAAAAATGCCTCCGTATAATGAAAAAAATGAATGATTGAACAAACCGTAAATATTTAGCGATATGGGTAGTAATTTTGCGCAGCAAAATTTAGAGTTTCCTGTAAGAGAAACTACGCACTGAGATAGTGTATATGACCATCCTCCAAAACTCAAATAGTTGAGAACATTAAATAGAGTTTTCCATCCCTGTCTGTATTTCTTTTTCATGCTACAATACTAGTTGAACGTAGGAGAAAGATAGTCTGCAGGAGGAATAAATAGATGAATCACACAAAATCAGAAGCTTTATATGAAGAAGCTCTTGTACATATTGTTGGCGGTGTTAACAGTCCTTCCCGCTCATTTAAAGCGGTTGGCGGAGGAGCACCTGTTTTTATGGAACGCGCACAAGGCGCTTATTTTTGGGATGAAGACGGGAACCGCTATATTGATTACCTGGCTGCATATGGTCCTATTATTACCGGACACGCTCATCCTCATATCACAAAAGCAATCGTAAAAGCTGCTGAAAATGGTGTTCTTTATGGAACTCCCACTTCCCTTGAAGTGAAATTTGCGAAAATGCTTAAAGAAGCAATGCCTGCTATGGATAAAGTCCGATTTGTAAACTCTGGAACAGAAGCAGTCATGACAACAATCCGTGTTGCACGTGCTTATACAGGACGTGACAAGATCATCAAGTTCGCAGGCTGCTATCATGGCCATTCCGATCTGGTGCTAGTTGCTGCAGGTTCTGGTCCTTCTACACTAGGAACACCAGATTCTGCCGGCGTACCAAAATCTATCGCTCAAGAAGTGATCACCGTTCCTTTCAACGATATTGAAGCGTATCGTGCTGCGATGGACAAATGGGGTGACCAGATTGCAGCTGTATTGGTCGAACCGATCGTCGGCAACTTCGGGATCGTGGAGCCGAAAGAAGGCTTTTTACAAGCGGTCAACGATATTACTCATGAGCATGGCGCTCTTGTTATCTACGATGAAGTCATTACGGCTTTCCGCTTTATGTATGGAGGAGCTCAAGATCTTCTTGGTGTGAAACCGGACATGACAGCACTTGGGAAGATTATTGGAGGCGGTCTGCCGATTGGCGCATATGGCGGTAAAAAAGAGATCATGGAAAAAGTTGCGCCGCTAGGACCTGCTTATCAAGCGGGAACAATGGCTGGAAACCCGGCATCCATCTCAGCTGGAATTGCTTGTTTAGAAGTGCTCCAGCAAGAAGGGGTTTATGAAGAGATGGACCGCTTAGGTGCGCTATTAGAAAAAGGGCTTGCTGAACAAGCAGCTAAACATAATGTTTCTGTAACGATCAATCGCTTGAAAGGTGCTTTGACGCTTTATTTTACGGATGAGAAAATCGAGAACTATGTACAAGCTGAAGCAACAGATGGAGAGATCTTTGGCCGGTACTTTAAACAGATGCTGAACGAAGGAATCAATCTTGCTCCATCCAAATATGAAGCAATGTTCTTAACCACTGCACATACCGAAGAAGACGTACTTGCTACCATCGAAGCAGCAGGAAAAGCGTTCAGCCGTCTTTAATCTTACTGAAAGAATCCGTCATACCACGGATTCTTTTTTGTTTTAAGGGAAAACATGTAATAAAAGAACTTCAAGTTTCATACGGTATGTAAGTCATTAACTTTCACAATTTGTTAACACACTTTCACTTGATTAAACGTAAGAAACAGTTTATAGTGTTTGAGATTATTAACATTTTTTATGAGAAAGGAATTATCGCAGTTATGAAACTAGGAGCCCGAATGATTAAAACGGGTTTAGCTATATCTTTATCGATCTACCTGGCAATGTTATTTCAATTGGATCAGCCTGTATATGCAGCAATCGCTGCAACATTCGCGATTCAGCCATCCATCTACAGGTCCTACCAAACCATACTAGAACAGGTGCAAGGTAACCTTGTCGGTGCCCTATTTGCTATTATTTTTGTTATTTTATTAGGAAACAACCCGTTTGTTATTGGATTCGTTGTGGTACTTGTTATTGCAGCACACTTAAAAATGAAGATTGAAAAAACGATCCCGTTGTCGATTGTGACCGTGATTGTAATCATGGAAAGCCATACAGAGAATTTTATCGGTTTTGCTGTTGACCGGTTTTTGTTGATCATGTTAGGGGTATTATCGGCATTCTTAGTAAACCTGGTATTTATGCCACCTAAATATGAAACAAAACTGTATTATAAAATTTCAGACCATACAGATGAAATAATCAAGTGGATCCGAATGATCACACGGCATGCCTCAGAGCACAGTGCCATTAAAGAGGATCTCACCCACCTTAAAGAAAACCGCTTTAAGATGGATCAATATTATCTGTTATATAAAGAAGAGCGCACGTATTTTAGAAGCAACAAGTACTCCAAAACGCGTAAGCTCGTATTGTATAGACAGATGATCCATACGACAAATAAGGCACTCGAGCTGTTGAAGAGCTTGCATAGCCATGAAAACGAACTATACAACATGCCAGAGCCTCTTCAAGAACTGATACAGTTAAAGCTCGATGGATTAACAAATTTCCATGAACAGATGCTGTTAAAATATACGGATAAAATTCGTGCTCAGCACACGCTGGAAATGGATGCTGAGATCAACAAGAAGGCACTCATGAAGTGCATCATGACCTATTACAATAGTCCGGAGAACGAAGAGTGGATTGAACTGTTTCCCGTATTCGCGCTGATCATTGATTACAGCGACCAGCTCGAGCATCTGAATACATTGGTCGAAAGCTTTAAGAATTATCATCAAGACGATAGTGAAGTACAATTGGACCAGCGATTGGAAAATTAATATATGTGTAGGAGCCAGCCTTTTTGTGAGGGCTGGTTTTTTTGTTTGGATTGGAGGCGTGGATCAAAACGGATGTAGCAACGGTCGAATTTTGTCGTTATCTGTAGACTCGTGGATATATGGTAAAAATTTGTGGAATTCTGAATAAAATACCTGGAATTAACAACGTTTTGTGTGGAATTATTAACAGCATTTCTGGAATTAATCAGTTTCTGCTACTAAAATAAGCATCTTCCTTTTTGCAGCGAACGAAGAAATACGGGAAAATGAAACTCCATTTAGTTTTAGGGAGGAATATTTATAATAAACCGCAGAAAGACTCCAATTTTTATTATTAAATTGTCAAAATTGATTAAAAGAGTTCCTAATACACATCATCGCAAACAGGAAATTCAAGATCAATTACGTAATCATTCATCTGGTTTTAAAGGGGAGCAATCTCTAGACTATTTTTATCGTTATCTGCCTAGGGAGGATATCAACTTCCTACACAGTATACGAATCTCACACGAAGATTATTTTTTTCAAATGGATACTATAATCATTACGCCCACCTTTATTACCATCCTCGAAATTAAGTATTTGGCTGGCCATCTTTTTCTTGATGATAGGTTCTCACAACTTATTAGAACTTTCGAAGGTAAAAAAGAAGCGTTCACAAACCCTATTGACCAAGTTAAAAGACAAAGCTACCATTTATCTAAAATCCTAAGCCAATATAAATTCCCTGCTGTACCCATTGAAACACTTGTGATTATGACACATCCTACTGCAATCATTGAAGCTCCTCTTACTTATAAAGAAGCTGCTGAAAAAGTGATTAAGAGTTCCAGTCTTCAAGAAAAATTTGAAGTTCTCTCCCAAAAACATTCAAAGACCATCCTTTCTCAAACACAAATAAAGAAATTAACTAAACTTCTTTTAAAACTAAGTTCATCATATAACCCTGATATATGTGAACTCTTTCAGATCAACAAGAATGAGTTGATTAGAGGTGTTTTTTGCCCAACTTGTAATCATGCAATTATGGAATATAAACGAGGAACATGGCATTGTCGCACTTGCTACACTTCATCAAAGACAGCACATATAGAAGCTTTACAAGATTACGCATGTTTACTTTCTACTGAAATTACAAATAGGGAGTGCACATATTTTTTGAATTTGGCATCAAACAGTCAAGCTTATCATCTTCTGTGTTCTCTAAATCTTCCGTTTACCGGCAATAGAAAGTCCCGTAAATATCACCTCGAGCCGCTACTCGAAAAAATCCCATAAAAAAGAAGCAAGGCAATCGCCAAGCCTCCTCCTATCTCTTCTAAACTAGCTCTTCATCCGTGGATCTAATGCATCACGCAGGCCATCACCCATAAGGTTAAACCCAAGTACGGTTAACATGATCGCAAGACCTGGAAAAATAACGGTCCATGGTGCTTGAATAATAAAGTCTTTAGAATCGGCGAGCATTTTGCCCCACTCTGGTGTTGGCGGCTGTGCCCCCATCCCCAGGAATCCAAGTGCTGCGGCTTCGATGATCGCTGTAGCAATCGCAAGTGTTCCTTGAACAATGATAGGTGCCAAGCTGTTTGGCAGAATGTGGTGAATTAAAATCCTGAAATCACTCATTCCGATAGCTCGTGCTGCTGTTATATATTCCTCTTCTTTTACACTAAGCACTCTTGAACGCAGCAAACGTCCAAACGTTGGAACGTTAATGATGGCAATCGCAATTAGTGCGTTTTTTAAAGATGGTCCAAGTACGGATACTACTGCAATCGCAAGCAAGATACTCGGAAACGCAAGCAAAATATCAAAGATACGGGATATGATACCGTCCACCCATCTTCCATAATAGCCTGCAATAATACCAAGCAATGAACCTACGATAACCGATCCTGCTACCGAGAAGAATCCTACCCATAATGAGATACGAGCACCATGAATGATTCTGCTTAAAATATCACGTCCGAACTCATCTGTTCCGAACCAGTGTTCAGCTGAAGGAGGGATATGTTTATCCTTTAGTTCAACTTCACTATAGCTATATGGAGCTAATAGATCTGCAAATATCGCAATGACAATGAACAAGGATACAATCGACAGACCCACAAGGGCAATCTTATTTTTTTTGAAGCTTCTCCAGGCATCTTTCCAAGGAGAGATTACTTTGTCTTCCACAGGTTCCACAGGTATGTGCTGTGGTTGCGGGACTACGGGAGGTGTTGATCTTGATAGTGCTGACATTCTCTAATCCCTCCTATTTAAATTTGATTCTCGGGTCAATTGCTGCATACAGCAAATCAACGAGCAGATTAATTAATACAAAGATCGTCGCTACAACTAGAATTCCAGATTGGATAACAGGATAATCACGATACGAGATCGCATCATAAATATACGTTCCGATTCCTGGCCATCCGAAAATAGTCTCAGTTAAGATAGCTCCGCCTAAAAGCAGTCCCGTTTGTAACCCAATTACCGTTACTACTGGGATTAAAGCGTTCTTTAATGAATGCTTATAAACAACCCAGAACATTTTCATCCCTTTTGCGCGAGCGGTTCGAATGTAATCCGAACGCATGACTTCAAGCATGCTAGAACGAGTCATACGTGCAATAATCGCCATAGGAATGGTACCTAATGCAATACCCGGCAAGATAAGGTGACGCACCACTTCACCAAACTGATCCATTCTTCCTTGAATCAATGTGTCGATCAAATATAAGTGGGTTATCGGATCAACCGGAACACGAATATTATCTCGGCCTGTTGTTGGCAACAGATCAAAATGAATAGAAAATACATACTGCTCCATTAATCCTAGCCAGAAGATCGGCATAGAAACCCCCACTAATGCGAATATCATAGCTGAATAATCGAACCAGGAATTTTGAAACCAGGCGGAGATGATTCCGGCATTAACACCAATAACGATTGCAATGATCATTGCTACGAGTGCTAACTCAATCGTTGCCGCCAAATAAGGCCATACTTCCTCAGCAATCGGCACATTGGTTTTAAGAGAAACACCCAGATCTCCTGTAAAAAGACCTTTTAAATAATCAATAAATTGTGTGTACCAAGGTTGATCTAACCCAAGTCGCTTCGTTAAAGATGCAACGGCTTCTTTTGTCGCCTGTTGCCCTAGAATTAATTGTGCTGGATTCCCCGGTATAGCACGAATCATCATGAATACGATAAATGTCATCCCTAATAGCACGGGAACGAGCGTTGCTAACCGTCTGATCGTATAGGCAAACATAGGGTCACCTCTTTCTCTGAAGAATTACTAGTAAGCTAGGGTTTAAGCTTCTATTGCAAAAAAAGGGGAGCAGGCTATATAAGGCCATACTCCCCGCCATACCTTATTCGAAAGATGTATCCGCGAAAGACTGAGATCCCGTTGGATGTGGAATAAATCCTTTAATCTTGCTAGCTCCAGCTAACTGCGGCTTAGAGTGAACAAGTGGAACCCATGGTGCATCTTCATGGATAATTACTTGAGCTTGTTTGTAAAGTTCAGCACGCTTGTCTTCATCAGCTGTCGTTTGAGCTTCGATTAAAAGCTTGTGAACGTCTTCGTTCGCATAACGAGAGTAGTTGTTGGAATCGATCGTGTCCTTATCAAGAAGCGTATAAAGGAAGTTATCCGCATCTCCGTTATCACCTGTCCAACCTAACATGAACATTGGTGCTTCACCTTTTTGAACTTTCTCAAGGTAAGTACCCCACTCAAATGTTACGATGTTCGCTTTAATATTCACTTTTGCAAGTTTCGCTTGAATAGCTTCAGCTACTTTTTGGCCGTTTGGCATGTACGGACGTGCTACAGGCATTGCCCAAAGGTCCATCTCAAAGCCTTTTTCTAAACCAGCTTTTGCTAAAAGTTCTTTAGCTTTTGCTTCATCATATTCACGGTCTTGGATTTCATCGTTGTATCCAGCGATTGAAGGAGGCATCGGGTTTTTAGCCGGCTCTGCTGTTCCTTCATAGAAGTTGTCGATGATCGCTTGCTTGTCGATCAAATGGCTGATCGCCTGACGAACTTCTTTCTTATCAAATGGTGCTTTTTCAACGTTGAATCCTAGGTAACCAACGTTCATAGAAGGACGTTCAAACATTTGAAGTTTGCCGTTATCTTGAACTTTTTTCATATCAGAAGGATTAAGTGCATCCATTAAATCGATCTCGCCTTTTGTTAGAGCATTTAGACGAGAAGAGTTATCTTTGATAACTTTAAAAGTTACGCCATCAAGTTTTGGAAGATCTTTTACCCAATAATCTGTGTTTTTTTCAAGAACGATCGTATCATTTGGCTTCCAGCTCTTGAATTTAAAAGGTCCAGTACCTACTGGCTGTTTGCTCAGCTTGTCCCCATCCAGAGATTTCGGGCTCGCAATCGCAAACGGGCTCATGGCTACGTTCTTCAAGAATGGTGCTTGCGGCTTGTTCAATGTAATAACTACTTTGTAATCGCCATCTGCTTTTACATCTTTGATAACGTGGCCTTCGTCACCTTCAAATCCACCAAACATAGATCCGTAGTATGCGAACTTTTCGCCATCTTTACTTTGTGCCCAGCGGTCAAAGTTCTTAACAACAGCGTCAGCATTGAACTTTTCGCCATCATGGAATTTAACGCCTTCTTCAAGCTCAAACGTGTACGTTAAACCATCTTCAGAGATGTCCCACTTTTTCGCAAGACCAGGAACGATCTCTGTGCTGTCTTTTGCATAGTTTACTAGCGGCTCATAGATTTGTTCTGTAACGATGAAAGATTCACCGTCTGTAACAATCGCTGGATCAAGGGCAACAGAGTCCCCACCGCGTCCATAGATCATTACATTGTTCGGATCGACTTTGTCGTCGTCTCCACCGCTGCTGCTGTCACTGCCTGATGAACACCCTGCCAACGCAAGAGACAAAGCAAGCATTAATGCAAATAAAGTCCATAAACTTTTCTTCATCATCTTTCCCCCAGTTCTCATTTTAGTAATGCCTATTTTTATATGTACGTGCGTGCCGTTTATTCGTATAAATGGCACGCAGCGTAGTGGCCTTCAGCAACTTCTTTTAATACTGGCTTTACGGATCCGCAATGATCCATCGCTGCAGGACACCGTGTATGAAACGGACACCCAGCAGGCGGATTTGACGGACTTGGAACATCCCCTTGGAGAATAACCCGGTCCTTTTGATGATCCACATCCGGAATCGGAACAGCTGATAATAATGCTTGTGTATATGGATGCTTCGGGTCATCGTATAGCTTTTCACTATCAGCAAGCTCGACGATATGCCCCAAATACATAACTCCCACTCTATCACTGATATGGCGTACTACTCCGAGATCATGCGCGATGAACAAATACGTAAGATCGAATTCTTTCTGTAGATCCTGTAAAAGGTTCAACACTTGAGATTGTATGGAAACATCTAGTGCTGATACGGGCTCGTCCGCGATAATGAGCTTTGGATTCACGGCAAGTGCACGTGCAATTCCGATACGCTGTCTCTGCCCACCTGAAAATTGATGAGGGTAGCGCTTCGCGTGCCAGCTGCTAAGGCCTACAACTTCCAGCAATTCTTTTACTCTTCTCTTACGTTCCGCTTTATCTTTTACACCATGAACGATTAATGGTTCTTCTAAAATCTTCTCAACCGTATGGCGCGGATTAAGCGAGGCAAAAGGATCCTGAAACACCATCTGCATCTCACGGCGTTTCTTTCTCATTTCATTTGTCGATAATTTCGTGATGTCTTCGCCTTCAAAGTAAATCTTTCCTTCTGTTGGTTCCAACAGTCTTAACAGCATACGTCCTGTTGTGGACTTGCCGCATCCGCTTTCTCCTACAAGGCCAAGGGTCTCCCCTTTTTTAATAAAAAAGGAAATACCGTCTACAGCTTTTACTTCGCCGACTGTTTTGCTTAATATTCCGCCTTTGATCGGAAAGTGCATCTTCAAATTTTCAACTTTAACTAATGGCTGTGTCTGACTCATGCAAGTTCACTCCTTTTCCGTCCTCGTAAAGCCAGCACCTAACTTGATGACTGCCTCCATGAGTATTAAGTTGAGGAGTTTCGGCAATACACCTTGTTCCTGCATGTTCACACCGCGGAGCGAAAGAGCAGCCAGTCGTAATGGAACCCGGTTTCGGGACATTGCCTGGAATTGAATAAAGTCTTCCTACCTTCTCCCTCATATCCGGTACTGATTTAATCAATCCAACCGTATATGGATGCTTCGGGTCTTGGAAGATGGTTTTGACATCTCCTTCTTCCACCACTTTTCCAGAATACATAACAACAATGCGTTCGCACATTTCAGCAACCACACCTAAATCATGTGTTATCATCATGATGGCGGTATCGGTTTCTTTGTTCAAGCGTTTCATCAGATCTAAGATTTGAGCCTGAATCGTTACATCCAAGGCGGTTGTAGGCTCGTCCGCTATAAGAAGTTTTGGATCACAGATCATGGCCATTGCGATCATGACACGCTGACGCATCCCTCCGGATAACTGATGAGGATATTCTTTTACAAGTTCTTCAGCTCTTGGAAGTCCAACTAGCTTAAGCATTTCAATGGCTTTACCCATTGCTTCTTTTTTTGACCATTTTCTATGTATGCGCAGTGATTCAATAAGCTGCTCACCGATTGTGATAACCGGATTCAAGCTTGTCATCGGCTCCTGAAATATCATTCCGATCTCATTGCCTCTTATTTGCCGCATTCTTTTTTCTGGTGCAGAAGCAAGATTTTCGCCTTTAAAGAGAATCTCTCCTTCGATCTTCCCAGGCGGGGTGGGTACTAGTCCCATAACAGAGAGGGACGTTACGCTCTTCCCACAGCCAGATTCCCCCACAATACCTAGTACTTCACCAGGATTGACATGAAAATCGACACCGTCCACTGCTGGAATTGCTCCATCTTCTGTCAGGAAAGAAGTTCTTAAGTTCTTAACTTCTAAAACAGGATTTCCCATGAGATCTCACTCCTTTCTCTAAGCTGTCAAATTCCCTAAATTATTACTTCTCTGTTGAGAATTATGACACTACTCTGACATTTTGACAATAATTAATTTTCAGAATGTTCGACAAACATGTCTTTTGTCGCGGTTCCTTAGTAGGGTTTTTATTAAATTTACGCACAAAAAAGACCGGCATCTGCCGGCCCTTTTCTATATTAGTTAAGTTGCTGGACCGTAAATAAATCATAATAGGGTCCTTGCTTTTGCATTAACTCTTTATGCTTACCCATCTCAACAATTCTCCCGTGATCAATTACGATAATGCGATCTGCATGAGTGATGGTCGATAGCCTATGTGCGACAATAAATGTCGTTCTATCTTTTGCGAGCTTCTCTAGTGCTTCTTGGATTAAATGTTCACTCTCTAGATCCAGAGCAGATGTTGCTTCATCTAAAATAAGAATCGGCGGATTTTTAAGGAACACTCTAGAGATGGCGACACGCTGCTTTTGCCCACCAGAAAGCTTAACACCTCGCTCGCCAATCTTTGTGTCGTATCCATCAGGAAGGTTCATTATAAAATCATGTGCGTTTGCCGCTTTAGCCGCTGCGATCATTGCGTCATCAGAAGCATCAGGATTCCCCATCAGGATATTTGCTCTAACTGATTCGCTAAATAGAATGTTATCTTGCAACACCATTCCGATCTTATCTCTTAGGGTTCTGACTTGAAATTCACGAATATCGGTTCCATCCAGTTTAATGCTGCCTTCTGTAACATCATAAAACCGTGGTATCAAGCTTATTAATGAAGACTTACCGCCTCCACTCATACCGACAAGCGCAATCGTTTCTCCAGGCTCCACCGATAATGATACATGATGCAGCACATCTGCTTCCTCCTCATTATATGTAAACGAAACATCCTCGAAATCCAAGGCTCCTTTTACGGATTTTAAAGGTTTTGCATCTGGAGAATCCTCAATGTCGTACGACTCATCCAAGAACTCAAACATCCGATCCATGGAGGCTACAGATTGTGTCAGTGTTGTAGAAGAATTGACAAGTCGTCTAAGCGGGTTATACAACCTGTCCATATATGCAACAAAGGCTACTAGAGCACCTATTGAAATATTGCCTCTGATCGCTTGATAGGCTGCAAACCCGATAACGAGCAGTGGCGCGATATCTGTTACGGTATTCACAACAGAGAACGTTTTGGCGTTCCATTTTGTATGGTCCATCGCACGATTTAAAAAAGTGCTGTTACGCTTATCAAACTGAACCTGTTCATGGTCTTCCAGGGCAAAACTTCTGATGACGGACATCCCTTGTACACGTTCATGAAGATGGCCTTGAACTTCAGCCAATGCTTGTGAACGGTCTTTCGTTAATTGGCGCAGGCGTGCGTAGAAAAATTTTACCGAAAACCCGTAAACCGGAAGCATGGATAATGCTACAATAGTCAGCCAAAAATCCATAGAAAACATGATGGCTATAGCAATGATAATCGTGGCCATATCAAGCCAAACATTCATAAGCCCTGTGATGACGAATGTTTTTGTCTGCTCAACATCGTGGATCACCCTAGAGATGATCTCCCCCGATTTGTTGTTAGAATAAAACCGAAGACTTAAGCGCTGAATATGATCGAACATCTTGTCACGGATATCGTACAATATTTTACTGCCGACCCACTGGGCGTAATACTGTCTCCAATATTCGATAGGCGGCCGCAGCACGATAAATATGAGTGCTGCTCCACCCATCAGCCAGTAGAGTTTATTGAGTTTCTCAGCAAGGGGCAGGGACGTTTGAATAATATCATCAACCACATATTTTAGGATAAGAGGTGTTAACAAAGGTATTCCAAACTTAAATAGACCTATAAGTATGGTCCAGAATATTTGCCATTTGTACGGTTTTACAAACGTTAAATATCGCTTAATACTATCCATTACTATCACACCATTTCTGTAAATCATAAAAAGAAAACTTGGCAAATCGCCAAGTTAACCTTCGTTTAAAAAGGATAAAACCTGCTGACTATTCAACAGGTTTTCCCTTTTATCGGAATTCTAAATATCTTTCATACCATTGTTCCACAAATCCAGGTTCAAATGGCCCCTTTTTTTGTGTGACCATCAAGATCAGTTCTTGAAGGTTCTTTTGAATGATGGCATCGAGCTGACTCGGATACCTCATCATTCTTTTGTGCAGTTCATACTCATCTTCATCTAGTAAGATATAAGTTCCATCTGGAAATACTTTAATATCTAGGTCATAATCAATATATTTCAATGCTTCCTTGTCCCACATAAAAGGTGATCCCAGGTTACAATAATAATAAATACCATCTTCTCGAATCATGCCGATCACATTAAACCATTGCTTTGCATTAAAGTAACAGATTGCAGGTTCTCTCGTTCGCCACTGACGACCGTCAGATTCAGTAACTAATATCCGATCATTACCACATATCACCTGACTTGGAGTACCTTTTAAAATAACAGTATCTTCCCAGTTTCGATGAAGATAGCCATTATGTTTGTAGCTTTGAATATTGATTATACTTCCGGTTGCAGGAAAACTCATCTCTCTCTCCTTTCTGCCCGAGTTCCGGAAGCTAATGTTACCTATTGAGTTGTTAACTCTCCTTCCTTTTAAACCATTTTTCGGTAATTCACCAGCTCCATAAATAAACCTCGTTCTTCATTTTTTCAATTATTTTCATTCCCGATCATTACCTTCTTACAAAACACACGCTTTTTTTCTCTTCTTTATTATATCGTTTTAAGAATAGTTTGGAAATGTACTTGTCCCTGTTTTATTAAAAAAAGCGCCTTTTTTCAAATAATTTCACTCGCCATTAGTATTCCCACCGGTTATGTATAGAAAACGTAGTGCTTTTTAGAAAATGAAGAACAAACCAAAAAATGCTCCCTAGCGATTAGGGAGCATTTCTGGATAGAGGTTATTGTTGGTTCTTACGTTGTTGAGATTGTTGGTTCTGCTGACGAACTTCTTGTGCGCTAGTTTCGCTAGCAAATTCAGTTCCGAAAGCTTGACCAGCTTGAGAAGCTTGATTTTGTTTACGAACTTCTTGAGCGTTTGTCTTAGAAGCTTGTTGTTGTTGTTTGTCCATGTTTTTTCACCTCCACGAAATATAATTTACCCGGGGTTACAAAATTTTATAAGCTGAATTTTTATTAGATATTTCCAGTATTAAAAAATCAAAAATTGGGGGATAAATGAATGATTACACTATTTTTAAGGAGGGATACACATGTATGTTGGACGAGATATGACAGAATTGAGCATGACAAGTAAAGGTGAATGGAAAGACGAAGAGCTTGCTTACTTCCACCATTCACTGCAGCAGATGGCTCCTTATTTAAACGAAGAAGGAACAAGTATTCACAGAGAGATCATTAAAGAAATAGAAGCACGCGGCGGTTTGAAGCGTAACGAAGCTGATTGGACGCACGGGACAGAGGTTAAGTACGATTGAATAAAAGAGAGATCCCCAGGAGGCAAGTGAGCTGGGGATCTAATTTCGTTTTCCGCTCATAAATTTCGTTTTCCGCTCATAAATTTCGTTTTCCGCTCATAAATTTCGTTTTCCGCCGCTCATAAATTTCGTTTTCCGCTCATAAATTTCGTTTTCCGCTCATAAATTTCGTTTTCCGCTCATAAATTTCGTTTTCCGCTCATAAATTTCGTTTTCCGCTCATAAATTTCGTTTTCCGCTCATAAAAACAAGCCCCTGCGCTTCGCTGGGGCTTGTTTTTCTTCATTTTCATTAAAAATTACTATAAGACTGGCCGCCATCCACGTTTAACGTACTGCCCACTACCCAAGACGCTTTTTTCGAAGCCAAAAATACGACAACATTGGCCACTTCTTCCACTGTTCCGAATCGACCTGCAGAAATATGTTCCTCAACAAAAGCATTTATTTTAACTGGATCACTTTCTAATCTTTTTTTCCAATTGCCGGTCTCATGCAGAATAGAACCAGGTGCTACTCCGTTTACACGAACACCTTTTGTGATCATTTCATCACCAAAGGATTTCGTAAAGGAAATCATCGCTGCCTTACTCGCGTTATACGTAGGTTTGCCTCCAGATTCTCTGCCAAAAATGGACGAAATATTTATAATTGCTCCATCCTGATTACCAATCATTACCTCAGCCACTCTCTTGCTTAAGTCCACTGCCGATAAAAAATTCAGGTGCATAGCCGATTCAAACTCTTTCATGCTTGTTTCCATAACCGTGGATCCATTACTGCCGCCTGCATTATTGACCAAGACGTCAATCGTTCCAAACTTCTCAAGAAAATCACTTACAATGCGTTCGCGATCATCTGCATTCGTCACATCTCCCTGAAAAATTTCAATCCCCTCTTTTTTAGCAGCTTGCAAATCATCCATGTTACGTCCAACAATCCCTACTTTTGCACCTTCATCCAAAAATGGCATAAGCAATGCCTTGACCTATACCTTTAGAGCCGCCAGTTACAAGGACCGCTTTTCCTTCAAGTTCTAAGTTCATAGGATGATCGCCTCCTTAATGAGCCGAATAATTTTTTGGTGTGAAACGGGAAACGGGTACTTCTCAAGCTCGTCCACCCTAACCCATTTCCAATCAGCAGGCAGATTCTCACCTTTAAATCTAACCTTTCCTTGCCAGAGTTGAATCTCCCATTTCAGATGAGAAAAGACATGCTCGATGTAGCCTGCTCTTTCCTCTAATTCCACTGAAGCGAGAATAGTTTCTTCTACATAGCTCCCCAATGCTTCAGTTTCAGCATTTTTATTTTCACCCACGTATTCTGTGTTTGGAAATTCCCACATGTTAGCAAGAAGCCCTTCAGAAGGTCTTTTATGGATCAGTAAACGGCCATCTTCACCAGCCAATATCCCCGCTGCCATCTTTGCAGTTCGAACCTTTGTTTTTCCAAGTTTGATTGGCAGTTCATTTTGCTTTCCTTCTTCAAAACCTTTGCACAGGTCTCTCATCGGACAAAGCAAACAAGCTGGTGATTTCGGTGTACATACCAATGCTCCTAGCTCCATCAGACCTTGGTTAAAAGAAGAAGGATCTTCATGTGAAATCAGCTCGCGAACAGCATTCTCAAAGATCACGCGAGTTTTTGGCTTGCTTATATCCTCTTCAATTAACAGAATTCGTGATAAAACACGCATAACGTTTCCGTCAACTGCTGGTTCAGGGATTCCATACGCTATACTTAAAACTGCACCAGCCGTATAAGGACCAACGCCCTTTAATCCGGCAATCTCTTTAGGTGAGTCAGGTACTTTTCCTGCATAAGTTTCGCATACTTCTTTTACTGCGGTTTGTAAGTTTTGAACTCGGGAATAATAACCTAAACCCTCCCATGCCTTCAAAACGGTTTCCTCATCTGCGTAAGCCAGGTCTTGGAGCGTAGGAAACAGGGCAGTGAAGCGTTCGAAATAAGGAATTACCGTATCTACTCTCGTTTGCTGAAGCATGATCTCTGAAACCCAAACGCGGTAAGGGTCTTGGTTTTCCCTCCAGGGCAATGTTCGTTTGTTATCGTTGTACCACGTCAACAAATGGTCTTGAAATTGTTTCACATAAGAAGGATCGAGGGAAAATATACTATTACTTATTGTGTTCAATTTATAGATCTTCCTTTATAGTCATTTTTTCAAACGCCCAGCAATGGATTTTCTCCAAACCACCTGTCACAAATGGCTCGATTGAAGAGAAAACAGGGTGTCCTGAAGTTGTTCGATATTTCTTAATGGTATCATACGTTGATTTATCTTTAACTTGGAAACATTCTACATACAGTGACGGTTGATCTGCTGCTTTAAACCACTGTATCTCAGACGCTCCGCAAACTTTAAGTTCTTTTATCACAGAGGACATTTGCGTCTCATAAGATTGAATGGTATCCGGATTTACTTTATACTCCATAAAAACTGTAATCATCATTATCACTCCATTCCTACATAGGAGGTGGTCGCCTTGGATACAGGCACACATATTGTGATGGGGCTGGGATTAGGCGGATTAGCGATGCTCGACCCTTCAATTGCTAATGATCCAGCGACATCCCAAGCCGTTCTTGCAGCGACATTGGTCGGTTCCCAAGCCCCTGATTTTGACACCATACTAAAATTAAAAAACAATGCGGTTTATATCCGTAATCATAGAGGCCTTACTCACTCCCTGCCAGCTCTTGTTATCTGGCCTCTGCTGCTCTTTGGTATTATTTCTTTATTTGTTCCTGAAGCCGATAATGGCAAGCTATTTCTGTGGACCGCCATAGCTGTTTTTCTGCATGTGTTTGTAGATATTTTCAATGCTTATGGCACACAAGCCTTATATCCTTTATCAAAGAAATGGATTGCTTTAGGCGTTATCAGTATTTTTGATCCATTTATCTTTTTCCTGCATATCGCAGGACTCCTACTCTGGTATGTTGGTGTAGACCCCGGCTACACGTTTTTAACCGTTTACGTAATCCTTGTTATTTATTACGTGATCCGGATTATCGCACGGCAGCGAGTTAACTCAATCGTTTTAAATAAGATACCAGAGGCAGAAGAAATTTATGCCAGCCCAACTATACGCTGGGGACAATACCACCTAGCCATTAAATCTAAGCATGAATTCTTCGTAGCAGGATTAAAGAACGGCAAAGTAACCGTATGGGATACGTTTGATCGTCTACCTGTCCCAAAATCAAAATTGATAGATGCTGCTAAACGAGATAAAAATATATCAGCGTTTCTTTCATTCTCCCCTGTTCACAGGTGGGAAGTTGAAAAGAACGATCATGGCCATATGGTGCAATTTATTGACCTTCGTTATAGAAGTAAAGGGCATTATCCTTTTGTCGCAATGGTTCAGCTGGATGAAAACCTAAATATTATTACTTCTTACACGGGATGGGTGTATTCGGAAGATCGACTGAAAAAGAAAATGGACTTTTCTCCGATGGACCTTATTAACAACAATGAATAGTGAAGAGACGGGCTTAGTTAACAGGCCCGTCTTTTTTGATGAATCTTTGAAATTTTGGATTGTTTGAGAAGTACTCATGAAGTTTGTGTCCATAGGAAGAAATAAGCTGGGTCACCATTTTCTCTGTTACATCTTGCCCTTCATATTCCCATCCTGCTTTAGCACGAGTGGACTCAAAATCTTCCCATAAACCTTCCACCCATTCCCTTGCTTCTTCATAACTAAGGGTCGGGTTCGTTTTATGCAGTTGTTTCGCCAATCGGTCAAAACGCTCTTCCATTATTCTCCCTCCTTATCCAATTTTTAAAGAAAACCCCGTCACATAAAGGGTTCTTTAACGTTTCATACTAGGTGAGAACCGATTTAAAGGAGGTAAGTCAAATGAGAAACAAATCGAAAAACTTCCCTAATCGGATCTCCTTCTCAGGTGAGCCGAGAGCAAAAGAAGAGTTCTCTTCTAAACGGCCAGATGGATCCACTCGCGACCATCCACAGGAGCGAATGTTTTTATCCAATCAACACCGAGATGACCAGTAACTCTTGCGGTTATGAATTTCATTCTGGGGGATGAATCAGATGAACAAAATTCTGACCCCTTTCACTCACCGCGTGCCAACCCGAAGCATGCCAAGTGAACGGGGAGACCCAGCAAGCATTAAATAACTATGTGCTTGAAATTCAAACACGTAAGCGTTCATAGTGACGAATAAAGAAGCGGTGAACAATCGCTTCTTTATTTAACTTCAAGTACAGAAATCGGCAAGGCTTCTAACGTACTTTGTTTATTTTTGTAACCCCATGCAAAAATACCATTTAAGTACAGAACAGAAAACGTAGAGCCAGGATCTCCCTGTATGCCATACTCTTTCCCGCTCTCAATGGATGAAGGATCCATCAAGTAGCATTTACCAAGGGCGATCTTTCTTTCATAAACAGCATACTCACTTACCATGCCCATTTGTTCTGCTTTTTGTGCTTTTGCTCTAAGCGCTGCGATTTCACCTTTAATTTCAGCTTCTGTCATCTCGCTGAACCTTTTTTCCATTTGAATACTTCCCTTCTTTTCTGTACCCTAATACTTGCTTAAGATTTATATTACATAGGAGTGATCTTCTTGAATAAAACGGTAATTATCACCGGCGGCGGTTCTGGCCTCGGTCTCGCATTAGCGCGTCAATATCATAAAAACTTTAACGTCTGCCTTATTGGACGGACAGAAACAAAATTAAAACAAGCTGTTAAAACCTTTACCAAAACTGATAAAAAAGTTACTTATAAAGTTTGCGATGTTACAAATGAGGAACAGGTGCTGAATGTATTACAATCTATTTTTACGAATGAACAAGTACATTTATTAATTAACAATGCTGGAACAGGCATCTTTCAGCCGTTGGAATCACTTTCCGAAAAAGATATTAAATGTATGATTGAAACCAACATTTATGGCACCATCTATCCAACAAGAGCAGCTCTCCAACTATTTAAGAAACAAGGCTACGGTAAAGTAATGAACATCATTTCTACTGCAGGCTTACGCGGGAAAGTGAATGAGTCTGTTTATTGTGCCTCTAAGTTTGCCGTAAGAGGGTTTACCGAGAGCCTGGTTAAAGAGTGGGAAGGTTCAGGCATTTATCCTACTGCCGTTTACATGGGCGGGATGGATACACCGTTTTGGGATGAATCCGATCATATCAAAGACCGTTCCCGTTTGAAGTCTCCAGAAATGGTCGCAGAACTGATTTATGAAAAAGATGACAATCGAGGAGAGATCTTTATAGACCGTTAAGCTCGTCTCCGCTTAGCAGTTCAGAAATAACCGCTGAATCAAAGCCTTTGCTGTACAAAAACCGTTTCATGCGAGACTCATACTCATATCCGCTGTACTTCTTGTACTTTTGATGTGCCTTTCTTGCATGAACGAGCAGGGCTTCTTTTTCATCCTCTGGCGATTGATTGATCTTAGCCTCTTGAAAAGCCTGTTCAATCACTTCCCACATGAAACCTTTTTGCTGCAGCTGCTGGGCTATCCTTTGCTTTTGTTCCTTTTCAGAACGCTTCGCTCTGCTTGAAAATTGTTTTTGTATATACTTCACACTAGCTTCTAGTTGTTCTTGGAAGCTGTACTGATCTAATGCCTCTTCCGTTTGGTTATCACTAATTCCCTTTTTCTTTAACTCTTGGCGAATTGCACCAGGACCTTTAAAAGAAGTGTTCATACGGCTTTTAACGAGTGCATCTGCAAAGGTTTTATCATTTACGAAATCGTACTCGGACAACTTATGGATTACTCTTTTAATAGTGGAATCAGGTACTTCTTTCTTCTGTAGATAAACTTCGATCTCATGCACAGTCCGCATGCGATAAGACAAATAATGAAGAGCCTTATTAAACGCTTTTCGGTAGGCATCTTCTTCTAGTATCTCTTCCCATTCTCCTTCATCGATCTCCATACCTTTTTGAAGCTGAAACTTTATTAAAACATCAGCATCTACGCTAAATGCAAACTCTTCCTTTGGACCCTTTTGAATAAATACATTAAATCGTTCATCATTTTTTTGCTGAGCAGAAATCCTTGTTATGACAGCCATCTACCCACCTCTTTTCACTGAATAGTGTACCATAATTCGTTTTTTTATTATAAAAAAGCATCCTCCCTGTTAGAGAAGATGCTTTTGGTGAAAGTGCAGCCTGCACTTGTTTTTCGCTTATCAACAGCGTTTTGCATTTGCTCCATATTTATTCTCGAGCAATTCTGCAAAGAACTCTTTTTCAGTAGGTGGGGTCCGATCAGGATGATTTTCTTTTAGATGTTTTACATAAGCTTGATAATCAGGCAGGTTTGAGATTCCCTTTCCAATATATAAAATGATCCGAAAGATGTTCCTTACCCATTCCCAAGCAGCTTTAAAACTCACGAAACATCACCAAGCTTTGTTTGTACAAACGGCTCTTCCGATGTCTCTAAAGGTTTTTCACTCTTGATCGCTTTGTACCAAATCCTCATTGCATCAATCAGCACTCCTAAAATGAGAAGCATAAAGATTGCTGTTAAATAAGCGTTCAATGTGTTATTGAAAACAAGGCGTTCGGCGGCTTCAATAGAAGGTACTGTTGGCGGCAAGTTCCCGCTAGCTGCAGCTTCCTTCATCACCTCTGCTTGTTTTAAGAAACCGATCTTTGGAATATCGGAGAATATCTTTTGCCAGGCGGCATAGAAAGTTACAATCATTAACCAAGTAAGCGGAACCAGTGTAACCCATACAAACTTCTTTTTACCCATTTTCAAAATAACTGTAGTTGCAACAATAAGAGCAATAGCAGCTAACATCTGGTTTACAATACCGAATAATGGCCATAGGGTATTGATTCCGCCCAACGGATCAGTAACACCAACTACTAAAAAGTAACCCCAGCCAGCAACAACAAGTGCACTTGTAAAATAAACAGCAGGCATAGAATCTGTCTTTCGAAGCGGCTTAAATACTTGACCTAAAAGGTCCTGAAGCATAAACCGACCTACCCGCGTACCTGCATCAATAGTGGTTAATATAAACACGGCTTCAAATAATATCGCAAAGTGGTACCAGAACGCCATCAATTGAGGTCCTCCGATTACCTGTGAGAAAATTTGTGCGATCCCAACAGCAAGGGAAGGTGCTCCTCCCGTTCGAGAAAGAATTGATTCTTCATCAACGTTTTTAGCTAATTCGTTAATTTCATCAGCAGAAACCGTGAATCCCCAAGAGGATATTGTTGTTGCTGCAGTCGCTACATCAGTACCTATCGCAGCTCCTGGTGAGTTGATCGCAAAATAAATTCCAGGAGTTAAAAGTGTCGCAGCTACCATAGCCATAATCGCAACAAAAGATTCTGTCAGCATCCCCGCGTAACCAATCATAGGGGCATGCTGTTCATTTGCAATTAATTTAGGAGATGTTCCTGAAGAAATTAAAGCATGGAAACCTGAAATAGCTCCACAAGCAATCGTAATGAACAGGAATGGAAATAGGTTCCCAGCAAATACAGGCCCCGTTCCATCAATGAATTTAGTTAGAGCTGGCATTTGAATTTCAGGCATAACAATCAAGATACCTAATGCCATCATTCCGATTACCCCAACTTTTAAGAACGTACTTAAATAGTCTCTCGGCGCTAAAAGCATCCATACAGGAAGAACTGATGCTAAGAAACCGTAAACAATCAGCATCCAAGCCAATGTTTCTCCATCAAATGTAAAAAGAGGTGCCAGAGTTGGAGAATCAGCCACCCATTGTCCGCTGATCAAAGCGAATACTAATAACACAAAACCAATAATAGACGCCTCTCCTACTCTTCCCGGACGCAGATAGCGCATGTAAACGCCCATGAATAGTGCAATTGGGATCGTCATCGCAATTGTGTAAGTACCCCATGGACTGGATTTAAGTGCATTAACAACAACCAGTGCAAGTACAGCAATCAAAATAACCATAATAGCAAAAACACCGATAAGTGCTAAAATACCGCCAACTGGTCCTATTTCTTCTTTTGCGATCTGACCGATTGATTTACCTCTGCGTCTCATCGAAATAATTAAGATAACAAAATCTTGAACGGCCCCGGCCAGAACTGCTCCGACAATAATCCAAATGGTCCCCGGAAGATAACCCATTTGAGCAGCTAATGTCGGGCCGACAAGGGGACCAGCTCCTGCTATCGCCGCAAAATGATGTCCGTACAAAACCCATTTGTTTGTTGGGACATAATCTTTGCCATCTGTGTATCTTTCAGCAGGTGTAGCATTATTTTTGTTAAGGCTGAATATTTTTGTTGCAATAAAGCGGGCATAAAAACGGTAAGCAATAGCATACGTACACAAAGAAGCAACAACAAACCAAATTGCGTTGATCTTTTCATCCCGCTGCAGAGCTATGATCGAAAGCGCGATCCCCCCTGCTAAAGCTATTCCAATCCACAAAAGCGCTTTCAAAAACGGGTTCTTCTTTTTTGCAGGCACATTTCTCTGAAGCTCCATTTACGTTCTCTCCTCCTCAATAGTGGTACTATAGTATGTACAAGTTGAATTATAACAAATATTCTTAATTTTTAAATAAATATAATTTGAAAGAGGTGGATTTTTTTTGAAAAGGATCTTAATAAGCGGTGGTACAGGCTTTGTCGGAAGTGCTTTAACCAAACACCTTAAATCACTTGGAGATGAAGTCTATATTCTGACAAGAAAAGAAAGACAATCTCAAGCACAAGGTGTGAACTATATACAATGGATGGGCAGCAAAGAACCAAAACTCCCACAAATTGATGCTGTTGTTAACCTTGCAGGAGAATCCATTAATGGAAGATGGACAGACGAAAAGAAAAAAGCCATTTTAAACAGCCGTTTAAAAGTAACCGAAGAGCTTTTAAACCTTGTTGGAAAAATGCCTCAAAAACCTTCCGTTTGGATAAATGCATCTGCCATCGGATATTATGGAACATCTGAAACACAAGTATTTACAGAACAAACGGAGGAACATGGCTCAGATTTTTTAGCTGAGGTTGTAAAAGCGTGGGAAACAAAAGCAAAAGGGGCAGAATCTCTTGGCATAAGAACGGTGCTTACAAGATTCGGACTTATTCTTGGACGAGACGGAGGTGTTCTTCCTCAGTTAAGTCTGCCCTATCGTTTTTTTGCTGGGGGAACTGTTGGCTCTGGTGATCAATGGGTGTCGTGGGTGCATATTGATGATGTAGCGGAGTTGATAAGGGACGTAATAGAGAACGCACAGTATACAGGTTCTGTAAACGTAACATCTCCACATCCCGTTACCATGAGAGAATTCGGGCAAGCAACTGGTGACGTCCTGCACCGCCCGCATTGGCTTCCGGCACCCTCCTTTGCATTTAAACTCCTTTTTGGAGAAATGAGCATGCTGATATTAAAAGGACAACAAGTAGTACCTGAAAAAGCTCAAAAGCTAGGGTTTCACTTCACCTACCCTCATATAAAGGGGGCTTTACATGATTTGTTACAATAAAAGTAAAAATAATTTATTAGGTGACACATAATGAAAACATTAATTCAAAATGCGAAAGTCTATCCAATCACAAGCAGTGAACTGCAGCAAGGAGATGTTCTTGTAGAGAACGGTAAGATCTTAGCTGTGGAGAATCATATAGAACCTACATCTGAAATGGAAGTTATTTCAGCTAAAAACCTTCATCTCCTTCCTGGATTTATTGATGTACATACTCACTTAGGACTTTACGATGAAGGAACAGGCTGGGCTGGTAACGATGCGAATGAAACCCATGAAGTCTTAACTCCTCATATCCGTGCGATCGATGGATGTCATCCGCTAGATATCGCCTTTAAAGATGCTGTTAGATTCGGAGTAACTACTGCACATATTATGCCGGGGAGCGCGAATGTAATAGGCGGTACTACTTCGGTTATAAAAACACACGGCCATGACATCCGGAAGATGATTATTAAGGAAACAGCAGGCCTTAAGATCGCACTAGGAGAGAACCCTAAACGAATTCATAGCGGTCGTCACAACGATTCGATCACTCGTATGGGAATCATGGGGATGCTTCGTGAAGCTTTTTATCAAGCAAAAGATTCAGCTTATCAGGATAATTTGCGTGTTGCTCCCATCGCAGCTGCTTTGAACCGTGAAATCCCCGTCCGCATTCACGCTCATCGTGCTGACGATATTCTTTCTGCAATCCGTTTTGCAGAAGAATTTAACTTGGATTACCGCATTGAGCATTGTACAGAGGGGCACCTAATCGCTGATTCCTTAAAAAATTTAAATCTGAAAGCAAGTGTAGGTCCAACTTTAACAAGAAAATCAAAAATTGAATTAAAAAACAAAACATGGGACACCTACCGTATACTATCCGAAAATAACGTTGAGGTTTCAATCACGACAGATCATCCTTACATCCCTATTCAATATTTAAACGTTTGTGCTGCAATCGCTGTCCGAGAAGGATTAAGCGAGAAAAAAGCATTAGAAGGAATCACGATAGCACCCGCTCGAAACCTTGGTATAGAGGATCGAGTCGGAAGTATTGAACCGGGTAAAGATGCTGATCTATCACTTTGGACAGAGCATCCTTTTCACTTTTCTGCAACCCCAGTTATGACCATGATTGACGGAGAAATAATTTACAAAAAATCTACAAAATAACTATTTTCTTTTTTAGAAAAATGTCTTATGATACAAGAAGAGCAACATGCGGATTATACGAAATCCGGTATATTTAATCGTGCTCTTCTTAAAAACAAAAATTATTTTCATAAATTAAATATTTGAGCAAGGGAAGGCAATTGGTGCGCCACCAGCTATGGCTGGTCCTAGTGGGTTCGATTCCCACCCCGAATTAATTTTTATTCTTAATTCGAGGGTGGGGGATAATTCTGCCCTCTAGGAGGGATTAAATTGTTGAAAAAGCGTGATTTATCAGAGAGTCATGTTCTTTACAATTTAATGGTGCACCCAGACGTCTTCCCTTTTGTGCGTCAAAAAGCAGCTTCATTTGAGGAATTTTTGTTCCTGACGAAACAGACGATCGAGGAAGAAGACCAAGGAAAAATCATTTCCAGAACGATTCTGGATGAATGGCATAATCCGATCGGCACCATTAATCTTTTCGATGTTCAAGATGGTTACGGCTTTCTCGGAACATGGATTGGTCAGCCTTACTTTGGAAAAGGTTATAATTCTATAGCCAAAGAAGCATTCTTTTCAGAGTTATTTTATGAGAAGGACATTCATACGATCTTTATGAGAATTAGAAAAGTTAATGTCCGCTCACAGAAAGCTGCAGAGAAAATTCCTTATGTTACCCTTGCGAATGAAACAAGAAAAGATGTTTACGATCAGCTCAATCAAGGTCAAGATATCTACAATTTATATCAGATTGAAAAAGATAACTACTTGATGCATCAGCTTCGTACACAGCCTATCGAAGTTACAGAGGAGCAATTAAAGGAAGCTTAATACAGGTAACTTGTTGCTTTTCCTTGCACATACTAACACCACCTTCATTTTTGAAGGTGGTGTTATTTTTATAAGGAGGTCATTAAAAATGAAAAGCAGCAAACGCGAGGCAAAAGAACGGAATAACGATTTAACCAAAACACAAGAAGTAACGTATAAGGAAGAATTAAAATCAGCAGAATCAGTTGCTGAAACAAAAGAAATGACGAATGAAGATTATTCATAAATAGGTTGATTCTTCCTGTATGAACATTCTTCATTCTGCACATTCTAAGTTCGAGGAAAAGTTCCTCAAACGCTTTTGATTTACGTTTTAAACATTGTGATATCTTTAAGGAGGTATTTGTGTGGAAAAACGTAACCGAAAGTCCCCATCGCACAACAATGCTAACGCTTCACAAGCCAACGGACTTGACGTCGAGTACTCAAGTGAATTGGCAGATCAAGACGATCTCGAAGCACAAGCACGTGCACAAGCCGCTGACCGACGCCAGAAAAAAGGTCGTCGCTAAGTGCAAAAAGACCTGCTGGGATAGCAGGTCTTTTTTTAATATAGAAAATCACACAAATACTTAACAATGTGGATAAAGTTATACACAACTATGTGGATATTGTGCATAATAAAAGTTCTTTATGAAATCTTTATGTGCAAATTTGTGCAAAACCTATAAGTTATGCACATTTTCTGTGGACAAGCATGTGGATATTGTGTATATTTCTGAATTTTTTAAGCTTTAATTATTATTTGATTTCAAGCTTTTTAATAATTTTAGCAGGATTACCTCCAACAACAGCATGATCAAGGACATTTTTGTAACAACTGCCCCAGAGGCCACTACCACATTGTTGCCGATTTTTATGCCAGGATTAATGATGCAGCCACCACCAAGCCAAACATTATCACCTATAACTACAGGTTTACCAAACTCCGATCCTGAATTCCGTGCATACGGATCTAGTGGATGAGTAGCTGTATAGATATGAACACCCGGTGCAAGCATGCAGTTATCCCCAATCCGTACTTCGCAAACATCTAAAATGGTGCAGTCAAAATTGGCAAAGAAATTCTCCCCAACATGAATGTTATAGCCATAATCACATCTGAAATAAGGTTCGATTCCAATGTTTTTGCCTGTTGAACCAAATAACTCTTTAATTAATTATTGGCTCCTCTTCTCCCATTCTTCTTCTGTTGTAGCGTTATAGATCCTCGTCAACCTTCTAGCCTTTGTTCGCTCGGTAATAAGCTGCTCGTCATCTGGACGGTACAATTCCCCGCTTATCATCTTTTCTTTTTCTGTTTGCATAAGAACTGGTCCCATCATCATTAAAAATTATTTTAATACAAGGGTACAAACAGCTTCTACCTGAGCTGTTTGCGGAAACATATCCACAGGCGTAACGTGCTCCACTTGAAATCCTTTACTTATCAACATGTGGACATCTTTCGCCAATGTAGATGGATTACAGGATACATAGACCATCCGCTTTGGCTTAATTTTAATTACCGTATCTAGAAATGTTTGATCACATCCTGTTCTAGGAGGATCTACAACGATAACATCCGGTTGCCAGCCTTCTTTTAACCATTTTGGCATCAGCATCTCTGCTTTTCCGGTTTCGTAGTGTGCATTTGTTATACCGTGTTTCTTAGCATTCTTTCTTGCATCTATAATGGATTCCTTAATAATGTCCATCCCTCTGACTTCCTTTGCATGCTTGGCGAGCCACATGCCGATCGTTCCTGAACCGCAATATGCGTCAACTACCTTTTCTTTTCCGGATAACTTAGCTTGTTTTTTTACTTCGTCGTATAATTTGACGGTCTGTTGTGGATTTAATTGAAAAAAGGCTCGTGCTGACAACTCAAAACTTAGGTCTCTTAAATGTTCAGTGATGGTAACTTTACCAAAAAGTTCTTCTGTCTGATTCCCAAAGATCAGCGACGTTTTTTCTTCGTTTACGTTTTGAACGAAGGAAGTTACCTGTGGAAGCCGTTTTTTAACCTCATCTATAAATAGTTTCTTTTTCGGAAAATCCTCTGTTGCCGTTACGATCGCAAGCTGAATTTCTTCAGTACGAAATGCGGTTCTTACTACGATTGTACGAATGCTTCCAGTATGTTTTCTTTCGTTATAAACAGATAGGTTCAAATCCCGAATGATCTGTTTTACCTTATTCGTAACTATATTTGTATCTTCATGCTGAACAAGACAATGATCGATGTTGATCAGTTTATGAGTATTGCTGCTGTATAGCCCTGCAATCACAGTATCTTTATTAATCCCTACTTGGAACTGGGATTTGTTTCGATATGCCCAAGGTTCATCCATCCCTATCGTTTTTCCTACTTGCAGCTGGTCTTTTGGGATTTTGGTATAACGTTCAAACGCTTGGATGACAATATCACGTTTTTCTTTTAGCTGAGCTGAATAAGACATATGTTGAACCTGACAGCCACCGCATGTCTC
This sequence comes from Fictibacillus barbaricus, assembly GCF_014635025.1. GTDB lineage: Bacteria > Bacillota > Bacilli > Bacillales > Fictibacillaceae > Fictibacillus > Fictibacillus barbaricus. Next base: position 212,963 of record NZ_BMCE01000003.1, on the reverse strand, counting down.
ATAAATCGGACAAAGCGGAGTTACTCTGTTCTTGGATGCTTTTTTAATTTTTTTAATCTTGCCTTCCGCTCGATTTGGAAAGACTCTTGTAATTTCGACAAGAATATCTTCACCAGGAATAGCACCTGGAACGAAGACAACTTGCCGTTTATAGAATCCAATCCCTTCACCATTGATTCCAAGCCGCTTGATAGAAAGCGGAAACGTCTGGCCTATTTTCATGATTGGATTAACGTTGCTGTTTTTTTTCAAAATTCCTCACTCATTTCTTAGCTAAAAGTTGCTTTTCTTATTGTAGACGAAACTTGCGAGTTCTACCAATAAGAAAGGTGCAAATAAAAAAAGTACCTTTGTCTAATACAAAGGTACTAATCAAGACTTAAACAATAATGGAGGTGCAGACTTTTTCAGCTGCAAGTCATCTAGGCTTTTAAATGTATAGCCTCTCTTCTGAAGTGCTTCTATCGTCGTTTCTAATGCCTCTGCATTATCTCTTGAAACAGTGTGCAGCAGCATAATACTTCCTGGGTGAATCTGTTTCATGATCTGGTTGTATGAATATTTCCAACCACGCTGTTTATTGGTTTCCCAGTCTAGAAAAGCAAGTGACCAAAACACATGTGTATAGCCTTCTTCTTTTGCGAGCATGATCGTTCTTTCGCTAAACACACCTCTAGGCGGCCTTATATAATGCATATCCGTTCTGCCGGTTAGTTCCGTATATCTTAATTTTACTTTTTCAAGTTCATTCCTTAACCGGGCATCAGATACTTGTGTCAGATCTGGGTGATGATAAGAATGATTCCCTACAATATGCCCTTCTTCAGCCATACGTTTTATCAGGTGAGGGTGAGTCTTCATAAATTGTCCGGTTACAAAAAAGGCAGCAGGGACTTTTTTTCTTTTCAGCACATCTAACACATCATCGGTATAACCGTTCTCATACCCATTATCAAAGGTTAAGTAGATATCTTTCTGGTCGGGATCTCCGATAAAAAGACTATCGTATTTTTGAATGAGCTCCATATACCTTTTGTCAGTAACAGGAGGTGTTTCTTTTCCTTTTTTCTCGAAAAACCATTCAAGTCTTTGGTTAGATATTCCTCGCTGGGCATAAATAACATGTGTTTGTGTAAAAAAAAGAACAGAAACCAATATCAGGCACAGGAGCCGATTGATTCTCATAAGATTTCCTCCTTCAAGCGACAACCTATACCTTTATTTTGTTGTAATTGCAGAAAAGCATGCTAGGTATATAAAGGAAACCTGTTTCTGATTAGTTTGAAACAGGCAGCTTCCAATTTTGAACTGTGTCGACTCGTTGATATATAATTCAAATTCGTGGATAAATGCCACAAATTCGTGGAATTGTCATGAAAATCCGTGGAATTATTACCAAAACTCGTGGAATTAATAAGAAATACCGGACCTTACCGGCTCCTGCACAACAAAAAAACCACAGTTCATACATTCAAACTGTGGTTTTGGCTTCCCCTTTATTTAAATACTGGATCCTTAAACTGCTCCAGCTTCTGTAAAGATGACTTTTCAACGTGTTCGTGAAGGCTGTTTCCGTGTGAATCCATCGTTACTACCGCTGTAAATCCGTTTACGCGGATATGCCACATCGCTTCTGGAATACCGAATTCCATCAGATCGACACCTTCTACTTTTTCCATACACTCCGCGTAATATTGTGCTGCACCACCGATAGCGTTCAGATAAACACCGCCATGTTCCTTAAGCGCCGCTAGCGTTTTTGGCCCCATTCCGCCTTTACCGATCACAGCACGGATTCCAAACTTCTTCATGATATCGCCTTGATAAGGTTCTTCACGAATACTTGTTGTTGGTCCTGCAGCCTTAACGACCCAATTTCCTTCAGCGTCTTTAGCCATAACTGGTCCACAATGGTAGATGATCTGTCCATTCAGATCAATTGGTGCGGGATTATCCATGAGATGCTTATGAATCGCGTCACGGCCTGTATGCATCATACCATTGATCGTTACAACGTCACCTACTTTTAGTTCACGGATCTGTTCTTCTGTTATTGGAGCTTCCAACACGATTTTACGTGTTTTTTCTTCTTGAACTTCAAGAGCTGCTGCTGCTTCCTTATCAGCTTTTCCAAAATCGGCATTTTCCCCCTCTTGGTACAGCCATTCTTGGATCTCGCCTGTTTCTGCGTTCAGCTTCACTCCTAAACGGCGGTATGCCCAGCAGTTGTATGCTACAGAAACGAAGAAACTAGCAGGAATGCGGTTGATCACGCCCACTTTACAGCCTAACAGCGTTGTTTCACCGCCAAAGCCCATTGTACCGATTCCAAGCTTGTTGGCATTCTCCATCACATATTCTTCAAGCTTACGAAGGTTCTCATTCGGGTTATCATCATCAACTGAACGGAACAGCATCTCTTTTGCAAGTTCGTATCCAGAAGTGCGGTCACCACCGATTCCTACACCGATGAAACCAGCACTGCATCCTTGACCTTGTGCTTGATAAACAGAGTGCATGATACACTTGCGAATTCCATCCAGGTCACGGCCTGCACGACCTAATCCTTCTAATTCGCATGGCAGACTGTATTGAATATTCTTATTCTCACAACCGCCGCCTTTTAAGATAAGACGAGCATCAATATAATCCTCTTCCCACTCTTCAAATTTAATAACAGGCGTTCCGTCACCTAGGTTGTCCCCGCTGTTATCACCTGTGATCGAATCAACAGAATTTGGACGAAGCTTTGTATCCTTTGTTGCATCAGCAATCGCATGGCGAATGGCTTTTTTCATTTTAATTTGGTTAGCTCCCACTGGAACTTTAATTTTAAAAGTAGGAAGTCCTGTATCCTGGCAGATCGGAGACACATTTTCATCCGCTTTTAAAATATTATCTGTAATCGTATCTAAAGACATCGCTGCACGCGTTCCAGCATTCTCTTTTAGTTTCGCAGCAAGAATGGCACGGCGAACGTCTTTTGGCAATTTGGTTGATGTTTCAACTATCAGCTTATACATGCTTTCTTGAAATTTTTCCATCTCTCCACTACCCCTTTATTACTTGCTATTGTAAGCGTAAACAAATTTGATGTCTCTATTATAACAAAAAAATCCGCTCCTTTAATAAAGAAACGGATTTCAGCTTATTTTTCTTCCCAATCATGACGGAATTGTTTGCACTTCTCTTCTAAGTCATCTAGCATTCCAATAATTCTGTCGATCTCTTCAATTCCAGCTGTTTCAGCATCGATTGAATCTAAAACATCAACTAATAAATCAATACGATTTTTAATATATTCTTTTTGAGAGGATTTATCCTGAATAGAGTTACCCATGTTGATCTCTCCTTTCCATCCATTCTACTTTAACAAGGTGAGAAGCATTTGCCAACATAAGTTTATCCTTTTTCTTTATGATGTGTTCAGTTAAGATAAGATTGTCCATTTTGGTCATGAAGGAGAATATTTAATGGTATTAAACACAGATTTAAAAGCGATAACCCCCAAAAATGATCCGTGGGAAGCTTATTTAGATATGAGCGAGCACCAAAAACTGCAGCTTTCCAACATAGAGATTACAACTACGACACTTTGTAATATGCGCTGTGCTCACTGTGCAGTCGGCTATACACTTCAAACTAAGGATCCTGAACCTCTTCCGTTGGAAATGGTTATAAAAAGACTAGACGAGATTCCTCAATTGCGTGCTTTCAGCATAACAGGCGGCGAACCGATGCTTTCTTTAAAATCGGTTAACAATTATGTTGTCCCCCTATTGAAATATGCAAAAGAACGAGGCGCACGAACACAGATTAACTCAAATTTAACATTAGATTTAGCTCGTTATGAAAAAATTATTCCATACTTAGACGTGCTCCACATTTCCCATAACTGGGGAACGCTGGAGGAGTTCTCTGAGACAGGGTTTGCGATGATGGAAAAGAAACCTTCAGCAGAACAAAGAGAAGCTTATTTTTCACGCCTTGTTGAGAACGCTCAAGCTTTAACGGAGGCTGGTGTCATGGTGTCCGCTGAGACGATGCTCAATAAAAAGACAGTTCCCTACTTAGAGGACATACATAAGCACGTTCTTGAGATGGGCTGCCAGCGTCACGAGATCCACCCGATGTATCCTAGTGATTTTGCAAGCACGCTTGAAACGATCAGCCTGAATAAGATGCGTGAAAGCATTCACCGTCTTCTAGATATCCGGGACAAAAATACGTGGATGCTCTTTGGCACCCTTCCTTTTTATGCATGTTCCGATCATCCAGAAGATCTAAAATTGATTAAACGACTTCAAACCGAAAAAAATGTAACGGTTAGAAATGATCCAGACGGAAGATCCAGATTAAACATCAATATTTTTGACGGCAATATTATCGTGACTGATTTCGGAGACGCTCCAACGCTTGGAAACATTAAGGATACAAGTCTGCTTGATGCATACGAAAGATGGAATGATTCGGAACTTGCTAAAGAACTTGGCTGCCATTGTCCAGCAGTAAAGTGTCTAGGACCAAATGTGCTTGTGAAGCATTCTTACTACAGAGATACAGATTTCAGAAATAATAAGTCAAAGCTTTAAAGCATTAAAAAGTTATAAACTTTACAAAAGTAAGTTTAAAACGTATAATAAAAGGCAAATATAAACTGTAGCTTTAGCATTGTTTTCATAGAGGTGAATGATTATGGATTACAGCACTATGTGTCCGAAATACGAAGTAGCCATGGATATAATTGGTAAAAAGTGGACAGGACTCATCATTCGCGTTTTGATGGATGGCCCTAAGCGGTTTAAAGATATCAAATCCCAGATTCCTGAGATGAGTGATCGTATGCTTACTGAACGCATGAAGGAATTAGAGTCTGTGGGGATCGTAAAACGCAACGTTTACCCGGAGACACCTGTGCGAATCGAGTATTCACTTACGGATAAAGGAAATTCTTTAAAAACAATCATCAATGCGATACAAGACTGGAGTGAACAGTGGGTAGACCATTGTTCACACCACGAATAAAGAAAAAGGACAGCTTCTTAAGATGCTGTCCTTTTTACATATTGCTTGTATGAAAACTAAATGAAACGTGGTCTTGTACAGGAATCCAAGCTCCTATTCCTTGCTGCGTTACGTTTTGGATAACAATCTCTCTTTTTCCGCCTTTTAATACGATATAGACTTCTCCGTATGTTACACGCCCTCTTTCATTTACAGCAGGTACATAACTGTGTAAATATCCTACTTGTTTAGGAGACACGTGATATACGTTCGGTTTTTTTGTTCCTGCACCGACAGCTGTTTGAAAGGATAAAGGCAGCTTGGACTTTTCTGCAGCAGATATGATCATCATTTTTTGTACAGCTTCACTATTGGGAATTGCTGCTGTAAGACCGCCCGTTACTTTCTTATGGGCCGTCTGATTATAAGATAACTTAGCAACTGATTTTGCTCCTCTGTTATCTAATCGGTTTGTATTAATTTGCTGATGTTCCCAGTTAACCGTTGTTTCTGTAGACTGATACGAAAGCGGCCACTGGCCTAAGTAAATTTTTGCTCGGTACCAAAAAGCAACTTTAGAAGCATTTATACTCGACTCGTTTAAAAGTCGAATCAAATCTGGATTGGTAATTGGAACATCAGATGTTTTAAGCATAGCTTTGGCAAGCTTGCTTGGCTCCAAATATGGAAGATCTTGTGCAGAGTTCGGGTATGTGTTCTCTTTTGATATGCTAAGAACAGAACTCGGGACTTTAATGTCTGTTTTCTGAACCGTTTTTTCTGTCTTTTCAGCCAGTTTTTGTTCTGGTTTCTGCTTTGTTTTTTCGGCTGCAAATGCCGTGTTAGTAAATATGAAAAGCATAACAAAAATGAAAATAAAAATTCTCTTTTTCATGACATCCTCCTTTACCCCTATTTTTTTCTATCGCGCAAAATTTATCCGCCTTACACTCCTTGAATCATTGGGTTTTTGTTGGAAAATAAAATCCCGATCCTCATGACGAACAAAGGCAATGATTAAACTATAATTTCAAAGCTTTCTGTAATGTGAATACTATCCTTAACAGACTGGACCATCGAACAATTTTTTCTTGTGACTTTTAATGCCTTTTCCATTTTGTCTTCTGATAGTTCACTACCCTTTATCACAAAATGAAGCTGAATATCAGATATTCTATTCGGTTCGTCTTCCACTCTTGTTACCTTTGCTTGTACCGTGATGTCATCAAAGCTCATTCGCATACGCTCTAATACTTTTCGCAAGACTCCTCCGCTGCATACTGCTATGGAAGAAACGAGTAATTGAAAAGGTCTAAAGCCATATTCCTCGTTGCCGCTGATGTGAAGAGTCCCATAATCTACGGTTGTTTCAAAACCTTTTTCATTCATCTTAAATTCCAAAATCACGCCTCCTTAACTTGAACTTTATACTCAACTTTTTACAGTTTCCGTTGTACAATGGTTTTAGTTTGTTTGGAAAAGGAGACGCTCATGCAGCTTTCTACGTATAAATTCTCAGTTTTAGTAAGTATTGTCTTTATCTCAGGTTTCGCTCAAGGAATGTTGCTTCCTTTGATAGCTGTTATCTTTGAGCAAGATGGAACGTCCGCTTCTTTAAACGGGTTTCATGCAACAGCACTTTATATAGGTATACTCATTGCTTCTCCCTTTATCGAGAAGCCGCTTAGAAGATTTGGATATAAACCGCTTATTTTAACAGGTCTTCTAGCCGTAATCTTATGTTTTGCTATGTTTCCGATTTGGAAAGTCTTTTGGTTTTGGTTTGTGTTAAGACTCTTAATAGGCATTGGAGATCATATGCTGCACTTTTCTACGCAGACATGGATTACGTCAAACAGCCCTGAAAATAAGAGAGGACGCAATATCTCTCTTTATGGAATAGCCTTTGGAGCAGGCTTTGGGATCGGACCACTCATGACAAAACTGGTGGAAGTTAACATGAACCTTCCGTTCTGGCTAGCAGCTGGTCTTTGTTTCATTTCTTTTGTCATTATGACAACGATCCGGAACGAAAGACCAGAGACAGAATCAGCCCGTGCTGCTGGTATAACAGCAATAGACCGTTACAAGGATGTTTTTAAACTGGCATGGGTCTCTTTATTGCCGCCTTTTGCCTACGGCTTTTTAGAAGCTACTTTACATGGCTCTTTTCCTGTATTTGCTCTTCGGAACGGTATAAGCCTTGATTGGGTAGCCGTCCTCCTGCCGGCATTTGTGCTAGGAAGCCTTGTTTTTCAGCTGCCCTTAGGAATATTGAGTGATAAATGGGGGCGCAAACCTGTTCTTGTGTTCTCTTTCGTTTCTGGATTTTTCTCATTTTTAGCCACATATTGGACCATGCATTCTTTTTGGATCCTGTTAAGCCTTTTCTTTTTATCTGGAATGTTTGTTGGTTCAATGTTCTCATTGGGTATTGCATACATGAGTGATCTGCTTCCGAAATACCATCTCCCTGCGGGAAACATCTTAGCCGGAATTAGTTTTAGTATTGGAAGTATGGCAGGACCATTGATCGGTGGAAGTTTTATCAGCTGGTTTGAGGGTGGCGCTTTTGTCTTTGCGATCTGTGGCATGTTATTTATTCTTTGCCTGCCCATTCTGTTTATGAAGAATAATCAATCAGCCGCCTTGAAATCCAAATCAGCGTAATAAAATAATTTTTTTCTTTTTACTCCATATTATGAAAGCAGGAATTTTGACTTTATATGATCATTCTTTAAACTAGAATTAGAATGCTTACATTATTTTTCAAAATAAGGAGTAGATTTAAAATGATGAGACTACGTTCGGATATGCCTGAACTTAGCGGTGCTACAGAGTGGATTAATGGAGAGGTTTCGAAAGGCGATCTTATTGGTGATAAACCGACGCTTATTCACTTTTGGTCTGTAAGCTGCGGACTATGTAAAGAAGCGATGCCAAACATTAATCAATTTCGTGATGACTACAAGGATGAGCTTAACGTGATCGCAGTTCACATGCCTCGTTCAGAAAAAGACCTGGATATCGCTCAAATTAAAGAGGTAGCAGCAGAACATGATATTACACAGCCCATTTTTGTAGATAATGATCACGCCTTGACAGATGCTTTTGAAAACGAATATGTACCGGCTTACTACGTTTTTGATGCAGAAGGAAAGCTTCGTCACTATCAAGCTGGCGGAGACGGAATGAAGATGCTGACTAAGCGTGTTAACCGTGTATTAGGAAAAGAAACAAAATAAAAACCGGGCAGATGCCCGGTTTTTTTTATTTAAATGCTCGTTCGAAAAAACGAAACAAAACGGCTAAAAACTTATAGACAAACAGCCCTGTCATCGCGCCTATTCCGTTTAAAAAAATGTCATCAATATCAAAGATTCGTTTGAAATATTCATATTGAAGAACTTCGATAAGAAAGCTTGTACCAAAACCGGCCACAAACATGAACCGCCAAGAATTTAATTTTCGGAATATTAAAGGCAGCAATAATCCAAAAGGCATAAAAAGCAGTACGTTTCCGATGATGTTCTTAAGAATAAGCCAATCGTTATCGCTTCTCCACATCTGTTTAATGCTATCAAATAAAACGAGATTGGCTGATTTTCCATAGACATATTCATTAAATGAGAAAAGCGTGGCTTTAACCACGAGTGCAAAATAGCAAATAAAAAGAAATGCACCCAATATACTAAACATGATTCTAACTTTTTTCATACTGCCTTTCTCCTGCCTTTATATATGAGATTCCCATAAGTGCCTTATTAAGTGTATCACGCAAAGCTCTTAAGGAGATACAGGTAAAAGACACAAACTTTCTCCCAGCATTTTACGCTGTCACTTTTTTACGTGCTCTTTTTACAACAAAGAATAATAAAATTGCGACAACAATGATCCCAGCTACAGGCAGCATATATTCTTCTGCCTTCGCTCCGACATCCTTCCATTGTGGACCAAACTGTTTACCAAGATAGATGTAAAAAGCGGTGATTGGAAACATGGCAATAAACGTGTAGATCGAAAAGACCCAAACATTCATCTTAGCCATACCGCAAGGAACAGAGATGGTTGTTCGTACCCCTGGGAGAAATCGTCCAAAGAAAGCCACCCCAGCACCATACTTATCAAAAAAGCGGTCAGCTGCATCAATTTCTTTTTCTTTAATAAAAACATACTTTCCGTATTTGATCAGAAAAGGTCTCCCGCCATATCTGCCAAGTGCGTAAAGCGTTAAAGGGCCAAACGTTCCCCCAATTGTCCCTGCCAATACAGCAAGCCAATAATTCATATCTCCTTCATATACCCAAAATCCGGCCAGAGGCAATACAAGCTCTGCGGGGACGAATTCAAATGTCAGTGCAATAATCAATCCAAAATAAGAAAATTGCTTTAAAAATTCAATAAATGAGAGAATAAGTTCTTCCACACTTTTCACCCTCCCTTTCTGTTCAAGAGTAACGAGAAACATTATAACACAAGTCGGAATTTGCCATAAACATTTCGTTAAACAAGTCTTAAACTTGTCCCTTTTCCATATAAACGCAAAAAAAGCCGCCCATTTCTGGACAGCTTTTAACCATTCGTTACGATTAATGAAAGTTATTTTTCTTGTTAGCACTGCTGCTTGTTTTGTGCTTACTTTCATTTTTATTATTCTTATTGTTGTGGGTCTGCTTGTTGCTTTTTCCCATGGCAATAAAACCTCCTTAACGAAAAGTTGCTTTTAGTCTTTCCTAGGATTCAGCTTTTAACAAGCCCCTTTTCTTGGCAAAATCAATCTTATATTTATGAAACGTAGCATTCAGCACTCCGCCAGATAATAGAACGATTCCAGTCAGATAGAACCAGAGCATGAGTACGATAATCGCTCCTATACTTCCATACGTAGCTGAATAATTCCCAAAATGATCTACATAAAAAGCAAAACCAGCTGATACGATCTGCCATAAAAAGGTTGCAACAAGGGAACCATACCAAATTTCACTATACTTTAATTTCTTACAAGGAGCCATGTAATACAGCACCGACACGACCGTCGCAATAATAAAGAAACTTATCAGCCAGCGCAGCACACCCCAAATCTGTAAAAACTCATCACTTAAGCCTAAATAAGAAAAAGCAGCGTTTCCGATCATCTTGCCAAACACCGGAAAAACTAATGCGATGATAAAAGAAAAAATAACACCGAACGTCAGGAAGATCGCCAATAGCCTCGTCTTAATAAAACTTCTGCATTCTTCAACCCCATACGCCTCATTTAATGTTTTAATTACAGCATTTATCGCGTTAGAGGCAGACCAAATCGTAGCTAGAATTCCGATCGATAATAAACCTCCGCTTCTCCCTTCTAGCACTGCGAGTAAGTTTTCTCTTACAGAATCCATTGCTTCAGCCGGGACAAAATGTTCCAGCAAGTCAAGAGCTTCAGCCGGTTCAATAAAGAAAGCACCGAGTGTTAATAAGAAGATTAGAAACGGAAATAATGATAAAAGAAAATAGTAAGCGAGCTGCGCAGCCAGCCCTGTTACATCCCCTTTTTTAAAGCCGTGCATAAATTCAATTCCAAACGATCTTGCTTTCATATTTTTAATGATATGCCATAAAGTCAATGGTCCTCTCACCCTTTACATGGTTATATATTTCCTTTATCATTCCCTTTCTCTTTAAGTGTGAAAACTTTTTTCTTCAGAAGTTTATATTTTTTTATTATGGGTAACTTAAGAATAATTCCATATTACAACAAACAAAAAAAGGAGGAATTTTAAATGACTTTATTATGGGCACTTATAATTGGAGGAATCATCGGTTGGTTAGCAGGACTATTAACAGGACGTGATGTACCAGGTGGTATTATCGGTAACATCATCGCAGGTTTTGTTGGTGCATGGTTAGGTGGATTGCTATTAGGTGACTGGGGTCCTGAAGTAGCTGGATTTGCTATTATCCCTGCGATCATCGGAGCTATCGTCGTTGTACTTATTGTAAGCTGGATCATGCGCAGTATGCGTAGCCGTGCTTAATTAGAACGAAAAAGAACATAATTAATCTAAACAAGAAAAGCTGACTCAAGTTGATCATTTGATCGTCCTGGGTCAGCTTTTTTGGGGTTAGAATCCTTTCTTAAACACATAGCTTGGTTTTTCATAATGCATCTTTTCTTCATAAAAACGGTGAGCGTCTATACGGTTCACATTAGAACTTAATGTTATACAGTTGCAATTATTTTGAACAGCGAAAGATTCTAAAAAGGATAGCAATTCTTCCCCGTATCCTTTAGAACGCTCTTCTTGGTCTGTAATTAAGTCATATAAATAAACATGCTTTCCATCATATAGATTTGTTAAAATAGCAAACCCTGCTAAAGCAACGATCTTTTCATCTCGGTAGTTTGCAAATAACGTGTAGCCTTCACCTTTCATTTGAAGAAATAATTCATAAAACAAGTCTTCTGATAAGTGTGTCCGAAGCTGATTCATTACTGGAAAAGCTTCACGCACCTCGTGTTCTAAAGATAACTGCCTGATCTCACCCATTCCTTACCTCCTGCTTTACAAAGACTCTCTATTCTTAATTTCGATTAACAGCCTTTCACATCCTGCTGTTACTAATTCATACACTTCCTGAAAATTACCTGTAAAGTATGGATCTGGAACATCTTCATATTCAATATCTGGCACAAAGTCTAATAGTCTTGCAATCATACCTGTCTTTGATTGACCGGCCATCTTATGCATGTTCCCGATGTTCTCAGCATCCATTCCAATAATATAATCGTATTGAGTGAGGTCATTTGTTTTTATCTGACGAGCTTTTTGACCTTCATAGGAAATTTCATTCTTTGTAAGGATATTTCTTGTTCCTTCATGAGGAGGTTCACCGACGTGCCAATTTCCGGTTCCGGCAGAATCAACCGAAATCACTTCCGAAAGTCCTTCCTTTTTTACAAGATCCCGAAAAATCGCTTCTGCCATTGGGGATCGGCAGATGTTGCCTAAACATACAAAGAGTACTTTAATCATGGATCATACCCCTTTCATCTTCCTATTAAAGGTATAACAAATTCATCCAATAATAAAGGGAAAATGTACACAAAAAGAAAAACCAAGCTATTGAAAGCTGGTTTTCTTTTTTCATTATGCTAGATATGCTTCTCTTACTTGTTCATTTTTTATTAATTCTTGTCCATGACCTGCCATTACGATCTCACCGGTTTGGATAACATATCCTCTATGGGCTATCTGCAGAGCCTGAAAAGCATTTTGTTCGACCAGAAGAATAGTCATTCCTTCTTTGTTCAGATCACTGATGATATCAAAGATCTGCTCAACAATAACAGGTGCTAATCCCATTGAAGGTTCATCGAGCAGCAATAGACGGGGCTTTGACATGAGCGCTCGGCCGATGGCGAGCATCTGCTGTTCTCCGCCGCTCATTGTACCTCCCTTTTGGCTCAATCGTTCCTTTAACCGCGGAAAGTAATCGAAAACCTGTTCCATCCTATCTTTAATCACTTTTTTATCCTTTACAATAAAAGCACCCATCTCAAGATTCTCTTTTACCGTTAATCTAGGAAAAATCCTTCTGCCTTCTGGAACATGGGCGATTCCCGTTTGTGCTGTTATATGAGCCGGCTGTTTAGAGATATCACTGCCTTCATATATAACTGTTCCGGTTTTCGGAAGGACCTGCCCGCTGATCGTTTTTAAAGTAGTGGATTTCCCTGCACCGTTTGAACCGATCAAAGTAACGATTTCTCCTTTTTCAACAGAGATGCTGATCCCCTTTAGCGCATGAATACCACCGTAAAATGTGTTTACATCTTTCAATTGCAGAATACTCATCGTTCTCCCCCTTTACGCTGGCGTTACGGCACTTTTTCCAAGATAAGCTTCAATTACTTTTACATTATTACGGATCTCGGCAGGCTTTCCTTCAGCTATTTTCTCACCATGATCGAGTACAAATATTTGTTCTGATATTTCCATGACCAGTTTCATATCATGCTCGATCAACACGATCGTCATATCTAAGTCTTCTCTCATCCTGTGTATAAACTCTGTTAATTCACGTGTTTCTCTTGGGTTCATCCCAGCTGCTGGTTCATCCAAAAGCAGCAGTTTTGGTTTCGTTGCCAGAGCACGAGCTATTTCCAGCCTTCGCTGAGCACCATAAGATAGATTCTGGGCATCTTCGTTTAGATGCTGTGCAAGTCCTACATATTCTAGCCAATGATAGGCTTCTTCCTGTGCCTGTTTTTCCTCTTCACGAACTCTTTTTGTTTGAAACAGCGTACCTACAATCCCAGCTTGCAACTGTTTATGCAGGCCCACCATCACGTTCTCTAAAACGGTAATGTTTGAAAAGAGACGTATGTTCTGAAACGTACGGGCGATCCCGTGTCGAGAAATTTCATGCGGCTTTAATCCTACTAATGATGTTGAGCCGAGTTGAACGTTTCCTTTATCAGGCTGATACACGCCAGTAATTAAGTTAAAGAATGTTGTTTTCCCTGCACCATTTGGTCCGATCACAGCTGTGATCGACCCTTTTTCAACTGTCATATCCACTGAATTTACGGCGACAAGTCCGCCAAATTGTTTTGTCAGATTACTAACTGTTAAGATTGACATCTTTAAATCGCCCCCTTAAGCCTGAAACCCTTTATCAGGTTCAACCGCAATTTGCTCTTTTTTGTGCTTTTTCGATCCCTCTTTTAACGATTCCTCATCAAATACAGGATTTTTGGCCGGAATTAACCCTTGAGGGCGATAGATTGCAAATACAATCAGGATCGCTCCAAATATAAATCGCTGCATCTTTGCTGGAGACAGTGCCTCTGGAAAACTGATCACACCGTCCAGACTCAGCTGATTCAAATAATTAGTAACTTCTGTAAGAACCTGCAGGTTAAGAATCGTGATAACAGCAGCACCAAGAATAACACCTGGCACACTGCCCATTCCTCCTAAGATAACCATTACTAGAATGGTAATAGACTCTAGCAGCGTAAAACTCGTAGGGTCAACAAACGTCTGCTTTGCTGCAAAGACAACCCCCATCATTCCTGAAAAAGAAGCCCCAATAGCAAATGCTAAAAGTTTAGTCCTTACAAGATGAATTCCCATTGATTGTGCAGCGATCTCGTTTTCTCTTACAGCCTTCCAAGACCGGCCGATCTTTGAAAACTCAAATCGTCTAACCGCCAGAATAACAAGCAGCAAAATACCAAGGACAATATAGTAGAACTGGTTAGGATAAACAAACTGATAGCCAAATATTTCAGGCGGTTGAACAGAAGCTAAGCCCATGGCTCCGTTTGTGATGTTTACAGGCTTATCAAGGTTGTTAAAAACAATCCTGATAATTTCTCCAAACCCCAACGTAACGATAGCTAGATAGTCTCCTTTTACACGAAGTACCGGGATTCCTAATAAAACTCCGAAAAGTGCAGCTGCAAAACAACCGATCAAGATAAAGATCCAAAAACTATTTCCGGATAAAGGGAAAGAACCGAATGGCATAAAGTTAGCTGCCTGACCTGTAGCAAATATGCCATAGGTATAAGAACCAATTGCAAAGAAAGCTACAAACCCAAGATCCAGCAATCCTGCCAAACCTACTACGATATTCAAGCCTAGAGCCATAGCGACATAGATACCAACTACTGTCGCGACCTCCATGTACGATTGATAGCCCGGTCCTGTACTAGAGACAAATGGAATGACTCCAATCAGCACGACTCCTGCGATAAGCCACTTTAATCGGACTGGCAACTCCGTATAATACAGCAGCAACAATGAAAACAGCATTAATAAGAATGCGGTAACGGAGGCTTGAGCCAAATATAGACTTAATGAAGTTACCACTACATAAAGCACGAGCAGAATAATTTGTGCGAGCTTGTTGCCTTTTAATTTATTAGTCAGCTTTTGCATGGAACCTCACCTACACTTTCTCAGTAACTGCTTTGCCAAACAGTCCTTCTGGTTTGAAGATCAAGACAACAATCAAGATGGCAAATGCAAATACATCTTTATACTCAGCACCAAAGATACCGCCCGTTAGAAGCTGAAGATTCGCTGCTGCAAACATTTCTAAAAGTCCCAGCATGAGTCCGCCAGCCATCGCTCCACGGATATTTCCAATCCCGCCAAGTACAGCAGCTGTAAAAGCTTTTAATCCTAGAATAAAGCCGATGTATGGATCGATCGTTCCGTACTGTACAGCGAATAAAACTCCTGTCGCACCGCCTAATGCTGAACCTATAAAAAAGGTAAGAGAAATGACCCTGTTCACATTAATCGACATGAGCGATGCGGTTTCTCGATCTTGAGCTACTGCTCTCATCGCCATTCCCCATTTTGTTTTGTTAACGAAAAAGTCCAATCCGACCATCATAATGATAACGGCAACAACCAGAATCAATGTAGACGTTTTAAAGAACGCATCACTAAATGAAGATGAGATGCTTGAAAATTTAATGGAAAACTGTTCGTTAAACATCGATGGACCCGTTAAGATATAATTGCCTCTTTTGTACTCAGTAATAAAACGAACCAAGTCCTGCAATAAGAAGGATACACCGATTGCAGAGATCAACGTAATCAACTTTGGCGAATTTCTGAGTGGCCTGTAAGCCATCCGTTCAATTCCAACGCCCATGAAGCCAGTGAGAACAGATGTAACAATCAACACAAGAATCAAGGCAAGAATTGCAGGCATAGCTGCTAACCAGCCCATACCTGTCATAAGAATCAGCATGGCTACACCAATGAAGGCACCCGTCATAAAAATTTCACCATGAGCAAAGTTGATAAGTTCTAATATTCCATAAACCATTGTATAACCAAGTGCGATTACGGCATAAATGGCACCAAGAGCTAGTCCATCTACAAGGACTTGAGGCAAACTTTGTAAAATTTCAGCTAACATAAATATTCCTCTCTTTCAGAACTAGGGAGTATGTTTGTAAAAAAGAAGAGGGATATGGCCTTTAGGGTCATTCCCTCTCTTGTAAACATAGGTTTACTTACTGATTTCGCCTTCTTGGACTCCTGGATATTTAGCTTCACTGAACTTGTAGATATATACTTTTGCAAACTTGTTGTCTCCGATATCATCAAAACCGACTTTAGTTACAACACCTTGGAAGTCTTGAACTTTACGAACTTCTTCAGCTACCTTCTCACGGGCTGGAAGATCTCCGTCACTTCCTTTGATTGCTGCTTCAAGTCCTTTTAATAGAACGCTCATAGAGTCATAACCATAAGCAGAATAAGATTCTACATTTTTATTGAATTTTTCTTTATATTTAGCAGCGAAATCTTGTCCTTCAGATGTTTTGCTCGCATCTGCTGCAACAGACGTGTAGTATACGTTTTCTACAGCGTCTCCAGCGATTTCAACTAGTGTAGATGAATCCAGTCCGTCGCCACCCATGAAAGGAATAGAGATACCTTTATCACGAGCTTGTCTGATCAACTGGCCGCCTTCTGTATAGAGACCACCAAAGAATACTAAATCAGGTTTCTTTGACAATACTTGTGTAAGAACACCGTTAAAGTCTTTCTCTCCGACTGTGATACCTTCGTATCCAAGAATCTCGGCTCCAGCATCTTCTGCTGCCTTTTTAAACGCATCAGCAAGCCCTGTTCCGTAAGCCGTCTTATCTTGAACAACGAAGATCTTCTTAGCTCCTAGTTTATTAATCGCAAAGTCTGCACCAGCAGGTCCCTGGAAGTCGTCACGTGCAACGATACGGTTTACAGTTTTCAAACCACGGTCTGTTACTTCCGTTGCCGTATTGGCTGGAGAGACCATTGGTACTTTATATTTTTCATATACCTCTGATGAAGGAATAGAAACACCAGAATTCAAGTGTCCAACCACTCCAAGGATTGCTTTATCAGAACCGATAAGCTGTGCGTTGGCAACACCTTTTTTAGGGTCTCCTTGATCATCATATGGCTGAAGCTGAAGCTTGTACCCCAAATCTTCAAACTTTTTCTTATTCTCCTCTAAAGCAAGTTGTGCGCCTAGTTTAATGGATTCACCAAGCGTTGCACTTCCGCCTGATAAAGGAGTCTGCGTAGCAATTTTAATAACTTTTCCGCTTCCTCCCCCACTGCCTCCTGATCCTCCAGAAGCATTACAGCCTGCTAAAAGTCCTAGTGATAAGGCAGAAGCTGCCAATACTTTTAACCCTTTTTTAATTCCCACCTAAAAATCCCCCTCGTTTGAAAATTTTGATAATTTCTACTATTTAAAAAAATAGTACATTAATATGACGATTTAGACAACAAAATTTTAGAAAAAATAGAGATATTATATTAAATTTAAAAGTTTTCCCTAATATTCAACAAATTTCTTTCCAGATTCAACCATCTAGTGCTAAAGTAGTGAATAAAAAAGATCCACTGAATGTGTCAGTGAATCTTTAAAGCTTTTCTATCTACTCTTCATTATTTTTACGTGGTACTTCCGTTTGCGCGGTCCGTCAAACTCACAGAAGTATACGCCTTGCCACGTCCCTAAAAGAAGCTGGCCGTTTTGGATAAATACAACTTGTGATGAACCTACTGTACTAGCTTTTAAATGGGAAGCTGAGTTTCCCTCTGCATGACGGTACTTAGGATGCTCCCACGGATAGACTTCGTCCAGCCTCATTAACATGTCTTTGACAACATCGGGATCTGCATTCTCATTGATCGTTATCCCAGCCGTCGTATGAGGGCAGTATATGTACATCACCCCGTCATTTACCTGCTGTTCTTCAAGGTAAGCCTGCAGTGAACTCGTAATCTCATACATTTCATCACGCTTATGCGTTTGTATCGTAAAAACTTGAGACAATTAAAATCCCTCCTCTACCTTGTTAATTTGATGGTTCCCTAAACAAATCCTTTTTATCTTAGAAACAGAAAAAAGTAAACCCCCAAAAGAAAACCTTTGGGGGTTTTAAGAACATTATTTTCGATGAACGCGTGTGCGGTCACCCGCGATTTTTTTCCACTTTGCTCTTTCAGCAAGTGCCAGCTTTTGATCTTCTTTTCGCGCAAAGTAAGCCAACTCCCGCTGTAGCTTCAAATAGCTGTTATAGCGTTCTTTGTTCAGCTCACCCGATTCAATCGCAGCTTGAACTCCGCAGCCTGGCTCATTATGATGCGTACAATCACGAAAACGGCATTTTTCTGCAAGTCCTTCAACGTCCTGGAAGCTATGACTTAAACTATTATCTCCCTCCCAGAGCTGAAGTTCTCTCATTCCTGGAGTATCAATTAGAATACCTCCGCCATCCAGCACGAGCAATTCACGGTGTGTTGTTGTATGCTTCCCTTTTCCATCTTCATCACGGATCGTATTCGTTTTTAATATCTCTGAACCAAACAGCTTATTAACAAGTGTTGATTTACCAACACCTGAAGAGCCTAAAAGGGCAACCGTTTCACCTTCGGAAATATAAGAGGAAAGAGCTTCAAGTCCTGTTCCTTTTTCAGCACTGACAGCAAATGTTGGAACACCAAACGCTATCGTTTCTACTTCATCTATATATTTTTGTACATCTTCACATAGATCTGCCTTACTTAAAACAATAACAGGTGTAGCACCGCTCTCCCATGCCATCAAAAGATAGCGTTCAAGTCTGCGCAGATTAAAGTCTTGATTTAACGCATTAACTAAAAATACAGTATCAACATTAGTCGCTACTATCTGCTCATCCGTTGTATGCCCAGCTGCTTTTCGAGAAAACTTGCTCTTTCGCGGCAGTATATTATGAATGTATGCTTTTCCTTCTTGAGGAATGGCTTGAACAGCAACCCAATCTCCAACAGCAGGAAAGTCATGCCTCCCTGTCGCATTAAATCTGATTTTCCCTGTAATCTCTCCGAGCAATTCTCCGTGTTCTGTAAGAACGTTATATAGTCCTTTATGTTCGATACTGATTCTTCCTGGAACAAGATTTAGAATTTCAAATGATTTAAATGATTCTTCAAATGTTTGATTCCAGCCTAGTGATTTTAAATTCAATGTAATAGCCTCCGAATTAATATTGTCAAATTTTTTGTAATAAAAAAGAACCTAATCTACTTAGGTTCTTTACAAAAGAAAGGTACACAAATAACCCTTCTCCATATAAAAAACCATGGCACTGTATGCACAGCCCATGGTTTAAATGACAAATTTAAACGAAGATAAATATAGCAAATTAATTATTTGCTGATCTTCATTGTCCCAATAGGCTGTACATGAACTACACTCTCTGAAGTCAATCCATTAAGTTGTCTCATCATACATCCCTCCTTGGGTTTCATTAGAAATTAATTTACTTCTTCACTATAGCAGTATATGCAAAATCTGTAAATAGATGCATAATATTTTATTTCGAAACAGAAGCCCCGCTGTAGCCTCCAATGATTCGTTTTATCATGGCGATGTCCATATTTAAAGGATTCCCATCAACCTCTTGGAGCAATTGCTGTGTATTCGAATCATCAAACTTTATATTACGATTGAGGTAATTCTTATAGACCTCAATCACACTGTTTAACATTCTTTCTTCCTCGTTCAAGTATCGCTCATAATCGTATGGAGCAAGTTTATAGATCTCTAAACCAGCTTTCTCCCGCATGATTTGAAACACATCTGCACTTAATGGAGGCTGACTGTTCGTAATGTGATAGATGTTATTTTCTCGCCCTTTTCTCAAGACGCCTGACAAAACATCTGCCACATAATCTACAGGTACAAGGTTCTGGGTACTGCCTTCTTCACAGAGTAAATGAAAGATACGATCATTAATTCCTTTACGCTGAAATCTTTTTTTGAATACTTCAAGACTTCTTAATAAACCATATAAGGTAAACTTGGAGTCTGCTTCCCCTGTTTTTGAATCGCCGATAATGATTGCAGGTCTTAAGATTGTTATATGGTATGAATCTTTATATTCCATGCATAGATGTTCAGCTTTGCATTTACTCTCCTCATATGGATTGTTAAATGCACGGTCTAAGGAGTGAAGCTCTTCTTTCGCATATTCATCCTTACCAAGCGTATATGCTGTACTTACATAATAAAAATGAGAAACACCCATTTTCTTTGCAGCATCAAGTGCATGCTTCGTTCCAGAATAATTTATTTGAAAAAGTTCTTCTTTAAGATCCAAATCAAATTTCACAAGAGCTGCCATATGATAGAACACATCGATTTTATTCAGGAGCTCTTTTTCTACCTCTTTTGTTATACCTAGATGAGGGACAGTAATATCCCCTTGAATAATATGAATACTGCCTTTTAAATCTGCCGTCTTCTGAATAAGCTGTTCAGCTTTCTCCAAGTTACGCGCTAAAACGTAAAGGGTATGACCTTCACGTGACAAGTTTTGAATTAAGCGTCCACCTAAAAAACCGGTAGCTCCGGTAAGAAAAATATTCATTAAGCCGGTTCCTTCCTATTCCCTATATCAGCATACTTCCTCTATATAGTAACACAACATCTTATATATGGCGCCGGTTTCAAGATAGAAGAACAGGTTAAGCAAATAAATAAAGCTGCTATGACAGCAGCCTTATTTTTCATCATCTGGTTTTGCAATATTGACGGCTGGCATCTCACTATTCATATAGTCAGTAGGATGGCCATCCTTCTCTTGATTTTCATCATAAAAGTAACGATTGATCTCTTGCTCTGCATGAGCAGTTGGATCTTCATACGGTTTTTGGTCTTGTTTATCTTTTCCCACGTCTATGCATCCTTTCCACATGATTCACAGGCTTTAAACACTTCTTCATATTGCAATTTTTCATTTGCATCAAATGTATGGTTGCAGAATTGGACAATCCCGTTCTGATCAATAACAAAACATGATCTGATGGCTGTTCCGTTTTTTTCGTTTAAAACACCAAAATCTTTCGTTACTTTTTTATGCCAATCAGCCAAAAGTGGGTATGGAAGGGTCCCTAGTGCTGCGGCAAAGACATTGTGCGAATATATATGGTCCACACTTACAGCGAGCACTTCCGTATTGGCATCTTTAAATCGCTGGTAGTCCTCTTTCCAAGAGGTTATTTCCTTAATTCAACCAGGTGTAAAATCCAATGGATAAAAAGCCACAAGGACATTTTTCTTACCCTTGAAATCTGATAATGAAATATCCTTTTGTAAAGTGGATGGCAAAGTAAAATCCGGTGCTTTATCCCCTGTTTTTAACAAATAACCCACCTCCTTCAGTCTTAAGAATATACTTCCCTGAACTTTTAAAAGAAAACGTTGGAATATATAGTCATTCATGAGTACTGAGAGCACAAAAAAGCCAGGGACCGCGAATCCCTGACTTCTCAATCATTATTTTGTTGAAGTTTCTACTACTACTTCAACTGTTTCTTCTGTTAGATCTTCTTCAGTTGCTGGTGCTTCGACAACTTCTGTAGTCTCTTCTTCTGATAAAACGTCTTCAGCTGCCAAGATTGCTGCGTTGATTGCTGCATGTAACTTTGCGTTCTCACTTGCACGCTCAGCTGCAAAAGAGCGGATCTTGTTTAAAAGAGCTGTAACTTCTTCTTCAGTCGTAGTTTCTTCAGTTGCTGGTGCTTCCTCAGTTACTTCTTCTTCAGTTGCAGTTTCCTCAGTCGCTGGTGCTTCCTCAGTTACTTCTTCTTCAGTTGCAGTTTCCTCAGTCGCTGGTGCTTCTTCAGTTACTTCTTCTTCAGTTACTTCTTCTTCTGCTGGTACTTCTTCTGTTGCTTCAGCATCAGCGTGTACAGCAGCGTTTGGTGCAGCATGCAATTTTGCGTTTTCACTTGAACGCTCAAATGCATTAGAGTTGATTTTGTTTTGAAGAGATTTATTTTCTTTTACTTCTGTTTCTTCTTCAACAACTTCTTCAGTAGTAGTTTCTTCAGTCGCTGGTGCTTCCTCAGTTACTTCTTCTTCAGTTGCAGTTTCTTCAGTTGTAGTCTCTTCAGTTGCTGGTGCTTCTTCAGTTACTTCTTCTTCCGCTGGTACTTCTTCTGTTGCATCAGCATCAGCGTGTACAGCAGCGTTTGGTGCAGCATGCAATTTTGCGTTTTCACTTGAACGCTCAAATGCATTAGAGTTGATCTTGTTTTGAAGAGATTTATTTTCTTTTACTTCTTCAGTATCTTCAGATTCTTCTTCGTCAGAATCATCATCCTCTTTAACTGCATCTTCGTCAGCAATTACATCTGTTTCCTCTTCTTCTTTAACTGGGTTATCCTCATTTTCCTCTTGGACTTCTTCGTCTTTAGAATCATCTTCGTCTTCTTTAACAGCTTCTTCGTCAGAGTCAACATCAGAATCATCTTCGTTACGCGTAGCATCCTCATCTTCGGTCACAGTGTCTTCAGTTTTACCTTCCTCAGTGTCTGCTTCAGGAATTTCCACTTCAATTACTTCTGTTTCTTCTTCCTCAACAGGTACCACAACTTCTTCAGCTGGTTCTTCAACAACTGGCTCTGTTACAACAGGTTCTTCTGTTTTAACAGGAACAGCATGAACAGCAGAGTTTGGAGCAGCATGTTTCTTTGCGTTTTCACTCGCATGTTCAGCAGCTTGAGAATGACTCTTGTCTTTAGCAGCCTTTTCAGCTTTTGCAGGTTTAGCTGCTTTTTCAGCTTTAACTGGCTTTTCAGCTTTAACTGGCTTTTGAACTTTCACAGTAACTTTAGATGGTTTCGCTAACTTCTCATCTTTAGCCTGTACATTTCCTTGAGAAGCTTTTGCGTTTTGTGCTGCAATTGCTTTCTCTGTTTTATGCCCAGCTGCTTCAGCAGCACCAGTTCCTACAACTGCCGCAAGAGTTAATGTTCCAGCAAATACTAAAGATTTTACAAATGTACGGTTGACTTTTTTCATTATAATTCGCTCCTTAAATTTTCAGATAGTTGGTTTTCATCACACAATCTTTTTGAAAAATTTAAGAGCGGCTTCCGGTGGTTTTGAAGGCGGTGCGTTCACCCATTGACTTCTCAAGAGGTCCATTCTGCTAAAATACACAGAAACCTTTTCATTTTCAGCAAAAATTAATGGCAGCACTAAGTTAGCTTTAAAATTAGCTAAAGAAGCATTTCCTGTTCCTACATCTGTATTTGATGACGAATGGGAAGAGCTTTGACTTGATGCCGCTGGAATTGCCTTTGAAATCGGATGTTTTGAAACTGGGTGAGATGGCCGTTCTTGAGGAGACTTAGTAACAGCCTTTTTAGGCAGTGATTTTTTAGTATCCTTCTTCGCTGTGAACTTCTTCCCATTGTATTTCTTTACCGTTTCTTCAGACAATGCAGATTTGCTTAAAGATGACTTTCTATGTATGACTCTTTCTGATGTTTCAGCCTTTTTAATTTGGGACTGATTAATTGGAACATTCTTTTTTGATGGTCTTTGAGGAACTTGTTTTTTTATCCCACTTTGGTTTTGTGTCTTCTGAGAAGGCTTTGTTTCAGCAGCTGCATTTTTCTGCCTTACTTCAGAACTTTTCTGAGACCCTTTTGAATCAGGTCTAGTGACTTCAGCTTTCTTATCACTGGTCAAAGAAGGCTGTGGTTTAGACACTTTTTCTGTGGGCTCTGTTTGCTTTTGCGCTTGTTCTGGAAGTTGTTCTGCTGCTGGATTTCCTTGCTCCACCGCTGATCGATTCCTCTCAGCAGCAGGATTACGTTTTTCTGTGTTTTCCTTCTCAGCAAAAACTTCTGCTGGTATAAAAAGGACGGCACCCGCGATCAAACTCTGCATAATGAGGTTTGGTATTCGCATAAATTCACCTCCCTTCTTCCAACTATATAATACATCCAATTCATGAAATATTTGTCGGTCATTGTCCAAAATAGTCATTACTTCCTAAACAAGACAAAAATTCAAAAGAAATCAAGAGGAACATTGTCTTAAAAAATCAAGCCGTCATGAGCTTGTTTATGAAACTTTAACTTCGATAACTCGTATATTCTATAGATAGAAAGCTAAGGAGGTATTCACATGAGAAGTGCAAATCCTGCTTTAAAAGGAACGACTTTTGATAAATTTAGGGGAGCGTCTTTCAGTAAAAGAATGACGTTATCGGGGACAGTATATAAGACTTTCATTTTATTGCTTGTTCTAATGGCATCTGCCATATTTACGTGGTATCAATATCAATCAGGAAATCCAGTCGCGCAGTACATTGTAATCGGTTCAATCGGCGGACTTGTAACAGCTCTTATTGTGGCATTTGTTCCTAAAACTGCCCCTTTGCTTGCTCCTGTTTATGCTGCATTGGAAGGTCTTGCAATAGGAGGAATCTCTGCAAACTTTGAATCTCAATTTAATGGAATCACATTGCAAGCTGTTGCATTAACGTTTGGCACACTGTTTGCTCTGCTTCTTGCATACATGTTCAGAATCATAAAAGTAACTCACAATTTCCGTTTGATCGTTTTTTCCGCAACAATGGGAATCATGCTTGTTTATCTGACTAGTTTTATCCTAGGTTTTTTTGGAATCAGCATTCCTTATCTTCATAGTACTGGACCGATCGGGATAGGAATCAGCTTATTTATTGTTGTAATCGCTGCATTAAATTTGGTTTTAGATTTTGACTTTATTGAATACGGAGCCGATCGAGGAGCACCTAAGTATATGGAATGGTACGGTGCATTCGGTTTAATGGTTACACTGATCTGGCTCTATTTTGAAATTCTACATCTTCTGTCTAAATTACGAAGCCGTTAAAAAATGAGAAGCCGCATAGGCTTCTCTTTTCTTACTCTTATGTTAATATCGATATCCATCTCAAAACAGTCCAGCACATTACACCAATATTAATAGCGTAGAGCGCACCACTCATAATTTTATTGGAATGGGTACTCAGCTGAACATAGTATAATAAACCCCATAAGATAAGGATGAGGAGCGCCCAGACCAGATTTTCATAATTGCCTTGCATCACAGCTCCATAACTAAATATCCATGTATACGGAAACAAAATCATCCCAGTTAAAAAGTAAAAACCATGCACTGCGTGCTTTGTTATACGGCTCGAAAGCGGTGCTGATTTAATAGTTAAGCTGTACAGCAATGCGATTCCAATTCCAAATCCGATGAAAAATACACACTGGAAAATCGCAAAAAAGAAAACGGGTAAAACTTGAAAAGCATCCATCCAATAGAGCCTGCTAAAAAACAAACCAGTTAAACCCAACAGTACCCACGGGATAGAAAAACTTGTTCTTATTTCCTTCCATACGGTAAATCCTAATAACACCAATCCATAGATAAAAAACAAAAAACCCAGCAGTTTGCTGGAAAAAAGGATTAAGAAGCTATATAAACAGAAAAGAACAGCAAACGCGATATGAAAGAAATAATCATATTTTGTATGCTCAGCTTTTTCGAATGTTGTATTCAATGGGATCATGCTGCACCTGCCAAGACTAGTCGTGTTTATACATTTATCGTCAAAGACTTGTCATTTTTTAATTATTCTTTTGGCACTTTAACGACTCCTCTAACGTGCCATAGATGAATGAGCTCAATTCTTTTGCGATATTGTTTAGCTTGAAGTCTGCCTTTTTTGTATCTCTTTTTTAATAACTGTAAATAATCTTCAATCTTCAGATGATAGTCATTCATTCTATTACCCACCCTTACCAATTATCTCATTGTCATATTCCCTAAAAGCTGCGGTATATAACATGAATTCTTCAAAAGAGCAGATTTATTTTGAGTTGAAAGAGTTACTCTCCAAGCTTCTTAATTTCGTTTAATAGATCGCTATATACTGCAATCTCATCCAGCAAACCACTTTGCTCCAGAAGATCTGAAGTAATTTCTCCGTTTTTGACCGCACCTAAATATTTATCAATACCTTCTTGCAGCGACTGATTGTGCTCCATCACTTGATTGTGAACATCTTCAAATACAGATGGCGGAACGAGTTCGTTAAAATCTTTTATATCTGCATTCATGTCTTGAAGTGCTTTTTCAAGTTCAGCGCGGGCGTTCTGATCAGATAGTGCATTTTCAGCCAATGCTGGAATATCCTTTGAGAATTGTTGTACATCATTTATATATTCAGTTGCTTCAGGTACATAGTTTATACCATTCGTTACATCTTCTACCGCTGAACAGCCTGATAGAACACTAAACGTTAGTAGAACTGCCAACAACGTTTTTTTCATGAAATCTCCTCTTTTCTTTGAGAATATTATCATCAGCTTTAATTATTTCGTGTATCACCTTGATTTTCTATACGGATTAAACGCAAAAAAAGTTTCAGAATAGGACAACCTATTAACATATCTACAAAAGAGAGGCTGATTGTTATGACGAAGAAAGACAAAGAATATGAAGGTAAGAGAGATCTGTACTTAGACATCGACCGTATGATTAATGAAGGAATGGCTGGAGGTACCGTCGCAGACGAAGAAGATTTACGTCAGATCAGTTATGATACAGGAATTACTGACCAAGAAGAACCGCCTTCTATCGCGGGGGAAAATGTCAAAAGAAACGATTAATAAATTATTGAACCCACAAAAAAGATGCCTCTATAAAGCTTGAGGCATCTTTTACTAATATTTTATTTGTCCTTTTTAAACCTTCTTTCACTATCGCGTGAATAGTTGTCAACATCCTCACCATCAACCAGCAAGTCTTCTTTTTTTACGGTATCAGTTACTCGTTCTGTTTCTTCCACTGTTCTTTTCCCAATAACGATTTCATCCGTTACAACTGGTTTTTTATTTACTTCCAACTTTTCTTCCCGAATAGGAATACGGATATTTTCACCATCTTCAATCGGTCTTCCATCTATATCGTCATCATTATCAACCGATTTATGTTCAATGTAGACCTCTTCCTTTTTAACAGGTACATTCACTGATTCTTGGTGTGACTCCACCTTTTTTGAAATTTCTAACTCACCGCTTTGTACAGTATTCTTATGAACATCTAGCTGTTCTTCTCGAAGTTTAATCTGTCTTTCTTCATCCTCGCTAAATGCTTTACCATTGTCATATGTCTCCCTAGAATCATTGAATTTATTATTCGATCCATCATCATCAACAATGATGGCGATTTTCCCTTTATCCAAGTCTGATGCATGATCTACAGCAACATTATCTGGAACACCGATTCCTTTCAGTCTTTCCTCTGTGGTAGCATACGAACTCAATCCTTCATCCGTAAAAGCATTTTTGATTTTATCAAAGAAAGATTCGTCCTCCCTATCCCCTACTCTAGAGCCATTTACGCTTTTGTTAAATTCCAGATAATCAGTAGCTTCACCATTCGTATAGATTGAGATATCCTCTGTGTCATATCCTCTTCCTGTTAATTGTGTTACAGCTTCAATCACTTCATCCTTTGTATCATATACGCCTACAATATTTTTTCCCATTTCGATTGCCTCCTTCGCGTTTTTACTATTTCAAGATATTTTTTTATTTAGTTATGGCTGTAATGTACCTTTTACAGAAAAATAATAAACTCCTAAATGTGCAGTTCAAAATAGTTTTGTCGATTTATTAACTCGCTAAGAATCAAGTTTTAATCATAAAAAACCACCCCTAAGGATGGTTTTTTAACTAAATTATAATGGTCTGGAAATCTCAGTAAGAGCATCCCCTGCCTTATCGTTGTCCTCATGTTTAACGGCGAGATCACCTAATGAAACGATACCTACCAGCTTTTCATTATCTAAGACAGGAAGTCTGCGAATCTGATACTCAGACATTAGCTTTTTCGCGTCATCTATCGTCATATCTGGCGTTCCAGTTACGGGATCTGTAGTCATCACATCTCTTGCTGTTCCTTCAATATCTCCATCAGCTACGCACCTAATAACGATATCACGATCAGATACGATCCCTATTAGTCCACCATTCTCAGAAATCGGAATGGATCCAACATCTAAACTTTTCATCAATCTGGCAACTTCCTTAATCTTTGTCCCTGGTTCACATGTTTCAACAATATCTGCTGTCATAATATCTCTTAATTCCATTTTTATCGCCTCCTAATTATAGTAGTACGATAATTTTGTTCCTTTTTAAGAAACTAGCTAAACCTTTTAAAGCATATAGTACAGCACCTTAATAAGTTTTCAATCTCCTGATTTCTTTTAATACTTCTTGATATCTTTGATCAAGCATCGTTTTCTCTTCTTCTTTCATCTCTAAAGAAAGCTGCCCGATCAAATTTGTCATTTCGAGTTCTAGTTTTAGCAAAGAGGCATCATTTTCTGATGTTTTTTTAGCACCAGTATTTTCTTTATTCTTATATTCCTCGTATCTCCCTTCAAACCATTTTGCTTTTGGAGACTGCAGCTCTAATATGTGTGTAGCCGTTTTCTCCATTAATCTTCTATCATGAGTAGCCAGAATAAAAGTACCCGGATATGCCACTAAGACTTCTTCTAAAGCTTCTCTAGTAAAAAGGTCCAGATAGTTTGTCGGTTCATCCAGCAATAAAAAATTATAATCATTTAAAAATAGTTTCGCTAGAGCGGTTTTCATTTTCTCTCCTCCGCTTAGGACTTCTACTTTCTTATAAACCTCTTCCCGTTTAAAAAGCATTCTTGCCAAAATTGTTCTTACCCATGTTTCATCGTATAAGCTATTTTCCATGACATTCTCTAAGATGCTTTTAGCCGGATTTAAGATGTCCAAATGCTGATGAAAATACCCGATTTTAAGCTGTTTAGACAGTTCAATCGCATCATTGCCTCTATAGATCTCTTCAAGTAACGTTGATTTTCCTGTACCGTTTTTTCCTGTTAAAACCACCTTCATCCCCGGTTTTATGGAAAACGAAAGATGGTTAAAGAGCAGTCGATTGCCGAACCTGAGAGAAAGGTCCTTTACAGATAGTGCTTGTTTGCCATGAATGGCAGAGAAGCGCTGAATATCAAATTCAACTTTTTGGTGCTCCTGTGGTTTTTCTTTTTTATCCAGCATCTCGATTCTCTTTTCAATAACTTTTGAGCTTTTCTCTAAAGACCTTTTTGCCCACTGAAGCTTGCCTTTTCCTAACTTCGCTTCACTATTGGACATGCGTGCCGGTTTGTCTTTCATGCTCTTTGCTTTTGACGCTTTCTCTTTTGCAGCATTCTCGAGTCTTGATTTTTCCTTCACATACTGTTCATATTCAGATTGTTGGCGAGCCTCATTATGAGCCTTCTGAACGAGATATTCAGAATAATTCCCTGTATAAGACGTGAATGTTTGCTGATTCAGTTCGATTATTTTGGTACATACCATATCAAGGAATACCCTGTCATGGGATACGAGCAGAACAGCACCTTTATGATGTTTAAGTGTTTTTGCCAACTGGTCCATGCCTTCGACATCCAAGTGTGAAGTCGGTTCATCCAGTATTAGGAAATCAGGGTTACGTTCAAGTGCTGCAGCAATCTGCGTGCGTGTTTTTTCCCCGCCGCTCATGGTTTCATAGCTTTTCCCACTAACATTCCAAATGCCTTCACTTCTTGAGGTTAAGGCTTTTTCACCCTCTTCAAACTGGCTCACAATCCCAAATGTACCGTAATGATGAACAAGCCCTGCATCTGCTTCTTCTGTTTTTGTCAGCAGCTTTAAAAAGGTAGACTTACCTGTTCCATTCAATCCTACTAGACCAATACGGTCCTGAGAAAAAAGCTGGAACGGCTCTGTTTGTTTTAAAATTAAATTTCCTTTATACGACTTTTCTAATCCGATCGCTTCTAATAAAAGCATAAAAAAACCTCCCAATTTACTAGAGAGGTCTGCCCAAGCCAAAAAAATATCATCACGAAAAAAACGTCTGTTACTCGTTTTTTTGCAACAAAAAAACAGGCCTGTGTTAAGTCCTAAAAATGGGCAGAGAAATCCTATCTAGCGTTCTACTTTTTTTATTCAAGTAAATGGCTAAAAATAAGATTAATTGCTCATTGGACGCAAGCACCTGTTCCTTCCGTTATTTGTCTAAATTGTAAATGAAATTCACTTTTCGAGTCAAGCCTTTTTCCACTATTCCTGCACCCAGTTCAGATTCACTTTTCTCTGGTTTGCTCCTGGCCGAGTATCTTTTAATAAGCGAATAAATAATAAACCCTTTCGATAAAAAGCTTGAACAGGATCCAGTAGTACTCTTACAGGCAGTGTGACCTCACGCTGAAATTCTCCGAGTTGAAATTCTTCTGAATTTAAACGATAGGAATCAAGTGTTAAAGATAACTTTCCTTGTATAGTCAGTTTGTATGGATCAACCATTACTTCTACATCATCTGTACGATTTAAACCTGGAAGTGCCAATACACAGCAGATCTCCTGAGGAGTTTCGTAAATATTGCAAAGCGGACTCTCATTTCTAGCCTCAGCACGTTGTCCTTGATTAGGGGTAAAGAATTGATCTCCAAAATAATCTTCGGCCATCCTCTTCCAGTCCATCATCTGTTTCCATGTGTCCATTTCAATCACCTCTTATGAAGGCGGCCCTAAAGGAACGGAAGGAATATCTGAATCC
The DNA here is from genome assembly GCF_014635025.1 of Fictibacillus barbaricus. Classification (GTDB taxonomy): domain Bacteria; phylum Bacillota; class Bacilli; order Bacillales; family Fictibacillaceae; genus Fictibacillus; species Fictibacillus barbaricus. The sequence continues at coordinate 182,468 of NZ_BMCE01000003.1, read as the reverse complement.
GGAATTTGAGGAGCAGGACCTGTATAACCGCCTGTGTTAAATAATTGTGAGACTGGTTGAATAACACCTGCACTCCCTACTTGGAGCACAGAAGAATTTGTAATGCCGTCAACTCTTAATTGTTGAATAACGATCGTCTGACTGACAAAAAGATTCATACTCCTTCCTCCTCGCTTTCTGGATAAGGATGGGTAAAGAAGTGTCGAATATGTTTAACTCGGGATTGAAGCGTCATATCGTTGACCGATCCGATATGAAGAAGCGCTGAACTGGATATCCCAAGAATATTGATTTTGCCCACTCGTATATACGGATTCGCATTATAGGTTTGCTTGGTCTTAATTGACGGACATACGGGAACCAGAACAGACTGTGAAAAAACCTTATATTTACTAAGAGGAACATCAAAAGTCCCGAATTTTGTATTCTCCCTATGAATGGCAAGAGCAGCAGAATAGCTGTTAATCTTTTCAGAATCTCCTGTCTGTAACACACCAGTATCGACAACTGAATTCACGATCACACAATCAACGACAGATGTTCTGTACATAGCTCACCTCTAAAGTGGAACGAGTGTTGTTCCTATAACAAGTGATTCAGGCGGTGTATCGAATGCTGAACCAAGACTGATACAATCTGAATCCCCAATTAAAACAACCGAGGATAAACTAACACCGATAATATGAATTTCGCCTACGAACAACTCATGGTTGGTTACGCAAAATTTCACTCTCGTCACCTCCGTTAGACTTTGAATCTTTTAAATGAACGATAAATGTTTCGATCCCGCGATAGATGTCTTCTTTCGTCTTCTGAATAATATCTTTTCTTCCTTTCTCATCCTTTGGTTCATATTTTGTCAGATAATGCTTGATTCTTCCTGGAACTTGACGCTGTACATCCTCTAATATGAAGATTCGATAGTTTTCATCTAACGGAACATTAATCTTGTTTTCAAGAGATTGTAGATATACAGGAGCTTCTTTTACAAAAAAATCATCCATCGCTTTTATCATCTCGCCGTAATTTGGGTTCTCAATCGTACTCCTCTGCATTTTGCCGGGCATTTGGACAGTGTTCTGGCCAATATTAAATTGCTCAATCAGATCTTTGCTTTCAGCTGAATGCCCAAGACCAATATGGAGGGTGCCTTCGAGCCTCTCTACTTTTAACTGGTCAAACTTATATTCTATATTCTGGGGTTTGGAAGAAAGTTCTTTCACTTGTTTTTTCAGTTTCTTAATTTGATCTTCTATTTCTCTGATCTTGTCATTCTGATCTTGTATCATCTGTTGAAGCTTGCTCAAATAATAGTTATGTTCCTCGTGCATACTATCAGCTCCTTAGTAAGATGTATGCCTTCTTCCTAAGGAATTTGCATGTCGCTTAAAAATTTGTAGCATTGTTGCTGTCATTTACATCTGGGTCTTGTGTATACGTCACATTATAGCCATTATGAACACGAAGATGATCACCGACATTAAATGAACCTGCACCTGCATATGTCTTGGCATAACTCACTGGGCAGATCGTCTGGACGTCTCCTATATGAAAAATGCCGCCGCTCGATATGGAGTTTACTGATATAGATCCCACTATAGCTGGCATATACGTTCATCCCCACTTTCAGTACTTCTTTATGGTATGCATCCGCCCATCTTTCTGTTCCAATCCCTTTATATTCACCTTTAGGCTACTACCTACATAACTTAATTCAAAGGACGACGTCACACTCGTAAATAAAAATGAGGGGGGTGTTGAAGTGCCCTGTTTAATTGTTGCACCCATTAATATCAATGCTGCAGAAGGGGTTGTAAATTTCGGCGATACATTAGTAATCAATCCTAAAACCACAAGTAAAGGATACAGCGGATCTGGCGGGGGAAATACAGGGAACTTTATACAGACGATAAATGTTGTCAGTGCTACAAACACGCTGGATCCTGATGTTTTTGATTCTAATAATGCCGGCAATGCGTAGGGGGAATACGGATGTTTGATAAAGGTCCTTTGATGCCTTTCTTTAATAACCGTTCTATGGATGACTGGCTAAAATCCTTTGAGAAATTTGTCAATAAAGGGCTTACCCAATTTGAGCAATACGCAGATCAGCTGTCTTTTGAGGTGGATATAGAAGAAACACCTCAGGATTACAGGATCTACGCAAACTTAAAAGAGTATCAGCCTGAAGATATTCATATCGAGGTGCTTAACCAAGGACTTCAGATCAAGGCTCAAAGAGAAGAATTTCGTTCAATGAAAAACAAACGAACGGGACATTTTCAGGAGAGGAAGACAACAAAACGGACAGAACGCTTTGTTCAGCTGCCTTGTATGTTTCGGAATGAAGATATAAAAGCTCAGTATACGAATGGGATCTTAATGATAATCGTTAATAAAAATGGCGCTGGGATGATGAATCCAACCGTTCCGATCGAAGTCACGAACGAGAACCAAAACAGCGGCAACGGCACAAATTCTGCTGGCAGCAATAACAATAGTACTAATCGTAGAAACAAATCGAACATCAAAAACAACAATATAAACAACACCGGAAACCCGAATAATAATGGTTCTGGCTTTGAGACTTAAGAAATGAGGGCCCCTCTTCAAAAGAGAGGAGCCTTTTTTATCGGCCTAATGTTGGCGCCAGCCAGACTTCTCCTGTTCCTTCAAATACATGCAGGTAGCCTTCTCCGCTCGTAGCTGACCCAATAAGAGATGATGAAGAACGCTTGACTGAGAAGTCGATATCTCCTTTTCTTAAGAGCGTAAACGTACCATCTACTTGGAGTTTTTCATTATTAAGCTGTACTTTCATGATTTGTTCTGTGGGAACAGGACTTTGAAGCACACAAAAACCTGAACCTTTAAATTTTGTCTGAAAAAGCCCTTCTTCCCCTTTTATGGAAGCGGTGAGCTTTTGTCTTGCTACACCAAGCTGAACACTGGGCTCAGCTGCATAAAACATTCCTCGATCAGCGACCACTTCCTCATCATTTAAATTCAATAAAAGATAGTGTCCATAAGAAGGCTCAAGATAAATTTCTCCCGTCCCTTCATATAGAGGCTTAAATAACGATTCATCTGTTAGAATATTAGACGCCATCTTTTTCATAAATCCGCCTACACCACCGGCATTGCTCTTCAGCTCTAAGTCACCCTTCATAAATTGAAGAGCTCCCGCTTCTGCCTGAACAGCTCCTTGGCGCAAAGTAATTCGGACTTGTTTTAACTTAATGCCCGTTTCTTTTGCATAATAAGAAGAACTTGAACCAGCACTTGTAACGGGTAACTGCTTGTATTCAAGGACTTCAAATGTGGCTCTCCGCCCTTCTTCTTTTTCAATCACTGTAAAAAGAGAATCGTTCACAACTATCACCCTCCTGCTACTAGCATACCAAAGTGTCACTTCACATAAACAAAGCATGGTATAATTCCCATAAAGAAAAATTGGTTTGATAAAATGAGAAGAGAGGTGTGATGTTGAATGCAAAATAAAATAATCTTAGTAACAACAGACTCTTTTGGAACGGGTAACGACCCTGCTCTTGGCGAGAACGTCATGGAAACGTACTTTACTGTATTGAAGCAGCAAACTGACCTTCCTGCCGCTATCTTCTTTATGAACCGTGGTGTCTATTGCCTAACAGACCAATCACTATGTTCACTGCACCTGAAGGAAATCGAAGAAAAAGGTGTAAAGGTGTTCGGCTGTAAAACTTGCGTAGACCACTACAACGTGGAGAACGAACTTGCTGCTGGTGAAATTTCCGGTATGGCACACTTTGTAGAGCTTTCTGCCAAATATGAAGTCATCACGATCGCATAGTACATAATGTCCATCAGATAAGGACACTGGTCACGAAAAAAAAAGCGGACACCTTTTACGGTACCGCTTTTTCTTTTCTATCTTCTTTCTTCTCTAACGATTCTCTTCTCATGTGCTGTTGGTTCTTCTCTGATCACTGTTTCGCGATGAGCAGGTTCTTTCCTGACTGAAAAGAGTCGCTTAAGCAGCATGCCGACCACTCCATAAACAATGATCGCAACGATCGTGGATAGTTCGATCACGAATCCGTTTGCGAGCTCAACATTTGGGAAAATCGCTGCAAACGGTAAAAGCAACGGCTGACTCAGTCCGTATATAAGCTGTGTAAATGCGGCTCCTTCATTTGCATTAAACAGTTGAAAAAGAAAACGTAAAATTAAGATGAGCTGAATGATGCCAACAATAAATGAAATAATTGTTGCCGGTACGGAACGTCTCATAGCAAGTCCCTCATTTCATTGGATTTGCTTATAAACATACCCCTATTTCTTTATTATTAAGCCTTCTTAAACGTTTTGCTTGCCTCATCATATTGAATAAGCCACTTCAATGTGAAATCAACTAATTCCTTTTGTGGAATCAGCCTGCCGTGCGCCTGTCCTACCATTCCTTTTGATACAGGGAAATTTGCTTCTTCATATGCTTTACCGATTTCTTCAAAGAGTTCTTCTCGGTAAGAAATCTGTGTGAATGTATACCAGATCCTCTTCCCCTCTACGAGAAGAGGTCCAGCATTTTCTTCTGTTTTAGGATTTGGGACACGATGCTCAGCAAGATGCATCGATGTATTAGAATCATAGCCAACACCTAACAAAAGCACATAACCACCCAGACTGTATATGTTTCCAATAGGGGATGATTCACCCAAACCAAAATCCAGAGCATGATCGTTTATGATCGTTTCTTTATTTTTTCCCCAAGCTGAAAAAGATTCTGTCGGGTGATTGCTTCTGATAACACCAGGAAATGTCCGAAATGCCTCAACAATCGCTCCCATATAATACGTTGGTGTAATCGCAGGGTCAAAAGCAGGCATATCCTCACGAATTACCGGCCACCACTCTTCAGGGACCGGGGGGTTCATCCACCCTGCAGGATCTGAATAATGAGCTGTATGGGTTGGCATGACTAACGTACCTTCTTCACTCAGAACGTCCATCAATGCTTGCACAACTGCAACAGGACCGCCAACCACCCAACCCAAGGATTTTAAGCTTGAGTGTACGATAACTGTCATACCTTTTTTTAAGCCCAAGTTCCGAAAATCCTCAGCCAGTGATCCTCTTGTTTTTGGATAATCTGTGTTTTGTTCGATTTCCGTCATCTTCCACACTACTTTCCATATTTTTACGCCCATCCATTATAACAATACATTGGATACATTTGGATGGCCTTTTTTGATTGTTTTTGATTATTTATGATTGTTTTTGATTGAAAAATGTAAGGGCTTACGTTACAATGATTTCAATGAATCAGAACAACTGGAGGTGTAAGGATGTTAACACCTGAAAGACATCGTAAGATCATTGAACAATTAGGCGAAAAACAAGTCGTAACGATACAGGAATTAGTTGAAGCCACATCATCTTCTGAATCAACCATACGAAGAGATTTAAGCCAGCTTCAAAAGGAAAAGAAATTAAAGCGCGTTCATGGAGGTGCATCTCTGCTTCACCAGAAAAGTGAAGAACTGAGTGTAATCGAGAAATCAGCAAAAAATTCACCAGAAAAAGAAAGAATCGCACAGTTTGCCGGAGACTTGGTTGTTGAAGGTGATTGTATTTACATTGATGCAGGCACAACAACACTGAAGATGATTCCTTATTTAAAAGATAAGGACATTACAGTAGTAACAAATGCGATCTCCCACCTTGATTTGCTGACCGAGTATGAAATCAAGACCTATTTGATAGGTGGACTCGTAAAACCAAAAACAAAAGCACTTGTTGGAAGCGGTGCTTTAAACAGCTTACGGACCTATAGGTTTGATAAGGTCTTTCTTGGAATAAATGGAATACACCTGGATGCAGGGTTTACGACTCCAGATCCAGAAGAGGCTGCTGTAAAGCAATTGGCCATCTCACTTTCACAAAAAACATTCGTACTTGCAGATCATACAAAATTTAATGAAGCCTCCTTTTCAAAGGTTGCTGAACTAAACGAAGCGATCATTATTACTAATGAAATTGACGAAGATGCTGCTTATGATTTTCAAGATAAAACAGACATAAGGGTCGTGACACCATGATATATACTTGCACACTAAATCCATCTATTGATTATGTAACGAGAGTGAGAAACTTTAAAGAAGGCCATTTAAACCGATCAGATAGCACACAGATGTATCCAGGCGGAAAAGGAATTAACGTTTCAAGAGTACTTAAAAGATTAGGGATCGAAAGTACTGCAATTGGCTACATTGGCGGTTTTACAGGTGCATTCATTAAAGATTTTTTAACAGCAGATGAGATTCTGCACGATTTTATAACGGTTTCAGAAGCTACACGAATAAATGTAAAACTTAAATCTAATAAAGAAACCGAGATCAATGGACAGGGACCTTCAATATCTGATGAACAGCAAAAAGAACTGCTTGACCAGATTGATGCTATGAGCGAAGGTGATTTTCTTGTATTAGCAGGAAGTATTCCACCATCCATGTCTGAAGATTTTTACGCAAAAATCACAGAAAAATGTAATCAAAAAGGGATTAAAGCGGTTATCGATACAACAGGAGAAGCTTTGATTAAAACATTTCCATTTCAGCCATTCTTGATCAAACCGAATCATCATGAGCTTGGTGATCTGTTTCAAGTAAGGATTGAAAGTAAAGAAGCTGCCATTTATTACGGCAAAAAGTTACTTGAAGAAGGCGTTCAGAATGTGATCGTGTCAATGGCGGGGCAAGGAGCCATCTTCCTAAATAAAGACCACGTTCTTTTTGCCAATGTACCGGTAGGAACTGTTAAGAACTCTGTAGGTGCAGGAGATTCAGTTGTTGCAGGATTCCTTTCCCAGATCATTCAAGATGGCGACTTTCAATCTGCGTTCCAATATGGTGTTGCTTCAGGAAGTGCTACTGCTTTTTCAGAAGATCTTTGTACAAAGCAAGAGATTGAGGCCTTACGAAACCAAATTACTATAGAGAAGACAACACGTTAAACTTCGGGGGAGGAGTTAATATGAAAATCACAGATTTATTAACAAAAGATACAATTCTACTATCTTTAAATGCCCAGTCCAAAGAAGGAGTTATTGACGAACTCATCGAGAAACTGCATGCTGCTGGCAAACTAAAGGATAAAGAAGAATATAAAAAAGCGATACTAGCAAGGGAAAGTCAGAGCACGACAGGTATTGGAGAAGGGATTGCGATCCCGCATGCAAAAACAAGTGCAGTCAGAGAGCCTGCTATCGCTTTTGGGCGTTCAGCAGAAGGCATCGATTATGAATCACTAGATGGCCAGAATGCGCATTTGTTCTTTATGATCGCTGCTTATGAAGGCGCCAACAATGATCACTTAGCAACTCTCTCCAGGCTGTCAAGTTTTTTAATGGATGCTAAGTTTAGAGGAAAGCTTGAATCGGCTGCCACTGTAGAGGAAATCTTACAAGCTATTGATAGTAAAGAAAAAGAGATGGAAAAAGACGAAGACCCTATCGTTGCAGCTTCCAAACAGAAAATCTTAGCTGTTACAGCTTGTCCGACTGGGATTGCACATACGTATATGGCGGCAGATGCCTTAAAAGCAAAAGCAAAAGAAATGGATGTTTCACTTAAAGTAGAGACAAATGGATCGAGCGGAATTAAAAATGGGCTTACCCCTAAAGATATTGAAGAAGCAGATGCGATCATTGTAGCAGCGGATAAGCAGGTTGAAATGGAACGTTTCAACGGCAAACATGTGATTATCGTTCCTGTTGCCCAAGCGATCAGAAAACCTCAAGAACTTATTCAACAAGCGTTAGATCAAGATGCACCGGTGTACAAAGGCAGCGGAACCTCGCAATCCGGCGGAGATAACAAGGGAAATAAAAGTGGAAGAAGCGGTTTTTACAAGCACTTAATGAGCGGTGTATCCAATATGCTTCCTTTTGTTGTAGGAGGCGGTATCTTAATTGCTATTTCGTTTATATTCGGTATAAATGCCGCTGATCCTAATGATCCTACTTATCATCCGATTGCTGAAGCTCTCAGTAAAATAGGCGGGGGGAATGCTTTCGCTCTCATGATCCCTGTTTTAGCAGGATTTATTGCGATGAGTATTGCTGATAGACCTGGTTTTGCTCCAGGTATGGTCGGAGGGTTTATGGCCGCTACAGGCGGTGCTGGATTCCTAGGTGGATTGATTGCTGGTTTCCTAGCTGGTTATCTGGTAGTAAGCTTAAAGAAACTCTTTAGTAACCTGCCTAGTTCATTGGAAGGTATTAAACCGGTACTGTTATATCCTCTATTCGGAATCCTTTTGACCGGTCTCATCATGATGTTTGTTGTGATAGAGCCTGTAAAAGCGTTAAACGATGCTCTAACGATTTGGTTAAAAGGTATGGGGACAGGCAACCTCGTATTGCTTGGTTTGATCTTAGGTGGAATGATGGCTATTGATATGGGTGGACCTATTAATAAAGCAGCTTTTACGTTTGGTATCGCGATGATCGATGCTGGAAATTTCGCTCCGCATGCTGCGATCATGGCTGGCGGAATGGTTCCACCGCTCGGGTTGGCTTTATCCACTACGTTTTTTAAAAAGAAATATACAAAAGCAGAACGAGAAGCAGGTAAGACGAACTATATCATGGGAGCTTCATTCATAACTGAAGGTGCAATTCCTTTTGCAGCTGCAGATCCAGGTAGGGTTATTCCTGCTGCGATTGCGGGATCAGCAGTTGCCGGGGCACTTTCCATGGTCTTTGGCATCGGACTTCCTGCGCCTCATGGAGGAGCATTCGTTATTCCAATTGTAAACGGAAACCCATTGCTTTATGTGCTGGCCATCATGATCGGATCTGTTGTTACAGCGCTGATTGCCGGTCTATTAAAAAAAGAAGTTCAAGCATAATAGAAAAGAACCCGCTGTTAAGCGGGTTCTTTTCTTGTACACATTTTCGATTACAATTCCTTTGGTACCCAGCGGCCAAGTTGTTCACCCATTTTAACCGGACCTGTCTTTCCTGTGAATTCTAGAGCACCTTTTGGAACACACAATACTACGGTTGAACCAAATGAAAAATATCCATAAGGATCTCCTCGGTGTACAACAGGATTTGTATTCGTCCGTTCAATCGTATTGACATTCAACGCTCCTACCATAACATGTGCAAGAGGATGTCCCTCAGCTTTGAGCTTCGAAACAAGTCGATAATTGCGAGTAAGCGGCCGAAGTCCATGTCGTAAACCTAGTTCATTTACCGGCGCCGCTTCACGCCCAAGTGTATATACTGATTCTACACTCGCGTCTACCGGAACATGAACACGATGATAATCAGTAGGACTTAAGTAGAAAATTAGAACTTGTCCACCAGAAAATTGCTCTGCTTCTGAATCCGATCCAAGCAGTTCAGCAACCGTATACTCCTGCCCCTTCACTGTAAACCGACTTTCCTGGGTTAATTCTTCAACAACTGATAAAACACCATCACAAGGACTAACAAACGCATTCGGTGCTGTTGTAATCGGACGTGCTCCCGGTTTCAAGTCACGAACGAAAACATCATGAAGTGAACTATAGTCTGTAAGTTGGCGCGTCGCCTCATTGATATCTATCTTATACAATTTAACGAACGAAGGAACTAAAGGTTTGCTGACCTTTGATTGTGCGAATCTTTTTAAAGAACGTGCCACAATCGGATGGCCATTCAATTCAAAAATATTTCTATAAAAACGAGTCATTTTCATTTAAAAGTTCACCTTCTTTTCGTTTGAATATTATCATTATTGATAAAGGTTTCATAATGACGTAAAAATTTTTTTCTATATAAAAAGTATAAATCATTCTTTGGTATATATCAGCTTTTCTCTTTCTCTTTTGGTTCTGGTACTAGCATTTGCACAAGTGTCACCTTTTTATTTTGCTTAGAAGGCCTATTCGGAATATATTTACTTATGAGTGTCTGCATTCCACGGCTTAAATCTTCCCACTCCTCTTCATTGAGATAAAGGTCCAGCTGATTATAGCCAAAGAGGTCTGTACTCAAATTGGGGTCTCCATCTAGGTAAGCTTCCACTTCCCCCGTAATATGAGATAGGAAAGTCATAAACATCTTCATATGCTCTTCTTTTGACAGTTTAGCTGCTTCTTCAGCTGTAATATAAGCTGTATTTTTTTCAAGTGCATAGGTCCGTTCAACAGCACCACGAACTTTCCGTTCATCTGTTACATAAATAATTTGATTTTTATGGAGTGTATTTAAATGTCGATAGAGTGTGGCTTGGGGAACATCTGTGATCCACTCTTTTAGTTCATAGACGGTTGCAGAACCTTTTGAAAGATGCTGTATAATTCGTATTCGAACAGGATGTAAAATCAAATCCGCTTTGCTCTGCTTCATAAAGATCATCCTTTTGTTATTGTTATCGATAATGATAATAATAATTGCTTTGTTAGTCAACTAAAAAAGCGCCCTATTTAAAGAGCGCTTTTCATTCTTATGCAGCTGCATGTTCTTTATCTTGTTTATCACTTTTCTTTTGCCCAATGCTCCATCCGGTGTAAGCCAGCAGCAATGTGAACATTGGTGATAACCATAGAAATATAGCATATGGGATGTATTCAATTACAGATATACCTAGTGTTGAAGCGAAGAATGCCCCGCTGACACTCCAAGGTACGAGCGGATTAAAGAGAGTCCCCCCATCCTCTATCGTTCGTGACAAGTTCTTTAAAGGTACTCCTGATTTTACATATACATCTTTTAACGCTTGAGCCGGCAATAGAATGGACAAGTACATTTCACCAGCGAGCAGGTTGATCCCAATAGATGACGCTAATGTTGTAGCAATCAGCTTCCCAGCTTTTTGTGTAGAGTTTTTAACAGCAGCAAACAATAGATCAAACAATCCGAGCGCTTGAATCACTCCTCCTAAACCTAGAGCAATAAGAACAAGTGAGATCGACCACATCATAGCTAATAATCCGCCTTGGTTCACGATGTTGTCTACTGCTTCATTTCCTGTATTCATCTGTAAACCGTTTTGTAATACATTGATCACTTTTTGCATCGACAGATCAGGTACTAAGAAAAAGGAAATGGCAGTTGAAACAACTACACCTGTTAATAGGATCGGAATAATTGGCAATTTTCGGTATGCCAGAATAAGAACAACTACCGGTGATACAAGGGTCAAAACATGGATTGGAAACTCACTTGAAAGTACAGATTGTATTTCTTGAATTTCTTTAAAGTTGGCCGCTCCTGCATTACCTCCGCCTAATATAAAAAATGCTGCCGCTGTCAAAAGGATTGCCGGACCCGTTGACCACATCATATGACGGATGTGATCAAACATATTTACACCAACAACACCTGGTGCAAAATTTGTTGAATCAGATAGTGGTGACATCTTATCACCGAAGCAGGCACCAGAAATAATCGCACCTGCTGCCAACGCGGGATTTACCTCTAAAACGTGGCCGATCCCCATTAAAGCAACCCCTACTGTACCGATTGTTGTAAATGAACTTCCAGTAAAAGATGACACAATAATAGTAATAACGAGTGCACTAACTGCAAACCACTCAGGCTGAATGATATCCATTCCGTAAAATAACAGAGTAGGAACTGTTCCGCTTAACATCCAGCTCGCCATTACAAGACCCACTGTTAAAAGGATCATAATAGGCTGTAAACCAGCAATTACTCCATTGAGCATGCCTTTCTCAATTGTTTTCCACGATGCACCGTATGCTGCACCTATAGTTCCAATCAAAACTAAACAAGCCATCAATGGAATATGAGGCTCTACTTTTATAAAAACAAGACTCGTGAACATAACAGCAAATATGACTGCGAATAAAACGAGTGCCAAGGGCAATGTCATTTGTTTTTTCATGATGTATTCTCTCCGTTCGTATTTCTGCCATACAGTTTACTTATTTGCTTAAACGCTTTTACGCGTTGAAGCGTGTTGGCAACTGTTTTTCATCATAACGGACTTTACAGAAGCTGTCAACATACCAGCAATGGTAAAATTATGAAGAGACACATAACAAATTAAAGACAATTTTAAGAAATCCAGAAGTTTTGCGTTTTTATCCACGAGATTTTAGGATAAATCCACGAAATTTTACCTTTTATCCAGGAAAATTAGGTAGATATCCACGAATCTGCAAATCTCGACAATTAACGGCAATCCTAGCAGCATATAAAAAAAGAGTGAGGTTACTTGAACCTCACTCCTCAATTCATTATCTTCCACGTCTCGCAAAATCTACAAAACGGAACTTGTCTAATCTATGGCGTGACTCTGTGTATTGAAAAAGACTCGCATCATCTAAATACACATAGTTTTTCACCACAACTATATGTTGAAAATTACCTAAGTCTAATAAACGTTTATCTTCATCTGTACAATCTACAACCACAATCTCTTTTTTCGCAAAACTGATTTTCAGCCTCAGCTCATTTTCTAAATATGCGTATATCGATTTCTCCGCAATTTCTTTTGACAGCTTAGGTACGTATTTCTTAAGGAAATAATCCTTGTCGAGTATGATGTTTTCTCCATCAATCTGCCTCGAGCGAAGAACTTTCCATACCAGCTCATCGGAGTCAGCTTGAAGCTGCTGCTGTAAAAATGGGTCTGGTTCGATCAGTCCAAAATCATGAACGGTTGTCCTACTGCTTTTTCCCATGGACTTGGAAAGCTCCTGAAAGCTCACTAGACCCGAAACAGGAAAACTAAATTTGTTGGTTTCTAGTACGATCGAGCCCTTGCCTCGAATCTTTTGTATGAAACCGTTCTGTGATAAGAGATTGAGTGCCTTTCTGACCGTCTCCCTTGAGGTGTCGTATCGGTCAGCGAGCTCATGTTCAGAAGGGAGCTGCGTATTAGCACGCAGAATGCCTTCCTGTATTTGAGAAGATAGTTCCTGATAGATTTCTTGAAATTTATTTTTTCGCATCATTATTCACCATGAACATTGTAGCATTATTTTCTCAAGTGAAAAACGACAGATTCATACGGTCTTAACGTAAAAGAAGAAAGACTTTCTGGATTAGAATCGTAATTACTGATCAACACATCCGCTTTAAGACCAGAAACATCTATACCTTCCGGAAGCACAAAATCTGTTTCTCTTCCATAAAAATTGTTTACTACAAGAAGCTTTTCACCGTTTTCTCCATTGCGGGTATAGGCAAAGATTTCAGGATGATCCTTTAAAATCAGCTCATAATCACCGTATGTGATAATAGCCAGTTCTTTTCTAAGCTGATTTAGCTTTTGGTAATGATAGAAAATAGAATTACGATCTTGTACAGCAGCTTCAGCATTAATCTCTTTATAGTTAGAAGCAACAGGAATCCATGGTTCACCTATAGTGAACCCTGCATTATTCCTATCATTCCATTGGACAGGTGTGCGGGAATTATCACGTGACTTATGTTTTAAAATTTCTAAAATCTCGATTTCGCTGAGTCCTTGTTCTTTTAAAAGATTGAACATGTTTAACGATTCAACGTCTCGGTATTGGTCGATCGACTCAAACTTCGGATTTGTCATCCCGAACTCTTCCCCTTGATAGATGTAAGGCGTTCCTTGCATCAAGTGAATGGTTGTTGCCAGCATTTTGGCTGATTCCACACGATATTGACCATCGTTACCATATCGGGACACGATTCTTGGCTGATCATGATTGCACCAGAACAGTGCATTCCAGCCACCGCCTTTATGCATCTCTATTTGCCAGGTAGATAAAATATCTTTTAGCTTTAAGAAATCAAAATCTGCGACACTCCATTTTTCGCCGTTCGGATAATCCACTTTTAGATGATGAAAGTTGAATGTCATACTCAATTCGTTACGCTCAGGATTCGTATATTTTATACAGTTATCAATTGTTGTTGAGGACATTTCTCCGACTGTTAGAACGTCATATTTTGAGAAAACCTTTTTATTCATCTCTTGCATATATTCATGAACTCTCGGCCCATCTGTATAGAATTTACGGCCATCACCAGGTGCAAGAGATCCATCATCATTCAAGAACTCCTGATCCTTTGAAATGAGATTGATCACATCCAGACGGAAGCCATCTACCCCTTTTTCAAACCAATAGTTCATCATCTCGTAGACTTTTTGACGAACTTCTTCATTCTCCCAGTTCAGATCCGCTTGTGTAACGTCAAAGAGATGGAGATAGTATTGCCCTGACTCCTTATCGAGCTTCCAAGCAGAACCGCCGAACTTCGATACCCAGTTCGTAGGCGCGCCACCTTCAACAGGATCTTTCCAAATATAAAAATCCCGGTATGGATTGTCTTTTGAAGAACGAGATTGTACAAACCATTCGTGTTCAGTACTTGTATGGTTTACCACAATGTCCATAATGATTTTCAGGTTTCTTTTGTGCGCTTCTGCCAATAATCGGTCAAAGTCTTCCATCGTTCCGTAATCTTCAAAGATCTTGTAATAATCACGAATATCATAACCGTTGTCCCGCTGTGGGGAGTCATAGATCGGAGTAAGCCATAACACATCTACTCCTAAGTTTTTTAGATAATCCAATTTATCAATGATCCCCTGGATATCCCCTGTTCCGTTCCCAGTAGTATCGTTAAAGCTTTTCGGATAGATCTGGTAGACGACTGATCGCTTCCACCATGGTTCCTTATTCATATTTTCACCGCCATAAAAAATGTAGTAGTCATGAAAACAACCGGAAAAAGTTTTGCCCTCCCGGTTGTTTCTGTTTAATTGTCTTACTTCGCTTTTTTTACTTTTGCATAGAAGTACGTCAATACAAATGGTACGACAAGTGCGATCCCCATACCGATAAAGAACGATCCCCAGCTGCCTGGCAGGATAGAAAGGAAACCAGGAATACCTCCTACACCGATTGATGATGCACGAACTCCTGCAATCGTAATGACGATACCAGCAATTGCAGACCCAATCATTGCGAAGATGAATGGATATCTGAATCGTAAGTTAACCCCGAACATCGCTGGTTCAGTAATTCCTAGATACGCGGAAATTGCTGATGTCCCAGCAAGACCTTTAAGCTTTTCATCACGTGAAGCCATAAACATGGCAAGTGCTGCAGAACCTTGAGCGATATTAGACAATGCAAGCATAGGCCATAAGAATGTGCCGCCTGTATTTGAAATAAGCTGCAGATCGACTGCTAAGAATGTATGGTGCATTCCTGTTACTACAAGCAGTGAGTAGAAACCACCGTAGATTAGACCGCCTAGCCAAGCAAAGTTATCAAAGATGGATACAAAGAAATCAGTAATCCCGTTACCGATTGAGAACGTGATCGGTCCGATAACGATAAAAGCTAAAAATCCTGTAATAAGAAGAGTGATTGGTGCTACCAATAAAAGCTGCAATGAATCTGGAATACGTTTTTTTAAGAATAGTTCTATTTTAGCCAGTACATAGGAAGCGATTAGAACTGGAAGTACTTGGCCCTGGTAACCTACTTTTTCAATCGGCAGACCAAAAAGGTTCCATGTTGGAATGTCCTTCGTTTTACCATAGTCCCATGCATTTAATAGATCCGGATGGACAAGCATTAACCCAAGAACGATACCGAGTAATGGACTTCCTCCAAACTTCTTAACCGCTGACCAACCGATAAGACCTGGCAGGAAAACAAACGCCGTGTTCGCGATTAAGTTAATGATTCCAGCGAGATCCGCCCAGTTTTTGTGAACATCAATAAAGGATTTTTCGTCATAAAAGATGCCAGGGCCAGTCAGAATGTTATTGATCCCCATCAATAAACCTGCCGTTACGATTGCTGGAAGAATCGGAATAAAGATATCTGCAAGAGCTTTGATCGCTCGTTGAAGCGGATTAAGCTTCTTGCTTGCTTCATCCTTAATATCTTCTTTAGAAGCTCGGCCTGTTCCGGTAATATCGATAAACTCGTTGTACACTTTATCAACTGTCCCTTGTCCGATTACTACTTGATATTGGCCGTTTGCTGAGAATGACCCTTTAACAAGATCAATACTCTCCAATGCTTTCTCATCCACTTTACCTTCATCCTTAAGTGCAAGACGAAGTCGAGTGACACAGTGAGTTGCTGCTGATATATTCTCTTTACCGCCGAGGGCTTCGACGATTTGTTCAGCTGATTCACGGATTTTGCTCATTGTCTTTTCCTCCTAGAAACCGTTTCCATTCAACACGATAAAAAAAGACCTTGTAGCTCTATACCCTTATCTATGATGGATTGAAAACTAGTTCTTTACTCTTAATGTGTCTAAGCGTTTTCATAAATCGCTCGACTTGTATATACATATCACAAAGATAATTTAACCTGTATATACAAATTAGTCAATTGTTATGTTTTTATTGGTGTTATTTACCGTTTGCCTGATACCTGCAACTTTTCCTTTTCTAATTATCTTTTGCTATAATTTGTTACAGTTAGAGAAACAGAGAATAAAGGAGTTTTGCAGAATGTCACCTAAAAAAGCACTTACGATTGCAGGTTCTGATACAAGCGGTGGAGCAGGTATTCAGGCTGATTTAAAAACATTTCAAGAGCTTGGCGTTTATGGGATGACTGCTCTTAATGTTGTAGTTGCCCAAGACCCTCACCGTGAATGGTTTCATGAAGTTTTCTTGCTGCCGCTAGATTTATTCAAGGCACAATTAGAAACAGTCGTTTCTGGTATTGGAGTAGACGCACTGAAAACTGGAATGCTGGCTTCTGTTGAAGTCATTCAAGCAACTGCTGAATTCATCGAAAAGCATAACCTTCAAAATGTTGTTGTTGACCCAGTTATGGTATGTAAAGGTGCGGAGCCTCTTCACCCAGAGCTGGCCAGTACTCTACAAAACGTACTAGTTCCAAAAGCGACAGTTGTTACACCGAACCTTTTCGAAGCTGCACAACTGGCTGGTATGGCTCCTATTACCACGGTTGAACAAATGATGGAAGCTGCTCATAAGATCCAATCGAACGGAGCAGAATACGTTATCGTTAAAGGCGGCGGCAAACTGGAACATGAAAGTGCTGTAGATGTTTTATATGATGGAAATGAGTTTGAAGTGTTGGAGTCTGAGAGAATTGAAACGACGTGGACACACGGTGCAGGATGTACGTTCTCAGCAGCCATAACTGCTGAACTTGCAAAAGGAAAACCTGTTCGCGAAGCAATTTTAACAGCAAAAGATTTCATTACGGAGGCTATTGCCGGAGGTTTTGAATTAAACCAGTATGTAGGACCAACTTGGCATGGTGCTTACCGTGAAAAATTAAATAAATAACCTTTGGAGAGACTGATCTTATTGATCGGTCTTCTTTTTTCTAGCAACAAGCATATCATACACGTAATTTCTGGTTTTGAATTATAATAAGTACATCTATTCTGCACAGGAGAGTGAAGGGTATGCAGCCTATACAACCCACTGATGTCCAAACAGCGTTGGATCAGCTGATTGGAAAGGAACTTTATTTACATCTAGAAACGACAAATGGCGCCTATGCTAATCACAATAATGACAGTGTTCTTACCGTAAATGCTTATATCCGAAATGGAAAGGTTACTCCTCTGTCAGGAAAAATTATGGGCAGTGGTCCTTACCGTGTCGGCTTAAAAATTGAATTAGGATGGATTTATGCAGAGGGTTTAACACATTGGGAAATTGACTCACAAGGAAGATTGCTGATGGCCGGTCATGATCAAGAAGGCCGCTTAGCAGTAGCCCTTCAACTCAGTTCTTCCCCATTTGATGTATAAAGGAGGTTACCTTCATGAATGATCATTTATTAGTTATCTTCCCTCACCCAGATGATGAAGCTTTCGGGGTTTCGGGGACGATTGCTCAACATACCAAAAAAGGGGCCCCTGTCACTTATATCTGCCTAACTCTTGGCCAGATGGGCAGAAACATGGGAAACCCGCCTTTTGCTACACGTGAATCACTTCCTCTTATCCGTCAAAAAGAGTTGGAGAATGCTTGTGCTGCAGTTGGTATTAAGGATTTACGTCAATTCGGACTACGTGATAAGACAGTAGAGTTTGAAGATGAGAAGTTTTTGGCTGACCAATTTTTGGCGGTTATTGAAGAAGTGAAGCCAGCAAGACTCATCACCTTTTATCCGGGATACAGTGTACACCCTGATCATGAAGCCACAGCAAGGGCTGTAGTCCGCGCGGTAAAAGGCATGGCTGAAATGGAACGACCTGAGCTTTTATGTGTGGCTTTTGCAAAGAATTCAGAGGAAGATCTCGGGGCTCCGCATATAGTGACAGATGTATCTGATGTTTTCGAGGATAAGATGAACTGTATTAAAGCCCATAAGTCACAAACCCAGTGGCTCGTTGATCGTGTAGAAAAAGAAGCAGGCATGATGGAATGGGTGAAGAACGAAAGATTTTGGCGTTATCCATTATAAAATAAACTTTCAGAATTCGTTGCCTTTAAGGGGGTAACGGATTCTTTTTTTATCTCAAAAACAAGAATTTTCAAAAAATGTACAAATCCATGTGGCATTTTTCTCCTATTGTGGTATACTAATTGTAACAAATCGTTCACATTTTAGACGATAAATCGTCAAAATTGTAAGCGTACCAATACTTCAAGGGGTTGATTCGTAATGGATGTTTTTATGGTTTACTTATTTGTCGCAACTGCCACGCCGTTATTTTTGTGGAATGATAGTCGTAAGTTAGCCTTATGGCAAACGCCGTTCATCGCCCTGTTATGGACTTACGTAGTGTTATTTTTGGCAAATGACAGCTTAAGCTTATTCGTCCACAGTTTCTTCATCACAGTTTTTATTGCTAACGTCGTATTTGCTCATTACGCAGCATACATCGTATGGGGACGTCCATATCTGGCGAAACGCAAAATGGAAAAAGCGAAATACTAAATTAAAATAGTGATCCCCTCTTTAAACAGAGGGGTTTTTGCATTTTATGGAATATTTTTTTAGAGCAGTCCCATTTAGGGGGCTGTTTTCTTTTGTGATAATGTAGCAGGTAAAGGGGCTTTTTGAGTCGAAATCAATCTTATAAAAAGGAGGTCGTTCATGTTAATCAAGGATCGTACGAAGTCTATTCGGATAAAAAAGCTGGAGGTGATTCAGCGCCGTTTAGTTCGGCACCACCCCAGGTTTTTATCGATTGAAGATGAATTAGGCGGAAGGTTGGCTGGGCACTATGGCGAACAGTCCAATGATTATTTTTTAAAACCTTTCAATTCATTTTCTGTGCTTCATGACCTCAGACTCTCTGCTCACGATAGCTTTTTTCAAATCGACACCCTGCTCTTGTCCCCTCGTTTCCTTTTAATTCTTGAAGTTAAATACATAACCGGTACACTAATTTTCGACCACCTCAATCAAGTCATCAGAATAAGGGATGACGGTACAGAAGAAGCCTTCCAAAACCCTATTTTTCAAGTGAAGCGCCAGCAATCACATTTGATTGAATGGATGGCCCGGAATCGGATTCCTCAAATTCCCGTTCGCTCCCTTGTCGTGATGAGCAACCCGAAAACCATCATCAAAGCCCCTCCATCTAACAAAGAAGTTTCTCAATATATTACGCATAGTCCCTATCTGCAGGAAAGAATTAAAGTGTTTGAAAAGATGTTTATAGAAGAGAAATTTACTAGGAAGCAGATCGGGAAACTCTCGAAGATACTGATCCATCAGCACACCCCCGAAAACCCTGATCTTTTAAAAAGGTATCAGATTGAAGAAAAGGATATTATTAAAGGTGTTTATTGTACGAAGTGTTTTTTTATGCCTGTTCATCGAAAAAGAGGCACTTGGTTTTGTCCCAAATGCAGCTATAAATCAAATGATCTTCACCTTAATACTTTAATGGATTTTGCACTCTTGTTTGGCACAAAAATTACTAATCAGCAGTTTTGTGATTTTCTATGTTTGTCGTCAAGGCATGTTGCAAAACGTCTTTTATTTGAAATGAACCTCCATCATTCTGGAGGATTTAAGGGAAGAATTTATATTTTACCAGAACCCGAGTAAGCAAAAATCTTTTTAGTCCCTTTTAATATTGAAATCCTTGATGCGCTCTTGAAATTTTTGTTTCGTTCGGAAATCTTTCGTACCTCTCGTAATTTCTCTTGTTCCGCTCGTAAATCTCTCGTTCCGCTCGTAAATCTCTTGTTCCGCTCGTAAATCTCTCGTTCCGCTCGTAAATCTCTTGTTCCGCTCGTAAATCTCTCGTTCCGCTCGTAAATCTCTTGTTCCGCTCGTAAATCTCTCGTATCGCTCGTAAATTTCTCGTTCCGCTCGTAAATTTCTTGTTCCGCTCGTAAATTAGTCAAAATCCTAATTAAAGAAGGCTCTTCCTCCCTCAGAGCCCCATTATCTAACTAAAACACAATAACGAAGGCTCTCGTGTGACGAGAGCCCTCATATCTAACCAATAAGCAAAAAAGCCTCCTGCTTCAATAAGCAGGAGGCTTTCCCTTTTCATTAATGACTTCCATGCTCCTCCGAATCATGGCTGCCGCCATGGTTCTCGGTCTTCGGTTCGTCATGTTTATCATGCTTCGCGTGACCTGCTGTCAATACCCAGACAGAGCCGATAACGATAACGATCGCAACGAACGCTGCAAATAGGATGTTACCTATTTGTACACGGCTCGTGAGATTACTGCTCGTCGAGTTCTCTGTTACGTGCATGAACATCAGAAGCTGCAAGGCAGCCTGCAAGATCGCAAAACCAAAAATAATAATCAAAATCCATGTCACAGATAAATCAGTGTAAAGTGCAACCCATAGTGCGAACAATGTAAGCACGATGGACAACACGAATCCGATTAAATGCTTCCACGGAAAACCGTGGTGTTCAGCTGTAGTTTTAGCCATGATGCATCACCATCCCCATCAGATAAACGGCTGTGAAGATAAAGATCCACACTACGTCTAAGAAGTGCCAGTATAGACTGGTGATGAAAACTTTTGCAGAAGTAGCTGGTGTAAGACCGCGCTTAGCCACTTGAATCAAGACCATCGTTACCCAGAAGATACCGAACGTTACGTGGGCACCGTGAGTACCTACTAGTACGAAGAATCCTGACCATGCCGCGCTTGTGCCAATGTTCGCGCCTTCGTGAATGAAGTGCAAGAACTCCTGAATCTCGAAGTAAAGGAATCCGAGACCTAGTCCAAGCGTAACTACCATCCAAGTGATTAGGCCTTTAACATTATGACGGCGCATCTCGTGAACAGCGAGTCCGCAGGTGAAACTACTTGTTAATAGCAAGAACGTCTGGATTAAAAGACTTTTTACTTCAAACAATTCACCAAGAGCCGGACCGTCTGCGATACGAGGTGTTAACACCATATAAGTTGCAAATAAAGTTGCGAATAACGCAATTTCTGCCCCTAGGAAAATCCAGAAACCGAGAATGTTAAGACGCCCAATCTCCGAACGATACTCTAAAGGCGTGTTGGGGTCGTGTGTTTCTGCATGTGCCATTTTTTCACGCCTCCTTATTTAGAAATCTTTTCTGTTTCGATTACTTCTTCAACACTTACATAATACCCATCATCATACTCGAATGAACGGTAGAACAACGTTCCAAACACACCGATCAATCCGATGATTGCCATCCACATCCAGTCGAATACCATTCCGAATCCGGCAACAAAGAAGAATGATGCCATGATGAATGGTACACCAGAGTTGCTAGGCATATGAATCGGTTTAATATCTTTAGCTGTTAACTTTTCAACTTTACCTGCTTGCTTCTGTCTCCAGAAGTGGTCAAGACCTGTTACCTCTGGAATCTTAGCAAAGTTATAGAACGGAGGCATCGCCGATGGAGTAGACCATTCAAGCGTACGACCATCCCAAGCGTCACCTGTTGTTTCACGTTTAGCATAACGGAAGCTGTAATACATGTTATAAACAAGAACTAAGAATGCAATACCCATCATGAATCCACCAATTGTAGATACCATGTTCAATGGACCCCAGCCAGACTCTTCACTGTACGTGTAAACACGTCTTGGCATACCGTCTAGACCAAGAAAATATTGCGGCATGAAACATACATTAAATCCGATTGTGAAAATCCAGAATACCCACTTACCGATACGTTCGTTAAGTTTGTATCCGAACATTTTAGGATACCAGTAGATTAAACCAGCGAAACATGCAAATACTGTACCAGCGATCAACACATAGTGGAAGTGAGATACCAGGAAGTATGTGTTGTGGTACTGATAGTCAGCAGCTGCCATCGCAAGCATGACACCTGTTACCCCGCCGATTACGAAGTTTACGATAAATCCTATTGACCAGAGCATCGGCGTTGTAAATTGAATCTTACCTCTGTACATGGTGAACAGCCAGTTAAATATCTTAACCCCCGTCGGAATACCGATCGCCATCGTTGTGATGGAGAAAACAGAGTTAACGGCTGCACCTGAGCCCATCGTAAAGAAGTGGTGGACCCAAACCAAGAAACTGTATCCTGCGATAAGAAGCATAGACCAGATCATGGCTTTGTAACCAAACAAGGTTTTTCTAGAGAACGTAGAAATAATTTCTGAGAACATACCGAATGCCGGCAAGATTACGATATATACCTCTGGGTGACCCCATAACCAGAAGAGGTTAGCCCAAAGCATATCCATCCCTTCCCCTTGCAGGGTGAAGAAATGACTTCCGAATAAACGGTCAAATGTCATAAGTGCTAGTGCCACCGTTAGAATCGGGAAAGCGAAAATAATGATTACCATTGTTACTAGAGATGACCATGTGAACATCGGCATACGGAACAATGTCATTCCCGGTGCACGCATCTTAAGGATCGTAACAAGGAAGTTAATACCTGTTAGAAGTGTACCAATACCTGCAATCTGCAGACCTAATAAGTAGTAGTTCTGTCCAGGTCCTGGACTAAGCTCGTTACTTGCGAGCGGCATGTAACTCGTCCAACCCGCTGCTGGTGAACCACCGATAACGAATGAGATGTTAAACAGCATCGCTCCGATAAAGAATGTCCAGAAACTAACTGCGTTTAAATACGGATAAGCAACGTCACGAGCTCCAATTTGCAATGGAACAACAACGTTAATAAGACCGATCAAGAACGGCATCGCCATGAAGATGATCATGATTGTACCGTGTGTTGTAAAGATTTCGTTATAGTGCTGTGAATCAAGGAACTTTGCATCAGGAACCGCGAGCTGAGTACGCATTAATAGCGCATCGACACCACCACGGAACAGCATGAGCACAGCTGAAACGATATACATGATACCAAGCTTTTTGTGGTCAACCGTTGTAAGCCATTCATCCCACAACCATTTCCACTTGTTATATTTAGTAAGGTAAAACAGGATTCCTACCATCGTTAGCAAAATGGAAACGTCAGCCCCATAGATCAACGGGTCACCTGTTACGAAAAATTCATCCCATTTCATGTTAAGTTGCCTCCTCTGTTAATGGGCATGTGAATCCCCATGAGACTCTGATTCTTCTTGCTTCATCTCTTCTTCACGTTTCTTCTTTTCTTCCTTAGCTGCTTTTGAGTGAGGCACTTTTGGCTCATAACCTAAACGCTCACGAGCATTTAATGCATAATCCGCTTCATCAGCGTGGTCAACCCACCCCATATGAGTAGAAGAGAATGTCATTTCTTTTACATGGCCAGGAAGCATAAGCTTGTCGTACTGCTCCTTCGTAAGCTTTGGAGCATCCGCTTTTGCATCACTCGCCCACTTTTCAAATTCATCGTCTGACATAGCCATTACATCAAAGGTATGGTCAGTAAACCCTTCTCCTGTAAAGTTGGAGTTACGGCCTTCATACGTACCTTGTTCATCAGCCTGCAAGTAAAGCTCTGTCTCCATGCCTGCCATCGCATACTTCTGGCCGCCTAGCTGAGGAATCCAAAATGATGCCATAGAATCAGCTGAAGTCAGTTTAAACAAAACAGGTCGATCTTCTGGGATATGAAGATAGTTAACTGTTTCAATATCTTGCTCTGGGTAAGTGAACACCCATTTCCAATCCACAGATGTTGCATGAATCACCAATGGCTTCTGATCTTTAGTCCCTTCAGGAGGTCCTTCTAGAGAGTAGATCGTCTTAACTGTTGGAACGGATAAAGCAATTGTAATTATAATAGGAATGATCCACCAGATCGTTTCGAGCAAATGGCTTCCTTCATTATCAGGATCATAGCCCTTATGATTCTTGCGGTCACGATATTTATAAACAATAAAAGTTGTAAGTGCATAAACGACAATAAGTATAAATGTCATAAATCCAATTGAGTACATAATAAGGTCCTTTTGCTGCTCTCCTACAGGCCCTTTTGGATCTAAAATCACCATATCGCTGCAGCCGCTTAGCATGAACACGGCCATCAATAACCCGAATGTTAAAAACGGCTTTAACCGTCGCATCACCAGGTCCACCTTCCTTTCTCTATTTAAAAGCATTTTCTTTTGCCTAATAACGAACCAAAAGTGATTATAGTACATTGTGAACTAAATCACAATGTCAATCATAGGCAAATCCAAAATGACAAAAAACCTTTGCCCTCATAGTACCAGAATCCTAATAAAAGTGACCAGCCGTCATCCAAATGTCACGAGAACTTCAAACAAAGCTCACAACTTTATCACAGTTTTGCCATAGAATGTTCACGATTTTGGAAGAGCCTACATCTGCTGGAAAGAAGTTTTTTACTTTTTGAAAGTTCAGTTTTTAATTTTTACCCTAATTGGCAAAACTTCACACCTTATATGTGTAATTTTACAAACAAAATAAAACGCAGGATGATTAGTCCTGCGCCCTTATTTATTATTACATTAACGGATAATTCTTCTTAAATTTGTCCCCAACCCATTGGGCGGCAACTGATTCCCTAATCTCACAGAAGTTATCGAACAAATAGAAATGAGGATAGGTAAGCCCAGTTGAAGGATAATGGTTCCGCAATTCACTTTCACTATTCTTCCAAGTTCAATGAAATTTCCCTCTGTAGTAATGGTAACTTCCTTCCCTATGCAATCTTTTAATTCATCTCTTAATGCTTCCGTACAGATATCATTTACACATTCACAATGACATACTAATTTACATTCCTTGTTTTGGTTCTTCATACTGCAGAAAGAATTAGCGTTATTAAACTGTACCACACTCGAAATTGCGCATAGAGAAAAAATAAAAGCAGCACCTGAAAGATTATCTCTTAAAACAATAAAACCGCAACTTACTTTCAATAATGTTCCATTTATAGGCAAAGCAGGCGTCGTGATTCCAATTTCCTTCCCTATACATTGTTGCAACTCTTTTCTTAGTTCCCTTATACATTCGTTCTCTGTACACTTGCACTTACAAGTTAAACAAGTTTCATCCTGCTTCTCTTGCACAAAGTCACACACTGTAGTTTGAGAAGGAGCAAAGGCATTGCCGCATGAAAAGCCAATAATATCGCATATTTTTATTAGTATTGGTCCTGTAATCAGTTGAGTTTCACTTTCAACAATAATTGTGCCGCAATCTACTTTAATCAATCTCCCCACAATAAAGACAACATTTGGGATACTGGCTCTCGTAAGCAATGTAATCCTCTTTCCAACGATTTTTCTTAATTGCTCCCTGAGCTCCCTTGTACAAATACTTTCGCCGCACTTGCATTTATCACACTTTAATTTTGGTTGATTTGGTCGTATATTCCCACAACTCACAAAGAGTTCCTCCACTCAATTTTTGAACTTTTTGTATTTTATGCAAGGAAATGGACAACCGTTCAAGCTTTTAGAATAACAAAAGTTTTTTTCTATTTGATTGTGGTTTTTAAATAGGTTATGTAAAAGCAGCCCGTTGATAAAGAAGTTGCTTGGCGCGGAAGGTGCGAGACTCCTGTGGGATCAGCGGGACAGGTGAGACCCCGCATGCGCAAGGCGCTGAGGCGGCTCACCGCATGCCCCGCGGAAAGCGAGCATCCTGAAGCCGGAATTCAGCCTCGCCTCTCTTTGTCCTTAAACAGCAAAAATATCGAAAACAGCAAAAAAAACGATCCTGCCCATAAAGGCAAGATCGTTTATTGAAATGGTTATGCACTTACTTCAACTTGATTTTCACTATCGTTATAAACATTAGTATCAAGCTGCTTCTGAACTTTACTTGTTAATAGTCCAGAAGTCATCGCACCGCTTACGTTAACAGCTGTACGGCCCATGTCGATTAATGGTTCAACAGAGATCAATAGACCTGCTAAAGCAATCGGAAGATCCATCGCAGACAATACAAGAATAGCTGCAAACGTTGCTCCTCCACCAACACCTGCCACACCAAACGAGCTAAGCGCTACAACTACAACCAGTGTTAATAAGAACGATGGTGACAATGGATCGATGCCAACAGTCGGAGCAATCATTACAGCAAGCATCGCTGGATAGATTCCTGCACAACCATTTTGCCCGATTGAGAGCCCGAACGATCCTGAGAAGTTCGCGATTCCATCAGGTACACCCATGCTCTTTTGTGTACGGATGTTTAACGGAAGCGCTCCTGCACTCGTACGGGATGTAAAGGCAAAAGATAGAACAGGGAATGCTTTTTTCATATATGTGACTGGGTTAAGACCAGCGAATGTTAATAGCAATAAGTGAATTCCGAACATAATAAGCAACGCCACATAAGAAGCGATAACAAACTTTCCAAGCTTCGCGATTGCATCCATATCGCTTAAGGCTACTGTTTTAGTCATCAAAGCTAATACTCCGTATGGTGTTAAACGCAGGATTAACGTTACAACACGCATGATGACAGAGTAGAACGCATCGACGATTTTAGCAAAAAGCTCGGCATGCTCTTCTTGTTTTCGCTTTACACCAAGATATGCAATTCCAATAAAGGCTGCAAAGATAACAACTGCAATCGTTGAAGTTGGTCTAGCCCCTGTAAAATCTAAGAATGGATTCGCGGGCAATAGAGATAGAATTTGCTGAGGAAGCGTTAAGTCTTTTACTTCTGCAAAAGTCCCCTCCATTTCTTCACCACGAGCTGTTTCCGCATCACCTTGCTCGATTTGAACGGCTTCAAGATCAAAAGCTACAGAAGTACCGATTCCCACAACTGCTGCAATTGCTGTTGTTCCTACTAAGATCCCAATGATCAATCCACTTAATTTTCCGATGTTGCCCTTAAGATTCAAACGGGTAAACGCTGAAAGGATTGAAATAAACACTAGAGGCATGACGATCATCTTTAAGAACGTAACATATCCCCCACCAACTAGATTAAACCAGTCTGTCGATTTAGCGGCTACCTCAGAGTCGGCTCCATAACCGTACTGAAGTACAAGACCAAAAAGAATCCCTAAACCAAGACCCGTAAAAACACGTTTTGAGAAAGACACGTGCTTTTTTTGCATGTAATACAAAACACCTAAAAGAATAAGCATAATAGCAATATTCGATAAAACTAAGTAAGTAGTCACCTATAATCCCCCTTTAGTTAACAAAAGTAAAATTAATACAATTAAACCCATCTGTCAAGTAGGAATTACTTTGGGAATACTTTTAGCCTTCACCTCCCTCACAATAAAAAGGCAAGCTTAAATAAGAGAAGCTAGCCTTTAGTGTGATTATGATTTAGTCGTAGGAGAAAATATTTAGTTGTGATTCAGATATATTCTGACCTGAAATAAAATATGCTTGTTTTTGTAGCAAATTCATATGAGCAGGTGCTATATTCCATTGCACTTATTTTAAATACCTTCAATGTCCTCATTATTTTGATGGTGGGAGTACCTTTCTAATCGTTCATAATTGGCTCTTCTCTTGGACACAATAAATTGTAAAGAGATGAGGAGTGAAAAACATGTCACGCGGCAAATCATTTGAACATAAAAAACAAGGCCACCCAGGAAGATTTCCTGACAATACACTTCAAAACAGACTCGTTAAGAAAAGTGACGAGACGGATTCAGTAAATCTTGCTACAAAAGAGGCATTTAAAAACCGAACAGGCGAACAAGAATAGTTACAGCGCACCCTAGGAATATTTTCCTTGGGTGCTTTTTCTTTTTCACGATTCGCTATGCACCTATTGAGTTCCTTCCCCATTCAATACTATAATCAAGAGGGTACAAATTACTGACAGAAAAGGTGTTATATAGATGAGTATTTTAACGGTACAAGGCTTAAGCCACGGTTTTGGCGACAGGGCCATCTTCAATGATGTGTCTTTCCGTCTGCTAAAAGGAGAACACATCGGATTAATAGGCGCAAATGGTGAAGGTAAATCAACCTTTATGAATATAATTACAGGCAAATTAAAGCCAGACGAAGGTAAAGTGGAGTGGGCGAAAAAAGTGCGTGTTGGCTATTTGGATCAGCACACAGTCCTACAAAAAGGAATGTCCATCCGTGACGTGTTGAAGAGCGCATTTCAATACTTGCTAGACATGGAAGCAGAAATGAACGGCATGTACGAAAAAATGGGTGAAGCGACTCCGGAAGAGCTTGAAAAAATGCTGGAAGATGTTGGCGTCATTCAGGACACATTAACAAACAACGACTTTTACGTAATCGATGCAAAAGTGGAAGAGATCGCTCGAGGTCTAGGACTTGATGAGATCGGGTTAGACCGAGACGTACACGATCTTAGCGGTGGACAGCGTACGAAGGTGTTGCTGGCTAAGCTCTTATTAGAGAAACCAGAGATTCTATTACTGGATGAGCCGACAAACTATCTGGACGAACAGCATATCGAGTGGCTGAAGCGCTATCTGCAGGAATATGAAAATGCGTTTATTTTGATCTCACATGATATTCCATTCTTGAACAGCGTTATCAACTTGATCTACCATATGGAAAATCAAGAATTAAACCGCTATGTCGGTGATTACGATCACTTTAAATCCGTTCATGAGATGAAAAAATCTCAGCTTGAGGCGGCTTTTAAGCGTCAGCAGCAGGAGATTGCCGGTTTAAAGGATTTCGTTGCCCGTAACAAAGCGCGTGTTTCTACTCGAAACATGGCGATGTCTCGTCAGAAAAAGCTTGATAAGATGGATGTTATTGAACTGGCAAAAGAAAAGCCGAAGCCTGAGTTCAACTTTAAAGAAGCCCGTACACCAAGCAAGCTGATCTTTGAAACGAAAGACCTTGTGATCGGTTATGATGAGCCATTGTCTAAGCCGCTGAATTTACGTATGGAGCGCGGTCAAAAAATCGCTCTAGTCGGTGCAAACGGTATCGGTAAAACAACATTGCTCCGCAGTATTCTAGGTGAGATCAAGCCTGTTTCTGGGAGCGTTGAACGCGGCGAAAACTTAGAGATCGGTTACTTTGAACAAGAAGTAAAAACAGCGAACTATAACACATGTATCGAAGAGATCTGGAACGAGTTCCCTGGGTTCTCTCATCATGAAGTTCGTGCAGCGCTTGCAAAATGTGGTTTAACGACAAAACACATCGAAAGTAAAGTAGAAGTGCTCAGCGGTGGGGAAAAAGCAAAGGTTCGCTTATGTAAGCTCATCAACCACGAAAATAACGTTCTTGTTCTGGATGAGCCGACAAACCACTTGGATGTTGAGGCGAAAGATGAATTGATGCGCGCTCTGAAGGCATTTAAGGGCAGTGTGCTGTTGATCTCCCATGAACCTGAATTTTATAAAGAAGTTGCAAACGACGTTTGGAACTGTGAAAGCTGGACAACGAAAGTGTTTTAATATGATCCCCCTCACTATGGTGAGGGGGTTTTTAGGTTGTGGAAATACAATTAAGTCTTGTTTAGTACAAATTAAGTCTAAACCAGGTCCAATTAAGTCTTAAAAAGAAAATAAAGGCCCTTCGACAAAACACAACAAAGCGGCGAAAACCCACCCCCTTTAAAAATGTCACTCGGCCAAAGCCGAGTTTCCTCATCCTCAAAAAAAAAACACCCCTTGCCGATTTCACGCAAGAGGTGTTCCAAAACTTAACTATTCAACTCTTCGACAAGCAGGGAGAGCTCTTCCCAGCGTTCCATCGCTGACTCGAGCTCACTCTCTACTTTTTTCTGTGCCGCGTATAATTCACTGATCCGTCCAAAATCACTGCCTGCAGCGACAATGTCGGCTTCAATCTTCTCTTTATTTTCTTCTAGCGTCATGATGCGGTCTTCGATCGTATCCCATTCTTGCTGTTCCTTGTATGATAGCTTTTTCTTCTTTTCTTTACGGGGCTGTGGGACACCTTCCGCCACAACAGCAGCTTCTTTTTTGACAACCGCCGCTTGCTCATCACGCTCTTTCTTCTCTTCCATATAATCTGAGTAGCTTCCCTGAAACCTCACAACTTTTCCACTGCCTTCAAAGGCTAGCAGGTGATCAACCACTCGATCTAAGAAGTAGCGGTCATGGGAAACTGTTAAAACAACACCTGGGAAGTTCTCTAAGTATTCTTCCAAGATTCCTAACGTTTGAATGTCCAGATCATTCGTAGGCTCATCCAAAAACAGAACGTTCGGCTCTTCCATCAAAACTTTCAACATATACAAGCGGCGTTTTTCTCCACCCGAAAGTTTCCGGATATACGTGTATTGCATATAACGAGGAAACAGGAAACGTTCCAGCATCTGTTCCGCTGTTATCGACTGCCCCTCTACCGTAGTAATCACTTGAGCAGTTTCCTTAATATAGTCAACTACTCGAAGGCTGCCATCTAATTCATCATGGTCTTGTGTGTAATAGCCGATCTTCACGGTTTCTCCGACTTCAACAGAACCAGAATCCGGTGCTATTCTTCCGGCCAGCATGTTTAATAAAGTTGTCTTACCGCTCCCGTTCGGCCCGATGATCCCCAGACGCTCACCAGGAACAATCAAATAATCCAGGCTTCTTATAAGTTCTTTTCCATCGATACTCTTGCTTAACCTCTCGACTTCAATCACTTTTTTTCCGAGACGCTGTGAACCTATCGCAAACTCCACAGAACCCTTTGCAGCTGGACCTGTTTCTTCTTGTAGACTTTCAACGCGCTGAATTCTTGCTTTTTGTTTTGTTGTACGTGCTTTTGCACCACGTCGCAGCCACGCTAATTCACGTCTTAACGTGTTTTGGCGCTTGTCCTCATTCTGCAGAGCGATCTCTTCACGCTCTGCCTTTTTCTCTAAGAACGTCTCATAATTGCCTTCATAGACGTAAAGTTTACCGTTATCCATTTCAAAAATATGGTTCGTAACTCGGTTTAAGAAATAACGGTCATGTGTAACCATTAGCAAAGCACCTTTATAGCTTGCTAAAAAGGTTTCAAGCCACTCAACCGTTTCATTATCAAGATGGTTGGTCGGCTCGTCTAGAATTAATAGTTCTGCAGGCTGAATCAGGGCTTTTGCAATGGCTACACGCTTCTTTTGCCCGCCGCTTAACTGTTTAACCTGCCTGGAAAAATCCCGCAATCCTAGTTTTGTTAGGACGGTTTTAGCAACTGTATTCGCTTCCCACGCCTCATTTTCATCCATTTTTTGCTGGCTGTTCATCAAACGTTTTAGCTTTTTTTCATCAGATGGGTCTGACTCCAGATCTAATAGTGCCTGTTCGTACTCTCGCATTGTCTTCATAATGAGAGAATCGCCATAATAGATCTGGTCCAAGACTGTAAGCTCCTCGTTTAGTTCGGGTTCTTGCGCCACATATTCGATCTGAAATTGATTTGCGTGTGACAGCGTCCCGCGTTCTGCCGGCTCTAATCCTGCTAGAGCTTTTAACAATGAGGATTTTCCCGTACCGTTTGGTCCAATTAATCCTATTCTTTGTTTTTCACTTATAGAAAAAGAGATGTCATCAAACAGAGTTTTCTCTCCATATGTTTTATATAAATTTTCGACTAGTAAAATACTCAAAACTATATCATTCCTTAAGGTTAAAGTCTTTTTTTCTATTGTAGCTCAACCACGTCAGAATCGCATCTTCGGGATATGATTTGCATTTTTTTCTTAACCTTTGTTATAGTGGTAAACATGTTCTGAAAAGAAGTGGGCACGTTTTTTGCTCAAAACGGATGCCGCCTATTTTCAATTTAATTAATCGGCTTTGCTTTTTTCTTGTAGTTGATGCTGGGTATACTTGATCCCGGCAAATGTTTTTTGCGTATATCGACCGCGCTTTTGACTTCAAGTTTTTTTCTGATACTCCCCGCAAACTCTTTTTGCAAATAAAAAGCTCTATGAAACAACCTGCCAACTTTTTCATAAACAAGTCATCCGTTGAGCAAACAAACATGACCCATTTCATGAAAAAAGAAAAGGAGAGAATTTTTACATGCAAACAGGAGTAATTATTTCTTTAATTATTTACATGGCTGGTATGCTGTATATCGGCTACTGGGCATACAAAAAAACATCTGACCTCTCTGATTACATGCTTGGTGGAAGAGGACTCGGACCGGCTGTAACTGCATTATCTGCAGGGGCATCTGATATGAGTGGATGGATGATGATGGGTATCCCAGGTGCTATGTTTACAGAAGGAATCAGCAGTATCTGGATATCAGTAGGGCTGACGATTGGTGCATATCTTAACTATATTCTTGTTGCACCCCGGCTTCGTACGTATACGGAAGTTGCAGATGATTCCATTACGATTCCAGACTACCTTGAGAATCGTTTTAACGATACAAAGAAAATATTACGTATCGTCTCAGCACTCGTAATCATTATTTTCTTTACACTGTATTGTTCTGCAGGTCTCGTTTCAGGCGGAAAACTTTTTGATAGTGCATTTGGATTAAACTATACGACAGGAATGCTTTTAACAGGTGCAGTCGTAGTAGCGTATACGCTATTTGGCGGATTCCTTGCTGTTAGCTGGACAGACTTTGTTCAAGGCTGTATCATGTTTATCGCTTTAGTGCTAGTGCCTATTGTGGCTTTCACAGACATTGGCGATTCACAGACACTTATTGATACGGTTCGCGGTGTAGATCCGTCGCTTCTTCAAGTAACGAAAGGACTTACAACATTAAGCTTACTATCTTTCTTAGCTTGGGGACTTGGCTACTTTGGCCAACCGCATATTATCGTTCGATTTATGGCGATTACATCTGTTAAGGACATTAAAACAGCAAGAAGAATCGGTATGAGCTGGATGATTATTTCTCTTATCGGTGCTTCATTAACTGGTTTGATCGGTGTAGCTTGGTTTGCCAGAGAAGGCAGAGCACTTGCTGACCCTGAGACAGTATTCATTGAATTCGCTAACCTATTGTTCCACCCGTTAATTACAGGGTTCTTGTTAGCAGCTATATTGGCAGCAATCATGAGTACCATTTCATCTCAGCTGCTTGTAACCTCTTCTTCTATTACAGAAGACTTTTATAAGCAATTTATTAAGAAAGATGCTTCACAAAAGCAACTTGTTTTCATCAGCAGAATGTCAGTATTAATTATTGCAGTTATTGCAATCCTGCTATCCCTTAACCCAAGTGACACGATTCTTAGCCTTGTTGGTTATGCATGGGCAGGATTCGGTTCAGCATTCGGACCGCTTATACTTCTAAGTCTGTTCTGGAAAAAAATGACGAAGTGGGGAGCTTTAGCAGGTATCATCGTTGGTGCTGTTACCGTTCTTACGTGGGTTCAGTTCCCAGATTTAAAAGAACAAATATATGAAATGATTCCAGGTTTCTTCTTAAGCTTAATTGCTATTATAATCGTAAGCTTATTTACGAAAAATCCTTCTAAAAAGGTACAGAACCAATTTGATACTATGGAAGAAACATTAGAAGAACTAAAATAAGGTAAACAAAAAGCGTTCCTGATAACCAGGAGCGCTTTTTTATGCTTGGCTGTTTTGTGAAATTTTGTTGCTTTTTATTAAAGATAAAAGATGCTGAACATCCGCTCCGGATGCTCGCTTTACGCGTGGCATGCGGTGAGCCTCCTCGGCTTTTCGACTGTTCCGCTGATCCCGCAGGAGTTTCGCACCTTCCACTCCTATCAACTTCTTGATCAACGGGGTGTTTTCACAAAATCTATTTGAAAAGAACCTTATGATTTCTTAATAAGCCGTTTTGTATGGGCAAGTTCTTCTATATTAGCAGCACCAATACCAAACATGGCTGCTTTACATTCGAATTCGATCCGTCCCATCTGAACAAGAAGGGCTTCTGGATGGTTTTCTACTGCAGAATGTAAAAGCAACCGGCCAAACCCAGCCAGGTTCGCACCTAAAGCGATTGATTTTGCAGCATCTACTCCATGCTTTATGCCTCCGCTAGCGATTACCGGGATATTCTTATCCGAATTCCGTACTGCAACAATGCTATCGGCAGTCGGGATTCCCCAATCTAAAAATGCTTCTGCTGCTTCCTTTCGAATTGCATCATTTGAACGAAAACTCTCCACTTGGATCCAAGACGTTCCACCAGCACCTGCGACGTCTATAAACTGAACCCCCGCTGAGATGAGCTTTTTAGCCGTGTCTTGGTCAATACCCATTCCGACCTCTTTAACACCTACTGGTACAGTTAACTCATTCGAGAGCTTTTCTATTTTTGAGAGAAGGTTTGAAAAGTTTGTATCACCTTCCGGCTGAAACACTTCCTGAAGTGTATTCAAGTGCAGCACAAGTAAATCAGCTTCCGCCATCTCTATAGCTTTCTTGCTCTCTTCTGTTCCAAAGCCGTAATTCAGCTGCACAGCTCCAATGTTTGCAATGACTGGTATATCAGGCGCCCATTTGCGTATCTGAAACGTGTAAGCAAGGTCCTCATTTTCAATGGCCGCTCGCATTGAACCAAGTCCGATCGCCCATCCCTTTTCCTGAGCTGCGATAGCTAAATTTTGATTGATTTTATATGCCGTATCCGTACCCCCTGTCATGGAACTAATCAAAAAAGGCGTATGTACATGCCGTCCCAAGAATGTTGTAGCAAGTGATACTTTATCAAAATCTAGTTCTGGCAAAGCGTTTGGTACAAAACGATATTTCTCTAAACCTGTTGTGATGTCTTTTCCTTCTACGTCTTCATTCAAACTTATTCGTATATGTTCGGTTTTACGCTTTTCTGTAAGGTCCTTCGAAATATCCAACAGTTCTCCCTCCTCTTTCGTTCTATCGATTTATTATAACAATGATGCAAGGGGTGTTTTGGTTGAACCTAGTGCAAAACTTTTACATCAACCTGTAAAACTTAAGATTTAAGCCCGGCGGCGTACCTATGGTAACGTTATCCGGTCAGACAGCAGACTAATAGAAGAAGCCTAAAAAACAGTTTCAACCGAGATCGGGGATTTTTGCAAAAAGCAAAGCACCATCGATAAAGCATTATTCCGCTTCTTTATCTTTAGGTACAGCATAGGACTAATCCTTCTTGTATTTGGCATACTCCCTCCTTCACTAGTGTGGGCGAACAACTTTTTTTAATACTTTGCGGCATTTTAGGAGGTCTCTAACATGGGGGACTGTCCCCACACAATTATCATAAATCAAAAAAAAGGAGCAAAACCCTAGGGTGTTTGCTCCTTTTTAAATACCACTTTCATACACTTTCCATTTTGTGGTACACTATTTTCTAAACAATATTGGGGGATGGACCATGGAAGTTCGTTTACTAAACCCGGAAGATGCAGAAGTGTACTGGGAGCTCCGCTTAGAAGCACTAAAGCTTAGCCCTGAAGCTTTTTCTTCAAGCTACGAAGAGGCTATGCAAAGGAAAGAACCCATTAAACAGGTAGCGGAAAGACTGCAAGAGGAAGGCGCCTACACATTTGGTATGTTTGATGGAGAAGAGTTCCTAGGCACTGTCACTTTAGTACAAGAAAAAGCATTAAAGATGCAGCACCGCGGCAATATCTATGCGATGTATGTAAGTGCAAAAAGACGAAATGCTGGAATTGGGAAAGCATTAATGCAGGCTGCTATTGAATATGCCAAAAGCATCCCTGTTATTGAGAAGCTAAACTTAACCGTTGCCGCAAATAACGAAAAGGCTAAGAATCTGTATATCTCACTTGGTTTTAAAACATATGGATATGAGGAAAAGGCATTAAAAGTAGATAATCAGTTTATTGATGAAGAACATATGGTATTGTTTCTAAAATAATTACCGCGTAGTTATAAATAGCCGATCGATCAGGTATTACCTTAATCATCAGCTCTTTTTATTATCTGGCTGCGATCTGATTTAAGATATATCCCTTTTCCGAACTCGATACGTACGCTCTGCTTGAGAACACTCTATAATTCTGTGTTCAAACAAAAAAGCCTGTATATTATACAGGCTTTCTGAATGTTATTTCTTTGGATGATTTTCCTTATGATTAAGATAGTCCTCTTCCTCATTTTTCAGCCTTTTCTTACGAGCTTGCCTGACAATTAAAATAACGATAATAATTACTAATAATAGGCTTACGTTTAAAAAGCCGCCTAAGAAACGAAATAGATCTGACATAAAGTTATCCATGCTGCTTCACCTCTTGTCAGCATTTTCCCCTTTATCACAAGTTTTAAACTGTTTCTGCCTCAGACGTATTTTTCAAAGGCAATGTCACACTCACTTTAGTTCCTTTCCCTATCTTGCTGGTATATTCAACCCTTCCTCCCATCGATTCAATAATCCGGGTTGATACCATCGTTCCCAAACCTGTACCCTGTTCTTTTGTAGAAAAAAACAAGGACCCCACACGAGAAAGCTGTTCTTTCGTCATTCCTTTACCTGTGTCCCTAACGATCACTTTTACATACTCTCCCTCTCGAATAAGTTTTATAGAAACTCGCCCTTCTTTCGGTGTAGCTTCAACAGCATTTTTCAAGATATTGATCAACGCTTGTTTAAGCTGATTACGGTCTGTGGTGATTTCTGCATTCGATTCAATGGAATGAGTGAGTGAGATTCCTTCCTTTAATGCATAAGGATTTAATAAGATGCTTAAGTCTATGATCAGTAGTGCGATAGGAAAGGTTTCAATCTTTTTAAACTCAGGTTTTGCAAAGTTTAGATAATCACTTATGATATGCTCCGCCCGTCCTAATTCACTCAAGATAAGTGGATAATAATGCTTATGCCGTTCGTCTTCGCCCTCCATCAGCTGCAGAAAGCCTTTTACCACGGTTAAAGGATTTCTTACTTCATGTGCGATTGAAGCTGCTAGTTCCCCAAGGGTATGCTGTTTTTCAGAACGGCGTATCTCATCTTTCATTAAATTTCGTTCAATGACTGCCTCATTTAAGATAGCAGCAAACACAACAGCCAAGATTTGTATCGTACCAAATACCGCTATGTATATGTAAAAATTTTGATTTAATCGGATTGAATTTTCACTGATGAAAAGGTAAGTTAGGAGTACAAAGAGTTTAACAAAAGCAGGCCAAAACCCTGCTAAGATAGAAAGATAAATTCTTTTTTTGGGAGCAGAACGCCAAAAATATTTATAAAGTAAAAATGGTACCGTACATGCAATTACTGCAATTATGTAAGCTAGAAAAAGGGTATCACCACCCATTGCGGTTCTGGTGGCTAAAAGAGCAAGTACAGTAATGGATCCAGAGATCGGACCTCCATAAAAAATAGACAATACGACAGGAACATAGCGCAAATCCCAATATAACGCTGTATCAAAATACGAAAAATACATACAAAGCGAAGCAGACGCGCCGTATAAGATGCCTAAAAAGTAAGGGGATTTTCCTAATTTATGATTTTCGAACAAAAAGCTATAGCTTAGTACGGGTGCAAGTACAATTAAAACATGTAAAAACATCTTCTCTACAATCATTGTCTACTCCCCAGTTCAAATGGCTTGTGTTTAAGAATACGACAAAAAAAGGGTGATTCCTTCAAGAATCGCCCTTTTTTATGACTAAAGTATCGTTTTTCATATGACTAAAGTATTCATTTTTTACTTTTAAGCTTCTTGCTTCAACTGACTATGGTACAGAGAATAATAGAATTTCTTATGATTCAACAGCTCTTCGTGTGTCCCTTTTTCAAGAATTCCCCCTTCGTTAAGAACCAGAATTTGGTCGGCTTGCTGTATCGTGTTTAACCGATGTGCGATAACGAAACTCGTTCTCCCTTTCATCAAACGCTGCAAAGCTTCTTGAATCTTCATCTCTGTGATCGTATCAATGCTGCTCGTTGCTTCATCCAAAACAAGCAAAGAAGGATCTGCTAAAATAGCCCTTGCAATAGATATAAGCTGCTTTTGACCTTGACTGATGCCGCTGCCCTCTTGATTTAATATCGTGTTGTACCCTTTGGGTAATTTTTTTATAAACGAATGAGCATTAGCTAACTTGGCTGCTGCAATTACCTCTTCATCTGTTGCATTCAAACGTCCATAACGGATATTTTCAAGGATTGTTCCTTCAAACAAAAAGGAGTCTTGCAATACAAATCCCATATGACTTCGAAGAGAGGTGCGTTTTACTTTCTTTATATCGTGTCCATCGATTAATATCTGACCAGAATCAGCATCATAAAAACGTGAAAGTAAATTAACAATTGTCGTCTTTCCTGCACCAGTCGGCCCCACTAAAGCAACGGTTTCACCTTCTTTAACAGAAAAGCTTAGTCCTGATACGGTCTTTTCATCTTTTTCGTATGAAAAAGCAACATCAAGAAAATCTACTTTTCCTTTTACAGAAGAAAGCTCAACTGCATCTGCTTCATCCATTTCCTCTTGTGATTCATCTAGAATCTCAAAAACTCTTTCAGCTCCTGCAACAGCAGACAGAAGGGTATTAAACTGGTTCGCTAAATCATTCAGCGGCCTTGTAAATTGTCTAGAATACTCAACAAATATGACGATAACACCTATGGAAACTTTTCCATTCAGAGCTAAGACACCGCCAATTCCAGCAATTAAAGCGAAACTTCCGTTGTTTAGAACGTTCATTAATTTAGGAATGAAGCCGGAGAAGGTCTGTGCCCAATATCCTGATTCCTTTAGACGTTCATTCTTTTCCATAAATTCTTCAATAACCCGTTTTTCTTGTGAAAAAGATTTAACAATCCGCTGTCCTGATGTTATTTCTTCAATATACCCATTGATCTCTCCCAGGTTTCTCTGCTGCTCTTTAAACCGCGCACCTGTTCGTTTCGTAATCCACTTTAATCCAAAGAACATGAGCGGTACGATCGAAAGAGAGATAAGCGTTAATAGGGGACTTAAATAAATCATTACAGCAACTGTACCCACGAGAGTAAGAATACTGGAGAACACTTGGATAAATGAACTGTTTAGTGTAGAACTGACGTTTTCAATATCGTTTGTGACACGGCTCATCAACTCGCCATGCTGCCTTTTATCAAAAAAGGAAATGGAAAGCCGATGAAATTGTTTAAATAGATCGTTTCTCATTTTTAGAACCGTTTCTTGTGCAATTCCAATCATCCAATAGTTTTGCAGCCAGATAGATGCGGATTGTCCTACAAAAACAAAGATCAGGCCAATCAGCAGCTTGTTCAGTCCATCCATTTTTCCTTTAACAATGTAGGTATCAATCGCTATACCAATTAAGAAGGGGCCAAGCAAACTTAAGGCAGAACTGATAACTACCATCAGAAGCACCAAACTTAATAGCCATTTCTGATTAGAAAAGTAACTTCCTATCCGTTTGATGGTACTAGCCCAGTTCTTCGGTTTCACTTTTTCCCCAAATAAATGATTATGTGGATGAGGTTTGCTTGAACCCTTTGACATGGTGGAAATCCTCCTCCCCAAACTGTGATTGTACGATTTTTACATACAGCGGAGAAGTTTCTAAAAGTTCTTCGTGTGTTCCCCAGGCTTCTATTGAGCCGTCATCTAAAAGCAGAATATGATCCGCTTCCATCGCTGTACTAATTTTTTGAGTAATGATAAAAGTGGTACAGGCGTATTTTCTTAATGCTTCCAGCAATTTAGCTTCTGTCTTTAGATCAAGTGCACTTGTGCTGTCATCTAACATTAAAATTTTCGGTTTCCGGACTAAGGCACGAGCAATAGATAATCTCTGCTTCTGTCCTCCAGAAAGATTCACCCCACGCTGACCCACTCTTGTATCGTATTGGTTAGGAAGCTTTAAAACCGTTTCATGGATTTGCGCATCTTTTGCTGCTTGAACGATTTCTTCCTGAACAGCTCCCTCTTTGCCCCAACTAATGTTTTCAGAGATGGAACCTGTAAAAAGAACAGCTTCCTGCGGGACCACACCGATACCTTTTCGCAGCGCTTCGATCGGATAATCTCTTACATTTTTTCCGTCAACAAGCACTTCCCCTTCCGAAACATCATAAAGCCTAGGAACGAGCTGAAACAAAGAGGTTTTACCCGAACCTGTGGATCCTAAAATGGCTAATGTTTCGCCTGATTTTACTGAAAAGGATAAGTTTTGCAGAACAGGAACTTCACTTTCTGGATAGCTGAAAGAAACATTCTTAAATTCCACCTCTCCTTTTTCTAAAAAAAGAGATTGATCTGCCTCAACAGATTCTACTAAGTCCACTTCTGTATCAAGCACTTCGCCGATTCGCTGTGCGGAAGCCTTCGCCCGAGAGAAAGCCATGATAATAAAAGAGATTATGGTAAGCACAGATGATATGCGGAATGAGTAGTTAACAATCGCCACAACTTCCCCAACCTCAATCGCCCCAAGGTTAACTTGTCTGCTTCCGAACCAAAGTATAAAAAGAATGCCTATATTCATTACAAATAACAAAACAGGTATAGAAACCTCAATCAAACGAAGAGATGACACAGTACGAGCTCTTAAATTATTGCTTGCCTGTTCAAATCGATCTGTCTCAAAATCTCTTCTCAAAAAAGCTTTGATCAATCGCATTCCCATTAAATTTTCTCGCATGACACGATTTACGCCATCCAGTTTATCTTGTACATCCCGAAACATGCCTCCAGCTGTTTGAAGAACCCATTTCAAGAAGAACAAAAGAAACGGCAAGGCAACCACCAATACCATGGCCAGCTTCCAATTAACAATGAGGGACATGATTACTCCTCCTGCTAATAATAGAGGAGCTCTCAGCATGATGCGCAAACTCATAAAAACAGTATTTTGCAGTTGAGTCACATCATGAGTCATTCTTGTAATTAAGGAGGAAGCAGGAAATTTATTAAAGTTCACAAACGAGAAAGATTGTACCTTTTCAAACGTAAGACGCCTTATATCAAAACCATAGTTTTGACTGACATGTGCTGAGAAAAAGGAGTTTGCTATACCTGCTGCAAAAGCAGCCAGAGCAAGACCGAACATGACCGCTCCCCAAAACTTAACAACATTTAGATCGCTTTTTA
The DNA here is from genome assembly GCF_014635025.1 of Fictibacillus barbaricus. Lineage (GTDB taxonomy): Bacteria > Bacillota > Bacilli > Bacillales > Fictibacillaceae > Fictibacillus > Fictibacillus barbaricus. The sequence goes on along the minus strand of NZ_BMCE01000003.1, from coordinate 141,223 downwards.
AAATACCGTCATCAATGATCTTCGCCATGATTAAAGGCTGCATGAGTTCAACTGCCAGCTCAGTGAGTGTTAGAAAAAGAGCAACTCCGATCGCGAAACGGTACGTTTTTAAATAAGAAAAGACTTTCCACATAAGTTATCCCCCGAACGTTCCCGATGTTTAACAAACTTAACAATCTATTTCTATTCTATCCTTTTTCATAAAAATATTTAACTATTTCGACTTCTTATCCTATTTTTTGTAAACAAAAACCCGCTGATTGGCTTCAGCGGATTTTTTCCGTATTATCTTCTTTGCCATTCACTTCAATCACAGCTTCTTTTGGCCACGTTTTGACATGGTCCGTTTCAAGGATACCCATCGTTACATCACCGATATCAGGGTCTTCTAGAAGAGTGTCTCTTACCCGGAATTTGATATCATCAGCATCTGCCAGTGTGAATCCTTCTTTTAGCTCAATGTAGCTCTCAACATGATATCTTCTTCCCTCTTGCAGAATTCGCAGCTCCTTAATATCTACTACATCTCTATCAGATAGAATCGTATCCGCGATTCGATCTTCTACCACTTTTGGTGCCGCAACACCGATTAATCCTCGCGTGTTTTCAATACCTAGTTTGAATGCAACAACCACCAGGAGAATACCAATTAAGAGCGTACCGATTCCATCAAGGATATAGGCACCTGTTAAATCAGCTAAAATGATTGAAATCAGGGCTAATAATGCACCTGAAGTCGCGATTAAATCTTCATAAAATACAAGGCGTGTAGGTGGTGCAGCTAGACTTACATTCTTAAAAGACTCTTTTACAATACCAAATCCCTTTGCATCGCTTCTCGTTTCATGGACAATTTCTTTCATCGCCTTAATTAAAATAAAACCGTCAACTAAGATGGCTAAAAGCATGATCCCTATATTTAGCAGCAGATTCGTTGAAGGATGTGGATCTTGGATCAGCTTCCAACCTTTCAATATTGTCTCGTAAGCCATAATCGAAACAACAATAACGGCGATCAAGACGAATAAATTTACAACACGGCCAAACCCCGCTGGAAACTTTTTAGTAGGCTCTTTTTCCGAGAGGGCGCTTCCGAAAAAGACAAAGGTCTGATTCAAGGCATCTGCTGCCGAGTGAAGTGTGGTCGCAAACATGGCACCACTGCCGCTGACAGCCGCTGCTATTCCTTTCGCAATGGCTAGAACTGTATTTCCTAAGGCAGCTATTCCAGACGATCTATTACCTTTTTTAAGTAGACTAATCAAAATAAATGCCTCCACTCCTGTTATGTCTTTTTAATAAGAATTCCTGTAATGCAGTAAATTTAAACCCAATATAAAAACAGGCTGCATAAAAACAGCCTGTTTCAATTAAAACCCGTGTAATCCATTTACACTGGTTTTTCCTACTTTGTTTTGTTTACAATCGTCTTCAATTTTGATTTTCGTATAATCTGATTAATCACTTCAGAGAATACAAGTCCTATCGCGATTGAACCTGATATCATGAATGCCTTTGCCGCTAAATTTATGGCCAGGTTGTAATCATTTTGGACGAAATTTCTCATCGCATTGTATGAAATGCCGCCTGGTACGAGCGGAATGATTCCAGCGACACTATAAATGATTACGGGAGTCTTATATTTTTTTGCAAAATATTGAGATGCAATCGCAATCGAAAAGGAAGCGATAACGGTTGCCAACACCATATCCACCCCATTGGCTTCTAATAGAAAATAGAGAATCCAGCCGATCATCCCTACTAGCCCACAGTGGAACAATGTTCGCTTTGGCCCATTAAAAATCATAACGAACGCCGCCGATGCAATAAAACTTGTAATTAACTGTTCAATAATTGTCATCCGGATCCTCCAATCTAGGTAAGTGAAAAGATAACGGCAATACCGGCTCCAATGGCAAAAGCGGTTAGAAATGCATCAGCGCCTTTAGCCAGTCCTGATATAAGGTGCCCTGCCATCAAATCACGAACCGCATTCGTTATTAAAAGTCCCGGAACAAGCGGCATGACAGAACCGATTATGATTTTATCCAGTTCATCGCCAATCCCTGTTGATACGAAAAAGAGGGCCTGCAATCCGATCAATAAGGAAGCAGAAAACTCTGAGAAAAACTTTATAGGAACAAGCTGGTGGAAATAAAGCAACGATAGAAATCCTAAGCCTCCAGTGATAAAGGCTGGAATAAAGTCTCCCCAAGTACCTTGAAACATGATTAAAAAGCAGCCTGAGGATATGGCTGCAGCTAATACATGAATCCAAAGTGAATAAGGAGACCCTGTTTCGCTAATTCTCTTTAATTCTTTGTATGCCTCTTCGATCGTGAACTCTCCTGCGCTTATCTTACGTGAAATCCCGTTTACTTGGGCAACTTTTTCTAAGTCTGTTGTACGCTCCACAATCCGAATCAGCTTTGTTTTAGTAGGCTCTGAACCTTCGACTGAGAACAGTATCCCGGTCGGGGTTACATATGGATGCGATTGATAGGCACCAAAAGAAGCTGCAATACGCATCATCGTATCCTCAACACGGTATGTTTCCGCCCCGCTTTGAAGCATGATTTTGCCCGCCAAAAGACAAACCGCCATTATGTCATATGTTTCTTGTGTTTCTATCTCCATAGCAAACTCTCCAATTGAATACTTACCTATCATTCTACCCAAAAAGGGATAGTTAATATTTTTACAGTTTAACTGATTGGAACTGTTTTCGGCAATGGAGTTGAACAACTTTACAGATGTTACTACAATGAATTCATGAATTAGTCACGATAAACATTAAATAAATAACTAAACTGATCGTGTGTATCATCCTTTTTATTTTTATAGCCATTATTCTTATGCAGCGAAACAGGAAATGAAGACAGAATAACAATAGAGAAACACATGAAAATCAGATTAAAGATTCCTGATAAAATCACCATTTTTTTATTCCTCCTTTCCTTCACAAACAAAGCGTATGATATGAAACGCGTTTCAGAGCAAGAAAAACTTTTTAGAGAAGGTGAACCTATGGCGAATATAAGAGATATTGCAAAAATGGCAGGTGTTTCCGTAACGACCGTTTCCCGTGTTTTAAATAACCATCCTTATGTAAGTGCTGAAAAAGTATCAGCTGTTATAGAGGCTATGAAAAAATATAACTATCACCGAAATATCAATGCCGTTCATTTAAGCAAAGGAAAAACTTTTTTAGTCGGCGTAGTCGTTCCCTTTTCAAACCACCCTTACTTTGGATTATTGCTGGAAGGTATAGCTACTGCTGCGTTGGAGAACAACTATAAGCTTGTCCTTATCCAGACCAATTATGAAGAAGATAAGGAGCTAGAAGCGTTAAAGATGTTAGAGGATAAACAGATTGATGCACTGATCATCTGTTCAAGAATCTGTGAATGGAACTTGATTGAAGGTTGTTCAGCGAACGGTCCGATCGTACTCTGTGAAGATGCTCGAGATAAGCGTGTATCCTCCACATTTATTGATCATTACAAAAGCTTCACGATGGCTTTGAATTTTCTGTACAAAAAAGGACATACGAAGATCGGCTACACCATCGGTCGTCAATCTGGAACGAACAGTAAACAAAGAGATGCCGCTTACAAGGATTTCTTAAAGAGACATACATTTTCCTATGAGCCTGGCTACATCTTCTCAGGCTGCTTTAACTTTGAGGATGGAGATCAGGTGGTTGAAAAGCTTTTACAGATGAAGAACCGGCCAACTGCTCTACTTGTTACTAGTGACCAAGTGGCAGCAGGAATCGTAACCCGCTGCAGAGAACAGGGCATATTGGTTCCAGAAAACCTTGCCATTATGAGCTTTGATAACCAGCCGATTTCAAAGGTGATGCACATCACCACACTGGAGATCCCACTTGTAGAAGTAGGCAAGAAACTGTTTGGTCAAGCCATGAAAGGCGAGCATGTATCACATGAAGAGATTCCAGTACGATTCATTGAACGTCAGACCGTGTAAAAGCATGGAGAACACCTCCATGCTTTTTGTTCGTTCTATTTGATTTGAATTTTTAGTGGCGGAAGTTGGATTCGTTCATCACTTTCGAGTGTAACGAGTTGTTCAAACGCTTCTTCATTTCCTTTCATTGCTTTTTTTACAACGTTAGTGTTTATCAAGTCCCTGCCCCCTTTCACCTATTAGAGCCTTCTATCTTTGTAAAAGTTTCATCTTTTATTAAAAAAAGCAGGAACTCACAAGTCCCTGCTTACTTACGTTTAAATTTCGGTTTTGCTCCCTGAAACATGATGGCAACAATCAAAAGGATCCCAAGTCCAATTAATACAGAATAGACAAGCGATATATTTGACATTGAACTCTCATCTTCTTCCTCTTGAGGTAAGGCTGTAAAAGCATGTTCCTCACTTTTTGAGAAAAGATTCATCTTTTTTGCTTTTGATAAAATGCTATTATTCTGGGCCGAATCTGTAGTATCAAATAAACCGTTTTGAACATCTTCTAGTTGGTCTGAAGACTTTTGATTAAAGGAAAGTCCCTTTTGTTCCTCTGGAATTTCTCTTTTATTTTTAGAAAGAGATTCATCCAAGATCAAATTGGACTGATCCTTCCGCTCCTTTTCTTCATACAGATTTGGATTTAATTCTTCAATGTTTTTACTTGCTTGTGCATCCGTTCCCCAAATAAAGGCAACAGCCAAAAACAATAAAGACGTTAAAAATTTAGAATGCTTCATTTGCTGTATCCGAATTAGCCTTTTTATCTGGTTTACTCCACCACTTGGCTGCAAGAGGAATGAGTGAAAATAGAGCAATTATTCCTACCAATGTGAAACATCCTATACTAAACTCGTTGCCTGTTCCATATTGAATGGACATATAGACTGTAGACATTGGATCCTCGTATGAGAAGTTTGGTGCTGCTAATGCAAGCAACGGGCTAACAAAGAACAGGATTAATCCCATTGATGCGAGCCATCCAATAAATTGATTTAAATTGAAGGCTACGCGAACTAGCGTTGATGCGGCCGTCAATAAAAGGATAGTGAAAATAGAGAATTGAATAGAGCTGTTGTTGGATAGCGAGTATATCTCCAATCCAAACAAGCTTATAACAAGACCTACAATTAAGTTTAATAAACCAAACATTGCATTTTTCACTAAGAACGGCAAAGTGCTGAAATAGTGAGTGAAATATCCTATTAGTAAACTGCTGATTAAAATAACGACTAAGATTACAACCGGCGGAATGGCTTTTGTTGACTCTGTACCAACTTGGGATTGATCACCCGAAACCTGAAGAGGGCTTGCTAGATAATCATAAACATATCCATTGCTTTGACCGTCTACATACGTATTTCCAAGTACATCAAATACATCGTCCCTGACCGATTTTGTAGAATCTACATTCTCGGACCATTTTTCATTTAAGACTGTTGCATTATTTTGAACGCTGCTTACTTTAACTTGTAAATCACTAGCTGAACTCACAACGGAATTCTGTCTTTCTCCTAAAGAATCCATTAAGGTGTTGAGGTTCGTGATTTCTTGGTTAATTCCTTTTTGGTTGGTTAATAATGATGTTCCTTGGCCTGCTTGTTGAGCTTGAATATCTTCTAACTCTGTCAAAACAGAATTTGCACTATCTTCAATGGATTGAATGTCATTCATTAGTGCAAGCTGCTGGTCATCTAGAGTCATTTGATACGCTTCTTTAAAGTTTGCGAAAGAAGTTCCGAACCCTTGCACTTCATCTTGAGTGGTTGGGATTTTAGATTGGAGTTCTTCCCACTTCCCCTTCTCTTCAACACTTACACTTAAAGTCTCCTGTATGCGATTTTTCAATCCTTCATTAGATAGTACAGCATCTTTCAGACCAGAATTCGAACCTTTTAATAAGGCTTCGTACTCAGACAAAAGCGCGTAATATGAAAGGGCTTTTTCAGTAGATCCTTGGTAGACATCACCTTTTAACACTCCGGATAGTTTGTTATTAAGGTTTATGATAGCTTTTTCTTTCTTATTGATTTGACTAAAAATATCTGCATTATTAACAGATGCATTATTAATCTTAATCAGCTGTTCATATGCATCAATAAGATTAATATAGTCAGTCTTTAATTTTTGGTACTCTGTTGTCCAGCTATTCTGGTTTATTTTTTCTTCAAGGTTTGATTTTACATTAGTTAGCCTTCCTGATAAGGCTTCTAAGTCAGTAATCGCTTTATTAACGTTATCTGGCTTAGGATCAGGGATTAACTTTAACATTTTAACAATGTCAAGGAGTTGTTGATTAATTGCTGTCAGTTCATCTAACTCATTCTTAAAATTTGGAGCTGCTGGATCACCAGGCTGCCCTGGAATATCTGGTTCTCCTCCACCAGGATTTCCTTCACCTAATTGACCACGCGCGGCAGTAATCTTTTCTTCTAAAGTGAGTTGTTCCTGCTCTGCGTATGAATCTAACATGTCACTTTGAATCATGCCCACTTCATTAATCTGCCGTTCAACCTCTTTAAGCCTTTCTTCATTAAGAGATTCGAACATTTGATTGTTGCCTGCCATTAAATCATTAATAGTAGATAGATCTGATAAGAATGCTTCACTTTGTTCACCAAATATTCTTCTCGTTTCATCCTGACGCGCAGCAAAACTTTCTTTCCCATTGCTAATGGAATCATTAAGCAGCTTTTGCTGATTGGCTTGATATTTTTTATAAAGCTCAACATACTCCACAAATGAAGCTAAATTTTGTTCAAATTGATCTAGATTTTGAGCACGCTGCGGTGAAGTTTCATCAGCTTGCTGAATGGTTGACTGCAGCTGCACGAGCATATCTCTCTGTCTCTCTAATTCATCAGAGAGCGTTTTTGATCCTGGTTGATAAAAACTTATCATTGTTGATTGGAATTCAATTTCTTTTTCAAGGATTCTATCAAACTCTGTTCTTACTTTTTTCATATCTTGAGAGACATAATTCCAGTAAAGTGATGTCATTTGTTTATTGACACGACTCCCTGCATCATTTAATTCGCGAAGAATCTTCTCTTTATTCACAGCATTAAGCTGGGTTTGAACGGTGTATTTAAAGTCTGCTTTTGCTGGCTGTGTATCATCATAACTTAGAATATTGGAAGTGAAATTAGACGGAATATAGACAACTGCATCATATTTCTTATCTTTTAAGCCGTTAACAGCCGAGCTTCGGCTCAATACAGTCCATTTATACTCAGAATCTTCTTCTAATATAGCAGGAACTTCTCTGCCTAATTGAAGATTACTCTCTGCATCTTCTGTACCTAAATCTTCGTTTACAATGGCGATCGATCGCGTACCTTTCCCCTCTTCCTTTGCTTGCATCGGATTATCTCCTACAAAATGCATAAAAAGCTGAGGAAATACAAGAATAATAGCCACTGCAAGAAACATTTTTATCCTATACATCCAAGGATTTGTCATGTGTATATCTTCCTTTCAATCACACATAGAGGAATTTGTATTTTTGTTTCTTTGCCGTTCTCAACATAATAGCCGTATCCAGCTTGGATCTCTTCTTCTTTCCGGTTATAAGGCAAGGTGTATAAACTTTGTTCGGACTTCTTCATTAATACAAGAGCTTGGCGAATCTGTTTAACCTCGCTTGTGAATGAATCAAATCCTTTTGTAAGTTCGTTATTGTTTCCAGCCACGATTACATCAAAACCGAGGTGGCTATAATTTTTCATAAATCTTGATAAGCGCTCTTGAAGCATACTGTCTGTACTTTGAATAAATCGTGAATATCCATCTATTACGAGATAGATTTGTTTAAAGCCAAGCTGTTGTATGGTTTTATGAGTAATAGAATGTAAGTATTCTGTTTCTCTCTTCTTGAATACTTCCTCTGCTTGATCCAGCCATGCGGAGATGCTTTCTTTTGTCTCTAAATAGCGTACTTTCTCTTCTGAAGCGTAACTGGTTAATCCTCTGTCAATGGAATCAAACAAACCGATTTTCTCTGTATCTTGAAGCAGAATCGTGTTTAACATGACCCGTAAAGCATTTGTTTTTCCTTTTTGGGTTTGTCCAATGATCAAGCAATGATTATTCTTCATGAAATTCATATAGACTGGCTGAACAGACTCCTCATCCAATCCGATCGGAAGAATACCCGTTGTTTGTTTTCCTTTTGTGAATTGAGTAAAGTTCACCATCGTAAGCTCCGTCGGAAGCATCGGAACAGGATGAGGTGTGTTGGCTGATGCATACTTGGCACTAATTGACTGTATCTCATTTTTTATGTTCTCTAATAATTTGTAATCATCTTTTCCTTGTACAGGAAGATACACTTGTGAGAAATAAACTTCCTCTCTTTTGATAATGGCACGCCCCGGGATAGGCTCAGGCGCGAAAGGAACTTTTCCGAGAACCATATAAGACTCAGTATTATCCATGAGATAATGAACCACTTTAGTTTTTAAGTTATTCATCAGTGATTGACGAATAGAGTTGATACGAGTTGCAGTGAAGATCATGTAGATTCCAAGCGCCTGTCCATCGCGGGCAAACTGTGTCATCTGCATTTCTAATTCCTGCATCTCTTCCTTTACAAGATCAAAGTTATCAATAGTAATAAAAAGCAGCGGCAGCTTTTCTGTATTTAGCGTGTTATACATTTTAATGCTGCTAACTTCACTTCTCTGGAATTTAAGTTTTCGATCTGCAATCTCGTCCTTTAGGATATTGATAAACTTGTCTATTTTTCGTTCTTCATCCAGTAAAAAATAATCTGCAGTATGAGGCAGCTGCTTCAATGGCAATAGCGCTCCGTTACCAAAATCAAAAAGATAATAATGGATTTCTTCAGGACTTAATTTTGAAGCCATGGAAAGCAGCAATGTTATCGCAGTGTGTGATTTACCATAGCCTGATGAACCAAAAATACCAATGTTGCCATCATCCATCACACGGTAAATATAAGGCGTCTGTGATTGCTTTTCAGGTTCATCTACCAATCCAAGGTAAACTTCATGATCTGATTCTTCCTGATTTTGCGGTTTATACAGACGGCTGCTTAAAGGAGGAAGCCATGGACTATTTAATTTTTTAATGCCCATCTTTTCTTGAAGCTCTTCAATTCTGTCAACAACGACATCGATTTCTGCTTCTGCATCGTTCTTTTCACTTTTATTTGAAGAAATATCCGATAAAGGTATAAGACCTAAGTCTGTAACGAGAGCAACCTCATCTTCAGCTTCAAGAGATTCTTCTAGATAAGGAGCACCGCTCCAAGCCGATTGAAAGAGCTCATATACTTCATTGTTACCTACCTGCAAGTACCCGCGTCCTGTCACGGTAATGGATGAAGCGTCAGCATTTTTAAGGATTTCCCTGCTGTCTGCTGCATCCTGAACCTTTAAAGCAATCTTAAATCGGGCATTACTCCAGATCTGATCGTCGATGACTCCACCAGGTTTTTGTGTAGCTAGGATAAGATGAACACCAAGGCTTCGGCCGATACGTGCGGCACTTACAAGCTCTTTAATAAATTCAGGCTCTTCATTTTTCAGCTCTGCAAACTCATCCGAAATTAAGAATAGATGCGGTAATGGCTCCTGTGCCGAACCGCGTTTATATAAATCTGTGTAGTCATTAATATGGTTTACTTGGTATTGATCAAAAAGTCTTTGTCTTCTTTTTAGTTCACTTTTAATGGACGCTAGTGCTCTAGCTGTGAAGTTTCGGCTGCCTTCAATATTTGTGATCGTTCCCAATAAGTGCGGCATGTCTTTAAATGGCTGGGCCATTCCGCCGCCTTTATAGTCGATCAACAAAAAAGCCACTTCATGCGGATGAAAGTTTACGGCTAAAGACAAAATGTACGTCTGCAAGAATTCACTCTTCCCTGACCCTGTAGTACCTGCTAAAAGTCCATGCGGCCCATGGGCTTTTTCATGAAGATTCAGCTCTACAAGATCCTCTTTACCTTTTAAACCAATTGGTACAGCTAAAGACTTTGAAGATTCACGTGAAACCCAATTCTGTTCAATAGGCAATTCCTCTACTTCGTTAACTCTATATAGCTCCAGAAACGAGACACTATTTGGAATTGAATTCGTCATACCGACCTGATGATCTAACGTCTTAAGCATCCTTGAAAACTTTTCATTTCCTTCTTGATGATGCACATCAAGCTTAAAAGGAATTTGTACAGCCTTCTTTTCCTCGATCAGTATATCTCCTTCACTTTCGTTAATATAGCGCACTAATGTGTGGATATTATCTGTAAGACTTTCCTTTGTTTCAGCGGCAAAGATAACCGATAGTCCTAAATGAGAGTATTCACCCTCTAAATATTCAAGCAGAACATGTTCGGATAACAGGGTCTGATCCATAATAATGAAAACAAGATGCGGAGAAAAACGCATTTTATCTTTTTCTCTTTCCGTATCCATATCACGTTCTCTAATCAGTTCATATATCGATGAGAGCAATTGATCTCTTGTTTGTTCATTATAGATCAAGCCTTTTGCATAGGAGTTCGGAAGCTGAAAATGAGGTAGCCACTTTACCCACTCCCACTTGCTGTAATCTTTTTCATTAAATACAAAAACAAATCGAACATCGTGGTAACTATGGAAAAAGGCAAGTTGTCCAATCAGCTGATGAAGCTCGTTCTTTACAACTGATTCTTTACCGATCAGTCCCATGGCTCCGGTTGATGCGTTTACGGTTATAGGAACATTCTTTACTTCCCGATATGCCTTTTCCATTTTCTGAGATTGTTCTAAAAGATCATCAATCTCTCTATTCGCCAAGTCACCACTGTTTACAGTTAACGTATAACTCGAAGGGACGCTGCCTGTTCCGATTCTAATTTGAAGAAAGTCATGGCTATCCAATGACCGCTCCCAAATTCGATCAGAAATTTGTTCAGTAAGATATTTCATTTGCTCAAAAGCAGGGTAATGATAATCCAGGACCATTTTTTGCTTATCCGCTAATTCGTGAAGTTCTTCCCTCTTTTGGTCAAGGTACTTGGTGTATACTTCTTGGCGTTTTATCTTGCGTCTTTTAAAGTTTCCTCTCTCTTTAAAGTACTGAACAGAAGATGTAACGAGTGTCGTAGCAAACATAACCATGGAAACAATGATAAAGATTCCTCGTGGTTGAACGAGGGCTACAATTCCCATCACAATCATCATGAGGAGCGGCGGCATGATGATCAGCCATAAACCTCGATTTGGATTTTCTCCTTCTTGTGCAGGAAAAGATAGAGTCACCTTTTCTTTAGGAAGTTCATATATCATCCTTGGAGTTCTTCTATAAACGGGATACTTCTTGCTCATCTCAGAAATGGGCTTTAAGGCAAACGGCAGTTTAGAATGATAGTTTTCATTACTCGTAATTTGCAGCAGATCATTTTCAATCAGCTTTACTGTCATAAAAGGCCAAAAAAGAATATCACCGATTTCTAACGGTGTTATTCCGTTGATTTTATGACCGTTTAAATAGACTTGTTCGCTTTTAACAGAAATCATCCATTTTTCATTAATCTTTATAAGTTCAAATGAATCGTCTTTAGATAATAAAGTTGATGTTTCTGATGGACAGTTAATATGTGCCTTTTCATCAGAAGTGGAAAATAAGCATTCTTTTTTATCACCGATATAATACGTTTCTGTTTTGTCTGGTGTCTCTTTTGTATAAAGAGTTAAAGTTGCTTCCCCATCCCTTAAAATAAGAGAGTCATTTTCAGTGAGTGTACCAACGTGTAAATCATTTTGAAAGATTTGCAGATTCTGTTCTACATCTTTCTTAATGGCTACAGTTCCATCCGTAAAAGGGAATCCAGTTATCGTAACGGTATGTTGAATCTGGGAACCCACTGTGATAGGGCGATTTAAATCTTTGTTAATCGGTATTTGCTGATACGTTTTATTGCAAAAAAACCAAAGTGTATACATACTTCACCCCTCTAATTAGCTGCAGCAGGTGCTTTTGGCTTCGCTGCTGGGTTAGCTTGACTCTCTGATTGTTGAGTGGCGGCTTGTTCTTTTTGAGCTTCTTGTTCTTTTTTCTTTTCCTCTTCTTGTTCCAATGCTTTTCTTTCTTCCTCTGCCTTACGTGCTTCTTCTTCCTCTATCGCTTCTTGTTCATCGAGATATTCATCAATCTCTGCTTGAACCTCATCAATCTTCTTCTGCTTTTCCTCACTCTTTAAATCGTTATCAGCTTTTAAAACTTCACGATATTTTATTAAAGCAAACATAATAAGATCTTGGTCCTCTATATTACGAGCAATTTCAAGTGCCTCCTCAGCGTGGCCTCGCCCGATATGAATCCAATATTCAAAGTAAAGCGGATCAGATTGAAGTGTAACGGTGTTTTGAATATTTTCTTTTTGATCTTCAGTAAGAGACTCATTAACTATGTACGAAGATGCAAGCTGATATTTTACAACGTCCGGCATGTCTTGCACATCAATTTCTGCCATAACCTCAACAACATCGCTATATTCTTTTCCTAGGAAGTGTTCATTGCCTGTAACGAATGCATCCTGTCTAGGTTGAAGAAAAAAGATGGAATAAAACGTATAAATAAGTGCTGGGATAAAACAGATCAGCAATCCTAAAGCAATATAACGGGTTAACTTCCACTTTTTTTGGGGAATAGTTACGATGACTTTATCTCTTTCATCTAATTCATGAAGCTTGCTTTGGATAAACGTTAATAACGCTTCCTCATCTTCAGCTTTTAAAATATTTCTTGCTGAAGGAGAGAGTTCAATCGTTTCATAAAGGTTCAAATAATCCTGAAACGCATACTTCCCATCCGTGATAAAGGCAATAGTTGCTTTAAGTTCCTGTCTTACTCGCTCTTGATTGTACTCATAAGGCGGGATGGATTCCTTAACTCCATAATGAAGAAAATAAGGTGTCAGACTCTGATCAAACACAATATTCTCCGGACAAACAACTAAGTTTAAACGCGATAAATGGTGTTGCTTTACCTTATTTACAAGTTGATAAGAAAGAATCCATCTACTTCTTTCGTTAATATCTTTGATTCCTTGGAAGAAGCGATATCGCGGGCTCGGTTTTACCGTAATTCTTAACTCATTATCTTCTAATGAAATATCTCTTTTGATGTCTGAGTCTAGTTCCTTAAGCAGATCAATTTCTAGTGTATGATCAAGCTTGATTTTTTCCTTTTGGAATGCAAAAGTAATAGAATCCTCTTTTCTATGAATGTGGGATTCTAAACATTTTTCCAAATATGTTTTTTTCTCTTCAGTCATTCAGTTAGACTCCCCTCATAGGATTTCAAACCTATCACCTGTTGTAATACTGTTATCCAAAAGTTTTTGATTACCTGAAAGAATCATATTTTTGTTAGGAATACGAACCCAGTAGCCTTCCCTTGGACGTTCCTCGATTCCCTTCGTTTGCCAAACGATATCGACCACTTTTTTAATTGAATGAAAGTTTGATAGACGCAGATCAAACGTCTCTCCCGAATAATTTTTTAAATCTATCGTAATTTCAACATACATATGTAACACCCCAACTAAAAAGAGCGCCTAGTACAAGAAGGCGCTCTGTTTTTCTATAGCCAAGCAAGCAAAAGTTATCCTCTGATCTGGCTAGCGATTTGATTGTCCGCGTCTTCAAGAGCTTTAGATGTATTGTTCAATTGAACGGAGATATCTTCTAATAATTGCTGCATTTGAAGAAAGGATGGTTTAAGAGATTCGTATTGTTGGCTGAACGCTCTGCTTGCTTCCCCTTCCCACATTCCTTCAAGCTGACTGATCATGCTGTTAAGTCTAGAGATTTGCTCTCCAACTTGACTGCTTTCATTAGAATAACGTCCTGACATATCGACTAACTCTGCTGGCGTAACTCGAATAATTCCTGACATTTTCTTCTCTCCCTTTTATTAAAGTAATTTATAAACAACGATCTAGTTGATCGGTTGCTCCTGAATAAATTCGGATAAACACACCTGTATTTTCCCTATTTTGGAAAAAGAAAAACCATAAATTTCAAAATTTATGATACTAAATACTTATTAAGTTATTAATATCGACTAATTACGAATATTCCTTTTCTGAATTAAAATAATAATGTCCACAACAATTACTACCACAATTTCCCACTACAATTCAATACAATCTTATAAAATAACCAACTTTGAATCCTTATAACTATGAATAAAGTCCCTGTTTTCAATTTATCTTTTTAATATTCATATCTTTTTTACTATCAGAAGCAAGTGTCATGATTTTCACATGTTAGCTCCCTATTCAATATGGGTAAAAAGCCATTAGAAACATTATCTAAAATATGTAAATTCAGGACTAAAGGGTAATTATTTTATTAACTCGTTTATGTGTAAAATGTATTAGTGAAAATGCAATTAAAGTATGAGGTGATCTAATGAGGGATAACTCTCAAATGATTTTGTCGTTAAATGCAGATATATCTAATCTATCCAATCAAATAGCTGGGAACCAAGAAAAAATTAATCTGTTGAAAAAAAGTTATGATGAGCTTTCTAATGAGCAGCAAGAATTTAATTCATACAAAAAACTCATTCATCAGCCCAAGTTGGATACTTCAGTATGGGGGGGCAAACATGCCGAGCGTTTTAACGGAGAACGTTCAGAAATAGAACAGCAGCATTCTCTTATAACTGATTTAGTCGATCAACAGTTAGACAATATATTATCAAAAATAAACTCATTAGAAAGCACCAACGCTTCTTTGTCTAACTCTATATCTTCAAAAAGAATCGAAATATCTAATCTTAAATAAATTGGGGTGAGACTTTATGTCAGAAATTAAAGTAATCAAAAGTGAAGTAGAGCCTGCATTTCATGACTTTAGAAATAAGATTCAGGCATTAAATACAGAAAATCCGAACTGCCAGTTTTCCGATTCAAAGTTAAGTCTCACAGCTAAAATAGAAGAAATAGAAAAAATGTATTATGACACATTGAAAACATATAAAGAGATCCTCACGACTGTGGAACAAGATGCTTGGAAAAGCATTGAAACCTTGTTCGAGGCGGATCAGCAAGCTTCTAAAATGATGAAATGATGGAGGATAATAAGAAGATGAAAGTTTTGAAGGTTTCTGAAGTACTTCAAGAAATTGACCAATCCATTCATAAAAAAGAAAGTGAGAAAGAGCAAATTTTAGCGATTCGCAACAGTTTAAATAAAATTATAGAACTTGAACATGGGCTGAAAGGGGAAGGCGGTATTGCGATCAAAGAACATTTCAAAGTCCTTCATGTTCCTATTACCCTTTTACTCAATCAGTTTTTAGATCAATATATAACTGAACTAAAAGAAATAAAAGATAGAATTACAGGTTATGAAACTGATAATGGACTCATTACTGAAGAATTTATCGTTCAGGACGTCTACAAAGGACTCGAAAAAGTTGAACAATATACTCAAGATTCCGTAGAGGTCATGAATGACATTTTAATGAAGGTAAGCCACCTTGTCAGTACATCATATATAAATCCTGAATCTTTAGTTTCTCAGATAAATGAAGCACAGAGAAATAACCAAAAGACGATTGACCAACTAAACAATTTAGATGAAACCAGCACTACATCTCTAAAAGAAAATTCTGCTGACTTATCCAAAGTATCGGAGTTTATTGGAAAAGTTGAAGGCTGGTCAAGCAGTGGTATCTATTTGTCAGAAAAAACGGTTTTAGAAATCGAAGAATATTTTATGACATCAGATACAATACAGAACATGATTGATGATGCAATAGAATTATCTGTAGAACAAGGCGATTCTACATTTATGGGTGATATCTCTGAATGGCTAGATACTCTAGGCAAAGGAACTGGGGGCCTTGATTTAGTAAAAGGTGCACTTGCAGTTACAATCCTTTCCTCTAAAATGCTTGAGCTAACAAAAGATGGGAACGGGAATTTTATCGTGAAAGCATCGCCAAAATGGATTAAAGGAAGCAATAAGAAATACGAATCCAAATTAGCAGAAAATATATATAAATTGCTTAAATCAGGAGATAAAACATCTGGCAATCCAGTTTTAAAGTATTTAGGAAAATACAATAATAAACCAAGTGGTGTCCTAAAAGAGATTATAGGATTAGAAAAAGGGACTACCAGAATAAGTTTTGGCAAGATCATTAGTGAGCATAAAGGAATTTTTGCATTTAAAGAAGGAGATTTAAAATCTTATAAAGCAAAGGTAGATGTTCCTAAAACTGTGGATCAATTCAAAACGGCAAAAGGTTTGACCACTGTTGGGAAGAGAATTCCTATTGTTGGTGTTGCGTTTTCTTTAGTCACCAATTCTGGAGAGTTTTTCAACGATGAGAATCAGTATAAATCTGATTGGGAAAAAGGTGGGCGATTTGCAGCAGGAATTGGTATGGATGTTGGGATTGCCGGGTTAACTGCTGGTGGAGCAGCTATTGGTACCATGATTTTCCCAGGTGTAGGAACTGTGATCGGAGGAGCAGTTGGTGCAGGAATCGGTATAGTTGGCTCTTGGGCTGTTGAAGACACAGTTAAAGGCTGGGGAGAGAAAGCTGGTAAATGGACTGAGGAAACGATCTCAGATACCACAGAAAATGTAAAAGATGCCTTATCAGATGCATCGGATTTTGTCTCAGGATGGTTTAGATAATTTTCATTTGAACTATTTGCATTTAAATGTGCTATTCTAAAGCCAATTATTAAAATCCTTAAAGAAAGGAATTATTATGAACGCAAAATCTGCTAGTATGCTACTATCTATTCTTTTTTGTTCCCTGCTTTCATTAATTTTTATTGGAATAGATATTCCATTGCCTTCCTCTGTTTTATTTCTTTTAATTTTAACCAATGCTATCTTTGCTTTTCTATCTATCTTTATGCAAAACGCGATTATAGGTTTATTTGAATATAATTATCATACAGAAAAACAGAACATCTTATCTTTGTTTAATAAATACACAACACTCGCTTTTTTCGGATTAAACTATTTTGCGCAATCAGCATTAAATCGTTTGCCTTTTCTAATTAACAAATTGTTCTCCCTTATTTTCTTTGCCTTTTTATTTATACAATGGATTCTTATCATGCACATTTATAACGGATAATGATTAACTTATTATAGGAGGTTAAATGATTGAATACTTCACAGTCTATTTCTCTTACAACAAATGAATTAGTGGCTGTTCTTGCATTATGCGGTTTCGATAAGGCAGCAAGTCAGATACTGAACGACCAGAATCTTATTCAAAGTGAAGAACAGTTCGATCGATTTGTCCAACAATCAGAACAAATGCTAAAGCATCGTGGTTATTGGGAAGATAACAGGGAAACAAAGCTTGCTTCCGGATTAGAGAGCATGATGCGTCTTCTTGTTCAATCAAGTAATAAGGTTCGTTTTGTGAATGGAAACCATCTTCTGATTATTCATTTACTAAACAACAAATACTCTCTTGTACAGCAGGTTACTGATCAAACACACTCTTTTACCTTCTACCCTCATTCAGAAGGCTATCAAACTCTCATGAAAAATCAACTGGAAAGAAAAAATGAAGGGGAAGCCATTCATAAAGAATTGCAAACAGTAGAAATATCAACAGAAGTATTTAATGAGTTCCATACTATAGATCAATCGGTGCTTCACACTATGATCAACGATATGGAACTTAACATGTCATTACGAACATTCCTAAAAGACTTTAAATGGAATGAACAAAAATTAGACAACATTTCATTTTTAAAATCTAATTATGTGAAAGACAAAACCACGACAGACCAAGTAGTTTTTTTACTGCCATCTGATGGTTATATTTGGCATCTTGACTACGAGCAAGTAGATCAAGAAAAGCTATTTATTGTCCCTGTTCCTATCAGTCTATATTTAACCAAGATTCAAGAGACAATCGAAACGCACTTTCAACTAAAAACTATAATTAACCAATAAAACTCCAATAATATCAGTTTATTAAAAGGAGAACTGTTATGAATTATACGGATAAGATTACTTTGACTTCGAAAGAGCTTGCGAGCGCTATGGCCTTGTGTGGATATAACAGTTTCGTCCGCCATTTAATTTCAGCTAAAAATATGGTCTCTAAAAAAAAGAAAGACGTAAATCTATTCAGTGAAGAAGCGGAACAATCCTTACGGGAAAAGGGCTTTTGGCATGCACGGACAGAAACGAACCTATCAAAAGATTTAGAGGATCTTATGAATGCTGTCGGACAATCTAAAAGGAACTTCCACTGTAAAAGACTTGGTCATGAATTATTTATTCATCAAATCGATCTAAGTTTTTCCATCTGTCAGTTCGTTGATGGAGAACAGCATACGTTTACATATTTAGATCATAGAAAAGGTTATAAGGAAGAATTAGCTCGGTTTTACAAATTGGATCCTGGGTCATCTCAAAATCTTAGCAAGATGCAGCCTATTCAAGTTTCAGAAGAAGTGTATAATTCCCTGCATGAGCTCAAAGATGAGGAAATAGAACAAATGTTCAATAACGAAAATGAAAACCAGTCTTTTAAGGAGTTCATTGTTGCTTTTAAAAAGAACGGGAAAGTATTTAATCCGTTTACCTTTACTGAAACAGACTATGTAGATGGAAAAAGCAGAACAGATCAAGTTGCTTTCTCTGTGCCTGGAGACGACATGGTTTGGCATTTGGAATATGAAAAAGTCAGCGAACACAAAGTATACTTTATCCCTGTTTCAGTCTCAGATTACTTTAAAAAGATTGAAGATACCATTTATGAGTTTTTTGAGCAAGTGCCGACTGATACAAAGCCTAAAGCTAAAATTAAAAAGTCACAAAGAACGAACAGTCAAAAAAAGGACAAGCCGGAGCCATTCTCTATAAAAAGAGGTTTGAATTTCTTTTGGAAAAGCAACTTAGTATTATTAATCATGAGCTTTTTCATCTTAATCAATAAAAGCTCTTGGGTAGAAGATGGATATGGAACATTACTATTGTACATATTGATATCTGAAGTCATGATTGTACTATTATCTTTTTTTAGCTGCTTTCCAAAAAAAGTTAACAGATAGAAAACAAAACGCATGGATCTTTGCCCATGCGTTTTTAGTATTTGGAATTATATTCTGTAATGATCCGCTTTCCAGTTCTTAATGGCTTGCTTAATCTCTTTCGGTTTCATGTTCTCTGCTGCCGCTTTTTCTGCCAAACTCGGAAACTCATTATCTGGTGCAAATCTAAGTGCGACGATCTGACTTGGCGTAAGTTTTGCATCTAGAAGCTTTCCTGTTAACACATAATAACGCAGGTTCTCTTCAGCTCGTATTGCCCGGTCTTGTGCTTTCAATGGGTATATGCGCAAAAGTATAAATGTAACTATTAAACTAAACGATAGGACAACAAGAACTACGCCTAAAAACATGTCCTCTCTTTGAAACAGATAAACTACGCTTGCTATTGATCCCACCAGCACCAGCAATGACAAGACATAATGATAGATCGGATGCATACGTGCATGATTTTTATAATTTTGTGTGTTCATTTCTTCTCCTCTTTCTCTTCTTATTTACTCCCACTTAAAAGTAAAGCTTGCCACAATAAATGCTCCAATCAGCCATCCGCCTAGGATTATAGCCTCCATGCCAAGATCTAAAAATGAAGCTCCTACGTTCATGGTTTCTCGGAGTGCATGACTTAAATGAGCAATAGGCAAAACCTGTACGAACGGCTGGAGAAATTCAGGCATATCTCTTATCGGGAAGAACACACCGCCTAAAAACAACATCGGGAAGGAAAGAAATCCTGCGATAGGACCCGCACTCTCCGGGGTCTTCGCTATCCCTGCAATAATAAAACCGATCGCCATAAACGCTAATGTGCCAAGCGTGACGAATGCGATTACAGTTAGCCAGGACCCACGTACTTCAATCCCAAATGCTAGCCACGCAACAGCAAGTACAATCATCGCCTGCAAACCGTTCAGCATAAAACGGGCTGTTATTTGAGCCGCTATAAAAGTGGATGCTTTTAATGTCGTTCCTTGCATTCTTCGCAGAATCCCGCGTTCACGCCATGAGGAGATCTGACCTGCTACCCCGTTCATGTTGTTACTCATAATCATCATCGCAACGATACCAGGGACTAGGAAGTCGATGTAACGCAGGTTCAAGGCATCTACACCTTTTGAATCAGTGACAACCAAAGGCTGATAATCCAGCTGTTTCTTACTTATCGTATCCACTGCATTATTGACTAGCTGGAGCCCAACTTGGGACATCGCCATATTTGTTTCATTATAATAGACTGGCAGTTCAAAAGGGTCTGCCTTATTACCGGAAGTAAGATTGCTGCCATATCCTTTTGGAATGGTAACGACTAGGGTTAAATCACCATTTTTCAGCTGATCTAACACACTTTTTTCTTCAGAACTTTTCTCCAGTGAGACTGCTTCATTCTTCTCTAGTTCTTTTATTAGTGTTTTTGACTGTTCACTTTTGTCTTGGTCCACAACGGCCACCGTTAATGATATGCCACTGCCATTACCTAAGAAAGAACCTAACATGACCATCAGAACAATTGGAAAGGCAAGAGTCCAAAATAAAACTTGCCGGTTTCGAAGGAATATCCGCAGCTGTGCTAATGTTAGTAAGTAGTAAGCTCTCATCCTTCTCTTAACCTTCTTCCTGTCATATGAATAAATACGTCTTCAAGCGTTGCAGTTCTTGTTTGCAGATCAACAAGCTTCAGATTTTTCTCAGAAGCAATAGCAATTAAACTCATTAACGTGTTCTGCAGATCATCCGTGTACAAAACATGAACATCTTTCTGACTTCCTACTTGCTTGACACCATCAATCTCTGACAAGATTACGTCAACATCTTCCTCATTAAACTTGAACTCGACCGCACTATCAGACTGCAAGTTTTTTACGAGTTCGCTTGGTGTATCAAGTGCGATGAGCTTCCCTTGATCCATGATGGCTATACGGTCACATAATACATGTGCTTCATCCATGTAATGTGTAGTCAGCACAACTGTCTTGCCTCGGTCCTTCAAACGCAAAATAATATCCCATAATGTACGGCGAGCTTGTGGATCAAGCCCCGTTGTAGGTTCATCTAAAAATATGATCTGTGGATCGTGCACGAGTGCCAGCGCAATCGCCAGCCGCTGCTTCTGTCCTCCAGACAAACCTTTAATTCTGCTATTCTTCTTCTCCGTTAAGAGCATGTCCTCAATAAGATCAGGAATTGAAATGTGTTCAGGATAAAAACTTCCGTATAGATGAAGAATTTCTTCCACGGTTAACAACTCAAATAGAGTGGTCGATTGAAGCTGTACCCCAATTACCTCTTTCACTCGATCAAGCTCTTTCGATATATCGAAACCACCAACGATCGCCGTTCCTTCATCCGGCTTGCGTAGTCCCACAAGCATCTCAAGGGTTGTTGTCTTCCCTGCTCCGTTTGGTCCGAGCAAACCAAACACTTCTCCTTTATGTACTGAGAACTCACTGCCATCTACTGCAGTAAAATTCCCGTATCGTTTCACTAGTTTCTGCACCTTAATAATTTCCTGCTGAGTCTCCAATTTTCACTCTCCTAACTACACTTTATTGCTTTGTATTTTTGCTGCAGCCAAACATACCTCCGAATTTCGACCAAAGCTGTTTGAGCGTTTCCATCCATTCACAAGCATCATCCATTGAGTCCGGCTTTATAGAATAGTATCGATAACGGCCCTCTTTTCGGTGAGTTACAAGACCAGCGTTCTCTAAAACCTTTAAATGCTTTGAGATCGCAGGGAGAGACATATCAAAAGGTTGTGCTAACTCTTGAACACTCCTTTCCCCCTTTGACAGCTGCTCGATGATACTCCTCCTTGTAGGATCAGACAGAACAGAAAATACATCATTCAAATTATCTGTATTATATTTAACCATTTGGTTAAATATAAATTATATTCATGCCCCCTGTCAATTTATACGTATACTAGCTATACGTAAATTCCACTTTAACGGTGGCCATAATTTTATTTTCACCTGGCTGTATAGGCGTTTCTGCACTTTGAGCAAGCATTGCTGCCTGAAAAGGAATTGGCCTTGGCGGCAGCGGCTGCGACAATTCTTGAACGATAACAGGAACTGGCTGCAGCGTAACTTGTAATGCTCTTGCCATTGAAATGGCTTTCTCCTGAGCATTTCGAATAGCGATGGTCAATGCCTGATTATAAAAAGCATTTGGGTTCGATACCGTAAACTGAATGGACGAAACAGAATTGGCGCCTGCGGCAACTGCCTGATCGATCACTTGACCTGTTTTACTAATATCCCTTACCGTTACCTGCAGCTGGTGCTCAACTCGATACCCTCTAAAGATTTGCTGGCCGTTTTCGTAATTATACTGAGGTTCGATCCGATACACATAAGTTTGAATGTCACTTTGAGGAATGCCGAGCGACATCAATGCTTGTATGACAGCAGCCGTTTTATCAGCGTTCTCTTTTTGAGCTGCGCTTAGGTTTGGACTCTCATTTATTACTCCAATTGTGATAATGGCTTCATCAGATGCTGCTGTTACCGTACCTTCCCCTGTTACAGTGAGACGGTTTGGTTTAATTTGCCGATCATACTTCCCATTTACCGCATTCTGATATCCATAGGTGTTGTAATACATGTAATAGCTCCTTTCAAGTTCTACTCCCTAAAAGCTATGCGTGCTCTCTTATAAAAAGAAGAAATAACAAAAAAGCATCTGACACGAATGTGACAAATGCTTTTCCTGCTTAATTTTTAGGTAGATAGTTCAAGAAGTTTTGGCAGGCAAATCCTCGTACTTCTTCTTCAGAATAATGCTTTAATAGTTCATTGATTAAGTTTTGAGTCTTAGATGCGTCCTCTAGATCTGTAATGAGCTGAGAGATTCCGTCAAAGTCCGACCCTAAACCAATCTGTTTCACACCACCTAGTCCGCAGAAATGATCAATATGCTTAATGAGATCTGAGATAGTTGCCGTTCCTTCATCCGTTGTGAAAGGCGGATTATATACGACGTGAACGACGCCGCCTTTTTTGAACATCTCTTTTGCCATTTCATCTGTTAAGTTACGTGGGTGATTACACAACTTACGTGAGTTAGAGTGGCTCGCTAACGGATACTTTGCCAGCTCCATCACGTCCCAAAACGCTCTGTCACACAGATGAGAGACATCTGTTAGAATCTGATGCTCGTTATTAAATTTCACGACTTCTTTTCCAAAAAGCGTTAGTCCTGCTCCACGTGGTTCCTGCGCCCCGTCCGCTGCTAGATTCGCATGGTTCCATGTGAGACCGATCAACCGAACACCTAACTGATAAAGGATGCTAAGTTTTGTGATGTCGTCACCAATAGCGTCAACACCTTCTAAAGTCAGCATCGCCCCGACTTCGCCTTCCTTTAACGTGTCAAAATCAGTCCAATCCTTAAGATGCTTCATCTCTGGATTCTTACCGAGAACTTCCTTATAGAAGTGATCCACTTGCTGAAGAGCAGCCTGGAACTTTTGATCGTACGGAATGAACGGTTCAACAAAAATCGCAAAAAACTGAACCTTTATTTTTCCTTTTTGAAGCCGCTCTTTGTTCGTTGCCAGTTCCGGTGCATCTGCAAACCTCAATCTCCCATTTCTTTCCCAAAGTTTTAATAATGCATCGCAATGCAAGTCAATAACATTCATATTGATCCCACCATTTCATTTAAATAATCCCTGATATCACTAAAAGAATACGTTTAGTTGAAATTTATTTTTGTTATAATGTAAAGTATATCTTAGTTTACATATAAGGAAAGGCTTGATACGGGATGGAGAATAGTTCTTCTAATTTTATTAAAACAATCATCCAAAACGACCTGGAATCTGGAAAACATAAAAAAGTAGTTACACGTTTTCCACCAGAGCCTAATGGATATCTTCATATTGGACACGCAAAATCGATCGTGATCAATTTCGGACTGGCAGATGAGTTTGGCGGAGAAACAAATCTGCGTTTTGATGATACAAACCCATTAAAAGAAGATCAAGAATACGTAGATGCCATCAAGAAAGACGTTGAATGGCTCGGCTTCGAATGGGAGAACCTTCGCTTTGCTTCTGATTATTTTGAAGAAATGTATGATCGTGCCGTTCTTCTGATCAAGAAAGGCAAAGCGTACGTGGATGACTTAACGGCCGATGAAATTCGTGAGTATCGCGGAACGCTTACACAACCAGGAAAAGAAAGTCCATACCGTGACCGTTCTGTTGAAGAGAACTTAGATCTGTTCGATCGAATGCGTAAAGGCGAGTTCGAGAACGGACAGAAGGTACTTCGTGCAAAGATCGATATGAGTTCACCTAACATTAACTTACGCGATCCTGTTATTTATCGTGTCTCTCATGCGACTCACCACAATACAGGTGACACGTGGTGCATCTATCCGATGTATGCATTCGCTCACCCGATTGAGGATGCGATCGAAGGTGTAACGCACTCGCTTTGTACAACAGAGTTCGAGGATCAACGTCCTCTTTATAACTGGGTTGTAGAAGAGTCTGAAATGGAAAGCCAGCCGCAGCAAATCGAGTTCGGCCGCCTAGGTCTTACGAATACCGTTATGAGTAAGCGTAAATTAAAGCAGCTTGTAGACGAAGAATATGTGGATGGATGGGACGATCCGCGTATGCCGACGATCTCTGGGTTACGCCGTAAAGGATACACGCCGGAATCAATCGTTGAGTTCGTAAAAGCGGTTGGTGTTTCAAAAGGTTCTGGCGCAGCTGATACAGCCATGCTTGAGCATTTTATCCGTGAAGATCTAAAGGTAAAAGCTCCTCGCACGATGGGAATCCTTGATCCGTTAAAAGTCGTGATCACGAACTACCCTGAAGGGCAAGTAGAGATGCTTGATGCTGAGATCAACCCGGAAAATCCTGAGATGGGAACACGCCAGATTCCATTCTCTCGTGAAATCTATATCGAGCGTGAAGACTTTATGGAGGATCCTCCAAAAAAGTACTTCCGTCTCTTCCCTGGTAACGAAGTTCGCTTAAAGCATGCTTACTTCATTAAATGTGAGGACTTTATAAAAGATGAAGATGGTAACGTCGTTGAACTTCATTGTACGTATGATGTCGAAACGAAATCCGGCACTGGATTCACAGGCCGTAAAGTAAAAGGAACCCTGCACTGGGTAGAAGCTACACAAGCGGTTCCTGCTGAGTTCCGCCTATATCAGCCATTAATTTCTGATGCAGATATGGAAAGTGAAGAAGATAGCGAAGGCAAAACGTTCTTGGATTACGTGAACAAAGATTCGTTAATCGTAAAACAAGGGTATATCGAATCGAACATGAAGGACGCAAAACCACAGGACAAGTTCCAGTTCTTCCGCCATGGCTACTTCAACGTAGATCCGAAGCATACATCAGAAGACAAAATCGTATTTAACGAAATCGTGTCGTTGAAGAGTTCGTTTAAATTATAAAAGAAAGAAGGGTCCTGAGTGGACCCTTCTTTTTTGTATATGGATTATCGTTTTTTTACTTTTTTTCGTTTTCTTGAGCTTCCAAAAGCTTACCTGTTTCTTTCTTTCTTATTTTTTCTCATAACCAAGTATTTTAGTAAAAGCTCACATGCATCACTTTCATTATCAAAAGTATCAATAATATTAATTTCGCCTTTTTCTAATGATTGATAGACCTTCCATTCATTAACTTCTTTCATTAACCCAATTTCTAAGTCACGGATAGGTTTCTCCCCTAGGTTATAATCATTTTCTTCTATTCCTAAATTTTTAAGTTTTATTTCTAAATCATTTTTATTCATTTTTTGTCCTCTGTTTAGCTCCTGTGCTTTGACTAGCTGTTTAGCCTTTTGCCATCCCATTTAATTCCCCAATCATACTTCCACTACAGAACGAGCAATTCTCTTCACTCCCAACTTTTTTCTACTTTAGCATCATTTCTAATTTATCAAGCTCAATAACAAGTGGCTCATCGTAACCTTCAACGAGATTAGTGTCGAAATAGGCACGTAAAGCTCCATTTATTCCAGAATTTTTTCTTATATCTTTAAAACTTTCAGTATCCACCGCACTTAACAAATTTTCCAATCTTTTTAAGAGAGTATCTAAAAATTCATGCTCTCTTATATTCTTTTTTTCGATTACTTTGTCAATTACTTTTTTAATTTGTTCTTTAACTATAATTACATTTTGCATAACAAACCTCCTATCTTGAAGGTATATGTCTAATTTCTTTTATCCAATCTAAAGGATAAATTAATTGTAATAAAATTTGATCTCTTTTTGCCAAGCCAGTACTCCCCCTATTTAGGCACATGAGATTAACACTTGTATACAGGAAACGACCAGTTTGAATCTGGTCGTTTGTAATAGTCTATTTTAAGTATTTAATAAGGTTTCTAAATGGTATAAAGAATTCATTAAAACATTCTAGTTATTATATAATATATTGATTTGTGTTTGGTGTGATCTAAAGTCATCCCACTGAATAATCTCTCCCCAATTAAATAAATTTTCATCAAACAATCCCTGAGAATTCTCAATTTGTTTACATAAGCATTCACCATTTTGGTCTGCTTTAGACTTGTAATCCCATTCGTTTAAAGTAGAATCTGAAACTTAAGGCAATATTATTTGGCCTGTGCGTTTATATTCCATCTACAAGTTTAATATAATGGATATATGTAATGTTCTTGACCTTGGAATAACGCATATTGATTTAAATTTAAAAAAAGGGTCCAAGTTGGCCCTTCTTTTTTCGCTGTTTTAAAACAGCTATTTTTAATTAAGTATTTCTTTTTCCTCCATAATTTTTAAATCCTTGTTGTCAATCCACTTCTCATAGAAGTATTTATCAGTTCTATTAAAACCTAATGCATCAGCTATTTTAACCTCACCTGTTCCTAAGAGAATTTTACCGTCTGTTTCACCGCCAATACTTAACTTATATCCTTTATAAATTGCATAAGGAGTTATTTTATATATTTTATCTAACTTATTTCTAGAGACTTTCTTAACAAAAACAGCCTTATCTAATGGGTGCGGTTGAAAACCATTATTCAAGTCTTTAGAGTCCTTGCTAACTAAGTTTACCCAGTCATCTCCTTCTTTTCCTATAGAATATTCCTTATTATTATAACTAGTATATTTTCCTCTCTTTATCATCTAAATCATCCTTTACTCTGATTTTACTCTTATAAATCTTTTTAAGTCACTATCATAAACTCCTACTAATTCTTCAATACCATTTTTAATTTTATATATTTCAGCCCCATCTTGAGGATCAAAATATCCTTTACATTTCCATTCAGGTATTACTCTGCCATTTCTTGCTCCAGTAAACCCATTACCTGTACAAGGAGGACCGTCCGAATTATCTCCATTAAACTTTGAGCTATATGGTATATCAATCTCATTTGCATTGTCTGTCTTATATTTAATTACAGCGAAAGAGTCACCATTATCAGGAAAAGGACGATTACCGTTACTATCAAAGTAATCTAACCTTAATGATTCTACAACATCATCATACTTCTTGATATTTAATACGTCTTCTGCTTTTGCAACGTACCCACCTATTTGTGTGTATTTGCCTGTTAGATAATTTTCCATATCAGTTATGGTCAATGTTTTTTGGAGTAGAGTGTCTTTCGTTACTACCTTAACACTATTACGGATATCTATTAGTTTTTTAACTTCTCCATCTATAAGACCTTCAGCCGGAGTTAATCTCAGTGTATCAAACTCAGTCCTAGTCATTCCTAAATTGTTTAAAATTGCATCTAGCTCATCATCAAATCCATGTCTTTGAGGCGGCTCATTTGACAACTTATGTTCGGCATGCGTGTTTATATCTTTTCTAGAACTTTTCGTTACCGAAGCCTGCTGCATCAATTCTTTTGCTGTCTTAGTTTCAGGCACCACTGTTCTAACCGTGTGACCAGCTGCTGTTACTAGCTTTTCCACTCTGATATTAACAGGAATCCGCATATTTCCAACATTTGTACGAATTGTCTTGAAAAGCTCCTGAGCTTTGCCTGCTTGCTGCTTAGCATATTGGGTACTATACGGAAACTTGTTTTGCAGCATCTTGCCAACATCCATACGATCAAGAGCATACCCTGCACTGCCGACACCAGCAATCGCAAACGCGTTAAACAAGCTCTGGTTTCTTTGCTCTTCTGTCAACTCGTTTCCGAACATGTCTTTACCAGTAAAATATTCGCTGAATCCATTTGCAGACACAAGCCCATAGATGCCGTATTCTGCTTTTTGGAGCCGGCTTAGACCTTGTGCCGTTTTATACGAGTCCAGCATGTGATCCGCAGCGTTTGCCGCTCTTACCGTTTTATAGATGGCTGACCCGCCCTTTACGGCTCTTCCTGCCCAGCCTATCACTGGTATGAATCCAGCCGCGGCCATAGCACCTGCTGTAATGCGTTCGGCTTCCGAAAGCTTTCTTCCTGTAACCGGATCAACACCGGTCGTTGCCCGAATGGAATCATAATATCCGGTTACTTCTCCTGTAAAGGTGCATACAGTATCCCATGTCTTTTCATACCATGGGCGGTTCTCCATCTCTTCCATTTTCCTCTGTATTTCTCTTGCTTCTTTTTGGTCTTTTTTTAATGTTATGTATTCTGTGTTCTCACTTCTAACTTTCGTGATTGCTTTATATACCTCGCTGTTATGATAAGCTTCGGCATTAAAATATAAAGGCGATATGGTTTCTCCCTGGCGTGTTGCTTCCATTAGCTGGGCAAATAGTGCATATATGTACTGTTCTTGGCCTTGAGAGATCGCATATTCATCGGTTAGCTTCTTATCCAACTCGTTAACCTTTTCCACCGTTTTAGCTCTGCTTCTCTCCGCTTTATCCATCTGGTCGTCAAAAGCATCCTTTGAGAACACAGAAAGAGAGACCAAATCACTGATGTCGCTGAAAATTTGCTGCAGCGCATCCTGTTGGTCTGCTACCATATCCTTCGCCATTCTACCCGCTCGTTCCACGTTCTCTTCTAAAAAAGGAACCTGAACAACCGTATCACCCGAAAGGTCGGCATCCTCTGTATCGCCTGGTATTCCTTTAAAGAAGGCCACGTTGATATCAATCAACTGTATCCATGCATCAACTACATCAATCTGTCCCTGATAGAACCCCTTGATCGCTTCAGCTCCGTTACCTTGAAAGTCGCTGTCATCTACGATCTTAGCAAACTCTTTTTTTAAAGTTTGAAATTGCTCTCTTAGTCTTTCATATTGATGGGCTCTCTCTCCGGTTGCAGCTTTTAAGGTTGATGCTTCAAGTACTTTACTCCCCATTTTCCAGATGCCCTCTCTCTATTTATTTCTGAAGATCGCTTCATCCTGATGTTTTAGAATTTCAATGTTTGCCTTTGTATCCTCGATATTCTTTGTTACGACGTTCATGTACTCAAGAATCATCTTATGAAGGTTCTTTTCACGCTCCAGCCACTCTTTGGTAAACTGTAGTTCGTTCTTTCCAAGAGCTCCAGCTGAAGGCCCTGGCAGATTAAGAGCATCAAGCGCACGCTGAGTTTCAGACAATTGCTGAATGACGTCATGAAATTGCAGTTTAATTGTCTGCATCAGAAGATCCTCCTTTTTAGGTCATCAATCCTGCTTCCTAATTCGTCGAAAGCTTCTTCTCCCTTATCCAGCAACTGGCTGGCTTCGTTCGCTAAACCGCCAAGGAAATTCAATGACTCCCTCTCTGCTTTTAGTAAACCAATCTTAAAATCTATCTTTTGTTTATAATCGTCATAGTCTTCATCTACAATTTCCTGCATGATCTGATGCGCTTCATCTCTGGATTCATCAAAGGACCTTGCTCGGTTTCCCGTCCACAAACTGCCAAGCTCAGGTTCTAGTATTTTACGAATCTCTTGCAAGCTAATGTTCTGTTCTTGATCAATCTCACTCTTTGCTCGCTGCAGCCTTGAAATTTTTTCATCAATGGCCGCAGAGCTGCTTGATAAGCTTCTGTAAATAGCACTTAATTCATCTGAGAACCCCATAGTATTTCCTCCATTTTATCGTTCAGTTACTTATTCTTCAGGCCAAATTCCCTATCATTATATAAAAATATCATTAAAAGTCATTTTTTTCCACGTAAAATATACCCTTTTTCTCCTAAAATAAACCAGTAAAAGCTGTTTCCTTTTTCATTTTATTCAAATTAAATCAACAAAAAAAGACCTAGGTTCTTCTCCCTAGGTCCTTTATTTCGATGCTGGTGGCCTTTCTCCATATTGCAATTCCCGAATACTGAGCCCAAAGTCCATCTCCAGGTGCGGATAATCTTTAAAACCAGCCCAATCGCCACCCCACTCAAACCCTAAGCTTTTAGCTATAGCAACGACTTCCATCCAATCCGACTCACCATTCTTATTCCCGTCGCGCTTTAAATCCCACACAACGTTTCCGTCATTCTGCTGAAGCGCAAAATCAACAGCAAGCCCGTAATTATGGTAGGACTCTCCACCTTCAACATGGGTAACGATTGAACCTTCTTCCGTTCGCCCTTTTGCATATAATCGGTCTTGTTCTTCCGCAGAACGGAAATCATCTGTAATTACAATCTTAATGCCTTTCTCAGCAGCCCTTTGAATTAAAACATCTCTATTTTCAGCCACAATAGGATTCAGCATTGTCGGCATGGGTGTATTTCTCTTTTTATATTCCATAGAAATGAGATAAAAAATAGAAGCTAATATGGCAACAAATAATATCCCCTTAAAAATCTTCACTATAAAACTAGCTCCTTTATTGTTAAACAGGCTACTTTTATTGTATCTCAATGAACGTAAGTGAAAAAGAAAACAATAAAAAAACCAGGTCTCCCTGGTTTTCATGACATACATTTATTTCTGAGAGCCAATTGCCTGAGCCAGGTTAGATTTGATAGATACACGTTCAAAGGATAGACCAAGCTGGATGGCAGTAAGAGCTATTTCTGGACGGATGCCAGATAGTGTTGCCTTCACACCAATCAGCCCAAGTGTATCAATAAGGGAGAAGATTTGCTGTGCAACCATCGTATCAATGATCAGTACACCCGATAGATCAATAAAGAGATGCGTAATCTCTTTTTCTGTGCATTGCTCAAGCGTGTTCTCTACAATCAGCTTTGCTCTTTGTGTATCAATAACACCTATTAATGGCAGGAGCCCCATATGATTATTAAGCGCAATTACTGGTGAGCTCAATTCGTTGATCATTGCTTGTTGAGCTACCAATTTTTCCTCACTGTATTTATGATTTTCTTCAACAAACCAAGTCACAATTTTATTAAACGTATCAATAATAATATTATTCCAAGAATCAATAACTTCCTGCTTATACTCATCTTGATGAAGACTGACAAACTCTTGTACAAATTCTAAGTACTGTTTTTGTACCTTGAAAAACTCTTTCATGATGTCAGTTACTGGCGTATTTAGATGCTCCTCATCTTTGGCGATCATAACGACCCATTTCTCAAAGTCTTTTAAGAATGTGGTTTTATCTTGTACAAATACTTCACAAAAGTGTTCGTGAAATTCATGATTCTGTTTTTTAAGTGTTTCTATGGTTTCTGGATTCGTAGAAGCATAGACCCCTGTGGCCTTTGTTTTATCAATAGATGCATACCACTCTTCAGTCATTTGCCATGTTTTACCCAATAAAAAAGAATGCAGTTCCTTATCTCTATGCATTTTTTTCTACACGCTCCCCATCTGCCATAATTAAAGCTTCAATCGAATTATCAATTCTAATCTTCGTCTTTTGCATCCCAATCTTCCGGTATGGGTTCACTTAAGTATTCCTCTACCAGCTTTTTATATTTTTCTAGCTGCTCAAAATGTGTATTAAACTGCTCTTTATAGATGAGGTGCTGAGTCCCGTCAAAGATCGTTCTTATTTTCTTTTGCTGAATCAGACTCTCTACTGCCGTCTCGGGCATGGCCAAATATTCAGCCGTTTCTTTAATTGTAAGGTACATCATTCATTCATCCTTGTCTAACATTTGGTTAACTTTAGCTTACAGCAAGAACAGTATTGATACAATATACCCTAAAAAAACTCGTTTCAAATCTCATAAGCGGGATCTTTGTTTCCTTAGCAGCTGGTTACTCATCATAATAACGAAAAGAAATAACATGATTTCTAAAAAGCCATAAACAAATTGGTAGCTGCCTAAATGAAATAGAAAACTTCCTAGCAACGGACCAACCGACATACCCATGTATCGGAAGAAATTATAAGCTCCTATTGCAGTCGCTCTATTTGATTGGAACTCTTGTGTTAATAAAGCGGTCTGAACAGGCAAGGACATACCTAAGAAAAACCCAAATAAACTGATTGATACGAGCAGCAAGGTAAGAGATATATTTGAAATGAGTATAAAAAGTAATAGAGCAATAACGTTTAGAAAAGCAGAATATACAATCACTTTACGTTCGTTAAATCTTCTCATCTTTCCTCCAACAAAACTTCCCACCACAATACCTAAAGATAGCGGAAGAAAAACAAGGCCTTTTTGTTCAACTGATAGCCCATAACGCTCACTCATAATGCCTGGCAAAAAAACCAAAAAGTTGTACATCGCGTAATACTGAATAAAGCCAAGACCAATTACTGAATAGCCGATTGGGTTTTGCAGAATCTTAATGAAATCCGCAAATCTAAATTTCTGTTTCTTTAGAGATGTTGGTTTCGTCTCTTTTAAAAATAAAAAATTACCAGCAAGTACAATGAATCCAACACATAACAGAGCGATAAAAATCATATGGAAGTTAAATGAACCACTGATAAATCCGCCTGCAACAGGCCCCGCTACAGGACCTAGTGATACCATCATCTGAAAAGTACCCATAGGTTGAATTCGGTCTTTGCCATCAAATAGATCACCAATAACCGTCACGGCCACAACCGAACCAGCAGCAATCCCAACGGCTTGAAGAGAACGGAAAACCAAAAGAAACTCAATCGATCCAGAGAAATAACAGCCTATTGTAGCCGCAAAATAAATAACAAGACCTGAAAGCATAACTTTTCTGCGGCCGATTGAATCCGTTAGTGGTCCATAGACCATCTGCATAAGTGCAAGAAAAACAGTATAGATGGAGATCGAGAAGTTTACTAAAAAAGATGTGGTCTGGAGTTCTTTCGATACCTCAGGAATGATGGGAACGTAGATGGTCTGGGAAAAAGGACCAAGAAACGCAGCAAAGGCAACGAGATAGACTAACAAGGTGCGGTATCTCACAAGGAAAAACTCCTAACTTTATGAAATTAAAAAGCCTGCTGAAGGGTTTCAGACAGACTAGGTTAGCATCTTAACTTTCTAAATTATACACCTTATGAATCTTTTCAATAAAGCGATTAGCTTACGCACTGGTTTGCTTGATTTGTTTTAATTCCTCAAGATCCTTGAGATATTTTTCGTGATAGACAGCTGGCCGAAGCGGTAAGTCGAGCTTTTAAACGGGTACGGAAAATGTTCCAGATCAGCATGGCTCATGAAAAGTGGGACCAAAAAAAGAAGAGCAAGACTTTTTCGTCAGCTCTCCTTATTTTTCTTCGGGTAATCACACAGTTCAATGATCTGCCCTTGTGAATGAGCAGGATTCATGTAGATTAATCTTCTGCCGAAAGGGTTAGTACGGAACGTATCTTTTAAGAAAGTGTATCCCCTGCTCTCAAAGTCCTCGATCGTCTGGAGGAGGTCGTCCACTTCATAAGCAAGATGGTGGACACCTTTTCCTTTTTGACGGATAAAACGCTCAATCGGAGAAGTTTTGCTCGTGGGCTCAAGCAACTCGATAACCTGATTTTCAAGCTCAATTACTGCGATATGCGTTTCAACTCCAGGCTTTTCACTCGTGTATCGTTCCGTCAGCTTACCACCTAAGACGTTTGTATAAAATTCAATAGCTTCTTCTATCCTTCTCACGGCAATGCCTGTATGGTCTAATCTCATCACGCTCACCTCATTTGATCTATGACTAGCATTATAGAAGGTAATAATCGTTTTAGCAAAGAAGTCAGCCAATAGTAACTATTTAATTCTTATTTTTTCGTGCCCCTTTAATCCAATGAGGATAAAAATCGATTTCTATTGTTAGTGGGTTTTGTAAGTTTTTAAATGTATAGAAATCTATTCCCATTCTCCTAATCCCTTACCTATATATTAGACATCAGAATCCGGAAAAAGTTTTGAAAAATAAAAAAAGAAGATGATTTTTTCATCTTCTTCCTTTTTAATGCAGACTTAAAAATACACAATCACATAAAAATCTTGAGTAATCATATAAAAAAAGCACAAGATCATATAAAAATGGCTTTTCATCACATAAAAAAAGCATACGATCACATAAAAAGTACTTAAGGCTTCTTAAGTGTACATCTCAAATAGACACGACAAAAAAACAGTCCTTTAAGTAAAGGACTGATTTCATAACTTTATTTTCTCGCCAACAGGTACATAAAGTACGGTGCACCGATAATCGTTACGATAATTCCTGCTGGAATCCCGCTTGGATCTAAGATGACTCTTCCAATGGTGTCCGCAGTCAAAAGCAAAATGGCTCCGATCAAGGCAGCCACAGGCAGAAACGCTTGATGGCGAGGACCTACGAGTGACCTGGCGATATGAGGGGCCATCAAACCCACAAAGGCAATACCGCCGCTCACAGCAACAGATGCTGAAGCGAGTGCCACCGCAATCATGATCAGTACAATTCTTTCTCTTCCCGCATTCACACCGACACCAATCGAAACATTCTCGTGCAAATTCAATGTGTTCAGGACATTCGACTTGAACAGAGTCAGCGGAATTAAAATCAGAATCCATGGCAAAAGCGAAAGAACAAACGTCCAATCGTCACCCCATATTCTACCGGCCATCCAATTGGCCATGAACGAATAATCTTCCATCTCTAATCGAGTTGACAACGTTAACGTCGCTCCATAAAGCGCTGCAGCTAATCCAACACCGACCAATACCAGCCTTGTCGGTTCAACGCCTTCGCCTTTTATATAGGACATGATATAGATCACAAAAGCTGTTACCATTCCGCCTGCTAATGCAAACAGCGGCAGCACATACAGTGAGCTCGATGTTTCGACCGTAAAGAACATAATATACACCACAACCATCAGACCTGCACCAGCATTGATACCTAAAATACCAGGGTCTGAAAGAGGGTTCTTCGTAATGCTTTGCAGGATGGCACCAGACACAGCGAGCCCCATCCCCGCAAGGATTGCAACAACGATTCGCGGAAGCCTGAACTCAAATAAAATGAGATTCTCTCTCGGCGTTCCTTGTCCGAGGATCGTCCGAAACAGTTCTGAAGGAGTTAATGACGCGAACCCTGTTGCTACACTTATAATAAATACCGCAATTAACAAAAATATCGCTGCAATGGTGGTTACTCTTACTCTTTTCATCTGACGCGCATTCATCATGACAGCTTTCTTCCTCCCTTTCTTGCTAGATAAAGGAAGAATGGTACACCGATCATGGCAACGACTGCACCAACTGGCGTCTCATACGGAGCATTCACCGTTCTGGCAAAGGTGTCGGCTAATACCATCAGTACACTGCCGAAGATTGCCGAGCATGGAATGATCCAGCGATAATCAGTTCCTACTAAGAAGCGAACAATATGCGGAACCATCAGACCGACAAAGGCGATTGCCCCAACAAGAGAAACGGCTGCACCGGCTAGAACCAGGACTACGGCCATCAGTAACACTTTCGTAAATACCGTCCGCTGACCAAGACCTTTCGCAACTTCCTCACCAAAACTAAGAATGGTTAACTGCCTTGAGAACATTACAGCCACTAAAATCCCAATAATGACGACTGGTACGATGATCTTCAGCTGAGACCAGTTTGTTCCTGATACCCCGCCTGCTGTCCAAAAAGCAAGATCTTGAGATAGCTTAAAATATAAAGCAATACCTTCTCCTAATGAAGAAAGCAGTGCAGAAACTGCTGCACCAGCTAATGTAATGCGGATAGGAGTTAACCCTCCTCGACTCATGGAACCTAATCCGAATACCATCGCTGCTCCAATTCCTGCACCGATAAAGGAAATGATCATGACCATCAAATAGTTCGCGTCTGTGTTAAAAGCAAATACACACGCAAGAGCTAAACTAGCACCCGCGTTCAAACCAAGTAAGCCTGGGTCTGCAAGGGGATTTCGTGTCATCCCCTGCATGATTGCCCCACTGACTGCAAACCCCGCACCAACGATGGCAGCACCAAGCTCTCTTGGTAATCGCAAGCTGACGATAATACGGTCAGCTTCTCTGCTAGGATCATAGTTTAGAATCGAATTCCAAACGGTAAAAAAATTAATCTTAGCTGCCCCAACTGAAATGGCTAACCCGATACTGAAAATCAGCAGAGCAAATCCAAGTAACAGAATGGCTGAACCTACTGCCGGCCTCGAATACACTTTATTATCTTTTATCAGCTTGGTTTTTGTTTTGAACATGGCGTTTTTCCCTTTTTATAAAAGCGTTATTATTTCTATTTCGTTAACTCTTCAACAATAATATCTAGTTCTTTTTCAAGAGAAATTGGGTCATTAAAGTAGAATGATTCAGAGTCAAACTTAATCGCGTTTCCGTTCTTAACTGCCGGAAGCTCTTTCCATACATCTGACTCCATGAATGAGTTATCCGGGTTACCAGCACCTGTCCCAACAAAGATATAGTCTCCTGCATAAGTTGGAATCACTTCAGTAGAGATCGCTTTCCACCCAGGACCAAATACGTCTTCTTCTAATTTCTTCGGTGCTTTTAGTTCAAGAGCTTGGTAGATTACTTCTGTTCCACGTCCCCAGTTTTTACCGTAAACATACATGTCTTTTCCGTATGCTTCCATAACCATAAACGTTTTATCTTCACCTATCGCCGTCTTTACTTTTTCACGAGCGTCAGCAGATTTCTTCTTCCATTCTTCAACCCATGCTTTTGCTTCTTTCTCTTTACCTACCATCTTACCGATTTCAACGTGCTGTTCCATGTAATCATACTTGTCATATGTCATTGTTACCGTTGGAGCAATCTCTTCGTACTTCTTGATGTTCTTATCATCAGAATACGTGATGATTAGATCTGGATTTAACTCTAAAAGCTTTTCATAAGAATCAGCTGTAACGACTTCTGCTTTGTCTAATTTGTTACCATAGAATTTATTTTGTTTTGGGTATTCGTTTACGGCGATCGGTGTAATGCCTAAGTCTAGCAAGTTACCAGCATATGTAGCAGCCATCATCGCAACGCGTTTTGGTTCAGCTGGCACTTCAACGTCACCCTTTTCACCTTTGTAGATTCTAGTTTCGTTTTTAGATGATTCTTTCTTACCTGAGCTTGCGCCTTCTTCGGATTTATTGCCACATGCTGCTAGTGCAAACACTAAAAGCAATGTCATAAAGCTAACTAAAAGCTGTTTTGTCTTCTTGTTCATTTGAATTCCCCCTATTTTTGACAATAAAAATCATTCTCAATTAACTGTAAAAAAGAAAGGCGATGGTTACGCCAATTGTTCAACTAATTTAACATTTTTGATGAGGTCGTATGTTAAGCAGATTGGTTTTTTCGTTCTTGGATCTAGGCCGATCTCTGAATCAATGTTAAAAACATTTCGAAGGACTGGCCGGGTCATCACTTCTTCAGCAGTTCCCTCTTTTAAGATGGAACCATCCTTCATAGCTACCATGTGGTGAGCGAAACGTGCAGCATGATTGAGGTCATGAATAACCATTACGATGGTTCGCTTCTCATCGCGATTTAACTGATTCAATAACTCGAGCACCTCTAACTGATGAGACAAATCCAAATATGTAGTCGGCTCATCCAGCAGAATAATGTCTGTCTCTTGTGCCAATGCCATAGCGATCCAAACCCGCTGACGCTGACCGCCTGAAAGAGCATCTACTGGCCGGTCTTTGAAATCAGATATACCTGTAACATGCAGCGCCCAGTCGATCACTTCAAAATCTTTCTTTGTAAGCTTGCCGAAGCCTTTTTGATAAGGAAACCTGCCATAAGAAACAAGTTCTCCAACAGTAAGTCCTTCCGGTGAATCCGGAGACTGTGGCAGAATGGCCATCTTTTGAGCGATTTTCTTAGTAGATTCTTTGCTAACCGCTTTACCATCTAAGTAAACGACACCGGATTTCGGATTAAGTATACGGGACAACGTTTTCAAAACCGTTGATTTTCCGCAGCCATTTGGTCCGATAATCGTTGTAATCTTACCATCAGGAATCGAAATGTTGAGATCCTTTACAATGTCCCGTTCACCATACGAGATCTGTAAATGTTCAGCATACAGTCTAGACATGCTTTTCGCCCTCCTTTAAACAGTTATAAAATCTATTTAAAACTAAATCACGAAATCAATTGAAAATGATTATCAATCTCGTTTTTCATTTTATTTGATTAATTGGAGGGTGTCAACGGGGTTTTTTATTTTGTCACAAAAAAATCAGCCTAATAATAAAGGCTGATTATGTCTTCTTTAAAACATCCCCAATGCTTTCTTAGTCGCTGGTCCTACAATCCCATCTACTGTTAACTTCTTAGCTTTCTGAAACTTACGTACTGCTGCATCTGTATTCGCTCCAAATACTCCATCAATCCCTTTTGTGCTGTATCCTAGGTTTGTAAGTCTGCGCTGCAGTTCCATAACTTCTGCACCACGGCTTCCCTTCTTCAGGTTCACGACAGAGAATACAGGTACGGTTGAACCGTTTGTTATTTTATATCCATTGGCTGCCGCGAGCGCCGGGAATGACTTGCCTGATGTCGTTATGACGACTGGCGTGTTTACAGGAATCCTGGCATAAAGCCACTGCACTTCGTTGTTGTACATGCGGATACAGCCTGCACTTATATATTTTCCGATTGAACTCGCGTTGTTGTTTCCATGAATGGCATAAGTCGTTCCCCATGTTCCTCGAGCATTAAGACCGAGCCACCTGTTTCCTAACGGGTTTCGCGGATCTCCGCCAGGAATGTTACCTGAATAATAAGGCCTGTTTGTGATCTTGTTTACGATTTTAAATTTACCTTCAGGTGTATAAGATGGCAGTTTACCTGTTGCCACTTTAAATACTTTGGATAATTTATTGTTCTCGAAATACGCCAGCTGATTTGTAGATTTGTTTATGATGATAAAAGAGGAAGCTGCTGCTTTTGCGGGCTGCACGAATAAGAACATAAAACAAAACATCAATAAACCAATAACTATCTTTTTCGTTTTCATTCCCTATCTCCTATTCTTTTGAAATAATAAAATCCTCATATTCTATGCGAGGTAATAGGAGTTGCATTACACTTTTGTAAAAAAATTTAATCAAAAAATCATGAATATCAAGGTTGTACCATGAATAGAATGATAGGTTATATTTAACTTACATATCTGAACAGAAAGAAGCTGAAATGATGCGAAATGTAACCATAAAAAATAATCTAGAAGTGACGATTCGGGAAGCCGGACACGAAGATGCCCAAAACATGATCAACTTTTATAATGTTGTTGGCGGTGAGAGCGATTTTCTATCCTTTGGAGCTGGTGAGTTCAAACGGGATATTCAAGACTACAAGGAGTACATCACCGCAACCTCTAGTGAACCAAACTCGATAATGCTCCTTGCGGCAATCCATTCTGAAATTATCGCGATTGCCACGATCAACTCATCACAAAAAGAACGGACTAAACATGTTGGGACACTCGGAATCGTTATATCTCAAAAATACACAGGCATGGGGCTAGGGAAGATTTTAATGAATGAACTTTTGGAGTGGGCAAGACAAAATGGCATTACAAAAAAGATCAGCCTGGTGACGAATGAGAATAATAAGGTGGCTATCGAACTGTATAAGAAGTTAGGTTTTGAAGTAGAAGGATTGTTAAAGCAAGATAATTTTGTGAATGGCGCTTATTGTAACACCATTATGATGGGGTTGCTTTTACCGTAGGGTTCTTATTGCATACCGAGCAGATATAACCGTTCCTAATTTTCGATCAATTCAAAATTAATATTGACTTCTTGATTTTCTGGTGCTAAATTTACTATTAATATTAAAATCAATGACGAGAAAGAGTAAGATATGATCCCTGTTCCCCAGAGAATCGGCGCTTGGTGAAAGCCGATGTTCAGGCCTATCCGAAAATCATCTCTGAGATGCAAAGCTGATCATGTAAGCTTTGACGGGTCGTCCTCCGTTACAATGGAACACGTATGATCGTACGTTGACTGAGTGCCGCTGGCTTTTTTATTAAGCTGCGGAATTAGGGTGGTAACGCGAGCAATAACTCGTCCCTGTTATAGGGACGGGTTTTTTTATGTTCAAAAACAATAAAAGGAGAGATTACTTGTGAGAAAGATGGACACCGTTTTTGTTGGACTTATGTTATTTTCGATGTTTTTTGGAGCAGGAAATCTAATCTTCCCGCCATTTTTGGGAGCAGAAGCTGGATCATCATACTGGCTCGCCATGACAGGATTTATCGTTACAGGTGTTGGACTTCCTTTTGCCGTATTATATGCCGTTTCCCTCGTAAAAGGAGGCGTTCAAACAATCGGCAATCGAGTCCATCCGGTTTTCAGCACTATCTTCATGGTAGTGATCTATTTAAGCATCGGACCATTCCTGGCTATACCAAGAAACGCAAATGTCGCTTATGAAATGGGTCTCAAACCGTTCTTAAGCAATAATTCTAACGCAGGACTTATTCTTTTTTTATTCACAGTTTGCTTTTTCGCACTTGCTTATGCAGTCAGCCTGAATCCTTCAAAAATGGAGAAATATATGGGACGCTGGATTACGCCAACCTTGCTCTTAGCGATGGTTATCCTATGTGCGGCAGGATTTGTTAAACTTGATGCTCCACTTCAGCCACCATCTGCTGACTATCAATCCGGAGCCTTTTCAACAGGGTTCATTGAAGGATACAACACAATGGATGCCCTTGCTGCGCTGGCTTTTGGGATTGTCATTCTTACAGCGATCCAGCAAAGAGGCGTTCGGGATCGGAAGCATTTAACAAACTACACATTAAAAGCCGGTTTGATTGCGGGTACATTACTTGCACTGGTTTATGTCAGCTTGGGGTTAATCGGCGGAAGGATGGCTGCAGCCGGTTCTTTTGAAAATGGTACGGATATTCTTTCAGCAGCTTCCACTCTTTTATTAGGTGAAAGCGGAACAGCCTTACTTGGTTTTATTTTTACATTAGCTTGCTTTACTACAGTTGTTGGATTAACAACAGCGTGTGGCCAGTACTTCTCAAATCTGATCCCGAAAGTCAGCTACAAAATGGTCGTTTTGCTCGTCACACTAGTAAGCTTTACTCTATCTAACCTTGGACTGAACCAGATTCTTAAAGTGTCGGTTCCATTTCTGGTCACAGCCTATCCATTAACAATCGTATTAATTGCACTTACGTTTTTTAACCGTTACTTCAAAAATTCAAAAAAAGTATACGGCAGTGCAATTCTTTTTACAGGTGTATTTGCCATGATGGACGGTTTACTGGCATTTGGTATTGATTTAGGCCCGATACAAGTTATGAAAGACAACCTCCCACTTTCCTCAATGGGATTACAATGGATTCTTCCAGCTATTGTTGGTACGGGTGTCGGAATAGTAATAAGCAACTTCAGTAATAAACCTTCAACAGGTGATGAGGGAGAAGTAAAAGCTTCGTAAGTTAAAGTACAGTGCTTTGCATGGAAATATATGCAAGACACTGTACTTATTTTATTAAACTTTATGGGTTTCTTTTATAGCACTAAAAAGGCACCTGCATTCCTGCAGGTACCTTCTATTATTTATTCTCCTTTAATCTCCAGCAGTTTCTGTCTCAATCCAATCTCCATCGTCGCCAGTTCTTCTTCTGCCAAACGTCTCTTCATACGGCCTTCTTCTTGTATGCGAAGTGTTTCTTCAAGCGTCGTGAGAAGGTTTTCCTGTGTTTTCTTCAACGTTTCAATATCGATCAAGCCGCGCTCATTCTCTTTAGCGGTCTCAATCGTATTGGTTTTAAGCATTTCTGCGTTCTTCAATAAGAGTTCATTTGTTGTTTTGGAAACCTGCTTCTGAGCTTCTACCGCATTTCGTTGTCTAATCAGTGTGAGTGCGATCGCCACTTGGTTCTTCCATAGTGGAATTGCCGTCATGATCGAGGACTGGATTTTCTCAACGAGTGCCTGGTTCGTATTTTGGATCAAACGAATTTGCGGTGCACTCTGAATCGTGATCTCACGGCTCAATTTCAAGTCATGAACACGCTTATCGAGTCGGTCCGCAAACTGAACCATATCATTTACTTCCTGGAACTTCATCTGATCGTTCGTTTGTTCAGCGACTCTTCTCATCTCAGGGATGGTGACCTGGTTCAGTTCATCCAGCTTTAATTCACCAGCTGCAATATATACATTTAACGCCTGGAAGTATTCTTTGTTGTTTTCATATAATTTTTCGAGCATCACTATGTCAGACATGAGGACATTCTTACTTCCGTCTAACTTAACAGAAATACGGTCAATTTGAGCGCCTGTCTTTTGATATTTTGACAGAACTTCTTGAACAGAACCAGAAATCTTGCCAAACATCCGACCGATTAATGTGGGTTTGTTCGACTTTAGTTCTTCAGGATTCACATCTTGAAGCTTTCTCATCAAATCCCCGATAATCTCACCGATCTGGCCAGTGTCTTTCCTTTTCACGTGCTCGAGCATCGTATTAGAAAAAGAATGCAGCTTCGCCTGTGCAGGTGCTCCGTACGTTATCATCGTCTGGTGATTGGTTGGGTCGATTTGTTTAGCCAGCTGATACGCTTTTTCCTTATTTTCTTCTGGAAGCACATCTATTAAACGAACTTGCTTATTTTCACTCGGCTTTACCGCAGATTGTTGATTCTCTCCAAAAGGATTCGCTAGCAAGTCATCCATCAGATTTTCCGGTTCATCTGTATGGTTGAACTGAGGTGCATTATTTTCTTTCATGTATATCTCCTGCCTTTTTAATTGATTGTGATTCTTTCAATGATTTAATCGAATACTTCGCCACATCGATCTCATAATGAAGGTCATCTATATCATTTGACAAAACATGGTATAAATCCTTTTCGATGTACTCTTTCAGCTCGTCAAGTGTTCGCTTGGTTTCCACTAAGGATTGTGTGAGTTCCTTTGTTTTTCTTGGCTGAGCGGATAAAAACATGTATTTCTCCGTAAGTTCAACGGCTGAGTCCAGATGTGAGAAATAAAATTGCTCTGCCTGATAAAAACGCCTTGGTTCTTTTTGGACCAGGCTTTGTATCCTTCTAACAACACGAACAAGATCTACTCGTTGTTTTAGCGTTGGAAGATCTCGGACAGACAGCAGTGCTTTCTGCAGGCGTGAGATCTTAGGTTGTGCTTCATCTAAATTTTTTCTGATGTATTTATATTCTCGTCTCGATAAGTGGTGGTTACTCAGGAATCGCTGTTTTTGAAGAAGTGAAGTTGCTGTATATGCGGCAGCTCCTCCAGCTATTGCAATCCCTGAAGACATAAGGTAGGTCTGGTCATATCCGATAATACTAGCCAGCCATACTCCTGCTGAAGCTGGGATAGCAACAAACATGCGGATAAAAAAGGCTAAAAATCCGTTCATTGTAATCGACTCCTGACATAAGCTCTTTTCTATTCATACGAACGTACAAGTTTGAGAGTTTCGTTTTAAATAAAAAAGTTTACATATTATATGTTTCT
The DNA here is from genome assembly GCF_014635025.1 of Fictibacillus barbaricus. Classification (GTDB taxonomy): domain Bacteria; phylum Bacillota; class Bacilli; order Bacillales; family Fictibacillaceae; genus Fictibacillus; species Fictibacillus barbaricus. Next base: position 97,415 of record NZ_BMCE01000003.1, on the reverse strand, counting down.
ATTATTACCTTATCTAAACCTTCCTAAAATAACCATGGCTTCAAGAAGTAATGTGTTATAAGACTTGAGGCGTATTTTTTGCAAAAAAAATAAGACTGCATCCGCAGCCTTATTATGTTTTTTTATGCTGTTTTTGTTTTTCTGCTGGTTACCGACATTGGTTTGGTTAAAAGACTTACTACTGTTAAAACGATAATATTAAGGATCATCGCAATGATTCCTACGTTAAAATCTTGAATCGCCTGTGGCAGGAATGGAAGAAGCGAGCCTACCGTAGATCCTGTAATGGTTACATATGCCACTGTTGCTACCCCTGCTGCAATACCGGCAAATGCACCTTGCTTTGTTACAAAATTATTCTTCATCAAGCTGAACGCAAGTGTTGGAAAGAGCTGTGTTACCAGGCTATACCCCATCAGCAACAACGTTACAAGCGTGTTTCCGCCTTTAAATGTAAAGAATACAGCAATTAGTGCTACAACGGGAACAAGGTAACGAGCAGTTTTTGATACTTGCTGGTCAGTTACTTTTGGATTTAAAACTTGATAAACATTTTTCGCTAAGAGAGTTGCGGCAGCCATCAAGATCATAGAGCCTGGAACGAGTGCAGTAAGAATACCTGCTGCACCGATTACCCCAACGACCCAAGGGTCAAATGTTTCAATAGAAATCCTTAGTAAGGCTAGATCAGCTTCCGGTCCTTCTAGCCCTGGAACCTGCAGAATGGCTGCAAACCCGACAAAGAAAACAAATAAAAGGATTAATTGATAGATAGGCATGAAGATCGCATTCTTTCTAAATACCTTTTCATTCTGTGCAGAATAAACCGAACCAAATGTATGAGGCCACATATAGAAGCCTAATGCCGTGAGAAGGATAGTTGTTGCAAACCAAGAAGGACTCATGCCAGTCTCCGGAAGAGCAAGAAACCCTGGTTTTGCGGCTTCCACTGCTTCAAACATCGGCTGGATACCGCCATAATAATGAATAGGCAGATAGATCCCTAGAAACAACACAACGACAAGTATTAAAATATCCTTTGCCACGGCGGTCCAGGCGGAACCATGTATACCAGAAACCATAACATACACAGTAACAACTGTAAGACCTATCCAAATCGCGATAGTAGGCGAGATTGTTCCGTATGATGCTTCTGAAACAATAATTCCTAGACCCTTTAGCTGAAGAACGAAATATGGAATCATAGCTACTACACCAACTAAAGAAACGAAGATGCCTAGATAAGGACTCTTGTATTTACTGACAAAAAAATCGGACTGTGATAAGAGATTGTTATCTTTTGCATAACGCCAGATCTTTGGAAGCAAGAAGTACGACATAATGTAAGCCAGACAGCCATAACCGATTATATAGAACGTAGGGCCTCCCTTGCCGTACGCCCATCCGCTTCCGCCAAGGAAAGTAAACGTTGTATAGATCTCTCCTGCCATAAGCAAGAACACAAAGATGGTACCGAATCCTCGACCTCCGACTGTCCACTGCTCGAGGTCCATGTCTTTCCCTTTTTTTGCACGTATTCCAAGATAGATCGACATGATCATGACGGCAAAAATAATGACTAGTGCAGCATTCATTCCATTTCACTCTCCTTGTTTCTAGGATCAAGCTTATAGATGATGATCATGAGAAAGGTAGTAAGAACAACCCAAATGACACAATAGGCAAGCAAGAAAGGCATTCCAAAAAGGTAAGGAGTAACCTTGTTAGCAAAATAAGTGCCTATTAATAGTCCAGCAAACGGTATTAACGCTAATAATTTAATAAATGTGTTCAATCCTTATCCCTCCCCAACCTATTGTTTTAATAAATTGAATGCTGCGTGAACAAAAATTCTGACTCCCTTTTCTAAGGCATCTTCATCAATTTCGAAGCGTGCATGGTGATGCGGATAGACCGCTTCTTTTTCGGGATTTCCCGCTCCAATATAAAAGAAGCAGCCACCCGCTTTCTGCTGGAATGCCGAGAAGTCTTCACCGCCCATATTTGGTTTCATCCGGTCCAGCGTTTTTTCTCCATAGACCTCCACGATTGTATCTTCAATAACTTGTGTCACTTGATGATCATTGATTACAGGGCGGTATCCAAATTCATAATCAAAGTCATAATCTGCTCCGTGTGCCTCAGTAATCCCTTTTACAATACGCTCAATGGTTTGAGGAACCGATTGACGGATTTCTGCATCAAAACTTCGAACCGTACCTAGAATTTCAACAGATCCTGGAATAACGTTATGTGTTGTGCCGCCAGTAAATTTGGTAACCGATACGACTAGCTGTTCAAGTGGATCTGTGTTTCTGGAGACGATATGCTGCAGGTTCGTAACGATTTGTGATGCGATTGCTATGGAATCGACCGTTTGATGAGGCAGTGCAGCATGTCCGCCTTTCCCTTTGACCGTAATATAGAATGTGTCGGGTGAAGCCATCATAGGGCCATACACAACACCAATCTTCCCTATCTCTAGAGGTGCCCATAAATGTGCGCCGATAACAGCATCTACCCCATCCATAACACCAGCCTGAACCATTTCTTCTGCTCCGCCAGGATACAGTTCTTCCGCGTGCTGAAAAAACAACCTGATCTCGCCATGCATCTCATCTTTACGCTCGGATAAAACTTTTGCTGCACCTAGAAGCATTGCCGTATGACCGTCATGACCACATGCATGCATGACACCTGGATTCTTCGAGATATATTCAGTGGTGTTCTCCTCCTGAATCGGCAATGCATCCATATCTGCCCGAATGGCAATGACTTTTCCAGGCTGTTTCCCTAGAATCCTTCCAACCACACTCGTTTTTGTCGGTCGGGAAAGTTCGATCCCTCCGAATGACTCTAAAGTTTCGTAGATAAACTGTGATGTGTTTTCTTCTTGAAAAGATAACTCTGGGTTTTCATGTAAGTAACGACGCCAATGGATCACTTGTTCTGAAACAGCATCGACTAGATGATCAAACGCTTTTGTTGTAACGGACATTTATATCTCTCCCTTTCATTTGTTACTCGGCTGTCAATGATTCAATCGCAGTCTTTAACACATGGACCGATTGTACACAGTCTCCTAAACTCGTCCATTCTTTTGGATTATGACTGATTCCGTCCTGACTTCTTACGAAGATCATGCCGGATGGAACGTGCCGGCCTAAAACCATCGCATCATGCCCAGCACCGCTCGGCAAGAGTACGGGTTTGATTCCATTTGCTTCTACAGCTTCAATCAATCGCTGCTGCATCTCTTCTTGTATTGGAACGGGCGAAACATTTAATGTCTGTTCGTATTCTACAGAGATCCCATGCTGGTCACCGATTTCCAGGGCTTTCTTTGCTATCTCCCCTGTTAACTGATCCAGAGTCTCTTGATGAATGTCTCGTATATCTACATATAGCTCCACCTTCCCTGGAATGACATTGACTCCATTCGGGTAGACCTGAAGCTTACCTACTGTGGCTACAGCAGTTTTGCTCAAACGTTGAGGAATCTGACTCACCTGTCCAACAAACTCACTAGCTGCAACAAGTGCATCATTCCTTTCACCCATCGGGGTATTTCCGGCATGTCCTGCTTTTCCATAGAAAGATATTTTCAACCAGGACGGACCTGCAATTCCTGTTACAACTCCTACTGCCACATTCTCACGCTCAAGTGTGCTTCCTTGTTCGATATGTACTTCAACGAATGCTTTAACGGTATCTAGTTCTCGTTTAGATCCCTTAAACCCTTGGAGTGTAAGCCCATCACTCTCAATAACCTTTTGAAAAGAATTACCCTGTTGATCGATCTTCCGGATTTCTTCCTCCATATTGAGTTCACCGCAAATTGCACGACTGCCCCTTAACCCTCCGTTAAACCTGGAGCCTTCCTCATCTGTAAAAACAACAACTTCATATGGTCGTTCAGGTTTGTAGCCTGTTTCTTTCCAAGCTTCTACAACTTCCAAAGCTGCGAGTACACCTAGAGGTCCGTCAAAATGTCCGCCGTTCGGGACACTGTCTACATGCGAGCCTGAGATTACAGAAGCAAGCTCTTTGTTCTTTCCTTCTAATCTTCCAAAAAGATTGCCTGCACCGTCTTCTTTAACCATAAGACCAGCTTTTATCATCCAGCTCTTAACCAGTTCTTTCGCTTTTCTTTCCTCTTTGGAGAAACCAATTCGGTATGAACCATTTTCTTCCGTCGATCCAATTTTAGAGAGTTCTGCCAGACGGGCAGCTAATCTTTCACCCGAAACACCAGATTGGTTCATCGTTCGGTCATAGCCTTCCAAAAGTTTTGACTGAAACACATTCTCTTCTGTTTTCAGCATGTCATGCCCCTTTCTTGATGTAATGCGCCAATTGGTTATTGAAAAGTATAGAATAATCAGTAAATTTTGAATATATTAAAAAAGGACAAATAGATCCTTGTCTATTTGTCCATAACAGCCTACTATTTTATTTTCACGAATCCTTGCAGGTAAATGGCCAGCTGCAGCTCAAATATTTCTTTTCCCTGTAACTTTTCCATCTTTAGGATCTCTTTGATCTTCTGAAGCCTGTATTTAATCGTATTCAGGTGAACAAAGCTTTTCGCCGCAGTCTTTGTCATATTTTGCTGACATTCTAAATACGTGTGCAGTGTTTCTACTAGTTCCGTGTCATGGTCTTGATCATACTTAATAAGCGGACCTAGCAAATCTGCTATATAATCGGTAAGTTCCTCTCGGTCATGTTTTATAAATAGACGATAGATCCCAAGCTCTTTATAAGAAAGGACAACCTCTTCAGAACGATGCAGCTGGATATACTCTGCACATCTGATAGCATCTCGATATGAACTATCAATATCACTGAGCTTAGTGAACATTCTTCCTAATCCCACATGAAACACAAATGACGTTTTGGATGAGAGCAAAGTTCTTAGGGTTGAAAAGAAATCCGAGAGCTGCAATAGAACCTTTTCTTCTTCCCTTTGATTATGAATAATAACGAGAATGTCATACTCCATGTTGCGATCCCAAACAAGGACCTTATATTCCAGTTTTTGTAGTTCTCTAAACAATAACCTGTTAAACAATTGCTTTCGGCTGCTAAGTTCCTGAAAAGGGAGCAGCTGATTAGATATTTTTATATTTACACATAAGTTTCTGTTATGATCAGAAATTCCAACTATACTTCGCTGCGGCGGTGTAAATGAATCAAACTTATGATTAAGAAGCTGTTCCAGCAGATATCCCTCATATTTATAGAGATCAGACAGCATCCTTTCCTGCCCCATCAATTCGATCGCAAATATATTACTAGCTAAATCGATTGCGAGTTCATCCAGAACATCCAGTTCGTCTTGAAGCTCACCGAGGACAGCCATCACACCGATTGCTACTTTATCTGTAGTTATGGGAAACAAGTAAACAGACCCCGCTTCTAATTGTTCGTAAACCTTAGAAGAATGACCCAATATAATTTGATCAAAAAAGTCAGCATATAATTCTGCTGCTTCTTTCCCGATTTGCTCTGCTTCTAAAGAGGATGCAGCGGTAAAATCCATAAATTCATTAAATAAACAGACGTGTCTTTGAATCAAATTACTTAAAGTGAGCGTTACAGATTCTAATCCTTGTTGAGACACAGATGCTTTTGCCAGCTCTGAATGAATACGTTTTGATCGTTCTTGCTGAGTGAATAGCTTAGCATTTTCTATGGCGATCGATGCCTGGCTGGCAAACGTTTCTAACAGGCGAAGGTCTCCATGATTGAATAGTATATCCTCTGAGAAGCTATCTATTGTAAGAACACCCAGACAGCCTTCTTTTGAGAGCAATGGCGCACAAATAGTGCTTGTTGGATAGTGGTGCAAAGCTCCCAAGGCTTTATGAAAATTTTTCTGATTCTCCGGCTGGATGTTTTCCATCCCTTTTGATGTATCTTGAATGTGGCTAAAGATCTGAGCTTTTTGAGTCATAAATGTTTTGCCTGTCATTCCTTCATCCTTATTCAGTTCAATATGCTTCATGTACGTTTGGTTAAACCCTTTGCATTTATTAATGATAAGCTTCTTTTTTTTCGGGTCATAAATAAAAAGAATGACTGCATGTGCTCCGTCAATTACATTAATCACTTCATCGATCAGCTTATCTAGCACTTTGCCCACATCTAGTGTAGATGAAAGAACCTGAGCTGCGTTGATCAAACTCATTAGCTGTTTTTCAGATTTCAATAGCCTCACCTCTTTGTACTTCTATTGCTTTTAGATAACAGTATAAACCATAACGAATTGACAAAAGTGAAAAAAACTTACATGGCTTCGGTAAATTATGTATATACAAAACAAAGACGCTGAATATGCATATATCACATAAACAGCGCCTTTAGCTTAAACTCACTTTATTCACTTAAACTTTCTGTCCTTTCTTCCTAATACACAAATGCTAGTTATTTGTCCCATAACTAGACTTCAATTAATTGTTCGTTCAATCAATTGCCTTGCATTAGATCTTATTTTTCCTCTACTTCGGTAAATTCCCACATGCCCACATGCTGCGAAAATAGTTTTCACCGGCTATTTCCATCTGCAACACGATCTTAGCATGCTTCGCTCACATACGTCATTGGAATCATCCTCTTTCCGTTATGTGTATTTGCGCGTTCCCACATATCCACACATCTCGAAATCAGTTTTCACCGGCTGATCTCTACCTGGATGTGATTTGATATGCTTCGCTAACGTAAGTCATTGGAATCACGCCTTCCTTGTAAAGGTTGTGTTTCATTTGTTAACTATATATTAACCTATTCTAAACTTTATTTAAATATTCAGAATAATCAATATTATGTGATTTGCAATGTATTTATACCACTTTTATTAAAAGGCCTTCCATATTCGTAAAATTTCTTTTTATTTCATCAAATTTCAACAATTTAAATATTGAATGTGTGATTTAGGCTATCACCTATTCCCAGACTTAACATAGAATGCTTTTAGAAACACAACTACTTTAGGAAGAGGAGTGTTTTAAACATTGACTGGAAAAATATTAAATTACTATGCTGGCGGCAATACGGCTAGAGGCTTCTACAACTTATTTGAATCTAACTTAAAAGGGCTTGATCGTCTTTTTATTCTTAAAGGCGGACCTGGAACTGGCAAGTCGACGTTGATGAAAGCGATCGGGAAAAAGTGGAACGATGAGGGTTATGATGTGGAGTATATCCATTGTGGATCTGATAACGGGTCCATTGATGGAGTCATACTTCGAGAACTAAGTGTTGGTATTGTTGACGGAACTTCTCCGCATGTGATTGAACCTAAAGCTCCTGGAGCCATTGAAGAATACGTCAACTTAGGAGAGGCATGGAATTCTAAAAAACTAGCACAAAGCAAAAGTGAGATCCTTAAGCTTTCAGAAGCGATCTCCGCTGATTTTCAAACCGCATATGATACCTTCCATAAAGCACTCCTCGTACATGATGAATGGGAAAAAATCTACATTGAGAATATGGATTATGATAAAGCAAATAAGCTGACTGATGAACTCATGCATTTGTTTTTTTCAAAGAAAGTAAATAAAGAAGCGAAGGTATATCACCGCTTTTTAGGTGCTGCCACTCCAAAGGGCGCTGTTGACTTTGTTCCAAATTTAACAGAGGGTTTGAAGAAACGTTACTTTATAAAAGGTCGACCAGGATCAGGAAAATCCACTTTATTAAAGAAGCTAGCAGCAAATGCTGAAGCCTCTGGTTTCGATGTGGAAATCTACCATTGCGGGTTTGATCCAAATAGCCTCGATATGATTATTGTAAGAGAACTAGGCTTTGCGATATTTGACAGTACGGCCCCACACGAATACTTTCCAGAGCGCCCAGGCGACTCCATTATTGATATGTATGAGAAGACTATTACACCAGGAACAGATGAAAAATATTTTGATGACTTAAAAGAGATCAGTGGCAGATATTCTGAGAAAATGAAAGAAGCAATCAGCTATTTGGCCAATGCAAAAAGAAAGCACGATGAGTTAGAGAAGTATTATATTTCAGCGATGGATTTCTCTAAATTAGATCAGATTCAATTGAAGGTAGATCAAGAGATTGAAAGATTAGCAATGACTCGTCAAAAATAAAGATAAATGTGCAGTCACCGTTTTTGTTGGTGACTGTTTTTTGTTATGATTAAATAAACGAACTATACATTCGGAGGTTACCGTAGAACTGAAAGAGTTGCTTCCGAAATAAGAAAAACCCGCTGAAAATAGCGGGTTTTTTTATGGGAACCTATTTTCTTAATATATCTCGGAGCCCTTTGTATATTAAGACAGCACCGAATACGAGAACTGTTAAGATAGCGATAATCTTGACCGCGGGACCGAATGCGGCTAAGAACGTTCCGCCTAGCGGCAATGCAAGCAGAAAATAACCAGCTAATAAAGCACCAATGAGTGTTAATACATTTGTATTAGACATATTGCGCCTCCTTATAACAGATTTTTCTTCTCGCTATAAGGTATGCGCAGGTGCTCAGAGTGGTTAATCTTCATAATGTCTGGTTTTTTAATTAATCTGTCTACATTTTTTAGAGTTACTGTCCACTTTTTTGATTTTACTGTCCATTTCCCGGATTTTACTGTCCACTTTTTCGTATTTACTGTCCACTTTCCCGATTTTACTGTCCACTTCTAAATTCTAGTAGACTTGTATAATCCTTCTTCGGCACAATGCCTTCTTCCCCAGCGCGGTTCAACAGCGTCGTAATGGCTTCGAATCCTTTTTCACCAAGATCAGCCGTAAAGTCATTCACATACAGATCGATGTGAGACTTCGCAACGTCCTCAGAAAGTTCACTCGCATACTTCATTACATACTCTCTTGAAGCCTCAGGATTTTGCCACGCATATTCTACTGATTCCCTGATCCACTTTGCAATAGACTCTAAATCTAGTGAACGTCGCGCGATGATAGCCCCTAATGGAATAGGCAGACCTGTATCTTCCTCCCACCAGCTACCCATATCAGCGAGTAGATTCAGTCCATAGTTTTGGTATGTAAAACGCGCCTCATGGATAACGAGACCAGCATCAATACGCCCTTCCTTTACAGCAGGCATGATTTCATTAAACGGCATAACGATGATCTCACCTACTCCACCCGGCACATTTTGCGCAGCCCATAAACGGAACAGCATATAAGCGGTTGAACGTTCACTTGGTACGGCCACCTTTGCTCCTGACAGCATTTCCGGTTTTACTTCCCCTGGCTGATTCACTAGCACTAAAGGACCACATCCTCGGCCGAGCGCACCCCCGCACGGAATAAGAGCGTAGTTATCCAATACGTAAGGCAGAGCCGCATAAGAAATTTTTAAAATATCAAGCTCATCCGAACGAGAAGCCAAGCCGTTTGTAATGTCGATATCCGCATATGTAACATCAAATTCAGGGGCTCCTGGGATTAAACCGTGAACCAACGCATGAAAAACAAACGTATCATTCGGACAAGGTGAAAAGGCAATACTCATTTTACTCATCTCAAAACCTCCGAAATAACTTTACTAGCTCTCTCCAGTGTATCTAATGCTTCCTTGATCCGCCAAGCAGAACGGTCTCGCGGACCAATAGGATTTGAGATGGAGCGGATTTCGAGGACAGGTTTCCCAAACTCTTGGGCTGCCATTGCAACTCCATATCCTTCCATTGCTTCGGCCGCCGCATTCGGTTCACGTCTTAAGAGCTCTTCTGCCGTTTCAGCAGTTCCTGTTACCGTGGATAATGTTAAGATGTTCCCTTGTCGAACGGCTACTTCGGATGACTTTAATGCCGTGTATAAAAGCTCCACTAGTTCACTGTCTGCTTTTATCCGTGTTGATGCCCCAAATCCCAGCTCGTCCAACGTGATATATCCTTCCGGTGACTCTGCTCCAAGATCAGCGGATACGATCTCGTCAGCAATCACTAGTGTACTGACATCCGCTTTCTCACGGAATCCTCCAGCGATCCCCATGTTGATAACAAGAGCATAATCTTCTCCCATCAATGCTCTTGTTGTTTGAATACCTGCCGAAATCGGACCTACGCCAGCCAAAACCACATCAAATCTTTGATCTTTCCCTAGTCCTTTTTCAATTGCCTCTTTTTCAGCTGGAACAGAGGTCATAATTAATATGCGGCGATTGTTATACATCGTCATTAAGATCCCCCTCGCCATTAACGTAATTTTTCTATGAACACGACTTTGAGGTAGTTTCCTTCTTTGAATTCTCTATTCGTTTTAAAATCTTGCGGAAGCTGGAATTCTTCCAAGATTTCATAAGAACCGCCTGTTTGATTGAAAGCTGTAGCGATCATTTCTTTAAACTTCTTCATACCAAACGTACTGCAGTTTGATGAAGCGACGATCACACCGTTGTCTTCAGTGATCTGAATGGCTTGAGCCAATAAGTCTGGATAATCCTTCCCTGCACTAAATGTATGTTTCTTTGAGCGTGCAAAGCTAGGTGGATCCAGGATAACAAGATCAAACGATAATTGCTTTCGAACCGCGTATTTAAAATAATTAAAGACGTCTTCTACAATGATGTCGTGATTTGCATAATCCAGGCCGTTCACGCTGAACTGTTCTTGAGTCTTGCTGCGGCTTCTGTTTGCAAGATCCACACTGGTTGTTTTAGTAGCACCACCTAGTGCAGCAGCAACAGAAAACGCACCGGTATAGGAAAAAGTATTTAATACCGTCTTCCCTTTTGCGTATTGGTCACGAATCGTCCGACGCACATCACGCTGGTCGAGGAAAACACCTACCATCGCGCCCTCATTTAAGTAAACAGCAAAATGAATGTTATTTTCTCTAACTATCAAAGGGCTTGGCGCACGTTCCCCTTCAACGAAATCATCATCTTCAATGTACTTTCCTTTAACTGCAAACCGTTTTTTTTCGTAGATTCCCTTTACTTTCACAAGACTTTTAAGAGACGCAACAACTTCCTCCTTAAACGTATAGATGCCTTCACTGTACCAAGTAAGCACATAATATCCGTTGTAGTGATCAATCGTAAGGCCGCCGATTCCGTCTCCTTCACCGTTAAAAACACGGAAAGCCGTCGTTTCATAATTGTTATAAAAAGCTTCACGAAGGTCAATTGCTTTTTTCACCCTTCTATCAAAAAAGCTCTGGTCGATCAACTCTTGTGAATCCCTCGTGAGCACCCAGCCTCGTCCCTTGTTCTGCTTGCCGTAATATCCTTTTCCAAGGAATGTATTCTTTTCGTCAAAAAGTTCAATAATCGTGCCTTCTTCTTTTACATTGCTTATATTTTGAACAGCATCCTCTGTGATTAGCGGATAGCCTGCTTTTAAACCCTTTACATAAGATTGCTTTACTTTTAACCGAACGTTCTTTTTCATCATTTCACCCGTTCCTCATTCTCATTTTGCAGCAAGTACACTTTAATCATAAAATAACTTACTTCTTCAGGCAGCAGTTCTTTAATCGGTTTCAGCTTTTCTCCACCGGCTTGTTGAATTGCACTTTCAATCTCAGAGATATATTCATCCGGGATCAAATCTTCCATATGAACGTCCATCCCTTCTTGCATACATTGAATAAGATGGCTTTCAACTGTGCTCACAGCTAGATTCCGATGTTCAGCAATTTCCTCAACTGACATCTCTTCTTTATAAAACGTATACGTTTCGAGATGAGAATTCGGAGAAGCTTTTTTGGTTTGTGCGTTTACTGTTGTCCCTTTAACTGCATTTTCTTTCCGTTCCGGATTCTGAACCAAAAACTCCACAATCGCATCAATAAACTTCTCACCATACTTCTCCAGTTTATTTTGGCCAACACCTGTGACAGTTAAAAATTCATTTTTCGTTTCAGGCAGCTTCACACACATATCCTTCAGTGCCGTATCCGCAAAAATAACAAATGGCGGCACGTTTTCTTTTTCAGCGATCAGCTTTCGAACATTTCTAAGTTCTTCAAACAACGGATCATCTGCTGCCACTTGCTTCGTCTGTACAGCTTCTTTCCTCATGACGATCTCTTTACCTAAAAGTACATCTTTTCCTTTTTCATTTATGTAAAGAGTCGGGAATGATCCATGTTCAACGGCAATGATTTCTTGTGAGATGAAGAACTCAATGAAATCTGTCACTTCTTTGATGCTTTTTTCCTTCATCATCCCGTAAGTGGGGAGCTTGTGAAACTGAAGCTCTAGCACCTTTTTGTTTCTTGAACCTGTGAGGACTTGAGCAATCAGTGTCTTGCCGAATCTTTTTTGCCCCATCCTTACGATACACGACAACACAATTTGCGCTTCTCTCGTGACGTCAATACTTTCCCTCGAGTCTGTACAATTACCGCAGCGACCGCATGGCGGAAGGTCTTCGTCACTAAAATAACGAACGATCGACTGCTGTAAACAGCTTTCTGTATAGCAGTAATCCACCATAAGCTGCAGTTTTTCAAGTTCTTGCGAGATCCTGTCCGGTTCGCTGGATTGATCGATCAAGAACCGTTGCACTTGAACATCTTGAGAAGAATACAGCAGAATACATTCACTTGGTAGTCCGTCACGGCCAGCACGGCCAGCTTCCTGATAATAGCTCTCCATATTTTTCGGAAGCTGAAAATGGATCACATAGCGGATGTTCGATTTATCGATCCCCATACCGAACGCTGAAGTTGCCACCATGACAGAAGACTCATCTTGAAGGAACTGCTCCTGCTGCTCCATTCGCTCCTGATCGTTCATACCGGCATGATACCGCGAAACATTTATGCCGCTCTTTTTAAGCTGTTCATAAAGCTGATCGACAGTCTTGCGTGTGGCCGCATAAATGATGCCTGCTTCTTTTTCGTTCTTTTTTATAAAATCCCTTAAGTAGGATAAGCGGTCTTGTCCCTTAATAACAGAGAAGGAAAGGTTTTCCCGCTCAAAACCGGTCAATACCGTTTTGTTTTCATCAATATCAAGGGACCAGCAAATATCCTGACGAACTCTAGGGGTCGCTGTAGCTGTTAGCGCCAATACGACCGGTCGCTTCGGCATAGTCCCTATCATTCGTTGAATCCGCTGATAGCTTGGACGGAAATCATGACCCCACTGTGAAATACAGTGTGCTTCATCGACAGCTACTAGCGGAATATCGATCTGTTTTAAGTGATCCATAAAGTCAAAGGACTCTAGTCGTTCAGGTGCAATATATAAAAGTTTGTACTCCCCGCGTTTCGCCTTTTCAATCCGTTCTCTCGTTTCTGCTGCTGTAAGGGAACTATTAATAAAGGCTGCGGAAATACCTAACTGCAGCAATGTATCTACTTGGTCTTTCATTAATGAAATTAACGGAGAGACCACAATGGTTGTTCCTTCGAAAACAAGAGCAGGAATCTGATAGCAGATCGACTTTCCTCCGCCTGTCGGCATGACACAAAGGGTGTCTTCACCAGACAGAACCGAAGCTATCGCTTGTTCTTGTCCATTCCGAAATGAAGAATAACCGTAATGCAGCTCCAGCAATTGTTTTGCTCTTTGTATTAAATCTAGTGTCAAAACTTTTTCTGCCTCCTCAAGTAGAGTTATCTCTTGATTATAAAGGTACGCTCTCCACATAGCAAAGACACATCTTACCGTTTTAAATTCGTAAAAGTGAGCAGACTTCATTAAGAAATGTGTTACATTAGGAAATGGAGAAAAAATGAAGGGAGATTTATACAATGACAAACCAGGAAAATAATCAGGCACTTCCGCCAAAAACATGTACGATTGAAAGACTCGTTACCATGCCAGAGGACGTTCAAAAGGTTATCGAGGGCAAAAAAACAGCCACTCGCCGAAACGGGAGATATGCTGATGTTGGTGAGGTTATGGAACTGCAAGGGCACAAATTCGTCGTAAACAATGTTTATCAACAATCACTAGGTGAGTTAACGGACGAGCATGCACAACAAGAAGGTTTTGCATCGGTTGAAGAGTATAAAAATGCTATTCTTTCGTATCACCCTGGAATGCCATGGCTTCCTCATATGCAAGTATGGGTTCACGAGTTCACTCCAGTTAAAGGTTAATCGTTAGCAGGCTCAAATGGATTTTATGTATCGTATTTTAGTATATATCCATATTTTAAGCGTTATTGCATCAATCGGGCCATTCTTTATCCTGTTTCCCCTTGTAAAAAAACTGCGAACTGCAGCAGGGGACGAGATGCACGCTTATTTAGGCACATTCCGTTTTGTGGTTTGGCTCGCCAAACATGCTGGCCATGTTCTCGTGATATCAGGTGTGCTGCTCATTTTGTCAGGGCCGTGGACATGGGATACACCATGGATTTTGATGACATTGATCATATTATTCTGTTCCCTGCTATTTTTAGCGCGAGCCTTTTCACCCACACTCCGTAAGTTTAGCGAGGATGACCACGACAAAGAGATGTTAGCAGATAAGTTAATGAGAAACGTATGGATTTATATAGTATTGTTGATGATCATGCTATGGTTTATGGTTGTAAAGCCCTTTTTGTGGTGGTGAAAAGTGAGAAAGCTGACCTTGATAGGTCAGCTTTTTTATTTATCAGGGGCACGGTTCATTTCAGGAGGACACATTTTATTTTTCCCGTGATTATTAACTGTTTTTCCGTGATCAATCTGTAATTTTCCGTGATTACATCTGTTTTTTCCGTGATTCCATGCGTTTTTTCCGTGCTTAATTCTGTTATGTATATCTTAAGCGGAATACATTATATATTTAGTAAAACACGGCCGTATGGTAAAATTAGTTAATCGTATCAAAGGGGGAAATTAAGGTGCATCCCATTACAGTCATTGAGATCACTGCGACAGCTGTTTTTATAAGTGCACTTTTTATTATTGCTCTCATTGTACCAAAATCTAAAAGAAGAATTGGTTTATATACTGCAAGTTTCATTACGATATGTATTCTTGGGTTTTTCCTTATCCGCCCTCATTGGATTCATTACCAAGTATCCATCAAAAAAGAACAGCTAAATACCTATCTTGAGCAAAAATATCCCGGTGAGAAATGGAAGATTACTAGAAACATCGGGCGTCAATACAACCCTTATCATCTGTTAGTAGAATTCGAGAATGAAAAAGGCTGGGTGTATTATTATTTTGTAAAGGATGCAAACAACATTCAGCAGAAGGGTTATGGTATGCCGGATGGTGCAGGAAAAGTAGAGGGAAAACATTTTCAGCAGAAAGATTGGTAAACACACGAGTTCAAATAAAAGTAAATAACAAATAATATGTCATCCCATTTTAAATTTAAAATGGGCTTTTTTATTTACTTAAACACACTTTTTACCATGTAAACCCTTTCATTTTCTAATAATATGAAATATTTTAAAAATTTATATTATTCCTCTTGTTACCCCATTTTAAAGCTGTTATGATAGTGAACATTATATTTCTCATATCATCGATGAAGGGGCGTAGCATCATGAAGAAATTACTGATGATCTTATTGATCATTCTTCCGTTTTTGGCACAACTGGTCGTATTGCCGTTTGTAAACCGGATCGACCCTATTATTCTAGGACTTCCGTTTCTTCAGTTTTGGCTGTTTTTGTGGATTGTTCTCACTCCTTTTTGCACCTTTGGCATCTATCAACTACAGAAATCTCAGGGAGGCTTGGATTAAATGCAGCAGGGTAATCTTACAGCACTATCTATCACAATCTTTATTATCTTAACGGTCGTACTCATCGGATTTCTTGCAGGCAGAGACAAAGCTACCCGCAGTTCTGTTGAGGAATGGTCAGTCGGTGGGAGACGCTTTGGCGGCCTGCTCGTCTGGTTCTTAGTCGGCGCTGATCTTTACACGGCTTATACATTTCTCGGCCTTACGAGTACAGCGTATACGGCGGGAAGTCTCGCATTCTTCGCGATTCCCTATTCCGTTCTGGCTTACTTTATCTCTTACTTTTTCCTTCCGAAACTATGGAAAGTTGCGAATCAGCATAAACTAACGACTCTAGCAGACTATGCCCGTGAGCGTTTTGATTCGAAACTGCTTTCTTCTCTTATCGCCATTGTAGGCGTACTCATGCTTATTCCATATATCTGCCTGCAGCTAAGCGGTATTCAAGACACACTGCAGGTTGCGGGAACCGGCTTTATTAATGTAAAAGTGGTTGTTATCACTTCTTTCTTGCTTGTTGCTCTATATACATTCTTCAGTGGAATTAAAGGACCAACGTATACTGCCATCATTAAGGATGTACTGGTTTGGGCGATCATGCTTTTTATGGTTGCGTCCCTGCCGATCATGCATTTTGGCGGCTGGAATCCGATGGTTGATAAAATCGTAACAGAAGCTCCACAGCTTCTAACTATCCCGGAAGCAGGACCTAAAGGGGTTCCTTGGTTTATCACTGCATCCTTTGTTTCAGCACTTGCTTTATTTATGTGGGCCCACGCGGCAACGGGGGTTTTCACCGCAAAAAGTGCAGACGCTATTCGAAAAAACGCACTTTATCTGCCGCTGTACAACATCGTATTAATCCTAGTTGTCTTTCTAGGGTTCATCGCCTTTTTGGTATTGCCTGATGGAACAGATCCGCGCTTTGCTCTGCTCTCGCTTATTCAAACATCATACGGAGGCGTTGCTCAAGGATTGGCTTATTCAACAATCGCGCTAGCATCATTAATCCCATGCTCCATTATGGCAATCGGTGCTTCTAACCTGTTTGCGAACAACATTTACCGTGACCTGATCAACCCGAAAGTTAAAGGCGCTAAGCTGACGATGATTACACGAGGTATGGTGTTTGTTGTAATTGGACTAGCTTTACTTTTCGGACTTGTTTTTCCGCAGGCACTCGTTTCCCTTCAGCTGCTCGGTGTATCAGGAATGGTACAGATCTTCCCGGCAATAGTTATCAGCTTGTTCTGGAGAAATCAGTCAAGAGAAGCGACAATCATCGGCTTGCTCGTTGGACTAGCTGTGACTTTTACCGTTTACTCAACAGGAACATCACTAGGCATCTATGAAGGTTTCTGGGGACTGATGGCTAACTTTGCAACGATTGCGGTATTGAACCCGCTATTTGTGAAAAAAGCAAAGACTTCTACAAATGCCGTAAAAGATTACCTGTTTGGTGCAAATTCAGAACAAGTCGATACCTTGCGTAAGGGTGCATAATTGAAAAGAGGATGACTTTTTGAAGGTCATCCTCTTTTTTGCTGCATGATGGTTTTGTTCATAGAATTATCGAGGACTTATAAAAAAATTTGAAGACTTATAATTTTATTTGGAGACCTATAAATCATTTTGAAGGCGCACAAAACTTCTTGAAGACTTAAAAACACATCTTGAACACTACTTTGTTGCTATGTACTGCTACTAAGATGCACAATTTCTTTTATAAAAATAGCACCTGCTTCTTTAAAGCAAATGCAGCACTTATTTTCTTAATATCCATAAGCTTCCTTTACAATTTCCAACAATACTTTATTTTCGTCAGTCTGTACCTTTCCTTCATCCTCCCAGTTCATGAGATAATAGGGCAGATGCAAAATGTCCTGAAGCCTCTCTTCGGTTAAAAAATCTGAAGCTATCTTAAGCTCAATATCTCCTGCTTCAACTGGCAGTGTAGTTGCTAGTATATAACCCCAGTCTACTCCAGTATTTACTGAAAAGTGATGAAAGGGAATGGTAAAAAAACCGGCTTCTTTTAGCGTCGTTTCAATAC
Organism: Fictibacillus barbaricus; assembly: GCF_014635025.1. Taxonomy (GTDB): domain Bacteria; phylum Bacillota; class Bacilli; order Bacillales; family Fictibacillaceae; genus Fictibacillus; species Fictibacillus barbaricus. Next base: position 79,716 of record NZ_BMCE01000003.1, on the reverse strand, counting down.
TCCACATATACTCCGGCATCCAGTTAGAGGTAGAACATCCTATAGAAATGGCGCCGCCTGGATTCAGATGATCTCTTAATTGATTATAAAACTGCAGGGTGAACAATCTTGAAAGACTCGGGCATTTCGATGTAGGTTCGGGCAGATCAACAATGATCACATCCCATGTTTCTAAACTATTTTCTACATAGCTTCTTCCATCTGCTATTACAGTTCTGACTTTACGATGACTCAATGAACCTTTGTTGAATTCTACCAACCGATCTAGATTCTTGCCATAGTGCAGCATGATATCATCAATATCAACGGACGTGATGCTTTCCACCTCTTCATAACGAAGAGCTTCACGAGTAGTAATACCTCCTCCACCTCCGATAATAAGTACGTTCTTAACCGATTTTGCAGCTGCCATCGGTATATGAACAATAACCTCAGCATACTCATCTTCTTCTTTTGTTGTACTGAACATGACCTCACCATTGCTATAAATCCACATTTCCCCTTCAACATCTACCAAAGCTATTTTTTGTGTGGGTGTCTGAGATTTATGAATAATTTTAAATGGTCCTTCAGGTTTTTGATTTTTATTTATAAAACTCTTAAACGAACCTTTTCCAAGATAACGCCAATATAGCCAACCCAGTATCTCTGTTAAAAGAACAGCCGCTGCACCAAGGGTTAACCATAACAGTTCATTCAATATGAACACTCCTATCATTTTAAAAAAACAAGCTATAGTTTCAATCATATTCACCATTGGGACAAGTGGTGCCGGGACAACTGAACAAACAACAAAATTTGGGCCTTCGCATAGACTATGTTGACTTTTTATCTTGGAGGGTGAACAAACAAATGAGTTACATGAATCCACAGCAACAGCAACAACAGCAGCAACAAAGTGGCGGCTCGCAGCAAGCTCTGCAGCTCTCTTTACAACTGATTAAAGAAGCCGTTGCAGATGAAAGAGAAGATCAGCTGTTTTATGAATATCTAATATCAGTAGCACCAACAAATGAAGAGAAATTAATCATTGCCACTATCCGGGATGATGAAAGAAGGCATAATAAGCTTTTTAAAATGATTTATAAAGACATTACAGGCCAAGAGGTGCCACCTGTTAATGGTGAAGAGGTTCAGCGACCAAAGTCTTATAAAGATGGACTTGTTAAAGCCCTTTTTGGTGAACTGGCGGCTGTAGAGAAGTATCGGGTTATCCGACAAGGGCTTCCAAATACGTATTATCGCGATATCTTGTTCAACATTCTTACAGACGAAATGAAACATAGTGCAAAATACAACTACTTATATACCCTTAACAGCCAACCAGGTTCTTCTCGTTCTCCCGAAACAGAGACGGAGACACAAACCACACCTGATCAATGGATAGCGTATATCGACCCACTTGTAAAAAGAGCTTTAAAAGAAACAGAAAAAGGTATTAATCCTACTCATTTGTTTCAGGAAATTGTTATGTCTGGCGTATTGGTCGGGCAAGGTTTCACGCCAGAGCAAGCAATCCAACAGGTTGAAGCATGGGAAAAGACCGGTGAATCTCATTTGTTGAAGAAGAGCAAGATAATGGGAAACCAACTGAGTTAAGAGAGGAGAGATATGGAACCTGCACAAGCATCTACAAAGCCTTTTATTGGAGATCTATTTCTGGAGATGACGGTTCATACCACCCTTGGGGAACTTGTCCTTCCAACAAGCTATCAAGGACACTGGTTTGTGCTCTTTAGTCTCCTGGTGACTTTACCCCTGGATGTACGACAGAGTTTGTTGTTTTTCAACAACATATACCAGAATTTAAGAAACTTTATACGTACTTACAAGATCAGTCTTTAAATGGCAAGGCTGATCTTTTTTTTGATTCTAACGGCGTGGTATTTGGTAATTAATTCTGATAAGCTACATACTAAGTTCAGTTTTAAAATAAATCCTGCAGGTGTTTATAGTGGATATTAAACAATTACAATACTTTATTGAAGTAGCCAAATATAACAGTTTCACCCGTGCCGCAGAAGAATTGTTCATTACACAGCCGACCATAAGTAAAATGATCAAGAATTTAGAAGATGAACTCGGTTTGATTTTATTTGACCGATCCAGCAGAAAAAAACTTGTATTAACCGATGCAGGGAGAGTGATTTATGAGCAGGCCAAGCTCGTAGATAGAGCTTTTAACAATTTAGAATCTGAAATGGATAATCTTCTCGGGCTTCAGAAAGGACATGTTCGTATTGGATTGCCGCCCATTTTTAATTCACGCCTCTTTCCAAAATTGGTAGGCAGTTTTCATGAAAAGTATCCGGCCATAACTTTCGAATTAATGGAGAACGGTTCCAAAAAGATTGAGGAAGAAGTAGCTAATCATCACCTTGATATAGGGGTTGTTGTACTTCCGACAAACAATGATATCTTTCAGTATTTTTCCTTTATGGAAGAGGATCTGAGGCTGATCATTCACCCTGACCATCCAATCGCCAAAAAGGAAGAGGTTCATTTATCTGATCTCAGCAGTGAATCTTTCATCCTGTTCAATAAAGATTTTGTTCTGCACGATCGCATCATCTCTTCTTGTAACAATGCAGGCTTTAACCCTCATGTTATCTCTGAAAGTTCACAATGGGCGTTTATCGAAGAAATGGTTGCCTGCAATCTTGGCGTTTCTCTCTTGCCCGAAAGTATTTGCCGTCATCTCACAACCAAAGTAAGAACCATTAGAGTGGTGAATCCCTCCATTGGCTGGGAACTCGCCATCATCTGGAGAAAAGATCAGTATTTATCATATGCAGCAAAAGAATGGCTGCGTTTTGCTAAAGAACAACTATAGAAGACAAGACAGTTCTTATTAAGAATTGTCTTTTTTTATTCCCAATAGACATGATTGTAAGCATTTACATAGACAAAAGCTATTGTTTAAATGAAAAATATCCATTTTACTTCATGCTATATCGGGCTTACACTTGCCTTGTAAATGAAAGTTTACATCTGGGAAGGAATGATACGAATGTTCGCAAAAAAAGCTCGTGAAAGCCGCATTATTAATACGGACCAGGTCATGTCCCTGGATTTAAATAATTATAATACCTTGTTTGGCGGAGTTCTGATGAGAAAGCTGGACAATAATGCAACCTTATCCGCAAGAAGACATGCAAGAGTTAAGGAATGTGTAACAGCTTCAACAGATTCAATCGACTTTTTACATCCTATCCATCAAACTGACTCCGTTTGCATAGAATCTTTTGTTTCGTATACCGGTAAAAGTTCAATGGAGATTTTCTGCAAGGTCATTGCTGAAGATATGGTAACAGGTGATAGAAGGATTGCTGCAACAGCTTTCTTAACATTTGTGGCCTTAGGTGAGGATAAAAAACCTGTTGACGTCCCGCAAGTTATCCCTGAAACGGAAGAAGAAAAATTCTTATTTGAAACAGCAAAAGAAAGGGCAGAAGTACGAAAGCTCAGAAGAATGAAAAGTAAAGAACTAGCTGCTGTTATCTCTTTAGATAAACCATGGGATAAAAAAGAGGAGGTATTTGTATGATTACGTTATGCAGCCAAGATGAATTGAAATCCGCACAAACTGCATTAAATCAATTAGAGAAATCTAGACCTGAACTATTCGAAAAGTTTATGGATGTCATCAACCTTACACGTGCGATGCAGCTAAAATATCAATACATGGGTTGCTTAATCATGAATGAGGAACCTGGCAATGCCGAACCTCAATTTATTACTGGTTCTGTTATCCGCCTATATAAAAAAGAAATGCAAAAGTTAAAAGACGATAAAGACATTCATGAATTAAGAAAAGTATTCATTGAATTTAAACACACCGGGTATGCTAGACTTAGCCAGCTTGCACTAGGAAGAACTCCCGAGTCGTTAGCAGGGAGCTCCGCTATTATTCAATAATACAAAAACCTGGATATGGACTTTTAACCATACTCAGGTTTTTTAACAATGTTTAAACGGTTTTGATCTTAGCAATAAAATAATAGTACTTATACGCCACGACAAGAATTAAGATTACTCTTACTATGGTGCTCTCAGTGAATAGGAATGTTATTAAAATCATGGAGTCTGAAAAAAGGCTGATGATGATTTTCTTTTTTATCGTCAATGAACGATTCTTTACAAAATCATCTAAATGTTTTTTGTAGATAGAAGTACCTTTAAACCACACTTCAAATTTCTTAGAACCTTTTACAAAGAAATAGGACGCGAGTAATAAGAGTGGTGTGGTTGGAAGTAATGGCAAAACGATACCTAAAGCTCCTAAACCCAGGAATAAGAACCCCAATGCTACAAATATGATGTTTTTGATTTTCATTGGAATTCCCACTTCCTTCGCATGAAAACTTAAACGGTTCCGTTCACATTTTTATATAATAAACGGCGCTCCTTTCTTAGTGGAGCACTCCCAAAAAGTACAGCTTCTTCTTCTGTTTCAGGTATCACACTAGGAACAGGTGACGGCTTGCCATCCTGATCGATTGCCACCATGGTCAGTATAGAAGTTGTATTAAGTGTTCTGTTCCCTGTCTCTAAGTTCTGACACTCCACTTTCACATACACTTCCATCGAGGTTCTTCCCGTCGAGATGACAACCCCTTCTAAGATGAGAATATCCCCCACTTTAGCTGACGATAAAAAGTTTACATTATCAATGGATGCTGTTACAACAACTTTCTTACTGTGTTTCATTGCCGCGATCGCGGCGATCTCATCAATATACGAAAGAACAGTACCTCCAAAGATCGTCCCCATGTGATTCGTATCAGGTGGTAAAACTAATTTTGTCTGAATGGTTCTTGAGACGTTTGCCGATAATTGCTGTTCCATACCATACCCTCATTTCCGGAGTGCAGATGCTCCTATTTTAGTTGAGGGAGTTGGTCAAACAAGATTGGACGCTTAACCATATTAAAAAAAATAATGCCCATCACTAAGGATGGGCACGCAAGCATATCTAACAGATACGTAATAATCTATTAAAATACCCTACGTCCTATCTCCCCAACTCCCGAAGAAGATCAACGAAACAACCATGGCAGGTCTCCTGACTTGTGCTTCAAGCCTACTTTAAGCCCTTCCCATCTCTAAGATAGTGGTTCTGCTTATTTCGTCAGCACTTACAGTTGCGGGAACAGTTCTGGATTCACACCAGATTCCCTATTAAGTCTTTAATAGACACCATGATTATCGGATCTTATGTGATTATGAATCATATCTTATTATATCATTCAGCCGTTGCGTTCACAGAGTATATAGTAATAAACAAGCCTTATAGGGAATTAATATTATGTGATACAGGATACTGACGGGGACGAGAAGCGTTATACCACTGTAGACATAGCAGGAAGATGAGAATGATATCAACAACATCACCTCCATAATACATAAGCATACTTCCACTCTCAGCTTGTTTTAGAGGCACACCTGCGGGAGGATGGCCATACATATACTTTGATAAAATCCCATGAGCCGCCAGGGCAATTACGAGAACAAGAGAACGATACCAAAAATGTTTTTGGGGGATAACAGGATCGATAGATAGTATAGCTGTCGTAAAAAGATAGCCTGCTAAAAATAGATGAAGGTGAATAAAAATAAAAAGCCAAATGTATTGATGCATAAGCATGTAAAGGTCAGTCGTGTATAGGAGCCATAAACCTCCTATATTGAGGATAGCCGCTACCAAGGGATCCAGAAAGATATGCATGATCTTCTTTTTCAAAAGAGATGCGAGCAGTCTGGCTTTTGCTACAGGTAAGGAGCGCAAAAGAAGAGTAGCGGGTGAAGCCAGCACTATAAATAAAGGTGCAAGCATGCCAAGCAATAAGTGACTTATCATATGAGCTGTAAAACTCACATGAGCCTTTTCTGCTAGTGGTCCTATCATGGAAACAGCAGAACAGAACACACCTAGAGTCCAAAAAAGCGTTCGATACGAAGGCCATTGTTTTCTAAGTTTATTGTTTTTAATGACTGCTAAAACATAAAACAGAAAAAATATAATAAAGAAGAAAACAAGTCCTGCTCTTACAAAATCATGATTCATAACATTGTTTACAAGTTGGTGGTTATGCATGTTTAGCGGCCTTTGCTTTTTGTTTCGTGCGAACGGTAATGATGATTCCAGCAATAATCATCATTGCAGCTGTGATATTCCAGATCCAATCATAGATATAGACATTGTCTACATAACGAATCTGGTGAATACGCCATACCTTGTGCTGAATCGTACCATCAAAAAATTGAAAAACACCAGCACCAAGTAAAACGCCTCCCCACCACCTTACGAGCCAAAGTGCTTTACGCCTGCGAAGATCAGCAAAAAGGAAAAGGCCCCCAATTGTCGCAAACCAGCTGAAAGCATGAAAAAGCCCATCGGAGATTAACCCTATGCTCGTCGTAGACTTATCATAAAAATGATGCCAATGCAGCAGCTGATGAAAAACAGCCTCATCAAAAAAAGCAACAAAACCAAGACCGAACAAGTAACCTGATATAGAATTTCTTGCTGTAAAGTTATATCTGTTATCAAAGGGAGCTGAGCTCTTTGCAGTACTAGTCTCCATTACATCCTCCTTTAAACTTTTACGTTATATTTGTATGTATTGCCTATCTCCTATTGCATCAATCAAAACCACATGAAATTTCTCATTTTTTCTCTTATGCACTTGTAAATTTCACAAGAATAGAACGAAGCTTTACAAATCATCACCATTCTCTTCATATTTCCTTTATATTTCCGTGCTATTCTATGGTCAAAAGATGAGGGAGGGTTTGGTATGAGACGTGAAACAGCATTAATTTTAACGGCAAACTACGGAAGCGGACATGTACAAGTAGCAAATGTTTTAGCTGAAGAGCTTAAGAATAGAGGGGTTCAACCGATTATTTCCGATTTGTTTGAAGAAGCACATCCTGTTATGGCGCAGATTACACAGTCCATTTTCATCAAAAGCTTCTCTCACGGTTCTTCTTTTTATAAATGGTTTTATTATGGGACTAATAAACTTAATGCAAGCACGATTACACAATTTTCCCGTTACTTAGGACGCAAGCGCTTTTTGGAGCTTGTCCAAGAACATAATCCTCGCTTTGTTATTACGACCTTTCCACTTCACGCTGCACCCTTCTTGCTTAAGAAATCCCGGTATAATATCCCCATCTATACGGTTATCACCGATTATGTTGCTCATCCATTTTGGATCAACCCTTCCATCGACCACTACTTTGTAGCTTCTGAATCCGTTATGCATGGCTTGCAGAAGCATGATGTGGATAAAAATAAAATTACAGTCAGCGGAATTCCAATTCGTCCAGATTTTTATAGACCCGCAGACAAAGAAACTCTTTTTTATAAATATGGCATACCTCCTAGTAATCGTGTAGTTACTATACTAGCTGGAGCTCAAGGCGTACTGAAAAATGTGAAGAGTCTATCCCAAAGGTTACTGAAGGATCCATCACTGCGAGTGATTGTGGTTTGCGGTAAGAATAAAGCTCTATATGAAAAGTTAACTCCACTAGCAATTGAACATTCTGGTTCCTTTCGCTTGTTTGGTTATGTAGAGGAACTTCATGAACTGTTAAAACTGTCCAATTGTCTGATCACCAAACCGGGGGGAATTTCAATTACAGAGGCTGCTGCCTTACATTTACCATTAATCCTTTATAAGCCTGTACCAGGACAAGAAGCTGAAAATGCGAAACATTTCCAAGCACATGGAGCAGCAATCATCGCTGAATCAGCAGATGAAATTGCTGAACACGTACAAAATTTGTTTGATAATGAGCAGCTGGCGAGAAGAATGAAGTCAGGTCTACAGCATATTCATCAGTCCCGCTCTTCTTCTATCATTGCTGAACATGCCCAAGTTGAAATCGAACACCTATCAGAAATCACTCAATAGGGAGGCAGACCGATGGACACGACTTCTCATGTTGTAATTGGTTTAGGAATAGGGGCTCTTGCCCAAATAGATCCCGTTGTATCAAGCAGTTCACTCTCATATGCAGTTGTCATAGGAGCAGTCATCGGATCCAATGCGCCAGATGCCGACTGTATGTTTAGATTAAAAGGAAGAGGCAGCTATTTCCGTAACCACAGAGGATGGTCACATTCTATACCAGCTCTTCCGCTATGGGGACTTGCCGTTTCAGCACTTATTTATCCATTTTTCTCTGATCTTTCATTTCTTCACCTCTTTATGTGGAGTTTTCTAGCAGTCATTTTACATGTTGTACTCGATCTCTTTAATGTGTATGGAACCCAGGCGGCTAGACCTTTGTCGTCTAAGTGGATCTCCTGTGATGCTATACCTTTAGTAGATCCTTTTATTTTACTCATGCATTTCATTGGGTTTATATGTATTCCATTTTTCAACCCAGGAGTTGTATTCCTATTTGTGTACTTGGTTATTTTCATTCATATCCTGTTTCGGACCATATACGCAGCACAGATTAAAAAACATCTAAGAAAATACTATCCTGCTGCACGTATGATAAAAATGATCCCGCGATCAGAATTATTCAAATGGGACTTCCTAGTTGAAACACATGACAGATTTTTGTTTGGCATCTATACAGCAACTGAATTGAAGCTTGACCATATATTGCCTAAAACCAACCTGCAAGACATATTAATCGAAAAAAGTAAAAAAGAAAAAAACGTTGCAGATTTTCTTTATTCAACCGAATTTGCCTTTCCTTTTGTGAAGGATGGAAAACATGGATCCTATGTCATGTGGAGGGATTTACGATTTAGGATGAATAAAAATTACTTCCCTTACCATGCCATCATGTATCTTTCAAATGACGGACAGATCTTTACGTATACGGATAAGCTGTATTCGTTTAAAAAATATAAAGCAGCACTGAGAATGTTAGAGTCAAAGGCATTACACAAGGAAACAAAGGTAAATAAAAGCTATCTACAAACCAGTTAAATAGTAAAACTCAAAGCGATTAAGCTTTGAGTTTTTTTAATTTCATTATTCTTCTTTACCATAGATCCATTCAGATTTTAATCGGTCAAAATCACCTTGAAGCTCCTTTTCCTCCATCCATAAATTGACCCAATTTTGGAAAACTGCATCGTTCTGGTGCATGAGATAGCCCTTTTGACTTTTAGTAAAAGTATGATCGGTAAGGGCCGCATGAAGTCTGGAGTCTTGTCCCGCATAATAGATTGCTTCTACACTGTCTGTAATCATTACATCCACTTCACCGTTAGCCACCTTTGGCGGAATATCTAAGTTATTATTAATGACAACAACTTTAGCTTTCTTAATGTTAGCATCAACGAACTTTTGGTTTGTTCCGCCTGGATTCACACCAATCGTTACATCAGGCTGGTCAATGTCTGCTAAGCTTTTAAAGCGTTCCTGATCTTCTTTTCGTATTAAAGGAGCCTTACCGTCATTTAAATAGGGTTTAGTAAAGTGCGCATCCTTTTGACGCTCAGTGTTTCTGCTTATTCCTCCTACTGCAATATCAAACTTATTATCTAATAGATCACTCATTAATGTTGGCCAAGAGGTTCTAACAAATTTGATTTCAACACCGAGATCTTTCGCCATTAATTTTGCAGCTTCAATGTCGTACCCTTCATACTGTTTGGTTTTCTCATTAAAATATGTAAAAGGTTTGTAATCTCCGGTCGTCCCAACACGAATTACACCTTCTTTAAGAATACGGTCTAGTCTAGATTGCATATAGTATTTGTTTGATTTCCCATGCTGATTAAAACCTGATGCTGCAGCAACGTGATCAACAGAGACATATGACTTTCCGTTCATTTCAACTGTTGATACGTTCTTTCCGTTCCAATCGATATTTCCAGTCTTATCCGCTCCGGCTTGTGTAAAATTCCACTCAAGCATAATTAAGAACCCTAATAAGCAAACAACTGCAATCCTATTCCAATGCTCTTTCAATGGACACCCTCCCTATAAAATAGTACCCATAGTATAGGTGTCATTCGTAACTAACTCAACAGAAAAGTCAGAATTTTCATTAAAATGGTTATATAGATAGACAGCACCCTTATTTTTTTAAATAGAGAAGGACAAAAATCCCCTGTCTTATTACTTAGAACAAACAAAAAGACAGAGATGCACTTTTGCATTCTCTGTCTCCTCTTTTTTATTCTTCTTTTGCCCCATCTTCCGCAATCGCTCTTAAGTCTGCATAAAAAAAATTATCATCACATAATGGAGAATGGTTCTTTTCACTATCGTACTTATCAGCGATTTCCTCCAGCTCTCCTGTATCGCCTTTTGCGTTTATGATTTCAACAAGCTCGTTCATCCCATCAGATGTTTCTTGATCTATTTGTTCCTCTTTTTCTTTCATACATTATCCCTCCTATGCTTATATATTTTCCCCAAGAAGGTTTTTTTTACACTGCATAAGAGTACTCTGTAACACTAATCTCTCTGAATAAAGGTATGTGAGATCTGGACTGCTTTTTCATATTGTTTCGTATCTGAAAAATAATGAAACAGCTTTTTTCCAAACTTGTTGATCCGATTGATCTGATTGTAAGAAAGAAAAAATGGTAATGCTTCTTTTTCCAGATAGACATAATACGAATCCGTTTCACCTTCAACCTGAAAGATGAGAAGCTGAAACAAATGCTGATATAACGGATGTTTTAATGCTTTAGAAAAGAATATGCCTTCTTGTGCGCTTTTTAAGTGTCTTTTGTGAGTCTGCAGTTTTCCTTTTATACTATTATCTAGATAATTATATAAACGGTTTAAGAATATAGCTGTTTTCTTATCGGCCATCTTTAATGCTTTCCCATAATAAATATGCGCATTTTGATAATCCTCTTGTTTAAAATACTCGATCCCCAGATTATGCAGAAGCATTCCGATGATGCCTGTTTCATTTATGGCTTCGCTATCCCGGATCAGTTGATGATAGCGTTCCACTTTATTCTGAAAGTCTCGGTCTGTGGCACATTCAATCTGCAGCAGCATAACCGATTCAGCTTGAATGGCCCTTGAAAAAATATTGTTCTTCTTAAAGTAGTCCAGCGCTATCTTGGCATTGATGTGACACATCGTTTTAGACTCTACCCATTGATAGGCTAGTGCCAGATGATAATAGAGCTCTTCATTTCCATAAGCCTCCATATCGATAGATGTTAAAATCTCGATCGCTTTTTTACGATTCTCACTAAGAAAATTATTATATTTTTGTAAATAATAAACTCCCTCTACATGCTTGAGCATGTTTTTTTCATAGGGAGTCATAGGCTGATCTTTTACCCGTTGGATAATATCCATTGGTTTTTTTGTATCCTGTTTCAAGAGAAAATACCTGGCCAATACCAATTGATATAAAGCAGCGTGTTTAGAAGAATGAATAAGAGGAAATTGTTCCAGTTCTTCTTTTATTTTTTCTACTTCTTTCATCCTTTGCATGATGATAGAGGTATGCCATTGGTGGAGCTTCTTCTCTATGTTTTGAAAAAACTCAATTTCTTTATATATATCGATATCAAGGCGTTTAGAGAATAAGGCAATAATCTCGGGGGAATACTTCGTCTGCCCCCGCTCAATCTTGCTGACATGTGTGGTTGTACAGATGTCCCTTCCAAGCTGTTCCTGAGAAATTCCTCTTTTTTTACGGTAAAATTTAATAATTTCTCCTTCTAACATACGTGTCTCTCCCCTGAACAAAAGATGAACTAAGCTTATACATCTATTTCTTTCTTCATGTGAAACCTTCCTTCTTAATCCATATTTTTAAGACTTCCTGCCTAGTTGATTTCCATAAAAAATCCACGAAAGATCATTCTCTCGTGGATCGTATCATTATTGAGCTGTTACACCAACCGCATCGTATGCTGCGATAACTGCCTTTGTTTCAGCTGACGGAGCGCCGTTGCGGTCCGGATAAAGATCGCGGGCTGACTGAACGGCAGCTGCTCGCATCTCTTTAAATCCAGAAGAAGGCACGAGATAGTTCGTTAACGCACGGTAAAAGATCTTTTCAGCTTTTGTACGTCCAATACCAGTTACATTCACCCCATAGTGCTCACCGCCTTGTGTAATCAGGTAAGCAGCTTTGTTGTTGATCGAGCTGTTGATATGAACACCGCCTTTATCCAATTCTCCCAAATAACGGTCTTCATAGTGGTCTGGGTAGGCGTTGTCCTTTAAACCGTATGCCGGTGAAAGCTTCTTAGATTTAGGATTGCTCATAGAGCGCAGTCCGCCGTCCCCTGAAACATTTGGTGTATAAATATCTTCACCCATTTCGTAATCCGCCGGAACAGTGGATCCGTTACTGTGCATTTCTGCAAATTCCCCAAAAATATCTGCAAGTGACTCGTTGATGGCACCAGACTCGTCTTGGTACGTTAAGTTAGCAGTATTCGTTATTACTCCGTGCGTCATTTCATGGCCAGCTACATCCAGCCCGCCTGCCAGTGAGCCCAATACGATGCCATCTCCATCTCCATAGAGCATCTGCTTTCCGTTCCAAGCGGCATTGTTCCATTTAGAACCGATGTGGACCGTGCTGATGATCGGCATCCCATTGCCATCTAAACTATTGCGTTTATGAATATTCTGGTAGTAGTTATTTACTTTGATCGAGTTGGAATGAGCTGAGACCGCTGCAGGATCTGCAAAGAATGTCGTTCCGGTCTCTACTTCAAAACCGGTAAACCCTAAGAGCCCAGAGAGAAGAATGAAAGCAGTTTCTCCCATTCGATTCGCTTTAAACGTATGAATCGGCACGATGTTTGGATTTCCGGTTGTTCCTCCTGCAATTGCTGCCCCATGAAGATAGCTCTTGCCTGTAGCATCATCTTTTACCGCTATAAAATTTTGCATCTTACCGAAAACATCCAGTCCTTTACCAGTAATTGGTGTTACGACTGGTGCTTCAGCTTCATGGATCGCATTGAACTCCTCAACGATCTCCCCGGTTGTTGCATCGATAAAATAGTGGAAGTACCCTGGAGCTGGTACAGACGTTGATACTTTCACCAGATACGTTAAGTATTTCTTTCCTTCATGCGGGTAGATAGTTAATTCCGTTTCTACTCCATCATAGTTTTTAACTTCACCAATTTGAGAGACAACATGCTCTTTCGCAGCTGCTTCTGCTGACTCTTTTGTAATCGCAGGCTCAGTCGGAATAATGGTACGAGCTAGGCTTTGCGTCACTTTACCAAATGACGCATACACGTTGTTGTCTGCATCAAGTGCAACAGTTTGTCCGCTTCCATAGATCGGAATTCCCTTGTATTGCTCGACAGTACGTACGTGGTATGTATTCGTTGTACTGTCTGCAAATTCACTGACAATCTTAAACTGCTCGCCAAAGGAGGATGCCGTTCGGGCTCCAGCCTCTGAAACAACCAATGATTGCAAGTATGCTTTCACGACCTCTTCTTTACTTAATCCCTTTGCTTGAAATAATACGGTAGATCCGCTTGCATGGACTTGCGGCCCAGGAAGTGTAACTCCTCCTAGAGCGACCGATAATGCCAGGACTGCAGGAATCACTACCTTTTTCTTCATGCTTTGTTTCTTGTTCTTTTTCAATCCATTCACCTCTTCTTCATAATGTGCTTCCGGAATAATTCCAATTATTAAGAAGATTGCAAAAGTGGTCAATTGGGTTAATTTTTAACAGTTGTTCAGGGCTTTTCCCAGTTTTCTGTCTATATTCGACAAAATATGTCCAAGTTTTGACAGCTAATTAACCCAATAACAAATCTCTCAGGATTCTGCAATAATAGGGTCAAATCAGATTACGAGAGATGAGGGAGGGATGAATTTGAAAGGAACATTTCGCAAAGCAATCATGCTTTCCACAATATGTTCGATCGGCTTCTATTCTGGAGCGCAATTCATAGGACAGACAGAGGCCTCCTTCTCCAGTCAGACTACACTAGAACCGATTGAAATCTCAGCAGCTGTTGTCTTTCCAGCTGCGGTTCAAGATCTGATTGATCAGGCACAAAACATTTTCACGGACATGATAAAGGCTAAAAGCAGGATGCCAACAGTCCCTGAGAAGGCAAATTTAGAAGAATTGAATAAAGCACGGTCTGCGGTCATCGGGGTAGAACAAGAGCTTCAATCCTTATTGCTAGATTTTGAGAATGTACATACTGAGCTTGCAAACATAAATAAACAAGTTAAAAAACTCGATCCCCATACATACCGTTTTGTCCAAACCGGCTTCTTGCAGGTTGATAAAGTAAGGATGGAAATAAAGAAGACTATCGATTTTCCATATATCAAACATACACGTTTATCTATTGAATTACGGATCAAGAAATTAGAAGAGATGGAAAAAGAGAAACAGTCTATGAAACAGGCAAAACCTGAAAAGACAGATGATGGTGTGGTGCCACAGGCTGAACCAACAGAAACCATCGATCAAAACGAAGGGAAGACAGCAGATGAAGAAAAAAGTATGGAAAGCAGCAGCTAGACTGGGAGGCAGCATGTTCCTCCTTGTCATATTTATTCTGGCCTTTATCATTCTATCATCACGCTTTACAGGCGCAGAACCTTCTATTTTTGGCTACCAGATAAAAGCCGTTCTATCGGGATCCATGGAGCCTGTCTTTCAAACCGGATCCATTATCTCTATCAAACAGGCAGATGACACTGACTCCTATAAAAAAGGAGACATTATTACTTTTCAAATGGAAGAAAAACTGATCACTCACCGAATCATTGAGGTTTCGAATAAGAATGGACAAGTCTCATATAAGACAAAAGGAGATAACAATGACGGACCTGACATGTGGATGGTTCCATCAGGCAGTGTGATCGGCAAATATACTGGCTTCACGGTTCCGTATGCAGGTTACGCGCTGAATGTTACACAATCGAAAGAAGCTTCTGCTCTTCTCTTATTCATACCAGGGCTTATACTCTTTGCTTCTGCACTCTTCTCGATCATAAAAGCTGCTAGAAAACTGGATGTAGAAAGGGCGTAAATTCAGGTTAGCTCTCTATGTATTTAATCCATACATACGAGTTTAATAAATTTGATTCACATACTAAAATTGGAGGTTAAGAAAATGGGATTTACGAAGACAATAAGTAAAGGGGTAATGACAGCAGCACTAGGGTTATCACTAATGGGCGGAGGAACATTCGCCTACTTTAGTGACACGTTTGAAACCAAAAACACATTTGCAGCAGGTACGCTCGATCTGTCCATCAATCCAAATGCCGTAGTAAACATCGACAACATCAAACCTGGCGACGAGGTTTACCGTGAGTTTACGTTTGAAAACAAAGGTTCTCTAGACATCTATCAAGTATTGCTGGATACAAAGTATACCGTGGAGGATGCAAAATCCGACAATACCGATGACCTTGCCAACCACATTAAAGTAACCATCATGTACAACACGAGCAGCGCAACAGTTCCTGTCGTTGAAACGACACTCGCACAGCTGAAGGAACAAACACCTGATCTGACAGCGATCGACGAGTTTGTCGGAAGCACACAGCGTCCTGACGGCATCCCTCCTGGTGAAAAAGAAAAGATGTTCGTATTGTTTCAGTTCGTGGATAACGGTGAAGACCAAAACCAGTTCCAAGGAGACAAGCTTCAAGTCGATTGGACATTTAACGCAAAACAGACTCCTGGCACTTATAACGACGATACGGATCCAGATAACAATTAATGTAGGAAGGACTGCTTTTCGGGGCAGTCCTTTTTTAGCGTTTGCGGGCCTTCAAATGCAATTGATTTAATTTTTACGGTACGTGTTCTTTTATTTATTACACGTTCGCCCAGTTGGGTGCACTTTTCACCCGTATTCGACATTTTTTCGCCCAACTGATCCTGCTTTTTGCCCAAACAAAAGCTATTTCCGCCCATCAACACTAACTTTTCACCCAATGATCATCTATTCATTTAAAAAAGCTAACCAAAAAGGGAGGTACAGAGCCTTTTTGGTCAACTTCTCCAGATTTATGCTAAAATTTTTTCTTTTAACTTCTGATTCAGTACCTGTAATGCGTTTTCCAACTCGGATTTAGGTACATGTAAATAATTATCGCCAATGCTTACCTCGCAAAAGCAGCTCTTTTCACCATTCTCTTTAACATATCCTGTTAAACCGATTCCCGTCTCATCATACGTTTGGATTAGAATGGCCTCAACCTCTTCCTTCGGTGCATCAAAATATAAGTGGAACATATTAGACACCGGATTTACCGGCACAGTGCGTACACCTTCGCAATCCTGATAAAGAGCAGCCAGTTCCTTTGCTCCTTCATGATAGTCCCCCATCTTCCCGATCCGTTGATCAAAATAATAGTCCGCACTGACTATATAAGGGTATAGACTGATTAAATCGCCGCCATGACGCCTTTTCCAAACCTTAGATCGCTCTGTAAAGCCTTTGTCTCCTGCCAGGATCGCACCAGCTACTCCACCGATTCCTTTGTAAAACGAGACATACACGCTGTCAAAAAGGGCACAGACTTCAGCTGCGGTTTTTTGATAATAAGGCAGTATCTCAAAAAGCCTTGCTCCATCCAGGTGCAGCTTAACCCCTTTATTCCGGCAGTAATCAGAGATCGCTTGGAGGGTTTCATAATCCGGCAGCTGCCCGCCGATCTCCCGTTGTGGAAGTTCAAGCAGCAAGCAGGAAATTTCCTCTTTTATGTTCCTTACGTCATCCATGGTTATGACTCTATTTTTATCTGCGAGCAGAATGGATTCTATCCCATGCAATTCCTTTAGACCATCTTCTTCGTGAATTTCCAGATGACACAACGGATGATAAGCCACTTTCTTAATTCCATTCTGGTCACACCAAATACGAAGAGCGATCTGCTGCGCCATCGTTCCGCTCGGAAAAAAGACAGCTGACTCTTTGCCTAGATAACCGGCTATTTTTTCTTGAAAATCCTCGATGATCCTGCCATTTCCATAAACATCACTTTCAAGCTGCCCATCCATCCTATTCATTGCTTCTTTTAATACTTGGATGTTGCGGTTTCCATGGCCTGGCAGCTGATGGTCCGTTCGCTTAAACGCTTCTAATAGAGGGCTCTTTTCACTCAAACGGGTTTCTCCTTTCCGTACAACAGACGGTAGATTAAGAACTTTTCATACGGATTACGCTCGTATAGACCAGGCAGGATTACCTCTTCTTTCAACTCAAATGCTGTTTGATTCTCTAGAAAAAAGAGGTACTCCTCTGGTGCATAATACAAAATAATTTCAACTTCCCTTGGTGACTTCTCGACTGAACGCAAAATGTTGTTTACCGCTTTAATAAAAATTTGCAGAGAAAAGGGATTAAAAAAATAAAACCGATTATCTTTTGAATCGATTTTGTACTCTTCTGCCAAACAGCATTGAAAATGAATGCTTTCTTTTCCTTTTCTGTGTTTCTTTATATAATTCCTTTTATTTTCAAGGGCCTCTTCATAAAAAGATTGATCCATCTCAATTCCAACAGCTGATGCCTGAAAGAAATAGTGGACATAAAAGTTTAACCTTCCTTTGCCGCATCCAAAGTCAACCATTCTATCGCTGTTCTTTAAGGGATATTGATTAAATAATATCTCCAGCGCATGATAGGGGGTTGGTTCGTACCGATTATAATGAACGGAAGGATGGAAGCCCTTTTGGCTGCCTTGGGTGTGAATATTCAACAATTTATCAAAATACTGTTCCTTCATAAATGACTCCTCATGATTAACAGGCTTATTTTCTTATCATAACAGATGAGCGTTTTCACCATGATTTTATGTATGATTAAAAAACAAAGCAAAAACAGGGAATATCTGTCTCCTCCCTGCCTTCAAAAATATTTTATTCCATATTCACATAGTTAAAATCCCCACTGACCTTCACACTTTTAGGAACCTTTAATAAAATGAACTCACTTCCGTGTACGGAGAAGTAACTGCGAGAAAACAAGCTTTGACCTCTTGTGAATTGATCGAACGCAAACCCCTCGCTGAATTTGGTAAAGTTAACCTCTATCCCCTCTGGAGCCTTAATTCTTAAAGTTGATTCCTCCACATTTATTTTTGGTAAATTTTTCTTTTCTGTAAAATCGATGCCATCTACGATCATTTTCCCCATATAATGAGCAGCTTCTATTACTCCATCATCAGATGGCTTGCTGACCACAAACACATTTGCATGGTATTCTTGCTCATTTTTATCAGATATCTTTAGATCCTTTTCTTCATAAGGAAAGGTCCATGTCTTCTTTTTAGTAAAAATGCCATCAGTTTTCGGCAGCGTTCCATTAAGTGCAAGATTAATCATTCTATCTTGTTCATTTTCAACTTTACTTATTTCTTCTTCACTGAAACTTATGCTCTCTGTAGGATTACCAGGAAAAAATGTATAGGATAACACCGTTGCCACAAATAAAAGGATCGTGTATCCCCCAACAACCCATTTCATTCTCCTCGGGCTGCGGTATCTTTTTTTATGAGATTTAAATGCATATGTCCCTATCCCGGTTACTAATAGAATAATTATAAGAATCGGCAGAACCGAAACCATGACTGTCATGACCTCACCTCCATGCGATTAGAGATCAGGATGGCTAAGACGTAAAATAAAGCTGAAACCGTAATAATCTTAACGAACAACAAGGTAAGCAAAGCTTCTGATCCGAAAAACAATGCGATCGTCTGCAGCAGCGTCGGGTCGTTATGGAGCCCGTCCATGATCAAAAATCCTATAAATCCTACTGGAATCAAGAAGCTGAACAGCCTGTTAACCTGGATCAGCATTCCAACAAAATAGCCGATACTTACAAAAAGAAAGATATAGAGCACTGTTGCACTTACTCCCTTCAAGATCTGAGTAATTGTAAGCTGATTCATCATGATACCATCCACGTGCTTTACATACACAGCGAGCAAACGGCACAAGTGGCTTGAAAGAAATACTGTAATTCCTGCAAACAGACTTGCAGACATAAGAAAAAGAATGTTTGAAAAATGGCTGATCTTACGGTTTGTGACAAAGGAATAATCATCATAGCGGTAAGCTTTGGTCGTTATGATGATGGCTGTAATAAAGCCCCAGATCATGACAAAGGCAAGAATCAGATCACCAGAATAATAGTTTACGTTGTATGAGAATGTTCCTGACGAGCCTCCACTCATTCCAGTACCATTTAATGAAAAGAAAGTAGCAAGAATCTGTATTACGACCAAAGAAGAAAATACGCCGAAATAAGATCTTAACTTATACCGGTACTGTTTTTTGACAATCTCCCAAGAACTAACTTCAGCTAAATACATGATCGATACCACCCTTTGTTTTACTCGTTAAATACGTGCATATATCTTCTGTAGGAACTGGGACTACTTCCAGACCGATTGCTTTTGCATTTTCCAGCTCTATAAGCGAACGGTCATTTTTGATCACAGCATAGGAGATATTTGCACCGATTTCCTGTATATAGATCGGTTCTATTTTTTCCATCCATTCCTTGAGAGCCTCTGTTTTCCCTCGTATACCAATTGCAAATTCCTTAAGTTCTTCAACAGGCGTATGAAGAAGTTTTTCACCATTCTTGATCAGGAGAACCTCTTCCAAGATGTCTTCCACCTCATCGATAAGGTGGCTTGAAAGAATAATAGTCCTTGGCTCGGCAATGTAGTCTTTTAGCAGCGCCCGGTAGAAATCTTTTCTTGTTCCGGCATCCATCCCGCTTGTAGGTTCATCAAAAATCGTAAGTGGACAGCGTGCTGCCAATCCGATAATCATGTTGAACGTACTTTTCATCCCTTTTGAAAGATTTACGTGGCTTAGGTTAGGGCTAAATGAAAAGTAATCAAATAATTTTAGTGCAAGATCGTGGTTCCAGTTTGGGTAAAACCGTTTTGCCGACTCAAGCAGTTCTAAAAGTGTCAACATATTTGAAAAGCTCATTCCGTTATCTATAAAAATTGTATTTGCCGATACTTTTAAACTGTTAAAAGGGTTCACGCCGAAAACCTGGATTTCACCCGATGAGTGGCGAAGGTAACCGGCAATCATTTTAAGCAGAGTCGTCTTTCCAGCTCCATTCCTTCCGATTAATCCCGTTATCTTATTCTCCGATAATGTGAAAGACAAATTATTGATGGCCTTTGTTTTGCCATACTGCTTTGTCAGCTCTATGCATTCGACTGTTTTCATTTCTCTTCCCCCTTTATCTTTTGGTGCATTCCCCTGATCATATTGATGAGTTCTTCTTCGCTCACGTTTAGCTGTACAGCTTCTTTCGCAAGTTCTGTTACCATAGCATTAAGCTTCGTATTCTTTCGTTTTATAAGAATGATTTCTTTTGCATCTGCTGCAACAAACATCCCTAATCCCCGTTTTTTATAAAGGACCTTTTCATCTGCTAAAATATTGATTCCTTTGGCAGCCGTTGCCGGGTTGATATTGAACATCTCAGCCAGCTGGTACTGTGAATATATTTTTTCATTGGTATCAATGGTCCTGTTTAGTATTTCGCTTTCCAGCCATTCTGAGATCTGGATGTAAATCGGTTTCATACTGTCAGGATTTAAAATCAAACTTATTTCACCTCCGACATACCACATTAGTACATTACTCTTGTAATGTACTATATATTACCAATTTATACAAAATTTATTTATCGACACACAAAAAAGACAGCCTGTTTTTTTTAAGAGCTGTCCTTTCTCATCTTTATTTCTGCCTTTTTTCCGTAACTGCCTCACACATTATGTCATACATTTTGACAACACCAGCCTCCGACGCCTCAAACTCAAAAGCATTCTCCACGCTGATTCCGATGCTGTCCGCTTCCTGTGCCGCATCTATGTTGGCACCCATAAAGATGAACTCCCAGCTATATTTTTCCTGCTGGTGTCTAATCAATTCTTTTACCTTTTTATAAGTAAATTCCTGGCTCGCATTCTCCATGCCGTCTGTTGTGATCACAAAAATTACCTTGCCCGGTCTGTATTTTTCATCAGTCTTTGATAGCCTGTATCCGACATCCAAGATCGTCTTTCCGACTGCGTCAAGCAGTGCTGTCGTTCCTCTAACGTAATACTCTTCATCTGTTAATCTTGTTTTCTTTGCATCAACACCATTCCATAAAACTTCATATTGATCATCAAATAGCACAGTCGTAAGCAACGTTTCTCCTTCCAGCTTGCATTGCCTTTCAATAAAAGCATTAAAACCGCCGATCGTGTCTTTCTCGAGCCCTGACATAGAACCGCTACGATCAAGCAGAAAAACGATCTCCGTTAAATTCTTGTTCATTTCTAATCCTCTCCCTATCTTTTTGTCATGCTATAATCATAGTTAGATTTATCCAACAAATGGTCGCCTGTAAAGCGACATTTAAGGAGCTGGCCGTATGCTTGATCAAAATATTTTATTGAAACTAGAGGCTTTTATCCAGGAGCACTTATTACTAGAGATTCAGATTTGTCAGTCACCGAGGTGGATGGAAGAAGATATTCAGGAGCAGAGCATTCACTTTGAGCTGGATCATTACATCAATAAGAATCGAAAACAAACCCTGCAGCAAAAACTTTTTCAACTCATCGACCAAAAAGGTCTTTCTGACGCTGAAGTATACAGAAAAGCTGGTATAGACCGAAAGCATTTCTCTAAAATACGTTCCATCGGTTACCGGCCAAAGAAAAATACGATTCTTGCACTTGCCCTTGCCTTAGAGTTATCTGAAGAAGATACAGATGAACTCTTAGGGTCAGCAGGATTTTCGTTATCGAATAGCGATACCAACGATTTGATCTTTAAATTCTGTTTAACGAATAAAATTTACGATGTATATCAGGTAAATGAATATTTGGAGTATTTCAGCTTAAAAAGTACTACGTAAAAAAGACAACTTCCCCTTTTGGAAGTTGTCTTTTCTCATTTTTTGTGTTCAATAGCACCTGCCACATTATAGTTGGAGAGGTCTAGTTCTGTTGGCTTCCCAAGAGCAAGCTTTGCAAGTTCTGCTCCTAAATAAGGGCCGCTCGTTAAGCCAGATGCTCCGAGTCCGTTAGCTACCCAAATATTTTTATAGTCAGGCAATGCCCCGATAACAGGCAGAAAACCTGGAGTGAACGGCCGAAAGCCTACTCGTGTTTCTACCAGTCCAGCTTCTGATAAACCAGGAGCGATGGGCAATGCTTTCGTCAGAATCTCATGCACCCCACCAGCCGTTATCCGGTCATCAAACCCCGCTTCATCCTCGTGTGTGGCTCCTACAACAACACGTCCATCTTCAAAAGCAAGAATGTATTGATTGGTTGGGGGCATCACAACAGGCCAGAAGCCCGTATCCGTTTCAGGAAGCTTCAGATGTATGATCTGTGCTTTTTGCGGTGTTACTTTGAACTCGATCCCCAATGGCTTTAAAATTTCGTTTGACCATGCGCCTGCTGTAACGATGACTTGATCGGCTTGCAAGGCTTTGCCATCGATACTAACCCCAGCTACACGACCGTTTTCGAGATTAAGGGAAGCATTTCCGTTTAACATTTCGGAACCATTCTTGACAGCTGCGTTCACTAAAGCATTTCGCATCTTTCTTCCATTCACCCTAGCCCCGCCGCTTACAAAAACAGAACCGTATTCAGCTGACAAAGGCGGGAACAGCCGCTTTGTTTCTTCTGGTGACAAAATCGTAATTTCCCCGATTTCAGGAGCATCTTCACGGCGTTTACGCGCTCGTTCAGCCATTTTTTCCAGCTTATCTGGATCAGTATGCAGACTAAGTGTGCCTACGCGTTTATACCCTGTCTCCGTTTCACCGTCAGCCTCCAGTTGACGGATCAATTCCGGGTAATAACTGGCACCGCCTTTTGCCAGCTGATACCAGGCTTTGTTCCTGCGCTGTGATAGCCACGGACAAACGATTCCAGCTGCAGCATCCGTCGCCTGCCCACGATCCCGGCGATCCACCAAAGTAACGTCGGCCCCTGCCTTAGCTAGGTGATAGGCAGTAGATGCACCTAGTATTCCCGCTCCTATTACAACGATTTTTCCCATACTAACACCTTGATTTCTATAATTTATCCTGCGACCAAACTTTATCTGTATAAGATTGTATCATAGGAAGGAGCAAACAAAAAAAGAAGCAGGACAGCCCTGCTTCTTTTCTATCTATTCCACTCCAGGGAACCAGCCCGGTGAGTTAATGATCGCGTTCCATAACGGATCTGGAACGACGAGTTCTTTTTGTTTCGCTTTATCGATCTTTGTAACGATTTCAGTCTCTTTGCCTTGTTCAATTTTTTGTACCCAATCCGGATCGATGATCAGCTCACGCCCAAGGGCGATCAAAGGAACACCCGTCTGAACAGCTTTTAGGGCATCTTCTGCTGTATAAATGGAACCGACACCGATCACCGGGACGCGGTCTCCTGTTCTTTCTTGAATAATCTCAATGCGTGGGCGAGTATCGTCTACTCCTCGTCTTGGCTCAGACCAGAAATCCATCAAGGAAACATGTAGGTAATCCAGTTCCTTCTCGCTTAGTGCGTCCACTAGGCAAAGCGTGTCAGCCATCGTGATCCCAGGTGTTTCTGGTTCTTCCGGCGAGAATCGATATCCGACGATGAAGGAGTCATCAGCATGCTCAGCCACCGCTTTTTTCACAGAATCTACGACTGCTAGAGGAAACGCCATACGTTTTTCCAGAGATCCTCCCCACTCATCTTCCCGGCGGTTTGCGTGAGGTGAGAAGAACTGTTGAATGAGGTAACCGTTCGCTCCATGAATTTCAACACCATCGTAACCCGCCTCAATAGCACGTCTTGTCGCTTCTCCAAAATCACGGATGATGGATTCTACTTCAGATGTTGTCAGCAGACGAGGGACTGGCTTTCCTTCTGCAGATGGAATGTCGCTGGCACTCACAACATCCCCGTTCGGAACAAGTTCTGGCGGAACTTCACGGCCGCCGTGAAAGATCTGCAGGATGGCTTTTGAACCCTTCGCTTTAATTGCTTCTGCCAACCTCCGAAGGCTTGGAATCATCTCGTCTGTATCTCCTGCAAACTCACCAGGAAATCCCTTACCGTTAGCCGTTACATTGGTACAGGCTGTGATCACCATGCCAACGCCTCCAGAACGGCGTTCATAATAGCGAATCTCTTCGTCAGTTACCGTTCCATCCGGATTTGATGAGAAATTTGTCATCGGTGCCATAACGATACGGTTTTTTAACTCCACACCGTTTTTGAAGCTGAAAGGTTTAAATAATGGTGCATATTTCTCATTCATCATGTTGTGTCTCTCCACCTTTTCTTCTTTATACTTTACTTTCTTTTTTTAAGTTACGTTCTTATTTATATTAGTATCCGTTCTCAATAAAATCAAAGAATACGATTTGAACAATAGCCCCGTATGTACAATCCCAATTATTTATACCCTTAATGGATGAGTATCATGAAAAGTAAAAAGATCTAACCCGACTACTACAGGGCTAGATCTTATTAGCTAAGACCCAAAGATGGCTAAATACTGATTCTGAAGAGCAAAACGATTATTTTTCCACCCCAAGGTGTTCATGACATAACCTAAAGCATCAGCATTATATAGCCCTGCTACCTTTTGATAAGCTAGCAGTTCACAAACACCGTTCCAGTCAAAATCAACCGGATACAGCCCGCTTAAAGCATTAACGAATCCCGTTACTGGACTTTTCAGCTTGCCGTTTGCCTGATATATACCATTCAAATACTCAGGATCTCTTGTCGAAATGTCTATGAAATAAGTTTGATTATTGCTCTTGCTGATAACTTTAACTTTGTAGTTATCCTGATAAATAACCTCATATTGGTATTGTTCGTTATAGGTATTATAATCAAAAAGGATCTCTGGATTATGGTTTATGAAGGAATAAACATAGTCATACGTGTAAGCACCGCTGCCTCCCGAATTTATGCTTATAAGAATATCATTCACTCGATTACCGGTAAAATCACCCAAGTATAAAACAGGGTTGTAGCCCGCATTTTCACGCAGCGGCACCCTTGATACACCGCCTGTTCTTCCATCCTGTATGACGAGAGTGATATTCTGAATAAACGGACTGTCAGGAGTCTTTGTTCCTGTTAAATACACGGTGTCAGGAACTCCATCTCCCGTTACATCTCCGTTGGCAGAAGCAATGATACTCGGATTCATGGTAGTCCTGCCATAGTATTGGTTATACATAACATGCTCCTTGTTTGGATGAATTTTATTCATATCATATGGGCGAACAGGAATATGGTTACTGGGATAGAGCACCAGAAATAATAAAAAGCCAACATAAGATGCTGGCCTTGGTAACAATCTATTTAATTGAAAAAGATAGTTTCAATATTGATTCTGAAATAGCTCCTGTGTTCCATATCCCATTTGATTTAAAAGCCGTTTAGCCGAAGATAAACTTTGTTCGGTTTGCTCCTGCCAATCGATTATGGTTTGAATAAACGGTTTATACTCTTCAGGGGCATTGTCTCTCATGACAGGCAGCCATTTCTTTACTTCTTGATCTTGTTTTAGTCCATTATCTACACAGGAGACCAATGTTTTAATGATAGACTCATGAGATTCACCATTTTGCAGCCGCCTCGCACTCCCAGCTGCTGTCACCCGATGATAGGAAGCTGGAACAAGGTGATTATGCATTTCACCATTTCCTTTTAGGTTTGCGGTTGCCGGGATGTGATAGAGCTGCGTACTCATTGAACAAACCATCTCTTCACCATATAGGCTTTGGTTTAATAGTTGTAAAACGGCGGTCCAATCTTGTCTAAAACTATAATAGTTCAACATCTTCACCCACTTTTAGGAATTCCTTATATCCTATGTGGGTGAAGTATTTTTGTCTCAAAAATTTCAGGATATTGGTCTAATCAGTGATTGTGTAAATTACTCCTCTAAAGGAAGTCTGAATAATTTATCATCACCTTCACGTGGGGTTCCTCTCCCGTCACGATTATTCGTAATCGTATATAATGCATTTCCTTCAATCAGCACATCCCGCATTCTCCCTGCGTTTTCAAAAAAAGTATTGACGGTTTTGTCAGTCAAATCGAACACTAGAATACGTTCACCGCGTAAATTCGCCACATAGATTTTATCATCTTTAATCGCGATTCCAGATGGAGCCCATGTGACATCTCCTGATTGATATAAAGGAGAGACCATATTAGGCGCTTGTTCATCGCCCTCAATGACCGGCCAGCCATAGTTTTTTCCCGGTTCTATCAAGTTAATCTCATCGTGAGCCTGCAGGCCATGCTCAGAGCTATAAAGATTTCCGTTCTGATCCCAGGCCAACCCTTGAGGATTTCGATGACCATAAGAATAGACATAAGAATTACTAAATGGGTTATCGTTTGGTATCGTACCATCCAAGTCCATCCGCAAAATTTTGCCTCCCAGACTTTGAATGTTTTGAGCGTTTTCCTGGTTCCCGGCATCACCTGCGGTAGCGTACAACTTTCCATCCGGTCCAATTTGAATTCGCCCGCCGTTATGGATTCTTCCTCCAGGGATTCCCTCGAGTATAATTCCTCTTTCCGTCCATGTATTGCCGTTAAGTTTAAGCACGATAATACGGTTAAAAACAGCACCATCCTGTCTATAGGTATGGTAGGCAATCGCTTCTTGGGAAGCATTAAAGTCAGGAGCAAGGATGAAACCTAGCAATCCTCCCTCACCTGAATGCAGGACTTCCTTCGTAACCTCTACATTCTGAACTGTTTTCGAACCGCTATCCCCATCGACTTTAATGATATAGCCTGGCCGTTGGCTCATATAAAAGGTGTTATCCTGTTTGTTGATATTCCAAGGTATTTCTAAATCTGTTGCGATAACCTCAGCTTGTCTTGCAAGAACTTCTACAGCCTCTTTATCGTTCTTTTCAGATGTTTGTTTATCTTCATTAAAACATCCTGAAAGAATGAGAACCGAAACAAGTGTGAAGATGAATCCTTTCAAAACGAACACCCCAATTTTTTACAAATTTTTATACTAATAATAGTTTAGCCATATCATTGATAGAATTAACATAGTTTCTAAGTTAACGAACCTTTTCGTAGCTACTTCAACATATCTGGAATGCTGCTTATAGACAAAAGTGTAGTTGATGTTAAAAAAGATTTTATGATTGGGCATTAAAACAAGCAAAATCCAATGATTGACCATTGAATATAATGAGAGGAAACTTTTTAAAGAGGAGTTTGAAATGTTTGGAATTAAAAAAGTTTGTTGATGCCCTTCCTATCCCTTCGTTTATTACACCCAAGGAATCTTATCAAGGGGCGCCGCTTTATGAAGTGAGTATGATTGAAACACTGCACAAGTTTCATAGAGATTTACCTAAAACGAAGGTATGGGGATATAATGGGCAAGTACCAGGCCCAACATTTAATGTAGAAAAAAATCAGCCTATATATGTGAGATGGACAAACCATTTACCCTTAAAACACTTTTTACCTGTTGATAAAACCATTCACGGAGCACATCACAATCCAGAAGTACGAACAGTTGTGCACCTGCACGGAAGCCCGTCAGAACCAGATAGTGACGGTCATCCTGAAGCCTGGTTTACGAGAAACTTTCAGCAAACTGGCCCTCACTTTATGAAAGAGATCTATCATTATCCAAATACAGAACGAGCAGCTAACCTTTGGTACCATGACCATGCACTTGGAATTACCCGTCTGAATGTGTATGCAGGTCTTGCAGGACTTTACTTCGTTAGGGATGAACAAGAAAGAACACTTCCCCTTCCGAAAGGTAAATACGAGGTACCACTAATGATTCAAGACAAAACATTCAATCCGGACGGTTCGCTCTTTTATCCTGCACAACCAGACAATCCATCTCCTAATTTACCGTACCCTTCTATCGTTCCTTCGTTTTTAGGAGATACGATTACCGTAAACGGGAAAGTCTGGCCATTTTTAAATGTAGAGCCCCGCAAATACAGATTTCGTTTATTAAACGCTTCTAATTCTCGAACATACAAGTTCCAATTAAGCAACCTACGTCCTTTTTATTTAATTGGAACTGATGGCGGCCTGCTTACCCGGCCGATTAAAGTAGAAAGTTTGGATGTTTCACCTGCTGAACGAATCGACATCGTTGTTGATTTTTCAAGATTAGGGGGACAAAAAATAGTATTACAAGATGGTTTTGAATTAGAAAATCCAACTGGTGAGATAATGGAATTCCGAGTATCTAAATCTTTATCTTGCCCTGATCAAAGCAAAGTCCCATTACTCTTAAGCCGTATTGAACCCCTCCGAGTAAATAAAGTAAGAAAGATAAGACGCATAACATTAAATGACTCACAAGATGAATATGGTCGTCTTATGCTTTTATTTGACGATAAAGAATGGATGGACCCCGCTACAGAAACACCACTCCTCAATTCTATCGAAATATGGGAGTTAGTGAATTTAACCCCGGGAATTCATCCTATTCATGTACATCTGGTTAATTTTCGTGTCCTTGATCGTTACGATAAGGATGGAAGGCTGTTAATTCCTCTCCCTGCAGATTACGGTTTAAAAGATACAGTCCTGGTAGCTGGCGGAGAGACAGTTCGAATCATCATGAAGTTTCAGCCATTTTCAGGAGACTATGTATGGCATTGTCACCGTTTAGAGCATGAAGACCATGATATGATGAGACCGTTAAAAATCATACCTTTTCATTCCTCCAATCATTCCAATTCAAATAGACACCAAACAGATATGTAAATTTATCTTCTAACAACCGCTTTTTTTAAACGTAAAAAGGCAACTCCCATAAGGGGTAGTTGCCTTCTTTTAAATTGTATACGATTATAGGATAAGGTCCTTAAAAAAGTAAGGCAGATATCCTTTTTTCAACTTTGATGCAACTCCATCCATTTCTTAACTAAACGCTTCGGTGCCGCACGTAAATAGGCTTCCTGAATAAGACCGATCAATTCATCCCAGGCTCCACGCTCCGGATTTTCAATAGATACCCACCCATGTCGCCCTATGTATGGAGTTTTAAAAAAATGCTCTTTCTGCAGCAAGAATTCTTGAGTTTCCCGATCTGACTTGAACGACAAGCTGAATCCTTTCTCGCTTTCGCCTGATATGACGAATGATTTTCCATTAATTTTAAACGTATTGTGACCAAAACCGTCAATATGTTCAACTGCTTCGGGCAGTGCAAGACAGATATTGCGCACATTTTCAAGCATGCCTGCCGTGTCTTGTGATTTCATGTTTTTATTCACCCTAAAGGATTCTATTTTGCATTCTCATCAGGTTGATGGATTCCGAAAATATTGCCTTCGGTATCCATATAGTATCCTTGCCAAGCCATTCCAGGAAGGGCATATTTAGGCATTGCAACCTTGCCACCATTCTCAAGAATTTTAGCCTCTGTTTGATCGTAATCTTCAACACCCATTGTGCAAGCAAATCCATTTAATGCTTGGTGAGGTTCAGGTGGAGCACTTTGCCGCTTCATCAAAGCCCCATTGATCCCCATTTCATTCTCGTCCCCTGTCACGGCCCCAAAGTAAGGCCTTCCTGCATATTCACTCCAGTCTTCGAATGACCACCCGAATACCTCTCCATAAAACTTCATTGCCCGTTCCATATTATCCACATGAATTTCAAAATGAATTAATCTTCCCATGATTTCCTCCTATTTTTTCAAGAATTTCTACTACCTTAAGTCATTCAATGTATTTACTTAAAATTCCTCTTAACCAAAGTACGGTTTTTCCATAAAAAATGCACCTCCAATTATTAGCCGAGTCTAATCATTGGGGTGCAGTTCAATCACAAATTAAGCGGTTTTCTTCTTTATGCTGCTTTGTTGATATTTATTTTTTTTCCTTCTTTACGCCACTCTTTATATTCAGCTGCTGCGGTGAAAAGTACGTCAGTAGATGAGTTAAGTGCCGTTTCAAAAGAGTCTTGTAAAACACCTATGATAAATCCTACTCCAACTACCTGCATAGCAACATCAGCTGGAATTCCAAATAAGCTGCATGCCAGAGGAATCAGTAATAATGATCCACCAGCAACCCCTGAAGCACCACAAGCACATATAGCTGATAGGATGCTAAGGAGAATGGCTGTAGGGAGGTCCACTTGGATGCCAAGTGTATGAACCGCTGCAAGTGTCAAAACAGAAATAGTAACAGCGGCACCAGCCATATTGATGGTTGCACCTAATGGAATGGATACTGAATAACTGTCCTTATCCAAACCTAGCTTCTCGCATAACCTCATGTTTACTGGAATATTTGAAGCTGAGCTGCGTGTAAAGAATGCAGTAATACCGCTTTCCTTTAAGCACTTAAATACAAGCGGGTAAGGGTTTTGCCTTATAGCTGCAAACACGATGATCGGATTGACAACCAGCGCTACGAAGATCATACAACCAATCAATAAGGCAAGTAATTTCCCATAGCCTAGCAACGCATCAATTCCATTTGCAGTAATAGACTCAAATACGAGACCCATGATTCCTAATGGAGCAAACTTAATTACCCAAGTAACCAGTTTGGCAACCGCATCTGAAAAATTAGAGATCATCGTTTTTGTTGTATCAGCGGCATTTCGCAAAGCCAACCCAAGGAGTATCGCCCAAGATAAAATACCAATATAGTTCGCATTTACAATGGCATTAACCGGGTTATCAACTACGTTCAGCAGTAATGTTTTTAAAACCTCGACAACACCGCCAGGAGGCGTTACACCCTCCGCTCCCTTTGCAAGTGTTAAGCCTACAGGAAAAATAAAACTTGCAATAACGGCGATTAATCCAGCTAAAAAGGTTCCTAAAAGGTATAGGAAGATAATGGATTTCATGTTCGTTTGCTGGCCCTTCTTGTGTTGGGCGATGGCAGACATAACCAAGAAGAGTACCAACACAGGTGCAATTGCCTTCAAAGCACCTACAAATAAAGAACCAAAAATGACAACAGGTTTTGCTGCTTGCGGGATTGTTAGAGCAAGGATAATACCAACAATCAAACCTGCAATGATTTGTTTTACCAGACTCAACTGACTCCACTTTTTCAGTATACTTTTCATAGATGTCCCCACTCGTTTGATAGATTTGTAAAGCTATTACTCATTTCTCAAAACCCTGCGATAAGTCTATTACTAATACATTCTCTTGAATTCCACTGTATAAAGACAACTGTCTTTCCATTAAGTATAGTGAGTCTTTTGATATATTACAATTTTATTTTTTTTATTTAAAAAAGTTGTAATTATTTAAATATTCTTAATAATTTTTTAGTCTATTTTTAATAGTTGATAAAATAAAAACACCTCAGGAAGTTTCCTGAGGTGCATCAGTGAGCATTTTATTCTTTTATCTGATAAATATCATCCCTAGAATGGAAACCATTCGTGACAATAGTTTCGTCAAATAGGCTTTTAGTAAATTCCCACTGCATCAAATTCAGAATGAACTGCAGCTTCTTCCTCGCTGCCTTCACCATAAAGATCGATTGCAGATTGAACGATTGCCTGCCGTGCGTCGCTAAAATTGGAATTTGAAGTTAAATAAACAGTTAAAGCACGATAGTAGATTTTCCCTAATTTTTCCCTTCCAATTTCTTGGCCAATCAAGTATGCGGCATGGTTTGTAATGGAAGAGTTAACATGGACTCCACCGCCATCTACCGAAGTTGGCATATTATAAAACTCGTCCATATGATCCGGATAGACTCCGCCATTTGTACTGTACGCCCTTCTTTGCTCATTTGCGACTACAACACCGTTTGGATTACTTAAGCTGCGCAATACTGTTACACCGTCAGCCTTTGCAGCCGGTGCCATAATATCCTCGCCCATTTCCCAATCACTATCGTCAACGAGTGCACCAAAGACGTCAGCAAACGACTCGTTTAGTGCACCGGATTGATTGCGGTAAACTAAATTTGCTGAATGAGTAATGACACCATGAGTCATTTCGTGGGCAGCAACATCAAGACCAGCAGATAGAGAGATCATGAACTTACCATCGCCATCACCATAGGTCATCCAACGCCCATTCCAGGAAGCATTGTTGTAATTGTTGCCATAGTGAACTTTAGAGATGATCGCCATTCCCTTTCCATCTAGAGAATTACGGCCATGTTCATTTAGAAAATAATCATAAACCTTTTCTGAATTATAGTGTGCATCGACAAGTGCTCGATCATAGTCGCCGATAAATGCAGCAGAATTCCCAACATAAAGTGTATCATTACTAGAAGTGTTGTCATTTTTAGCATCATACGTTTCGATTCCTCCAAGATTCTCATGAGAGTAATCTGCTAACGCAAACTTAGTTCCAGATCCCTCTTCCTTCACTCGAGTAACATGTAATTCCCTGTGTTCACCATGAACGCCTTTTCCAACACCTTTTTGTGTTTTATTTTCTTCAACATGCATTAAGCCATTAAATTTATCGATGACTTTTCCTGAATTTGCATCCACATACACAAACCAGTTTCCAGGTTCATCGCCCATAAAGTTCACATTCACTTTATAAGCTGTATGATTTTTCTTTTCAAAAGGAAAGACAACAAGCTCAGTAGTTGGCTCATATGTCAGTTCCTCCGGGGCGTTAACAGAAGATAAAGCCACTTGAAGTGCAGCATCACTGCTTATGGAAGCAGCCGTATCTACTGCGGCATCGGCAAGAGTCTGATTTGTTCGTCCGTTCACGGATACGATTTCATGTTTCTCATTAAAATGAACCATAACTTCGGATCCTTCCACACTAATTCCATTGATTGCCTGAGTAAATCGGACGTGAGTCATACCCAGTTCATCCTTTTGTACACTTTTAACTTTTAAATGTTTATCCGGATTTTTAATTCCGGTTTTATCTTCGTTTTTCTTCAAATAATTTAATGCATTGGAAGCGCTGCCAGAAGAGAACTTCTCTGCCGATCGATCTTTTACAAAAAAAGGAACACTCGCTCTTTCCTTCCACTCCTTAGACGCTTGTACACTACTAATCTCACTTGAATTAACAGGCTGTGCAAAAACATTAACTGGAATAGAACCTGCCAACAACGCTGACGACAGAACTATAGGTGCAATAAGCTTTTTCTTCACCATTTGTTACCTCCTATTAATTGGATAATTTAATTATAGAGAATAACGAGTCTATTTAAATGAATAATATGAATTATCTTAATATTATTAATAATAAGAAAGCAATGTTAATGAATAGGATTCTATAGGTATAATCTACCAATTAAAATGATGAAAATGGGTATAAGGTTAATATAAAAAGGAGCCTCTGCCTAGCGTTTAACCAATAAAAAAAGAAGGAGTCAGCAGACTTTGTCCTGCTTTCTCCTTCCTCATTTCGCACATCTTTATTCTGACTTTGGTTCTAGTAAGTGCTTATTATGAGCAGCATTACTTTAGAACTAAATAAGTTCAATCAATTTTCAAAGTTATCAAGCACTGCACGCACTTCATCTGTTGATTTCGTGTTCATCAATTGATTTCGTAATTCAGCAGCTCCAGGAAATCCTTTGACATAGATTTTAAAAAAGCGATGAAGCCCTGTGATTGAACGGGGCACTGCTTCGGCATATTGATCCTGAAGGTCAAGCTGCAGTCTTAAAAGATCAAGGTACTCTTTACTGCTGTGCTCTTTTGGCTCTTTTTCAAAAGCAAAAGGATTTTTAAAAATCCCCCTCCCGATCATTACGCCATCAATACCATATTGTTCAGCAAGCTGCAGCCCGGTTTGACGGTCAGGAATATCTCCATTGATTGTTAAGAGCGTATTTGGTGCGATACGGTCACGTAATTTTTTGATTTCCGGAATAAGCTCCCAATGCGCATCTACTTGGCTCATTTCCTCTCTTGTACGTAAATGAATAGAAAGGTTCGCAATATCCTGTTTTAAAATATGCGTAAGCCACTCCTCCCACTCATTTACTTCCTTGAAGCCAAGTCGTGTTTTCACGCTGACAGGCAGTCCGCCCACTTTTGCTGCTTGAATAAGTTCTGCCGCAACGTCCGGACGCAGAATAAGGCCACTGCCTTTCCCTCTAGATGCCACATTCGGTACAGGGCAGCCCATGTTAATATCAACACCTTTAAATCCCATCTCTGCCATGCCAATACTCATTTGACGGAAATATTCGGGATTATCGCCCCAAATATGTGCCACCATTGGCTGTTCATCTTCTGTAAACGTCAAACGGCCGCGGACACTTTTCATGCCTTCTGGATGACAATAGCTATCCGAGTTTGTAAACTCTGTGAAAAATACATCCGGCCGGCCGGCTTCACTTACTACGTGACGAAAAACAACATCTGTCACATCTTCCATTGGTGCAAGTACAAAAAATGGACGCGGT
The DNA here is from genome assembly GCF_014635025.1 of Fictibacillus barbaricus. Lineage (GTDB taxonomy): Bacteria > Bacillota > Bacilli > Bacillales > Fictibacillaceae > Fictibacillus > Fictibacillus barbaricus. The sequence continues at coordinate 45,347 of NZ_BMCE01000003.1, read as the reverse complement.
AAATCACGCCAAAAATTATCTATCATTTCAAGTTCAAATCCTCTCACTATGGATACAACTTCAAAATCCCGGTAAAAAATATTCTTTTACACTTATATCATGACTACTAACTGATTATCAAACACTGTACATTTATAATTCATGGAAAATTATTATTCAGAGCGAAATATTTATTTGGTTCTGAATGGTATTTTCACAAACAAAAAAGCAGATGGTATAGAATTTTTCTATTTCAGTAGCTTTCCTATTATACTAACTTCAAATACGCGACCGCTACTTTTTGAAAATAAAGAATTAAAAGTAAACTAAAAAGCCTCATTCACCAAGGAATAAGGCTCTTAGATTTATGAGAGTATAAGTTTCGCAACTGCCTCACAATGTGTCGTCTGCGGAAACATGTCCACTGGTTGTACTTCCACCGTTTTAAATCCGCCATCTTCCAAGATTCGCAGGTCGCGTGCAAGCGTTGACGGGTTACAGCTGACATAGACCACTCGTTTTGGCTTCATTTCAATAATCGTTTTGAGCAGTTCCTCGTCACAGCCTTTACGTGGCGGGTCGACGACGATTACATCTGGCGAGATGCCTTGTTTCTTCCACTCAGGAATCACTTCCTCAGACTTTCCTACTGCAAACTCTGCGTTCGTGATGTTGTTCAGTTCTGCGTTGCGTCTCGCATCTTCTATCGCTTCTGGTACGATTTCAACGCCGTAAACTTTCTTTGCTTTTTGTGCAAGGAACAACGAGATCGTCCCGATTCCGCAATATGCGTCAATCACCGTTTCGTCTCCGTTCAGCTCAGCATATTTTAGCGCCTGATCGTAAAGCACTTTTGTCTGATCTGGGTTGATCTGATAGAACGAACGAGCTGAGATGGCAAATTTGATGTCGCCGATAAAGTCATAGATGTATTCTGCTCCCCAAAGCACGCGAGTTTCATCTCCAAAGATCACATTCGTACGTTTGGTATTCACGTTCTGCACGATCGACTTAATCTCAGGCAATGCCTCTCTAATATCTTCAATAATCTTCTTACGCTGCGGCAGGTCTTTTCCGTTTGTTACAAGGACGATCATCAAGTCGCCTGTTGTTTTGCCATAACGCGCGATGATGTGGCGCAGGATGCCTTTATGTTTGTGTTCATCATAAGCACTGATGTTGTATTTATTAACGATTTCTTTTACCGCTTGAACCGCGTCATCGTTTGTATCGCCTGTGATGATGCAGCTGTCCATCTCCACGATCTCATGGCTCCGTTTTTGATAAAAGCCTGTGATGATACGGCCGTCACGCTCACCTACAGGTACTTGCGCTTTATTTCTGTAGCGCCAAGGTTCTTCTCCCATGCCGAGAGTCGGAAGTACAGGCACGTTTTCGAGCTTTCCGATCCTTGTCAGCACATCTTCCACTTGCTTACGTTTGTATTCTAACTGGCCCTCGTACGATAAGTGCTGCAGCTGGCAGCCTCCACACCATTTATAGATGGGGCAAAGCGGATCGACACGTTCAGGGCTTGGTTCCATCAGCTCTTCTAAACGTCCGAATCCAAAGCCCTTTTTCACACCAACGACCTTTATCTTCGCACGTTCGCCTGGCAATGTATTTGGAATAAACAGCGTAAACCCATTTACACGAGCTACTCCAGCTCCCTCATGGGTTAAATCTACAATATCTACTTCATAACTCTCATTTTTATGAACAGGCAATTCAGCCTTTGTCATTTTCATCGTCCCTTTTTGTCCATTATGCTTTTCTGATTGTAGCACAACTGCAGGTTGACACCAAATGGCAGTATGTAAAAATAACAGACCTTTGAGAGGCTATATGGATATATGGTTTGCTGTATGACTTTCCCGAGCCACTATAATTGTATAAAGGCCATTTAGTGTTTGATATTTCTTTTGTATTTCAATGGGCAGTCCCATTTTCATCTCATTAAAATCCCGGTTAATATCTGTTCCAATAGCCGATGTAATCTTGTTTAACACTTTCCTTAGGACATTTGGTTTTTTATCTGGTTCTATGAACTTATCAAAGATTAAAAGAGTTCCTCCTGGCGATAAATGTTTTAAACTTTTCTCTAGAACTTTTTCAGGATGCTCAACAACGCTTAAAATCAAATTTAATACAATGACATTGAACATTTGATTTTGAAAATCCATATGCTCTGCATTCATTTGCATCAGTGTTATGTTACGTCCTTTCGCTTTCGTTTCTGCTATTTTTAACATATCTTCAGAAAGATCAATTCCAATCACCTGATTAGTGTTCGGAAGAAATGGGAAATCTTCTCCTGTTCCTACCCCTACTAATAACAGGGAATCCCCATCTTTTATATCGATCTCTGAAAAAGCCTGCTTACGTGCTTTCCGGAATAACCTGTTACCCATGAGCTGATCGTAAAGCGGAGCAAGCCGTTTATATTTGGCAATGTTCGAACTGTTCTTCATCTTTAATCCTCCTATAAAAAAGAACACCATCTGCTTCTTCTGCATCAGGTGTTCTTCTCGTTTGCTATTATTCTGGTTTGATTCGCTCTTTAGGAACAAGCAGTTCAAAATGGTGGTGCAAGTTTTCAAACTCGCCAGGTAAAATGCCCCCTAATTCCCCATCAAGGTTGATCTGCATCTTTTCGGAAGGTGTTACTTTTACACGTTTCGCTTTTTTATAGATGACATGGTCATCGTGAATGTGTTCGCCTCTGATCGCAAGAGAAGCAATTCGTACAAACTCAGCGAGATTCGTTTTCTTTAAAATAAGAACATCAAAAAGACCATCGTGGAATTCCGAAGATGGAGCAAGCTTTTCGAAGCCCCCGACTGAATTCGTGTTTGCCACTAAGAACAGCATGATCTCGCCTTCGTATTTCTCTTTATCATCAAACTCGATTTCTACAAATGTAGGACGGATCGATGGAAGCATCTCGATTCCTTTTAAGAAATAGGCCAGCTGGCCAATCATTGTCTTGAGCTTGCTGGGTACTTCATATGTAAGCTCTGTAATACGTCCGCCTCCAGCAATATTAATGAAGAATTTATCATTCACTTTACCGATATCAACCGGCATATGAACACCGCCGCAAAGTACGTCACAAGCTCCTTCGATTGTACGTGGAACGCCTACTGCACGAGCAAAATCGTTTGTAGTACCTGCCGGAATAATACCGAGCATAGGACGCTTCTCTAAGCCTGCAAGACCGTTTACCACTTCATAGATCGTACCGTCTCCACCGGCAGCGATCACAAGGTCGAAGCCTCGATCACCAGCAGCGCGTGCCGCACGTGTAGCGCAGCCATCTTCTGGTGTAGTGGCATGACAAGAGGTTTCATATCCTGCGTTTTCAAGTCTGTCTAAAATATATGGAAGCTGCTTTTTAACGGTTTCTCTTCCGGAACTTGGATTATATATAAGTCTAGCTCGTTTCATATCTTTCACCTTCGTTATATGACTTCTCTTAAAAGTTTTAACCTAAATCTGTTTCCTGTATAACTGCAAAAAACAGCCCTGTTGGACTGCTTCTGTCGATTCCTCTTATATTATAGTGATACCTGTCATAAAAAGCAAAGAAGGAATATGCCATATTGTGTTAAATTGTGTCTGAATTGTAGGGGGTCTGTCCCGGGACAGACCCCTAAAAAAGGGTTTTTATGTCTATTTATGGAATATTCAAATTGGGATTTTTTTAAGTGCCGCTTTGTTGACGACTTGTTACTACATAAGCATATCTAAGATTTACTTTCATACGTTTACTACAGCACTGCAAAACTTTGTTAGGAGGTGTTTTTCATGTTTTGGCTTTTTATTTTTGGACCTCTCGCAGCAGTCCTTTTGCTGTTTGCTTTAGTCCAATGGAAAACGAAGCAGAGATACAAAAGATATAACCAAGAATATGAAGCAGAGCAATACCTCAGTGATAACAACAAGATTAATAACGCAGCTGCCTGGACTAACTCTCAACAAAATCATCATTCTGGCGGCAGTGGAAGCGGTGGAGCTTAAAAGGCGGGATCCCACATCCTGTCTTTTTTCACGCATATCATTCTGAAAGGAGACACATATGTCACACCAGATTGCTATTTCCGGAAGTACCATAATGTCTGACACAACTAAACTTCATAATCTTTTCATAGGAGAAGTTACTCATATAGAAATCGGAGAGTTTGAGAGCGAGGAAACGTTTCAAATCTTTTTGAAGCTTCAGCAATCAAGCAACAAAACGTTTGGGGTTCACTCTCCCCTTTTCCGAAATCAGAGCAAATATGACTTATTAGTAGAGTTTCAATACAAACCTGAGGAGGCTTGGGTACAGTTTGAGAGCGAAATGAAACGTCTTGCCGAATATGAGGCTCAATATATCCTGGTTCATTTCCCTTATTTTCAGGATGAGACCGAAAACCCTATCGAGTTAATAGAAGCTGGATTACAACGGTTATCGGCCCTTCAAGTCGAATATAATTTACCGATTGTCTGTGAACCGAAGCTTGGATTGTGGAAATCACCTAAAGGAATACAGTATTTACATGACTTTCCTCTATCACTTTGGGAAAAGTATGGGTTAAAGCTATGCATTGATATTGGTGACTACATACTAGCAGCCGGTGAACATGCACTCGGCATGATTCATAAATGGAAAGACCATATTAAAGTTGTTCATCTCCATAACATTGAATTTATAGGTGACAAATACATATGGATACCGATCCACCCTTCCCATGAGAATGATGGCTCTCATTATCCGATAAAAGACATTCTAAGTGATCTTTCAACATGCCAAGATCTATATTGGGTATTAGAGCATACACCACATTCTAATCCTTCACAAAAATTTGTGAAAGAAGGCATAAATTGGTTAAGAAATGATATTTTAAAAGGTAAGTAGTCTATTTGGAGGTCTTATCATTGAAGTATCTGAAAATAGCATTATTCCTAGGGTTGCTCGGCTTATTTGCAGGAGCATTCGTCGTTCCTTATCAATTAGAGTCATTAAAATCTGCACTGAGTGAAGCTGATTACAAAGCGATAGTCGGAAAAGCACCAGTGCCCCTGCCTGTTATGATCGCTGCAGCTGCTTTTCAAATTGGGTTAATAACCACCGTTTTAAGCTGGATTGGTTTAAAGCTTACAAAGCGAACAGGACTTACACTCCCGCTGCTTCAGACCTGGCTTCTGGAGAAAAAGAAACCTGTTATAGACCACACGGCTTTAAAAGTTGCTGTTATCGGTGGTGCCATGGGATCACTTTTGTTGGTAGCAACCGATGTATTTCTGTTTCAACCCCGCATTCCTAAGATAGGAAACGGAGAGGGAGTCGTATGGTGGAAAGCTGCACTTGGCGGTGTTTTTTACGGAGGAATAGTTGAAGAAGTAATGGTCCGGCTTTTCCTGATGACACTTATTGTTTGGGTATTATCTTTTATTTTTAAGAAAAACGGCAATAATATTCCATTGTCTTTTTATTGGATTGGAATCACCCTTGCGGCACTTATCTTTTCAGCAGGACATTTGCCTGCAACTGAAGCTCTATATGGAGAGCTCACCGCCTTACTCATAGTACGTTCTTTCATGTTGAACGGAATCCTCGCTGTTTTTTTTGGTTATCTGTTTTGGAAGAAAGGTTTAGAGTACGCGATGATTGCCCACATGATGGTGCATATTGTAACACAGCTGATTTTACTACCCATACTAAAGCTAGTTTAATAGCTTTCTTAAAATACTGGAGAATATCCAGTATTTTTTTGTTTTTTCTTTTGAAGAATTCGAGGCGGGTCATACGTCAAATAAGTAAACGAGTAATTTTTTGAATATAAATACATATTTATATTTCAAAAATATGTCAAACGTTTTACAATTATTTCAAATTATCCTTTTAGATCGAGGTGTATGATGAACTTTTCTTTTCGGAGTTATTTAAAAAGATTAAGGTCAACCATTCTAGGAATCTTAATTATTAGCATTCTGCCTGCTCTTCTCTTTGGTACCAACACACAGTTAGAGCAAAATGTATGGGAGTATTCCATCGGAGAAATTAAATATCAAGTTTTTCCTGATATCTTTGATAAGTATCAATATTCCATGACGATCTTTTTTCTAGCCTTGCTAACCAGTCTGTTTGCTGCGTTAGTTCTTACCTTTTTCACCACTTTACTTCCAAGATTTCTTCAGCGAATTATTTTCGGTTTTTTAACCTTATTAGAATCCTTACCAGATTTATTTATTGTCGTCGTCTTACAATTCTCGATTATTTACATCTATAAAACGACTGGATTATTAGTTGCTAATGTATCAAACGTATACAATAATCCAATTTATTTACTTCCTATTCTAACGCTCTCCATATTGCCAACCATTCAATTATTTAAAATTACGCTGCTTCTAATGAAGGAAGAGCAGCACAAACCATATGTAACCGTTGCACGAGCAATGGGTCTTAGCCGGTTTTACATCACATTAAAACATGTCTTTCGAAACATTCTCACAAGCCTTGTTCAATATTCCAAAACCATATTTGTCTTCATGCTTTCCAATCTTTTTATTGTGGAGTATGTGTTTAATTTAAATGGGATTATGAATGTATTACTGAATACGAAAGGTGTCGCCTTTATGTTTACTGCACTTATGATTGCTGTTCCATTCTCATTACTTTTTGAAATAGCAGAAAGCAATACAGTTTCGATAAATAACCAAGAGGAGGAGGATGCCGCATGATTATGAAACTAGTAAGACAGCCCCAATTCATCATTGGTGTACTCTTTATCTCTTTCTTGTTGTTCTTTAGTTTTTATTGGCCGGTTCTTTTGGATGTGAATAAACAAGAATCTCTTAAACTGATGGACTTTTTATATGACAAAGAAGGAAGAATCATTGATGCGGCTCCATTTTCCCCATCACAAGTTCCTCCAGTAGGAACAGATCTGTTTGGTAAGAATATTTTTTATCAGGTTATTGATGGAGCAAAATATACAATCCTGATCGCTATTGCGATTGCATGCTTAAGAATTCTTTTTTCAGTTGGCATCACTCTATTAAATCCTAGATCCAGCTTTTCATTTTTAAACGATATTGTTCAAGCAACGTTATATATTCCGACAGCTATTATAGCTTATATCTTTATGAGTTCACTATTAATGAAACATTCAATGGAACCGATGAGCGTTATGAAGCTAATTGTATTTCAATGTGCGATCCTGATCGGAATAGGCGTGCCTCCATTAATATCAACGTTCTCACGTGAAATAAAGTCCATCTTAAACAAAGACCATATAACCAATACCTTTGCATTAGGTGCTAAAAAACCTTATGTGTATTACAGACATGTTCTCCCTGAACTTTCAACAAAATTGATTCTGTTATTTGCCCAACAAGTGATACAGACACTAATTCTTATGGCACATTTAGGTGTTTTGGCTATTTTTATTGGAGGTTCAAGCACGGTTGTTTTAGGAGATATTTTTACACCTATACCAGTATCTATTCCAATAGCAGGTGAATGGGCCGGTATTATCGGTATGAATTTCCCAAAATTAAAAGCTGCTCCTTGGGCTATTTTAACTCCTCTAGCTTTCTTTGCGGTTTCCATATTTGCACTAAACTTAATTATTCAAGGCATTCAAAACTGTTTAGAAACAAACAAGTCTTAAGTGAGGTGTAGCGTAATGGATCAACATATTTTACATGTTAAGAATTTAAGTGTCTCATTCAATAAAAATAAAAATAAAATGACCGCTGTAAGTGATGTCAGCCTTCAGATCGATAAAGGACAGACTGTAGCGCTAATCGGTGAATCTGGTTCCGGAAAAAGTATTACTTCTTTATCTGTGCTGCAGCTTTTGCCTCCAAACGGTCAACTAGAAAAGGGCTCTATCACATTTAAAGGAAAAGACCTGTTAAAACAATCCGAAAAAGAGATGCGCCGTATTAGAGGAAATGAAATCTCCATGATTTTTCAAGACGCCATCGCTTCACTGAACCCAGGCATGAAGGTTGGCGTGCAAATTACAGAAGGACTAAAATATCACAAACTTGTCCCAAAATCAGACCTTAAAGCAGAAGCTCTTCAACTGCTTGAACAGGTGGGCTTTAAAAATCCTGCTCATATCTATGAACAATATCCTGTGCAGCTTTCAGGAGGTATGAAACAGCGTATTTTAATCGCTATGGCGATCTCCTGTAAGCCCCAGCTTATTATTGCTGACGAGCCTACAACTTCCCTGGATGTGACGATTCAAAGGCAGGTATTGGATTTAATCGATAACTATAAGTCGGATTTAGATGCCTCTGTTCTACTGATCACACACGATTTTGGCGTAGTTGCTGAATATGCTGACTGGGTCTATGTGATGTTAGGTGGTCATATCGTGGAATCTGCAGACGTTTATACGATTTTTAAAAATCCTGTCCATCCTTATACAAAGGCTTTGATTGAAAGCATTCCTAATCCCGAAAAAAGCCAGGAGCGCTTGAAAAGTATCCAGGATTTCACCTTTGAAAAAGTCGGCTATAAAGGAAGAACATTTGCACCTGAAACTTACACCTTGGAAAGTAAATCTTTTAATGCTCCTTCCTCTTTAGTTGAAGTTGAACCGCTGCATTATGTTCGTTTCTATGATGACGAAAGGAAGGTCGTTTCAATTGGATAATCTATTAGTAAGAGCCCAGAACCTTTCAAAATACTTTACAGACAGCTCTGGTATTCATAAGGCGGTAGATGGTGTATCTCTAAACATTCACAGGGGAGAAACACTTGGGATTGTAGGAGAATCAGGTTCTGGAAAAACGACGCTCGGACGTACCATCATGCGTTTGTATAGGCCTGAACACGGACAAATCTGGTTCGATGGAAAAGAAATAACCAATCTAAATAAAGGAAAGCTGAGACCCTACAGAAAAGAAATACAAATGATTTTTCAAAATCCGTATGAATCTTTAAGTCCTCGCTTTACTGTTGGAGAAATCCTTGAGGAACCATTATATATTCAAAAGATAGGAACGAAGAAAGAACGAATGGATAAAGCGCTTCGTTTACTTGAAAAAGTCGGACTTCCGCGGACTTCTTATCATAGAAAGATTCACGAGTTTTCTGGAGGTCAACGCCAGAGGATCGGAATTGCACGTGCTTTAATACTAGAACCAAAGCTTGTGATTGCGGATGAACCTGTTTCTGCACTCGATGTTTCCGTTCAGGCTCAAGTTTTGAATCTATTAAAAGATCTGCAGGCTGAATTGAATCTGACATGCTTGTTCATCTCACATGATTTAAGTGTGGTCCATTATATGAGTGACCGGGTGGCTGTTATGTATCTTGGCCATTTAATCGAATTAGCGCCGAAAGAGGAATTGTATCGTAATCCGATTCATCCCTATACAAAATCATTACTAGCCTCTATACCGGTTGCAGATCCAGAGCGGCGCAATCCATATCGTGAACCAATTATCCTTCCAGAGAAGCCGCTGTATCCGCCGCAATTAGTGAACATCGGTAACGATCACTATGTTTCTGCAAATATGATTCATATTAAAAAGTTTGAGATTGAAAGCTATCAACAAGAAATGAGTTACTACAAATAGAATAAAAGGGAAAACCAACTCTTCAAAACGGAGTTGGTTTCTTTTTATCATTCAGCCTGACTTTCTCTCAATATCACAAACATACTTACACTCATTGCTCCTGCAGTAAAAATAATAGAAATAATCATTCCGATCCATGCCATAAATAGGTCATCACCTGGATATGCCGGTTCCAACGTCATGTAATACCGGATAAGTCCAACCCATAAAGAGAAGGAAAAAGATATTCCCTATGCAAACCATCTTCACCTTATCTTTATAAGACCCTTCCCATACTTGAGAAAAAATGAGCCATGTAAACAAACTCAGTGGAATGCACATCACTAAACCAAGCGTTGTCCCGAATGGTATAAAGAAGAAGATAACAAAAGCGATGGCGAACAAAGCTGTGTTTGCCAAGAATAGTGATGCTCCAGCAAACCAGTAATTTGTACTTAAAGAACTCCCCTTTATCTTGGAGCTGATGATCGTAACCAAGCCAGCTTCTGCTAATTCTTTTTGTTTGATTAAAAGAATAACTGCAAAAACAATTCCAGCTAACAAAAGAATAGTCATATGGCACTACCCACTTTTTTACAATTATTTGACCTTATATTATCATGAAATTAGAGGATACGAATATAGCTGTTTCGTAGGAGAAGTTGAAGGAGGGTTTCACTATGTTTGAATTTTTTATACCGATACTTGTGATCGCTGTAATTGCCCCTATAGTCATAAAGTACGCAACTAAACCAAACTATCAAAAGGTTGCAGAAAAGATCACGCTTCCTCCAGATTTGGGAGTACGTGAGGATTTACACTTAGAAAAAAGCGTTCGCCGAATGAAAAGAGCTCTTCCATCTGATTTTAAAGAAAAGGTTAAACGACGATATTTATCCGAATATCCAAAATCGACAGAAGCTTATTTTGAAGCCGTGTTTTTTGAACTGCAGCGATTTTTTATCATGTGTTCGTTGTTAAGCAATGTCCCGATGTTCAGTAAGAAAGTCGATGCGATCTGGCACGAGATGCTGATGTACACAAAAGAGTACGAAAAGTTTTCCTCCGAGCTTTGTGGAGAGCACATTCACCATGCACCAAATGACGTAGTAGAACCCGATCCGCATGGAAGAGCATTTTTTGACCTATTGTATTCAAAGCTTTTTTATTTCACTGAATTCACTCCGATTGCTTGGGGATCTTTCTTTCAAAACCCGGTTCATCAAGGACTGCTGCAAGAGTTACAAACGCTGCCTATTGAAGATTTGGCTAAGAGATATTTTAGAGATAACGCCGATCAAGACACTGTGCATGCGTTGTTAAAGGAAGTTAAACGGGAAATCGAACGATTTACAAAAGAAAAAGATCCATATAAAGGATTAAAACTCACTCCTAATGCCATTGACAGTGCTCCGATCTTGGCTGGAGCCATGCTTTATTATTCCTATCACCATTTCAATGAATATGACATGTACATGGGGAAACTGAATCCTGCATCTAATTATTACGCAGGGAACACGACTGCATGCGGAAGCGCGTGCGGAAATCAACGCGACGGCAACGACAGCAGTTGCAGCGGAGACAGCGGAAGCAGCTGCGGCGGTGGCTGCGGCAGTAGTTGACTTGATGACTTATTAAATCGCAGCGAAAAGGCTGCGATTTTTTTGTTCTTTTTTTAAAGGGTAATTTTGTAAAAAGAAGAACTGTATATTAATAATAAACTAGAAAGGAGACTGGCCATCTATGAATAACACAGAACTTAACCTGAACAATTCAAAGTCTAGTCAAAAAGAAACATTCCTTACGAGGAGTGCCAATTCTTTATCTACTTGGTCTCATAAGTATGTGCCCGATGCCTTTGTCATTGCCGTATTACTTACGTTGTTTGTCTTTCTTGTAGCATTTTTCATGAATCCATCTAAGCCTGAAGAGATTGTTAAATCATGGGGAGATGGATTTTGGACTTACTTGGCCTTTACCATGCAGATGGTTTTACTAATGGTTACAGGTATGACCCTCGCAAGTGTTCCATTTCTTAACAGGGGTTTGCAAAGGATTGCTAACTTGGCTGATACTCCACAAAAGGCATATATTCTTACGTTTTTAATCAGTGCCCTAGCTTACTATATTAACTGGGGATTGGCTGTTGTTGTAGGTGCCATAATGGCAAAAGAAGTAGCACTAAAGAATCCTAAAGCTCACTTTCCATTACTCGTTGCAGCTGCATATGCTCCAACTTCTTTATATAGTGCTGGACTTTCAAGCTCAATCGGTTTGACGATTGCTACTGAAGACCATTTCCTTGCCGATGTAATGGGTGTAATTCCTACCTCACAAACAATATTTAGTGCATCCACGATCATTATCTTTCTATCTCTTCTAATAACATTGCCTATTGTTATCGTACTCATGGCTCCCAAGAGTAATATTGTTAGTTTAGACTCTACTCAATTTTTAACAGCAAACGTTGAGAAACCATCTAAAACGAACTTAACATTTGCTGAAAAACTTGAATGGACTCCCTTTCTCGGTATCATTCTAGGGGCAGTTGGCCTGTTCTACTGTATATTTGAATTTATGAACGGACGCAGTTTAGACTTAAATATTATTAATATCTTCTTTTTATCTCTCGGATTACTTTTACATGGTTCATTAAACAACTTTGCTGAAGGGTTTAAAGAAGCAACACAGTCCATATCACCAATCATACTGCAGTTCCCTTTTTATGCAGGGATTATTGCGGTACTCGGCAGCTCAGGTCTTGGAGCAAGTATTATTGAATGGATGGCTTCTATTGCTTCAGAAGAAACCTTTGATATTTTTACGTATTGGTCAGCAGGATTAGTAAACTTATTAGCCCCTTCTGGTGGAGGCCAATGGGCATTACAAGGTCCTCTTCAAGTCCCTGCAGGTTTAAAACTCGGTGTAGATCCAGCTACAATAGCTATGGCCGTAGGCTGGGGTGATGCTTGGACAAATCTGATCCAGCCTTTCTGGGCTCTTCCGCTATTAGGTGTGCTTGGATTAAAGATTAAAGATATCATGGGATACTGTTTCATCCTTTGTATCTGGGTAGGGGTCGTTACAAGTGTGCTCATGCTCTTTTTGTATTAGAAAAACAAAAAAATCCTCCTGCAACGGGAGGATTTTTTCATTTTATCTCTTCTTCAATTCTTCTACAATCAGCTTGTTCACAAGCGGCGGGTTTGCTTTTCCTTTCGTTTCTTTCATAACTTGCCCAACAAGGAATCCAACCGCTTTTTCTTTACCATCTTTATAGTCGGCAACAGATTGCTCGTTAGCATCCAGGATCTTTACAACGATCTCACGGATTGCTCCTTCATCCGAGATCTGCACGAGACCTTTTTCTTTAACGATTTTTTCTGCATCGCCGCCGTTTTCGATCAGTTCTTTGAAAACCGTCTTCGCGATTTTATTAGAGATGGTACCGTCCGCGATCAGCTTAATCATGCCTGCAAGACCTTCTGCTGTAAGAGCCGTTTGGTCAAGCTCTCTGCCTTCGTTGTTCAGATAAGCACTTACTTCACCCATGATCCAGTTGGATGCTTGCTTCGCATCTGCCCCTGCAGCGATCGTCGCTTCAAAGAAATCTGCCATTTCTTTTGTCATCGTCAGTACTTTTGCATCGTACTCTGGCAGTCCAAAGTCACTGACGTAGCGTTTTTGGCGGGCATCCGGAAGTTCTGGAATATCCGACTTCACGCGTGCCATCCATTCTTCATCGATAAAAATGGATACTAGATCTGGCTCTGGGAAGTAGCGATAGTCATCAGAACCTTCTTTTACACGCATCAGGATCGTACTTTTTGATGCTTCATCATAACGGCGTGTTTCCTGAAGGATTTCTCCTCCGTTTGACACGACTTCACGCTGGCGCTGCTCTTCATACTCCAACCCTTTTTGAACAAAAGCGAACGAGTTTAAGTTCTTAAGTTCTGTTTTCGTTCCGAACTTCTCTTGACCATATGGACGGATGGAGATGTTGGCGTCACAGCGCAACGAACCTTCTTCCATCTTACAATCAGACACACCTGTGTACTGGATGATCGCCTTTAATTTTTCTAAGTATGCATAAGCTTCTTCAGGTGTACGGATATCTGGCTCAGATACGATCTCAACAAGCGGTGTGCCTTGACGGTTCAAGTCAACGAGTGAGCCGTCAGCTGTATGCGTCAGCTTTCCTGCATCCTCTTCCATATGGATGCGGGTAATACCGATCTTCTTTTTATTTCCGTTGACGGTGATCTCGATCCAGCCGTGTTCACCGATCGGCTTATCAAATTGTGAAACTTGATAGGCTTTCGGGTTATCTGGGTAAAAGTAGTTCTTACGGTCAAATTTCGTTTCTCTGTTGATCTCACAGTTGAGTGCTAATGCTGCACGCATCGCAAAGTCTACGGCTTGATGGTTCACAACAGGCAGCACGCCAGGGTGTCCTAAACAGATCGGACACACATTCGTGTTCGGCGGCGCACCAAAGTTTGTAGAACAGCCGCAGAAAATTTTAGAGTTTGTTTTTAATTCTACGTGTACTTCTAATCCAATTATCGTTTCAAATTCGCTCATTTTCTGCACCCCTACAGCTTCGGCTTTGCCTTATGATGTTCTGTTGCCTGTTCAAACGCATGTGCCACTCGATAGATTGTGCTCTCATCAAAATGCTTTCCGATGATCTGCAACCCGATCGGCAGTCCGTCTGATAATCCGCACGGAACGGAGATCGCCGGCACACCCGCTAAGTTGACAGGAATCGTTAAAATATCGTTCATGTACATCGTTAACGGATCTTTTGTCATGGAACCGCATTTGAATGACGCAGACGGCGCAGTAGGCCCAATGATCACGTCGTATTTTTCAAAGATGTTCGTGAAGTCTTCTTTAATCAGCGTACGTACTTTTTGCGCCTTCTTATAGTACGCATCATAATAACCTGAGCTTAATGCAAACGTTCCAAGCATGATGCGGCGCTTAACTTCTTCACCGAATCCTTCACTTCTGGACTGCTTGTACATTTCGATCAAGTTGTCGCTGTTGTCCGAACGGAGTCCGTAACGTACACCGTCAAAGCGTGAAAGGTTCGCAGACGCTTCAGATGACGACAGCAAGTAGTACGTCGCTAATGCGTAGCGCGAATGCGGAAGAGATACTTCTTCCCATGTCGCCCCTAAACCTTCAAGCACTTTCAACGCTTCCATCACACGTTCTTTCACATCAGGCTGCACACCTTCACCAAGGTATTCTTTTGGCACAGCGATCTTAAGGCCGTTTACATCACCTGTAAAAGAAGCTAAGTAGTCAGGGATATCCACTTTTGCAGAGGTAGAATCCATCGGATCGTTCCCTGCGATGGCTTGCAGCAAGTACGCATTATCTTCTACAGTGCGGGTTATTGGTCCGATTTGATCCAATGATGACGCAAACGCTACTAATCCATAACGAGATACGAGGCCGTATGTTGGCTTAAGTCCTACAACTCCACAGAAAGCAGCTGGCTGACGGATCGATCCGCCTGTATCAGAGCCTAGTGAGAAAAGAACTTCTCCGGCTGAAACGGAAGCCGCAGATGCACCGGAAGAGCCTCCAGGTACACAGGAGAGATCCCACGGATTATGTGTAGGGTGGAATCCAGAGTTTTCGTTCGATGATCCCATCGCGAACTCGTCCATGTTCAATTTCCCGATCGTGATCGTGTCAGCATTGTTTAGACGCTCCACTACTGTCGCGTCATAGATCGGTTCAAAGTTCTCTAAGATTCGGGACGCACACGTTGTACGGATCCCTTTTGTTACAATATTATCCTTGATTCCGATCGGCATACCAAACAGCAGTCCTCTGTCAGCACCGGAAACAAGCTTTTCATCTAATTGTTTCGCTTTAATGCGGCTGAATTCTTCGTTTAATGTTAAAAATGCTCTTACCTTGCCATCTACTTGATGAATACGGTCAAACGTTGCATCCACAATGTCAGTTACACTAAGTTCTTTCGTATGTAATAACTGATGCAGTTCTGAAATCTTTTTATCTAAAATCGACATACGCGGTGTTTCCTCCTACTCCAAAATGTTTGGAACTTTAAACTGGCCGTCCTTTTGTGCCGGCGCATTTTTCATCGCCTCATCCACTGATACGGAATTTCTTACTTCGTCTTCACGAAGGACATTCTTCAGTTCCAAAACGTGTGTAGTCGGCTCCACGTAATCTGTGTCGAGTTCGTTCAGTTCTTCAGCAAACCCGATAATTTTATCTAATTGTTCGGTCAGCATTTCGGCTTCTTCTTCCGTAACGGCTAACCTGGCTAAATGTGCCACGTGTTTCACTTGATCTTTCGAAATTCGAGACAAGCACGCCACCTCCAAGACTTCTTATACCAAAAGTATTATTCTGATGATAACAAAAAGCTTGCAGTGTAGGCAACTTGAGGACGAAACATTCACGAAATTGAGTCATTTTTGAGGGCGATTGGGTCGATTCGAAAGACAATTAAGTCTTATTACGAAAAATTAAGTCAAAACAGGATGCGATTAAGTCTTATTTAAAAAATATAGGTCGTTCGACAAAAATTCGATACTTTTTGGCAGAAGAAAAGCCGATTCAACCTAAGCTGAACCGGCCTCACCCTACTTTAGATTCCCCACTCATGCAGTTCTAAGCGGCGAACACCTTCTTTTACGTAAGGATCTTCTTGTGCTATTGTTTTCGCTTCGTCCAGTGACTCGGCTTTGTAAACCACCATACCGCCTGCTCCGTCTAGGAATGGTCCCTTAAGATGAACCTTGTCTTGAGCAACAAGGTCTTGCAGATAGTCTAGATGTGCCTGACGAAATTCTTGGTTAAGCTCCGGTTTTTCCATATGTAAAATTGCTGCGTAGTATGCCATGTTTATACCTCCTCTTATATTATCTTCATCTTACTACAGAGTTACTTCCACAAAAAGAAAAACACCCGGCGAGTCCAGGTGTCTCAATCGCTGCTGTAGCTTGTATCCTTTGTCGGATGCTGAAATTGGCCGTCTTTTGGCTTGATCTTCTTTTCGATAAGCTCTCGGTTCTCCGTTGTGTTCCATCCGATATCATTTGTGGGATGTACCCACTCATCGCCAGACATGATCTCTGGATCTGTATCCGTACTCCAGTTATTAAGCGGTGAATTCTCAGAGTCATAAAAGCTGTCACCGATCACAACACCATGTTCGTTAATAAATGGCGCTTCCATCTCCATACCTGTTTCTTTGAAGTCTGGAGAGCTGATCTGATGCGGCATCGTATTGTCAATATCGACGTCTGGAAGACTCTTCTTTCGCTCTTTATCCTTTGACATCCTAAACACCTGCTTCCATATCGTTATAAGATTAACCTTTCCTGAAGCGGTGTGTATAATCCATTTTTTTGTACGCGAATGGGAAATTCTTACGAAGACTTATAAATCGAATTTCACCAAACAAAAAGCCCTCTCTCAGTCGAGAAAGGGCTTCTATTACGCGATTAAAGTGTTTCTGAAGTTGTTTTTGCTTGCATGTGAAGCGTTAGGTAGTCTGGTCCGCCTGCTTTTGAGTCAGTTCCAGACATGTTGAATCCGCCGAACGGCTGGTATCCAACGATCGCACCTGTACATCCACGGTTGATATAGAAGTTACCTACGTGGAACTCTTCACGAGCGCGTTCGATGTGCTCACGGTTGTTAGAAAGAAGTGCACCAGTTAGACCATATTCAGTGTTGTTTGCAATTTCCAACATGTGATCGAAGTCACGTGCTTTACAAATCGCTACAACCGGTCCGAAGATTTCTTCTTGCATCAAGCGAGCTTTTTCATCAACATCAGCGAAAATTGTAGGCTGAATGAAGTAACCTTTAGAGTCGTCTCCTTCTCCACCAGTCATCAGACGGCCTTCTTCTTTACCAATCTCGATGTATTTCATGATCTTGTTAAAAGAAGCTTGGTCGATTACTGGCCCCATGTATGTTCCAACTTCTTCAGGGTTACCCACTGTTAGAGTCTTAGTAAGAGCTACAGCTTTTTCTAGAACTTCGTCGTAAACGTCTTGGTGGATGACTGCACGAGATCCTGCAGAACATTTTTGTCCAGAGAATCCGAATGCCGAGTAAACGATTGAGCTAGCTGCTAATTCAAGATCAGCATCACGGTCAACAACAACTGTGTCTTTCCCACCCATTTCAGCTATTACACGCTTTAACCAGATTTGGCCAGGGTGTACTTTAGCTGCGCGCTCATAGATACGGCAGCCTACTTCACGAGAACCTGTGAATGATACGAAACGAGTTTTCGGGTGGTCTACCAGGTAGTCACCGATTTCTGCTCCGCTACCAGGAACGTAGTTAAGTACGCCTGCAGGAAGTCCTGCTTCTTCCATTACTTGAACGAACATTGCTGCGATAATTGGAGTTGAGTTCGCTGGCTTCAACAATACCGTGTTACCAGAAACGAACGCAGCTGCTGCAGTACCTGCCATGATCGCAAACGGGAAGTTAAATGGAGAGATAACGATACCTACTCCAAGTGGAATATAGTTAAACTTATTGATTTCGCCGTCACGGCTAACAACTGGTTGTCCAGCTTTAAGCTTGATCGCTTGGCGTGCATAGTATTCTAAAAAGTCGATAGCTTCAGCTGTATCAGCGTCTGCTTCTTTCCATGGCTTACCTGCTTCTTTCGTAAGCATAGCGGAGAATTCATATTTACGACGGCGGATGATCGCTGCTGCACGGAACAAGATGTTCGCACGGTGCTCAGGATCCCACTTTTTCCAGGATTCGAAAGCCGTTAATGCTGCTTGCATCGCTTGCTCAGCATGATCTTGAGTCGCTTTGGAAACAGATCCAATCACTTCTTCTTTGTTAGCTGGATTTATAGAAACAATCTTTTCGTCAGTCGTGATTTTTTCACTGCCGATAACAAGCGGAAACTCTTGTCCAAGCTTGGAATTAATAACTTTCAAGCCTTCTTCATAAGCTTCCTTGTTTGCAGGAACTGAAAAATCCATAAATGGTTCATGACGGTATTCACGTGTCATAATTAATTCCCCTCCTATTAAAGCGTTTTCATTATTTGGTTTTCCCACGTTCATTCTACATGAATATTGCTCTTTCTTCAAACAAACTGAAATAGTCAGAATTCTTTATTTTCAAGGGGTGTAGGGTATCTTGTGCATCTTCTTTCTTTAAGATGAATGATTAATAGGATTTAGTGAAGTTTGAAATGAAATTTGGCAGGAAGTACGAATAAATATGTATTTTGCATAAAATTAATTTCTTTAAAGGAATGATTTTCCATATGCGTTAAACAGGGCTTCCCACACCAGCAGCAACCTACCACACACTCCCACAAAAAAACCCGCTGATCATTAGTCAGCGGGGTTCACTATTAAACCTTACTTACGGTAAATATGCACAAAAGGCTCCTCTTGTGTTGTTTCATCTTTTACGATCAGCGCCTCAGGTTGGTCGACAGCTGAACCAATGTACACTTCCACCGGTACATTCGGCAGCTCTCCCAACGCGGAAGTCGCAACAAACTGAGTAAACGAGATGATCTCTGCCTTACCACGGAACTGAACAGGGATCTCAATCGTCATTCGCTCCAGGTTTCCGTCTTTATAGAAACCTTTACCGATCACTCCGATAAAGTTCGGGAAATACTCCTGCACACTTGATTTAAACGTTGTGAACTTCTCGTAGTCACTGCGCTTCTTTTTCGAAGCCGTGTCTGACGGGAATAACAGATAGTCTTCATCTACGTCTTCCCAAGAACTGATCGAATTGCTGCCCTTCTTTACAACTCCTGTTGCAAAGAAGTTTCCAGGCGTAACAGAATCACGTTCTTCTTCTTGATAAAGAGCAACTACGATCGGAACATCCTTAAGCTTTGGATCGGTACGCAGACGGCTGGCAACTTGTTCCGCCATTTTTTTAGCTTCTTCTTGAACTTTTTCGCGGTCCAGTTTCACTTCACCTGGATAGATTAAGCTATCTTTATTTACATCATAATAATACGTTGAGTTAAAAGATAAACCTATAACGACACCGCCAAGCTTTACTTTATTGTCACCGCTTTGAACTAAATAATTGTGCTCTAGTACGAATGAAAGATACTTCGGATTATTTTTATTGGCTTCAAGCATTTTGTCGACGTATTGTCCATCACTCTCATCGACTTTCACACCTAATTTAGGATTTAAGCCGGTTTGATCTAAATCACTCTTGCTCTTGCCCGGTTCTTCATCAGCTCTTTTAAGCCAATTGGTTACGGTTGACTCATTCAGATGCTGGCCTTCTTGAAAAACATACTTATCTGTGCTGAATGTACCCTGTGCGATGCGCATCAAGCCCATCTCAAACTCGTTTATATCAAGACGATTATCTACACCATAGCGAATAACACCACGTGCCCCGCCCGGCTCAAACGGAGAAATGCTTCGATAGTACTTTTCCCCCGTATTAATTTCTCCAGTTATAATCGCTTTCTCATCTTTCTTCCCCTTTTCTTGCACAACCTTCTCTTCTTTTTCCAGCTCATCTCCACCCAGACAGCCAGTCAAAACGAGTAAAAGGCTTAAGAAAAGGAGTCCCACCCGTTTCATCATTACGGACACTCCTCTAGTATGGTTGGTTAGCTCCCGCCAATCTTATTTGTTCAGCTCATCCACCAATTTTTGCTCATCCCATATCTCGATGCCAAATGTCTTCGCTTTATCAAGCTTAGAACCAGCATCTTCCCCAGCAATCAGCATATCTGTATTCTTACTCACGCTTCCGGTCACTTTTGCCCCTAAGCGCTCTAATTTTTCCTTCGCTTCATTACGAGTTAAAATCGATAGCTTACCCGTTAACACTACAGTCTTACCCGCGAACGGTGTATCCAGGTCCTCGACTTTAACAAGCTTCGGTCCTTTATATTCCATGTTCATGCCAAGACTCTTCAGTTCTTCCATCAGATCTTTCACTTCTGGTTTTGAGAAATAAAGGACAATAGAATCAGCCATCTTCTCACCGATCTCTTCCACTGCTAAAAGCTCTTCTCTAGAAGCATTCATCAACCCATCCATCGATTCAAAACGCTGTGCAATCGTTTTAGCCGCTTTTGCTCCGACATGGCGAATTCCGAGTCCAAAAAGAAGGCGCTCTAAGGAGTTTTCCTTCGATTTCTCAATCGCTGATAGCAGGTTATCAACCGATTTTTCACCCATACGCTCTAATTCTAACAGTTTCTCGCGTTCAAGCTTAAATAAATCTGCAAAATTCTCAATTAATCTTTCTTTAAACAGCTGTGCAACGACTTTTTCACCAAGCCCGTCAATGTTCATCGCATTTCTTGATACAAAATGGATAAACCCTTCACGAATCTGTGCCGGACATTGCGGGTTTAAGCAGCGTAATGCCACTTCTCCGTCTAAACGCTCGAGTTTGCTGTCACATTCCGGGCACTCGGTTGGCATATTAAAGTCAGTTTCGTCACCTGTACGGCGTTCTGTAATAACGTTTACGACTTCAGGGATAATGTCACCGGCTTTTTTTACAACCACATAATCGCCGATCTTGATGTCTTTCTCGCGAATCAAGTCTTCATTATGTAATGAAGCACGTTTTACTGTCGTACCTGCTACTAAAACAGGCTGAAGCAGAGCGGTCGGTGTTACAACACCCGTTCGGCCAACGTTCAGCTCGATGCCCTCCAGCTTTGTAACTACTTCTTCAGCAGGGAATTTGTATGCGATTGCCCAGCGAGGATTTTTCGCAGTAAAGCCTAATTCTTCTTGCTGATACAATGAATTCACTTTTATAACGATTCCATCGATCTCATAGGGAAGGTCTGGCCGCTTCTCCTGCCAGCTGTTTACATACTCGATCACTTCATCAATATTATTGCATTTCTTCCACTCTGGATTTGTTTTAAAACCTAAGTGGCTTAAATAAGTAAGACTCTCATCATGAGAATCAACCGAGTGGCCTTCCAGTTTTCCAACACCATAAAGGAAGATGTCCAAGTTACGGCTTGCTGCAATCTTTGGGTCGAGCTGACGCAGCGAACCAGCTGCCGCGTTCCTTGGGTTGGCAAAGAGCTCTTGGCCTTCTTCTTCACGATGTGCATTCAGCTTTTGGAACGACTTTTTAGGCATATACGCCTCGCCGCGCACTTCAAGCATCACATCATCTTTTAACTTAAAAGGAATAGAACGGATCGTTTTTAGATTGTTCGTGATGTCTTCCCCTATTGTGCCGTCTCCACGTGTAGCGCCTCGAACAAAACGGCCATCTTCATATAGAAGGGAAACCGCCAGCCCATCAATTTTAAGCTCCGCTACATACGATACGTTATCACCAACGCCATCACGTACACGGCGGTCAAAATCGCGAAGATCTTGGTCGTTAAACGCATTACCTAGACTAAGCATCGGAACAGTGTGTTCCACTTTTTCAAAAAAGTCCAAAACAGCACCGCCTACACGTGATGTAGGCGAATGCTCGTCCCGGAGTTCTGGATGATTGTTTTCTAGCTCGATCAGTTCTTTCATAAGCTGATCATATTCAGCATCAGGTACAGACGGTTTGTCGAGTACGTGATATTCATAATTGTATTTTTCTAATAGCTCCCGGAGTTCCAGGATGCGTTCCTTCGCATGTTCTTCGTTCAACCCGTTCCACTCCTTTTGTTACGCTTTTTCAATAGGGGCAAATTTAGCAAGCAGTCTTTTAACACCAACTGGCTGCGGGAATGCGATATCCAGTTCAAGTGAATCACCTTCACCACGCATGCTTACAACCGTTCCCGTTTCCCATTTACGGTGTTTAACTTTGTCGCCTACTCTCCAATCCAGTTTTTCCCCGCCAGAAGATTGATAGACAGGTGTAACAGTTTTCTTTTTCGGATTCATGAAGGATGGCGTAGAGCCTCCTCCAGATCGGGCCCCTGCACCCCAAGGAACAGAAGGCTTTTCTTTCACTTCTGCTTCAATAAGATCATCTGGAATCTCAGCGATAAATCGTGATTCGGGATTCGTTGTCGTACGGCCATACAGCGTACGCATTCTGGCATTTGTTAAGAAGAGCTCTTCTTCAGCACGCGTGATTCCTACGTATGCTAAACGGCGTTCCTCTTCCATCTCATTTTCTTCAAAAAGAGCGCGGCTATGAGGGAACACACCTTCCTCTAAGCCCATTAGAAAGACAACAGGAAACTCCAGCCCTTTTGCAGAGTGGAGGGTCATTAGTACAACCGCTTCCTTCGGCTTATCTTCTGCCGCTTTATCTTCATCAAGTTTATCGATGTCAGCAACGAGCGCCAGATCAGTTAAGAAGGCAATCAATGATTTGTCTTCCTGTCTTTTTTCAAAATCCGTCGTAACGGAAATAAATTCATCTATGTTCTCTAAACGGCTTTGTGCTTCGATCGTTTTCTCTGCTTTTAAAGCTTCTCTATACCCTGTTTTGGATAAAACTTCTTCCACGAGCTCTGTGACCGACAGATATTCCTGCTGACGCGTCCAGTTCGTGACAAAGTCAGTAAACTCTTTTAAGCTATTTGTCGCACGAGCGCTAAGGCCGATCTGCTCAACTTCTAAAAGTGCTTGATACATAGATAGATCATTAGCAGCAGCATATTGCGCCACTTTTTCCATAGAAGATGCACCGATCCCACGCTTTGGTACATTTACGATACGCTGCAGCGAAATGTCATCGTCTGGATTCGAAATAAGACGGAGGTACGCTAAGATGTCTTTAATCTCTTTTCTGTCATAGAACTTTGTGCCGCCGACGATGTTATACGGAATGTTCGACTTCATCAAAACTTCCTCTATAACACGGGACTGCGCGTTCGTTCTGTATAGAATGGCAATATCGTTGTAAGAACGTTTGCCAGAGGACACGGCTTCACGGATCTTGCCTGTTACGTAGTAGCTTTCGCCCTGCTCATCGTCTCCTTGATAATACGTGATGCTTGCTCCATCCGTATTATCTGTCCAAAGGTTCTTTGGCTTTCGGTTCATATTGTTTTCGATTACTTTGTTGGCTGCATGCAGAATCTTTTTCGTAGAACGATAGTTTTGCTCTAATAAAATGACTTCTGCATCATTATAGTCTTTTTCAAAAGATAGAATGTTTGCGATGTCTGCTCCGCGCCAGCCGTAGATCGACTGATCGGAATCCCCTACAACACAAAGGTTGCGGAAACGGTCAGCAAGCATCTTTACAAGCATGTATTGTGCGCGGTTCGTATCTTGATACTCATCCACGTGAATATATTGGAACTTGCGCTGATAGAATTCCAGCACTTCAGGCACTTTTGCAAAAAGGTGGATCGTCGTCATGATCAGGTCGTCAAAATCTAACGCTTGATTCTTTCTGAGACGCTTCTCGTACCCTTCATAGACTTCCTTTACCACACCTTCAAAGTGTCCATTCGCTACTTTCGCAAAATCAGCTGCTGTCTTCAATTCATTTTTCAAAGATGAGATCGCGCTTAAAATTCCGCGAGGCTCGTACTTTTTCGGATCATAGTTCAAATCTTTCAATACTGCTTTTACTACCGACAATTGATCTGTCGAATCTAGGATCGTAAAGTTACGGTTGATTCCGATACGATCGATATCACGGCGTAAAATACGCACGCACATCGAGTGGAAGGTTGAGATCCAAATCTCTTCAGCTACAGGTCCCGTTATCTTCGCAACCCTTTCCTTCATCTCTCTTGCTGCTTTATTCGTAAACGTGATCGCCAGGATGTTCCATGGCGCCACTTCTTTTTCCATCATTAAATAAGCGATACGATGAGTTAACACTCTTGTCTTACCGCTTCCCGCCCCAGCCATTAAAAGCAATGGCCCGTCTGTATGTTTTACCGCTGCTTTTTGCTCAGGATTCAGTCCTGTTAACAGCTTTTCAATCATTTGATGCATACTCATCTCTATTTCACCGCCCGAACATATATTCTTGTTTTTATTGTTACTTATTTTAAAGATTTTATCAACCTTTGTTCTTAACGGCTTCTACCGTTTCAATCGCTGCTTGTAAGTCATCATACAAAACGTTTCCTACAACAACCGTATCAGCAAACTCGGCCATCTCACTTGCTTGTTCAGCAGATGTTATACCGCCTCCATAATAAAGAACCGTATTCTCTAATACACCCTTAACTTGTTTAACGATATTTACATCTCCATACGTTCCGCTGTATTCCAAATAAAAGATAGGAAGCTGAAACATTTTTTCAGCCAAGCGGGCATATGCTACAACATCATCTGCCGTTAGGTCAGCGTCTGCACTCGAGCGTTCGGCTGCCGTACAATCCTGGTTCAAGATACAGTAGCCTTCTGTAATGATCTCATCCCAGTTCATGATGTCACCGTATTCTTTTAGTGCTTGTGTATGCAGTCCTGTTATATAGTTAGCATCCTTCGCATTCAATACGGTAGGTATATAGTAAAAATCGAATCCTGGTGTGAGAGATTCAATGTTGGAAACTTCAAGCACACAAGGAACCGCATATCTGCGGATTCTTGACATAAGATCCAATGTGTTATCAAGCGTAACCCCTTCAGATCCGCCAACGATAACAGCATCCGTTCCGCTCTCACAAATCGATTCAAGGTCGCTGTCGCTGATCTCTTTATCTGGGTCAAGCTTAAACACATGCTTCCATTTTCGATAATCAAACATCGTGTTCTTCCTTTCATGTTGGCTCTGTTAAATGATATTGCGTAAGGGAATCTGCGGCACTCAGGCAAGAAAAACGGGCTGCCAAGACTCCTAAAGTAGAGGTACGAACGAGGAGGCTTGGCCGTTCGTCCGCGACAAGGGAGTAGGTTTCCGTTCTTCCTATGGAAAATCAAAAGTAACTATTAACAGAGCCTCCCTGTTAAAAACAACCCGTGCCTGCTATTTATAGAGGCCGATTCTGTACTTCTGCATTATAACAAAAATAAAGTTCTCACTCTATGATTCATCATGTGGAAAGATTGTGAAGTTCATACTGTTTTTTGGGAGGAATGCCTGTGCTTATGTGGCATATTGACGATGAAATCATGCTAAAACAAGCAGACGTAAAAGAATCGGATAACATTTATAGGCTGCTGGAGCATTCCCGGCAGCATCTTGGTCCTTGGATCAGCTGGGTAGATTACACACAGTCACATGGTGAAATGAAGCAGTTTATCAAAACGGTAAACAAAAAGATGAAAGAACAAACAGATGTGGTTCTCTTTATTTGGTATCGGGGACAAGTTGCAGGGTCAGTGGCTTTATATGATCTAAAATGGCACAATCAGTCAGGGATGCTCGGTTACTGGGTAGGTGCTGGATTTGAAGGGCATGGAATTGCTCAGCGTGCTGTTAGGAGTATGCTTATGTACGCGTATTACACACTTATGCTTAACCGTGTGGAGCTTCGTGCTGCGGTACAAAATGAAAAAAGCATCAAGCTCGCCCGCCGGCTCGGCTTTCAGGCAGAGGGCGTTGTCCGTCAGGGGGAATGGATTCGCGGTAACTGCCGCGACCAAGTCCAGATGAGCTTGATGAAGAATGAGTTTCAATAGATTAAACGGTTAAAAACGTACTAATTCAAGAAATTCGGGTATTAATCCGGCAAATTTTTGAGTTATTCCGGCGAGTTTTAGCTATAATCCGGCGAGTTTAGGCAATATATCGGCGAATCGACAAATTATGCCAATTTTAACTTAAGTGCACGCATCCGCGAATTCCGCCTGTAATCCCACAAATTTTTGGGTTAATTCCACAAGTTTTGGCTATATATCCACGAAATTGAGCCATATATCCACGAATTTGAGCCATATATTCACGAAATTGAGCCATATATCCACGAGTCTGCTAATTTCGACAAACGTCCACTTCGATTCAAACAAAAAAGCCCACCTCAATGGCAGGCTTATTTCGCTTCTTCCTCTTTATGAACACGGTCAAGGACCATCGCATAAGTATCGTTACCGAAGTTCAGGCAGCGTTTAACACGTGAGATCGTTGCTGTACTTGCACCTGTTTCGCTCTCGATCTTGTGATAGGTCTTCCCTTGACGAAGCATGCGGGCTACCTCGAGTCTTTGGGCGAGTGATTGGATCTCGTTCATTGTACAAAGATCATCGAAGAAACGATAGCATTCTTCCATATCTTTTAGCGAAAGAACAGATTCAAACAGCTGATCTAGCGCTTTTCCTCGTAGTTTATCAATTTGCATGAAACATGCACTCCTTTTTTATTGCATCTTAACCGTATTTGCCATACCAGTCGGTACGATGTTAATCCATGTTTTACCCGGAACAAAAGCCCCGCCGTCCGGAACAATTCTTCCGTTTTCGTTTTTCCAAGAAATGTTTTGCGCAACACCGTTCTGAATCAGAATAGCATCTCCGCCTGACGATAAGTTGATCTCACGTCTGCCAGCATCATCGATTACCCGGTGGGCTGCCTCAACTATGAATACATTGTTTACGGCGATTGGTGTTTCGGTCTCGCGATCTATGGTCGGTTCGTTGTTGCTGCTTCTAGCGTACGTCTTCTTTTTCTCAGAGTACGTAAATCCTACCGTTTCTCCGCCTTTATAAGAAATCGTTATATCTATTGCAGGTGTTCCCTCTATATCTGCAGCACTCTTCTTTGTAAGAAATGAAAGCATATCCAGATCACCTGAATCATCAGCACCGATTTTCTTCATCCCTTTTTCAATATTTTCATAGGTGATGTAAGAGTTGTGAGGCGCTTTTCTGAAATCAGCCCGCTTAAACAGGATGCCGTCATAGTCCATACCGTTTAGGTGATCAACAGTTCCCCCATAAAGAATCTCTTTTGCTTCCGGACTGAAGCCGTGTGCCACAAACAGAGAGTCGTAACCTTGTGAGAGCTCAATATAGTAGTCTCTTGCACTTCGAACAGGGCCTACTACTTCAGGCATCTCACTTTGAAAGATCGCCAGAAAACGAGTAAGTTCTCCCTCAGCCAATACTTCGTAGACAATATCAGCTTTATGAAGTCCTGATTGAGGTCTTGCATTCCAGTGATTGTTCACCATAACGGCAACCGCACGTTGGTCAGCCTTTTCATTCGTCCCCAAACCTGTCAGCGGATAGACAGCAGAAAAGCTGTCTTCTTTCTTATCCTTTTTAGAATCAGAAGCCTCAGCTTTGTCTACTTTACCGTCTTCTAAAACCTTATCTTTTGTGTCTTTGCATGCAGACAGCGTTAATACGGTGATGATTGCCATCATTATGATGTACCATTTTTTCATTGGGCTCACTACCTTTGTATCGTATTATTTTGCCCAATCCTTTTCTATATTAACGCATAATCGAAGGAAAGAGTAACCCTTTCTTTTTCACATCATAAATGCCTCTTTGCGTGATACGGATATATGGCAAGTGTGTAGAAGAAAAGAAGAGAAGAGAATAGATCGGATCTTCATATTGATAGCCGCGCTCTCTTAGTGCATTGGTCAGTTTTTTTTCTTCTTCTACTAGTTCTTCTATACTAAGATTCGACATTCCTCCCGCTAAAGGAAGTTTTATCTCAGCAACGATTTCACCTTTCTCAGCAAGGACAATGCCCCCGCCGATCTCTTTTAATCGTTCAAAAGCCGCAGCCATATCTCTTTTGCTTTTTCCGATAATAAAAAGATCTCCTGTGTTCGAATACGAGCTCGCAAAACCGTGCAGGTTCTTTGCGAAGCCTTTAACGATCGTGTTCGTTCTCCACTTTCCATCTTTGTCGATCAGCATTAAGAAACACTCATCCGATTCGTCGCTAATTTCTTCAGAAAAAGGATTGATCGATACATTATATGGCCGGGTGATGACACTATTGAACATTTCTATTCCAACAAGGCCAGAAAACTGAAAATCTTCGTCGTTCAGACTCCAGTTTATCTTTCTCTTTTGAATACCATGCCCTTCCCAATCAAAGGCAAAGTCTTTGTCTTCACTCGTATCTATACCATCACGTTTCATCCATTTTCCTTTTGCCAAGACAGAAACAGGCAGTGGCTGTTCTGGATTATCTAAAATATTTAAATGCGCTACACGGCCTGGTGCAACCATCCCAAAAAGGTGGTCCAACCCGTAATATCTTGCCACATTATACGATACCATCATATATGCATCGACAGGATCGATTCCTGATTCAAGAGCAATCTCCAACATTTTATCCGTAACACCCTCTTCATAAAACGCTGGAGTTGATCCGTCCGTTGTGAAAAAGATGCGTTCAAAGTTCGTGATACCTTCTTCTTTCATCTGCCGTAACAGCTTTGGCAGATCTGGCCGGATCGACGAATAACGAAGCGATACTTGAAGGCCTGCATTCAATCGGTCCATCACTTCTGTTCCAGTCATGGCTTCATGGTCGCAGTCCACCCCTAAAAGCGTCATCGCAGTTAACGTTTTCTCTGATGCTCCAGGCAGGTGCCCCTCGATTTTTTTACCTGCTTTCTTTGTCTTTAACATCCAATGTAATAGCGTATCATCGCCATGCAGAACACGCGGCCAGCTCGTAAGCTCCCCGCCTTGCAGCACATATGGGCTTTCGAGCAGCTGTCTTACCGATTTTTCGGAGAAACAATCTTCTTCCTCTAAAAGCTCTGTCTGTGCGTCATAACGGCACCACCAAAAGAAATTTGCAGGCAGTTCATTCACATCTTCCATAAAAGAAAGCGCTTTCGAAATATTCATTTCAAAAAGAAGCATGAAATTATCTGCTAAAAATACAGACGTTCCGCGCTGCAATGCATATCGGGAGAGCGACTGGGGATTATAAAGTTGAAATGGATGACAATGCGGTTCAATGTATCCCGGCACGACAAATTTGCCTTCCAGATCGGCAAATTCTGTTCCAGAATTCTTTGCTGGCAGCTTTTCACCCACATATATAATGCGGTCTTTCAGTATCCAGATATTCGCTGTTACCCATTTCTTCAGGGCTGTGTTTAAGTAAGTAGCATTTGTTAAGACAAGCGACGGTGCCAATTCACCCTGAATGACGGCCACTTGTTTGCGCATTTGTGCTTTTGTCCAAAACGCGATGTGTTGGTTCATGTTGGATCACCTATCTTCTCTGAAAATTTCGTTTTTTCAAGAATACCATATTCATCAAGTAAAATGGTGAAATTCGAAAGGAGTAGCTTTATGAGACAAAATATTGGTCTAGTTAATAGCATGATTCGTATTATTGCTGGGTTGACACTTCTATCTGTGTACACGGCAAAGCTAACAAGAAAGCCTTACAAAGAATCCTATATACTTATGATATTAATGGCTGCTATGAAGGTCGCTGAAGGAATCGTTCGCTATTGCCCTATGACAGACCTTCTTCACAAAAGTAAAGATATGAACGATATGGATCTAGGGAATATCGCAAAAGAAGGTTCGCCGTTCAATCCTTCTTAATCTGAAGATCACACATTATGCCAACTCATTCTATTTTAATAGGAGATCGGCCGCTTCTCAGCTTACTGTCCATCATTCAGCCGCCAAAGTTTTCACCAGCAGTTCACCAAACACAAAATCCGCATCTTCCCATCTAAACCCTATAAAATAAAGGCTGACTAAGCACCGGAACTTCTTAGGTCCAGTGTCAGTCAGCCTACCAAAAAACTATAAAAAGGAGGTTAGCAGCACCATGAGCTCAGAATACTTAATGGATACTGCTTTTCTTTATATTCTGTTGATCGGCAGCATTATCGCCATTTCATTTATTTTTATTAAGAAGAGACGTGCGAAATAGCTTTAAATCCTATATCCTTGCGGTAAAAAGAACCTTCGCACGTAATTTTTTGTAACTCATCGTAAACTAGTTTCTGGGCTTCACCAAGTGATTTTCCTTTGGAAGCGACTAACAGCACTCTTCCGCCATCAGTCTGTAAAGCATCCTCAGAGACTTTTGTGCCCGCATGAAATACGTTCGTTTCACTCAGTACGTTTTCAAGACCTGTAATTACACTAGGTTCAGAAGAAGAAACTGGATATCCTTTAGAAGCCAGTACAACACCAAGTACGGACTCTTCAGACCATAGAAGCTCTGGCTTATTACCGTCTAATAAGGATATGAGCAGGTCTGCTAGATCATTCTTCAGCCGCGGCAGTATTACCTGTGTTTCCGGATCTCCAAAGCGCGCATTAAACTCAATAACTTTTGGACCTTCTTTAGTCAGGATCAAACCTGCATACAGAATCCCTGTAAAAGGCGTTCCTTCTTGTTTCATCGCAGAAACCGTTGGGAGAACTATCTCTTGGATGGCTTTTTGAACAGCTTCATCTGGAATTTGGGGTACAGGTGAATATGCTCCCATACCTCCCGTGTTTGGGCCTTCATCACTATCATACGCACGCTTATGATCTTGAGCGATTTCCATCGGAAGTACGATTTCATCATGTACAAATGACATTAACGAAAACTCTTCTCCTTCTAAAAAGTCCTCAATCACTACTCTTTCACTTGCTTCACCAAATCGTTTGTCTACCATCAACTCGTACAAACCTTCTTCGGCTTCCTTTAAAGTTGTGGCTACAATAACTCCTTTACCAGCTGCAAGACCATCCGCCTTCAAAACGATCGGAGCACCTTTTTCTCTAACATATGCAAGAGCTCCGTCATAACTTGTGAATGTCTCCGATGCAGCAGTTGGAATACCGTACTTTTTCATTAAGTTTTTCGCAAACGATTTGCTGCCTTCAATCTGAGCTGCCTTTTGTGACGGACCAAAGATCAATAGACCTGCCTCTTTAAATCGGTCTACAATCCCTTGGAGTAAAGGAACCTCTGGACCAACAAATGTTAAAGCAATCTCTTTTGATTTTGCAAAATCTACAAGCTCATCGATATCGTTCTCTTTAATGGGCACACAAACCGCTTGTTCACTCATACCTGGATTTCCTGGTGCAGCAAACACTTTAGCAACACTTGGGCTGTTTGCAAACTTCCAAACAAGTGCATGTTCACGCCCACCTTTTCCGATTACAAGAACATTCATGAATGCTACCTCCTCTTTTAAAATGCTGAAACTGCCATTCAGACCGTTTCAGCTTTTTTCCGTCTGGTTATTATCTATAAGTATTGTCGCTTGGAGTTTCTCTTCATTGAAAAGTTGATTGGAGTGCAAGGTGCGAGACTCCTGGGGGATCAGCGGGACAGGTGAGACCCCGCCAGCGCAATTAGCTAGCTCACCTTACCCCTCCCGGAAAGCGAGCACCTGGAACGGAAATCAAACACTTCCAAGAACTTAAGATTTTACAAAAAAGCTTAATGTTTAAAGTGTCTTACCCCTGTAAACACCATCGTAATTCCGTGTTCATCTGCTTTTTTGATTGAATCTTCATCTTTAATCGATCCACCAGGCTGGATGATGGCTGTGACACCAGCACGGGCTGCCGCTTCAACCGTGTCATCCATCGGGAAGAACGCATCTGACCCTAGAGCAGAACCTTGTGCACGGTCACCAGCTTGTTCGATCGCAATCTTAGCAGCACCAACACGGTTCATCTGACCGGCACCAACCCCAACTGTCATTTCATCTTTCGCTAGTACGATCGCGTTTGATTTCACGTGTTTCACGACTTTCCAAGCAAGCTTCAGATCTTTCCATTCTTGTTCTGTAGGCTGACGTTTCGTAGGAATTGTCACGTTAGCATCATCTAACCCGAATGCATCCTCATCCTGAACAAGCATTCCGCCAGAAACGGTTGTGATTTTCTTCGCCATTCCTTTTTTACCTGTAAAATCAAGCTTCAACAGACGGATGTTTTTCTTCTTCGTTAAAATTTCTAATGCTTCCTCTGTATATGAAGGAGCAATGATGATTTCAAGGAAGATCTCGCTCATCTTATGAGCCGTCTCAGCGTCAACTTCTGCGTTAGCTGCAACGATGCCTCCAAAAATAGAGACCGGATCTGCTTCAAAAGCACGTGTATAGGCTTTAAAAATCGTCGCTCCAGTTCCAACTCCACATGGGTTCATATGCTTAACTGCTACCACTGCCGGGTCAACGAACTCTTTTACGATAGAAAGGGCAGCATCTGCATCATTGATATTGTTGTAGGAAAGGTCTTTTCCATGAAGCTGTTCTGCATCAGTCAAAGAAAGCGTGCTCTTGAGCGGTGCAGCATAAAAAGCTGCTTTTTGATGTGGGTTCTCCCCATAACGAAGATCTTGCTTCTTTTCATATGTTACCGTAAAAGATTCAGGGTGCTCTTCTTCAACAGCACTCGTTAAATATTCTGCGATCAACGCGTCATACGCTGCTGTATGACGGAACGTTTTCGCTGCAAGTCTGCGGCGGGTCTCTTCACTAACAGCTCCTGCACTTTCAAGTTCCGTAACAACTGTCTCATAATCTTTTGGATCTACAACAACGGTTACGTAGGCATGATTTTTCGCAGCAGAACGAAGCATGCTCGGTCCGCCAATATCAATGTTTTCAATCGCATCAAGGAATGTTGTATCCTCTTTTGCGATTGTTTCTTTGAACGGATACAGATTCACGACAACAAGGTCGATCGGAGAAATCTCATTTTCTTGCATTGCTTCTCTATGCTTTTCATTATCACGAACAGCTAGAAGACCTCCGTGGATTTTAGGATGAAGAGTTTTTACACGTCCATCCATGATCTCAGGAAATCCAGTCACTTCAGAGATGCCGATCACAGGGATACCTGCGTCCTCTAAAGCTTTTTTCGTTCCTCCGGTAGAGATGATCTCGACGCCATGACTAGCTAATTTTTCAGCGAAAGGAAGTAATCCTTCTTTGTTGGATACGGAAATGAGTGCTCGTTTGATGCTCATTGTACGATGCCTCCTACGATGTCTTTTTGTAATAGTTTGTTAATGATGGCTGGGTACAATTGGTGTTCGGCTTTCTGTATACGCTCCTGCAGCGTTTCTCTTGTATCTCCAGGCAACACCGGAATCTTCACTTGTTCGATGATCGGACCTGTGTCCATACCACTGTCTACATAATGAACCGTTACGCCCGTTTCACCAACATTAGCTTCCAACGCTTGGCCAACAGCATCTTTGCCAGGAAAAGCAGGCAGATAAGACGGGTGGATATTTACGATTCTTCCTTCGTATGATTGGAGGAGAACCTCACCGATCAATCTCATATATCCTGCAAGTACAATGAATTCAACGTTGTATGCATTTAACTCATTTACGATCTCTTTTTCAAAGTCAGCTTTTGCTCCAAAGGTTTTTGGCATAAACGTAAAGACGGGTATATTAAGCTTTTGTGCACGGTCCACCACTTTGGCCCCTGGCTTATCACACACTAAAAGCTGGATATCCGCTTCTAGCATTCCTGCTTCAATCGCATCTGCGATTGCTTGAAAGTTACTTCCGCTTCCAGAAGCAAATACAGCTATTCTTCTCATTCGATGCTTCCTCCGCCAAAGATAACGCCTTCTCCTTGTTTCACACGCCCGATGATATAAGGTTTTTCACCTGTCTCTTCTAGAAGGCGGATCACAGGCACCATATTTTCTTCTGAAACCGAGAGCACCATTCCAATTCCCATGTTAAACGTTGTGAACATCTCTTTACGTGTCAGGGTTCCTTTTTCCTCGATCAGATCAAAGATACGATGAACAGGCCATGAGCCATAATCAATTTCAGCCGCAAGACCTTCAGGAAGCATTCGAGGAATGTTCTCGATGAAACCACCGCCAGTAATGTGCGCCACTCCGTTCACCTTAAACTGGTTAAACACTTCTAGCATTGGTTTTACATAGATGCGGGTTGGCGTTAAAAGCTCTTCACCAAGAGGTCTTGAAAAACCATCTGGCTGTTCGTTCAAATCTAAGCCTGCATCTTCTAATAAGACCTTACGCACGAGCGAAAAGCCGTTTGAATGCAAACCGTTTGAAGCAAGTCCGATCAAGACGTCATTTTCACTGATAGAAGAACCGTTAATGAGCTTCGATTTCTCCGCAATCCCTACCGTAAACCCCGCCAGATCGTACTCCTCATTATCATACATGCCAGGCATCTCGGCAGTTTCCCCGCCGATGAGCGCGCAGCCTGCTTGCTCACAGCCATCAGCGATTCCTTTTACGATCTGCTCAATCTTTTCAGGGTGGAGTGTGCCGCAAGCAATATAGTCCAGGAAATAAAGCGGCTCCGCTCCTTGCGCTACGATGTCGTTCACGCACATAGCAACTGCATCAACACCAATCGTGTCATGCTTGTCAGCAGCAAATGCCAGCATCAGTTTTGTCCCTACTCCATCTGTTCCGGAAACGAGTACCGGCTCTTTATGCGAGAAGCCTGATAGATCAAACATAGCACCAAATCCACCTAGTCCTGCTAACACTTCCGGACGTTTTGTTCGTAAGGCATGCTTCTTGATACGATCTACCGCTTCATAACCTGCTTCGATGTTCACTCCTGCTTGCTTATATGCTTCTGCCATCGTCTTCTCCCCCTTTAAACAAGCTCTTTTTCATATGGTAAAACGGTATCCGGATAAATTTCAGTAGGATAGCGTCCTGTAAAACACGCTAAACATTGTCCGCAGTTTGGTTCAGCGTTTGAACGGCCAATTCCCTCCATCAGCCCTTCTACCGAAATAAATGCTAATGAATCAGCTCCAATAATGTCACGGATCTCATCAACGGAATACTTTGATGCAATTAGTTCTGCACGTTCTGACGTGTCAATTCCGTAGTAGCATGGATGAGCGATCGGCGGTGCTGTAATGCGAACGTGTACTTCAGTCGCACCCGCGGCACGCAGCATTTTTACGATACGGCGGCTCGTCGTCCCGCGTACGATCGAGTCATCCACCATAACCACACGCTTGCCTTCCACGATCGCTCTTACTGGTGAAAGCTTCATCTTTACACCCAGTTCACGAAGTTCTTGTGATGGCTGGATAAATGTACGGCCTACGTAACGGTTTTTGATCAGACCGATCTCATAAGGAATACCTGATGCTTCTGCATATCCGATCGCTGCAGATATGCTGGAATCAGGAACACCTGTTACAACGTCCGCTTCAATCGGTGCTTCTTCATACATCTTTTTCCCAAGGCTTTTACGTGCGGCGTGTACGTTGATTCCTTCAATGTTGCTGTCTGGTCTTGAGAAATATATATATTCCATCGAACACATAGAGCGTTGTACAGATGTCGAGAACGTATCAACTGTCAGTCCGTCTTCATTGATGATCAAAAGTTCTCCCGGCTGCACGTCACGCACGTATGTCGCGCCGACAACATCAAAAGCACACGTTTCTGAAGCAACTACATAAGCGTCTCCGAGCATGCCTAGTGATAATGGACGCAATCCGTTCGGATCGAGCGCCACCATCATTTCGTTCTCGGTCATTACTAAGAACGCGTATGCACCTTTAAGCATCGTTAATGCGTTTTTCACTTTTTCAGTTAGTGTAAAATAACCGCTGCGCTTGATCAGGTGAGCAAGTACTTCTGTATCAGATGTTGTCTGAAAGATGCTTCCCTGTGATTCCAACTGATGCTTTAACGCATTGGCATTTACCAGGTTTCCGTTATGCGCAAGAGCAAGAGAACTCGTTTGTGATCTGAACAATAAAGGCTGAACATTCGCAAGTTCATTGCCTCCTGCAGTGGAATACCGAACATGGCCAATTGCACCATGTCCGATCAATCCTTCTATTTCACCTTTGCTGAACACATCGTTTACAAGACCGCTTCCCTTATGTGTTCGTAAACGCTCACCGTCTGTTACGACGATTCCCGCTCCTTCTTGCCCGCGGTGCTGCAAGCTATGCAGACCGTAATACGTCAACTGTGCAGCGTCCGGATGTCCCCAGATGCCAAACACACCACACTCTTCATTTAAGCCTTTGATGTCAGCAAGCATGGAATAGCTCCTTTCCAGGCGTCTTGCATCTCCTGGAGCGTACAGGATAATAATTCTTCACCCTGTTCATTATCGATCGCAAGACCGCTCTCAGAACGTACAAAACCTATAATTTTCGCGTCTTTTACAAGCTGTTGGAACTCATCTTGATTTTCAGGTTTTACAGTGACTAAGAAACGGGATTGTGATTCTCCGAAAAGACTTCCGATCGGCTCGTCTGTTAATGTAACGCTTGCTCCCACTTTGCCGTCCATCACAGACTCGGCTAGTGCTACAGACAATCCGCCTTCTGCCACGTCATGTGCAGATGCGATAAGTCCTTTTTGGATAGCGGCTAAAAGCTCACGCTGTCTTGTTTCCTCCACTTCAAGATCGATGTGAGGCGCTTTCCCGAAGATGCGTCCTTCTTTCATCTTTTGAAGCTCACTTCCACCAAATTCAGCTTTGCTTTCACCGATCAGATAGATGATGTCGCCTGCTTGTTTAAAGTCTTGAGTCACAATATGTTTTGTATCTTCAATCAAACCAACCATACCGATAACTGGCGTTGGATAAACGGCTACTCCGTTTGTTTCGTTATAAAGAGATACGTTTCCGCCGATAACCGGTGTTGCAAGCTTGCTGCATGCTGCACTCATACCGTCAGCTGATTTTTCAAGCTGCCAGAAGATCTCAGGCTTTTCCGGGTTTCCGTAGTTCAGGCAGTCCGTAACAGCAAGTGGCTGTGCACCGGAACATACAAGATTACGAGCTGCCTCGGCAACAGCAATCATGCCGCCCACTTCAGGGTCTAAGTACAGATAGCGAGAATTACAATCTGTCGTCATGGCGAGTGCTTTCTTTGTCCCTCTGATTCTTACAACAGCAGCATCTGATCCAGGAGCTACAACCGTGTTTGTGCGAACCATATAGTCGTATTGGTTGTACACCCACTCTTTGCTCGCGATCGTCGGCTGCTCTAATAATGATAGCAACGTAGATTTGAAGCTAGTGATCTCAGGAATATAATCTTCTTGAGCTTGGAACTCGCCATAATAGGCTGGCTCTTTTGATGGCTTATGATAAACCGGTGCATCTTCTGCAAGTGCATCAACTGGTACTTCTGCAACGATATCACCTTGATGAGTAAGACGCAGCACTTGTTCTTCAATAACCGTTCCAACCGTTACACAATCGAGATCCCACTTTGCGAAGATCTTTTCTACCTCATGCTCACGGCCTTTTTCAACGACTAAAAGCATACGTTCCTGTGACTCAGAAAGCATCATTTCATAAGCTGTCATGCCTGTTTCACGCTGTGGAACAAGATCAAGGTTCATCTCGATTCCCATTCCAGCTTTACTTGCCATCTCAGCAGACGAACTTGTAAGACCCGCGGCACCCATATCCTGAATACCCACAAGAGCATCACAGTTTTGGATGAGCTCAAGACACGCTTCCATCAAAAGCTTTTCCATGAAAGGGTCGCCAACTTGAACAGCTGGTCGTTTTTCTTCTGATGCTTCTGAAAGCTCTTCGGATGCAAATGTTGCACCATGGATTCCGTCACGCCCTGTTTTCGCCCCAACATACATAACAGAGTTGCCAGCACCCTTTGCTTGACCCTTCTTAATATCTTTATGGTCGATCAAACCAACACACATTGCGTTTACAAGTGGATTGCCTTCATATGACGGATCGAATTGAACTTCTCCGCCAACCGTCGGAATACCTATACAGTTTCCGTAGCCAGCGATACCCGCTACAACCTGTTCAAATAAATACTTCACGCGAGGTGATTCTAATTCACCAAAACGAAGAGAGTTCAGCATCGCGATCGGACGTGCTCCCATCGAGAATACGTCACGGATGATTCCGCCAACACCAGTTGCGGCACCTTGGTATGGCTCGATCGCAGATGGATGGTTATGAGATTCGATCTTAAATACAACCGCTTGGCCGTCACCGATATCCACGATTCCAGCACCTTCACCAGGACCCTGAAGTACGCGCTCTCCCTTCGTCGGGAACTTGCTTAATACAGGTTTTGAATTTTTATATGAACAGTGCTCACTCCACATAACAGAGAATAGTCCTGTTTCCGTCCAGTTTGGAGATCTGCCAATGATCTTTTCTACGAGTTCAAACTCAGAATCACTTAAACCCATCTCACGGTATAATTTTTGTTCTTTAATTTGTGAACTTGTTGGCTCATGTTGCAGCGACATAGTGTTCCCTCCAGCTCTTCACAATAGATTGAAATAATTTAAGTCCATCTTTGCTTCCTAAAAGCTCATCAACCGCGCGTTCCGGGTGCGGCATCATACCTAGTACGTTGCCCTCTTTGTTCGTAATACCCGCAATATTTTCAACCGATCCATTCGGATTATTCGCATACGTAAAAACGATCTGATTGTTCGCTTTTAGTTCCTCTAAAGTCTCATCATCGCAATAGTAGTTGCCTTCACCGTGTGCAACAGGAACGGAGATCGCTTCACCCTTCTCGTATTGAGAAGTGAAGATCGTCGTTGCGTTCTCTACCACAAGCTCTTCCGGCTGGCAGATAAACTTCAATGACTCGTTGCGGCGCATAGCTCCAGGCAGAAGCCCTGTTTCTAGCAGAATCTGAAATCCGTTGCAAACACCTAGAACCGGCTTGCCTTCGCGAGCTGCTTTTACAACCTCCGTCATGACGTTAGAGAACTGTGCGATCGCGCCTGATCTTAAATAGTCTCCGTAAGAGAAACCGCCAGGCAGTAAAATACCGTCAAATTGGTTTAAGTCTGTTGCATCATGCCAAACGTACTCTACATCTGCACCGAGTTCGTCTTTTACAGCATGATACATGTCTGTGTCACAGTTTGACCCTGGAAAAACGATTACGGCGAACTTCACTGTGCGACAACCTCCTCCACCTCATACCGATAGTCTTCGATTACCGGATTGGATAAAAGTTTAGAACACATGTTAACGATTCTTTCATCTAGATCGTAGTCCCCTTTTTGAAGAGTTAACTCAAGATACTTACCAATACGTACATCTTCAACCTCAGACTGTCCCATTTTATGAAGCGAGCTCATTACCGCTTTACCTTGTGGATCTAATACACTCTCTCTTAACGTTACATACACTTTTACTTTGTACATGATAGGCCTCCTAGACGTTGTAGTATTTTTTCATAAGCATCTGTTAAACTTCCTAATTCACGGCGGAATACATCTTTATCAAGCTTCTCGTTTGTATCTGCATCCCATAGTCTGCATGTATCTGGTGAAATCTCGTCAGCCAGCAATAAGTTTCCGTTTGAGTCAGTTCCGAACTCCAGTTTGAAATCTACAAGCTTCACGTTTCGTTGAGCAAAATAGGATGTTAGAACTTCGTTGATCTGTAAAGCTTGGTCTGAAATCTTGCTGACCTGTTCTTTCGACGCCAAGTTCATGATGTCGATGTGCTCTTCTGTGATAAGCGGGTCTCCAAGATCATCATTTTTGAAATAAAACTCTAAGATTGTTCTTGGAAGGATCTGTCCCTCAGGAATACCGGTACGCTTTGAAAGTGAACCTGCTGCGATGTTGCGTACCACCACTTCTAAAGGAATGATGGTTACCTTCTTAACAAGCTGTTCTGTTTCTGAAACGCGTTTTACAAAGTGAGATTCAATACCTTTCTCATGAAGCAGTTCAAAAAGAATAGATGAAATCTCGTTGTTCAATCTGCCTTTTCCTTCGATCTCAGCTTTCTTTTCCCCGTTGAAAGCTGTCGCAGAATCTTTGTAGCTCACCCAAACAACCTCTTCATCGGTTGTACGGTAAATTCGTTTCGCTTTTCCTTCGTAAAGCTGCTCTAACTTCTCCATCATGACCCCTCCATTATGGGAAGATTCCCAATATTCAATCTTCTAAAAAAGGCAAAGAGAAAGAGAGCTCAAAACATCACTCTCTTTTTAGTTGAAGTCTTTCTAATAAATCCTTTTTAAAGCCCTAATCTGTCAAAGATCGTATCTACATGTGACAGATGGTAACTGTAATCAAAGCATTCAGAGATTTCTTCAGGTGTTAATTTTTCTGTGATTTTCGGTTCAGCCTCCACCAATGTTCTAAACTGAACGCCTTCTTCCCAAGCCTGCATCGCTTTAGGCTGGACCGTGTCATACGCCTCTTCACGTGCCATGCCTTTATCGATCAATTTAAGAAGTACGCGCTGTGAGTAGATCAAACCGTACGTACGGTCCATGTTGCGCTTCATGTTCTCTGGGAACACCGTTAAGTTCTTCACAATGTTGCCGAAACGGTTAAGCATGTAATTAAGTGCAATCGTTGCATCCGGCAGAATGACACGTTCTGCAGATGAATGCGAGATATCACGCTCATGCCATAGAGAGACGTTCTCGTAAGCTGTCATCATGTAGCCGCGGATCACACGAGCAAGCCCTGTCATGTTTTCAGATCCGATCGGATTACGCTTATGCGGCATGGCCGAAGATCCTTTTTGGCCTTTTGCAAAGAACTCTTCCACTTCACGCGTCTCACTCTTTTGGAGGCCGCGAACCTCTGTTGCAAACTTTTCAATGCTTGTCGCGATCAGCGCTAGCGTTGACATGTAGTGCGCGTGACGGTCACGCTGCAATGTTTGTGTTGAGATTGGAGCTGCTTCTAATCCAAGCTTTTCACACACATACTTTTCAACGAATGGATCGATGTTTGCGTAAGTTCCTACAGCACCAGATATTTTTCCGAAACGTACCGTGTCAGCTGCTTGTTTAAAGCGTTCTACGTTGCGCTTCATCTCTTCGTACCAAAGAGCAAGCTTTAGGCCGAACGTTGTAGGTTCAGCATGTACCCCGTGTGTACGTCCCATCATAACGGTATATTTATGTTCTTTCGCTTTCTCAGCTAAGATCTCAACAAATCGGTCTAAGTCTTTTGCTAGAATGTCGTTCGCTTGCTTAAGTAAGTAAGAAAGTGCTGTATCTACTACGTCTGTAGATGTTAGTCCGTAATGCACCCATTTGCGCTCTTCTCCAAGTGTTTCAGATACCGCTCGAGTAAAAGCAACAACATCATGACGTGTTTCTTCTTCGATCTCTAGAATACGGTTAATATCAAATGAAGCATTTTCACGAAGTTTTTTTACGTCTTCTTTCGGGATCTCACCTAGTTCCGCCCATGCTTCACATGCTAGAATCTCTACTTCAAGCCATGCCTGATATTTGTTTTCGTCCG
This sequence comes from Fictibacillus barbaricus, assembly GCF_014635025.1. Taxonomy (GTDB): domain Bacteria; phylum Bacillota; class Bacilli; order Bacillales; family Fictibacillaceae; genus Fictibacillus; species Fictibacillus barbaricus. Next base: position 3,738 of record NZ_BMCE01000003.1, on the reverse strand, counting down.
TCCAAATCGCTCCCATTTCAGGGCGTTTATACCGTTCAATCATTGTTGTACCTCCATCTTGTTCTCACTTAAATATATAGCGCACACTTTTTCAGCCTTTTTAAGCGCCTCTTCAATCGTATCACCTAAAACCGTGATGTGCCCCATCTTACGTTTTTCTTTCGCTTCTTTCTTTCCGTACAAATGCAGTTTCGCTTCTCCTAGATTCTCTATTCTCTCTAATACCGTATCATGATGCTCACCTAGTAAGTTGATCATCACGGCTGGTTTGATCAGATCCGTGTTGCCAAGCGGCCAGTTGCAAACAGCGCGTACATGCTGATCGAACTGAGACGTCTCACACGCTTCGATCGTAAAGTGTCCTGAATTATGCGGACGCGGTGCCAGTTCGTTCACATAGACCTTTCCGTCTTCAGCAACGAACATCTCTACGGCAAGCGTTCCTACCAGGTCTAATTCAGCAGCTACCGAACGAGCAAGTCTCTTTGCTTTTTCAGCTGTTTCTTTTGAGATGCGGGCTGGTGCGATCGTTTGATGCAGAATATTGTCTTTGTGTATATTCTCTGCGATTGGAAACGATTTAACCTCACCGCTCACACTTCTTGTTAAAATCACCGAGATCTCTTTTTCGAACTTCACCCAAGCTTCCAGCACACAATCTGTCTCTTTTTCTAAAAGTGCTGCAGCGCTCTGGATGTCACTTTTCTGTTTGATCACAACCTGGCCTTTTCCGTCATATCCCCCTCGGCAGGTTTTGAGAACAGAAGGCAGTCCAAGCTCTTCGATACCTTGTTCTAGAGAAGGCAGATCCGTTACCGGTCTGTAAGGTGCTACAGGAGCACCCGCCTTAACAAGTGTCTCTTTTTCTATTAGACGGTGCTGTGTTACAGCTAAAAGTCGGCTTCCTTGAGGCAAGTTCGCATTTTCTTCCAGCCAGTTCGCACTTGCCGCATCTATATTTTCAAACTCGTACGTAACAACATCACTAAGTTCTGCAAGCTGCTGTATGCCTTTACGGTCTTCGTAGGGAGCAACGATCTGTTGATCTGCCACTTGCCCGCATGGAGAATCTTCACCCGGCTCTAACACAACTACTCTTAAGCCCATTTCTCTTGCACTTAATGCCATCATGCGGCCGAGCTGCCCGCCGCCTAATATTCCGATTGTTTGCTGTGGTCGAATGATTTTAAACAAGCTGCTCACTACTTTCAATCGCCGCTTCTTGTGCATGTGCCCGGCGTTGTTTTATACGCTGTCTTACACCTTCATCATGTACAGCTACCATCTGGGCTGCCAGGAGACCGGCATTTGCAGCTCCTGCTTTCCCGATTGCAACCGTTGCAACAGGAACACCTTTTGGCATCTGTACGATCGATAAAAGTGAGTCCATACCGTTAAGAGCTTTTGACTGAACAGGGACACCTATGACCGGAACAATCGTCTTTGCCGCAACCATTCCCGGCAGGTGAGCTGCTCCTCCTGCTCCAGCGATGATCACTTCGATTCCTCTCTGCTCCGCTTCTTCTGCATATTGAAACATGAGATCAGGTGTACGGTGTGCAGAAACTACTTTCTTCTCGTAAGCTACATCCAGTTCATCTAATATGTCACACGCTTCTTTCATTGTTTCCCAATCTGAAACACTTCCCATGATCACGCCTACTTTAGCCATGGCAGCCTCCTTAATTGTCAGAAAAAATAAAAAAGTCCAGTTTGTATGCTTCTCCCCAAAATGAGAGAAAGCAGCCAACTGGACGTAAGTACGTATCCGATAAATATACAGAAAGATGCTTTCCCTCATAGTCTGATGAAATATTCGGTCATCAGGTAGAGACTTACGGGCCATATCCCCGAAATTATATGAGGGCTTTATTCTTCTGGTTTTATTGTAGCAATTGATGTTTTGCTTTGTCAACAAAAATCGAACATTAAGTTGTATAAAATAGTTAATGTTCGTGTTTTGGGTCTATTTTTGTAATTTTCCTTCAAATACAATTCGTTGTTCTTTTACTTCTGGTTCCATTCTGCCATTGCGTTTCACCTCATGAAACACAGGCTCTTCCATCCTTCTTACAGGTGTGTAACCCTCTTTTGCCATACGATCCAGGCAATCAGAGAGGGTTTCGCCTGCCTCAACAACAAACTTCTTTTTAGAAGGTTTCTTGTCCATTCGTTACCTCCTGATACTCTTAACCCAAAATCCGCCATGAAACGTTTTTGGTTCATGCGAGATAATAAACGCCTTTGGATCCAAATCTTTTACTGTGTTATACAGGTTCACTTCTGATTTACGAGACGTTAAGATCTCCATCATAAGGCGCTGCCCTTCACGGCCTTCTGCAAGCCAGTTCGTAACACCATACCCCTTGTTGCGAAGTTCATTCGGCAGACCTCCTTCTAGATCCGTCGTAATCACGTTAACAGTAGTATATCCAAGCGCAAGCTTTTCCTCAATCTTCATTCCTACAAGAACACCGATCCCATATCCGACTGCATATGCGATCAAGTTCTGGATCTCATTTAAGTTATCTAAAACAAGCCCAAGACCAACAACATAAATAATAACCTCGAACACGCTAATAAAAGCAGCCAGGTACCGTTGGCCTTTAAGCGTCAGGATCATCCTGATCGTAAAAAAGGATACATATACAATATTGATTAACAATATAATTCCAACCATGACTAACGCATTATCTAACATGACGGCAAGCCTCCCCAGGTGAAAAATACTTTGTTAAGAATAACACTTTTTGGACAAGTTGGAAACTGGAGAATAGAAGCAAAAACAGTTGGGGAGTTTGATACGGATTGTTATTAGAAATCTGGCGGATGCCAAACAACCTTTTTTATTCAGTTGTAAAGTTTGGCGAATTGCCAAGCTGTCCCTTATTAGATCTAAATTGAGGCTTGGCTTACGGCCAAGCTACCATACTTAACGATTTGATTTGTTGAAATTCGGGAAAGAGCAAGCTTGTAGGTTGGAGAATGTGTAGTAATTGGGTAATTGAACGAAGGCGCATAAATTATTTTGAGGACTCATAAATCTCTTTGAAGACTTTTAATTTTTTTTGAGGACTCATAAATTTCGTTGAAGACTCATAAAAGGAAATTTTGATAATAAGAGGAATCCGCACTTACGGTAAAACATTAATTTTAAGTGGTTATTGTTAATCTGGATGGGATGGCTGGAATAGAATTAAGTCATTTTCGCTTATAAATAAGTCTAATTTTAAATTATATGCCTTTTTACTACTTAATTAAGCAAAAATGCATTAAATTTAGTTTTTAAGCTGTTTTCGTAAACTATGTTGTTATTTAACCCAAAGGAAGAAGTGGCTGGACTTCAACTCCAGGATGCTCGCTTTCCGCGGGGCGTGGGGTAAGCTTCCTCGGCACCCTGCGCTGTGGGGTCTTACCTGTCACGCTGCTCCTGCAGGAGTCTCGCACCTTCTGCTCCAATCAACTACTTTATCAACATTAAAAAATAAAAAAAAGATGGAACGAACATTACGTTCGTCCCACCTTCTTTGCCTAGCGACGTCCTACTCTTACAGGGGGAGACCCCCAACTACCATCGGCGCTGAAGAGCTTAACTTCCGTGTTCGGTATGGGAACGGGTGTGACCTCTTCGCCATCATCACTAGACCTAACCATGACTTTCACCATGATTTATATTAAGTTAGAGAGTATGTTCTCTCAAAACTAGATACGACGTTTCCAAACGTTTATGCATTGTAA
>NZ_BMCE01000002.1 GCF_014635025.1 Fictibacillus barbaricus | reverse complement strand
AGTTAAGCTCTTCAGCGCCGATGGTAGTTGGGGGTTTCCCCCTGTAAGAGTAGGACGTCGCTAGGCCATACATATTCCACAGTAGCTCAGTGGTAGAGCTATCGGCTGTTAACCGATCGGTCGTAGGTTCGAGTCCTACCTGTGGAGCCATATTGGAGAGCTGTCCGAGAGGTCGAAGGAGCACGATTGGAAATCGTGTATACGGTCAACCCCGTATCAAGGGTTCGAATCCCTTGCTCTCCGCCAGATACATACTCTCATACTCAAACACTGGCCCGTTGGTCAAGCGGTTAAGACACCGCCCTTTCACGGCGGTAACACGGGTTCGAATCCCGTACGGGTCACCACTTTTTATACATAACCAACTTAATATTTTTTAATGGAGGATTAGCTCAGCTGGGAGAGCACCTGCCTTACAAGCAGGGGGTCGGCGGTTCGATCCCGTCATCCTCCACCATTTATTTATACTTTTATATCATACTTTATATCATCGCGGGGTGGAGCATGGAGCGTAAGCTTCAGTGAAATCACGACGACATGTCTCGACGGATACACATCTCTGAGATGCTTGTAGAGGAAGAGATTGCAAAAAAGGACGACATCGTCCATATACTTGATATCATCGCGGGGTGGAGCAGTCTGGTAGCTCGTCGGGCTCATAACCCGAAGGTCGCAGGTTCAAATCCTGTCCCCGCAACCAAATGGACTCGTGGTGTAGTGGTTAACATGCCTGCCTGTCACGCAGGAGATCGCCGGTTCGACCCCGGTCGGGTCCGCCATTTTTATTTACATTAAACGGTGGCTTTACATTACCAAGACATTGTTTCTTGGCTCGATAGCTCAGTCACGAGGAATACATCGTGATAAAACTACGAGTTGTCTCGACGGATTTACTCACAGTCATTCTTTTAGAGGAAGAGACAGGGTAACCAACGGACAGTTAAACATTCTTGGCTCGATAGCTCAGTCGGTAGAGCAGAGGACTGAAAATCCTCGTGTCGGCGGTTCGATTCCGTCTCGAGCCACCATTTTTTTTGCCGGTTTAGCTCAATTGGTAGAGCAACTGACTTGTAATCAGTAGGTTGGGGGTTCAAGTCCTCTAGCCGGCACCACAGATTTATTTATTCCAATAATTAAATCTGCTGCGATGAGGAATCTACTGCTCGAATAAGCATGTAGACGCAGAAGCATGTCCTTGTCAGGATAAAAATTCCTCTTGAAATCAGGTCTTATATGTTTTAAAATAATACCTGTCTCAATTGTGGAGGGGTAGCGAAGTGGCTAAACGCGGCGGACTGTAAATCCGCTCCCTCCGGGTTCGGCGGTTCGAATCCGTCCCCCTCCACCATCTTTATTAGCATATTATTCCTTACAGGGGCATAGTTTAACGGTAGAACGAAGGTCTCCAAAACCTTTGGTGTGGGTTCGATTCCTACTGCCCCTGCCATTATAAATACTGTGGCGGTCGTGGCGAAGTGGTTAACGCATCGGATTGTGGTTCCGACATTCGGGGGTTCGATTCCCCTCGTCCGCCCCATTTAAGTGTTGGGCTATAGCCAAGCGGTAAGGCAACGGACTTTGACTCCGTCATGCGTTGGTTCGAATCCAGCTAGCCCAGCCATTTTTATTTTAAATTAATATCTGCGGAAGTAGTTCAGTGGTAGAATACAACCTTGCCAAGGTTGGGGTCGCGGGTTCGAATCCCGTCTTCCGCTCCATTTTTAGATTCTGGCGGCATAGCCAAGTGGTAAGGCACGGGTCTGCAAAACCCTTATCCCCCGGTTCGAATCCGGGTGCCGCCTCCATCTTTTATTGATCAAAGCCTTAAATGCCGGTGTGGCGGAATTGGCAGACGCGCACGACTCAAAATCGTGTTCCTTCTGGAGTGTCGGTTCGACCCCGACCACCGGTACCATTTTACTTTAACATAACAGCATGTATTTTAGACTTCTCACAGTTGTGGGAAGTTTTTTTATTTTATTTGGATTTTAATACTGCCTAAAAACTTAAATGAACGTTCTTCTTGTACACTGAATAGGTAAGAACAAGGGGGAGGGCCAATGTATAGAGGGCAGCTTGGTTCTGTTTTTTGTATTCTTGTCATTACCGTTTGTTTAACATCTATCTTTTTCTTATTGTCTGATATAGGACGTTATTTTGATGTAATAGAAATAATGATAATGAGGATATTTTATTCTATAAAAGTAATCCTGATTTTATCGGTCATCATGTTTTTAGCATTGCTGTTTCTTTTAAAACGTTAATTGTATGGAAATGTAGCTTGGCTAGTGCCAAGCTTTCAAAATAGTAAAAAAGAACTTGTCATAAATCTTAAACATGCTGCTTATATATAGAACAAGTTAGTTGTAGGTTTTAATGCAGGGCTTCGTTGATCCAATGAAGCCCTGCATTTTTTTGTAATCCCAGATATTTAGGTAATCACCGGCGAGATCAAGCAATAATACAGCGGGTTTTTACATTAATCCTGTTAGTTTTTATCATATATCCGCGAGTCGGCTAAATATGACAAGAGGCGAATTCAATCATTTAGAGAACCTTGATCTCCGCAGTCCCACCATTCACTTGGGTAAACATTTTTGCCATTGATTCTAAAAGTTCTTCTGCCTCACTTTTCTCCATAGATGGCTGGAGGTATACGATATGTAATGCATTCATCACTCTTTCATCTACCATCGTACGCTTAGAGTCCACGATAGGGCTGCCAAATGCTCCAAAAGAGTCAGCTGATAATAGCTTTCCTTCCATATTCATTTCTCGGCCGTTTAAGCCCTCATATGTATCGTCAGAATGACCAATTCGAATCTCAACATTCCCCTCAATCTTATCGAGGTTATATAGACCAATGGGGATGGCAAAACGTATTGAAAAGAAATTATTAACGTCTACACCTGAATTGATAGGAGGTAGATCTTTGCCGCTTAATATACGCCGAAGCAGCGCTTCTGAAGCAGGACGGTACCTGGAAGGATCAATTCCTATCGCCTTAAATACAGACCGGTACTCGGCGATACCCGGATAATCTGTTGCTGTTTTTTCCTCAAGGCGCAGAGATTCTGTAAATAGCTGGAATCTGCCTTTTATCATTTGCGGTGATTCGCTAATCGCGATATCATGGTATGTAATTGTGCCTATTTTAAAATGTGGGACAAGTTCGCTTATTTTAGGAGAAATGGTAATCATCATCGAACCCCGTTTCTTTTAAATATAGTTGTATTTTATCATAAGAGTGGAAAATAAATGTGAAAGGAGGGATATGCGTGACAAGTGCCCAGTTGAAGAAAGAGATTGTTGCATATAGTAAAGAAATCGGAATTGATAAAATTGGCTTCGCACATGCGAATGTTTTTGCGGAGCTTAAAGAACGACTCCGAATACAGCAAGACCTTGGCTATCAATCAGGATTTGAAGAAAAAGATATTGATAAGAGAACAGAGCCAGAGCAGCTGCTTACAGGCGCTTCAAGCATTATATCTATTGCACTGGCATATCCCTCTAAAATGAAGAATGCTCCTAAAAGTATAAAAGGAGAGCGAAGAGGTATTTTTTGCAGAGCATCATGGGGTAAGGATTACCACCATATATTAAGAGAAAAACTCTCGCTGCTCGAAGCTTTTATTATAGACAAAGTTCCAGAAGCAAAAGTAAGATCGATGGTAGACACGGGTGAGCTTTCAGATCGTGCCGTGGCTGAAAGAGCAGGGATCGGTTGGAGTGCAAAAAACTGTGCCATCATGTCACCAGAGTTTGGTTCTTATATGTACCTGGGAGAAATGGTCACAAACATTGCGTTTCCTGCTGATACACCTATAGAAGATCAGTGCGGCACATGCAATAAGTGTGTGGAGGCATGTCCAACAAATGCTCTCGTTCAAGGGGGGCAGCTCGATTCTTCCAAGTGTATTGCTTTTCTAACCCAAACAAAAGACTTTCTACCTGACCAATATAGAGACAAATTAGGCAACCGGCTTTATGGCTGTGATACATGTCAGACAGTGTGTCCTCAAAATAAGGGAAAAGATTTTCACCATCATGTGGAAATGGAACCTGATCCAGAGATTGCAAAACCTCTTTTAAAACCTTTATTGTCTATGAGCAATAGAGAGTTTAAAGAAAGATTCGGGCATGTTTCCGGCAGCTGGAGAGGAAAGAAACCCATTCAACGAAATGCGATTATCGCCTTAGCTCATTTTAAAGATGAAACGGCTATACCAGATCTCGTGAACTTACTAAAACATGACCCTAGACCTGTAATAAGAGGAACAGCTGCATGGGCCATCGGTAAGATTGGTGGAATTGATGCAGAATCGGAACTATTGTCTGCAAAAGAGCGTGAAAAAGACGATTTGGTTGAGTTAGAGATAGAAAAGGGACTCAAAATGCTTCAAAATCAGGAAATATCGTAATCGCATATGTTTGAAGTGTCCGATATAGTAAGGTCAAGTAATGAAAAGAAGGGATAATTATGTGTCAGATTAAAACGTTACTCTATTATGAAGAAATGGAAAGCGTAATCGGACCGTTAACAATCATTGCAACGGAGAACGGAATCTGCCGTCTCGATTTTGGTTCAATGGAGGATAACCTTCCATCTTTACGTTCATGGATGGCGAAACACTTTATTAAAGGAGAACTCATTCGCTCTCCAGAGTATGTAGAGGATGCCATTCAACAATTACAGGAATACTTTGCAGGCAATCTGCATGAGTTTAACGTGAACTACGATTTATTCGGTACGGCTTTTCAAAAAAAGGTTTGGAACCAGCTTACGAGCATTCCATATGGCCTAACTTGTTCATATAAGGAAGTGGCTCAAGGGATTGGTGCACCTAAGGCTGTTCGTGCTGTCGGTAGTGCGAATAACCAAAATCCTGTACCTGTTTTTATTCCATGTCATCGCGTCATTGGCAGCAATGGTGCTCTTGTAGGATATGGCGGGGGATTAGACAAAAAAGAAATATTATTATCGATTGAACAGAATAGCTGCAAGAAGACATCTTAGAGCCCTTAAAGGGTTCTTTTTTTTGTTATTCCTCTCATATGTTAGTAAAAGCAGGAGGGATGTCTGATGTGGATGGAAACACTTAAAGCTTATATACAAAACCAGTCTCAATGGATGATACATGCAGATGCGGATGGAAGAGGCTTCTTCTTACGAGACGAACAAGAAAGCTTTTTGCGAAAAAAACAAATGTATACCGATAGAAATGCATTTATCGTGAATAATCAAACGAATGGAAGTGTTTTGAGAACGACCGAAACCGATAATAAAGTTCAAGTGGATTATCTTGTACACTATAGTTTCTTGATCAAACACGGTTTTGACTTTTATGTAGAAGAGTTGTCACAAGAGCGCCGTGCTGTTTTCCTAGAGGGTGAGATGAAAAGTGATGAACCCGTAAATGAAGAAGGGAATTATCGTGAACTCCCAAAGATCGAAAGGGAAAACGAATCAATTTCTCCAACTAAGGGCGGTTATGACAGGCTTGCTGCTGTTCGATATGCGGAGCGATGGTGGAACTCCTACAATCCAGCTTATAAGAACTTTGAAAATGATTGCACGAACTATATATCTCAAAGTATCCATGCAGGCGGTATTCCAATGACATCTCAGTCCATCAAGTCTAAAGGGTGGTGGATGAGAAATAACTCCTGGAGCTATAGCTGGTCGGTTGCGAATGCCCTTCGGTGGTATTTAAGCGGATCGAAATCGAGTTTGCAAGCTCAGGAGAAATCTGCAGCTCATCTATTGCTGCCGGGTGATGTTATCTGCTATGACTTTGATGGCGACGGGCATTATCAGCATACGACGATCGTTGTAGCCAAAGATCCTTCAGGGGAACCATTGGTCAATGCACACACGACGAACAGCAGAATGCGTTATTGGGGATATGAGGATTCGACAGCTTACACAAAAAGAATTCAGTATAAATTTTTTCATATTCTTTAATGTGAAGCTTGCCTTCTTGAGTGATATTCCTAAAAAAGTGCTATAATAAGTACTTGTTGGAATATTGTTTTTGAGGTGAGCTTTTTGGCTATACATGTTGTATTATTTGAACCATTAATTCCTGCAAACACAGGAAATATCGCACGAACATGTGCAGGAACAGGCACGCACCTGCATTTGATCCATCCACTGGGATTCTCTTTGGAGGACAAGTATTTAAAGCGGGCTGGCCTTGACTATTGGGAGCATGTAACATTGTATCATCACGATTCATTGGATGCGTTTTTCACTGAGTATCCAAACGGGGAATTTTTCTATATAACCAAATTCGGAGAGCGAACGTATTCGGATTTTGATTATTCTGATGCAGAGAAGGATGTCTTTTTTGTTTTTGGGAAAGAAACAAAGGGGCTTCCTAGAGAATTAATTGATGCAAACATAGAGAGATGCCTGCGGATACCAATGAATGAGCACATTCGCTCATTGAATTTATCAAATACTGCAGCTATTTTAATCTATGAAGCACTACGTCAGCAAAGCTTTGGAGAGTTGAAATAGAAATTGAAATAGGGGAAATAAAAAAACGTCCTTACAGAAGAGGGACGTTTTTACTTCCATATGTATATGGATTAGTTTTTTCCAGGACGATCGTTATAGCCTGCTGTAAAGATTGCAGTCAGGAAGGCGAGCATCACGAGTAGGATGAGGATAAAATCCATCTGAACTCCTCCTTTGAAAGTAGTCTTATTCTTTCCATTCTCTCTCCTCATTATAAATGAAAACGGTTTTCATGGGAATGTATTTCTGCGAAGATTTAACAATTTGAGGGGATTCGTGTTGAGCAAATGAAGAAAAACGTTTATATGACAGGGTATCTTCCGTTGTTCTCGATTATCCTGTTCAGCTCTGGTTTTGCGATCTATTTTGAAAGGCTTCTGATCGATAAACTCAGATACTTTGGAGTTTATCAAGGGATGCGGGAGTTATTTCCGGATCATGTGATTCATCTATCGGTTGGCTTTTGTTTATTTTTATTGTTTTTTATGGGTTTTGCTGCTCTTAAGCTATTATCTGACACACTGACTCATTTAAGTCTGTTCTTTTTTTCGAGGGATTCGGAAGGGACACTCATCCAGCAAGGAAAGAACGGGGGATGGTTCTTTTTTGCTGGCGGAATGCTTTCGATAATATTGAACCACTCCATCCTGCTTTTATGTATGGTGTTTGGTGTGGCATCACTTGTATATTTCTTTTATTTTTTGTTGAAGATCGGGTCGAGCCTATCCACTGCCGGAATAATGGGGATGGTATTTATGCATTTGTTCTTCTGGACAGGGTTCAGTTTGCTCGTCGTTTATACGGTGATGCGTTTGTATAATGCGTTCGTGGCGGCGATCACATAAAAATTTTTTTCAGGATTTGTCGTTTTTTATCGACTCGTGGATATACCGGGGAAATTCGTGGATATAAGATAAAATTTCGTGGATATGTTATAGATTCTCGTGGAATTATCCTTTAAACTTCTGGAATTATTGTTGGTTCATAGTATTACTGTTCACACTAGTCGTGTTATCATTTGCACTCTAAAAGACAACCCTGCCACTCCATTCAGTGACAGGGTCTTTTTATCATTTCTGAGAAGCTTTTATCATAATATCTCGCCAAATCATAACTTCCGGAGAGGATCCTTCAATAGATCCAAGGCTGCTCGGTCGATCACGGCCAACCCAAACTCCCGCAGTGTAACGATCCGTCAATCCTACGAACCAAAGATCTTTGATATTGTTCGTTGTTCCGGTCTTTCCTCCAATATACGCTGAGCCAGAGAAACGAGCATCTCGGGCTGTACCTGAAATTGTTACCGCCTCAAGCATCTCCCGCATCACTGAGTTTGTTTTTTCACTCCAAACTCTAACGGGCTTATGGTCCAGAGCATATATCACTTTTCCGGTTTTATCTTTGACAGAAGTAATTAACCTAGGTTTCGCGTATGAACCACCGGAGCTAAAGACGGTATAGGCACTGGTAAGTTCCAGTGGAGAAAAACCTTTCGAGAAGCCCCCTAGAGCACTAGCAAGCTGATGGTCATCTGTTGGAATGGATGAAAAACCGAATGCATCTAAATATGTAAATGCTCTTTCAACGCCAGTCTTCTTTAACGCCCGGACAGCTGCAGTGTTGATAGAGCTTGCCATGGCCTTTTCTAAAGAAACAATTCCATAAGAAGCACCGCCATAGTTGTTTGGACAATAATTATCTTCACAGATGCGAGCAGCTGATATCAAGGAATGAGGGTTTGCACCATATACATCAACATACGGAGCATAAGCAAGCAGCGGTTTAATCGCAGAACCTGGCTGCCTTCTTGCTTGGTAAGCCCGGTTAAACTCTTCTATGCCAACATTCTTTCCACCGACCATTGCTACAATCTGTTTAGAAACGTGATCTACAACCACTGCAGATCCTTCTACATCACGGTAAGGCAATCGGTTAAGAACAGCTTCTAATGTTTCTTTCTGCAGCTCAGGGTCAAGCGAAGTTTCAACCACAACACCACTTCTTAAAAGTTCATCTCTCTTTTTCACCAGCTCTTCAGGCTTCAATCCCTTATTATCGGGTGCTGCTGCAACTAGGTTCAGCAGTTCTTCTTTTACGTAGCCAACAACTTCAGGAAAAGGAACAGCTTGCTCAGAAACATGTAATTTAATCGGTTGTTTAACTGCCTTATCATATTCAGTTTGATCAATAAATTCTTGCTCTTTCATCTTCTTAATAATCCATTGCTGCCGTTTCTTTGTGTTCTCAAGTTTTGTTAAAGGGTTATAGAATCCCGGATTATTCGGGATTGCTGCGAGTAAAGCGATTTCCCCTAATGAAAGCTCCTTCACTGGCTTATTAAAGTAATAGCGGCTCGCCTTTTCAATTCCATAAACACCGTTTTGAAAATAAATCGTATTGATGTATAGCTCTAGAATCTCCTCTTTTGTCAGCTGCTGTTCGATACGATAGGAGATGAGTAATTCTTTTAGTTTTCGGTCGTAAGTACGTTCATGGGTTAAAAAGAGATTGCGTGACAGCTGCTGAGTGATCGTGCTGCCTCCTTGCTGGATGCCGCCTTCAGAAGAATTGGATATAAATGCTCTAGCTATGGCTTTTCCATCGATTCCGTGATGTTCTAAAAAATTCTGATCTTCTGTTGCGATAAATGCCTGCCGAACGTAAACAGGAATCCTTTCAAAGGGAAGATAAATTCGGCTTTCCTCGCCTTTAAACTCATAGATAAGACTACCGTTTCGATCGAGGAGACGACTGTTTTCATCAAGATCAATCTCTTCCACTTTAGCGAGAGAATGTACGGCTTTATGAAATGGGATATAGTTTTCGTATTCGTTTCTTAACCCAATAAAAGAAAAGAGCACGATACTCAATAAAAAGAGCACCGCAACTAGGCCAAGCTTCTGATTCATAGACTCTGGCTCCGTTTCAAAACACAATGATAAACATATTTTACCATGAAAAGGATAATAGAAATTCTTACTTTTTCAAATAAAAATCACTATTCAAACAGAATGATTACGGACATCCTCGCATAGAGTAGATTAACACTTGATGGAGCCAATACAATCAAGGAGGTACTCATGGATATTTTATCGAGAATCCAACTGCATCGTGAAGAAGAACAGCGTTTAGCCTGGGAAGGTACCTTCGCTGAATACCTTGATATTTTACGAGATCGGCCATTTGTTGCCCAGTCTGCGCATTCAAGAGTATACAACATGATTAAAGATGCTGGAATTTCAGAGAAAAATGGTCAAAAGGTGTATCATTTTTTCAGCGATCAAATTTTTGGTTTAGAAGAGTCTATCGAACGCCTTGTAGAAGAGTATTTTCATCCAGCCGCTAAGCGCCTTGATGTCCGTAAACGTATACTATTGTTAATGGGGCCTGTATCCGGTGGTAAATCCACTTTAGTTACGATGTTAAAAAGAGGTTTAGAGCAATACACAAAAACGCCTGAGGGAGCGGTTTATGCGATCAAGGGATGTCCGATGCACGAAGATCCACTGCACCTTATCCCGCAGCACCTCAGAAAAGAGTTTTACGATGAGTATGGTATTCGTGTCGAAGGAAGCTTGTCACCGCTCAATACGATGAGACTTGAGCATGAGTATGATAACCGGATTGAAGATGTGATGGTTGAGCGTATCTTCTTCTCAGAGGATAAGCGTACTGGTATCGGAACATTCAGCCCATCAGATCCAAAATCTCAAGATATTGCCGATTTAACAGGAAGTATCGACTTTTCAACAATTGCCGAATTCGGATCTGAGTCTGATCCACGTGCATATCGTTTTGACGGGGAGCTCAATAAAGCAAACCGAGGCATGATGGAGTTTCAGGAAATGCTGAAATGTGATGAGAAGTTCTTGTGGCATCTTCTTTCCCTCACACAAGAGGGAAACTTTAAGGCAGGGCGTTTTGCGTTGATCTCAGCGGATGAGCTCATAGTTGCTCATACCAATGAATCAGAGTACCGTTCATTTATTGCGAATAAAAAGAATGAAGCGCTGCACTCCAGGATTATCGTAATGGGTGTACCGTATAATCTCAGAGTTTCACAAGAAGAGAAGATCTATGCAAAGATGATTTCAGAAAGTGATATGGCCCATGTTCATATCGCACCGCATGCTCTAAGAGTAGCCGCAACTTTCTCAGTTCTTACAAGACTAAAAGACTCCAAGAAACAAGGTATGGACTTACTTAAAAAGATGAGACTCTATGATGGTGAGATTGTAGAAGGTTTCAATCATGTTGATTTAGAGGAGTTAAAGAAAGAGTTTTCGGATGAGGGCATGTCTGGTATTGATCCGAGATACGTCATTAACAGAATTTCGTCAGCTATCATTCGAAAAGAAACACCTTCCATCAATGCGTTAGATGTACTTCGTTCATTAAAGGACGGTCTGGATCATCATGCATCCATTTCGAAGGAAGATAAAGAAAGGTTTATTAACTTTATCTCAGCAGCTCGTAAAGAATACGATGATATTGCGAAGAAAGAAGTTCAGAAGGCCTTCGTTTATTCGTACGAAGAATCTGCGAAAACGCTTATGGATAACTATTTGGATAATGTGGAGGCGTATTGTAACAAAAACAAACTGCGTGATCCGCTTACTGGTGAAGAGATGAGTCCGGATGAAAAGTTAATGAGATCGATAGAGGAACAGATCGGTATTTCAGAGAATGCGAAGAAAGCGTTCCGCGAAGAGATTCTTATCCGTATCTCCGCATATGCAAGAAAAGGAAAGAAATTTGACTATAATTCTCACGAACGATTAAGAGAAGCCATCCAGAAGAAGCTGTTTGCTGATCTTAAGGATGTTGTAAAAATTACAACTTCGTCGAAAACACCAGACGAGTCACAATTGAAAAAGATTAATGAAGTTATCGCGCGTCTAGTTGATGAACATGGCTACAATACAACTAGTGCCAACGAATTATTAAGATATGTGGGAAGTTTATTAAATCGATAATATATGAAACACACCCTGGACATAAAAAAGGTTGTCAGGGTGTGTTTTTTTACAAAGAAATAGGGAAAACTAAACAAATTCAC
Organism: Fictibacillus barbaricus; assembly: GCF_014635025.1. Taxonomy (GTDB): domain Bacteria; phylum Bacillota; class Bacilli; order Bacillales; family Fictibacillaceae; genus Fictibacillus; species Fictibacillus barbaricus. Next base: position 1,684,813 of record NZ_BMCE01000002.1, on the reverse strand, counting down.
TATCTTGATTTTACAAACATTTATTATAAAAATAAATGAACTTGTATTTAGTTATTTAAAAATGGTAAATTGATACTAATAAGCTAACTAAAGGAAGTGAGCTGTATGAGCTCGGCTCGAAAAGAAAGAAATGGTTTAGTAGACTGGATCAAAGCAATTGGTATTGCACTTATTATTGCTATTATTATAAAAAAGTTTTTGATTGAGCAATACGTTGTCTACGGCGAGTCGATGATGCCGACGATACAAAACGGGAATCGACTGATCGTAAATAAGATCGGCTATGAAATCGGGAATCCAGAACGGTTCGATCTAATTGTGTTTAAGGCTAATCCTAAAGAGGATTATATTAAACGAGTAATTGGACTGCCTGGGGACCATATTGCGTACAAGGATGACAAACTGTATATCAACAAAAAACCAGTAGATGAACCTTACCTAAAAGAATTTAAACGGTTTGCTGGGAACCGGACGTTGACAGGCAATTTCACCCTGGAAGAGATCACAGGCCATGACACCGTTCCTAAAGGAAAAATCTTTGTTCTTGGCGACAATAGACTTCATAGCATTGACAGCCGGCATATTGGCTTTGTAGAGATGACTGATATCGTAGGTGAAGCAAACATCCGTTATTGGCCGGTAGATGAGATGAAAGTGTTTAATGGTTTTAAAAAGGAATAAATGGGGAAAATTTCTGTAAGAGGTGAATCCCTATGACAAAACAAAATAACGAACCTAAACGAAAAAACAGTTCAATGGCATCAAACTTTGAAGAAATGAAAGAACACGGAAAAATAATGGAACACGTCTCAACCAATGAAGAAGTACGAAAGAGCGGGAAAACACCAGATCCCCAGCAGCATGATAAAAAGGAATACAAAAAATAAACATTCGGGCCTTCTTTTCTATTTTTGAAAAGAGGGCTTTTTTATAGCGAAAGATTAGCAACTCTAAGGAGTACGTGCATATGATAGAGTAACCAACCCTTTTTTCTGATAAAAGCTGATTACAAAAAGCAAGGTATGCCCCGGGTTGATCAAGAAAAAGCAGCATAGATTATTGCTGCTCTGGAGGGGATAGCTATGAGTGAACCGGATAAGAACAATTTTGTTGTGTCTCAGGAAAACTGGTCCCTCCACCGAAAAGGATATCAAGATCATCAAAGGCATATGGAAAAAGTGCAGGAAGCCATTAAAAACAACTTGCCGGATTTGATAAGCGAAGAAAATATCATTTTGTCCAACGGACGTGACGTGATTAAAATTCCGATCCGTTCGATGGATGAATACAAAATCCGATACAACTACGACAAAAACAAGCACGTAGGCCAAGGTGACGGAGATAGCCAGGTGGGGGATGTAGTAGCCAGAGATGGACGTGCAGCACAGAGCGGAGCCGGAAAAGGAAAAGGGCCGGCTGGTGATAAACCAGGTGTTGACTATGCAGAAGCGGAAGTTTCCATTCTTGAACTAGAAGAGATGCTATTTAAAGAATTAGAACTGCCTAACTTGAAACAAAAAGAACAAGACCAGATCGTATTAGAAAAGATTGAGTTCAATGATGTTCGCAAAAAGGGTCTTATGGGTAACGTGGATAAAAAGAGAACCATCTTAACTGCTTTTAAGAGAAATGCGCTGGTCGGGAAGCCGAGTGTTGCTCCTATTCATAATGATGATCTTCGATTTAAAACATGGAACGAGGTCATAAAACCAGAATCCAAGGCTGTGGTATTAGCGATGATGGATACTTCAGGTTCTATGGGAATCTGGGAAAAATACATGGCTAGAAGCTTCTTTTTCTGGATGACGCGTTTTCTTCGTTCGAAGTATGAAAAAGTTGAGATTGAGTTTATTGCACACCACACGGAAGCGAAAGTTGTTACAGAGGAAGATTTCTTTAATAAAGGAGAGAGCGGAGGCACAATCTGTTCATCTGCTTATCGAAAAGCGCTTGAGCTGATCGAGACTAAATATTCTTCAAGCCGCTTCAATATTTACCCGTTCCATTTTTCAGATGGCGACAATCTTACGAGCGATAACGCAAGATGTGTAAAACTTGTTCAGCAGATCATGGAACATTCGAATATGTTTGGTTATGGCGAAGTAAACGCGTATAATCGTCATTCGACATTGATGAGTGTATATAAAAATATGGATAATCCGAAATTCAGCCATTATATTTTAAAAGAAAAAGCAGATGTTTATCATGCAATGAAGAGTTTCTTTAAGAAAAGTGAAGTCAGTTCCTAATAATAAAAGCCCGCATCCATGTATTGGATAGCGGGTTTTGTTGTTGAATTGTACAAAATTACATATAACTAAGGATACGCTTTATGGACGAAAATTTATCTCTAAAGGGGTGTGAGAAGTGAGAATAACTAAAAGAGCAGCCATGTTTTGTTTATGTTTATTGCTTGTAGTCATGATGGGGCCACAGAAGGCCCGTGCCGACTGGTTCGATCCGTTAACCATTCACTTTTTAGATGTTGGACAAGCAGACTGCATCTTGATTAAAGCTCCTAACGGACAAACGATGCTGATCGATGGCGGAGATGAACATGATGCAGACGAGATTATCTCTTATTTGAAAAAAGAAGGTATCAGCCATTTAGATATTGTCGTGGCTAGTCATCCTCATCATGACCATATCGGTTCACTGGATGATGTGATACGTGCGTTTCCGGTAAGTGTACTTTATATGCCGAACCTTCCGTATGATACAAAATATTATCACGACCTTTTTCGTGTGATTAACGAAAAGCAAATACCTGTAGATCGTGCAAAAGCAGGTGTTAATTTTAAAATGGGCTTCTCGGTTAAAGTGGAGATGCTCGCTCCAAAAGGATCGTATTATAAACATATCAATGATTACTCTGTAGTCATTAAAATTAAGCACGGTAAAAAGAATTTTCTTCTGATGGCGGATGCAGGTGCCGAAGAAGAAAAAGAGATTCTCAGCCGGGGCGGAGTTAAAGCTGATGTTATAAAAATAGGGCATCACGGGGCAAATACAGGTTCAAGTATGGAATTCTTAAAAAAGGTAAAAGCAAAAACAGCTGTTATATCCGTTGGAAGGAACAATCCGTATCAGTTTCCTTCAAAAGAAGTTATGTATCGATTAAACAACCGAAAGATGACTGTTTATCGTACAGATCAGCTGGGTACGGTTATTGCAACAAGCAATGGAAAAAAGATCATGTTTAAAACAAATGTCCTTCACTAAAAAACCAGTTTTCTTGCGTCTTTATAAAAAGTTTAAGAAAATAAAATAAAACGCAAAGGGATGGTTGGTCCATGATCAAAGCACTTGTATTCGATTTTGATGGAACGATTTTAGATACCGAAACTCAGCATTATCATGCTTTTCAAGAATTGTACCGCGAACATGGAAGCGATCTGCCTCTAGAAGTATGGGGAGAATGTATCGGTACCCATTCAGATTTTAATCCGTACGAATATTTAGAGAAACAGATTAAGAAAAAGCTGGATCATGAGGAACTTAGAGCAAAGAAAACAGAGCGTGTACTTGCACTAATTTCAGAACAAAAACCTCTCCCTGGTATTGAGGATTATTTAAAAGCTGCAAAAGATTTAGGGTTAAAAGTTGGCTTGGCTTCGAGTTCATCGCGGAAATGGGTGGAAGAGCATCTTAATAGAATCGGTTTCTTGCACCATTTTGAGATTATTAAAACAGCGGATGATGTAGAAAACGTTAAACCAGATCCTGCTCTCTATTTGGAGGCCGTTAAAGCATTAGGGGTAAAGCCTCATGAAGCTATCGCTTTTGAAGATTCAGTAAATGGATCGGCTGCAGCCAAAAAAGCGGGACTATATTGTGTGGCGATCCCTAATCCGGTAACAAAGCATATGAAGTTCAATGATGTTGATCATCAGATGGAAACGATGGCCGAACTAGAGCTTGCAGCTCTTATTAGGCAAGCTGAGAAGCTGAGCAAGCAATGATTGAAGTACGAGGGATCAATCATGTGACGATCAGGGTTTCAAATTTAAGAAGATCATTAGAATTTTATATAGATATTCTAGGTGCTAAACTCGTTCATAAAGGGAATACAGATGTATACTTAGATATGGGCGGAACTTGGCTGTGTTTACTTGAATTCAAAAATGCAAAGCCTATGGATAAAGAACACATTTGTATAGATCATTTTGCATTTACGGTCACAGAGGATCACTTTCCAGACGCAGTAAAAGAGCTTATAAAACACAAAGTAAACATCACAAGAGGGCCGATCGAAAGAGGTGGCGGAAAGTCCATAAACTTTACCGATCCAGATGGCAATGAGTTAGAATTTTTTACTGGGACCCTATATCAACGCATGAAAAATTGGAAGTAATGAATAACGCAGCAGGTTAGAGGAGTGGATAAAATGAGCGAGATTGATGTTTCAAAATTTGAGAAAAAAATAGAACTTCGTAATATTCAATTTGAAGATATAGATGAGATCTTAGAGCTGCAAGCTATATGTTTTCCCGGAAACATGGAGCCATGGAAACGTGAACAGTTAGAAAGTCATCTTCGCATCTTTCCTGAAGGTCAATTCTGTGTAACATATGAAGGGAAGATTGTGGGAAGCTGTTCGAGCTTAATGGTTAACTTTGATGAGTATGATGATAAACATACGTGGGATGAGATCACCGATGATGGATACATCACCAACCACGATCCTGAGGGATTTAATCTGTACGGCATAGAAGTGATGGTCCACCCTGAATACCGCCGAATGAAAATAGGTGCTCGTTTATATGAAGCACGAAAAGAGCTAGCAGAACAAAAGAATTTGAAGAGTATTATCCTTGGTGGAAGAATTCCAAACTATCACAAGCATTCAAAGGATATGACGCCAAGAGAATATGTTCGAGAAGTGATCCAGCACAATATTTACGACCCTGTTTTAACCTTTCAGCTTATGAATGGTTTTACAGTGATGCGTTTAAATAAAAGCTATCTTCCTGATGATAAACAATCTAACGCTTACGCAACACTTATGGAGTGGAACAATGTAGATTTCATTCCAACCAAGACGAAGAAGTATTTTAAAACGAGTGAGCCTGTTCGCATTACAACTATTCAATACATGATGAAAACAATTGAATCGTTTGAGGATTTTGCGACACAAGTTGAATATTACACAGACGTTGCTTCTGATCAAGGGTCAGATTTTGCTGTTTTCCCTGAACTGCTTACAACACAACTGTTGTCATTCTGTGAAGAAAAGAGTCCTAGCTTAGCGATCCGCAAGCTGACAGAATTTACAGAGCAATACATCGAACTGTTTACGAACCTGGCTGTAAGATACAATGTAAACATTATTGGCGGTTCCCACTTTGTTGAAGAAGATGGAGATATTTATAATGTTGCGTATTTGTTCAGACGTGATGGGACGATCGACAAACAATATAAGATTCATATAACACCGAATGAGCGCAAATGGTGGGGAATTACTCCAGGAGATAAAGTACAAGTATTTGATACAGATTGCGGAAAGATTGCCATCTTAATCTGTTATGATATTGAATTCCCTGAATTATCGCGTATTGTTACAGATCAAGGTGCGAAAATTATCTTTACACCATTCTGTACAGAAGATCGTCAAGGGTATCTTCGTGTTCGTTATTGTTCACAGGCTCGTGCGATTGAAAATGAGATCTATACAGCAATTGCAGGAACAGTGGGGAATTTATCCCAAGTGGAAAACATGGACATTCAGTATGCACAGTCAGGTATCTTCACACCATCCGATTTCTCGTTTCCAAGAGACGGGATCGTAGGGGAATGTCATCCAAACATTGAAACAGTTGTTGTAGGCGATGTGGACTTAGAAATCTTGAGAAGGCAGCGTAAAACAGGAAGTGTTACACTTCTAAGAGATAGACGTTTAGATCTATATAGTGTCGTTCAAAAGGATAAGAGCAAATAAATAAAAGAGTGGTAAACAGGTTATGTTTGCCGCTTTTTTTCTATTTCTCGGGAAATATATCGAATAATGACTAAAAAGATTTTCGATTTCCGCAAAAGTTTATTTTTTATGATGAAAGCGGTATAATAAAGGCCGTATTTAATTGATCGAGCAGGAATAACTCGATTCATATCGAAAACTAAACAAAACTACAATACATATTTTTTACTTGAAGGAGGCAGTACCATGTCCTGGGAGACAACATATGAGAGATGGATCCAAAAAGAGAATCTTGAACAGCCATTAAAAACTGCATTAGAAGGAATGAAAGAGAACAGGACAGCCCTTGAAGACTGCTTTTATAAAAATCTAGAATTTGGTACGGGGGGTATGCGTGGGGAAATCGGACCTGGTACAAACCGTATGAACACGTACACCGTTCGAAAAGCTTCATTAGGACTAGCTCACTTTATAGAAGAGCAGGGGGAGAAAGCGAAAAACCGCGGTGTTGTTATTGCTTATGACTCCAGACATCAATCTCCTGAGTTTGCGATGGAGGCTGCAAAAACTTTGGCTACACAAGGAATACAAGCTTATGTCTTTGAAAGCTTAAGACCTACTCCTGAATTATCGTTTGCAGTAAGATACTTAAAGGCTTTTAGCGGGATTGTAGTTACAGCCAGTCATAACCCGCCTGAATATAATGGCTACAAAGTATACGGTTCAGATGGCGGACAACTGCCGCCAAAAGAAGCAGATGAGGTTATTGAAAAGGTTAATGCTGTTGCAGATGAACTTTCAATAGAGGTTAAATCCGAAGAAGAATTAAAAAATGATGGTTTGATTCAAGTAGTCGGAGTAGAAATCGACAAAGCATACATGGACCAGCTTTTAAAAATCAGTTTGAATAAAGAAGTGATCAAAGAGATGCATGACTTAAGCATAGTCTTTACACCACTTCATGGAACAGCGAACATACCAGTTAGAAAAGGTTTGGAACAGCTTGGATTTACGAATGTTACGGTTGTAAAAGAACAAGAACAGCCAGATCCAAACTTCTCTACTGTAAAATCTCCAAACCCTGAAGAGCACGCAGCTTTTGAACTTGCCATCCAATATGGTAAAAAGGCTGATGCTGAAATTTTAATGGCAACAGATCCAGATGCGGATCGAGTTGGAATTGCAGTGAAAAACAGTGATGGTGAGTATGAGATTCTTACAGGTAATCAAACAGGCGCACTCATGATCGAGTACATTCTGTCACAGCGTAAAGAGAAAGGCAGTCTTTGTTCTAAAGGGATTGTTTTCAAAACGATTGTCACTTCAGAACTTGGACGAGTAATCGCGGAAGCTTACGGGCTAACATGCGAAGATACCCTAACAGGTTTTAAATTTATAGGCGAAAAAATCAAAGAATATGAAAAGAGCGGAAAACATACTTTCCTTTTTGGATATGAAGAAAGTTATGGTTCGTTAATCGGAGACTTTGTACGAGATAAGGATGCCGTTCAAGCTTGTTTGATGGGGGCCGAAATGGCTGCCTACTACAAAAAACAAGGAAAGACATTGTATGATGCTTTAAATGAAGTATATGAGAAATATGGCTATTATAAAGAAGATTTAGAGTCGCTTACTTTAAAGGGAAAAACAGGTGCAGAACAAATCGAGAATCTGCTCGCAGGTTTCAGAGCTGATTTACCACTTGAAATTAATGGACAAAAATTAGTGGTCTCTGAGGATTACAAAACAAGTATCAAATATGACGTGGAAACGGATGAAACAAAAGAAATCCAACTTCCGAAATCAAATGTACTGAAGTATAAGTTGTCAGATGGATCTTGGTTCTGTGTAAGACCATCTGGGACAGAGCCTAAAGTTAAATTTTATTTTGGTGTTAATGCAGATACAAATGAAAAAGCAAATGGAGCATTAACATCGTTGAAACAAGCGGTTATGGATTTAGTTCATGAAAGAATGCAAAGGGTGGCACAATAAACTCAAAACCGACAGAGTTTGTAAAACTGCTGAACGAGCAAAGCTTTGAACAAAAGGCAAAAGACATTGAATTGCGATTGTTGCATTCATGGATATAACTGTTTCATGAAAAAAGAAGCCTCATAGGGCTTCTTTTTATATACTTTTGTAAAAATTAATCGAGCGGATAAGGGTCATCGTCATGGTAGCAAAACCTACAGAAAGAATCGTCACAAGCGAATAGAATAGAATTCCTTCTCCCATTATATAAAGTCCAGCTAAAATGACAGCTGCATCGATTAAAAATATAATCATACCGACATTGATAGAAAACCAGCGAGATAAGAAGAGTGCAAGTAGATCAGTTCCGCCGGTACTCGTTTCATGACGAAGCATCCATCCAATTCCGGTTCCGATAAACAGTCCGCCAATAACGGATCCTTGCATAACCGAAACAGAAAACATTCCTCTTAGAGGCGATAGCAGATCAATGATAATTGATGATACCAGAAGACCATGTATGCTGTTTATAAAATAGCGTCGCTCGAGCTTCCAAGCTAATACGTAAATCGGAACACTTAAGATAATAATCGTAAGCCCCACTTTATAACCCCATACATATTTTATGAGTAAACTTATGCCAATCATTCCGCCATCTAATAGATGAAAAGGGACAATGAAACCATTAATACCGACACCAAGCAACACACTGCCAAGGAAAATAGCAACTGTTCGTTTCAACATGGCAATCATCCCAATCTGCTTTATTTCTTCATCATATGCGTGATTGTCCTAGAATAGTCACTTCCTATAGGTGTTTGTCCGTTTCTCTTTTCACTTTTTTGCATGTAATAGTATAGAAAGCCCCTTGTTTGCAGTGCAATAGGGAAGGTGAATGGTGTGAAGGACTTCAGAAGAGCAGCAAAACGTCTTTTGGAGAGGCAAGTCGTGGTGGATACAACGAACAATACGTACGAAGGCAGACTAAGAGCGGTTGAAAGAGACTATATCACCTTATGTGTTATGAGCTATCACAATAACCATATGGATCAGATTCTTATTCGGATTGAAGAAATTGTCGCCTTATCCACCCTTTAAACCAGACAAAAATCCCTCCGCATTACTAGCAGAGGGATTTTTTTATGCTCTTTTATTTTTTCGTAAAGCCTAATTGAATCGGCTGCGATGCTTGAGGTGGTGCACAGCATAATGATAGATCTCGTGCATCCCCAGCGGATTCAAATTCAGAGTCATCTTTTGTATAGAAAATCTCCCAAGCGTTTCCGTCTGGGTCATATACCCAAACTTTATCTTGAACCGCATAACAGCACGTCGTGTTCATCTCGTCTATTAAAAGAAGTCCTGCCGAGCGGAGACGTTCACCCATAGCAAGAACGTCTTCTGTGTTGCTTACCTGAAAACCTAAATGATTAAGTACACCCTCTTTTGCAAAAGGGCGTGCATTTAAAGAAAAATGAAGAGCTGGGGAATCAAGCTCAAATTTTGCGTAGTTGTCTTTTACTTTTGTAGGTTCTGTACCGAAAAAGCTTTTGTAAAACTCAAGAGACTTCTCTAAATCTGAGCAGTTAACAGCAACATGCATGCGTTGAATCATTATGTGCACTCTCCTTTTTTATGATAAAAGTAACAGCCAAAAATAAAGGCCGGTTAATGTTATGAAAAGTGTTGGTACAGTTAAGATGATCCCGATCTTAAAATAATAGCCCCATGAAATTTTGACGCCTTTTTTTGATAACACGTGAAGCCATAAGAGGGTTGCTAACGAACCGATCGGTGTAATTTTTGGCCCTAAATCAGAACCGATAACATTTGCGTAGATTAAAGCTTCGCGGATAACGCCTGATGTTTCAGTTCCTTGTATTGCAAGAGCATCAATCATGACAGTTGGCATGTTATTCATAACAGATGATAATACTGCGGCTAAAAAGCCCATTCCAATGGTTGCTGCAAATAATCCTTGATCAGCGATCACTTGAATCCAGCTGCCAAGCATATCCGTTAGTCCAGCGTTTCGAAGTCCATAAACCACTACATACATTCCGATTGAAAATACAACAACGGTCCAAGGTGCGTCTTTAATGACTTTTTTTGTTTGAATGACTTGACTTTTACGTGCTGCAAAAATAAAAAGAACAGCTGCAGCTCCCGCGATAATTGAAACGGGTACACCGATAAACTCACTCGTTAAGTAACCTGCTAAAAGAACAGCCAGGATCACCCAGGAAAGCTTGAACAGCTTTGTGTCGCGGATCGCTTCTTTCGGTTTCTTTAACTGCGACAGGTCATAGTTAGCAGGAATACTCTTTCGAAAAAAGATATACAGTACGAGTGTGCTCGCAATTAAAGAAAATAAGTTTGGTACAATCATGCGGCTTGCATATTCAACGAATCCAATGTTAAAGAAATCAGCGGAGACGATATTTACTAAGTTGGATACAACCAGCGGCAATGATGTTGTGTCTGCGATAAATCCGCTTGCCATAATAAAAGGAAGCACCATGGATTCTTTAAAATTGAGCGCGCGAACTTGGGCCAGTACGATCGGTGTAAGGATCAGTGCTGCTCCGTCATTCGCAAAGAATGCAGATACAGCGGCTCCAAGAAGGATTACATAAATAAACATCTTCTTTCCGTTGCCGCCTGCCAGCCTCGCCATATGTAGGGCGGACCATTCAAAGAATCCAATTTCATCTAAAATGATTGATATGAGAATGATGGCTACAAACGCTAAAGTGGCGTTCCAGACGATTCCTGTTACCGTCCAGACATCATCAGGAGTAACCACTTTAATCAGAAGTGCAATCACTGCACCAATTGTAGCAGACCAACCGATTGATAGACCTCGGGGCTGCCAGATTACAAAAATAATTGTAACTAAAAATACAGCGAAGGCCGCAATCGCCATGCTGTCCATAAAACTCCCCCCAATTGCTTCTTAAAATGAACTTAGCAGCAAACTTTTCCGCCTGATGCTTTTAACTCTTCAATCTTATGAGAAAGATCAGGAAGAGCTTCTATGTTTGCTTTTATAAAAGGATAGATTTCTCCATCAATAGAGTAGAATATCCATTGACTGCTGCGTCTTTCTTTTACTAATCTAGCTTGCTTTAACTTCCTTAAATGTTGTGAAATACTTGGTTGTGTCATCTTTAAAATTTCTACTAACTCACATACACATAATTCTTCGTGACGGAGCAAAGCTAAAATATTCAACCTTGTTTTGTCTGCCATGGCTTTGTAGCATTCAGTTAACTGATCTAGTTCCATACGGATTTCACCTCATTAGTATATAACCATATGTTTATATAAAATGTCAAAGAATATATAAATAAATATTGATATAAGGATATACTTATATTATGATGGTCTCGAAAGCAGTTCTTTACTTTTAGGAGGTTCTACAAAATGACTAAACCAACTATCTATTTCCTTTGCACAGGAAACTCTTGTCGTTCCCAAATGGCTGAGGGATTTGGACACCACTATCTTGGTGATAAATATAACGTATATTCTGCGGGTATTGAAGCGCATGGTGTAAATCCAAATGCGGTCAAAGCCATGAAAGAAGTAAATATTGATATTACGAATCAAACATCTGATGTGATCGATAAAGATATTTTAGAAAAAGCAGATCTAGTTGTTACTTTATGCGGACATGCTAATGATGTTTGCCCGGCCACACCACCTCATAAAAAGCGTGAACACTGGGGATTTGATGACCCGGCAGGGAAAGAGTGGAGTGAATTTCAGCGTGTGCGTGATGAGATCTCAGCTCGTATCAAAAGTTTCGCTGAAACTGGAGAATAAGAATAGGAAGAATGAGCTCAGGAGCTGAATAGTTTCTGAGCTTTTTTGTATGAAATCCTCTATTTAGCTCATGTTAGTTAATGAGGTGAGTGTATGAAACGATCACTAATTATGGTATTCATCCTTTTCATGATTTTAATGAATTCTTCGAACATAGCTGAAGCGGCTGAGGATAAAGCCGCTTTTATTCGAAAAGATGGACTTTGGATGAAAGAAAATGAAGTGGAAAGAAGGATTGTTGAGGGGTCCAATTTTTCGTATCCCTCCTTTTCAAATAATGGAACATATATCAGCTATATATCAGGAGAGTCAAATGAGTTATGGGTATATAACCGGGTAACTCGTATAAAGAAAAAGGTGTTTGATGGACAAGTGAAGATGCCAAGATGGTCTCCAGTTGAATCTAAGCTTGCATGGAAAAGCGAAAATATGCTAAATGTAATTGATCTAGAACAGCCTGCTTCTTCGTTTGAAAATGTAACACTCGGTGCCGACAGTTATAGCTGGACACCTGATGGTAAAGGATTTATTGTATCAGCCTCTGCAAAATTAGAGCCTGATGGATGGAGCTCAGTCCGGATCTTTAGTGTTCCTGCTGACGCAAAAGGCGAACTGAAAAAAGTAAAAGTTATCACAACGCTTCCAAAGATGAGTGAATCGTTTTTTGCAGTTGGAACTACCGAATTCAAGTGGGAAAAGGGTGGAAGTTTATTTGCTTTTATAGCTTGTCCTACTGCCTCTATGTCAGCAGATACTAATACATTAATGGTTGTTTCCAAAGATGGTTCAAAGAAAAAAATGATTGGAAAAATGCTAAACCATCCGAATTGGTTTCAATGGTCCCCAAATACAAAGGATCTTGGATTTATAAAAGGGATTGGAAGGCTTGAATCTGAAAATAAGCGGCTGACGGTATGGGATGCAACAAGTGGCCGTGAAGTGAATCTGGGATTTGACGGGTATGCAGATGGTGATTTCACATGGAGAAATGAGGGGGACATTGTTGTTAGCCGTCAGATTGAGTGGGGATGGGATGTGCCCGAAGAAAAAAGGTCCAAACCGTTCTTAGTTCAAGTGAAAGTTGCAGATGGGAGTGCAAAGAAGCTTACAAAACCTGGTGCTGGAGAAGCAGATGTTTATCCAAAAACGTTGCCTGGCAGTGATGTTGTTTGGGTGAGAACAGGTGACAACAATCTCTCAAAAGTGATGAGAAGAAGTCATTCAGATCAAAAAGAAACGGTCTGGATTGACGGTTTGTATAAAGGTGAGGAATTTTCGAATTGGGCAAGTGTATTGGATCTTTATCAGGCAAGGTAAGTGAGAGGCGAACTCTTTAAGGAGAGCTCGCCTTATTTTGTGTTGAGGTTGGTGAGGAGGTGGGAAATAATTGTCGAGAAAAGGGGTGTATTCAGGCTTAAAAAGAAAAAGAGTGTCAGCTTATAGTTCTTTTGGATGATTTATATAGCTGGTAAAGCTGAAACGACAAAGGGAAATAAATTGTTGGGGGACAGTCCCCAACAATTTATTTCGTTTCAACAGGATTCTATCTGCTTAATCAATAATTTTATTAAGCAGATAGAAAGGGGATCAGGTTATGCAATCGTTAAAGAAAGAAGCGTTCCAGAAACCAGAAGCACTTCACAAAAATTCACGGTTAATGCAACTTCTCGGAAGTAAGTTTGTATCATTCCTGGGTGATCAAATTTACCTTCTTGCCCTTCCGCTTATTGTACTTCAAATTACAGGTTCGGCTGTTGCGATGGGGACCATTGCTGCAGTAGAAAGAATACCTGTCTTTTTTCAGCCAATTGCAGGCTGGATGGCTGATACTTTTAATCGCAAAAAAATTCTCTGTATAAGCGATCTTTCACGAGGCGGACTTCTAGTGTTTTTATCGATACTTTATCAGACGAATACCCTTGGATTTTGGCATATTGCAGCAGGCGCTCTCATGATGGGATGGCTTACGCAGCTTCATAATGCTGCGGGGTTTGCAGTTCTTCCACACCTTGTATCAAAGGAACATCTTCATAGAGCAAATGCATGGGATGAGGGTTTATTTCAAACAGCCATTATTATAGGTCCAGCGCTAGGCGGATTGCTCATTTCTATAACTGCCCCTGGAATTGGCTTGCTGTTAAACGCGATCTCATTTTTTCTAACGTTTTCCATCATTTATAACATGAAGGTTGAACACAAAAACAAAGTGACATTACTTGCTAGAAATACTTTTTTTCGTACATTCACCTCAGAACTGAGAGAAGGATTTAAACATGTGTTTAACACAAAGATTATCTGGTACACCAATTTAGCGCTCATGATCTCTACTTTTGGAACAACTATGTTTTTAACGCTGCTTATTTTTCACCTTAAAGACATTTTGCGTTTAACTCCAACAGAAATTGGAGTCATTCTATCACTAGGTGGCTTTATGGCGATTGCAGGAGCTCTTGTAACAAACAGGCTCAGCCGAACTTTTAAATATCAAACCATCTTGATGATCGCGCATCTAATGGGAGGAGTCTCTGTCATCGGGCTCGCTGTTTCCAGCACCTTTTTAGCTGTTGCTCTAATGAATGCAATAGGTGTTTTAGCTGCAAGTATGATCAATCCGTGTATTCGTACGATTCGCCAGACACATACTCCTGATCATTTGTTAGGAAGGGTACAAGCCACGAGCAGATGGATGACATGGCTGCTTCTTCCGGTTTCTGCTATGCTTTCAGGTTATCTTGCTTCCGTAACAAGCTCTGAAATGACGATTATATTTGGAGGGGCTATTACAGCTACCACGTTTATATTTTATTTACTGCCAGCGGTGCGAAAAGCATAATTTTTTTAACCCGTCCGATTTTTACGAGCTGTTTTCTCATGAATGAATGTTTTCTTTCATACAGTTAAAAGTAAGGAAATAGCAGGAGGGGGAAAATATGAACTGGGACTTGCAAAATAAGGAGCTTGAAAGAGCAATTGCTGAAATTACAGAGATTGCTGACCACTTTGGCCTTGATTTTTACCCAATGCGGTATGAAATATGTCCTGCAGATATTATCTATACATTCGGTGCGTACGGGATGCCGACAAGATTTTCTCACTGGAGTTTTGGAAAACAGTTTCATAAGATGAAGCTCCAGTATGACCTTGGTTTGAGTAAAATCTACGAACTCGTTATCAATTCAGATCCGTGTTACGCGTTTTTACTTGATACAAATTCACTTATTCAGAACAAATTGATCATTGCTCATGTTCTTGCACACTGTGACTTCTTTAAGAACAATGTCCGTTTTTCAAATACAAGAAGAGACATGGTGGAGTGTATGACGGCTACAGCAGAACGAGTGGCTCAATACGAACATCTATATGGAAAAAAAGAAGTAGAAGAGTTTCTGGATGCTGTTCTTGCCATTCAAGAGCATATCGATCCGTCTATTGTGAGGAACAAATTGAACTATGTGTTTGGAGAAGATGATGAAATAATAACTAAAAAAGAAACGCCTTACGATGATCTATGGAAGCTAGATGACAAAAAAGGTCCTAAACCTGCATTAAAAAAGAAAAAGTCATTTCCGCCTCAGCCTGAAAAAGATATCCTTTTGTTTATTGAGCAATACAGTCGTGAACTCGAAGAATGGCAACGCGATATATTATCGATGATGAGAGAAGAGATGCTTTATTTCTGGCCTCAACTCGAGACAAAAATCATGAACGAAGGCTGGGCTAGCTATTGGCACGCCAAGATCCTGCAAGAAATGGACCTGACCTCTCATGAGACGATTGAGTTCGCTAAACTTAACGCGGGCGTCGTACAGCCGTCAAAAACATCAATCAACCCGTATTACTTAGGATTACAGATCTTCAAAGACATCGAAGAACGCTACAATAACCCTGATGAAGAGTTGATCCGACAAGGGGTAAAACCAGGATCAGGACGTGAAAAAATGTTTGAAGTGCGTGAACTGGAATCTGACATGTCCTTTATCAGAAACTACTTAACTAAAGATCTAGCTCAGAGGGAAGACATGTATTTGTTTCAAAAACAGGGGAAAGAATATAAAATTGTCGACAAGCAGTGGGAGGAAGTTCGAGATCAGCTCGTAAGCATGAGAGTAAATGGAGGCTTTCCGTACATTACGGTTAACAATGCGGATTATATGAAGAATGGTGAGTTATACTTGATTCATAGTTATGAAGATATGGAACTTGATGTGAAGTACCTGGAGAAGGTGCTGCCGCATATCCATCACCTATGGGGCCGCCCTGTTCATATGGAGACGAAGATCGAGCAAAAGCCCGTACTCTTTACATTCGACGGGAAAACGGTGCATCGGAAGTACCTTTAAATTAAAAGAAAACAAAAAGCACGCAGCTGGCATGCTTTTTGTTTTCTTTTTTCTTGGACTATACTACAAAGAAATATTCACTAGAGGATGGGTATTCAGATATTTTAAACGTTTTGTTCTATTTTCCCCGTCTATTGGAGTCGCGTGATAACAAGATGTGCTGATACAGGTCTGGTTCCTCCAGCCAGAGGAGTAATGGTTAGTGCCGTAGAATTTCCAGCAGGATTTCGTACAGTTAGTATTGAATCAACGGATGTCGTTTCCACAAGAGCCATCCCTATTATTTGAGAAGTACCTGTTGCTCTTCCAACCACAGTATAGGCTAGGTCAGCACCATTTAGAGTTAGAATCAATTGTCCAGCTTCGCTCGCACTCACCTGAAACAAGACCTGATATACACCAATTTCAGATAAATTAAATGAGCTGGGACCTGTACGAGTAATACCACCTGTTCCACTTGTTGGCCCATCTTGTGGAAAACTTACATCTGTACCGGGAGCAACTGTTGCTGCATTATCAGGAGGCATCAATGCAAAAAAATCTGCAAAGTCTAATACCCCTCCTGCGGGTCCCGCTGGTCCTGTTGGTCCTGGAACTCCTTGTGGTCCTGTTGCTCCTGCTGTCCCTGCAGGTCCTTGAATTCCTTGTGGCCCTGCTGGTCCCGTAGCTCCCGCGGGTCCTGGAGCACCTGTTGCTCCAGTTGGCCCTGGAATTCCCTGTTCTCCCTGTGGTCCTGTTGGCCCTGGAACTCCTTGTGGTCCTGTTGCACCTGTTGGTCCAGCTGGTCCTGGAATTCCTTGTGGTCCCTGTGGTCCTCCAGATCCACCTGCGGGTCCTGGAATTCCTTGTGGTCCTTGTGGCCCTGTTGCCCCTGTTGGTCCTGTTGGTCCTGTTAATCCTTGGGGTCCAATTGCCCCTTCTGGTCCTTGTATTCCCGTAGCACCCGTAGCTCCCGTTGGTCCTGGAGGTCCTTGTGGCCCTGTTGGCCCTTGTGGTCCTGTTGTTCCTGGAATTCCTTGAGGTCCTGTCGCCCCTGTTGGTCCTGCTGGTCCTACTGGCCCTATTGGTCCTCCTGGAGTTCCAGGAATTCCTTGTGGTCCAGGAAGTCCTTGTGGTCCAGGAAGTCCTTGTGGTCCAGGAAGTCCCTGTGGTCCAGGACGCCCTTGAGGTCCTTGAATTGGGAAGAGGAATTGACAATCACAACAACAATCACAATGTTTTCGTTTACATTGGTTGCACCGATCATCTTTAAATATTGACATAAGTCCACCCTTTTAGTTTTTAATAATATATGTGGTCAAGTCCTGAATGGTATAGGCTAATAGAAAAGATGGGGTTTTCTAACCATTAATCACAAAATTTTCTTCAACTACTGGTGCGTTAGTTCAACAAGCCATTCCCTTGAGGATAAATTAAATGGATTAAATCTGAGATCCTTAGGAGAACGAAGGCTGGGCTAGCTACTGGCACGCCAAAATTCTACAAGAAATGGACCTGACCTCTCATGAGACGATTGAGTTCGCTAAACTTAACGCTGGCGTCGTACAGCCGTCAAAAACATCAATCAACCCGTATTACTTAGGATTACAGATCTTCAAAGACATCGAAGAACGCTACAACAACCCCGATGAAGAATTGATCCGACAAGGCGTCAAACCAGGATCAGGACGTGAAAAAATGTTTGAAGTGCGTGAACTGGAATCTGACATGTCCTTTATCAGAAACTACTTAACTAAGGATCTAGCTCAGCGGGAAGACATGTACTTGTTCCAGAAGCAAGGGAAAGAATATAAAATTGTCGACAAGCAGTGGGAGGAAGTGCGTGATCAGCTCGTAAGTATGCGAGTAAATGGAGGCTTTCCGTACATTACGGTCAACAATGCGGATTATATGAAGAATGGTGAGTTATACTTGGTTCATAGTTATGAAGATATGGAACTTGATGTGAAGTACCTGGAGAAGGTGCTGCCGCATATCCATCACCTATGGGGCCGCCCTGTTCATATAGAGACGAAGATCGAGCAAAAGCCCGTACTCTTTACATTCGACGGGAAAACGGTGCATCGGAAGTACCTTTAAATGAAACAAGTGTTTAATAGGAAAAGTAAAAAGCACGCTGCTGGCGTGCTTTTTTCGTCTTTGATATTCCACTAACGGAAAGTTTGTTGAAGAAGGGTTTACACCTTACATAAGGAAGTAATATTATTACAAATCGTTTTTATG
Organism: Fictibacillus barbaricus; assembly: GCF_014635025.1. Taxonomy (GTDB): domain Bacteria; phylum Bacillota; class Bacilli; order Bacillales; family Fictibacillaceae; genus Fictibacillus; species Fictibacillus barbaricus. Next base: position 1,666,531 of record NZ_BMCE01000002.1, on the reverse strand, counting down.
GTGAACATGTAAAGTCTGCGAGAAAGTATGGATGGAAGCAAATGATGTTAGTCTCATAAAGCCGTCAGAGTTTTAGAATCATACTAATGAAAAGGTGGTTGTTATGGATCGATCATTAATTATTGATAAGATGCAAACTGATGATTGGGAACAAGTGAAATCTATCTACATTGAAGGAATCGAAACAGGAAATGCGACTTTTCAACAAATCGCACCTTCATGGGAGGAATGGGATGAAAGCCACTTATCAGTGTGTCGGTTAGTTGTCCGTTCTAAAGGTCAAGTTTTAGGTTGGGCTGCGTTAAGTGCCGTTTCAAGTCGATGTGTATATGCTGGTGTTGCTGAAGTCAGTATTTATGTGGGACAGAATCAACAAGGAAAAGGGATAGGCAGCTCACTTATGGAAAATTTAATTAAAACAAGTGAACATAACGGGATCTGGACCTTGCAGGCAGGTATCTTCCCTGAGAATAAATCGAGTAATGGACTACATAAGAAATGGGGATTTAAAGAAGTAGGACGAAGAGAAAAAATCGGGAAAATGAACGGCATTTGGCGAGATGTACTCTTATTAGAGCGAAGAAGTGACATTGTAGGTGTAGATTGAAAAAATAGGAGTAACCTACTCCTTGTATGGTAATCTTCAGCCACCTTCTACACAAGTATTGTAGGTACTCCCTATACAATTGTTTAATTCAGTTAATAATAATTGCAGACTAATGTCATTTGGTACTAATGAATATAACGAGTTATCCGTGACAGGAAGCCTATATTTTTCGAATACCTTCCTTGTCTCAGTCCATATTGATACGATTGCTTGCGGTGTCATATTCGGTTGAATAACCATAAAATGAATCCCCCTTATTGTCTACTTATTAGCTATTTCGTAAGGGTTTACCTTCTTTTTTAAAAATATCAATTTTTTTTGATTTAATGGTTGCAAATTAGTAAATAAAGGATATAATAAAATTACATCAAATAATTTTGATGTTAGGAGTGATACTGTGATGAAAGAAATACCTTTACTAAACAATGGATCCGTTTCAAAACCAGACCTTGCGAAGTATGAACAGAAATTTAAAGCCCTTGCCGATCAACAAAGACTTCAAATCATAAATATATTGGCCGTCAAAGAAAGTGTATGTGTTTGTGATCTTACGCCAATAATCGATATGCCACAATCCAAACTTTCATACCACTTAAAAATCTTATTGGAAGCTGACTTGATTAAAAAGGAGAAGCAAGGTACCTGGAATTATTACTCATTGAATGTCAGTGAACTTAAGGGACTACTATCTGATCAATTATGCTGTGTGTTCCTTCCATCTTGTTGTTAAGTGATGTACTACTCTTGGTAGTGCTTCATTTTTACAAAAAACATCAATTTTTTTTGATATATACATCAAAGTTTTTTGATCTATAAAGGAGGTTAAACCTTATGAATCTTTATTACCTTGAAAAGATGATTGAGATGAAACAAAGAGAAATGGAGCAGATAGCAAGAGAAAGAAGAGAACTTTATTCATCAAAAAAGAAACGGCCAGTTCTCTTTTTCCATTCGTTATTTGCAAAAAAAACGACAAATCAAACTAGGCAAGTTTGCTGTGCATGATTAAAAAAGGAGAAGAAAAATCATGTGGATGGAAACGTTGAAAAGTTTTTTGAGTATTGCATTAGAACTAACAGTACTGTTCGTTGTTATCTCGTTCGTCATCAATTTGCTTCAATCTTATATTCCTTATGAAAAAGTAGAGAAGTATTTGGGTGGCAAGAACAAAGGATTAGCCGCACTCTTTGCCTTGATCTTTGCCTTTGTTACACCGTTTTGCTCTTGCTCAACAATCCCTGTCGTAGTGAACATGTTGAAGAAGAAGATGCCCTTCTCAATCGTTATGATTTTCCTGTTCTCTTCGCCAGTTCTAGACCCTACCATCATCACGATAATGGGAGTTGTCTTAGGGTGGAAGGTCACGATACTCTATACAATCACCACCGCTGTATTCTCAGTAATCATCGGATTTACACTTGCTGCTCTTGGGTTTGAAAAGTCGGTCAAGAACGTAGTGATGAAGGGATACGAGGAGGAAAACAAAAAGTTCAACGTAAAAGCAGCATTAAGAGAGACGCTTGATCTCATGAAAAGTGTTTACCCTTACCTCATCATTGGTGCAGCTATTGGAGCTGTCATTCATGGAATGGTTCCGACCAATTGGATCGCGAGTACATTCGGAAGTGATAACTGGTGGCTCATTCCGATTGCAGCGATCGTTGGTATACCCCTTTATATCCGACTTTCCAGTATGATACCAATCTCGCAAGTGCTGATCGGAAAAGGGATGGCATTAGGTCCAGTAATGGCCTTAATGATCAGTTCCGCAGGAGCGAGTTTACCAGAATTGATCTTGTTAAAATCCATATTCAAAAAAGAACTCGTGATTATGTTTGTTCTATCCGTCATGGCGATGTCCACGATTTCTGGATTTATCTTCTATCTCGTATAATTGTTTGTTTTTATCCTTTGAAAGGAGGTGATAGTTGATGAGCTTTATTAAAATTATCATGGGAAACAAAAAAGAAAAAGATGCTGGTTGTTGTAGTGTTCAGATAATCGAAGTAAACGAAAAAGAAAATACTGTATGTTGTGAATCTGAGGCAAGTAACCAACAAGAAAACTGCTGCGTTGATGAAAAAGAAGTCAAAATGTCTTGTTGTCCGTAATAGGTTTGGAAATTTAAAAAACAGCATCGGTATTGTACCCTATACTGTTTTTATTTTTTATGAACCATTCAATTCCATTTTCAAAATTGGATAAAAGATAATCTGCTGCTTTAGGGTCGTGTTGTAATAAATCTTGAAAATGATTCTTAGCTAAGTTTAAACGATAATTGAGTTCTTCATTCATTTCTTCCTAAAGTAGAGGACGGTGACACAAGACCATTTGGGATAACCGAATTTGTACCTCCGCAGGCTCGAAGGGAACTATATTTTTACGTCTTTACGAAAAAAGGCATAAATAAGAGCAAAAGCATCATCTATTCTATACCGAGTTGCGGATGAATTGGTTACGAACGAAACTGAGGATATTGTATACCTGAAACCTAGTGTTTGCTGCACTTGTTAAATATAGGAATTACACGAAGGAAGGGCTTTTGAGAATACCTGTTTTTGTGAAGTTTGTCTAATAAGAAAGGACCACCTTCTGGTGGTCCTTTTTCACTGATTAAAGATTATCCTTTTCAGTAAATGAAATAGGTGAACCAGTTGAAGTATGCTGATTAACCCAGTCAAGAGATACTTTTGAAATGGCAGTCCAGTCAGGTATTTGTGTCTTATGTTGTTCAACCCAACTCATAACAAATTGCGGATCTATATTTTTTTCTTGGCATTGTGCTAAGAACGACTGAATAGTTGTTTCCGTACAATTTTGCCATGACCCACAAGTGTTTTGCCAAATATTTTTCATTTGCGTTTGAACAGAAAGATCAATTTCATTAGACATATTGGATTCCTCCACTTTTTAAGAAATGCCTTAAAAACTAACATCAATAAGTATGTCCATGGTTAAATAAAAACAATACTGTGAAATAAAAAATTCAACAATGAACAGTATGAAACTTATTTGAAGATAATCTGAAAAGAAATCAAAGGTAACTTGTGAGTTATGAGACGAAGATCGAACAGAAGTCTGTGTTGTTAACCTTTGACGGGAAGACGGTGCATCGGAAGTATCTCTAAAAATTAAACAAGTGTTTAATAGGAAAAGTAAAAAGCACGCTGCGGCGTGCTTTTCGCTGTTTTTTATAAAAGCTGATTTTTCTTAAAGTATCTCCACATTCCCCAAGTCAATATTATTAAAAATACAAAAATCACAATAGTAGATCTAGGATTATCCTGAAAGGGTAAAGGGACATTCATTCCGAAGAAGCCTGTTACAAACGTTAGAGGTAACATGATTGTAGAAATTAGTGTTAAGACATTTAGTTTTTCAGAAGACTTCGCGTTGATGATCGAATAATAAGTGTCTAACGCACTGTTTACTAAATCCCTAAAGGTTTCTGTTGAATCCACGATCCGTTCCAGATGGTCTATCAAGTCGGTATAAAAAGGAACGTTTTCTTCCCGAATATCAAATTTCCACTTGCCATCAACGGTTAAGAAGATCCGACGTTGAGGAAGGATAACTCGGCGTATTAAAATGATAGTCCTTTTTAAAGCAAGGAACTCTTCAGTTACTCCACGAACCTCTTCATCATAGATTTCATTCTCTAATTCATCAATACGGATACTGATGCGATCTAAAATAGGAAAATACTCGTCAGTGATACCGTCAATTAGAGCATATAAAAGGAAATCTGCTCCCTTGTCCATATATCTCGTATGTTTGGAACAAATGGCATCCATCTTACCCAGCCACTTTAGCTTGTGTTTATGAATGGTTACGACGTAGTTTGCACCTACAAAAACATTTAGTTCTAGGGTCGTGATTTCGTTATCACTTTCCTCGTTATAACGCAAAGCGTGAAAGACAAAAAACTTATAATCCTCGTAATTATCCACTTTTGCTCTGGGGCTGTCATGTAGACAGTCTTCTATGGCTAATGGATGGAAATCGAAAATATTAGCTACTTCTTTTAATTCCTGTATACTTAGGTCGAAAAGATCAATCCACAATAGATTGTCAGGGTTTTTTAAGTAATCCTTTGTTTTAGATAAATCAATATCAATTTTAGTTTCTTGTAACTCATGGTCATAAAAATATGTCTTAATCATACTTTCACCTCTTCTGGGATTAATCCTATGAAAGGTGTTGTATATATTCTCGGTTTTAGTTAATAGCGAGGATACAAAAAGCACCTTTGTAGCGTCATTTTAAATAAATATGAATAGTCCGAATTGGGGTCATCTGAACTCACTGTATCCTCACCTCCAATAAAAAAAGCTCCCTTTAATCAAAAAGGAGCTTCGATAGCAATATTAATACTACTACAAAGTCCCCCCATGTTGAGTTTTAGCACTGTATAGCATAGGTTTTCACCAGCTACGTTAAAAAAGACCTTAATCCGATCTTTCCTGTTGACCCATTGGCGTCTCTCGACATTTTTGGGCAGCAGCATATCTCTATACAGGAGCCTCACCTAACAGAAGACTTTATTCAACTAACCACACTATATGCCATAGGTGATAACGTGTCAATCCTCTGTTTTTGAAGGTTATGTCATTGCATTGTTTATCACACTTAGTGGATTAGTTGTCGGTTCTATTTTAAGTGTGACAAGCATTGTAAAATGGTTTAAGGAAAAACAGAGACAACGAAAAGAATTTTAAATGGTTTAGCCAAAAGCATTACCAGTAGCTTTAAATTGGTAATGCTTTTTGTATGATTATATAATCAAAATCAATAAGTTTTTATTTACATGCATATAGAGAATCTTATTTAACAGAGACAAAGGAGTTTATTATGGAGAAATGGTTAATCGATATTATGAACGAATATGGATATTGGGGAATCTTGCTATTAATAGCTTTAGAAAATATTTTTCCTCCTATACCATCAGAGATCATTTTAACCTTTGGAGGATTCATGACAAACACTTCAAACCTAAATGTCGTAGGGGTAATCTTATCAGCAACAGCAGGGTCAGTAATTGGAGCTATGATCCTTTATGGGATAGGGTTACAGCTTGATGTAAAAAGAATGGAAAAGGTTATAGACAAGTGGGGACACATACTTCGTCTGTCAAAGAATGATATTCATAAGGCTGATGCTTGGTTTGATAAATACGGTCCTTGGACAGTATTCTTTTGTCGATTTATTCCTTTAATACGTAGCTTGATTTCCATCCCTGCCGGCATGTCAAACATGAACATTGGTGTGTTTCTTCTTCTTACAACCCTAGGAACATTTATTTGGAATATTGTTCTTGTTAATTTGGGGGCTTATTTTGGAGCATCTTGGGAAGTCATTGCAGGGTATATGGACGTTTATTCTAATGTGATTTACGTTGTTCTAATCATGTTATTTTTAGTATTCATTGTTATTTATCTAAAAAAACGAATTAAATCATAAACCAGTACTGTTCACGTTTGACGGGAAGACCGGGAATCGAAAAGATCTATAAAATTAAACAAGGGTTTAATAAAAAGAAAAAAGCACGCTGGCTGGCGTGCTTTTTTGTCTTTAATATTCAATTTATGGGTAGATTTATTGGAAATCTGACCTTCTGACTAGTGATTTAGTTTATGAATTTCACGGGCCAGGGATTCTAGAATATAAACAACAGGTACTTGTGTAGTTATATTAGCTTCTTCAAAATATTCCTCCGTTACATAATAAGGAATATTTATATCAGAGATTTTTGCAATGGTTGATAGTTTATTGTTTGTAATACTGATTATTTTACTTCCTTCTTGTTTAAGAATGTTAAGATGGGTGATTGTAAAATTATTTTCACCCGAGACCGATAAGGCAATGGTTACACTATTGTTCCGAAGTTTAGAATGAATCGGAAAATGAGGGTCTTTAATATACAACGAAAATTTACCCAAACTAGAAAAATATCTCGCTCCATATTCAGCAAGAATGCCTGAGCTTCCTATTCCAATAAAAATAACGTTATCTGCATTAGTGACTATACTTGCCGCTTCCCTGGTTTTTGCTTCAATATCACCTTTTAACGTTCGGTCAAAAAATTCTACTATGGATTGTTGTGAACTTCGGACCATCGTCTTTTTTTTCTCTTTCATATGAATTTTTAGTCTTGTTTTAAATTCAGAAAAACCCTCACAATTCAGTTTCCTGCAGAAACGTAAAACGGTAGCTGTTGACACATGCGTTTCATCTGCCAGTTCACGAATCCGCATATAAGCCACTTTATCCATGTTTTGACTAATATGGTTGTATAAAGAAGTTTCTAATTCATTGAAGGAAGCGATGATTTCGTTTGAAAACATTGATTGGGATGCTCCTTTTGTAAATGTTGAACTTTATTTTAACATAGCCAATTAAAAAAGAAACATACCGTTACATTTGTGTAACAAATTCCTTCCTTTGATATAAAAAACTATAAACGCTGCACGCATTTACTTTCCTGCTAAACGCCGTTAATATTCCTTTTAGTTATTGTCCAACATGTAAAGGGAAGAGAAAAGCTATAAATTGCAACAAAAAATAAATTGTAATACCTATATGGATAATAGTTGGAGGGGTCTATATGAAGAAATATCAATTCCCTGAAGGTTTTTTATGGGGGGGAGCAACAGCTGCAAATCAAATCGAAGGTGGATTTGATGAAGGGAATAAAGGTTTAAATATTGCCGATGTTCTTCCAGGTGGGAAAGAACGGTATGAAATTTTACTGAATCCCGGTTTTGATTTTGAAATCCATCTTGATCAATACCACTATCCTAACCATGAAGCGATTGACTTCTATCATCGATATAAAGAAGATATTGCGTTGTTTGCGGAAATGGGATTCAAGGCATTCCGCATGTCAATTGCGTGGACACGAATATTTCCAAACGGTGATGAGTTAGAGGCAAATGAAGAAGGATTAGCTTTCTACGATCGTGTGTTTGATGAATTGCATAAACATGGAATTCAACCAGTCGTAACTATTTCTCATTATGAAATGCCTCTCTATTTGGTAAAAGAATATGGCGGCTGGAGAAACCGACAAGTGGTGGCATTCTTTGAACGGTATATAAAAGCTATTTTTAATCGTTATAAAAATAAGGTAAAGTACTGGATGACGTTTAATGAAATCAATAGCGGTTTGGTAATGCCAATTCAAGGACTTGGATTTTCCATTCAAAAAGAAGAGGATAAATACAAGTCTACCTTCCAGGCGTACCATCACCAATTCGTCGCAAGTGCTATTGCGGTTAAAGCATGTCATGAGATCATCCCAGACTCCAAAATAGGCTGCATGATTCTCTTTGCTCCGGTTTATTCCTATGACAGCAATCCGGAAAACATAATGTATGCCCTTCAAGAGGAACAGCTTTTCAATTACTACTGTGCAGATGTGCAAGTAAGAGGAGAGTATCCAGCCTTCATTAAGAGATACTTTAAAGAGCATAATATCGAACTGGAGATTCAAGAGGGCGATTTAGAGTTAATTAAAGAAGGCACCGTAGATTATATCGGATTTAGTTATTATATGTCCCGTACCGAGAAAAAAGTGAAGACAGATGCGGAAGCTTCACAAGGGAACCTTATTGGAGGAGTAAGAAATCCATTTTTAAAAGCAAGTGATTGGGGCTGGGAGATCGACCCAATAGGATTACGGATCAGCTTAAATAAATTATATGATCGTTACCGGAAACCGCTCTTTGTTGTGGAAAATGGATTAGGAGCTTATGACCAAGTAGAAGGAGACGGTACGATCAATGATGACTATCGAATTGACTATCTTCGTGATCACATAAAAGCAATGGGTGAGGCCATTGAAGATGGGGTTGAATTAATAGGTTATACGAGCTGGGGATGTATTGATATGGTGAGCATGTCGACAGGGGAGTTCTCCAAACGTTATGGTTATATTTATGTTGATAAACATGACGATGGCAGTGGAACTTTAGAACGCAAAAAGAAGAAGTCCTTTTTCTGGTATAAAGATGTCATCGCCACAAATGGGGAACTATTATAAAGTCCAATTGCTTCATTCAAGATGTTCACGTTTGATTCGAAGACATTCATTGAAAGTTTTTCAAAAAGGATACAAGTCTTTAATACTAATGTAAAAAAGCACGCCGAGAGCGTGCTTTTTATTGTCTTTTTAATGATCCATTTGGAATGATCAACTATATTCTCTAATGATAAAGTCGATAAAAAACCTGCTTGCTATGGGCAGCACCCGTTTATCTTTGTAAGCCAGACTGATCGTGCGTGAAAAAGAGGGAGAAATCTTTTTGGTTACAATGTGATAAGGACACCGATTTAAGACAAGTTTCGGCAGGATAGAAATACCAAGCCCTTGTTCGATCATAGACATAATCGTGTAATCGTCATGTACACGGTATTGTATATTCAGTTCAAAATTGTTTTGTTCAAAAATCGTTAGTGGTTCACTGATTTCTCCTTCATCTAATAGAATATAAGGTTCACTAATTAATTCTTTCAATGATACTTCTTGTTGATGTGCTAAATTATGGTTTTCTGGCAATACAGCAAACATCTCATCCTTTTGCAAGGGGATGGTCGTTAGGTTCGATACAGCTTTTGGATTCACGAAGCCAAAGTCTACACTGCCTTCTTTGATCCAATTAGAGATCTCTGTATAATCACCTTGATGCAATTCAAAATGAACAGCTGGGTACTGCTCTTTAAAATCTTTTATCAATCCTGGCAGCCAATGACAGGACACACTAGAAAATACACCGATTCGAATAATCCCACTCTCAAGCCCTTCCATCTCTTTGATCTTTTCTTTTAATTCCCTGTGTGAATTACAGATCTTCTTTATGTATGGCAAAAACTCCTCACCATCAGGCGTCAATGTAATACCCGTTCGGGACCGCAATATAAGAATAGTAGAGAGTTCTTCCTCTAATGAATGCACCATTTGACTGATTGCAGATTGGGTATATCCCAGTTCTTCTGCTGCTTTAGTAAAACTGCCTGTTTCTATGGCTTTGATAAAAGCATAATACGCATTCATCTAGTCTTCTCCTTTGTATTAGAGTTTCTAATAGTTCCATTATAAATATTCGTTTTATTAATGAAAAGGGAGATGATACGATTGAGCCAATCTTTAAATAACTTGAGAGGTTAGGACTTGTAACCATGACACAAAAACAAGCGAACTGGATTTTAGCATCTGTTTCTATGGGTTGGGGATTGTCTTATATTTTTATGAAACTCTGTATAGGTACGATCCCAGCCTTAACCATTGTGGCATTACGATTTGGAATAGCTTTTATGGTAATGATGTTCATTTTCCGTAAAAAAGTATTTCGTGTAGATGCTAAAACATTGAAATACAGTTCAATTGTTGGAATTCTATTATGGGGGATCTTCATTACCCTCATGTATGGTATGAAACATACAACTGCTTCATCAGCAGGATTTTTGACGAGTACTACGGTTATCTTAGTTCCGATTTTACAGATCATCATCACCAGAAGACTACCTAGCAAAAGAATAATTGTGGGGGTTGTGATTGTTTCTTTAGGCTTAGCTCTGCTTACCATCGGGGAAGACTTCGATCTTGCATATGGATCGCTGTTTTGTTTGGTCGCTGCCTTCTTGTATGCGGTACACATCATCTTAACAAACCGCTTTGTCCGAGAAGTTGATACCTTACAGCTAGGGGTTTATCAACTCGGCTTTGCCGCCATGTTTGCCGCCGTTGGAACATTTCTTTTTGAAAAACCTGTGTTGCCTCAGGGAGCGGTTCATTGGATTTCGATACTCGGACTCGCTCTCATCTGCTCTGCATATGGATTTGTGATGCAGCCAATTGCTCAAAAATACACCACGCCTGAAAACACTGGTTTTCTCTTTTCACTCGAGCCGATTTTTTCAGCGATTTTTGCATTCATCATCTTGCATGAAAATATGGGGCTAAAAGGGTATGCGGGTGCGGTAATCATATTATGGGGTGTATTTACAGCAAATTCTACATTTAGAGTGCGACAGGGAATGAGAGTCAGGAGAGAAAACAGCAGCATCGTACAATAGCTGATAAAAGAGTTAGCAAAAGCGGGTGCTGCGGATGATTTTAACTTGCTAGTACGCAGGTGCTTTACCAGAAGCCAAGGCAAATAAAGTAAGGTTTAAAAAAACTGACACCATAAGGTCACGATACGTGTCCTCTGATGTCAGCTTCTTTTTTATTATACTGCTTTTTTCTCGGTAGCTTGTCCAACTTCCACCATTCTCTTTTTGCCAGCAAAATGGTAATAAAGATAACAGGCGATGAGGAAAGGAACACCGCAATAGAGTGATATTCTTTGCTCAGGTATGAAGGCTAAGCTGACAATTACAATAAGATTACATACAATCGCAAGAATAGGTACTAATGGATAAAGCGGGGTTCTGTACTTCAAATCTTCTGCCCTTCCGCCTGCAGCCATATACTTTCTTCTCGCAAGAAGATTTGATACTGCAATGGATAACCATGTAAATACTGCACCAAACCCAGCAATAGATAATAGCCATAAGTAAACTGTTTCCTCTGCGAAAATTCCGCTTAGTAATGACAAGCAGCCTACTCCTAAACTTACAATAAGCGCAACCATTGGGACGCCTCTTTTATTGAGCTTGCCAAATACAGGATTAATCATTCCCTGATTAGACATCGACCAAAGCATGCGTGAAGTAGCATACAGGCCTGAGTTTGCTACTGATAATACAGCGGTTATAATAACTAAATTCATAATATCTGCTGCATAAGGGATGCCGATTCCTTCAAATACTTCAACGAACGGACTTTCCACTGCATTGGCTTTTTCCCATGGAAATAGAGCTGCTAGTATAAAAATCGATAAGATGAAAAAGACTAGGATTCTCCATACGGTGCTGTTAATCGCTTTTGGTATCGCTTTTTCCGGGTCTTTACTCTCGCCAGCAGCTATACCGACAAGCTCAGTACCTTGAAATGAAAAGTTAACGGCAATCATCGTTACTACAATTGCACCAAAACCATTCGGGAAGAGTCCGCCATGATCGGTAAAGTTAGACAAGAATGGTGCAGGCTGACCGTCAACTTGCAGGAAACCAAATACGACAGCTCCGCCAAGCAAGATAAATGCAATAATAGTAATGACCTTGATTCCGGCAAACCAAAATTCTACTTCTCCAAAGCTTTTAGTGGAAAGTGCATTAATGAAAAATAAAAACAGTGTAAACACAACACACCAGACCCATGTAGAGACATCTGGGAACCATCGTTTCATTAACAAACTTACAGTTATTAGCTCTAAACCTATTGTTACGGACCAGTTTAACCATGACATCCATCCAACCACATAACCTGCTGATGGGGAGATAAACTTTGTCGCATATGTTTGATAAGAACCAGCATCAGGCACTCTGACAGCCAATTCACCAAGACAAAGCATAGTTAAATACATAACAAACCCGCCCCATAAATAAGCAGCTAAGGCTCCGCCGGGTCCTGCTTCATGTATGGTGTACCCAGAACTCATAAATAATCCTGTGCCGATTACCCCGCCAAGTGCAATCATTAAAATGTGCCGGCTCTTTAGTTCTCTCTTTAATGTGTTGTTACCCATAAAAATCCTCCTGTGTAAGATCTCCAAAGATGTAAGCGCTTTACAAAACAAAAAAATAAAAAAGCACTACTATGTAATACTTTACTTCTGAAAAATGAGATTTCTATCGTTATTTTCAGACAATTACCACGATATCTTATTTTTTGTTAATTTACAAGTTGAAAAAAAAGACAAAAAATTAAAAGAGGATCAATGTTGTGCCAAGGATGATATTTATAAATAAAAAAGAAACTGCCAACGAAAATGCAGTTTCTTTTTATCTTTTTAAACAGTTGTTTAAATGAGTGTTCTTAAAAATCCGCCTAAAGCACCTGTTACTACGATTACCCAAGGGGGAAGTTTCCAATAGACCAACATGCTAAATAGAACAGCAGCAAAAGCGAAATCAAGAGGTGTTAAAATAGTACTCGTCCAGATAGGCTTGTAAAACGCAGAAATTAAAATTCCAACAACTGCCGCGTTTACCCCCATTAGGGCACCTTTGATCTTTGGATTGCATCGCAGTATGTTCCAAAACGGAAGGGCACCAAGAATTAATAGAAATGCTGGTAAGAATATAGCAAAGGTTGCTAATAACCCGCCTTGCCATCCATTCATAACCGCTCCAATATACGCAGCAAAAGTAAACAATGGGCCAGGAACAGCTTGTGCAGCACCATAGCCAGCTAGGAAAGCTTCTTCACTTATCCAGTCTGTCGGTACAAATTCACGTTCTAATAAAGGAAGTACAACATGGCCTCCACCAAATACTAATGACCCTGAGCGGTAAAAGCTATCAAAGATAGCAATCCAGCTGATTGAAGTGGTTTCTCTTAAGATAGGTAAAATGAGAAGTAGTGTAAAGAATATGGCTAAACAAATGACAGCAAACTTTTTAGAGACAGGAAATTCGAAATTACTGTCTTCACTGCCTGCTTGCTCACGGTACAAAAGAAATCCTAAGATCCCGGCTAACACAATCACCCCAACTTGTGTAAAGGCAGTTTGCCACAGCAAAGTTCCAACCAGCGCAAATAAAGCGATTGTTTTTCTTTTTAAGTCAGGTGTTAATTTTTCAGCCATCCCTAAAATAGCATGAGCTACAACAGCAACTGCAACAATCTTTAATCCATGGATCCAGCTAAGATCGGCAACATTCAAACCTTGGAGAATGAGCGCAAATACAATAAGTGCGAGGACAGAAGGAAGGGAAAATCCGATAAAGGATACAATACCTCCTAATACGCCACCCCGCATGACGCCAATACCAATTCCCACTTGACTGCTCGCTGGTCCGGGCAGGAACTGACATAAAGCAACTAGGTCCGCATAGTTTTTTTCATCCATCCATTTTCTTTTTCTTACATACTCTTCATGAAAGTATCCCAAATGAGCGATAGGACCTCCAAAGGAAGTAAACCCTAGTCTAGTTGAGACTAGAAGAATCTCTAATAATGTCTTAAAACGGTTGCCTTCAGAATTCAATGTGTTTCACCTCTTAATCCTTTATTTCTTTAAATAGTTCATATGCTTTATTTCTTGCTTCATTTAGAACCATTTTTCCTTTATCTGTTGAAGAGTAGTACTTTCTTATTTTACCCTCAACCTTTATAACTTCTTTAATTAGAAGACCATCCTTTTCCATGCTGTGAAGAATCGGATAGAGTGTACCTGTACTGATGCTATAACCATGTTCTCTAAGCTCTTCTAACATCCAAACTCCGTAGATCGGTTGTTCTTGTGCATGGTGCAGAATATGAATTTGAATAAATCCGAGAAAAAGTTTTCGTAACACTTTCTCTTCCATAGCGCCACCACCTAAAGTTGATGTGCAATATCGAAGTACTATATCGGTTTTCGATATCAAAATAACATGTGTATCTATACGTTTTCAACTCTTGCCTAAAAGGTTTACAAAATCTTTAAAATTCATTTCGCTGAGTCACCAGAAAACGTATTCTCCTTTATTATTTTCACAATAAAGACAGTTACTGGGTTTTAGTGATACAATAATAGAAGGTATTATATTAATACTATTTTCCTTGATCTGGAGTGATTAGATTGAAATCAACATTAACGGTTGCTAATTACCTAAAAGAAAACGCTGAACTTCTAGCTAATAAAATCGTTGATGATATTATTAATAAGTTTGGTTTTCAAGTAAGTGAAGCAGAGATTCATCAAGCCAAAAAAGTATATGCTGAGTTTTTTGCATTTTTGAGCGATTCTATATATTGTGAAGAGGGTTCTGTACCAGAAAAACTATTAGAATGGAGCCGAGCAAACGGTGAGCAAGCCGCAGCCAAACATCACCAGATTTCTGACATCCTGATTCGCTACCCAGACACGAGAATGGTTTTTGCAGATTTTATTATGACGATTAGTTTAGAACACAATCTTTCAACGGAAGAAGTCGTATTGATTCTAAAACGCGTTCACCATATGCTCGATGTCAGCATGAATGAAACAGTGCTTGCTTTTGAGCGGCGTTCTGAAGAGATCTTATTAAAAACGAGAAAAGAGCTTCGTGAATTATCAACACCTGTTGTCCCAATCGAAAATGGACTTGCTGTTTTACCATTAATCGGCTCAATTGATGCAGATCGAACAGAGCATCTTATGAATAACGTGCTTCCCAAGATTCCTGATTTACAAATTGAATGCCTGATAATGGATTTTTCAGGTATTGTAACCATTGACACGGAAGTAGCATCACATATATTTAATGTTTATCGTGTTTTAGGGTTATTAGGCATCGATGTTTTAGTAACAGGTCTACGTCCGGAGTTGGCGATTAGTGCTGTTTCAGAAGGAATCAATTTTTCTTCTATCAAAACCTTTGCTAATGTAAAACAAGCAATAGAAAGCATAAAAGAAAAAAACTAGCCTGGGCAATATGCCGGCTAGTTTTTATTTTACAAAAAAAGTGCAGACACTACCTTCACTTTACTTTGCTTTATCAGCGATATATCGTATAAATCCTTCTCTATGCCCGACATGATCTATAATTTTCCGAACATAATACGCGTCTTTTAATAATCCATTTTGTTTTTCAAGCTCAATCCATATTTTTAGATCGGGATCATTTATCATATCTGTGTACCATTCTTGATTTTCTAATTCTGCCCACAAATCCTGGATATCAGGGTCTTTAATCTTCAAAACATGTTTCTGTATAATCTCTATGACAAATCCTGCTGTAAGTAAACTAAGCAATAAGAATAGCAACATTATTAGTCTAGCCTCCGTTCTTACTAAAATACCAGATACCGAACATAAAAAATAGCACGCTGCAACAGCGCACTACTTTTTGTTCTCATATTCACGTATGATTTCCTTTAACTCAGACCAGTTTGTAAGACGCGGCATCTCTAAGTGCTTGTTGTAGCTCTGATCTCTAACGTACAGCTGAACAGTTTCACCTGTAAGGGTATCAAGAACGTTGGGCTTGTCATCGAAGTAAAAATCAAGATTTAAGTCTTTTATCGTATGAATCTTTTCTTCATCTTTCATGCCACAGAAGAATCGTCCTTCTTGAACAGGGAACCCTGCTTCTTCTACCCATTTCTTCGTCTCTTCACAATGTTTAGCAGGTCGAGCTGTGATGTAGTAAATTTCGTGACCTTGCTTATCAAGCTCCTTTAAAACTTCAATCGCATCCGGATAAGCAGGACAATCCGTGAAATAGATTTCCTCCATAGAATCTAGCCAGAGCTGATTACCTTCTTTTGTAGTGAGTCCGAATGGCTCATGAATCTCTAATGTTTCAATAGTGTGAAAAACGTCTAAAGGAACATTCTTTTTTAGTTTTTTATTATAAATATGAAAAGCGTGTTCTCGTAAATTAATCAATGTATCATCAATATCAAAACCAAATCTCATTTTATATAACCTCTTATTCATATTTAGGGTAACTGGTGAACTTAAAATCCGGCCCTATTTGTGTAACTTTCATATTCTCTAGTCGAATGGCATCCGCCATTAATTCGATTCCTTTACCGCCAAAAAAGGAAGGGGAAGTTTGTCCGCCTATTAACTTCGGTGCCATATAAAAAACAGCTTTATCAACGAGTTTATTCTCTAAGAATGCAGCATTTATAGAGCCACCGCCTTCAATTAAGAGAGAAGAAATCAGGTTATCACCTAATACTCTTAGGACTTCCTTTGGGCTTACTCGTGACTCCCCGGCAATAAATACTTTGACACCGTGTTCTTCAAGCTGAACTTTCTTTTGGTGATCATGGTTTTCGGAAGTAAAAACCCATGTATCCGCCTGGTTATCCGTAACGACCTTTGAATGTAAAGGAATCTTTAAAGTTGAGTCCATGATGATACGAAGGGGATTACGCCCATTCGGTATCCTGGTAGTAAGTTCAGGATCATCATGAATGACTGTATTTACACCAACGAGAATGGCCTGGTTTTCGTTTCTTAGTTTATGAACGTCATTTCGAGCTTCTGGTGACGTTATCCATTTGCTGTTGTTTGTATGACTCGCGATTTTGCCATCGAGAGTAATCCCTGATTTTAAAGTAACGAAAGGTGTTTTTTCAACGATAAACTTATTAAAAACTTCGTTCATTTCTTGTGATTGTTCTTGAAGGATACCTGCCTCAACTTCAATTCCTGCATCCTTTAAAATTTGAACACCCCGGCCTGATACAAGCGGATTAGGATCGAGTGCTGCAATGACGGCCTTTTTGATCCCGGCTTCAACGATTGCTACAGCACAAGGCCCTGTTCTTCCGTGATGGGAGCAGGGCTCAAGTGTCACATAAATGGTGCCACCCTTGGCCTTCTCACCAGCCATTCTAATTGCATGAATCTCTGCATGCGGCTCACCGGCTTTAAGGTGAGTGCCGATTCCAACGATCCGGTTATCATTAACGATAACAGACCCAACTAATGGGTTTGGGTCTGTTTGGCCTTTCATTGCTTTTGCATTGTTCAAAGCTAACTGCATGTAAAACTCATGACTACTCATTCGTAAATACTCCTTCGTCTAAGTGGCCTGAGCGGTTTATTTTGGTTTGTAAATATTTCTCATTGAATTCAGAAACATCACCCCAGATCGGAGCTCTTGCTGAAACAGAAAGCCCTGCATGGTGTAGTGCTTCTAATTTTTTTGGGTTATTTGTAATGAGTGTAACAGGTTTTGAACGCAAAACTTTCAATACTTCAATCGCATCTTCATAGTTACGAGAATCATCTACAAAACCAAGACTTTCGTTTGCTTCAACTGTGTCTTGTCCATTTTCCTGCAGGAGATATGCCATTGCTTTACTGAATAGGCCAATGCCGCGTCCTTCATGGTTCGCTAAGTAAAAGAGCGCACCTGTTCCATGGTCCACGATCATTTTCATGGACTGTTTAAGTTGATATCCACAGTCACAGCGCTTGCTGCCGAATATATCTCCAGTGTGACAGATTGAATGCATACGGATGAGTGCTTCATCATTGTATTCAAAATCTCCATAAACTAAGACGCTGGATTGCTGATATTCAGCTAGATTAGCTGAAGAGAGTTTATTGATTACTTCTACAAAGTTATCTGTTTGCTCGCAGCCTTCCAGCCAGCAATACCAGTTAAAGACAACTGTTTCTCCATATAGATTAACCGGCAGACGAATCGGTCCAACTAAATAGATAGCACCTTCGTCTTTTTTGATCAGTTGTATTTTATCTTCAAGGATTGAAAGGACTTTTTCATTTAAATGATTGCTTCGTATCATTGTTAATACCCCTTTATCGATCTTAAATTTACTTAAGATTAGTGTATGGAATATGTTTATTTTATACTAGTTAAACCCATTAAAAGTAGTGTTTTGCTCTCATTGGAAAAAAAATCCGTTCTTTTATTAAATTAATTGTTGTGGAATTGTCCTACATATTATGAAAAACCTCCATAAACGCCTGTATGTTCGTCCATCTGAACAAAAATAGACACGTGACCACAGGAATAATAATTTCCACTAAGTCCCTGTTCAGTTCCCTATCCGCACCATGTACCCTAGAAAATAGAGAAAAAGGGTCATTTGGAGGGGAACAGTGTATAGATTTGTTTTTATTATGGCAATGATGCTTCTATTTGTCTGTCAATCAAAACAGACGTATGGTGCAGGGGCGATTTCAGTTGGTACAGTTTCAGTAAATAAGACTTCAGTTCTTACATCGCCGCATTCTTATTCAAAGGTTGTAGGAACGCTGAGTCAAAGTGAAGCGTATCCGGTGCTTAACAGCAGAGAAGCTCCAGAGGGGAAAAGGATTCATACTGTTTCAACAGGAGATACTCTATATTTAGTAGCACGGCATTATGGTGTAAGAGCAGATGAACTAAAGAAGATTAATCATGTTATTGGGTCACGATTATATGTAGGGCAGCAGCTGATCATTCCGCAAGAGTTCGTGAATCACACTATTCAGAAGACAGATTCACTCTGGAAAATAGCAAGAGCGCACCATGTTTCCATGGAAAGTCTTATAAATCATAACGAGTTAAACGCAATTGTACTGCGACCAGGCACTTATCTAAAGATTCCTGAAGGGTATTTCCTGCTTCAATTATTAGGAAATAAAACAGGTTGGGTTCAGAAGTCAAACCTAGAAGTAAAAAATGTGAATCGTTTCAATCTTGGCTGGAAATACAACGGGACCCGTGATATGTATCAAAAACAGCTGCACATTTCAGGATTAGATGTAGTATCACCCAGATGGTTCACGTTGAGTAATAAAGAACTGGTTAGTATAGATGAAGATAAGGACTATGCGGCTGCAGCAGCAAAAGCTGGCAAACAAGTTTGGCCATTATTCGGGAACAAGTTTGATCCTGAGCTTACAGACGATGTTCTTTCAGATTTAGGAAACCGCCAGAAAGTTATTCAAACAATAAAAACATCTTTAATTCAAACGAAGAGCCAGGGAATTAATGTTGATTTTGAAAATATTGATCCAAAGAATAAACAAGATTACGTGCTCTTTATACAAGAATTAAAGGAAGCACTACGCCCATCGGGACTTGTCGTATCCGTTGATGTTAGCAGGGAGAACGCCGATCCATTCTGGTCTGGCAGCCTTGATCGGAAAGGTCTGGGACAGGCAGCTGATTATGTCATCATGATGGGATATGATGAACATTGGGCAAGTTCTCCGAAAGCAGGATCAGTTGCATCCTTGCCGTGGACCCGTGTAGGCATTCAGTTATTAATGAACGAAGTACCTGCACATAAAATCATTCTGGGTGTACCTTTTTATACAAGAGAGTGGATTACAGATTTAAACGGTAAGGTTAGAAGTATAGACAGAACCATTATAGAGACAGAGAAGGTAGTTCAAGAAAAAGGATTAACGAAAAAGTGGGATTCTGAAACTTTTCAAAATTATGTAGAATTTACGGAGAACGGCGAAAAGCATCAGATCTGGCTTGAAGACGAGACGTCATTGAACCTTCGTTATGATCTAGTAAAAGACTATAATCTTCGAGGAACAGCTGCCTGGTACGTAGGCGGGGCACCTGAGGAAATTTGGCAGAATCTAAAATAAAACAAAACAGCTAGCCTTATGTAAAGGGCTAGCTGTCTTTATAGAAGTTTACTTAGAAGTATAGCTAGAATTCCTATAAATGCTAAACTATAATTATGAACAAGGTGATTTTTTTCAAATGAGCTGATTTCTTTGAATAACAATGATTTTCTTGCCTTTTCTTAGTAATAGTAGAAAAATACATTTATTAGGTTAAAAAAGATAAAGGGGGATAAAAGCAAACATGGAGAACATGCCAGAAGCGTATGAGTATGCAGATTATTATAAAACGTATGTGAAACTAGTTCCTGAAGGGGATATTGTTCAAATTCTGGACGACCAGATGAAAGTGACAATGGATAAGCTAAAATCCTTAACAAAAGAAGAAAGCGAATATCGTTATGCAACAGATAAGTGGAGTATAAAAGAGGTGATGGGACACATCATCGATACAGAAAGGATCATGAGCTACAGACTTCTCTCGATAGCTCGTGGTGAGAAGATTTCATTGCCTGGATATGATGAGAATAAATACGTAGAAGAAGCGAATTTCGATAACCAATCTCTGAAAGACCTTTTGGATCACTTTGCTGCTGTACGCCAATCTACCATCTATTTAATTAATAGCTTAAGCAGGGAAACTTTAACAAGAAAAGGGATTGCAAATGGTCACGAAGTAACCGTTCGTGCTCTAATTACGATCATAGCTGGTCATGAACTGCACCACAGAAAGATCATCATAGAACGCTATCTTTCGAATTAATCAAACAAAAGATTTAAAAACAGCACGATTCAATGTGCTGTTTTTTTCTTATCCGTTGATTTCTATAGCTGCTCTTATACCTGATTCTATAGCTCCCTCAACCCAGCCGTGCTGAAGAGTTGTATGCTCACCTGCAAAGTGAAGTCTACCTTCTACTGCTTTAATCGGTTCATATAATTCTGCTTCTTGATAAGGCTTATACATAGCAAACCCTCCGCCTGCATTCGGATCGAGTGACCAGCTATGAGCATGGCCAGTCACAAAATGATGATAAACTTGATCACCGTGAAATTGTGCCAAATGATGCAACGTTTCCTTTATCTTCATTTCATTAGACCCACTTTTCCATGGGACCGTGTCATCTTCCCACGTATAACTTCCCAAAACCACACCAGAAGTCGTACGAGGATTATTCCTGCTTGGGTAATGAGTAAATCGTGAAGCAAAATCTGTTACCGTTCTTCCGCCGGTTAACCCATCTTTTTCCCAAAAACGGTGCTTGAACTCTATACCAATTTTAGTGGAAGGGACATAATGAAGCTCTCGAATGGCTTTTCGTTTGTAATAAGACAGGGAATCAAAAGGTTCGATTTGTACAAAGTTTAATACCGCAAAGGGAATAGTAATAATAACTCTGTCAGCTTCAAAATGATAGCGATGTAAGGTTTGGGGACTTTCGGTATATAAACTAACATTTTTAGTATTCTGTACAATCTTAGTCAATTTTTGTCCGAAAAAGATATGGTGTCTGAGTTCTTTTAAAAAAGCTCTTGGCAGCTTATCATATCCGCCAGTTATCTCGATATATTTCAATTGCGGATTTATAAAAATGATTAAAATGTCCCGTAATATTTCTAAAAAAGAGAGCTCGGGAAGACCTTCTAAAGACAATAGGACTTTTATTTTATCGATGGCTCCAGATGATAATGATCTTCCAAAAGGATTATGTCTTAAATAGTTATCTAGTGAATACTGTTGGAAGTTTTGAATAACCACTGGCCAATTCTTATCAGGATCTTTTTCAATAAAATCGGCTAGAGGCTGAACGGCGTATTGTATAAGCTGTTGTGCTGTTTTACCTTTTTCATTCTCTGCGACAGGAAAGTTAAGAATGTTAGGATCTTTCTCATAGGAAATGTTGGAAGTTCGTACACCGTTTACGTAAAGCAGATCATGAGGATTTGAATTGATAAATTGGTTAGTTGGTAAATTGAATTTTTTGATGTATTCGATCACGAGTTTATGCGTATCAGGAATGCGCATGGCTCCCGCCTCGAAATAATTTCCATGTGTAAAAGGGGCTCTAACCGTATAAATTCTGCCGCCAACCCTATGGGCAGCTTCAAGGATTTGTACTTCGTGACCAGCAGAGTGTAAAAGAGATGCTGCCACCAATCCCGCCATTCCTGCTCCTGCAATAATAATCTTTTGTGGAGAAGAGGTCTTTTTTAAACCCTTTCTTATAGCATGTAACATCGTTTCTTGTGTTAAAAAGCTATCGTACATAACTTTTCCCCCATTCTCTCTTTTCTGTTCTATAAATGTATTACATTTTTTGGATAATATTATTTGGGTGATACAAACAAAAAAGACAGCTCTTAATGGCTGTCTTTCCCAGTCTCTATACCTGTTCTAGTTCTTCTGTCTGAATTAAAACTTCTTCTTTATTTGGGTAGGTTTTCTCAATATGCTGTTCACCCCACGCACAAAGTGAGTCCAATATCCCTTTTAATGACCACCCATATTCCGTTAAAGAATATTCCACGCGAGGAGGAACTTGGTTATACACTTCACGCAGGATCACACCGTCTTCCTCTAGTTCTCGTAACTGTTGAGTCAACATTTTTTGCGTAATCCCCGGCATCAATCTTTTTAATTCCCCCGTTCGTCGCTTATCTTTTATAAGATGGCATAAAATGACTACTTTCCATTTTCCGCCTATTACTTCAAGTGCAGCTTCCACAGGTATATTGTATTTTTTCATGAATAAACACCTCCAGCATTCATTTGTTACTTTTTAGTGCCTACATTACTTTAAAGTGCGTACTTACTTTAAGTTCGTGTATGTTTCATAATAGCATCGAGTCATTCAATTGACCAGCACATGACTTTATAAAAGATCAAATGGAGGGATTTATAGATGAATTCATCAGCAGTTAAAGTGGAAACAGCTTCGAAGTCAAAAGGAGGTTTCCCGGCATTATTAGCATTAGCCATCTCGGCTTTTGGCATAGGGACAACTGAGTTTGTTCCTGTTGGACTTTTATCATCATTAGCATCTGATTTAGATATTTCTATCACTTTAGCAGGTCTGCTTATTTCCGGGTATGCCATGGGTGTTGCGTTTGGAGCACCTGTCCTTACAGCTTTAACAAATAAAATGAACAGAAAGACATTGCTTTTATTATTAATGGTAGTTTTCATTGCGGGAAACAGTGTTGCTGCCCTTTCAACAAGCTTTAGCCTTCTGCTTGTTGCACGATTTATCACCGCATTTTCTCATGGTGTATTCTTTTCAATCGGTGCAACGATAGCAGCAGACTTAGTCCCAGAACATAAGCGTGCAAGTGCTATTGCCTTTATGTTTACCGGTCTTACAGTTGCAACAGTTACTGGTGTACCTTTGGGAACGTTTATTGGACAGATGTTTGGCTGGAGAGCAACATTCTGGGCTGTGGCATTACTGGGTATAGTTGCAATCATCGCAAGTGCTATCCTGGTTCCAAAGAATTTAAAAGAAGCACCGCCTTCTAGTCTGAGCGATCAAATAAAGATCGTGAAAAATGGACGTTTATTATTGGCATTCTCTATAACTGCTCTTGGGTATGGCGGAACATTTGTCGCCTTCACTTATTTGGCTCCAATCTTGGAAGATGTAACAGGTTATGCTCCTAAAGCAGTCAGTTTAATTCTGTTAGGATACGGAATTGCTGTTGCTATTGGGAATACAATTGGAGGTAAGGCGGCAGACAAAAATCCAATCAAAGCATTGTTCTGGATGTTTGTTGTTCAGGCGATCATTCTAGTGATCTTAACGTTCACAGCACCATTTAAGATTGCTGGAACAATCACGATCTTTTTATTAGGATTATTAGCCTTTATGAACGTTCCAGGTCTACAAGTTTATGTTGTGAAGCTAGCCGAAAGATATGTACCATCTGCGATAAATGTTGCGTCAGCTATCAATATCGCTGCCTTTAATTTAGGGATCGCAATAGGTGCATTTGTCGGCGGAATCATTGTAGATTCAATCGGTATCATTCATACACCATGGATTGGCGGTGTGATGGTATTTGGAGCCGTACTCTTAACAGCATGGAGTGCGTCACTCGAAAAAAGAGACGCATAAAAACAGAAGGCAGCCCTGGATAACAGGACTGTTATTTATTTTTCGTAGAGTAATGATCCTTGTCATTCCGATCACCATAATGAATCAAAAAATGATCAAAGACAGATGGACTTCGAAGAGATTAAAGAGTAAAGTGCTGCGAAACAAGGGTTTTCATACAATGAAAGTAAAGAAGAGCCAGGTAACAAACACTATCCAAATAAAAATAATAAAGCCACCTGCGAACCAATTTTTGTTTTTTACATTTTCTTTTTCAGCGGCTAATTTTCTGCATGCTTTCAATGCAGAATCAGGTATCATTTTTATCGCTAAGTAGATTCCTAAAGGAACGAGAATAACATCATCAAGCAAACCGAGTACCGGAATAAAATCAGGGATCAGGTCAATCGGACTAAAAGCGTAAGCAACAACGATGGCTGCCATGGTTTTTGCGTACCAGGGGACGTTAGGATGTTTTATTGCTTGAGCTAATGTGAAAAGCTCACGTTTTAACTTTCGAGCGGATTGTTTAACAAGTTCCCATAATTTCAATGATGCATCCTCCAGCATTCTTTTTTTTAGATTTTATCATACTAAAAGGGAAGTTAGTCAGCAGTTTCTTTTCTTGACACAGGTTGAATTTTTTTCAATAATATAGGGAGAAAGCTTTCTAGGGTTCCGTAGTTATTCACTAGTCTGGTCCGAGAGAAAGCGCACAATGGATACATTGTGTACACGGAGGGATAAAAGCCTGGGAGGATATAGATACTATATCTTCCCGGGCTTTTTTATTTTAAGGAGGTCAACATAATGGCATGGGTCTATCTGTTTATTGCAGGCATCTTTGAGATCGTTTGGGCAATAGGACTCAAATATACAAATGGTTTTACGAGGCTGTGGCCTACAGTAGTAACGGTTATAGGTATGATCATAAGTTTTTATTATTTATCACAGGCTACAAAAGTACTGCCGATTGGGACGGCTTATACAATATGGACCGGCATCGGAGCAGCGGGTGCTGTAATTCTAGGAATCATTCTTTTTGGGGAGCCGAAAACATTGATTCGATTTGTTTTTTTAGCTTTTGTTATTACAGGGATTATTGGGTTGAAGGTAACAGCAGGTAACCATTAAGATAAAAATAGCGAAAGCTGCCTTAAACAGGTGTTTAAATGACCTATAATAGGGCAGCTTTTGTTCATTTTCGATAAATTTTTTAGAATAAGGCGGACTAGATGCTTTTTTTAAGAGCGGAACCTGAGATTTATGAGCGGAATCCAAGATTTACGAGCGAAATTAGAGATTTACGAGCGGAATTCAAGATTTACGAGCGAAATTAGAGATTTACGAGCGTAATCCAAGATTTACGAGCGTAATTTGAGATTTACGAGCGGAACCTGAGATTTACGAGCGTAATCCAAGATTTACGAGCGAAATTAGAGATTTACGAGCGGAATTCAAGATTTACGAGCGGAACCTAAGATTTACAAGCATCATAAATTTAGCATTTGAAATTAGATCTTTTCTTGTGCACCAACTTTAGCATTTTCGTCGATCTCTAGACTCGCTTTATATTCAATTCTCTTAATATCACAACCTGGCCGATTCCATCGATGTCCGTGCTTCCATTGATCGTCATCTCTTGGGCTTCTACATCGCCGCAATTAGTTTTGAAATGATTCAAAGGAAATACAAACTCAGTTAGGAATATCTATAAGTAAGGGTTGGAGGGAGAATTGTGGGGAGTTGGTTTGGTCCGGGAACTTCGGGATTTAAGATGTTTGGTTCGGAGCATGTACTTATCTTGATTTTTATAATGGTTGTTGGCGTATTGATGTATGAATTCCGTGAAAATTTGAGAAAAAAATCAGTAATAAAAAAAGTGTTGATCACAGGCCTCGTATTATCTGAAATTACTTATCATACTTGGGCAATCTTTAACAATATGTGGTCAGTAAAAATATATCTACCATTACAGCTGTGCAGCTTAAACATTCTATTGAGTGTGGTTTTACTTTTGACGGAAAACCGGAAACTTTTTGGGTTTGTTTATTTATTTGGTCTAACAGGCGCCCTGCAAGGATTGCTTACACCTGAGCTTTACCAGGAGCCTTGGCATTTCCGTTTTATTCAGTATTTTATCGCACATGCTTTCATTGTATGGACGGCATTGTATTACGCAATCATAAGATGTTTTAGAATAAGCTGGGCTAGGTTTTTTAAATCTTTTATGTGGCTTAATGGATATGCTCTTTGCGTATTTGTCCTAAATTCATTTGCAGGAGCAAATTACATGTTCCTGATGGAGAAGCCAGGCAATGCCTCTATAATGAATTTTTTTGGGCCGCACCCTTGGTATATTCTTAGTCTAGAATTAGTAGCTATGTGTCTTTGTATTCTTGTTTTTATTCCTGTAAAAGAAAAAAGTACAAGTATTAAAAAAGACCACCCGCATTTTAAAGCGTAGTGGTCTTACTTTTGTATGTTTTGTGACGAATACTGGAATAACAAGAATTTATTGGAATTTATTGTATACTAAAAGTGAGGAGGGATATTATGAATGAAGCATTAATGAAGCCTATTAAGTGGATACCTTTTCTTGCTCTTATTTTATTAGTTATTGGAAGTAACGTAGTTTTGTACCAGACACCGTTTTTTCAGCCTGTTCCTGATGCTGTTGTCTTAGGCTCCATGATTGATTTCCTTCTGGTTATCCCGCTGCTTACCTACTACTTTATCTTCCGCAAAAGATATTCTTGGAAACTGACGATCCTTGTTGCACTCTTGGGATATGGATTTGCTTCCTATATCATTCCTGAATTTTTATTGAATAAAGTTTCTTTCATCCCTAAAGCTCTCCTGCTTTTAGAAGCAGGCTTTATCTTGATAGAACTATATTTGCTAGTTTTGGTCTGCAGAAAGTTTCCCCAAGTAAAGAGATCTTATAATGATCTTCCGGTCGAACTGCCTTTTTTGATTAAAATCAAACAAGCGGCAGGAGTGCACTTTACAAAAAGCCGCATGCTGGATGCTGTGATCAGTGAAGTTACGATGCTTTATTATGCATTATTTTCATGGCGTAAGGCACCTATGAATAGGGGAAACCTGTTCACTTATCACAAGAATACGAGCTATGTCGCTCTTCAGCTCATGCTGATTCATGCACTTCTTATTGAATCAATTGGTCTTCATTACTTCTTCAGCCAGATTAACCACACCGTTTCTATTTTTCTACTTGTTATCAACGCTTACTCTATTCTTTTTTTGATCGGTCAGATGCAGGCTGTTAAGAAAGTGCCGCTTATCGTTCAAGAGGAATCTTTAATTATAAATATCGGATTTGTCAAAGGAATGAAACTCCCTTTTTCGTTAATAAAAGAATGTAAGCTGTATGAAGGGCCAGAACAGATTTCATCATCTGAAAAGAAATATACGTTTGAAGCGCTGGTAAGTGACTTTATTTCAGTAAAACCTGCCATCGAACTCGTATTGAAAGAGCCTGTACAATCAGAGATTATATATGGATTTAGAAAGAAAGTGACTAGAGTCGTTATAAAAGTAGATGATTCAGATGAATTAAAAAGGGAAATAGAAAAGAGAATCTGTTCTGAAGATGAGCTGGATTAATAGATTTAAGCCTTTTTTTAACAAAAGCTCAATTTCACCTTGTTAAATGGAAATGCTATTGTTAAGATTTCAGAAGGTTACAGAAAAATTCCCTCGACAGGTGAAAATATATGTTTAAAAATAATACGGCTACGACACAACAAAAAAAATCTTTTTTAACTTCCGTTCAGCTTATTGTGATCTTTTATTTATTGTCCGTTTTAGTAGCGACCATTTTATTAAGTTTACCGGGCGGACATAAAGAGGGAGTAGAGCTGAAATTTATTGATGCTTTATTTACAGCAGTAAGTGCTGTTAGTGTAACGGGTTTAACTTCAATTAATATCTCTGAGACATTTAATTATATAGGAGTCATCCTTTTAGCCTTAATTTGTCAAATCGGTGGAATTGGAGTCATGACTCTTGGAACAGCGATTTGGCTATTAATCGGTAAACGAATCGGGATGAGAGAACGTCAATTAATTATGACGGATCAGAATCAGTCCACACTTGCAGGGCTCGTTCAGCTGATGAAGCAGATCTTAACGCTTATTATTGGGATTGAGATTGTCGGGACTGTTTTGTTCTTTATCTTGTTCCAGCCATATTATGATACAGAGCTTGAAGTGCTTTACCATGCTTTCTTTGCATCCGTTACAGCAACGACAAATGCAGGTTTTGATATTACGGGAAGCTCACTTATTCCGTTCCGTCATGATTATCTGGTTCAGATTGTCACGATGTGTTTAATCACAGCTGGTGCTATAGGGTTTCCTGTACTAGTTGAGATCAACAATTTTATTAAAGAGCGTAAGTATTTGGAGCGATATACGTTTACCCTTTTTACAAAGGTAACAACAACTACATTTGCCTTATTAGTTGTAACAGGGGCAATTGGAATATATGTTCTGGAGATGAATGCGTTTTTTGAAGGGAAATCATGGCATGAAACATTCTTTTATTCCATGTTTCAGTCTGTAACCACACGTAGCGGTGGTCTCTCAACAATGAATATCTCTGAATTTTCCGTCCCGACTCTTCTCTTTTTAGGAATTATGATGTTCATCGGTGCGTCACCGAGCTCTGTGGGTGGAGGAATCCGAACGACGACATTCGCTGTAGCTTTACTCGCAATCCTCTTTTACGCTAAAGGAAGAAACACGATAAAAATCTTTAAACGCGAAATTTATCCTGAAGATATTCAGAAGTCCTTTATCGTTATTATTGTTGCGATGGTTATTTGTACCACGTCCACCATCATCCTTGCGATTACAGACCCTATGCCAATCGAGTATCTCTTTTTTGAAGTGTGTTCAGCATTCGGAACAACAGGACTTTCTACTGGAATAACAGGGACATTGAGCAATACGGGTAAAGTAATCTTGATGATTTTAATGTTTATCGGAAGAATTGGTGTGCTGTCATTCTTATTTATCATGCGTGGCAGAGTAGTAACAGAACATATTCATTATCCAAAAGAAAAATTAATAATTGGCCAGTAAAAGTAATCACATTTGAATTCAGTCCAATGTTTACTTATAATGAACTTAAGTAAATAGTGTCCTTCGGGGTCGGGTGAAATTCCCAACCGGCGGTGATGAGGTATAAGCCTCTTAGTCCGTGACCCGGTTTTGTATATGCAAAAACGGTGGATTCGGTGCAATTCCGAAGCCGACAGTATAGTCTGGATGGGAGAAGGAACGTGAACGCTTTTAAATGCCGGTTTTAAAAACTTGGATAATTTAAAGGTTTATTTCGTTATACTTTTAACACAAACCCCGGGAGCTTTCTGTTTCCGGGGTTATTTTTATTTTTAAGAAGAAGACTCCCCAATGCATATTTACGATGATTGTATTCCAGAAAAAACAGCATACAAGGGAGGGAAAGCTCTTTGTTTACAGGCATCATTGAAGAACAAGGTACAATTAAGTCTATTGCGAAAGGCAATGAAACGATTGTGCTTACCATCTCTGCCGAAGAGGTTTTAAAAGACGTGCACCTCGGAGACAGTATAGCCGTAAATGGAGTTTGCCTTACGGTTACTTCTTTCGGGAAGCATCACTTCACAGTTGATGTAATGCCAGAAACATACCGATCCACAACATTGAAACTTTTAAACAACCGTTCAATCGTTAACTTGGAGCGTGCGATGGCGGCTGGAGGAAGATTTGGCGGGCATTTTGTTTCCGGTCATGTTGATGGTACAGGAGAGATAGCAGAGAAGCGCCCGGATAAAAATGCGATCTATTATCAGATTGCACTACCGGAGCACCTGATGCGCTACTTTATGCTAAAAGGCTCTGTTTGCGTAGATGGGACAAGCCTTACCGTATTTGAAGTGACGAAGAATACGATAACAGTGTCATTGATCCCACATACGGCAGAACATACGGTATTAGGAAAAAAAGGACCAGGAGACGCCGTGAACATCGAATGTGACATGCTCGCAAAATACGTCTACAGAATGTTGTCTCCAGAGAAAGAAGATCATAAACAAAAGTCAAAGCTGTCTCTTGATTTCTTACAAGAGCACGGATTTTAGGAGGAGAGTCCATGTTTCACTCCATAGAAGAAGCAGTTGCAGATTTAAGAGCAGGAAAGATCGTAATCGTAGTGGATGATGAAGATCGTGAAAATGAAGGTGACTTTGTTGCCTTGGCGGAAGGGATAACGGCTGAGACCATAAATTTCATGGTGACCCATGGACGAGGTTTAGTGTGTACGCCGATCTCTGAAGAAATAGCGTTAAAGCTAGATCTTTCCCCGATGGTAGCGACGAATACAGATTCTCACGGTACTGCTTTTACAATTAGCGTCGACCACATTTCAACAACAACTGGAATCTCTGCACAAGAACGAGCGGCTACTGTTCGGGAGCTGGTGAATGGTGATTCTGTTCCATCTGATTTTAAACGTCCAGGCCATATCTTCCCGCTGATCGGTAAAAAAGGCGGGGTGTTAAGACGAGCAGGACACACAGAAGCTGCTATTGATCTTGCAAACATGGCGGGAAGTAAATCTGCAGGTGTGATCTGTGAAATTATGAAAGAAGACGGAACGATGGCTAGAGTTCCTGAACTCGTTGAACTTGCCAAACAGCACAACATGAAGCTGATTACGATTAAAGATCTGATCACATATCGGAATAAGAACGAACAAATGGTAAAGCGGGAGGTCGAGATTAACCTTCCAACCGAGTATGGCGATTTTAAAGCCGTCGGGTTTTCAAACGTACTGGATCAAAAAGAGCATGTAGCACTTGTAAAGGGTGATATTGCTAATGGTGAACCGGTATTGGTTCGTGTTCACTCTGAGTGTTTAACAGGTGATGTGTTTGGATCTGCACGCTGTGATTGCGGTCCACAGCTTCACGCAGCTCTTTCGCAGATTGAAAAGGAAGGCCGTGGTGTCTTGTTGTACATGAGACAAGAAGGCCGTGGTATTGGGCTCATCAATAAGATGAAAGCTTATAAGCTTCAAGAAGAGGGTCTTGATACTGTTGAAGCTAATGAGCAGCTTGGGTTTGCGCCTGATCTCCGTGACTATGGAATTGGAGCACAAATCTTAAAAGAACTCGGAATTAGTAAGATGAAGCTTTTAACGAACAACCCTAGGAAGATTGCTGGGTTAAAAGGTTACGATCTGGAAGTGACAGATCGTGTTGCACTTCAGATGCCTCATAACAAAAACAATGAAGAGTATTTAAAAACAAAAAAGAGTAAATTGGGGCACATGCTTCATTTCTAATACAGGAGGAACCAAAATGGCAAAATTATTCGAAGGACATTTAGTTGGTACAGGGTTAAAAGTAGGAATCGTAGCAGGACGATTTAATGATTTTATTTCTGATAAATTAGTTTCAGGTGCACAAGATGCATTTAAACGACATGGAGTTTCAGAAGATGATGTAGATATTGCTTGGGTTCCGGGTGCATTTGAGATCCCACTGATCGCTAAGAAGATGGCAGATAGCGGCAACTATGATGCAGTGATCACACTTGGTGCAGTCATTCGCGGATCAACTCCACACTTTGATTACGTGTGTAATGAAGCAGCGAAAGGAGTAGCTCAAGCAGCAATGACTACCGGTGTACCTGTGATCTTTGGAGTGTTAACAGTAGATTCTATCGAGCAGGCAATTGAACGTGCCGGCACGAAAGCAGGGAACAAAGGCTGGGAAGCAGCTGTTTCTGCGATCGAGATGGCAAACCTTACTCGTCAGCTGGGATAAAAAAGTATGGATTGAACCCCGTCACTTGGAGTGGCGGGGTTTTTTCTATGCAGATAATGCGGTGTAGGTAAGGGCATCACCTAGAGTGTCCAGTCGGTGTCGATACTTGTCGAACCGCTGATATATGCTGAAAACTCGCCGGATTAATACAGAAACTCGCTGAATTATTGCGTGAATTCGCCGAATTAAGTGTGAAATTTCTAGAATTATTATGCTGAATAGGGCGGCTAACACCATAAATCTCTCCGAATGTCGTTTCTAGGAGTTTTTTTACAAGAATTTTAAATAAATTTTTCAAAGTGTGAAAGGAATATCTAATTTTTAATCTAATATATATATATTCGGAACGTATGTTCGATGTTATTTCTTATAACTTAATAATTGGGACACACCATCCACCGTCTAATGACATATATTGAGAAGCAAATAAAAATAATTTGCATATCGATAAGCAATTGACATAGTTATTAGAATAGTGTTAAAATTACCAAAGTTAAAAACTACAAAATTATGGAAAGGATGGTTGTGTCATGGTGGTTAGAGAAATGATTGTTACTCATATTGCGGTCTCTATTGTAATGGTTAACGACTCTACAACTTCATATCATGGCCTGCCGGAAGAGATGTATTAAGATTCCTTTCTATTAATTTTCCTGATCTACATACATATACTTACGCAGGTCACTCCAGTCGTGACGTGTGTTTTTTTGTGGTTTCTAAAGCATATCGCCTTCGAGTGGTATGCTTTTTTATTTTGTTTGCAAGAAGAGATCCCTCTTCTTTCGCAATAGATAAACAAATTCTAGGAGGATAAAAGATGAAAAGAGAACGACAAAACGTGTGGCTAGAACGCAAGGATCATACACTTTTTGGGTAGCTCGGTTAAACGAGTGTTTAAAAGTAAAGTAGATAGAGAGGAGAGAAAAATATGTTTTCAGTTTTAGGAAAGTTAGCCTGGTTTTTCAAGAGGCATTGGATTCGATACACAATAGCGATCGTGCTGTTGACGGGTGTTGGAATCATTGAGATCATTCCGCCGAAGCTTATCGGCAATATTATCGATTCTATTCATATGGGGACAATCACAAGAGAAGACATGATGAAAACGTTAGGGATCTTTGTAGCAGTATTGATCTCCATGTATGTAACAATGTACATCTGGATGTATCAGCTTTTTGGAGGCGCATTTATTATTGAACGTACGATGCGGTCAAGTTTCATGCGTCATCTTTTAAAAATGACTCCGACTTTTTTTGAGAAAAATAGAACAGGAGATTTGATGGCTCGTGCTACCAATGACTTAAAAGCCATTTCCATGACTGCCGGATTTGGAATCTTAACACTTGTTGACTCTAGTTTGTTCATGCTGACTATCCTGTTTGTCATGGGATTCATGATCAGTTGGAAACTTACTTTTGCTGCACTTATTCCACTGCCCGTCATCGCTTTTATTATCAAAAAGTACGGTAAGAAGGTGCACCAGCGTTTTACAGTAGCACAAGATGCATTTGGAGAGATGAACGATTCAGTTCTTGAAAGTATTCAAGGCGTTCGTGTTATTCGGGCTTATGTGCAAGAAAAAGCGGATGTTGAGCGCTTCAATCAAGTAACAGAAGATGTGTTTGAGAAAAACTTAGCGGTTTCAAGAATTGACGCGCTATTTGAACCTACCATCAAAATCCTTGTAGGAATGAGTTACTTGATCGGTTTAGGCTACGGCGCTTACATGGTGTTTCATAAAACGATCACACTAGGTGAACTTGTAACGTTTAACGTGTACCTTGGGATGTTGATCTGGCCGATGATCGCTGTTGGTGAGCTTATTAATGTTATGGAACGCGGAAGTGCTTCGTTGGATCGAGTAAATGAAACCCTTGCCTACAATCCAGACGTTAAGAATGGTGAGGATCTTGTTCCACTTAAAGATCCAGGCACTATTACTTTTGAGGATGTTACGTTCAAATATCCTACATCAGAATCTGATAACTTAAAAAATATTCATGTAACCGTAAAAAAAGGGGAGACTCTTGGAATTGTCGGACGTACCGGCAGCGGAAAGACGACCCTGCTTAAGCAACTTTTAAGAGAGTATCCAGCTGGAAGAGGGAGAATATCTTTTGCAGGTGTTGATATTGAAGATATCGCACTTGAAGATCTACAAGGATGGATAGGTTATGTACCGCAAGATGCAATCCTTTTCTCTAAGACCGTTCAGGAAAACATTCTTTTCGGTAACAGTTCTGCAGGTGTTGATAAGCTGAATCATGTGATGGAAATGGCTTCATTCAGAAATGATGTTCAGTTTCTTCCTGAAGGATTAAACACACTTGTTGGGGAAAAAGGTGTGGCATTATCCGGTGGACAAAAACAGCGTGTTTCCATTGCACGAGCACTTTGTGTAGATCCAGAAATTCTAATCTTAGACGATGCGCTGTCTGCAGTGGATGCGAAAACAGAGACTGCGATCATCGGAAACATCCGTAAAGAACGTGCGGGTAAAACAACATTCATTACAACGCACCGATTGTCGGCTGTTGAACACGCAGATTGGATTATCGTTATTGACGACGGCGCAATTGTAGATCAAGGCAGACATAAGGACTTAATCGCAAGAGATGGCTGGTATAAAGAGCAGCACGAACGCCAGCAGATCGAACAAAACTTAAATGATAATAAGGCGGTGTAGCCATGAACGTTGGAAAGCGCCTGTTTCAATACGCACTTCACTATAAAAAGAACTTTATCTTAGGACTTTTGATGCTTACTGTTGCAATCGCAGCAGAGCTGACTGGACCATTTATCGCAAAAACCATGATTGATGACCATATCCTCGGAATTGAGAGGCCATGGTATCAGATAGATAAAGAGGAAAAGGCAGCAGTGAAATACGATGGAAACTGGTATAAACGAAGCGATCATTTTGAACAGGGAGAAAATAAAGGAAAAGAAATACGGGTTGTTCAAGTAAAACGTGATTATTATGTTATCAACCAGCCTGTTTCTTTTGATGGTGAACGAACAGCCAAAAACGGTGAAGTCACCATTACTTTTAGAGGAAAATCAAAAACGTACCCAGCTGATAAATTAAGTACAAGTGAAACATTTGCTTTTTATGAGCCAGAAATTGCAGGAATCATGAAGCTGATGATGATTTATTTAGGGCTGCTCTTATTTGCAGCATTTTTCCAGTACGGTCAGCGCTACATGCTGCAGCGCTCATCTAACCTCGTTATAAAGAAGATTCGTCAAGATGTGTTTGCACATGTTCAGCGTGTGGCCATTACCTATTTTGACAATCAGCCAGCAGGTAAGATCGTTTCGCGTATCACGAACGATACAGAAGCGATCAAAGAACTGTTTATCAATGTACTGGCAAACTTCTTTACAGGAATTATTTATTTGACGGGTATCTTTACAGCGTTGTTCTTGCTGGATGTAAAGCTTGCAACGATCTGTCTCATACTTGTACCGATCCTGGTTGTATGGATTATCGTATACCGTAAATTTGCCTCCAAGTACAATCATAAAATCCGTTCCACTTTAAGTGATATCAACGGAATGATCAATGAATCTATAAACGGTATGACGATCATACAGGCGTTTAAGAGACAAAAGGAAACAACAGAAGAATTTGAAGCGATGAACAAGGAATATTTTACGTTTCAAAATAAACTGTTAAGTTTAAATGCTATGACAGGGCATAACCTTGTTCTATTTTTAAAGAACCTGGCTTTCATGGCCTTCATCTGGCATTTCGGCGGTCAGGCGCTTGGGGTGGGTTCAGTCATCTCAATCGGTGTCCTCTATGCTTTTGTTGATTATTTGAACCGAATGTTCCACCCTGTAACCGGTATGGTTAACCAGCTGGCACAGCTTGAACAGGCACTTGTTTCGGCAGAGAGAGTGTTTGTGTTGATGGATGAGCCAGGACAGAAGGTTACAGAAACGGAGATTGAGCGATACAAAGGGAATGTGAAGTTTCAGGATGTTACTTTTAGTTATGTAGAAGGTGAACCTGTATTAAAGAATATTTCGTTTGAAGCCAATCAAGGTGAAACGGTAGCTCTCGTCGGTCATACGGGTTCTGGTAAAAGCTCGATTATGAACTTGCTGTTCCGATTTTATGACATCAAGCAAGGCAAGATCGTGATTGACGGTCAAGATATTATGGATCTTTCCAAACAGGAATTGCGTCAGCATATGGGGATTGTTCTTCAAGATCCGTTCTTGTTTACAGGGACCATCGCATCCAATGTTAGCCTAGATAACCCTGAAATCACTAGGGAACAGGTTGAGAAAGCTTTAACTGACGTAGGTGCTATGCCATTTATTCAAAACCTGCCAAAAGGATTGGATGAACCTGTTATTGAAAAGGGAAGCACGCTCTCTTCAGGTCAGCGTCAACTGATCTCTTTTGCAAGAGCACTTGCTTACAACCCTGCTATCTTAATACTAGATGAAGCAACAGCCAGTATAGATACAGAAACAGAAGCTGTGATTCAAGATGCACTAGATGTTTTGAAACGCGGCAGAACCACATTTATTATTGCTCACAGACTTTCAACGATAAAGAGTGCTGATCAGATCCTGGTACTCGATCGCGGTGTAATCGTGGAACGTGGAAGCCATGATGAGCTGATGGAGGAAAAAGGACGCTACTTCCAGATGTATCAGCTTCAGCAAGGAAAAACAGAAACACGTGCAGTCAGTTAACAAAAAAAGGAGCCGAAGGGCTCCTTTTTTAACTTGATGTTATTTTTCAGGTAGTGTTGTCCAGCTTCACCGGCTAAAAGCTCGAGGTCGCACCGTTTTTTCGATTAACACAAAAATCGTGTTCGCTCTCAAAAACTAGTGCGCTTGTCGCTTTTAAACGAGCCGGTTCAGCATTCCTTTGTCCAGCTTCACCCCCCAGACACTCGAGGTCACTTTATCACTCTCCACCGACACAAAGAGCGTGTCTATTTTCGAGCGATTAAGTGCTTGTCGTGTCTAAACGGGTGGTTCAGCATTTCATATTAGCCTTCTTCCTTTTTCTTCTCATCCATCTCATCATTTTGTTCACCGTCGTCTACACCGTTATCTTGATCAACACCGTCGCCACAAGCAGTTAATCCACCTAAAGTTAACATCGCCGCCAGCGTTCCGGCTGCCCATCTCTTTTTCCACATGTGAACCACTCCTCGTTTGATTATTTTTTTGCTATTTATTATTGATTACTGAAAGATTCCCTTTTTGTAGTCGATAAAACATATGAGTATGGAAATGTGATAATAGTCGCATAAATTTGCTTCATTTTGGATGATTGAAACAAGTGAAAAGGAAGAAGGAAACCAATATGGCTTCAATTTTAAGTATTCTTACGAAAAAAGGTAATACACTGCCTGTTCTTGATGCAGCAGAGCAGTATCAGAATCAGGTTAAGATTTTATTGCCGGCAGATAGTGAGTGGCAAAAGCAGCTGAATATGATCTCTTTAACGATTGATGATCTAGCCGTGATCCGATCTTTAAAGCCATTTATCTCTGAGAACATAGAAAGCATCGTGGATCAATTTTATAAAAATATTGAAAATGTGCCTGGTTTAATTGAGATTATTGAAAAATATAGCTCCGTAAACCGCCTAAAAGTTACATTGATGAAGCATATACAAGAGATGTTTGATGGAGTTATTGATTCGGATTACATTGAACAAAGAAGAACCATTGCACACATTCATTTTAAGATCGGTTTACAGCCTAAATGGTATATCTGTTCGTTTCAAGATATGCTTTTGTCTTTTTTGTCTATTCTAGATAGTAACGTAGAAAATCAAAACAACTACCAGCGAGCTGTTAAAGCTGTAACAAAGATTTTGAATTTTGAACAGCAAATCGTGCTTGAAGCCTTTGAGCTTGAACAAATCAAAGAGCGGGCTCATCATGAAGAACAGAAGCAGCAAATAGCTGTATCTGTTGGTGATTCAGCAGAAGAGCTGGCGAGTATATCTGAAGAAACAAGTGCCGCATTGCAAGAGTTAACAGCAAAAGCAGACGAAGTTGTCGTTTTTGCAAAGGATACAGCAGAATCAGCAGTGGAAGTTTCCAAAAATTCATTGGCTGGCAAGAGCAAACTAGAAGATCATCAGCATATGATTTTAAAAGTTAAAGAACAGTCTGAGCAAATTTCCTCTGAGTTAATAAATCTGGAACAGGCAACCGTGAAAATTAACGATGTTGTTGATATCGTAACCGCAATTGCCGAACAGACGAATCTTTTATCTTTAAATGCAGCTATTGAAGCGGCTAGAGCAGGTGAGGCAGGGAAAGGATTCTCTGTTGTGGCGCACGAAGTCCGTAAGTTAGCGGACCAAACAAAAACGTCAGTTTCAGGTGTATCGGAACTTGTTAAGAACACACATAAGAGAATTGAAGCTGTTTCTGGATCTGTCGCAAGTATCCACCATTACATTAATGACAGCGTGTCAGAAGCGACCGAAATATCGGATTTCTTTATCGCGATTCTTTCTAAGATGAATGAGAGTACAGATAGAAGCGGAAAGCTGGAAAAAGAAGTTGAAGTAATGGCTGAAGTAATCGAAGAGTTGAGTCAGGCGGTTGGGCAGATTGCCGTATCTGCTGACTCACTGACGAATGTTACGAAAAGCATGCAAAAATAAAAAGAACTGATCCGATCGGATCAGTTCTTTATTTGTTAATTACATACTGTGCCCTGCTTGTTTCAAAAGAAACAATGTTATCGTCCAGACGAATGTCTTTAATGCCATCAATTGGAATTTCATAAGTGATCGTAGGGAGTTCAACTTGTGAACCCTCTTCAGCAGCATAAGCCGTTCCGTGCAAAAACAATATGTGGTCACCCAAATAGTCATCATGTGCATCTCGTTGTTCAAATGTCGCCTTTTCCAGGGAGATCCTGATTTGATCAATATCGCCTGTCTCTTCTTTGCGAATAGAGATTTGGCTCCCCGCCCAGCTGTTGAGTACATCTTTTAGTTCAATAATCTTAGTATCAGACATTGTTTTCACCTCACTATCAATTTTCCCGTAATTCCTAAACTTAAACCGCAGAAAAAAAGACCTCTATTAAAAGAGGTCCATTTTAAGGATTAAGTTCAACAATCTTATGAGCTCCCCATGGTGCAACACTAACGATAACGTCCATATCACTTGCCTGCATTTCCAGTTCTTTACCGGTATTTTCCTCGACATAATAGCGCTCTAATCCATAAGTTAATTGGATCTGGTCAGATGTCTCACCCCAGATTTTCTGGGCTTTTGCCGTTAATACAACCTCGTCGTCTGTAAGATCAGGTTTATCTGGAGACACTTCTTTTACAACAAAATAGCCATCGTTATTTTCTTCTAGCACAACATAGGCTTTTTTCTGTCCTTGATCAAGTGCAGAAGGATCTCCTTTATAAAGAGCGAGAGGAACTGTACTAATCTCAAATCGCAGCGTGACATAGTCCCCATACAAGATATCTCTCGGGTCGACGGGTATCGTTTTAATTTTGATCTCTTTACCAAAGTAATCAATACTATAGTAACTTCCGGCAATAAAAACGAGAAACAAAACTTGTAGTAGGGCAGCTATAACCCAGCCTCTTTTTTTAAGCATGATGCGGCCCTCCGTTCTTCAAGACTTGCTTTTTCTTACGCTGCAGAAAAGCATTTAAGATAAATAACAGAATTCCGCCGATTAAGAAGAACAAAGATTTCGGCATAAATGCCCAGGCTAGATTAAAGTAGCCCATTAAACAAACAAGCAGGAAGAGTACAATCCCAAAGTTAATCTGTGAGGGATTTTCATTTCGGTACCCTTCAGCGAGCTTAGACCCAGAGTAGATAAACATAACAATGAGATAGACGATTCCAACAAATAAAGGAACTGCTATATTTTCTAAATAGAATAAAGGTATGAATATTAACAAATCCCATGCATGTAAATACAGACTATCCTTCCGTTTTTTTATGATTGAAAGTGCTAAAATGACAATCCAGACAGAAAGAAATGCATAAGGATTTGGTAGTTCAAAATCTGAGGAAAATTCATTTGTTAGCAAGAAATACAATCCGTATGCAAAACCAAAACCTATGAGTGTACCCAGACGATTAAACGGCTGTTTAAATACTTGTTTAAGGGACCATAATCCTGCTGTAAACAGCGCAAAGCCAAAAAGGAAGAACCAGAGAAAATTTATATCTTCTGCAATAATGAACATCATTGCTTGAAGGCTCAGTCCGATCGTGAAAAGCCAAGACTCTAGAGAACGGGGATAAAGGAATACAAAGCTTCCTGAGCTGATCAAAAAGATGGTAAACAAAAGATAACTAAAGCTTTGAAATTCGTTTAAGCTGTATAATTGGCCACCTAGCGTTAATACAGCAAGCAAGAAGTAATAGAGCTTCTGTCTATCTCTGAACAAGAAATAAACAGCAGGTAAACTCCAGAAAACAAACAAACGGGCATCAACTGCATTCAGATGAAAGGTTTGACCTAACAAAATAATGCTGGCTCCAAAACTAATGATGCCAAGAAGGTTAAGTGATGTTCCAAATGTTTCATTTCCTGTCTTTAAGTAACGCTCACCACCTGCATAAAACGCTAGCATAACTACCATAAGAAGAGACAGTCTGGCAAGTGGCGGTATTTCACCCCAGTTAGAAGCGATGAAAGATAAGATGCCAAGTCCGATTAAAATACTGGCTAAAACAGGCAGAATTCCTGTAACCTTTCGACTATCCTTCGTTTCAGGATACCGTTCAACGATTAACTCTAACTGATCATTCGTGATGATCTTGTCTTCAACCCACTTTTGTCCTTCGCTTCTCATCCATTGTTTATTCATTATATCCCACCTCATTTCATGTATATGTAGAACTCATGAAAAACAGATTACTTATATATATTCTCTTTAGGTGTAATATTACACTCTGGTATTTTTTATATCAAGTAATAAAATAATTAGTTCATACGAAACGTTTGTGGAGCTATAAAAAATAGGAACCGCCTTATATAAGTGCTGTTCCCTCTGTGTTACTTTTATTTTTTATCCTGTACATAATGTACAACTTTCAACACTGTTTTTCGAGGCAAGAAACGAACGATGCTGGCAAGGATTCTATTTTTAATTCCGGGAATGACTAGAGCTTTATCTTTTATAAGGGCAGTGTATCCGGATAGTGCTACTTCATGTGCATCCATTGCACCAGATTGGAACAATCGTGATGACTCAAGACTAGCTCGTTTCTCAAAATTAGTTGCTGTAGCTCCAGGGCAAAGAGCTGTGACACTGACATTCGTGTTGCGAAGCTCATAATCGATTGCTTCCGAAAAAGATAGGACATAAGCCTTTGTAGCGTAATATACAGCCATTAATGGACCAGGCTGAAAAGCGGCGGTCGAGGCAACGTTTAGGATCTTGCCGCGGTTACGCTTGATCATGTCAGGCAGAAGCTGCTTAGTGAGAGTGGTTAGAGCCGTAATGTTTACTTGGATCATATCTTTTTCTTCTTTCCATGATGTTTCGATGAACGGTCCATAAGCTGCAAAACCAGCATTGTTAATTAAGATATCAATCTCAATGCCTTTTGCCATTATTTCTGCAGTCAATTCTTCAGCCGCATCTGAAAGACTTAAATCCCTTGCGAGTATCGTGACATCAACACTATACTGAGCTTTTAACTGATGAGCAATCTCGTTAAGCTTTTGCTCATCTCTTGCTGTGAGCACTATATGATAACCGTCTTTTGCGAACAGCTTAGCAAATTCTAAGCCTATACCGCTTGAAGCACCGGTAACAAGAACAGTTTTATTATTATTCATAAGAGAACAATCCCTTCTTATTTCATGTTTATATGTTTAAGAACATCAACATGATAACACATCTTTAAAAATATATAAACAACAAATTTACAAAAAAAGGTATGATAAAAGATGTATGAATCTTTAGATAAAGGATGTGCGCCAAATGAAAAATGTATTAGTTGCAAAACATCCTGCAACGGGTGAAACCATTGATCAATGGCTCGAAACGGAAGCGCAGCAGGTACCCGATATGTATGATAAAGCATCTGCGGCATTTCAGTATTGGTCTAATCGTTCGTTAGAAACTCGACTTTCGTTTATAACAAAAATCAAGCATCACCTTCTTGATAATATGGATGAAATCGTCGATGAAATTTGTGCTGCGACGGGAAAAGTAAAGACGGAGGCATTGACTGCGGATCTAATGCCTGTAATTGACATCATACAGTATTATGAAAAGCGCGCACCAAGAATATTAAAACGCAAACGTGTTTCAACACCGTTGCTTTTTGTAGGGAAATCTTCTTATATGGATTATTTTCCTTTAGGAACCGTTTTAGTTATCTCACCATGGAACTACCCCTTTCAGCTTTCTATGATTCCTGTGATTTCTGCTTTAATCGCTGGAAACTCGGTTATTTTAAAACCATCTGAAGTAACGCCGACGATAGGGCTGCTGATTGAAAAAATCGCGAGAGAAATCAATCTTCCAAAGAATGTACTTCAAGTGGCACACGGAGGGAAAGAACTGGGGAAGGCACTTGTTTCAGGTACTCCTGATAGTATCTTTTTTACTGGATCAGTTGAAACGGGGCGCAAGATTGGAGTTGAAGCGAGCAAACGTTTTATACCATACACGCTGGAACTTGGCGGTAAAGACCCCATGATTGTATTTGAAGATGCATCCCTAAAAAGAGCGGTACATGGTGCTGTTTGGGGTGCTTTCACAAATGCCGGGCAAGTATGTATGTCGATCGAACGAGTGTATGTCCAAAGTTCTATACATGGTGAATTTATTGATAGGCTTGTTGAAGAAACAAAGAAATTAAAGATGGGGGAGGATCTTGGTTCTTTAACCTTCAGCCATCAAAAAGATATCATTAAAGATCATGTGAAGGATGCATTAGATAAAGGAGCTTTATTGCTTACCGGCAGCCACCCTGATGATTGGGGAGAAAGCATGTATATTGAACCCATGATCCTAACGAATGTCACTGAAGATATGAAGATTGTTACTGAAGAAACATTTGGCCCTGTAATGCCGGTCATCGCATTTACAACCGAGGAAGAAGCAATTCAAAAAGCGAACTCTACAGATTTTGGTCTGAATGCAAGTGTTTGGACGAAAGACAGCACTAAAGCTGATCGAGTAACATCCAAACTTATAACAGGAAGTGCCGTGATTAACGATGTCTTGGTTTCTGTAGCCAACCCTCATCTGCCTTTTGGCGGTGTAAAAAGCAGCGGTACAGGAAGGTATCATGGAGATGATGGGCTTTATATCTTTAGCCGTCAGATGTCCGTAATGAAGGACCCCGGAATTAAACAGCGAGAGATCAATTGGTATCCATACGAAAATAAATATGGGAAAATTAGAACGCTGATCAAAGCTTACTTCTCCAATAAGAAACAGTTAGCAGCACTTATGCGTTCAGGCATAAAACAGTTAAGAAAAAAATAAAGCGGTTCAGCCCATGCTGAGTCGCTTTTTATTATTTAAAGAATACATTCTTCTTCAATGATGTTGATCAATTGTTTAAGCTGTTCGACGGTATGATCGAGCGTTAAGAAATAAAAAATTTCTTTCCCCTTTTTTTCAGTTCCAACAATTCCTGCTTCCCGCAAAATTTTAAGGTGATGAGAAACTGTTGGACGGGACATTGGAGACTGGCTGGCAATGTCGGTAACGTTCATTTTATCTGTTTCAGCTAAGAGGAGTACAAGATCTTGTCTGACAGGATCTCCGAGGGCTTGAAACAGAGGGATCGTTTTTCTGAACATTTCTACCGCGTACTCGTTTGACATAATTTCACCAACTTCTTTTTTCTTCCGTTTTATCTTTTTACTATTATTCAGTATAAACCATTGGTCCATTATTTTTAAAATAACTTAAAAATATTCCGAGTGGGAAACACTCTATAAATTGCCAGGATTCACCCTGTATACAGTTTGCCGAGAGATACAAAATAGGTATAAGGGGGTGAAACACATGGCAAGAAGAAACAAATTAGTTGTCCCAGGAGCGCAGCAGGCAATAGATCAAATGAAAAATGAGATTGCTTCTGAGTTCGGTGTTACACTAGGCCCTGATACCACTGCACGTGCCAATGGCTCGGTCGGTGGGGAAATGACGAAACGTTTAGTAGCGATGGCACAGCAGCAATTAAGCAATGGCAATAATAGCAATCGCTAAATCAAAACAAAAGCTGTTAAAGGGGTGGAGGAATCCACTCCTTTTTTAAGGATGAAACCAGGAGCTGATGATATGGCAATGTGTCCGTTATGCAATAACTTTAAAACGATAAATGTCCGTTGT
Organism: Fictibacillus barbaricus; assembly: GCF_014635025.1. Classification (GTDB taxonomy): domain Bacteria; phylum Bacillota; class Bacilli; order Bacillales; family Fictibacillaceae; genus Fictibacillus; species Fictibacillus barbaricus. The sequence goes on along the minus strand of NZ_BMCE01000002.1, from coordinate 1,622,526 downwards.
CCAGAATGCGGAAGAGCAATTACAGATCAAGGAAAAGTAAGCGATTATTTTGATGATTACAGCCCGTATATGGAAGTAGATGAACTTAAGCTTGAAGATGGCTATCCGACAGATTTTAAAGATAGTCAATGCCCGCATGTCTTTTATTGCGATTCTTGTCAGCAAGAGGTGCTTTTCTTTATTGGAGAATGGGGATAAAAAAAGACTTCATATCCATCAGAGACATGAAGTCTATTGGCTTATTCTTATGCGTCTTTCAAGTAATACACGTAAGCCGTCGAGTAAAGATGTCAAGATCCAGTAGATGATTGCTGCTTCAACTAAGACGGGCAGTACGATCAGCTGTGATGCACTGATCTGATCGGCCATCAACGTGAGTTCAGGAACGGTGATGACAGAAGCTAACGATGAAGCTTTAATAATATCAATGAGTTGGTTCCATACAGAAGGAATGGATATTCTCCAAGCTTGTGGAAGAATGACTTCTTTATAGGTTTGATATCTGTTCATTCCTAAGGAAAAGGCTGCTTCCCATTGGCCCTTTTCAATAGATTGAATGGCACCACGATAGGATTCTGCAATATAAGCGCTAAAATGAAGAATGAGTCCGGCAAGTGCCGCCTGCCACCCTTCAGGTACATAAATAAAAGTAAAACCGTTGTATAGAATTAATAATTGAATTAATAATGGCGTTCCTCTGAAGAAAGAAATATACCCCTTAGCGATCCCCGACAAAAATTTATTAGAAGACATTCTGCATAACGCAACGACCAATCCGAAAACAAGCGCTCCTAGGATCGAAACAACGCTGATAACAATAGTAAAAACAGCTCCCTCCAATAAATAGGGGAGGGAGTTGATCAGTATTTCTGAGAGATTATTCACTTACATCTTCTCCAAAATATTTTTCAGAGAGCTTTTTTAAAGTGCCGTCATTTTTCATTTCTTCAAGCGCTTTGTTCACATCTTCAACAAGTTTTTTGTCATCTTTTCGGAAGGCAAATGCCATTTCGTTTTCATTGAATGGTTCACCAACGGCTTTAACGTTATAGTCTGTTTTCTTTAATTCTGTCAGGATGAAAAGCTGATCGTTCATCGCTGCATCGACTCGGTTTACATCAAGGTCTGTTAAAACCTGTGCAGCACCCTTATAGAATTTTGTTTTAGCACCAGCTTTTTCAGCTTCTGCTGCATAGTTGCTTCCTTGTGTAGTTCCAACTACTTTGCCTTTTAGATCTTCGATACCTTTAATATCTGTGTTGTCTTTATTAACAATTACTTGACCTCCAGATACTGTATATGGCGTTGAAAAATCATATTTTTCTTTTCTTTCATCAGTAATGGTTACTTGGTTCGCAACAAGGTCAAAGCGTTTTGAATCCAATGACGTAAACATGTTCTTCCATTCTGTTGCTACAAATTTTGGTTCCATGTCTAGACGTTTTGCTACTTCTTTCGCAACTTCAACGTCATAGCCAGTGATTTCATTCGTTTTTTTATCACGGTATGAGAATGGCGGATATGTAGCTTCTGTACCGATTGTTAACACTTTGCTTTTTGTATCTGAACCTGTTTCCTTTGATTCATCAGTTGTTCCGCAAGCGGATAAAAGAACAGCTGACAGGGCGATTGCTGACAGGAATTTAAATGTTTTTTTCAAATGAAGTCCTCCTAATCGGGATAAACCCGACAATTTTTATAGAATTTATTGTATAAAGCAGTTTGCATTTCGTCAATCATTTAACATTTTCCCCGATAAAGAAAAAAATAACAGGGAAAATTTGAACGGAAAAGCTTAATTCTTTTTTAGAGATATATAATCACATAAAAAGCGATCGTAATCACATAAAAAGTTATAATCATCACATAAAAAATGAACTTCATCATATAAAAATAGCTTGCCATCACATAAAATCGAGTTTTCGTCAAAATAAATAAAAAAGCCCCTCTGTTATAGAGGGACCTCTAATGTTCTTGTATTAACGAATACGGATTTCAGTTTCTTTATCAAAGAAATGCACTTTGTTCATGTCTAACGCAAGGGAGATGTTTTGTCCGTTGCGGATGTCTGTACGAGAATCAACACGCGCGATGAAATCTTGCCCGCTTAATGTAGAGTAAAGGAATGTTTCAGCACCCATCAATTCAGCAACATCGATTTTCGCTTCGATCTTTGTATTGGAAGAAGACTCTAAGAACACTGGCTCATCGTGAATATCTTCAGGACGGATGCCAAGAACGACTTCTTTGTTGTTGTAGCCTTTTTCTTGTAATACTTTCATCTTGCCGCCAGGAACAGCGATCTTCGTGTCGCCCACTTTAAAGAATCCATCCTCAAGTGTACCGTTCAAGAAGTTCATCGCCGGGCTTCCGATAAATCCGCCAACGAAGATATTTTCAGGCGTGTCATACACTTCTTTCGGAGATCCAACTTGCTGGATGCGTCCATCTTTCATAACAACGATACGCGTAGCCATTGTCATCGCTTCTGTTTGGTCATGCGTTACATAGATTGTAGTTGTTTGCAGACGTTGGTGAAGCTTAGTGATCTCTGCACGCATTTGCACACGAAGTTTTGCATCAAGGTTGGATAACGGCTCATCCATCAAGAATACTTTAGCGTCACGAACGATCGCACGACCTAGTGCAACACGCTGACGCTGACCGCCTGAAAGAGCTTTTGGTTTACGGTCTAAGTATTGCTCAAGACCAAGGATACGAGCAGCTTCTTTTACACGCTTATCAATTTCTTCTTTGCTGAATTTACGAAGCTTCAATCCGAACGCCATGTTGTCATAAACGTTCATGTGAGGATATAACGCATAGTTTTGGAATACCATCGCGATGTCACGGTCTTTTGGTGCTACATCGTTTACAACACGCTCATCGATGATTAGTTCACCTTCTGAAATTTCTTCAAGGCCAGCGATCATACGAAGAGTAGTGGACTTACCACAGCCAGATGGACCTACGAATACGATAAATTCTTTATCAGAAATATCAAGGTTGAAATCATGTACAGCTGTTACTTTGTTATCATATCGCTTAACGATGTTATTTAACTTAATGCCTGCCATTATATAATCCCCTTCCGATGTAAACGTTTTCTTGATAGTTTCAAGTTTACGCTTTCATTGAAATATCGTAAATGGACGACTTGCCTAAAATTAAAAAAACTCTTTATGCATTGTGCACAAAGAGAATTGTACTTATAACTTTTTTTTCTTTTCATAACACAAGATCGCCATGTAAACCGTCAGGGCATTTTTAAACTGTTTAACGTCGATTCCGGTTTTATCATAAAACTTATCCACGCGGTATTGCAGACTGTTTCGGTGGATATACAGCTTTTTAGCGGCTAACGAAACATTCATGTTGCATTCTACAAACACTTTAATGCTCTTTAATGTTTCTTGATCTTCCTCAGGCCATCCGGCCAATAAAGAAGTTAATGTACTTTCTGCAATTGGATGTGCGGATTGAAGCAGCAGCAGGGGAAGAACATCCGCTATCGTATACACAGACTTTGGCAGCAGGTGGTTTTTCACTTGTAGAAATTGATCTCGTTCACGTCTATAAGTTTCTTTGGCATAAATCAACTGATTATTGAATGAACCAATATAAACGGAGATATCGATATAAAAGTCTGTTGAGAGCATATCTTTTAAAGCTTCATAAGGAGTTTCGCTAAATTCCTGTTTTGATGTTTCAATAATTACCCCGCTTTTATAATCATCGTTCATGATCAAAACAGCATCCTCAGGAAAAAGTCCGTTCACGGCTTCTGAAAAAGAAGCGTAATCGGTTATCGGCTGTTTGCTGAAAAAATGAACAAAACGATAAAAGCGATCTTCTTTTATAGAATGGTCTCCGGAAAGAATGGATTTCCATCTTGTTTGTGCAAACGTATAAGTTTGAGTAACTGTATCATTTTCAAACAGGTCAAACATGGACTGAAGCAGGTGGATCTCTGAATCAGAAAGAGCAGATTTAGAAACACCAAATGGTTCTCCTTCATTTGTGATGAACCAGAGAAATCCCGACTGTCTAGAAAGATCTGTTGTTATGGAGTTCTTGTAATGTTTCTTTAACTTATCGAGCATCCTTTTTCATATCCTTTCAAGGAAAAGCTTGCTATTATTATAGCAATGTTATGTGGTTAACTAAACGGATTTCCCCAAAAGGGAGGAAACACTCATGAAAAAGTGTCCTTGAGTAACTTCGGCTACGGTCGTGTACGACTGGAAAAATAAAGAGATCTGGACAAACCTGCAAAACTGGAAGAAAAAATCATCGAATTCCCTTATTCTTACCTTTGATGATGGACCGTCTTCTGTTTTGATCCCTATTTTAGATGTATTAAAGAAGCATGATATAAAAGCGATGTTCTTTTGGCAGTCGAGGCTGTTACATAAAAAGCGTCCCTGGAAACGGGTATTGGATGATGGCCATATCTTAGGCGGACACTCCTTGCGTCATCGTGATCTTACGAGACTAAGCCGTGACGAACAGTTTCATGATATTCGCTCTAATAAAATACACATTGAAAAGCTTACTGGGCAAAAGATGAAGTACTTCCGTCCTCCATTCGGCCAATTTAACGGGGATACACTCTATGTTCTAAAAGAGTTAGAAGTGATTCCATTTTTATGGGAGGTCGCAGGTCTTGACTGGGAACATAAGCAGAATCCCCAGTATATTGTTCACAACATCTTAAATCATGTGGAGAATGGCTCAGTGATTCTGCTTCATGAACTGAGGCAAACAGTTGAAATACTGGATGATCTATTAACTGAACTTAAACTAGAAGGCTATGAGTTTGTATTGCCTCCTGTATAAATGAAAGAATAAAGGGTTGGAGGAACAAGATGAAGAAAAGAATTGTTGTTTCTTTTAGTGGCGGAAAAGATTCTGTTTTAGCGCTCCATCGATTGCAAACATCCGGAGAGTGGGAGATTGATTCGCTTCTTACAACTTTAACAGAAGACTATGACCGTACCACCATGCATGGGGTTCGATATGAACTGTTGGAGCTGCAAGCCAAGTCGTTAGGAATTCCTCTTCGAAAAGTTTGGATTCCAAGAGATTGCCCGAATGAAGTGTATCAGCAAAGAATGAAAAAAGCGGTAGATGAAATTCTAGATGAAGGTATTGAGTTCATGATGTTCGGTGATATCTTTTTAGAAGATGTTAAAGCGTACCGGGAAAAAATGCTTCAAGGCACTGGACTTACACCTATCTTTCCGGTTTGGGGAGAAGACTCATCGACAATCGTAACGGAATTTTTGAAGAAAGGCTTTAAAACGGTAGTCTGCTGCTCGGATATCTCTAAAATAGATTCATCGTTTACGGGAAGAGTAATGGATGAACAATTTATAAAAGATTACCCAGCCGATTATGATGTTTGTGGTGAAAACGGAGAGTTCCATACATTTGTCTTTGACGGACCAAACTTTTCTTTTCCTGTTGCTTACGAGTTAGGAGAAAACCGAATGGCAAAAGATATGTTTACCAACGAGGATCGCTTCTATTATGTGGACTTGCTTCCTGCCGTCTATGAGGATAGTACGCCTTAAGTCCAAATTGCTTGAGGCTTTCATAATGACGTAAACTAGGTAGATAGAATCTTGAATAATGGAGAGAACAATTATGGATGTATGGATTTCAATTGCAGTAATGGCGATTGTCGGTGCGTTTATTGGAGGTTTAACGAACTCCATTGCCATCCGAATGTTATTTCGGCCATTCAACACTTTATATATTGGTAAATACAGAGTTCCTTTTACACCTGGTCTGATCCCGAAAAGAAGAAATCAATTAGCAGTTCAGCTGGGAGAGACGGTAACGAATCATTTGCTGACGGCAGAAGGTGTTCAGGCTAAAATTAACGATTCCAGCTTTCGTTCTGAAATGACGGAGCTCGTTCAAGGTGAAGTTAAGCGCTTTTTAAAGAGTGACATTACGGTAAGTGAGTTATTAAAAAAAGATTTTGGTGTGGATGATGTTCAAAATCGTATTCTAACGACAACGGAAAAATGGCTTGCCGACAGAATGAAAAAAATGCTCGAAGAATCAAACGGCAAGGAAATGAAAGCCGTACTGCCTGAAAAGTTTGTTTCAGCAGGTGAGGAAAAACTTCCCGAAGTTGTGGACTGGCTATTAAATAAAGGGGTCTCTTATCTGGAAAGCAGCGAGGGCAAAAAGTCATTAGCAAGCGGGATCGATGCATTTTTAATGGATAAAGGAATGCTGGTAAACATGGTATCCATGTTCTTTGGCAATGTTAGTATCGCTGAAAAAGTACAGCCGGAACTGATTAAGTTTATGAAGCATGATAATACACGTGATACGCTGCTGCAGCTCCTTCAGCAAGAATATCGCGGTTTTATGGAAAAACGAATGGATGAAGCTCTGGGACTTTTGGACATGCCCGAGATCACAGAAGGACTGGCAAAGGAGATTACTGCAAGACTTCCGATTGAAGAGTATTTAAACACACCGGTTAACTCTTTAGCGGGTATGATTGAAGGGTGGATCGTTGACGACTTAACCCCAAAAGCAGTGGCGGCAGGCCTTGATCTGTTTGTGGCAAGACTGGATGTACTTCTTGAGAAGATGCATTTAGCTAAGATCGTTGAAGAGCAAGTAGAAACTTTTTCATTAGAGCGATTAGAGGAAATTATTATCTCAATTGCTAAAAGCGAACTTAAGATGATCACGTGGCTCGGAGCTCTGCTAGGCGGAATAATAGGAGTATTCCAAGGTATTCTTGTACTATTTTTGTAGAGTCTGTTATAGTGGGTACCGTAGTTTAATTCATGGGAGGTTTTTTACCGATGGCAAACGTATATGATGTTGCTTACGATCTAGAAAAAGCATTGCGCAGCAGCGAAGACTTTCAAGCTCTGAAAAAAAGCTATGATGATGTAAATAATAACCCGGAAACGAAAGAACTTTTCGGTAAGTTCCGTGATATTCAAGTGAATCTTCAACAAAAACAAATGAGCGGACAAGAAGTAACGCAAGAAGAGATTGAAGAAGCACAAAAACTATTTGCTGATGTACAGCAGAATGAGACAATCTCAAAGCTTATGGCAGCAGAACAACGTATGAGCATGATCATCAATGATCTAAACAAAGTAATCACAAAGCCTTTGGAAGAGCTTTATGGACCAATGGTTGAAGAAGAAGGACATCAACAATAATAGTAAAGCAACTAAACCCCTGTTTCTAACAAAGCAGGGGTTTTTCATATGGAGCAAGAATTCCTAGGCTTGTCAGCGTTCTAAAGCATGTTTCAAGGTCATAAACTTAACTCGAGTTCTTATATCTTATTTTCGCGAAATGGGGGGAGCAACATGGTATACCGTTTACTAGCGATTGACATCGACGGAACCCTACTGCGAAGCAATTTCCGTATCGATAGAGAAACGAAAGAAGCCATTGATTATGTGCAGCAAAAAGGCGTCTATGTCACACTCGCTTCGGGCAGGAGCTTTCCATCTACACAAAAGATTGCAAAAGCACTAAAGATTAATAACTACCTGATCAGTCATAACGGAGGCTTTATTTCTCAATCTCTTGACGAACCACTTCAAGAAAAGAGGTTATCCGTCGAGGAAACCTACAAAATCGTAGAGATCCTAGAGAACTACGAGTGCCACATGCGGGTTGTTCATGAACGCTTCTCGGTCGGAAATCAGTTAAAGCAAAAGAGTCAGCTTGTCGCAAAGTTAACGCTAAGTACAGGTGATCCATTATTCTATCCTGTATCCTTTACTGAGAATCTGGGAGATTATATACTGGCACAAGAAGTGGCGCCACCAAAGATGGATGTACAGTTCTTTGATGAAAAAGAATGCGAGTCCGCGATCAAGTATCTGAAAGAACATATGCCAAACTTTGAGTATTCTTCTTCAACGAAATGCCAGCTGGAGATCACACAGAAAAAAGTAACAAAAGGTAATGCGCTGCGATTCCTGGGAGAGAAACTCGGCATTGCTCCAAACGAAATGGTGGCAATCGGGGATTCGCATAATGATCTGGATATGATAGAGTTTGCTGGTTTAGGTGTGGCAATGGCAAATGCTCCTGATGAAGTAAAGAGGAAAGCAAAGTGGATCACGCGTACGAATGATCAGCTAGGCGTTCCGTATATGATAAAAGAAGTTTTCCGTAAGCAGATGCGCTTCCAAACGATGAAATAAGGTTAATTGAGAGCCCTTTCTGGACATTTTCGTCCAGAGGGGCTTTTTTGCTGTGCAGGAAGGAGGGGGAGGAGTGGTTAAATCGGCTGATCACGGAAATAGCAGCGGTTATCACGGAATTTTTACTGATAATCAAGGGAAAATCCTGTGTAATCACGTAAAAAATGTGCTCCATCACGGAAAACACATTCCGTCATCCTTCGACAACGCCAGCTCGAATTTCGTCAAAAACGTTTCAGTTTTGTTACAAATGTAGAAAATGAAAGGGTTTTCATTTATCGTGACGAATAATATTTATGTAAGAACCACGATGTAAAGGGAGGATTCAAATGGAAAAAACAGTAGACCTGCAATTAAAACCAAAGGTGGCCGAGTTCCTGAACGGAACGAAAAAACATTTTATCAATGGAGAATGGGTCAGCTCAGCAAGCGGAAAAACATTTGAAACGTTAAACCCTTCAACTGGAGAAGTACTGGCAGTCGTATCTGAAGGTGGAACAGAAGATATCGACAAAGCGGTAAAAGCGGCAAGACAAGCATTTGAAACAGGATATTGGTCAAAGATGCCTGCTTCAAAGCGCAGCTACTTAATTTACAAACTAGCAGATCTGATGGAAGAGAATAAAGAAGAATTAGCACAGCTTGATACATTGGATAACGGGAAGCCGATTCGTGAAACAATGAATGCGGATGTTCCGCTCGCGATCGAGCATTTCCGCTATTATGCAGGCTGGGCAACGAAAATCGTGGGACAGACGATTCCTGTTGCAGGAAGCTTCTTCAACTATACGCGTCATGAAGCGCTTGGTGTAGTTGGACAGATCATTCCTTGGAACTTCCCATTATTGATGGCAGCTTGGAAGCTTGGTGCTGCATTAGCTACTGGATGTACAGTCGTGTTAAAGCCGGCAGAGCAAACACCTCTTTCAGCACTATACCTTGTAAAATTAGCACAAGAAGCAGGATTCCCTGAAGGTGTGCTGAACGTTGTAACGGGTGCAGGTGAAACTGGTGCAGCATTAGTTGATCATCCAAATGTGGACAAGATCGCATTTACTGGTTCGACTGAAGTAGGAAAGCTGATCATGCGCAATGCGTCTAACTCATTGAAGCGCGTTACGCTTGAGCTTGGCGGTAAATCACCAAACATCATTCTTCCTGACGCTGACATGAGCCGTGCCGTTCCTGGTGCGTTAAGCGGAATCATGTTCAACCAAGGACAGGTATGCTGTGCGGGATCACGCCTGTATATCCAAAAGAAATCGTTTGATAACGTAGTAGCAGATCTTGTTTCTCATGCGAAAAAAATCAAGCAAGGTCCTGGTTTAGATCCGGATACTACTATGGGGCCTCTTGTATCAGAGGAGCAGCATAACCGCGTACTCGGTTATATTCAAAAAGGACAAGATGAAGGTGCAGAACTTCTTACTGGAGGAACAGCACCATTTGATAGAGGATACTTTGTAGAGCCGACGATCTTTGCGGATGTTGATGATAAGATGACGATCGCAAAAGAAGAGATCTTCGGACCAGTTGTTGCGGCAATGCCGTTTGAAGACCTGGATGATGTTATCTCTCGTGCGAATGACTCTGAGTATGGTCTTGCTGCGGGTCTTTGGACTGAAAACTTAAAAACAGCTCACTATGTATCTAGCAAACTTCGTGCCGGTACAGTTTGGGTGAACTGCTATAATGCATTTGATGCTGCTTCACCATTCGGCGGATATAAGCAATCTGGTATCGGACGTGAGATGGGATCTTATGCATTAAACAACTACACAGAAGTGAAGAGTGTGTGGATTAACCTTAAATAGACAACATAGACATTACGGGGGTTCAAAAAAACGAACGGGATGTAAATAAGAAAAACCGGGTGCTTGATCCAGCATCCGGTTTTTCTTTTGGCTCTTTTAACAAAAATCTTTTTAGTAGGTATGTGAAAGCAATCCGTTGAAAAAGAAGTTGAGTTGATTGGTGGTGAAGGTGCGAGACTCCTGCGGGAACAGTGGGACAGGTGAGACACCGCAGGCGCATGGCGCCGAGGAGGCTCAACGCCCGCCCCGCGGAAAGCGAGCATCCTGGAGAGGAAATCAACAACTCCTCTACGTATATTTATTGATAAACGTCATTAGAGCATCACTTTTATAAATCGCAGTCCCGTGTCATCATAATCTAAGCTGCGATAGAACTCATGCGTGTCTGTTCGATGTTTACCGCTGTTAAGCAGGATGGCTGTACATCCTTGTTCCTTTGCCCATTCTTCTCCATAATGAACGAGCTGTTTGCCTATGCCGTTTCCTCTAAACTCTTCACTTACGACAAGGGCAGAAATCCGAGCATAACACCCGTTTTTTTCAAAATAGATTCCTTTTGTGAGCCCGATCATACCGATCACTTGATCGCTTACACTTGCAACAAAACAAGCATAGGCCGGATTGGGAAGTAACGTTTCTAAGCGTTCTGTCATCTCTTCTGGCTTTGTCGGATATCCGAGCTCTCCCATTAGATAAGCAAGTTCATAACTGTCTTCATAACGTGCTTCGCGTAGTATAACTTCACTCACTGTTTTTCCCCTCGTTTCCATGAGTTTCATCAGCGATGGAAAAGAAGCAACTGTCCCTTTGGTGAAGTCAGACGATGCGTTTTTTCTTGCATGTTTAATTCAGCCAAACGGGCCTCTCCCCGTTGTTTCGCTTCAGAATCGTTTGATGCAGAAATCGTTTCATCTAAAATTTTTTCGCCGTTCTTTTCATAAGCTGTAAGTGCGTAGGTATTCATGGTAGTCTAACTCCTTTCATATCTAAAAATTGATTTCAACATTCGACGATTTTTTCCTGCTATTTTGTGAAGAAATTGTATGAAACTTAAGGATTTTAGCCACGTATAAGGCAGAATATGGTATATTTTACAACGGGAGGGAAGTTCATGTTAACCATTAACGAAGTTCGAAAACAATTTGGTTCATTTACAGCAGTAGACGAAATAACATTGGAAATTCCTAAAGGTGAAATTTTTGGTCTGTTGGGTGCGAACGGAGCAGGAAAAACCACAACATTCCGAATGATTCTAGGTCTATTAACACCAACAAAAGGAAAGATTACGTGGAATGAAAAAGAGATCTCATACGAAACAAGTGATCTAGTTGGATATCTGCCCGAAGAAAGAGGATTATATCCAAAACTAACAGTAAGGGAACAGCTTATCTATCTTGGCCAGCTCCGTGGGATGTCCCGTTCTCAAATACAAGAGCAAACAGAAAAATGGTTAAAGCGTTTTGGAGCAGAAGAGTATCTAAATAAAAAAGTAGAATCTCTATCAAAAGGGAATCAGCAAAAAATACAGTTTATTGCGGCTGTACTTCATCGACCTGAATTGTTAATTCTTGACGAACCGTTCAGCGGACTCGACCCAGTAAACGTTGAACTGCTAAAGAGTGCTGTTCATGAGCTGAAAAAAGAAGGAACAACGATTGTATTCTCTTCTCACAGGATGGAGCACGTGGAAGAACTCTGTCAGAATTTATGTATCATGCATAGAGGAAAATCAGTGGTTCAAGGAAATTTAAAAGAGATCAAAGGTTCATTCGGCAAGAAGAACGTTTCTGTTAAAGCTGATTTCGATCTGAGCTACTTAAAAGATACGAATGGTGTGCTGAAACATCGTGTAACAGCAGACGGGATTACACTTCAGGTGGAACGTGAAGAAGTAGCTCAAGATCTGTTCCAGGCGATCCAGGCAAAAGGGTTTGTAAGAAAGTTTGAACTTGAAGAACCTTCACTAAATGATATCTTCATCGAGAAAGTAGGTGTGGTTCATGAGTAAATTTATGACTGTCATGATGCATACATACCGTTCAAAGATTAAGTCAAAACCTTTTTTGATCTCCACATTGATCACCATTGCTCTATTGTTTGTTGTAACGAACATGAACGAGATCACAAAAATGTTCGGTGGGGATGAAGAGTCAAAAGTGGCTGTTATCGATAAAACAGGAAACACACTTCCTGCGCTTCAAGAGCAGTTTAAAACAGCAGGTGCTGATCTAAAAGCTGAAGTCTACACAAAGTCTGAAAAAGATGCTGAACAATCCGTGTTAGACGGTGAATTAGACGGCTTACTCATAATTGATAAAGATGCTTCAGGTATGATAACAGGAAGCTATAAAGCAGAAGATGTAACCAATCAGGACCTTATTACAGATATTGAAATGGCCCTTCAGCAGATTAAGAATAAAGCAGCAGCTGAATCGATCGGACTAAATCAGGAGCAGCTCGCAGCGATCTATCTGCCTGTTTCGTTTGATAAGGAATCATTGTCTGAAACTGCTAAAAGTGAAGAAGAGGCAGCTCAAGTATATATCCTTGTCTATGTTCTGTTGTTCTTCATGTACATGGCAGTCATGATGTACGGAAGTATGATCGCAGTAGAAGTAGCCACAGAAAAATCTTCAAGAGTTATGGAAATCTTGATCTCATCAGTTTCGCCTGTTAAACAGATGTTTGGAAAGATCTTCGGTATCGTACTGATCGCGCTTACTCAGCTCGCATTATTTGTTGCTGCCGGGTTTGCCGCTGTTCAATTGAACGGAAAATTGAGTGGAAGCGAGAGTATAATAGAAGAACTTAAACTAAATGAAATACCGGTCCCATTAATCGTTTATGCTCTAATTTTCTTCATATTAGGATTCTTCCTTTACGCTACCCTTTTTGCGATGATTGGTTCATTGATCAGCAGAGTAGAAGAAGTCAACAATATTATGACGCCAGTGGTAATCGTAATCGTAGCTGCGTTTATGATTGCTATGTATGGCCGAGAAAATCCAGAATCCGCATTCGTTGCAGGGGCTTCTTACTTCCCGTTATTTACTCCGATGCTTATGCTTCTGCGTGTAGGGATGCTTTCACTTCCGGTTTGGGAAGTAGCACTAGGCATTGGGGTGCTGATTGCGGCCATCGGTCTTTTTGCTGTAATCGGAGCGCGTGTTTATCGTGGAGGAGTTCTGATGTATGGAAACGCGCCTTCATTAAAGCTCTTTAAACAAGCCATTCTCCTATCTAAACAAGAAAAGAAAGATACGACAGGACTATAATTTACAGACTAAGAAGAGGGCGATTCTGCTCTCTTTTTTCGTTTTAATTAAAGCGAACGTGTTTTCGTATATATGTTAAAATGAGGGGAAGAATGATAGAAAAAGAGGATGGGTGAAATGATAAAGTTTTTACATTGTGCAGACCTTCATTTAGATAGTCCATTTAAGGGGCTTTCCTCATTACCAGAAAGGCTTTTTAAACGTCTTTCTGAAAGTGCATTTTTGTCTTTTAAACGGCTTATCGATCTAGCCATTTCAGAAAAAGTAGATTTTGTGATTATTGCAGGAGACCTTTACGACAGCGGAAACCGAAGCCTAAAAGCACAGTCTTTTTTAAAGAATTGTTTTACAAGACTCGAGAATCATAACATAAAGGTTTATATCAGCCATGGTAACCACGATCCGCTGGACGGACGATGGGTAGATCTTGATTGGCCAAAAAATGTTCATTTTTTCGAAGGAAATTCGATTCAATCGGTCCACTTTGAAAAGGACGGAAAAAAGCTTGCGTGTCTTCACGGTTTTAGTTATGAAACGGCTGCTGTAACCGACAACCGTACTCTTCATTATCCTGAGAAGAAAGACCACTTGTACCACATCGGTATATTGCATGGTCAAGCAGATGGTTACAGCGGTCACAGCAGATACGCACCATTTTTAGTAACAGAGCTGCTAAAAAAGGGATACGACTATTGGGCGCTCGGCCACATTCACAAAAGAATGGACTTGAGTACAGATCCTCCAGTTCGGTATTCAGGAAATATACAAGGAAGACATAGCGGTGAAACGGGTGAGAAAGGCGGATACATTGTAACACTGAACGGATCTGAAGCAGAAAGCTGCTTTTATGCTACTTCTGATATAGAGTGGCATGACTTGGTTCTCCAACTAGAAGGATTAGATAGTCTTCAAGAACTCATCACCCTATGTGAAAAAGAAATAAGTAAATATCAACATCCACAGAAAGGTGTCTTACTGACTATTAGACTGTCTGGACAGACTCAGCTCTTTAAGGAACTGCTGGATGGTACATTTCTAGAAGAACTAGAGGAAATCTTACGGGAAGAAGATCATGGTACTTCTTTCATACATGTTGTTTCTTTGAAAAATGAGACGAAACCTTCCATACATGATGAAATGTCTATAAAGCAATCAGGATTCTTTCAAGATATTTCACATGTCTTACAGGATGAACATGAACTTCAACAAGCCATTTCTGAGCTCTCCACACATAAGACAGCGAGGAAATATATTGCTCTTGAGGATCAAGATTGGGAAGACATTAAAAAGCAAGCAGAGCGTTTATTATTATCAGAACTCCATAAAAGCAGGTAGGTGAAAAGATGAAAATCGTATCACTGCATATTTATCATTTTGGTGGACTAAGAGATTGCAAGATATCATTCGAACAATCAGGCTTACAACTGCTATTTGGTGAAAATGAAGCAGGGAAAACAACATTGATGGATTTTATGAAATGCATGCTATACGGCTTTCCTGCAAAAAATCAGTCAGAGCGCCGTTATGAACCTAAGAACGGAAACAGAATGGGCGGCAAGATGACTATTCAGCATAAGAAATATGGCAGATGGACTATTGAGAGAATAGCGGGCACAAAAGTAACTGGTGATGTTACCCTTTACGATGAGACAGGTCAGCAAAAAGGAGAATCGTTTCTGTTTCAATTGTTAAACGGCATGGATCACTCATTATTTGCAGGTGCTTTTTGTTTTGGAATTGATGGACTTCAGAAACTGGATAAACTAACATCAGAGGAACTCGGTAACTTTTTAATAAGTACAGCCATTTCTGGTGACCGTGATCTGCTGGAAATAGAACAGAATCTTGAAAAGAAACAATCTCTTTTGTTTAAAAAAGCAGGAAAAAAGCCAATCATTAATGAGAAGCTGGAGCAGCTAAAAGCTATCGGGAAATCTTTGGAAACGTTAAAAGGAAAGAATGAGAGTTATCTTGCTGTAAAGGCACAAAAAGAAAATCTTGAGAAACACCTGAAAAAAACAAAGGAAAATCTAGCAAGT
Organism: Fictibacillus barbaricus; assembly: GCF_014635025.1. Classification (GTDB taxonomy): domain Bacteria; phylum Bacillota; class Bacilli; order Bacillales; family Fictibacillaceae; genus Fictibacillus; species Fictibacillus barbaricus. The sequence continues at coordinate 1,607,191 of NZ_BMCE01000002.1, read as the reverse complement.
ATCCAAAAAGAACTGCGATCGAATAAAAGGCTGTTTGAATTGAAACCAGTGCTTGAGAAATTTAAACAGCTTGAGATAGAGCTAAGTTCTTTTGGTTCTATGAATAAGAACTTTCCCGAAAACGGTATTCAAAGATATGAACAATGGGTAAAGGAAGGATCGCTTTTAAAAGGAGAACTTGACTATATTCACGATCGCCTTCGATCTGCTGAAAAAGAGCAGAAATCCCTTATTCCAGATACAAGTCTGATTGACAAACAAAACGAAATTAAACAGTTGTTTAATAAACTCCCATATTATAAGCATTTGTACAATCAACTTTTAGATCTAAAGAAAAATGTGGAATCCATTGAAAAGGAAGAGGCTAACCTTTTTGAATCAATCGGAGAAACATGGACTGAATCAGATTTGAAGAACCTGTCGCTCTCTTTGTCATCCCTTCATGAACTGGAGGATCTGATTAAACAGTCATTTCATGTCAAGGATAAGAAACGACGTTTAGAAGATGAGCTAGAGGATTCGAGAATGAAACTGGAACGTTTGGAAAAAGAAGAAGCCGAACAGAAGGGTCTGCTGCTTTCAAATGAAGAGCTTGAGCAATTTCAGCAGCAAAACACCACAAAACAGATTAACAAACTACCATTCTATTCTGCTGTTATCCCGCTTCTTTCTGCAGTTGTTCTAATTTGGTCTGGTTGGTCTTCAAGTAATTCATCGGTTATGTATAGCGGTATCTTCTTAATCACCATCTCGGTTGTGCTGGCTTCCATTTATACAAAAAAGGGCAAGTCAGATGAAAAGATACCAAGCCCTGCCCATCACCGTTTGTTAGAAGATGAAATGAACAGAAAACAATGGATGCAGATCTCAGCTCAGCTTTCTAACGAGAACAATATCTATCTGCAGCTTGCAAAACAGTTGGATTATATAGAAGTAGAAGAGGCAGCGATCTTTGAGAGTGCTGAAAAGTGGGGAATTCAAAACGGGTATAGAGGGAATTCAGCGAAACTTTTTGTATCTGGTTATATGAAGAGACTCTTCGAGCTAAAAGAGCTGTTAAAGCAAAAAGAAGCTTTGAACGATAAGATACAGAAAGTAAACGATGAAAAGACGGCTTATGAAAATGAAGCTTCACTTTTAACTTCGTTTGTGGAGTACCAAGGTCATCGTGATACAAAAGGGTTAGTTGTTTCTTGCCATTCACGTTTAGAGGAGCAGTTAAAAAACAGAGCGGAAGTGGAGCGCCTTACAAGAAGCTGTAAAGAGTTTTTAGAACGAAAAGGCTCACTTCAGAAGAAGTTTGATTTCATCAATGTACAGATTCGGAAGTTATGGGATGAAGCAGGTGTAAGCCAAGAATTAGATTATTACCAAAGAGGCAGGAGCGCTGAACATCTTATTAAGCTGCACGAAGAACGAGAAACATTCTATAATCAGCTTAAAACACTCGGTTTCTCAACACATGAAATAGATGAGATGACTGAGAAAGTTACCGTAGGATATGATGATACCGTTCAGGCAGCAGAAGAATTAGAGAAAAAAGAGGAAGATGCACAAAGAGAATATGCAGAGGCTGTTGAAGGAAAAGGGAAGCTGGAGTGGGAACTCAACAAACTTTTAGAAGATGGAAGTTATTCCGAACACTTACACCGATATGAATGGTTAAAGGAAGAATGGAACGGGTTGGTTAAGAAATGGGCAACCTTCCGCCTGGCACAGCATGCCCTTCAAAAAGTAAAGGAAAACTATCAAAAAACGAAGCTGCCAGCGGTTTTAGAGACTTCAAGTGTTTATTTTAGTAAAATAACAGAGAGTGAATATCAATCTATTCTATTTACAGATACAAATGAACTAATGGCCGTAAAAGAGGACGGAACCCGCTTTTATCCACATGAGTTAAGCCGCGGAACAGCAGAACAAGTATATCTTTCAATCCGTCTGGCTGTTGCTAAACACGCAGGACCTGCTGACTTTCCTATTCTAATGGATGATATTGCAGTAAATTTTGATGAAAAAAGAACAAGATGCACATTGCTGCTTATACAAGAAGCGGCACAGGAGAGGCAGATTCTGTTCTTTACTTGTCATAAGCATGTAGCTTCTCTCGTTCCGTCTGTTCCTCTTATACATTGGCCAAGCCGATCTGTTTTAGCTGAAATGTAAACAAAGGAGGGGAATGGATCATGTCCAATGAGTATTCCATTTACTTAGTCGAAGATGAGCAAGATCTTGCCCAAGTGCTGAAAGCCTATATGGAAAAAGAGGGGTGGAGTGTTTCGGTTTTCCATAATGGTGAAGAAGCATTAAAGCAGTCTGAAGGAAACACACCTCATCTATGGATTTTAGATATTATGCTGCCTGGCATGGATGGCTATGAAATCATTAAGGAAATTAAAAAGAATTCAGATATACCTGTTATCTTTATATCTGCACGAGACCAGGACTTAGACCGTATTGTCGGCCTGGAGCTCGGAAGTGATGATTATCTAGCCAAGCCTTTTATGCCAAGAGAGCTTGTGATTCGTGTTAAGAAACTCTTAACCCGAATCTATGAAACGGGTAACCGTATTCCGCAGATTATTGAGATTACAGGTTATACGATCGATCCGATCTCCAGGAAGATCACGCGTGAAGGTGAAATGATTAACTTAACCGGAAAAGAGATCGATGTTCTTCTTTATTTAATCGAAAATAAAGGCAAATCCCGTAAACGTGAAGAGATATTAGAATACGTATGGGGAGACGATTATTTTGGGTCAGAACGTGCAGTCGATGATGTGATCAGGCGTGTCCGTAAGAAGATGCCTCGGTTGAACTTAGAGACAGTCTATGGTGCGGGTTATAGGATCATACCGTCATGATCCGGTTAAACCTTACACAGCGTATCTGGCTGTCCTTCGGGTTATTGCTTTTTACGATTGGTCTTTTAACAGCGATCATTTACCCTCTTTCGATTAAAGATACGCTGACTGAAGAGACATATAGAATTATTGAGAATGAGCAGCAGAATGTGTGGGATCCTCAAAATCAATTTCAGCAAGAAGGGGAATCACCGACAGATTTCATTGAAAGAAGAAATGCGGCCCGTGATGTAGGGCATTTCTATATCGTGGATAAATATGCCAACTCACAAGGTGATCCTGTGCCACAGGAAGTTCTCTTTGAAATGGCAGAAAAAGCTTATGAACAGAAAAAGGATCAAGGCAGGTACGAGTTGACGTATGAAGATGCGACCCTATTTTATGCAATCTCAACAAAGATAAATGAAGATGGCCAAAAGGTGTTCCTGATCTCGTACATGTGGGATACGTACCGTGATCAGATGGTAAACAGACTTTGGTTAAGACTTGTGTTGATTCTATTGTTCACAGGAATATTTTCCATCATTCCAGCAATCTGGTTAGCGAGATATCTACGCTCGCCGCTAATCATATTAGGAAAAAGGTTTGAACAGATCGCTAAACGGAACTGGCAGGAACCTTTCCATTGGAAGGGTGATGATGAATTCTACATCTTGTCCAGACAGTTTGAGGAAATGAGGCAGAACCTATTAAGGCACGATCATGCGCAGAAAACGTTTATTCAGCATGCCTCACATGAACTCAAAACACCAATTATGACGATCAAAAGTTATGCGCAGTCTGTTAAAGATGGGATCATGCCCAAAAAAACAACTGAAGATATGATGGATGTCATTTTAAAAGAAACACAAAGAATGGAAAAGCGTGTTCAAAACATGCTGTATTATACAAAACTAGACGCCATGAAGCTTGATGTTATCTCAAAAGAAACCTTTAACTTTGGAGATCTTGCCGAAGATATTGTGGAGAGATTCAGATATCAGCGAGAGGATATTCATTTTGAGATCACAGGCAATCACTATAAAATGCATGGTGATAAAGAGCAGTGGGGTATACTGCTTGATAACTTAGTTCAGAACGCTTTGCGCTATGCACTTAACACCATCAGGCTTTCTGCTTTTTATAAGGGATCAGAATTGATTATTGAGGTATTTAACGATGGTGATCATATTACAGATGTTGAGGGAGAAGAGATCTTTCAGCCATTTAGAAAAGGAAACAAGGGGCAGTTTGGGCTGGGGCTTGCGATTGTAAAGCGGATTGCAGAGCTTCATGGAGGTAACGTGGTCGCACAAAATACGAGAGACGGTGTAGTCTTCCAAATTAGAATGCAGATGAACGGCCTCCAAGAGAAAGGATAAACAGCATGTCGAAACAAAAAGTATCATATTTAACACCGTTAATCGTTTTGATGGTCAACCTTTTTATTATTATGGTGGGGATCGGATTAGTGATTCCCATCGTGCCTTATTATATTGAAGCATTTAATGCGTCAGGGAGGGAATTAGGTTTCTTAATTGCCATCTTTGCCTTTATGCAATTTCTGTTCGCGCCAATCTGGGGACGTCTTTCTGACAAAATCGGCCGTAAACCGCTTGTGGCACTGGGTATGTTTGGATTTGCTGCAGGTGAGTTTATCTTCGCTTATGCATCCGGTTTATGGATGCTGTTTTTATCCCGTGCGGTTGCAGGGATTTTTGGATCTGCTTTAATGCCGACAGCGATGGCGTTTGTAGCAGATGTTACCCCTGAAAAAGATCGGGGAAAAGGAATGGGAATGCTAGGTGCTGCCATGGCACTTGGTATCGTCATTGGTCCTGGAATTGGTGGATGGCTTGCTGAGATAGAGTTGAATCTGCCGTTCATCTTAGCTGGTATTGCTGCAGCACTGGGCGGGATTGTGTCTATTTTCTTCTTGCCAGAATCCCTTTCTGCAGAAGATAAGGAAACTGCTAAACAGCAAGAGAAGACAAGTCTGCTTTTGAATATGGCAAGTGCGCTTAAAAGTGAGATCGGCTTCCTATTGATTCTTATTTTTACGATTAGCTTTGCTCTTGCCAACTTTCAGGCAATCTTCGGCTTTTATATGTTAAAGAAGTTTGGATATGATCCCTCAGAAGTTGGTATTCTCGTAGCAGTTACCGGAATTGTTGGAGTTGTAGTGCAAGGAACATTGATTGGAAGACTGACAAACAGGTTTGGTGAGAAAAAAGTAGTAAAAGGATCATTGCTTTTAAGTGCGATCGGATTTTTGTCTATGACGTTTGCCTTTAATTATGCAACGGTTCTCTTGACGATCAGCTTGTTCTTCTTAGGCAATTCACTCGTGCGGCCATCCGTTAACGCATTGCTTTCCAAGATGGCAGGCCAGAATCAAGGGATGGTCATGGGGTTGAACAATTCATTTTTAAGTTTAGGAAACGCGATAGGTCCAGTACTGGCCGGTTTACTTTTTGAGTGGAACCTGGAACTTCCTTATTGGTTTGGAGCTTTCTTGATGCTGGTCACGTTGATTGGAATGAGAGTTTGGCTTTCAAAAAGCAAAACAACAGTTTTAAGACTATAAGGTTAAGCAAGAATAGGGTCTCAAACAGCCTGTTAAATATTCACGAAACTAGTGTTGCAACAAGTAGTTAAATAGACGGATATGCTATACTAAAACAAAGAAAGGCGGGGTGAAAGATGAAAAAAGGACTTGCATTTTATAAGGTAGGAGAGATCGTAGACGGTTTTTTCCTTATCAAGTCATCTGTAAAAGGGACAGCGAGTAACGGAAAACCATTCTTGACGTTGATCCTTCAAGATCAAACAGGGGATGTGGAAGCCAAATTGTGGGATAGTTCTCCTGAAGATGAGGAGCTGTATGCGGCTCAAGCTATCGTAAAACTTTCTGGTGAGATGGGCAATTACAGAGGAAAAATGCAGCTGAAGCTTAAAGCGATTCGCCCTGCAACGGAGCTTGACGGCGTTAAGATCAGTGATTTCCTAGAAACGGCACCATTATCACAAGATGTAATGGTTGAAACCATCACAAAATACATATTTGAGATGAAGAATCCAAATATCCAAAGAATCACAAGACACCTGCTAAAAAAGTATCAAGCGGAATTTTTAGAATACCCAGCAGCAGTCAAGAATCACCATGAGTTTGTGTCAGGCCTTGCATTCCATGTTGTTTCCATGCTGGATATGGCAAAGGCGTTCAGCAGGTTGTATCCTTCACTGGATACCGATCTTCTTTATTCAGGGATCATCCTTCACGATCTAGGTAAGGTTATTGAATTATCAGGACCTGTAGCAGCGACTTATACGTTAGAAGGAAAACTCCTTGGCCATATCACGATCATGGTGAACGAAATCGGTAAGGCTGCAGAAGAGTTAGAGATTGAAGGGGAAGAAGTTACAGTGCTTCAGCATCTCGTTCTCAGCCATCACAGCAAGCCTGAATGGGGAAGTCCGAAACAGCCGTTGATCCGGGAAGCGGAAATCCTTCATATGATCGATAATTTCGATGCCAGAATGAATATGATGGATCGGGCCCTTGAGAAAGTGCAGCCTGGAGAATTTACGGATAAACAGTTCGCTCTAGAGAACCGTTCTTTGTACAAACCTCTGTTCCAAGGAGAATACGCCAAAAATTAATGCTCACTTCTAAAAGATTATTGCTGTTGGGTTATTTTTGTTTTGCCTTCATTGACAAGTTGATTGGAGTGGAAGGTGCGAGACTCCTGGGGTAGCAGCGGGACAGGTGAGACACCAAAGGTGCAAAGCACGGGGTGGCTCACCGCACGCCCCCCGGAAAGCGAGCATCCTGAAACGGAATTCAACCACTTTCAAGAGCAACAAAGCAGGCAAAATTAATGACATAAACCCATTGTGAAATATTTGAAATTATGTTAAATTTGGAATTGGAAATAAAGAAAACGAATTCAGGAGGCAATGACTCATGGAAAGCATTGTTCAAAGTAAGGCAGGAAAGCAAGCTAAATAACATCCAATCCTTTAGTTAGGAAAGGTTTATTTTGCTATGCATTCTACCTACTTTTGAGCGATCTTCCATGTGTTATTCTCAGCCTTTTTATGAAAGCCTGTGGTATGCACATGTAAAGGTGCCTAACCATGGGCTTTTTCTATTTTACTTAGAAAAATCTCATTGTTCACTGAACTTACACTATTGAAGAGCTCAAAAGGCAGGTATAAGAAGCAACTGTGTTAGATATTAACTTACAGGAAGAAGTGAACAACATGAAGTGGAAAGACTGGGATGCGAATATTAAAGTACGTTTAGTCGGAGAATTTTTTGTAAACCTGTTATTCTGGATGTTCTTCCCGTTCATGGCCATCTATTTTTCAGATGAACTGGGTAAAACGACTGCCGGAATGCTGCTTGTCCTGTCACAGGTAGTGGGTGTTATCACGAACCTTGTCGGCGGGTATTGTGCGGATAAATACGGAAGGAAGAAGATGATGGTGATCGCTGCCTGGGGACAGGCGGCTACATTTGTATTCTTCTGTCTCGCAAACTCTCCTTGGCTGGACTCACCTATACTAACGTTTATCGCTTTTTCAGCACTAGGATTGTTTGGTTCTCTATATTGGCCGGCAAGTCATGCGATGATTGCTGATGTCGTAGAAGAGAAGCATAGAAGTGAAGTATTTGCGGTGTTTTATACATCCATTAATATATCTGTCGTGTTCGGTCCTGTATTAGGAAGTATCTTCTTTTTCTCATACCGGTTCGAACTGCTGCTCGCGTGTTTAGCAGTGAGTATCCTATTAGCTATCGTGCTTGCGAAATACATTCGTGAGACGGTGCCTATAAAAAAAGAAGTGCTTGAACAGGTAGGATCAGATAAAAAATGGCATGAAGCGGTTTGGGAACAGCTGAAGGACTACAGAGTAATCGCGAGCGATAAGTTATTCTTGCTGTTTATCTTAGCCGGAATTCTTGTAGCTCAAACTTTTATGCAAATGGACCTGCTGTTAGCTGTTTATACGACGGAAAAAGTACCGGAGCAGTCACTCCTTGCAATCGCCAACTGGGATATCTCGTTAACCGGTGAAAAAGTGTTCGGTTATTTGATCTCGCTAAATGGCTTGATGGTAGCTCTTTGTACGGTATGGATGGCCAAATGGATGAACCGCTTTAAAGAAGGCCGAGTATTTATCCTTTCCGCTCTTCTATACGGAGTATCGATGCTCGTGTTTGGAAGCACGACGTTGATGTGGGTCCTTTTTGGAGCTATGGTGATCTTTACAACGGCTGAACTGATGGTGGTCGGTATCCAAGAAAGCTTTATCTCAAAACTCGCGCCAGAAAACATGAGAGGGCAGTATTTTGCGGCAGCCGGATTGCGTTTTACGATCGGCCGTACGATTGCACCGATCTCTATCCCCTTAACGATGTGGATCGGGTTTGAAAACACGTTTTATCTACTCTTTGTTCTAGCTGTAATGAGTGCTGGAATCTATTATTTGATGTTCCGTTCATTCGATAAAAAAGTACAATCACAGCCAAAGAAAGAAACAAAAGCTGAACCTGTACTTTCGTGACATATCTTATATTACTTCCTCATAGACTTTAGTAAAAGCTTGTCTAATAAGGGGGAGTTAATCAATGAAAGGATACGCTGCTTTATTTTTCGGTGCAATACTCATTGCTGCATTTGTATTAAAAGAATATTCAGCAGGAGTAGGCAGCTTTTTTACTATGACTCCATGGTGGATGTATTTTGTTCTTTGCGGCATTATTTATAGCGCATATCGGGTGGTCACTCTGTTCCAGGAAGATCGTGCTATCGAGCAGAAAGTCATTGAAGAAGAAGGCAGAGTATACATGGAGCGTATTGAGAGGGCGAAGGCTCATGGGGCATCTGGAACAACGGCTGCTGTAGAAGAAGAGGATGCTGAGGATCTAATCGCAGCTGCTGAAGAAGACCGGGGTGAAAAACTTGTTGAAGAGGAAGACTCTTCAGATAAGCCAGATCAAAAATGGTCTTGAGAATAAGATTAATAGGGAAAGGCCTGCTGAAGCAGGTCTTTTTTGCATGGTTTTAAATGCAATGTCTTATCTAGGTGGACTGATTGTATCGAATTTTTATGTGATGAACAGTTTTATTTATGTGATTATTGCAATATTTTATGTGATTAACAGCTTTTTTTATGTGAATATCACAATTTTTATATGATTATATGTTTCTTAGCTAGACTAGGTTTCCAAAACAGATTCATTCAGCCTCATCCATTTGCATAAATCAACAAACAAAACCAGGCCTTTGTCAGGCCTGGTTTTGTCATTTTACACTTCAAATATTAATTATTGCTGGGGCATTTGAGGCGTTTGTGGTTGTTCAGCTTTCTTTTCCATCTTTTCTTTTAATTCTTTGTCGTTCACTTTAACGTCCGCTTTTTTGCGAAGGTTTTCTAAGATTTCAGTGATCGGCTTAGCTTTTTGTTGCTTTAATTCTTGTTCGATCTGTTCTTTCTTATCTTCGAACTTATTTTCACGCTTGTCCGTTACTTTGATGATATGCACGCCGTAATCAGACTTAACAAGGTCACTTGTTTCACCTTTATCAAGAGTGAACGCTACTTTTTCAAACTCTGGTACCATCGCACCTTTACCGAAGAAACCAAGGTCTCCACCTTTCGATTTAGAACCAGGGTCTTTAGAGTACTCTTCTGCTAACTTAGCAAAGTCTCCGCCTTCTTTAAGTTTCTTTTGAACTTCTTTTGCTGTTTTCTCATCATCAACAAGGATGTGACTAGCTTTTACTTCTGTTTTGTATTTTTCGTCAAAAGTCTTCTTCATTTCATCTTCAGAGATCTTAACGCCTTCTGTAGCTGCCTTTTCATTTAAAAGCATAGACTTGATGCGTTCTTTCAATTGCTTTTCATCAGATAAGCCGTTTTGCTCAAGTGCTTGTTTGAAAGCCTCTTCGCCGCCAAGCTCTTCTTTGATCTTGTCCGTTTCTTTCTCGATTTCTTTGTCTGTTACTTTATATTTATCTTCAAGTACCATTTCGTCGATCATTTGGTTGAGTACTTGATCACCATATTGTTCCTTCATCTTATTGTAGAACTGCTCTTTAGTAATATCTCCAGCTTTTGATTCAACGATGGCTTCTGAATCTGCACCACCGGCATTATTACAAGCGGATAATGAAATAAGTCCCGCTGTGAGCCCTACTGATAACATCCATTTTTTCATATTCAAACACTCCTACTGTGAAGTAATAATTTAACATCTCTTACTATAGCATAAACGTTGTGTGTATTCCTATTCAATAAATGAAATATGAGAAAATTTACACATTATAAAATCAGCAATTTAGGGTATTCAAGCGATTTGAAGAAAAAAAATTTAAAAACCGGGTCATTCGTCTAATCAAAACAGGGCGTATCACTATATGATATGGAGAAAGAAAAGGGAGGTATGATGATGGGCTACGGTTATGGTAACGATTGTGGGGGAGGATTTGCATTAATTATAGTTCTTTTTATCCTTCTCATCATTATAGGAGCAGCATGTTTTTGCCATTGATGGCGAATTTGAATTTTTAAGTGAATAAAGGGCGAATGCCTATGCGTGTCTAGCTCGTCATGCATAGGATAGTGTACAGAATATCAAAGGAGGTGGCTTTCATGGGTTTCGGTGGACACGGGCATGGAAAAGGCTTCGCATTGATTGTTGTGTTGTTTATTCTATTGATTATCGTAGGTGCTGCATGTTTCTGCTAATATAATTGTTAGACTTGCAGGACCTTTTCTTGTGGAGGGGAACTGATGAGGCTTGACGTATAAAAGCAGATTCGTTATTGTGGTGTTGTTTTACTACTCATGATCAAAGGTGCAGCATATGTATGGTAAGGTTACTCAAGGGGGAATGCAGTCTGGTTCCCCCTTTATATTTTTTAAAGAACGTTTGAAATATAGGATGAAATGAGCAGAATGGTAATAGACACGTTAATCGTACGGTATACGGAATCCTGCTGTTTAGTGGACAAGTTCTTTTTGTCACATAATTTGTGTGTAAGTGAATTGAACACAAACAAAAAGATAGGTGCTAAAAAGATGAAAATATAGCCAGCCATATAAAAACCTCCAACTTGAACTACTTGTTTAACTTTACCAAAATATGTGGAATATGAATAGGGAAATTACTTTGTCAGAGGAGAGAGGGGAGAGAATATGAGAAATAAATGGAAAGCTGCTTTTTTTACGCTGTTGCTGTTCATATTATTAATACCGGCTGCTGTTTTGTTTTTACTTTTTAAAGATCCAGGAGGAGGCAGCTTAGATCGAAGTATGCTAGATTCAGATATTCGTGATAATCAGAAATTGCTGAGCATACATACGGAAAAAGAACAGGTTGAAGACCTGCTTAACAAAGAATTAAGAAAAAAAGCACCTGATGTTAACGTCTATGTAAATCTTCGGGATGAAGCAGTTCTAAATGGATCCTTTGTTGCTTTCAATCAGGAGCTGCCTTATCAGATTACGTTTGAACCAGAAGTGATGGATAACGGAGATTTATTGTTAAAAGAGAAGGATATGCAAGTGGGACGTTTCCCTTTACCAGGGGATGAGGTCTTTACATTGATTAAGAATACCATTGATTTTCCCGAGTGGGTCGACGTATACCCAGCAGATGAGAGCATCTTAATGAGAGTAACTCAAATGCCAACAAAGCCGGGTTATGCTGTAAAAGCGGAAGAGTTTGATCTAAAGAAGGACTCTATCAAATTAGGTGTCTATACAAAGGATTAATGTGAAGCGCTTCTGTCTTTAGTAACGGGGACAGAGCGTTTTTTTTATTCCATCAATCAATTATTCATACCAAAATGGAGAAAGTTGGATTATAATTGATATAGACATAGATTGACTAGAAAACAACTAGAAAGCAACTAGAAAGCAGGGTAAGTATGGAAACGGTGGAGGAAAGGTTAGAAAGGTTAGAGTTTTATAATCAGCTAACGATTGAGAGTGTCGATCTAACATCATACCCGTTCTTCAGACTGGTCATGGAAAAAAAGCTCACCGAGCAAGAAGTAAACGACGTTTTCCTTCTTTGCGATGAGCTTGAGAAAAAATATGTGATGCAGAGTGCAGAAGGCTTTGTTCATTACACACCGCTTTTGGTTCATTTTGCAGGCATGTTAACTCCAAAGCTTTCACCACGAGAAACGATTACAGCAATGCTTCATCAAGAAAAATACATTTTATTAATGGAGAAGCTGTATGAATTATCCGTTCGTTACGAATGAGAAGAGGCAATTTCCTCAGCTGCCATAACAGGCGAGGATGATTGTTCACCCATAGTTGCTTCGATCTTTTCTTCAAGTTTGTTGAAGATCGACATAAAATCATCACCATATAGATTACGGATGATGGACATAAGTTCCGGAAATTCAGGGAATCTGCCAAAAAGCTCTTTGATCGGCATAGAAGCACTGAATACACCGAATTTTGCCGGATCGTACGTATTCAATGTCTGAAGTAAAAGTTCTTCGCCCTTAGGTGTGAGACAAATATATGTATTTCGCTTATCATCTTCTTTTTTTGAAAATGTTAAGTAGCCTTGTTCTTCTAACTTCTTCGAAAAGTTAAAGGCAGTAGAGACATGCATAACACCAAATTTAGCAATATCAGAGATTGAAGCACCCTCAAGATGATGAGCAATCCACAGGATATGGTGTTCGTTGATGTTTAAACCATAATCTTTTATCCAATTTTGCCAGTCTTTTTCTACGCTTTTCCATAAAGCTTTACTAATCTGAGAAAGTTTGTGACTATAGATCATGGCTTCTTGAAAACTATATAATTGATCTTTGTTCATTTTTACAATGCCCTCCATCTTATAAAACACATCCTATTCCTCATTATGCCAGTATTTCCTATAATAAGAAAGTAAAATTTTTCAATATTTCCTTATTTTTTAGTAAAAAGGATATACATTTTTTTGCAGATATAGTGATAAAGTCAGAGATATCCTGAATTCAGCAAAACAAGAAAAAATTCTCCAAGCTGGGAGAATTTTTTTGGAAAATTATTTGATTTCTAGCTCCTTTTCTTTCGGTGTTTCCTCAATGATAGAAGCGGCAGCTTCTTTTAGAGCTTCGTCTTTTTCCCTCTTAGCGAATTTTATCTTTGCTTTAAGCTGAATGCCGTCGCGTTTAATGCTTGTGAACGTGGATTTCATTTTATCCATATTGTCTTTAAGTTCTTTTCTTACCTCTTTACCTGCTTTAGGTGTTGAAAGCAATGTAGCTGCTGCTGTTACTACTGTACCTAGCGCAAAACCTACAATCATGGATTTTGATTTTGACATCTTAAAATTCCTCCTCATTCTTTTATTATCTAATAAATTCGTGAATATCTTTTATAATCCTATGAAAAATAATGACGAATATAAAAATATTTCCCGATAGATTTCGTCATGATTGGACAACTTACACAGAGTTGTCGGAAGAGATAGATTGATGAAAAACATTGATGTGACAATAATGGACAGAAAATAAGTAAAAGCAGAGCAGATTGCACAAAATATGTAACACTTGTCTAAATCAGAAGATATTTGACTGTGTTTGGCGGAAGATAAGGTACAATAAAAAAAGAGGAAAAAAAGATATCAATTGACGAAAAATATAAAAAGAGGGTATACATAATAAAAACGGCAGGAGGGAAATGGGTTGAAACAGAACACGATCGGCAACTATTTTAATAAAATGAAAGAAAAAGCAAACGCTGTTCTCGAAAGTTCATCACAAACGGGCGAGCTTGTATCAGAAGCTGAAAGCAAAAGTTCTCAGCCAGATAAGCAAGGACTCAGTAATCTAGGGTCACAAGTAAAAGCTTTAGTACGACTTGTAAAATCATATAAAAATGGTGAATACCGAGATGTTTCTAAAAAATCTATGGTCCTGATCGTAGCAGGGCTTCTGTATTTTGTGAGTCCGATTGATGCCGTTCCTGATTTTTTGATTGGGGCAGGATTATTGGATGACGCAACAGTGCTCGCGTTTTTATTTAAAACGTTATCGGGTGAAATCACCGCATTCCAAACATGGGAAGAAAAAGAGGAAGAAGATTCATATATAAAGCCAGCTCCATAAGGAACTGGCTTTTTATTATTTATTAAGCTGTTAAACTTGAACGTTTTGAGAATCGCTCGGCCACTGGATAAATGAAGAACATGATCAATCCGCTTACAATGCTCGTTGGAACAACAATCATTCCTATAAAGCTAAACAGTGAGCCCGGTAAGCCCGCTACAAGCATTGCGACGAGAAGGAATAATGTTCCACTGATAATGGTTCCGGCTACCGTTAATAGAACGGCACTAAATGCATTTACTTTAACTTTCTTAACTAACATGAATAGAGCTAGAAAGATAAAAGCAGTGATCGGTTTTTCTACGATATTTGCGATTTGTCCGCCAGCCATGCCTGTTGTCAGCGCTGAAATAACGCCAGCTGCCATACTTGCAATCAACACGTTTTGTTTTGTTGGAGCAAGCATGATGGCTAAAAACATCATAACAAGCAGAAGATCAGGTTTCATGCCGAAAAATAGTGGTGGTACGATCGTGTGAAAAACGTACCCCAATGCAATAAGTACGGATGTTAAAGCTAGTGATTTTGTATTCATTTCTCATCTCTCCTCAGCTATTTCTAAGCTTAAATTTTCCTCTCCAATAGTGCCCTCTTGGCCTATTGCGAAAGTACCTTTATGTTACCAGAAGTACTACTGACTGAAAAGGGTTATGAACTATTTTCCGTATTTTTCTTGAAAATGATCCATAAACTCTGCAAGACTCTCACAAGACTCTTGTGGGACAGCATTATAGATGGATGCTCTGAAACCGCCAACCGATCGATGTCCTTTCAACCCATAGATGCCGTTTTCTTCACTTTCCTTAATGAACTGTTTTTCGAGATCACTATTACCTAACGTGAACGTTACATTCATAAGTGAGCGTGATTCTGGTGTTGCATAACCATTGTAGAACCCATTGCTGCGGTCGATAGCATTATAAATAACGTCGGCTTTCTTTTTATTTCTAACTTCCATTTCAGCAACTCCACCTGATCTATCAACCCAGTCAAGCACAAGGTTGAGGAGGTAAATCGAGTAAACAGGAGGTGTATTATACAGGGATTTATTCTTTGCATGGACGGCATAAGAAAGAATCGATGGAACGTTTTCGTGATCTTGCAGCAGATCTTTTCGAATGATAATGGCAGTAACTCCTGAAGGACCAAGGTTCTTTTGTGCGCCGGCGTAAATTAACGCATAGTTTGAAACCGAGAAAGGCTTGCTCATAATATCGCTCGACATGTCTGCGATAAGTGTTGGGTGAGTAAAGGTATTTAAGTCCTGCCACTGTGTTCCATAAATGGTGTTGTTGGATGTAATATGAAGGTAGGCATCGCTATCACTTGGAACATAATCCATTTTTGGGAGCGTACGGTATTCTGAATCTTTTCCTGTAATAACCGCTTCGCTAGACCCGATTCTTTTTGCTTCTTTAAATGCCTTTTCTGACCATGATCCTGTTAGAACATATTTTGCCGTTTTTCCTTGAGAGATAAGATTCATGGGTATCATAGCAAACTGCAGACTCGCGCCGCCTTGTAAGAATAAGACATCATGTGTGTCAGGGATATCCAATAGTAGCCGCATACGAGATTTCGCTTGTTCATGAATATCTTCGTAATGTTTTCCCCTATGGCTGTGTTCCATAATATTTAATCCAGTGCCTTGAAAATCATCCCATTCTTCTTTCGCCTGCTCCATAACCTCTTTTGGCAGTGTTGTTGGTCCTGCTTGAAAATAAATGCGTTTCATCCTTCTCCTCCTCCAGATAATAGACTCTCAACAGATTATCCGCTCCCTTACCGCGGACTAACTGCCAAGCTCCTCGTTCGCACCTCTGCTAGAGGGGTCTCAACAGCCAGTTTTTTCCGCAGGAGATGTCGCGGATTACACTAATACGATTAAAAAAAAAATAAGAAAAAACTGCCCGAATCAAGAAAGGCAGTTTTAAATATGTAATGTTAGCTCTTAACGTTTTCTTTAATGTTCCGAGCAATTTCAGTCATCTCGTTTGCAGAGAGATCCTGTGTTTTCCAGACCGCACCAAAACCATCACCCTTGCCATAACGAGGGATAAAGTGCATGTGATAGTGGAAAACAGATTGTCCTGCTGCTTCACCGTTGTTGTTTAAGATATTAAGGCCGATCGGATTAAACGTTTGTTTAATACCAGAGGCAATTTTAGGCACGACAGAATAAAGTTTTGCTGCTGTTTCTGCAGGCAGCTCAAAAATATCCTTTGAATGCTCTTTAGGGATGATCAGCGTGTGTCCTTTTGTAACTTGGCTGATGTCTAAGAAAGCAAGGACGTTCTCATCTTCATACACCTTGTACGATGGAATTTCACCGGCAACAATTTTACAAAAAATGCAGTTTGGATCGTGGGACAAGTGGCTCACCTCATTTTTTTTACTTATCATATCACACATCATCTCTCAAAAAAATAAAGAAGAAGGGTCCTATTTAGAAATAGAACCCTCCTTCTTATAGAGGTTAGAGAAGAAAGGAGAACACGAAAACAAAACAATATGATTTTTTAGCCATGCACCTCAATAATAAGAATTTGAAATTACTCAAGCACTGAATAGTCCAAGAGAACCATCTCCTTAAAATTACGCATTTATTAAAAAATCTAAAACCTTGCATCTTTCTCCTTGAAGAAGGGGGGATACCTTCTTCCCTCTTATTTTGTCCATTAACTCACACATATTATACATATAAAGTTGGTAAAAGAAACGCGAATTAAGCTATTATAAGGAAAGAATGACAAAAAGGAGGATTCTCCGTGAAAAGAAGACAACTTGTATTAACGATGACACTTGCTGCTGGTTTCCTCATCTCGGGCTGTGGGAATGAAAGTAATAAAGAAGACCACAAAAATCATCAAGAAGAGTCACAGATAAATAAGGATAGTGAAGCCTCGCATCAAGGTCATGAAAACCATCTGCCGAACGGTGATATTCAAGAGCTAACAGCATCCGTCGATGTGATGCCTGGATTTTTAGATAAACAACCAGAAGAGATCGCGGCCATTTATGCGGCAGCTCCTAAATTTAAAGACTTGCTGGAGTCCATGCCATGCTATTGTGGATGCGGTGATTCAGCAGGGCATAAGAATAACTATGATTGCTTTGTTGCAGAAAATAAAGAAGATGGAAAAATCGTTTGGGATGACCACGGTACGAAATGTGGAACATGTCTGGAGATCGCTGCAGTGAGCATGAGTGAATCAGCCGACGGAAAAAGTCCGCTTGAGATTAGAAAGATGATTGATGAAAAATATAAAGAAGGTTATGCAAAGCCTACGCCAACTCCTATGCCTGCATCCTAACGGGTAAAACGTGAAAAATGGCAAAGAATAAAAATAGGAAATGAATGAAGAAGGAGGTACATAATGAAGCCGATCCTTGAAGTTACCGATTTAACAGGAGGTTATCTGCCTAATCAGCCTGTCATTCATCATTTAGATTTTTCGGTAAAAGAAAGCGAGATCGTTGGGCTTATCGGTCTGAACGGAGCAGGAAAGAGTACAACGATTAAGCATGTTTTGGGTCTGATGGAACCGATGTCTGGATCTTCAAAAATTGAAGGACAGACGTTTCGGGATGAACCGGAAATTTATCGCAGCCAATTTACGTACATACCAGAGGTTCCCATCCTCTACGAAGAGCTGACATTGTGGGAACACCTTGAGTTAACAGCGATGGCATACGGACTTGAAGAACAAACATTCCTAACACGTGTCCGTCCCTTATTGGAAGAGTTTCGTATGGACAACAAAATCAAATGGTTCCCAAGTCAGTTCTCTAAAGGGATGAAACAAAAGGTGATGATCCTATGTGCTCTTTTAGTAGAACCAAAGCTTTATATTGTGGATGAACCATTTGTAGGACTCGATCCTCTTGGTATTCAATCTTTTCTTGAGTACATGGTTAAATTTAAGAACAGCGGTGCAGGAGTCCTTATGTCGACTCATATTCTATCGACCGCTGAAAGATATTGCGACCGTTTCTTAATCATGCATGAAGGCAGACTAGTACTCAGTGGAACATTAGACGAATTACGCAAGAGAAGCGAGTTGAAGGATGCAACTCTAGATGAAATTTACTTATACGTAGCAAGAGGTAAAGTTACATGATCGATGTAAAAAAATTATGGACAAAACGGCGCAATGCTCATCTAACTCAAATGTTAAAATATTTTAGTTTGATGGCAAACAGCGGGCTCATTGTTTCCTTAATTTTGCTTATCGTAATCGGGAGCATCTATTATGCAAAGCTGCTTCAAGCGCTACCTAATGATTTTCCTGCTGTTTTTATTCTTACTATCATATTTTCGATCTGGCTTACGAAAAGCCCGATTCGAACGCTGTTAAAAGAAGGGGATCTCGTATTTCTGCTTCCAGTTGAATCGCGAATGAAACAGTACTTTTCAATGGCCATTTCTTCATCCATTGCTGCTGGGGCGTTTTCCACGTTATTTATCTTTACGCTGCTGTGGCCGATTGTTCAGGTCTTTATTCATGATGGCTGGAAGATGTACGTTATTTTCAGCTTCTTTTTAATCGCAGCGAAAATTTTTAACCTATTTGTATCATGGGAAGAAAGAAGACTTCCCTATAAAAGTCATCAGATGAACTATCGGATCATGCGTTTTATTGTAAATTTTGTATATGCTTACTTGCTCTTTAATGAAGCGTATCTCTTTTTAATTGCCATATTTGCCATCATGTATGTTCTTAAGAATTTTGTGTTTGGTTTCTTTAAAAAGCAGCATGGCTATCAGTGGGAGATGCTTTTAGCAGAAGAACAAGCGTTAAAGATAAAGGGCTACCGGCTAGTCAATTACTTTACAGATGTACCTGCACTTAAGCAAACGGTTCACAGAAGACCGTTGTTAAACCGGCTGGCTGTTTTCTCATTCAAAAAGAATAATGCCTTTTCCGCGCTCTACATGAAGACGTTTATCCGTTCGGGAGATTACTTAGGGTTATATGTACGGTTAATTTTACTTGGCTTTCTTTTTATCTACCTCATTCCTCCTGGATGGTGGCAGTTAGCAGTCGTGTTCTTATTTTTTCAAATGTTCTCTCTGCAATTATTTACGCTCTACACACAATACAGATGGAATGTAAGTTTCATGATCTATCCTATTAATGACACTGTAAAAGCAAAAGCCTTTGAAAATTGGCTTAAAGGTCTGCTGATCATACAAGGATTGGTTTATGGTGTTTTCTACTGGATCCTTACTGGTGACTGGATCGTTGCTATACTTATGCCTGTAGCGGCACTAGTCTACAGTTTAGTTCGTTTGCCGGCAATGTCAAAGAAACATATTCCGATGACTTCCTAGCCCTTATGGTTGGGAAGTTTTTTTGTGCATAACACAAACTAGGCCCCCTTCATACCTTATAAGAAAGTTTACATGAAGGGAGCCCTCCACATGAATACGTATGGATTAACAGGGAGAATTGTTATACCCGGAAATCCTGAATACGATCTCGCACGAGAAGAATTTAATACACGCTACGATTTGTTTCCAGCGATCATTAACTTTTGCCAAACAGCTAAGGACGTTTCAAATGCAATCCGTTGGGCAAGAAAAAAGAATATACGATTTCGGATACGAACCGGCAGGCACAGTTATGAAGCTTATTCTTCTTTAGATGGCGGATTAGTCATAGACATCAGTGAAATTAACAAAGTGGAAGTGGATCATAAAACAAAAACAGGAAGACTTGGAGCGGGAGCGCTTCTTTTTCCTTTATACGAAAAATTATATGAAGAAGGATTCACGATTCCAGGAGGGACGTGTCCTTCTGTCGGTCTTTCCGGTTTGACGCTAGGTGGAGGATGGGGGATGTTAACCCGTCCATATGGAATGTTGATTGACCAGTTGCTGGAACTAGAAATGGTTGATGCAAATGGAAATATCATCATTGCAAACAGAGAAGAAAACTCTGATTTATTTTGGGCATCCCGAGGCGGAGGCGGAGGAAACTTTGGTGTAGTAACGTCGTTTCTATTTTCTTTAGTTCCGATCAAACGTGTTTCCGTATTTAAAATCACGTGGGATTGGGACGGATTTGAGAATGTCGTTGATTCATGGCAAAAGTGGGCTCCCTATACAGATGTCAGATTGACGGCCATCATTGATCTATTAACGGAGGATGCAGGGGAACTAAGGGCGTTAGGCGAATTTACCGGAGAAAAAGGGGAATTAAGACAATTGTTGGAACCGCTTATTAAGGCGTATCCGCCAAAAGTTGTTGAGATCAAAAATATACCTTATATTGACGCTGTAAAAATGTTCGGTGGCATGATGCCTGGGATGGAGGAGTATGCTGTAAACCATGGGGATCCTGATGCACATCCTTTTAAAAATACAGGAGCATTTGCCAAACACCAGCTGCCAAAAGAAGCGATACAACGATTAAAAAAATTCTTATCAAACTCTCCCAGCATTGAGAACAAAGTACAGCTGCAAGCGTTATGCGGCAATGCCGCATGTGAAAAATCAACTGATACCGCTTATGTTCATAGAGAGGCATTATTCAGCCTTTTATATATAACAAAATGGGAGAAGCATAGTGAAGCAAATATTAATATTAGGTGGGTAGAGGACTTAAGAAATTCATTGCTGCCTTTTGCTGATGGGGCTTATGTAAACTTCCACGATAATTGTATCAAAGACTGGCTGGAACAGTGCTATTTTTTTAACTTACCACGATTGATTAAAGTGAAAACAAAATATGACCCAGAACATGTATTCCGTTTCCCTTTAGGGGTTCCTGTAGATAATAGCTAAAATTCATTTGTAAAAATCGTGAGGGCTGAAAAACGAAACTAAGATTATTTATAAGACGTATTATTAGGAAGGAGGTATACGATGAATACTTACGAAGAAAAGATATTAGATGAGCTGAAAAAATGGGAAATCGAGATGTGCAAAAGGCCCTCTCTTTGGAATAAAGCGACGAAGTCTGTTCAAACAAAAATAAATGAAAAGATTCCTCAAAAGGTTCATGATGTCATAACAACAAGCATGAAACATATGATTAAAGCAACTTTAATTGGTTCCGAATATACAACGAAAAGGACGATTAAGTTTACGGCAGATCTCCGTGAACGTGATTACAAACTGCAAGAACGTCTTGCTTTTTATAAAAAAACGGCCGCAGTCGAAGGAGCTGGAACAGGTGTTGGTGGTATCTTGCTTAGTTTGGCTGATTTTCCTTTGCTTCTCGGCATTAAAATGAAGTTTCTTTTTGAAGCTGCAAGTATTTATGGTCTTGATGTAAGGGACTACAAAGAACGGATTTTTATTTTGCATGTTTTCCGGCTGGCATTTTCAGATCCTCATAAGAAAAAGGAAGCTTTTGAAAAGGTTGTTTTTTGGAAAGAGACCATTGAAGAATTTCCTGCTCGCCCTGATTCAATTGATCAGATGAACTGGCAAGAACTGCAGCAGGATTACCGGGATCATATTGACCTTATTAAAATGCTGCAAATGGTTCCTGGATTAGGAGCGATCGTTGGAGCTTATGCCAATTATCATTTTCTCGAAGATCTTGGTCAGGTGGCACAGAATTGCTTCAGGTGGCGATTGTTAATGGATGAGAACAGTAAACTGCATAAACACAAAAAGCACCCTCGGTAAAAGGGTGCTTTTGTTCGATTCCTTATAATTAGAAGCGGCTGTCGCTTAGTAAGCGGTCCATTTCTTCTTTATGCTTTGTTTCATCAGCGATCATATCCTCTAACTGGACAACAAGCTCAGTCAGTTTTAGATTAGAAGCTTGTTCTTTACGCTCTTCATAACGTCTGATCGTATCTTCTTCAGCATTGCGCGCTTCTTCTAACATTTCACGAACACCTTCAACTTGTTTTACTGGCTTTGGTTGAGTAGTGGGCGTGCCGCCAAGGGTTTTAATTTTCTCTGCTAAATATAGGGCATGACCCTGCTCGTCAGCGATTTCACCCTGGAAAAATGGTTTTAAGATCTGACGGTACAATCCAGTAACCGTTGCGGCATTATGATTGTACATAATGATTGCTGAATATTCGTTTGCAAGATCCTCGTTTAGTCCATCGATTAGTGCTTGTAAATCTTTTTCCATTTGTATAACCTCCTGAATCTTGTTCTACAAAGTTATGCTTCCCTTTTTCTATTAAACATAAACCGAATGAATAGATAGTGTTCAATCAAAAAATCCGAACTGTACAAATACGTTTAAGAGATAAAAAAAACGGTAAAAGACAAATATGCATAAAACAATCATTAAACAAAAGTGATACACAAATTCTAAGGAGGTTACATTCAAATGGAAAGCAGACACATGGTTGATAATGAACGTAATGTAGACACGAGTAAGGTTGAGGAAACAGCAAACCGCATGAGTGAAAGCAAAAAGGACGAAATTTTATCAAACTTTGAAGAGTTTAAAAGCTACTTGCACAGCAAGGTTCAAGTTGGTGAGAAAATGGGCATGAGTGAAGAAACACTTGCTAAGACAGCGGAGAAAGTAGCGGACTACTTAGCTGACCATGAAGAGCCTCGAAATTCAGAAGAAAATCTGTTAAAAGAATTATGGAAAGTTGGAGAGCAAGAAGAACGCCATAAGCTCGCTCATATGTTAGTAAAACTTGTGAAGTAATAGAAATAAGAAAAAGCTGCTTGTTAATCGAGCAGCTTTTTTCTTTAAATGGAATCTTATTTGACTAGAGTTTAGCAGAAATATTAATATGGTTTAATTCACTATAAAAAAGTGAAAACTTACTTTAATACTTAGGTGAAGATTGAGGAGATTTTTTCTATGTTACGTGAACTTGCCAACAAACTGCCTTTTCCGATACTCCCCCTTATTTATATCGCGTGCGGGCTTGCACTCTCGTTTTTTTCTTTAAATATTTTCTTTGAATTGTCAGAGGATCTGATGGAAGAGCAGCGATTTCAATTTGATCAGGTCATCATACAAGAAGTTTCAAACCTTCGTAACGATACGCTGACTGCCATTATGAAATTTATTACGTATTTAGGATCAAAAGATATTCTTACTCTATTATTGGTTGGCAGTCTTATCTGGCTTATTGTGAAGCGTAAAAATTATTGGGGGGCCATCTTGTATTTAGTGGCCGTTGCAGGGGGAGGTCTTTTAAATCTTGGCTTAAAACACTGGTTTGGAAGAATTCGTCCAGAAAACAGTCTGATCGTTGAGCAAGGGTTCAGCTATCCAAGCGGACATGCTATGGGAAGCTTGATTTATTATGGTTTCCTTGGATATCTGGTTATTAGAAGCCAAAGAGGGAAGTCGCTGAAAGTTACCCTTGCCATAGGTTTTATCGCAACAATCTTGTTAATTGGTTTTAGCCGTATCTATTTAGGGGTTCATTACCCATCAGACGTTTTAGCGGGATTTTCAGCGGGAACGGTCTGGCTGTTTCTTTGTATTGGAGCTCTTGAATCGATTAGTGCTTATCAAAAAAGGACGCTTCCTTTTTTTAAAAGGAAACATCCCCAATAAGTGCTGTTAAATGCTTTTGCAGAGATCTTACAATAGCAGGTGTTTTGTGTTCTCGCTCTCCATCACAGTCTATTAGCTGTTGGGGAGCGGTTTTAATATGGATTTCAGAGCTCTGGAAATATTGGTAGCCTTGTCCTTCACGAGATGTATCAGACAAGCGGTTCTGCAAAACATCCCAAATGAACGAAATGGAAGGTTCTTCGATCAATAAGCAATCCAGCTTTCCGTCTTGTATGTCTGTATCCGGAAAAAAAGGTCGGATGCCACCCGTAAAAGGGCCGTTAACAGCAAGAAACATGGCAGCTTGTCCTTCGTATTGAAATTCTTTTGATTCGATCGTGATCCTAAAAGGCTCCCACGTTTGAAAGGATTTAGCAGCTGATAGATAATAAGATAGCCGCCCGAATCTTTCTTTAGTATCTGGATCGATTGATTCTGAGACGTGAGTAATCATTCCGATACCCCAAAAATTTGTAAAAAAATTATCGTTAAATGCACCTATATCAATTTGACGTATCTTTTTTCTGTTTAGCTGTGCAGCTGCCTTCACGGGATTTTGCTCCATGCCAAGCGCTCTTGAAAAGTCATTGCATGTCCCGCCAGGCAGAATGCCAAATGCAGGTGGATTTTTTTTGATGGACGAAACAGCTTCTGCAATTTCATGGACGGTTCCGTCACCGCCGGCTGCGATAATAAGATCTGTATCCTGATGGAGCCTCTCTACAAAAGTGGCTCCTTCACCAGGTGCGGTCGTCTCAAAGACTTGGACATCTTCGAATCCATTTCTTAGTTCAGTTAAAATAGCATTCCACTGATTAAGAACTCTTCCTTGACCGGCAGAAGGATTTAATATGACCGAAGCACGTTTTAATTGCGGATTTGTATTCATTGCACAACCATATATTCTTTCACGAAGGACTTTCCAGTGAAGAGTGTCTCGGGAAGTCCTTTTGATGTTCCTCTGTTTTTATGAGCCTCTTCATAGGCTTTTGACTGCTGCCAGTTCATAAAGTCAGCATGTGATTTCCAAAGTGTCATCACGATGTATGGATCTTGGTGAAGTGGGCGAAGGATACGGATGCCACTAAAACCTGGTTCATTTTCAACTAGCCCTGCACGGTTCTGAAAACGCTCTTCAAATAGAGCTCTTCCTTCTTCCGAAACCGGTATATGGTTCATGACCACAAAACCTGCCCCTGTTAAAGAACCTCGTTGGTTGATCACTTCATATTCGTGTTTTTCTGTAAAAGGATTCTCTCCCGCTGTTTCATAAACTAAAGCAGAGTTTGAATCCCCTTCTAGCAGGAGAGCTTCATCGTATTTTTCTTGATAGGCGTCTAAATAGTCTGTCGTCCCATATGTGATGTATATATTCATGCGATATCCCTGCCTTTATTATGGATTTACCTTTGTTTTACCCAACCGTTAAGCACATTAAACAGTGTAAGAACATGGATGCTTGTAATATACTTTCCATCTAAGGGAAAATTATATAAAATGTACTTTTCGACCTAGAATGAAATGAGGTTGGGTTATGATAAAGAAAAGTCTTATCGTACTCGGGATATTAACAGGGTCACTCATTATTGGTTTTTTTGCATACCTGTTCATTATTATGGCTGGTGACTATGTAATTGATGAAAAAGATCTTGTCATGGATTCTGCAACTCTCCTAGTTACTGAAAATGGAGATAAGATTACAAAAATATATGATGAAAACCGTGATATCGTTGGAATAGAGGATATCCCGGCACATGTTCAAGAAGCCTTTGTCGCTGTTGAGGACAGCCGTTTTTATAAACATAGCGGAATCGATGTAAAAGCTATTTCACGTGCGATTTATAAAGATATTCTGGCTGGCAGCAAGGTAGAAGGGGGAAGTACGATCACACAGCAGCTGGCGAAGAATGTGTTTTTATCTCATGAAAAGTCATGGCTTCGAAAGACGAAGGAAGCGGTTATTGCCATTAATCTAGAAAGAAGATATTCAAAAGATAAGATTCTGGAGATGTATCTGAATCAAATCTATTTTGGCCATGGTGCATACGGTATCCAGCTTGCAGCAAAAACGTATTTTAATAAGGATGTCAAAGAATTGACAGTGGCTGAGGGAGCCATGCTTGCAGGTCTTCCAAAAGCGCCAAACTATTATTCACCTATCAAACATCCAGAAGCGGCTAAAGAACGTCGTGATCTCGTGCTTACACTAATGGAAAAGCAAGATTATCTATCACCTGCAGAAACTGTAAGAGCACAAGGGATGATGATCGCGCTTGATTTTCAGCAGGAAGAACGAAATCCTGCTTATACGACATATATTGATATGGTGATAAAAGAAGCGAAGGAAAAATATCACCTTTCAAGAGAAGAGCTCAGACAGGGAGGATACAAGATCGTAGTGCCGATGGATCCTGCGGCACAAGACGCGGTTTATAAAAGTTTTCAAGATGGACGCTATTTCGTTGGTACGGGTCAAGCAAAACCTGAGGGTGCCATGGTATTGATGGACAGCAAATCAGGCGGACTCCTTGCTGTTCAAGGCGGGCGCAATTATGTGACAGAAGGGCTTAACCGAGTAGAAGTGAAACGTCAGCCGGGCTCAACTTTTAAACCTTTATCTGTGTACGGACCTGCGCTTGAGTCGGAAAAATATAAGCCGTATTCCATGCTGCGGGATGAGGAATTAAGCTATAACGGATATGAACCGAAAAACTATAACGGTAAATACGAAGAAAAAGTGCCGATGGTAGATGCAATATCTCGTTCGGTGAACTCATCTGCTGTTTGGCTTTTAAATGAGATCGGAATATCGGATTCCAAAAAATATCTAGAAGAACTTGGCATGCCGATCGAGGATAAGGGACTTGGTATTGCACTCGGCGGAATCGATCACGGGGTAAGTCCGCTTCAGATGGTGCAAGGATACAGGAGTTTTCTTCATGAAGGAAAAACAGTCGAGCCTTATGTGATCAGTAAAATCTATAACAATGAAGGGGATCTTGTTGGTAAAGCAAAGCGTGAAGAGAAGAAAGTTTGGAAAAAACAAAATGCCTGGTATATGACACGAATGCTGCAGCAGGTTATAAAGAACGGAACAGGCTCTGATGGAGCTGAAAATATGGAGATCGCAGGAAAGACGGGAACGACCAATTTTCCAAACGTAGATAAAGGGAACAAAGATACATGGTTTGTCGGTTTTACTCCAGAAGTGGTCGGTGCGGTTTGGGTCGGATATGATAGGACGACGAAAGAGTCTTATTTAAATAGCGGAAGTGCACAGCCGACTCTTTTATTTAAACAAGTGATTAACGGGATGCCGTCTCAGCAAGGGTTAAAGTTCAAAAAGCCAGACGGTGTTAAAGATCTGGAGCCTCCGATCG
This sequence comes from Fictibacillus barbaricus, assembly GCF_014635025.1. Lineage (GTDB taxonomy): Bacteria > Bacillota > Bacilli > Bacillales > Fictibacillaceae > Fictibacillus > Fictibacillus barbaricus. Next base: position 1,580,330 of record NZ_BMCE01000002.1, on the reverse strand, counting down.
AGTTGATTGAGATTGCTGATCTTGGGGCTTCCTTTGGAGTCGGTGACTATGGCATGCCGTCTGTTCAGTTGAATTGGTCTCCATCAAAGGACAAGCGTCTGCAGTATAAGGTATATGCTGTTAATGAGGGAGAGACCCAGCTTTTAGATACTGTTAAAGGCAAGGGACAATATATGGCATCCGGTAAGAATTTATTCACCCTGCCAGATTTTTACGTAGTTCCTTATAATCCCCTTACGAAACAAGAAGGACAGCCTTCGAACGTGGTATCCATCTCGCTTTTCCCGAGTTTTGGTGATGATGAGAAGGAGGGGAAGGAGAAAGGACGAAGCGGTAGTGGAAAAGAGAAGAAAGATAAAAAGAAGCGGGACGAAGAATAGGAATATGAAGTGGAAGATGGCTTGAAGGGCCATCTTCTTTTTTTGAATAAAGAGTCGTCGGAGTATAATGGAATCGAATTCTGTCGAACCACCTATATTTTATGATTTAGACTTAATAGATAGATGTTTTGGCTTAATTAAGTTTCATTAAGACTTATATTCCAACTTAGGCTTAATTCCCCGACTATCAGACCTTACTTAAAGCCAGTTACAGCCTGCCAGAGGGATCTCCACGCACCCAATTTGCCAAAATGATGACAATTGAGCTTTGTGCCTATACTTTTATTATGAATTCCCTTACAATGTGTATGGATATTGACGTTAAAGGTTTTAAGTTTCAGTGGCTAGGAGATAACAATAGTGCTGCAGCTTTTGGTCTTGATAGAAAGGTGTGTACGTTTTGACAATGAATGAAGAGTTCTTAAAGGCGTGTCGTAAGGAGAAAAATTCACATATTCCTGTATGGTACATGAGACAGGCGGGCCGTTCCCAGCCGGAGTACCGTAAACTTAAGGAGAAGTATTCACTGTTTGACATCACTCATAGACCGGAGATGTGCGCTGGCGTTACGAAACTGCCAGTTGACCAGCATGGTGTTGATGCTGCCATTCTTTATAAAGACATTATGTCTCCTGTTCCTGCGATCGGGGTAGATGTAGAGATCAAGTCAGGGATCGGGCCGGTGATCGATAAGCCTGTACGAACTCGTGAAGACGTTGAAAGGCTTGGCACGATAAACCCGGAGAAAGATGTTCCTTATGTATTGGATACGATCAAGATTTTGCGCCAGCAGTTAGAAGTGCCTCTTATTACGTTTGCAGGTGCTCCATTTACACTAGCGAGCTATATGGTTGAAGGCGGACCATCTCGCGATTATCATAAAACAAAACAGTTGATGTACTCGGATCCAGAAAGCTGGTTCATGCTAATGGATAAGCTAGGAGATATGACGATCGCTTACGCAAAAGCACAGATTGCTGCGGGTGCTCAAGCATTTCAGATTTTTGATTCATGGGTTGGTGCATTAAATGCCGCCGATTATAGAAAATACATCAAGCCTGTCATGTACAGAATCTTTTCAAGTCTTCGTGAAGAAAATATTCCGCTGATCCTTTATGGAACAGGTGCACGCCATCTCGTGATGGAGTGGAACGAGCTGCCGATTGATGTGATCGGGCTTGACTGGAGACTATCTCCAAGAGAGGCGCGCCAGATGGGTGTGACAAAAGCACTTCAAGGAAACTTAGATCCTTCCATTCTATTGGCACCATGGGAAGTAATCGAAGCAAGAACGAAAGAAATTTTGGATGAAGGTATGGAAGAGCCAGGGTTTATTTTTAATGTAGGAAAAGGGATCTTCCCAGAAGTAAATATAGCAACACTAAAACAACTAACCACCTTTGTCCATGAATATACATCTAAAAAACTAGGGTGATAAAGAGTGTCAAATAATACTACCGGATTATTAATTATGGCTTACGGTACGCCAAGGAGTCTTGATGAAGTAGAAAGTTATTACACACACATTAGACGAGGACGTAAGCCTTCTCCTGAACAGCTACAGGAACTGACAGAGAGATATGAGCAGATCGGCGGTATTTCACCGCTTGCGAAGATTACAGAAGAACAGGCTCAAAGAATAGAAGAGGAAATGAATCGACGTTATCCTGACCGAGAGTTTAAGAGTTATCTTGGTTTGAAGCACATTGATCCTTTCATTGAGGATGCGGTGCAGCAGATGAAAGAAGACGGTATTGAGGAAGCGGTAACTCTTGTGTTAGCTCCACACTACTCAACGTTCAGTGTTAAATCTTACAACGGACGCACAGTAGAAGAGTCTGCAAAAATTGGCGGTCCATCATTTGTAACGATCGACAGCTGGTATGATGAGCCTAAATATGTTCAATTTTGGGCGGATGGGATTAAACAAACGTTTAAAAACATTCCTGAAGATGAGCATGACAAAACAGTCGTGATCTTCTCAGCACACAGCCTGCCAGAAAAGATCCTTCAAATGGGAGATCCGTATCCTAAACAATTACAAGAAACAGCTGATCTGATCTCGGAAGAAGCCAATGTTCCACATTACACGATCGGATGGCAGAGTGCGGGGAATACACCAGAACCATGGATCGGTCCTGATGTTCAGGATCTGACGCGCGATCTGTATAACGAGCATGGCTACAAGCATTTTATCTACTGCCCCGTTGGATTTGTTGCTGATCACTTAGAAGTTTTATATGACAATGACTATGAATGTAAAGTTGTCACTGATGAGTTGGGAGTTAACTATTATCGTCCTGAAATGCCTAACGCAAAGCCGGAATTTATTGATTGTTTGGCAACGGTAATTGAAAACGCACTAACAAAAGAAAGAATGTGAAAGCGATGAGCGAGCGAAAGCACGTTATTATATTGGGCGGCGGCATAACAGGTTTAGCCGCTGCCTTTTATGTTCAAAAACATGCCAAAGAAACAGGACAACCCCTAACTTTTACATTGCTTGAAGGAAGCGATCGTCTTGGAGGGAAAATCGATACTATTACAGAAGATGGCTTTGTTTTAGAACGCGGACCGGATTCCTATCTTGCCAGAAAAACGGTGATGACAGATCTTGTTAAAGATGTGGGGCTTGGTGATGAACTAGTCTCCAATGAAACAGGACAAGCTTACATTCTCCATAACATGAGGCTTCATCCGATTCCAGAAGGGGCAGTTATGGGTATTCCAACTAAGATAATGCCCTTTGCATTTACGCCGCTCTTTTCTGTAGCTGGAAAGGCTAGGGCAGGATTTGATCTATTCCTTCCAAAACGTACGGATACACAAAGTGATGTTTCAGTGGGTCATTTCTTTAGAAGACGCCTTGGTGATCAGGTCGTTGACCGATTGATCGAACCTTTGCTTTCTGGAATTTATGCGGGTAGAATCGACCGGCTGAGTTTGCAGTCTACTTTTCCGCAATTCGCAGAAACGGAAAAAAAGTATAGAAGTTTAATATTAGGGATGAAAAAGTCACAGCCAAAACTCGAGAAAACACCGGTAACAAAGAAGAAAAAAGGTGCATTTTTAACCCTGAAAAGCGGACTGTCATCATTTATTGAAGCACTTTCAAAGGCTTTGCCAGAAGATAGCATCAAGACTGGAATAAAAGTTAAAGATGTTGAGTCAATGGATGATGGAACGTATTCTGTTATCATGGAAGACGGTTCCACATTGAAGGGTGATCATGTGATTGTTACGACACCGTATGCAGTAACGAAAAGGCTTTTTGATGAATCCCTTTTTCCAGCAGGCTTTCATGATACGAAGCCTACTTCTGTAGCCACTGTTGCAATGAGTTTTAATGAGGATGAAGTGAACTTTTCTTTGGACGGTACAGGCTTCGTTATTGCAAAAAGTGAGAAAACGTCGATAACGGCTTGCACGTGGACCAGCCGGAAATGGCCGCATACGACACCGAAAGGCAAAGTGGTCCTGCGTTGCTATGTTGGGCGTGCGGAAGATCAGGATATCGTTCATGAACCGGATGAAGTTATCCTAAAGAAAGTATTGGACGACTTAAAGAAGATCATGGGCGTTGATGCTCAGCCCGAGTTCTATCATGTTTCAAGAATGATTGATTCTATGCCTCAGTATGAAGTCGGTCATATAGAGTATGTGAAAAAGCTGCGCGACAGTTTTGCTGAAAACCTTCCAGGTGTTGCTTTAGCTGGTGCGCCATATGATGGAGTAGGACTTCCAGATTGTGTGAATTCAGCAAAAAAAGCTGTAGAATCACTTCTTTAAAATAAAATAGGTTTCAATAAAACGACAAATGGATATGTTTGTCGTTTTTCATATTTTCTTGTAGAATGTTTCTGCTATACTGAAGGAAGAAAAAAGGAAGGGGAGCATCATGGAGGCTTTTGTTGAACCATTATTTGTAAATATTGCGATCATATTCTCATTTACACACCTCTTGAATATGTTCTTTCCCCTTCATCCGGGTGTTATTCCAAGCTTAAAAAACCAGGTCATATTTGGTCTGATTAGTGGTGTTGGAGCACTGGTTTGTATGCTTTTTCCGATTGAAACACTTAAGGATTCTTTTTTTGATCTGCGGAATGTACCGATTATGATTGTTACTTTATACGCAGGCTGGCTTCCTGGTGCCATTTGCTCCTTGTTTGTACTAATGGCCAGGATTGGAATAGGTGGAGAGTTTGCATGGCTTGGCGTCATCTTGACCTTTTTAGCCTATGTTGTCTGCTTGATCTATCATGGGTTCTTTGATCAAGATAAAAGAAGATGGATTTCTGCCATCTACATTGCTCTAGTGTATACATTGTTTTATATTTTGTTTATTCACACGTATCTTCAATTTTTAACCCTTGATTTCTATTTGGTTTATTTCTCAAGCTTTTTGATCGCATTCTTCTCTTGCATCTTCTTAATCGAGAGACTCGTTAAAATCAATATGCAGTTAAAGGAAACCGTTTATTTGGATAAACTGGCAGTAGCAGGACAAATGGCAGCCGCGATCGCACATGAGGTAAGAAATCCGATGACGACCATCAGAGGAATGATACAGTTTCTAGGAAGTACAACGTCAGATCCAAAGCTAAAAGAACATTCTCCCCTTTTAATTGAAGAGTTGGATCGAACAAACAAGATTATCACAGATTATTTATCAATGGTTAAACCCGATGAACCGAAGCTTGAAAGAATTTCGCTAGAAAATGTACTGATAGATGTTGTTTCGTTAACCGCTCCTTATGGGGCGATCAATAATGTTGAAGTAACGACAAGCAAAATTGGTTCATACCAAGTTTGTATTGATGAACAAAAGCTAAAACAAGGGTTAATAAATATTATTAAAAACGGTATAGAAGCCATCGAGGAGAACGGTACGATTCACGTGTACCAGTACAAATTGACAAAACGGAATATTACCATTGCGATAGAAGATAATGGAAAGGGAATGACTGAAACTGAACTCGAACAGATCGGACTTCCGTTTTATACAACAAAAGCTAAAGGTACGGGTCTCGGTATGATGGTAACGTATAAATTGATTCAGGATATGGGCGGAAAGCTTAGATACGAAAGTGAGCTGAATGAAGGAACAAGAGTCCTTCTAACTTTGCCGTTATACACAAAATCGAATCCGCTTCCAGAAGAGGTGATAGAATAATGGACCGCAAAAAGAGTATATTGGAAGCCGCAGAACGTTCTTTTTCCATGTTTGGGTATAAGGCAAGCACGGTGGATCAAATCGCAAAAATTGCAAACGTCGGAAAAGGTACCATCTATACTTTTTTCGCAAATAAAGAAGAGTTGTTCTCTGAGATCATTTCGAATCTAGTTCTAGAAACAAAACATGCGGCATCTTCAGCTATTAAAGAAGATCGGCCTTTTTATGAAAATCTTCATAATGCACTATATGAAGTGGTAGAACTTCGAAAAACACATCAATTGGCTGTGAAACTGTCCCAAGAGGTTAAAGAATTAAACACTTCACCAGTTACTGAAGCATTGCAAAGAATTGAAAAGGCCGTCCTGGGTTTTGTTCAGAAAGAGCTGGACAAAGCAGTCGAAAAAGGTGAGATAAAAGAATGCCCGACAGATATAGTAGCATTTATGATGGTAAAGCTTTATATTGCTCTCATATTTGATTGGGAACGCGATCACCAAGCTCTTCAAAAAGAAAAGATGCTTGAAGTACTTGAGATGTTTGTCATGGATGGATTAAGAAAATCTTAGTGTTGCAGAAGTAAAAGAAACGTGTTAAATTAAGTTGTGACCAAATTTCATTTTCGGTCAATCTGTAAAAAGCGGACTGTAGAGTTCTCTTTTTTTTGATTCGAAATGACCGTTTGACTAAAATGGTCAATCAGTATTTTATAAGGAGTGAAACAAGTGCTAAAAAGTATCAAAGCTCAATTTAAAGCGGTATTTTTAAATAGAAAAATTGCGATACCTGTCTTGGCGGTTCTTTTTATACCTGTGTTATACAGCGGGATGTTCCTATGGGCCTTCTGGGATCCGTATGACAAGATGGAAGACTTGCCGGTTGCGGTAGTCAATCTCGATGAGGGATATGAATACAACGGAGAGAAATTAACCGTAGGTGATGAGTTTGTAGATAAACTGAAAGAAAACCCTCAGTTTAAGTGGAAGTTTGTTACAGAAGAAGAAGCGAAGAATGGGCTCGAACATAATGATTACTACATGATGATTGAGATCCCAGAGAATTTCTCAGAGGAAGCAACATCATTATCAGGCAGCTCAACTAAAAAGCCGGAGATCATTTATACACCTAATGCAGGTTTTAACTTTCTAGCAGCACAAATCGGTGGAACAGCTGTCGATAAGATGAAAGAAAGTCTATCGAATGAACTTACAAAAACCTATGCTGAAGTTATGTTCGAACAAGTGGAACAGCTTGCTGGAGGTCTGGAGCAGGCTGCAGATGGATCGAACCAAGTTACAGAAGGATTAAAGAAAGCAGCCTCTGGAAGTGGTCAACTGGCAGCAGGTATGAACGAGAAAACACCACAGATCAAAGATCTTGAAGAAGGTGCATCTGTTTTTCAATCGAAGATGTCAGAGTTTGATAACGGGTTGGATAAATTGATCGCTGCTCATAAACAGTTAGCAGCAGGGCAGGGACAGCTTAACGTGGGGGCTCAATCGTTAAAAAGCGGTCTTAGTCAAGCAACAGCTGGTTCTGAAAAGATTAAAAACGGAAGTCTTGCATTGCAAGGCGGTGCCAACGAGCTGTCTAGCGGTGCGGGTACACTTGCAAGTTCCGTCAATGAATGGAATGCAGGTGCACAAAAAGCAGCGGCAGGTTCAAAACAACTAGAGCAACAAATCAATGCACTCATACAAAATCAAGAAAACATGACTGATGAGCAGATTGCTGTTTCATTAAAACAGATCGCAGCAATCAGCAACGGCGTTAATAATGGGCTAGATAGTTTAACGGCAGCGTCAGACAAAATTGCAGGCGGAGCTAATGGGCTTTCAGCAGGTGCGAAAAAGCTTAGTGAATCCCAAACTGCTGTTGCACAAGGAGCAGAGCAGCTTCATAACGGGCAGCTTAAATTGGTCGGTGGCGTTGACCAGCTAGCGAGCGGTCAGGCAAAAGTTAACGAAGGCACACAAACCTTTCACTCTAAATTAGGTGAAGCGGCTGCAGGTTCACAACAATTGCTGGCAGCTAGCGGAAAGCTCGCGGATGGAACGTCAACCGTTTCAGCAGGATGGCAACAAGTTGCTGGCAGCGTAAGTAAGATTCATGAGGGTGAAGAACAGCTTTTAGATGGAAGCGGTCAGCTGTCATCAAAGCTTAGTGAAGCAGCAGATAAAACAAGTGAACTGGATGCAGACAGTGAAATGTTCGAGCGTATCGCGAACCCCGTTTCTGTAAAAACAAAGAGCTTCTCTGATGTACCGAACTATGGTACAGGTTTCGCTCCTTATTTCTTATCACTCGGACTTTTTGTTGGGGCACTCTTAATGTCAATCGTGTTCCCTCTGCGTGATAAAGCCGGAGAACCGCGTTCTGGTTTTAGCTGGTTCGCAGGTAAGTTTACTTTCTTGGCTGCAGTCGGTGTTATTCAAGCGTTGATTGCAGATGCTGTACTATTGTTGGGTCTTGATATCGAAGTAAGCAATCTAACTGCGTTTATCGGGCTAAGTATTATTACAAGTCTTACATTCTTGGCTTTAATACAATTGCTGGTTACCGTATTAGGAGACCCTGGAAGATTTGTAGCGATCATTATTTTAATTCTACAGCTTACAACAAGTGCAGGTACATTCCCACTTGAACTGATCCCGAACGGACTGCAAGTCTTTAATGCATGGCTTCCGATGACATATTCCGTTTCTGGATTCAAGGCAGTCATCTCAAGCGGAGATATGAGCAGCTTTACTCAGAACATGTGGGTATTAGTAGGGTTCATGGTCGTTTGTATGGTTGGGACATGGACTTATTTTGCAAGCCAGTTTAGAAAAAAGAAAAATATAGATGAGGCGGCAGCTTAATATAGAAAAACAACTGGAAGTTGATTCTCCAGGTGTTTTTCTGTGTAGATTTTTAAACCTTTAACTGAAAAAAGAGGTTTTTAAGCAAGCAAGCAAGGGAAACATATTAATTGAACATTCTAATGGATGCAGCTTATTTTACGAAAAGGAGAGAACCTCAATTGATTACTTTCAAAAACGTAGGGAAAACGTACCCTGACGGTTTTGAGGCCTTGAAAAACATTGACTTTCAGATTGAAAAAGGGGAGTTAGTCGCGTTAATCGGGCCTAGTGGTTGTGGGAAAACAACAACCATGAGAATGATAAACCGTTTGATCGAGCCATCAAAAGGAACAATTTTAATTGATGGAGAAGACATTGCAAACCAAAACCCCGTTGAGCTGAGAAGGAATATCGGATATGTGATTCAACAGATCGGTCTTCTGCCCCATATGACGATTGAAGATAACATTTCACTCGTACCTCGCTTAAAAGGGTGGGAAAAAGAAAAATATGATGGCAGAGTTGATGAATTGCTGGATTTAGTAGGATTAGATCCAAAGACATTCAGAAAACGCTATCCTTCTGAGCTAAGCGGCGGTCAACAGCAGCGTATAGGAGTTATTCGTGCTCTGGCAGCCGAACCTCCAATCATCTTGATGGACGAACCATTCTCCGCACTTGATCCAATCAGCCGGGAACAGCTTCAGGATGAACTTGTTAACCTGCAGGACACGATCAAGAAAACAATCGTGTTTGTTACGCATGACATGGATGAAGCGATTAAGATCGCGGACCGAATTGCGATCCTTAACAAGGGTGAAATCATCCAATTTGATACACCTGAACGAATTCTGCGTCATCCAGCCAACGATTTTGTAAAAGGATTTATTGGGGAAAACCGATTATCTGCTGGTGATGCTGGAATGCCAGAAGCGATCGATCTTATGAGACCGAATCCGGTTACAGCTAAAGTAACTAGAGGATTAGCAGAAGCGTTAAAGATGATGAAGCGTTATGGCGTAGACAGCCTTCTTATTACAGATCAGCAAAATAGGCTTCTAGGAATTACGACGCTTGAAAGCATTGAACAGCATTACCCAGAAGAAGATAAAACCGTTGGAGATCTGATGAAGAAAGATGTTATAACAGTTAGTCCTTCTGCCACATATAACGAAGTAGCTGAAATTTTCGCGACCAACAGTGTCCAGATGATCCCAGTCCTTGAAAATGATAAGCTTGTAGGCTTAATTACACGTGCAACAATGATGCGAGGACTTGCCGGATTGAATATTTCCGCACAAAAACCGGTCGAAGGAGGTGCGGGAATTGAATGATTTTTTTGCAACGATGAAAGATACATTTGTAAACAGATGGCCTGAAATCTTAACAGGTCTTCAGCAGCATCTATTTTTATCTCTTGTATCGATTTTGATTGCTGCTCTAATCGCAGTGCCTTTAGGGATTTTTATATCAAGAAGAAAACGAGTGGCTGAACCGGTTATCGGTGTGACAGCTATCTTTCAAACCATTCCAAGTTTAGCTCTTTTCGGATTTTTACTCCCTGTTTTCGGAATCGGAAGTACAACTGCTATTATTGCACTTACTGTATATGCGCTGTTACCAATATTACGAAACACGTACACCGGTATTACTGGTGTGGACCGATCCGCAGTTGAAGCGGGTAAAGGGATGGGGATGACGAATACTCAGATCCTCCGTATGATCGAATTGCCGCTCGCGTTGCCTATTATTATGGCAGGGCTTAGAACGGCAACGGTTTTAACTATTGGGGTCGCTACTCTTGCAGCCTTCATTGGAGCTGGCGGATTAGGGGACCTGATCTACCGAGGGTTATCTACTACGCGTAATGAGCTTGTGTTGGCAGGAGCAATTCCCGCTGCATTACTAGCTATAGTATTTGATTTTATCCTTCGGCGTATTGAAATTGCGACTGAGCCAAAAGCGTCTAAGAAACGTGGTTCATGGAAATTGCCTTTGCTAATTGGTATACCTGTTGCAGCACTTGTACTTTTCTTTGCACTACGAGGTGGTGGTGAAGAAGATGCTATTGTGATAACAGGCAAAAAGTGGACGGAGCAATATATCCTCCCTTATGTGATTTCTGAGTATGTAAAAGATAAAACGGATTATCCGGTCGTCGTAAAAGAAGCGATTGGTGAAACACCGATCCTAACAGAGGCGATTAAGAAGGGTGACATCGATTTATATGTGGAGTATACCGGTACAGGATATTTAACAATACTGAAAGAAAAATACGATCCTGGAATGACTCCTGATGAGATATACAAAGCGGTAAAAGAAGGATATGCAAAGGAATACAATTTAAAATGGACTAAGCCTCTTGGTTTTGAAAATACGTATGCATTAGCCCTGAATCCAGAGACGGCGAAACAAGTAAACGTTAAAACGATCTCTGAGCTCGCACCAAAGTCGAGTCAGCTATCGTTTGGCGGTCCAACTGAGTTCTTCGAACGAGAAGATGGATATACACCGTTTGTTGAAACATATGGCTTAAACTTTCAGGATAAGAAAAGCCTGGATCCAAACTTAATGTATTCTGCTGTAAAAGAAGGGAAAGTGGATGCCATCCCGGCTTATACGACTGATGGAAGAATTGTTCGTTTTAACTTAAAGACGTTGGAAGATGACAAAAAATTCTTCCCGCCATACTATGCCGTTCCTGTTGTAAGAGAAGAAACGCTGAAGAAATACCCTGAGCTTGAAGGAGTGCTCAATGAGCTGGAAGGTGAAATCTCTGAACAAGATATGGCAGAAATGAACGCAAAAGTGGATCTTGATAAAGAAGATCCGCAAAAAGTGGCCCAAGACTTTTTAAAAAGCAAAGGTTTAATCAAATAAAATGGAAAACTGAACTCCTTGGTGGGGTCCAGTTTTTTGTTGGGGAATTGGTTCGCTTTGGTGGCTAATTAAGTCTTAATTCAAAATTATAGGTCGTTCGACAAAACCTGACACGCTTGATATCAAAAAAGCCGGCCCACCTCATCGTGAGCCGGCTTTTAAGCCAACGAACTATAGCACTTTACTTAAAAACGATTTTGTTCGTTCTTGCTGGGTATTGCCAAACAGTTCAGATGGAACGTTCTCTTCTACAATATAACCGCCATCCATGAAGATAACTCGGTCACCAACCTCGCGGGCAAAACCCATCTCATGTGTTACAACGACCATTGTCATTCCTTCACGGGCAAGATCTTTCATAACCTCCAGTACTTCTCCGACCATCTCTGGGTCAAGGGCAGATGTTGGTTCATCAAACAGCATGATCTTCGGGTCCATCGCAAGGGCACGGGCGATGGCTACACGCTGTTTCTGACCGCCGCTCAGCTGAGAAGGGTAGGCGTTGGCTTTATCCTGCAGACCAACTTTAGCGAGCAGTTTTAAGGCTTTGTCGCGTGCTTCCTCTTTATTTGCATTCTTTACTTTTAAAGGCGCAAGTGTCACGTTTTCGAGAACGGTTTTATGAGGAAAGAGGTTGAACTGCTGAAACACCATTCCTACATCTTCCCGGATTTTATTGATATTTGTTTTTGGGTCTGTAATATCGGTTCCGTTTACCACAACTTGTCCGCCCGTAATGTCTTCTAGTTTGTTGATGCAGCGGAGAAATGTACTTTTGCCTGAGCCAGAGGGGCCGATCACACAAACAACTTCCTGTGGTTTAATTTCTGCATTAATGTCCTTTAGCACCTCTAGATCACCGAAGGACTTTTTTAAATTTTTTACTTTAATCATGGTCCGGCTCCTTTCAAAAAACATATTGATGTATGTATTTTATCATAATTTCTGCTGATTCAATGTATCTCCTGCTTTCTATGAAATCTTTAATTACAAAACTTTCTGAAAAATAGGGATTGACCAGTGAATATTACTTGAACTATACTCTGATTATGAAAACGATTTCATGAATTCGATTCCACAATTGTTTTAAGAGGAGAATCTGATGGCAACCATTCAAGATGTGGCGAAAAGAGCAGGATTATCCCGCACGACCGTTTCAAGGGTGATCAATGAACATCCGTATGTGACGGAAGAAAAAAAACGTCTCGTAACAAGGGCGATGCAAGAACTGAATTATGTTCCTAATTCATCGGCAAGAAGGTTGAGGCGGCAGCAGACAGAAACGATCGCTGTTTATGTTCCGCGGATCACCAACCCGTTTTTCAGTCATCTTGTTGAAGTGATGGGGAAGGAAGCAGCCAAAAAAGGCTACCAGTTAATTTTGTGCCAAACCCGTTACAAAAAAGAACACGAGCGTAGCTTCTTAGAGCTTTTAAAAACGAAGCAGGTAGACGGCCTGATCTTAACTTCGATTGAAAACGATTGGAGTAAGTTGGAACCTTACTTATCGTTCGGTCCGATTGTAGTATGCAACGAATATTCGGACTCCGCTCAAGTGCCTTCTGTGTACTTAAATCAGATTGAAGGAAGCTACTTAGGGACAAAACATCTGATCGATCAAGGCTACACGAAAATCGGTTATTGTACGGGTAACCACAAAAGCTCCAGAGTTTCTAAGGACAGGAAGATCGGTTTCCTAAAAGCACTAAGCGATGCGGGAATCCCGATGAAGGAAGAATGGTTCTTTTACAATGCTTATAGTGTGCAAGATGGTTTTGCCGCATTTAAAGAATTGAAGAAGCTGGATGACCCGCCACAAGCTGTCTTTACCGGCAGTGATGAAGTGGCAGCGGGAATCGCAAAAGCCGCATTCGATGCAGGCTGGAGGGTACCTGAAGATCTTGCCATCATCGGCTTTGATAATCAGCCCCTGGCTGAACTCATGGATCTGACGACGATCGAACAGCCGATTGACACGATCGCCCGCCAGGCAATGAAATTGATGGTTGAAGCGATTCAGGCAAAAAAGCCATTAAAACGTAAAGAAGTGATTCTGCCTTTTCAGTTAATCAAACGGTCTTCAACTTAAAATTTTTTTCGATGAAATGTAATCGTTTACAAAACAGGAGATTAGGGGGAAATACAATGAAAAAGCTTAAGAAAATCTCAAAAGTGATTTCTACTTCACTAGCGTTGTCACTTGTACTTGCAGCTTGTTCGGACAAAGAAGAAGGAAGCAGCAGCAGTAAAAACTCCGGCGGTGATAAAGACGAAAAAGTAACGATCGTTTATGCACGTGGTAAGGATGATACACAAGGAACAACAGCAATGGTGGAAGCTTTTGAAAAGAAATACCCTAACATTGATGTGAAATTTAAAGAGATGCCTGCCGATACAGGAAAACAGCATGATGCTTACGTTACAGCATTTAATGCGAACTCTGACGAGATCGATGTTATTGACCTAGATGTTATCTGGCCGGCTGAATTCGCACAAGCAGGATTCTTGATGCCGCTGGACCGCTTTATGGAAAAAGACGGAATCAAACCAGACGATTATAACCAAGGAGCGATCAGTGCTTCTAAATTTAAAGGCAAGCAATGGGCGCTTCCTAAATTTATTGATGCAGGGATGCTTTTCTACCGCACAGATTTAGTTGACGAAGGTTCTGTTCCAAAAACGTGGGACGAGCTATTAGCAAAAGCGAAAGAAACAAAAGGTCAGGGTGGTACTCAATTCGGTTACTTAATGCAGGCGAAACAATATGAAGGCCTTGTATGTAACGCAGTTGAATTTATCGCATCATATGGCGGAGAAATTATCGATGAAAACGGTGAAGTTAAAGTTGACTCTCCTGAAGCGATCAAAGGGATCTCTAAGCTAGTTGAGGTTGTTAACTCTGATGTTGTTCCGCAAAACATTACAACGTTCGCTGAGCCAGAGTCTCACACTGCATTCATCAACGGTCAAGCAGGTCTGATCCGTAACTGGCCATATCAATTTGCTCTAGCAAACGACGAGAAACAATCTAAAATCGTAGGTAAAGTAGGAGTAGCACCGCTGCCAGCTGGAGATAAAGGTTCTGCAGCAGCACTTGGCGGCTGGATGGCTGGAATCAACAAGAACACGAAGCACCCTGAAGAAGCTTGGAAGTTCTTAAGCTTCATGGCTGGTAAAGAAGGACAAAAGATCGACGCGATCAAAGGCGGACACGCTCCTACTATCCTTTCTCTATATGAAGACCAAGAGATCTTAGATGCGAACCCGTACTTTAAAGAAGAAGGCTTTGTAAACGCGCTTGAAGCAGCAGTTTCTCGCCCAGTTGCACCAAACTACCCAGAGATCTCTGACATCATTCAAGTTCAAGTTTCCCAGGCTGTAGCTAAAAAGATCACACCTGAAGAAGCAGCTAAGAATATGCAAAAAGAGATTTCAGAAAAACTTGTAAAGTAAGAAAAGTGTAGTAATAGGGGCAAGCCTTCAATGAAAGGCTCCCCCTTTCTTTATAACTGGTATCGATTCCACAGAGTGAAATGGATGGACGTTACAGCGCCCGTCCGTCGATTGCATTCGAATAGTAAGGAGCTGACAATGTTGAAACCAGATCTAATGCCTAACAAACAAAAGCAGGTCATAGCAACACCGAAAGCCAAATCAAAGAAGCGTTCTGAGCGTTCCATCGGCTACTTGTTGATCGCCCCATCTATGATATTGATATTAGTCATAGCGATATGGCCGGTTTTTCAATCGTTTTATTACAGCATGTTTGATCTAAGACTGAATAACCCTTCAAAGTCTGAGGCATATGTTTCGTATAAAGTTAATCTTCAAACGTATTTGGATAACTATCCATTTTTGATTAGTACATTAGAGGATGAGGTGGATGCCGCCTCTGGAAAAACAAGAACAGAGCTTGAAGAAATAAAAGCAAATCTAGAAAAAGTGGATGCTGAATTAAAAGCGGACAACGAACTAAAGAGCAAGTATGACCAGGTGGATGAGAAGCTGACGGTCATGGAACCGATTAGTGAAGAGCTTGCGGTTTCAGAATTGGATAAAGAAGTAGCACTCGATCTAGAGAAAGCTGTTACGAATTCTAGGGATCGCATAAAAGAGCTGAAAGGTGACCTGCAAAATCCAGAGGACGTCATCGGACTATCAGCTTCTCTAAAAGACTCTGTAATTACACCTAACTTTATCGGTTTGGAGCACTATAAAGAAAATTTAGCAGATAGCCGTATGTGGAAGGCTATTCAAAATACGACCGTCTTTACGGTAATCTCTGTATTTGCGGAGCTAGTCATTGGTTTAGCAATTGCCCTTCTTATTAATAAAGCTTTCTTTGGCAGAGGACTTGTACGTGCGACAATTCTTATTCCATGGGCGATCCCAACAGCCGTTTCAGCATTTATGTGGAAGTATTTATATGACGGCCAAAATGGAATTGTGGCAAAAGCATTTGCAGAGGTCGGGCTGTTTGACCGAATGACAGACTTGCTGACAAGCAGTACGGGCGCTATGTTTGCAGTTATTTTTGCAGATGTATGGAAAACAACACCTTATATGGCACTTTTGCTTTTAGCAGGGCTGCAGACCATCCCTAGTTCTTTATATGAAGCAGCAGCGATTGACGGAGCAGGCAAATGGAAGCAGTTTTTAAAGATCACCTTACCTTTATTAAAATCTAGCATTCTAGTTGCTTTGTTATTCCGAACACTGGATGCATTCCGTGTGTTTGACTTGATCTATGTTTTAACTGGCGGTGGTCCGGCAAACTCTACGGAAACCATCTCAATCCTTGCATATAAAGTCATGTTCGCACAAACCAATTTTGGTGAAGGTTCGGCGCTCTCGGTTATTGTCTTTGCATGTGTAGCCATCATTTCTATGATCTACATTAAGTTCTTAGGCCGTGACCTTTTGAATGACAAATAAAAAACGGAACAGATAAAGGAGTGAATAGGAAATGAACAAAAAAGCAGGCCCAATGTTTTATGTATTCTTAGCATTGTTTGTCTTCCTTGTCATGTTTCCGTTTTTATGGGTACTGGCAAGTTCAGTTAAACCGATTGCTGAGTTATTTGGTGATCGTGCGTTCATACCGTTTACGGATAATATGACGATAGAAAATTATGAATCAGTATTTGTGAACTATCCATTTTTAAAATACCTTTGGAACAGCTTGGTCGTTTCGACGATTACAACGGTTTACGCGGTTCTTGTAGCCAGCTTTGCAGCTTATGCGATCGCGCGTTTAAACTTTAGAGGGAAAACGGTAATTTTAGGGTTGGTGCTATCTGTTTCGATGTTTCCGCAGATAGCAACCATATCACCGATCTATATCGTATTGAAGAACCTAGGTTTAACTAACAGCTACCTTGGATTGATCATTCCGTATACGACGTTCACGCTGCCTCTGTCGATCTGGCTTCTTGTAACGTTTTTCCGCAAGATTCCATTTGATCTGGAAGAAGCAGCAAAGATCGATGGAGCTTCATTGATGCAAACATATTGGCGTGTTATTCTGCCGCTTGCGATACCAGGGATTTTTACAACAGCAATCCTCGTCTTTATCTCAGCATGGAACGAGTTCTTGTTCGCGTTAACGATTAACACTGATGATGAATTTAAGACAGTTCCTGTTGGTATCGCGATGTTTGAAGGCCAGTTCACCATTCCTTGGGGTGAGGTTACAGCTGCAACCGTTATCGTAACAGTGCCGCTTGTGATCATGGTTCTTCTGTTCCAGCGCAGAATTGTTTCTGGTTTAACTTCTGGTGCGGTAAAAGAATAGAAGTTTTGGATGAATACCCTGCAGCTACAAAAGCTGCAGGGTTCTTTGTTATGGTATTTTTTGAAATCACCAACATACAAATATGATGATAAACGTTAAGGAAGGGGGAAATTTAGTGCACGGTCACGATCTAAAACATATAAAATGGGAGGGCAGAAATGTTCATGTTCATCAATATTCTACCCAGACGTCAGTAAATGATGGACATTCACATACTGTCCAAGGGGTTACAAGCCCTGCAAAAAACTCGATGGGTCATGTTCATAAGTATGAAGGAACTACTACTTTTGATGACGGTCATGTTCACCGTTTCTCGGGAACTACCGGACCTCCTATTTATTTAGCGGATGGAACACATTATCATATGATAGCCGGAACAACTACTTTTAATGATGGACACATGCATCAATACTCGGGATGGACGGGTAAGAATTATTGATTGATATAATAATGTAAATATAGCAATAAAAGAATAATGATATTCAATCCCTTGCCTTTAGATAGCAGGGGATTTTTGCTGCTTATGAAGTAGACCACGAGAATGATCTGATCCTTGAAAAGTACTGGAACGCAATGATTCACAACAACTAGTGTAAAGACAGTGACTTTGTGTAAACTAGTAAGTAAAAAGGGAGGACAAGTTTATGAAACTAACTGTTATTGGCTATTGGGGAGGATATCCTGTTGCGGGTGAAGCGACATCAGGTTATCTTTTGCAAAGTGATGGGTTTAATCTGCTTATTGATTGTGGAAGCGGAGTGCTGTCTCAGCTCCAAAACTATATAAAGCCAGAAGAACTAGATGCCGTTGTTCTCTCTCATTATCATGCCGACCATGTAGCGGATATCGGCGTGCTTCAATATAGCAGGCTCATTCAGTCCTTTTTACAGGAAGGTATGAAGACCCTTCCGATCTATGGTCATCGATTTGATCAAGCTGGACTTCTTTCTTTAACACACCTGCAGCATACGAAGGGAATCGCATACGATCCGGATCGCCAGCTCCAGGTTGGACCATTTACGATAACGTTTCAGCTGACAAAACATGCAGCTGTTTGTTATGCGATGCGCATCACTGATGGCAAGGACACGATTGTTTACACAGCGGATACAGCTCTTGTTCCAGAACTCATTCCGTTCAGCCGAAATGCGGATCTGCTTATTGCAGAATGCAATTTTTATAAAGGGATGGATGGAAGCGGACCTGGCCACATGACTTCTGAAGATTGCGGAAAGCTTGCACAGCAGTCGGAAGCGCGACAGCTGCTTCTTACACATCTTCCTCATTTTGGTCAGTTGTCACAGCTTGTCACAGAAGCAAAAGAGGTGTATAACAATAAAGTGGAGCTTGCCTCATCCGGCTGGACGTGGGGAGCTTAAAGATAGGGACTGAAAGAGGAGAGAAGTATGCTTTTTATTGATAATGAAAATATTACAGACCCGCGTGTGAATCTTGCAATCGAAGAATTCGCTTTAAAGCACTTGGACATCAATGAAACGTATTTGCTTTTTTATATA
This sequence comes from Fictibacillus barbaricus, assembly GCF_014635025.1. Lineage (GTDB taxonomy): Bacteria > Bacillota > Bacilli > Bacillales > Fictibacillaceae > Fictibacillus > Fictibacillus barbaricus. Next base: position 1,561,740 of record NZ_BMCE01000002.1, on the reverse strand, counting down.
AATGAACCATCCATCATCATCGGTAAGAACCAGAACACGGTTGAAGAGATCAACGCAGAATATGTTCGTGAAGAGGGCATTCATGTCGTGCGCCGTTTATCTGGCGGAGGTGCAGTATACCATGATCTTGGAAACTTGAATTTTAGCTTTATCACAAAGGATGACGGAAATTCTTTTCATGATTTCAAGAAGTTTACCGATCCTGTAGTAAAAGCGTTGAAAAAACTTGGGGTAAATGCTGAGTTGAGCGGACGAAATGATATCCTGGCAGACGGGAAGAAGATCTCAGGGAACGCACAGTTTTCTACAAAGGGCCGTATGTTCAGTCATGGTACGCTGCTGTTTGATTCCGAGATCGAGAATGTTGTTTCTGCACTTAACGTGCGTATGGACAAGATCGAGTCAAAAGGAATCAAGTCGATCCGCAGCCGGGTAACGAACATCCGTGAACACTTAGAAGAAGATATGACGATGGAAGAGTTTAAGCTGACTCTTTTAACATACTTATTTGAAGAGTTTGATTCTATTCCAAAGTATGAGTTAACAGAAAGCAATTGGGAAGAAATCCGTAAGATCTCTAGAGAGCGCTATGCGAACTGGGATTGGAACTACGGGAAATCGCCGAAATTCAACGTTGAGTTGTCAAACCGATTTGCGGGCGGATCTGTTGATATTCGTCTTCACATCGTAAAAGGAATCATCCAAGAGTGTAAGATCTTTGGAGATTTCTTTGGAGTAGGAGACGTTGCAGATATCGAGAATAAGCTGAATGGTGTGCGTTATGACCGTGAAGCGATTGAAAATGTGTTAGAAGATATTGATATGAACCATTATTTCGGTAAGGTTACACGTCAAGAGTTCCTTGATCTTCTCTATTAATAGGAAATGAGTGAAAAACCGCCTTTTTAGAAGGGCGGTTTTTTTGTTTGGAGGGGATAAAAAGAGGTTTGATCATGCCTAAAGCAGCAACATCTTGTATAAATAGAATGGTGAGCAACCGATTATAAGTCTTGAGAAAAATTTATAAGTCCCCAAAAAATTTTATGCGTCTTCATTAATTAAGGGGGCTTAACAGATCATTTCAGCATCCTATTTATCCGGTTTCAGTGGCTAAAAGCTCGAGGTCTCAACCGTTTCCCCGCTAAACACAAAAAGCGTGTTTACGCTCAAAAACTTTTGCGCTTGTCGCTTTTAAACGAGCCACTTCAACACTTAATTTCATCCGGCTTCAACAGCCAGACACTCGAGGTCACTTTCCTCTTTCCCTGTGACACAAAAAGCGTGTCTTCAGTCAAGAGTTAAGTGCTAGTCGTGTCTGAACGGCTGTTTCAACACTTTAAACCATTTGACAGAAAATTATTATAAATGATAAGCTAAAATAACATTACACAATATGTAGATAACGGTTCAAAAACGTCATATTTTTTTAATCTCAAATGTAATCGCTTACATATTATAAAGGGAGATGAAAAAGAATGATCCTCCATCCACAAGTGGAATGCATGAGTCGTGATGAAAAAGAAGAGCTTCAGCTGCACCGTTTAAAGCAGACAGTTCAAACTGTTTATGAAAATGTACCTTTCTACAAAAATGCATTTGTTGAAAAAGAGGTGCACCCTTCATCCATCCAAACAGTAGATGATCTGCAAAAACTGCCTTTTACCATAAAAAAAGATCTGCGTGACCACTATCCTTTTGGATTGTTTGCGGTCCCGCAAGATCACCTCGTTCGACTCCACGCTTCGTCCGGAACAAGCGGGAAGCCGACCGTTGTAGGATATACAGAAGGGGACATCAACCGTTGGAGCGACATGGTGGCAAGATCCATCGCGATCGCTGGCGGCGAACCAGGAAATGTGCTTCATAACGCATACGGATACGGCTTGTTTACAGGCGGACTTGGGCTTCATAACGGTTCTGAACGGCTAGGTATGGTTACTGTTCCTGTATCAGGCGGTAACACGGAGCGGCAGATTTTACTGATTGAAGACTTCGAACCGCAAGTGATCTGCGGAACACCATCATATATTTTAACGATTGCAGAAAAGATGGAGGAGATGGGCAAAGATCCAAGAGCCACTTCACTCCAATACGGAATCTTTGGAGCAGAGCCATGGTCTGAAGAAATGCGCGCTGCCTTAGAAGAGAAGCTCGGGATTAAGGCGATGGATATCTACGGGCTGAGTGAAGTGATGGGTCCAGGAGTTGCGATGGAATGTCATGAGGCACAGAACGGACTGCACATCATGGACGACCATTTTATCGCAGAAGTTATTAATCCAGATACCTTAGAACCAGTAGCTGACGGTCAATATGGTGAACTTGTGTTTACAAGTCTGACGAAAGAAGCCTTCCCGATCATCCGCTACAGAACGGGAGATATTGCTTCACTAGATCGATCACCTTGCAGCTGTGGAAGAACATCCGTCCGAATGAGCCGTGTTAAAGGGCGAATTGATGACATGATCATCGTGCGAGGGGTAAATGTTTTTCCCTCTGAAATCGAGAACTGCCTTCTTTCCATAGAAGATGTTGTTCCTCATTATCAAGTTCACATTTTAACGGAAGGGCTAAAAGAACATATAGAACTTCATGTTGAGGTGTCAGAACAACTTTACGCTGTTACGAATGGAGATGAAGCTCACTCAGCAACTCAAGCTTTGAAACAGACCATCTCTAAAAAGATTAAAGATAATTGCCTTGTTTCCATGACGATCAAAGTGTTTCCGCCTAAAGGAATTCCTCGTTCAGAAGGGAAGGCGATCCGAGTGGTTAGGCAAACACAGAAAAAAATGGGTGTTTAACTATTGTTAAAACGTATGACGTTAAATTATAATTACGGTAAATAAACGTAATATAACAGGAGGAGAATAGCATGACAGTTGGTATGAGTTTTAATCAGCTAAGTGAAGAAGAGAAGATGACTCATTTTCTTGATCGTATAAATGCTGGTGAAAAGATAGAACCCGATGACTGGATGCCAGAGGATTATCGCTTGCAGCTTATCAGATTGATTTCTATGCACGGCATTTCGGAAATTATGGGAGCGCTTCCAGAGAAGGAGTGGGTTCCTAAAGCACCTTCATTGCACCGTAAGCTTGCGATCATGGCCAAAGTTCAGGATGAGATGGGGCATGGTCAGCTGTTGCTTCGTGTAGCAGAAGATTTGATGGCACCGCTTGGAAAAACACGCCATGACATCATGGAAGATCTTTTTTCAGGGAAATTAAAGTTTCACAACGTATTCCACATGGACGCTCCAACATGGGGAGATGCAGGAATCATTGCTTGGCTTGTTGACGGAGCGGCGATCATCTCTCAAAGCATGATGCTTGATTCTTCTTATGGACCATATGCAAGAGCACTTAAGCGCATTTGTGCAGAAGAAGTATTCCACGCTCAGCACGGTGAGAGCATTATTTTAGCGATGGCAGAAGGCTCACCTGAACAGCGCGAGATGCTGCAAGACGCGCTGAACCGATGGTGGGAAGCACTGATTATGTTCTTTGGACCAAAGTCGGCAAAAGAAACAGGCAACTCCAATGCGGATAAGAACATCATGTATAAAATCCGTACAAAAACGAATGAAGACCTTAGACAAGAGTTCTTCACCAAATATATTCCGCGTATCTGGTCTCTTGGTCTTACGATTCCGGATGACACGATCCGTTTTGATGAAGAAAGCCAAATGTGGATCTATAGGGATGCCGACTGGAGCAAGTTTAAGCAGATCGTATCTGGAAACGGGCCACAATCACAAAATCGCTTAGACCTGCGCCGCCGCTCATACAAAAATAACGAGTGGGTACGTGAAGCTTTAGCTGCGAAAAAGGCCATTTAACAGCGGAAGGGAGAGACAGCCAACGTGAACGAACAAAAAAATGAATTTTACAACGTATATGAAGTTTTCAGCAAAAAAACAGATAAATCTCCGTTTCAGCATAGTTTCAGCTTGCTTGCACCGAATGCAGACATGGCGCTCATCATGGCGAAAGAGAACTTTTTTAGAAGAGAAACGGTTGCTGATATTTGGGTTGTAAAAAGAGAGAACATCCGCGGACTTAATCAGGATGAGAAAGAAATGCTTAAGCGCCTCGATAAACAATATAGAGAAACAAAAGGCTATGGTTATTTAAAGAAAAAGTGGCGTGACTACAATCAGGAGCAGTTTACAGAACAGCACATCCTTGGCGGAAGGGGAGACAATTCATGACACAGGAAACGTTGAAACCACAAGAGAAAAAGGCATTAATCGAGCTCCTTTACCAGCTTGCAGATGACGATTTCATCCTCTCTTTCCGCGGATCAGAGTGGCTCGGCCTCGCACCGCATATTGAAGAGGATGTTGCGTTCTCATCGATCTCACAAGACATGATGGGACATGCGAACCTCTACTATAACCTTCTTGAAGATCTTGGAGAGGGAGAAGCAGATAAAATTGCTCATCTTCGCACACCAGATCTGTTCAGGAATGCCATTATCTTAGAAGAAGTGAACGGACCTGGAACGTATTTAAAAGAACCGGATTATGACTGGGCGTTTACGGTTGTACGAAATTACTTCTACGCCGTGCATAAGCACATCCGTCTAGATTCGCTTCGCCACTCGTCATACGAGCCGTTGGCTGAAGCTGCGCGCAAGATCATGACTGAACAATATTACCACCTTATGCATTGGGAAGTTTGGTTTAAACAGCTCATGACAAGTACAGATGAAGCCATCCAGCGAATGACAACAGCCATTCAAAAGGTATGGAAAGACTTTGGCGGCGTTCTGACACTAGGACCATACTACGAAGATATCGTGAAAGCGAACCTTATCGATGATGAAGCCGTAATGAAGAAGAGATGGAACAACAAGATTGAAGCGGTACTAAAAGAAGTTGGAGCGAACTATCCTGGTGAACCGCGTATGGAAAGAGGCAATGGCCGAAACGGTGTTCACACAGATGACTTAAAACAAGCGACTTCAACACTTTCAGAAGTGTACGCAACAAATCCTTCAACTGGCTGGTAAGACGATTAAGAAAGGAGATGAACCACGTGTCCGAATTAAAAAACAGCATGACCGATATTGTGATGGACGCGCTTGGGAAAGTAAAAGATCCTGAAATCGCCTCCGTCAGTATATTAGATCTTGGCATGGTGCATGAAGTTTACGTGACAGAAGGAGCAGTGAAGGTATCCGTACTGCCTACGTTCTCAGGATGTCCTGCTCTGCACATCATCGAACGAGATATAAAAAAAGCGATTGAAGAAGTTGAAGGAATTCAATCTGTTGAAGTGAATTTTGTATTTACACCATCGTGGACAACGGACCGCATCACACCTGAAGGACGCGAAAGGTTAAAAGAGTTCGGCATCTCGCCTCCACCCGCAAACCACGTGATGGGTGAGCCATGGGAGATCGACTGTCCATACTGCGGATCCACATATGTAACGATGGAAAACATCTTTGGACCGACAGCCTGCAGAAGCATTCTGTACTGCAAGTCTTGCAAGAACCCGTTTGAAGCAATGAAACCAGTTGCCGATATGGGATTGTAAAAAAATGAAGTTAAAAATAGGGAGGAAAACACACATGGTAAAACTAATCGCACTTTACAAAACACCGGAAAACATCGAACAGTTCGACGAGCACTATTTTGGACATCATACAGAAATCACAAAAAAGATTCCTGGACTGCGCAAGATGGAAGTAACAAAGATTGTTGGTTCTCCAATGGGTAAAAGCGACTACCATATTCTTTGTGAAATGTACTACGATGATCATGATGCTTTGAAAGCCGCAATGAAGTCTGACGAAGGAAAAGTATCTGGAAAAGATCTTATGAGCTTTGCGGCAGAACTAGTAACGCTTATGATAGGTGAGGAAATCAATGAGTAATTACGAAACAATTCTAACCTCAGTTGAAGATGGGATTGCTCTGATTCAATTAAACAGGCCTCGTGTGCTTAATGCGATCAACCGGCCGATGGTTACGGAACTATTAGATGCTTTTGAAGGATTTGACCGTAATGATGAGGTAAAAGCAATTGTTTTAACAGGCAGCGAGCGTGCATTTGCAGCAGGTGCCGACATTGATGAAATGAAAGAAGATACAGCCGTTTCTCTTGAACTATTAAATCAGTTTAAAGAATGGGACCGCTTAGCAACGATCAAGAAGCCGATCATTGGTGCAGTAAACGGCTACTGCTTTGGCGGAGGCTTTGAACTTGCACTATGTGCAGATATCTTGTTTGCCGCAGAAAACGCACAGTTCGGTTTTCCTGAGATCAAGCTTGGCGTGATGCCTGGTGCAGGTGGCACTGTAAAGCTAACAAAGCTGATGGGACAAAAGAAAGCTCTTGAGTGGCTGTGGCTTGGCGATCCTATGACAGCAGATGAAGCACTTCAATATGGGGTGATCAATCGTGTGATCGCTCCAGAGCTTGTTGTGGACGAGGCAAAGAAATATGCGAGACTCGTAGCTTCAAGAGCACCTTTATCAACACGTTTAATCAAAGAAACCGTCTATAAATCAATCGATTATTCCACATACGAAGGCATGCAGTTCGAACGTAAAAACTTTTATCTATTATTCTCGTCACAGGATCAAAAAGAAGGCATGAAAGCTTTCGTTGAAAAACGTCCTGCCGAGTTTAAAGGGAAGTAGGGGGATAACCATGTTTGAAACGATTAGTTATGAAACAAGAGGAAAGACCGCCTGGATCACACTGAACCGTCCTGATAAGTTGAATGCTTTTACCTCACTCATGCACAAAGAAATGGTTTCGGCCATTAAAGAGGCGAACAAAGACAGCAGCGTAAGAGCCGTGGTTATTACAGGTGCTGGCCGTGCTTTCTGTTCTGGCCAGGACTTAACAGGTTCAACCGATGGCACGGATTATGGCGAAGTCCTTCGTAAAGGGTATAACCCGATGGTGCAAGCGCTTGTGACGATGGAAAAACCAGTTATCGCAGCCGTAAACGGTGTTGCTGCGGGAGCTGGAATGAGTCTCGCTCTAGCTTGTGACTTCCGTATCGCAAGTGAGAAAGCAAGTTTTATAGAAGCGTTCATTCATGTTGGGCTGGTTCCTGATTCAGGAAACTTATACTTCCTGCCTCGCTTGATAGGCCACGCAAAAGCGATGGAGCTGGCGGTTCTTGGAGAAAAAATCACAGCGCAGCAAGCAAAGGAATTCGGCCTTGTTACAAAGACCGTCTCGGAAGAGGAATTTATGCTAGAAGTGGAGACGTTTGCTGAAAAACTATCAAACATGCCGACAAAAGCGATCGGACTTATCAAACGATATTTGAATAAGAGCTGGGAGAGCAATTTGAATGAAGTGCTCAAGTATGAAGCACAGGCACAGAAGATTGCTGGAGAGTCAGCGGATCACCAAGAAGGATTACATGCATTTTTAGAAAAGAGAAAACCGGTATTCACAGGAAGATAGAAAGTACAGCAATGATAAAGGGAGTGGAGAGAATGAGTACAGCAAAGACAGAAGTAAAAGCAATAAAACGTGATGTTTACGAGATGGTAATTGGCGGTCAAAGCGTTGGAGGGTCTGAAGGGGAGTATTTTGTCACATACAATCCTGCAACTGGTGAACCATTAGCAAAAGTTGCGAAGGCAACAAAAGCCGATGTCGATCGTGCTGTTATCGCTGCTAGAACTTCATTTGAAACAGGAAAATGGAAGCGCTCTCCTGTTAACAAACGTTCACGTACCTTGAACAAGATCGCAAGTATCATGCGTTCTCGTTTCAACGAGCTTGTAGAGCTTGAGATCTTAAACAGCGGTAAATCTTTAAGTGCTGCACAAGGGCAAGTGATGCAGGCGATCGAAGACTTTGAGTTCTACGCGGGAGCAATCGTTAGCCACCGCGGTGCCGTAAACCCGATGCCAGGGCCGTTCATGAACTACACGTTAAAAGAGCCTCAAGGCGTCTGTGCACAGATCATCCCTTGGAACTATCCGATGATGATGGCTGCTTGGAAGATCGCGCCTGCTATTGCAACAGGCTGTTCTGTTATCTTAAAGCCTGCAAGCTTAACTCCGCTTACGGCAATCGTGATGACTGAGATCTGCCACGAAGCTGGTGTTCCTGAAGGTGTTGTTAACATCATTACTGGTGATGGTTCTACAGTGGGAGCTTACCTGGCTGAACACGAAGGTGTAGATAAAGTCGCGTTTACAGGCGAAACAGGAACAGGAAAAGACATCATGGCAAAAGCGTCTCAAACGTTAAAGCGAGTAACGCTTGAACTTGGCGGTAAATCTCCTAGCCTAGTATTTGCCGACACAGATATTGATGCGGCTGTTGACGGCTCATTATTTGGTATCTTCTATAACACGGGTCAATCCTGTGAAGCTCGATCACGCCTTTACATTGAGGAAAGTGTTTACGATGCATTCATGGAGAAATTCGTTGAAAAAGCAAAAAAACTTGTGCTCGGCAACCCGCTTGATCAAGGAACACACGTTGGAGCAATCATCTCTGAGCGACAGCTTGAAGTGATCGATGGGTATGTAAAGTCTGCAGAAGAAGAAGGAGCAACTATTCTTGTTGGCGGAGGACGTGCAAAAGTGGATGGCTATGAAAACGGCCACTGGTACCTGCCGACTATCATTGCTGATGTAAACGAGGATATGAAAGTGGTTAAAGAAGAAATCTTCGGACCAGTCGTGGTTGTATCCACGTTCAAAGATGAAAAAGAAGCTGTAAAACTAGCGAACAATACAGATTTTGGACTCGCAGCTGCGATCTGGACGAAGGATCACGCAAAAGCAACACGTGTTGCAGGCATGATTCAAGCTGGAACGATCATGATCAACTCCCCGTTCTCTGCTTTCCCAGGGACACCTTTTGGCGGCTACAAGCAATCAGGGTTTGGCCGTGAACTTTGTATTGAAACCCTTGATCTCTATACAGAAACAAAGAGTGTTGTTTCTTACACAGGATCTCGTCCGTTGAATCCTTTTAATCTGTAATAATTACAGGCTCTGTTAAACGGTGTTGTTAACACGAGGAGTTCTGAAAGATTGTGATTTATTTAGGCATTGTGAAAGCAACTCATTGACAAAGAAGTTGATTGTGGCGGAAGATGCGAGACTCCTGCGGGAGAAGCGGGACAGGTGAGACCCCACAGGCGCTTGGCGCCGAGGAGGCTCACCGCTCGCCCCGCGGAAAGCGAGCATCTGGAGCGGTAATTCAGCCACTCCTTTCTTCGTGTTAATAGCGATAATGTTTACAAAAATAAAAGCGGGCATTCGTGCTCGCTTTTTACACAAAGGCCTTAATATCAACATTAAGATTGACAGAGTCTACACACAAAAGTTAAACATTTGTTTAAGAAAGGCAGGAGAGACCATGTTGCAAAATGCAGTAGTCATCGGATCTGGTGTAATGGGAAGAGGCATCGCCTATGTAAGTGCTGTTGGAGGTTTTGATGTTCAGCTTGTTGACGTGAAGGAAGAACAACTGGAGAATGCAAAGAAAGAAATCGATTCTATTTTTTCAAAAGCGGTATCTCGTGGTAAGCTGTCGCAAAGTGATGCTGAGAGAGCACAGGAAAGACTTTCATATACTGCTAATCTATCAGCGGCTGTAAGCGGTGCAGATCTAGTGATCGAAGCCGTGCCTGAAAATATTGAGATCAAGCGTGCTGTTTTTGAAGAATTAGACCGCTCTGCGCCACCTCATTGCGTACTCGCTACAAATACTTCTACGATGAGCCCAACTGAGATCGGATCATTTACGAAGCGTCCTGAAAAAGTCATCGCGATGCACTTCTTTAATCCGGTACACAGAATGCCGCTTGTTGAGATCGTTAGAGGGCATGAAACAAATGATGAAACGGTGGAGCTTGCAAAAGAAGCTGCAGTAAAGATGGGGAAAGAAACGGTAACGGTTAACGAGTTTCCTGGATTCGTTACGAGCCGTATCTCTGCGATGATCGGAAATGAAGCCTTTTACATGCTGCAAGAAGGTGTTGGTACACCGGAGGATATTGATAAGGCGATCAAGTTGGGATTGAATTTTCCGATGGGACCGTTTGAGCTTGGAGACTTAGTAGGATTGGATACACGCTTAAACAATCTGAATTATCTTCATAAAACATTAGGTGAAAAATATAGACCTGCACCGCTTCTCGTGAAGTATGTAAAAGCAGGAAGGCTTGGACGTAAGACAGGTAAAGGGGTTTACGATTACACCACAGATAACAGCGGGGTGAAGAAGTAATGAAAGAAGTCGTTATTGTTGACGCGGTCCGAACACCTATCGGACGTTATAAAGGGGCGTTAAAATCAGTTCGCCCGGATGACCTTGGAGCAGTGGTTATATCAGCTCTTGTAGAACGAAATCCCGAAGTTCCAGTTCAAGAGATTGAAGAAGTCATATTCGGTAATGCGAACGGTGCTGGTGAAGATAACCGAAACGTGGCAAGAATGTCTGCTTTATTGGCAGATCTCCCAGTTGAAGTTGGCGGCACGACCATCAACCGTCTTTGCGGTTCTGGCATGGACGCAGTTATCTATGCGGCTCGCGCGATTTTAGCAGGTGAAGGAGACATTTTCATTGCGGGTGGAACGGAAAGCATGACGCGAGCACCTCTCGTTATGGGGAAACCAGAGGTGGAGTATCCCCGTGGAGATATGAAGATGTTTGATACCACGATCGGATGGCGCTTCATAAATCCTCTCATGCATGAAAAATTCGGTACAGATTCTATGCCTGAAACAGCGGAAAACGTGGCGAAGAAGTATGGGATCTCAAGAGAAGAGCAAGACAGATTCGCGTACAACTCTCAGCAAAAAGCTAAAAAGGCAATAGAAGAAAACCGGTTTAAAGAAGAGATCGTACCTGTAAGATTAGTAGACAGAAAAGGGAACGAAACGTGGGTTTCTGAGGATGAGCATCCTCGTCCTGAAACGTCACTTGAAAAACTGGGTACACTTAAACCGTTGTTTAAAGAAGGAACAGTGACAGCTGGTAATGCTTCTGGTGTGAACGACGGAGCTTCTGCACTTCTTTTAATGAGCCGTGAAAAAGCAGATGAACTTGGATTAAAGCCGTTAGCTCGATATATCTCATCCGGTGTTGCTGGTCTTGAGCCATCAATCATGGGTGTTGGTCCCATTGAAGCTTCACGAAAAGCGTTGAAACGCGCTGGACTTTCCGTAGCTAATCTTGATCTGATCGAGCTGAATGAAGCTTTTGCATCCCAGTCTTTAGCATGCATCAACGAGCTGGGATTGGATCACAGCAAAGTGAACGTAAACGGAGGAGCAATCGCATTCGGTCATCCGCTCGGTGCCAGCGGAGCGCGTATTTTAACGACGCTTATCCATGAAATGAAAAAGCAAGGTTCGCGATACGGACTCGCGACGATGTGTATTGGAGTCGGTCAAGGAATTGCTTCCGTCGTAGAAGCGATTAACGAATAGGAGGGGTACCAAAGTGAGTGCTATTTTATACGAAGTAAAAGACTTTGTGGCTTATGTGACGTTAAATCGCCCTGAAGTGCTTAACTGCTTCAACTATTCCACGTTAAAAGAGCTCGAAGAAGTCGTTGAAGACATTCATCATAACAATGACGTTCGAGTTGTTATTTTTACAGGTGCAGGAGAAAAAGCGTTCAGTGCAGGTGCTGATCTTAAAGAGCGCCGTACGTTAACAGAATCAGAAGTACGCCGAAATGTACGAAAGATCCGCGATGTGTTCTCTGCTGTTGAAGCTCTGCCGCAGCCGACGATCTGTGCGATCAACGGTCATGCGTTCGGTGGAGGATTTGAACTCGCACTTGCATGTGACCTTCGAGTTTCTGTTAGAGAAGCGTCGATGGGATTGACAGAGCTTAGCTGGGCGATTATTCCTGGTGCTGGCGGAACACAGCGCTTGCCGAGGCTGATCGGTCAGGCAAAAGCGATGGAGCTTATCTTAACGGCGAAGAAGATGATGGCCGAAGAAGCTTTCTCATACGGCATCTTAAATCAGGTTACATCGAGAGAAGAATTGATGGCTGTTTGTGAAAACTATGCTTCGCTTATCATGAAAAATGGACCTGTCGCAGTTCAGCAAGCGAAGTATGCGATCAAACACGGAACGGAAGTGGACCTTCAAACAGGCCTTGCGATAGAGGCAAAAGCTTATGAAGTGACGATTCCAACAAAAGACCGAATGGAAGCATTGGTCGCATTTGGTGAAAAAAGACCGCCTGTATTTAAGGGAGAGTAACTTGTTTCTGTCTCTATTGTTCTGGTAGGATTGTACAGACGATAACAGGTACAAATGAGGGTATGAACATGCAGAATAGTTTAAACACACGCTCCATGATCTTTACGCTTTACGGAGATTATATCCGGCATTATGGAAGTGAAATTTGGATAGGCAGCCTGATCCGCTTGTTAGAAGAGTTTGGCCATAATGAACAAGCGGTCAGAGCAGCGATCTCAAGAATGAACAAGCAAGGCTGGATCGCAGCCAGAAAACAGGGAAACAAAAGCTATTATTATTTAACAGAACGCGGCAGTAAACGAATGGATGAAGCCGCGAAAAGAATCTTTAAGGTACAGCAGGAACCTTGGAACGGCGAATGGTTGATGTTCACGTATACAATTCCTGAAGAGAAAAGAAGCATAAGGGATGAGCTTCGAAAAGAGCTCGTATGGAGCGGATTTGGCTTGCTCGCCAACAGCTTTTGGATCTCACCTCATCCGTCTTCTGAACAAATTCAGGCCATGATCGATAAGTATGATATTAAAGATTACGTGCATTCGTTTACAGCGGTTTATAACGGACCGAATGAAAATGATAAGCTTGTTTCAGAGTGCTGGGACCTTAATGATATCAATCAAAGATACAATGAATTTATTGTGGCGTATTCGCAAAAGTATGTAATCGATAAGAACAAGATTGAAAAACGAGAGATGACAGACGGAGAATGCTTTGTAGAACGAACAAAGCTTGTTCATGAATATCGTAAGTTTCTCTTCATCGATCCAGGTCTCCCGCAGGAACTTCTGCCATCTGAATGGCTTGGAGATCACGCGGCATCTCTGTTCAGTGATTATTACCGGGCATTAGCAGGACCTGCCAGCCGTTTCTTTGAGAGCATCTATGCTGAGGGAAATGAATTAAAGAAGAACACGAAATATGATGTGCTGAACCACCCGCTTATTCAGGAAAAATAAAAAGCACTTTCGCGGATTACTAACGAAAGTGCTTCTCATTATTTTTGGGTGTTTTCGTAAAGTTGTTGCTCTTGGAAGTGTTGATTTCCGTTTCAGGATGCTCGCTTTCCGCGGGGCGAGTTGTGAGCCGCCCTTAGGAGTCTCCCATTCAAGGAAGCATTTGTGCTCCTGCGTCTGCAAGCTAATCCAAATGAAGCTGGCTTCCTCGTCGCATGCCTTGCGAGAAGTATTCTCAGGTCGTTGGCACGCTAGTCCCGCAGGAGTCTCGCACCTTGCGCTCCAATCAACTTGTCAATGAAATGACTAAAAGCAGCAATCTTTAGAAAAGAGGCTTATTTATTCAGCTGTTCTGCAAACTGCTTTCCTTTGTCATAATACGTGTCGATCGTAAGCTGGATCAGTTTTAGATCTTCATCGTTCAGTTCACGGATTATCTTTCCGGGAGAACCCATGACCATGACACGAGGAGGAATTTTTTTGCCCGGCGGGATAAGTGTATTTGCTCCAATAAATGCTTGTTCACCAATTTCAACGCCATCGAGGATCGTGGAACCCATACCAACAAGTGCACCCTTTTTTATCGTGCACCCGTGCAGGATCACATTATGCCCGATAGATACTTCATCTTCTAGCACAAGGGGATACCCTTCATACAGATGAAGGGTGCAGTTGTCTTGAACATTTGTTTTTTTACCGATAGAGATGGGTCCTTCATCACCTCGAAGAACAGAGTTAAACCAGATGCTAGACCCTTCACCGATTGTTACATCTCCAATGATATGAACACCCGGAGCGATAAAAGCGCTTTCATGAATGTCTGGCGTTTTTCCGTTAAATGTGTATTTCATAATGAGCCTCCCTAAATGCAGGTTGATAGGTTCAGTATAACAAAGGATAGAAAGGGAGGTGGAGAAATTGAATCCGATCTGCGAAAAATTAAACATTCAGTATCCAATCATTCAAGGCGGAATGGGGAACGTCAGTAATGCCGAGCTTGCCTCCGCGATCTCCAATGCAGGTGGAATGGGAACGATTGGTGCAGGAACAATGTCACCTGAAGAGGTGGAAAAATTAATCATTGCTACAAAGGGGATGACAGATAAGCCATTTGCTGTTAATGTACCTTTAACAGTTGCATCGAACGTAAAAGAAATTTTAAAGCTTCTGATCAAACATAAAGTGGAAGCTGTTTCCTTATCCGCAGGCAATCCGGCACCATACATACCAAAATTAAAGGAAAATGGTCTGAAAGTGATCTGTGTTGTTGCTTCTGTCTACCATGCAAAAAAAGCTGAAGCAGCAGGTGCTGATATACTAGTGGCAGAAGGATACGAAGCGGCAGGACTGAACTCACCTTATGAAACGACAACAATGGTGTTATTGCCGCAAGTGAGCCGAAGTGTGACCATTCCTGTGATCGCAGCCGGCGGTATTGCAGATGGAGGCGGATTAGCTGCAGCCTTTGCATTAGGTGCTCAAGGCGTACAGATGGGGACTCGTTTCATCGCGACGAAAGAAGCACCGTTTCATGAGATCTACAAAACATCTCTAGTAGAGGCGGATGATACGAAAACGCTGATCGTCGGCAGAACAACTGGAAAGATCAGAAGAATTTACAATACGCCTTATGCCCAAAAGTTGATCCAACTGGAAAGGAAGGGTGTTACACCTGAAGAATTTCTAACACACACTTCAGAAGATCATCATATTTTAGGAGCTGTAAAAGGCGACTTGGAGAACGGTTTTATAAATAGCGGGCAGATCGCTGGTGCGATCAACGATGTTCCAAGTGTGAAAGAGCTGCTCGAAAACATAATGAAAGAAGCGAAAGAAACAGTTAGTTTGTTAAACGAGCGTCTAAAATAAGCTAGTTGTATACGTACCAGGGGAGGAATTTCTTACATATGAATCACCAAGATCAATGGACATCGAAGTTAGCCTTTATTTTAGCTGCAGCAGGATCCGCAATAGGGCTCGGAGCAATTTGGAAATTTCCATATGTAGCAGGTACAAGTGGTGGTGGAGCCTTTTTTCTTATCTTCTTATTATTTACGTTCTTAGTGGGTTTTCCGCTTTTAATGGCTGAATTCGTCATCGGACGCGGAGCACAAAAAGAGGCCGTTTCAGCTTATCGAACGATTGCGCCAGGTTCCGCATGGCCATGGCTAGGCAGAATTGGTGTAGCAACTGCCTTTATTCTTCTTTCGTTCTACAGTGTAATTGGCGGATGGATTGTCCTCTATCTGGGCAAAAGTTTTTCAGGTGATTTTTTTAATAATGACTTTAATAAGATGTTTGGGGAATCGATTTCAAGTACGTGGCCAGCCGTAATATCACAATTTATATTTATTATTATTACTATCTTTGTTGTAAGCCGGGGAATCAAGAACGGTATTGAAAAAGCAAATCAAATCATGATGCCTGCATTATTTGTATTATTCGCTGTATTGATTATCCGCTCGTTGACTTTAGATAACGCGATTGAAGGGATAAAGTTCTTCCTGCTCCCTGATTTCTCAGAGATCGGCGGAGACGATATCCTTTTCGCACTCGGTCAGTCTTTCTTCTCTTTAAGTGTAGGTATATCAGTAATGGTTACGTACAGCTCTTATTTGAGTAAAAAGGAAAGTCTTACAAAATCAGCAACAATGATCGTATTATTGAACGTGTTGATTTCGTTGCTTGCAGGCTTGGCGATTTTCCCAGGCGTATTCTCGTTAGGACTTGAACCGACAGAAGGGCCAGGATTATTGTTTGTTGTTCTTCCTGCTGTATTTGATCAAATCGTGTTCGGACAGTTTTTCTTTATCGTTTTCTTGGCATTATTCCTGTTCGCAACATTAACATCAGCGTTCTCCATGCTTGAAATCATTGTAGCATCCATTACAAAAGGAGAGCTTGCGAACCGTGCGAAATGGTCTTGGATTATCGGACTTCTTATCTTCGCTTTCGGTGTACCATCCACATTGTCTTATGGAATTTGGTCAGACTTTACGCTGTTTGACAAAATTATCTTTGATCAGCTGGACTATTTAGTCAGTAACATCCTTCTGCCGTTGGGTGCATTCTTCATTGCCCTTTTTGTAGGCTATAGATATCCGAAAGAGATGCTATTGGAAGAGTTTAGAGCAGGATCTTCTGTATCAGTAAAAGGATTTGCGCTTTGGCTGATGCTGATTCGCTATGTAGTACCAGTGGTTATTGTAATTGTATTCTTAAACACGCTTGGATTGTTTTAAAACGGAGTGACGCAGACCGAATTGGTGCTGCGTCTTTTTTATCCTTATAATAGAGCATAATAGTCATCCAGCAGGGAAAGGAAGGTTTAATCATGCTTAAAGAAAAGATTGCAGTAATAACAGGTGCTTCACGCGGTTGCGGAAGAGCGATCGCAGAGAAATTAGGCAAGCTCGGCGCAAAGTTAACAATTGTGGGGTCATCGGATGATATTTTTAAAACAGCAGATGAATTAAAAAACAAAGGCTTTCACGTACTGGCTGTAAAAGCAGATGTAACGAAAGAAGAAGATGTGGCTGATCTATTTAAACAAACGTTTGATAATTATGGACAAGTTGATATTTTAGTAAACAATGCGGGTGTGGGTCAGTTTAAGTTGGCAGAAGAGCATTCTTTAGCAGATTTTAAACATATGTTTGACGTTAACGTTCAAGGTGTATTCTTATGCAGTACAGCTGTTGTTCCACACATGAAAGAACGTAAAGAAGGTACGATCATTACGATCTCGTCTGATGTTGGCCGCAGGACTATTGCGAATGGATCTGTATACACGGCAACAAAATACGCCGTTCAAGGATTTTCAGGTTCTCTTGCACAAGAGCTTCGTGAATTTGGAGTTCGAGTAGGCACAGTGAATCCTGGTGCAATTGACACGTATTTTGCTGATTCCGAGCCCGGCCTTGATTTTAAAGAAGACTGGCTGAAAGTGGATGATATTGCAGAAGCCGTGGCATTCATGGCAAGCGCGTCGAAACATATGGTCGTTGATGAAATCATGCTTCACCCTCTATCTCAGGAGTATCCGAACGTTTAAAAAGGAGGATTTTCGGATGGATCTAAATCAAAAAGTTGTTTCAGTTGAGAGTTCAGAGTCACCTGTGCTTCATGATCTGTTTGGGAATGACAAAACGCTTGTTGCTTTAGTCAGGCACCTTGGCTGACCGTTCTGCCAGCATTTCCTTGCGCAGTTGCGCAAGTCATATGAGGAGTTTGAGAGATTAGGAGTAAAGGTGGTAGCCGTTTCACCGGCAGATCGTGGGCAGATTGAAAAGTTTTTAGATGTGCATGGGCCTTATCCTTTTGAAATTTACGGTGATCCTGAACTGAACGTGTACCGTGAGATGGGGAACCACCGCTTTACGACAGTAAAGAGCTTGATGTATGTCGGTGCTAGCATCTTGAGCGGTAAGGCGAAATTAAGCGATATTGTGCCAAGAGAAGAGAAGAAACGAGAACTTTTCTTTAGTGCTGTTAAAAATCAGGATGTGAACGTTCAAGGAAGTTCTTGGCTGTTTGATCGAGACGGAGAGGTTTTGTGGAAGCACCTGGATGATTCACCTAAGGATCATGCGAGAGTGAAAGGAATCTTGGAGCAGGTACGGAAACTAGGATAAAAATAAAAGCTGATACTGCATGTCCCATAGTGTTAGGGTCTCTGTATCAGCTTTTTTATGAAGTAAGCTAGGGCAGAAGTCTTTTATCACGGAAAAATCAGTGACAATCACGGGAAAAACAGTGATAATCACGGGAAAATTAGAATCTATCACGGAAAAAAGAATATAAATCACGGAAAAACAGGTAGTGTCCTTTTATCAAACTCGACTTCCCTTGCCAGGCCTTCGGTTTGCCTCTGACTTGATCCATGCTCGGATTCCTTTTCCAGCAAGGGGCTCATCACTAAATCGCGGAATGATATGAAAATGAGCATGCGGGATACTTTGTCCGCCAACGGGCTTCACGTTCCAGCCCGTGCTATAGCCATCTGGTCCATACACCTCATCCAGTAATTTCTTCGCTTTTTGCATCAGATCATATGTATCAAACCATTCTTTTTCACTTAAATCAAATACCGTCTCCTTATGCTCTTTAGGAATGATCAATCCGGCACCTTCTAAGATATCCTGAGCTTTTGGACTTTGAAGGAAATAACAGCTTTCATTCTCAAAAACTATTCTTTGTTCTGGAAAATTCATCGGATTACAAAATAAACATTCTTTCATCGGTAAAATCACCTCCAGTTTCATTTTTGCATATTTTTCATATTTCTTACAAATGGAACAATTCAGGCGATTCGTTGACCAGGTATCACACAAAATGATATGATAACGTTAAGAAAACGTTATATAAATTAGATGAAAGATATGAGGTGTGAGCATGAAACCAGGCATGGAGGTTGGCCAAAAGGCTACCATCACAGCTACCGTTACACCCGATATGTTTGCTCAATTTGAGGGGAAGCTGGTTCATCCAGCATATTCGACTGTCAGCATGGTCTACCATATGGAGTGGGCTGCCAGACAGATCATATTGCCATATCTTGAAGAACATGAAGAAGGAATTGGCGGAGGCATAGCTGCAAAACATATGGCTCCAACACCAGAAGGCGCTGAATTAAAAGTTACAGCTACGTTAAGAGAAGTAAAAGGGAAAGCTGTTATCTGCGATGTGATCGTCTATAACGGAAAAGCCGTTGCAGGCGAAGGAGAAGTTACACAGTATATCTTGCCAAGAGCGGCGATCGCACAAAAAATTGAAGAGATGAAAGTTTAATATTTTTTTGCAATTTCATGAAAGCGCTTACACTTTAAAGCAGCAAAGTGTAGAAGGAGAAAAGTAAACAGATTCAGAGAGAAATAGAGATATACTAGGGGGATTTGAGCATGTTTGAGAAAATATCACAGCACGAGCAAGTTGTTTTTTGTAACGATCCATCAACAGGTCTCAAGGCGATCATTGCCATCCATAACACGACATTGGGGCCAGCTCTTGGCGGATGCAGAATGAGGCCGTATAAATCTGTTGATGAAGCATTGGAAGATGTTCTTCGTCTCTCCAAAGGAATGACCTATAAATGTGCAGGTGCAGATGTTGATTTTGGCGGCGGAAAATCCGTTATTATCGGAGATCCCTCAACTGACAGCACACCAGAGTTGTTCCGCGCATTCGGACAGTTTGTCGATTCATTAAACGGCAGATTCTATACAGGTACCGATATGGGAACGACTCCAGATGATTTTGTTCACGCGTTAAAAGAAACAAACTGCATTGTTGGTGTTCCAGAAGAATACGGCGGTAGCGGTGACTCATCTGTTCCAACTGCTCAAGGGGTAATCTATGGTCTGCAAGCAACGATTCAGACACTTGAAGGTACTGACGAACTAGCGGGCAAATCTTATTCGATTCAAGGACTAGGAAAAGTAGGATTTAAAGTGGCGGAACAGCTGCTTGCTGCAGGAGCACAAATCTATGTTACGGACATTAACGAGAAAGCGTTAAAGCTTATTCAGGAAAGAGCCGAACTCCTGCCGGGGAACGTAGAGGTTGTGGAAGGAAACGACATCTATGGAGTGGACGCAGATGTTTTTATCCCTTGTGCGCTTGGCGGTATCATTCACGATGAGACGATTGAAAAGCTGAAAGTAAAAGCAATAGTAGGAAGTGCGAACAATCAGCTCCTAGAAGATAAGCATGGACTCTATCTCCAGCAAAAAGGAATCCTTTATGGGCCAGATTATATTGTAAATGCCGGCGGACTGATTCAGGTTGCTGATGAGCTTTACGGACCTAACAAAGCCCGAGTCTTAACAAAAACGAGAGCGATCTATGACAGCTTAATCCAAATTTACAGTGAGAGTACGAAGAACAGCATCTCTACAATGGAGGCTGCTAACCGCTTCTGTGAAGAGAAGATGGCTGCCCGTTCAAAACGAAACAGCTTTTTTGCTCATAACCGAAGACCAAAATGGCAGGTTCGAAACTAAGGAGGGATTCAATCCATGGAAAAGCTATTTCCAAAATTGCAGATTATTAATGAAAACGGTGAATGGACGGATGAAACATATCGCGGTGAGATCACAGAAGAACTAACGAAAGAACTGTATACGAAGATGCTTCGTTCCAGACTCTTTGACCGTAAAGGCGTGAATCTTCAGCGTCAAGGAAGAATTGGCACGTACGTTCCTTTTGAAGGACAGGAAGCATCACAGATTGGCAGTGCCTTGGCGATGGGTGAGGGTGACTGGATGTTTCCAACTTACCGTGATCATGCGGCCACGATGACATTTGGTCATTCATTAAAGACACTGTTCCTTTATTGGAAAGGCCGCCAAGAAGGCTGTATCCCGCCTGAAGGAAAAAATATTTTCCCTCCTGCAGTGCCGATCGCATCACAGCTTCTTCACGCAACAGGGGCAGCTTGGGCTGAAAAATTAAAAGGAACGGACCGCGCATCTATCGTTTATTTCGGTGACGGAGCTACATCGGAAGGCGATTTTCACGAGGGCTTGAACTTTGCGAGTGTTTTTAACGCACCAGTTGTTTTCTTTAACCAGAATAACGGTTTTGCCATATCTGTTCCGATTGAAAAGCAGATGAAAAGTAAAACGATCGCCCAAAAAGCAGTAGCTTACGAGATGGAAGGTGTTCGTTTAGACGGTAATGATGTGTTCGCCGTTTATTTCCATACACGTACAGCGGTTGAACGCGCAAGAAAAGGTGAAGGGCCAACATTGATTGAAGCAGTAACGTGGCGATATGGCGCACATACAACGGCTGATGATCCTTCAAAATACAGAAATCAAGATGAGTCAGCAACACGGCGTGAGACAACCGATCCTGTTTTAAGGCTCGAGCGCTTTATGAAGAATGAAAATATGTGGGATGAGAAGTGGGCCACAGAACTTCAGGAGTCTTTAACAGCTGAGATTGAAGCAGCCGTAAAAGAGATGGAAGAGACACCAGCTCCACATTATAACGATGTGTTTGATCATGTGTTTGCGGAAAATCCATGGCCGATTGAAAGCCAAAAAGAAGCATACGCTCATTCAAGAGGTGATCGCTAATGACAACGGCAGTAGATACAAAAAAGTTAACGATGGTTCAAGCTGTCACAGACGGCATGAGAGTAATGATGAAAGAACAAGAGAACGTAATCGTACTTGGAGAAGACGTTGGTCAGAACGGTGGAGTTTTCCGTGCGACTGACGGTCTTGTGGCTGAATTCGGTGATCATCGTGTAATCGATACGCCGCTTGCAGAGTCAGGCATTATCGGGACGTCAATCGGGCTTGCGATGAACGGATTTAAACCGATCGCTGAAATGCAGTTTTTAGGTTTTATCTATCCTGCATTCAATCAGATCATGACACACGCGTCTCGAATCCGTGCAAGAACGCTGGGTGCTTTTACTGTGCCAATGGTTATTCGTGCACCGTTTGGAGCAGGAGTTCGTGCACCTGAAATTCACTCTGATTCCGTTGAAGCACTTTTTACAGGGATGCCAGGAATGAAGGTTGTCGTTCCTTCTAACCCTTATGATGCAAAAGGAATGCTGATCTCAGCCATTGAAGATCCAGACCCTGTTCTTTTCTTAGAACCGATGCGGTGCTATAGAAGTACGAAAATGGATGTTCCAGATGGGAAATACAATGTTCCACTTGGAAAAGCAGCTCGTCTTCAAGAAGGTGACGATGTAACGATCTTTGCATACGGCGCGATGATCGACGTCGTGACGAAAGCAGCGAAAACGGCTGAAGAAAAAGGCATCAAGTGTGATGTGATCGATCTTCGTACCCTTTATCCGCTTGATAAAGAAATGATTGCAGAGAGCGTACAAAAAACAGGCCGTGCGGTTATCGTTCATGAAGCACCAGGAACGGGCGGACTTGGCGAGACGATCATGTCGCTGATCAACGATACATCTTTCCTTTATATGAAAGCACCGGTTGAACGCGTAACTGGTTTTGATACACCGGTACCGATGTTTGCTCTAGAAGATCACTATCTGCCTAGTGCGGAACGTGTTGTACAGGCGATTGAAAAAGTAACGCAATTTTAGGAGGTGGATATGAGTGGTAGAAGTTAAATTGCATGATATCGGAGAAGGTATGCATGAAGGAGAAGTCATTCACTTTTTTGTAAAAGCGGGGGATTCCGTAAAAATCGACCAGCCGCTAGTGGAAGTGCAAACTGACAAAGTGACGGCCGAACTGCCTTCACCTGCAGCAGGAACCATCAAGGACATCAAAGTAAAAGAAGGCGACGTGGTAACGGTCGGTTCTGTTATTTTAACGATCGAAGCGGCTTCAGCAGGAGAGCCATCTTCACAAAAAGAAGAAGAGGCAACTGCTCCAGAGCAGCCGGTGGAGGATAAAATTGTTGCCGCACCGAGTAATACTGCATTCGGTGGTGGTATTGCAACGCTGAACAAACGCGTTCTAGCCGCTCCCTTTACAAGAAAAATTGCTCGTGAAAACGGTGTGGATATTGAACAGATCATTGGCACGGGACCAGGCGGACGTGTAACCGATCAGGACGTTTATAACTTTATCCAGAACGGATCTGCTCCTGCAGTAAAAGACGAAGCGGCAAACCTCACAGCAGATAGTAAGGTTGAAGCACCTTCATATGCTTCAAAAGATGCAGAAGAGATTCCTTTTAAAGGACGCAGAAAGCAGATTGCAAAGAAAATGGTACAATCGCTCGCGACTATACCGCATGTTACACATTTTGAAGAAATTGATGTAACAGCAGTTATGGATCTGAAGAAGCAGCTTAAAGCGATGGATCCTGACAACAAACGAGGAATGAACGTTTCTGTTGCAGCTTTCTTTGTAAAGGCTATTCAGATCGCATTAAAAGACTTTCCGATCTTCAATGCGAAGCTTGATGAAGAGAAGGAAGTCATTCGTTTAGAGAAGAACGTAAATATCGGAATTGCTACAGACTCTGATGAAGGTCTGATCGTTCCTGTCATCTCACATGTAGAACAGCGAAATGTAAGAGATATCGCGCACGATATGAAAGATAAGATCACACGTGCAAAAACGAACAAACTAAAGGGTTCAGATCTGACAGGCGGAACATTTACCATTTCCAATGTTGGTCCTCTTGGTTCGATTGCGGCAACTCCGATTATCAATCATCCAGAAGTAGCACTGATGGCTTTTCATAAAACAAAGAAAACGCCAGTGGTTGTTGGAAATGATATCGTGATCCGTTCGATGATGAATGTGTCTATGTCCTTTGATCACCGTGTGGCAGATGGAGCGACAGCAGTTATGTTTACGAACCGTGTAAAAGAACTCATCGAGAACCCATACTTCATGACACTGGAGCTGATTTAGATGGTTGTAGGTGATTTTGCAACAAAACGGCAGCTTGTTATTATCGGAGGCGGACCCGGCGGGTATCATGCAGCGATTCGTGCAGCTCAGCTTGGAATGGAAGTTACACTGATCGAAAAAGAAAAGCTTGGCGGCGTTTGTCTTCATAAAGGGTGTATTCCTTCTAAAAGCCTGACGCAGGCTTCAGCTAATTTTTCGGGGCTATCGCAATACAAGCAGATGGGGATCTCTGTCCCAGAAGCAAGCTTTGACTATAACACCTTCTCAAACTACTATTCTTCTGTAGTAACTGGGCTTCAAAAAGGTGTCGAAGCACTGATTAAAGCGAATAGAATTGAGCACCTGACAGGAACAGCATCCTTTATGTCATCAGAACGAATAGGGATTGATTCAGGTCACCATTTCGAGATGTACGATTTTGAACATGCGCTTATTGCAACTGGCAGCTCACCGCTTTTGCCTAAAGATGCATCTCTATCAAACCGGCTGATGACACCACACACATTATGGGAGTTGAACGAGCTCCCGGAAAGTCTCCTCATCTATGGTGAAGACTATTTCGTACTAGAAGCAGCCATGGCATATAAACAGCTTGGCAGCGAAGTAACGGTCGTGATTCCGTCTGACGGATTTGGTTTAGATGCCAGTATCGAAAAAGAACTGCTGCGAGTTTTGAAAAAAAATAAGATTAAAGTTTTTAAGAATCATCTGTGGGAATGTGCAGAGGAAGCTGCTGATACAGTGACGGTAACACTGAAAAAAGACAGCGATGAAAAAGTCTCATTTGAAACATCACATGTTCTGTTTGCGGCCGGTTATTCTCCAAATGTTGAGAGTCTAGGTCTTGAGGCGATCTCATTAGAACGTGATGAGAACGGGTTCATTATCGTGAATGAGCAAGGACAAACAAGTGTTTCGAACATTTATGCAGCCGGTGACTGTACGATTGGAATGAAACTTGCATCTAAAGCGATCAAGCAAGGAAAAACGGCGGCTGAACATATGGCAGGACAGCACTCAGCGTTTAATTTAAGCCTGGTTCCTTACGTGGTACACACGAATCCGCCGATTGCGTCAGTCGGTCTGACAGAAGAACAGGCGCGTGCTGAAGGGTATGAAATAAAAACCGGACAGTTCTCCATGAGCGGGAACGGCTTTGCTTCAATCCTTGGACAAAAAGAGGGATTATCCAAAATGGTGATGGATGCAAAAACGGACGTCATTCTTGGCATTCACATGATGGGTGCTGGAGCTGCTGAAATGATTCAGGCAGGAACTTATGCGCTAGAGATGGTGGCTAGAGAAGAAGATCTGGCTTATCCTGTATACGCACATCCAGCTTTGAATGAAGCCTGGCTTGAAGCGGTTGAAAGCTTAAACGGTAAAGCAATCCATGTACCGCCAACACGCAAAAAAGAGAAAAGTTCGGTCTGAAAGAGGAAGAAGCGGTCAACATGGCCGCTTTTTTTAATTGAAAATGAAGCCACATAGAATTAACTCACAATTATCATTCAACTGCCATTTTCTTTTTTTAGCCACATATATTAAAATGGCGATAAGATAAAATTCGTTTAAAGCCGGCGGATATACAAAGAAGTGAGGAATGCTTTTTGAAGAAATTAGTTTTAACAGGCGGTGGTTCTGCAGGACACGTAACCCCGCATCTAGCATTAATACCAAAGTTAGAAAAAATGGGATGGGACCTGCATTACATCGGTTCTGTCGATGGAATAGAGAAGAGTTTGATAACGGAAGGCACAAATGTTCCTTATTACGGAATTTCAAGCGGGAAGTTAAGACGCTATTTTGATTTGAAAAATATAAAAGATCCGTTTAAGGTAGCAGCGGGTGTTCTGCAAGCTTATATGAAACTAGGAAAAATAAAACCGGATGCTGTTTTCTCAAAAGGAGGATTCGTAGCCGTTCCAGTTGTGATTGCAGCCTGGATGAGAAAAATCCCTGTGTATATTCACGAATCGGATATTACACCAGGACTTGCGAACAAAATATCTTCAAAGTTTGCTTCCAGGATTTTTGTTACGTTTGATGAAGCGAAAAAGCATTTTGCATCAGGGCAAGCCATCGTAACGGGCTCTCCAATACGAGACGAGCTTTTACAAGGATCTAAAGAGAAAGGTTTATCTTTCTTAGGCTTTCGAAATCATTTGCCTGTGCTGACGATCATGGGTGGAAGCTTAGGTGCACGAAAAATCAATGAAGCACTACGCGAAGCACTCCCTGAGTTGATTCGTTCCTATCAAATCGTACACATTTGCGGAAAAGGAAATGTGGATCAAAGTCTAACGAACACTGAGGGATACCGTCAGTTTGAATATATTCAAAGTGAACTGCCAGATATTGTTGCGGCGACTGACTTTGTTATCTCACGTGCTGGATCGAACAGTATCTTTGAGTGGCTAACGCTTAAGATTCCGATGCTCTTAATCCCACTTTCAAGAGCGGCTAGCCGGGGGGACCAGATACTCAACGCGCAATCATTTGAAAAACAAGGCTATTGCCATGTTTTGTATGAAGAAGAACTAACGAAAGTAACACTGCTTACTTCATTAAAAGATTTAAAAGCAGATCAAGAAAACATTAAGAAAAACATGGAAAGCTTCAAGGCTTCTGATAGTGTGGACCTTATCTTAAGAACGATCACAGGCCAGAAATAATTGTAAGGGGTCTGTCCCGGGACAGACCCCTTACAATTCAGGCACAATTTTACATCATACAAAGACGGAGATGAAAAAACGATGATGCCAAGCCCTGCTATGCCTAGAGAACATTCACCTGCCCATTGGAAAAAGGGTATTTCAGCTGGATTACCGATTGCTATTGGTTATATGCCTGTTGCGTTCACATTTGGTCTACTTGCAAAAGCAGCAGGCTTAAGTCTTTTTGAAACAGTAGGAATGAGTATTATTGTTTTTGCCGGTGCTTCTCAATATATTGCATTATCGATGATTGCTGCTGCAAGCGGTGCAGCAGAACTGATCCTTACCACCTTTATTATGAACATTCGTCATCTCCTGATGAGTGCTTCTCTTAAGGAGCGAGCAGAAGATGATCCAAAATGGTTAAAAGCTATTTACGCCTTTTTGATAACGGATGAAACCTTCTCAGTTGCGGCTACTTCCACAGAAAAGAAGATCACAGGAAGCTATTTGCTTGGTCTCGGTCTTGTTGCATACAGTTGCTGGGTGATTTTTTCAGGTGTAGGATACGTAATGGGATCTGGGTTGCCGGAATCCCTTCAAGCTAGTATGGGGATTGCACTTTATGCCATGTTTATTGCATTACTCGTTCCAGCAGCCAAAAAGAGCAAGAAGGTAATTGCTCTTGCTGGAGTTGCTGCTGTTTTAAATTATTTATTTTCGCTGATCCCAGCTTTAAGCGGGGGATGGGGAATTATTTTATCAACCCTTATCGCTGCTGTGTCCATTGAGTTCTTTATAAAAGGGGATGATAAAAGTGAGTGATCAATTAATATGGGTAATCATCGGAATGGGAATCGTTACATACATTCCAAGGATGCTGCCTCTCGTTCTCTTTCATACGAACAACCTGCATCCAAGAATTCAGGGCATTCTAAAAAATGTACCCTTTGCTATCCTAGGTGCTCTTATTTTCCCTGGTGTACTTACCATTAATCCAGATTCCTATCTATACGGATTGATTGGGGCAGCAGCTGCTTTTATCGCCGCATGGCTGAACTTAAATGTTATCTTGGTTGTGTTAACCTCTATATTAGTTTTGTACGGTTATACGTTTCTGTAGCTTATTGTCATAATTTACTTTGTGAATAATACACCTTATTAATTGAATTTCTAAAATAGCGGGCGTATAATCGCTATAAAAGGAGGAGATTCAAAATGCCTCATTTATTACGATTTATAGTGATTGGCTTATTCTCTATTTCAGCATTATCTGTATTGTCGTTCCAAGCCGTTGAAATATTTTACGCTGTCACAGATATGGTGCAATCATTTATCTACAAAGATTAAAACATTGTAAAGTTGGGGAGCTAATTATAGCTCTTTTTTTTGATTATTGATAAGCTTTATCCACAAAGGATTATGATTAGATGGCCTTCACTTATGGGTAAACTTACTAATGGACTAAGCAATAAAGGATGATTAGATGAAATTAATCGCAATTGATATGGATGGTACGCTGGTTAATAAACAGTTAAAAGTGACAAAAGAAAACAGCGAAAGAATTTCAAGTGCTGTAAAAGATGGACATCATGTTGTGATCGCAACTGGCCGTTCTTATGATGAAGCAAGACATGCATTAGAAGAAGCCGGTCTTCATCTGCCGCTTATTTGTGTAAATGGAGCCGAAATGAGATCGGCTGAATGGGACATTCTTTCTTCTATCCCGTTAACGTACTCACAATATGAAGAAATCAAAAATATTCTGGATGAAGAAGATATTTATTATGAGCTTTACACGAGCAAAGGAACGTATACCGACAATCGTGAAAAAGCCTATGAAGTTATGAAAGATATCGTTCTAACATCAAATCCGGAAGCAACGGATGACGATGTTCAAAAAGCTGCGCTGCGCCGATTCCGTTTGGGCTTGGTGAGTGTAGTAGGAGACTTTGAAAAACTGATGGAACAAAGTGATCTAGAAGTATATAAGTTCCTTGCCTTCTCTAGTGATACGGCAAAACTCCAACGTGCTTTTCAGCATTTAAAAGGGGTAGAGGACCTGGCTGTCAGTTCATCTGCTGACAACAACTTAGAGATTACAAACAGTGAAGCGCAAAAAGGGGTAGCTCTTAAAAGGTACGCTGAACTTAAAGGGATCCCTTTAGAAAATACGATGGCGATCGGTGATAACTATAACGATGTTTCCATGCTTGAAATAGCGGGATTTCCGGTTGCTATGGGAAATGCCGTAGATGAAATTAAGGAGATGTCCGTATTTGTAACAAAGGAAAATGACGAGAGTGGTGTCGCATTTGCCATTCAGAAATTTTTAGAAAACGAGTAAAGTTTAAAAAAGCTGGTTCAAACAATCGGACCAGCTTATTTCTATACACATCTTTACATGTATTTTACTTAACGGTAAAGGTGCCTACATACTCCCTTGTTAAAGTGACAAAGTAGTTCACTTATGACAAAGGGAGAGTGTAACATCGTGAAAAAAGCATTCAAAATGACCGCAGGAGCTCTTGCGTTAAGTCTGACATTCATGGGGGCTGGATTTACAGTGGCTGATGCAAAAGAGAAAGATAAAGAGATTCTAAACGTATCGCACCGAGGAGCTTCCGGACATGCTCCAGAACACACCATCACATCTTACAAAATGGGTGAACAAATGCATGGAGACTATATTGAAGTCGACCTTCAGATGACAAAAGATGGTGAATTGATTGCCATGCATGATGAGACATTAGACCGTACAACGAATGGCACAGGCCAAGTAAAAGATTATACTTTAGAAGAAATCAAGCAGCTTGATGCAGGAAGCTGGTTTAATCAAAAATATCCAGAGAAAGCAAAAGCTGAATATGAAGGGCTAAAAGTTCCTACCTTACAAGAAGTTTTCCAAACGTTTGGGAAGAATGCAAACTATTACATAGAAACAAAGTCACCTGAAGTGTATCCAGGTATGGAACAAAAACTTGCAGACATGGTGAAGGAATACGACATCAACAAAGATACATTATTGGTCCAATCCTTCAGTGCTGATAGCTTATTAAAGATGAACCAAATTGATCCGTCAATGAAATTAGTTCAACTTATGTGGTATACATCCCCAGCTGCATTAACTGATGCAGAAGTTCAAGTCATTAAGCAGTATGCCATTGGAGTTGGGCCGAACAGCGCTATGATCGATCAAGAATACGTACAAAAAGTGGTGGAAAACGGACTTGAGATTCACCCTTATACCGTAAACGATAAAGACGAAATGCAGAAGTTGATCGCTTGGGGCGTAACAGGCATGTTTACCAATTTCCCCGATCTTTTACATGACGTAAAAAAAGGAAAATAGAACGAAGGAAAGCAACTGACTAATAAAGTCAGCTGCTTTTTTCTATTCTTACAAAGACTGCTTCACCATCATCTTTAAGTTCTTCCTCCGACAAGCAAAAAGAGCGGACTGGTTTATGTCAGCCGCTCTTTGTTTTATCTGCTCAATTTAAATCGCATATTCATTAATTTTCTGAGTACCGCATAGCTGAGTACGCCGCCTATTGCTGCAGATATATAATAACCGATAAGGGACGGGGTGTCATACGTTCCGAAAAGACCTCCGCCAATCATTCCAAAGGCAAGTGCAAAACAAACAATCACACCAACACTGAAGAATCCTTTTCCTTTTTCAAAAACAAGCAATCTTCCGTTGTTTTCATTTTTCGTTCTATTAAATAACCAAATCCCAAGCGGAAACGTCACAGCTAAATAAATGAGAGGTGACAGCAATACAAGATAAGAAGGCATTCTCGTATAATCATTTGCCACACTATTCAGTTGCATGGCATCTGTATAGTAGGAAAATTCAAAGATTGGTGCGGGTAATGTTGCAATGATCATAAAGTCACCAAACGAATTAAGCGAGCTGTTGATATCATGCACCATATCAACTCCAATACCATGATACATCAGGAAAGTCCCAAGCAGAGAAAAGAAACCGATCGGAAAGAATAAGAATATTGAACTAAGAATAAACTGAGACACAATACTTCCTGAGATCGTTCCAATAAACATACAAAATGTAAAAATTGCGATAGCGTAAGGGATTATCAGAATCATAAACTTCATCAGAAATGAGGGATCTACTCCGATTTCAGATAAAAAGGTAAACCTTACGACCAGCATGCATAATAAGAGATTGACTAAAAGGGCTGTGGTTATATGGACAACACCAAACATCCATTTTGATAGATAGATATCTTTTCGTTTAAAAGGCAATGAAAAAGTTAGATCCGTAGAGTGAGTCGACCGTTCCAAGCCGATTAACAATGCTGCAAAACCAATGAGAACGATTGATAAGAAGAGACCAGTGGTCATACCTTGGAAACTATAGCTTAAGTAGGCTTCATCTTGAGGAAACTTTTCTAATTGGGAATGCAAACTTTGAGCATCACCGAACATCGTAAAAGGGAGGAGGAAAAACAAAGATAAGTAGACGGCCCAAACGGCTGGGCTTGCTAATTTTTGATTCCTCATCCATAACGCTTTATGAAACATGTGATTCACCTCCAAGGGTTGAAATAAATATATCTTCAAGTGTCATAGGAAGCTCTTCAAGTAATAAAGGATGCTCCTGCTGCATTTTATTAATTGTTTCTTCGATATTTCCTTTAATCATCAGGGTATACACTCTGCCGGTTTGTGAAAGAATGTTCACATTGTGTAAGTGAGCAATTTTTTCAGGAAGGGAGTGTGTATAAACAACCTGAACTTTTCGGAACGATGATTTAGCTTCTTCAATAGAAGTGGTCGATTCAATTCTTCCTTCTTTGATCATAACAAGAAGGTCAGCCATCTTTTCCACTTCTTCTAGGTGATGTGAAGAGATCAATACACTTAATTGTCGTTCACTGACTTCTTCAATAATAAATTGCAGAATATTTCGTTTTACGATAGGATCCAATCCGTTGGTAGGTTCATCTAAAATAATAAGATCTGCTTTTGTTGAAAAGGAAAGGATCATTAAAAATAGCGCCTTCATTCCCTTAGAATATGTTCTTAGTTTCTTATTTTTCGGAAGCTTGAATCGATCCATAAGCGAATAAAAATACATCACATCAAAGTCTTCGTAGATCGCGTCATATAGCTTCACAATTTCTTTGACGTTATAGCTCTTTAGAATTTCAGTAGAATCAGGTACATACGTTATCTTTTGTTTGATTTCTGGCTCTTTATGGATATCGATCTCGTTAAAAGATACTTCGCCTTCATCAGGATCTAGGATGCCTGCGATTATACGAAGCAAGGTAGATTTTCCAACACCGTTTCTGCCGACAAGACCCGCAATCATACCTGGCTGCAGTGTGATATCTACGTTTTCTAACACTTGGTTACCATCTATTGTTTTATTTACATTACTCACTTTCAACATGACTGTTTATCCCTCCAAGCTCATCAGAATACTTTTGTAACCATTGAGATAATGTCTTATGATCAATGCCTAAATAAGAGGCCTCGATAACGAGTTGCTTAAACTGCTGCATCAGGGCATTTATCTTGTGTTCATCTGCTCTGGGGGTAATGGAGGCAGAGACGAAAGTGCCTTTTCCGCGCAGCGTTTCAATGATTCCTTGCCGCTCGAGTTCTTGATAGGCCTTGCTCACTGTATTCGGATTGATTAATAACGTTGCAGATAGTTCCCTTACCGAAGGCAACTTGTCTTTTGGCAACAAAATTTCCTTCAGAATTAATTCCTTAATCTGATGGACAACTTGTTCCCAAATGGGTGTATTGCTCCGGGGATCTAAATTTAAAATCATAATTATCCCACCTTTATATACTACAGTGTATTACTGTGTATAGTACACTTATAACATACAGGATTAGTAAAGTTGTGTCAACGTACATTTCTTTACTTTTTAAGAACGAGAAAACTACAATGAAATAGGAGGAGGGATTTGTCATGAAACACATCATTGATGAAGCAAAGCTGCTTATATTTGACCTTGACGGCACACTTTATGAGGATACTGACCATTTTGATTATTACTGTAGATTGATGCAGAAGAGGGTGCCTGAACAGAAACAAGAAGCATTCTGGAATACATATGAAAGCATGAAAAAAGGGACACATCCTGTAGTGATTGGCAAGGTATACGATATTCAAAATGATACAAGTGTGACAGTTGATCCGATGACCCTGCAAGTTACAAAAGTAACATCATTTGACGGACAAGAGTGGCCAGAAGAAAAAGTGAACCAGGAATACGCTGGCGAACTTGTATATGACTTTGAGCGTCTGATTGCGATCGGTGATGGCTGGTGGCTTCCGTATGCAACAGCTATGCACTTTGGATTAAAACAAGCGGATACATGGGAATGCTACAATGCCACAAAAGAATATATGGTTACCGATCAGTTTCAGTTAACGAAAACACCAGGACTTAAAAAGGCCTTGGAGCGTTTGAAAGAAGAGAAACAGCTGGTACTTTTAACGAATAGTGAAAAAGTAGATGTAAAACGGCTTTTAAATGAACTTGAGCTTGATGGAATATTTCATGCCCTCTATACGGAAGGGCAAAAACCGCTTAAAACAAGAAACATGATGGAGGCAATATTAGATGAGTTTCAAGTACATCCTCATGAAGCAGTTTCCATCGGCGATAATTTTATAAATGAAATTGCTCCTGCTCTTCTTTTAGGGCTTAAGGCTGTGTACATTCAGCCAAATCGCATCGAAGTAGAACACGAGAACCTTCACATCGTGCCGACACTTACCAATGCTCTGTAAATTTTATTTACAAAGCTTGTTCTAATTTGGACAAATTGCCCTACACTTTATAGTAGGTATAAAAGGGGGCGTGAGCTTTGAGAAAATCGTTCGTTTTTTTAATCGGCTTTGTGATCTATGCTGGTTTGATGTGGTTTTACCTGTTTCAAGGAGCAGATTCCGCATTGCCCGGTCATTTAAAGGGTTCTGCTGCAGATCCGGCAGTATTTATGACTGACAGAGAACTTGAGTTGAGTACAGGTTTTTCAAGAATTAAAGATTTTCTATACTTTATTTCGGTTCCGCTCGAATGGCTGATTTATCTTTTTGTCCTTGGCTTTGGACTTTCGAAGTGGTTCCGCAAAGCATCCAGCGGATTAACAAAGTTTTCAATCGTTCATACAGGGATCTATGTGCTCCTTCTTTCTTTCGCAAGCTGGTTGTTAACGTTCCCGCTGCGCTATTACAGCTTTACCGTTTCTAAAAGCTATAACATTTCGGTGCAGTCGTTCCACAGCTGGATGAGGGATGGTCTTGTAGATTTTTGGATCAGCTGGCTCCTTACTACGGTAATGGTCGCTGTAATGTATTGGCTCATTAAAAAATACGAAAAAAGATGGTGGGTTTTCGCATGGCTGCTGTCGATTCCGTTTACGGTATTTCTTTACTTTATCCAGCCCGTTGTGATCGATCCTTTGTATAACAAGTTTTACCCGTTACAGGATGAAGCGTTAAAAGAAAAAATCCTGGATATTGCAGAACGAGCAGACATACCAGCAGAAAATGTATATGAAGTGAATATGTCTGAAAAAACGAACGCACTCAATGCTTATGTAAATGGAATAGGATCTAACTTAAGAATTGTTCTATGGGATACAACCTTAAATAAATTAACAGATAACCAGGTACTATTTGTTATGGCTCATGAGATGGGGCATTATGTTATGAACCATTTGTACTGGAACCTGATTTCATCCATTGTTCTTTCCTTTTTAGGACTGTGGCTCGGGAATATCATCTATCGAAAGTGGATTGAAAAGTACGGTAAAGCATGGGGGATAAAAGGGGTAGGAGACATTGCGGCGTTGCCTGCACTGCTTCTGATCTTTTCGTTGTTAAGCTTTGCGGTTTCTCCAGTGGAGAACGCCGTGTCTAGAAAAGCAGAACGAGACGCGGATCTGTATGCGATCCAGATGACCAATAATCCAAAAGCGGCAGTCGGTGCCTTCCAGGAGCTTGCGACCGTAAGTTTGAGTGAAGTAAACCCGCCTAAGGTCGTGAAGTGGTTCTTATACGGTCACCCAACCATGCTTGAACGCCTTCATTTCTTAGAAAGCTATAAAACAAGTAAAACAACAGAGTAAAAAGAAAAACTGGCTCTTGGAGGATGGGAAACCACCTCGGTGAGCCAGTTTTTTTATTATAGGCGCGATTTATGCTCGTTCAGCGGAATTTATGCTCGTTCAGCAGGATTTATGCTCGCTCAGCGGAATTTATGCTCGCACACCAAAATTTAGCGCAACTCCATATCCACATGCGTCTCAGAACATTCAGTGCTCTACTGCACAGCCTGCAAGTTTACATTCGGCAGCACCAAAACTTCAACACGGCGGTTCTTGGCTCGGCCTTCAGCTGTTTTATTATCTGTTTTGGGCCTATACTCCCCATATCCACTTGCACTTACTTGGTTTGGCCTCAGACCTGGATTCTCTAACAGGACTCGCATAAAGTTAATTCCTCGTAAAGCGCTAAGTTCCCAGTTTGATTGAAAGCTGGCAGTACTGATCGGAACATTGTCAGTATGACCAGCAATGACAATATTTCGAGGAGGAGTGGTTACGAGCAGATCAGAAAGCTTTTTGCCGATCTCCCTTGAACCAGGCTTAACCGTTGCACTTCCGGAATCAAATAATGCATTGTCTAAGATGGTGATCAATAATCCGTTCTCTGTTAGTTTTGTCTGGAGACTAGAGGTAAGTTCGTTCGACTGAATGTATGCGTTGATCTTCTTCTCCAATTCCTCAAGTGCCTCCAGCTCTTTTTTTGCTTCTTCCAATCGTTCTTTTTCTTCTTTGGAGATTACTTCTTTTTGAGCATCAGGTATCGGATTGGAGTCTGGTGTCGGAATAGGTGCCTGTTCTTCCATAACTCCAGTACCGCTTGTAAACTCATTGCGAAATGCGCTCGCCATCTGTTTGAATTTTTGAGCGTCGATCTCACTCATAGCAAACAGGACAATGAATAGAGCGAGAAGAAGTGTAAGCATGTCCGCATAGGGGATGAGCCAAGACTCATCAACATGCTCCTCATGATGCTTTTTCTTTTTAGCCAACAGAACCACCCGCTTTGTATTGATCGCGTTCGCTAGTCGGAATGTAAGTCAGAAGTTTTTCTTCTAAAATTTTTGGAGAAGTTCCATCTTGAATCGATAACAATCCTTCGATCATGATCTCTTTTACCATGACTTCTTTTTTTGATTTTCGCTTTAATTTATTGGCGAATGGGTGCCATAGTACATATCCGGAAAAAATCCCAAATAATGTAGCGATAAAAGCTGCTGATATGGCATGTCCGAGAGCTGTAATATCTGCCATGTTGCTTAATGCGGCGACTAGTCCTACTACTGCCCCTAATACACCTAATGTTGGAGCATATGTACCAGCCTGTGTGAAAATCGTCGCGTTGCTTGCATGACGTTCTTCCATAGTTTCAAGATCCTTCATCAGTACGTCTTTAATAAATTCTGGCGGCTGACCATCTACGATCATCTTAATGCCTTGCTGTAAAAAAGGATCATCGACTTCTTCTGCCCTTGGTTCTAGGGCGAGCAAGCCTTCCTTACGGGCAATCGTTGCCCATTCAATAAAAATCGTTACAAGATCCTTCATATCAATAAGCTTTTGTTCTTTAAATAAGATTTTGAAAAGAGCAGGTATTTTTTTAATCTCATTCATAGGAAATGCGATAAGTATAGCAGCAGCGGTTCCAGCAAAGATGATTAATAGTGCTGCCGGGTTTAACAGTGAAATGGGACTGACCCCTTTTAAAACCATCCCAATACCAACGGCGATGATTCCTAGGACGACCCCTATTAAGCTTGTGCGATCCATAATGATGTGCCTCACTTTATCTTTAAATTCTGTATCAATATTACATGGCTGTATTTTCTTTTATATCGGAAAGATAAAGCGAAACTTAATGATAAAGATCGAAAATATGTGATCCGAATCATTTTTAGAAACGTTAGCTATGTGCCTCCATCATAAAAAAGGACAACGATTCCCCGAAACAACAGCTTAAATCTAAGTTGTTGTTTTTTGTTAGGCGGGGAACTTTGCAGTTAATAATATAAATCCTCTATAATAAGTAAAGCCATTGCATGCGAAAAGAGGTATTACAATGAAGATCAAGCCCTTTATTATCATTCTTATTTTTGCCGGACTTATTGGACTTGCCATTTATACAGCTCAAGAAAAAAAGGAAGAGCCCGAAACAGCAGCCCACGTTGAGGAAGACACAGGATTAAAACCAGGAAGTACTGCTCCTAACTTTACTTTAAGAACATTGGATGGTAAACAAACGCAATTAAAAGAGTATCGAGGTAAAAAAGTAATCTTAAACTTCTGGGCTACTTGGTGCCCTCCTTGCAGAGAAGAAATGCCGGAAATGCAAAAATTTTATAATGATTTCAAAGGTAACAATGTAGAAATTTTGGCTGTTAATCTGGAGTATTCTGAAACAAAGCGAGAAAAAATCAGTGATTTTGTGGATGAATATAGTCTTTCTTTTCCCATTCCGCTTGATGAAAAGAACACAACCGGCAAACAATTTAGAGCAGTTTCCATCCCGACGAGTTACTTTATTGATGAAAAAGGGATCATTACAAAAATGCATATAGGTCCTATGGACTATGAATTTATGAATAATGAAATCGTGAAGATGGATAGGTAAGGATTGTTAAAGCCTTTGTAGATTTATTTACAAAGGTTTTTTTTTATATGTTTAGTTCAGCTCCTAATATCTTTTTCAAGAGAAGTAATTCTAAAGACCCGTTTCTGACTATTGAAAAAATGGGAAAGTTGACCAATAGGGAAAAGGTATAAATTTGTCGAAAGAAAGATATTAGTGGAAATGAGGGATGATCGGTTAACTCAGACAACTGTTCAAGCAACTGATTTTGATTCTGTAAGAAGAAGGGGACAACTTAATGAACAAGCAATATGAAGAAGTCGATATAAAACGTATTGCCGATTTTCACAACACACTTTCCCATTGCCCTATCCATCTTTTTGGACTTAAAAGAGAGGGTGAAGGTGATTATAAGTTTACATATTCTGCTGGATCCATGCTTGATGAGTCAGGGATTTCGGTAAAGCCGCTGCCAGGAACAAACTTACATGACCTTTATTCCAAGGAATTAATTGCAGGTTGGACAGATCAGCTAGAAAAAGCCTTTTCAGGGGATACCCAAACTGCTGATATAAATTTAGGAATTCGAACAATCCGGACAACGATTTATCCTGTTTTCGGAAAGAACCATGATGTGCTTGAGGTTGTAGGGACATCATATATGGCGTCTGAAACAGATGCTCAACTTACATTAGAGCAAAATCTTAAAAAGTTCAAACAGTTGTTTAATCACGCGCTTGAAGCGATCGTTTTATGCCGGTCTAATATGGAAATTGCAGAGGTAAACGATCGTGCATGTGAACTGTTGCAGCTATCTAAAGAAGAACTCATTGGAAAGAGTGCAGAAGCATTCTTTATTAAAAATGGAAAAGAAGTGATCCGAAGCAAGTGGGAAGAAGTTTTACATGGGAAAAAAATAACCGGTGAGTTTCGATACAGAACACCTGATGGTTACGTAAGAGAAATTGAATATTCATGTGAAAAGGACATCGTCGATCACTTGCATGTAACCATATTAAAAGATGTAACAGATCAAAAGTTAACAGAACAGAAGCTGTTAAAGGCAGAAACACTAAATGTTGTGGGTGAACTTGCAGCAGGAGTAGCACACGAGATACGTAATCCTTTAACTTCCTTAAAAGGGTTTGTTCAGCTTATTCAAAATCAAACGGATGATTTTAATCAATATTTGTCCATTATCTTGTCGGAAGTGGACCGAATCGAACACATTATAAAGGAATTTTTAGTACTTTCTAAGAGCAATTCGCAAAATTTTGAGATGGCTTGTGTAGCAGATATTATAAGAGACACAGTTGACCTATTAAATACACAGGCCATCATGAAAAACATTGAGATAAAAACAGAAATTGCAGACCAGCTGCCACTCGTGTTTTGTGATCCAATGCAGCTTAAACAAGTTTTTATTAACTTTGTTAAGAACGCTATCGAAGCTTCTTCGGTAGGTGGCTGTGTAGAGGTCAAAATAAACTTGTGTGAGAAAAAGGAATGTGTGAAAATCCAGATCCGTGACTATGGATGCGGAATGGATGAGATTGTGCTCAAGAAGATAGGGAAACCTTTCTTTACGACAAAAGATGAAGGAACAGGACTTGGGTTAATGGTAAGTACAAATATTATTAAGCATCATAATGGTAAACTTGATGTAAAGAGTAAGAAGGGAAAGGGAACTGACTTCATTATTTCTATACCTGTTAAATAAAAAAGCTTTCCCGGCCGGGAAAGCTTTTTATCGTTTATTATCCTTTGAACAATTGAACGAACATCTTACCATATTGTCCACCGTCCACTACACCGATACCAACGTTTGTGTAGTCAGCTTTCAGGATGTTTTCACGGTGACCTTGAGAGTTCATTAAGCTAGTGTGAGCACCTTGTACAGATGAGTTTCCTGCTAGGTTTTCACCAGCTGTTTTATATTCAACACCAAATTGCTTCATCATATCAAATGGAGAACCGTATTTTGGTGAGTTGTGATCAAAATAGTTGTTGTCGATCATATCTTTTGCTTTAACACGTGCTACCTTTGTTAATTCTGGATCAGCTTTTAATGCTGGCAAACCTTGCTTTTCACGTTCTTGGTTTACAAGATTAAGCATTTGTTGCTCGTCTGCAGTAAGTTCTGCACTTGTTTCAGCCTTTGGAGCTTCTTCAGCTGGAGCTTTTGTTTGCTCTTGCTGAGGTGCTGGAGCTGGTGCCGGAGCAGCTTGTTGTTCTTGTTGTTGTGGAGCTGGTGCCGGAGCAGCTTGAATTTGTTGCTGTTGTGGCTGATTATAATTTAAAGAAGCAAATGGGCAAGATGATGCCGCTTCTGAGATTCCTGCGTTTGCGCCGAATAGGGAAGCGCCAAGTACTGATGCTACTACTAACTTTTTCATAAGATGTTTCCCCTCCTAATAAATTATCTTACGTGTACATGTTTCGGGACTTTTGTAGGAGGGTTGGGGGTCTGGAATTATGTACCAGTTTAAGACGCCCACAACTTGGATACAGCATTTTGGGATACATCAATAAGGTAGACATCAGGGTTGGATAAAAGCTCCCATTCTTTAAATCCAAAAGCAGGTTCAAACAAGTTAATCAAGAGACTTAGAAGGTTTCCGTGGGTCACGATTAAGACGGACTCATATGAATTTGATTGCAGATCTTTAATGAAGGACATGATTCTTTGCTTTGCTTCGTATGTCGATTCTCCACCAGGAAACTTTAAGTGTTCTTCCTTATATGTACGTTCTAAATTTTTTCTCCAGTTCGGATCAGATTCTGCAGAAAGTATGCGTTCTGCAAGACGTTCATCTATCTTTATATGTAGTCCATTCTTTTCTGCAAAAGGTTTTATCGTGTCGATCGCTCGTTTAAAAGGACTAGAGATCACACGATCGAACTGTTTGTCTTTTAGGAATTCAACAAGTTCTCTTGCCTGCTGTTCACCCTCAATCGTTAACGGAGCATCGCTTTCTTGACCTTCTGCTTTACAATGTCTGACTGCAATGATTTTCATGATACATCCTCTTTTCTGATTAAACATTTGTTTAAACTTTTCGAGACGTTAAACGTAAAACCTTCCCGAATACTATAAATGTTGAAAGATGAAGGGAGATTGTTATGTATCCTGAGTTAAACCATTTTAAACAGATGAAGAAAGAATACGATTCTGATATAGCACGTGCACAAGATAAGTGGCAGCAGCTGCATAAACAAAAAGAATGGGCGTCTAATGAATACGAAGAACTTTTAAATGCATATGGTGTTAGAAACTCTAAAATAACGATGGATGATTTAACAGAAGCCAAAAATAAATACCTTTTTGCGATGGAAAAAGAACGTAATGCGATGGAACAATTAGACGATTTAAAAGAAAATCGAGATGACAGGTTGTCTGAGTACTTAAAAACCGTTTATTCTTCACGAGACAGAGAACTTGAAGCTGCGAAAAACAGTATGGAAAAGAAAGCAACTCAGCTCGAGAGGCTTAAAGCGGAATACTTAATGATGGTTCAGCAGATTCAAGAGATACATGCCTACCGTCAATCTGTAGAAAAAGAAACGAATGAAGCCATAACAAGTTATCAGCAATCATATGAGCCTAAAGAGATTCTTCCGTTATATCCTGCCTTATCTCGCCTGGAGATTCCATTGTCAGATATTCAATACGTTTTTCGGAATGGGAAGCTTCCTGATCATTTAAATAAATATATAGTATTTAATGACGATCACAAGCGTTTCCCAAAATAAAAAAAGCCATAATCCTTCGAAAAGGATTATGGTAAAGAAAACCGAACGCATGATGAAGAAATGGGGGGTAGGGAATTGCTCTGCCGGCCTCTTGCCAACAGGAGAGATTTTGTATCTCACAATCCTACTATATGTCCTTCGGTGCCGATTGGTATGGACAAGTGCCATGGGCATTCATGTATTTTTCCATATAATAAAGAAAAACTGGCTTTATCAGATCCACATACCTAATAAAGCCAGTCTTATAAAACAGTTATTTAACTTGTTCTTTCCACTTTTGCAGCAAAGCTTTTTCCTTATCTGGATGAAGGCCGGCCTTCCATTCATCTGGCTTTAATCTTCTGGCTTGTGACCAATCTGCAGTATCTTTAATTGTTTCTTCTATAGGACGAAAAACGAGTCCCTTATTTATCGCTTTCGTGTCATCTGCGTAATTGAGCCCTCGGTATTCTTCGCTTGCGATCCAAAGGGGGACTTCCACCCACTCTCCAACCTTCTCTTCTAAAAGGTAAATTTCTGAAACGTGAACGAGCTTTGAATCTTTTGGACCAGCAACACACTTTTCCGCAAATTCATTGAAATTATAGATTCCCCCGACAGCCTGATAAATTCCGATCTCTTTGTTTTCAGCCATCCGGACGATCCAATTTGCTAAGTCACGTACATCTATAAAACGAACAGTCGGATCTTGCATGGATGGGATTAAGATCTCTCCGCCGCGTACTCCACGGTCCGGCCAATACGTAAACCGATCCGTATAATCATTTGGCCCGACAATTAAACCTGGTCGAATAATTAAAGCTCGGTCAGTAAACACATCAAGCACTTCTTGTTCGCAAGCAGCTTTAAGAGCTCCGTAATGTTCACCGATCTCTGTGACATCTGGATCAGTCAGAACAGCAGTATTGGCTTCTTCTGTAAGAGAGCGAACCGATTGATCTTCATACACAGATACAGATGAGACAAAGATATAAGAATTCACGTTTTGATGAAGAGATTCAGCTGTTTTACGGACTTGTTTTGGAAAATATCCGCATGTATCAACAACAACATCCCACGAATTATTCTTAAGTAACGATAAGTCCTGATCTCGGTCACCAATGATTTCATGGACGTTTTCTATTGTTCCTTCTGCAGCTGTCTTGCCTCTATGAAACAAAGTTACTTCATGGTTGTTTCTTTTAAATGATTCTGCTAGATGTTTTCCTAAAAAACGAGTACCGCCAATAATTAAAATCTTCATTGAATCCACCGCCTATTCCATTTTTCTTAAAGCAGGAAGCTTCCACATGATCAAAAGATTTACGACGACTAAAGATAATGCTCCACTAGCCATGATTTTATCAATGGTAAAGCCGTATGAAATCAGCATAGAGGTTGCAGCGAGTGAAAGTGGGGCCAGGCCCATGCTTGCCATGGTCAACAGTCCCATCAAGCGGCCAAGCAATCTTTTATCAACAGAAGATTGTACCGCTGCAATGAGCGGGATATTAGTTGCTGGAAAAGTAATCCCTATAAAAAAGATAGCGAGCATACAAGCATATAAAGAAGAACTTTGACTGAAAAGGAAAAAGAAAATGTTCATCGTAAATAGTGAGATTGTGACCATAAACCCGCGCCTTCTTTTAATGTTTAAGATGCCGATGATCACAGAACTGATAAGCATCCCAGCAGCCATAGAGCCTTCGATAAAACTAAAATCTAAGGCGCTTCCATCCAATATGTTTTTTACGAAAATCGGTAAACCCATCATCAATGGGCCAGTAACGAAAACATTAAGAAAAATCGTACTTAAAAACAGGGCTTTTAAAAAAGCAGATTGCTTAACTACATCAAGCCCTTCATTAATCGACTGCCACATTCCAGGTTTCTTAGTACTTGAACTCTCAGAGGCTGGAACATTAAGAAGATAGGCAAGTATAGCTGAAACTAGCAACATAGCTGCCGGTACACCGAAAGAAAGCATGTAACCGCCGCTGCTGGCAACAAGAAGTCCGCCAATCATAGGTCCGAGGATAAGTGAGCTTTGCTGGGTAGTCTGGATGACGGAATTGGCACGGGTTAATTGAGAGTTATCAACGATATTAGGCAATAGAGAGCCGTTGGCAGGCCAAACAAAAGCATCCAATGCCCCAAAGAATAATCCAAAAATGATAAATGATAGAAGTGAAAGATGACCAGATGCCAGCATGATAAGCAAACTGACTAGTAATAAGGTTCTTAAGAAATTAGATACGTAAAGTATTTTCGTACGGCTGACTCGATCAGCTAGAACACCTCCGATCGCCATAAAAAGAATCCGAGGGACGTTTGCTGCTATAAATACAATTCCAAGTGAAGCTTCTTTGTCGAGTGTCTTTACAACATACCAGCTTTGAGAAAATTGAAAGATAGCAATGGAAAAAGAAGAACAAATCGTGATAGCCCAAATGAACAAGAAAGACCGCTGTTTAAATAGCGAACTTGATTTATTTTTATCCTCTATTGCTAGTGCTTGTGCCATTTTAATCAAGCTCCTCTTCTGGATATGGAGTGTCTTTTAAAGGAAAAGAAAGCATGAAGTAGTGATGCATCTCACCATCTTCTGGCTCATTTTTCTTAAATTCTGAGATGAGTTCCGAAATTTCTTTTGCTTTTTCGTGCAGCTGCTTTACCTGATCGGGTGAAAGCTTCACATGTCTGTATCCAAATTTCAAGGGGGATTCCGTATATGCCAAAACTTCTGGATCCAGTTTGCGAATCATTGATTTTGTTTTATCCAGCGATACTAAAATGTTTTCTTTTAGTGCGTCAGAGAGTTCGTCTTTAACTGCGTTACGCTGATCAGGCAAAATTTCTGAGATAGAAAACGATTGAGCGACGGGTCTGTAGAACTTTTGTATAATTCCGTTCTTTTCTTCTGTTCTTTCAACTTTTAACAGGCCAACGCGTTCCATCTCTTTAAGATGATAGTGAATCTTGGGTGCAGGTACTTCTAATAAGTCTGAAAGAATTTTTCCAGTCTTCGCTTCGTCTAAGATTTCCCATAGGATTTTGATCCGAAGCGGGTCACTGATAACCTTTAGCTGTTCTATTTCACGTATATGATAAATTTCCTGCATGTTTAACACTCCTAAAACGTTCAAATATATTTGAATGTATCATAATGTAATTATATGCCAACCGTCAATGCTTTTGCACATTATTTGTAAAAAATAGTTCAAATGTTATGAAAACTTTTGTATAATGTTAGTATAATAT
Source organism: Fictibacillus barbaricus (assembly GCF_014635025.1). Classification (GTDB taxonomy): domain Bacteria; phylum Bacillota; class Bacilli; order Bacillales; family Fictibacillaceae; genus Fictibacillus; species Fictibacillus barbaricus. The sequence continues at coordinate 1,517,874 of NZ_BMCE01000002.1, read as the reverse complement.
TCGCATCACAACTTAGAGGCTGGAGGTTCATAGTATGGGGAATAAGGATTTGAAGTCCTATGTGGAGAGGTTGGAGAGAGTACATTATATTGTGTCAAAGCGTTTACACCCGGAGTTTGCGATTGAAAAGGAGTTAACCAAAACACAATTCGTACTTTTAAAGACGTTATGTATAAGAAATAAATGGACCGTTTCAAAATTGGCTGAATATATGGGTGTAAAACCAAGTGCGATAACAGTTGGTGCGGATCGTTTGTACAAGCGGGGGTTTGTCAGTCGTTACCGTAGCGACCTGGACCGCCGAATTGTGTATTTAGAGATTACCGATGAAGGACATGAAATTTTACGGGAAGCTGAAAGTGAAAGAGTTAATTCGATAAGCAGCTATCTAAATCATCTGTCCCCTGAAGAATTAGGCACTTTTATCGATATTTATGAGAAGCTTGCAAGCGGGAATCGAGCAGATTCGGATGAGCTCGTTTATACTTCACAAACCAGTTAAGGAACTGGTTTTTTTCTTTGTCTTAAATTATTTAGATATATTAAATAATCGTATATAGGATTAATTTAAAAAGTTAATGCGCTCTATTATTTTTTCATAGATTTGATTCTATTTGATATTTTCCACGCATAGGATGTGATAGAAACGTAAACAGAAGTGGAGGGCTATTAATGTTTACCCCGCAATTGAATATGAAACGTCTACCTTTATTAGTTGCTGGAGCCATGCTATTTATTGTCGTCGCCACAAGTTTTATCACATCTTTCGAGCACAAATACCGGTTAAGCTCATCAAGCATGCATAAGTGGCTAACAGAATTCTCTGGGGAAGCACTGGTCTATTTTATAGGATGGGAAAACCGCTATTTTACACAGGAACTTCCGAAAGAGAGTGAACCCCCAGCACTTTCAAGTGTACTGTTTGAACTCACAACAAGCATCAAACCTGGAGACATTCGCAGTTTGCTTGGAAATGAACTCCCTGGCTTTGCACTCTACGATTCCACAATCATCGTTGCTGGGGAAGGTACAGATTACACGAACTTAGCCTATGAGTCTCCGCCGCCGATGGAGTTATTATTAAGTGGGGAAGAAGCGGAAGTACAGGACATTGAGCGATTAGAAGATCCAGATCCAGCGGAACCTCAAAATCCGCCAGGGCAAACAACTAGCGGTAAAAAGATAGCCTATATCTATCACTCGCACAGCTGGGAATCCTTCTTGCCGCATTTAAAAGGAGTCACGAATCCTGACCATGCGATTCATTCTAAAGTAAACATCACGATGGTAGGGAAGAAGCTTGGAGAGGAACTTGAGGCTAGAGGAATTGGGACAACCGTGGACACGACGAACATGACAGAACTTCTTAAGAAGAACAACACCGATTATCGAAAGAGTTATCCGATGTCACGAACACTTGTCGAGAGCGCGATGGCGAGCAATCAGGATATTGATCTGATCTTCGACTTGCATCGTGATTCCCAAAGAGGAAAATCAACAACTACTGAAATCAATGGTAAATCCTATGCACGAACGCTGTTTGTAATTGGAACAGCTAACCCTAATTTTGAGAAAAACCAAAACGCGGCAAAAGAAATAAATGATATTCTTAACAAAAAATACCCAGGATTGAGCCGGGGAGTGATCGGCAAAAACAAGACAACTGGGAACGGAGTATACAACCAAGATCTTTCCGAAAATGCTCTTCTTATTGAATTCGGCGGGGTCGATAATAACATGGATGAGCTGTACCGAAGTGCAGAAGCAGTTGCTGAGGCTGTAGCAGAGTATTATTGGAAGCAAAGCGGAGCAAAAAAGGAATAAAAAGTTAGATTATCAGCTGATTCTGGATGGGGGTACCCTGAAGGAGTCAGTTTTTTTGAGGTTTGCATGATTGATGAGCGAGTTGAGGGCAGAATATGAGTGAGTTGATGAAAGATATAAGTGAGTTAAAGAAGAATACGAGTGCAATGTGAAAAAATTTATGCTCGTTCGGAGAGATTTATGCTCGTTCGGAGAGATTTATGCTCGTTCGGAGAAATTTATGCTCGTTCGCGAAGATTTATGCTCGTTCGTAAAAAAAACAAGCCCTCATAGCCACTTATCGCTAACCCTCGTGTTCCATACTGGTCCAATTCCAACTTTAAATCCCCACTCTTAAACAACAATTCCTGCAACTTCCCTAATAGAAGCCTTCATATCTGCAAATAGTAAGAAAAAATGATATAAAAAGAGAGGTGCTCTTGTTTTATTTACAAGGGGAAGGGAATAAAAGAGAAAAGAGAAGATTGTGAAAGAAGGAGCTAGTGAATGAAACGAATCTGGGAATTCTTCCTCACCATATTGTTACTTATCTGCTTATACATCGTTTTCTTTGCAGAAGGATATGTAATCGTGAAAACTACATTTGGGCTCCTTTACACTGCGGTAATTTTGTATACGATTTATTCATTAATGCTTGAGAACAGAACAGCACAACATACGCTTTTATGGATCTATGTTCTGATTCTGTTTCCTTTTATTGGTTATATGTTTTACTTATATTCAGGACAGCTCTACTTAAAGGGTCATCTGTTTAAATCAAAACGAAAAAACGACCGGGAAGAGTGGATCCGGGTTTCTAAGCAAGAGGAAAAACCTGATTTTAGTGATCTAAACAGGCATCAGCAATGCTTTGCTAAACATGCCCATCATATAGCACTAACTAGGTTGAACAAAAAAACGGGTACAAAGATCTTAAAGAACGGACAAGAAACGTTTCCTGAGATTATCCGGAGACTGCAAGAAGCCAAGGAATATATACATATTCAATATTACATCTTTCGCTCTGATCGGCTTGGCAGGGATATAATCGATCTTTTGATTCAAAAAGCAGAGGAAGGCGTTAAAGTCAGATTCCTGTTTGATGGGATTGGAAGCTTATCGCTTCAGCAGCACGATATCGACAGAATGAAGAAAGCGGGAATACTGGTAGAATCATTCTTGCCCGTTCGGTACGGTTTCTTTAACCAAAAAATAAACTTTCGAAATCACCGCAAGATTATCGTTATTGATGGAAAAGTCGGCTTTGTTGGCGGCTTGAATGTCGGAGTGGAGTATTTAGGCGAAGACCCGGACATTGGCTTTTGGCGAGATACGCATATGGTTATGGAAGGGGAAGCTGTTCAAGTCCTGCATGCTATATTCCTGATGGACTGGGAGTATGTTTGCGGTGAGGACTTATTAGAAGACTCACATTTGACGGCTTCTTATCCTGCAGAAGGAGATGGAACAGTCCACGTTGTTGCGAGTGGACCAGATACACAGCTCGGGATTATGAGTGACCTTTATTATTCATTAATCTCGTGTGCGGAGAAATCCATCTGGATCGCAACGCCGTATTTTGTTCCGAATGAAGCAATTCGTACCGCGATGCGAGTGGCAGCCAAAAAAGGTGTTCAAGTCCGGTTGATGGTTCCTGAAATCAATGATGGATTCTTAACACAATATGCTACACGTTCCTATTTCCCAGAGCTTCTTCGGTCAGGGATTGAAATTTACTCATACAAAAAAGGATTCCTGCATCAAAAGGTCATCATTATTGATGGTGACACCGCATCGATAGGAACAGCCAACATGGACATGAGAAGCTTCCACCTTAACTTTGAAGTAAATGTATTTCTGTTAAACACGGCTTCAGTAAATGATTTAGTTCAACAGTATGAAGAAGATATAGAAGAATCAACAAAGCTTCGCCCAGTTGAATTTTATAAAAGAGGACTTTGGGAAAGAACGAAGGAGTCATTTGCCCGTCTTTTCTCGGGTGTCCTCTAGTGATTAGGCCAACTATGCTTCGCCGCTTATCAGAAAACAGTTGTTTTCCTCAGAAGCAAGAAGGTCGAGGAATTGAAGTTTCGAGGAACGACGAGCAAAGACTTGCACGAAGACTGCGAGTTGCGACGAGTAATCGCAGGAGCAGAGAGTACTCTCATACGTGAGTACCGAAGAAACAAAAATGACAAAGAGATTCACCGCTAATCAGAAAACACAGGTATAGAAAATCCCCCTTGCGAATAGGTTGTACGAGACCATCTATCGAGGGGGATTTTTTATGGATTGGCTCGAAGCCCTTATATTAGGTATTATTCAAGGTTTAACGGAATTCTTACCTGTTAGTTCAACTGGTCACCTGCTGCTCGGGAGGCAGGTATTCCAACTGCAGGAAGCGGGTCTTTTTCTCGACAGCATGCTTCACATAGGAACATTGATCGCGGTTATGACCGTTTACAGTAAAGAAATCATGGAAGTTATAAAACACCCATTCAGTAAAACGGGTATTCTGCTTATTGCCGGGACGATTCCAACCGCTGTAATCGGACTGGCTTTTAAAGATTTTTTTGAAGAGATCTCCAAAACAGGGGTAACGGTGGGGTGGGAGTTCCTTTTAACAGGATTGCTCTTATGGTGGGCAGATTCATATAAACGAAACGGGTATAAAGGGATTGAAGACATAACAATTCGGGATGCCCTCGTGATCGGAACATTTCAAGGTGCGGCTATTCTCCCAGCGGTTTCCCGTTCTGGACTCACGATAGCAGCAGCATTATTTTGTAAAATTGATAAAAAAGCAGCAGCCTATTTTTCTTTTCTCCTATCCATTCCTTCTATTGCTGGGGGAGTGATATTACAATCAAAAGACGTCTTTACCGGTACACAGCCACCGATCTCTTTTTCAGCCCTAGCGATTGGATCTTTAGCATCTGCTGTCTTTGGATATATAGCGGTAAAATGGATGATTAAACTGCTCCAAACCGGCACGCTAAAAGGCTTTGCCATTTATGTGTGGATGATAGGCATTATTGTTATCGCCCTGCAATTTACAGGAAAAATGTAAAGTATTTGTTAACCTGTAAAAATGGATTGACAATTAAAACTTGGAGGATTACAGTATATGTAATTCAAAATTTAGCAGGCTTTAGATCGCTGAATTTACAGTCAATTCTTATCTTTGATTGGAAACTGTGAAGCGGGGGAACCAATTTTTTGGGGTGAATTTTGCGCTAAGCAAAAAGGGATACTCCAATCCCTAATCCGACAGCTAACCCCGTAAGCGTCATGTCACTGGAGAGGTCAATTTGGTGAAAAACCGGACCCGCTTTTTTGTGTGGTCTTTTTTTGCGTTTTTTAACTGATTTTGTGAACCTCTTAACCAGCAAGGCTATTGAACAACAAGTATACTTCAGGTAGTTTAAGGGGAGAAATAGTGGTGAAAAAACAATTTGCAGTAATTGGTCTAGGACGTTTCGGCGGCAGCATCTGCCGGGAGTTTGCCACAATGGGGTATGATGTCCTTGCCATTGATAAAGATATGGAAAGAGTAAATGAATTTGCGACGATTGCAACACAAGCTGTTCAAGCTAATTCAACAGACGAAAAAGTAATGAAATCTCTTGGGATTCGAAACTTTAATCAAGTGATCGTCTCCATCGGGGAAGATATTCAATCAAGTATTTTGACAACCTTGCTGTTAAAGGAGGCAGGGGTAAATAAAGTCTGGGTTAAAGCCCAAAACGACTATCACCATAAAGTGCTAGAAAAGCTAGGGGCAGATCGTATTATTCACCCAGAGCGTGACATGGCACTGCGTGTTGCACAGCTCATTTCATCAGAAAAGATCATTGATTTTATTGAATTATCACAAGAACACAGCATTGTAGAGATTGGTGTAACCGATAAATTGGTTAACCAAACATTAACAGATCTTGATGTACGCGCCCGTTTTGGATGTAACATTGTTGCTATAAAACGTGGAGATGATATTTTTGTTTCTCCGATCGCTGATGTTTCTCTTCAATACGGTGATGTACTTGTGGTTATCGGACGCAATGAGGATCTTAATCGATTTGAGGATGAGGGAGTGTAGGCTTTGGCACTGCATGTAAAAAATCGTAGTCGTTTTTTGCAAAATCCAATAAAATTAAGTCCTCCACAATTTTTAGCAACACTTTTTTTGTTCCTCATCTTCATAGGGACCTGTTTATTAAAACTCCCTGTTGCTCATGAACAGTCATTATCTTGGGTTGATGCATTCTTTATTGCTACATCAGCTTCAACCGTTACTGGCCTTGCCACGGTTGATCCAGGCACGACGTTCACAATTTTCGGGGAAGTTGTCATACTGTTCTTAATCCAAATTGGTGGACTAGGTGTGATGTCATTTGCTTCTCTTGTTGTTATCATGATGGGAAGAAAGATTTCGGTTAAACAACGAGTACTTATGCAAGAAGCATTGAACCAGCCTTCAATTGGGGGAGTCATTCGGCTTGTGAGAAACTTATTTGTGTTCTCTATAAGCATTCAGTTATTAGCGGTCTTCTTTTTATCACTTAGATGGGTTCCGGAGTTGGGTGCTGCTAAAGGTATCTATTATAGTGTCTTTCATGCGATATCAGCTTATAATAACGCAGGTTTTGCACTATGGTCTGATGGTCTAATGGGCTATGTAGGTGACCCGCTCGTAAACATCGTTATCTCTTTTTTATTTATTACCGGTGGAATAGGATTTACCGTCTTAGTTGATCTTTGGGTTAGCCGCAAATGGAAAAACCTTTCTCTGCATTCTAAAGTCATGATCTATGCTACATTCATCATTAACGTCCTGGCAATCTTACTTGTGTTTTTATTTGAATTTAATAACCCAAAGACTTTAGGAATGCTTAGCGGAACTGAGAAGTTTTGGGCTTCTTATTTTCAAGGTGTATCACCAAGAACGGCTGGTTTTAACTCTATCGATATGACAGCCATTAATCCAGATACATCCTTATTAATGATTTTGTTAATGTTTGTTGGAGCAGGAAGTACATCTACCGGTGGAGGGGTCAAGCTTACAACATTTGTTGTTATTCTTTTTACAGTAGCAGCTTTTTTAAAAGGAAAAGAAGACACCGTAGTCATGAAGAGGACCATTAGGAATGCTGTCGTGTATAGAGCCCTTGCCATTACTACGATCTCTATTTTGTTTATTTTCGCAGCATTGTTCGTTTTGACTTATGTTCAAAAAGACGTTTCCTTTATGGTCATTTTGTTTGAAGTAGTCTCAGCTTTTGGAACAGTGGGACTCACCATGGGATTAACTTTTGATCTCACCATGATTGGTAAGATCGTAATCTGTGCCGTCATGATATTCGGTAAACTCGGACCACTTACACTTGCGTTCAGCTTAGCCAAGCAAACAAGAGACAATATTCGTTATCCAGATGGTGAAGTATTTACCGGGTAACAAACAAAGAAGCTAACTCTTAAAGGAGTCCTCCTTTTTAATGAGTTAGCTTTTTTTGTTAAAAAACAGGTTAATTACTTTTCGCTGGAATGCTACTCTTTAACCTTTACGCATGCAGTAATAGGGTTAAACGGTTTTTATACTTTTCTCTCTGCGTATCATCTGATGTATTATGCCAATTGTGAAGCGTTTCGTTGATCAGCTGCTTAACCATATGCTTGGTCCAAACAACATACGCTCCATATATGTCTCCTTTAAAAAAGCTCGTTAACATATTGTTCTCAGGGCCAAAAAAGAATCCGAGCTGATCATGGATGAGTGTGGCTTCTTCCATTTTAAATGGCATGATTTTATCTGATAATGTAAATTGGTAGGAGTTGTTTTCCTTCTTAATAAATGAGATGGCATATAATTGACCATCTGGCAGAAAACCCTTTGTTGTAGGTAAAAGCAATAAAGGGTTATGTTTTTTGTCGTAGGCAATAAAGAAGTCATTCACATTTTCTTCAAACTGTGGAGTTCGTGACATAGAAGCAAGTGCAATTTCCTTTTGTACGTTTAACATATAACAACCCTCATTCCGTTATATTTTTATAACTAGTCTAGCCGCTAGATTGATAGATTATACGTATCATTTTCTTTACTGTACTGCTGTGATAAGTTGTTGAAAGGGAATTGACGGACTAATTGTAAACGCATACACTAGAGGTAGTTATTAGCCGTGAGCAGAAAGAGTGGGTTCATGTAATGGCATTATCCAATGAAAGATTGATCGGAAAGATGGCCATGTTAGGTGTTTTAGATGAAAGCTATCTGCCAGAGATCGAAAAACGGGGCTGGAAGTATTGCGTAGGCAAAGCCGGTTCGATGGATTCGCAAAAGGTAGTAGCGGCTATTGAAACAGCGGCCAAAAATGAAAATGTGATTCAAAGCGGAATCTATCGTGAAACACATTCCTTATACCATGCCATCATGGAAGCGTTTCATGGTGTGACAAGAGGACAAGTTCAGCTAGGAACAGTTCTTCGGACGGTTGGACTGCGTTTTATTGTAGTCCGTGGCAATCCTTATGAAAAGCTTGAAGAGGGCGACTGGATAGCTGTTGCCTTATACGGAACGATTGGAGCACCAGTAAAAGGATTGGAGCATGAAGCAATCGGTCTGGGTATTAATCATATTTAAATAGTGGCCCATAGCAACTAGTGATGAGGGGGCGTATTCGAAGGTAAGTTTTCTTTCGGGTGCGCTCTTTTTGTTTAAACAAATCTTTTTAAATGAGGGATGACGATGGTTACTTTAACAGGGAACACGCTTTCGATGGAAGAGATCAAGCGAATTCTGGATGAGAACGAAGCTGTAGAAGCATGTCCGGTGAGTATGAAAAAAGTGGCGGACAGCAGGAAAGCCGTTGAAGAAATTGTAGCTTCAGGCAAAGTGGTGTATGGCATTACAACAGGCTTCGGAAAATTTAGTGATGTACTGATATCAAGAGATGATGTTGAAACACTGCAGCTTAACTTGATCAGAAGCCATGCATGTGGAATTGGTGATCCCTTTCCTGAGACGATCAGCCGATTGATGCTTATTTTAAGAGCAAACGCTTTATTAAAAGGACTATCAGGCATTCGTCCAATCGTTATTGAAAGATTGCTAAAGTTTGTGGAAAAAGGTGTTCATCCTGTTGTACCTCAGCAAGGATCACTTGGGGCAAGCGGCGATCTCGCCCCACTGTCCCATTTAGCACTTGTTTTAGTAGGAGAGGGAGAGGCGTATTACAAAGGGGAGCGTCTAGCTGGACATGATGCCCTAAAGAGAGCAGGGATTGAGCCTGTCGTCTTAACTGCAAAAGAGGGCCTTGCCTTGATCAATGGCACACAAGCCATGACAGCTCAAGGAATTGCAGCCTATTTAGAAGCAGAACGCATCGGGCTCATGGCAGATGCCATAGCTGCGTTAACGACAGAGAGCTTAAAAGGGATTACAGATGCTTTTGATGAAGATGTCCACCTTGCAAGGGGATATAGAGAGCAAGTAGAAGTGGCAGAGCGGCTTAGAACGTATTTAGAAGGAAGCCGGCTGACAACAAAGCAAGGTGAGATAAGAGTGCAGGATGCTTATTCCTTAAGGTGCATTCCACAAGTGCACGGTGCCTCGTGGCAAGTCCTTGGCTATGTAAAAGAAAAGCTGGAGATCGAGATGAACGCAGCCACGGATAATCCGCTTATCTTTGATAAAGGAAACAAGATCATCTCAGGCGGTAACTTCCATGGACAGCCGATCGCTTTTGCGATGGATTTCTTAAAGCTTGCCGCGGCGGAATGGGCGAATATTTCTGAGCGCCGGATTGAGCGAATGGTCAATCCGCAGTTAAGTGACTTGCCTGGTTTCTTAAGTCCGAATCCAGGTCTTGAGTCAGGTGCGATGATCATGCAATATGCTGCCGCTTCTCTTGTGTCAGAAAATAAAACACTTGCTCATCCAGCGAGTGTTGATTCCATCCCGTCATCAGCCAACCAGGAAGATCACGTGAGCATGGGGACCATCGCATCAAGACATGCAGCTCAGATCATTGCAAATGCAAGGCGGGTACTCGCGGTAGAGTTGATCTGTGCCATGCAGGCCGCTGACTTCAGAGGCCCTGAAAAGCTCGCGCCCAAAACAAAGGAAGTCTATGACCATGGCAGAATCGTTTGTCCAACGATTCAATGTGACCGTATGTTTCACCGCGACATGGAAGCGATCGCTTCTTGGATTCTTGATGCATCATGGAATGACATTTTAATCGGAACAAAAACTCAAAAGTTCGCACATTAAAAGGAGGATTTTACATGTCAAACGTAAAGCATTCTATATCAGCTGCTAGAGGTACAAAATTGTCCGCAAAAGGGTGGGTTCAAGAAGCAGCCATCCGTATGCTCATGAACAACTTAGACAGTGAGGTAGCAGAGAATCCAGATGAACTTGTGGTTTATGGCGGAATCGGGAAAGCTGCACGCAACTGGGATGCCTACCACAAAATCGTAGAAACACTGGAAAGATTAGAAAATGATGAAACACTGCTCGTTCAGTCGGGGAAACCTGTAGCTGTATTTAAGTCACATACGGATGCACCTCGTGTACTGCTTGCGAACTCAAATCTCGTTCCTGCATGGGCAAATTGGGAAACGTTTCGTGATTTAGAAAAAAGAGGACTGATGATGTATGGCCAGATGACAGCCGGAAGCTGGATCTATATTGGGACTCAAGGCATCCTGCAAGGAACCTATGAAACATTTGCCGAAGCTGCACGCAAATACTTTAACGGAACTTTAAAAGGAACGATTACGTTAACAGCGGGACTTGGAGGAATGGGTGGAGCTCAGCCTTTAGCCGTTACCATGAATGACGGGGTTGTTATTGCGATCGACGTGGACGAAACGAGAATTCAGCGCCGACTGGACACAAGATACCTAGATAAAAAGACTGACAGCTTAGAAGAAGCTTTAGCGATGGCAAAAGAATATGCAGCAAAAGGTGAGCCGTTATCCATTGGTTTACTTGGTAACGCAGCTGAGCTTTTACCAAAAATGATTGAGATGGGTGAGATTCCTGATCTTGCTACGGATCAAACTTCTGCACATGACCCATTGCATGGCTACTTGCCAGTTGGCTTTACGATGGAAGAAGGAGCAGAACTGCGAAAACGTAACCCAGAGCAATATATAGAGAAGTCAAAACATTCTATGGCAGTTCATGTTCAGGCTATGCTCGAGATGCAGAAAAAAGGTGCTATTGTCTTCGATTACGGGAACAACATCAGACAAGTGGCATTTGATGAGGGCGTGAAGAATGCATTTGATTTCCCTGGCTTCGTTCCTGCTTTTATCCGTCCACTGTTCTGTGAAGGAAAAGGTCCTTTTAGATGGGTAGCCCTGTCTGGTGACCCAGAGGATATCAGAAAAACAGATGAAGTGATTTTACGAGAGTTTAGTGACAACGAGCACCTTTGCAAATGGATTAAGATGGCTCAAGAAAAAGTACAGTTCCAAGGTCTTCCGTCACGCATCTGCTGGCTAGGTTACGGTGAACGTGCAAAGTTCGGCAGAATCATCAACGAAATGGTGGCAAGCGGAGAACTGACAGCCCCAATCGTCATTGGCCGAGATCACTTAGATTGCGGATCCGTTGCTTCGCCAAACCGTGAAACAGAAGGGATGCTGGACGGCAGTGATGCAGTTTCCGACTGGCCGATATTAAATGCGATGATCAATGCGGTGAATGGTGCGAGCTGGGTATCTGTTCATCATGGCGGCGGTGTTGGCATGGGTTATTCTCTTCATGCCGGAATGGTCGTGGTAGCAGACGGAACAGAAGAGGCAGCTCGCAGACTAGAGCGAGTATTGACAAGTGATCCTGGAATGGGAATCGTGAGACACGCGGATGCAGGGTATGACCTGGCGATTCAAACGGCTAAAGAAAAAGGTGTAGACCTGCCGATGATCGAGAAATAAAAAGGAGTGTGGGATATGCTTGATACAATAATTTTTGCTGGGCAAGTGGTTCTTCCAACGAGTAACGGAAGAGCACTTCGAGGAACAGAAATGAACGAGCTGAAAATAATTGATAATGGTGCTGTTGGAATAAAAGATGGATTGATCGCATTTGTAGGATCGGCTGAGGAAGCAGCTGATCTAGAGGCAAAAGAAACGATTGATGCAGCGGGTAAACTGTTATCACCTGGCTTAGTGGACCCTCATACACATCTTGTGTTTGGGGGATCCCGTGAGCACGAGCTTGCATTGAAACAGCAAGGTGTTCCTTATTTAGAGATTTTAGCGCAAGGCGGGGGAATCTTATCGACTGTTAGATCCACGAGAGAAGCAAGTGAAGAGGCTCTTTATGAGAAGGGGCTATTCCATTTAAACAGATGTTTAACATACGGTGTTACCACAATGGAAGCAAAGAGCGGGTACGGGCTTGATAAAGAAACAGAACTGAAACAGTTACGAGTGGCAAAAAAGCTTAATGAAACACATCCGATCGAACTGGTCTCAACCTTTTTAGGAGCACATGCGATTCCTGAAAACTACAAAGGAAGGCCAGATGCATTTTTAGAAGAGATGCTCTCCATGCTGCCTGTTATCTCGAAGGAAGGACTAGCAGAGTTTGTTGATATTTTTTGTGAAACAGGCGTATTTACTGTTGAGCAGTCTAAAACTTTTTTACAAAAAGCCAAAACAGCCGGCTTTGGTGTGAAGATTCATGCTGATGAGATCGACCCGTTAGGCGGAACAGAAATGGCTTGTGAGATCGGAGCAGCATCTGCCGATCATCTTGTAGGGGCTAGCAAGGAAGGTGTTCGAATGCTTGGTGAATCAGATACGATTGCCGTCCTTCTGCCCGGCACAACCTTTTATTTAGGGAAAGATCATTTTGCACCGGCAAGAGATATGATCGCAAGTGGAGCAGCAGTTGCTCTTTCCACTGATTTTAATCCTGGCAGTTCACCGACTGAGAATCTGCAGTTCATTATGAATCTAGCAGCATTACGATTAAAGATGACGCCGGAAGAAATTTGGAACGCTGTGACGGTTAACGCAGCTTTCGCTATCGGACGCGGTGAAGCTGCGGGGAGTTTAGAAGTAGGAAGAAATGCAGACCTCGTTCTTTGGGATGTTCCGAACTATAAATATATTCCGTATCACTATGGCGTTAACCACGTAAATAAAGTCTGGAAAGACGGAAAGCTAGTAGCAGGAAAAGGAGATGTTCATGCAAACTATACCCTTTCTACGTAAATCAGGAGACGCCCCATTTACCGATCGGGGAATTAAGAAGGCAGGTCAGCTTTTACGGCCTTGGTCAGGGGAGGAAGTGAGTGGAGTAGCGATTGCAGGCGCTCCACTCTCCAAGACATCGATCTCGCATTCGGGTGCCCATTTAACACCCCAGACGATTCGCACGATGATGCAATCGTTCTCTACCTATAGCATCGAAGAAGAAACAGATATGTGGGATCACAATATTACGGATTTTGGTGACATTGGAATGCATGTAACCGATCTTTTTGAATCACAAGCCCGCATCTATTCCGTGTTAAGAGATATTCAGGAACAGCATAAAGACGCGTTTGTTATAACGCTCGGAGGCGATCACTCCGTTTCGGCGGGCGCGATAAAAGCCTTTCAGGAAACAAGAGGACGGGCCGGCATCATCCAGTTTGATGCGCATTTTGATCTTAGAAATACAGAAGACGGCGGACCATCAAACGGCACGCCTTTCCGCCAGTTGATCGAACAAGGTGTGATTGATGGAAGTCAGCTTGTACAGTTAGGGATCCGGGATTTTTCAAATGGCAAGCTTTATCATGATTATGCGAAAGAACAAGGGGTTACAGTTTATACGATGGGCGACATCAAAAGAGAAGGCCTGTTACGTTTGCTGCAAAAATCAGTTGACCAGTTAAAACAGACAACAGAAAACATATACATCTCATTAGATATGGACGTATTGGATCAGGCGTATGCACCAGGATGTCCGGCAATCGGACCAGGCGGTTTGGACAGTGACTCCTTAATTGAAGGCATCCAATGGCTTGCAGGCCAACAGTCTGTTAAAGGGATGGATATCGTAGAAATTGATCCGACCCTGGATTTTCGCAATATGACGAGCCGGCTTGCTGCTTATTTAATCATGCAATTTACACTTTTTTATTCAAAAAGAAAAGGAGGTAACCACCATGAGTGATTTTGGAAGATTTATCGAGACTTCTCGAAAGCAAAAGGGATTGAGTAAATCAGAACTTGCAAGAAGACTCAGCATCACTCCACAGTACATGGCAGATATTGAAAAAGGCAGAATGATCCCGTCTGAGGAAAAGATAGAGAAATTGGTCAAGACGCTGGAGTTAAACGAGAAAGAAGCGTTTAAACTGGCTGATAAATTGCCGTTGCGCGTTTTGGCAGAAGCGAAACAGGAATATTATAAACACGGATCGTAGAAAGCCTGTAAGGTTTTATTCAGGGTCGGTGTCTTCGGCATAACAAAAGCATTTCCTGCAGGTGTACATTCCAGAAGGACATAGAATAGAAGTCAGGTCTATTTTATGTGATGTTTGCCGATTTTTATGTGATCCTAGATGATTTTTATATGGTAAGTGGCTTTTTTTATGTGATTATTGAAGATCCTATAGAAATCTGTGTTTCTAAAGCGGAAAAATATTTTTTAGCTTTAGCAATGACACATTTAAACCTAAAAGAAAAACACCGCATCCGGCACATTAGCCTAGCGGTGTTTTTTACGATTTAACTCTCACTTTCGCGTGGGTGTGTTGGTTTAGGTTTTACTATCTTTTTCAGTCTTGACCAGCGCAATTCAATAAATGGCTGTGTCAAAGCAATGACAGGCTTACTCGCTAAAAACAGCGTTACGATTACAGCTAAGAATAGGAGAATAAAGTAAGCACCATTTTCTTCAATTGCTGCAAATAGATCGGTAGTAAACAAATACTTCAGCACAAACCCATGCAGCAAGTAGATATAGAGTGTTCGTTCACCAAATTCGGTAAAGAACAGTTTCCGGCGTGGAAGTAAGGCTAAAAAGCTGAATGTAGCTGCAAACATCACCCCATACATACCGAGTCGGATAATACCGCCGTACCAATCGTTATACCCCAGAATGGCAGAGTATGACGATGAAGATAGCAGCCATTCTTTTGTACCGTTCGGAAAAATGAAGTGATACGTAATGAACAGTAGGATTAAAAATGCAGCAGCAGCAGCTTTTGCGCTAGGTTTTAAGATTTTCTTAAAATCTCTTTTCTCAAGCAGATGTCCTAACAAGAACACAGGGAAGAAGACAAATGTTCGAAGAAGACTTAAGAATGTTCCGATGTCTTGAATATAACCAACCGCAACCCCAATCCCAATGGCAAGAACCATCGGATATTTCATCTTAACAAAAAGTTTTAAAAGTATATTCCAGAAAACTAAACTTAATAAAAACCAAAGTGTCCAATGCGGTGAAAAAAAGTCTAGTTTCACTTCGCTTTTACCATACAGATCATAATAGAAAAGACTATAAATCAACTGGAAAACTAAATATGGAATAAGGACTTTTTTGAAAATCTTAGGCAGATAGCCATCACGCCATACACTTTTTGTAAAGAATCCTGCTATAAGGATAAAAGCAGGCATATGAAACGTGTAAATAAAGTTATAAATCGTGTAAAGCCATTCGCTTTGGCTTTTTATCGGGGAAATAAAGTGCCCGAACACGACTAGAAAGATAAGAATAAACTTCGCGTTGTCAAAATAATAATCGCGTTCTTTTGTTGCAGTGCTCATCGAGATTCCTCCAATAATCAGTCACCATGTAAAGTATTCGCTTGAAATTCCTGTTTTTTTCCCTATTCACTATAATTCCCAACATGATGGGGGTTTCTAACCTATAAAATCGAAAAAAACGCATTTCCTCTTGTAAAGGAAACACGTTTTATCATTTTGCTGTACTAGAAATCTATTTTTATCTTGATAAAGCCTGCACTTCTTAACGCTTCGTAAATAATGACAATTGCAGGACCAACAATCAGACCGATAAAACCCAAAAACTGGAACCCGATATAGAGGGATACAAGTGCGGCCAGTGCGGAGATACCAAGACTCGATCCCAGTATTTTAGGTTCTATGATTCTTCGGACGATTGTGATCACTCCGAACATGATCAGCAGGCCAAAAGCCAGGCGGTCATCATTGTTGATAAAGAACGCATACGCTGCCCACGGTACAAGGAACGAGCCTGTTCCGAGTATAGGAAGAATATCAACAATAACGATTAAAAGAGCGAGGATGACCGCATACTCAACATCCAAGATCATGAGCCCTACAAGTGCTAATAGATATGTAACAAAACTTAAAATGATCTGGGCTCTAAAAAATCCGACTGTTGCTCTTGATAATTGACTAAAAACAAGCTCCACCTTTTCGCGCGCGGCTGTTGTGAACAGGTTAAGAAACTCAGCATAAAGTCGCGGAAGATCCAGCGAAAACAAGAATAGCGCCACAACGTAAATAATAAAGTAGATCAACAAACCAGGAATGGCCGTGATCAGCCCCAAAATGCTAGATGTTAAATTTTTAGCTGTTTCAACACCATAATCCTTTAATCCTACTAATCCTTCTTCAAGTGTTCTAACAACCTCAGGAGGCAATGTAGCATAAAAGTTTTCCATCTCATAAAACGTATTCTCTGCTACTTCAAACAGATGGACGGAATAAGAAGGAAGAACCGTTATAAATTCGATCACCTGAATAACAAGTGTTGTTGTAAGCCAATATGAAAATAAACCAAAGCCTGTGAGAAATAAAATAAATGAAGCAGTGACGGCCAATAATCGTCTGCCTTTAAAAAGTCTCATAAACAATTTTACTACTGGTTCAAGCATTATAGCGGTAAGCAATGCGAGAAGGAGAGGTATACTGTAAAAGACAAATATGACGATTCCGGCAAGTAAAACGAGTAATAAGATTAAGTTCTTTACAGTCATTTTCCGGCCCCAATCCCCGTGATTTTTTATCCGGCCAACTATTTAAGGCAATAACCAGTATTGCCGGAAAAAAAGATGAAAATTCTATGTATATACACAATGATGTTACGATACTGTGAAAAAGTCAATTATAGAAAGTGAAGTTTTCTAAAATCTTTTTATTTTCTTAACTGCCTCTTTAATGTCAGGATTGCATTAAGCTGTCCCCCAGCGATCAAGATCATAGCAGAGAGATAAAACCACACCATTAATGTTAATAATGCGCCTAAATTTCCGTATATCTGGCCGTAATCAAAAATTAGTACATAAGAAGAAAACAAATAAGAAAACAGATGCCACCCTGCCGTTGAAAATATGGCACCCGGCCACACGTTTCTAAATGTTAATTTTGCATTTGGTGCAAATCTGTATAATGCAGAAAAAATGGAGAGAAGTACGGAAAAACCGATCAAATAACGTGCGGTCTCCCAAATATGCCAGACGGGATGTGAAAATCCGGTCTGTTCAAAAATGTAGATCCCGAGAGTTCGTCCAAAGACAGGCAGTAAGAGGGCTGTAAGCACTGCAATTACAAGTCCAAACGTCAAAAAGATACCTAAGATAAGCTCTTTAAAGAAGGGTCTGCTTTCTTCGACTTGATAGGCTTGGTTGAATACCCGAATAATAGCATGTGTACCAATTGTTGCAAGCCAGATCATAATGATAAAAGAAAGAGATAACACATCTCCTCTGTGCTCGTCCAATACAGCAATTAGATTGTACTCTAGTAATGTATATGCTTCTTCTGGCGCGATAGACTGGAAAAGAGAGAGTACATACGCAGACGAGATAGGCAGAAAACCAAGGATCGTAAAGATGAGAAAAATAAAAGGAAATAGCGACACTAGAAAATAGTACGCAAGCTGAGCGGATAGATCGAACACTTTATCTTCAAAAAATCGGTAAAACCACTGTTTCATAAACCAACGCATGAGGGCAGCCTCCAGATATGGAAAGAGTATCTATCATGCATTATTCCCGTAATGAAAAAAAAAAGAACGCTTTTTCTGAAACAAAACGTTCACTCAATCGTATCAATGTTTTGAGATAAATAAACTTTGGCTTTTCATACTATTCGTTATCCCAATTATGCAGCATGATGAGGCATGTTGGAATGTTTATCTGCATTTTCCACAACGGCAGTTGCAAAGAATAACAAAAGGAGAGGTTACAGGTGTAGGTTGAGGCTGGATGAATGGACAACAGCATGGAGATATGTCTCGACAAAACAGTGGGACGCCGCAAAAGTTTACACACGATTTACAGTGGGCAAAACATCCACATGAGCACATGAAAAACACCCCCTTTATTTCTATTATATGAAGATGTGGATAAGCCTGTCAGGGCAATGATGCTGTTTTTATTCATTATTTATAAAGTTTTGTCTGATAAAGCAAATTCATTTTCTTTTTTAAATGGCCATGGGGTATACTATTATACAGATGTTTAACAGGGAGGATTTTTTGAATGGATTTATTTGCACCAGATTTTTGGTCAGCATTATTGGCTATCGTTGTCATCGACTTAGTACTAGCTGGAGATAACGCAATTGTAATTGGTCTAGCAGCTAGAAACTTACCGAAAGAAAACCAAAAGAAAGTAATCATCTGGGGTACGGTGGGTGCGATCGTCATTCGTGCGGTTGCAACGCTAGCTGTTGTTTGGTTATTGAAGATCCCAGGCTTGCTTCTTGCAGGCGGACTAATTCTTTTATACATTGCTTATAAGCTTATGGTAGAGGAAAAAGATCATGATATTGAAGCACAGAACAGTGTTTGGGCAGCAATTAGAACAATCATTATTGCCGATGCCGTAATGGGTCTTGATAACGTACTTGCTGTAGCTGGGGCTGCACATGGAGATTTCTTGCTTGTTGTTATCGGATTATTAATCTCTGTACCTATCGTGGTTTGGGGAAGCACATTGTTCTTGAAATTGATCGATAAGTATCCGTTCATCATCACAATTGGAGCTGGTGTTCTTGCATGGACAGCGTCTAAGATGATCGTTGGAGAGAAATTTATGAAGCCTTATTTCGAAAATGATTTTGTGAAATATGGATTTGAAATTCTTATGATTATTGTCATCTTAGGTCTTGGAGCACTTAAGAAGAGAAAGACGGCTGGGGAAAAAGCAGCAGAGAAAAATCCATCGAATAGTGAAGCTTAATGAAAACCGCCTCGTGCGGTTTTTTTTTTGCCCGAAAAAGTAATTTTCCGTGATTAATAACTGTTTTTCCGTGATGAGCAGATTTTTTTCCGTGATTATAAGCCGTTTTCCCGTAATAAAGAGCTGTTTTTTCCTTAATAGATTCATTTTTCTGAAAATAAAATTAATTTTTTCCTGTTTAGTCCTATTTGATTAAGCTTTTGTAAAACTTTGTCGATATTTAGGAGAGGGGTTATCAATCGAAAAATAGGGGGTCAAACAGATGTTTAAAAAGATTCAAACGAAGATCATGCTTTCTGTCAGTATTCTGGTTGCAGCGGCACTTTTATCTGCATCACTTTTTTCTTATTTTCAAACCAAACAGCAATTAGAAAGAAATAGCAAAGAACAAGCAACAGGTCTTGCCGTTGAGGTGAAAGCCTCAACAGAGCTATATTTACAATCATACGGAAATACGATCGACCGATACAGTCAGGACAGCAGGCTGATTCATTATTTAAGAACGCTAAAAACTGATGAAGCTAAAGGACTAAAAGAAGCATGGCCGATTGTAGATCAAGATTTTCAGCACTTTTTGGAACTGAATAAAAACGCAGCAGTACTTTATGTTGGGGCAGAAACAAAGCAATTTAAAACGTCACCTGTACTTGAGCTGCCTGAAGGGTTTGATCCAACCGGACGACCATGGTATCAAACAGCCAAACAATCACCAGATAAAATAATGTGGACAGAACCTTATGAAGATGCGAGCTCTGGGGAATATGTTGTAACCGTAGCAAAACCAGTGTTAGATCCCGAAACAGATGAAGTTTTGGGGGTTGTCGGTCTTGATCTAAGTCTTGCAGGGTTATCTAGCATGATTAACAAAACAAAAGTCGGCTATAAGGGATATCCTGTTCTTTTAGATCCAAAAGGAATGGCGCTTGTACATCCGACACAACAAGGTAAAGACTTGAGTAAAGAATCCTTCATTAAGGCCATGTATAAAAATGAAAAAGGAAACCTGGCTTATAGCTATCAAAAAACAGACCGCGAGCTATATTACACGACAATCGCAGACACGGGCTGGAAACTGGGGTTTGTGTATGAAAAGAAAGAGCTATTAAAAGATGCTCAGCAGATTTTCAATATGATTCTGATATTCACATCCGTCGCAGTCATTATAGCGCTAGCTGTAACTTATTTTATGGCTAGAAGCATCTCAAATCCGATTCGTAAACTTCAAGCACAAGTTCAGCTCGTTGCTGAAGGAGATCTTACTGTATCAGTAGAAGCAAAATCAAAGGATGAGGTCGGCACACTCACACATCACTTTAATGAGATGGTCAAGAATATGAGGAGCTTGATTACATCCGTCAGCCAGTCTGTCGTAACGGTTAATGAGTCGACGTCAAACTTAAGCGCAGTTTCAGAAGAGACGATCGCAGCAAGTGAGGAAGTATCAAGAGCTGTAGCCGAGATTGCTTCCGGAGCAACGACCCAAGCAGAAGATGCAGATGAAACAAACCGAAGAACAATGGATCTATCTTCACAGATCGAAAAAGTAAATGAACAAGCAGAACAGATGACACGATTGTCTGCACTTGCTGAGGCTGCTAATAAAAAGGGAATATCACAAATGGATGTGCTGCGGGAAAAAACAACCGAGAGCAATGAAGTCCTGCAAAACATAGAATCAGTCATTTCAGGTTTAGCAAGTAAGGTGGAAGAAATTGAACAAGTGATCCAATCTATTACGGAGATCTCTGAGCAGACCAACTTGCTTGCGTTAAATGCAAGCATTGAAGCGGCTAGAGCGGGCGAGAGCGGACGTGGATTTGCTGTTGTAGCAGATGAAGTACGAAAGCTTGCGGAACAATCTGCAGTCGCAGCAGATAAAGTAAGAAAGACGATCTCTGGTATAGGAGCAGAATCTGTCCGCGCTGTAAAAGAGATGGAACAAACGAAACAGATCGCTAAAGATCAAAATCATACGGTAACAGATACAGAGCTTGCTTTTAAAGAGATCGCGGGAACGATGGATGATATGGTAAAGTCCATTCAACAGATTACGAGTGAAGTAGAGATCATTAACAACTATAAAGAAGAAGTAGTGGCTTCTATTCAAAGCATTGCGGCAGTTGCAGAACAATCTGCTACAGCTAGCGAAGAAGTGAGTGCATCATCTGAAGAGCAAGTCAGAGCACTCGCAACTGTTTCACAGTCAGCTGAAGAATTGAACGATGCCTCGCAGGCTCTGACGGAGATGATCAAGCACTTTAAGATCTAGTGAATGAACAGGTCATTTTGTCGAGTGGCTAAATTATTCAAAGAAGTGGACAGATTACAGCAAAAAGGAAACCGGCAGCCCCGGTTTCCTTTTCCTTTTTCCTATATTTAATAGATATCCCTTTTAGAGAACGTAACGAAAGCGATAATGAATCCTGCAATTCCCCACACGGCCAGAACACTCATCGAGAAGCCTAAAGACATCCCTTCGATAGGTGTTGCCATACCACTTACATAGTTCGTGAGGTTCAAGTTTACCATGAAAAAGTATTTTGCACTTTCCCAAGAAGAAACCATGTTTGCTAGAATTGCTCCTGCGATAAGTGAAGCAAGCATGATCCCCATAACAGCTGCCGTACTTCGCAAGAGTACAGAGAGCATGAAAGTGAGTGTGCCTACGATCACACAAACATACCAAACGAGTCCAAATTCCATCAGTATATATTGCCACTGCGGAACAATGTGAACATTATCTGTTATAAGCTCATCCCCTGAAACCGAAAAGCC
Organism: Fictibacillus barbaricus; assembly: GCF_014635025.1. Taxonomy (GTDB): domain Bacteria; phylum Bacillota; class Bacilli; order Bacillales; family Fictibacillaceae; genus Fictibacillus; species Fictibacillus barbaricus. Next base: position 1,496,110 of record NZ_BMCE01000002.1, on the reverse strand, counting down.
CGTTAATAACGGCATGTTCCAACCGCCATAGCCAAAGACCACTCCAGATATCCCGTATGAAAGAACCGCGACTGATAAGACGATAAACGATACAGAGAGCAGCATCGCTAAGTACTTGCTTAGGAGAATCCGCCACCTTTTTACTGGACGGGTAAGCAATAGTTTGATCGTCCCGCCGCTAGCTTCAGATGATACGAGATCTGCAACTATGACCATAACGAGTAAAGGAAGAAGAAGGTCGATCGAGTTTTCTACGAAAATACGCATAAAAGTAGGTGCTCCAGGCGCCCGTGGATCAATATCATTCTCCAAATAATACTGCTGCTGAGAAAGTCTGATCTTTAAATATTTTCTCCATTCATCTTGGATGCGGCTGGAGCTTAACCTGTTTTGTGTGTCAGTGATCTCTTGCTGGAGAACGGTCCGCCAATCTTGGTTGCCTAATTTCTCACGCTGATCCTGGATCTCTTTAAACTGTGCGTATGTAAAAAGAGGGACGAGAAAGGCGATGATTAAAACGATTACATACAGCCGTTTTTTCCTAAGGAGCTTTAACATTTCATTCCGAACAAGATTAATCAATACTTTCGCCTCCTGTTACTTCTAAGAACAGATCTTCTAAAGAAGGAAGCTGAGTTCTCATCTCTTTAACTTTGACTCCACCTTTTACAAGTTTCTCATTCCAGTCAGGTAAGAGCGGTTCATTGTATAAAGTGATCAAAGTACCGTCAGCTCCTTCTGTAACTTCTGTTTCTTCGGAAAGAAGCTGTTTTGCGAGTGGAAGCGGCTCTGCTTTCCAGATCACTCGTTCTTGTTCGGCAAGGAGATTTTGTACAGAGTCTGTTCGAATAACAGAACCTTTAGAGATGATCGCAACCCTGTCACACATCAGCTGTATTTCACTCAATAAATGAGACGACACAAGTACACTCAGGTTTTCTTCTCTTGCCAACTGACGGATGAACTCACGCATCTCACGAATACCAGCAGGATCAAGTCCGTTTGTAGGCTCGTCAAGTATGAGTACTTTCGGTCTTCCTAAAAGAGCCTGGGCGATCCCTAGCCGCTGTCTCATTCCTAGTGAATAAGTACTGACTCTATCGTGAATACGATTGGATAAACCAACGAGTGTAATGACTTCTTGTAATCTGCTCTTAGGAATAGAAGGATCCATCTTTGCAAAGTGTTCAAGGTTTTCCCATCCAGTTAAAAACGGATACAGTTCAGGATTTTCAACGATACAGCCAAGATGTCTCATAGCCTCCGTGAAGTCAGTACGAACATTCCTGCCGCCTATCTTAATCGTTCCTGAGGTGGGTGAGATCAAGCCGACAATCATTCGGATCGTTGTCGTTTTACCTGCTCCGTTCGGCCCGAGAAAGCCGAATACTTCTCCGGGAAAAAGGGTAAAAGAAACGCCTTTAATGATCTGTTTTCCCTTAATTCTTTTAGTCAGATTTTCTACTTCTAATGCTGGGCTCTGGCTCATGATTCATCTTCCTCCTGTTCAAAGTTGATCAGTGAGGCAACACGTTCAGCGATCAGCTTATAACCTTCTGTGTTAGGGTGGAATTGGTCTGTGTATAAGTAGCTTTCAACTTGAAGCTGAAAAAGGTCAAAAGTAGGCACATACACGATGTCTTCATATTCAGCTGCCGTTTCTGCAGATTGAAAGTTCCAGTCTCTTACGATGGATGAAGTAGTTTTAGCGTCCGGAAGATTGCTAAAAGGGTTGTACAGTCCTACATGATAGATAGCGGCGTCTTTATTAAGATCTCTCAGTTGTGTATAGATCTTTTTGACATTGCTTAAATAAAGCTGTCTCTTGCTGTTGATCGTATTCATGTCTAACGACTCCAGCGCAGCACCTTGCTGAAACAAATCATTTCCGCCGATCGTCATAACGATTACATCCGCTTGTTTCGCTTGACGCTGTATCTCCCTTTGCTGAAGCTGCTTCAATAAGCCGCGAGATGTTTCACCTTTTACAGCTGAATTAAGAAGGTTGATTTCCTGCTCTGTTTTCTCTTTCAAACGATCTGTTAAATAACCGGTATATCCCTTCCCGTCAGCATCACCTGTTCCGCGAGTTAATGAGTCTCCCAATGCAACGATGGTTAGTTTATCATCTTGTTTTTCTGTCGAGGCAGATTCTGTTTTTTCTCTTGGCTTTTCAACTTTTTCATTGGCAGTAAACTGATCCTGTAACGTCCAACCGAGACCAAAAAGCCATAAAAGACTGGCCGCTATAGAGACAATCGATACGGCCGTTAACGTATATTTTTTCAAAGCCGCTTTCATCCTTCCCAAATGCATGATCTGTTCTTAATAGGATAGCAAATATTGATTCATATTCTAACTTTTTTGCCTATTTGCGGTAAAATAAACCAAAGGAGTGGAATCATGCGAAAAAAATTTGAGTGGGGCAAATTATGAAGTGGACACCAGTAAGAGATAACCAGCGGATCGAGACATTGGATATCATGCGTGGAATAGCTGTTTTAGGTATCTTGCTTGTCAATATGAAGTCTTTTTCAGGGCCTGATTCACCGATACGTGCATTAAGCTATGAGTATTTTGACCAGCCCTACAATGTTTGGACAAATGTTTTATTGGAGTTTTTCGTTCAAGGAAACTTCATCACGATGTTTTCGTTTTTATTTGGTTTTGGTATCGTTTTAATGGCTCAAAGAGCAGCAGATCATGACCGTAGTTTTGCACCTGTCTTTCTTAGAAGACAGTTCGTCCTGTTGATCTTTGGGATTCTGCATGTGCTTCTCTTTTGGTACGGAGACATTTTGATCACGTATGCTCTGGCAGGGCTGCTCATGTTGTTATTCTATCGATTGCCTAGAAATGCTCTGCTCATTACGGGACTTATCTTGATTACTGCTTACAGTTTGTTTATGACTATTTTAACTTACGATTTTTGGACGAGTGGATCAGCTTTAACCTTTCAAAGCGCTCAGAATGATTATCATGAGCATGAGATTTCGCGTTCCATACAAATTTATAGTGAAGGTTCGTTCAGTGAGATCATACAAGAGAGGATTAAAGAATGGACGGATTTAAACCGTTATTTCCTATTTCTTATAGCTGGCCTCTTGCCAATGTTTTTGTTTGGCGCATACGCAGCAAAAAAAAGAACATTCACAAATAAAGTTTTATGGAGAATTTGGTTTCTCACACTCGTACTAGGACCTGGAAGCAAACTTCTTCCTGTCATTTTCTTTCCTTCTAAAGGAGAGGATTGGCGTTATGATACAGCAATGTCATGGGGATATGAGTTTGGCGGAGCAATGATGAGCATCTTTTATATATGCAGTATTGTTCTTCTTTACCGCAGCGGAAGAAGTAAGTATCTGTTTAACTTATTTCAATACACAGGCCGAATGGCATTTACAAATTATTTAACACAATCCATCATAGCAACTACTATCTTTTATAGTTATGGACTTGGTTTTTATGGAGAGTTTGGCCCTTTAGCAGGTGTGATCTTTGCAGCATCTATATTTTGTTTGCAAGTGCTGTTCTCAAAATGGTGGCTCCAAAGATATTATTATGGACCGCTAGAGTGGGTATGGCGGACATTAACATATGGAAAGAAACAAAGATTGAAGAGAATAGATAAAGGCAGTGTTTAAAGAAGCTGAGTACGTTTAGCTTCTTTTTGTTTTGCACTATTTTACGATTTCTATTACACTTTAAGTAACATATATGAGTATGTGTTCATATAGTAATTTAAGAGTCATTTTTGGAAGGGGCGGCTGCACATGTCAGATCACAATACGAAATATGAACAACTTGATGAGGAAACACTATTTATTGTATCGCAAACGTTTAAAGCACTTTCTGATCCTACACGTATTCGAATCCTTCATTTGTTAGGAGAAAAGGAATGCAGTGTTTCTGAAATTGCAGAAGAGCTTTCACTCATGCAGTCCACCGTATCTCATCAATTGCGCTTTTTAAAAAATTTAAGGCTGGTAAAATTTAGACGTGCAGGCACAACACTTTATTATTCTATAGACGACGAACACGTTATGACACTCTTGCATCAATCGATCCATCATGCGAGACACGACTAATGAGAGGAGGACAACCATGAAAGAACATAAGATTACAGGGTTATCATGCGGTCATTGTGCATTGAAACTACAAGAACAAATCCAGCAGCTTCCTGGAGGTGGAGAAGCAAAAGTCCAATTCAACTCCAGTAAGATCATATTAGATGAAAAGATGGATATAGATGCAGTCCGTTCTGTTCTCTCTGCTGAAAATGTCCGCTTCGAATCAGATGGAAAACCAAAGGGACCTAACTGGCTGATGATTGGTTTATATGTCTCTGTTGCTTCCTTTCTTGCAGCATTGAGTGCAGAGTGGACCTTAAACCAGCCGTATATCCCAATCTTGCTTTATGCAATTGCGACGATCACGTCTGGCTATCCGACGTTTATCAAAGGACTTAGAAATCTAACGAAGTTTAAATTTGATATTAACACCCTGATGACAGTTGCATTAATAGGTGCGGTTGCCATTGGGGAATGGAAAGAAGCAGGGCTAGTTGCCATTTTATTTGGAATCAATGAACTGCTTGAATCCTACGGGATGGAAAAAGCAAGGCGTTCGATGGAAACCCTATTAGAAGCAGCCCCAAAGGAAGCATTGCTGCTGAAGGATGGCCAAACAGAGACCGTTTCCATTGAGAAATTAAAAGTAGATGATATCGTACTTGTGAAAACAGGGCAAAAGATCCCGTCTGACGGAATGGTTGTCTATGGAAAAAGCTCAGTGAACGAAGCGGCTATTACAGGTGAGTCCCTGCCTATAGAAAAAGAGAACGGGGAACCGGTCTTTGGCGGAAGTATAAACAACGAAGGTGTTCTTCACGTAAAAGTTACGAAAATGTATAATCAATCAGCACTCTCAAAAATTTTGGCTCTTGTACAGGAAGCACAAGAATCGAAAACACCTACTGAGCTTTTTATTAACCGCTTTGCTAACTACTATACGCCAATAATTATGATTATCTCTGCACTGGTTATGCTCGTACCTCCGCTTTTATTTAACGGGGAGTGGGGAGAGTGGTTTTACCAAGGCCTTGCTGTTCTGATCGTGGGCTGTCCATGTGCACTCATACTTTCTTCACCAATCGCTATATTATCTGGGATCACGGTGAATGCAAGAAACGGTATCCTGATAAAAGGCGGTGCATATCTCGAACAGCTTGGAAAAATAGATGTGATCGCTTTTGACAAAACGGGTACGCTCACATTAGGGGAGCCACATGTTGTGGCAGATGAAGCGTTTCACCCTGATTTCTATAAAGTAGCGTACGCGATTGAAAAATCATCATCTCATCCATTGGCAAAAGCGGTTATAGCCAGATGTCGAGAACTTGGAATAGAAGATATAGAACCCGATGAAATCAAAACCGTATCTGGTCAGGGGATTACGGCTATTGTAGATGGAGTAACATACAGACTTGGCAATGAAAAAATAATTGGTGATGCAAAGCCAGATGAAGAAGTAATAAAGGTGATTCACCAATATAAAGAAGACGGAAATACAATAGTTCTCGTTGCTAGTGAGACTGAAGTTTTAGGTGTGTTTGCGATCGCTGATGAAATCAGGAAAGAAAGTGCAGACATTATCCGAGACCTTCAACAGAATGGTGTGAAAGAAACGGTTATGCTGACAGGAGATCATCCTGTAGTCGCTGAAAAAGTAGCACAAAGAACAGGAGTTTCCGCTTTCTTTGGAGGACTTCTACCAGAAGAAAAAGTAGAAAAGATAAAGAACCTTAAAACTAAAGGTAAAGTTGCCATGATCGGTGACGGGATTAATGATGCCCCTGCACTCGCTACTGCTGATTTAGGAATCGCTATGGGAAAAGGAACGGACAGTGCGATCGAGACTGCAGATATTGTGCTTATGCAAGATCATTTAGGTAAACTGCCAGACGCCGTACATGTGTCCCGGAAAGTTAATCGAATCATTAAGTGGAATATCGGATTATCACTTGGTCTAAAGGTTTTAGCTTTGCTTCTAACAATTCCAGGATGGCTAACATTGTGGATTGCGATTCTTTCTGACATGGGTGCAACCATTCTTGTCACACTAATCAGCTTAACGGTTTTACTTCATAATCGAAAATAATATCCTTTAAAAGTCATGCAGGGTGCATGGCTTTTAGTTGGATGAAAGGGATTGGGGTATGCCTGTTAGAGGAGGGATTATGTTCCATGTCAGAAACAGTTTTACATTTTTTTAGAGAGTATAGAGAATGGGCTATTTTGATTTCAATAGTACTCAATATCTTTATTGCTGTCCTAGGTCTAGTTCCTTCTGTTTTTTTAACAGGAGCAAACATCATTTTCTTTGGTTTTTGGAACGGAACGCTTATTTCTTTTATTGGAGAGGCAGCTGGAGCCATGGTTTCATTTGCTATGTATCGAAGAGGGTTCAAAAGGGTCTCTAGGGAGAAGCTTAAAAGGTACCCCCGGGTGGTAAAACTGCTTGAAACGAAAGGGAAAGAAGCTTTTATTTTAATACTTTCATTACGATTATTTCCATTCGTTCCTTCAGGAATCATAACATTTGCCAGTGCGATCGGGGCTGTGTCGGCAGGAATATTTATTGCGGCTAGTTTGATTGGTAAACTGCCAGCACTCTTGCTTGAAGCATATTCCGTCTATAACTTGACGGAATGGAACACCGAAGGAAAGATAATAGCAGGGCTATTGGCAGTAATGGTTATATACATAACTTTTAAAAAAGGAAGATCATAAACAAAATATTTGCATACCATAGGGAACGATGGTGTGAAAAACGTCTTGGTATACTTAGAACAAGGAACAATCGAGGTAGAAGAGATTCTTCTAAAGTAACAAATTCAGACATGCGTGAAGCCATCGAAGACCAAGGGTATGATGTAAAAGGATAGAGAAAAGCCTCTCCGATTTGGAGAGGCTTTTTTATTTATTATGATCATGGTAGTCCGAAAATGTTTAAAGGATTCCCTTGAGAGCTTTAGCCACTTTTGCAACCCTTGCTCCAAGGCGAGTAGCCATAGTTTTCTCAACATCTTGAGGCTGTATGCTTCCGTCTGCTCCAGCAACAGTTGATGCAGCATAAGGGGAACCCCCAATACCATCTGCTGTCATCTGTTCAGGATTTTCACCATACGGAAGACCCACATAGATCATCCCAAAGTGCATGAGTGGAACGAATGAAGTAATCGCAGTTGATTCTTGTCCGCCATGAATGGTGTTCGAACTTGTAATCACAGCAGTGGCTTTTCCTTCAAGATCGCCATTAGCCCAAAGACTTCCGGCAGAATCCAATAATTGTTTGATCTGAGCAGGCATCATCCCGTATCGAGTAGGGATACCCCATACAATCCCATCTGCCCATTTTAAATCATCAAGCGTAACTTCAGGAATATCTGCCTGTGCTTCTTGTGCTTTTACATAAGCTTCTTGCTGAGACATATATTTTTTCGTAACTTCGAATTCAGGGACTTTTACAACTTTAACTTCTGTACCGTCTACTTGCTTTACTCCCTCGGCAGCAGCAAGCGCCATTTCGTGAATATGACCATAGGAACTATAATACACAATCAAAATATTAGCCAATGTATGACCTCCTTTAATAGTGTGACATAGAGTCTCTTCCCGTTTTTAACCAATTGAAATCATAAAAAATCCGCCTGATTTCCTCAGGCGGTGCAATTTAATAATATGGATACGGATATGGCGGGTAGTACGGATATGGGTAGGGTTGGTATGGCGGATACGGCGGATAATAGTAAGGGTAAAGAGAAAGTGCAGCAAGTGCCGCAAGCGGGAAGATTTGCCGCTGAAACCTGCGATAATACCTTCTCCCATATTGCCTTTGATCCCGCTGGCCACCCTGATATCCTTGCTGGCTCATCTGCTGCTGCTGTGTCACCTGCGGACTTTCCTGTTCGCCTTCTTGTGCTTGAACCATGTTCTGTGGAACCATCATATAAACATTCTTCTTATCGATATCTGTAATAATGCCTTCAACTTGCTGTCCATCAGTTGTTTTAACATGAACATTGTAATACATATGCTGCTTGCAAATCTGATGCATATTATCTGCACGGATCTGTTCTGGTGAACCTTCATACTCATTGCTCATCCTTTTCACTCCTTCCCATGTTATTTTTATTTTTGTTTTCTGTGAGTTATGCCTGGACGGTAAAACAAAAAAGAACTGCTACAGAGAGCAGTTCTTTTGTACAATCATTAACTTTTTTCCGTACTTTGAAGTTTGGTTTTAAACATGCGTTTAAAGAAGTTGGATACCGTTTCGGCTTCCAGGTAATAAAACAGTTTAAAAAGAAGGCTTCCTAATAAGATGCCAGCTACGACATCGAGTACAACATGCTGTTTTACAAAAAGAGTCGATAAAATGATGCTGTAGGAGATGGTTGAAACAATTATGTCCTTTTTTATCGTCCACATCTTACTATGACGGATTCCTAAAATCATTAAGTAACTGCTCAATACATGAATACTGGGAAAACAATTGAAAGGCTGATCAGCACCATAAACGTATTGGACCATCTTAGTAAAAATCCCGTCTGACATTAATTCTGGTCTTGGAACAGTCGTTTGAAAAAAGAAGTAAATCACATAGCATACAAGCATTCCTGCACAAAAACTTAATAAGGTCCTATAATAGATAGCCCGGTCGTAAATACAAAAATAAACAAACATTAAAAAGATAAAAGCGTACCATAGTACGTAGGGAACAACAAAAATCTCTAGAAAAGGAATTTGTTGATCTACAGCTGTTATGAGTTGTCTCGCTCCGCGTTCCCCATGGTTTAGCACCTGATAGATGATATTCAGCAAAGGGATAGAGAGGAGGAGACATAATGCTAAAATGTTTTCTTTTACGATTCGCAATAATAACTACTCCTTTGTCTATATCATCGACTTATTAACTTATTCCCGTTATGTGAGGTTTTACACGTTTAAATATACCTTTTTGAGATTACCATAATATGGCTTATTTGTCATAGGAAATGAGAATTATTTCAACAAACTTTTTTGACAAGATGTTTTATTGTCTAGTCTTCCCTCCGAACGCTCTTAATCCGGCTTCCACTATTTGTTCCATTAAGAAATTATAACAGTAGTATATGTAAAGGAAATAATTTTTGACTTTTCTGATAAAAGGCATATAATGAAGGTACAACCGTAAGACCTATTGCATAATTAACCTCTTTGAAAGGGAGTGTTATGGATGTATGTAGGCAATACCATTAAGGTGAACCGTTATAACGGGGAGTACTTTAAAATCAGCAAAAAGTGGCTGATGGAAGTGGTTTGGAATAAATACAACATGCCCTTACAAGATTTTTTGATGTCATACGACAGATCGGACAGCGATTATATTTTTTCGCTGGCTGAGCGGCAAGCGATTGATTATCAAGTAGAATATGATGAAGACTACCTGTATATCGGGTAGTTTTTTTATTAGAATAGTATGTCAAAAGCCCTCCTTCCTACATACACTGTGTTTAGGATTTTGCGGGAGGGAACGGATATGGCTAAAAAAAATGCAAAGAAAAGTACGAAAAATAAATATGATAGCGTGGTAAACAAATATCAGCATACACAAAAGATGGTTACAAGTGAAACATGCATTGCCTGTAAAACTCAATGTTCAAGAGGTTTGGAATATATTGAGCGTATGTCGATCCCAGGCGCAGTAGGAAAAGGAGTTGCCTGCCACCTCACAAAAGGTAGAGGACATAAATAACAATTTGGAATCTTGAAGCTGGCTCATCCATTTATGAGCTGGTTTTTATTTTTTCGGTGGTCAATAAGTAAGCAGGTTAATCAGATCATACGCATCCCCACATTATATGCTACACTTATTCCCATACATGTGATTTCCATAAAAAGGATGATGGCATATCATGATTCAAGCAAATCGTAATTTTCATTATTTATGGAGCGGCCAAACTCTTGGGAACCTAGGGGATATTTTATACATCATTTGTTTAATTTCACTTGTCTATAATGAAACGGGATCTGTACTTCATATGGCTCTGATACCATTTGTGAAGACAATGTCTTTACTTGTTTCAGGTTTTATTGCACCTATATTTATTGAAAAATATAAAAGGACAACTCTTTTATTCACCACGTTAACCGCTAAAACCATTCTTTTATTTGGTCTCTGCTTAATAACGTTATACGGTATAGACACTACTTTTACATATGCGCTTTTATATGTATTGATCGTTATCATTTCCTTGCTTGAAGGTATAGGAAATCCAGCACGCCGTTCCATGGTGCCAGACCTTGTAGAGGAACAAGAGCTTGTAAGAGCAAACAGCTTTATTAGTGTCGCAAACCAAACTTCTATGCTCTTAGCTTGGCCGCTAGGTAGTGTGCTTTTGGTCGTTTGGGGAGAGCAGAATATGCTTTGGCTGACAGTCGTTCTTTTTCTTCTTTCATCCATACTAACGTATCAGATCAATTTAAAAGAAACCATGATAAATGAGAGTCAAGAGTCTAAGTGGCTTGCCATGAGAGAAGGGTGGGAGTTGATTTTTAAATCGAGAAAATTAACAACACTTACAGCTATGGACGTTTTGGAAAACTTTGGACACGGTGTATGGATCGCGGCCATTTTGTATGTGTATGTTGAAACAGCGATCGGAAAAGGAGAAGCGTGGTGGGGATATATTAATGCAGCTTTCTTTGCGGGGATGATGATTGCTGGAATTGTGGTATACCGCTTCTCGAACAGATTTGAATCTCACTTGAGTTTAGTCATTATGACAGCTACGCTCTGTTTATTAGGACTAAATGTATGGTTTGGTTTGACTTCATCCCCATGGGTTGCTTTGATGGTGTCGTTTATCTTTGGATTCCCTCAAATGGCAAGAGATGTTTCGCAGAATACATTGATCCAGCAGACACATAGAGACAAACAGCTAGCCAAAGTTTATGCCTCCCACGGTACGCTTGTTTATGGTACGTTTGGATTGGCGACGCTGGTGCTGGGGTGGTTTGCAGAAGAATTTGGGGTTCGTGCGACATATATACTAGTGAGTACACTGTTTTTGTTTTCCTTCCTTATTGCTTTTATTAATCGGGAAGTCCTACATTCTGATTATAAAAAAGAGCCTTTAAAACAAACGATGATATAAATACCCGGTAGTTTCTATTTAATAAGTTGGGAAAACTGCATGTATATGACTAAAAAGAAAGCACATGTTCTCCTTCAATTTTCCCAATACAAAGGTTTTCCTCATCCTGATACAATTAGTTTACACCCTCTTCCCAGCAAGACGGGTAGATTAGTAACAAGAACGGGTGAACGATGTGAAAAAGAAAGTACTTGTCTATTTGTATCCACAATTTAGAGAAGTTGAGGTCATGACAACTTTATCTATTATTGGTAAAAAATACGAAGTGCTGCCTTTCTCACTTTTGCCAGGGACTGTTACAAGTGAATGTGGATTGTTAATGCAGCCCACGATCAAAATGAAAAACATAAGTCCAATGGATTATGAAATGTTGATCATCCCTGGTGGTAAACAGGCATTTACCCAAGGCAATCCAAGACTGCTGCACCTTTTGCAGGTTTTTAACAGGGAGAATATTAAAATAGCAGCAATTGGCAATGGCGCTGTTATTTTAGGAAGAGCAGGTATTTTAAAAGGCAGATCATTCACTGTTTCTTTGCATGAAGAAGAAATGATTAAAGCTGGAAACTGGTTAAATGGAACTATTCAATCCAAACAGATCGTTGAGGATAAGAACCTGCTAACAGCCAAGAGCCATGCCTATATTGATTTTGGTTTAACGATTGGGGACCGTTTGCAATGTTTCGACGGCCTTGAAGAATATAATTTTTATAAAGGTACAAGTTCCTTTTAGCGGAACACTATCATCATGCTCCCCTTTTCGCTTTCCGGCATTGCTGGAGAGCGTTTTTTTATTGGGAAAAAATACTAAATAATATAATGATAATTATTAAAAGTTCAATGCTTGACAAAAGTAAGTTAACCTATTATGATGTAAAAGAATCAACTTACTAAAGAGAAGTTAATCACTAAAATGTGATTAAACAAAAAGGAGCGAGTTACTTTGAAAGTACTTTATATCAATTCAAATCCAAAACCTATGGACCAATCGTTCGGACTTCGTCTAGGACGTCATTTCCTGAATGAATTAACAAATCAAAATAAAAACATTGAGATCGAAACAGTAAACCTTTATGAAGAAAACATTCCTTTAATTGATGCAGATGTATTAGATGCCTGGGGCAAACTTGCTGGTGGCCAGGAGTTGTCACCATCTCAAGTGGAAAAAACAACACGTATGGGAGAAGTATTAGAACAGTTCCTATCTGCAGATATGTATGTATTTAACACGCCAATGTGGAACTTAAGTTATCCTCCAATGCTTAAAGCATATATCGATAACGTAGTGATGGCAGGGAAAACGTTCAAGTACACTGAAAACGGACCTGCAGGTCTACTAGGCGGAAAAACAGCTGTTCACATTCAATCACGTGGAGGCGTTTATTCTGAAGGACCAGCTCAGAGCTTTGAATTTACAAACGGCTACCTTCAAGGTGTAATGGCGTTTATCGGAATTACTGATTATCACCATGTGTTTACTGAAGGTATGGCTGCTGCTCCTGACCGTGCTGAAGAAATTCTAGCAGAAGCAAGAGAGAAAGCTACAGAATTGGCAGTGGATTTAGCTGCAGCTAAGCGCAACGCTTAATTCTTTGACTTGGATTGATAAGCCGCTATAATGGGTGGCATAGTAAAGAGGTGTCGGCAACATAGGCACCTCTTCTATTTAATGTAGTCAGCTAAGAATTAGGAGCAAGGAGTGGAGAGAATGAACGAAACATTTAAAGTTATGGAAGAACGATCTTCTGTCCGACTTTATCAAAAAGATAAAGAGATACCGAACGAGACACTTCATAAAATTTTAGAGATGGCTGGAAAAGCACCTTCTGCTTGGAACCTTCAGCATTGGCGCTTTATTGTAGTAACGTCACAAGAGCAAAAGGAAAAGCTTTTTCCAATTGCGTATAATCAAAAGCATGTACTTGATGCTTCTGCGGTTGTTATTGTTTTAGGGGATACAGAGGCAGATAAAGTAGCAGCAGAAGTATTTGAAAAAGCACCTGAAGAAGCAAGAAATATTTTGCTGAAAAATATTAACTCTGCATACTCACAGGGACGTGCAATAGGTGAAAGAGAAGCACTTAAGAACGCTTCACTTGGAGCAATGCAGCTTATGCTTGCAGCTAAAGCCGCTGGTGTGGATTCTTGTCCGATGACTGGATTTGATCATGCTGCAATTGTACCTGCACTTGGTATTCCAGAACGATTCATTCCTGTGATGATGATTACTTTAGGGTATGCAGATGGTCCAGCAAAACCAACTGACCGTTTTGAAATTGACCGTTTAGTTATGCATGAGAAGTACGAAGAAAAATATTAATCTAACTACTCAAGCAGTTGTGCCTTGTCCAGGCATGACTGCTTTTTTTATCGAAAAATATGCTATTATACAAATAAAGTCAGTTTTAATAGAAGGAGCATCTATGAGCACTTTAACGATATCCATACTGGTCTCACTTGTGATCATTATTTTTGTAATTGTTATTTTTGCGGCAGCAATCACAAAAGGCTATTCCTATAAACATACTGTAGATCGTTTAGAAGACAATCCATATATCCGAACAGAAGAAAAGAATGCTGAAACACAAAAAGAATAAGTGAATGACTGTATGAGGAGTTGAGAGGGTATGAGGTTTACACTTACACCGAAACCGCCGTTCGATTTTCAGAAAATGATGCAGCGGTTAACGGTAACAGGGAAGACTCATGTGTTAAAACTTAATAAACAATTCTCAGAATACGAAAAAATCATACGTGTAGAAGATGTTTCTTGTTATGTAAAAGTTATCACAAGAGGGACTGTAAACGAACCACTTTTAGAATGTCACGTTCAAGCATTGAATGGGGATGTATCTGAAGGAAAGGCTAAGGAAAAGATTCAGCAGCTTTTCTCTACAGAGGTCGATCTCTCTCCGCTTTACCAACAATTTTCAGTACATAAAGAACTTGCAAACGTTCTTAAGCGTTTTGAGGGCTTAAAGCTTCTAACCGATTCGGATCTGTTCGAATCAATCGTAAAAATTATTATAGGCCAGCAAGTAAATTTAACGTTTGCCGGTACTTTAACCGAAAGACTTATACAGCGTTCTGGAGAAGAAGTAAATGTTGGAGGTGAAACCTTTCAAACTTTTCCAGGACCAGAGTCGGTTGCAAAACTAACCTATGAAGATCTTCGTGAACTGCAGTTCAGCCAGCGAAAAGCAGAATATATTATCGACCTTGCCAGGCTCATTACAGATGGCAAGCTGGACTTTGAAAATCTTTGGACGATGACGGATGAAGAAGTAATAGAAACGCTTCTTCCGATCAGAGGAATCGGAAAATGGACGATCGAATGCCTTTTGATCTTTGGGATGGGGCGGCCGGATGTTTTGCCTGCGGCAGATATCGGGTTAAGAAATGCCATTAAGCAGGTTTGGGAGCTGGGAATGCAGCCTACAGAAGAAGAGGTCAGAAAGCTTGCAGAAAACTGGAGACCATGGCGTACTTACATCACTTATTATCTATGGGAAAGCTTAAATCAGACACCGGCTGTTGTTGATCATACATAAAAAGGTGAAGCGGCTTCGATAAGAAGCGCTTCACCTTTTTTACGTTCTTAAAGGAACAAATGATTTAAACGTGTAATTCTTTTCCAAGAAATTCTGCGATAGCTTTCATGCCGTAAATACCAGCTTTTTCTTCAGCATCACGATTATAGTTTGTATTTGTATTCACATCATATGCGTACACATTTCCATTTTTATCAGTAATGATCTCTATTCCTGCAAACGTAATGCCATTTGCTTGTAAAAATGCTTCATAATTGGATTGAAGAGGAAGTACAAAATCCTTTACTATTCTAAACTTAGGCTCTGGTTCTTCTGGTTGTTCAGTGATAGGACAGAACTGATCACCAATTTGGCAAGCATCCGCTGGGCATAATTCAAATCCTTCAGACGTGTCTACTTGAACCGCATAGAGAAACTTGCCGCCGATAAATTCGCAGCGAACAATGTAAGGTTCAGGAGCTTCAATATAGTCTTGTAGAAGTGTTATTCCATCGATTGAATCATCAAAATTTGAGCTGTTTACGTATGTTTCAAGTGCTGATTGAGATTGAAAAAGCTGAACACCCAATCCTTTTCCTGCACGGTTATGTTTTGTGATGAAAGGACCATTAAAATTGCTTGCTGCTTTTAATAACTCTTCCTTCCCATAAGCAGCTATTGTACGGGGAACAGGAATATCAAACACTTTTAATGCGCTGTATTGATTCACTTTGCTGATTTCTAGCTGAAGCGCCCTGCTGTTGTTCAACACTTTCCGACCGTAACTTTCAAGCCAAGCTAGAACCGCAGATGTGTATTCAGGTGCGTAACGGTGGCCACGAGTGTGAGAAGAAGCACTCATTCGGTTATAGAAAATACCTTCTGGTGGAGCCTCGGTAAGATCAATATGACCATTAGCCATGTGCCAGTCTTCATAGGGAAGACCTAGCTCTTCAAAACGCTGAAATAATGGGGCAGTCCATTCGCTGTTTTCATGTATGACATAGATCTTTTTAGTCATCATATCCTCCTAGATGTAATTCCTACTACTTCTATATCCCTAGTCTATAATATGTGAGATGCAATGAACAGCAAACTGAATAAAAAAAGAAGCCTTTATTTAGGCTTCTTCTTTTGAAGATGATCTGACTTTTCAAGTTTTTTTATAGCCTCTGCATAGCGGTTAAATTCTTCATTCGAAATGGTTTCTTCACCGTATCGAACTTTTTCATATGCGTGTAAAACAGTTTCTGCTTCGTTTCCAGACAACTGAAGCCGATCAAACCAGAGGGCAGGGGATTCACCAGGCAGCCTCGGAAACCCGCGCTTATCCAATGTTTTTTCAAAGTGCATAAATTTCTTTCGTGTCCTGTCCTTAGAATGTAGCCATCTCCTTTTGTTAGATGGAGGGTCATCCAGGTCAGAACTATTCAATACGGAAACGTTGCCGTTTAACAATGCGTTTGAATGTAGATTGAACAATAAGTTTTTTTTCCAAATAAACAACAAAACCATGATTACGAGCAAGGCAACTGAGGTCCACAACAGAAGAGAGAAATCAGTTAACAGTTCTTCTTGCTTTTGTTCAAGAATCTCTTTGTTTTTCCCAAAATCACTCTTTCCATCCTCCTCATTATTAAAAAATTTCATCAGCCAGGCAATTGGAACCGACAGAAAGCTGAACAACTTCCATAATGGCACTGCCACTATATAATACAGCAGAAACAAAAAACCATCTAAAAGCCAATAAATGAATCGTTTTAGAGGTCCTAAGAAGAAGAAGATCATTCCGCTTAAACCTACTAGTGCCAGGGGGACAGAAAAGTCTTTCCATACTTTGTCCGCGGAAGAGTTCTTAAAATAATGGACAGTCATTTTAATTCCCAGCATAAGCATGAATTGCAACCATACAGCTCCGTACATGACAGTGAATCCGTCCTTGAAAAAAAACGAGAGGAGCAATGATAAAATTGCTGTTATTGTAAAGATAGCTTCTAGATCTGCCTTTAGCGGATCCTGCCAGTTTTCTGTACTTCTCCAAAGAAGGATCAGAGCGATTGAGGCAGAAAAAAGAAGCGAAGACGTTACAAACCAAAATACAATGGCGGACAGTATAACGGTACATACCAGTGTTAATTTTAATAGCTTGGGTTTATAGATGTACATCGCGCCGCTAACAGCAGCTATAGACACTATTGCTGCTGCAAACAATCCAAGATCCATCCATGCAGCTCCTTGTAAAAGGAGAACATACATAATAAAGAGAAGCATAGCATCAAAGAGCATATTCATTCCATACAAAATGATTCGCTGTTTATTTAACATGGAACGACCTCCAGTGAAGTGTATGGCATCAAGTATGCTTCATTTCCATCTTGCTTCACAATAAAGATCTTACCGCCTGATCTAATCCATCTTTTTGTCGTGAAATGAGTATTTGAGTCGTTAGGAATATGTCCGAGGAGGATAATAAAAGGAACTGAACCTGCAAAGTTCCGGTCCATTTTTGTCCACATAATAATCGGTCTTACCGTTACATTTGAACGATCAATACGTGCAAGACCTTCTAGTATTCTACTTAAGTGCAAAGCACCGCTGCCGGTTGGAACATGATACATCCCTAAAGGACCTGGCAGTTTAAAGTTAATATAGACTTCAAATGGAATGCCCTTCTCAGCAGCAAACTGACACATATATGCAAGATAACTGATTTCACGTTCCATCGCTTCAGAAGATTTCATATCTTTATGATCAGGCAATATGGTATATACAAACGTCCAATGATAAACAACGGTTTTTTCAAATACTTTTGTTTGGAGAGTTCCGGTTCTTGCCGTCGCTTTCCAATGTAATTTATGAAAGGCGTCACCAAATGAATATTCTCGATTTCCAGCTGGAAGTGAAGCATTCTCAAAAAGTGCAAACGGCCGTGCAGATTCACCGCTTCCTTCATGAAAAAGGTGCTCGATCCGGTGAACAGGATGTGGTTTGGGGTATACGATAATTTCAACAGGAAATAAGTTCTGATAACCCAATGACTGACCGCTAATCTGAAGCGGGTCGTGAATTTGAAGAGTAACATTCGAGATTCTTGTTGTTCCTCTTCTTAAAGCCACGAATGGGACTACTTGTGTAAATGCAGTTCTTCGATAAATGGCAAAAGGGCGTTTTAACTCAATCCTGCCTTTTGAACCTTGATTAACATCTTGTATGTTCTTTTCTGAAATGACATCCCGGTGAGTGAAAATGAGTTCCCCTCTGAAAGAAGGCCATTTCCCTTTATGAAGCAGTTTTACATAAAATTCATCAGAATCTCCAGGGAACAAACGATACACTTGTTTAGCCTGATCGATCATTAGTTCCCGAGAGGCTGATTTAAACTGTAATAATGTCGCTCCATATAAGAACATGATGATCAGACCCAATAAAAATAGAAAGGATATGTTACGGTAAAAGCCGATTACGAAAAGTAAAGGGCTGAATAGAACCATTGCTCGAAAGATTGGTTTAACCCATACTTGATTACTCCACTGCATGTTATCTTCCTGCCTCAGATTCAACAGGCACATTAATGGATTCCAGGATTTCTTTCAGCACCTGTTCTTTTGTTTTTCTCATCGTTCCCTCCATTGTAAGAACTAAGCGGTGTGCAAGAACATAAGGAGCAACGAACTGAACATCGTCAGGTTTAACAAAAGCTCTGCCTTGAATGTAGGCAGCACCTTGGGCCGCTCTCATAAAAGCAAGGGTTCCTCGAGGAGAAATGCCGTTCTCAATAAATTCATGACTGCGTGTAGCTTGTACAACCGAGAGCAGATAATTTTCTACTTCATCACTTACACGGGTTTCCTGAACCTCTTGCTGCATCACTAAAATATCTTCTAAGGAGAAGACTGGTTTAAGCGTATCTTGCGGGTTTTTTGTACGATACATGTGCAGCATTTCCTTTTCTTGATGAAAATCAGGATAACCAGAAGGAAGTTTCATAAAGAAACGGTCTAGCTGTGCTTCTGGAAGTGGAAATGTTCCATGGGATTCAATTGGGTTTTGTGTTGCAATGACTAAAAATGGAGAAGGAAGCTTAAGTGTTTCACCATCTATGGTAACTTGCCGCTCTTCCATAACTTCTAAAAGACTGGATTGGGCACGAGGGGTTGCACGATTAATCTCATCAGCCAATAAAATATTAGTCATAACAGGACCAGGACGCATCTCAAATTCTTGATGTTTGGGATGAAAGAACTGGATGCCTGTTATATCAGCAGGCAGGATATCGGGTGTGAACTGTATACGTTTAAAGTCTCCTTCAATCAGACGGGCAAGGCTTTTTGCAAGAACGGTCTTTCCTGTCCCCGGAACATCCTCCAACAAGAGATGTCCTTTATTGACAATAGCGATCATCGTTAGTTCAACGAGTTCATCTTTTCCAGTAAGCACTTCTGCAATAGCGTTTTTTATACGAGTTACTTGGCTCAATATATTCATAAATGAAACTTCCTCTCAAAGGGATATAGTTCCACCATACCATTATTGTAATATTTAGAAAATAAAAAATGTAATATTTTTGAAATTAATGAAACGAAAAAAACTCACTTATTAAACAATAAGTGAGCAATAAAAAAGATGGGGTGTCAAACCCCATCTCGTGTTAATTTATGATTGTGATATTTACATTTTTTCTGCCCCAGTTGACTGCATCTGAATAATTCTTCATGTATACATCAATCTCGTTGCCTTGAATTCCTCCGCCTGTATCAGCAGCTACTGCGTAGCCATATCCAGGTACATATACAACAGATCCCATTGGAATAACGTTTGGATCAACAGCAACTACTTTTGCATAAGGGATCTCTTTAAGGTTTGTCCCATTAGCAGTGGTGCCGCTGCACCCTTCACAATTCGCTGTGTATGCTGTTGATGAAACAGTCATAACCTTTTTTTGAATACTGCTTTGGATACTATTAAATGTTTGTGGTCCTGCAATTCCATCTACTGATAAGCCTTTTGCTCTTTGATAGTTTGTTACAGCTTGCTTGGTAACGGGACCATAATAGCCGGTTGTTACTGCAAAATCAAAATAGCCCATAGCTTTTAATTTACCTTGAAGTTCATATACGTCATTGTCCCAAACACCTGGTCGGAGAGTGTGATCACCCATCGCCGCAAATCCGCTAACGGGAGCAGAAACGAGCAATCCGAATGCTAGAGCCCCTGTAATTACCCATTTTTTTATCATGATAACTCCTCCTAATATGTATTATTGGTTAAATACGCCTCGGTTGCCAATTATACTAATTGAATATGACAAACTCATTAGGAGAAGATAACAAAGTGATTACAATATTATTTTCATATAATAATAGGTAAATAAGGTAGTAATTGGTTAAGGGGGGGGAGCAATGATAATTCATAAGGAGATACTATCCATCTCGACAAATTTCCTGGGAAATAGACAAATATTTATTTCTTGTCGTTGGAATCAATTTGAAAACCATCCAAACGATTTAAAAGTTGATCTAATTCCTGGCTGCAAATAACGGTTTCCTTTGCTGTAAGTCCATATGTTTTGCCAAGGCATAGCAGTACTTCTCGTTTTTCCTCAATTAATTGTAATAACATGTACATTTCACAACTTTCATGAGAGATTTTGTCTTCAATAAATATGCAATATATTTACAAAAAGGAAAAGGGTTTCGTCTAAAATAGTGATAAAGTTACAAGAAATCACAAAAAATGCAAGGGGCTGTCGAATCAGAATACATGGTCTGAAGGATTGTGGTTTAGAGAAACATAATAGATGAAAAATGGAGAGAGGAGACTGCTTTTCACCATTTGCGTGAAAAAATGCAAAACGGTTGGGGCCATTAGAAATCGGGTTTTCCATTCTTCTTTTTTACGGAAGTTTATTAATCGCTGAAGCCATTCATGTTTCAGGAATCATTACGGTTGTTGTAGCAGGTCTTACATCTGGGAATTATGGGGCAAGAATATATGGAGGCTGTGGAGAAGCTTTTACGTAAAGGTATGATCACGGTCAGTATGCAGATGAGAAAATTAAACGCATACTGGGTCAAATTGAAAAAAGAAGAAAAATTTAAAGTGAGCAAGAATAAAATGGCCTCTAAGGACCATTTTATTATGCTTTTTGTTCCAACCTTGTATATTGGTTTAACAGCTGATCAAGCTGCTGACTAACCGTTACTAGTTTAGGGTGTGTAAGTTCATAATTAAGTTGATTTGAAATTCGATACAATTCTTCTCTTAACAAGCTGATCCGTTCTTGAACAGTGTTCTCCTTCATAGGTAAATCTCCCTTACAATACAAATTAGCAGCGGCGATGGAGCTCTTTAAAGCGGCTGGATGACACATCTAAGTTAATAGAGATAGCTCCGAAAGCTTCGAGTCCTTCTTTTTTAAGAAGTTTATATGATCGCGCTTTTTTATTTTTTCGTTCAGTTGATGATTCACTTCTATTATCGGTAAGAAAGAGAACAGTTTAAATGCCACAATGTGTTTTCTTTGGTCAATTTACTTTGTTTCCTATAAAATAGATATGATATACGTGAATGATTGGACATTGATTTTGCTATAATTGGTAATAAAACGGAAGGGGGGAGACGGAGTGAAGCCGACTGATGAAAATAGCAATGAGCAAAAACACTTTGATACGCCTGAACAGAAGGTTCAAAATACACATGCTGTTCAGCTGTGGCGTGAATATTTTTCGGAGCGGTTCGAAACCTTTGAGAGACGTAAGATGCAGACCGTCTCCTTTCGCGATCTAGCAGACGGAAAAGATACAAGCTATACATTTGTTCATATCTATCGTGATTACTATCCAGCTCTCTTAAATGCAGGTCAATTTTTTGATGAAGATATTGCCTTATTATATAAATATCACGTACAGATCGAAACGTTGATACGGTTATTTTCATTCGAGGGACAATACGGAGTAGCATCTTACATGCAAGCAAACTTTGATGCTACAGTTGAAAAGCTTTCAGACCAAATGTATGTGACATTAAAGCAGATCAATAGTGAAAAATTACTTTTGGAAAACAAGCAGCTAATCGAAGAAAGTTTAAGAAACTTCCAAAGTCTTTACGAAATACCTGCAAAATGGGGACACTTACTTTTTTATCTCTTTCAGATCAGCTGGTCGCTTCTTTATGTTGAACAAGCGTGGGTTGAAAAATATGAAAGACAGCTTTTGGAGGAAAGAGAGAGTGGGAAGGCCTCTCAGATGCTTGAGTTGGCGCTTGTTCATTTTGCTTTTGCCAGCGGTAAAGACGAGCTTGCTTTTGAACGTTTGAGCCAAAGCGAGAAGAAAATAGACATGGTTCATTACCTTGTATGGATGAAATTATTAGTAGACAAACAAGAGTGGACCCGTCTTTTATCATGGCTGCTGCATTTGAAGCCTAACTTCTTAGACGGAGTCGGCACCTATTACTATCATTCGGATTCCCGTGAGTTCTTTCACGAGTATTTAAATTATTTTTGGAAATATGCACAACATACGGGTGATGAAGATCAGTATGAGGAGATGCTTATTGAATTCTTGCCGATCACGTTTTATGAGTACGGGGAATATCTAATGGTTATTGGTGAACATGAACGATGGGTAGAGTTGCAAATAATCATGGGCTATTCTCCGGAATTGATCCAAAGAAAGGACCTAAAAGAGGTCGTATCCTTTCAAAAAGAAACAGTTCTGCCCATTTATCATCAAGCGATCGACAGGCTGATCAACGAACGGACTAGAAAATCCTATCAGTCTGCTATTAAACATCTAAAAACTCTTCGCTCACTATATTTTGAACTAGGAGACGAAGAACGCTTCTCGCAATACATTGACCAGATCGCTACTGTTTATGGACGACTAAGAGCCTTTCAGGAAGAGCTGAGGAAAGGAAAGTTTATTTCATGATCGATACAAGCAATCTTTTGCTTCACGCTAAATGGCTTCATGGCAATATCGTTTTATGGGCCACTAATCATAAGAAAAGAGTGCATGTAAACGACTGGAAACCTCTTTTATTTACGTGGCATCAACCATCGTTTTACGGAACAATGCTTGATATAGATGAAGATCAAAATATATATTTGAATGCTGGAGAAGCGTTTGCACTTTTTAATCGGTATCCTGATTTCTTTCTATCTGAAAATAACTGGGAAAGGGATTCATGGACTTTTGTAAAAGAGGCAAACGAAGTGTATAGCTTGATGAAAAAGGATCAAGTGACTCCTGATTTTGAAAGCTGGAAGGCAGGGGTGTGGGCATGGAAAACAGGAGGGAAACGAATTGAATCTCAGTGGGTGAATGAGGCTCTTTCTACATTGCCGAATGTTGATGCCATCTCTATGCCTTCAGGCTTTAACAGAGATCGAATGAGGGGGATACCAAGACAGGTCATATCTGCTTTAAGCCATATAGATGAGGATGAATGGCTAATTAAGATAGGCTGGAGAGAAGATCCAAAGCCTTTTAAATTGATCTTTGAATTAACAGAACCGGATGAGGATGCAGCAGACAAGGATGTTTGGCATCTTGACGTCTTTCTTCAAGAAAAAGAGGATGGCATCCGTGTACCGTATAATGGCAGAAGCTCTCTTCTCCCTGATGAATGGAAACCTTATCAAGAGATGCTTCAATCTGATATTGAACTCGTGTCAAAACTCATCTCTTGGCTTAAGCTAACAAACCGTAAAGAGGTTCGCAGTGAGATCTCTGAAAAAGAGGCTTGGGACTTTTTAACGTTAAAAAGTGATCTTTTAAAGCAGATAGGCATTTCCGTTCTTCTTCCAGAGTGGTGGCAAACGGTGCAAGAGCTTCAGCCTAAAGTAAAAGCCAAGATTAAAACGAAATCACAAGTTGCTGGTGGAGCACCATCTTTCCTTGGTTTAAATGCAATCATGCAATTTGATTGGAGACTTTCTACAGGGGATGAAGAACTATCAGAAGAAGAATTCCGTAAACTTGTTGACGGAAGCAGGAGACTTGTCAGAAGGAACGGCCAATGGTACAGAGTGGACCCTGAATGGATGAAGCAGGTCCGGCACTTAATTAAAAATGTGGACCGCACAGGCATCCAATTAAAAGATGTTCTAGAACAGCATCTGTTAAACATGGAAACCAACCCGGCAGAAGATGACTTGGAATCTGAAGGTCCTATGCTCGACATGGAATGGGATGAACCGCTAAATAGTTGGATGGATCAACTCTCCGAGATTAAAACACTTCCGGTCGAACCAAAAGCTGAAGATCTGAATGGATCGTTAAGAGAGTATCAAAAGACCGGAAGCTCATGGATGTATTTCCTTCGCAGGTTTGGTCTTGGCGGCTGTTTGGCAGATGATATGGGACTTGGAAAAACAGTTCAAACAATTGATTACTTTTTAAAAGTAAAAGAAAAAGGGGAACAGGAAGGAACGTTTTTACTGGTTTGCCCTACTTCAGTAATTGGAAACTGGCAAAAAGAATTGGAGAACTTCGCCCCGTCGCTAACAGTTGGTCTTCATTATGGTGCGAATCGGAAAAAGGGTGAAGAATTTCAAGAATGGTACAAAAAGTACGATATCGTAATAACCTCATATACGACTTGCCAGCTTGATTTTAGCGAGATGAGCGGGACGTTTTGGGAAGCAATTGTGCTTGATGAGGCGCAAAACATCAAAAACAGTTATACGAAACAGTCAAGAAGCATTAGAAAGCTAAATGGACGCCATAAGATCGCACTTACGGGTACACCAGTTGAAAACAGGCTGCTCGAACTATGGGCTATTTTTGATTTCCTCAATCCAGGTTACCTAGGAAGTGAGCCTTCGTTCCAGAAAAAATTTGTAGCACCTGTAGAGAAAGAGAATGACAGCTTGCGCTTACAGCAGTTAAAGCAGCTCGTACAGCCATTCTTACTCCGCCGTACAAAGATGGATCCATCAGTTCAGCTTAACTTACCTGAAAAACAAGAGATCAAAGAATATTGTCCGCTATCCAAAGAGCAAGCTTCCTTATATGAAAGACTGGTTCAGGATACATTTGAACAGCTCGAAAAAGTAACAGGCATGCAGAGACGCGGTCTTTTGCTTGCGATGCTTGGGAAACTAAAACAGATTTGCGACCACCCGGCTCTTTACACGAAGAACGATAAAATGGGGAAATTAGAAGATCAATCAACTAAGTTTGCAAAGACGATCGAGTTAATTGATGCCATACTTGATAAGAATGAGAAGTGCCTGATCTTTACTCAATTTATCTTTATGGGTGAGCTTATAAAAAAATATGTTGAGAAGAAGTTCGGCAAGCCAGTCCTATTTTTACATGGAAGTTTATCCAAGCAAAAACGTGATGAAATGATAGAAAGTTTCCAAAATGGAGAACATGCTATTTTTATCCTGTCACTAAAAGCTGGTGGAACAGGATTGAACTTGACCGAAGCCAACCATGTTATCCATTACGATAGATGGTGGAATCCAGCAGTCGAGAATCAGGCGACAGATCGTGCTCACCGCATTGGCCAAAAGAAGTTTGTAACGGTGCATAAGATGATTACGCTCGGCACGCTTGAAGAAAAGATCGACATGATGCTTGAAAGCAAGAAGGAGCTTTCAGAAAAAGTAATTCAGAGTGAAAACTGGATTACTGAACTTTCAACAGATGAATTAAAGGATTTGTTCACGCTTAGAAAAGAGTGGGTAGAGTCGTAAAGGCATGTCTTTTGGGGCATGTCTTTTTTTTCTGTTGGTTTTTCTAGGGTGTAAAAAAATTAGGAAATTAAGTATTTATGTGATGATGGTTCATTTTTATGTGAAGTTCAGCGATTTTTATGTGAAGTTCAGCGATTTTTATGTGATTTCAAGAGTAAGTGCTTTTTTCACAAAGAAACCCTTCAATTAATTACAAAAAACGGTCTGTATGTTCCATATTTTTGTTAAACTTAATAAAAATATCCAAAAAAAAGGGGTGGTAGAAAGGTGCAGCTTGAAACACTTCTGGGTTTAGGGATTTCTCTAATCTTCATAGCTCTGCTCGTATTCGTTTACTTAAAAAAAGCGGAACGTGATGAGAAGTATATAGGGTGGAAACTAATCGGCTGCTTTCTGCTTGGGACGTTTACTTTTCGTCTTGAAACATGGGTGCTGCCTGTTGGAATCGCGATTTTTTTTATCTTTATCCTTCCTAAAGTACGTGTGAACAAGCAGGCTAAACAGCTTGCAGCTTTCATAGGTGCAGCTTCATTTCTATCTGGAATACTTTTTTCTTATTCTGTCGAAGCGTATTACGAACAGATCATTCATGTGAAAGCGTCTACACAAAATGCATTTGAAATGAAATTCTATGAAGAGTATGAGAAAGTTAAATCAGCACTGGATCCAGAGGGAGAACTCGCCATAAACAATCTTGAACTCTCATTTGATAAAGATGGGATGATTCGGCAATTAAACTATGAGGTTTATTATTATAAGTACGATAGAAGTATGAATGCATGGATCGAGATGGCGGATGGGCAATACAAGATAATTCCTCATGTTATAACTGAGGAAACTGATATGATGGTGAATCAAAATTATATTTCAACACCTGGAATCTATTTTCAGGCGTTAGATCTGCATGGTTTAAAAGAAATGGTACCAGATGGAGATATGTACTATACGAGTTTCACGAACTCTGGAGAATTATCTTTGGAGGATGAAAAAAGCACCTTGTGGGATATTGTGAAATCTGGGATTCAAAAGCATGCAGTGGAAACAGTTTCTAAAGATGAAGATGCACCAATCCACTCTCCTTATCAGATCAGCATCACAAGCATGAAGGAAGATGCCGGCACCAATACTTATCTGGGAGATCAACACCGTTTCTTTACGATATCACCTGAACTTTTCAATTAAATAGAGGAGGCATACACATGTACTTACCATCATTTTCATTAAAAGGGAAGACAGCCCTTGTTACGGGCGCTGGAAGAGGAATCGGACGAGCGATCGCAATCGGTTATGCAGAAGCAGGGGCTGACGTTGTAATTGTTTCCAGGACACAATCCGATTTGGAGGAAACAGCAGAGTTTATTCATCGAGTTGGCACAAAAGCCTACCTTTTTGAAGCAGATGTTACAAATAAGGGTCAGGTAGAGGAAATCTTTGAAACCTTAGATTCAGAACACGTAACAGTAGATATACTTGTAAATAACGCAGGAATGAACATACGTTCAAGGGCACTGGATGTTTCTGACGAAGAATGGGAAACCATTATGAATACAAATCTTCGTTCAGCTTTCTGGTTTTCTCAAAAAGCAGGAGAAAGAATGAAAGAAGCAGGCGGAGGCAAGATCATTACCATTTCTTCTGTAGCGGGGCATGTGGCCTTACGAACGGGGGTAGTCTATGCATCTACAAAAGCGGCGATTATTCAAATGACTAAGAACCTTGCACTTGAATGGGGACAGTATGGAATAAATGTAAACAGTATTGGTCCATGGTACTTTAAGACACCTCTTACAGAAAAATTGCTTGCCGATCAAAGCTACTTAGATGATATCTTAGCCGTAACGCCCCAAAAAAGAGTAGGCGAGCTGCCTGATCTTGTTGGTCCGGCTGTATTTCTAGCCAGTGAAGCCGCTAATTATGTGAATGGCCAAACATTATTTGTGGATGGCGGAATGAGCATTCAAGGCTTTTAAGATAATACTTAGTAAACTATATAAATATTTTTCGGAATTTTATATCTTCCTGTATGAAACTTCCATTATTCGTTAATAATGTTGCTACACAAGCAGTTATTCTTAATGTTTGAAGGGAGATATCTATAATGAAAAAAATGGATTTAGTAGATGCAGTAAGAAATGCAACAAGTATGAACAAAAAGGAATCAGCACTTGCTGTTGATGCGGTGCTGGATGCCATTACAGATGCTTTGAAAAACGGAGAAAGCGTTCAATTGATCGGTTTTGGAACATTTGAAACACGAAACCGCAACGCAAGAAAAGGACGTAATCCTCTAACTGGTGAAGAAATCATGATCCAGGCAAGCAATGTACCTGCATTTAAGCCAGGAAAATCGCTAAAAGAAGCGGTAAAAGCCGTTTAATCGCCAGCAGTTATCGAAGACGCTTTCTAAAAAGGAAGCGTCTTTTTTGTCATATTTAGGCGAAAAACGAATTAATTTGACGTATGAATTCATAAAATCTTTGAAGGAAACGAGAACCTTTTATTTAAATAATAGACGTTAAGAAAGTTTTCGTAAAAAAAGGGTGGATAAAAATGAAAGTAATGAGCCAGGACGAACTTCCTGCAGTTGCCACTTTAAAAGAAATGATTGATGTCCTGCCTGAATTCGTGTGTATGAGATACCCAGATGGAACGTGGGCAGAAGCAAATAAGCTCGCATTAAAAATATACGGAATAGATCACAATGAATATAAAGGGAAAAGTCTGGAGGAAATGGATACTAGACTCTCCAAGGAAGCGATCGAGAGGTGTAAGCGTTCTGATCAAAGAGCATGGGAATCAAGAAAACCTATAAAAACGGCTGAAAAAATTCCACTGAGGAACGGCAGGACGATCATGCTCGAACTCATTAAACAGCCAACCTTTACAAAGGACGGGAAACAGCAAGTATTAGTTGTTACTGGTAGGGACATCACGCCGCATAAACAGAAGGAAGAAGAACTCAGCGTTGCACTTGACCTTTTGGAATCAGTACTAAAAGGTACAACAGATGCCATTCTCATATTAAATACGAGACAAGAAGTAATTAAGGTGAATGATGCATTTATACAAATGTTTGGCTGGGCAGAAGAGGATTTTTTAGAGGATAATGAAGCATATCCGGTTATTACACCGTTGCATTTACAAAATGAATCAAGGGAGATCATCGATCTCTTAAAACAAGGGCAGTCTGTTCCTCTGCATGAAACCCAGCGTATTCACAAAGACGGAACAGTATTTGATGTGTCTGCCTCCTTTTCCAACATATGTGACATGGATGGTAAGATCATGGGGTTTGTTATTGTATATCGGGATATTACCTCACAGAAAAAAGTAGAGCGTGCTCTACGTGAAAGTGAGGCAAAATATCGTTTGATCGCAGAACATTCAACCGATTTAATCACTGTAATTGATCCATCCGGCTTGATTCAGTATGTATCTCCTTCCCACTATACAGTTCTGGGTTATGAAGAAGGAGCAATTAAAGGAGCGATCATTGATCTTGTTCATCCTGAAGATATGGAAGATCTATCAGATCATTTTATGAAAGCTTTTGTGAAAAAGGAGCCTTTCCAAACGGAATTTAAGCTGAAACATAAGAACGGAGACTGGATTCTATTAGAAACTCGTGGAGTGCCGGTAATGACGAAGGAAGGTCAAGTTGAAAGTTTAGTTACTTTTGCAAGAGATGTAACTAAAGCAAAGCAAACAGAAGAACTAATGCTGAAATCGGAGAAACTATCTGTTCTTGGAGAGCTTGCTGCAGGTGTGGCACACGAGATACGGAATCCGTTAACTTCCTTAAAGGGGTTTACAAAACTATTAACAGATGCGGATGATGTGATTCGGTTAGAATATTTGAGAATCATGGAATCTGAACTAAATCGAATAAATGACATCGTTGGAGAGCTGATGCTAGTTGCCAAACCACAGGCCGTAAGCTTTGAACATACGAATATTCAAGAACTTATCTACAGTGTGGTAAGACTATTAGAAACCCAGGCAATCATGAGGAACATTCAGATCTGGGTTAACATTTCAGATCATATCCCCCTTGTTTATGGGGTGGAGAATCAGTTAAAACAACTCTTTATTAACCTATTAAAAAATGCAATAGAAAGCATGGATAAAGATGGAGAGATCCATATTAAGATCAGTGCACGGAATGATTCTGTTGTTATCGATCTAAAAGATCAAGGCTGCGGAATTCCTGCAGAACGGCTAAAAACGCTTGGTGAACCTTTTTATACGACAAAAGAAAAGGGGACAGGCTTGGGCCTGATGGTATGTTTCAAGATCATTGAAGAACACAGGGGAGCCATTCAGTTCTCATCAGTTGAAAATGAAGGGACTCGTGTGGAGATAGAACTGCCAACAGCACCCGTTCCATCAAAATAGAGGTTTATAGAATGGTATACATGACCACACTGATTTGTAAGGGAGTGTGGGAAAATGGAAAAGTACCGAATCTTTTTTGTCTACCGTATTAAAGATTTAAATTATATTCACGTCCATGGGATGAATATGGAAAACAAAAAACTGTTTACCGTACTTATCTCATCGCCAAATGATGAGATGAATCTAGCAAACCATCATGAACAGCTTCCGAACGAGCTATTATCTCTACTAGAAGAAGAGAGCACTAGAATAAACACAGGACTCTATGATCTTTCTCATTGGGAGCCATATACGTATAGCTAAACTCCTTTCTGTTTTGTTGAAAGGAGTTTTTTGTGTAAAATGTTCCTAAAAGGATAAAAGGAGATTTTTTTTGATGACACAAGACGAAATTGTGGCTCTGCTAACCGGCAAGATTAAACTCGTTCGAACTGAACTAGGATATACACAAGATAAAATGGCTGATATATTGGGGATTTCAAAAAAAACACTCGTTCAAATCGAAAAAGAAAGAATTAAAGCAAGCTGGACAGTTATTGTTGCGTTGTGTGCTCTTTTTCGCAACTCCGAAATTTTAAACAACACACTGGGCGGCAATCCTCTTGATGTGTTGGAAGTAGTTGTCCATCAGTATGTGGCAAGATCGAAAGAAAAAACATGGGGCGGACATGTCTGGTGGAAGGAGATCGATTCACACAAAGGTTATCGGCTTCAGCAAAACGTGATCAGTCAGCATTACCGTATTTTAGATGAAAACCACTATCGCATCTATAGTTCGTTTGAAGAGGAAGAAGCTAAAAAACGTTTGAAGGAAATATAGAAGAATCAGTCACTCACTACACCTTCTTCGGGTAAAGTGGTCGAGACCCAGCTGTATGGAACAAAGCAATTTATCGAGTTCGAAGTTACCATCCCGCCAAACAGTGAGAAAAAATATAGAACTTAACTTGAAAATGAAATATCGCCTGAGCGAAAATGCTCGGGCGTTTTTTTACGTATTAATCCCCAACAGAACAAACTCATAAAGTGAAAATTGATGCTTTCTCACTGCTCTAAGAAAAATAACCTCTCAAGCTGTTTACACTCCATTTTAGGACTAAAACAATCTAAATGCGTAACCGATAAAAGGAATAGGACTTATGACTATTGTTTAACGTCGAAATACCTAGAAAAGGAGTAAGTGAGATGTCACTTAGTACTCAAACTTTAAAGATTTTGATCATAACAGCTGGTGAAGAACAATATGGTCTGCCTATTGACCATGTTGCGTCCATTGAGAGGGTGTTAGAGATTACACCAATGCCAGAGATGCATAAAGAGGTGTTGGGAGTTATCCATCTTAGAGGAAATGTTATCCCGATCATCGATTTTGGGCATCTGATCGGAAATAACAAAACAGCAAAAACAGATAAGGCTAGGATCGTAATCTTACAACATGAGGATAGCTATTTAGGTCTGTTAACAGAAGCCGCAACAGATGTTATAGATATTGAAGCTGGTTCCATACAGTCACCAGGAAGCTTTAATGCAAAAAAAGATTCATTGATTCAGGGTGTTTCAAAGCAGGATGATCATCTCGTTATTGTGCTTAATTGCCCTGTTATCTTTAAAAACAGAAATGTATAAGAGGTGACGTATGAAGCTGACGTTAAGAAGAAAGCTAGTTGGATCATTTTTAACAATTGCTGTTTTATTTGCGGCAACGTGTGGTGTTTTCTTTTATTTTTTAAAAGATATGCAACATACATATAGTGAACTGCTAGATAGAAGATCTGTCATTTTTCAAAATGCTAAAGAGATAGAGCTTCAGTCCACTGTACAAAACAACAGTGTGCGTGAATACTTGCTAGAGCCATCTTCAGACAGCAAGGCGAAGCTAACCGACGCTACCAGCCGTATAGAGACACTTGTAAATGAAACGTTGAAGCTCGTTAAAGAGGATGCAGATAAAAATAGACTTGAAAAGATCTATTACCTGAACAACGACTACAAAAATGAGTCAGATCGAGTTCTGCAAAACTCGATGAGCAACATGAGTGCCGCAAACGAATATGCAAAAAGCACTTTATTTCCACTAGGAAGGGAAATGAGTGACGTTACTGAAGAAATGGCAAAAAGGCAAGCTAACCTGATGGATGAAGGTAAGCTGGCAGTTGTTGAAGAAGAAAAATTCATAGTTACCCTTATAACGATTCTAGGCATTATTATAGTAGCTGCTGCGATTGCGATCGGTTACACCATTTCACTCATGATTTCTAGACCTGTTGTCATGATGGCACAGATGCTGAATGACATCGCAGACGGGGATCTAACGATGGAACCGATACAGATAAAAAATAAAGATGAGATCGGAATGCTTGCAGATGGCATCAACCATATGGGCACGAACTTAGCTAGCCTTATCAGGCAGGTAAAAGCAACAGCAGAACAAGTCGCTGCTTCCTCGGAAGAGTTAACAGCCTCGGCAGAACAGACAAGTATGGCAACAGAACAAGTGGCAACAACAATAGGGGAAGTCGCAGGCGGATCACAAGAGCAGGTTAGAACGGTTGAAGATATCGTGGAAGCCATGAATCAGCTTTCAGCTGGTATTCAGCAGATCGCGGTGAGTATGCAGAACATGTCTGAAGCTTCATCTCGTTCTCTTTCAGTAGCAGAGGGCGGAAATAAAACCATTCAACAAACGATTGGTCAGATGGATGCCATCCATGCTTCAATGCACAGCACATCCCATGTGGTTAGAGAATTAGGTGATCAGTCACAAGAGATCACAAAAATTTTGGATGTTATTACCGGCATTGCTGGTCAGACGAACCTTCTCGCATTGAACGCAGCGATTGAAGCTGCACGAGCCGGGGAACAAGGAAGAGGCTTTGCAGTAGTTGCGGATGAAGTTCGGAAGTTAGCAGAACAGTCTTCTGCATCAGCACAGCAGATCGGTCAATTGATCGGGAGTATTCAGGAGCTGACGGAAAAGGCAGTAGAAGCCATGAAGAGCGGAACTGAAGAAATAACAGGCGGAAGAGAACTCGTGTATCAATCTGGTGAAGCATTCAAGAGTCTCTATGAGAGTGTGGCAGAAGTCTCCGATCAAGCAGGAGATGTAACAGCCGCAACTCAGCAGATGACAGCTAGTACGGAGCATGTGGCAGGTTCAATTGATGTAATTTCAACAATGGCAGAAACAGCAGCCTCTGCTACTCAAGAAATTTCTGCATCAGCAGAAGAACAGCTTGCGAGCATGGAGGAAATTTCATCTTCATCCAATGCACTTTCTCAGTTGGCAGAAGAAATGAATGAGGCGATCAACAAGTTTAAAGTATAATAAAGAAGCCGCCACTAGAGGCGGCTTTTAGTTGATAGGAGGCTGTTCCGATGAATAAAGAGCAGTTGCAAAAGATCGTAAGTCAAGATTATAACCTCCCAGTCGGAAAAGACGAATTTGAAGCTGTCCAGGAAGTAATCAGTATTTTAGGTTCAACAGATCCAGAACTGCGAGACGAGTTAGGATATTCCGTTTTGAACAGGTGGCTTTTAACAAAGGACTTTTTGAATAACAAACAATTAGAGAATCTCTTAGATCAAGCATTTTCAGAAAAAATGCTGTTTTATAAAATTGGTGAGTCAAATACAGATAGTGTATTCCTAAGGTCTTTTTCTTCCCTTTTAATTGCTTTACTATTAATCAGGGATAATCGTAATGAATTTTTACATATGGAAACTTATCAGCAAGTGATCACTAAAGTCGCCGCATATTGTGAACTAGAAAAAGATGATCGTGGCTACATAGAGAAAAAAGGATGGGCACATGCCCCGGCACATATTGCAGATGTGATTGATGAGTGTGTAAAAAGCCGTTATACAGGGATAAAAGAATGTGAATTGTTGATGAACGCTTCTTTAAGCTTGATCCAAAATGGAAAAGAGGTATTTACGGCTGAGGAAGATGAGCGAATTTCACTGGCAGTCTGTTCGATGGTCGAACAAAATAAAGTACCAATTTCAATCCTAATGGAGTGGCTTAAGAAACAGGATGCGATTAATGGCAGAAACATGGTCTCTAGGAACCGCAGGATTAATTTCAAACATTTTTTACGCTGTCTCTATTTTAGGTTAGAAGAAAAGAGCTTATTGAGTGATAGTAGAGAAGATCTTTTAACTCTCGAAAAAAAATTTAACCCATTCCATTCTTATTAAAATAAAAACCCGAAAGTATAAAAACTTTTGGGTTTCTTCATTCTTCCTTATAAAATCGATCCCCTGTATCCGGATTAAAGTAAACACGTTCTCTTTTGCCGGAGACAGGATCGATTGAAACTTCTTCTGTCCAGATGTAGCCAGTCGGAACTTTTGTTTCACTTTTTTTATACCTCTTATCATAATAAAGCCACGATATGATGCCTAGTACTACGAGTGCGACAAAGGAGAGCACTTGCCAGCCGATTAATATATTTAATACATTCATTGTTTTTCAACAACAACAGCTGTTCCGTAAGCTACGATCTCGCTCATGTTGTTGCCCATTTCACCAGAATCAAAACGCATCATGATGATTGCATTAGCACCCATTTCGGTTGCATTTTTAACCATACGGTCAACTGCTTGTTTACGCGCATCTTCTAGCATGCTTGTATATTCTTTAATTTCTCCACCCATGATTCCTCGAAGTCCTGCCATGATGTCACCGCCAATCCCTCTTGCCCGGACAACGACTCCAAAAGTAGATCCCTTCACTTCTTTTACTTCATAGCCTTTTATGTTTTCAGTTGTTACTACGATCATTTGATGACCCCCTTTTTTAGTTCTATAGACTTATACGGAGAAACAAGTATATCGTTTCATTATTTATAGTATGATTTTACCTGGATTCAAAATGTCATTCGGGTCCAATTGTTTTTTTATGGACGCCATGATTGGAAGTGTATCTGCATGCTCTTTTCTCAAAAATTTCGCTTTGCCGATTCCGATTCCGTGTTCGCCTGTACAGGTGCCGCCTTTACGAAGTGCATAGTCCACTATGCTTCCATTCACTTGATCTGCTTTCTTCCGTTCTGCATCGATAACTGCATCATACATAAGAATGGCATGAAAGTTCCCATCCCCTACATGCCCTAAAACAGCTCCAGGCACACCAATCTCATCCATCGTTTTTCTCGCATGAACGATAGCTCCTGACAGTTCTGATAAAGGCAGGCAAACATCTGTGAACATCATGGACTTTCCTGGATAGCCATGTTTAAATGCATAGGCTAAGTTATGTCTAGCTTCCCATAGTTTTGCCCTCGCCTTTGAATCTCTTTCTTCTACCCACTCAAGACCTCCAAAGTTTTCAAGTAATTCTTTTGTCAGGGAAGCCTCATATGTAACACTTGAAGGATTACCATGAAACTCTAAGAAAAGGGTAGGAGCTTCGGTATACGCTGTATCACTATTATGATTTACCTGAATAATTGAACGTTCATCAACAAGTTCCATTCGGGCGATACCCGTTCCTGAACTAAGTACAGCAGATGCGGCTTCCACTGCAGATTGAACGGAAGGGAATGTACATCGTGCTGCCAGAACAGACTCAGGAATACCGTAAACTTTCAATGTGATCTCGGTAAAAACACCGAGTGTACCTTCCGATCCAACAAACATCGAAGTTAAATGGTAGCCAGCTGATGATTTAGCTGCCAGTCCGCCTGTTTGGATGATTTGGCCATCCGCTAGAACAACTTGGAGGTTTCTTACCTGATCACGCATGATTCCGTATTTTACGCTCGTTGTTCCGCTGGCATTAGTGGCTGCCATCCCGCCGATTGTTGCATCAGCTCCTGGATCTACAGGGAAAAATAAGCCGAATTTCTTTAATGCAAGATTTAATTGCGTTCGTGTAACACCAGGTTGGACTTTTACTAAAAAATCATCAGGACGAATTTCGAGTACTTCCTTCATCTCCTGAAAGTTTAGTGAAATACCTCCCTTTACAGGTATACAATGTCCTTCAAGACTTGATCCTGCTCCAAAAGGAACTACAGGAATATGATGTTCATTTGCGAATGTTAATATGGAAGAAATTTCATCTGCCGATTTAGGGTAAACAACTACATCAGGGGAAACTGGTTGGTGATAAGATTCGTCCCGGCTATGCTGCCAAAGTACGGTTTCATTTTGTGTAGCACGTTTTTCAGATGTTCGTTTTTGCATTTCTAGTAATAGATCAGCATGTGCAATATTCAAAGTAACCCGCTCCTTTTTTGTGGTTACTATCTATTTTACATGAACTCTTTTAAAAATCCTTTTTAAACATGAAAATCAGTAAATATGCCCAAACTAACAAGTGAGGTGATGAACGGTGAAAAAATGTACAAAAGTATGGCGTGTTATACTTATCGTAATATGTATTTCAATAGTCATGACAGGCTGTGGAAACAATGACAGCCAAAACCAATCCGAGGGGAGAGAAGAACCGGTGATGGGTGATGGTAAAGAAAATGAAAAGAAACAGCGTCCTGATAACGGACAAGGCGGGCAAAGCGGTATTGTAGCAGGAAGTATTGAATCTTCGTTAAAAATTCAAGAACAGCAGAACGCAAAAGGTATTTTATTTCGTTATGAATTAAAAAACCAAACTGAAAAAGAAAAAGTCTTTCAATTCTCATCTAGTCAAAAGTTTGATTATGTGATTAAAGATAAGAGCGGGAAGATTGTTTATCAGTACTCAAAAAATCATATGTTCATGCAAGTATTAACTTCTTTAAAGTTGAAACAGGCCGACGTTTTTAAGCAGGATATTTTAGTTAGTGATTTAGAACCAGGAACATATACATTAGAGGTTTGGTTAACACCAACTGGAGAAACAGAAGATTACAGACAAAAAATCACTTTTAATTGGAACTGAATTGGGGAAGAGATGAGTTAAGAGCTCATCTCTTTTTGTTTTTTATTCCTGCAAAACAAAATACTTGAAAGTCAAAAAAGGTCAAAGTATAATATGGTTAAAATCAATGGTCAAAGAAAGTCAAAGTCAAACTTGGACCATGTGAAACCAATAAATAATAGGGGGTTACAAATATGCGTTGTGAACAATGTGAAGTTAATCCTGCTACGATCCAAATGAGTATTTCCATGAATAAAGAAAAGAAACAATTTGTGCTTTGCTCTGATTGTTACCATAAAGTGAAACAAGAAATGAACACTGGAGGAGGAATGAATATGAACTTTTCTTCTTTCGATGATATCTTCCAACAAATGATGAGTGGCCAAGCTTTCTCTGATCAGCAAAACCACCATCATCAACAACAAACTCAAAAAGGAAAACGTGGCGGAGGCTTTTTAGATAAATTCGGCCGCAACTTAACTGATGCTGCAAAAGCAGGAATCATTGATCCGGTTATCGGACGTGATAAAGAAGTTCGCCGAGTAATCGAAATTCTAAACCGACGTACAAAGAACAATCCAGTATTGATCGGAGAACCAGGTGTCGGTAAAACAGCCATCGCCGAAGGTCTAGCAACAAAAATTGTGGAAGGCAACGTACCAGCTAAGCTGTTAAAGAAAGAAGTGTACTTACTGGATGTTGCATCACTCGTAGCAGATACAGGTGTAAGAGGACAGTTTGAAGAACGTATGAAACAGCTGATCGCAGAACTTCAGAAACGCAAGAACGTGATTCTATTTGTGGATGAAGTGCATCAGATCGTGGGAGCGGGATCTGCAGAAGGTTCCATGGATGCGGGCAACATTTTGAAACCTGCGCTAGCTCGTGGTGAATTGCAAATGGTTGGTGCTACAACACTAAAAGAATATCGTCAGATAGAAAAAGATGCAGCCCTTGAGCGTCGATTCCAGCAAGTTATGGTTAATGAGCCTACAACGGATGAGGCGATTGAAATCTTAAAAGGTTTGGCGTCGCGTTATGAAGATTATCACCAAGTAAAATTCACAGAAGAAGCGCTGAAAGCATGTGTAATGCTTTCACACCGTTATATTCAGGACCGGTTCTTGCCTGATAAAGCGATCGACCTTATGGATGAGGCAGGATCGAAAAGCAATCTTCAGCATATTACGATTGAAAAGTCTTCTATTGAAGAACGGCTGGAGGAGATTGTAAAAGAAAAAGAAAAGGCAGCTTCAGATGAAAATTATGAGTTAGCAGCAAAACTTCGTCAGGAAGAGCTTGTTCTTGAAGAAAAACTAAAAACGCAAGAAGAAGATAAAAAAGCAGCGATTGTTCAAGTTGAGGATATCCAAAACATCGTTGAACATAAAACAGGCATTCCTGTTCGCAAGCTGCAAAGTGACGAACAATCTAAAATGAAAGAGCTGGCTTCAAAGCTTTCAGCGCAAGTCATCGGGCAAGATGAAGCGGTCGAAAAAGTGGCGAAAGCCATCCGCAGAAGCCGTGCTGGACTAAAAGCAAAGAAACGCCCGATTGGTTCTTTCTTGTTTGTAGGTCCAACAGGTGTCGGTAAAACAGAACTAACAAAAACCTTAGCTAAGGAAATCTTTGGTGATGAAGATAGCATGATCCGTCTTGACATGAGTGAGTACATGGAGAAACATGCTGTGTCCAAATTGATTGGTTCACCTCCAGGGTATGTTGGACATGAAGAAGCCGGACAATTAACAGAGCAAGTTAGACGCAAGCCATATAGCATCTTGCTGTTGGACGAGATTGAGAAGGCTCATCCTGATGTACAGCATATGTTCCTGCAAATCATGGAAGATGGTAGATTAACTGACAGCCAAGGACGTACAGTCAGCTTTAAAGATACAGTCATCATCATGACAAGCAACGCTGGAGCTTCTGTTAAACAAACAAAGAAACTAGGGTTTAACATAGAAGATGTTAAGAAGGAAACACACATCCTAGATTCACTTGGAGGATACTTTAAGCCTGAATTTTTAAACAGATTTGACAGCATCGTGCAGTTCCAGTCATTAAAAGAAGAACATCTTGTAAAGATTGTTGATCTTATGCTTGAAGAGCTTTCAGACCAGCTGCAAGAGCAAAATATTAAGATTACAGTTACTTCTGCAGCAAAGCAAAAGCTGGCTAAACTAGGGTATCACCCTTCGTTTGGTGCAAGACCATTGCGTCGAATCATTCAAGAGCATATTGAAGACAGAATTGCTGATGTTTTATTGGATGAAGAAAATGTAGAAAAACTAACAGTACACGTAGCAGACGGACAAATCATTGTAAAAAAAGCGTAAAATAGAAAAACCTTGCATGGAGTGTATCTCCAGCAAGGTTTTTGTTTTACAATTCCTATAAAGGATATTATGCTTCATTGTGTGTTTAACAGGAAATTATCCGAAAAAATAAGCCATGCGCCGGCATGGCAGAATGGGAAAAGCAAAAAACTCTCTATCTTCTTATGAGTTATCTTTGGAGCGGATAATGGTAAGAACAAGCATTGAAAAACCAATCATGAGTGACATCGCTTCAAATACTGTCATCCCCATCCCTCCTTAACAAATTAGGAGCAAGACTCGTACAAGAATTAGAGAAGGAAAAGTATTGTATGTTTTCCATTTTATCCCGAAAATAAAAATAGAACAAGAATCGGAATAACTATTTCTATGTTTTGCATTTAGGTCAATAGGTTTATTTTACCAATATCATAATTCTGAATATGCACTTTATTTCTTTTGATAATACTTAACTGGTTATAAAGGCCTATTAAATATTCAATTTATAATTTAAATAACAGGTGAAGCAACGAATATCATTAAAAGGAAAACAAAAACGCCAAGTAAGAAGATTAAGCATGCTCTAACCATTCTTTTCATCCCCCTTGTGTATATCAATTTATAAGGATATAAAACTTTTCATGACAATTATTCAAGAAAAATTATTTAGGAGGAGTTTATAGTTTGGATACATCTTATGTTTGGTATGTTAGTTATGGATCAAATCTAATGGAACATCGCTTTTTATGTTATATTCTCGGAGAGCAGCCAGAAGGTTCTACCCAAAAAGAGAGGGGCTGCAGAAATCCAGCAATGCCTCTTAAAAATGGGAAGGCCGTTCTTCCTTATCCACTTTATTTTGCAAGAGAGCGAACCAAATGGGGGGAAGGAGGGGTTGCTTTCATAGGTCATGAAAAAAATGAGAATTACAAAACGTACGGAAGAAAGTATTTAGTTACACTTGAGCAATTTTTAGATGTAACAGCACAAGAAAACAGCTGTGATGAAATAGAGGCAGATCTAGAAGAGGTCATTCAAAAAGGATACATTCATTTTGGAGCAGGCTGGTACAGCAGAATGGTCTATTTAGGTGAAGAAGAAGGTTATCCCATGGTTACATTTACATGTAATCTGAATATGCACGAACAGGATCTTAATCCGCCCCCTGCCACTTATCTAATAACGATTGCAAAAGGACTTAGCCAAATTGGTCTTACTTGTGGAGAAGCTGTTAAATATTTTGCACAAACACCAGGTATTGCCGGAAGAACGACGGAGGATAAGATCGAACAAATGATCAGTATATTTTTTTAACATGACAAAAGATGTAGAAGCTGACCATTCAACGGGTGAATTACCGTATAAAGGTATGGATGTAGGCCTACCGTTATATGACTTATGGAACTTACGCTGAGAACTTAAGAGTGAGATAATAAAGTCCCCTATACATAGAGAGGTGCTTTCTGTTTTTAGAAGCACCTCTTTTTATGCGTTCATTTTTATTTTCTTAATTGAAATGATTCCCGCTGGGCATTTAAATTGGTCTGCAATTAACTTCTTTACTTGTTCGTGGAGATTTGATTTTCCAGGGTTAATATTAGCGATAACAATATTGCCTTTTGTTATTTTTTCCTGGCCATGGCTGAGTTGGAAGTCTACTAGAATTTTAGCCATACTATTTTTCTCCTTATCCTGTCTGTCATGAGACTGCTTGTTCATATATTCGATAGAAGTCTGAGAATTCTGTCTATTTAAACAGAAATTAGGCGGAAAGTATGACGGTATTTAACTGCAGAATACTTTTCTTTCTTTTGTCACAGGGAAATCCGTCACATTAGAGAATCTATTTAGGAAGATTGTCAGGGCAGGGGGTAAAGAAGTGGAACAAGCACTTCAGAAAAAAAGATTGGTGAAACGGTTAACTTGGAAAAAGACTTTAATCATCATTGTGGTTGCACTTGTTATTATTTTAACAGCTGCAGCAGGGACAGCCTATTTTCTGCTTCAAAAAAGCAAGCCGCAAGTAAATGGAGCATTAGCCTTAAACGGATTGACAGCAAACGTAGATGTTTATAGGGACGATCATGGCGTTCCGCATATAGAAGCAAAATCGATGAAAGATTTATTTATAGCACAAGGATTTGTAACGGCTCAAGATCGAATGTTCCAAATGGATTTAAGCAGAAGACAAGCTTCAGGCATGCTTAGTGAGGTGATCGGTGAAAAGGCTCTTTCACGTGATAAGTTTTTTAGAACCCTTGGTCTAAGAAGAGCAGCTGAAGCTTCATATCATAAATATTCGCCTGAAATGAAACAATATCTGAAATGGTACGCTGATGGCGTAAACGCTTACATGAAGCAGGCAAAGAAAACGAACACCCTTCCGATCGAATTTATGCTTGTTGGCTATGAACCTAAGAAATGGACACCTGTCGATTCGCTTGTAATCGGTAAATACATGGCATTCGACCTTGGTGGACACTGGGAGGGCCAGGCTTTTCGTTATTATTTAATGGAAACTTTCTCAAAGGAAAAAGCATTAGATCTTTTTCCAGGGTATCCGGCTGACGCACCCGCTATATTAGAAGATTTAAAGGAAAGCGGACTAGATTTTGAAAAAAGTTTTGCAGAAGCAGTTGTTCCAAACTTTCATAATGGTAGCAACAACTGGGTTGTCTCAGGAAGTAAAACGCAGTCAGGAAAACCGCTTCTAGCCAATGACCCGCATCTCTCGCTTGGAACGCCTTCCATCTGGTATCAAACACATCTAAAGGCCCCGGAATATGAAGTGTCGGGTGTTATTTTTGCGGGTATCCCTGGAATTATAGTAGGTCATAACGATACGATCGCATGGGGTGTTACGAACGTAGGACCAGATGTACAGGAACTATACATAGAAAAGAGAAATCCGAAAGACCCATACGAGTTTCAGTATTTAGCGGATTGGGAGAAAGCCGATGTTGTTGATGAAGTGATCAAAGTAAAAGATAAAGCTGATGTTAACTATGAGGTCGTGATTACACGACATGGACCTATTATTTCAGAGTTTGCCCATCATGATAAACCTGGAACAGCTCTGTCTTTAAAATGGACAGCTCTTCAGCCTTCAAAGGAACTTGAAGCGGTTATTATGATGAACCGCTCAAAAAACTGGCAACAGTTTGAGAAGTCTCTGGAATCATTTCATACACCGGCACAAAATTTTGTTTTCGCAAGTACGGACGGAACCATAGCCTATAAGGCTAACGGATTAATCCCGGTTAGAAAACAAAAGTATACGTCACTCCCAGTTCCAGGATGGACGGATCAGTATGAGTGGGAAGGGTATATTCCTTGGAATGAACTTCCAACGACTGTGAACCCGAAAAATGGGTATATTGCAACCGCAAACAATAAAGTAACAACAGATTCCTATCCATATCATATTTCTGATACATTCGCACAGCCATACAGACAGCAAAGAATTGTAGAAGTGTTAGAGAAAACTGATACCCTTACTGTAAAAGACATGCAGACTCTGCAGTTTGACCAAAAAAATAAACAAGCCGAAGAAATACTGCCGATCTTAATCGAACAAGTAACGAATGAACCGCTAAACGAGATCGAAACTCAAGTCATAGACGTTCTGAAAAAATGGAACAAGCTAGACAGTAAAAATAGTGCGGCGCCTCTCATCTTTCATATCTGGATGGACCGTTTTAGCAGCGAGTTATTTAAAGATGAAATCAGTGAAGAGATGATGGATATGTTTGATGGACGTGAACAAGTAATTGATGAGCTGATCCGTAAGGCATATGCTGGACAGCCTGGTCCATGGATCAAAGAGCACGGTGGTTTAGAGAAGGTTACCGAGAAGTCATTCAGATCGATGATCTCAACGCTCACTGAGGAATATGGTGAATATCTGGCTGAATGGAAATGGGGAGACTTTCATACCCTGACTTTTGAACACCCGCTTGCATCAATCAAACCATTAAATCTGCTGTTTAACCCTGAAACACAGAAGATGGGAGGAAGCCGGGTTACAGTCGGAGTAGCTGGATGGAACCGAGAAACTGGGGATATCACCCATGGAGGAGCATGGCGGATGGTAATCGATATGGCCGATCCAACGAAAGCCTATCATGTAGTCGGACCTGGGCAATCTGGTCATGTGTTAAGCCCGTGGTATAAGGACCAGTCAAAAGATTGGGCTACAGGAAAGTATCATGTGACAGCGCTGGATGACAACGGCGGAAAAGGAAGGGAACATCTTTTATTAACTCCGGGTTCAGAAAATTAATGATGGTTAGACACTTGTCTCTGTCAAAATAACAGGTTGGACATATGGTGTACAGAAGGCAAAAACAAGCTGGGAGGTTTACCCTTTGTCATACCAAACATATCACCTGTGCCGACGATATTTAGGCAGGTCCGTGTATATAACATGTCATTGCGGCACGAGATATCATGGTGTTCTTAAACATGTAGATGATAAAAAGGCATATATTCTGCCATATAGTACAGAACTAGATGGAAGCAGCGACCGGTTTTTTGCACCGGCATTAGT
The DNA here is from genome assembly GCF_014635025.1 of Fictibacillus barbaricus. GTDB lineage: Bacteria > Bacillota > Bacilli > Bacillales > Fictibacillaceae > Fictibacillus > Fictibacillus barbaricus. The sequence goes on along the minus strand of NZ_BMCE01000002.1, from coordinate 1,452,548 downwards.
AGGTCTAACACTTGGAACGATCGCTGGTCTAGCATTAGCGCCAAGACCTTACCCAATCTATCCCGTTTATCCGCCGTACCCGCCCTATCCGCCCTATCCGTATCCTTATTATTAAGACAAAGGGACCGAGTCACATACGCACATGCTGTGTTTATGAGGCTAGGTTCTTTTCTTTTTAAAGTTTTTCTAACGGATTCGGCAGGAAAATTATAAGGATAGATGGAATGTAACGTATACACTAAAAATAAATGTAAGATAAACATAAGTGTCATGAAAATTTTTTACTTAGGGGGTATTGGTATGAAGCTTGCATTTCTGTTTCACCCAGTAAAAGATTTACAAGAATCACAAAGGTATTATGAAGGTCTTGGGATGACAGAAGCTTGGCGTGAGGGAAATCAAGTACTTGGGATGACCATGAAAGATTGTGAAGTACAGTTGATGATTGAAGAGGACGAACATGAACTAGGACCAGGGGGAGTATTCCTCGTAGATAGCGTCGATGATTTTTATGATGAGCACGAATCCAAGTTAGATTTTATAAAATCTCCATGTACCATCCCGCCCGGAAGATATGCGATCTATAGAGATGGAACAGGGAACCCGATCCGTATTATTGATTTTTCAAATAAAGATTAAGATTACAAAACCAGCACTCTCCAGTTGGGAGGGTGCTGTTTATTGTTTTTAGAATGTATAACTCATTTATACCATGCGTTTTAATGTGAAATGTCGATATTGTTGCAATTTTTTGTTTGTCAGCTATGATCTAGGTGTAAAAAACATACGTGGTTTTTTGATCTTTTATACCCTATGCCGTTTAATTCCAGAAATTCATGCATTAATTCCAGGAATAATGGCTTCAATTCAAGAAATATTAGCCATAATTCCACGAGTTTTAAACATATATCAGCGAGACTGCAAAATTTGAGAGACCACCACACCTTATCAGAATGAAAAAAGTGACGGATACCCTTGTCAATTTACTTATCACGTCAGTGGTAGAAATCTTGCTCATCACTTAATGCAGGGTTATGGAGGTCCCCAACAAAATTAACAAGACTATCCCCTTCGTAATAGTATGGATTCGTGTCTTCCAGCCAGCTTCTGTACTCCTGAAAATCTTGATCAAAATTCCCTGAGAAGAAGCGGTGTGCCACTTCATTCGTCAGTGTGTCGATGATCACAATTCCTCTGTAACTCTGGCAATCAGGTTCGTCATAGTCACAAGCAACATAATAAGCCATAACAATTCTCCCTTTTTATGTATTACTTCTAATGTTTGTAATTTAGTGCTTTTTTCATACCATTATTTTTCATTCTGCTCATAAATTGAAACGATAAGCCATAAAACACTTACACAGCGTTTAAACAGGCTTTACATTCACGTTGTACAATTAAAAATGAAGCGGACTGAAAAGAGGGTAATGTGTGATGAAAACTTACTTTATGGTACAAGAGAGAATAAGACCATCATGGATTCATGAGATGGTTGTAAAAGCAAACGAATTTGAACAATGCCAGATCTTTTTTGAATGCAATACGTTAAAAATCAATGCAAAAAGCCATCTTAGTATGAGTCTTTTAAATGGAATGCAAGGAATTTGCTGTGTATCAGCAGTCGGTGAAGACAGCAGAACTGCAGTTGATGCATTACGAAGTCTCGGAACAGGTTCGTTGTCGTAAAAATACTGAAAGAGCAGTTCCGGGAAGGAACTGCTCTTTTTCATTTATTTTTCTCTTGATGGTTTAACGGACGGTTTTCATGAAACCGTTTTTGAATCAGAACATCTTGAATAACCGTCCGTGCTTGTTCGGCTTCTTTATGTTCTTTTCGCGCCTTTTGTTCAATCGCCTTAATATCACTTAAGTTATGATGACTCAATGTTTGGTCCACCTTTCTGCTGATCTCACATAGAGTGTCTCCCGCAAAAGAGATGAACAGGGCCCTATACCTCTAAAAAGGAGTAATCATTTTAAAGGTATGAAGCATTATCTTAAAATATGTTTATTTTATTGACGCTTAAGCATAACGGTAACAAAATCTTTTATAAATGCCTGGTAATCAAATTGTAAAATAATATCTTGAAAAGTCAGACCTGGCTGAACAACTGGTTTTGCCCTGAAATCGGCAATGCTTAACCCTTTAGAGATTCCATCGTTCACCACGGATACTTGCTTCCTCACCTTTGTTACTTTGTCAGGATGCATTAAAGCCCAAATCGTGAAAACGTCGTGGAGAGGTGAACCCTCTATGCCGGGGATTAGCTTTTGATATGCTTTAAAATAATAATCAAAGATCAGCTTGATTAAGCTTCCGAATGGAGGCTGCATGTTTTTTGCCAAATTATCGATCGTCTCGGGTTTAACAATAGCGTAATTCGTTACATTTAAAGGGGCTATTGTAATGTTGTTGCCTTGTTCAAGTACAATATTTGTTGAAAAAGGATCCCCGTGAAAATTAGCCTCAGCTACGGGTGTTACATTACCAGGAACCAAAAAGGCTCCACCCATCAGGTAAATCTCTTTGACCTTTTTCATGGTGTCATTATCGAGTGTAAAAGCCGTTGCGAGAGAGGAATTTCTTCCTACATCAACAATTGTAAGATCGGGATAATAATCGATGATCTTGTAGATATCATCAAATACATTGAGTTCTGTTGTCATATACTCAGGAGGACGGATTGGCCCAAGTCCTTCTTCACCATGTATTTCGGGGTAAAATACGCCAGCTTGCCCGACTACCGATCTTACCGCCCCTCCTATAACAGGAATGTCTTCTCTTTGTGCCAAATCAAGGAGGTAATAAGCATTTTGGGCGGTTTGCATACGAGTGACATTTCCAAAACCGGCTACAATGCCTACTAAGTTTATAGCTGGATTTAATAAAGCATAAATAAGGGCAAGAGTATCATCAATTCCGGGGTCTCCAAAAAAAAGGATATTTTTTTTCAACATACCCACCCCACTTTTTTTCTCATGTTTCTTTACTATATGCTAAGCAGATACATAGAGAGCTTATCCAAAAAGGTAAACTTATGAATGATAAAAATGATTCCTAAAACATCTTGCATTTCTTAGTGTGAGATCTAAAATGAAGGATAGAAATGATGAATCAGAAAGGATTTTTGTTTTGCAGAGAATCGTATGGTTAACAGTTGGAGCTTTTTTGCAGGGACTAGCTATGGCTGGATTCTTATTTCCCCACGCTATACCTTCTGGCGGGGCAGCCGGCATTGCTATTTTAAATGATTATTTCTTTCATGTACCATTAGGGCTAACCTTATGGACCATTAATTTTGGGTTATTGCTTCTGGCAATTAATAAACTTGGAAAACTGACTGCTTTATGGACCATTTATTGCGTGGCTGTTACCTCTGTTACGGTAGATTGGATGACGGCGCTGGTACCACAGCCTTTGAACATGACAATCATCGATGTGATCTACGGGGCTATTATCTTTGGTACAGGAGTTGGTATTCTTTTTCGTTTTGGAGCATCTTCTGGCGGTATGGATATTTTAGCTTTAATCCTCGCAAAATGGTCAGGAAAGAGACCAGGCACCATTCTTTTTTTAATCAACAGCTTTGTTTTGCTTGTTACCTCTGTAACGATTGGAATTGAAATCATTTTGTTTGCTTTATTATGTCAATGGATCAGCACCAGAATTATTGATTTTGTACGAACGGTTCGATTTCAGAAAAAAACAAAGCGGTATATGTAAAAAAGGGTGCGGTTATTATAACCGCACCCTTTTTTACTGGGAATAAAATTAGCAGTCTTTGCCGCCTTTATGCGCCCAAGAACAACCAACGATAATGAGAAGGATGAATAGAACGACTATGATCGCAAAACCCTTACCATAACCATAACCGCCACCACAATAACCATATCCGCCACCACCATAAATTGGTGCGTTTGCCATTGAAGCATTTACAGGTGAATTTGCATACATTCTAAAACTCCTCCTTACGATTTATACTTACAACTTCGATACAGTATATGTAATAGGTGAAAAGCGTGTATGGACAAAAGTTTAGTTTTTTCGGAATTGGGCGGATGTAATAATTTTGCAACAAATTTGTGATGTTACGAATGAAGAAAAAAGGGGTAATAGTAAGCAAAGGAGGCGTTATACATGCAAACTGCAACCCAAATGAAAACGACTAACAAATTATTTAAAACGCAATCGTGGGCTTTAATCGGTTTAGGTACAGGTGCATTGGTCTGGCTCTCTTTTAAACCAAATCGTATAAAAACAAAAATGAAACTGAAAGATATGAAACGGAAAGTCCGTCCTCACCATATCGAGCGTACACAGCTCCCGATCAATAAAGCAGGTCACCCTGATCCAATGGATGTAGATGATAATAAGATGGTTGAAGAGGGTGCTATGTATTCAGTCAATTACTATAATGACAAGAAACAATAAAAAGGATGGGAAATCTCCCATCCTTTTTTCCTGTCTATTATTTATAAAGGGGATGCTTTAACGTATACAGGTCTTCTTCTAAATTCTCCATTCTTAATTGAAGCGCTGATATAGAATCTTCAATTCCCTCATTGTAAAAATAAGAAGCCATCTCTTCTGTTATAAAGTCCAGAACTTGCTCAGCTGCTAGATTGCCAATTTCTTCACCGCGTTCTTTTATAAAGAAGGCCTGTATTCTATCAATCATCTCTTCTTTTATTTCTTTTGACATTTTTCTCATTTTTTCCTAAAGTCCTCCCTTTTTAATTTTCTTTCTCTATTAAATATAATCGATTGAAAAGTCCCGAAAAAGTAGACGAATGCGGCTGAAAAATGCTTAACATTGGAGGAAGTTTTGGGTCTTTATGACGATTTGCCATGTAAAAAAATGTCCGCTTTTGTAAGATTACTTCTTCTTTTGCGGAATCTATTTTCAAGACGAGAAAAAGCGGTCATAATAATCGAGAGGTACAAAATTGACATAAGGGGAGCCGATTCTCGTGGAGAAAAAAGTATGGAATAACTCTCTTCTCATGGAATGTATAAAAGAAAAAAAAGAGAAGCTGGTAGAAATTGCCGATCGCAGCGGATTAACCAGCACGGAAACAGTAAAATGCAGTCAAGAACTTGACATATTACTAAATGTCTATCAACGGCAAGCTTTTTTTAACTAACGCTTATGGAAGATGAGTTCATCTGTTAGTTGATCAATACGAAGTAAAATGGCCTTTTTTGTTACTAAAGGATAATTACAGTGAAACTCTGACAACAGTTCACGAATCTCCTGAATCAGGGTAAATTCTTGTTCAGGCATAGATTTAGATGATTCGCTTTTTGTTTTAAATTGAATCAGATTGTCCTTCACACTAACACCCCATTTTCATAATGTGTTGGATACTACTTCCATAGAAGGATTTAAAAACCTTCTAAAAGTCGAAATGTTTCCTTTCTACAGCAGAATATGACAATATCTTTTTATAGGATAAAAATTACATGTAGAATTGGAGGCAGATACAGATGACAACAATTAATTCACTGCAAGATACAACTGTACTGAATAATGGAGTAAAGATGCCCTGGTTTGGCCTTGGAGTATTTAAAGTGGAAGAAGGCCAAGAAGTAATCGACTCTGTTAAATGGGCGATTGAAGCAGGTTATAAGAGCATCGATACAGCAGCCATCTATAAAAATGAAGAAGGTGTGGGACAAGCTATTAAAGAAGCGGGTGTCCCTCGCGAAGAATTGTTCATCACGACTAAAGTATGGAATAAAGATCAAGGTTATGAGTCAACACTGGCTGCTTTTGACGAGAGCATGAGCAAGCTCGGTCTGGAATATCTTGACCTTTATTTGGTTCACTGGCCTGTAAAAGGCAAGTACAAAGAAACATGGCTTGCGCTTGAGAAGCTCTATAAAGATGGAAAAGTTAAAGCGATTGGTGTATCTAACTTCCAAATTCATCACTTAGAAGACATCTTAGCTGATTGCGAGATCAAGCCGATGGTAAACCAAGTGGAGTACCATCCTCGTCTTGCACAAAAGGAACTCCTTTCATTCTGTAAAGAGAATGGCATCCAAATGGAAGCATGGAGCCCATTGATGCAAGGTGAACTATTGGATGAGCCAACACTTGTTGAGCTAGCTGAGAAATACGGGAAATCTGTGGCTCAGATCATCCTTCGCTGGGATCTTCAAAACGGTGTTGTTACAATTCCTAAATCTATTAAACAGCATCGTATTGTTGAAAACGCGGATATCTTTGACTTTGAACTGTCTGTCAAGGATATGGAGAAGATCAATGATTTGAATGAAGATCGCCGCATCGGTCCAGACCCTGATAAATTCGACTTCTAAAAAGGGGTCTGTCCCCAAACAAATACAACAATTCACTTTTTGTCCACGTGGAATATACATATTCCACGTGGATTTTTGTTTTAAAGGTTTCAAGTCCTCACCTTATCGTTTTTAACCCCTCATAAAGGGTAAAGGCTAAGTAAACAGTGATACGTACATAATGAAAAGGAGCATTTATTGACTACTAAGTTGAAGAGAATCTGCAATTGGATTACAAATAAATATAGTTACTTGACAAAAGTAAGTTATATTTTATATACTAAACTTACAAAAAATAAGTTGATCAACTGAAAGGATGTTAATGAAAATGAGTATGACAATGCAGACAGATGGAATTCATCACATTACAGCTATTGTCGGCAGTCCGCAGGAGAATGTTGATTTTTATGCTGGAGTACTAGGATTAAGGCTAGTTAAGAAAACGGTAAACTTTGATGATCCAGGAACGTATCATCTTTATTTTGGAGATGAAGGAGGCAGCCCTGGGACCATTATGACTTTCTTTCCGTGGCCGGATGCCTATAGAGGAAGAGTTGGTTCAGGCCAGGTAGGAACGACTTCTTTTGTTGTTCCGGAAGATTCACTTCCGTTTTGGGAGGAAAGACTGCTAAAGTTTTCTATCGAATATAAGAAAACTATACGTTTCCAAGAAGAATATCTAGAATTCTTAGATCCTCATGGACTGCGTCTAGAGATCGTCGCAAGACAAGAAGGAAAGATAAGCGAATGGTCATTTGGCGGAGTTGCATCTCAGCACGCGATCAAAGGGTTTGGTGGGGCAACATTACTTTCAGTTTCACCACAGCAGACAGAAGTTGTTCTAACAGATGTGATGGGACTAAAAAAGATAGGTCAAGAAGGTAATTACGTTCGTTTTAAAGCAAAAAGCGATATCGGAAATGTGATCGATATCAAACTTTCTCCAGAAGCACGAGGAGTAAGTGGAGTAGGGACCGTTCATCACATCGCATGGCGGGCAAGCAGCTATGAAGATCATGAGTTGTGGCAGAAGCATGTAAAGCAAAATAATTTTCATGTTACAGAGATCATTGATCGTCAATATTTTAACGCTATCTATTTCCGTGAAGAAGGTGGAATCCTTTTTGAGATCGCAACAGATCCACCAGGATTTACCCGTGATGAGACAGAAGCAGAATTAGGAAAAAGTCTATTGCTTCCGCCATGGCTAGAACCTCATCGAGAGCAGATTCAGAATCATTTGCAGCCAGCAGAAGCAAGGATCTTAGAGGAGGACAAATCATGAAACACTTGTTTAAAAAAGGGACTGATACAACAAAGTCTGTACTGCTCTTGCTGCACGGAACAGGAGGAAACGAAGAAGACCTTCTTTCGTTGGCTGATTTGATCTCACCGGAATCATCTGTTTTAAGTGTACGAGGTAATGTATCCGAAAACGGAATGCCGCGGTTTTTCCGCCGTTTAGCAGAAGGGGTTTTCGATGAGGAGGATTTGATCTTCCGTACAAAAGAACTTCATGAGTTTATTGATGAGGCTGCTCAAAAATATGAGTTCAACCGTGATCATGTGGTTGCGGTCGGCTATTCAAACGGAGCAAATATTGCAGGGAGTTTGATTTTCCATTATCAGCATTCGTTAAAAGGAGCTATCCTTCATCACCCAATGGTGCCAAGACGAGGAGTTGAATTACCCGATCTAAAAGGTCTGCCTGTCTTTATTGGTGCAGGCAAAAATGATCCTATCTGTCCTCCGGAGGAAACGGAAGAATTAGAGAATCTTCTTTCACATGCAGGCGCAGCTGTACACGTAAAATGGGAGAACATGGGCCATCAGCTATCAAGAGCTGAGGTCGAAGAAGCGGCACAATGGTTCAGTAAAAATTTTAACTAAAGCAGGTGATGATTCATGAAATCGATTGACCCTCAAAGCTTATCCGTAAAAGAAAACTATAAGTTTCTGACTGGGAGTATCATCCCAAGACCTATCGCTTTTGTGAGCACATTATCCGAAACAGGTGTCTTAAACGCAGCTCCTTTCAGCTATTTTAACGCACTGACGGCCGACCCGCCCTTGATCGCTATATCAATCGGCAGGAGGGATGGCGTACAAAAAGATACTTCCAGAAATGCCGCAGCATTAGGACAATTCGTCGTACACATCCCAGACGAAACGTACATTGAAGCCGTAAATCAAACTGCAGCAAATTTAGGACCTGAAGAAAGTGAAGTCGAACTGGCAAATCTGACAGCTGTTGAATCTGTAAAAGTGAAAGTTCCGGGAATTGCAGAGGCAAAAATTAGAATGGAATGTGTTATTGAACAGATCATTCCTCTAGGCGGCACACCTGATAAACCGGCAACGGACCTCCTGATCGGAAGGGTTGTCCACTATCACATAGCAGAGGACATATACAGTCAAGGCAGGATTGATGCCAAGAGGCTGCGTCCTGTTGGAAGGCTAGCAGGAACTAACTATGCAAAGATCGGTGATGCCTATTCATTAACAAGACCTGAATAAGTTAGAACTCTCTCTTAATAAGAGAGAGTTTTTTTTGTCAAGAAACGACATTTAATCAAAAGAGTGCCTTTATTAAATGGTATGCCCTATACCATTTTGATAAAGAAGATACTTTTTTTTGGGTAGAAGGATTTCTTTTTCCGACAATTGGACTGATTGATTGGTAGGAAATAAGGCAGTCTTTATTTTAGAAAAATGTAACGAAATCAATACAGGATTGAGAAAATAAAGAAAAAAATAGAAAATCAAAGAGTGTTTGTTTGTGTTCATGGGGGTCCGAATTCTTATTTTAATCAACTGAGTTTTTATATTACAAAAACAGGTAGTTAGGTCATGAGTCAGAAGTTTGTCTTTCCTTAAAAAATAGGACAGAAATAAAAATCAGTTATTCAATAGTAACAAAACGGAAGGATTAAGGTCATACAAAGGATTTAATTTCCAATTTCATGCAAAAATAACGACATTTTTTTACATAATCTTACATCGGTCATCGGTTAATCTTTACATAACAACAAGTAATTACTATATTTTCAAAAAAAATACAGGAGGTGTGAAACGGTAAATAGAGTTAGAGATCTGTATCGCCAAAAAGAATAGGGAGGGAAAAGAAACATGAGTAAAAACAAAAAAAAAGTACGCTGGCTTTCCGTATTTTTAGCTTTTTTAATGATTGTTCCATTGATGTTCCCGTCTCAAGCGAATGCAGCAACAAAAGAAAAACCATCTACATCAGCAAAGAAAGCAGCATTAGAAAGCAGCAAAAATAAGGTCTCTAAAAGATTGAGTGAACAGTTCAATAAAAAAGATAAGGTCACGTTCCTTATAAAGTTTAAAGAACAAGTTGATACAGCAGAAGTCGCAAAAAAAGCAGCTAAAAAAGCAAAGTCCCAAAAACTTTCTGCCAATCAATCTAAGCTAATGAAACGTTCCACACTTGTTTCTTCTCTTCGTGCAAAAGCGCTAGAAACACAACAGCACACAAAAAACTACTTAGAAAAACAAGAAAAAGCAGGAAAAGCTGAAAAAATCCAATCCTTTTATGTTGTAAACGGTATGGCTGTTACAGCAACAAAGGAAGTTATGGAAGAAATCGCAGCATTCCCCGAGGTTGAAAAAGTCCTTCCAAATGAAACAAGACAGCTCATTCAGCCTGTAAGTACGATTAAACTCCCCGAAAAACAAAAACCTGCCCTGCAAGCTGAACCGGAAAACAGATTGTCTTCTATTGAATGGAATATTGAACGAGTAGGAGCTCCTGCCGTTTGGGATATGGGTATCGATGGTTCTGGTACAGTTGTTGCATCTATTGATACAGGCGTACAATGGAACCACCAAGCTTTAAAGGAAAAGTACCGGGGATTTAACCCGCAGAATCCCGATACTCCAGATCATCAGTTCAGCTGGTTTGATGCAGTAAGCGGTCAAGCAGCCGCTTATGACGACCTGGGACATGGTACACATGTTACCGGAACAATGGTCGGTTCTGAACCAGATGGTGCCAACCAAATCGGTGTTGCACCTGGTGCAAAATGGATTGCCGTTAAAGCATTCAATGCAGACGGTGGTACAGACGTTGATCTGTTAGAAGCAGGTGAATGGATCTTAGCTCCAAAAGATGCACAGGGCAACCCTCATCCAGAAAAAGCGCCAGATGTTGTTAACAACTCTTGGGGCGGCGGACCTGGATTAGATGAGTGGTACAGAGAAATGGTTGCTGCATGGCGTGCAGCAGAAATCTTCCCAGAATTCTCTGCAGGCAACACGACTATCTTTAACCCGGGCGGTCCTGGATCTGTAGCGACACCTGCAAACTATCCTGAATCTTTTGCTACTGGTGCAACGGATATCAATGACCGTTTAGCTAGCTTCTCTCTCCAAGGACCATCCCCATATGATGAAACGAAGCCAGAGATCTCTGCGCCAGGTGTAAATATTCGATCCTCTGTACCGGGAAGTGCCTATGAAGGCGGATGGAATGGTACTTCAATGGCAGGGCCGCACGTATCAGCCGTTGCCGCATTGCTTCGCCAAGCGGATGCGAGCTTAACGGTAGAAGAAATGGAAGAGATTTTATTATCTTCAGCTACACCACTAACTGATGCAACATTCCCTGAATCTCCTAACAATGGCTATGGACATGGGCTTGTAAATGCTTTTACAGCTGTATCTTCTGTAGTAACAGGTTTAGGGAGTATTGAAGGGACTGTAACAAAGGAGGGAGAGGACACCGAAGCGCCTTCTATCACGCATGAAGGACCAAGTGAATCCTACAAAGAAATGCCTCTAACCCTTGAGGCACAAGCATCAGATAACATCAGTGTAACTTCTGTTCTTTTAAGTTACCAAAACGAAGATGGAAGCTGGACAGACATTGCGGCTGAGCGAACAGAGGGAGACTATAAGTCTGGCGCGTATACAGCAACAATTCCTGGATCCGCATTAACCGGTGACCAAATTGTTTACAAGTGGAAGGTAAACGACTTTGGAGGTAATGAAGTTTCAGCTGAGGATTACACAGTTGCTTTACTGCCAGGAATCTCAGTTGGCTATGAGGAAGATTTTGAAGGAAGTCTGACTGGATGGTCTTCTTATGGTCCAAATAACAGCTGGGAGCATGGTACACCAACTAGCGGACCGGGTGCAGCACTTTCAGGAGAAAAGGTATATGCTACTAATCTTGCAGGAAACTATGCAAACAGTTCGAACATGACACTTGTGATGCCTCCGGTTGATCTACCAGAAGGCCACAGCTATCTTCAGTTTAAACAGTGGCATGATCTAGAACGCAACTATGATTATGGCCATGTTTTTGTTTCTACAGATATGGAAAACTGGACTCAGAAACTGCGTGTTAACTCAACGTCCGGCGGATGGATTGATGGAGAAGTAGACTTAAGCGAGTACGCTGGCCAGCGCGTATATGTGGCTTTCAACGTTACAACGGATGGCTCTGTTGTAAAAGCCGGATGGTATTTGGACGATGTAAAATTAATGGATCAGCCATTAGCTCCTGCGCAAAAAGCAAAATTAGGAAAAGGTTCAGTGGACAAAGCTCCTTCTTTAGAAGCGAAGCCAAAGGTAGATCCTTCAAAGATTTTACCAATGAAACCAACAGAAGAAAAAGAACCATCTAAAGACGGTGAAGCTGCCCCAATGGCACTTCCTATGCGTGCAGAGGTAAGTGTACTTGAAACAGGACGTTCCGTTTATACAAACCCTCAAGATGGTTCTTACAGCTTGACGCATGCTGCCGGTACGTACACAGTAAAAGCAGAAGCGTACGGCTTTCGTTCAGCATCTCAAACGGTAAACCTTGAAGCAGATGGAACAGCAAGAGCAAACTTTACTCTTGAAGAAATTCCTAAAGGTACAGTTTCAGGTAACGTAACGAATCAGGTAACAGGAGAACCAGTTGCAGGCGCTACTGTCATGCTTATGGAAGATGCAGCTGTTTCACCTGTTGAAACGAACGAAGATGGTTCTTATGAGATTGAAGCTTATGAAGGAGAGTATACGCTTAAAGTCGTTGCCCCTTCATACTACGGTGAAGAAGCATCTGTTACGATTGCCGGCGGAGGATCTACAGAACAGAACTTCGAACTAAAACCGTTCATCGGATATCCGGGTGAGATCGGCTATGACGATGGAACGGCTGAAAACGCACGTGCCTTCTATGATGCTGGCAATGGATGGGCAGTTAAAATGTCACTTGCTGAAGGTAATGAGAAGGCAGCCGTAACAGGCGGATTGTTCCGATTCTGGGATACGGAATGGCCGGTACCGGGCGGAACAGAATTCCAATTAGCTGTTTACGATGCAAGTGGTCCTGACGGAGCACCTGGAAAGAAGCTTGCAGGTCCTTTTGATGCAACTGCACTTCGTAACGGTGAGTGGACACATGTTGATTTAAGTGCACACGGCATCATGGTAGAGGGAGATTTCTACATGGTGTACATTCAAAGTCATCCTAATCCAAATACTCCGGGGCTTGGAACAGATGAGGATGGTGAATGGTCAGGAAGAAGCTATCAATTAGTTGGCGGGGCTTGGTCACAATCACCTGAAGACGAAGGAAACTATATGATCCGGGCAACTGTGAACTATGAAGTAACGGCACCTGTAATTACGTCTCCTGCAGATGGAGCATTTACAAATCAAGAAAACGTAACTGTTTCAGGAACGGCTGCACCAACAACAACAGTGAAAATCTTTAACAATGGTGAAGAAGTCGCAAGTGCAGCCACAACAGACGAAGGAACTTTCTCAGCTGATCTCACACTTGAAGATGGTGAGAACAGACTGACTACGAAAGCCGTTACAGAGCAAGGTTCAACAGATGAATCAGCTCCAGTAACCATTACATTGGATCAATCAAAACCAAGAGTCAGCATTACTTCGCCAGAGGATGGCCTGAAAACAAATCGCGAATCCGTAACAGTTACAGGTACGGTTAACGAGACAAACCTTGATTGGATTAAAGTAAACGGTCAAAAAGCAAAAGTGGATGAAGAAGGAAACTACAGTCACCGTATGCTACTAAATGAAGGTGAGAATGTCATCAAGGTTGTTGCACTAGATAAAGCAGGCAATCGTCATGCAAAGACTGTGAAAGTGTATGCGAAGTTTGAGGCTCCTGTTATTGAAAATCTAAAGCCAGATGCGGACAAAGAGCTGAAGAGCGGGGAGTCTGTAAAAATTGAATTTGAAAGTGAGCCAGGATTAGATGCGATATTTGTAATCCATATGCCGTTGACAAATGCGGGCAACTTGGCAAACGCAACAGAACTGGCGATGCGTGAAACGTCAGAAGGCCATTACGAAGGTTACTACACTGCTACTTCAAATGTGAAAGCCCCTGGTGCAATCGTAGAAGTAATCGCTTCTGATGATTATGGAAATAAGACATATGAAAAAGCCGCAGGTAAACTTTATATTAATGCTAAAAAATAACATAACAGACTGATCATCAAAGCCGGCCATCTCTAATCGTGAGAGGCCGGTTATTATTTTGAACTGTAATAATTACATACTTCGTCAAATATATGTAGAAACGGAATACAAAAGTTGTGGTAAAATAGGATGGATGTAACAAAAAGGAGACTGATTGAATGAGCGAACATTCGAATTATGACATTCGTGAGTGGAAGAAAAAATTAGCGCCGTTTGAGCGTCCGCGTATTTCAGCAAGCGTATGGCAATTAATTAACTCAGTGGGACCATTTATTCTATTATGGATTCTTGCTTATCTGAGTTTAGATATATCGTTTTGGTTAACACTTCTTTGTGCTGTTCCTGCAGCGGGATTTTTAGTTCGAACGTTTATCATCTTCCATGATTGCACACACTATTCATTTTTTAAAAGCCGTAAAGCTAATCAGATCGTAGGTATATTTACTGGATTGTTTACGTTCTGTTCTTATGAGCAATGGAAGAATAGTCATGCAACACACCATGCGACAAATGGAAACCTTGAGAAGCGCGGTGTTGGTGATGTATGGACGATGACTTTGCAAGAGTATGCCGAAGCTTCTTGGCTAAAGCGACTGCAATATCGAACGTATCGAAATCCGATCGTACTTTTCTTAATCGGACCATTATATATCTTTTTAATTGATTACCGTTTTAATACAAAGAATGCTTCAAAGAAAGAAAGAATGCATGTTTGGCTGACAAATGTTTTATTAGTAGGGATTGTTCTTGCAATTGGAATGACGATCGGATGGAAAGCCTTTTTATTAGTTGAACTCCCGATCTTCTATATTGCAACGTTCTCTGGAGTATGGCTGTTTTATGTTCAGCATCAGTTTGAAGATGGTTATTTTGAGCACAATGAAAAATGGAACTATGTAGAAGCTGCTTTAAAAGGCAGTTCGTTTTACAAGCTTCCAAAAGTTTTGCAATGGTTTACAGGAAACATCGGATTTCATCATGTGCATCATTTGAACTCTCGTGTACCAAATTATCACTTGGAAAAAGCACATAAAAGTGATCCTAGACTTCAAGATGTTCCAACACTTACACTCTTAACAAGTTTAAAATCTTTAACCTTTAAGTTATGGGATGAACAGTCTAAAAAGTTTATTGGGAATCGAGACATTCGTAATTTTATCCGTAAAAATAAAGCAGCATAATTTTTATAAGAAGTCACTCTCACAACGTTTATACAAGCATGTGAAGGGTGACTCTTTTTTATTAGGCACCATTTGCCCACTTGGCTTCATATACTATTCACAAGCCTACTCCCTATGAGAAGAGGAGGATAAAGATGAAGCTTAATGTCCAATATATCCCACTTGAAAAGATTAAACCCAATTTTACAATAAAATTGACGGAGCATGTAAAAAAGCTAAGAGGAATGATGTGGGATTGCATGAATATGCTGGTTGTCAAAAAAGACAAGAATGGCGGTTTCACTATTATTAGCGGAAATGACCGTTATGAGTACCTTACAAAGCATACAAAACATAAGTACGCCCCATGTATTATTGATGAGTATCCGATTAAAACTGACATAAAGTACTGGTTAAATCGCTTAAGGCGTGCAGAAAGAATGGAAAAAGAGAACAATGATTGGTTTTCGCGTGACAAAATGTGTCCGACTGCCATATCAATTGTTCGTACTTTTTTTAAAGAAGATACACGGTTTAAGAAGCTTTCCCATTTTCAGCGTTTAAAAGTAATTCTTTTAGCCGTCAGATATAAGAAAACGGTAATAGGATCTATGAAAACAAAAGTGGAAGATATTTTAGAAAAATCTGCTGTAAAATAAGTGAAGCGGACAAGGAGATCTTTGACTGGTTTTCTAAATTTATAAACAAATAACAAATAAAAAAACAAGCACTCATATATACGATATTGAGTGCTTGTCTTAATTCATATCCCATAAATCACTGACTTTAGTAGTCGGATCGACGCTTTTTACAGCATATAAAATTTTACGAATGGCTATCATTCTTGGACTTTTATTTGGATTAGATGCTAATTCTTCTACAGTCTTTTTTTCTATACCAGTCGTTTGAGTTAACCAGTCAGTATCTTTATTATGCTTTTCGAGCCAAATGCCAAGTTTACTGCGTTTCTGCTTCACTCTGTACATATTCAATGATACCCCCAACTCAAATTCCTTTTTCTCTATATTTTCTTGTTACCCCTATAAAAAAGGAATGAAACATTTGAATGGGCTAAAATATGGGTCTTTTATACTGAAAAATGATGTTTAGATGATGGAAATATCCTCGTTCATGAAGATTTTGATAAGTTGAATAGTAAAAAAGTACTTTATTACTATCTTGAGAGGCTGGATGAAAAATAATTTCAATTTAACCGAATATCCCGTATAGTGAAAAAAAGGTGGTGTCTTGACTTGGAGGATGTAAGAAGCTTGTTGCATGCTTTATACAAAAAATATGAGATCTTACAGAAAAATGGCTGCCGATTATGTGAGTTAGACTTATCATTGGCACATAGTGACATTCTTTATGAAATCAATAAGCACCAACAGCCTTCTATGCATCAGATTGCTGAAATCCTTGGAGTCGATATTACGACTTTTAGCAGGCAAATACAAACCTTAATCAAAGCTGGGCTCGTTAATAAGAGTACTAACCCAGAAGATAAAAGGATGTTTTTTCTTTCATTAACAGAGGAAGGCGAGCAGGCAGCTGCTAAAATTGATTCGAATCTAAATAAACGTTTAGATGATCTGCTGAAACAGCTCTCTGACTTCGAACGTAATACGGTAATCCATTCGCTTCAGATCTTAACGAAAGTTATGAGCTCTAACAGGTGAAATAAGAAAGAGTACCTGAGTGGTCAGATACTCTGTATGAACGAGAGATTATATGATTGTCTTATATCTTTCTTTTTTAATGTTTTTCTTTTTTTACTGAAATAAGAAAGTGAACAAGCAGCTGCTGAAGATGCTGATCTTGTATGTTTTTCTTTGTGAAATGACGTTTTACTAGATTACGGATGATCACTTCACTCATTTATCTTTTCCTCCCTTCATTGTTTTCTGTTTTCCCCATAATTCTCCCTCAATCGATAAATATCCTCTAATATGTCGAAACAATAGTACTGCTGTCCTAGAGTTTCTATTCTTGCTGTGAAAGCAGGACATTTGAAGGGTTTATCTTTCGAATGAAGAATAGAAAGAACTTTATGAGAAATGAAAAGAAGCATTACGCACTTATGCGTATTTGTTGAAGGAATAGAAAAAAACCAGCGAGGACAGTTTCGTCCATACGTCTGGTTTTTATTTTTTGATCTGCTTTTTTCTTGCTAAAAATAGAGCAACAGCATGCTTTTTAACGATTGTACCACCGTTATCCTGAATCGCTTTCTTTATACCTTTATAGAGTGGTTCTTTTTGTTGTGGTGATAATACTTGATGACCCGAATGAGTGTTTAATAATCCTAAATAGTCTTCCGCTGTATAAGTTTGTTCCCAATTATAGGTATGTACCTTCAATTGACAAAAATGACCGGAGTTTAAGGTAAGCTGACTGCGTTCCTCGATGAATTCTTCTAAAGACGGAACATTGCGATCATCTAGATGTGGTGCATGCTTTTCATAACCCTCCCGAATAGATTGATAGACTGGTTCGGCAGAAGGAACATGGACGAACCAGAAGAGTGCAAGGGCTCCATCCTTCTTTAAAAGAGAAGAGACCTTTTGATAGCCCTCTTGATAAGGAATAAAATGAAAAGCGGTTCCTGAAAAAGCGAGTGCAAATGATTTTTTCTCTGGATTCTGCCATTCTTCAAATCCAGCGTGAAACACTTGAAGGTTCGGGTAAGAAGAAAATTTGTTACGTGTCAGCTCTGCTAAGTTTTTTCCAAGCTCAATGCAAGTGATGTTCGCAAATCCTTGCTGTAAAAAACCTTCAGTAGCTTTTCCGGTGCCAGTGCCGATCTCCAATAGTGGTTCTTTTACATCTGCATTTGCATAAAGAAGTACATCAGTATAAAGCTCAGACGGATAAGCAGGTCTGTATTTTTCATAGGATTCAGCAACAGCGTTAAACGATTGTTTTAGAGAAGACATCCAGATCAGCACCTTTCATTTTGTTTTAAGGAAAATCATACCAATTTATTTGTATATTAGATAGAGGAAAGTGAGAGATCCAAATAAATAAGGATCTGCAGCATGCAGAACCTCATTCCTTAACTATTATTCAGTTTAAACTCTGCTGTTGTAAGTAAAATCTCAATGGGTTCATCATTTTTTAATAGTTTTTCTGCTAAATGTTTTCTTTCAATACGTTGGCTTGATGAATCATAGATATAGGCATACATATCTAAGCTGTTTACGAGTCTTTTTACGCTGTTTATATAATCCTTTTTCAATTTCTCTTCAGTTGAGAAAGGATATTTCTTTTTCATATAGCTTTTTAAAAATTCAGGATGGAGGGATAGATAGAGTGGAGGCTTGTGTCGTTTTAAATATTTTCGCATGGCAGGGATCAGTAAATATTCTCCACCTTCAATATCAACTTTTATTAGTGAAAGATCCTTAATCTGATAATCAGACAGCAGTTCTTTAAGGATACAAACAGAAACAGAATGGAAGTCATCAGATAATGTACGGATTAAGCTAGAACTTGAATCGCCGAAACGCGTTCTTTTATATAGTTTCATCGTTCCTGACTTATAGGACAAAGCTTTGTTGATCGCAGTAATTTTTGGTTCGAATTGGGGGTTTAATTTTATATTCTTTTTGAACGCTTCAAAAGCAACAGGATCTGGTTCAACTCCAAATGATTGTTTCGCTTTACTTGCTGCATAAAGTACAGTTGGACCGATCCAAGCTCCAATATCTAAATAATTTTGATCAGGACGTAAGTAATAATCTAGGACTTGAAACGTGAAATCCTCCCAATGGTTCGGAAACACAACATTCCAAAAGGATGCGAACTGTTCATCGTCGGACACGATAAAGGAAACATCATTTTTTACAACGTTTTTCAAAATCGTTCACCAACTTCCATTTAAAAAAGCCGGTCTCAAGCGGTTATGGCTTGGCCAACTATACAATATTATATGAATGTATAGAACGTATTGAACCGCAAATTCTTTAAATTCAGCGCTTTGTGTGGTGAAAATGTTTGTTTAACCACTATTCGCTTCCCTCGTGTTCTAAATATTTTGTACGGCTACATAAAATAAGAGGATCAAAAAAACTGAGGGGGCTATAAAGTGAGAAATTATCTAAGGTGGTCTCAAATTCCGTACCCAGGTGAAAGCTATCCCCCGACTCCAGCTACTCCTGAAGCAGGTTCATGGCCCATGTTTTTTATTACAAAAAGAGGACAAGAATTTTTTGACCCTTTCAAAAACTCCATACGATGGAGAATAAAAAATCCTAATACAATTGATTGGGAAAAGGAACTTTATCTTGTAAAACAAGTAATGCAGCAGATTACACCTGAACAGATACGCATCGCTAAAGGGTGGGGAACAGGAGAAGTAAGTAAACAAATCATTCCAATCATCTACAGAATGATGGAAACGTACGGATTGGCCTCTACGAAAGCAGCCAGGCTTTTAGGATTCTATCAAGCAGCCATTAATGATGCGTTTGTCATGACTTGGTATTTTAAATATCTTTGGGATGTAGCGCGGCCTTGCCAATATGACTCAAATTTAAAAACGGTATTATTCACTCCGCGTTTTCCTGGCTATCCTTCCGCACATGCTACAATGGCAGGTTGTTCGGAAGTCATCTTAACTCATTATTTTCCTCAGGAAGCTTATCGGATCCGTCATTTGATGGAAGAGTGTGCGATGTCGAGGTTATATGCAGGAGTACATTTTAAAGTAGATAATGATGAAGGATTATCTTTGGGACGTCAGATCGGGGAGATCGTTGTTCAATTAATCAGAACACAGAATATTTAAGAAAAACCGGACAACGATGATCCGGTTTTTAATATCCTCTATATACATATTCTTCTTCAGGCTTTTTGATTTCCTTCCAGCTCTTCACTTTTACATAAGGAATATTTGCTCTAAAAGGTTGGTAGTATTGGGTTTCAATGGTTCCATCTACTTCAATCCATTTATCGTTCGGGAACGAAGTCCCTTTAGGGAATTCCACCATCATGCCAAATACCCCTGAATCAGCAATACAGTGAATGATACCGAAACGAAGCAGGAATAGTTCATTGGATTTACTCTTCGTTTGGTCTTCCGCATTATAAGTAAACCCCTTGAATTGAATTTGCTTACCAAGAAATATGCCCGGCTTGTAATAGACACTTTCCATTCCTTTTAAATAATTCTTGTCGTGTAATACAACCGCATCACCTTTAGTAAACGGCTGAAGTTCTTTATCCATAATCGTGTTGTAACTTTCTTTTCCGTAATAAACACTCGTGTCTGGCTTTAAGAATTGATGTTCTCCAAAATCACCTTCGTTTTCAAGTCCTTTAAAGTGAAATCCCTTTGTTTTCACTGTCTCAGAATCAAGAGAAGCGATTGGGAAGAACAACCCCGAGATCAGTGGGAATATTAAGATGCTATTGACGGTTATGTTTTTAATGCGTGATGGCTTTTTATGATGATCATGTCCGCATTCAGGTGAGCAAGCCTCATCATGCTGGTGTTCGCTTTCATCACTTTTTCCATAAATATAGAACTGAACAAGGGTTAAAAATCCTAAGATAAAAATTGCTGAAAAAGAGATATACGAATATTTCATATTGATGTATTTGCTGATATCACCAGTTGCATGCAAGTGCATAAACAAAAAGGTAAAACCGATCAGGATCAGGATACGAATCATGCGCTTCTACCTCCTTAAAGAAATAAAGATCCGAGTAAGACAAGGACCGTAATATATCCGATGAGACTAAACACCAATTTCTTTTTAAAAGCAGCAAGCATCATCAGCACGTTCTTAACATCGAGCATCGGACCATAGACCAGGAAGGCAACGATTGAGCCAATGGTAAATGTGCTCTGAAAGGAAGAAGCAATAAACGCATCAGCTTCTGAGCAAAGGGATAGTACGAAAGCTATTCCCATCATGACGAGTGAAGAGGATACTTCGCCTTGACCGATCTCCAGCAATGTTGAAGTTTTCACATACGTTTGCATGCTTGCTGCGATCAATGCACCGACCACGAGGTATTTTCCAACTGAGAAAAATTCTTCAACTGCATGTACAAAGGTCCCTTTTAATCTGTTGTAAAAAGATAACGAAGGTGCTGAAACGGTCGCCGCGACTTCAATACTGCCCGGTGAGCCTGAGATTGCACCGCTCTCGTTCTTAAGCACTTTGGCATTCTTAAATTGAACAGAAAGTATAAATCCTACTACTATAGCGACAAAAATGGCAAGACTGCCTCTGAAAATCATAACATTCCATTGATTCCCAAAAGCAACAAAAGTGGAGAACAGTACGATTGGATTAATGATAGGTCCTGTGAGCATAAAAGGAATAGCAGCAAAAACAGGAACACCTTTTGCGATTAATTTCCTTGTTATCGGTACGATTCCACATTCACAAGCCGGAAAGACAGCGCCGATGAACGTAGCGAATAAGATGGCTGCTGCCTTGTTCTTTGGCATTATGCGTGCCACCATTTCCTCTGTAACAAACATCTGGATAACACCAGCGATAAGCACACCGATCAATACGAACGGAAGTGCTTCAATGAGGATGCTTATAAATACGGTATTCATCTGTAAAAACGTTTTGTCGAGCATCCAATTATTCCTCCAAACCACTGAACTATTTATCATAATAAAATATAAACTTTATGAAGTAAAATATCTTTCCATAATACCTCAACTATAACGCAAAAATCAAAGGAAGATAAATGGTAAATGCAGAATTAGAAGATTGTGGGAAAAGGGGACTGTCCCCTAACAATTTATTTCCCAGGCTGAAATTGAGCAAAAGGAGAGGCGATATGAACCATTTTAACCTTCGTCCGAAGCGGCGTTCGGCATTTCGAATTTCGCTGGGCAAAAAATATTACACGTTAAAGAGGTACATAGAGTGGTTCACCGACGAAAAAACATATGCTAAAACCATAAAGAGCGAAAAACTGCCTTTCGTTAGTTTTTCGCATCAGACGATACTGCTTCGAAAGTTAAAAGATGTGGACATGTGGTATCAACACAATAAAGTGATAAACCTGCAGATCGCCATCAAACGGTTAAACGGTATCGTGATTAAGCCAGGGGAGACACTCTCGTATTGGAGAAGAATTGGAACGACCACTCGATCAAAGGGCTATGTGGATGGGATGATTTTGTTTTATGGGACGTTTAAGAAAGGTACAGGAGGAGGACTTTGCCAACTGTCTAATTTGATATACTGGATGACTCTTCATACACCTTTAACCGTAACAGAACGTCATCGGCACAGTTATGATGTCTTCCCAGATTCGAAGCGAACACAGCCATTTGGAAGCGGGGCAACTTGTGCTTATAATTACTTGGATCTGCAGATAAAGAACACCACCCATCAAACGTATCAACTCCATCTATATCTGACAGATACACATCTCGTCGGGGAATGGCGCACTGAGCAAGAACCGCTGCAATCCTATCAAGTTTACGAAAAAGAACATTGGATCACCCCCGCCTATTGGGGAGGGTACTTGCGGCATAATCTGATTCACCGCAAAGTATTCAACCGCCAAAAACAGCAAATAGATGATGAATATGTAACAGAGAATCATGCCATTATGATGTATGAGCCACTTCTGGAATCCAGTCAGAAAGAAGCATAATAAAAACCTTGGCCCGAAAAAGCCAAGGTTTTTATATTTTTCTAGTGAAGACTGGGATTTATGTCAAATATAATTTCTGTTTCATTTTCATTTGTATTCCAGCCGCCATTGATCCAGAGTTCCATCTTTTTCCCAACTCATCATAAATCCGCCGGATGCTTCTAAAGACGCTTGTTTATGAATAAGCTTCCAGCCATTTTCCGGCAGTTTTTCCTTATAAAATTCGTAAACCGCGTACCAATGATTACCCTTTAACATATATTCATGTTCTTGAAATTCCAATCCTTCATAAAGGGGCAGGTCATCACGTTTTTCTGGAACGACGGTTTGGCCAGTATAACTGTTCTTTTCCTTCATATAGCTATATATAGAAAAGCCAGAAACCAAGAAGGCAAAAATTACACAAGTAATAACAATACTCTTTTTCATCGATGCCTCCTGCTTCATCCTCCCACTAATTTTAACAGAAAAAGGAAGAATGGGGAGGGGACTATTTATTTAAGTTTCCTAAGAACGTACTGATTTGTTCTTCAGCTAGCTCACCTTGAAATGACACCTCTAGGGTCCACTCTGGTCCATAACTGACATAAAAATGGTCGCCATGATTTAAATCATCATAATAAGCCCACTTCAAACCTTCGATAACATATTCGTCTATTAATCTAGGCATATTAAAATCTTTACGCCCATCCGAAGCAAAACGTGATGCGGGGTAATCCATATTCTTCATTTTATTTTCATATTGAGTAATGAATACGTATTGATCTGCTCTAGTAATCAAACGATAATAGAGCGTTATTGATTTTCCATTCTTATCGGAATAAGAAACAAAAGTAGGTTCTACGTTCTTTTCGACTAATTCATAAAAAGGGCCGGCTGCTTGTCTTACGTTCTCTAACGCAAGCTTTACTTCTACGGGATCATTCTTAGCATTATAAATCTTACTGGGATCGGGTTTTTGAACCGCAATAGCTCGCTTGAACAATAGGTAGCCAGCTTTGTTCTCTCCATCTTCATAAATAACACCTTTCCCCGCAATATATTCTTTCGAGTCCATGTCCTTTACAGAATAAAGAGGACCAGGGGGGATTTCGGTAGAATCACCTTCTCTTACAATCTTCCAGTCACCAATGCGCTTCACTTCGCCTATCTTATCTAAAAGACGATTTTCCTCTACTGCATCTCCTGTTTTCTCGTAATAATAGCCATCAAATACTACATAAAAGGCAGGAGGTTGACTTTCTTTTTTGTTTACAACATCATTTGTTGAGTCTTTGCTTTTTCCTTTAACATCTTGAAAGGCAGTTACTTTCGATGGAGAAGGATTAGGCTCGGTTGAGGCTTTATCTCCCGACATCGTATTCATCTTCGGTGTCCCTTGCTGGACATGTGACACTGCAAAAATAAGTAACCCGGCAAAAAGGACAGCTGTGAACCCAATGTTTATGCTTTGTTTCCAAAAGCTTATACGGTTAGCAGTCTTTCCATTTTTCCGAACTGTTTTAAGTACGGCTTGCTTACTCGTGATGGCAAACTCAGCTTCTTTTAAGAGTGTATCATTTAACTCATTCCGAAGATTTTCAAGTCGCTTTTCCATTAAGATTCACTCCCTTCGAACATCACTTTCAGTTTGTCTTTTGCACGCCGAAGTCTTGTTTTTACCGTTTGTGTGTTTAGGCCAGTGAGCTGACTGATCTCATCTATTTTTAGTTCTGAATAATAAAATAGAATGATGGGTTCACGGTATTTGATGGGAAGTGACATTACCTTTTCAGATAATGATAATCGGTCATGATCATGATCTAAAGAGGTCTGATCATGAAGAGATGGTTCATTTTTAGAGAAAATTTGGGATAACTCTTGAAGGGAGAAGTAATCTAATACATTCTTTTTTCGTAGAACATCTTTGCATTTGTTGATTGTTATACGATAGAGCCACGTCTTAATGGCTGAATTTCCTTGAAAGGTATGCAGCTTTTCATAGCATGTTACGAAAACTTCTTGAGTAAGGTCTTCAGCTTTTCCCCAGTCTTTTACATACGTATAGGCTAGGCGCTTAAGTTCAACTCCATAACTGTTCATTAAGTAGATTAGACATTCTTCCGTATTGTAAAAATCAAGTTCTTCGCTTATTGTAGATAAATGCTGCATGTCACCCCAATCCTTTCCTATTGTTTCCATTTAGTTAGACGTGGAAAACAGAAGAAATGTTTCAAATAGACGAAAAAAGAAAAAGAGATTATGGTAATGATAATAAGAAGATAGTGAAAGAAGGTCTGCCTATGATCCGTACGATAGCAATAGTTGATCAAAAAGTAATCATTAACCCGCCCTTCAGGCGCTTGAATGAGATTCAGCCGGATTGGTTCTGGGTAGATTTTGACAGCCCTACGACAGGTGAAACGAACCTTCTGCGCTCGTTTTTTGACTTTCATCCCCTAGCTGTTGAGGACTGTGTCAATGCCCTGCAGCGGCCAAAGGTAGAGTTTTATGAGAATCACCTGTTTTACGTCGTACATGCGTTGAATGAAAAGACACTTGAAGCAACAGAAGTTGATATCTTTACAACTAAAAACAGTGTTGTTACCTTTCATAAAACGAACGTTCCTGAAATTGATTTTGTATGGAACTATCTAAAAAATTTAGAGGCAGTTCCGGCAGAGCTAGGAAAAAATGAACTCGTTCATAAGCTCATGGACAAACTGGTAGATATGTATTTTCCTATCATGCATGAGCTAGAGGAGCGTGTAATATCTATTGAAAGTAATGAAAATGATGAAGCTCCTAAAATAATCAATCAGATCTTTGATATCAGAGGTGATCTTCTGTCATTACGGAAAACGGTTGTACCGATGAGAGAACTATTGTATCGGATGCTTGAGTCCAAACGAGTTGGACTGGACGCTGAAGAGAGATCCTATTTTCATGATATCTACGATCACCTTCTAAGGTTGACTGATATGATGACTTCAGCTCGTGAGATGACCTCTGATATTCGGGATAACTATATCTCGCTAAACTCCTACCGCATGAACAACATCATGAAAACCCTGACGGTTATTACAACGATTTTTATGCCGTTAACGTTTATTGCAGGTGTTTATGGTATGAACTTTGTAAACATGCCTGAACTTGAATCTAAAAACGGCTATTTTTATGTACTCGGAGCGATGATTTTGTTAGGTGGAATGATGTCTTTGTGGTTCAAGAAAAAAGGGTGGTTCGAACAAGACTAGTTCTAATTATGGTAAAAGGTAAACCTAAAGTAATAGGACTAAAAAAATATTTGAGAATATGAATAAAAAGAGAAAAATGATTGAAATGAGTAGCTGTAGTCAGATGGAATATTCATCTGGATGGCTGCTCTTTTTTTCTATTACCCAATGGCATTACTTAATGGCAGCATCTGTCATGGTCTTATTACCAGTTGTACTGATCTTCTTTTTCTTCCAAAAGTACTTTATTGAAGGGTCTAACATCACATCTGGTACAAAGGGTTAGATCAACCACTGTTTAAAACCCATTTAACAGGGGAACCTACTTGTAAAGAAACGTTTGGAGGGAAACCAAATGAAAAAAGATATTATCGGGACATATACGAAAGAAGAAGAAGCAGTGGGAGCGATTAAAGCGCTAGTCGAAAAAGGCTATCAGCCTTCTGATATTTCAATTGTGGCCAAAGACGATGATATGTTAGAAAGTGTTGCTGATGAAACGCATGTTAAAGAAGAAAAGGTAATAGATGATGATATAGATAGTGCAACATATGGTACGATAGCAGGTTTTTTAACGGGTATCGGCGGCGGTATCGCAGTTCCAGGACTTGGTGTCCCTGGTGTTGGCCCATTACTTGCTGCAGGACCATTTGCTTCGATGTTTGATGACGGTGAAAAGGATATGAAAGAAATTCTTTTAAAGATGGATGTATCCGAAAGTGATGCAGAACGTTATATGCAAGATCTGCAGGACGGAAAGATCATTGTTATGGTAGAGAGAAAATAAGTGATTTCATGAAGAGCACCTTTAGTAAGGTGTTCTTTTTTCGTATAGAAAAAGTGTTCAATGAAGAAAATAATAGTCAGTACATATAAGAAGGTGATTTCATGATGTTTTCACGGAGGAAAAGAACAGAAACGCCTCTTCCATCAATTCTAGTTTTGTTGATTTCAGGTGTGATATTTACAATTATAACAGCAGCCAGGAACCAAGATCCATTTCGTTCATTTGATGAAAGATGCAGCCGGTCACTTTATGATTCAAGGACTCTTTCAAACAGAATAATGCTTATTTTTTCAAGGCTTGGATCGGGTTTTTTTACCGTTCCATTAGGAACATTATTGTTTCTTAGTTATAAAAAAACAGGAGAACCTGATAAGAGCAAACTCCTTCTTTTTAATGTGTTCGGTGTCCGGCTTCTGAACGTTTTATTTAAACTATTGTTTAAAAGAAGGCCGCCTGGATGGGAAAGAAAAATGAATGCAAGTAAATATGGATATCCCAGTGCACATACGATGAATTCATCTGCGTTTTATAGTTTGCTGCTCATTTTATCAGGTCTATCTCGAAACATTTGGGCAGTAACAGGTTATATCTTGTTTTTGATTATGATCGGTATGAGCAGGGTAAAGCTAGGAATCCACTTTGTTTTTGATATGATAGCGGGAATGGCAA
This sequence comes from Fictibacillus barbaricus, assembly GCF_014635025.1. Classification (GTDB taxonomy): domain Bacteria; phylum Bacillota; class Bacilli; order Bacillales; family Fictibacillaceae; genus Fictibacillus; species Fictibacillus barbaricus. The sequence goes on along the minus strand of NZ_BMCE01000002.1, from coordinate 1,425,311 downwards.
GCGGGATATTTTTTAACCTGGCATCTATAAAAATAAACAACTTATTTGTAAGGCGCTAATGGTTGTTACATTAGAAAAGGTATTCTGGCCTTTCCCTGGAATAAGTTAGATATAAAAGGGAAAAGGCGGTTTTACAATGAAGCCATATGTTAAAGCAGGACTGATTGTTGCTGGTGTGATTGTGCTTTTCAGTACTTTTTTCTTTGGTGAGTATGTGCAGCGTTTAAATGTTCAGCGAGTGAGCCTGAATATTGAGTCACTTTATATCGTGAGTGTTCTGATGGGTTCATCCCTTATAGCCATCGGCTTACGAATAAAAACACATAAGAATATAGAATCTAAAAACAGTGCAAATTAGCACTGTTTTTTTATGTGTTTTGTAGACAGTTGCAATCTTTTGTATAATACAAAGAGTTAATAATTCATTGAGGCAGAGGAGACAAACATGAAATACGAGGATTTTAAAGAAATCGTGCACGGAAGAAGAAGTGTCCGAAAATTTACTGATGAAGCAGTTGCAGAAGAAGATATCTATGAGATCATGGACTGCGCCCGCTATGCACCGAGTGATACGAACTCGCAAACGTGGGAATTTATCGTCATCCGCAATAAAGAAAAAGTGAAAAAGATTGAAGAGATGACGTGGGATGCCATTCATAAATTAGCAGCGAGAGCAGAAGAGAACGGAAAGACGAAGGAAGCAAAACTGCTTACCCGTTCGTTTGGTCCTTATGCAACGGCATTCTCTGAAGCGCCCGTGTTAATCATCTGCTTAGCTACTCCTTATGAGTCTAAGTTTCGTGAAAAAATCTTTGATCCGATCGAGCTAGCAGAAGAATCAGTTTGGGAAGAAGAGGGAATCAAGAGCAGCTGTTTAGCTATACAAAACTTGATGCTTGCCGCACACGCGCGTGGACTAGGATCTTGTCCGATGACAGGACCTGTGTTATTGGCACAAGATGCGATTCGAGAGTATCTCAATATTTCATCGGAAAAGCAGATCAATATGGTTATTTCACTAGGCCACCCTCAAGACCAGCCAAAGAAATTAGCAAGAAAATCAGTAGAAGAAATTGTAACATACGTTGATTAAGGAAAAAACGGCTCTCTAGTGTACGAACATGCACTTTGGGGCCATTTTTTCTTGTTGGGAGAAATCTATACTGCGGACGAGCACGTATCAAAAATCCCACCCATTCCCTAAACTTTCTATGACTTCTGACCCATGAAAAATTAATCCAAAAAAGGATTTTTTTCGACAGATATCGAATATATGTTTCGTAAAAGTATTTTCATTAAAAGAAAGAGGAACATCTATGAAAGAAACATTTGACTTAATTGACTTTGCTTTGCAAAAAAGTGGACTTGAGCCGCTTAAAGATACAACGCAAGTTCAATATTTAGGCGAGGGTGCTTGGCATTATGCCTATTTTGTTCAATTGCGCACCGGTGATGCTGTAGTTGTTCGTTTTCCAAAGTCTGAGGCATATGGCAGAAGGATCGAATTTGACGAGGCTGCTTGCTATGCCGAGTATGAAGGGACGAAAGCATATTATAAACTGGCTAACCAAGTAAAACCCGGTATCAGCCCAGAATTCTTTCACTATCATGTAGAGAAAGAGAGGACATTTACAGTCGAATCATATGCGGGAAAAGCTATTAAACTGGAAAGCTTTACGTTTGTAGAAGCCTTTCAAGTAGGAGCGGAGTTGGGTGAATTCTTCAGGCAAATGAATGCAGCTCAACATGATTTGAAAGGTTTCGGGTACCTAAAGTGGAACGGGAAAAAGATTGAGGGCCAGTTTCAGTCAAGTGTTTCTGCGTTTATGAAGAAAGAGAACAAGGAATATATCACTGATTTTAAAGAGTTGATCCACGCATATGAAGGAAATATACATTCATCGGCACTTAAACAGCTGGAAGAGTGCTTGAAGAATAGAGAGATAAGTGAAAAAAGAATAGTGTTTACCAACCAGGATACTTCTCCTGAGAATATCCTGCTCCACCAAGACGGAACAGTAAGTCTGATCGATCCTGTTCCGCTGCTTTACAGCGGAGACTCGCTAGCTGGTAACTTTATGAATAATTACCGAACTCTATTTCCGACGTTCTTTAATGCACCGCGATATGCAAAACATCAGTTTGATCGTTTTGAAGACAGGCTGCAAAGAATAGCTGATGGATTTATGGAGGGCTATTGTAAAGGAGATCCCACCGTAAAACAGGTCGTAAAGCAAGAAGAATTTATTAAACTTACAAGTCTGGCTGTATCCCAATCTGCTCTTTTGAAATCTGCTGAGCTAACAACTGAACAAAAAATTCGGTACGGAGAAAAAGTCGCTATTGCAAACCGAATTGCTGTACTCTTTAAACGAATAGAGGAGTTTCAATGGATTGATGAAAAAAGTGGAACAAAATTGGCATAACGGTCATAGCATGAGCATAATCTTAATTCAAAGCTGACAGTTGAACACTAAGTCTTTTGTATCACTTTTATGATTTTTCAAAAAACGGTTGACTTTATGAAACAGCATCCTCTATAATCCTATTCAAGAACAAAACAAACATCAGCACGGTAATGTGTTAAACATAATTTAATTATCTCTTATCCAGAGAGGCGGAGGGACTAGGCCCGATGAAGCCCGGCAACCAACAAACCCCAGTGGTTTGGAAAGGTGCCAATTCCTACAGATCATGATGATCTGAAAGATAAGAGGAGGATTTAAAACCCTCTTCTTAGGAAGGGGGTTTTTCTTTTTTCCCCTCTTTTTAAAACTTCAAGATATCTTCACACCCATTATTTTCACATTTTTAAAATTACATATAGGCCAAGGGAAAAGAAATAAACTTTATCCCTAGTTTTCCTATAGGTTTTATCATTTTTTAAAAAACAAGGAGAGATTCATATGACAAAATCCTTTGACGGATATGATATTGAGACATTGCTATTACACGGAGGGCAAGCACCTGATCCAACGACTGGATCTCGAGCAGTGCCGGTCTATCAAACTACTTCTTATGTTTTCTCCGATACAGATCACGCTCAAAGTTTATTCTCGCTTGATGAGCCTGGAAACATCTACAGCCGAATTGGAAACCCGACAGTAGATGTTTTTGAGAAAAGATTGGCACTACTAGAAGACGGTGTTGCTGCTGTGGCAACTTCCTCAGGCATGTCAGCCATCGCGCTTGCGATTCTTAATATCGCACATGCAGGTGATGAGATCGTTGCAGCGACGAATCTGTACGGAGGTACATACAACCTATTTTCAATCACACTTCCGAAATACGGCATCAACGTAAAGTTTGTAGATGCGGAAGATCCTGAGAATTTCCGAAAAGCTGTTACACCAAACACGAAAGCCTTTTTTGCTGAAACGATCGGAAACCCAAGTCTAAATGTACTCGATATTGAAGCGGTGGCAGATATCGCACATGAAAACGGTGTGCCCCTTTTAATCGATAATACGTTTGCTACTCCATATGTAACAAAGCCGCTCAGCTGGGGAGCAGATATTGTGATCCATTCAGCAACAAAGTGGATCGGCGGTCACGGTACAGCAATCGGTGGTGTGGTTGTTGATGGAGGCCGTTTTAATTGGAACTCAGAAAAATTCCCAGGATTTACGGAGCCAGATAGAAGCTATAACGGATTACGATATGCAACTGATTTTGGGACGTTAGCATTCGCTACTAAACTACGTGTTCAGCTATTACGAGATTTCGGAGCATGCTTAAGCCCGCATAATGCTTTTCTTCTTTTACAAGGACTTGAAACATTGCATCTTAGAGTAGAGAAACATGCAAAAAATGCACAGGAAGTAGCTGAGTATTTGGAAAACCATCCAGCGGTAGATTGGGTTTCTTATCCTGGACTTCCATCTCATCGAAGTCATGAACTGGCGAAAAAGTATTTAAGCAATGGTTTTGGTTCGATCGTAAACTTCGGAATTAAAGGAGGTCGTGATGCCGGGCGTAAAGTGATCAACAATATCTCACTCTGGTCGCATGTTGCGAATGTTGGTGATGCAAAATCACTTATCATCCATCCAGCATCTACGACACATCAGCAGCTGAGTGATGAGGAATTACTCGCTACAGGTGTTACAGAAGAGCTTATTCGCCTATCGATCGGACTTGAATCAGTAAAAGATCTTACAAACGATCTTGACCGAGCAATACAGGCTGCAACCGGAATCGGTTCTGATAAAACAGAAATCACGATCAACGATGAAGGTGTTATTCGATGGGCCTTGCAGTCTTCCTTATACAGAGCAGTTGAAAACGGCCAAGAAATTCAGCGCCCTAAAACACTTGCAATTGTAGGGTTAAGTTCAAATCCAGCAAGACCAAGTCATAGGCTAGCGAGAAAAATGCAGCGACTCGGCTATAAGATCGTTCCTGTAAACCCAAGAGAAACGGAAGTGCTTGATGAAAAAGCGTATCCTGATCTAAAGTCCATTCCGTTTCCAATTGATGTGGTTCAAGTATTTAGAAGCCCGGAAGCAGCGATTGAATTGGCTAAAGAAGCAGCCATCACTCAGCCGAAAGTATTCTGGCTTCAAGAAGGTGTTATTTCACCAGAAGCAGCACGAATCGCAAAGGAAGCTGGAATTGATGTGGTTCACAACCGCTGTACGTATAAAGAAGCACAGCGTCTACGAGGAACAATAGCAACTTACGCTTGTGAATTATAAAAAACTCATTAAAACAGAGATAGAAAAGTGGAGGGAAATACACGATGAAGATTTGGCAAAAGATAGCCCTGGATGCCTATCTTTCTAAACAAAAAGCACACATCTTAAATTTTCTAAACGTTGAGAAGAAAGCAGCAGGTGAACAGCAATGACAAGATTAGCTACCATAGAACCTGTAGGTGGAACACATAATATTGAAAGCGACCGAAGTGATGCTCCTTTTTCATGGAAACCTGTCGTAGAGAGATTTAGCAGAAGACCAGATGGGAAAACGAACATGGCTTATGAATGTGTGGACCGCCATGTTGAAGAGGGCCGCGGCGAAAAAACGGCACTTCATTATATAGATGATTCACAGGAAACTCGGATTAGTTATGGTGAGCTAAAGATAACTACGGACCGATGGGCAGCTGTATTAGCTAAGCATGGTGTGAAAAAAGGGGATTTTGTATTTGTTTTTCTGCCTAAACATCACCATTGTCATATCGCGATGCTTGCAGCGATCAAACTCGGAGCTGTTGTCGGACCGTTGTTTGAAGCATTTATGTCTGATGCCGTAAGAGATCGTATCGCAGACTGTGAAGGAACCTATTTAATCACGAATCAAGAACTGTATACGCGTGTTCCTCGTCATGAACTGCCAAGTCTCCAAACAGTATTTTTAACGGATGGAAAAGGAGAGGATAGTGAGATCGCATTACAAGAAGAATTGAAAACAATAAAGAATATCAAGAGTCAGATCGAGTGGGTAGACCCGGAACATGGACTTAACATCCACTATACATCAGGTTCAACGGGGAAGCCAAAAGGAATCATCCACGCGCACCGTGCTATGGTTCAGCAATATTTAACAGGGCGCTGGGTGCTGGATATCCAAGAAGATGATGTGTATTGGTGCACCGCACATCCTGGTTGGGTAACAGGAACAGTCTATGGAGTGTTCGCGCCACTCTTGAACGGGGCATCCATTGTCGTTCATGGAGGCCGTTTTAAGGCAGAAACTTGGTATGAAACGCTCCAAAAAACAGGGGTAACAGTTTGGTATAGTGCTCCGACTGCTTTTCGGATGCTGATGGCAAAAGGAGATCAACTCCCTGAACAGTATGATCTGTCAAAACTACGGCATATTTTAAGTGTCGGGGAACCATTAAACCCTGAGGTGATCTATTGGGGCCAGAATATGCTTGGAAAAAGAATTCATGATACATGGTGGATGACGGAAACAGGTGCACAGTTGATCGTGAATCTGCCGACTGAACCAATCAAACCTGGTTCTATGGGAAAAGCATTTCCTGGCATTACAGCAGCTGTTTTGGATGAAGGCGGAAAGGAACTGCCTCCTTATTCAGTCGGACATTTGGCGATCAAAGCACCATGGCCAGCTATTATGAGAGAAGTATGGCAGAATCCTGAAAAGTATAATTCTTATTTTAGCTGGGGTGAATGGTATGTGTCAGGAGATTTGGCTATCCAGGATGAAGATGGCTATATCTTTTTCCAAGGTCGTTCAGATGACATGATCAATTCTTCAGGAGAAAGAATTGGACCTTTTGAAGTAGAAAGCAAACTTATCGAGCATAAAGCAGTGGCCGAAGCGGGAGTTATCGGTAAACCCGATCCGATTCGCGGAGAGATCGTAAAAGCCTTTATTGTGTTAAAAGATGGATACACTTCGAGCTCTGACCTTTTGGAAGAGATCCGAATCTACGTTAGAGGTGAGCTTGCAGCACATGCTGCTCCGCGTGAGATTGAAGTTGTAGAAGAGCTTCCAAAAACAAAGATCAGCGGAAAAATTTTACGAAGAGAGCTGAAAGCCCGTGAGTTACAAAAACTTGCTTGAGACCAATAGAAAAATAGGTAAAGTAAGGATTGGCGATTTTGCCTTAGAATCCGGCAAAGTTATTGCTGATGCGGAGTTGGCTTTTGAAAAGACGGGAAACGCAAAAGGTCCTGTTGTTCTGCTTTGTCATGCTCTAACTGGAAATCAGTACGCTTATGGTTCAGAACACGATCCGGGCTGGTGGAGAGGGCTGATCGGTCCAGATAAATACATCGACACAAACCAATTTCAAGTCATCTCATTCAACGTGCTCGGCGGGTGCAGCGGTTCTACAGGGCCGGCAAAAGTGAACGGTGAAACAGGGGAGCGCTATGGAAAGAGTTTTCCTTTTGTAACAGTAAGAGACATGGTGCGGGCGCAGCGTCAGGCACTTGGCATCTTAGGTGTTCCCAGGCTTTTAGCCGTACTGGGTGGATCTCTTGGCGGGATGCAAGCTTTAGAATGGGCAGTACAGTTTCCATATTTTTTAGAAAAAGTGTTTGTTTTTGCTGCAACTCCGTATTTAAGTGATTATGGTGTGGCCTTCAATAGACTGGCACTTCACGCCATAGAAAATGACCCTGTATATAAAAGCGGCAAATATGAAAGAAGTGAAAAGTTAGCAGGTTTGGAGATTGCTAGAATGGCAGGATTGTTAACTTATCGTCAGCCTAAGCTATTTAACGATCGATTTAAACGGGAAGTTAGGGAAATAGATGAGGAAGGAAAGCCTTTCTTCCAAGTGGATTCTTATCTCTCTTATCAAGGGGAGAAACTCACTAAACGATTTGATGTAGACAGCTACGTTGCTCTTCTTTACGCGATGAACGCCCATGATATTGGAGATAAACTAGGCGGCTGGGAACGTGCAGCCTCGCAAATCCAAGCGGAAGTGCATGCGTTTGGTTATGAAGGCGATCTTCTATACCCGCCAGAGGTGATTGAGAATTTCGTAAAACATACCCGGTTTGGAACGTATTATTCAATTGAAACAGATTTCGGACATGACGGATTTTTAGTAGAGTTTGAGAAATGGGGACCATATGTAAGAGAAGCATTGATACAAGAAAGGAGGCTGCAATATGGCACTTATTAAAGCGGCGCTGCTCGGATTTGGAACCGTCGGCCAAGGTGTATATGAAGCACTGAAAACACATAGGGAACAGCTTAAGGCAGTGTTGGGTGAAGAGGTTGTTATTGAAGGTATTCTAGTAAAAGATGGATCCAAACAACGTGATGTGGATGAACACGTTCTTGTCACAACAGACTTTGAGGAAATTCTGCAGATTGAAGGCTTACAAATTGTATTTGAAGCGATTGTAGGAGAAGAGCCTGGTTTCACTTACTTGAGCAAAGCCCTTGAAAAAGGGTGTCATGTGATTACGGCCAACAAAGTAATGTTTGCTAGACATGGAAGAACATTGCTGGATAAAGCCGAAAAGCTAGAACGTTTCGTTGGTTTTGAGGCGACAACCGCAGGAGGAACACCGATTATTCGAAGCATCGCACAACTGCTGCAAGTCAATGAGATCCATTCGGTTGAAGCTATACTGAACGGTACATCCAATTATATTTTAACGAATATGAGGGAGAAAGGGCTGCCTTTCCAAGATGTGCTGAAGCGTGCACAAGAACTGGGCTATGCAGAAGCAGATCCGGCAAGTGATATAGAAGGCCATGATGCTTTTTTTAAGTTGATGATCTTAAGTGAGTTGTCGTTTGGAGAGACACCAGAATGGAAAGACGTCGAACGTAAAGGGATAACAGATGTGACGTCAGAGCAGATCGCTGTTTTTAAAGACTGGGGCTTTAAAGTGAAACATTTGGCGCGGATCCGACGTGACCGCGACCAATTCATTTCATCTGTAAAACCTGTTCTTGTGGACGCTGCTCACCCTCTTTACGGAGTGGAAGATGTTCAAAATGCTATCATGGTAGAAACGAGTCTTGCAGGAAAAGTAACTGTTCAAGGTGCTGGAGCAGGGAAGCTGCCAACCGCCAGTGCCATGGTGGAAGACTTGACGTATGTGCTGCAATCAAATTCAACATTCGCAAGGAAGAAAAAAATCGCTCCGTTTGCGGCAGGATCTTTAGCTGAAGAAGCAGATCGTACGTTAGTTGGAGAGTATGCTGTCATTGGCTCATCAGTTGGTTTTCACGGAACAGATGGTGTTGATATTTTAAAACAAGAAGTAAAAGATGATCTTGTCTATTTACTGATTAAGTGTCAAGCAAGCACCGCGGAACTGTTAGAAGAAAATCCAGACCTTGTTGTATATGAAGTAGCCGGGAAAGTGAAAGAAGCATGGGTACAGTCTGAGAAAAAAGATCTGCTGCTGCAAAAGGTGATCAATCTTTAGAAGGAAAGAGGAAAGATATCGTCAAGTGTGAATGAGGTGAACATTGCAGAGTGGCTCCTGCAATGTTTTTTAGTGTGAATTGCATACAGTCGATCATAAATCCATCCGTTCATTTAAAAATTACAAAAAACTGGCTGTAAGATCATTAAATGACCTCATCCAGCCAGTTTCCCACTTTATCTATTATTCTTCATCTTCATAAATCTCGTTGATGACAGTAAATGTATCAATTAATTCTCCATCTGATGAAGTGGTCGTAAACGTAATTTGTTCCTTATCCACTTTTGCATGCATGGATACTGCGATATTATCCATGTTAACAAAGTCAAATTTCTCATCAGCAACAGCATCATAATGTTTGTTTCCAGTTGTACCGGCTACAACATATACCGTTCCGTTAGGATCTTCTTTTCCGGCTTTTAGTTTCTTTGTTCTGCCGTAAGAATGGTCATGGCCAGAGAATACAAGATCAATTCCTAGTTCATCTGCTACAGGAGGAATTTTTTCTTTCATGATCTCGTTACCGCCAAACGGGTTTGTATAGTATGGAGGCTTATGTGTGACAAGGATTTTCCAAGGCTTATCCGAATTATTCATATCCTTCTTTAACCACTCTAGCTGTTGGTTCAAAACATCAGAATCTGTTGTATATCCGAGTACAGAGATATGCATATTGTTGTAATCGACCGAATACGTACCCCCTTTATCTACGTCTGGTCCGTTACCAGGCAGGTTAAAGATAGATTTTGCCAACGATCCGTCCGCATCTCCCATGTATTCATGGTTCCCTAGGGCAGTGATTAGATCTGTAGAACGAATGTTGTCATAACTGCTTATTGTTGTTAAGGCATCATCCCATTGCTTGAACTTTGAAGACTCGTCAATCAAATCACCGACGTGAATCATAAAAGATAAATCTTTCTTGTCCAGATCACCAAGTATTTTATTAAAGTGTGATAGATCTGATGGGGACTGAGTATCACCTAATACTGCGAATTCAAAGCTTTGTTTTCTTTTTAAGGTAGTAAACTCATTAAACGCTGACCAGTTAGTACCATCACCAACACGGTAAATGTAAGTTGTATCTTGCTGTAGTTTTTGAAGAAGCACTTTATTTAAACGAACGATACCGTTTTTCTTAATGTCCAGTTCTCCCGAGAATACGTGGTTGCTTCCCGTTCCATTTTTAGTCATTAGCGATGTCATGCCATTACGCTCAAAATCTTTTTTCTTTGCGTATTGAATAACAGTGGATTGTTCTTCCGCTAATGGACTCGACATCCACGTTAAGCCCTTCGTCTGATATGGATCACCTGTTGTTGATGAGATGATATTCTTAAATTCTGTATCACCTGCAAGAGCTGGATATGTTTGAGTATTGATTTTATATGAATACTTACCGTCTTTAACGGCATAAAGAGTAACCTTCTTGATTTCATCTGTAAAAGAATCTGCGGCAAGCGTTCCGTTCGTATCCGTTTTTCCTAATAAAACAGGTTCTTTTTCGCCATCGATCAAGGCAAAAATCTCAGCACCAGCAACCACGTCCTTTTTCTGATCATTAACAGAAAGTATAGTCGGCTTTCCGATTAAAATTGGCTCGTGTGTCAAACTGATCGCTGCTTTTACTGGTACACTGACAGATTTCATGGAGAAGGTAGGGACGAAGTTCTCAGCTTTTGGCTCACTGTAAATGATGCTTCCTTCTATCATTTCATACGTGAATTCGCTGCCTTCTTTTGTTCCTGCAGGAATATCGACTTGAATGGTTGCAGATTCCGCAGTGGCACCTGTTTCTCCAGTGTTAATCATGTTTAACGTCAGAATTCCTGTTTCTGAATCATAGGTTGAGGTGCTTTCTTGAAAAGCATCTGGGAACGAAACGTTCTTAACAGGATACCCTTTATTCATTTGTATACGGATCGTTGAACGAGAGATATCTGCCGGTTTAGTCATGCTTACGCCAAGGTTAAAAGTATCTCCTAAGTAAGCTTCTTCTTGTGGTGAAAGAAGCTCGACCTTTGAAGAACCTGTTTCAACTGTAAAATAGCTAGTATGAACAGCTTGGTTTCCAAATTTATCTGGAACAATCACAGTTACTTTATGTGTTCCATCAGCCCACTTATAGCCGCTGAGGGAAACAGAACCATCCATATCGTAGGAGAAGTGTCCTTTTGCATCAGCATAATTTATGCCATCCACCAGAACGCGGATTTTTTCCCAGTCGATACCTGTTTTAAAAGGATCATCTTCATATTCATTTACTTTCGCCGTGATTGTTACTTCATTTGAAGTGTAGTTCTTTCCGTCTGTGTTTACAGATTGAACAACGGGAGGGAAAAGATCATCTACTTTCTCCCCGTATACCGCACGAATGTTATCAAAATAGATGGATCCCTTTGTCATTGGGCCAGTGAGGCCGGATCTCGTAGACATCATCCGTATGGTTTGGGTTGCTGATAATTTAAAAGGACCCGTAAACGAAGATGGGATCTCGGCCTCAATGTACTTCCAGCCTGTCCAGTCGATTCCAGGTTTTTCACCTGTTAGATTGATCGTCTGATTTTTCCCGTTGCCATCCACAATCAGCATCCTAAGCCAATATCCTTGTGCTTCAGGAGTCCCGTAAACCCACATCCCGATACTTGAGGGATTACCCTCGATAGGGGTATGTGTGCCAGGTCCCGAATAAACACCGAGTGTCGTTCCTGTTTGCGCATTTGTAAAATCAAAATCAAGTTTCAATGACTGATTATCAAAACGAACGGGCTCGGGGAATTCAGATAGTGATAGTGTTCCTTTTTCACCGCGCCCTGCGGTAGACGTTTTCCAATTGCCTAATTCATTTTCAAAGCTATGAACAACGATCGGCAGCTGACCTACAGAAACCTTTAATTGCGCTTCAAGAGATGTTCCCTTTAACCGTGCCGTGATGGTTCCTTTTACGTTCTGATCTCCCGTTTGAAGAATACCATTCTTGTCAATTGTTCCTATACCTTCTGGGATATCAAAATCAATGTCCTGCAGATTCCATTTCACGTTTCTTTTTTGAAATCGTGTAACGAGATCAATCGCTCTTTGGCTGTTTTTTGCAACTGTTAACTCGGTTGAACCAAAGTACATTTCATCTGGCTTCTCAATTTCAATGATACTTTTTCCAACTTCTGCACCATCGCGTTTTAAAAGGATATGGAATTGGCCTGTTTTTCCACTAGAAATAAACGTACCTTCTTCATCAATGGTTCCGAAAGATGGATCAGAAAGCTCCCACGTTAACCCTGCAGCAGGAAGTGGGGCAGAAGCTTTAGACTTGTCCAATCCTTTTGCTGAAAAATCTATTGTTGAACCAGGCGTGAACGATTTATCATAAGGTTCGATGTGAGCAGAATGAAAGACGTGATCAGAAGGTTCTTTTGTCACAACTAGCCAAGAGTTTGCCACACTTCTTTCATTTCGGTCAGATGGCTGGTTGTCCACCTCTAGCACATCGTCACCAAGCTTGCGGGAAGCAAATGTGGAAGAGCCTCCGCCATCAAGGTTAAGTGCATGAACAGCACCATGGTCGATCATTAGTTGCGCTAAGTCTTTCATCGATATCCCAGCAGAATAAGGTTCTTGTCTTCCATCAATGACAACAAAGAAAACATCGCCGTCCTCTTTAATCCCGACCGCTGTACGGGGTTCTTTATCTTGACCCGTTTGTGGAGTTTGATAGATTTGGCTGTTTCTGACTAAAACAGCATTTCCACCTAAAGCTTCTTTAAGATCAGCTTTAACCGTTTCATATTCAGAGGAGTTACCGATAACAGCTCCTCCGTTCTTCTTTATTCCAAAGAAGTTCCACGATTGCCCATTCGTCCCTTTTATAGTACGTCCATCTTTATAAACGATCCCGTGGGGTTCGCCGGTAGCCATGTTATAAAAATCAGCGTTTACGGCCGCAACCACTTGGTGATTCTCTTCATTGGCTGCATTTGCTTGTGTTCTTACAGGCTGTAAGCCAAATGCATCTCCATCATTAGGAGTTCCTGCCTCAATGGCAACGTTAGGATTATGTACATCCACTTCCACTACGAAACTCTCAATCTTTTTGCCTTCTTTGCTTTCAAAGCTATAGTGCTTTTCTTTCACACCAGGCGCTAGGTCTGCCCGGTACTCATTAATAGGAGTTTGAACAATCTCCGACACGAGATCGAACTCTCCTAAAGCAGAAGTCGTACCTGGTGATAAAGTGCCGCTCATTAAACTAAAGGCAAGGGCAGTGGGCAAAAGCTTTCTCCAATGTTTTTTCATTTCTTCCTCCTGTAAACATAAATTAGGGTTGCTAGATTTGGCATACAGGTTTACGATAATGGAAAAATATTAATTTACTGTTAGGATTTTGTAATGTATGTATATAGTTATACTAGAAAACCAAAGTGATTCTTACAATGGGGCGAAAGTAGTTTCATTTACTGGGTTAGGAGAACCATACTGATATGTAAAAGACCTGCTCTCCTAAGAGTGCAGGCCTTTTTCTCTCTCTGGTTTTTCTCTCTGTTATCATACGAGGGGTTGTTAAAGCAAAAGGTTTTAACGCAATTGATCATGAATGAATAAGCGCGTTTATTTCCATTCTGGAAATGAACTGATTAGCACCAGCCGCCGCCGTATCCACCGCCGTATCCACCGCCGTAACCACCGCACCAGCAGCACCCAACGATGATTAACAAGATAAATAGCACTACGATCAAAGCAAAGCTGTTTCCGTGTGACTTAAATCCCATGTAACCCACCTCCTTCTTTACAATGACAGAATATTAGGGGTACAAGTTAAAGGTTTGGGCGGAATTAGCCCATTTTTTCGGGACAAGAGCGGAAGCCATATTTTATAAATGGATATATTTACAGAAATCATAAATTCTGTATAATAACACCAAAAGGAGGGCGTTTACTATGTACGGCATTATGGCTTATTTGGATCAGGAAACAGAAGAAAGAGTAAACCAGTTACGAGATGGTATGAGGGAGGCAAGAATTGCTGATTATGGGATGCGTCCTCATGTTACAATTGCTACACATACCGAAATAGAGATTGTCGAGTTTAAAAAAGCGATGAAGAAATATTTTCATGGCGAGTCCGTCGTACCATTATTCTTTCCGTCACTCGGTATGTTTCTGGACAGTGGTACGTTATATGCAGCTCCAACAAAGAATGAGATCCTAAATCGTTTTCATCAGCGCTATCATGAACGGTTTAAATCCTATGTAGATCCAAAATCTTTATATGCTCCTGGTCAATGGGTTCCGCATTGTACGATAGCCAGTCATCTGACTCATGAGAAGTTGGTTGAAGCATTTGATTATTCTGTTAAAGATTTGAAACCCTTTCATGCAAAATTAGAAAGCGTTGCCTTGTTAGAACTAGAGTTTGAAGCTGATGTTTGTACAAATGTGAAAGATATTCTGACGGTGGAACTAAAAAAAGAATAAATGGATTGCTGGATGATGACGTTTTAAGAAGGATGCTGTATGGTTATACATATAAATAGCGATACAGAAAGGAACTTTTGTGGATGTGGAACGAATTTAAAACATTTATCATGCGCGGTAATGTGATCGACCTTGCGATAGGGGTCATTATCGGAGCTGCTTTCAGCAAGATTGTAACTTCACTTGTTGATGATGTAATTATGCCTCCTATTGGCCTGCTGCTTGGAAAAGTAGATTTTAGCAACCTGTACATAAATTTAGGAAAAGGGGATTATGCAACCTTGGCTGAAGCACAAAAGGCCGGGGCAGCCACGTTGAATTATGGGCTGTTTATTAATACGCTGATTAACTTTTTCATTATAGCTCTCGTTATTTTCTTCGTAGTAAAGCAGATCAACCGTCTGAAAAAGAAAGAAGAGTTAAAAGAACCAGATACAAAAGAATGCAAATATTGCTTGTCAACGATTCCGCTAAGAGCGGTTAAGTGTCAAAACTGTACGGCAGATCTTAACGATGAAGCCGTGGCAAATCAGTCATCTGAATAAGATGGCTGTTTTTTTGCTTTATGCTACTATTGAATTATTACGATAACAAAAATCAGGAGGTGACTTCATGTCCCGTTCTGTGAATATCTCTGTCCGCTCTCTCGTAGAATATGTTTACCGTTCAGGCAGTATCCAATCGGGATTTAAGTCGACCTCTTCATTAATAGAAGGTACAAAAGCCCATCAAACGATACAAAAAACATATGAAGAAGCAGATGCGGCTGAAGTGTACTTACAAACGAACTATACCTATGAAGATATAGAATATATAGTAGAGGGCCGCTGTGATGGTCTTCTTTCGCGTGAGGAAGCCGTAACAATCGACGAGATTAAGTCTACAGCAAGAAATTTAGATGAGATTACGAGAGAATCTTATCCTGTTCACTGGGCTCAAGCGAAGTGTTATGCCTATATGTACATAAAAAAAGAGAATAGAGAGAAAGTGGCGGTACAGCTCACTTACGTTCATGTCGATTCTGGTGAACAAAAGAAGTTTGAAGAAGAGGTAACGTCAGATGAGTTGGAAGAGTTTATGCTCCAGCTTGTGAAAAGCTATGCACCATATGCGAAGCTCAAGATCCATAATTCAGAAAAGAGAGATGAGAGCATCCGTGATCTCGCTTTTCCATATGCAAGTTATCGAAATGGCCAGCGGAACTTTGCAGGAGCTGTCTATAAAACGATTGCTGATAAAAAAACACTTTTTGCGAATGCACCGACTGGAACAGGCAAAACCATCTCCACTCTTTTTCCAGCTGTTAAAGCAATCGGGGAGAAGAAAGCGGAAAAAATCTTTTATTTAACAGCGAAAACCTTAAACCGCAAGAATGCGGAAGAAGCTCTTCTATTGATGAAAGCACATGGATTGTTTTTGCAAAGTGTTACAATTACCGCAAAAGACAAAATATGCTTTAAAGAGGAAACCCGCTGTGACTCAGCTCATTGCGAGTTTGCAGACGGTTATTATGACCGGATAAATGGAGCGGTTCTGGATATATTGGAACATGAGACTGTTTTAGACAAAGCCATTATTTCGGAGTATGCAAAAAAACATAAAGTCTGTCCGTTCGAGTTCTCTATTGATCTTGCTTACGCGGCAGACAGTGTAATCTGTGATTATAACTATGTTTTTGATCCTCGAGTATCATTTAAACGTTTGTTTGAAGAACAAAAGAAACGGACTGTTCTCTTGATGGACGAGGCACATAACTTAGTGGATCGAGCGCGCGGTATGTATTCGGCTGAGATCATGAAATCTTCCTACTTACAGCTCTCCCGCCATTTTAAAAGGAAGCATGACGGTGTCTGGATAACAGCTAAAAGGATCAATGAAGAACTCTTACGATTAAAAAAAGAACACGGTGAAAGAGAAGCTGCAGTGCCTGGTATGACAGAGGAATTGATCGCCTTGCTGGAAGACTTTTTAGTACAAGCTGAACAGATACTCGCAAGCGGTGAAAGTGATGAGCAATTATTGGAAACTTTTTTTGAATCGCTGCAGATGGTAAAGATCTCACAATTTTATGATGAGCGGTTTGTTACATTTATCTCTCCATATAAAAGTGAAGTTAAAGTTCGTCTATTCTGCATGGATCCTTCCCAGCTTTTGTTTCAGACCGGTAAAAAATACGGATCACGCATCTTCTTCTCCGCGACACTCTCGCCGCTTTCTTATTTTAGAGAAATGCTTGGAGGAGAAGAAGAAGATTATGTGATCCGTATGCCGTCTCCATATGAAAAAGAGCAGCTGGATGTGTTCATTCAGCCACTGTCTACACGGTTTAAAGATCGAGAAAAAACGATAGAACCGATCGTAAACATGATTATAGATCTCGTAGAAAAAAGACCCGGAAACTACCTCGTCTTCTTCCCATCTTACCGCTATATGACGGATGTATTTGAACGTTTAGCTGAAGAGGATCCTGTGTTTCAGCCAATTGTGCAGCATCCCGCCATGACGGAGGAAGAGAGGGAGACGTTCTTAAACCATTTTGATTCTAAAGGAGAGAAGTCACTGGTCGGTTTTGCTGTTATGGGAGGTATTTTTTCTGAAGGAATCGACCTAAAAAGAGACAGACTTACTGGTGCAGTCATTATTGGAGTTGGTTTGCCGCAAGTTGGGCTAGAGCGTGACACGATGAAGGAATATTTTCAGAGTGCGGGCAAGAACGGGTATGACTTTGCGTACGTTTATCCCGGCATGAATAAAGTGCTGCAAGCAGGAGGCAGAGTGATCAGGTCAGAAGAAGACCGTGGGACACTTGTCCTCGTGGATGATCGTTTTTTAACGAGAAAGTATGTGGAGATGCTGCCAGAAGAGTGGGGGGATTTTAAAGTGCTAAACAAATAGATAATATAAAACACTTGGAGACAATGCTCCAAGTGTTTATTTATCGTTTAAATAGGCCTGCATTAAGGAAAGGTACTCCAAATGTATCAGCTGGCTGTGTAATATCTTTCATTTTACGCATTTCGACCTCTTCAAATTCAGAAAAAACTTCTCTTAATCGATCGAACGTATAGCCAAGACCTCCCTTCATCGTACGCTCTTTATACACGTCCATGTCGGGGATGTTTAACCCCATTCCTTCAGCATCAAAACAAGTTATGGCGAAATGGCCGCCCTCTGTTAAACAGCTGTTTAACAGATGTAAATAAGTGACACGTCGATGAGGGGGAATATGATGAAAACAACCAGAATCATAGATTACGTCATATTTGTGAATAGGCAGTTCTACTTTAAATATACTGCCTTGCATAAAGTTCACATGAACGTTCTTCTCAGCTGCCCGTTCACGTGCCCACTCAAGGCCCTCGTTAGAGAGATCAACTGCATCCACTTCAAAACCCTGTTGGGCAAGAAAAATGGCGTTTCGTCCTGGTCCGCAGCCGAGTTCCAGTACCCGTCCAGGCTTAATCCATCCTCGCTCTATATAGTTCACCAGATTTTCATCAGGTGCATCCACAAAAAAAGGAATCTTCTTATTTCGATCCTCATAAAAAGAGTTCCAAAAGGCACCTTCATCACGTAATAGGGAGTCCAGCATGTCATAAACATGTTCATTCTTTGTAATCAAATCTGTCAAAATATCTTCCGCCTTTCGTTTGAAAGTAGCTTCTGACTGACGGAGCTGTATACCTTTATTTTACCAAAATATAGCTTATAATAGGAGTGATTCAGCAGAATAATGGGGTGGGAAAAGTGGCAGAAACAACTGATTTCACTTTAAAAAAAGCGGGTCCTGAAGATGTTGCTGGTATAGCCAAAGTGTGTTCAAAAGGATGGCAACCTATGGTTATTTAGAAGATATACGTAAAATGTAAAGGTACGTTTATAAAGACGTACCTCCCATATGTTTTAGGACATCATTCGGTAAATGTGACTTCTTCACCTATATGAGTCCTTTTAATTAATCTATGATGGGTTTCTTACGCAGCAACAGTGATTGAAAATCCATGCTTCCCCCGGCTTCTGGAATGGTGTGAAAGTCTAGTACTTCAAAAAGGGGAGAAACAACATCTACTAGATCCTCATCTGTGTAAAAAGAAAAGAACCGTTTTGGCACATACGAATCATTTTCCCAGACACCTTCTGAATCTTGTCCGCCATAAACTCCCATATAAAACAATCCATCTTTCCTTAAAACAGTATGTATGTTCTTCAGAACGGCAGGCAGGCTTACTTTTGGTACATGAAGAAGGGTGTTCATCGCCCAAACAGCATCAAAGGATTCAGATTCAAAATGTAATGTGTAATAATCCATTACTTCTGCTTTTAATCCTTTATGGCGACATGTTTCAACCATTTTAGGTGAGAGATCGATGCACGTTACATCCATGTTGTGATCCATTAAGTATTTACCGTGCTGGCCAGACCCTGAACCGATATCGAGAACGTTTGTAAAATCATTTTTGTAAAGTGCCTCAATAAACGTATCGAGCTTGTTTATTTTCCATTCTTCTATCTCAGACTTACTGCGCAAATCGGCTTGTTGGTTATAGCTTGCTTTCAGACTTTCTTTTAACAAAAGATCCATGAATTTCTCTCCTTTATCGTAACCTGAAAATCGGTTTGAAAAGCAAAACAATAGATTCATTATAGCGGATGATGTCGAAGGGGTAAATTTCAAAATGAAAGAATATTCTGTACAGGAAAGCACTTACATCTCCCTCAGCCCTTGTCCCATCTTAACTCTAGTAAAATAGTAACTTTCTCAATGTCTTTTTGATTTTCTTATTTGTTGTTTGGTACTTACTAGGACTTTCATTAGCTCTTGGCGAATATATAAATAATCTAGATTTCATAGAAGGAGTGAACAGGTTTGGAACAATTATTTAACCGATTAGCCACCTATGCAGATGAAATGGTGGAAATTCGCAGATACCTTCATCAAAACCCTGAGCTTTCTTTTGAAGAAGTGGAAACTCCCGCATATATTGCTGCGTATCATAAAAAATTGGGATTAGATGTTCGCACAAACGTAGGCGGAAGAGGGGTAGTTGCAACTTTAAGAGGTGGAAAGCCCGGGAAGACCGTAGCACTGCGCGCAGACTTTGACGCACTGCCTATTCAAGAAGAAAATGATCTGCCCTATAAGTCTAAAGTGCCTGGTGTAATGCACGCATGCGGTCACGATGGTCATACCGCAACGCTGCTTGTATTGGCAAAAGTATTAGCAGAACTAAAAGAAGAACTCGAAGGCAATGTTGTTTTTATTCATCAGCACGCAGAAGAGCTTGCTCCAGGCGGTGCGCTCCCGATGATTGAAGATGGATGTTTAGATGGTGTTGATGTCATTTATGGAACACACTTGTGGGCAACGATGCCTAAGGGGACGATCGGTTACCGTACAGGTCCGGTCATGGCAGCAGCTGACTCATTTACCATTAAAATTCAAGGTAAAGGCGGTCATGGAGCGCAGCCACATAAAACGAAAGACAGCATTGTTATTGGTGCACAGCTTGTTTCGCACCTGCAGCAGATCGTAAGCCGTCGAGTAAACCCATTGGATGCAGCTGTTGTATCGGTAGGTGCCTTTGAAGCGAAGAATGCATTTAACGTAATCGCAGATACGGCAAAATTAACTGGAACCGTTCGGACATTTAAAGAAGATGTTCGCGCTGCGATTGAGCAAGAGATCGATCGTATTGCGAAAGGAACTTGCCTTGCATCTGATGCATCGTATGAATATGTGTATAGACGCGGGTATCCACCGGTTGTCAACCATAAAAAGGATACAGAATTCGTTGTCGATGTTGCAAAAAATGTACCTGGAGTGCAGCAACTAGAAGAGATCGAGCCACAGATGGGCGGAGAAGATTATTCGTACTATCTTGAAAGAGTACCAGGCACTTTCTTTTTTACGGGTGCAGAAGATGCAACATGGAAGGAAACATATCCTCACCATCATCCTAAATTTAAGATTAATGAAGATGCTTTGCTTATAGCTGCCAAGCTGCTTGGAGCAGCAACCCTTTCTTATTTAAAACAAAATGCAGAGAAAAAGGTAGAGTTAACGAAATAGAATATGTAAAAAAAGCCCCCTTTTAGGGAGGCTTTTTATTTAGGGATTATTCCCAACATTCGTCACATGAATTAGACGAATTAGAATTAGATGAATTAGAGTTGTTGCATTTTTTAGAGGATTTTTTAGATTTTTTTCTTTTTAAAGCAATGCTTAAAATAGACCGGATGGCTTCAACAGCTTCGCCTGTTCCAAGACCGTTTTCTTCAACTGTTTCTGTACCATTAGCAGCAGCTGTACCGTTTTGTTTTAAACCATTAACACCTAAACATTTCTTGCGTAATTTCTTACCCAATATGATCACCCCCACTATTACTATATGAAATGCTAGAGGGAGTGCTTGTACAAATCACCATTTTTTGTAATTTGAAACGTCTAATTTACAACGTAAGTAAAATGCTCTTTTGTAACTTCGAGAAACTTTTGAATCGCTGGTGATACCCATTTGTCTTTATGATGTCCAATAAATAAAGGCATTGGTTCAATCGGCTTAGTATATGGAATTATGATTAATTTGTTATCCTGAATTTCTTTTTCAACGGTTACATAAGGTAAGAAACCGACTCCAAGTCCAGTCATCACACATCTCTTTATAGCTTCGATGCTCCAAAGTTCCATCTTATGAGCAGGTGTGATTTGGTTTCGGCGTAAATAGTCTTCAAAATCAGTGCGATAGCTGCAGCCTTTTTCATTGGTGATGAAGCATTCGTCCCATTGTCCATTATTCATTTGATTAAATGTGGTTGCCTTTTCTGGTAAACCAACGAGTACTAAGTCTTCTTCATTCAGTTTAATGATTTTAACGTCCTTTGATGTGTTACGAATCAGCATGAAACCAACATCAATTTCTGATGAAATGAGCTGACTTTGAATTTCATTGCAATTAATGTTTAACAGCGAGATCCTTACATTTGGACATTGTTCACGATATGTTTTTAATATTTTATCTAGGTGATAGACAGTCATGGATTCCGCAGCTCCAATTTTAATTTCACCTGTTATCTCACCGTTAGACAGGTTAAGGTTCTGCATCTTTTCATATTCTTGCAATATTACCGTTGCGTGTTCCATCACTCGATGACCGACATCTGTTAAGACTACCTTTCGTCCCATTCGGTCAAAGATCGGCGCACCGATAAATTGTTCAAGGGCTTGAATATGAGAAGTTACAGTTGACTGCGTATAACCCATTTCATCAGCAGCCCCTGTAAAGCTTCCTTTTTCAATAATCATTTTTAATGTAACTAACTGGCGAAATTCCATGAATCCACCTCCACATGAATTATGTATATAGTATCAAAAATAATGATGGAACGAATAAATTATTTCAATTTTACAAATGGGAAAGATAAGAATTATAGTAAATGAAAGACATAACAGGGGGTTTAAAAGATGAAGAGGATTCACTATGGATGGGTGATGGTAGCTGTTGCTTTTATGATTTTGCTTACTGGTGCTGGAATTCGTTCGATGCCGAGTGTTTTAATGGTACCGCTTGAAACAGAATTTGATTGGAACCGGTCAGTTGTTTCAACATCACTTGCGATCAATCTACTGCTATACGGATTATTTGGTCCATTTGCTGCTGCACTCATGATGCGGTTTGGTATGAAGCGGGTTACCGGAACAGCATTGTTATTGCTTATTACTGGGGTATTCTCAACTCTTTGGATAGATTCACCATGGCAGTTAAATCTCTTATGGGGTGTTTTGATCGGAATAGGAAGCGGATCGACGGTCGTTCTTAGCACATTGATTGCCAATCGATGGTTTGTAGATAAAAGAGGATTGGTGATAGGGATATTAACGGCGAGCGGAGCAACTGGACAGATTATCTTTCTTCCGTTTTTGGCACAGCTTGTCTCAGAAAGAGGCTGGAAGCTGTCTATTTGGGCAGTAAGCATCGCCATAGCATTTGTGTTCTTTGTTGTATTATTTTTAATGAAAAACCATCCTGGTGATATAAAGCTGGCCCCCTATGGATCGAATAAAATCATTCACGAACCTCTTCAGCCGAAGTTGAATCCATTCACTCAGCCTATTCGAGAATTAAAGGGGGCGTCTCGCCACCTTGATTTCTGGCTGTTGGCCGGCAGCTTTTTCATTTGCGGTTTTTCAACAAACGGACTTATAGGAACTCATTTTATTCCAGCCTGTATCGATCACGGGATTTCAGAAGTGAAAGCGGCTAGTATGCTTGCTTTTATCGGTATTTTCGATATTTTTGGAACGATGCTCTCAGGCATCCTATCTGACCGTTTTAACAACCGATGGCTTTTATTTTGGTACTATGGATTACGAGGAATCTCTTTATTGTTTTTGCCCTTCGCACTGGATGCATCTCACTTTTATCTGTGGTTTTTTATTATCTTCTACGGTTTAGATTGGGTGGCAACGGTTCCTCCGACAATCAAACTAACTTCAGATATTTTTGGGAAAGAGCGAGCTGGCATTCTATTCGGGTGGATTATGGCAGCTCATCAGTTCGGTGCAGCGATCGCGGCATACAGTGGGGGACTGCTTCATGATATGTTAGGAAGCTATTATTTTAGTTTTCTTTCCGCAGGTGCGTTCTGTGTTCTTGCGAGTTTGATCGTTATGAAAATTGGTAGAACATCTAAAACTAGTATTCCTGCTGGTTACCAGGCGTAGGAGGTAAGACTTGATAAGAGCTGTTAAGACAAAGCATAGTGTGAAGGATTTAATAGAAGTGGTTGAAAGAATTAGTGTGATAAATAGAGCAATTTTGAAATGAAAGACTTGGTCTAGACCGAGTCTTTCTTTTTATATGGAAAAAATTGCTTGGCATAAGATGTGGGTTTATTTTATAATATTAGTGTAAAATTACACTTTATTCACTAGGCAGGGAGTGTAAGGAATGAAGCTAAAATGGATCGTAACTGGGATTTTTCTGTATAGTGTAGCTCTTTATTCAAGTGTTTTTGTATATTCACTGCAACAAAAAACAGAAGTGGTGGAGGATGCTGGAAAGCTATTACCTACGAAAATGAAAGTTATCAGAAGCTCTCACTCAATTCCTGATCTTCAAAAATGGATTCAAGAAGAGGAAACGATCTCAATTGCAGGTATGCAGCACAGTCAAGGTGGTCATACGCTTTATCCTAACGGAACCCTCCTTGATATGAAGAGCTACAATAAGATTTTGGATTTCGATCCTGGAAAAAGGAAAATCACCGTACAAAGCGGGGCCACTTGGGCAGATATACAAGAAAAAATAAATCCGTTTGGTTTATCTATTAAAGTTATGCAGTCACAAAATATTTTTACGGTTGGCGGATCGCTAAGTGTAAACGTTCATGGGCGTGACATCCGATATGGCTCATTGATTGATACTGTTGACTCCTTTCGATTGTTAAAAGCGGATGGAGAAGTAATCAACGTTAGCCGGACAGAGAACAGTGGTTACTTTTCGTATGTTATTGGAGGCTACGGACTATTTGGAGTCATTCTAGATGTAACGCTCCAATTAGCAGAGGATGAACTTTACCAATACCGAACGGCATCCATGGATTATCAAGAATATGAAACGTATTTTGCAGAAAAAGTGAAAAAAGATAAGAAGGTTAAAATGCATCTAGCTCGATTATCTGTTGCACCAGGGACGTTTTTAAAGGAGATATATATAACGGATTATGTACTTGCCAGGGAACAAGGAAGGTTAAAGAAGTATTCTATATTAAAAGAAGAAGAATTGGTTGCTCTCCCTAAATTAATGTTAGGTATGTCACGTTATAGTGAGTGGGGTAAAAATGTATTTTGGGACACACAGAAAAAATTTTTCATGGAAAGCAACGGAAAGTATGAAACACGAAACAACGTGATGAGATCAGACAGTGAGTTCATGGAATACGAAAATCCCAACAGAACAGAAGTATTACAGGAATATTTTGTCCCTGTGGATGAGTTTACATCGTATATCGATGATCTGCGAAAGGTTCTAGCAAGAGAAGAACTAAATGTACTTAATATTACAATCCGGTATGTTGAACATGATGAGGATGCAGTCCTCTCCTATGCCAAAGACGATATGTTTGCGCTTGTACTATTGATCAATCAAGGTCGCTCTAAACAAGACATACAAAAAACAGAAAAAGTGATCCGCAAGACGATCGATATGACGTTAAAACACGGAGGCAGTTATTATCTGCCCTATTACTCTTATCCGTCGGATCAGCAGCTGAAAAATGCATATCCACGAATTGAGGAATTCTTTAAGAAGAAACGTGAACTTGATCCTGAGAATCGGTTTAAAAATCTGTTTTATGAGAGGTATGGAAAATGAACAATCGTACATTTATAACATCGCAAAGTCTTTTGATGACAGCGAGTTCAATAGCTTTTCCGTTTTATTTGCTGCTCATTCGAAATATAGGTGACAGTTACTCGCAATTCGGTTTGGCATACGGTCTTTTTGCATTAACTGGTGCACTTTTTCATCCAGTTGTAGGAAGACTTTCTGACCGGATAGGAGATCGCCCCTTACTTATTGTTTATACTTGGGGAATGGCAGGGATGATGCTTGTTGTTCCTATCATTGAGACGGTTTTTGTTCTATATATGCTGCAGATTGCGATGGGAGTTTTAGGTGCCGTCCAAAAGACAGTTGAAAAAACAGCGCTAGCACGGCAGTATACAGGAACACAGACCGGTAAGAAAATTGGAAACTATCATTTTTGGACGAATGTTTGGGGAGCAATCGCTGTAATAGCAACAGGCTATTTAATAGATTTCCTTACCATCGGAAGCCTTTTTTATCTTGCCTCTTTCCTGTATATGATTTCAGCCATCATGATCATGAAATCAACTTCGAGCAAACTAACTTTCCAAAAAGAAAAGCCTGTGCAGTACTAAGCTGCCAGGCTTTATTGATACAACTGAGATAAAAACCAGTTTTATGATGATACCTTAAAAAGCAAGAATGAAGAGTATCTAAACTCATACCCGAGAATCTGTTTAAAGGCGTTTCAAACGTTACTACATTTAAGAAGTATAGATAAAGCCAACAAGAATTTTTTCCATTTAAGCGCATCTTTTTCATGGACACGATCCATTATCATCCTTATCTTTTTTTCGCCAATACTTTTGAATAAATTTCTTAACTATGTCTTTGCCGGCTAAAAGTGCACCGAGCCAGAAGAAAACTTCTCCTCCTATAAACAATCCACTGACGATGGCCGTCTTTACACCTCCGCTAAATGATAGGAAGGGAATAATAGGAATCGAAATCCATAACACAAATGAGAGTATAACAAAGATAATTCCAGTTTTCTTTTTCATGGGTTGTCTCCTTCGTAACTAGTTACCTGTAGTACGAAAAAGCAACAATAAAAGTTCCCGCCCTCTATATTTTATTATAAGGGTAGAAAATTTTACCACTAAACACTTAACCAATAGGTTCTTAGTTGAAAAAGCTTCCAAACTTGGATAATGTTAAGGGGAAACCGGTGTAAAGGTGGGGGATATCTTGAAGAAAGAACTTGTTTATCAGAGCAGAGATAAAGAGATTGAAGTTTTCGAAGATGAGTTTGGATGTATAACCTTAAAAGAAATACCACATGAAGCAGCGGTAATGGTCACTCTTGAAAATGATTCATTGATTTTAATCAGCCAATATCGGCCTGCAGTTGATGAAGTAATCATACAACTTCCAGGTGGAGGAATGAACGTAAACGAAAATCCGATGGAAGCTGCCAAACGAGAACTGGCAGAGGAGACAGGGATCGTTTGCGGTGAGGTTCTATTCTTAGGAAGCATTCAGCCGAGTGCCTGCCTGAGCAACACGATTACACATGTTTATTTTACAAAGGAAATAATAGAGTACCAATCACAAATGCTTGAGAAAAAAGAATCCACTATTCAAGCTTTTCATATCCCTGTAGAACGGGCATTTCGAAATATTGAACAAGGCATATGGAAAGACAGCGAACTTGCACATGGTTTGCTGCTAGCTCGTTTGAAAGGACTGATCTAATGGAATGTTTAGGCTGTGATTTAGCAAACGGTAAACTTCCTGTACATACGATTTTTGAAGATGAACTTATTCGATGCATCTTAGACATCGATCCGTTTAATGAGGGACATACGCTGATTCTTCCTAAGAGGCACGTAAAAGAACTGACTGAATTAACACATGAAGAAACTTTAGCTGTGGTGGATGCAGCCAAATACACATCAGAGAAATTAAATATATGTTTAAAACCGGATGGGATTACGATCAACCAAAATGGGGGAAAATTTAGTGACCTCACTCATTTTCATATGCATGTGATTCCAAGGTATGAAAATGACGGTTTTACATGGAGTGAGTCTTTAATCTTAGATGATGCACCTCAGAGATTAGCAGAAACGGCGGAAAAGCTAAGAACAGTGGAATCTTTTTAACTCTATGAAAACAGTGTATAACAAAGTGAAATAAGGAGGGATATTATGGCAAGCAGTAGTCATGATCGAGCCGTTCTACATAATGGCGTTCAGATGCCATGGGTCGGCTTAGGAGTCTATAAAGCTGAAGATGGTGATGAAGTCATTCAGGCTATCAAATGGGCGATTGATGCAGGATATCGAAGTATTGATACAGCGAGCCTTTATGAGAACGAAGCAGGTGTTGGACAAGCGATTGCTGAATCACATGTTCCTAGAGAAGAACTGTTTATCACGACAAAGGTCTGGAACACAGATCAAGGCTACGAAAGAACTCTCGAAGCTTTTAACGCTAGTTTAGAAAGATTGGGCCTTGATTATGTAGATCTTTACCTTGTTCACTGGCCGGTGCCAGAAATGTATAAAGAAACATGGAAAGCATTAGAGAAAATCTATAACGATGGCCGTGCAAAAGCTATTGGTGTAAGTAACTTTAAAAAGCACCATCTTGAAGATTTAATAGCTGATGCTGAGATCAAGCCTATGGTCAACCAGGTGGAGTACCACCCGCGTTTAACACAGGAAGACCTTTTGTCGTATTGTAAAGAAAAAGGTATACAACTAGAAGCATGGCGGCCTCTTTTAAAGGGAGAAATCTTTGAAGAGCCTACTCTAGTTGAACTTGCAGAAAAGTATAATAAATCAGTAGCTCAGATTATCCTGCGCTGGGATCTTCAGAACGGCGTCGTAACGATTCCAAAATCTGTGACAAAGAATCGGATTGAGGAGAATATCGATATCTTTGATTTTGAATTAACGAATAAAGATATGTCACGCATCTCGGCACTCAATCAGGATAAAAGGAACGGAGCAGACCCCGATGATCCAGAGTTTTATAAGCAATTTGATTAAGAGTTGAAGTCTTCCCGACAGGAAGGCTTTTTTTATTGGATAAGTAGATTATGGTCGTTCACATGATACATCCTATCACCACCTTTTTTCAGTATCTGTTTTGTTTTAAAAAAGAAAAAACGGGAAAAAGGGTAAGCGTAGTTTAAAGAAAGGAAGGAAGTGTCAATATGACGAAGCGAATTCTGATCGTTGTAACAAACCATCAAAACATCGGCAGCAATAAAACAGGCCTTTGGTTAGAGGAGTTTGCCGTTCCTTTTAACGTGTTTCGTGATAAAGGGTATGACATTACTGTTAAAAGTATCAAAGGCGGAGGTGTTCCATTAGATCCAAACAGTTTAGAAGGTGTAGATAAAGAGAATTTCAAAGAGGCACTAGCCTTGCTTGAAGATACAGCAGAACTAAGCAAGGATGACGCTGTAAGCTATGACGCAATATATCTCCCAGGTGGCCATGGAACCGTATTTGATTTCCCTGCAAGTGAAGCGCTGAAAGAAGTAGTAAGTCAGATGGCGCAGACGAACAAAGTAATCGGCAGCGTTTGTCACGGTCCAGCGGGTCTCACGACTGCAACACTTAAAGATGGTACACCGATTGTAAAAGGAAAGACGGTAACAGCTTTTACGGATGAAGAGGAAGAAGAAATGAAGCTTACAAAGGAAGTACCGTTCCTTTTAGAAACGAGACTTCGTGAGCTGGGCGCCGAATTCCAACGAGCAGGAAAATGGGAGGATTTTGCAGTAACGGATGGTACTCTCGTTACTGGGCAGAACCCGCAATCCAGTAAAAGTGTTGCCCTTCAAATGATTGATGTTCTAGAAAAACAATAAACCAATTATTAGAACGACTGGCTTGTGCCGGTCGTTTTTATATGGGCAATCACCCATTGACGGTCCCTTGAGTATGTTAATAAAAATGGATTAAAATGGGGGAATCGGAATGGGATACTATATTCGAGTTGAAAAAGATGTAAGGATCTATGTAGAAGATGTGAATCCAGAAGGCAAAAAGACGGTCCTTTTTATACATGGATGGCCAGCGAATCATAAATTGTTTGAATACCAGTTTAATCAGCTTCCATCACAAGGGTTTAGGTGTATAGGCATTGATCTAAGAGGTTTCGGGAAATCAGATAAACCATACACTGGCTACTCCTATGACCGATTAGCAGATGATATCTATGCCATCGTACAAACACTGAAGCTCGAGAACTTTGCATTGGTAGGCCACTCTGTAGGTGGAGCTATTTCCATTCGATATATGGCTAGACATAACAATTATGGTGTTTCTAAATTAGCTCTCTTAGCTGCAGCAGCGCCAAGTTTTACAAAACGGCCAAATTTTCCATATGGTATTTCGGTTGAGCAAGTGAACACGTTAATACAAGACACGTATAAAGACAGGCCTAAAATGCTTTCAGGATTTGGTGATCTTTTCTTCTTTAAATATGTAACCGAGCCATTTTCCACCTGGTTTTTTCAGTTGGGCCTGGAAGCTGCGGGTTATTCGACAGCAGCGGTTTTAGGTTCGCTGCGTGATGAGTCACTGTTTTCTGACCTTGAAAAAATAAAAGTTCCAACTCTAATCCTTCATGGAGTGCATGATCAAGTATGCCCTTTTCCCCTGGCTCTTGCCATGAACAAAGGCATTCAAAACTCGAAACTTATACCGTTGGAAAATAGCGGCCATGGCCTGTTCTGGGAAGAGTGGGAGAAAGTGAACAAAGAACTCGCAGAGTTTATAGAGTAAAGAGGAATAGGGAAGGTTTGTGAAGAAGAAAAGAAAAAAGACTTTGAGGAGACTAGTGAATGAACATTAAATTAAATAGGGTTACACGAGATAACTGGGAAGAAGCTTTGAAGCTTCAGGTAAAAGAAGAACAGAGCAAGTTTGCACCAACAGTAGCTGTTTCACTTGCAAAAGTGTATATAAAACCAGACGGACCAAATGTTGAATATCTTCCATTTGCTATTTATGACTCTGAACAGATGATAGGTTTCATCATGCATGCTTATGAAGAGCAAACTTCAGGTATGTACTGGATCAACGGATTTATCGTTGATGAAAAGCATCAAGGAAAAGGATACGGGCGAGCAGCCATGGTTGAAATGATCTCGTGGATCAGAAAAAACTTTAACCAATGTGATGAAATTAGGCTAACTGTTTATCAAGATAATAAGACAGCTAAGAAACTGTATGAAAGTTTAGGTTTCACAAAGACAACACAGATGTTTGGAGAAGAAGAAGTCTGGAGATTATCGTTTACTGAAAGATAGTAAAATGATAAATAAAGACTTCAACTACTGCGAAACGTTTATCAAGGTAGCAGAATACTGCCCTGTAACACGAGGGGAAGTTCCTCCTTTACGTAAAACAAGACCAACAAAAACTTCCCTTGAATTCGAGCTGCTTGCTAATCACCTTTAATAAAAATGAGAACGGCAAAATAAAACTGATCGCCACCATGCGTAACATCAGTAAAAAGTAAATGCTGTTTACTTATAGAACATAAGATGCAGTTGTTCTTGGTGATTCAGAGTCGCAATAAGTATATCTGGCAATTTGGCATGCTTCTTCTTAAGTTGTTCATGGAGCCATTCTTCGTCTTTTCCAATCTTTGATAGCTCTTTTTGATTAATCTTCCCTTCTTTGATCACAATTTGAGGATAATCAAACGGCTTTGACGGCAAGCTTAGATCTTTCTGAATAACAGTCTGATAGGAGGGCTGTAAGAAGGATGTAACCGTTCCGTTTGATTCAAATAAGGCGAGTGCTACTTCTTGAATATCAATTACCCTGTGTCTTCTCAGTTCTGAATAGAGTACATCGATGGAAATTCTGGCTTTTTTAAGGTTTTTATATTGGATCTGTCCATTCCTCACCAAAGGGATTGGAGCAGGATCAATAATTTTTCGAATTGGGTGCCAATGCAGGCCAGTTAAAGTTGTACTTACATATAAAAAAACGAGAACAGTCATCGTGATTAAAGACCCTTTTAGTCCTAGGTGTTCGTCAGAAAGTGGATGTGCAATGATGTTTCCGAAAATAAGTGCCATAACAAAATCCAGTAATCGCAGTTGTGAAATAGATCGCAGTCCCATCACTTTTACAGCAATAAGCAAAAAGAAAAAGGCTACGATTGCCCTTAAGATCCACTCGATGCTCGTTAAAGATTCCTGACTTTGATAAAAATCAAGCAAATGCTACACCTCGTCTCTTTCAATGCTTTTAGTAGTATGGTCATCAAATTTTAAATATAAATCCTTCCATGTAAGAAAGTTGCGTGAAATAATATGAATCGTCTTAGCACCATATCGCAGGAATCATTTTATATATTAAACGGAATGCCTTCTTTTGTTGGTTTAGAGCAGAAGAAGAGAATTGAAACAGAAGTATTTTCTCATTTGGTTGATGAACTGCTGTCAATAGGATTATCTAATAATCTCAACCGGGTAAGCGTTCATTTAAAAAAGGATAGTATAGTATTTTTTAACCATGCTGCACATTTAGAGGAACGAGGGTTTGAGTTATTTACAACGTCAGTGGAATATTACAAAAGCTTTTCTGAAGATTTTGAACTAAAAACCGATTTTTCCTATTTTACATTGGAAGATTCCAGGTTTACTGAAACTGAGTTTAAGAGTTTATGGGGAAGAGTCATGCAAGGTTCAGGTAATGCAAATTCGACTCTTTCTATGGACGAGCATTT
The DNA here is from genome assembly GCF_014635025.1 of Fictibacillus barbaricus. Classification (GTDB taxonomy): domain Bacteria; phylum Bacillota; class Bacilli; order Bacillales; family Fictibacillaceae; genus Fictibacillus; species Fictibacillus barbaricus. The sequence continues at coordinate 1,393,891 of NZ_BMCE01000002.1, read as the reverse complement.
AATTTCAGTAAAGCATGAGCTAGGGTCCGGATGGATGAGAAATTGCGGAGTTTTCTATAAGGATAAAGTTCCGGTGGCCGTTTGCATTCCTCACATTGAACCGGGAACGGAAGATGAGGGACGTTTATTTTATTTTGGTGTGTTGCCGGAAGAGAGAGGAAAAGGGTATGCAGGGATCCTTCATAAACTTTCTTTAAAACTTTTGAAAGAATTGGGAGCGAGTTATTACGTAGGTTCCACGCACGAGACGAATACGGCGATGCAGCGAATCTTTCAGAAATCAGGATGTGAGGAAAGAGGAAGAAGAGCCTCATACTATTATTATTTTGATAAGTAAGGTAAAAAGTCGCCAAATGGCGGCTTTTTTTATTGAACATGCTAATTTTTCTATTTACCAGCAAATTTGAGCATAGTTAGATGAGAACTTACCTTCAGAAGGATTACAAAAACACAGGTCTTTATACCTATCCTTCAGATACAGCAATAAAAATAAATGGAAAGAAGTTAGGGATATTTTATCATTGACGATGATAATCATTATCAATTAAGGTTATACATGTAATCGGTAATGAGAATCATTTTCAGTGTCGGATATAACTTAAGGAGGAAAAAACAGTGAACACGTTACAAATAGAAATGAACGAAAAGTATCTGAAACAGCAGGAAAAGAGAGAATCAAATGCAAGATCATATCCACGACGCATCCCGATCGCGATTGAGGAAGCGGAAGGTATCTATGTAAAAGATGCTGATGGAAAAACGTATATCGATTGTCTAGCAGGAGCTGGAACACTTGCACTTGGACACAATCATCCAGTCGTGATCGATGCGATTGAGAAAGTGCTTCATGATAAGCGCCCATTACATACACTGGATTTAACAACGCCAGTAAAAGAAGAATTCGTTAGTGAAGTGTTTGAAAGTTTGCCGCAAGAATTTGCGAAGCGTGCAAAGATCCAATTCTGCGGGCCAACAGGAGGGGACGCAATCGAAGCTGCGATCAAGCTTGTAAAAACAGCAACTGGCAGAAGAAGCATCCTCTCTTTCCAAGGCGGTTATCATGGAGCAACCCACGGGACGATGGCGTTATCCGGTAACTTAGGGCCAAAACAGAATGTACAAGGTTTAATGCCAGATGTTCATTTTATGCCATATCCGTATGCATATCGTTGTCCGTTTGGGATGGGTGGAGATGACACACACAGAATAAGCGCTAAATATATTGAAAATCTTCTGTACGATCCAGAAAGTGGAATCCTTCCTCCAGCGGCGATGATCTTGGAAGCCGTGCAAGGGGAAGGCGGCTCTATTCCAGCTCCAGTAGAGTGGTTGAGAGAAATCCGCAGGATCACGAAAGAGCGCAACATTCCATTAATCATTGATGAAGTTCAAACAGGAATCGGACGAACTGGAGAATTGTTTGCGTTTCAGCATGCAGATATCATCCCGGATGTCGTGGTCTTATCTAAAGCCATCGGCGGTAGCTTACCTCTCTCAGTGGTTATATATGACCGTGAACTGGATAAATGGGGACCGGGAGCACACATTGGAACATTCCGAGGAAATCAAATGGCAATGGCTGCAGGAACAGCGACGCTTCGCTATGTAAAAGAGAACAACCTTCCACAGCATGCGGCTGCCCTTGGAGAGAAGCTGATGCAAGAGCTGTCAGACTTGCAAAACGAATATCCCGAAATTGGTGATGTCCGCGGACTAGGTCTGATGGTAGGTGCTGAGATTGTAAATCCAAGAGTGCTAACTGGTTTAGCTGGGACGTTTGGAGCAAATCCGGAGCTGGCAAGCCGTATTCAGCGAGAATGTTTTAACAGAGGACTTATTTTAGAAGTTGGAGGAAGGCATGGAAGTGTGATCCGATTCCTGCCACCGCTTATTATCACTGAAGCTCAGCTTGAAGATGTAATTTCCATATTTAAAGAGGCGGTAAAAACCGCTGTCAATTAGGGGTGCAGCATGAACACAACTGATTTTGACCGTTTTTTCTTAAACAGCCCAGCTGGTAATGAGAATTTTCAACAAATCGTATTGGAGACTCAGCAGCTGATAAGTGAATTTTATAAAACCAATTCAGATGCTTTTAGTGGAGAGCTCCCTGAAGTCATTGAACAAGAAATAGATGCTCTGCCTATTCGTTCAAAAGAGGGAGACGATTTTCTTGTTGTATTAGATGATGTTCAGAAAAGAATTGTAAAGAACAGCATTCATGTTTCTCACCCAACGAGTATCGGTCATCTTCATTGTCCGCCACTTATACCAGCAATCGCAGCGGAACTGATCATTGCCACACTTAATCAGTCAATGGATTCCTGGGATCAAAGTTCAACAGCCACTTTTCTGGAGGAACGTCTGATCAACTGGGTAGGTGAAAAGCTTACCCTGCCTCTATCTTCTGATGGAACATTTACAAGTGGAGGTACACAATCGAACTACATGGGATTGTTGTTAGCGAGAGATTGGTTTTGTGATAAGCATTGGAATTGGAACGTTAAGCAACAAGGATTGCCGCCTGAATTTCATAGACTCCGAATACTTTGTTCGGAAAGTGCCCATTTTACAGTGAAAAAGTCTGCTTTTCAGCTAGGGCTGGGTGAACAATCTGTTATTACCGTTCCAACAGACATCAATCATAAAATGAATACCGCCATATTAGCTGAAGAAATTGAGCGTTTAAAAGCTGGCGGCTTCATACCGATGTGTGTGGTTGCAACAGCAGGAACAACAGATTTTGGAAGCATCGATCCTATTTTAGAGACTGCCGCTATTACAGACGAGCATGGACTTTGGCTGCATGTAGATGCTGCTTATGGTGGCGCCCTTATGCTTAGCGAAACACACTTTAACAAACTGGAGGGCATTAACCGAGCAGATTCTATCACAATCGATTTTCACAAGCAATTTTATCAGCCGATCAGTTGCGGAGCGTTTTTTGTAAAAGATAAAAAGAATTTCCGTTACCTCACTCATCATGCCGATTACTTAAATCCGGAAGATGATGAAGAAGTTGGCCTTGTCCATTTAGTCAATAAGTCTATACAGACTACAAGACGATTTGATGCGTTGAAATTATTTATGTCACTGCGAATGGTTGGGGAAAAGAATTTTGCCTGTATGATCGATTACACGGTTCAACTTGCAAAGCAGGCTGCCGAAGTGATGGCTCACCTAGAGAACATCCAAGTTTGTAACACGATTCCTGAAATCAATGCTGTCGTTTTCCGTTACACCGACAACACAGAAGAGAACCTGGATGAAAAGAATACGTTTATCTATAAAAAACTCATTCATACAGGAACAGCATTAATTGCAAAAACGAGAGTGAAAGATCAGGTTTATTTGAAGTTTACGCTGCTTAACCCGAGAACGACCATCGTTGATATTGAAGACATTCTTCATAGCATTTCTCAATTTGCAGCAGAGTACGAAGACAGGGGGATTACCCAATGACAAATCACAAACAACGAGCAGAAGAAGCAAGCATGCAAAGTTTCTTGAACTGTTACTTAAGAGAAACACAAAACTATATGGAAGAGGCACCCGCTGAATTGGAATGGCACGATGAAGCACCAGCAAAATGGCTGAAGATCTGCCTGCCTAATCAACATGCATCTATTTATGCAGCGGTAAAACATTGGTCATTAACGGGGAGACATCTTTTTCAATTTCCATTCGTCTTAATGACACATGATCATTTCATGCCACTGGACTATGTAACGCTGGTCGCGCTTATTTCAAAGGAATTATTGCTGAAGAATGGACGCAATGATGCGGAAGATGAGCTAATGCTTCGTACAATCTTAAGCAAACAAAATGTCGAACGTTATTTAAAGCAGCGAGAAGAAGACACTGACCGTTTGCAGAACTGCGAGTTTACCTTTATTGAAGCAGAGCAATCTCTTCTTTTTGGCCATCTGCTGCATCCAACGCCAAAAAGCAAACAAGGAATGAGCATACATGAAGAGTCAATATATGCTCCTGAACTAAAAGGTTCATTTCAGCTTCATTTTTTTAAAGCAGATCGCTCGATCGTTGATCAGGATTCAGCTGTTGACGTAACTGCTGAAGAAATTACAAAGGAACTGCTTCAGAAAGATGAAAACTGTTTTTTAGAAGATCAAGAAGCTATCTTTATACCTGTTCATCCTCTTCAGGTGCCTATCCTGCTTAATGATGAAGAGGTACAACGGTTAATAAAAGAAGGAAAGCTAGACTATATCGGCCCATATGGTGAAAAGTTCTCTGCAACATCATCTATGAGAACCGTATACAGCCAGGACTTTAAATACATGTTCAAATTCTCTGTTCCTATTAAAATCACGAACTCATTACGCGTTAATCTGGAAAAAGAGTTACATAGAGGTGTGGAAGTTTCAAGACTCATTCAGTCGCGCATTGGACAAGAATTAAAAGAACTCTTCCCATCCTTTCAGATCATCCAAGATCCAGCCTACTTAAATATACCGACTGAAAAAGAAACATCTGGATTCGAAGTGGTGATCAGAGAGAATCCTTTCTATCAAAACGACGAGAATGCCAGTTTGATAGCTGGACTTTGTCAGGATCATGGTTACGGCGGGCGCTCGAGGATCAAGGCGATCATTGAGGATCTGGCACAAAGAGAAAATAGAACGACAGAAGAAGCAAGTAAAGATTGGTTTGCAAAATATCTGTCAGTGGCACTCGATCCGATGCTCTGGCTCTATGAAACATATGGCATCGCACTTGAAGCACACCAGCAGAATGCGGTAGTACAGCTAGAAAAAGGGTATCCGAAGAATTTCTATTACCGTGATAACCAAGGGTATTATTACAGCGAATCAAAGGCAGACCTGCTCGTGGAACAATTGCCTGATTTGAACCGCAAAAGTGTAACGATCTGCAGCGATGAAGTGGCAATTGAACGTTTTCGTTATTACTTCTTTATGAACCATTTATTCGGCTTGATCAACGGGTTTGGTTCAGCTGGACTTATTGAAGAAGATAAGCTGATGAAGATGCTGCGAGACCGCTTAATACATCATGACACCATTACTGGAGGACACTCTGACCTTTTAAGAAGTTTGCTAGATAAAGAGGAACTGCCATGTAAGGCAAACCTATTAACGCGTTTTTATGACATGGACGAGCTAGTAGGTTCACTCGAGACACAGTCCGTTTATACAAATATCCCTAACCCATTACAGAAGGTGCTGAGATCAGATGAAGCCAGAGTTTAGTTTCTACGATCCAACAATAGAAAAATCGATCTCTTTTGTAAAGGCTGATCTAGAACGGGATGTTTCACTTCTGCATAAATGGCAGCACCAGCCATATGTTATTCCATTCTGGAAGCTGGATATCTCACTGAAAGATTATCGAACCCATCTTGAAAATTTTTTGGCCGATCAGCATCAATCGTTATATCTCGGATTGATCGATGGTGTTCCAATGAGCTATTGGGAAGCATATTGGGTAATTGGAGATGTTGTTGAGAATTGCTATGATCCTCATCCAGAAGATCAAGGCATTCATCTGCTGATAGGTGAAGAAGACTATCTGGGTATGGGATACGCCCTTCCACTGCTTCGTGCCATGGTTCGTTTTCAGTTTTTATCAAAAGGCACCGAAAAAGTGATTGCTGAGCCGGATATTATGAACGAAAAGATGATTCACGTTTTTGAGAAATGCGGTTTTGAAAAGGTGAAGCCGATTGAGCTTCCAGATAAGACAGGCATGCTCATGTATTGTCATCGGGAAACGTTTGAGAGGAGATGGGAAGATGTCTTTAAAACAGCTACGGCCTAAAAAAATATATGACATAATTGGTGTCGGCATCGGGCCATTCAATCTTGGACTAGCGGCGATGCTGGATGAAACGGGTGGAAAAGAAGCACTGTTTTTAGAAAAGAGAACAGAGTTCAATTGGCACAAAGGGATGCTGATCGACGGAACGACGCTTCAAGTGCCATTCTTTGCAGACTTGGTGAGTATGGCAGACGTAAAGAGCAAGTATACATTTTTAAACTATCTTCAAGAACATAATCGGTTGTATCATTTTTATTTTTTGGAGAACTTTCATATCCCGCGCAAGGAGTACAACCACTACTGCCGCTGGGCAGCCAATCAACTGGAATCTTGCCGATTTGGTATGACAGTAGAGCAGGTTCGGCCTGTAGACCTTGCTGAAGGTTTGCTGTATGAGGTGATTGTGAAGTCAGAAAGCTCTGGTGAAACGGATACGTATTATGCAAGGCATCTCTCAGTAGGAATTGGGACGAGTCCTTCTGTTCCGTCTCATATAGAAAGACAGCTTGGCGCTAAAGTGATCCACTCTTCAGAGTACATGAATAAAAAAGAAGAACTGCTCCAAGCAAATTCGATTACCGTGATTGGATCAGGGCAGAGTGCAGCAGAAGTGTTCTATGATCTTGCGCTGCTCCAGGATAATGATTCATATACCTTGAATTGGTTCACACGTTCAAGTGGATTCTTTCCTATGGAGTATTCCAAGTTAGGACTTGAGTATTTCTCACCAGATTATACGAACTTCTTTTATCAGCTGCCAGCTTCGAAAAAGGATGATCTTCTAAAAAAACAAGATCTTTTATATAAAGGGATCAGCATGGACACGATTGCTGATATTTATGATCTTCTGTATGAAAAATCAGTAGGCCAAGTAAAACCTGAGATTCATTTGCAGGCGATGACAGAACTTGTTCATCTTGAAAGAGTGGATGATTCACATCTCCTTTCACTAAGACAGCATGTAACAGGTGAAGTGTTCGAACTGCAGTCAGATGTAGTGATTTTAGGAACAGGGTACGCTCCTTCGTTTCCGCACTTTTTAATGAGTATGCAAGAACGAATCGAGTGGGATAAAAAGAACCGCTACCAGATTACCAACGATTATCGTTTAATGACAAAAGGTCTTGAGGACAATCATATCTTTATTCAAAATGGTGAGCTTCATACGCATGGTGTCGGTGCCCCGGATCTTGGTCTTGGTGCGCACCGGAATGCCGTGATCATCAACAAGCTTTATGGAAAAGAGATCTATCCTGTCAGCCAGAAGAATGTGTTTCAGACATTTGGGATGGAACCTGCATGGAAGCCGGCTCCCGTTCGTTAACTCTTTTTCCATTTAACTCACTCGTACACAAGGAGGAAAAACATGCTTTATATAAATGAAACAGAATCTATCTTACAAAAAGAAACGTGGGAAAAGGTTAACAAAAACTTACTTGCTAAAATGTTAGCGGAGTATATGTACGAAGACATGATTCGGCCTGAGGAAGAAGGAAGCGGTTTTGTTTTCTCTGTTGGCCCTGATCGGAAATACCGTTTTAATGCAGAAAAACGATTTTTTGACAGCTATGATGTAGAGGCGGCTTCCATTGAAGTGTTTGAAGATGGAAATTGGAAACCTGCTACCAATGCCATACGTTTTTTAACCGATATTCAGCCGTTGATCGGCATGTCTGCTGAAACAGCAGGACATTTGATCAAAGAATTAAATCATACCCTAATTGCTGATGCTAACTTACTCATCAATCATAGAAAAACATCTGATGAGTTAGTAGACCTGGATTATGCCGAGCTAGAGGGTGAGATGTCCGGTCATCCATGGATAACGTATAATAAAGGCCGTATCGGGTTTGGATTTGATGATTATGTAAAATACGCGCCGGAAAACCAACAGGAAACAAAGCTTTTTTGGATCGCCGTACATCGTGATCGTGCCCAGTTTCATTCTGTGGGGGAACTCCATTATGAGAAGCTGATCATGAGAGAACTGGATGGTGTACTTGTTCAGCGTTTTAATGAAATTTTGCGAGAGAACGGTAAGTTACCGCTTGATTATTTCTTTATGCCGGTACACGAATGGCAATGGAAAAACATCTTGATTCAAAACTATCCTGAGGATCTGGCGACAGGTATGATCGTACCACTTGAAGAAGGTACAGATCATTACTTGCCGCAACAATCGGTTCGAACGATGGTAAACAGAACAAATCCGTTGAAGTCTCATGTGAAGTTGCCCATGAGTATTTTAAATACGCTCGTCTATCGTGGACTTCCGGCAGAGCGTACGGTCATCGCACCTCGTGTGACAGAGCATATTAAGGGTATCTTTGAAAAAGACAGTTTCTTGCGTGATGAATGTGAGGTTGTTCTGCCTGGCGAAGTGGCGAGTATCAATGTCGATCACCCCCATTATAGCAGGTTAAAAGGCGCTCCTTATCAATATTTAGAAATGCTCGGTACGATCTGGCGCGAGAGCATTTACAACTATTTAAAAGATGGCGAACAGCCTATTACGCTTGCTGCTCTTCACCATGTAGATGTAAATGGAAAACCGTTCGTTCAAAGTCTTATTGAAAAATCAGGTTTAACGGCTGATGAATGGATGAAGAAGTTCTTTGATGTTATAATGCCCCCGCTGCTTCATTTCTTATATCAGTACGGCACAGTTTTCTCGCCGCATGGTCAAAACACCATCCTGATATTAAAAGACTATAAGCCCGAAAGATTAGCAGTAAAAGATTATGTGGATGACGTTAACATTTCAGATCAGCCATTCCCAGAGTTAGAGGGTGTAACGGAAGAACTCAGAGCGGTATTACGCAGCGAGCCGCCCGAAGGATTGACTCAATTTATCTTCACAGGACTGTTCATCTGTCACCTCCGCTATATGTCGAATGTTATGGTGCGTAACAGTCTTATAGAAGAAACTGTGTTCTGGTCCCACTTAGTGGCGAGTATTGAGTCGTATCAGACCCGGTTTTCGCATTTAGAAGAACGCTTTAAACTGTTTGATTTCTTTAAGCCAGAGCTTACAAAATTATGTCTAAATCGAAATAGAATGGTAGACTACGGCTATAATGATGGAGATGATCGCCCGCATGCATCAGAATATGGTAAAGTGCGAAATGCGCTGCATATAATAAGAAATAATAAAATACAAGCAGTTTAATAGTGGAAGTAGTGGTTTTCTCGGCTGAGAAAGCCACTTTTTTTGTTGGTGGAGCTGATAAAGGTCGAAAATCTGTTAAATATGGGTGTGAACAACGGACAAGAGTGCGTAAACAGCTTTTTTTCGGGTGAACTTTTGTCGAATGGTGGAGTGAATGGACCAAAATCGGGCGAACGTGTAACAGAAAAAAGAACACGTACTGTAAACAAAGTCCAATTTTATAAAACTGAAACTTCTGTTTTTAAATTTTGGTATGTCATAATATGGTAAGGAGTTAGAACAAGAATATGGCCTGTTAGTTAAAGGAGATAGGGGTACACTTACTTTTCAAGGTACACGTTATTTAGGTTTTAAAAGAAAAAGGCAAACGGATCCTTGTGAAAGAGAGGTACTGTTAATGTAACTTTTAACAAAATAAGATAATGCTGATATTTTCAACTTCTCAGCAAAAAAATGCTGAAAATCTGTTTATCTCGTAGGAGATAGAAGATAGAAGTACAAGGCAAGAATTTGAAGATACATACAGAAAGTAGTGAGTGAACTGGATTCAAAGGCATTATGGGAGCAGTTAAAAGAAGAAGCAGAAGAGCGATTTAATTTTCAAGTGCTAAAATGTACCCCGATTCAGCGTGGCTGGCTCAATCAAAAGTGGAAAATGGAAACGAATAAGGGGACATTCCTTATCAAGCAATACAACAGGGAGAGAATGAAAAGATACGATCTTCAAACCGTGAAATCTGCACTACACATTCAAAACTATTCGTTTCTAAACGGTATACCTTGCCCAGAACTTCTAACCCATGATGGAGAGGTTTTACATAAGTCAAAGTATGGTGAACTTTTTACTGTGATGCGTTTTATGGAAGGTGATCTAATAAAAGCGGGAACAGCAACAACACAGCAGATGGAGTCATTAGGTGCGTGGATTGGGAAACTTCACAACGTGTTTAACGATGGACATTTACCACCAAAAACAGAAACTGTGTTTCAGCTTCCAACGATTGGGGAACGCCTTGCTTATTGGGATTCTGTTCTATCACATTGCGAGGAAGAACACTATAACCATCTTAAACCAGCTTTCCAGCTGCAAAAAGAAGCAACAAGTACTTTGGATGATTCTGATTTTAAAAGTTTGACTCCTGGATGGTGTCACCGTGATTTATGGGTAGATAACCTTTTGTTCTCAACAAATGAAGTAAAAGCTATATTGGATTATGACCGCATGAATTTTGATTTTATCGAATTAGACTTAGGCAGAATTATAATTTCCACGTGCTTACTTAATGGAAAACTAAATCAGGAAGCAGTACAGGCATTTGTTAAGGGATATCGAGATACAAATAAATTATCAATTGAAAAGTTAATAGTTTCTTTAAAATTGGTCTGGTATATGGAAAGCACATGGTGGGTCAGTATTATCCCTCATGAAGGAGAACCTCCGAAACGCTTTAAAGAGGAGATAAATTGGTTAGCTAAAAATCTAGGGAATCTTGAAGACATACTCCTGGAAAAAAGAAGCAAAAACATTCATGTTTTGAAGTAAGAGCTTAAGGGAAATTCCTCACTAACAGATAAGAGGAGTGGTTAAGTGGAGACGAAACAATTATGTTTGCTGAAAAAAGAAGATATGACAAATCCAGAAAAAGTACCAGCTTGGGTCATTGAAGAGTATAAGACCTTTCATGAAACAGTAACCAATAAAACGTTTCCTTGCTACTTTGGAATGGCAGCTGAGAATAAAGGAGAGCTTCGCTATGCGTATATTACCCATGATGATTGGTCGAATCTGCCCGAAGCGATCCGAGAGTTTAACAAACTTTTTGATGCACCAAAATTAATTCGTCATGGATTGTTCGTGTTCGTGGAACCTGAGAAAGAAGAAAAAGACATTCCGTATTACCGGGATTACTTCTGGAAGATCCTCCAGTCTCTACATGAGACAGATGATCAGCCTTGGCCTGAACATATTCCGAAGGATCCAGATCATCACTTATTTGCTTTTTCATTTGATAACGAACCTTATTTTGTCTTTGGGAATGCTCCTGCATATAAGCAGCGAAAAACAAGAGACCTTGGGAACAGTTTAGTTCTTGGATTTCAGCCGCGCCGTATTTTTGAAGGTCTTGAGGGGACATCCCCAGGCGGCTCTATGTCTCGAGAAAAAGTGCGGGAACGAGTAGAAAAGTGGGATAACTTGCCAAAGCATCCAAACATCAGTCATTATGGTGACCCGGAACACCGCGAGTGGAAGCAATATTTTATTGGCGACGACGTTGAACCAATAACGGGGAAATGTCCGTTTCATCACAAATAATAAGCAAAAGGACTCCTCTTAATGGAGTCCTTTTTTGTTTGTCCATTCGTGTTCCAGCATACTAAACAACAATGAATCTCTTCGTCGCCTGTTAACATATACCTCTCCTTTATTCTTTTATGATAATCTAATCTTATCCGTAATTACCATTTGTTTTTCGTAGAGGGTATTAGATCTTAACAATAATAGGAGAATCAAAAAATGAATTTAAAAGATATTGCGATTGAAATGGCTTCTATCTATCGACTAAACCCGAAAGTAAAAGCAGTATTATTGGCAGGCTCCGTTTCACGAGGTTGGGAGGATAAGCATTCTGATATTGAACTCAATATTTTTTGGTCAGAGGAGCCAACTGATGTTGAACGAAAGAATCCCATCAAAGAAATCAATGGTTCGATCATTGATTTTCATCCCTTTGAAGAGGAAGAATGGGCTGAGAGTTATTTAACACCGCAAAATGTAAAATTAGAAATCAGCAGCTTTTTAACAAGTACGGCTGAAAAGTGGATTAATGAGGTAGTGAAAGAGTTTGATATCAACTATGGCAAACAGTGCATGGTTTCTTCTATTTATTACGGACAATGTTTATCAGGTGATTCCATTATTGAAGAGTTAAAAAAGAAAGTTAAAACCTATCCCGATCAGCTTGCAGAAAATATGATTGAAGAAAATTTAGCCCTTTGGTATAGATGGAACAATCGCAAAGCCCTATTAGACAGGGAAGATTGGCTGATGCTATATGATCTTATAGGAAGTGTTCAAAAAAAGTTAATGGGTACCCTATTCGGTTTGAACAAATTATATATTCATCACCCTTCGTTTAAATGGATGCACAAATACGGTGAAATTTTTACGATTAAACCTAAAAATGTGGATGACCGATTATCGACTATTCTTATTGGTGATGTTCAGAAGGGTTTAAAAGATTTAGAGCTTTTGATAGAGGAAGTTTTTCAACTTGTAGAAAAACATTATCCTCATCTTGAATTTCTTGAATCATACAAAGAAAAAATGGCTTTTGTTCGGCCGGAAAACAGGATCTGACTAAGATAAGAGTATAAATTCTGCATCATACATACACAATAGAAATAGCCATTCGGGTGGATTCTTCTTCTCGGGTGGTTTTTATTTTTTACACGTTCGCACAAAAAGACCCTTGTTTATGCAATTCAATCTTAGTTTCACGCAGTTCGATTCCAGTTTCACGCCTGTTTGCCTTTATATTACGCAAACCCATTTTTTTATTAGTCAGCTGTTTTATTAAGGATTGATTGGAAGGAAGATAACTTTTTCCATATTTGGAAAAACTGAAAATAAGGAAATGGAACATGCAAATAACGTTTACGGGACTATTCATATAGGGAAGAGCCTTATAAATACCTTAAGAGTGTATGGAGGATTATAAATGGCTACCGTAATTAAAGGAGAATACAAACACGTGAATTGTGACAGTGAATATGGAGCATTGAAAAAAGTTATTGTATGTGAACCAAAGCATATGAAGATTGATGAAATCATAAATGAAACTCAACGTCATTTTGCTAAAGACAATATCAACATGAAGCGTGCGATGAAGCAGCATCAGCAATTTGTGCAAACGATGAGTGACAACGGTGTTGATGTTTATAAGCTTCCTGCTATAGAAAAATTCCCCGAACAAGTTTTTACCCGTGACATCGGATTTACGATCGGTGAGACTGTTTTTGTTTCGAGGATGGGCAGCAATATTCGAGACGGGGAAGAAAAGGTGCTTCGGAATTGGCTGTTAGAGCATCAAGTCAATCTATCCCTTATAGAAGGAGACCGTATTGAAGGTGGAGATGTAATCGTTCATGGTGATACGGTTTATATCGGACTGAGTGGAAGAACATCAGAGGAAACGATTGAGGAAGTGAGAGCGCAGCTTCCCAATATGAAAGTAGTCACGATTCCATTTGATCCTATTTTCTTGCATTTGGACTGTGTATTTAATATTTTATCAGAAAAAGATGCCATTATTTATCGCCATGCTTTTGATGAAAAAGACTACCAATTCCTAGCATCTCAATTTGATGTGATTGAAATTGAAAAGGATGAACAGTTTACGATGGGTACGAATGTATTGTCGATTGGTGATAAAAAAGTCTTAAGTCTTCCTGTAAATGAAAAGGTGAATGCTTCAATGAGAGAAAGAGGATATGAGGTTATCGAAGTTGATATCTCTGAAATCATCAAGTCAGGCGGTTCGTTCCGTTGCTGTTCAATGCCGCTATATCGTGAAGAAATGCATTAAAAGAAATGCAAAGTCTCTGCCAAAGGGCAGGGGCTTTTTCTATGGACGAAAAGCCTTAAACTGTCTGCTGAGCACATATTTTGATGTGGAAAGGGAAAAGGATATTAATCTTTCATCAAGGAGGGTATTATGAGAGCAGTTACTTTTCAAGGAACAAAAGACATTCAGGTTAAAAACGTTGCGGATCCGATTTTACAAAAGAAAGATGATATTATCATGCGCATTACATCAACAGCTATCTGCGGTTCAGATCTCCATATCTATCAAGGGGCACTGCCAACCGAAAAAGATTATGTCATTGGGCATGAGCCGATGGGAATCGTGGAGGATGTTGGTCCAGAAGTAACGAGGGTAAAAAAGGGAGATCGAGTCGTTCTGCCGTTCAACATTTCGTGTGGCCATTGTTTCTATTGTAAGCATGATATGGAAAGTCAATGCGATCATTCAAACCCCAATCCTAAAGTTGATACTGGCGGATACTTTGGGTTCACAGAAAGGTATGGCAACCATCCTGGCGGACAAGCTGAACTGCTTCGGGTACCATTTGGCAACTTTATGCCTTTTGTCATTCCTGAACATTGTGAACTTGAGGACGAGGCACTTTTATTTATGTCTGATGTACTTCCAACAGCGTACTGGAGCATTGAAAATTCTGGAATGAAAGAAGGAGATACTGTTGCTGTCCTTGGATGCGGCCCGGTTGGATTAATGGCTCAAAAATTTGCCTGGATGAAAGGTGCTAAACGTGTGGTCGCCATTGATAACATTCCATATCGTTTAAACCATGCTGCAACGAAAAATCGATCAGAGGTTTATAATTTTAATGATTTTGATGATATGGGTGCTCATATTAAAGAAATCACGAACGGCGGAGTGGATGTTGTATTAGATTGTGTAGGAATGGATGGCAAGAAATCAGTCGTTGAGAAGGTCGAACAGAAATTGAAGATACAAGGCGGGACACTCAGTGCCATTGAAATCGGCCTGAATGCTGTCAGGAAATTTGGTACGATACAGCTTACTGGCGTATATGGTTCCATGTACAACATGTTTCCGCTCGGAAATATCTTTGAGAGAAATGTAACGTTAAAGATGGGGCAGGCTCCTGTTATTCATTACATGCCAATGCTTTTTGATAAGATCATGAACAATGAGTTTGATCCCACTGAAATAATTACGCACAGAGTACCGCTTGAAAAGGCTGGAGATGCGTATAAGACGTTCAATGATCATGAAGATGAGTGTATAAAAGTCGTATTAAAACCATAGAGTGCAAAAAGGAGCTTGGACTTTCCAAGTTCCTTTTACATTTCTAAGTGTGAAATTTCTTCTGCCTGAACGGGTGCTCCGTGCAGCGGAAGGACGATCGTAAATGTAGTGATATTATCGTCTGATGAACAACTGATTGTACCGTGATGTTTTTCAATAATTTTCTTGCATACAAACAGTCCGATCCCTGTACCCAATTCTTTTGTAGTGAAAAAAGGCTCAAAGATGGTTTTCATGGCTTCCGGTGGAATAGCAGGACCATTATTTGAAATGGTTATATGTACGTTAGAGTTATTTTCAGTTTTACTAAATATCATGATGCGTCTGTTTTGCTTTTTTTGACGCAGCGCATCGATTGAATTCATGATTACATTAAGCAGAACCTGTTTCAACTCGTCCTTGTGTGCCCGAAGTGAAATCGTAGGATCGATCCTTGGTATGACATTTACGTCCGCGTCTACTAAGCTCGGATACATAAAGTCAAGAATATCCGTGAATAAATCCTCTAATGCAAAATCCTCTGCTTCACGTTCTTGTACCCCTTTTTTTGAGGCATGAAGAAATTGAGAAATACGAAAGTTCAGCTGTGTTAATTCATGACTAATAATATCAATATATTTCATATTTGGATCTTCTTGCTGCATGAGCTTCACAAAACCCATAACAGCCGTTAAGGGATTCCTAAATTCGTGAACAAAGCTTGATGACATCTGTCCTAAAATGGTCAATCGTTCTTTATGGCTTTGATCAATGAACGTTGTCTTTTCCTGAATCTCTGCATCTTTTAGCTGTGTGTACTTCTTAACGGCATGGTACAGAAACTCATCAAATAATGAATTGATCGTTTCGATAACAGGCTGAAGCTGATCAATGGATATGCCAGAGCCCGTCACAAAACGAACGATCTCACTACGTCCTAAATTTACATTATAAACAAACTCACCGATGTTGATTTTTGCTTCTAACCGCTGTACAGCTACTTCATGTGCGAGCTGCATGATCTTTTCGGGAGATAGCTGGTTTCGTAAAGAAAGCTTCACTAACTTCAGCATATGCAGTGCATTTTCAATCACTTTTTCTTTATGTACGTCATGATTTGATATGACGACTTTCTGTTGCCAATCTTGTAAGTAAGTAGGTAGGTTTTCATCCATATAAGTGATCAAACTCTCAGTAATGTCCAACGCTCGCACCTCTTTCAACAATAAAATCATGGAAAGAATGAATAGATAATTTGATATATAAAAGTATGTATACTACATATAGTAATAGAATTATAGATGAATTGCTATATACAGTTTATATTTTTCTCGTGAAAAAGTGAAAAACAGGTAGGTAAATCGACAGCAGACCTCGAAATCTAACATAATCCTCAATCCTATACTTTTTCTTTATGAGTGAAATACTATCCTTTAAAATTTTCTAATTATTCGAAATATATTTTATAGATTTTCATAATATGAAATTTTGACATTGTACAAGTCTACCTTTTTCAATACGATGAACGCATATTGGAAAAGGTGGCCAGTAAGCTGACTTCAACTAAATCATAGCCGTTTGAGGGGGAGAACTGGTGATCTCATCTGTTCAAAAAATTTCAAGGATATTAAATTGTTTCACTAAAGATGAACCAGCACTAGGAAACTTGCAGATTGCAGAAAAGTTAAACATGAATGCGAGCACAGTTCATCATTTAATTCGAACACTTTGCTCTGAAGGCATATTGATTCAAGACAGTCAGAAAAAATATAGATTAGGTTGGAAATTGCTAGAATGGAGCAACCACGTCATGTATCAGCAGGATATCAATACAGAGGCACTTCCTTTATGCGAAGGTCTTGTCAGAAGATTTAATACAACCGTTCATATTGGAATGCTGGATCGTGGTGAAGTACGTTTTGTGCTTAGAGTGGCTTCTTCCAATTCAGTTCCAGTCCCTACGTTTATCGGTGATACAAAACCTGCATATTGCACGAGTACAGGAAAAGTATTACTAGCTTTTAACCCCTCCATGATAAAACCTACTATTTCAAAGGGGTTGCTTCGTCGCGCTCCGAATACGATTACTTGTGTTGAAAAATTAAAAGATGAACTTGCGATGATTCGTAAAAACGGTTATGCCATCAGTAATTATGAAAATGAGATGGGGTTGTATGGCATAGCTGCACCCATAAAGTCATATACCGGGCAGACCATCGCGGCACTTAATATGGTTGGCCCCGTATCTTATATGCTAGGACAGGATACCCCATCCATGATTCATCATGTTGTAAAAACAGCAGAGTCGATCTCAAAGGAATTGGGTTATATTAGCTTTTTATAATAACGCTTACAATAGATAAGCTAGATTTTTCAAATGGACAGATTAATAGGAGAATCGGACAAATTAAAGAAAAGCAGGCTCGGATCGTAAACATCGTTATAAAGAGCGGCTTTTTTATTTTTCGCATAAATAAAAATTGAGGTAACACGTTTCCTCTAATTTTCAACACATCATCAGATTTTAGTTGTATTCAATCGTTTATTATAAAAAAATTCTGATAATTTCATAATATGAAATTCCTGCATAGATATATGAAAGCGCTTTCTTATATAGTGGTATCAAATTCAAATACTTAAGGGAGGCAGAAAGGATGGGAATTAGAACTGGTACACAATATATCGAAGGGCTAAAATCACGTTCACCCGAAATCTGGCTAGAGGGCAGGAGAGTTACGGATGTTATAAATGAACCTGTTTTCAAACAGCCAATTGAAGAGATAGCAAAGCTATATGATATGCAGCATGACCCGAAGTATCAAGATGCGATTACTCATATCTGCGAGGAAACTGGTGAAAGGGTAAATAATGCTTTTCTGCATCCCACTACCTATGAACAATTAATGGCACGTAGCCAGCTATTTGAAATTTATGCACGATCTACTTTTGGGCTGATGGGCCGAACACCTGATTTTTTAAACGTTGTTGTTACAGGCATGGCTCATAACGGCTGGTTCTTAGATCAGTACAACCCAGAATGGTCTGTAAACATTAGAAATTACTACAATTATATAAGAGATAACGATCTGTTTTTAACTCATGCGATCATCAATCCTCAAAACGACCGCAGCAAGAACTCTCATGGTCAAAAGGATATGTTTACGCATCTTGGAGCAGTTGAAGAGACACCAGAAGGCCTAATCGTACGCGGAGCAAAGATGCTGGCCACATTGGCTCCAATTACAGATGAAGTGATCATCTATTCGTTCCCAGGCTTTGCACCTGGGGATGAGCGCTATGCATTAGCTTTTGCAGTACCCGTGGACACTCCGGGACTTAAACTTCTATGTCGTGAACCGATGCAGGATGGGAAGCGTTCACAGTTTGATCATCCGTTAGCATCAAGATTTGAAGAGATGGATGCGCTGCTCGTATTTAACGATGTACTCGTTCCGTGGGATCGTGTGTTCCTTTACAACAATGTAGAAGCAGCTAACCTTCTATATCCTAAGACAGGAATCGCTCAGCAGCCTGCACATCAGTCAGGCGTAAGAGGCTACGTGAAGCTCGCTTTTGCAACAGAAGTCGCTTGTAAACTAGCAGACTCCATCGGTGTAGATGGGTATCTGAACGTACAAAACGACCTCGGTGAACTTGTGCAGAACGTAGAAGTGATTCGCTCGCTGTTAAGGGTAGCGGAATATGAGTACGAAACAACAGCGTCAGGCGAAGTGATGCCGAATGCAGCAGCACTTGAAACGATCCGCGGCATGCTTCCTAAGATGTATCCAAGGGCCATTGAAGTTATACAGATCATTGGTGCAGGCGGATTATTGATGTCACCGACTGGCAACGATTTTAACGCACCTGAAATCCGCAGTGAGATTGATAAGTATTACCTTGGCCGTGACGGTGTGGATTCGCTGGAACGCGTTAAGCTGTTCAAGCTCGCATGGGATCTCTGCGGAGAGGCCTTTGGTCAGCGACTTGTACAATATGAGCGCTATTACACAGGTGACCCGATCCGTAAGAGAGCTATCTTCTACAACGGATATAAAAGAAAGGCAACGTTCTCCATGGTTGATGAGGCACTATCTGTAACAAACCAATTTGTTAAGGACCAGCCTAAGCTGGCTAAATAAAGGGAGGTAACTAGTATGAGTACAACGACTATGAAATCTTTTAACCTATTAAAATGGATCGACGAGAACAAAGACCTGCTCAAGCCCCCTGTTAATAACAAAGTCATTTGGCAGGATTCTGAATTTATCGCGATGATCTTAGGCGGACCAAATAAAAGACGTGATTTTCATGTAGATCCTTCAGATGAGTTTTTCTATCAAATCAAAGGAAGCTGTTATGTAGAGATCATTAATAAACACGGCAAGCGCGAAGTAGTTGAAGTAAAAGAAGGAGATGTTTTTATGCTGCCGGCGATGGTGCCTCATTCACCACACCGTGTTGCTGATTCTTATGGCCTGGTGATCGAACGTAAACGTGCACAAGGCGAGCTCGAAGATTTCGTTTGGTTCTGTGACCGCTGTGATTCAGAGATGCATCGTGTGACTGTTCAGTTAAGTGATATTGAAAAGCAAGTAAAAGAAGCGATCCATAGCTTCAACTCTAATGAGCGTGTTCGTTTGTGCAAGGATTGCGGCTATCAGGTGCCAGAGAACGTGGAGGAATGGAAGTGCTGAGAATCGACTTTCACACACATATCATTCCAGAGTCGTTTCCTGACTTTGCTGAAAAGTATGGTGGGGAAAGGTGGCCTGTTCTAAATAGGACGTGCGCATGCGGAGCAGCCATTATGGTAGGCGGAAAAAATTTTAGAGATGTTACTGATCAGGTATGGGACCCTAAAAAGCGAATCGATGACATGGATCGTGAAGGGGTAGACATTCAGGTGCTATCTCCAATCCCTGTGACGTTTTCATACTGGGCGCCACCTGAACAAGCTGAAGCAATGGCAAAAATTCAGAACGATTTTATTGCTGAGACTGTAAATGAATATCCGAATCGATTCGCCGGACTTGGAACCGTACCGATGCAGGATGCAGAGACGGCGATCAGGGAAATGGACCGCTGTATGAATGAACTCGGGCTTCACGGTATCGAGATTGGAACAAATGTGAACGGTCAGAATTTGGATCACCCATCATTTATAAAGTTCTTTCAAAAGGCGGAGGAGTGGGAAGTTCCACTTTTTATTCACCCATGGGAAACCCTAGGAAAAGAAAGAATGCCAAATCACAACTTTATGTACACGATCGGAATGCCGAGTGAAACAGCACTTGCTGCAGCTGCATTAATCTGGAGTGGAATGATGGAGAAATTTCCAAAGCTGAAGATCTGCTTCGCTCATGGCGGAGGATCTTTTCCTTACTTGATTCCGCGTCTTGATCAAGGGTGGCAAGTTTGGCCGCATCTGCGTCTGACTACACATCCGCCAAGCCATTATGCAAAGCAGTTTTATTTTGACTCATTGAACTATGACCCGATGAACATCCGTTATATGATGGAACGTTTTGGTTCGGACAAGATTTTTATGGGATCAGATTATCCGTTTCTTTTGCGTGAAGTGAATCCAGGTAAAGTGCTGGATGAAACACTCGAACTAACAGATCAACAGCGTAAAGGGATGTTGGGCGGAAATGCAGCCGAATTTTTGAACCTTGAGAAAAGGAAGCGGGGTGCAGCTGTTGCAAGTCATTCAAACACCTGAGGATAAACTTGAAGCGTTAGGCGTTGTATTGCCGCAAGTACGATCGGCTGTTGGTAACTATGTAGGCTGTGTAAGAGCGGGCAATCTTCTTTTTACAGCAG
This sequence comes from Fictibacillus barbaricus, assembly GCF_014635025.1. GTDB lineage: Bacteria > Bacillota > Bacilli > Bacillales > Fictibacillaceae > Fictibacillus > Fictibacillus barbaricus. The sequence continues at coordinate 1,373,263 of NZ_BMCE01000002.1, read as the reverse complement.
GACAAGGTGTCGATCAGTACCACGGAAAGTTGGGAGCCGATCTATCAGTTGAAGATGGTTATAAAGCTTCCAGACAGTCCATGTTGAATCTGCTGGCTGTTGTGCAGAACGAGCTTGGGAGCTTAAACAAAGTAAAACGGATCGTAAAGCTGCTCGGATTTGTTAACTGCACAGAAGATTTTGTTGATCAGCCAAAAGTTATCAACGGTGCGTCAGATCTTCTTGTTGATATTTTTGGTGAAAAAGGCAAGCATGCCAGATCAGCAGTTGGAATGGCACAGCTGCCAGGCGGCACCGCTATTGAGATCGAGATGATCGTTGAAGTTGAAGAAGAGAAGGGGGACTAAGAAAATGAAATCAGAAACCCTTGCCCAACAAGTAAAAGTGAAGAATGCAAAATTGTTCATCGATGGTGAATATGTAGATGCACTTTCAGGTGAAACCTTTGAATCCATCAATCCTGCAACAAATGAAAGGATAGCCTTTGTTGCAAATGGCAGTGAACAAGATGCAAAACGAGCCATTCAATCTGCTAAGACTACGTTTGATAGTGGCGTATGGAGCAAGATGCCTGTTGAAGAGCGGTCAGATATTTTATGTAAGATGGCCGATCTTATTATGGATAATGTAGACGAACTTGCTATGGTTGAGACACTGGACGTAGGGAAGCCGATCAAAGAGAGCCGGGGATTTGATATCCCAAGAGCTGCTTCCAATTTTCGCTTTTTTGCAGAGATGTCCAAGTACATGGTGAGCGAGCATTATGATAAACACAATATCATGTCGTACGCCAAATACAGCCCTGCAGGCGTAACGAGTTTGATCATCCCTTGGAACCTGCCGTTCATGCAGATGACATGGAAAGCATCCGCGGCTCTAGCGGCAGGCAATACGGTTGTCGTAAAACCAGCTTCATACACACCGCTTTCTGCTGTCATGTTTGGTGATATTGCAAACGAAGCAGGATTGCCGCCAGGTGTGTTGAACATTATAACAGGACCTGGAAGTACGATGGGTGCAGCGATGACGAAAGATCCAAACGTTCGGCGCATCTCATTTGTTGGTGAATCAAACACAGGAAAAATGATTATGAAAAACGCTGCTGAGAACTTGATTCCTGTTTCATTGGAATTGGGTGGCAAGTCAGCAAACATCGTTTTTGAAGATGCCGACTTAGATGAAGCAGTAAAAGGATCCATTGATGCCATCTACCGAAATCAAGGAGAAATCTGTTTAGCCGGATCAAGGCTGCTTTTACAAGAAAGCATCTATGATCAGTTTATGGACAAATTTGTTTCGGCGGTGAAGAAGATTAAAGTAGGTGACCCGACTCAAGAAGACACGGACATGGGAGCTCTCGTGTCAAAAAGTCATCTTGAAACTGTAGAGATGTATGTTGACATCGGAATAAAAGAAGGAGCCAAGTTAGCATGCGGAGGTAAGAGGGTTGAAGGGATCGGCAACGGTAATTTCTATGAACCAACCGTTTTATATGATGTGAATAATAATTGGCGTGTCGCACAAGAAGAAATCTTCGGACCAGTGCTTGTTGTCATTCCATTTAAGACAGAAGAAGATGCGATCCGTATTGCAAATGACTCACAATATGGATTAGCAGGAGTCGTTTGGACGAATGATATCCGTAGAGCACAGCGTGTTTCATCAGCTGTCGATTCTGGTCTGCTCTGGGTGAACTGCTGGTACATTCGTGACCTTCGTACACCTTTTGGCGGATCAAAAGCGAGCGGAATTGGCCGGGAAGGCGGAAGGCATAGCTTTGAATTCTACTCAGAAGCAAAAACGATAACGATGAAACTATAGATTTGTTTAAAACGTGATTGGACTCCAGTCGCGTTTTGCTCTTTGAAGATAGAAGGGAGGAATTAGTGATGCAGCAACAGATCATTTCAAAATTAACAGAAGAATTGTTAGAAGCAGAAGCAAAACTGGTCCCTGTAGAGCCATTATCCACACGATATCCAGAACTGTCGGTGAAGGATTCCTATGACATTCAGCTTCAGTGGGTCGAAAGAAAGTTAGAAGAGGGCCGGGTGATCATTGGCAAGAAGGTAGGACTTACGAGTAAGGCGATGCAAGATATGCTTGGTGTTGATGAGCCCGATTATGGCCATCTGTTAGATAACATGAAAGTGTCATCTGGTACTGAGCTTTCAAGAAAAGATTTCATCAAACCAAAAGTGGAAGCAGAGATCGGCTTTATTTTAAAAGAAGATCTTTGCGGGCCGAATGTAACATACGTGGATGTTCTAATGGCAACAGAAGCTCTTGTTCCGACACTAGAGATCATAGACAGCAGAATAGAAGATTGGAAGATTCGGCTTGTGGATACGGTGGCTGACAACGGTTCATCAGCAAGAGCAGTCATCGGAGAACCCTTTTATGATTTAGAAAAAATAGATCTGCGTACACTGAGCATGACGCTTATTAAAAACGGCGGGATCTCAGCAACAGGAACGGGAGCAGCAGCTCTTGGCCATCCTGCTTATGCGATCGCATGGCTGGCTAATAAACTGGCGGACTATAACATTTCTTTAAAAGCAGGTGAACTGATCCTGCCTGGTGCATTGTCTGCTGCCATTGATGTGGATTCTGGCGATGAAATTACCGCGGCATTCGGAAAACTAGGTTCTGTAACCATCTCGTTTCGTGAATAAAATTTGTTAAAGAGAGGACTTTTTATTGTGAAAAAAGTGAAAGCAGCGATCATTGGATCTGGTAATATTGGTACGGATCTTATGTATAAACTTCAAGGAAGCGACTGTTTGGAACTTACGGCCATGATAGGGATCGATGCAGAATCTGAAGGATTAAGGCGGGCAAAGTCCGCTGGATACAGAGTTTTTACGAATGGCATCGAGGACTTTGTGGAACGCCCAGAATTAGCTGATATTATTTTCGATGCGACATCAGCTAAAGCCCATATCAGGCATGCTGAAATTTTAAAAGACATGGGAAAAACAGTGATCGATCTAACTCCTGCCGCAGTAGGTCCTTTTGTATGTCCACCGGTAAATTCAGGTGAACATCTGGAGTCCAGGAACATTAATATGATTACGTGTGGCGGACAGGCAACGATTCCTATTATTCACGCTATCAATGAGGCGGCTGATGTTACATATGGTGAGATTGTTGCAACCATCTCTTCATTAAGTGCAGGGCCTGGAACACGTGCAAACATTGATGAATTTACCATAACGACCAGGCGTGGAATCGAGGAAGTCGGCGGGGCGGATAAAGGGAAAGCTATTATTATATTAAATCCTGCAGCCCCCCCAATCCTTATGAGAGCGACCGTTTATTGCGAAGTGAAACATGATGATAAAGAGCAGATCAGAGAATCTATTATGAACATGGAAAAAAGGGTACAAGGTTACGTGCCAGGCTTCCGGTTAAAACAGGAACCATTATTTGATGGCAACCGGGTGACAGTGTTTGTAGAAGTCGAAGGTGCGGGGGATTATTTCCCGAAATATGCCGGTAACCTGGATATTATGACTGCAGCAGCTAAACAAGCTGGAGAAATGGCGGCCAAACATTTGTTAGGTGAGAAAAAAGTGAATAAGGCGGTGACGATGCATGAAACGAAATAGCACATTACCGCTAAAGTTTACAGAAGTCTGTCTTCGTGATGGCAGTCATGTGATGGCGCATCAATTTTCGGAAAAGCAAGTGTATGCTGCAGCGAAAGCACTTGATGAAGCTGGCATGCACTACATTGAAGTGAGCCATGGAGATGGACTGGGCGGTTCAACACTGCAGTACGGTAGATCGCTCATAGATGAGATGAAGCTGATAGAAATCGCGGCTGGTGTTTGTAAACAAGCAAAGATTGCAGTTCTTTTGCTGCCTGGTATTGGAACTGTTCATGATTTAAGGCAAGCACGTGAATTGGGAGCCAGTCTTGTTCGTGTCGCAACACATGTAACAGAAGCCGATGTATCACAGCAGCACATCCGCATAGCACGTGAACTTGGCATGGAAGTAATGGGGTTCTTGATGATGGCTCATTCAGCACCTGTTGAAAAGCTCGTGGAACAGGCCAGGCTGATGGAATCCTATGGTGCACAAGGTGTGTACGTAACGGATTCTGCTGGTGCCATGCTCCCGCATGAAGTAAAGGAAAAGATTTCTGCCTTGCGGAATTCACTTGATATTGAAGTTGGATTTCATGCGCATAACAATTTATCTGTTGCAGTTGCCAATACACTTGTTGCGATCGAAGAAGGAGCGACTCGAATTGATGGCAGTGTGCGGTGTTTAGGAGCTGGAGCTGGAAACACACAAACAGAAGTACTGCTTGCCGTATTAGATCGAATGGGTATGGAAACTGGTATTGATCTGTATAGAATGATGGACTTAGCCGAAGACGTGATCGGGCCGATGCTTCCGGGTTCCCAGGAAATTCGAAAAGGCAGTCTAGCGATGGGATACGCTGGTGTATATTCGAGCTTTTTACTGCATGCAGAACGTGCGGGCAAACGGTTTGGGCTGGATTCGAGAGATATTTTGATTGAACTGGGCAGACGAAAAGCAGTCGGCGGACAAGAAGATCTTATTATTGAAGTGGCTGCTGAACTGGCGAAACAAGTAAAGCAGGGGGTGTAATGAATGGCGGTTACGAACAAGTTAAAAGTGGAAGTGATCGATTATCTATTACGTGCTGAGCATGAAGTTAAAGAAGTAGTAAAAATAACAGATCAGTACCCTGATCTTTCGATAGAGGAAGCGTATGATCTTCAAAAAAAGCTGATTGAAAGACGGATGGAGAAAACAAAAACGAAGCGTCTCGGCATTAAACTTGGTTTAACAAGCAAAGCAAAGCAAGAAATGATGGGTGTTCATGAAGCTATCTATGGTTACTTGCTTAGTGATATGCTGGCGTTTGAATGGGAGCCGCTTCAGCAGCATCGCCTCATCCATCCTAAAGCCGAGCCTGAAATTGCCTTTATTATGGGTGAGGATTTAATGGGGGAAGAGGTAACAGCCGCCGATGTGATGAAAGCTGCTAAGTTTGTTGTAGCAGCTATTGAAGTAATCGACAGCAGGTACAAGGATTTTCGTTTCACTTTGCCAGATGTAGTTGCTGACAACTGCTCCTCGGCCAAACTGATATTAGGAAGCAAGATGGTGAAGCCAGAGGAACTGGATCTATCGAATATCGGTATGGTGATGAGTAAAAATGGTGAGATGGTAACAACGGGTTCGGGATCCGCCGTACTCGGACATCCTGCTGAAGCGGTGGCTTGGGCGGTTCAAAAGCTGGCTCAGCGCGGTGAAGGACTGCAAAAAGGAGATATTGTACTCAGTGGTGCGTTATCCGAAGCAGTAGCCTTTGATATGGATGATACGATCATCGCTCAATTTGACGGACTAGGCTCAGTCACGCTGTCATCCAGATACGTAAAGTAAGGAAGAATTACGATGCCAATTATACATGTCCATGTTATTGAAGGCAGAACGGATGAACAGCTGAGTATGCTGATGGAACGACTAACGGATGCTGCTGCAGAAAGTTTAGATGTAAAAAAAGAACAAGTCCGGGTGTTGATTCAAGAAGTTCCGAACAAGCACTGGGGAGTTGGCGGAAAGCCTAAGAGGTGAGAACTGAGCTAAGGTTCAGTTCTTTTTTGTTGAAAAGATTCATTTCCTAAATAAAACGTGAATAAAACAACCTCGCACTGTCATACAACTTAACGGAGTGACAGCGAGGAGGGAGCTTGATGATTACACGATTTAACAGGCTTGCTATAGAACTGCCGACACCGATAAATCCTGACGCGAATGCGGCTGCTGCTGTACAGGAACTTTTAGGCGGCCGTTTTGGTGAGATGTCAACGCTTAACAACTACATGTATCAGTCATTTAACTTCAGAAAAAGAGGCAAGCTGAAACCATTTTTTGATTTGGTTTCTAGTATTACGGCAGAAGAGTTCGGCCACGTTGAACTTGTTTCACATACGATTAACATGATGATCTATGGTACAACACAACCTGGTGATGTAAATGATGCTCCGATGGAAGCGGCTAAGGATAAAAGGAACTCACAGCATTTTATTGTAACGGCACAAACGTCATTTCCGTTTGATTCGATGGGGAAGCCTTGGAACGGGGACTATGTGTTCAGCAGCGGAAATCTGCTGATGGATCTTCTTCATAACTTCTTCCTGGAGTGCGGGGCAAGAACGCATAAGATGAGAGTTTATGAGATGACGAGTAATCCTGTAGCACGTGAGATGATAGGTTATCTGCTCGTTCGTGGAGGTGTCCATATTCTCGCATATGCAAAAGCAATTGAGATGGTAACAGGAGTAGATGTCAAAAAGATGCTGCCAATACCAGATCTCGAGAATGCGGCATTTGAAACAACACGTAAATTTGAGGCACAAGGCATTCATAGAAAGCTCTATACATTTAGCGACAAGGATTATCGTGACATTGCTTATATTTGGGCAGGTGAGCATCCTATGGGCGGCCAGCTTGAAACGGTAATCGGTGCTCCTGAAGGCGCTCCGATGCCGGAATTACGGTCCATTTCAGAAGAGTTTGCCCCAGGTATCTCACAAGAAGACTTTGTTCAGATTTGGGAACGATTAAAGAAGAATGCAGGAATGAGTTGACCGGCCGGGGTAAAATACGTCCGGTTTTTTTGTGTTATTATTAATTTGTTTACATGATACGAGATAGTGAAGGGAAGTCCATAGATGACATACAGACAAATTAAATGGTTGATTCTTTTGATTCCAACAATTTCGGTCGGTTTATGGGAATACTTGCGGCATACCATTCTACTGCCATATATATCAATGAACGCAGGAAACTGGTTATCTGCGATAATCGTATTTCTTGTAACTCTCTATTTTTTAAATATATTGTTTGGAAGACTAGAACGTATGCAGCAAGAACTGCAAAGAGAGCGATCTGAGAAAGCGGTATTGGAAGAAAGAGAGAAAATAGCAAAAGAGCTGCATGATGGAATTGCGCAGTCACTCTTTTTTCTGTCGGTTCAAGTCAATAAAATGGGGAATGATTTTAGTAAGGACAATAAACCTTATAATAAATTAAAGAAAACGTTGCAGCACATTCATGATGATACAAGAAGTGCTATTCAAAATCTTCGAAGTTTGCCATCCCATGATGATATTACATGGACAAAATCATTGGATGCTTTTTTTAATGAGATGGAGAGTCAACATGGACTCAAGATTCATCGTGAATGGTGTTTGGAAGACGACGATTTGTCTTCAAAGGAAAAAATAGAGTTGTTTGCCTGTGTACGAGAAGCGATCATCAATGTAATCAAACACGCAGTTACGAACGAAGTGTGGTTAAAAACAACGACAACACCAAAAGGCTGGATTTGCAGTGTTATGGACAAGGGTGCAGGATTTGACACCAATCAAATAACAGATGGATTTGGGTTAAAAATAGTACAAGACAGAGCTTCTTCAATGGAATGGAAGCTAAATATTGATAGCATGCACGGGAAGACCACCATGACGATTGAAAAGGAGGAAAGTGCATGACACAACCGATTCGATTATTGCTTGTAGATGATCACCTTCTTGCCCGGGAAGGTGTAAAAGAAATTCTAGAAGGACAGAAAGAGTTTGAGATCGTTGGAGAAGCATCGAACGGTGTACAAGCTGTCGAGAAGACACAGGAACTTATACCTGATCTGGTTTTAATGGACATCTCCATGCCGAAAATGAACGGTTTTGAAGCAACAAAAGAAATTAAGCAGCAATTTCCAAATGTAAAAGTGGTTATGATGACAGTTTCTTATGATATCACTGATTGGTTTGAAGCTTTAAAAAAAGGAGCACAAGGGTACCTCCTCAAAAATTTAAATACTGAAGATATGCTGAATGGGCTAAAAGCATACTCCATGGATGAGATACCTATGTCGAAAGAGATGGCATTTCGCATATGGAAAGAGTTTAAAAAAGATGGACAAGCTGAACAATCTCTTTCAATTAGAGAACAAGAAGTGCTGCAGTTAGTAGCAAAAGGATATTCCAATAAGGAGATCTCCAAAGAACTAAACATCTCTGAGAACACAGTAAAAACACATATGAAGAATATTTTAGGCAAGCTCCAACTCGATAATCGTGTTCAGCTTGCAAGCTATGCTTACGATAAGGGATTCGTTTGAGTGAGAGTGTGTCATACATTTGACACACTTTTTAAACATTATCACCCTTTAGAGTGATGACCATCTCGTTATTAGTGATTATACTTCTCCATACGAGTATGAATAAGGAGAATTTAAATCATGCAAGCAACTGCTGATCAGCTACCAGAAAATAATGAAAGTCCAACGAAAAAATCGAATAGTCTTTACCAAACATTTTGGCGCTGGCATTTTTATGGCGGAATCGTTTTTGCGCCATTTTTAATCTTACTTGCCATTAGTGGGGCTTTGTATCTGTATCAAGCAGAAATTGAAACATTCATCTATAAGGACAAACTGCTCGTTCAAGAAGATGGTAAGGCACTTCCTCTCTCACAGCAGGTCGATGCTGTTAAAGCTGAGTACCCCAAAGCTGAAATAGGTTCGATCAGGCTTCCTAAAGAAGAAAATCGAGCAACTCTTGTAAAAGTGATAGAAAATGATGTTGTTACCCAAGTGTATGTAAACCCATACTCAGCCTCAATAACGGGAACGATTCTAGATGAAGAACATTTTAAGAACGTTGTTGCGAAACTTCACAGCGAGTGGATTGTTGGGGGTACGTTCATCAACAGGCTTGTTGAACTTGCAGCGTGCTGGACGATTATCATTTTAGTAACAGGTCTTTCCATTTGGTGGCCAAGAAACAAAAAAACATTCATGGGAACAATCTTTCCGAGATTAAAGATGAATGGACGTATGTTCTGGCGTGATCTTCACGCGGTTACAGCGTTTTGGCTGTCACTAATGATTCTGATTCTGATCATAACGGGTCTGCCATGGTCAGGAGTAATGGGTGAACAGATCAACAAGCTTGCCACTTCTGCAAATGCCGGATATCCAACATATGCATTCATGGCGCCTAAATCGGAGAAGACGACCGATGAGATCGCTGAAGATATTCCTTGGGCAACAGAGAACAATCCGGCACCAACCTCTACAGAAGATGACGGTTCATTATCAATCGACCAGGTGATGTATTTAGCGCAAGAGAACAAGATACAGAAGCCTTATACAATCTCATTGCCGGAGGGAGAAGATGGTGTCTTTACCGTTGCTTCTTCAAGGGATAAACCTGATAATGAGGCGACTGTCTATTTTAATCAATACAACGGGGAGATTGTAGAAGATATTCGATTCAGTGACTACGGTTGGATGGCTAAGGCGATCTCAATTGGTATCGCACTTCATGAAGGCCATTATTTTGGACTAGCTAACCAGCTGCTGGGAACAGTCGCGGCACTTGGATTAGTTGCAATCGTTATCTTTTCACTAATCATGTGGAAAAAACGAAAGCCAGCAGGAAAATTAGGTGTACCAAAAAAATCAGACAAAAAATTTAAGCCTTGGATCATCTTTGTCATGATCGTAGCTGGCGTTATCATGCCACTTGCAGGGTTGTCCTTTATCTTTGTATTCTTACTGGATCGGTTTGTGATACCACGGGTAAAGCCACTGCAAGCATGGTTATCATAGAAAAAAATAAATTGTTTAGAGGTGTGATGGATTGATGAAAAAATTAATGATGATTTTAGGTCTAGTATTAGCCATGGCAGCCATGTCTGCATGTGGCTCAGGGGGTTCAAAAGGCGAGCATGAGAACCATAAAAATCATGAACAGCATAACAGCGAAAGCGAGGAGACGTCTCAGTCATTAGACTGGGACGTTCAGTCGTTTGCTTATAAAGACCAAAATGATGCTGAATTTAGTTTATCTGACCTAAAAGGCAAGGTCTGGCTTACGAATTTCATATTTACAAACTGTGAAACAGTGTGCCCGCCAATGACAGCTCATATGGCAAAGCTTCAGCAGATGGCAAAGGAAGAGAATGTTGATGTGGAATTTGTTTCGTTTTCCATTGATCCGAAAAGAGATGATGCAGCTGCTCTAACCAAGTTCGGAGAGAATTATGATGCTGATTTTTCAACCTGGCACTTTCTTGGAGGATATGGGCAGGAGGAAATTGAGAAGCTAGCCCGAGATTCATTTAAAACGCCTGTAGTTGCTGACCCTAATTCTGATCAGTTCATACATGCAACAGCTTTTTTCTTGGTAAATAAAGAAGGAAAAGTGGTCTCCCGATACGATGGAGTTGAGAACACTCCATATGATCAGATCATCAAGGATATGAAAAAAGAAACTAAAAAATAAATTGCCGCATGTTCAATGAAGGATATGGAGCAAACACCCATAGGAAGAGCAAAAAATGAGCGGGGGAAATAAATAGTTGGGGGACAGTCCCCAAACATTTATTTCCCCCTTTTGTTTTTGTTCACACAATAGTAAGGGTTATAGGGTCTAGAAAAACCTATCTTATGCTAAAACTATAATTAGAAACGTGATATTGGAGGTAATTTTTTATGAACGCGATCAAAACCTTACGAACAGTGGGCATTATGGAAGGATGGTCTTTCCTTATTCTTCTCTTTATCGCAATGCCGCTTAAACACTTCTTTGATAAGCCGATGGCCGTAACGATTGTAGGGGCTCTGCATGGGCTTTTGTTTATTCTTTATGTTCTTGCTATCCTATATGTTTGGAACGTGAAGAAGTGGCCGTTCATGCGTGCGTTCCTAGCGGGAGTTTCATCTGTTATACCATTTGGTCCATTCATCTTTGATCGTAAGTTTTTAAGAGATTAATACCTGTTCAATCGGAGGCCCCTTGTTAAAAGGGGCTTCTTTATTTTGGTCAGGTATGGCTGTGAATGTCTGTTTTTTCGAACGACCTATATTTATGTGATTTAGACTTAATTAACGTTTAAATGACTTAATTTTTCTGTTTAAGGCTTAATTCGTCTGGATTTTGACCTAATTACAGATTTAAATGGCTTATACATCCACGCATAACCCAACCTCATCCAGCCACATCCATCCTTACTCCAACATGTTAAGAAATTATTTAGATTGTTTTAATTTCCTAATTTACGGTTATTTATACCTTAATATGTTCTTAAATGGGAGGTCTGTTTTGACAATGAAAGCACTCTTACTTAACGCGTCCCTTAAAAGCGGTGAGGAAGTCTCAAATACTGAAAGTCTGATGAATGAAGCGGTATCCATTTTTCATAAAAACAATATAGAAACCGAAATGGTAAGGCTTGCCGATTATCAAATAGCATACGGAGTAACTGATGATGAAGGTGATGGAGATGAATGGCCTGAAATTTTTGAAAAAGTAAAATCTGCAGATATTGTGATCCTTGGCACACCCATCTGGCTGGGTGAAAAAAGCAGTCTTGCTACCCAGGCGATTGAAAGGCTTTATGGTGCAAGTGGCATGACGAATGAAAAAGGCCAATATATATTCTATAACAAGGTGGCAGGTGTTGTTGTGACTGGAAATGAGGATGGAGCGAAACATGCCAGTGCATCCATTCTATATGGATTGTCACACATTGGTTTCACGATTCCGCCGAATGTAGATACATATTGGGTTGGTGAAGCGGGACCGGGTCCTTCTTATATTGAAGCTGAAGGAAACCAAAATGAGTTTACGATGCAGCACAACCAAATAATGACGTACAACCTGATTCACTTTGCAAAACTTTTAAAAGATCATCCGATTCCAACAGAAGGCAATGTCGTGAAAAGCAGTAGCTAAAAAAAGGAGGATATTTATGGCGATCGAGCATTTAGCAGTTGAACGGTTAAGTGAGCACTACAAAAGTGTCAGGTCATTATCTGAAAAGCTAGCATCAAGACTCCAAAACGAAGACTCCATCATTCAGGCGATGCCTGATGTAAGCCCCCCTAAGTGGCATCTGGCCCATACAACGTGGTTTTTTGAACGTTTTATCTTAAAAGAAAAGAATCCCTCTTATGTTCCGTATAATCCGCAATTTGATTATCTTTTCAACTCTTATTATGAAACCATAGGTTCTTATCACCCAAGGCATTCAAGAGGTGTGCTCTCCAGGCCTTCGATGGAAGAAGTGTACGATTATAGAAAACATGTAAACGAAGGAATCTTATCCCTGTTAAAAGATTATGGAGACCATATCCCGGAAGACGTAGAAGAGCTTGTTGAGATCGGCCTGCAACATGAGCAGCAGCATCAAGAGCTACTTTTAACCGATATTAAATATAACTTTAGCTGCAACCCTTTACTCCCAGAATATGTGGAAGCAACTTTGAGCCTTCAGACAGATTTGAGATCGTTATCTACCTATATAAATATTGACGGTGGTCTTGTAGAGATCGGATTTACAGGCACAGGGTTTTCCTTTGATAATGAACGGCCCCGTCATAAAGTTTGGCTTGATTCATACAAGCTAGCTTCTCATCCCGTTACGAACGGTGAGTATATTTCTTTTATTGAATCAGGAGGATACGAACAACCAGAACATTGGCTGTCAGATGGATGGGCAGCCGTCAAAAAGGAAAAATGGAAGCACCCGCTTTATTGGCGAAAAACAGAAGATGGCTGGTACACCTTTACGTTAACAGGAGAAAAGAGGTTAAACCTTGATGAACCTGTTTGCCATGTGAGTTTTTATGAAGCAGATGCATTTGCTAGGTGGAGCGGAAAAAGGCTCCCGACTGAAGCTGAATGGGAACATGCGATGGCGTCAATCCCGATAGAAGGGAACTTTGTGGAAAGCGAAGCCTATCACCCTGTCATCAGAGAATCACATACACGTTCACCCATAAAAAAAGCTTATGGAGATGTATGGGAATGGACGAGCAGCCCGTACACTTCGTACCCTCAAAGTAAACCGCTTGAAGGTGCACTTGGTGAGTACAACGCTAAGTTCATGTGTAACCAGATGGTGTTAAGAGGGGGATCGTGTGTCACGTCTCAATCTCATATCCGTCCAACTTACCGAAACTTCTTTCAAGCCGATAAAAGATGGCAGTTCAGCGGCATACGCTTAGCAGAGGACCTATCATGAAAGCAGTTAGGTCCAATGTACAGTATCATGTTGGGAACGAAACAGAAACAGAAACAGATATGTACAGTGAAGTGCTCGCCGGATTAAAAGCAGAAAAGAAAACCGTTTCTCCCAAGTACTTTTATGATAAGAGAGGGTCGGAGCTGTTTGAAGCTATCACGATGCTTTCTGAATATTATCCGACACGAACAGAATTGTTTATATTAAATAAATTTAAAAATGAGATAGCCGAAGCAATTGGGTCCGACACAGCACTTGTTGAGTTTGGAAGCGGAAGCAGCGAAAAAGTGAGAACGCTCCTTGAAGCGCTGCCCGGACTAAAAGAATATGTACCGATCGACATATCCAAAGACTTTCTATATCAATCAGCAAGAGCTCTTTCCATCGAATACCCGCATTTAAACGTTCATGCAGTTTCGGCTGATTATACAGCGAAGTTTCATATTCCTGAACTCCTGTCTCAAAGCAAAGCCGTATTCTTTCCTGGTTCTACAATAGGAAACTTTGACCCGGATGAAAGAATCAACTTTTTAAAAATGACCGCTGACTTCTTATTGCCCGGTGGAGGGCTCTTGATTGGTGTAGATATGAAGAAGGATCATGCTGTATTGAACGCAGCCTATAATGATAGTAAAGGTGTCACAAGTGAATTTAATACGAATCTGCTTAACCGGCTAAACCGTGAGCTTCTCGCTGACTTTAACCTTGAAAACTTCCGTCATCATGCCTTTTACCATGCAGAAAAAGGCAGGATTGAGATGCATCTCGTCAGTCTTAAGAATCAGAAGATAACCATTGGGAATGAACAAGTTGCTTTCTCGGAAGGGGAAACCATCCATACGGAAAATTCATATAAATTCACGATTGAGGAATTTCAAGAGATTGCGTCATCATGCGGTTTTACACCTAAAAAAGTGTGGTGCGATGAGAAGAATTGGTTCAGCATGCATTATTTGATGGTAGAATAGATCACGGCAAAAAGACTCCTTAAAAGAGGAGTTTTTTTCGTGTTGCCGAATGCATCATTTTAGGAGGTGCCATAATTGATTGCAGCTATTTTTCTATTTATCATAGCAGGCTTAGCGGAAATCGGTGGTGGATATTTAGTGTGGCTTTGGCTAAGGGAATCAAAGCCATTTTCTTATGGCCTAGCAGGGAGTCTTATTTTAGTAGCATATGGAGTCATTCCCACTTTGCAAACTTTTCCGAGCTTCGGGAGAGTGTACGCTGCATATGGGGGCGTTTTTATCGTATTGGCCGTTTTGTGGGGATGGTTGGTCGATCGAAAGACGCCAGATGTTTATGACTGGGTCGGAGCAGGAATCTGTCTGATTGGGGTATCAGTCATTTTGTGGGCACCGAGAAGTTAACGAACCGAAATTAGACTAAATCGTTTTGTTGGGAATATTAGAAACAAAAGTAGATAATAAAGAAAAAGGCATGAAAGAAGGGTTAATATGGAACTGAAAGGAATTCACCACGTTTCTGCACTTACCGCTAAAGCGCCTGAAAACTACACGTTTTATACAGAAGTAATGGGGCTCAGACTTATAAAGAAAACTGTAAATCAGGATGATACAAGTGTTTATCACTTGTTTTATGGTGATGAAAAAGGAAATCCCGGAACAGAGCTTACTTTTTTTGAGATTCCGATGGCAGGAAGAAACCATGATGGCAATAATAGCATTTCCGCTATTTCCTTGCGTGTTAAAAATGATGATGCCCTGACATTTTGGGAAAAGCGTTTAAAAGAACATGGCATACAAACAGAAGGTATAAAAGACAGGGCAGGCCGTCAAACGTTAGCCTTCCGTGACAAAGAAGGACAAAGACTGATATTAGTTTCTGATGAAAAAAATGAAGGAGTTGCTGGTGGTCAGCCTTGGAGTAAAAGTACAACCCCCGAAGAACATGCAATACTAGGCCTCGGTCCTGTCAGGCTGACTGTTCCTGCAGCAGAGCCTACAATTGAAGTGCTGATCAAGTTATTAGGCTTTCGTCATAAAGGAACATACGCGGCAGAAGTAGCCGGACAGCCTGAGATCATTGTATTAGAAACTGGAGAAGGCGGAAGTGGTGCTGAAATTCATGTGGAAGAACGAATTGATCTTCCGCAGGAACGTTTAGGCAGGGGCGGTGTGCACCATGTTGCGTTCCGTGTTGATAACGAGGATGAACTGCGCGAATGGATTGAAAGAGTGAAAACATCCAGATTTGCGAACTCTGGGTTTGTGGATCGCTTCTACTTTAAATCGCTATATTTCCGTGAGCCAAACCGTATTTTATTTGAACTCGCGACTGATGGTCCGGGATTCGATACGGATGAGGATTTAGAACATCTGGGAGAATCACTCGCTCTGCCTCCATTTTTAGAACCGCATCGCGAGGAGATTGAAGCTAAGTTAAAGCCTCTTGATACAAAACTATAAGTTAAGAACAACGCTTGAATCTCTAGGGATTCAGGCGTTTTTTATGTAAATGTGTAATAAAAACCTTATTTTAGGAAAAAGTAAAAAACGCTAGGAAGGTTTTTTTACGATAAAACACAGCGGAGGGCTTCACATGTTATTAAATGGGTTTGCTGGATTATTATTATTTATACAACCGGTTCAAACATATGACACGTTAACAGTAAACCAACAAGGACAGATAATCGCTGAAGTGAATCGAGATCAATTTACAGCTCCGATACCAGGATTTCCAATGGTCGATCAATCTAAATACCTTAAGTTTGAGGAGAATCTTGATAAAAAATTATTTAGGGCACCGGTCAATGCCAAGCTAAATGACCATGGCGGCATCGTGCCGGGACAAGTGGGCTATCGATTAAACCGCAGCGCTTTTAAAGAAAAGTTCTATACCTATTTTTTTGCAAATGGTTCTCAAAAGATGGATGTTCCCGAGATGAACATCTACCCAAAAGTAGATACCGAACTTCTTGCTCATATTAAAACACAGCAGATTGGACAATATGTAACGTATTTTAACTCGAGGAATAAAAGTCGTACAACAAATATTGAGCTTGCGGCAAAAGCCTTAGACAGCCACGTAGTTTTCCCCAATGAAACATTTTCGTTTAACCAGGTGGTTGGAAGAAGAACAACAGCAAAAGGGTACATGCGAGCGCCGATTATCGTAAGAGGTGAATTGTCTGAAGGAGTAGGCGGTGGCATTTGCCAGGTATCTTCCACATTATTTAATGCGGTGGACCGTGCGGGGTTGCGAATTGTTCAACGATATTCCCACAGTAAACGTGTACCCTATGTGCCATCTGGAAGGGATGCTACTGTCAGCTGGTATGGTCCGGATTTTCAGTTTCAAAACAAATACAACCAGCCAATTCTGATTCGAGCCAATCGATATGGAAACAGCTTAGTCATCAAACTTTTTTCATCAGATATGCTCGATCGTAAAGTGCGTAATGTTCCAAATGCACCAACAAACCAGCCTGAAGAAGTTCATATTGACCAGGATGTGCATCTTTCTAACCCCACAAGATAATTTAGAAGGTACAATGATGTAAATGCAGAAAGATGTAATGGGGCTTTTTAAAAGAACATGTACCTGGGGAGATGGATGTTTTGCAGACACTTGAAAAATTAACGAGTCGATTTTGGTATCAAACACCTGTTTCAGAAACAGATCGCCCGATTTTAGGAGCTGTAATGGGAACTGACATGACTTTAATGATTGATGCAGGTAACTCAGAAGACCATGCGCGGTTTTTCTTAGAAGAACTTCAGAAGAGTGGAGTTCCGGCGCCAAGCCTTGTGGCCATCACACACTGGCATTGGGATCATATTTTCGGACTATCAGCATTGAAAATCCCTTCCATTGCTTCGACTAAAACTAAAACAAAGATGGAAGAATTGGTTCCTTTTTCATGGTCAGACGAGGCGATTGACGATCGAGTACAGCAAGGCATTGAGATTGAATTTTGTGCAGAAGCGATAAAAAAGGAATTTACCGAACACAGAAACATAAGCATTAAACTGCCAACGATTACGTTTCATGAGAAACTTGAAATCAACCTTGGGGGAGTAACCTGTATCCTTCAACATGTTGGAGGAGATCATGCAAATGACTCCATAATTGTTTACATAAAAGAAGAAAAAATTTTGTTTTTAGCAGATTGCATGTACGCCAATATGTACGCACCAAAAAACAACTACACAACAGATGCTGCATTAAGGTTACTTGATCTTGTTGAGTCTTTCGATGCAGAGACGTATATCTTTTCACATTGGAAGCCTGCAACAAAAGAAGAGTTTGTAAATGAAGCCCAACTACTTAGAAGGGTTGCAAGCCTGACAAAAAAATGTGAAGGTAATCTGCTGGCAATTACAGAAGAATATAAAGTCCTGGTTGAACGAGAAGTAAAGGAAGATGAACTTGAAACCATTCAATTTTTTGTGAATGGCTATGAACAATATAACTAGAATAAGAGGTTAGGAGAATAAGATGATTCAAGAGTTTAAGGTAGCGATCGAACAATTTGAAGGAATTGAAAGGCAGATTCGTGTGTGTCTACCGTCTGGATACGAGGAGAGTCATAAACACTATCCGGTGCTTTATATGCATGATGGACAAAATCTCTTTAGGGATGAAGAGGCAAGCTATGGTGTTTCCTGGGGACTAGCTGATTTTTTAGAAAGAAGTAGAACGCCTCTAATTATTGTGGGAATCGACTGCAATCATGAAGGATTTGAACGCTTAAATGAATACGCTCCATGGGAAAACCAAACTGTTGGACCTGAACTTCTAAAATTTGAAGGGGTCTATGGTGGAAAAGGGAAAGAGTATGTGGAGTTTCTGCTTAAGACTCTAAAACCACTGATTGATGAAAAATATCGGACAAAGCCTGAAGAAACATTAATGGCAGGAAGTTCAATGGGAGGATTGATCTCCACATATGCGGCATGCCGTTACCCTCATGTATTCAGCCGAGTAGCAAGCATATCTTCTGCGTATTGGTTTAATCAAAAAGAAATTGAAAGCTTTATAGAAGAAAGTGACTTAAGTGCGCTCGAAAAGTTTTATCTGGATATTGGAGCAGATGAAGACAGCTCAAAAGTGGACGCAAAACATTACATCCAGTCTTCTGAAGAGGTTTATAGAGTGTTTAAGGAAAAGGGGATCGAGGTGCGATTTGACATCATAGAAGACGGAAAACATCATGAATCAGCTTGGCGTGCACGGATGCCAGAGATCATTCAATATTTGATGAAGTAAGGGAGCGGATGATTTTGATCACATTTGAACGTATGAACAATAAGCAGTTTAAGAATTACCTGGAATTCATGTTGCCGGATTATAAGCGTGACACAGCTGAACATTATATGATGACGATAGAAGAAGCTAACGAGAAAGCAGAAAATCAAATGGAAAGTCTGCTTCCGGATCAGGAAAAAACGGAAGGACAGTATTTGTTCAACATTAAAAGTGATGAACACATCGCTGGTTATCTTTGGTTTCATGTAGAAAAAGAAAAAAAGAGAGCATTTCTCTATCACATTTATATTTTGGAATCGTTCAGAAAACAGGGAGTTGCTCAAGCTGCACTTGCCTTTTTTGAAAATGAAGCAAAAGACGAGGGAGCGGACTCTGTTGGTTTGCATGTCTTTGGAAGCAATGAAAATGCCATTGGACTTTATAAGAAGCTCGGCTACAGACAAGCGTCTATTTCAATGAATAAAGTTTTGTAAACGTTTTAAAAGGGAGAGAGAACACATGCGCAAAATCGGATTACAGCTATACTCTATACACGCGGAGGCCGAAAAGAATTTACTTGGCACGTTGGAAAAAGTTAAAGCTATTGGTTATGACAGTGTGCAGTTTGCAGGGCTTTTTGGCATTTCAGCAAAAGAGGTGAAGAAGGTACTGGATGCGAATGAGTTAACTGCTGCAGGTGCTCACATACCCTTAGACCAATTCTCAGGTGATGCCTTTAAAAAGCAAATGGAAGATCAGCTAATTTTAGAAAACGACTTGATGATCATGCCTTACTTAACGGAAGAACAAAGAAAAACGATCGATGACTATAAGCGTGTTGCTGAATTGTTAAACGAAGCTGGCTTCAGAAGCAAGGAGTATGGCATTCGGGTTGCTTATCATAATCATGACTTTGAATTTCATAAGCTGGACGGTAAGTTGCCGTTTGATGTAATCTACCGGGAAACTGATCCTGATCTAGTAAAAATGGAGCTCGATACGTATTGGATAAAATATGCGGGTTACGAACCAGAAGAATTATTAAACAAGTACAGATTCCGCTGTATTTCTCTACATCTAAAAGATATGACAGTAAAGAACGGGGAAAAACAAAGTACGATTGCAGGCACAGGGATTTTAGACTTGAGTCGTTTCCTGCGATTAGCAGATGAGCAAAAAGTGGATTATTGTGTGATCGAACAAGAATATTTTGAAGGTGATCCACTAAAAGAAGTAGAAAAAGGAGTGCAAAACGTAAAGTCATTCTTATAAAGGGAGAAACACAAGATGGAAGGTATGACCATTGTGCCTTATTCAGAGGAGCATATTGAGGCGATTCAAGAGCTGAACAAAACCGAAAACTGGACACAGCTTGTCGAACGGAATGAAGAAACAAGGAATGCTTGGAAAAATTCTAATGTGGCTTATGTTCTAGTGAAAGATAACTCTGTAGCTGGATATGTTAGAGGGTTATCCGATGGATATGTAACGCTTTATATCTGCGAGATGTTAATCGCTAAACCTTATAGAGGATTAGGTTTAGGCAGCAAATTATTAAAGTTTGTACATGCAAGGTATCCGAGAACTCGGATGGAAATGCTCGCATCCAGTTCATCACATACTTTTTATGAATCTCAGAAATTCAGACCCTTCTATGGTTTTCGAAAAACATACGAAGAATAAAAAACGAGGGAGCGTTTGTAATGGGTGAGAAAGTGTCGAGTATTGCCCCGATTCAAAGTCACGTTAATAATGTGTTTGTGCATGTGCATCTACTGTCGGTAAGTTAAATAAGGAAATAAATATTTAATAAATTTAAATATTTTTAAAGGGATTTAGTAGATTTTATAGAATTATAAAGAATAAGGCGCACTTTATTTAGAAAATCAATAGCCTATGAGGTTACCTATAAAGAGGTGTCCATAAATTCTTGTCATAACCGGTTGGTGAGAGAGTGGTTTTACTTTGCCGACATACCGATTCCGATATTGAGCCGGACTCTATTCCCAGTGAATAAAGGAGATTGTATGCTGGATTCTCAATAACGAGGAGTAAAGATATGCACGTATATACATACGAATTAGGATTAATTTTCCTTGTACAGGGGAAAAGTACGGTAAATTGCATATTTCATAAGGTTGATAATCGGAACAAGGGGTGAAAGGTATGAGAAAACCCGATGACGAGAAATTATGGGACACAGGTACATCAGATTTTGAGGAAGGCGATAGAATCACCTTTTACAATACCGAACAAGGTGTTGAGAAAACGTATATTGTTAAACGAGTGAAAGACAATGGAGATATAGAACTTGTGTATTCTGTGAAAAAACCGAGGCCACCCATTCAATAATAAAAAGAAACAAGATACAACAGCTCATATTTTCGTGAGCTGTTTTTAATTTTTCATTTTAAAATAAAAGTATGAGTTCTTAATTTCATAAAACTGGAATGCTAAATATTGGGTGTTTTGTAGTCGTTCAAATGGGATAAATAAGAGGAAGCGACACATTTGAGAGGGAGTATTTCGTATGAAACATAAACCATTAATTGGTCTTACAAGTACGGTTATGAGTGTTAATACAATTGAAACGCAATACGAAAATGTAGATACGATCGTTGTTTATAATAAATTTGCTGAAACCGTCAGAGATGCAGGGGGGGTTCCTGTCGTTATCCCATTGGGGAAACCAGAGGAAGCGGAATTCTATGCAAACTTATGTGACGGATTTATCTTTACAGGCGGAGAGGATATTAGTGCGATCACGTATGGTGAAGAGCCTCATCCTAAATTAAAGAAAGTAAATAAACACCGCGATGATTTTGAAATTGAACTAGTCAAAAAAGCGCGAGAAAAAGAAAAAGCCATATTAGCTATGTGCCGTGGATACCATTTATTAAACGTTAGCTTTGGCGGGTCGATCATTCAGGATGTTGAGAGTGAATTTTCTGACAGCATCAATCATTTTCAACAATCCGCAACTCGAACAGAACCAACCCATACGGTGACTATTGAAGAAGACAGCATGTTGTATAAGATAATTGGTGAAAAAGAAGCTGCCGTGAATAGTTTCCATCATCAAGCCATCGGCAAAGTAGGTAAAGGTTTAAGAGTTGCAGCAAGAGCTGCTGACGGTGTAATCGAAGCATTAGAGCTCGAGGACAAAGAAAAAAAATTCTTATTGGGTACACAATGGCACCCAGAAGAATTGAGACATGAAAATAAAAATATGATGGCCATCATTACAACGTTTATTAAAGAAGCAAATAAATCTTAATAGATATAAAAACCTCCAGTAGCTGGAGGTTTTTTCATTGTATAGAAAGGATATAATTTACAGGAGGAAACTTTTTCTAACCAAAAACGTAATATAGGAAAGAAACTATCGAGGAGGCTGTCTCATGAATATATCGAGACTACTGAAAATCATTACAGGCGGAATAGAAGCATTCCTGGGAATTCCTTTTTTAGGAGGAGCCATCATCCTAGCTTCTGCCTGGGGGCCACTTCAATTCATGTTTGTTTTCCATTTGATTACCCTCGTGATCTGTATCGTCCAAAAAGAAAGATTCTACGGTAGTATTTTAGGCCTCATCACATCCGTTGTAGGATACTTGCCTTTTGTCGGTATGGTCATGCATATCGTAACAGCTCTCGTCTTATTATTTGATGCAGCAAGAGGAAGCCGAAAAAAGAAGAATGAACACGTGATGGACGTAAGAAGGAACTAACCCCTTTTAATAATTAACAGCTTTCAGCCCTATGGTTGAAAGTTTTTTATTTTGTGGGTTTCAATAGAAGAATTTGTTAATTATTAAAGGAAAATAGGAATCGGTGATAAAACAAGAAACTGAGACTTATGGTCTTTTGTGAGGGATGTATAATAAGGGTAAGAATTTATGCACTTTTGTTAAAAGGGGAACGGAAATATGAACAAACATCTCGTATTTGTATATGGAACTCTTCGAAAGGGTGAAAGTAATGCCCATTATTTAAACGAAGCCAAATGCGTGGAAGATAATTGTCTTATAGAAGGTACTCTCTATGATACAAAATGGGGTTATCCAGCTCTCCTCCAAACAAAAGGGAAGATCTCCGTTGTCGGTGAGCTATATGAAGTTACAGATAAAGAGCTGAAACAGCTAGACGAACTTGAAGATTACGATGAAAACGGAACGAACAACCTATATGAACGAATTTTAGCAAAAATCCAAACTCCGAATGGGGAGAGAGAAGTAATTGTATATGTAATGAATGAGGCGAAAGAACATTTTACTCCTATCCAAGAAAATGATTGGGTTTCCTATCAAAAGAATAATAAATAAAACAAAAAAGAGGTCGCCATTTTCATGGAGAGCCTCTTTTATGATGTGTATGAGAAATCTTCTTTATTTAGTAATCAAGGCAGCTATACAATGAACAGCTGAATCAACGTCTTCAAACCTGTTAAGGGAGTTTGTTTCAATCTGAATTACTTCAAAAGATTGCTCGTTCTTTGAGTACTTGACAGAAAAAACGGCAGTATTATTTTCACTAAAGGTGTGTGTAATATCAGATTCAATATATTGTTTATTCTGCAAATTTAAAAGTATGTCTTTCACATCTTGTTGGTTCATGATACATCGTCCCCTTTCTATTATGGGGGCTTGTTAGGAACCCAAATAATATAATATTTTCACTTATTAACATTTATGCTAACATAATAAATTTACGAAGTACAGGGAACCGTAACCAACTTCTCCCAAATTTACTGTTTTTTTATCGTCAAAATCGCCTCTATTTCGACATTTCCTTTCAATGCCCGCGAAATCATGCACGAATGCTCAGCTTTTATGGCGAGTTTTTGAAGAAGTGTCGAAACATCCTTTAACGGGTCATGTTTGATCGTGACGATTGGTTTATGGATAATCCTTTTATAGGTAATAACCCCGTTCGTAACATCAACAATTCCTTCTGATTCCATCGTTAAATCTATTTTTTCTATCTTACTCCGTTCCATTAAGGCTGCCAGGGTAATAATGTAGCATGTTGCTGCTGCTCCAAGCAGCATTTCGTCAGGATTCGTTCCGATCCCTGGTCCGTCCATTTCAGGTGGGATTGATACGGTTGCTTTCAAATGATTTGTTTCGATCGTTCCTGAATCGTTCCTGCCACCGGGCCAATGTGCTTTAAGACGAAAAACATGTTGAGTCATCTACCATTCACCTCATTTTTATCTTATTTCTAGTGTAAAGGAAAGAATGTTATTCGTCACATATCTTGTTTATGGAGAAAAATTATCTTTTTAGTGATCCAAATCTAAATTCTCTCCGTTAGCTATATGAAATTTATTTGATGCCGGCCTTAAGGTGTTGAAGCTTCTATGGAAGACGGAGAGTCGAACAAGAACGTAATGCTAGGATCTGAATACTTGATGCAATGTATGACGGTTAAGATGAGGAAGATTCTATCTTAGAACTTTAATAATTTATGAAAAGAGACGGCGGACGTGCTGTCTCTTTTTCTGTTGAGATTGAAGGCTAGGAAATAGTGTACAATGCTCGCATACGAAAAAATGAAACACCTGCTTTTAGATGCAGGAAATGCAGAAAACACCCTGTACAAATTAAGAGATTTATTGAAGGAAATAAATTGTGGGGGGACTGTCCCTCAAACGGCCCCTCATGTATACTTAATTTTATTAAGTATACATGAGGGGTTAGAGGTTAGGAGATGGCGCGATGGTGCATAAAGAATCAAATTTAAGATTGGTAGTGGCCGGTTTACTTCTTGGTATTCTCATGGCTGCAATGGATAACACCATTGTTGCAACGGCCATGGGAACCATTGTGGCAGACCTAGGAGGATTCGATAAATTTGTTTGGGTAACAGGATCTTACATGGTTGCAGTTATGGCAGGAATGCCGATCTACGGAAAGCTTTCCGACATGTATGGAAGGAAGCGTTTTTTCATCTTTGGTCTTGTCGTCTTCCTAGTTGGTTCTGCACTTTGTGGCCTTGCACAAAGCATGGAACAGCTGATTGCGTTTCGAGCCATTCAGGGGATTGGCGGAGGCGCACTTTTACCAATAGCTTTTACCATTGTTTTTGACATCTTCCCACCTGAAAAAAGAGGGAAAATGACGGGTCTGCTTGGAGCGGTTTTTGGAACTTCGAGTGTTCTAGGTCCGTTACTTGGTGCATTCATTACAGACGCTATTGGGTGGCACTGGGTATTTTATATCAACGTACCGATAGGTGCTGCTTCATTTTATTTCATTTTCCGCTATTATAAAGAAACACTTGAGCACCGTAAACAGAAGATCGACTGGTGGGGAGCGATAACGCTTGTTATTGCGGTCGTCAGTTTGATGTTCGCTCTTGAACTCGGAGGAAGAACGTACGCGTGGGATTCTACACAAATCGTTTCTTTGTTCACGATTTTCACAGTCTTTTTTATAGTTTTCTTTGCTGTTGAGCAGAAAGCAGAAGAACCTATCATCTCTTTTTGGATGTTTAAAAAACGTCTGTTTGCAACATCACAGATCCTTGGTTTTCTATATGGAAGCACGTTTATCATTTTGGCAGTCTTTATCCCGATATTTGTTCAAGCGGTTTACGGCGGATCTGCGACAAGTGCAGGATTGGTACTCACACCAATGATGCTGGGTTCGGTTGCCGGCAGCATGATAGGCGGTATTTTCCAAACAAAAACGAATTTCCGTAACTTGATGATCATATCCGTAATTGCTTATTTTACAGGCATGTATATGCTAAGTGGAATGACGCCGGATACTTCAAGAATAATGCTGACAATCTTTATGGTAACTGTAGGATTCGGAATGGGATTCTCTTTTTCTCTTTTACCGGCTGCATCTATTAACAAAATGGAATTTCGTTACCGTGGCTCCGCAAATTCTACAAATGCCTTTTTACGTTCATTAGGAATGACGCTTGGAGTAACCATTTTCGGAGCACTGCAAAACCGTCTTTTTTATGAGAGCTTAAATGAGAAACTCGAAGGTATAAGTGGAGCAGGGGCAGGTATGTTAAAAACAATAGATCCTCAAAAAGTCTTTCAAGCTGAAGAACGTTCTAAGATTCCTGATGAAATATTAGAGGGTATTACTGCATCTATGTCAGATTCTATTACAACTGTTTTTACGTATGCGCTTATTCCAATTGTGGTTTCTGCACTTGTCATTCTACTTATGGGAAATGAACGAGTTGAAACATCTCGAGTACCTGAAACAAAGCCAGAATAAATAAGAGAGCTTGGGAAAATAGATTCCAAGCTCTTTTTTATTCAACCCTTCTAGTATTTTCATAACAGAGCAAAATCACATATCCGATCACTAGGAATGGGAACAAAACTTATGTGTCAGGATGACATAGTGAGATGTATTTATAATGCAGAATGTGAAGTTTTCTTTTCTTTTTTCGGAGCTACTGTATAAGACAAGGAGATCACAATATCAATCGCAAGTATCAGTGCCCATATCCTAGTAATGTTATTAGCCGTATCATTTTGATAGAACAAGTCTGTATTTGTTTTTTCATACCACTCCTCAAACAAAGTATTTAACTGTATGTTTGAGACTGCGTCAGAGAGACCGAACATAAGGAGAAACAAGCCTTGTACAGCAAAAAATACAAGAAAGTGTTTATAAAGGTTTCGTCTTTCTTGTTTCGCATGTGCCATCCCATAAAGTGGTTTGGAAGCAGTAAATTCCGGTTCCGGCAAACCTCGCCATTTTGCTGCTTTTCGTTGAATAAAACCATCAAGCTTTTGAAAATCACTCTTTCCATAAAGAAATGCATAGGCGATAACAATCAGAATAATTATCTGATATGCAGAGAATTTACCAGTCTTTAAATAATCGAAATATCCCATTGTAGCAATCCATAGATCATTGAGAATAAATAGGATGAAAAACGCTACACTTAGCTTATTTAAGTTGAACCAATACCTTACAACCAAGAAAGATAAGGTCGACACCCAGAATATAATCTCTGCGAGAATTAGAAACAGCCATTTATTGTCTAAAATGAAATCCACTAGATCATTTCGTCCTTTCCATTTCATTATTATTTTCCATTTTAAAGAATATCACGGATAAATGGTTAAGTCTTCCATAAAAAGTACTACTTTAAAAATATGGTAAAATTAGGTAATTATTATGAGAAAAATGGAGGATTGCAATGTATTCTGACATTGCATTTGAATTACGTAGAATTCGAATTACCTTAATTGTTTTAGGCTGTTTACTTATGTTTATAACAGGTGCAAGCCACAATGTCACCGTTGATAACAGGAATGATGAGTTCTCTGGCAATATAACCAGTTATCATAAAAACCTTGTGTCCCTTAGCAATGGGCATTTCGGTCTATATAGCGGCGATGCACAATTTGTTGAAGGTACTCAAATGAAAATTTATTTTTATGATGAAAACTTGTTTTAAAAAGTGGAGTAAACTTGGATACAGTTGGCAGAATCACAGAGTATTACTATAGCCAAGATGTTTAATTAAGTATGTTTTCCTACTTTATGATATACTTTTCTAAATTAATAAAATTTAAAACACTTAGGAGGTGACAACTTATATTCCAGAAAGTTTGGGGTATAAGGAGTCTTTTTGGACAGTTTGACCTTATTGAAATTATTTGCAGTAGCCGTATTAATTCTACTCACAGCCTTTTTCGTTGCAGCAGAGTTTGCGATCGTTAAAATTCGTAAAACACGAATAGATCAGCTTGCAGAAGAAGGTAATAAACGAGCGATTGCAGCACAAAAGGTTATTTCAAACCTTGATGGATCACTTTCAGCCTGTCAGCTAGGTATAACAATTACTGCGTTAGGCTTAGGTTGGTTAGGTGAACCTACGGTTGAAGCAATTCTTGGTCCAGTATTTGAAAGAATGGAATTAAGTCCGGCGATTGTTCATACGTTGTCATTTGCAATTGCTTTTGCATCAATTACTTTTTTACATGTTGTTCTTGGTGAGCTTGCACCAAAAACAGTAGCTATTCAAAAAGCAGAAACAATAAGTTTATGGTTATCACCTGCATTGATCGGCTTTTATAGAGTGATGTATCCATTTATTTGGTTCTTAAACGGAAGCGCACAGCTTTTAGTAAGAATGTTTGGTTTAAAGCCTGCCTCTGAGCATGATATGGCACATACCGAAGAAGAGCTTCGTTTGATTTTGAGTGAAAGCTACAAAAGTGGTGAGATTAACAAATCTGAGTTCAGTTATGTAGAAAAAGTATTTGAATTCGACGACAGAACTGCAAAAGAAATCATGGTCCCTCGTACTGAAATGGTTTGTCTTTACGAAGATAATACCATGCAAGAAAACATTAATATTATTGCTGAAGAAAAATATACTCGTTACCCGGTAGTTCGGGAAGATAAAGATAATGTGCTTGGTATGGTTAATGCTAAAGAAGTATTTTTTGACCTGATCAAAGGAAAAGAATATCCAATAGACCATTATATTCGCCCAACACTTAGTGTTTTTGAAAATACTCCAATTAAAGAAACTTTGGTAAAGCTTCAGAAAAAAGGCTTTCATATGGCTGTCCTCGTTGATGAATATGGTGGAACAGCTGGCATAGTTACCATTGAAGATATTCTCGAGGAGCTTGTTGGTGAGATTCGTGACGAGTTTGATGAAGATGAGTCACCTATGATCCAAGCTATCAGTCCAAATGTTAAACATTTTGATGGTAAAGTGCTTATTGCTGAAGTTAATGATATTTACGGGCTACAGATAGATGACAGCGAACTTGATACGATTGGGGGCTGGGTACTTTCTAAGAACTCAGAAATCCAAGAACAGCAAGTAATCACGTATGAAGGCTATGACTTTAAAGTGATTGAAATTGATGGACATCAAGTGAAGAAGATAGAAGTAACTAAGAGAGAAATTGAAGATGAGGAACGTTCCCTTCCTAAAGATACTAATCATTCCCTTATCGAGAATGAAGCATAAAAAAATGAAGACCAGTCTTAATTGGCTGGTTTTTTGTTTAAAATTTTTCATTCCGGGTACGAATGATTTAAAGGAGGAGGTATGAAATGAAATCAATTACTGTAAATTTGGAATATGACGAAACAGTTTTGCAAGAAGGTCGTGAAGTAGAGTCAAAGTTACAAGAACAACTCTATGGAACAGGTTTTAGTTTGATTTCAGTTTCTCATCAGTCCGTTCAAAAAGATAAGAATTCCAAAGAGGGAAAAGATATATATTCAACCGGAGCTGGTGGACAGACATCACCTGATAATGAAAAGCCGCCAAATGAAAACTAAGACGGGAACTTCCCGTCTCTTTTTCTTTTTTACAACTAATTTCCCAGGAAATCGACTTAAATTGACAGAATATATTGACAAACGAACTTTTCTCTAAAGTTGAACATCAAGATACATTGTAAATATTTTCAATATCAAGAATAATAAAGGAAAAATATCTTTATTTACAAAAGAACATGTGTTTATAATTTAGTTAATTGCGAACGAAACGTTTTGATTAACGTTTTCTATGGAGGGTGGATATGAAAATTTCAGATGGTCAACCAGTTGCAGATGATCTTATCATTAACCAAATGAAAAAATACGCCAACCAATTTGAATATTCTGAGACACCTTTTCTTATCCAAAAAGACAGAAAGTGGGTCTATGTTAATCCTGCAGCAAGAAAGATATTAGAAGCGGAGGAAGACATCATCGGCAACCCAATCTGGAACAATCTTCACACAGATATTCATGATCTTGTGGAGGAGCGTATTCAGTCATGTGGCAATGGCGTTGCACCCAGACCAAGTGAACAGACTTGGATTACCGAAAAAGGTAATCAGGTTCAATTGGAGGTAATTGGATTTCCGCTCATGTTTTCGTCCGATGCAACACAAATTATTATTCGCAACATAACTCAGCAGAATATTGAGAAGCAGGAAACGTTAGATCATTTAAAGCTTATTACCGAAAATATGATTGATATAATTGGAATTGTGAACGATAAGGGAATCTTCACTTTCTTAACTCCTTCATATGGGTTAGTAACGGGATACACAGAAAAAGAATCAATCGGTACATCCCCTTTTGATCTTGTTCACCCTGAAGACAGGACTCTTGTTATCTCTGAATTTACAAGGATGATCACCGAACATATTCCTCTGACTGTTGAGTATAGATATTTAATAAAGGACGGTTCTTATATTTGGCTTGAGTCTAAAGGGAAACCTATCTGTAACAAGGATTTTCATTCTGCTATTGTTGCGTCAAGAGAAATAACGAAGAGGAAAGATGCTGAATACGCATTAAAAAAGAACGAGTATAATCATCGTATTATTTTAGAGCATAGCAATGATT
This sequence comes from Fictibacillus barbaricus, assembly GCF_014635025.1. GTDB lineage: Bacteria > Bacillota > Bacilli > Bacillales > Fictibacillaceae > Fictibacillus > Fictibacillus barbaricus. Next base: position 1,343,615 of record NZ_BMCE01000002.1, on the reverse strand, counting down.
TAATCTGTTTAGTGGACCCAGAGGGAAACTATTTATATGCTTCTCTATCATATAAAGACGTATTAGGTATTGACCCTCAAACTCTATTAGGCACTAATTCATTGAATTGTATTCACACTGAAGATCATGCTTTGGTAACCGATTATATAAATAGGATAGCTGCATCTGAAAATCCTCTCCCTCTTGTGTACCGAAAAATGCATGCTTCAGGCAAGGCTATCTTGTTAGAAGGTAAAGGGATGCCTATGCATTCAGATCAAGGAGATCTTGAAGGAATAGTCTTTATCTCCAGAGATATTACAGAAAAGAAAAAGGCTGATGAGTATATACGGAATAGTGAAAAACTTGCTGTTTTAGGTGAATTAGCAGCCGGAGTTGCTCATGAGATCCGAAATCCACTTACATCTATAAAGGGATTATTTTCATTGATGAAAAATGGTGATTTTGATAGGGAGAAGTATTATCTTTACAACGAAGTGATATGTGATGAGCTTGATCGAATTGAATATATTGTTAATGAGTTTATGGCTTTAGCAAAACCAGATGCGACGCAATATAAGAGCAAGGTAAATTTAGTTCAGCTGTTACAAGATACAGTTATGCTTCTAACATCTGAAGCAAACTTATTTAACGTTGAGATCCGCCTTTTATTCAAAGAGAAGAAGATCTATGTATCATGTGAAAGTAATCAAATTAAACAAGTTTTTATAAACATAATAAAAAATGCGATTGACGCAATGAGTGAGGGCGGTATTTTAACAATAGGCATTAAAGAATCAGAAAACAACACAGTTACACTAATTTTTATTGATAATGGAATTGGAATAGAGGAAGAACGGCTAAAAAGCATAGGTGTACCGTTCTTTACAAACAAAGAAAAAGGAATTGGCCTTGGGCTTACAATCAGCAATAAAATCATTACAGAGCATAAAGGTGTACTTAAAGTAGAGAGTCTTGCCGGAAAAGGAACAACCGTTTCCATATCATTGCCCAAAACAGAATAATGATCAAGAAAGATTAAGAAAAGAAATAGGTATGTAAGCAACTCTTTTGGAAAGAGTTGTTTATTTTTTTGTGATAAATGTACTTATATGCCGTCAAACAATCTGAAGATACCTCTTCCAAGAATACGAACCAACCAGATTAAGAGCTCGGGTACAACGAATAGAATATCTAGAATAAGATCAAACCAAGTGTATTGTTCGCCATTTTGTTTTCTTTTCTTTTTTCGTTGAAGTGCCACTGGTCATCACCGGATCCTTTTTGTTTTATTAATAAGTATATCAATATTAAAGATCTACAGAATCACTTTGTCATGGATAAATTATGTTGCTGGCTTAAAGAAATTATAAAGAAAAACAGGACATTTGAATGATAAATCATTTTAATCATAGTTGTCGAACCTTAAGGGATATACACTTCTAAAGTGGAGCTATATATGAATTAGTATAAATTCCCCAAGCTTAACTTTTTCTACGTTTACATTAAGAAATAGTTTCTTAACAATTTGCTCCTATAATGAGGGTTGAAAAAATTCATTTAAAGGGGTTGCATCAAACATGGATCAAAGACCAATGGACGAATGGATCAAGAAACTTACAGAAGACAGCTTAAAAAAAAACAAAGTAAACCGCAGGAAATTTCTCACAGGTGCCGGAAAGATTGCAGGTATTTCACTGGGACTCACGATTGCTCAGTCGCTAGGCAGCTCAGAGGTGAACGCGGCACCCACGTTTAGAAATTATCCTTTTACATTAGGTGTTGCATCAGGAGATCCATTATCGGATAGTGTGGTGTTATGGACAAGGTTAGCCCCAGATCCGTTAAATGGAGGCGGTATGCCGAATCAGGCTGTACCCGTAAAATGGGAGATCGCCGAAGATGAGAGATTTAGAAAGATCATAAAGAGAGGGACGGAGCTTGCACAGCCAGATCTTGCCCACTCGGTTCACGTGGAAGTGAACGGGCTGCAACCGGACCGTGTGTATTTTTACCGTTTTAAAAGTGGTCATGAATTGAGCCCTGCAGGAAGAACAAAAACACTGCCTGAAAAAGGAGCAAATGTTTCCAGCATGACCTTCGCTTTTGCATCTTGCCAGCAGTATGAACATGGATTTTTCACAGCTTATCAGCACATGTCTGAAGAAGAATTAGACTTTGTTGTTCACCTAGGTGACTACATATACGAATATGGACCAAACGAATATGTTTCTCCATCTGGAAATGTTCGGACGCATAGCGGACCTGAGATCATGACACTAGAAGACTACCGAAACAGACATGCGCAATACCGTTCTGATGGAAATCTAAAAGCTGCTCATGCGGCGTTTCCATGGATCGTCACATGGGATGATCATGAAGTCGAGAATAACTATGCCAACATGATACCTGAAAAAGGCCAATCGGTTGAAGCATTCGTTAAGCGCCGTTCTGCTGCTTATCAAGCTTATTATGAACACATGCCGCTTCGTAGATCGTCTCTTCCGCATGGAGCAGATATGCTGCTTTACCGTGACTTTAACTATGGAAATCTAGCAGCGTTCAACGTGATGGATACACGTCAATACCGTGACGATCAAGCAAACGGAGACGGAAGCAAACCGCCAACACCGGAATCTATGGACCCGAACCGCACATTGATGGGTAAGGAACAGGAAGACTGGCTGCTTCGTAATCTAGGAAACTCAAAAACTCATTGGAACGTCCTCGCTCAGCAAGTATTTTTTGCTCAACGTAACTATGGAACAGCTGCGGCACCTAGGCTAAGTATGGATGCCTGGGACGGGTATACCGCGTCACGTCAGCGCATTACAGATTTTGTTCAAGCTAGAAACCTTAACAATTTGGTCGTTTTAACAGGAGATGTTCATGCAAGCTGGGCTTGTGATTTAAAGGCTGATTACAATGATGCTGCTTCTAAAGTAATTGGGGCTGAATTTGTAGGTACATCCATTACGTCTGGAGGAAACGGTGCAGATAAACGTGCAGACACGGACAAAATTTTAGAGCTGAATCCGCACATTAAATTTTTCAATGACTATCGTGGGTATGTACGTTGTACCGTAACACCAGAACAGTGGCGGACAGATTACCGTGTTGTTCCGTTTGTTACGTCCCCAGGGGCAGCCATCTCAACTAGAGCATCTCTCGTTTATCAAAAAGATCAAAATGGATTGCAGCAGGTTTCTTCGGTAAATGTAGCAGAAGGTGTGAAGATTTCACGTGAAGTGGAAGAAGACCGTAACAGAGCTCACGGGAAAGCACATGAGAAGCAGATGAAAAAGAATCAGGTAGAGGTTGGTCAATAATTTTTGAGAGCATCCACATCGTGGGTGCTTCTTTATTTAATCTTAATAATCATTAACTCCCTTGTAATAAGAGTTTTATATGAAAACCATATAATTCTTCGTGTAAGAAAACATTTTGATAGGAGAGAAACGATAAATGACCAATCCCTTTGATCAACTTCCAGAGCAAAAGCCGAAGATTACGCGTAGAACGTTTATAGAACGAACAACGAAAGTAGCAGGACTGTCTTTAGGGTTGTCTTTTATAAATCCAATGAACTCAATCGGAGTGCTCGCAGACGATGGAAAGTTAAAAAGTCGTCAAAAGCCGCTTTTAGTCTTTCCTGTAATAAGTGATATTCATATGAATGAAAAATCAGATCAAACGTTTGAAAAGTTTAAAACGACTCTGAAACAATTAAATCAACTGGTTCCAAAGCAAGATGCTTTTGTTGTGGTCGGTGATCTAACAGACAATGGTCGGGTACCTGAATACGAGAAATTCAAAACCGCTTATAACGCACACAAACAATCCAAGGCAGCATCATTAATTGCTATTGGCAATCATGATTATTGGAACGGTCTGTCTGAAGCTGATGCTCAAAATCGCTTCTTAGACGTAACAGAAATGCCTTCCATCTACTTTCATAAGGTCATAAAGGGATATCATTTTATTGTTTTAGGAACTGAGGATGGTGTAACAGAAGGAACGTTCTCTACTAAACAAATTGAATGGATGTCAGAACAATTAAAACAAGCGAATGCCGATGATCCGAAAAAACCTATTTTTGTTTTTCACCATCAGCCGATCAAAGACACCATATATGGAAGCGAGTGGGGTTTTTCGAAGAATAGAGATCTTTTTTATAACACGTTAAAGAGGTACCCGCAGGCTATTACTTTCTCGGGGCACACTCACTACCCATTAGATGATCCTAAGATTATCTATCAAAAGGATTTTACAACGATCGGAACTTCAACAGGGGCTTATCTATGGCTTGATGCTGGCAGAATCCAAGGGGAAGTTCCTGAAGGGGCAGATGTTTTGAATCAAGCTCTGATTGTGGAAGTCTACGAAAACAAGGTGCTTATAAAACGACGCGATATTCATAACAATGATTGGACAGGTGAACCTTTTGAGATCAGCTATCCAGCGAATAAAAGAAATTTTAAATATACGGACGCGAGGAAAGATAAAAAACCTCCATTCTTTACAAAAGATGCGATGCTCTCTGTTGTTAACGATATGACAACGTCTACTAGTCTATCCATTATGTTTACACAGGCAAAAGATAAACTTCTCGTACACGATTATAAGGTAATCGTTACAAACACAGAGAGTAAAGAAGTAGCAAAAGAGTATATAGGTTTTTCAGAGTTCTATAAAGATCCTGTTCCTAATCCTTTAGTGCTTAATCTTGAAGGATTAACACCAGCTAAGACCTATGAAATTGAAGTGTATGCACTGGATGCTTATGGGAATATCAGTACGAATTCTATAAAAGCATTAGGGAGAACAAAAGAAGGTGAGTCGATAAAAATCACCTTATTAAAAGCAGCGGTAAATGGCGTAGAAGATACTGTAGATGTAGTGGTGGAAGGTGTTAGAGCTCCAAAAAGTGACTGGGTTGGACTTTATGAAATCAACGAAAAACCAGGAGAGGTGGGCTCGATCTGGTGGATGTACACAGAGGTTAATGACGGAACGTGTAAATTTACATACGATCCAAAAAACAATGTGAATGCAGCACGCTACAAACAAGGCTCCACGTATAAGTTGGTTTATTTCTATGGCAATGGATACGATGCGGTAGCTTCTGCGACGTTTAAGATAGAGTAAAAAGGCATTGTTAGTGGGTTGGCCTAAATATCGGATCGATCGGACAGATTATGTGAATTGGATAGATAAATTCAAAAAGTGAACAGATTAAAAGGATTAGAACAAAAGAAAGCTGGCTCCGACAGGCCAAAACAGCTCATCTCATGCTGTTTTAGCTCCATTGGAGTCAGCTTTTTACTTATTTCTTATCTTTCATCGCAGCTTTTAGGGCATCAGCCAAACTGTTTCCAAATCCTTCGTCAGAATTGTTGTTCGCGCTGTATTTTTTCAGAAGCTGGCGTTCTTCGCGCTTCGTTACTTTTTTCTTCTTGTCTTCGGCTTTTTCAACCACGTTACATGGCTTGCATTGGAAGTACGTTCCGGCTTTTCCGTTATGCAGCTCCATTTTTTTATGACACTGCGGACAACGGCGGTTCGAAAGCTTCGGGTCTTTACGTCGACGGTATGAACACTCACGATCAGAGCAGACAAGCACTTTGCCGTCACGGCCTTTTACTTCTTTTAAAGGCTTCCCACAGTCCGGACACTTTGAACCAGTCAGGTTGTGGGCGCGGTATTCCTGCGAGCTCGTTTTGATTTCCATCACAAGCTGCTTCGTCTGTTTACGGATGTTTTCCAGAAACTCTTTTGGATTTCCTTTGCCACGGGCAATGGCCTCTAGTTCCTGCTCCCATTTAGCTGTCAGCTCCGGAGACTTCAGCTCATCATTTACAAGGTCGATCAGCTGTTTTCCTTTTGGGGTAGGATGGAGCTTGTTGTTTTTGCGATCAAGCACTTCAGAACCAAGAAGCCTTTCAATAATATCTGCACGGGTAGCGGGTGTTCCTAAGCTGTATTTTTCCATACGAGATAGAAGATCAGCCTCAGTAAAACGAGAAGGTGGTTCAGTCAGCTTCTTCTCCATATCTACATCTTTTACAGATAAGGTTTGCCCTTCTTTTAAATGGGCTAACGCACGAGGGCTTTCTTCTTCTTTCCCGGATAACACCTTAAAACCAGGGTCTAACACTAACGTTTCACGGGCTGTGAAGATTTCTCCGGCAACTTTTAATGTAGCGGTTAAGGTCTCAGACTTATACGCCGGATAAAAAAGAGCAAGAAATCGGCGTGCTATTAAGTCATATAATTTGCGTTCGTCATTATCAAGATCGCCTAGGTGCAGTGGTTCATCGGTCGGGATAATCGCATGGTGATCGGTAACTTTTGCATCGTTAAATACTTTCTTTGCGACCACTTTTCCTTTTTGTTTTAAAAGAGGCTGTACTTCTTCACGATAGCCGGCTGACATGCCTTGAAGACGATCGTACATCGTGTTTTCCATATCTTTTGTTAAATAACGAGAATCCGTTCTCGGATAAGTGACAAGCTTAAATTGCTCATAAAGCTTTTGAAGAACAGAGGATGTTTTCTTAGCAGAGAATCCGAAACGGCGGTTCGCATCACGCTGCAGCTCAGTTAGATCATAAGGCATCGGGTGAGATTCCGTCTTTTCTTTCTTTTGTATGGACTGAAGCGTTGCTTGCTGATTCTTAACCTTACCAACGATGTCGGTTGCTTTTCTCTCATCATAAAGACGCTTTTCCCCATTTTGTTCCCAAGATGCCTTCAATAAACCGATCGTCGCATCAATCGTCCAAAACTCTTTAGGTGTAAACGAATTGATCTCTTGCTCACGCTCTAGAATCATGGCAAGCGTTGGAGTCTGAACACGTCCAGCAGAAAGCGGGTCATTGTATTTCGTAGTTAATGCCCTTGTTACGTTCAAGCCAATCAGCCAGTCTGCTTCAGAACGGCAGACAGCAGATTGATACAGATTGTCGTATTGTTTAGCGGGCTTAAGCTGGTTGAATCCATCACGGATTGCTTTATCAGTCTGGGACGAAATCCATAGCCGCTTCACAGGCTTCTGCCATCTCACTTTTTCCATGATCCAGCGGGCAACGAGTTCACCTTCACGTCCGGCATCTGTTGCAATGACAAGCTCATTTACATCTTTGCGCTTTGCAAGCTGTTCGATCGCACGAAACTGATGACTCACCTGGCGGATGACTTTTAAACCCATATGTTTCGGAATGATGGGAAGATCTTCTAATCGCCATTGTTTATACTGTTTGTCATAGTCTTCAGGCATCTTTAGTTCAATGAGGTGACCAAGCGCCCATGTCACGATGTGTTTCGAGCCTTCAATATAGCTTTTATTTTGTTGCTTACAGCCAAGAACACGAGCGAGATCACGTGCCACACTCGGCTTTTCGGCAAGAATTAATTGTTTCATAACGTACCCCTTTCAACTTTCTACTTTAGTCATTATAACAGAGTGTGAAAATAAGAAAGAAATGAGGTTATATTTACACTAAATATTGTATACTGAATAATGAGTCTATTTTAACTTTATTTACTAATTAGTAAAGTAGATAGGTATTGTTTCCGGTGTACTGAGAGGAGAAAAGGGACATGTGGAGAAATCGGAATTTTTTAATATTGATGTTTGGCCTGGCTGTATCGAGTACAGGATTATGGGTTGGAATCATTGGAAATCTTGAATTTTTGCAGATGAATGTTGAATCCTCCTTCCTGCAGGCGTTAATTATTTTAGCGGGTTTTCTAGTGGGAATCTTTCTTGCACCCATGGCAGGACGGATTATTGACCGCAGCAATAAGAAAAAGATATTAATATATGCAGGGTTTGCGCGATGTGCCGCTATCTTTTTTATGTATTTAGCGATCTTTTATAACAATGTATGGTGGATGGTAGTCTACACGCTCGTAATAGGGATCTCAGGCACCTTCTCACAGCCTGCTATGCAGACGATGCTGCCGCTGATTGTGAAAAAAGAAGAGCTTTTGGATGCGAATGGCGTCAACATGAACATCTTCACTGCATCTCGAATTGTAGGAACAGCGCTGGGCGGTGTGATGCTTGTTGGTATGTCACTATTCTCTTTATATACGGTAACGTTGATTTCATATGTCATTCTTCTCGTTTCTACTTTCTTCTTAAATGTTGAAGAAAAACCAAAAGAGATAAACAAGTCAGGCAAAAAAGAAAACTTCTTCAGAACGCTTGGCGAACTGTACCCGATTATTAAGAATCAGCCCAAAGTGGTTTACGGGATCTTTTTATTGATTCCAGCGTACTTATTTTTATCCGGTTTTAACTTAATGGTTATTGAGATCAGTGAGCTGCAAGATAATGCGGGGATCAAAGGAATCCTTTATACAACAGAAGGCGTCTGTGTATTCATCGGGACGTTTTTATCGAAGAGGTTTTTTAAAAATAATCCGAAGCTTTCTTACATGTTTGCGATCACGTTCATTATTGCAACAGCGCACACTTCTTTATATTTATCTGATCATCCCATCATGTCAGTCCTTTCGTTTGGTTTGTTTGGCCTTGCTGCTGGGACGCTCTTCCCTGTCGTGACCACGATCTTTCAAACGGATGTACCATCTGACTATCACGGAAGGTTTTTCTCCATAAAAGGGATGATCGACAATATTATCTTCCAGGCATTAATGTTGTTAACAGGATTGTTCTTAGATACGATCGGATTCTTCAACATGGTTATCGGGTTTGGTGTTACGTCCTTTGTTATCGCATCAGTCATTCTTTATCAATATACATCGAGCGGCAGCCGAAATAAGAAAGATACAGTTGCTGCAGTAAAATAAAGTAAGAGAGTGACAACACGTCACTCTCTTTTTATGAAAGTGGACAGATTAATTGCCGAGGTGGACAAAAAAGTTAGGAAATGGATAGATTAGCAATAGATATGATGAAAAACGCCTCAGGCCCATCGGAAAGGGACCATAACAGCAAGATTTAGGACGATTCTTTTGAATGACCTTGTTAAAATGAAAAAAAGATGAAGAATGGAGGGATGAACAGTGAGCAATGTACAGATGTCGTTTGATGAGATGTGGGATAAGATTATGGAATGCGATCGGTCTTACGACGGGCTTTTTTATACAGCGGTCAAGACGACAAAGATCTTCTGCCGTCCTTCCTGTCGATCACGAAAACCAAAAAAGAAAAACGTTATATTCTATGAGACCATCTTACAATGTGAGGAGGCAGGGTACCGTGCCTGTAAAAGGTGTCAGCCTGAGATCGAACATTGTCCGCAGATTGATTTAATTCGACAAGCAACAGCATTTCTAGTGAACAACCATCAAAAGCGCATTCTTTTACAGGATGTAGCCAGACATGTTGGTATAAGTACATTTTATTTAGAACGGCTATTTAAAGAAGAGATGAATGAGACACCACGTGAATATTTAGAAAAGATCCGTATGGATAGAGTGGCATTTCTTCTTGCAAATACGTCAAAAACGACCCTTGAGATCTGTTATGAAGCTGGATTTCAGAGTCCTTCAAATTTTTATAAGGCGTTCCGTGAACGAAAGAGATGCTCGCCAACAGAGTTTCGTAAATCTAAACAAACCAAGGAGTCAGGGCATGCAGTGGACTGATTGCGGGTCACATTTGGAGATTTCTTTACCAGAGGCATTTTGTTTTCGTGAGTGCCTCAAATTTCTAGGAAGATCAGAACTTGAAGTGCTGCACCATATAGAAGATGACCAAATTTATAAACCGATAAAGATCCATGAGTCATTAATCCTGCTTAGGATAAGCTCTCCAGATAGAAAACTGAGGATAGAGTTTCCTGATGTGATACCACAAAAGGAGCACCGACAAAATGTAGTTAAGTTTATCACTGATTGGTTCGATCTTGAGCGAGATCTTTCTCCTTTTTACCAAAATGCTTTACATGATAAGATCTTGAAGCCTCTTACGGATCAGTACTTTGGTTTGCGTATGATAGGTATACCAGACCTGTTTGAGGCAGTCACTTGGGCGATCATGGGACAGCAGATTAATTTAACCTTCGCTTATACATTAAAACAAAGGCTGGTTAAAAACTACGGGGAATGCCTGAACGTAGATGGAAGGCTGTTTTGGCTATATCCAAGAGCCGGATCGATAGCTGGTCTTGAGATTGAGGAATTAAAGAAGCTTCAATTTACAACAAGAAAAGCTGAGTACATTATCGGCGCAGCAAAAGAAATGAGTGCTGGGAGATTATCTAAACGCTTATTACTAGAATTAAAAAATCCTAGAGAAAAGCTGATTTCCATAAGAGGGATTGGAGCTTGGACAGCAGATTATGTCTTGATGAAATGTTTATTGGAGCCAACGGCTTTTCCTATAGCAGATGTTGGTCTTCATAACGCGATTAAAAAAATGATGAGAATGGAAATTAAGCCAAGTATCGATGAAATAAAAGAATTAGCGAAAAACTGGAGCGGGTGGGAAGCATACGCCACTTTTTATCTTTGGAGGTCATTGTATGAATAAGTCATATCGACTGGACTATCAATCTCCTATAGGAATTCTAGAGATTGCAGGCAATGAAGAAGCTGTTCATTCCATTCTGTTTGTTGATAGAGTCGTGAAGACAGAGCATCAGCCCAAAACTGAGACTCCTAAAGTCCTACAAGATTGCGAAACTCAACTTCATGAATATTTTATGGGAAAGCGCAAAACCTTTTCATTTTCCTATATGTATACGGGAACTCCTTTTCAACAAAGGGTCTGGAATTCGCTATTACAGATTCCCTTTTCGGAAACAGCTTCATATCGTGACATTGCAAATATTCTTCAAAAGCAAAAAGCGGTGAGAGCTGTTGGTAACGCCAATGGTAAAAATAAACTTAGCATCGTGATCCCCTGTCATAGGATCATAGGATCTAGTGGAAATCTTACAGGTTATGCAGGTGGGCTGTGGAGAAAAGAATGGCTGTTAAATCACGAAAAAACGTTTAAGGAACACAGTAGCTAGTATAGTAAAATAACTTTTATGTTAAAAATATCCATTTTAAAATAATATGAATAGTTAGATAATTCAATTATATTAAGGATTTAGAACGATTTGGATAAAAATTAGGATATTTTAATTTACAATATTAAGAAAAAGTATTAAAATGAGAAAGTTCAAAAAATAGAAAAATTTAGGGGGCTTTCTCGATGAAAAAGTTTTTAGCAGTAACAGCTGCTGCCGTTCTTGCGCTTAGCGTAGGATGCAGCAAGGAAGAAGAAAAACCGAAAGAAGAGGCAAAGCCAGCAGTTGCTGAAAAGAAAGAAGATGGAAATGCTGAAAAGATTACTCTTCTTAACTTTGAAGGAGAGCTTATGAACCAACTTCGTCAGTACCATGGAGCATTTAACGCATATGCTGCAGGTCTGGAAAAAGAAGGCGAAGAAGCAGTTCCGCAAGCAGAACTAGATAAGTTAAAAGCTGATGCAAAAGCAGCAGGTGAAAAAGCTGTTGCGGAAATTCCATCTGTTGAAGTACCTTCAGACTTATCAAAAGAAAACCAAGAAGCTATAAAAGGTGCACTAGAAGAGCTTAAAAAATCTTACGAAGCTCGAGTGGCTGGATTAGAAGATGAAGCAAAAGCAGCAGAAGCTGATGAGTTGTTTACTGCTTTTGAAGAGAAGTTAAACACAGTTCACGAAGAGTTAAAATTGATCCCAGGACAATTTGCAGCTGAATTGCAATAGCATTTATTACTGCTGTCTCGATATGAGACGGCAGTTTTTCTGCTTTTAGGAAGGTTGTTTACCCGCCTGCTTTTTCAGAAGTTACTTAAAAAGAAGAATTTTCAAAAAAATATATTTCTATTTTACATAAATTGGTTTACACTATAACTATCAAATGAAAGGAGTGATGGCTTTATGACGAAGAAATTCAATAAGTGCGGTCATGTGTCCTCACCCTGCGGTTATAGAAAATAAACGGTCGACCGGAGGCTCTTAGGATTCGTGATTCCAGGGCTTTTTTAATAAATGAGTGAAGAAGCCGAAGAAGTGATAACTGCTTTGGCTTTTTATTTTGATTAAACGCGCCTTGCTTATTGGATGTTTAAATACATGTAGAGTTACTATGTTTGTGAGGTTATTAAAAGCTGTTGACCTGCCTGAATAAAGTAATGATCCTGAGTGGTTGATAAATCTTCGAACAAGACTTTTTAACAGGATGGAAACTTATCGGATGTCTTTTTGTCACAAAACCACTGAAAGGAGGTAAGAGGAAAACAAAAAGAAGCCAAGGCTTCTTTTTGGGTGATTCTTTATAGAAATAAACCAGCGATTGCAGCAGATAAAATACTTACCAATGTGGCGCCATAGAGAAGCTTCAAACCAAAACGGGCAACAGTGTTTCCTTGCTCTTCGTGAAGCCCTTTAACGGCCCCTGTAATGATTCCGATAGAGGAGAAGTTTGCAAAGGAGACAAGAAATACAGATACGATTCCAATAGTTCGATCGGACATTTCCTTTGAGTATTTAGCAAGATCCATCATCGCTACAAATTCATTGGATACAAGTTTTGTCGCCATGATAGTTCCTGCTGATACAGCTTCTCCCCAAGGAATCCCAACAAGAAAAGCAACTGGTGCAAAGACATAACCTAATATTGTTTGGAACGTAATACCGAAAATCATATCGAACACATCGTTAATCAATGCAATTAATGCAACAAACCCTAGCAGCATCGCACCAACAATAACAGCTACTTTAAAGCCGTCCATAATGTACTCACCAAGCATTTCAAAGAATGTTTGCTCATCTTCTTCGATCTCAATGATGTCGTCATCTTTCTTAACTTCGTAAGGGTTTATGATATTTGCGATAATAAATCCGCCGAACAAGTTAAGTACAAGGGCAGTTACAACGTACTTTGGATTGATCATCGTCATATAAGCACCTAAGATAGAAGCCGAAACAGTAGACATGGCTGATGTACAAAGTGTATATAAACGGTGTCTTGGCAGATGCCCAAGAAGTTTTTTTACAGAGATAAATACTTCAGATTGGCCAAAAACTGCAGATGCTACAGCATTGTAAGATTCTAGTCTTCCTAATCCGTTCACTTTACTTAATGCAAAACCAATCCACTTAATGATAAACGGAAGAATTCGGAAGTGCTGTGCGATACCAATTAATACAGAAATAAATACGATCGGCAGCAAGACGTTTAAGAAGAATGGCATGGCTGCTTCATTGGCCAGGCCGCCAAACACGAAATCTATACCGGCTCCAGCATAACCCAGCAACTTTTCAAATAGTCTAGAGATCCCTCTAATTAAAATAAGGCCAATGCTTGTATTTAATAGGAAATATGTAAAGATTAGCTGCAGCGCAAGCATGATTAATATTGGCCTGTATTTGATTTTTTTGCGATCGTTGCTGACAAGGAAGGCTAATAAGAAAACAGCTGCCAATCCAGCCAGAAAAATAAGGTACGTCATTATTATTTTCCTCCTAAATTTCACGAGTTGAACTTAACCATCGTTGGTTTAATGAATGGTATTTTCACCCATAAAAAATAACTGCTGTGTTAGTATTAACCATTTCCTAAAAATTCTACTTTGAAAACAAGAATTTTACGTTCCAGCTTATGAATGAATATAAAAATAGAGGAGTTGTTACATTGAAACAGGCTTTGTTAATTATTGATGCACAACAAGAACTGATGGATGGAAACGAAAAAGATAAAGAAGTTTACAACAAAGAAAGACTATTAAACAATATCAATAGTGTTATCGAAAAGGCGAACCAAGTTGATGCAGGTGTCATTTTCATACGGGATCTTGACGTAGCCGAGGGTAAGGGGAAGGGATTTGAAGTCCATTCTCGTATTGTAAAACCGAAGAGAGCAAAATATTTTAATAAGAAAGCAACGAGCGCATTTTATGGAACACCTTTGCTGGAATATTTAAAAAAGGAAGGAGTCAGTCATCTAGTCGTGATGGGGTGTAAAACGGAACACTGCATCGATACAGGGGTTAGAATGGCAACTGTTTCAGGCTTTGATGTAACTTTGGTCGGAGATGGTCATTCCACAACAGACTCAGATGTTTTAACAGCCGGTCAAATTATCAGTCATCATAACAAGATCCTTCATGGCCACTATAATGTAGATCACTTTTCAGTGGTTAGAGATACAAACGAAGATCTATTTAACCCGATTCATAATAACTATCGCTAGGTTTATAATTAGGCAGTGGCTAGAATGCTTTGTATAATAAATACGTGAACGCTTTTTTAAAAAATAAAGGAGGCGTAAAAAATGAGTCAGTTAACGTTTCAAAACTTTGAATTATCCCGGGGATTTTTTTTAAAGCATTTAGAGGCGATGGAAGCAGATTTGTCTGATATTCAGCCAGAAGGGTTCAATAACAATATTCGCTGGCATGCAGGTCATGTGTTAACAACAGCAGAGTACTTTCTCTTTGGGTTTCCTGAAAAATCTTCAAGTTTACCAAAACAGTATCTTGACCTATTTAATAGAGGAACAAGTCCGGCAGATTGGAAGGGTGAAGTGCCAACATTAGAAATTCTTAAGCAGCAGTTAGTAGACCAATTAGCACGAGTAAAAGAAATACCAGAAGAAAGTTTGCAAAAAAAGTTGGAGAAAACTTTTTTTGATCTAACGACATTTGGTGAGCTTTTCAACTTTGCTGTATTCCATGAAACCTATCATCTTGGACAGATACACGCAATTAAGCGTGTAATCCAGACTCAGAAGGTAAAGCAATCGTAAGTTTATAAAATAAGAAAACAGTGAATCTCGAATAGAGGCTCACTGTTTTTTTGCTGAAATAATTTATGTACTTTTTGCACAGAATTATGCTATTATATAAAAGACGCACTTCTAATAATTTGATGGGTAAAATATTACCTAATTATATTATACGATAAAATGGAAGTGTGTGTCAACGATAAATTTTGTTGTAGGGAGAGATCGGATGACGACATGGAGCCAGGAACAACAGAATGAGCAAGAACGCATAGATCAAGTGATTGATAAACTTTCTGAGGCAACGGCTAAATTGCAAGATCATCTAGGTGGAAAACTAGCCGATGTCGTGCAGGTACGTAAAAACTTTTGGTCTGATGTCACGGTCAATTTAGATAATGTTGATGATGCCATAGAAACAGCTGCAAGTATAAAGCAGCAATCAGAACTTTTATCCGAGATCGAACGCAGTCATACATCTGCAGAAACTCGTATTAAAACCTATGAAAAACTGAAAGGTTCCCCCTATTTTGGACGTATTGATTTTAAGGAAGAGGGTGAGGACGAGAGCGAGAAAGTGTACCTTGGAATTGCATCTTATTATGATGATGCAACGAGCCGTTTTCTCGTTCATGATTGGCGCGCCCCTATTTCAAGCTTGTATTACGACCACTCTCTTGGGTCAGCGAATTTTCGGGCACCAAGTGGAACCGTTAAAGGTGACTTAGAACTTAAAAGACAATTTATTATAAAGAACGGGCAAATCCAGGGTATGTTTGATACAGGTGAAGCGATCGGGGATGAACTGCTGCAGCAAGTACTGGGCAAACATGCCAATACCCAAATGAAAAGCATTGTAGCCACCATCCAGAAAGAACAAAACGCTATTATTCGTAATACATCGAGTGACTTACTGGTAGTCCAAGGAGCTGCTGGCTGCGGGAAAACATCTGCAGCACTTCAGCGGGTCGCGTATCTGCTGTATCGTGATCGTGAAACGCTGCAATCTCATCATATTGTTTTGTTTTCCCCGAATAATATGTTCAACAGTTATGTGGCAAACGTACTTCCTGAACTTGGGGAAGAGAATATGGAGCAAACCACATTCCAGGCTTATATAGACCACCATTTGGTACGTGATTTTTCTGTGGAAACTCCTTTTGAACAGATGGAAGAACTTCTATCCGGAAGCGGGGATTCACACCGTATAGAAGGAATTAAATTTAAAGCATCTGTTCCGTTTCTTGAAGCCATTCATCGGTATGTGGAGAAACTAAGTGAGTCAGGCATGCAATTTTCAGATATCAAGTTTCGAGATAAAGTTTTAATCCGAAGTAAACAGATCAGTGAACACTTTTATTCGCTAGATAAGCGTGAGACCATTCCATACAGAATGAAAAAAACCTCTGCGTGGATTCTAGAAGAGCTAAAGAAAATTGAGCGGCGTGAACGAAAGAAGCCATGGGTAGAAAAAGAGATTCAGCTTCTTGATAAAAACGTATATACGAAGCTTTATCACAAACTGCAAGAACGGAACAAATACGGAGAGAATTCGTTTAATGACTTAGCGAGTGAGCAAAAGGTTCTTTCTGCTTATGTGGCAAGGTTAGCTTTTAAGCCCTTGCGTAATAGAATCGAAAAGTTTGTGTTCGTAGATATGAAGAGTCTGTACGCAAAATTGTTTCAGAAGAATAATAAGCTCATCGAAGATCTTTCCCTATGGAGTGGAATCTGTAATGAAACTTTATTTAATCTAAAACAAAATCATCTTTCTAATGAAGATGCTACACCGTTCTTGTATTTGAAAGAACTGCTGATTGGCTTTCAAACAAACGCTGCTGTCCGCCACGTGTTCATTGACGAAGCTCAAGACTTCTCTCTCTTTCAGTTCGCGTTTATCCAGCGTATCTTTCCGCGTGCGAACTTGACGGTGCTGGGTGATTTGAATCAATCGATCTATGCACATGCATCAGATGAAGCTTTTAGCCGATTGAGAAATTTATTGGGGAAAAAGAATCCTGAAACGATAACGTTGACGAGAAGCTATCGCTCTACAAAAGAAATCGTAGAGTTTACGAGAAGTCTTTTACAAGATGGAAATACGATCGTGCCGTTTAACCGATCGGGTGAGAAGCCTTCCGTTGTTCGGGTTAAAGATGCAGAGGAACATATCGATCAAACAGAGAAACAATTAAATGGCTGGATTAAAGAAGGGCATGAAACCGTTGCTGTCATCTGTCGTTCGGCTAAAGAGAGTAAGAAGGTTTACGAAAAGTTAAAGTCAAAGATAGATGTAAGACTTATGATTAATGAAGATGCAGCTTTTCAAAAAGGGATCATCGTGATTCCTTCGTATCTTGCAAAAGGCATCGAGTTTGATGCTGTTGTGATCTATGACGCATCTGGTTACCAGCAAGAAAGCGAACGAAAGTTGTTCTACACAGTTTGTACCCGTGCGATGCATGAACTCACGGTTTTAGAAAGCGGGAAACCTTGTCCGTTTATAAAAGAAGCATCAGAACATTTATATGAGACCGTTTAATGATAGTAAGAATCCGTTGTTCCATCTGGGATAGCGGATTTTTTTATTTTTAAAAGGAACCATTTAGGGTAACGAACATAAAGGAGGTTGATATGCTTTGGCCTTTAATTATGACCTGGATTTTGAGAACATTGATTTTCGAAAGAACCCGGAGCTCTATCGTGTTGGAAGAGGCGAACAAGGAGTACTATTAGTAGAGCCTTATAAGGGTGAGATTCTTCCGCATTGGCGGTTTAAAACACCTGAAGAGGCGAAGGTGTCATCGAAAAAAATCTATGAGCAATTTCTCGATTATAAGAAAAACGATGATTTTGTTGGTGCGGATATGGCGAGGAAGTTTTTGCAGATGGGATATACCCGTGCAAGGCGCTACACGAACTATAAAGGTGGAAGGAAATATAAAGAAAACGGAGAGATCAATGAACGTCAGATCGACGCCGTTAAAGCCGAATCTGCTGCTATATTTGAAGAAAAGTGGAAACTTGCACGAACGGATAAAGAGTACCTGAAAATGAAAAAGGCGCACCAAAAAGAGTTTGGTTGAGCATCTCCTAAAATGAGAGGAGATGCTATTTTTATTCTCCGGGACCTGAATAGCGATTATCACCCATCTGATAATTCTGGCTTTCACCAGGTTTTGCATCCGCGTGTGTAGGATGCTGCGAGTTATTATTATTTCTTTTGCGGCGCCAATCGATGAACAGAGCAAAGAGTAAAAGCCCTCCAATACATACATAGAACCAGGTCATGGCAGAACCCCCCTTTAGTTAAAGATATGATGCTCGTTACGAAGTATGTGAGAATAAAAACAGTAAAGGTCACTATTTGTCTTTGTGTCTTTACTGTCTACTCGTTCTTACTGCTTCTTGTCCCGATACGAACTCACCGAATACTAATTTTTCGAGGGGAGCCACATAAGCTATAAACTCGTTCAGCAGCTCATTTACCTCCGGATCTTGGTCGAAATCCTCCATGGTAATTCGAGCATGTTCTTCAGATTGAAAACGAAGCAGTCCGATCCATAGCTCCTCATTATCTTCAACCTTTAGTTTGTCTGAAATCGAGGAGATTCCGTAATTCTTTGGAGAAGAAGACAGTTTAAAGATTTGTTCTGTTACGCCTCCATATTCTTGAAACTTTTTATTTGTTTGGGCAGAGATTTCCAAGAACTTTTCTCTTACCTCTGGTGTTAGTCTATAAAAGTAAACAAGCAGATAAGCCATCTGTTAACCTCCTTTATTTGCTGCGCTTTGTTTGATACCCCCCGTCGATCAAGAGAGTGTCTATTGCTTGCTCCGGATACCGTGCTAAATAATGAAAAGCTAGAAAACTTCCCCATGAATGTGAGAGTGGAAAGAAATCGCTTACATTTATTTTTGATAATAACCCATGAAGCCAATCTACGAGTCCAGGCATTCATATTCTTCTGCTGAAAGGAAAGCGTCTGACTTTCCGTGACCGGGCATCGATCGCAATGAATCTAAAATCGTTCTTCAATGTTCGGCTATCTCTAGGAAACTAAGGCTTGTACTTCCTAATCCGTGAAGGCAGATCACGGTGGGGTTATGAGATTCACCCCACTCTGTCAGATGAAAGGTATGATTTTTTAGGTGATAAAGAAAGGATTCATGTTTCATCTTCAAAATTTAAGTTCGTTGGCTCCATTTTCTTTTACTAAGTTAAATTTTTCTTTATTCAGCAATTTTATCATATATTTTGGAATAATTTGAAATGAATATAATTTTAAACCCATAAAATGGTAAAGTGTAAGTAGTTCATAAAAGGGGGAAGTGTCGTGCAAACGGTGCATTATATTCGAACAAGTTCATTTCTTTTGGCTGCCATCATCCCGATGTCTGTGATCGGTTATTTGTTAGCAGTTGATTATGAAGACCTATTCTATTTATATGAATGGGTTCTTAGCGTCTTAATAGCTGGAGCAGGAGGGATGGCGTTAACGGGTGCTGTCCAAACGAATGGCCGGATAAGGTGGGTGCTGCTTTCTGTCTTGGCTTTTTGTGTTCACTTTTCTGTTTTAGGGTTATTTTTAGGACCTTTTACGATCTATCCTATGTTTGGGGTCTATTACTTGGTGACGGTTCTTGCATTACTCGTATATGTTTACACGCTTTTTAAAGTGAAACAATATCGTTCTGTACCTGTTTTACTTATGATTGGATCTTCTTTGATGACGTTTTATATGATGTTTCTCCACATGATATGGGGAGCGAACTTAACATAATGAAAGCGGGGAATTTTTTGGTGTCATGGATAAAAATAATCGTGTTTCTCAGTGGAATCCTCTTATTACCTGGGTGTATTGCATGGTTTAATTCCACAAACATTAAAGTTACGCAAGAAATGGATAAGACGATCACAGATTATATATTAAAAGAATATCAAGATGTTTACCCGACAACAGATAGACAATTTGAAGCTCACAAGGTTTATGGAGCTAAGGAAAAGAGTGGAGTTATTTCTGTTTATATGTATTCTTTTTACTTGTGTTTCAATAAAGAAACAGGAACAGAAGGACAATCAGGTCATTCAGTTCCTGTTTTAATAAAGCTTGAAGAGCAAGAAGGCAAGTATGTCGTCACGTATTATAAAGAACCTCAGAATGATTCTAATTATAAATATGCTCTCTATAAAATGTTTCCTAGGGTCTATGCGGCTAAAGCATTGGCTGATACAGGTCATGTGAAAGAGCTTGAAAAAGAAGTGCAGAAAAAAGCAGAAGTTTGGTTAAATCAATAGTTCTGATTTTGTTCACAAAACGTCCAAAGGAAAAGTGATTGAAATCACACGTCAGGCTCTCTATTTCTTTTACGATAAAGGTGTAAAAAGAACTAAGGAGGAATTGACATGCTACAAGCAAGAACCATTGAAATCATTAAGTCAACCGTTCCTGTTTTAGAAGTACACGGAGAAGCTATTACTTCCCGTTTTTATGAAATGCTTTTTGAGAAGCATCCGGAACTATTGAATATTTTTAATCATGCCAACCAGAAAAAAGGCCGCCAGCAAGCGGCACTGGCAAATGCAGTATACGCCGCTGCAGCAAATATCGATAAACTGGAAACAATCATTCCAGTTGTAAAACAAATTGCACACAAACATAGAAGTTTAGGAGTTAAACCAGAACACTACCCTGTTGTTGGAGAAAACTTATTGCTTGCGATCAAAGATGTGCTCGGTAGCGCCGCGACAGATGAAATCATTAATGCTTGGGCGGAAGCGTATGGCGTGATCGCTGACGCGTTTATCGGTGTTGAGCTTGAAATGTATCAAGAAGCAGAACGGCAAAAAGGCGGCTGGGAAGGCTTCAGATCGTTTGTCGTTGCACGAAAAGTTGAAGAGAGTTCTGTGATAACGTCCTTCTATTTAAAACCGCAAGACGGCGGAGAAATTGCTGACTATCAACCTGGTCAATATGTGAGTGTAAGAATGGAGATCCCAGGGGAAAAGAATACACATATCCGTCAGTACAGTCTTTCAGATTCACCTGGAAAAGAACATTACCGTATATCTGTAAAAAAAGAATCTGGATTGAATTCTCCTGACGGTGTCGTTTCTGTCTATCTGCACGAAGGAGTAAAGGAAGGAGACATTCTTCATTTAAGTGCACCAGCAGGTGACTTTTACCTAGATATGCATAGTGATAAACCTATTGTCTTAATCAGTGGTGGTGTTGGCTTGACGCCGATGATCAGCATGTTGAAATCAGCAGCGGAAAAGCAGCCTGAGCGTGAGGTAACTTTTATTCATGCAGCGATTAACGGGCAAGCCCATGCTTTAAAGGAAGAAGTTAAGAAGATTGCAGAAGATGCTGAGAATATCTCAACCTATTTTGTATATGAAAAACCATTACCAGAAGATTTCGGTTATGATCAAACAGGTTATATTGATGTATCATGGCTGCGCAAAGTTTTACCGTTAAACAAACAAGCAGAATACTATTTCTGTGGACCGATTCCTTTTATGCGAGTAATCAATCATGCACTGCAACAGTTAAATTTCCCGAAAGAAAACATCCATTTTGAATTCTTCGGTCCAGCAAGTGATTTAGAGGCAGAAAAAATAAAAGCATAAAAAACGAACCACCTTCCTAAAACGTAAGGAAGGTGGTTTTTTATGATGTGATCCAGATCTTAAAGCTTTGTATTAAGGCTTTTCGTTTTATAAGAAGTAGAGTGAACAAAATGATTAAACTCAATGCCGTTACTCCAGCACCGAGATAGATGCCACCTAGAGTAAAGTAGATACTGATCTTTGGCGCATAAAAAATCCATCCTACTATTCCGAGTACCCCAAAACAAAGATTTATCATAAGACTTATAAAATAGTGAGGGATGATCATACCTGTATGTTTTACCATGAACACTGCATATCTGTAGCTGACAGGAAAACCTGACAGAAGGAACAAAGTATAAAAGATAATGTTCAGATCTGCTTCACTTGGCAAAGGATCACTCCTTTTCTATTTCTTATATTCCACTTAACCTGGAACAATTCTGTGTATTTCTGCAAGGTGTAATGATATGGCGATGATATCGTCTAATGGAAAATGGGGTGCTTTCACAAGAAAGAGGACTATTGGCCATTTTTTATTATTGTTGGTAGGAATGACAGGTAGTATGCAACCAGCGAAAAAAAATATCGATGGCAAGGTCTCGTTTGCTGTGTTTGAGACTGTTCAATCTGTTGCTGCACCAACCGATCAGATTCGACCTGAAAAATATGTATATTGACTGGTTGGAGGATTACAGTAGTTCCTATGATCAGAATGAAAACATTGTTTTGTTTAATCCAGGATTCAAACAGTAAAGATTCGCAGAAGAAAATCATTTTAAAAGGGAAAGACAATGGAATGACACACTACTATTGTGTTTAAAGGTGGGAAAAAAAGAAACGGCCTCGCCAATCAATTGAATGAATGAGCACAAACCTGACTAGTTTCAGACATGGAAAAAGGGCAGAAGGATGCCCTTCTTTTTTTACCTTTAGAATGCTTTATAAGGAGTATGGTCCGAAGTTAGGGAATGGATGATTTGCTTCATCTAATGCTGAGAGACTTTTAATCTCTGCAACTTCCATGATATCATTCCAGATTTTCATGACAACCGGGGATTCGTGGGCAGCATCTTTTGCTTGCTCGGATTTCCATTCAAAAATCTCGATAACCGTACCATCAGCAGCTTGAGCACGGATCGGTTTGCTTGAAGTAATCAAGTTCTCTGCTGCTAACGTGTTAACATGGGTTTTTAGGATTTCATGCAATTCTTTTTCTTTTCCTTCATGTGGCTTGTAGAGGGCCATCGTAACCAATACAGACATTTCATTTTTCCTCCTATGTAATTTATGGTTTATCCAATCCTATTTTATCATAGGGAACATGTATAAAGAGGGATAAGCGGCGCTTCGGCAGCCTCGCCTGAAATCTAAAGCCACAGTTATGAGCTGACATATCCAGGTGGTGCAGATTAAGGGATAGCAGGATAATTCTAATAGGGGACTCATTCTTTTTTTGCGGCAGGCAACGTTTTATTTCAGGATTCCTAAATAATTTTTCCATGGACCAACATCTTCTTTATAACGTTTTGCCATGATTCTCGTAATTTGAGTAATATGTGTTAAGTCATGAACAGCCCAAGTAGAAAGTAATTCCCTTAATCTTACAGGACCGAATTCCGGATGGAGGGCTGTTTGTTCAAAATCAGTTATTGTTTTTAGCTTATTTTTAAGGGTCAGGAGACTCTCTTCCCTACATTGTTTGAATTCTAGTAAAAGTTGTTCGATGTTTTTTTCTTCTTTGTTTTTTAAGTGAGAAAACCGGTCAAAAGGAGGGAACGTGTAGCTTGCGCCTTTTGTAAGAATAATATTTATGCGTGGGATCCAGTTTACCTTTTCGCCTTCTATGAGATGAGTTACTACCTCAAGCACATTCCATGTATTATCGCCTTCGTTGCAAGTTAACCAGCCAGGAGACAGACCAACTAAAAGGTGAGAGAGGGTTTCAGGTGTTCGTTCCAATAGTTCGATAGCTTCATTGATTTTGAAATTCATTAGAAAAGCCCCTTTTCACTATGAGTCCCTTGCTGAACAGGCGAAGGTCAGAGCAAGAAGCTGAAACGAATGCGTTAGTGTAATATCCGGAAGTTTATAAGAGGATTTGGAGCAAATCTACTTTGAAGAAGATATCAATTTCGTTTATAGTTTCCTAGTTTTGTATCGTATTAAAAAAATATTTTATACTAAATCAACAGTATTTAATAGTTTTGTACAATATTCTCACAAATTCTTTTTTGTAAAAATCCAAGTGAAACAAAGAGGAAAGATAGAATATTCTAATTTTTTTATTGCACAATACCAAAATTTATTATCATTTTTTACGAAAATCCCCCAATTTACACGACTCCAAATATCTTTAATAATTGCAAGTATACTTATGTAATTGTAATGAATCAACGAAAATAGATGAATTCTAAATAAATACTAAAAAACCTATTAGAATCATTGTTTCGTAAATCATTGCACTACATATGTAATAAAGTGACAGAGACTTGGAGGAAGAAAATGGGAAAAAAAGCAAGCAACAAAAGTAAGGTCTTAAAAAGCTTAGCTGTATTTGCTCTATCATCTAGTTTTATTTTAGGTTCACTTGGACATGTATCAAATGTTACTAAAGCAGTTGGTAATACGAATGTTGATAGTTTACTTGCTAATTTAACACCAGAACAAAGAGCAGCTCTTAACCAACTTTCAACAAATGAATCAACAGGTCTTCAAATTTCTTCAGATATTGATTTAACGACAACGGAACAAACCCATGTAATTGTCGAGTTTGCAAATAAACCAGCAAAAGTTGCTAAGATTGAAGCGGCATCAGAAGATCAACAACTATCAGATTCTGAAGCATCAAATTTAGTCGATCAAGATCATGAAATATTTCAAAAAGATTTAGGACAAGTATTAGCTGATAAAAATAGTAAAAAAGTAAATTATAAGATTAATCGCTCATATAAACATGCATTTAATGGTGTTTCAATGAGTTTACCTGCTAACAAAATTAAAAGTCTATTAAAATCAAAAGCTGTCAAATCAGTTTTTAGTAACGAAACGTTTACGATTGATCCGCCTGTTCAAGGAAAAGATAATGATCCATTAAAAGCAGATGAATTCAATATCGCAAATTATACTCCTTATGATGGATTAAACCGGTTACATGCAGAAGGCTATACCGGTAAAGGAATTAAGGTCGGTATTCTAGATACAGGTATTGATTATAACCATCCAGATTTAAAGGATGCTTATAAAGGTGGATATGATTTTGTAGATGACGATAGTAATCCGATGGAAACGACCTATGCTGATTGGAAACAATCAGGTAAGCCAGAAATGAGTGGTTCCTCGGCTTATTATACTAATCATGGTACACATGTTGCTGGGATTATTGGAAGCCGTGGAGTAACGGATAGTGAGTATACAACAGTTGGGGCAGCACCAGAAGCAGATATTTATGCTTACCGAGTGCTTGGACCATATGGCAGCGGACAAGCTGATGACATAATTGCAGCTGTCGATCGAGGTGTGAAGGATGGCATGGATGTTATTAATATGTCATTAGGTAATTCACTTAATGATCCATTATATGCAACTTCAATTGCTGTAAACAATGCAGTATTAAGTGGAGTAACAACCGTTGTTGCTGCGGGGAATAGTGGCGATAAAAATTATACGCTAGGTTCACCTGGTGCTGCAGCCTTAGCGTTAACTGTCGGTGCATCATCTGTTGCAATTGATATTTATCAATATGCAGGTGCACATAATGGGGAGAATTACAATTTAAGACAATTAGCAAAAAACTATACAGATGATTTATCTACGTTAAAAGGAAAAACTCTCCAACTTGTTGATGTGGGGCTCGGAGATGACTATACAGGAAAAGACGTAAAAGGGAAATTTGTACTCATGAGCCGAGGAGTTTATACATTGTCCTCTAAAATTTCGTATGCCAAGGAACAAGGTGCTGCTGGCGTTATCATGTATAATGATGAGGCAAACAAGGCCGAGGGTGCAATTCAGTCCTTTTTAGGTGAATCAGTTAATTCGATTCCTTCATTCTCTGTTTCAAATGAAGAAGGATTAACGATCTTGGAAGCATTAAAAACTGGTAAAACAGATTTCACATTTGGCGATTTTACTAAGATACAAACAGCATCAGATGAGTTAGCAACATTTAGTTCTAGAGGTCCTTCTCGAATAAATTATGACATTAAACCGGAAGTAACTGGACCAGGTGTTTCGATTCTTTCAACCGTCCCATTTTACGTAAACGATAAAACAGTAGATGGAACAAAACCGGAAGATTATAAATATGCATATCAGCGTTTATCAGGAACTTCAATGGCAACCCCTTATGTGGCAGGTGTTTCAGCATTATTATTACAATCGAATAAGGATCTTGAGCCTGCAGACATTAAATCAATTTTAATGAATACGGCTGATCCACTTTCAAAAGCTTATAGTGTATTTGAAATCGGTAGTGGTCGTGTTGATGCATATGAAGCAATTCATTCGAATGTTGAATTTGAAGTAGTAGATAAAACACCTACAAGTATCAATGGAAAACAAAAGTTAATCAAAGAATTAACGGGTGGAATCAGTTTTGGTTCATATGGATTTGATGATCAAGATATTTATGATACACGTAACATCATAATGAATAATAGAAGTGAAAAGGCAAAAACATTTAGTGTAAATGTTAAATTCCAAACAGGATTAAGAGGTTCCAAAGATGCAGCTCAAAATGGAGTGACCTTAACAGGTCCAACTTCAGTTAAATTAAACGGAATTAGTCAAAAATCAATTAAATTTGACTTAAACATTCCGAAAACAGCCGAAAAAGGAACATATGAGGGATATATCGTCTTTACAAATAATGCAGATCCAACTGAAACGTATCAAATTCCATTTGGCGGACGTGTTATTAATGAAGGGATTGATACCTTTAAATTACGAAATCCAATGTATTCTGGTGATACACTTTGGCCAGAACAAGCCATGCCAGGCCTTGGTTTTCAATTCTCATTAAAGTCCTTTATGAAGACTTTAGATGTAGTATTACAAGATTCAACGGGTCAAGATATTGGTTTCCTAGGGTCTTATGATACTCGATTATTGAATGAAAACATAGATAATTATAATACTTTTGGATTTACTGGGACTTACTATCCGTTTACAGGTGATCCGAAAAATCCGATTAACAGTGATTATGTTTATGCAAAAACAGGTAACTATAAATTAAAAATGATTGGAACAAATGATCAGGGGAAAGTATTTACGAAAGTAGCGGATTTCATCTTCGAAAAAGGCAAACCAACAATGACTTCAAGTTTTGATTCGTTAGATCAAAAAGTTATTGAATATGATGATAGTCAATTCGATTCAAATGGAGAATATTTACATGATTTCAATATTAATGTAAATGATCCTGAAGTGGCTGATGCTAATCGTGTTGGAATTCCAATTGATCAATCAAGCAATGCAGTGGTTTCATTTTACGATAGTCCATATCCAGCAGAACCAATTAACACTGATAAAAATGGAAATTACAACGATCAAATACTAGTGAAAAAAAGGTCTACACCTTTAAAAGTTCAGTTTTATGCTTATGATTCTGCAAGAAACTTTACTTCAGGTGCAACGTCAATGCTAAGGGTAGCTTATGTTTCTAATACTTACCCTTACTATTACTTAAAAGCAAATAAACAAGCCGCTTCAACCGGAGATACTATAAATTATTCTATTCGTTCGAATAATATTAAAAACCTAAAAACATCAAAGATTACAATTCCAGTATTAAAAGACAATGGTGACTTAGCTACAATTAATAATGTTGTTGTAAGTGATGCAGTTAAGCAATATGGGGATGCACAAGTATCTGTAACATCAACATCAGATGATGTTTTTACGACTTATACAATTACTTTTAACTATTTCGGAAATAAAGCATTACCAGAAGATATGCAATTAGTTAATTTCGATTTAAATACAGTTAAACATCATTCGCCAAAGTCAGCTTTCTCTGTCAACTGGTTTAAAATGGAAATGACTAGTACTACAATTGATCAATCAAATGCAGTAACAAATAATGTATATACTTATATGGATAGTGTTAATATGAAAGAAAAATATTCAAGGATACAGGGTAACTTGAATTTAGAAGGAACGACTGATCCTTTAACAGGCCAACAGAATTACGCGTTAGATCAAACCAAACTTGGTGCAAAAGTAACTGTAACTTCATATGATGGTAAAACTGTTATTGAGGCTCCAATAGAAAACAAATATGGAAACTACACTGCAGATGGAATGAATGCTGATAAAAATGCTTATACACTAAAAGTAGATGTACCAGGTCATTTTACGATGTATAAGTCGTTAGTACTATCTTATGACGTTCGAGGAGAAGCAATCGGATATAGATTTGGTTCTGCACTTGCTCGGGCAAAAGCTGGAGATGCAAATAAAGATAATGTAATTGATATAATGGATGCATTATATCTACAAACATATTGGGGAGCAAATAAATCAGGTGCAGATTTGAACTTCGATGGAGTTGTTGATAAAAAGGATATGGATCTTCTTATTAAAAACTATGGATTACAAAATAGTACAGTTCCGAATGCACCTAAAGCGAAAACTTCGTATAAAGGTTCTACATTAGATACTGTGTTAAATCAGTTAGGATTAAAATAATCCTAAGCTAGTTTCTATAATCAAACGAAGAACCATTTTATGGATTACTACGTAAATAGACAGTAATTAAATAAGATTTTAAGTAGCCTTAGCCCTGTATTTTATTGGGTTAAGGTTTTTTAATTACTTTTGAAATCAATCTCTATGCGTTCAAAAAGCATCAGTTCCATAAGGGTACATTTTAAATATCTGGCTGACCTTATAATACGATCGGGGGCTTTTCTGGAATATCCATACAGTGCGGATGTTCCAGGACGATCTTCAACAATCGGGCGCGATTCTTGAGTAACAAAAAATGCCCAATTTCTCAATTATTAATGCTGAGACTTACGATATATTAGTTTGCATAACAAAACGCTTTTTCCTTTATGGATTAAGCGTTTTTTGATAACCGTTTAATTATATTCTCAAGAACATTTGATAAGATAATGAAAACGGAAGTAGATATGTTGCTGCAATGGTTTGGGTGAACAGAAATTATTATACACCAGGAAAAGATACAAAATTACTCGTAAACTACAAACCGAAAAGTATTGTGGTTAAAGGGGCTGATTACGCATTTTGACAATTTAATCGTATTATAACTTTATCACTTTAATGAAATAAATTATCTAAGAGACTAAAAAACGGACAATTGTATTTCTCTAATTTCAGATATTTTTATGATCATCACGAATCTTTAGAAGGTTTAAAGTGTCAAATGATCATAAAATACTATTTTAATAACCAAATTGTTTATGTTTAGAAAAATATAAAATCTCCCCTAAATATAAAACCAAGAATACGAGCGTATTCTTGGTTATTTTTTCTTTTGCAGGTTAAGAAAGAATAATTGGCAGCGAGGAAGAGTACCAGGCGTGTTTTCCAGTTCTAGGTATTAAGTATAAGTGCAACTACGCCTTAAATCTTCGCCTTAAATGCTAGCCAGTCAGCGAGTTTTCTTTATATTAATTTTTTATGAGTAATTTAGCGATTTCCATTGCCTGATCATTTAATCTCATCGTGGAATAATAATTAAATAATTCTTTATTCGAGCGTTCAATTAAATAATAAAATCCATTTTTATTGAACATTGGTAATGCTTTATCGACTAAATATTGATAATATTCTTTCTTTTTACATTTTAATAAATAGATAAGGAGCTTAAAAAGATGAATATATAATAATGAATTCATATTTTTTGCAATCGTAAACCCATTTTCAGCAAGTATAATAAGTTCATTTTTTGGTAAAAGTCCTCCTTCTAATGAACTTCGAATATACCCCTCTAAAGAAAGTAAGTAGGAATTCGATACTTGATCTTTTATTGCCATTGATTCTTTATAATAAATACTTGCTAGATCATAGTTAGACCTTCGTAAATATTCAAATGCAAGATTATGCAATACTCTTGCTTTCCGATCAAGGGCATTACATAATTCACAACTCGTAATTAAATTTTTTAATCGTTTAATAATTTCATCATCTGTATTGAAGTCATCTTTTACTTGAATAAGCATTAGCATCTCTGCATCAATGACTCTAAGATAGTTATTTATGTTCTTAAAATATTGATGTGCCTTTTCGGCATAATAATATGCTAACATAGGTGATTGTGTCGTGTGATAAGCAACTGCAAGATGATAATAATATTCCGGGTTATTATAAACAGTAATTTGAATTGATTTTAACGATTGTATTGCACTTATATAATCTTGTTTTTCTAAATAATAAATACCAAATGTATGCTTTAATAAATTGGTTTCATAAGGTAAGAGTCTATTTAATTTTCTTTGAATATTTTTGAGGATTTTAAATGCCTCATTTGACTCATGATACATAAGCAAATACCTAGCTCGGAGTAATTGATACATGTATACATATTTCGAAATTTCTAATAATTCCTCATGCTCTAGCTCACTATTAATTTGATCCATTTTATTATAAAGCTGCATAACAATCGTTTCTTGCCAATACAGTAATTTTTGTTTGATATTCGTAAGTTTAGTTAACTCTTCTTCCATATTAATCTCAAGTCGTTCACATAATAAATTGGTAATTTCTGTCGCGTAAGTTGTTTGGGCACACTCTATTTTACTAATATGAGATGTTGAACATATATCTTTTCCTAATTGTTCTTGGGTGAGTTTTTTTTTTCTCGATAAAACTTAATGATTTTCCCCTCATACATAACCAAAGCCCCCTTATTTAATATAGATAATAATAAAATTCTACCTTTATCAACAAATTAAGTATATTTAGAATATTGGAGAAACTTATGAAGTAATACTTAAGAATTACTTCAGGATTGGTTTTAAAAAAAATAATTGATGAAATACCTTAGGAAATCATACAAAATACAATTTTTGAACATCAGACTTACTGAATGAAAACATAAAGCGGAAATATTTTCAATTGAATTAACTATTAGATCTGATTGAATTTTTAAGTAAAATAATTTAAGCTGAAGTGATTAAATTCCTTTAGTAGAGGTAAAAAATGAATTTAGAACAAATGGAGTACATTGTAACTGTAGCAAATGAAAAGTCTATTACAAAAGCAGCTAATAAGTTATTTATTTCTATCTCGGGTATGAGTCAAGCAATTACTCAATTAGAAAATGAATTAGGAATAAAAATTTTTAATCGATCGAAAAATGGAATAACTCCAACTTATGAAGGGAAAATCGTAATTACTAAAGCAGTAAAATTGCTAGAAACGATCAATGAATTAAATGAAGAAATAAAAAATAATAGAAATGTCAATCTTACTCATTTGAAAATATTAACTGCGCCAACATTTTCATATATACTTCAAAAATCAATCGTAAAATTCAATAAAGAAAATAAAGACATGACATTTGAATTAATAGAGCAAAATCCTTCAAACATATTACAAAGTTTCAATAAAGAAAATTATGATATTGCTTTTATTTCTGCAACCTTGGAAGAACTGAAGAAAGAAAAAAATATTAAGTATGAACATATTCATAAGGGGCACATATGTGTAGCAGTAGGTAGAAATTCACCTTTTTATTCATATGAATTTGTGTTACCTAGTGATTTAGCAAATGAAAAAATTGTTATTTATAAAGCTTCAGATTATAACCAACTCTATAAATATACGAAAATGAATATTAATCAAGCATTTATGACCACAAATAAAAGTAGTTTACTATTAGAATTAGTAAAAGAGAGCCAAGCGATCTTATATTTGCATGATTTTACTATTAATAGTCAGCCAATGGTATTAAATGGAGACATAAAAATCATTCCATTAAAAGAAGAAAATTATTTCCAAGTTGATTTCTGGAACATTTATTTAGAGACAACAGGATTAACTGAAGTAGCAAGGGAATTTCTTAAAGTCTTTTTAGAGCATTTTAAGCAATGTATAAAAAAAAGCTAGAGAAACATTTCAATGCTTCCCTAGCTTATTTAATTGCAAGAAATATCACTAGAGTATTATTTATTTCGTTCATGGATGTAATCCTTAATATTATTCTTCAAGTTGGGACTCTTTCCCAATTGCGACAGTACTAAGAAATTGGGCTTTTTTCGTTATTTTAGTTGCTTAACGTTGTAAATCCGCGTTTTGCTGGCGGCACCCCTTTCAGAAGAAAGAATCTTTTTTAATACTAATTTAACTAGGTGAACGAAGTCTGTGTGTTATCTTTGCAACATGTTAAGTTCAAAACCTTGATTTAATCGGCTTCGCACAGAAAAAGAAAACGATTTAATCTTTACTTCAAGTGGTTATTTTAATCCAAACTCAGTGATCTTCTTAATGACATCTTTTACTAAATCAATTGATTCAAATGTCTGGCCATCAATCTCTAGAGCATGATTTGCTCCTTGAGGGATGTAGAAATTCATATTTTGGTTAGTGTGTAATCGTTCTATGATTAGCTTGCTGTAAAACGGGTCCTTGTCTCCAATAATACATAGTCCTTCATTTCTGCAGTTTATCATAGCATCAACAACGATCTCTTCTTTCAAGTTGGGTGTCAGCCAAACCGTCTTCGCATTACGTAAAGGATCAAATTGTAGCGCTTCTCCCATAGCTAAACTGCCAAATGATTTTCCAACAAGGTAATAAGATTGAAAACGATCGTCACGTAATGTTTCATTTAAAACTGTCATCACATCAGCGATTACTGCATGTTTAAGCTCCTCAAGCGAAAAATGATCGTACTGATCTGTATGATACTGATAATTAATATGCAGGACGTCATAACCGTTATTTAAGAATGCGCCAGTTGCGAAATGCAGTAAAGGCGACCTAACTGTATAGCCTATACCAGGGAGTATGATAGCTAGTCCTTTTGGGTTTTCAGTCTTACTTATAAATCCATATGGTATTGTCATATCTTTGTAGCCTGTAGTCGTACCTTCACTTACCTTCATATGTATTGCCTCCATTAATTCAAATACTTATTAAAAGAATTAATTATTCATCCAGCTCTTGTAGGTCACTTTCTCCTGAATTGTTTAATAAAACTCCAATCAAAGGTTTCATAATGTTTTCGATAAAAACGATTCTCATCCTTTATTTTCCTCAAATTTGTGAAGAGTGCGTTTTGTTTTTACTATATTTTTCATTTCTATAGTATTCAATAAGAAAATAGAGCACCCAAATCCATATTGATTCGGTTTTTTGCATTTTAAACAGGAAATTAGGGGGAGCTTTGAGGAAACGTTGTCAAATGGACAAAAGTGCGTGAAAGTAGAGGGGAGGCGCGTGAATTCTTTTTGAAAATGCGTAAAAATAGGATATGACTGCGTGAAAACATCGACATCTTGCGCGAACGTGTAACAATTTAAAAACACGTACCGTGAATAGCCTGAAAAGGGTTTACGCAGTTTTAGTCGAATAATTGCTGTAAGATTTTACAAATGATTGAGGAAGTGACTCCAACATGTGTACAAGCTTTGTTTTACACAAGGAAAAAACATACATCGGTATGAATTTCGATATCTCAGAGAGGCCTATTAAAATGGCTTTAGCAGGAGACAAACAGCTCATCATCCTCCAAAAAGAAGGCGGACGATTCTTGCCAGCCCTTGGTCTGAATAAAGATGGGACATTTATGAACCTGCAGATGGTGGCTCCGACTGATGAGGGGAAATATAGAAGAGGGAAGAACTGTGTACATATCATGAGGCTGTTTGATGATGTACTGTCTGGAAAAATTGAAGCAGCTTCCTTGCCGGAATATCTTCAAGAAAAAGAGATAGTGAATGTGCCAGACTATAGTGTTCATAGTCTTATAACAGCTCCAGATCGAAAATCTTATGTGGTGCAGCCAGGGAGACATTTGATAGATCTGGATAAAATGAATTTGGAATTTTTAGTATTAACTAATTTTTCTGTTTCAGATCAGTTATCAAAGAAGTCTGTAATTGCAGAAGGACCTGGAAGTGATCGCTACAAGAGAGCTTATCATGAGATTGGCAGCCATAAAAATGATTTTTCTGCAGAAAAATGCATATCCATTTTAAGAAAAACCGCTCAAACAGAAGGAGAGTACCCTACCCAGCTATCTATGATTTTCATTCCAGATGATAATAATGTCTATTTTACACTTTATGGAGACTTTAATAAGTCGTTTAAATTCTCATTCAATGACAAAACGATTCAAACAATATCTGGTTTTAAGGAGAACCAGAGTGTTGTACTGTCTAAAAAAGGTATTCTTTTGTCTGACCTAAAGGTTTGGTAATAGCAACACTAACAATAAAGACTGATCCAAAAGTGCTTATTGCACCTTGTATCAGCCTTTCAAAAACCTGAACACGAACGAATCAACGTAAGTCTGATTGAAGGGGATTCTGTTCGAAATCGCTAAAAAGAAAGCGGAGCTGATTTGGCTCCAGTTTTTTTGTTTTTAGGGTTGAGGATGTTGTAGTATTCTTATTTTATCAAGCATGAAAGAGTGGGTAGGTAGATGGATAAGCATCGATACATTGTTGAACGTATTGAAAAAGATGACTGGATGATGAATGTCTTACAAGCGGTTAAAACATTAGATTTGCCCGACTGGTGGATCTGCGCGGGATTTGTCCGTTCAAAAATCTGGGATGACCAGCACGGTTTCAACAAAAGAACTCCCCTAAGTGATATTGACGTGGTTTATTTTGACCCTGAAAATATAAGCAAAGCTATTGAAAAAGAGTACGAGAGGGTACTTCATGAACAAATTCCTGGACTGCCATGGTCGGTGAAAAACGAAGCGAGGATGCATCTAGTAAATGATTTTGAGCCATACTCATCAGCTGTAGACGCGATTTCTAAGTTTCCAGAGACGGTTACAGCTTTAGGTGTAACTCTGAATGAAAAGGATGAAGTCATACTTGCAGCGCCATGCGGTTTAGAAGATGTTTTCAACTTGGAAGTCAGGCCAACCGATGTGTTTAGGGAAACAGAGGAAAGAAGAATCAAGTATGGAGAACGAGTGAAAAAGAAGGACTGGGTATCTACCTGGCATAAAGTAAAGATTATGGAAATGTAAGAAAAGCTTGAGCAAACGCTCAAGCTTCTTTCTTTGATCTTAGATATTCTTCATAAAAAGAGGTTAGATGCTGAAAATTTGAAATATAGCTAACATGCAGGTTTCGAAGCTGTCGTTCTAGCGTACTTCTAGAATGAAGATTAGACAGCAGTTGAAGATCTTTGATTTCTTCTTCTAACTTATAAGTCTGATCGAGAAGCATTTTTAAATAGATCTTTGTGTTTGGTGTATAGGTTTCTTCAAATGCCAGCAATAGGATAATCTCTCTAGCTTCTTTAACATATAGAAGCATGTTTCCTAATGTGTTTTTTGTTATAGCCGTTGAACCCTTGTTCGTCAGCCAAGATTGCTCATGTATTTTTAGAATATATTGAATGTCATATGTGGTTAAATCCTCGATGCTTTTATTGTTTGTTTCCTTGATAAGTAATGGTTCGTAATGATTTTTTAATTTTTTAATGTCTGCTTTATATTCACCAATAATTACATTATCAGCATTATAGTTAACTTCTTTGTTAAAACTAATCGGCGAGAATGGAAAGAACCAATTAATAATCAAATATAACACTATAAAACCAATAAAAATCGGTAATACTTTTGTTTTTCTCATCATATGACCTCTTTAAGAAGTTCTGCGACTTCTATATCTTTTAGGGCTTTCAGGATCCCTCGGCTCTCTCGGTTCTTTCGGATCTCTTCCTTTTCTTCCTCTAAAGAGGGAGAAACTTATACAAAAGCCGATTGAGCATGAAATGCCGTAACCGAATACGGCAAATGTGTTTAGCCCTTCAAACTTTGCCCAATAAAAGATGGTGAACCGATAGATCAGAAGAAAAATAACACTCAGTACAACATATAAAAGTAAATGATATCTGAATTTCAACCTCATTTTAGACCTAAAAGATTCAATGATAAATGCAATTGGGAGCGTACAAAAAAGAAAAAAGGGCAGTGCTGTAACAATACCAAAGAATAGACCGAATAACACACCTTGCAGGTCAAGCTCTAATGGATTTCCTCCAGGGATGGCGAAGAAAAATAAAGCACCGCAAAGTATGGATATTACTGATGAAATAATGACTCTCATGATTATCTCCTAACTGCTTGTTGAAGCTTTTCTTTTGCAGCTTCTTCATCTTTGTATTCAAACAACCCAAGGCGGTTTCCCCAAGGATCTGAAAAAGTAGCCCATCTTACAGGAACTTCTTCACGCTCAAAAATCTCAAATGGTTCAACATTCAAATGGTCCACTAATCGTCTGCGTTCATCATGAAGGTCAACGACACCTAAACGGATAGGACCGTTTCCTTCTGCTGGAGCACCCTCTGCCACTTGCAGCCAGCAGTTTGGGATCAGCTCCCATTCTGCAAAACCTTCATGGGGAGTAGAATCCGGTGCTCGGTTCAGCAAGGCTTCATAAAATTGCTGCCCTTTATTCATATCCGAAACACGAACTTGAACTGTCATTTCATATATCATATGTATTTCTCCTTTAATTCATTTGATTATCTACTAAAAACGTTCTTAACGAGTCAGAGGTTTCATAACATAATTTTTTATTTTCTGTACAGATGAGTTCTTTTTCAGAATCATAAAGAAGTGTTGCCTCGGTTTGTTCCTTGCTGTATTCTTCAGATTCCTTTGAGGTCTTTAAATATATCGCGTAATTAGACTTTAGTAAACGGCCTTCAACCTTTTTCATCTTGCCAAGACTGTTAGAGAAATGTTCAGGATTTAATACTGTTACGATTTCATTCTTCTTAAGGTTTTTTATGATCAATTGATCAATCAATCCGAATTTTGTTCCAAATGTCTGGTTGATCTTTACTTCTACATGTGAACGTAAAGGTGAAGGATCGCTGCATCCTGATGTCAACATAACTAAAATCATAAGCAGGTATCTTAGTTTCAATGGGTTTTACCATCCTTTAAATACTGTTGTATAAACGAAACTAATTGTTTCTTTTCACGAAGAGGAAGATTTTCACTCAACCTGGCTGCAGCAATCGGAAGTGTCCAGTTCTCCAGTTCTTTTACAGGAAAATCATATCCTTTTTTATAACTTCTTACATAGTGACTCGCTAAAAGTTTCCGTATGTATAAAGTAGTTCTGAATCTGATCTGGGATGTATGATCAGGTAAGCCGCCGTACTTTAGAATCAAAAGGGTACGTGCTACGTCTGCCAGTCGGTTTCCCATCGTTGCGTCAGTCCAGTCAATGATAATGGGACCTCTTTCGGATAAAAGAACATTATCGGGATGAAAGTCACCGTGACACAAAGAATTACCGTCAGAAAGTTTTTTAAGGTGCAGACCGATCATGGTTTTCTCTTCTTCATTTATTGCATCAACGGAGGAAATCTTTTTCTTTATAACATCATGTAGTGAGGGTAGGTTAGAGAGCTTTTTAGTATCATGGACATTCGCGTGAAGCTTTGCTAATTGCATAATGAGGGGAAACGCACGCCATGGCTTATTTTCTATCTGTCTTATGAGTGTTGGTCCACTGATCCTTTCATAAATCACAGCTCGTTTTCCATGAATCATTTCTCTCTTGTAAACAAAAGGGGTAGGAAGACCTAAGTTGCTAATCGCTTGATGAATGACATATTCATGTTCAATGGCTGCCTCAGTCACATGAGCAAAAAAAAGTTTAGCCACTTTTTGATGAGAAAGAGCAACCACTTGTGCCGTATTACCTTCACCAATCACCTGTAATGTTTCCATGATTTTAAACCTCTCTCAGACAATCTGTATATATGGATAATTTTAGCACATATACCAAATGATGAACGTATAAATATTTCGTTTGACTGACCGGTCATAAACAAAGTATACTAGCGTATGTTGAGAATGACTGGTCGGTCAAAGAGGTGAATCTTAATTGAAGAAGGATAAACGAGTTGAAATTATAGAGAAAGCTATTGAGATGTTTGCTGAAAAAGGATTTCATGCAACAACCGTTCAAGAGATCGCTACAGCACTTAATATTTCAAAAGGGGGCTTCTACACGTACTTTCCATCTAAAGACGAGTTGATCATAGAGATTTTTGATTATTACAGTGAAAAGCTGCGCACTAGCATGCAGCAAGTAAGTACGCATCTCTCACCAAAGAAACGAATGGAAGAACAACTAAAGGTGCAGATAGAAAATCATATTGCCCATAAGCCTTTTATGCAAATGCATTTTCGGGAACAAAATGCGTCTATTATTAAAGGGATTCAACTTTTCATTCGAAAGAATTTTTTTGAAATGTCAAAGTGGTACGAGAGCTATTTTCTTGAAATATACGGACCTGAGATTGAACCTTTCTTAGCGGATATCATTACGATCTGTGAAGGGATGAAACAATCCTTTATCCGTGCATTAATGTTCAATGATGTGCCTATAGATCTTGAGAACGTTGCTTCTTATCTGATGGAAAGGTTTGACGATGTCATAAAAGGGATTCAACAAACAAAAAGAACACCCATTATCGATAAAGATATAATCGATCGGAAGCTAAAGCCCTGGACAGAAAAAGAAGTAATCCAAGAAGAGGTAAAAGAAATACTTAACCAAATGAAGGAAATAATCGAACAAGAAGCCGTTGAAGAAAACCTTAAGAATGATTATACTCAAGTGCTTGAATTCATTTCACAAGAAATAAAAAAGGAGCAGCCCCAAAAGATGGTGATTCAAGGGATGCTTGCCAATTTAAGAGGTATAAAGAGAATAGAAAAACAGCGAGAACGAATAGCAAAAATCATGAACGTTCAGCTTTTATAAGGAGAATGCATATGGAAACTACACAAAAACCGTTAAACACAAAACTCATATTAGCTGGTCTAATCATAGGTATGTTCTTTAGTGCCTTAGAACAAACCATTGTTGGTACAGCTATGCCGACGATCATCGCAGACCTTAACGGGTTCTCGATCTTTGCATGGGTGACAACGGCATATCTAATTACATCAACAACGGTTGTACCGATCGTTGGTAAATTATCTGACCTTTATGGTAGAAGAAAATTATATTTACTCGGTAACATTATTTTTATTTTAGGTTCTGCCCTTTGCGGAACAGCAAACTCGATGGAAGAACTTATCATTTACCGTGGTCTTCAAGGAATCGGTGGAGGTATGATCATGCCTCTATCCCAAACGATTATTGGTGATATTTTTACAGCAGAACAGCGTGCCAAGTGGCAAGGTGTATTCGGGGCCATCTACGGATTGAGTTCTGTAATCGGTCCATTTATCGGTGGACTTATGGTCGATCACATCAGCTGGCACTGGATCTTCTTGATCAACGTACCATTTGGTATTATCTCAACAGCCATGATCGTAATCGGTATGAAAAACGAAACGATCCGAGCTGCAAAAGGAAAAGTGAACATCGACTACTTTGGAATTTTCACGTTGATACCAGCAGTTGTACTATTACTTTTAGGTCTTACATTTGGCGGCGATAAGTTCGAATGGCAATCATCTACAAGCTACCTGTTATTCGGAGGCGTATTCGTTCTTCTTGCACTGTTTATTTTTATTGAAAAAAGAGCAGTTGAGCCGATCTTGAATCTATCTCTCTTTAAGAACAGAGTGTTCGCCACAACAAATATATTAGGATTTCTACTTGGTTTAGGCATGTTCGGTGCCATTATGTTCGTACCGATGTACATGCAAGGAATCTTAGGGGTAAGCCCAACAAAAGCAGGATCTACCATGACACCGATGATGATCGCGCTCATCACAGCAAGTATTATCGGTGGACGATTATTGCTGAAACTTCGATTTAGAACAGTACTCACAGCAGGTATGGTCATTACGGCAGTTGGTTTCTTCTTAATGAGCACGATGGGTGTAGATTCCAATGAGTATACAGCTTATGCGTACATGGTGGTTCTAGGCTTCGGTATGGGACTTGTAATGCCGACCCTGATGATCGCGGTCCAAAACGAGTTTCCGAAATCACAGCTTGGGGAAGTTACTTCTGCGTCAACATTCTTCCGTTCAATCGGAGGTACAATTGGGATTACGATACTAAACGCAGTAATGAACCACTCTTTAACAGATAAAATTGGCGAAGCTGCAAGCGGCGCTTCCAACCCGATTCTTGGTAAAGCACTTGAAGAGATCGGGAAGAAAACGGATGCGATGTTTGGTATTTTGATCAATCCGGATCTGCTCCCGCTTCCGGCAGAATTAAAAACACCTGTGATCGAAACCATCAAAGATGTATGGTCTTCGTCCTTCTCAAGCGTGTTCTTAACAGGATTGATTTTTATCGCGATTGGGATTGTAGTGGCGCTGTCTGTAGGAAACAGCCGTATTGTAAGAGAAACGCCTGTTGATTCAGAAGTACAGGAAAATGGGGAAGAGCAAGTTACAACAAAGAAATTAGCAACAGAATAAATCGAAAGAGCTGACCCGAATTGGATCAGCTCTTTTTTTGCGTATCTAAAGGAGGAAGAGTAAAATTCCGTGATCAGCTTAAATCTCCGCTCTTACACCTTTCTTTGTTTGTTCACCATCATATCCAGCAGGACGGAATCGGTTGTGGCTGAAGTCTCGTGACCAAGCCGGCAGAAATTTTCGATCGTTTGCTCCACATCTTCTTCAATAAATCCATTCGTGGATGGGATACATAAACTATTTGACGCAAGCAGTGCCGATTGAACAGCCGCACTGGAACACGTAGCAACCTTCATCGCGCAGCCAGCTTTCGCTCCGTCACATACCATTCCGCTTACATTGCCTAACGTATTTTGAATCGCGGCTTTCATTTTACCTAAATCGTCATCCAACAAGTAAGTAATAGCAGCTGATGCACTTGCGCCCGCGACAGTTACACCGCACAGAGCTGACAAACGTCCGAACTTTGATTTCATATAGATCGAAAGCAGATGGCTTAATGTGACTGCTCGTAACATTTTCTCTTCTGTTACACCGAGTTTTTCAGCAGCAGCCACAACTGGCATCGTTACCGCAATTCCTTGATTACCGCTTCCGGAATTCGCCATAACAGGCATCGTTGATCCAGCCATTCGTGCATCTGAACCTGCGGCGGAAAGCGCCATACTGTATGTCGCAAGGTCGTCAGAGAGAATGCCTTTTTTCGTTTGGTCATAAAGCGTTTTTCCAACTTTTAATCCGTACTCATTTGAAAGGCCTTCCTCACAGATGGCTCTGTTCAACTCGACACTTCTTTTTACAAGTTCCAATCGATTTAAGGGAACAGTGCTGATAAAGGAATAAAGGTCTTCAATCTTTAGTTCCGGAAAAGGCTTCTTGGTTGACGTAGAAGTCTTATCAGGCTGTTTTTCATCAACTAGGACCTTGCCGTTACAGGAAACATAGCTCACGTTCGTATGGTCGCCTGAAATAACAACAACAGCTTCTTCAGTCTGTGACTTTAATTCCACTTCAATATATAATTTTTCTGGTCCGTCGGCCGTGGAAACGGAAACAAGACCTTCTCGTACAAATGCTATTGATTCGTCTTCGTCTTTTTTCGTTACACCTTCTAATACTTGAAGCTTCTTAGCGGGATCACCCGCAATAACCCCAAGCGCTGCTGTGAAATCAATTCCTGTATAATTCATTCCGGGAATGCCTACCGATAAAGCATTCTTTATCACATTTCCGCTCGCTCTAACAGAAATGGATGTGACAGGACTACTTATATATTGTTTTGCTGTTGCTGAAGCAAGTGCGATCGCAACAGGTTCCGTACAGCCGAGCGCCACAACAAGCTCTTTTTCTAAAAGGTCATATATTTTGTCCGCTTTCATATCAGCACCATCCCCTATATTCTCTTTCTTTACAATAACGGGTTTTAGAGGGAAAAAGAAAGAGGAAAATTATATATTTTTGTTTTGGATAAACTATATTATAGATTGCTTTTATACATAGGAGAGTTCAACATGCTGATGGATGGGAACATTATTTCAGGAGAATTCGATGAACAAACAAACGAATTTTCTTTGCAAAAAGTGAAACATTTTAATACAGAATCAACAATTAATGAAAAACAGCTGCAGGCACTCTACAATTATTTAGTCAAACATCAAGATGAGCAAGATGGACAGATCATCACGCTTTATGACCAGATGCTTATCCGATTATCTCAAGAAGAAATAAATCTGCTGATCCGGGACCTTGAAGAAGTTCGAAACCTGTATGAATAATTGCTTTTAGATTTGTTGGATAAATATGTTAAAATTTAATAGAGGAATAACTAATAGGTTAGTCCTCCAAATATAAATAAAAAAACTGATAATGGTCTTTACCTGTAATCTTCAATATTAATTTATTACTTTCTGTTGGAATTACACTGTCTTCCTCAAAGGTTAGTGAAAAGGTTTCAGGAAACGTACGAAAGGAGAGTTTGAACGCTCCGATCTGAGTTTCCTTTTTTGACTTGCCATAAGCGGTGCTCAAGGTGAAGGCAAGTTCTTGAGGCAGTTCACGATCTTTTTGGAGGTGCGAAAGATGCAGCTGCTTTTTTGAATTCCTGCCGACAGAAAAAGAAGCTTTCCAGAAATCGTTCTCTCCTGAATAGGTGATAATATTGTTTTTTTCTATAGGTCTTGACTTTATTGATGTTTCTTTAACGGTCTGAACAGAATCTTTTGAGAAGACGGATAAAAGAGCAGCAAAGCCTGCTAATAAAAGAACAGCCAAAACGAGTTTCTTTTTCAATTGAATCATCCTCTCATCTATTCCATAACCCTTTATTTTATTCTATGTGTGAGATAAAAATCCTTGTTATTAAACTGGAGGGAAGTCATTGGAGAAGAAAGTAAGGATCAGGCATGGTGCCCAGTCCGACGCTGAACAAATCATTCTGCATACCAAAACCGTTTTAAAGGAAAATCCTTTTGTGATGGGTACGGCTTTAGAGGAGTTTTCGGTTTCTGTTGAAGAGGAGAGAACATGGATCAACACTCATGCAGAAAAGGGCTTGCTGCTCGTTGCAGAAGTTGAAGGTCAAATCATTGGACTTCTGAATTTTAAGCGTTCCTCCCATAAAAAATTCAGCCACAACGGAGCTTTAGCATGAGCATCCAAGAATCTTATACGAATTAAGGGATTGGCAGTTCTTTGATCAAGGAACTGCTGAAATGGGCTAAAGAAGGTCAGGTGGTTGAAAAAATCTATTTAGAGGTTTTCGCCAACAACGGGCGGGCTGTTAACCTCTATAAGAAGCATGGTTTTATTGAGGAAGGACGGAAAAAGAATCATGTAAAACACGGGCCGGATCAATATGAAGATGAAATCATCATGAGTCAGTTTGTTTGATGGGGGTCATAATCGTGGCAAATCTATTAGAAGTAAGAAAGTATAACAAAAAAGATTATAAGTCTGTCGTTCATTACAGCTTACCGGCCGAGCAAGCCTTATATACATCTATGCCGATAGAAGTCATCAACACTTTTTTAAAGGATACATATAACCAGCCCTTTGTTATATGTTCCGGTGAAAACATTGTGGGCTGCTTTGCTTTTTACACAGAGGC
The DNA here is from genome assembly GCF_014635025.1 of Fictibacillus barbaricus. GTDB lineage: Bacteria > Bacillota > Bacilli > Bacillales > Fictibacillaceae > Fictibacillus > Fictibacillus barbaricus. The sequence continues at coordinate 1,300,611 of NZ_BMCE01000002.1, read as the reverse complement.
TTCGGGAAACATTTATACAAGCAATCAAAACGCAATTCTATTAAAATCGTTCTCAATTGATTCTCGTCATCAAAAGAAAGGCTATGCCTATCAAGCGTTAAGAATGCTTCCACAGATCGCAGCGAAGTTCTATCCGGCCAAAGATGAGATCATACTAACCGTCCATGAGACGAACGAGCCTGCCATTTCTCTTTATAAAAAGGCTGGGTTTCAATATCGTGGTAAAAATTACAATGGGGAATATGGCATAGAGATGATCTTCCATATGGGTCTTTAGACCTTTACAAACTTTTAACTAAACCTTAACACCACTCCTTAGAAAATATTGTAATAATTTCAATACATAGACAAAAGGGGTGGCTAGTTTGAAAAAGATACTATATTCGTTCATTTCTCAAGTTAAGAGAATAAAAGTTTTTAAGAAAATAAAATTTCCCTATCAACTTAAGTTCAGACTCAACTTACAGACAAAGCTATTATTGATGATGCTTTCGTTGGTTGCATTAACAATTTCGATTGTCGGAATCTTTAGCTATAATAAGGCATTTGATACAACAAGAACAATCATAGAAAACCGATTGGAACGAGAAACGGAAACCACATACGACATCGCAAAGAATCTTAAATTTAGTTTTATCCGTGATGAAGAAATGTTCAATAAACGTCTGACCGAAAGCATCAACACACAGTATGTCGGCTTGCAGCAAGATGATATGAAATCTAGTATATACCTATTTAAAAACGGAAAAGTAACACTTTATAAGGCAACTGGAAAGGACAAATTACCTTTATCATCAGAGAAAAAGAAACAGATTAACGAGTTGCAAAATGGTGTGCTGCATACAGACATAGAGGATAAAAAATATACGCTGGCGTTTAAACGAATACAAGAGCTAAACGGGATCTACGTGATTGCGATAGAAACAGAAAGCTACATGCAGCCGGTATATGAACTCAGAAATTTTATGGCTGCTGCTGTAATCATCAGCATTCTTTTGACAGCAGTCGTTATCGTTCTTGTTATCAGAAGCATCACCTCACCGTTAGGCGCATTAAGCGGAGTTATGAAACGTGTGCAAAAAGGTGACTTTCAGCATAATGTGCATTATCAATCCAGGCATATTGAGATTCAAAAGTTGATCGAAAGCTTTAATCAGATGATGGCATTCATAAGAAATGTTCATACTCAGATTCAGCAGATTTCAGGAGAATTGAATGCTCAAGGTGACAAGTTAGAGCATACGTACAGTGAAGCAAATCAGTATAATGACCAACTTGTTAAAACGATCGAGAATGTGATGATCGGTGCAAAAGAAACCGCGATCAGCTCTGATCATAGTGTCCGTCTTTTTGCAGATATGCAAGAAAAGGTGAGTGAGTTAAACAAAACTATGATGACAGTGATGGACGAGTTTATTTCAATGAACCAAAATGCTGTTTCCGGTCAGGAAAAGGTTTACGAATTAGTTGAGGAGATACATACGAATCATGAGCGCTTTGAACATTTAAACCATATCATTGATGAGATGGGGAATTACTCGAACCATTCTCAAAAGGTAATCACAACCATTAAGGATATCTCTGAACAAACCAAACTGCTTGCACTTAACGCTCGAATTGAAGCAGCTAGAGCGGGTGAGGCAGGAAGAGGTTTTGCCGTTGTCGCTGACGAGGTAGGGAAATTAGCAGATCAGTCAAGCCGTGCAGCAGCCGAGATTATTTCAACAGTTAACCAAATGAACGAAACGGCCATACAAGCGATTAAGGAATCACGCATTCTTGGTGAAACGAATCAATCTCATTTACAGCAAGTGAAAGATACAACAGGTTTCATTCAATACCTAATGAATTCGATAGTAGAGAATAATGGAAGAATGAAAGATATGAGAGGTGCCCTCCAAGAGCTGAAAGTGTCGTTGCCAGAGTTTGAAACTGCAGCTATCCAGTTCTCAAGCATCTCACAAGAAACACTTGCAAGTTCAGAAGAGATGTCTATGACGTCTATCAAACAAAATGAGAAGATCAAACAGGCGTATTTAGTAGGTGCAGCTCTTTCAAAACTGTCACAGCAGCTAAAGAAAGAAAGTCAGTTTGAGAGCGTGGATCAGGGAAGAGAAACAGCTTGAAATAGTTAGTGACGGAGGGTATCCGTCACTTTTTTTGTTTTTATAAGGTGTGGATGTGTCGAAATATGTAGACTCGCCGATATATTATCTAAACTCGCCGAATTAAAGCAAAATCTCGCCGAATTAAGGCTTGAATTTCTTGAATTATTATCAAAATTTGATGAATTTTACAATATGGGAATCCAGAACACAAGCTATTTTATTGTATATATAGTCTGTAAGTGTAAAATTACAATTAATCTCATGTGATTTAATAGATTATAAGATCATAAAACGGATAAAGATCGTTTCAGGAGGAAATACCTCTGAAGTCCCATTTAATACACCTTTTTACGGGGATCGTATAGCGCATTTGTAACGATGCCCAGTTCATAATAAGAGTTTAAATCCTGACGGTCATATGATACATACATGGTATACTTGTGATTAATAATTTTTCTGATTGAAGGAAAATAAATGTACATACAACAACGGTGTTGGAGGTAATAATCATGTTAAATAGTGAAGCTGAATTAGTCATTCCTGCAAAAGCTATTTTAGGTGAAGGACCTTGCTGGGATTCAGATAAAAAGGTTCTATATTGGGTGAACATTTTAGATAAGAAGGTAAACATCTATGACCCACGTTCACATAAAAATAGAGAGATCCAGCTGGATCAGATGGTTGGGACGGTTGTGCCAAGAAGGGCAGGCGGTTTAGTTGTAGCTCTAGAAAAGGGATTTCATTTCTTGGACCTTGAAACAGAAGAATTAACGCCTATTGATGACCCAGAAAGTCATTTGCCAGAAAACCGTTTTAACGATGGAAAGTGTGATCCGTTTGGGCGTTTTTGGGCAGGAACGATGAGTCTGAGTGAAGAGAAGGGGCAAGGGTCACTCTATTGTTTGGATACGGAATTACGAGTTGATAAGAAGCGTGAAAGCCTAACTATCTCAAACGGACTTGCGTGGTCACCGGATCAAAAGTATATGTATTTAATCGACACCCCAACAAAGAAGGTTACACGATTTGACTATAATCTTAAGTCAGGTGATATTGAAAACCCTACCGAAGTAATAGCTTTTCCAGAAGGAGTTGGAGTACCTGATGGAATGACGATTGATGAAGAAGGCATGTTGTGGATAGCACATTGGGGCGGGGCTCAAGTTTCACGGTGGAATCCTGAAACAGGTGAACAGGTAAGTTCTATCCCCATTTCATCTCTCAACGTAACCTCATGTGCGTTTGGAGGAGAGAATCTTGATGATTTGTATGTAACTACTGCAAGAAAGAACACCAGTGAAGAAAACCTAGACCGATTCCCCGAAGCTGGCGGTGTTTTTAAGGTAAGATCTGGAGTGAAAGGATTGCCTGCTTATACGTTCAATGGCTGATTAAGATTAGAACAGTGTGATAATACACTGTTCTTTTTTATTGAAACAAAAACTTGCAAATATAGTCAGTCGTCTAATAATAAGGGAGGGGGGATAAATATGGAAGAAATGATAGCAGATGTGTTACATGAGGAAAATAAAGAATACATCTTGATGGAAGCTATGAATCTACACGGACAAGATTTATTGCAGCTTGTCTACTCATACGTGAAGAATAAAGCAGTTGCTGAAGACTTAACACAAGATATATTTGTTAAGTGTTACAAAGCGCTACATACATATAACGGAAAATCTAAGTTTAAAACAAGGTTATGGAGAATTGCGATCAATCAATGTAAAGACTTTTTAAAAAGCTGGTATAACAACAAGGTCGTCGTAACGGAAGAGGAGCCTGAAAATCATCGGACTAAAAATGATTTGGTGGAATATGAGGTTATTCAAAGAGAAGATGACGATGAGCTGATCGATGCGATCATGCAGCTTTCAATCAAATACCGAGAAGTCATTTATCTCTTTTATTATGAAGAGTTGCCAATAAAGGAAATTGCTTTGATGACTGATGTTAGCGATAACACGGTCAAAACAAGGTTGAGGCGAGCAAAAGAACTCTTAAAGTTACAACTGGAGGGATAGGGATGGAGAACCGATTAAAAGGAATTAAAAAAGTCTTGAACCAAAAGACTTTTTCCCAATTAACATTTACAGAAAAACATCGCCAAAATATACAAAAAGAAATTAGAAAACAAGGCGACACAGAAGCGATCATTCTTAGTATCTTACAGTTGTTAACACAAGAAAGAACAGGCTACGAACTATCTCATCTGCTGCGCGGACGTGGTGTTAGAAGGTTCGAAGACATCGAAGGGTCGCTTTATATCTTGCTGCACACTTTAGAAAACAAGGAAGTTCTGAGATCTACTTGGATACCAAAAGAGGAAGTGAAGTATTACCAACTTACGAACAAGGGCAAAAAGCTTTTGAAGCAAACTGAGAAAAAACAAAACAGTTCGCGAGTCCTGCTGCAGCTGTTAGAAGGGGGAACGGAATGGAGAATCGCAGGAAGTCATTCTTAGAACAAGTCACGAACCAGATCCGTTCGAACGAAGCGAAGAAGTATGTTTCTGATGAACTGACTCATCATGTAAAGGAAGCAAAAAAAGTGTGGTTAAACAAAGGTTTTTCTGATGAGGAAGCGGAGCAAAACGCAATTGAGCAGATGGGAAGCCCGGTAATCCTTGGCATGAAGCTGAACAAGATTCATCGCCCTCGTATTGACTGGATGTTAATTATGTTGATGGGTGTTATCTTATTGGTAGGATTTTTGCCTCTATTCACCCCTGGCTATTGGAACAATACTAATTTCCTAACCCGAAAAGCTGTATTCATTATACTAGGAATGACTGTTACGTTAGGACTCATGGTTGTTGATTATCGTAAGTTTATGAAAATGGGTTGGTTGTTTTATGGATTAGGAACTGGGCTGCTCTTAAGTTTGTGTTTCTTCTCCAACGCAACAATAAATGGTATTTCTGTAATAATCATAGGTCCACTAACCCTTGAAAGTTTATTTGCACTGCCGTTCTTTTTGGCAGCGTGGGCTAGTTTTTTTAACCAAAATACTTTTAAGGTCTGGCATTTCGTCCTGCTATTCTTACTTTCACTTTTAGTGTTCATACAAATACCTAGTCTCTCAACCACTTACCTGTATTTTGCGATGGTAATGTGCATGTTGTGGTGGAGTAAATTTTCTACTCGACAAAAAGCCGTTGTATCAGGAATCACTGTAAGTTCACTTATCTTAACAGGTATCCTAACCTGGCACTATCAATCGTATTATATAAAAGAAAGGATAATAGGATTTCTGCAGCCAGAAAAAGTGGCTGAAGGATCAGGATATCAAGTGCTTCATATCCACGAGCTCATGACTAAAGCAAAATGGTTTGGCGGAAGTAAAAGGATTCAGGAGTTTATCCCTGAGGCACATACCAATCTTGTATTTGTGAACATCACGTATCACTTTGGCTGGATTGCAGCTATTATCATTGTGCTGATCCTTTCACTAGTCATTGCGAGAATGATAATGGTAACGCAGCAGGTAAGAGATTCATTTGGAAAACTTCTGATAATTGGTGGGATTTCTTTATATCTGTCCCAGGTGGGTAGTAATATCGGGATGGCATTAGGATTTTTTCCGCTTACAAGCATGTCTTTACCTTTCATCAGTTACGGGTTGATGCCGATCCTACTAAACTCAATATTATTGGGCATTGTACTGAGTGTATATCGTAGAAAAAATTTCATTTACTGCTATAAGTAATGGGACCCTAAGATAATCGTAAATAAAAAATAAATATTCGGAAAATTATATTTACTTTTTTATCCATCTGTTTTAAAATAATGGAGGCAAGGAAAATATTAGAAGTTGAGGAGGCGCTGGACATGATTAAATTTTTAGAAACAAAGAATACAATTTCATACTGTCCAATACACAGCCTTCTTTACCGGATCTCGATCTGACCATATGTTCACGTGAACCAGAGCCTCAGGATGTGTATGCATTCTGGGGCCTTTTTGTGCTTTTTTAGCAAATTTACGAAAAGTCACCTAGGAATAAAGGGTGGCTTTTTTATATTTAAAGGGGTGTAGAATGTGATTCAATTTAGAAAATCACGCCATAAAGGTGGAATCATTAAGCGAGGATACTAATAAAAGAACTGGAGGAAAGAGAAATGGAAGTACTAAACACACAAGTTATCGATCAAATCACGATTGTAGAATACGATCCAAGTTATGCTGCGGCAGTTGCTGAAATGTGGAATAAGAGTCAGGACGGCTGGGGTGGCGGCAACTCGATCATGACAGAAGAACAAGTATTGAAGCAAGAAGCGAACTCAACAAACCTCCACTTATATTTGGCACTAGATGGCGACAAGGTAGTCGGTTATTGCAGTCTGGGCGAGTACCGAGAGGACGAAGGTGCGCTTTACATTCCGCTCTTAAACGTGCGTGGTGATTATCATGGCAAGAAGATCGGAAAAAAGCTTGTTCTTAAGGCGCTCCAAAGAGCTATTGAAATGAAATGGCCTCGTTTGGATCTTTATACGTGGCCAGGAAACACGAAGGCCGTTCCTCTCTATAAAAAGTGTGGATTTTTCTGGGAAGAGAGAGATGATACGACACATCTGATGAACTTCATGCCGAGTGTTATGCAAACCGAAGCGGTTCAAGAGTATTTTGCTGACGGTCTCTGGTACGAAAACAGTACAAGAAAGATTGAAACCATACCAGATGGCAATAAAGAAAATGAATTTCATTTTTATGAGTACTCTTGGAAACATGCAACTCTAGGAAACCTCAAAATGGAATTCGAGCGCTTTGGAAGAGGACTTCGCTTGATCGAAACGGACGATTATAGGATATCTGCAACCGTAGAAAATTTTGATCTTGTATTTGGTGCTGAATATAACATTTTATACCACATTGTAAATAAATCAGGTAAGCCCTTAACCGTTGAAATTGAAGGAATGAACGATAAGAATATTCATTTTGATGTTTCCAAGAAATTAACGGTTCAACAAGAAGAGAGTATTGAGATCCCTTTTAAAGTAAACCCGATAACTGAAGAGCAAAGCGTTTGGAGAACCCATCCAGCGGTCGCATCTAACCTAACGATTAACGGGAAAAAGGCGTTGTTTAAAGTAGGGATCCGACCTAAATATCCAGTGAAACTAGATTGCCTTTTACCTGATAACTTAAGTTTTATCGGTAGACCATCCATCTTATATCTAAATCTAGAAAACAATTTTAATGAAGAAGTCACATTTAGTTTTAAACTGCCACTATCTGAGCTGATTCAAATATATAATCGTGATGTAAGTGTCACGTTAGCACCAAAAGCCAAACAATCCGTTCCTATACCGTTCACTTTAGTAAAACACGGTTTTTACTCAGCGGAACTACAGATTACAGCTACAAAGAAGGATGGAATGGCTGTTGTGTTTACAAAAAGAATCGGAACAGCTATCAAAGGGATTGGAGCTAAATCAGCAGGCGAGTGTGATGCTTATTATCACGTATACAATGGACAGTATCACTTGAAGCTGGATAAGTTCAACAACTGGATCTCACCAGGGAAAGGGGACGTGGATTATAAAATCTCCTTCATGGTTCCAAAATTAGGAAAGCCATTTTCAGAAGAATTCTCCCGCCTTCGTCCTGAGACCGTAGAACCCATCATGGAAGAGGGATACGCTGGATTTAATGCCCGCTTCCAATCGCAAGCTTTTCCTGGCATTGAGCTAACATCTGTTTTAAAACTTTACAGTGAAGGATTGGTTGAACAGCATTACGAGATTACTAATACAAGTGAAACGGAAACAACAGAAGAAGTGTGGTTGAACAGTCCGATCCTTTGTCGTTTGCTGGAGAGAGCCGTCTTACCGTATGACGGAAAATATATGGAGTTGAATGACTCGATGGGATCCTTCCTGACTTATTGGGAGAGCAAAAAGCTGACGGAGAACTGGATCTTCTTAAGAGGACAAAACCATCCACGAGGAATCTCATGGTCTTCAGATCAAAAGATACACTTTGCATCATGGTTTATGTACTTTGAGAACAACTTCGGAAAGATAGCGGCTCAACAAACGGTTGCAACAAAACCAGTTACGTTTACAATTGGTGCATTCGATGACTGGCAGTCGTTCAGAAAATATGCAACGCAAAAGAATGATAATCCAACAATAAGCTTAACAAATCATATGACGCTGTCTGTAAATGACGGAAATCCGTTTGTATGCGGAAATCAGCTTAAAGCGGAGGCAAACGACTATAAATCCGCGTTCTTTAACGGAATGATTGAAATCAAGCTGGATGATCAAATCCTTCAAAGTCACTTGTTTGCTGCTAATGAAGAGATGACGAGGGCCGAATTCGATATCCAATTGCCGCAAGACAAAGGGGTTCATGTATTAACGTCAAAAATGAACCTGGATGCGATCGATGTCACAAGGCAATCTGTGGCTTTTGTTCAGAAGGATGTTCCTGTTCAGGTCGAGAAGACGATAAAGGATGATCTAGAAGTGCTAACAGTTGATAATGGTGAGATCCGCTTTTCAGCTTCAGCACAATTCGCCCCGAGTATCTTCTCTGTTCAATACAAAGGGCACGAATGGATGGAATCACCATTTCCGAAACCGGCACCAAAATCATGGTGGAACCCTTGGTTTGGTGGAATCGCTGGGCTTGTTGAAGGCACGAGTCTGAACTCGATCTTAAAAGAGAAAAGTTCTATTGATTTTGCAGAGAAAGAGGACAGCAAAGGAAACGTATGGAAGGGTCTTAGAGTTTCCACGCGCTATGAAAAACATGAAATATTTAAAGGCCTTGAGATTCATAAGTATTTCTTGGTATTACCAGGTGTACCCGTTCTATGTCATACGACAGAAATCGTTCAAAATATGGGAAGCTATCTTCATAATAAAAACTTTTATACTGGCTGTTTCTTGAATCCAGGAACTGAACTTAAAAAGAGCTGGGGAAGCTTCCAAAGTGAAAGTGGCGAGTGGCTTATGGTCTATGGGGGCAAGGGTGAGCAGGAGATGGTGGTGGACCGAGGTGTTGTTTTCGGTTCGGATGACCACGGGGATCTCCTTCAGATTGTTGCCGATCAAAACGTTACTTATTTAGATTCTTATATCAATTTAGAAGTAATTGAACTCGGGTATTCAGAAAAGCTGAACCTTGAGCACGGCGCTACACATGTTACGTCACCTGTGTTTTACGTGTTTAACGATAAGGTGATTCCAGATGTTGCTTTAGAGGATTTAAAGAAGATCAAATTCAGCTAAAACGTCTCTAAAAGGAGAGAGTCCATGAAAATCATCGATGCGCACATGCATTTTTCAAATATTGAGAGCTTTAAACATACAGCAGCAAATCTGTCCAAACTGGATTATTCTCATGATGGGATCATAAAGGAATATAAGGAAGCAGGTGTTGTACTCGGTATTGCGATGGGGCTTACTGAAAAAGAAGTTGAGGGGTTTCCGGACCCCTTAGCCGCAACGCCAATGGGAATCGATCTCGACACAAGGATTCCGGAAAACATCGTCTATTGTGCAGGTATCAATCCCTATCATCTTGGTGATAAAGAATTGGCGGAACTTGAAAAAACAGTGCAAAAACCTGAAGTAGTGGGCATCAAAATATACCTCGGCTATTATCCATACTATGCGTATGATGAAGTGTACCAGCCGGTTTATAAGCTGGCAGCGAAGTACGAGTTGCCAGTCGTGTTTCATACTGGTGACACGTATTCTGAGCGGGGTCTCTTGAAATATTCCCACCCTTTAACGCTGGATGAAGTGGCCGTGATGCATCGTGATGTGAATTTTATGATGGCGCATTTTGGGGATCCATGGACACTGGACGGAGCAGAGGTAGTCTATAAGAATCGTAACATGTATGCGGATCTCTCAGGGCTTGTGGTAGGAACGAGGGAGGATATTAATAGATACAAAGATTCACCACGCTTCTTTAACCACTTGCGCCATGCATTAATCTTTACTGATAATTACAGCAAGTTCTTGTTCGGTACGGATTGGCCGCTCGCGCCGATTCAGCCGTACATTGATTTTATCAGGGAGATCATACCAGAAGAACATCACGAGGATGTGTTTTATCATACAGCTCTTAAAATCTTTCCGAAAATCAGACCGTTTCTAAAATAGTAGAAAGGTTGTTGAGAGGGGTGATGCAAATGGAACGCGAAAACGGTATCCATACTGAACAGCTTGTAGGTCAACAGATGAGAGGAAGGGATCACCCCTATATTGATGGGACGTATTAGCGGAGGTTCGGTGCTTGCAGGATCGTTATTAAAAGCGAAATTAATCGACGAGTTAGTATTAAAGGTGAATCCGGTTATGATTGGGGAAGGAACTCTATTGTTTAGCGGTTTAAAACCGTATTTCAAAATGATGGATCTATCCAATATAAAGTACTATAACAACGGAGTCATCAAGCCATCGTACAGAATACTTTATTCTTAAATGGAAGGTGAGCGATGCTGCTCACCTTTTTAAAATTTGTAAATGCAGAAGCAGGAGGAAATGGGTATGCTACAAATCATGGAATTAGACGAAAAGGATTATGAACTCATCAGAGCAGCAGAAGAAGTGATCGAGAAAAAATACAGATATGAAAGACACCATATTGGAGCAGCAGTTCGCGCGAAATCTGGAAAAGTTTATGCGGCGGTACATGTAGAAGCAAGAGTTGGAAGGATCACCGTTTGTGGAGAAGCCATGGCACTCGGTAAATCCATATCAGAAGGCGATCATGAATTTGATACGATTGTAGCCGTAGCCCACCCGCATCCTCATGAAGACATCGATAAGTGCTGGGTCGTTTCACCCTGCGGGATGTGCCGTGAACTGATCAGTGACTATGGCAAAGACGTATCTGTTATCATTCCGTTTGAAGATCGACTGGTCAAATGCAACGTGATGGAGCTGCTTCCATTGAAGTATGGAAGTGAGTAAAAATCTGTTAGGATAGAATATTTATTGGTATGTGTTGTCTACTCTATGTCTGGCAATACAAAAGAAATGCTAAATAGAAATTGTATAAAGAGGGAAAAAGATGAACAAAGGGAAGGTCATTTTATTAAACGGTGTTTCAAGCTCTGGTAAATCAGCGCTATCAAAAATCTTGATTCAGAAACTGCCAAACTATTTTCACTTAAGTATCGATGACTATGATACTATCATCGACCGAATGGAGAATCGTGAAAGCGGACAGTTAATCCCAGTTCCAACTGAACATTTTTTCCATCGAACCATCGCGATGTTTTCGGATAAAGGTGTGAATCTAGTTGTCGATCAAATTCTCCATAATAACGATACAACTATTGATTGTTATGCAACATTGAAAGACTATCCAGTTGTTTTTGTAGGTGTTCACTGTCCTGTTGAAGAACTGGAAAGAAGAGAGCTCGAGCGAGGCGACCGAACGATTGGTCAAGCAAAGGCACAATTACAATACGTTCATCAACAAGGGGAACAGTATGATTTTAAAATAGATACGAGTGAAAGTATGGATAATTCTATCAATGAGCTTGTCCGTGTGATAATGGAAGAGGCAGAATTTCGCGGGTGGGAGAATACGATTAATCTCTATAACAAAAGTGAAAGCAGTATGGGTTAAAAATTCTTTGACAAGTTTCACAAAACTGCTTATACTAATAAAAATTTAACAATTTATGGCTATGACGAGAAAAGTAATTAGGACTCATTATTTACAGAGAGCTCTTGGTTGGTGGAAAAGAGCAATAATACTCTTAATGAAAAAAGACTCTGAGCTTTGTACGGATGCAGGGATATTCTTGCTGATACTACAACGGGATCTCCCGTTACAGAGATAGGGTATACGCAAGTGATTGTTTTTCATTGCCGTACCTGAAGAGGTTGATATGGTGACATATTAACAAACTGAGGTGGTACCACGAATGCTCATAAGCTCTCGTCCTCAAGATGAATAATCTTGGGGTGAGGGCTTTTTTGTTTTTCTTTTTTATTACATTGAAGAGGTGATTCAATCATGCATTGGGCTTATCGAATAGCAGAAGAATTAACACGTAAATATCCGGATCGAGAAACCTTTGTCTGCGCGTCCGGCATTAGTCCGTCTGGTTCGGTCCACATTGGGAACTTTAGAGAAGTGGTGACAACCTACTTTGTAGTAAGAGCACTTCAGAGTATGGGAAAGAAAACGCGTTTCATCTTTTCATGGGATGACTTTGATCGATTTCGCAAAGTGCCTAAGAACGTGGATGCGTCATTTGAACAATACATTGGTTTGCCGTACTCCGAGATTCCGTGTCCGTTTGGGTGCCATCACTCGTATTCCGAGCACTTTGAAAAAGAGTTTGAGACGTCGTTACAAGCGTTCGGCATTGTGCCGGAGTTTATTTATCAGAGTAAGGAGTACAGATCAAAAAGATATAACTCACAGATTCTTCATGCGTTGAATGAAAGAAAGCAGATCTACGACATTTTAAAGAACTATAAAACTTCAGAACCATGTGATGAGGAGCGAGAAAATTTTTACCCCGTGAATGTATATTGTGAATGGTGTCGAAAGGATACGGTAAACGTTAATAGCTTCAAAAATGGAGAATTAAGTTATTCATGTTCATGTGGTCATTCAAACTCAGTTGAGGTTTTAGAAGCTATGAATATAAAGCTAAACTGGAAAATTGACTGGCCGATGCGATGGGTGGCGGAAGACGTGGTGTTCGAGCCTGGTGGAAGGGACCATTCCTCAGCGACAGGGAGCTATCGTGTATCAAGTGAGATAGTTTCTAAGATCTTCGTCCATCGAGCACCGCAATATGAACCATACGACTTTATCAGCATTAAAGGAACCGGTGAGAAGATGTCGAGTTCATCAGGGAACAACATTACGCCTGGAGAGTTATTGCGGATCTATTCGCCGGAAGTTATCCTCTTCTTGTTTGCAAAATACCAGCCCAACACAGCTTTTCACATCGGGCTAGATGAGGATGTCATCCGAAACTATACGGAATTTGAACGGTATCGCGGAACTGATCCGAGACAAGTAAAAGAGGAGATACGAGCAGCACAAGAATTGTCCGGGTGTTCAACAGGTACAGGGAAGAGGCTAAAGTTCGGGCAAGTGGCGTCCGTTTTGCCGCTCGTAAATTTTAATGCTTCCTTAGTACGTGATGTTTTAGAGAAGACAGGTGAGGTGTACAGATTAGAAGAGGTTGAAGAAGTATGTGTAAGAGCCGAGTATTGGCTTTGGAATTGGTGTCCTAAAAAAGTGCTTCATGTTCGTGATGAAAGAAATGAACCGTTATACGTAGGATTAACTGAAACAGAAAAGAAGTGGATAAGTGGTTTTGTTGGGGTGCTGCAGGATTGTTCAGAACCTGAAGATGATGAACTGATGAGGAACGTATATGATATTTGTCACGATGATGATCCCAAAGTGAAAAAAAACAACCAAAAAAGGTTGTTTCGTATCATTTATCAGCTTGTTTTGGATAGTAAGAGCGGTCCACGCATACCATTGTTGGTTCATTCAGTGGGAAAAGAGCGGTTGATTGCACTTTTATCGTTTTAATTATGGAGGTATCTGATCCATTTCAGAGAGTTACTATCGGGTTTTACAATAATACTGTCCACTTCTAGAGATTTACTGTCCGGTTTTCGAAAATTACTGTCTGCTTTCAGCAAAATACTGTCGACTTTCAGCAAAATACTGTCCATTCGACAACCTCAGCATTCGTTTCGTACACTCATGAAAAAAAGGTGACGCCCGACTTAGAGCATCACCTTTCCTTTTTTATTTTTTTAGCTCTTTCCCCATGCCTTTCAAAAAGTGAAGGCCAAATCCGACTGCACGGTTGATATCAGGGTCTTTCAGAGACTTAACTAAATCGAATGCACTGATCTTCTTGTCGCTATCTACAAAATCTTCGCCTGACTTTACACCAGTAACCACACTGTCTAACAATCTCTCTGTTACCTCAGGATCCATCTTCGTTAAGACGCCAGCTGCACCCATCAGGTTGTTTATCATATTCGTTACAGGCTCGCGGGAAGCTTGGCCAAGGGCGATACTTGCAATCTTGTCTTTTGCTTCAAGCATAGCGTTCGCGGCTTCCAAAGCGCCAATCTTGTTTAGTTCACCAATAAAATCAAGGGCACTCTTCAACGCTTCATCTTTTTCAGCTAATGCTTTTTGTAACTCAGCCAGTTTTTCCTGCTGAACCTGATCTTCTGTTTTCTCGTTCTTTTTTACAACGGTAATTGGCTGTGCCATATTAAATCCGCCTCCTTACACTTCATCTGTCAGGTGAACATAACCTGGACGGTTCCATTTACGCTCCACTTCTACACCGTTCTGCGGATAACGTTTTTTGTTTCTCGGATTGTTGCCAGGAAGCTTCACTTCACCTTCACGGCTGATGATTTCCATGCGTACCTTTGTTTGCTTATAAGCTGGTGTATGCGTACGGTGATCCAGCGCAGGACCTGTTAAAAAGTTGATCGCCGTCTCGTTATTGACTGAGTTCATCGGCAGATAGAGCTCATTGTTTTTGACGCGGTCTGTAACGAGTGCATTCAGCTTAACGGCACCAAAAGGAGAGATCAACCGAACAACAGACCCATCAACAACACCGCGTTCTTCAGCAAGGGCAGGTGATACCTCAACGAACACATCTGGGACCTTGTGTTGTATCCCTTTCGATTTGTTCGTTAAGTTTCCTTCATGGAAATGTTCGAGCATACGCCCGTTGTTTATATGCAGATCGAACTCCTCAGGAAACTCAGCTGGAAGCATCCAGTCAGATAATGCGAAACGGGCTTTCTTATCAGGGAAGTTAAAGCCGTCTGTGTAAAGAAGCGGCGTGCTCTTTCCACTAAAATCTCCCCATAGGAAGCTGCCCCAGCCTTCCAGCACATCGTAGTTCGCTTCACCAAAGAGTGGTGCGAGACTAGCCATCTCTTCAAAAATTTCACTCGGATGACTGTAGTTCCAGTCTGCTCCCATTCTGATTGCGATCGCTTGAATGATCTCCCAGTCTGGGCGAGAACCCCCAGTTGTCGGCAGTGCTTGGTACAGACGCTGAACACGGCGTTCTGTATTCGTAAACGTTCCTTCTTTTTCTAGAGAAGGAGCTGCTGGTAACACAACATCTGCATATTGCGCGGTTTTCGTTAAGAAAATATCCTGCACAACAAAGAATTCAAGCTGAGACAACATTTCATGAACGTGGTTTGAGTTGGAATCGACTAAAGCCATGTCTTCTCCGACCAAATACATCGCTTTGATCTCACCAGTACCGATTGCTTCAACCATCTGAATGTTATCTTTACCAGGCTTGCCGTCAATTGGAACGCCATATGCTTTTTCAAATTTCGCACGGGCTATGTCATCGGTAATATGCTGATAGCCTGGAAGCCAAGCAGGAAGAGTTCCCATGTCGCAAGCCCCTTGAACGTTGTTGTGGCCACGAAGAGGGTAAGCGCCAGCCCCAGGACGGCGGTAGTTACCCGTTGCTAATAGCAGGTTTGAGATCGCAGCAGACGTATCACTTCCGCCTGTATTTTGCGTAACACCCATACCCCAGAGGACACAAGTACCATCAGCGTCACGGATCATTTTTGCAACATTGATCATCATCTCTTGAGAAAGACCTGTAATCTCTTCTGCGTATTCAAGTGTGTATTTTTCCAGAACTTCTTTAAACTCATCAAAATAATGAACGTTTTCTTCAATAAACTCCTCATCGTGCCAGCCTTGATCGATCATGTATTTTGTAACCGCCATGAGCCACACTTGGTCCGTTCCTTGTTTCGGACTCATGAAAATATCAGAGCGTTCAGCAAGTTCGTGTTTACGAAGGTCGGCTACAATCAGTTTTTGGCCGTGAAGCTTATGGGCTCGTTTAACGCGTGTCGCTAGTACTGGATGCCCTTCAGTTGGGTTAGCGCCAACGACAATTACAAGACCAGCTTGCGCGATATCCTGAATCGTTCCAGCGTCACCACCCATTCCAACGGTGCGGAACAAGCCGTCAGTTGCAGGGGACTGGCAATAACGTGAGCAGTTGTCGACGTTGTTTGTTCCAATTACTTGACGTGCGAGCTTCTGCATCAAGTAGTTTTCTTCGTTAGTAATTTTTGATGAAGAAACGAAACCAAGTGCGTTGCTGCCATATTGTTTTTTAATAGAACCCATCTTACTCGCAATGATAGTCAATGCTTCGTCCCAAGTAGACTCAACAAAAACGCCATCTTTACGGATAAGCGGGGTAGTAAGACGCTCTTCGCTGTTTACAAAATCCCAGCCGAACTTTCCTTTTACGCACGTTGAGATCGCGTTTACCGGACCTTCACTTGGTTCGACTTTTAAAATCTTTCTGCCTTTTGTCCATACTTCGAACGAACAGCCTACACCACAGAATGTACAAACCGTTTTCGTCTTTTTCGTTCTTGTTTCACGCATAGCCGCTTCCACTTCGGAGATGGCAAAAATACCGCTGTAGCCAGGCTCGACTTCTTTTACAAGTTCGACCATCGGCTCGAGCAAATCTTCTTTTAACCCAGTCATAAAACCAGCTTCACCAAGCATGGATTTTTCCATAAGGGCGTTACACGGACAAACCGTTACACACTGACCGCAGCTCACACAAGACGAATCGTCTATACTCGAACCTGCATCCCAGATAACACGCGGACGTTCGCGTTCCCAGTCGATCGATAGCGTTTCGTTGACCTGCAGGTTTTGGCAAACCTCCACACACTGGCCGCACGTGATACACTGATTCGCATCATAGCGGTAGAATGGGTGAGACATATCAATATCTACTGGCTCTTCTTTTGGAGAATAAGGAACAGCCTGGTGTTCGATCTCCATAAGTTCAGCCGTGTTATGCAGCTTACAGTTTCCATTGTTGTTGTCACACACTGTGCAATAGAGAAGGTGGTTTTCGAGCAAGCGGTCCATCGCCTGGTTTTGGGCATCTTTCGCTCGAGTTGAAGAACGTTCGATACTCATACCATCAAGAGCAGCTGTGGAGCACGAACGCACGAGTTTCCCATCCACTTCTACAATACACGTATCACATGTCTCGATCGGGTCAACTTGTGGTGTATAGCAAATCTGGGGATGAGGGAGTTCATTTTTATTAATAATATCGAGAATCGACGTGCCAGATGGAGCTTCGTACGTTTTCCCGTCAATTGAAATCTGAATCATTTTATCCATTTAGAACCTTCCTTTCGTTTGAAGATACAAAAAAATCCACCACGAAAGCACAAATTCTATACACGTACAGAAAATGCGAGTTCATGGTGGAATAGTTTAATAGCAGAGCGTACTATTTAGCCAATCCAACATTTCAGTTATGTAATTCAGTAAGAGGGAAGAAAAACAGTGACAACTATTCCTTCTTCCAACTTTTCTCTTCTTATTATAGCGTTTACATTGGGAAAGAACAATAAGACTTGTAAACTTACATTCATATTTATCACGTGCGAAAAGTAAGTACTTCATGTATGATTAGTAAAAAATGGAGAAACAGTGGTGATGGTTCAAGTGTCTAAGAAAGTGCATGACTTTAATGATATTATCCGCAAACTGCGAAAAAACCTGTTAGGAAAAGGACCGGAAAAGATCCATACTGTCTTTGTAGAAAACATGGCGATCTCGACGATGTACGGGAATTTAACGCCTACCGAAAAGTTTATTGCCCGAACGGCAGAGGGCAAGGAAATGGTGCATGCAGCAAGAACACGCCTTATTCAGGATGTTTACGCGACTGCACCTCCAGAAGGATTGGAAGATGTAACAGGTGCCAAGTTTGTTCATCTGTTCTCTGATTTTAAAGTTGATGAAGACATGGCTGTGTCGGTGTTTGTGTTTGATAAACCTATTGCATAGAGTGGTGGTGGATTTGATCATGAAGCCTGTTGTAACGAAGCGTGAAATTCTTCAGTTTAAAAGCGGGAAAGCCACACAGGTGGAAGACACGATTGTGACTGAACTTCCGGTGACGATTAAAATCAACGGGGAAGAGTTCGTGACGATGGTGTGCAGCCCCGAGTACATAGAAGACATGGTGGTTGGTTATCTGGCCTCTGAAGGAATTATACGAAACTATAAAGATATGAAAGATATGTGGGTACAAGAAGACGGCAGCTATGTGCATGTGACAACAGATCGTCTGAACCCGCTGTATCAAAATCTGCAGAATAAAAGATACATAACGTCTTGCTGTGGAATGAGTCGTCAAGGGTTTGTGTTTGCCAGTGATGCTTTAATGGCAAAATCTATGAATGATGTACGGATAAAAGTGACGCCTGAGGACTGTTTCAGGTTGATGAAAGAGATGCAGAGCGAGGCTGGGATCTTTCAAGAGACAGGCGGGGTTCATAACGCTGCACTTTGTGATGTGAACGGAATTGTTCTGAGCCGGATGGACATCGGGCGTCATAATGCACTCGATAAAATATACGGGTATTGTTTACGAAATGATATTTTCATAGGGGATAAGATTCTTGTGTTTAGCGGGCGGATATCATCTGAGATTTTGTTGAAGGTGGCGAAGATCGGCTGTGAGATCGTATTGTCTAAGTCAGCACCAACTGAATTTGCGCTGCAATCAGCAGAAGAATTAGGCATTACGACTGTTGGATTTATCCGTGGCGATTCTATGAATGTGTATACAAGGCCGGAAAGAATTATAACGGAGTAAAGCTGAGTGTAAGTGCGAGGTTGTGCGGTGTAAAGGAATTCCGTGATTAGTGATGTTTTTTCCGTGATTGAAGGCAATTTTTCCGTGATTATCCTCTTTTTTTCCGTGATGAAGAGCAAAAATTCCGTGAAGTACAGAAAACAGAATAAAGAGAAGTAAGCAGTTCCCCTCATTCAACAGGAACTGCTTTTTGTCAATAGCGAAACTGCTTTAAAGATCTTACCAATCCCGTTCGTCCCACTGGTTTTCAATCACTTCTAATCGTTTCTTCTCACCGCTCGAATCCGTACCAAACACATCGTTCACATACCAGCCCCTGCCGTTTACAGTAGCGTCAGTCTGATATACAAACCGTACAAACTTCGTTCCTTCAGGCAACTCCACTTTCTCATGATTCCATTTTTCTTCTTTACCGGTATAAACTTCAGGTAAGCTCCTCCACGCTTCACCATCTTCTGAAACTTGGAGAAGACCTTTGTCACTCCCATCTTCTAGGCTAACCCAATTCTCAAAATGAATCGTGCGTTCACCTTCATCTACACCAAACGTGAGACTTCTTTTTAAATTATCCCCGTAACCAGCGAACCACGCGTTATCTCTTTGCTCCATTGGTACAGAAATGGCATCACCCGCAAGCTGAGCAACTTTGCGCCTGATCGGATTTATGGATACGGTTGCCCGGGAAGGATGGACGCGGTTCGTCAACGTTAGAACAATCATCTGATTTTTAGGTGATACCACCATAGATGTTCCGGTATAGCCCGTATGGCCGAGCGTTTCTTCATTTGCCAGAGAGTCCATGTACCAGCCTTGATTCAACTCCCAGCCAAGGCCGTGTGAGTTGCTCGGGAACTGAGGAAGCTGATTTTCCGTTAACAAGCGTACCGTTTCTGGCCTCAATATTTCGGTTCCGCCATATTTTCCTTTTTGCAGGATCATATGACCGAAAATACCAAGATCTTTAGCTGTTGAAAAGACTCCGGCATGTCCAGCTACACCGTCAAGGCTCCAGGCGTTCTCATCGTGAACACTGCCCCAGACCAGCCCACGGCCGATGTTTGGCTGATATTCTGTTGCGGCGATGCGGTCCCGAAGCTCTGCTGGAGGGTTGTACATCGTATCGTTCATCCCAAGAGGCTCTGTGATGTTTTCTTTTACAAATTCATCGAGTCGCTGTCCAGAGAGCCGTTCTACTAGCACACCAAGTGTGATCAAGTTAAGATCGCTGTATGTATATGTGGTACCTGGATGCTTATTTAGTTTGTATTTTAGTGCGATCTGCAGTCGGTCTTCCCGGTTTGTTCCCATGTTGTAAAGTGGGATCCATGCAACAAAACCAGAAGTGTGTGTCATGATCTGTCTGATCGTTACGTTTTCTTTTCCGTTTTCGTTAAACTCTGGGATATACTTTCCGACTGGGTCGTCTAAGTTGAATTTTCCTTGTTCATACAGCTGCATGGCGGCAGTTGTAGTAAAGAGCTTGGAGATCGATGCGATGTCAAAGATCGTGTCTTTTTGCATCTTAACCGGATTTTCCATCTCGGTAAACTTATCGTCCGTGTAACGAGCGGAATAGCCATAGGCATCGTGTTTTGCAATACTGCCGCTGCGCGCAACCAGCACGACAGCACCTGGCATCGTTCGCTTTTCCATCTCTTGCGCAATGAAATTATCAATCTGGTTAAGAGGTTCACTTTTTAACGATGCACTTTGTGGAGTGCCTGGGTGAAGAACTGCAGATGATGGAACAGGGCGGTTCCAATCACCCGGTCTTACATGGTTTTCTTTCGAAGAACCTTCAGCAAAGATTACAGGGGTTACACTGGATAAAAGCATGGCTGTACTTAGCATGGTACAAACTAAAACCCGTTTTCCTCTCATATGTACGTCTCCTTATTCTGAAAATTCTTACACTTTATAACAGTAACAATCCTGCTTAGCAGTGTCCATCGCGCATAAGTCCTATTGAAGACGTATTACTTTGTACATAGATCCTCAAATGGAAAGGGACTGTTCTTGAGAAAGAGCAGTCTTTTTTATATGAAAATAAAGGAACATTTCCCCTTTTATCGAATTGTTAAGGTGGACGAACGAGAGAGGAGCCACTTTCGTGTTTTTACAGCTAACCCCTGCTTTTATTACGTTTATATTAACGGTTTTAGTAGCACCAATTTTGATTTTTACCTTAAAAAAATTGAAACTGACACAGCCCATTCGAGTTGAACTGCCAGCCGATCATCAGGAAAAAAAGGGAACACCTCTTATGGCGGGAAGTGTCTTTTTTGTAGGGATATTCGTAGCCCTTTATTATACTACGAGTCCTGTGATGCTTTTTCTTGCAGGTACGTTTGTGCTGTTTAGTTTTATTGGGTTTCTTGATGATTTTTGGAAAGCATCAAAACAAGATCCAGGTGGTGTTTCTGGAAAAACAAAGCTTATTTTTCAATTTGCGTTTACGATTCTTCTCCTGTATATTGGCATTGATCTTTTCGATATTGATACGAGCATCCGTGTGACGGAATCACTAAATATTGTCTTCCCTTATGTCTTTTATCTAGTTATAATCACCTTGTTCATTGTCGGAACCGCAAATGCCATCAATTTCACAGACGGAATGGACGGGCTGTTAGGAATGGTGTCCATACCTACATACTTCTTTTTCTTTGTCATTAGTGAGAATACAGAAGTGAAAGTGTTTTGTCTGGTGATGATTGCAACCATTCTTGGTTTCTTGATCTATAACTTATATCCGGCAAAAGCGTTTATGGGGGATACAGGCTCTTTAGCGATAGGAGGGACGTTATCATTTCTCGCAATCATTGAAAACGTAGAAATCTTGATTCCGATCCTATTTATCATCTATCTTGCCGAACAGCTATCGGTCATCATCCAAGTAGCTTATTTTAAACGTACGAAAAAGAAACTGTTCCGCTTTACGCCAATTCATTATCATTATGGAATAAAGTATGGCTGGTCTGAAAACATGATCGTTACCGTATTTGCGATGGTCTCATGGGCCGCCTGTGGAATATGCCTCATCTACTTTGAGATATTTATGTAGGATATAGCCATAAAAAAAGACAGCGATTTCTCGCTGCCTTTTTTTATTTACCAGATCTCCTCGACCCACTCAGGGTGGTCGATGAAAGGATTACGGTTATGCTGGTACTGCTCATATATGATGTTATTTCGGTTGCGTTCCCAGTTATCTACTGGATCCTCCAAGTGCCATTGCAATAGTGTAGATAATTTTCCGTGGTAAGGAGCTGTTCCGTTATTTACAGTATTGTTCATTTCAAGCTGAGGTTCACCGCTATCGCCTTCGTAACGGACGGCCATATAAAAAAGCATGCGGGCTACGTCACCTTTTACAGCATCACGCGGTTCCCAAGAATCACTGTCATAATAGTTGCCGAGTGCTTCAGAGTGCTGTGTGCCGCCGTTATCAAAATCAAGGTTCCCCCTAGAGCTATTTACAGTTACATCTGTCGGACGTAAGTGATGAATGTCAGTACCCGCACCCATCGTCGTTCCAAAATCACCATGAGACTTTGCCCAAACGTGTTCACGGTTCCAATCGTTAACGTCACTGCCATTAGATGTTTTGCTCTGTGAACGTCCTGTATATAACAAGATTACATTATTAGTGTTGTTTGGGTCTTGGTCGGTCACCTTTAATGCTTCCCAAACCTCTGTATAGGAAAGCTCGGTATGATCGTCAATTATGTTATGAAGGGCTGTTTTCAATGCTGTTCCCGTAAGACCTCTAGCAGAATTGTAATACGTGTCATCATAAGCAGGCGGATCGGTTGGGTCAGTAGGAGGATCTGTAGGTGTAGAACCTGATGTTTTTTCCATTGCCGTTGCGTCCTTCACACCAGCATGTGAAAAATAAGCCGTTAAGTAGCCTGTAACTTTAATAGATTGTCCTTTTAAACTAGGATTTGTTTTTAAACCAAACTGTGAACGAAAAGAAGTAGGAATCTGAACATACACCATGTTGGCAGTGTTTGTCTCAGATGCACTGTCTGCTAAAGCAAGCGCATAATCGTTCGGATAGTTGCTTGTCACAACAGTTGTGGTTGAAGTAGGCTGTCCCACCACATAACCTTGTACCGTTTTTAAGCTGTTGTTCTGGTTTGCTTTTGCCTGTGATACAGAATACGGACTTGACCAGGATCCATCACCGGCAGCTTGAAGAGTCGGGATGAATGCTAGAGTACTAACTACTAAAGCAATGACAACTGAGAAAAGAGAAAGGAACTTCTTGTTTCCATGTCTTTTCAACATCAACGCCTCCATATATTTTATTTTCGACCCCATTTAGCAGAAAAAATTCTAGATGTTGGAGAAACAGGTTTTATTCTACAATCATTTTATTAACTTCATTTTACAGATTTGTAAATCTATAAAACTAGCTACAAAGGGACGAAGTACTGGAGGGTGAAAAACAGTCAGAAGTGCCTAGAGCAAAAACAAAAAATTACTTTGGACTGACTTTTTTACTGCGTAAAACAGTTATAAATCCGTCCAATATATCATGGCTAACCTTAAAGCCTTTTCTCTTATAAAATTCCAAAGCATTATCGTTCCCATTCGAAACATAGATAAAGTAATCTTCAACCATATCAAACTGACTTAACCAATTCATGGACATGTTAAAAAGGGTAGAGCCCACCCCGTATTGTCTGTAATCTTCCTTTATATAAAACTGAGATAAACAGCCGACAACAGTTCCATGAACAGAGGAAAGGTCGAAAAAGGTAGCAAATTCGTTTGAGTAAACTTCTTTTGGAGAGATATTGGAATAAACGTAACCTACCACTTCATCACCATCCTTGACGACCACTATATAGTTATATAATGCCTTCTCTACAGAGGGAACTAGACGCGTTTCAAAATTCATCGAGTCAAATAATTCTGGTGTTATGTATGCTTTTGACTTTTGAAAGGCCATTAGTTCATTACATCCATCCCTGCAAAGCTCAATCTTTTCTTCAGTAAGAATCTCATAGTTTAAGTCCATTTCGCACACCCCTTCAGATCGTAAAGTACGCTATAATTTTATTACATAACAAAAGGAAAACAAGTATGCAGTTATTTCTTACTAAGTCAGTAAAAACTGATTAAAGGAGTCTTACCATGAATAGATACAAACGAAAAGAAGATTGCCCGTTAACGTTTGCTCTCACGTTAATCGGAAGTAAATGGAGACTGCCGATCATTTGGGCATTATGGAAAAATAAGACGCTGCGTTACAACGAACTGAAACGTCATGTGGATGGTATAACAAACATGGTCTTATCTCAATCATTAAAAGAAATGGAAAACCAGGGAATTGTCGTTCGTAAGCAATTCTTAGAGATACCCCCAAGAGTTGAATACTCTTTAACAGAGGCTGGAGAGGCATTGATACCTTCACTGGAATCACTCGCAAAATGGGGAAAAGCCATGCAAGTAAAGGTGAAAAATCATGTCTGAATGTCCACTATGTCGGGAGAATAATCATTGTGCAATTGAAGCTGGTGAAAAACCAGAAACGTGTTGGTGCATGAGAGTTGCCATTCCACTGCAGCTCCTCGAAGCGGTTTCTACAAACAAAGAAGTATGTATTTGCCAAAAGTGTATTGAAAAATATGAAAAAGACGCATGTTCATAAAATAACAGGCGTCTTCGTTATTAAAATTTACGGTATTTCTCTTGTAGTTCGAGGATCTTATTTAATAACTCTTCTCCAATTTCTTCTTTAAAATCAAGATAAACGGGTTCCCAAGCTTTTGCCCATTCCTTCTTTTCCTTATCTGTCAGGCGATGAATGGAAATGGAAGAGTTTCTCTGAATGATGGATAGCTGTTCATCGTTCATTGCAAACGAATGTGTCTGGTTCCACCGTGTGGTCTCATCCAATGCTTCCGAAATGATCTTTTGCTGATCAGCCGTAAGATGATCCCAGAAATCCTTATTCATGATAACGGCATATCCTAAAAATCCATGATCACTGATGGTAAGGTCACTTTGTACCTCAAAAAACTTTTTTGAGTAGATGTTAGAGATCGTGTTCTCTTCACCGTTCAATTCCCCTGACTCCAACAACCGATATGTATCATTAAAATCCAGTCCAATGGCTTTGGCACCTACTAACTCAAATTGTTTTTTTAGTACTGAGCTTGGCATGATACGAAGGGCCTGTCCATTTAAGTCAGCTGGCTGAATGATCGGACCGTTATTTGTTGTTACTTGTTTAAAGCCATTAATCCATAATGTGAGGCCTTTCATGTTGCTTTTCTCTAGTTTCTGAAGCAGAATCTCACCTATCTCACCGTTTAACGCTTCAATGATACTTTCTCTTGTAGGCATTGCATATGGAAGATCTAGTACTTGCCACTTGGAAGAAAACGAACTTAGCTTTGTGGTGGCTGGAGCAATCATCTGTATATCTCCACGCTGCAATGCTTCAAATTCCTCTTGATCGGAATATAGACCCCCGTTAGGAATCACTTCTACTTTTATCCGACCATCAGATCTTTCATCAACACGGTTTGCAAACCGTTGGGCAGCAAGGCCTTTTGGCGTATTTTCCGCGACCACATGGCTAAATTTGATAACTACTTGTTCATTTATTCCTTCTTGATCATCGTCATAGGGAACCGTTCCTTCTGACAACTTCGTATGGAACCCAATCCAGATCGATGCGGCTAAACCGGTAAGCAATAACACCACAATTCCCGTGAATGCTTTCATCATTCATTACCCCGTATCTGTTACTTTTTTTAATAGTCTAACATATTAAAATTGTAATGATACAATAAGGTCAACGATAATGAGGAGGACTTCTGCCATGACGATGAAACGCTTGCCGATCCGAACAAAAATTATGATCCTTACCTTTGGCATCGTCCTGTATGCAATTGTTATCGGCGGAGTTGTTATCATCGGAAAAATCCTCGATATTCAGGAAGAAGAGCTTGCCAAGCGAGCCATGATCACTTCCCGAACAGTTGCACAGCTTCCCGAGGTGAAAGAGAATATTCAAGAAAAAGAGGGCTGGAAGCAAATTGAACCAGCTGTTGAAAAAATACGAGTTATTAACGAAGCGGACTATATCGTGGTAATGAACATGGACCATGTGCGTTATTCGCATCCGGTCAAGGATATGCTTGGCACAAAATCAGAAGGAAAAGATGAAAGTGCTGCATTTGCTGATCATACGTTTACCTCGAAAGCAAAAGGTGAGATGGGAACCGCGGTAAGAGCTTTTGTACCGATAAAAAATTCAGAATTGGAGCAGATCGGAGTTGTCGTTGTGGGTCATGTTATTCCGGGTTTTTATGAAGTAGTAAATGACTTGACAGACGAGATGACCTTGATTTTACTGCTGGTTCTCTCGTTCGGCATCATCGGATCTTATCTGCTTGCGAGTCATCTTAAGCAGCAGATGTTTTATCTGGAACCACACGAAATCGTTAGGATGCTCGAAGAACGAACAGCTACTTTCCATTCGATGCATGAAGGTGTAATTGCAATAGATAACCAGGAGCAAATATCGATCTTTAACGAAAAAGCAAAGAGCATCTTCTCAGTTACAGGTGATGTTGTAGGTAAACCGATTCGAGAGGTCATTCCGGATACACGATTGCCCGAGATTATTGAACTCAGCCGTCCTGTGTACAATCAGGAAATTCGGGTTAGCGGAAAAGTTATTATGAGTAACCGTGTGCCTATAAAAGTGAAGAACCAAATAGTTGGAGCAGTGGCCATTTTCCAAGACAGAACGGAAGTCGCGAGGATGGCCGAAGAATTAACAGGCGTTAGAGCGTTCGTTGAAGCACTGCGTGTACAAAATCATGAGCATATGAACAAGCTTCATACGATAGCAGGTCTTCTGCAGCTAGGAAAAATCAAGAAGGCCATGCAGTATGTCTTTCAAGTGTCTGAAGAAAAAGGGTCTCTTACCAGATTTTTAAATGAGCGGATAAAGGATGAGAGTTTGGCAGGCCTTTTATTAAGCAAAGTAGGGCGTGGGAAGGAACTAGGAATTCAAGTTGTAATTGACAGTGAGAGCCGATTTGAAGAATTTCCTGAGCAGCTTGATCAGCACGACTTTGTGATAATATTAGGCAATTTAATCGAAAACGCTTATGATTCCCTTAAAGGGATGAGCGACGGAAGAATAGATGTTTCCGTTGCACAGGATTCAGAAGTTTGTGCCGTTTTGGTGGAAGACAACGGCTGTGGAATGAGTGATCAAGTTCAAACACAGATTTTTGAAAGAGGATACACGACAAAAGGAAGCAATGGGTCAGGGATCGGGTTATTTTTGATTCAACAAATTGTAGATAAAGGAAAAGGCGAGATTGAAGTGATTTCTCAACCAAACCGAGGTACAAGCTTTTTAATCACTTTTCCGATGACCGACAGGGGTGAGAACAATGAGTGAAATTAAGGTTCTATTGATCGAAGACGATCCGATGGTGCAGGAGATCAACAAGGCATTTATAGAAAAAGTAAAAGGATTCAAAGTGATATCTACCGCATCTAATGGAACAGATGGGTTGGAACAAGTACGGAAGCTGAAGCCTGATCTTGTCGTGCTCGATATTTATATGCCAGGTCAAGACGGCGTTAAAACACTCCAACAGATCAGAGCAGAAAAAATTCAGGTGGATGTTGTGGTCATAACCGCAGCAAATGATTTAGAAACCATACGATCTATGCTGCAAAATGGTGCATTTGACTATATCATCAAGCCGTTTAATTATGAGCGAATCCAAAAAGCATTGGAAAAGTATAGAGCGTTTCACTCGACCATTTCACCTTCTGGCTCGGTTACTCAAAAGGATTTGGATGATCTTTTCTTTTCTGAACAACGTGTGGTGGCTTTAAGCGCGGAACTGCCTAAAGGGTTAAACGAGCTTACGTTAAAGCAGATCGAAGGATTTTTACAAAATCAGACGGAAGCGAAATCAGCAGAAGAAGTGGCTGAGGGAATAGGAATTGCCCGTGTTACAGCACGCAGATATCTGGACTATCTGGTGAAAAAAAACAGCATCCAAATGGATATTCAATACGGAACAATCGGACGTCCTGTGAATCGGTACATCTTAAAAAGATAAGCTAAAGACCAAAAAGACCAAAACGTTCAATACGTTCAAAATATTCTAACAAATACTTGAAAGCGTTATCATTACATTTACAAAGTGTAGGTAACGCTATTTTTTATGGAAATTGAAGGGGGTCTGTCCCCGGGACAGACCCCCTTTTCAAAATAATGAAAGGGGAAGATGAATATGAAAAGATTATTTAAGAATTTAACGTTCCAGGTTTTGACTGCTATAGCGGTTGGGGTGCTTGTGGGTCTGATCTGGCCGGAAGTCGGAAAACAGATGAAGCCTGTTGGTGATACGTTCATTAATGCTGTTAAAATGGTGATCGCTCCAATTATCTTCTTAACAATCGTTCTTGGAATCGCAAAAATGGGAGACATGAAAAAGGTAGGTAAGGTAGGTGGGAAAGCTTTTATCTACTTTGAGATCGTAACGACACTTGCACTTGTCATCGGTCTTATTGTTGTTAACGTGTTAAAACCTGGTGCTGGTTTAGATTTTGATAAGCTCGAAAAAGGTGATGTATCTCAATATACTTCAGAGGAAGGCGGAAAGATCGACTGGATCGAGTTTGTTACACATATCGTTCCGAGCAACATGGTTGATGCCTTTGCAAAAGGAGATATCCTGCAAGTTCTGTTTTTCTCTATTCTTTTCGGTGTCGGTTTAACGGCTCTTGGTGACAAAGGAAAGATCATTATCGAGTTCTTTGATAAACTGCTTAACGTCTTTTTCAAAATCGTGGGCTATATCATGAAAGCGGCACCGCTTGGAGCATTTGGTGCAATGGCGTTTACGATCGGAAACTACGGTCTTGAGTCTCTGGTTCCGCTAGGGAAATTAATGATCGCCGTTTATACGACGATGT
This sequence comes from Fictibacillus barbaricus, assembly GCF_014635025.1. GTDB lineage: Bacteria > Bacillota > Bacilli > Bacillales > Fictibacillaceae > Fictibacillus > Fictibacillus barbaricus. The sequence goes on along the minus strand of NZ_BMCE01000002.1, from coordinate 1,271,848 downwards.
TCTTCTTTGTTTTCATCGTTTTGAACCTGATCTGTAAAATGTACGGCTTTAGTCTTTGGAAGTATCTGAAGTTTATAAAAGACGAACTTCTTATCGTACTTGGAACGAGTTCATCAGAATCTGTGCTCCCAAGAATGATGAACAAGATGGAAAAGTTCGGCTGTTCAAAATCAGTTGTTGGTCTTGTCATTCCAACTGGATATTCGTTCAACCTAGACGGAACATCCATCTATCTTTCCATGGCTGTCGTTTTCTTGGCTCAAGTGTTCGGCATAGACTTAAGCTTAACGCAGCAGCTTACGATCATCGCTGTATTGATGTTAACGTCTAAAGGAGCAGCAGCAGTAACTGGCGGAGGATTTATCGTTCTTGCTTCAACATTAACGGCAATGCAGGTTATTCCGGTTGAAGGATTGGCACTTCTGCTTGGGGTAGACCGTTTCATGAGTGAAGCCCGTGCGATCGTAAACTTAATCGGTAACGGAATCGCAACGATCGTTGTTTCAAAAAGTGAAAATGAATTTGATGAGAATAAGAGTGAAGAAGCCATTCAAGAGATGTACGAGAATAGAAGGATTGCAGTTTAAACAATAGAGCTTTGGTCAGAACAGACTAAAGCTCTTTCTTTTGGTATGATTTAGAAAAAGTGTGTGAAAGGAGAATGACGAATGATTTGTAAAATGCTTAATATCAGCTATCCCATCATTCAAGCTGGGATGGCAGGCGGCCCCACAACACCAGAGCTTGTAGCAGCCGTTAGTGAGGCAGGTGCACTCGGGACGCTAGGGGCAGGTTATATGTCACCAAAACAAATAGGTGAGGCGATTCATAGCATTCAAAAGTTAACAACGGAGCCTTTTGCGGTAAATCTATTTCTTCCACAGCACTACGAGATTGACGAAAAGCAGATCTTAAAGATGCAGCAGCACTTGAATACATATAGAAAACAACTTGGAATTCCAGAGGTGGACCGTGTTCCTGATAGGCAGGATCTCTTTGAACAACAACTTCAAGTGGTAATAGATTCAGGTGTTAAGATTGTTAGTTTTACATTTGATCAGCCATCTCAGAGTTTAGTAGAAATGCTGCAGTCAGCTGGAATCATAGTCATGGCGACCGCTACAACTGTTAAAGAGGCTGTCGCGTTAGAATCTAGTGGAGTAGATATCATCGTTGCACAAGGCAGTGAAGCAGGTGGACATCGAGGTACTTTTCTTAATGTTAAGGACGAGTCAATGATTGGCACGATGGCTTTAGTTCCGCAGATTGTTGATACAGTAAGTTGCCCAGTGGTAGCAGCGGGAGGCATCATGGACGGAAGAGGGATAGCAGCTGCATTAACGTTAGGCGCATCCGCCGTTCAGCTCGGTACGGCGTTTCTAACGGTTGAGGAAAGCGGTGCGAGCGAGATTCATAGACAAGCCGTTCTCTCCAGTTGTGATACCGATACGAAGATTACAAAAGCTTTTTCTGGAAAAAGTGCAAGAGGATTTCATAATAAGATGATGGTAGAGGTTGAGCGTGTTGGCGGGATACCACCTTACCCAGTGCAGCATGTTTTAACATCTGATATTAGAAAAGAAGCTGCACGGAAAGGCAATCAAGAGTTAATATCCATGTGGGCAGGGCAGGCGTCTGCATTAGCCCGAAAACAGTCAGCATTTGAGTTAGTTGAAGGACTTGTACAAGGCTTCAAAAAAGCAGTTGATAATGTTCCAAAGGAGTTGAAGCAGGTAAAGAGATTAAAACCTTAACCGGACAAAGCAGGATTTGTTCTTTTCTTATCGATCTCTTAATACGTTTTGTATAAGCACAACAAAACAAGAGATCGGGGTGAAAATCATGGATATTATATCCGACTTTGCACCGTATGTTGGTTTAGCTGTGATTTTATATGCGATTCGTCAAACCGAACGATTCTCAAATAAGTATATTCCAATTGCGGCAGTAGTTTTAGGTGTTCTTTACGCTTTTTGGGAAGCAGGTGCTGCAACTCCAGAAGCAACACTGGTCGGCTTAAAATATGCACTGTTGGGTATCGGTACAGTTGCAGGGGTTAAGTATTCAATCGAGAATAATACAAAAAAATAAGCTGAAATGAGCCAGTACTGTTAAAAAACAGTACTGTTTTTTATTGTGCAATTAATATATTTTATGTAAACAAATATTGTACAAATGTTTACAATAGTTATTGAATGGGTAATGAAAATTAATTCTAGGTAAAGGGTGATGCTGTTATGAGAATTAGAAAAGAGCTTGAGGAAAACATATTAAAACAGTTGTTACATAAAGATCCCGAGGTTTTAAAACAAATAATTTCTTTTTACAGCATGCTTCTTTACCAGGTAGCTTACAGAATTACCGGCAGTCAAAGAGAGTCGGAGCAAATTTTATGTGAAGTTTTTCGAGAACTTTGGGAAAACCCAAATCGGTTTGCTCAATCAAAAGATAACTTTTTTTCCAGTTATCTAATCAAACGGTGCAAGCTAAAATGTGTAGAACGTGAAGAAGTACACATCATGACAATATTGTCGAAAAAGTCAAAAAAATATATTGCGAAGAAAGCCACAATCTGATAATATTAAAAACGCTTACAACTAATGCCAATTCGAAAATGAAGAAATTGCATGACCTGCTCTTTCTTTATTTTATCTATAATGCTGAATGAACTCTCTGCACGAGTATGTAGAGATTTTAGGCAACATTCTTAAAGCACTTATTTGATGAATAAGTACTTTTGGATGTTGTCTTTTTATTTTGTTTGCATTAGGGTGGGCTTCATAATTGTTAACCAAATTAACTTTTTTAGGGGGATGTAAGGATGGGAAAGTCAAAGAATCGCTGGCTCATTGCTTTATCAGCGGTAGGGATTCACATTTCAATCGGTTCTGTTTATGCATGGAGCAACTTCACGAATCCATTGATTGATCGGTTTGGCTGGTCCGCTTCACAAGTTCAGATGACCTTCAGCATTGCTATTCTTTTTTTAGGTTTGTCTGCTGCATTTCTGGGTCATTTTGTTGAAAGACATGGACCGAAAAAGGCAGGCTTACTTGCGGCTATTTTCTTCGGAGTGGGAATTGCGGGTTCAGGAATCGCAGTTAATCTAGGTTCATTAACAATGCTTTACCTATTTTACGGAGTACTCGGCGGGATCGGCCTCGGAGTTGGATACATAGCCCCGGTTTCAACCCTTATTAAATGGTTCCCCGATCGCCGCGGGTTAGCGACTGGGCTCGCCATAATGGGATTCGGTTTTGCAGCAGCGATCAGTTCTCCTATTATGGATGCACTCATTAAATCCGTTGGCGTAGCAAACACGTTCTTTATTTTAGGAATTGCTTATTTTGCCATCATGACATTATCTTCGCTTTACCTGGAAAAACCAGAGGAAGGGTGGCTCCCTGCCGGTTTTAAAGAGAACGTTAAGAGCGGAAAGGTGAAGATCAAGAAAGACCTTTCACAACTAACTGCAAATGAAGCGGTCAAAACAAGACGCTTCTATTATCTATGGATCATGCTGTTCATCAATGTTACGTGCGGAATCGCCATTCTTTCTGCAGCGAAGCCACTTGCACAGGAAAGTATTGGCCTTTCTACGGCTGAAGCAGCAGCGCTCGTCGGTGTATTAGGATTGTTCAACGGTTTTGGCCGAATTGGCTGGGCATCCGTTTCCGATTATATCGGTCGACCCAATACGTACACGACTTTCTTTGTACTGCAAATCGCTTTATTTTTCTTATTGCCTCAAACTTCTTCATCCATCTTGTTCCAAGTGATGCTCGCGGTCATCTACACGTGCTATGGAGGAGGATTTGCTTCTATACCAGCATACATTGGAGATCTGTTTGGAACCAAGCAAGTTGGTGCCATCCATGGTTACATCTTAACAGCATGGGCAGCAGCAGGGCTTGCCGGTCCACTTTTTGCCGCTTGGATCAAAGACACAACAGGATCTTACGCAAACAGTTTAACATTCTTCTCAGGATTGTTTGTTGTCGCACTTATTGTATCCATCTTAGTTCGCTTTGATATGAAACGGCTAGCGGCTAAACAACAAAAGTCCGTAGCCTAGATGATGAGAAAGAAAATGCAGTGCTTTCCTTAAGGGGAAAGTGCTGTTTTTATATTTTGCAAAAACTTCTGAAATCTTTTACAACCCTCAATTTTCCACCTGGACTCTTCGAATAATTAATGTTGAGTAATTAAGTGTTAGTTATTGATAGAACTCCACTTAAAGGAGTTCTTTTTGTTTTGTTTCATCGATAGAGGGAACGGTTGTTTTTAAGAAGGAGTGAATTATAGATGAGAAGATCTCAGCGTAACAAATCGAAAAAAAGGAACGTTGTACTATTCAGCGCATTAGGAGCAGTCCTTTTGGGATTATTGTTTTTACCGAAAGATGTGTTGTTAATGGGGAATGAAGAAGAACCTGTAAAAAAAGAAGTAAGTAATGAACCAAAACATAAAGTAGTAAAACTTCAGCCAGATAACGAGAGCGCATATGAAGATGAAGAGAAAGAAGCTGAAGAATCTGAAGCAGCAAAAGAAGAGCAACAACCTTCTCAAGAAATCGGCATAAATCCAGAAAAAGAAGCAGAGAAAAAGAAAAAAGCAGAGAAAGCGGAAGCTGAAAAGAAAAAACAGCAAGCTTCTGGTGAGCAGCCCGTTCTTAACCAGCCGATCGGCACGTCACAAACAGGACCGCATACATCCAGTTACGAAGAGGGCAGTGTGGATTGGAACGAAAAGCTAAAGGCAATTCGTCTTGCAACAGGGCTTGATGAAAACATGACCGTATGGAAGATCGCAAATGGCGGTGGACCACAAAAATCGGTTGCAGAGGTAAGTCCAAACAAACAGCCAAACGAAAGATATACAGTTAACCTTGAATGGGTTGATAAAAAAGGATGGATGGCGACGAGTGTTCAGAAGTAGACTTTGACACGATTTCTGTAAGTGGACAGTATTATGTGATAAGTGGACAGTAAACTGTGAAAAGTCGACAGAAAAAATTGTAAAGTGGACAGTATTTTGTAGAAAGTGGACAGTAAATTACTCAAAACCGACACATAATCACTTAAAGTGGAATGTTTAAACAAAAAGCCGGCCCTGATCGTTACTTCAAACGACCAACAGAGCCAGCTTTTTTACATTTTCTCTTATTTGATCCTCGCTTTTAAATAGTGTGACCCCATTCATAAGTAAGAAACATCCTAAGATCACATCTGATTCCAAAAAAAATCGTAAAATACGTCAGTCAAAGAGTTCAGCCAGGCTCAATCATCTTGCTGCATGTTATGTATGACAGCCGGGAGGAATCGCTGGAATCTGTAAAAGGCATCATCAAAGATTTGGAAGGAAAAGGAAACGGGTGTTTAGTACCGTTTCAGAAATGGTGGAATAAAAAGAGGAGCGCGCTCAGGCTTGAGTGGGCTCCTTTTATGTGAGTTATTTAGCAACAAGTACGGGTTGATGTGCGTTAGTAATTACCTTTTGACTAACGCTTCCTAGAAATAGTTTTTTGAATCCGCTATGGCCTCGATTACCGATGACGATGAGATCGATGTTATGACTATCCGCATATGCACAGATTGTTGCAGTTGGGTCACCGTGCAGTATGGCTGTCGTTGTCTTTATCTCAGGATCAACTCTTCTTAAAGCTCTGTTAAGGATCTCCTCACCATGACTTTGCTCCACAACTTCAGCTTCCTTTACTTCCACAACCGTGCTAGCCACGCCTCCAGGGTGAACACCGCCATACAGTGGAAGAGCAATTTCGGTCGTCACATAGAGCAACGTTAACTCTGCACCCGTGTTCCGGGCAATCTCAATTCCATTGTTCAATGCCTTAAAGCTACCTTCTGAACCATCAACAGCAACGAGGATCTTGGTAAATAACATCACGTGATCTCCTTTCATGCAGATTTGGTATCTTTTATTTTAAAAAAAATACCTTATAAAAACAGTACCCCTTGAAATTTTGTGTAAACCGAATTGTTTCTCTGTCACAAATCAAATCGCTTTCTCGTCTTGTTTGTAAAATAAGAAAGTGAGTGATGACAGATGAATAAATGTGATGTGGCAATTGTAGGCGGGGGAATTGCAGGGTTAACAGGCGCTATTTATTTGGCGAAAGCAGGACACTCTGTCACTGTTTTTGAAAAAAGCAATGAACTAGGAGGGCGCGCGCGTACGATAAATAAAAATGGGGCACTTTTTAACCTAGGGGGTCATGCTCTTTATAGAGGCGGAGCGGCAGAAGGAATCTTGAAGGAGCTGGAAGTAAAGATATCAGGAACAGTTCCCGATACAAAAGGATTTGCCATATGGAACGGCGGACTGCTTGAACTGCCTGATTCGTTGAAAAGTATGGTCAAAACAAGACTGTTAACCTGGTCTGGAAAAATGGAGCTTGGCAAGATCATGATGAAAGTTCGTAAAATAGATGCAGCATCAATCCCTCACATGAGTTTGCGGAAATGGGCAGAGAATGAGATCAAAGATCCGATGGTGCGTCATATTTTTTACGCCTTGTGCAGAACATCAACATACTGCATCAATCCTGATCAGCAACTGGCAAGTGCAGTGATCCAGCAGGTGCAGCTTGGAATGAAGGGCGTTCTCTATATAGACGGAGGGTGGCAATCGATTGTAGATAACCTGCGGAAAAAAGCAGTTGCTTCAGGAGCAACCATTCTGAAAAATAAAACCGTTTCTTCTATAGAAAATGTAGGACAGCACCAACTGAGGTTTACAGATGGAGAAGCCATGGTAGTACCGTATGTGATCGTGACAGCCGGGCCAGAACAAACCTTTAAGCTAGTAAAAAATGCCGAAGGAACGCTGCTGGACAGATGGAAAGAGCAGGCACAGCCTATATATGCAGCATGCCTGGATGTTGCACTAAGGAAACTTCCAAATCCTCATCATAACTTTGCTATCGGCATAGATCAGCATATCTTATTCTCTAACCATTCACGAGCTTCAAAGCTAAGTGAAGATGGTACAGTGGTACTTCAGTTGATAAAATATTTAGGAACAGAGAAGGAGGAACATGGGCTTGAAAATAAGCGAGAGTTGGAGAAGATCATGAACCTTATGCAGCCAGGCTGGGAAGAAGAAGTTGTGGCTAAACAATTTCTTCCACATATCACTGTTGTTCATGATTCAATAAAGATAGGAGATACACAACATTTTGGTCCGAACGTACCTGAAATACCAGGCCTATACATGGCAGGAGATGGAACAGGGCATGGAGAAATGTTGGTAGACACAGCGTTTGCGAGTGCCAAGCGGGCAGCAAATGCCATTATGCGGCAGATTGGTGCACATGGTTTGCCAAAGGAGGCTTAATTTTGAACGAAACACAGCCAGAACAACTGTTTATGCTGCATAGGCCACTGTTATTTTCTTTAGCGTACCGAATGCTAGGAAGTGTGCATGATGCTGAAGACATCATTCAAGAAGCCTATTTTACGTTGAGTGAGACATCGATCGAACAAGTGCAAAACCCAAAAGCCTATCTTTGTAAAATCGTAACCAACCGCTGCATTGATCTACTGAAATCAGCACGAAAAAAAAGAGAAACATATGTAGGTCCTTGGCTTCCAGAGCCTCTAATAATAGATACCGAAAAAGATCCTGAGCAAAACTACATGATGAAAGAATCCATCTCTACGGCATATCTGCTTCTATTAGAACAATTATCAGAGACAGAACGTGCCGTGTTTCTGCTTCGGGAAGTTCTCCAGTACGATTATGAATACATTGCAGAGGTGGTCGGAAAGAGCAGCACCAACTGCAGACAGATCTTTCATCGAGCTAGAAAAGCAGTTGGAAACCATCGAGCATCTGATCAAATACCGACTCCGAGAGCTGCTGCATTAACCGAGCAGTTTGTGACAGCTATTGTTTCAGGAAACGTCAACAAACTGCTAAGCCTGCTCGCGGTTGATGCAACTTTATTATCCGATGGAGGCGGAAAAACAAAGGCAGCTGTCCTTCCTATTTTGGGTGCAGAACGAATTGTGCGTTTCTATATGGGGATCTTGGCAAAGTTTACAGAGGACTTCTCATACAAGTTTACAACCGTTAATGGAGACCCTGGAATTATATTGTATGTAGAGAACAAGGTCTTTGGAGTACTTTCCCTTCACATACAAAATGGCTTGATTCACCAAATATACTGGGTGGTGAACCCCGAAAAATTGACTCATATTAAATAAAAATGGAGGAAAAAAATGAATCCGAATAGAGCTGGAAAACTAGACGAATAAAGCAGTGGGGAAAACATTGAGGTTACCAAATACAAAAAAGTTATATAGCTTGGGATGACCCTTATTATTCAAAGAAAGGGGCCAGGGAACAGGGTGCTTTCAACGTAATATATGAGAGGACTGGAACTTTCAGATTACTAGTAAACTTGTAATAGGAAAGAATTTTCATTTCAGTTTCCATCTAATTCGCCAGAAGCATAATAAAAACAGCACGTTAATTGAGCGTGCTGTTTCTTGTTCTACAAAACATCGAACCATAATGCTTTTTTGTCATCTGGATCACCGTTATAATTCACAAGTATTTCTTCCCCTGCTTCAATCTTTTCTATGGCAAAGAAATCTATCATTTCTTTTTCAAGGTTATTTTTAAACCTGGCATTGGGGGTATAGGAATGGTTAAATAAAGAACCATATCCAAGAGCGATTGCGGCTCGATCGTCACTCCAGTTAAAATAGTAATCTCTTAATATTGTTGAATGCAGAAACATAATTTGAATATTTTGACATACAATAACAGGTGCTTCGTGAATCAATTCACCTTCTTCAATCGTGCGTGCAGCAAAAATTCCTCTTCCGTAACGAGATTTTTTTATTTCAATCAAACCTTTTGTCACCACCATTCTTTTTATCAGTAAAATTGAAATCATGATATGTTATGAAGGTGGGAGATGAAATGTGCCTAGTAAAATAAGAATTTTAATCGAGCGTTCTGCGGTAATAAAGGACTAAAGTAAAAATATGCCATCAGCCTCTATGAATCTCCTTTCTATTTTTTCCAGTAGTAACAACTGTTTAACTTTCTGAAAATTCATATAAATAGATTCTGAAAGGTGCTATGATGTTGCTTGCTAGATCATTTACTGAAAAAGGAAAATGGAGGAATGGCAATGAGAAAGAAAAAGTGGGTTGCAATGGGGATTGCGGCATCATTAATAGCTGGAGCTTTTGGGTCACCAGCTTCGGCAGCGACGGAACAAGTAAAGGTGAAAGTAAACAGCAAGTCTGGAACACCAGCCTTTTTAGCAGGTAAATTATCGGCTCCATCAAAAGCATCAGCACAAGAAGTTCTTTTTGAATACGTAAACAGCCATAAGTCTATTTTTAAACTAGGGAACAAAAAAGCAGAAGAATCTTTCCAGATCCTAGAAAGCACGAAAGAAGCGGACGGCAATACAATTCTAAGACTTCAACAAGAGCACAACGGAGTTCCGGTTTGGGGATACACACAAGTCGCACACATTAATAAAAATGGTGAGCTTACCGTTATTTCGGGTGAAGTTGCTGCAGATTTGGACAAGCAGGGGAACTTAAAAAGCAAGAAGCAAATCAGCGGAAAAAAAGCAGTGGGGATCGCAACAACTGCACTCGGCATAACCCCTCAATTCGAAAAAGCGCATAAAGCAGAAAAAGTAGTATTCATAAAAGATGGTACGGCCCATAACGCCTATCTAGTGAACTTAAACTTTTTAACACCAGAGCCAGGGAACTGGAACTACTTTATCGATGCAGCATCAGGTGATATCCTTCACCGTTACAATGATATGCACGAAGTAACAGGAACGAATACAACTGGAACTGGAAAGGGAGTTTTAGGAGACTCTAAAACGTTGAACCTCACACTATCGAGCGGTAAATACTATATGCAAGACAACACAAGAGGAAACGGAATCTTTACGTATGATATGAAGAACAGCACATTCCTTCCTCAATTCTTCCTGCCAGGAACGCTGTACAGCGGAACAGATAATATTTTTGACAGCACGTACGATCAAGCGGTTGTAGATGCGCATTATTTTGCAGGTCTTACGTACGATTATTATAAAAACACACACGGCCGAAACTCTTATGATAACAAAGGAGCGCAGATCAAATCGTCCGTTCACTTTGATCAAAACTATAACAATGCGTTCTGGAATGGATCGCAGATGGTGTATGGGGATGGTGATGGGACAACCTTCATTCCGCTATCAGGCGGTATCGATGTAGTGGCTCATGAACTTACACATGCGGTAACCGATACAAGTTCTGATCTAGTTTATCAAAACGAATCAGGTGCTCTGAACGAAGCGATGTCTGATATTTTCGGAACGTTGGTAGAGTACTATAATGGCAAGAATCCTGACTTTGAGATTGGGGAAGATATCTACACACCTGGTACGGCAGGAGATGCACTGCGTTCTATGTCTGATCCGGCAAAATACCAAGATCCTGACCACTACTCTGTTCGCTATACCGGAACTGGTGACAACGGAGGCGTTCATATCAACAGCGGGATCATCAACAAGGCCGCATATCTATTAAGTGAGGGAGGCAGTCACTATGGTGTATCAGTGACTGGAATCGGACAAGCTAAGCTAGGGGCGATCTTCTATCGTATGAACACAGTTTATTTAACATCATCTTCTAACTTCAGCCAAGCGAGAGCAGCAGCTGTACGTGCAGCAACTGACTTGTACGGTGCAACCTCTCAAGAAGTGACATCCGTAAACCAGGCGTTTAACGCAGTAGGGATTCAATAATATTAAGAGCTAGAGCCGAGTTGTTGGCTCTAGCTTTTTTGTATAGGCAATATGTCGGGAGGATGTCGAAATATGTAGACTCGCCGATATATGGCTAAAACTCGCCGGAATAAGTTCGAAATTCGCCGGATTATTTCCAAAACTCGCCGGAATAACAGCAAAATTTCTTGAATTAGTGAATTATTGCCCTCTTAAAAGAGGTTTTTCTGACACAACCATCAAAAAGGATTCATTCTACCAATGTCGAAAAGAAAAAGAAGGTGGAACTTAGCAAAAAAGGTTAAGAACGAATAAATGTTCGTGTATATGATAGACGTAGGGTAGGTGATGGAGATGGATTATGAAGTTTGCATTCAGCGGACACTCGATTATATTGAAGAGAACCTGCACGAAAGAATTACGTTAGAGGGGCTGGCAGAGCTCGCTTGCTTCTCACCTTTTCATTATCATCGGGTGTTTCAGTTTCTTGTCGGTGAGTCGGTAATGGAGTATGTCCGGAAGAGAAGGCTCACACATGCGGCGCTGCGTCTGCTGCAATCCGAAGACAAAGTAGTCGATATTGCGTTTGATCTTGGATTTCAGTATCATGAGTCATTCAACCGTGCTTTTAAAAAGTACTACGGCCGTTCACCTCGGGAGTATCGCAGTGCAATAGTTCATCCCATTTCTCTTCATCAAAGAGCTTACCTGAATATAAATCGTTATACAGGAGGAATGAACATGGATATGAAACTGATTAAGAAGCCTGCGTTCCACATCATCGGGTATGACTTGAAGACAAGAAACACGGATGGTGAGAATAATCGAGAGGTCCCTAAGTTTTGGCAGCACTATATCCAAAACAACCTTGGCGCACAGATTCCTAATCCGTTACATCAAAATCAAGAACTTGGATTGTGTACAGACTACAATACAACAACCGGTGAGTTCGTTTACATGATCGGTATGGAAGTGGCGGAAGGAACACAAGCTCCAGAAGGATTGTCATATAGAAGTTTTCCTGAAATGGAGTACGCTGTATTTACAACTCCAAAAGCATCAGAGGAAAACTTTACACAGTCCATTCAACAAACATGGGTTAAAATTTTCTCTAAATGGTTCCCGGATTCAGGTTATGAGCATAACGGAAAAGTTGAATTTGAGTTATATGATGAACGCTGTTACGGAAAAGACAACAAACAGATCGACATATACATTCCAGTTGTAAAGAAAGCTGTAAAAGTTAAATAACAAGTGGATGCACCCTTTTTGCTTACGAGCAAAGGGGGTGTTTTCTCATATTGTATGGGAATTTTGTGTTTAAATAAGAAATTATTAAAAAAGTGTTAGGTAATAAGAATGAGCATACTAAAAGATGAATATCTGTCTATTCATTAGTATTGCATCCTTTTTCATCACTATTCACTCATTTAGACCTCAATTGGAATAATTACTCAACTTTGGGTAACTCTAAAGATATATTTAGAAAATGAATGTTTGCCTATTGGTTTTACCCTAAGGACGATGTCACCTCTCTTTTTAACAAATACTACCTTTAACGGTAGCGCATAAGAACATTTGATTGTGGGATTATAATCTTAATCCAACAAGAGGAGGTGAAATCAACATGGCTAATAACAACAGCTCAAACCAATTATTAGTTGCTGGTGCACAACAAGCTATCGACCAAATGAAGTATGAAATCGCTTCTGAGTTCGGTGTACAACTTGGTGGGGACACTACTTCTCGTGCTAACGGATCTGTAGGTGGAGAAATCACTAAACGTCTAGTTGCACAAGCTCAATCTCAATTTAGCGGACGCTAATAATTAAATATCATGGCTATGGCTATCTGTTAAACGCAGATAGCCTCTTTGTTTTTGTTTCTTTTATAAAAGATTACTGCTTTTGGTCATTTTTGCAAGAGTCTTCATTGACAAGATGATTGGAGTGTAAGGTGCGAGACTCCTACGGGAGCAGCGGGACAGGTGAGACCCCAAAGGCGCAAGGGGCCGAGGAGGCTCACCGCACGCCCCGCGGAAAGCGAGCAACCTGAAACGGAAATCAACCACTTCAAAAGAGTAACAAAGGTTAAGAAAACAGCCTTATTTTTACATAGAAAAAGTTAAACGTTTGACATAAGTAATGAAGTGTTTTATATTAGTTGACGTATCAATGATTGAGCTATCAATTAATGAAGGTGAGGGATGTTTTTGTCCAACTCAAATATAGAAGACGAGAAGATCATTAACCGATTGTACGAGATCCACCGCCGCACAGCGCCTAAGTTTGAAAGCTGTACTGGCATCAGTCAAACTCGATTGGAACTTTTGCATGAACTGTATGAAGTGGAAGAAATTAGCCAAAGAGCCCTTCAGAAGAAAGTAAATATCGACCATGCTGCAGTTACAAGACATCTTAAACAACTCGAAGAAAAAGGGATGGTTATCCGACGGAAGAACCCTGATGATCAGCGGTTTACTTATGTTTCTTTATCAGAGGAAGGCCGCACGAGAATCATTCACTACCGAGAAGAAAAAGAGAGGTTTATCTCAGGTGTCTTAAATGACTTTTCAGCTGAGGAGAGAAAAGTTCTTCTCGACATGTTAACGCGCATTCAGCACAACATTGAAAGATTTGAGTAACACCTATACATCTAAGATTAAGACATAAAGGGGAATGCAATATGCAACAAACTAAAATTAACGATTTCCATGAAATTATTACGGGCCGCCGTTCCATTCGAAACTATGACCCATCTGTAAAAATTTCAAGAGAGGAGATGAAAGAGATTTTAACAGAAGCATCACTTGCACCATCTTCTGTTAACTTACAGCCTTGGCGTTTTATGGTGATCGATACACCAGAAGGTAAAGAAACTTTAGCACCACTTGCGAAATTCAACCAAAGACAAGTAGAATCTTCTGCAGCAGTGATCGCTGTATTTGCAGACAACAACAGCTTGGACTATTTGGAAAAAATTTATGATAAAGCGGTGGCTGAAGGGTACATGCCTCAAGAAGTAAGAGATCAACAAGTACCAGCTATCCGTGGTTCCTTGCAACAGATGCCACCAGAACAGGTTGAAGACATGAATTTGATCGATGCAGGTCTAGTTTCAATGCAGCTTATGTTAGTAGCTCGTGCACATGGTTATGATACAAACCCAATCGGCGGTTACGAAAAAGACAAGATCGCTGAAGCGTTTGGTCTAGATAAAGAACGTTATTTCCCAGTTATGCTGATCTCGATCGGTAAAGCAGCAGACAAAGGATACCAATCCGTTCGTCTATCGGTAGAAGAAACAACTGAGTGGAGATAAGAAAGGGGAGATGCGATCATGATAATCATTCATGCTGCATTAACGGTACTAAAAGAGAAAGAAGAAGAGTTCTTAAATGAGGTAAAAACACTGATAGAAGCATCTCGTAGAGAGAGTGGAAACATGCAATATGATCTAATGAAAGACACAGAAACAGAGTCAGCGTACATGATGATAGAAGTATGGAAAAACCAAGAAGCGGTTGAAAGCCATAACACAAGCGAACATTACATTCAGTTTGGCCAAAAGGCGCAAAGCTTTATGGCGGCTCCAACTGATGTGAAGATCTTTGCAGGACAAGAAGTAGAAAGATAAATCATTAGAAAAGGAAGCCATAGTATTGATCTGAACCCAAAAAGTTAGACAAAAATATTAGACGGCTTCTTGGGCCTGAGTACGGTATTGAACCGGACTCAGGCCTTTTAATTTCGCCTTAATTCGTTTGTGGTTGTAATAATGGATATACGCAAGCTTATTTGAATACTTGATCCTTAGCTAAAGGTTGTCAACGATCTGATTGCCATGTTAAATTAAAGGTAACTTTTAAAGAAATGGAGGTTTTCCTTTTGATAGCGTCTATGAGACTTCGATTCCCAACTTTGAACCGTTAATTAAATACGTTTAAAGGCTCTCTGCCTGTGGAGAGTAAATGGGATTGGTCTGCCTATTTTTAGGAAACCTTTATTTTACGGATAATGATAAGGTGAAAAAAGAGGGGGAGGAGTCTGCCCTCTTTTTTGCTGTAAAAAAACACCGTTAAAAAGAACTTACCGGCGATTATAGCAGTTCTAGCAGCGAAAGTTTGTCTATTTTCGGGGGTAGTTGCAATTTATCGGCGAAAATGAGAATTTTATCGGTGAAAACTTACTTCTATCTGTGAACGTGTAACAACTATAAAAACACGTACCGTTCATTTTTAAAAACATCGAGGCCTGGTTTAGGTTTCTTCAAATATGTCCTTTTTCATTTACTCTCACAGGTATCGTGGCTGTGTCTTGTTATTTTTTACAAATAATTGAAAAAGGAAGTGTAGAACATGTCAGTAGCAAAAGAGCGCGTTTTAGAATTAGCAAAGAAACACGGTTTAGAGGTAAAAGAGAATTCCTTGACCTTTAATGAATCTGGACTAGATTTCTTAGCTGTTTTTGCAGAAGATCAAGAAGGAGAGAACTGGGTACTTCGCATTCCGAGAAGAGAAGATGTTGTAACTGGAACTTTGAAGGAAAAGAAAACATTGGACTTGATTGCTCCTTTCATCTCAGTGCAAGTGCCAAACTGGAGCATATTTACGAACGAGCTGATTGGGTATAAACAGCTAAGCGGTATACCAGCAGGAACGATTGACCATACTGCTCGAGCCTATATTTGGGAACTGGATGAAAAGAATGTACCGGATCTCTTTAATGAAACCCTGGCAAGGGCGATGGTTTCCCTGCATGCCATTGCACGGCAGGCTATGAACGCGAAGTGGTTAACCGTACAAAACGCTGAGGAAGCGCGATCGTCGATGAAAGAAAAAATGGATAATGTAAAAGCTGAATTCGGTGTCAGCTCTGAACTTTGGGAAAGATGGCAGGCTTGGGTTACAGAAGACTCGTTCTGGCCAAAACAAACGGGCCTCGTTCATGGAGATCTGCATGCGGGTCATATTCTGATCGATAAAGAGACAGCGAGAGTGACTGGTTTTATTGATTGGACAGAAGCATCTGTTACAGATATCGCGAATGATTTCGTTCCTCATTATCGTACGTTTGGGGACGAGGCACTAGAGCGCTTAATTTACCATTATGAAAAAGCGGGTGGATATGTGTGGCCAAAAATGAAGGAGCATGTAATCGAGCTTACTGCGACTTATCCGATTGCAATAGCTGAATTTGCTTTGAAATCTGGACTAGGCGAATATAAAAATATGGCGAAACAAGTCTTGGGTGTAGAATAAGACGTTTATAAAGGCTGATCTCTAAGATGAGGTCAGTCTTTTTTGTATAAATTGAGCACAGCCTCCGCCATCTTTTTAACTGAATCGATGAGTGAAACGGGCTGCACGATCCTGACTTGATTTCCGAATCCTAAGATATATTCTCTTGCTTCTTGCTCCGTTTCGAATAAGAGTTTGACTGGTATCCAGCCATCCTTGTTCTCGTCATTGGTGTTCACCACCTGAACGAAACGGCCGGTAAACGTTAGGCGGGGAAGGATCGAAGACGATACCTCTACATTCACTTCAAAGGTTGGGAGATTTTTAATAAAACGTTGTTTGGATTGCTCCCAATACTCGGCCAGCAGAAAGCCGGGTGGCCGTTCGAATGTATCGATCAATAATTTTGCTGATTTAATTCTGGATGCCCGAAAACTTTTGATGTCCCCGGTTGATCGTGCAATTAAATACCATGTTCGGCCCTTTGCTACTAATCCTAATGGTTCCACAATTCTTTCTGTGATTTCTTTATTTGGTTTTTCGTAACTTATCTGCAGCTTTCGTTCTTCCCATATTGCTTGCTGCAAGGTGTTAAGTGCGGTGACTTCTTCTTTCGTTTGTCTCCATGTATCTGTGTCGATATGGACGCGGTTCAACATATCATCTGCTTTTGATTTCATAGGGTTTGGAAGGACGGCTAAAAGCTTTTGACGCGCTTCTTTCCAGTCTTTCATGAAACCTAGATCACTTAAATGCTGAACAGACGGGGAAAGAAACAATGTTTTCATCTCGTCTTCTTTTAATCCTGTCAGTCGTGTTTGGTATTGATCCACAAGCCGCCACCCACCATATTTTCCACGTTCCGCTAGAACAGGTATTCCTGCTGCACTTAGCGCTTCCATGTCCCGGTGGACTGTTCGTTCGGTGACTTCTAATTCTTTTGCCAGAGCTTTTGTTGTCATCTTTTGATGATTTTGAAGAAGCAATAAAATGCTGATTAATCGGTCTGCTCTCATCTATTTCTCCTATGGTTTTAATATGACATTAGGTGTCAACATTATGATTTACACTAAAGATAATTCAAAACAAGGGGCGATTGCAAATGAAACCATTAAAAGGAAAAGTAGCACTTGTAGCTGGTGGTACAAGAGGAGCAGGACGAGGAATCGCAATGGAACTAGGGGCGGCAGGAGCGACCGTTTATATTACGGGGCGGACTACACGTAACGAAGTTTCTGAATATGGCCGCCCGGAAACGATTGAAGAAACCGCTGATCTTGTAGACGAGTTAGGTGGCATCGGCATTCCGATTCAAGTGGATCACCTTGTACCCGAGCAAGTAAAGGCACTGATCCAAAAGATTGAAAACGAACAGGGAAGATTAGATATTTTGGTAAACGACATTTGGGGCGGTGAGTATTTAATCGAGTGGAATAAACCGGTCTGGGAGCATTCTTTAGAAAAAGGTCTCCGAATGTTGCGGTTAGCTGTTGAAACACATCTAACTACAAGTCACTTTGCTCTGCCACTCTTGATAAAAAATGAAGGTGGATTGGTCGTTGAGATGACAGATGGAACAGAAGAATACAACGATAAAAATTACAGGTTGTCAATGTTTTATGACCTAGCGAAGAGTTCGGTTAACCGCATGGCAAGAGCTCTTTCACACGAACTTGCACCATATAAATGCACCGCGGTTTCGTTAACGCCTGGCTGGATCCGTTCAGAGATCATGCTTGAGACTTTTGGGGTAACAGAAGAAAACTGGAGAGACGGGACAGGGAAAGATCCGCATTTTGCGATATCTGAATCACCGCGTTTTGTCGGACGTGCGGTGGCAGCTTTAGCAGTTGATGAGCAGCGTCATGAGTGGAACGGGAAATCTCTATCAAGCGGAGGGCTCGCTAAAAGATATGACGTATATGATGTGGATGGATCACAGCCGGATTGCTGGCGTTATTTAGTCGAAGTAGTAGAGGCAGGAAAACCGGCTGACACGAAAAGATACAGATAAAGAAAAAGGCGTGCCAAATACGCCTTTTACATACTATGCACACTTAAGGGGGCTTTGTCGAAACTTGTCAACCCGCTGATATATGTTTAAATCTCGCCGGATTAACTCAAAATCTCGCCGGATTATTGACTTAATTTCTAGGATTATCATTCAAATCGACCTTCAGCTAAATCATAAATCTATTTTGTGATTCCTATATTTTCCTTTAATTGATTTCATTCTGGGAAGTAGATTGACATTTTTTACTGCCGAAAATATACTAATTACTGTAAGAAGAAGTCATATGGGAAAGGAACGGTACTACGCTGATGTGGAAAACTCTTATTTTCTTAGGCTAACTCAAAATAGTGAGACCTGGAGAATAGGATAAGTCTGCCCATTTTGCGTACACGAGTACCATCATTTCCAATATGAGTTCACACAAAACATATTCTGTTTTTGTGTTATTTGGATACGTGTAAAAGCATATATGTGCGAACCAACCAACCTCTCTGGGCTCCAGGGAGGTTTTTTTGCGACCTCCGTCATTAATAAGATGAAAGAGGTGAGCTGCATGACTACAGTATTACAAGTCAAAGGATTGCAGAAAAAATTTGGTGAACGAGAATTATTAAAAGAGATTTCATTTGAAATAAGGCAAGGTGAGAAGATCGGTTTAGTCGGTTGGAATGGGAGTGGAAAAACTACATTAGTGAACATGCTTATGGGACGTGTAGAACAAGATAAAGGGTCAATTACGACATGGCCAGCACATTTAAACATGGGGTTCCTGCCGCAATCCACGGATTACATGCTGGATGTGGAAAAAGAGATGAGAGAATCTGGTGAAGAGCTTTTAAGAACGAGTAAACGATTAGGGCTTCAAAAACATCTGTTAGAAACGGTAGAGTTGCACCATTTAAGCGGTGGTGAACGTTTGAAATTATCGATCGCGAAAATCTGGGCAAACCATCCAGATTTCTTGATTCTAGATGAACCCACCAATCACCTTGATCTTCAGGGAATAGGATGGCTGACAGAAGAGGTGAACGATTACGCTGGTGCGGCAATCATAATCTCTCATGACCGCCACTTTTTAGATCAGACGGTTCATAAGATCTTTGAGATTGAAGATGGCAAGCTGACGATCTATGATGGAAACTATTCGGCATATCGGGCTGAAAAACAGCGACGGTATGAGCAGCAAAAGCGTGATTATGAGAAGCAGCAAAGAAAGATCCAGATGATCGAGCAGCAAGTAAATACGTTAAAGGCATGGTCTGAAAAAGCACACCGGGAAGCGGGTAAAGGAGGCTCTCTTTCTGAAAATCGGCTGATTGGTCTCCGGGAATATGAACGGGTAAAAGCGAAGAAAAAAGATAACCAGGTGAAATCAAAGTTGAATCGATTGAACTTGGAATTGTCTAAAACAGGCATAGATAAACCGAAGGAAGAAACAGATGTGTTCTTTCAGTTTGATACCTCTGGTAAAAGAGGGAAGCGGCTGGTAGAAGCACGCGGATTAACCAAGCAGTTTGGCGACCGCGTTTTATTTGAAAAAAGTCATTTCTATATTAAGCATGGCGAGAGAATAGCGCTGCAAGGAGCAAACGGAGCGGGGAAGACAACCTTTATTAAAATGCTGCTTGAGGACGAACCGATTTCAAGCGGGTCCATCTGGAAAAGTGAATCGATGAAAATTGCCTACCTCTCTCAAGATGTAAGTGATATGCCTGAAGAAAAGACCATCTATGAATACTTTGATCTGGAGGAGAAACATCAGGTAACACAGGCCAGGACAATTTTTGCCAACATGGGTATCGAGGATCAAAAGCTCTCAAAACCCATTAGTCACTTAAGCTTAGGAGAACGAACGCGTGTCAAACTTGTTTTAATGATTTTACAAGAATACGATGTTCTCATTTTGGATGAACCGACGAATCATTTGGATCTGCCGAGCCGGGAGCAGCTTGAAGAAACTTTGAGTGATTTTAACGGAACTCTCATTATTGTTTCACATGACCGCTTTTTTGTTGAGAAACTTTGCGATAAATTGCTAGTTATTGAAAATCAGCAGATAAAGAGGGTCGAGATGGGGCTTGGAGAATACGAGGAAAAGAAAAGCAGAAAATCCGAAGGTACAGATCAATCCCAAACAGAAGAACTGGTGTTAGTAGAGAACAAAATCACGGAATTACTCGGGAAAATCAGTTTTTATAAGATGGGTACAGATGAGTACATTCAAGTCGATCGCGAATTAAAAGATTTAATGGATAGAAAAAGGGAGCTCATCCAAAAATCTAAAGCGTAAAGAAAAGCCAGGTGGGAATTGTCGCCTGGCTTTGTTCTATTTACTATACAAGGATGAACCCGAGAAATTGTCATCTCGCTATAGAGTGGGGCAAAAGAGCATAGCCCGATGTTGTATTAAATAAAAGTCGATCAACCAATCCAAAATTGTTTAAAGAGGATAGCTGATCCTGATCTCGAAAGGTTAGCTTTTTTATGTAATCGATCCCTCTGGGAAAAATCATGTCAGATTATCTAACATGGGTGTGGAATCTGCGCCAGAACTGTATAAAATGAAAAGAAACAGTTAAGCAGGGGGCGTTCAAATGAAAGAAATCATGTTTTCGTTAAACAGTGTCTGGCTTGTGTTAGGTGCACTTCTTGTTATTTTGATGCAAGGTGGGTTCATCCTACTCGAAGCAGGTTCGACACGAATGAAGAATGCGGGACACATTGCTGGTAAGACGGTCTTTACGTTTGGGTTAGCGTCCATCGTATTCTGGGCTGTTGGCTATGGATTCATCTTTGGGGGTAATTCAAATTTTTTTATCGGGTTATCTGACTTTTTCTATTCGGGTGATCAAGCCGACGGTATGCCTTATTCTACAGCGGCATTCTTCTTATTCCAGTTAGCCTTTGCAGGAATCTCGCTAACAATCGCATTTGGTGGTTTTGCAGAACGTGCAAAGTTATCTGCATACCTTGTGTTTGCGATCCTTTTCTCAGTGCTTGTCTATCCGGTTGTGGCGCATTGGATATGGGGCGGCGGGTGGTTAGCCGAACATGGCAAGCAAGATTTTGCGGGTTCAACAGTTGTTCACTTAACAGGTGCGATGGCTGCTTTCGCGGCAACAATTTTACTTAAACCGCGTATCGGAAAGTTCAATAAAAATGGTACAACCAACAATATCTTTGGACACAATCAAGTTTACACAGCATTAGGGGTTATTGTTCTTTGGGTAGGATGGTTTGGTTTTAATGGAGGGAGTACGTTTGTTGTTGATGATGGCTTTTTCGGATTTGTAGCGTTAAACACGAACATTGCTGCTGGAGCTGGAGCAATTGCTGCACTTATTATTTCTTGGATGGTACTTGGTAAATCTGATATTCCGACGATTCTGAACGGGGCGTTAGCAGGACTTGTTGCCATCACAGCATCATGTGCGTTTGTAGAAACGTGGGCAGCTGTATTGATTGGTTTTGTGGCAGGGATTCTTGTATTCTACAGCGTTAAGTTTTTCGATAAGTTAAAAGTGGATGATCCGATTTACGCGCTTAGCGTTCACGGTGCAGCAGGAGTATGGGGGACTTTGTCGACTGGATTATTCGCGACACCAGAACTTGCAGCAGTAGGTAAGCCAGGATTATTCTATGGCGGTGGATTCTCACAGCTTGGTGTTCAGGCGATGGGTGTTTCTGTGTCAGCACTTTACGCGTTCGCCGTCTCCTTCATCCTTTTATATGCGATGAAAAAAGTGATGAAAGGACTTCGTGTCTCTGAGGAAGAAGAGATTATCGGTTTGGACGTTAGTGAACACGGAAACTACGGTTATCCAGAAGCGTTCATTACGAACGAAGAGAAAAATAGAATTGCAAATTAATAGTGGATATGAGCATTGGGGGCATTTCCTCAATGCTTTTATCACATGGGATGTGAAGAAATGTCTTATACAACGATAAAAAAATGGCGTGACACTGAACTGGAAAAACATGATGCGTCATCACAAGCATTAAACGTATTTCATGATTCAGTGATGAAGAAAGTCTTTGAGACTGCACTAAAAAAACAAAAGGCGCTACACGGACCGCCGCCTTGTCTTTATTCCTGGTTTGTAATGGGAAGTGCAGGCAGGTTTGAACAGGCCATCATCTCAGATCAAGACCATGGTTTGGTTTATGAGGAGGATAGCGAAAGTGCAGCTCAATATTTTATACGTTTAGGTAAGGAATTAGCGGATGGTTTAAATGAAGCAGGCTATCCCTTTTGTGATGGAAATGTAATGAGTTCAAATCCTGTTTGGTGCAAATCAAAATCAAAATGGAACGAGCAGCTTTCTAAGTGGCTGAAAGAAGAAAGCTTTGAGAGCATTCGCTTCCTTCTTATCTTCTATGATGCGCGAGTTCTCGTTGGGGAAGAGGAATATATCTTTGAACTCAAACAACACGTACACGATTATACGAACCAAAATCCTCATTTTCTTGAGAGGCTGTTAGAGAACACACAGCATGTAAAGAAAGCAGTCGGTTTCTTCCATCAGTTTTTAACTGAAACACATGGCTCGTATGCAGGAAGCATTGATCTTAAGCAATCTGGCTTTTTTCCGTATGTGAATAATATTCGTCTGCTTGCGCTTAAAGAAAGTGTGAATGCAACGTCAACACTTTCAAGAATTGAAGAGCTGACAAAGCTCCCCAACTATCAGCGAGACTTAAGCTGGTGTAAGGGTGAATTTGAAAAGCTGCTTCATTACCGCCTTCAGTACCATAAAAAAATGACGGAAAACTATGATGATATACATTACTTAGATGTAAAAGAACTTCCCAAGGATGAAAAAAAAGACATGAAGCAAATTCTACTAAACGGACAAAGACTGCAAGACTATACACAGGCTGTAATCCAGGGAATGATGCGTAAATGAGGATGAATCCGCTCATTCAGTTCATGAAACAAGTCCAAGGGAAGATTAATTCAAGTGTGTATGCTTCACTGCAAGGACAATCAAGCCCGCAGCACGTCGCTTTTTTGAGACAGCTTGAAAAAGAATTGAAGGTGGAAGAAAGTTTAGTTGTCCCACTAAGTGAATTAACCGTGGTCGTTTTTGATCTCGAAACAACAGGTTTCTTCCCGGAGCAAGGGGACGAAATTCTATCGATCGGGGCAGTTAAGGTAAAAGGGGGAGAGGTGCTGGAGGATACCTTTTATTCCCTGGTTCACTGCAGCCGTGAACTTACACCAGAAATCAAAGAGCTTACAAGGATTGAGGAGAGTGATCTTGCTGAAGCTCCAGAGTTATCAAAAGTGCTGGTGGATTTTTATGATTTTGTAAAAGGAGAGGTGCTCGTCGCACACCATGCGAGTCATGAAAAGAAATTCCTGCAGCATTTCAACTGGAAGCTCTTTAGGAGTCAATTTAAGCATAGAATAGTAGATACTTCATTTCTGCTGAAATTAGCCGAACCAAATGTGAATCTTGTCCGATTAGAGGATTGTTGTGAACACTGCAGCATACCTGTCGTTGATCGGCATCATGCCTTAGGGGATGCGAAGATGACCGCTCAACTTTGGAGTATTTATGTTGAAAGAATACAAGCATTAGGTATAAAGAATTTAAGAGAAGTGTATGAACGGCTATCACGATAAAACAGCTGGCACCTTATGATTGGGGAGCCAGCTGTTTTTTAATTTCTCATATTAAATTGTGCATTGATCTGACCACGAATCATCTTGTTCCGTTCATCTCGTTTTTGCTTCTTCGTCATTTCCTTTTTAATCTCATACGTTTGTACCCCGTCCTCGATCTGATCAGCAATTTCCATAAGCCGCTCGACATCAGAAAAAGAATACTTGCGGGTTCCTTTTCCTGTTCTATCTGGAAAAATCAGTTTTCTTTCTTCGTAGTACCGGATCTTACGCTCAGATAATCCGGTTAGCTCACTGATAATGCCGATCGACATGACTTTTTTATCTTTATAGGATGTTTTATCAACAGACATTGTTATCCTCCTAAGCTAAAAAAAGTACCTAACCAGATAATTCTAAATATTTGTGATTTATTGTATCATATTTATGTTAGGTTTTCTTACATATATTTTATTCCAATGTGAAATTAAGGTGAGTCCAACTTTATTCTATTCACCGATGTCCCAGAATATCTGTTAAGAAAGGGAGGAGTGGAGATGGAAACCTTCGATGCGATCAGGACTAGAAGAAGTGTCGGAAAAGTAAAGGATGATCCGGTCCCAAAATCGCTCATTGAAAAAATACTGGAAGCAGCGACCTATGCACCAAACCATTACCGAACAGAGCCTTGGCGCTTTTTTGTGTTAAGTGGGGAGAGCAGAAAGGAGTTAGGTGAAGTTTTAGAAGGGATTACAAGATCTGAAAACATAGGTCTTGATCAAGAAAAACTCGACAAGAAAGCTGAAAAATCCAGGAACAATCCTCTCAGGGCACCTGTTATTATTGCAGTTGGAGTGGAACCGAGCGATAAGAAGAACGTGATTCAGATTGAAGAGTACGCAGCCGTCCATAGCGCCATTCAAAATATGCTGCTCACAGCACATGCTTTAGAGTTAGGGGCCATCTGGAGAACCGGTGCTGTGGCATATCACACAAAAGTGAAAGAGTTCTTTGGACTGACGGCAAAAGGAGAACTTGCAGGATTTATTTATTTAGGGTATCCAGATATGAATCCTAAAACAGTAAAAAAAACAGGATACAAAAACTATACGGTGTGGATGGATTAAATAAATTCGTATTACCGCTCATATTATGATGATAAAATATAGAATAAAAAGGGTGGTAAGGTTTCATGAGCCAATTAACAGAAATGAAAACTGTCCTAGTAACGGGTTATGCGAAAGCACCACAGGGAAGTTCCATGTACGAAATCTACAAAACATCCGGTATTGTAATGGAGATTGACACAGAAACAAATAAAATAGTGAATGCGGAATTTACGTTTGTCACCGATCTGGCGAAGGACTTTCTTAGAAGAGTGATTGTGAATTATGACTTATCAAATGGTATTGATGATTTGATCAAAAGAATTGAAACCCACTATTATACCCCTTCAACCAATTCAGTTGTCGTTGCTGTTAAAGCAGCGTACAAACGATATATGGAAAAGACAAAACATTCAGAATAATGCTTGCTGACCTTTTTTTCGTCTGGTATAGTAAGAATAGACAATTGAAGAACTTGAAGTCTACGAACGGATAGTGTCTTCTTAATGGTGAAACACACCCATTTCACAGAAATTAAGAAAGCCTAGCTTATCCATTGTAAGTAGGGAAATACCATGTTTCCTTTTTACTGTGGTTAAGTGCGGGCTTTTTTTGTTGTCTAATTTTTAAAAACAGTACAGGAGGTAGAGCCTTTGAACAAAGTAAGAGGTTTAAAGGAAGCCGTGCATCATGTAGAAACTGGAGCGACTGTGATGGTTGGAGGATTCGGGTTAGTCGGCGCACCATTGTCGCTGATTGAAACCTTAACTGATCACGATGCAACGAATCTGACCATCATCTCGAACAATCTCGGTGAAGCGGGAAAGGGACTTGGGATGCTGCTGCGGCAAGGAAAGATTAAGAAAGCGATAGGTTCTTATTTTACTAGTAATCGAGAGGTAGGAGAGAAGTATCATGCAGGTGGCATCGAGATACAACTTTTGCCGCAAGGTACATTCTCTGAATCTATTCGTGCAGGTGGTGCTGGGATAGGTGGTTTTTATACGAAAACAGGTGTAAACACGGAGATCGCAAAAGGAAAAGAGACTCGCGAAATCAATGGTGAGCTCTATTCCTTTGAAGAAGCTCTAACTGCAGACGTTGCCCTCATCCGTGCACACAAAGCTGATAAACTAGGCAATCTTACATACTACAAGACCGCGAGAAATTTCAATCCGATGATGGCAACAGCCGCACGTTTTGTGATTGCAGAAGTGGACGAGATTGTTGAAAACGGAAGCCTTAATCCGGAAGAGATCGTTACACCGCATCTCTATGTTGATGCATTGGTAATAAGTAATAAAATTCTATCAAAGGAAGGGGTGGTATCTTGATGAGTGCTGATGCTACATCAAAAGAGAGAATTGCTATGCGTGCAGCGAAGGAAATTATACCAGGTTCCATCGTTAATCTTGGGATCGGTATACCAACTCTCGTCAGTAAGTTCATAAATTCAGAGGATATTTTTCTTCATACAGAAAACGGGCTGCTGGGTGTTAAAGATATATTTGAAGAAGACGAAATAGACCCGCTTATCGTAAATGCGGGAAAACTGCCGGTCGGAGAAACGATTGGGGCTTCTTACTTTGACAGTGCGGAATCATTCAGTATGATTCGAGGCGGACATATTGATGTAGCGATCCTTGGGGCTCTGCAAGTTGATGAAACCGGATGTATCGCCAATTGGGCCATTCCTGGACAAAATATTCTTGGAGTAGGCGGTGCGATGGATTTAATGGCGGGAGCGAAAAAAATCATCGCTACTACGATGCACACTAACAAAGAAGGTCAGTCTAAACTTGTCAAACTCTGCACGTATCCTATAACGTCCATTCGTAAAATCGATGTGCTCATTACAGACCTAGGTGTATTTCAGTTTAAAGAAGGACGCTGCACGCTCATCGAACTGATGCCAGGTGTGGAATTAGAAGAAGTCGTACAGCATACTGAAGCTTCCTTTGAAGTAAACATCAAGAATCTAACAAATACAGTTGATGAAATTTTCTGAAATGTGTCATAATAAGTGAATACTATTTTAATAGACTATTTTGTAAGCGTTTTCTAGTCGTTATCATTAAAGGAGGAGTTGCATGTGAAAAGTGAAGTAAACTTAGACCAAGATTTGAACACAGTCTCAGCTCAAAGCACACCCCCTCAAACATTTGGGCAAAAACTGAAGATGATCGGGCCAGGATTTGTCGTCGCTGCAACAGGTGTAGGTACGGCAGATATGATCACAGCGATTGTCATCGGAACGTCATTCGGAATGACATTCGTTTGGGCTATTATAATTGGTGCTATTTTAAAATACTTTTTAAATGAAGGAGTCGGACGCTGGTACTTAGCGACAGGACAGACGATCCTGCAAGGATGGCACATTATTGGTAAATGGGCGACAGGTTATTTTGGAATCTATTCGGTCATCTGGGGGTATATTTATGGTGCTGCTGCAGCTCTAACCTGCGGATTGGGTATGCATGCAATGTTTCCAATCATGCCGATCTGGGCATGGGCAGTCATTCATTCATTATTAGGTTTCGCACTCGTATGGACAGGCCGTTATTTGCTTTTTGAAAAGATTATGACTTTCTTGATCGGAATCATGTTTATCACGATCATCGGCACAGCATTGCTTTTCCTGCCTTCAATCGGAGAGTTCGCTGGAGGATTCGTCCCGAGAATGCCGGATGGCTCGTTGATGTTAGCACTTGGTTTAATCGGTGGTGTAGGCGGTACAATCACGATGGCATCCTATGGCTACTGGTTAAAAGAAAAAGGCTGGAACGGCAAGGGCTGGCTGTCTGTTATGAAAATGGATGCGAAAGCTGCGTATGTAATGACCGCTATTTTTACAATGGCAGCACTTATTATCGGTGCTAAGTTCTTGTTTGGTACAGATGTGAAACTTGAAGGAGATCAAGGTTTGCTGAAGCTAGCTGTACTCCTTGGTGAAGAATTTGGAACACCGCTGCGTTGGCTCTTCCTCATTGCTTTTTGGTCGGCAGCATTCACATCGCTGCTTGGAGTTTGGAACGGTGTACCATACTTGTTCGCCGATTTTGTCAGAACGATCAAAACGAAAAAAGAGGACCTTGGCTCTATTAAGCCAGTATCTGAAAAGGATCCATCTTATCGTGCATACCTGGCGTGGCTAACATTTCCGCCGATGCTTATCTTTTACTTTGGGAAACCCGTACAATTAATCATTATTTATGGAGCGTTGGGTGCGTTGTTCATGCCATTCTTAGCAATTTCGCTCCTCGTACTTTTAAATTCTAATAAAGTAGAAGCGGAGTATCGAAATAAATGGCTGGCTAATGCTGTATTAATCGGTTGTGTACTCATGTTCGCGTTCTTAGGAATTAATGAACTGCAAAAACTGTTTTAATTGGAAGAAAGCCCCCGTGTTAAACGTAAAGGGTTCCGTTTTTAGGTGCATTTTCAAAATTAATAAGGGAAATGACATTGATTTTGTCATTGTAATTGCCTGAGGTTAAATAAAAAAGACTCGTCAAATGACGAGTCTTTTAATTTACTCCGGATCTTCGACCAAAAAAAAGAGCAAGCTTTCATCAGGTCGTTTCAGTACGACTAAAAATAGGCCGCTCTTTATTATCAATTTATGGTATTAACATATTGGTTCTTGCTTTATTTGCCCTCTGATTTCTCCATCTGGAAAATCTTCAGTATGCACATTCACATAAGTGAGTCCAGCTATCATGCTTTTCGCAAGTTCTTTTAAAGGAAATCCAGCTAGTGGGCCAACAAGATCTGCTCTCGTTAGAGTCCCTTTGATCACTTTCTTCTCAGCATCAATACCAGGGTCAACCGGTCCAAAAAGGAATGCGACAACAGGTCCTTCTTCTCCTCTAGCACCTAAATGAATATGAGCTTGTGTAAAACCTTCAATACAGTTCACCGTTAATTTAAAGCGAAGCTCTTTAAAACATGGACTGAATTCAAAAATGGTGGAACCACTTGCAATTGTTCTGACAGGAGGAACTTCTTCTCTCCCGGTTAAGTTAGCAAAAAATCGCAAAGACATCTCATCAACTCCCCATTAAAAACAATTAAATTGCTTTTATACCATGATATGTTCAGTTCAACGATTGGCATGGTAACTTGTCCTATTCGAAACTAAAATTATTCGAAAAACCTGCCTTTTGTTTTTTTAAAAAGGGGGAGTAACCGTTAATCTTAAATACTTTTATTCCATAAGGATCGTAACGGCACTATACACTAACAACAGCGCCATTATGGCATTAAACGGGCTTCTATACTTAGATAAGAATCTGCTGAAAATGGCTCCGAACAAACTCCAGCAAATCGTACTCATAAACCCTACAAAAGCTAGAAGGATAGAAAATAACAGCAAACTGAGATTTGAAGTGTAATAGGGAAGGATAAAGGTAGATATGGCGGTTATGCCATATAATATACCTTTTGGATTGATGAATTGTAACAGCATACCTGTTACAAAGCCGTATTTCTTATTTCCGTTGCTGTCATCACCCTTTTCTTTGCTCGCTATAATTTTTACAGCAAGGTACACCATATAAATCGCACCTAGAATGGACATGATCGATTCAACTTTTGGAATATAGTTTTTAAGCAAAAGGTTAAAATAACTGCTTAATACCATGATTACAAAAAAACCTGCACCTACCCCAAGGCAAAATCTGATTGTCTTTTTTAACCCGTATTTATTCGCAAATACCATTGCCA
This sequence comes from Fictibacillus barbaricus, assembly GCF_014635025.1. GTDB lineage: Bacteria > Bacillota > Bacilli > Bacillales > Fictibacillaceae > Fictibacillus > Fictibacillus barbaricus. The sequence continues at coordinate 1,242,379 of NZ_BMCE01000002.1, read as the reverse complement.
TAATGTTATTTGGTCCAGGGGTAAAGCTGGTCACAATCACATAAAGAAGAAACGATAAGTATGGCATGTTGGAGCCTCCTTCAGCAAGTATGTTATAATGATCGAAACGAACACTATAGCGGTTTACTTTTTATTGTACATTATAGACGCTATATTGTACACATGAACAGGAGTGTGTTTATGGAAGATATACACCTTATTCTTGCAAAAAACTTAAAATCGATAAGAGAAAGCAAGAAGATGAGCCTAGAGAGAGTTGCTGAATTAACAGGAGTAAGCAAAACGATGATCGGCCAAATAGAAAGAGGAGAGTCAAGCCCTACGATTACGACCATTTGGAAGATAGCAAACGGATTAAAAATCTCCTTTACTTCGCTTATCAATAATCCGCAGCCCGATACAAAGATCGTTTTGCGAAGCGAGATTCAAACTTTAACAGAAGACAATGGAAAATATAGAGTCTATCCCTACTTTCCTTTTGAGGATGATAGACGGTTTGAGGTTTATTCTGTTGAGATTGAAAAAGGCGGAATGTTATGTGCCGATTCGCATAGGGAGGGAACGGAAGAGTTCATAACCGTTTTTGAAGGAGAACTGACGGTCCGTGTAAATAATATGCAATATACAGTAAAAAGCGGGGACTCCATAAGGTTCAAGGCAGACAGGCCTCATACCTATCATAATTCAAGTGGATCGTTAACTCGATTAAGTATGATCATCTATTATCCCGTTTAAAACCCCGTCTTATAAAAACGGGGTTTGTGTTTTTAAAGAAGCCCTGTTATTTCCAATCTACAACAATCAAAACAGAGGTGCAATACTGCCCTCATTACGACAATTTAAATCAAAAAAAGCTTGATATGATTGTGAACAACTTGTTATCACGTTATAATGAAAACTGAAATGAATACTAAAATCTTTGTGAGTTTGTGGATTTTTTTAGAGGCAACTCTATTTTCGCCACACGATGTCTATGTCAGACAATCGTGTGGCTTCTTTTATTTCTATTTTAACGAAAAGGAGAATTTTTTGATGAAAAATTGGCATTACGCTTTAATGGTTTTTCTTGGTGGCTGCTGCTATGGAATATTATCCACCTTCGTAAAACTAGCCTATTCCGCCGGCTTTACGATGCCAGCGGTATCGGGAAGTCAATTTTTATTTGGAACAAGCATGATTTGGATGGTGACGATTTTTACAAAGAAGAAAAAAATCAGTCTCATTCAAACTGGTAAAATCATCTTAGCCGGGACACCTATGGGATTAACAGGATTGCTATATTATCAATCTTTACAAACGCTCCCTGCATCATTAGCGATTATCTTTTTATTTCAATTTATCTGGATGGGAACATTTCTGGAATGGTTTGTTTATAAAAGAAGACCCTCATCAGAAAAGTTTCTTTCAATTGGAATCCTTCTTACAGGATCCATTCTGGCTGCCGGAGTTTTGAAGGTAAGTGCTGGTCCAATTGCTTGGGAAGGAGCCGCCTTAGGGTTACTTGCTGCTTTTACTTTTTCATTATTTATTCTTTTAAGCAGCATGATCGGCAAGAATGTCCCCTCCATTCAAAAAAGTGCCCTTCTTTCGACCGGCGGCATGATCATTACTGTTTTATTATTTCCTCCCATTATTTTAAATGATTTACCAACCTTGCTGGATATTACACCTTACGGATTGATCTTGGGTATATTTGGTGTGGTTTTGCCGCCGTTTTTCTTTTCGATCGGCATGCCGCATGTAGGACCTGGTCTAGGAACTATACTTACAGCTTCTGAACTTCCTGTTGCAGTGGTCCTGTCCGCAATTGTACTAGCTGAAGAGATCAGTCCATTACAGTGGATCGGTGTTTGTGTTATATTAGCCGGAATAATTGTTGGTAATAAAAACGGGAAGATCGAAAAGGAATCTTAGCTTATGTCTGGTTTTTTGTCGAAAAGACCATAAATATTTGAGGGACTATAAATTTGATGGAAGGCCCATAAATTTATTTGACTATAAAAGTGATTTTAGGGGCCTATAAATCATGTTTCCTCAATCTGAGACTAAAAATAACAAGGGCTGACCTGTATATCTCCTGAGTCAGCCCCTTGATTTTATGCTTTTTTCTTTCTATTTTTTATTTTCATTAAGGATTCATAAACAATTGGCACAATTACTAACGTTAACAGTGTTGAGATTGTTAGTCCGCCAATTACGGTTACCCCTAGTATATTTGAACGTTTATCTCACCATCTGTTTTACAAGTTCACGGTTGCGCTCTTTGAAAACTTCGTTATGAGAAGAAACCATAGCTACTTTTTGAGCGTCAGGCTGGATGAATTGTTTGGCTTTGTTCACTGCATTTGCAGCGTCTTGAAAAGCTCCAGAAATTAAGTTTAGCTTACCATCATGCTTTAGTATATCTCCAGCAGCGTATAGTCCTGGAATCGATGATTCGCTATTGGCATTGCCGGCGATATAAAAGTTGTCTGCCAGTTCAATACTTAATCCGCTATTTCCCAGCAGTGAAGTATCTTGTTCATAACCATGATTAATAATGACTTCATCAATAGGAAGGTAGGAGATCTCACCCGTTTCATGGTTGGTCAATTCGATCTGTTCAATCACTTCGTGGTTTGGACATGCAAACAGTTTTGAGATCGAAGTGTTAAAGATACAGTCAGCACAGCTGTTCATCAGTTGTGTCACTTGAGCCTCATGACCAGCTAAGTTTCCTTTTCGATAAGTTAAGTATACTTTCTTTGCGATTGGAACTAATTCATTTGCCCAGTCGATAGCCGTATTTCCGCCGCCCGAGATAACGACAGTCTTATCCTTAAAATGCTGAAGAGATTTGACGGTGTAGTTTAAGTTGGAAACCTCAAACCTTTCAGCACCTTCAATCTCCAGTTTTTGCGGATTTAAGATACCGCTTCCAACTGCTACAATAACAGTTTTAGAAAAATGCTGTTCACCAGATGAACCTTGTAAAATAAACAGGTCTTCTTCATTTCTTGTAATGGAATCTACTTTTTCATTTAGAACAACCTCCGGATGAAAGGTAAGTCCTTGTTCTACCAGTTTTTCGATCAGCTTTGCTCCTGGCAGCGGAGTATGCCCTCCGACGTCCCAGATCATTTTCTCCGGATACACATGAATTTTTCCGCCTAATTGGGGCTGGAATTCAATAATCTTGGTTTTCATTTCACGAAGTCCGCTATAGAAGGCAGAGTAAAGACCTGCAGGCCCTCCGCCAATAATGGTAACATCAAAAATTTCAGGTTGCTCCATAATGTCCGCTCCTTTGGAACATGTAATATTGATTATCATTCTCAACTAAACTATACAATGGTTTTTAAAGAAAGACAATATGTTAAGGAAAGAAGAGCAAAATTTGGAGTGAAGTGATAAGGGGCAACTGCATATCGAAATAGGAACCTTCATAGAATAGCAAAGGCCTTTTTATTAATGGTGTATGGAGGAGACATATGAAAATTCTGCTGTTATCTGGTGGTTCTGGTAGAAGACTGTGGCCATTGTCGAATCGGATTAGATCCAAACAATTTCTGAAACTGTTAAGTATGGAGAATAACCAATATGAATCTATGCTCCAAAGAGTTTGCAGACAATTGGATTCTGTTGGCCTTCTTTCGTCTACTCACATTATTACCACTCAGGATCAAGTGGAAATCATTCATAATCAGCTTGAAAATCACATTCCAATCATTAGTGAACCTGTACCAAAGGGTACGTTTTCTGCAATCTCTTTAGCTGTCACTTCTTTTAATACACCGTTGCTAACGAATCTTGAAGAGTGTGTTTGTGTATTGCCTGTTGACATTTTCGTAGAGCTATCCTTTTATCAGCTAGTAACAAAAACACCTCATTTTCTTCAGAAATCAAAAGCTGACCTTGCTCACATAGGTGTAAAACCGAGATTTTCTTCTGATCAATTTGGCTATATTGTTCCTGACATACAGAAGACTGATGATTATTATCACATCAGTCACTTTATTGAAAAACCAAGCCCCAAACAAGCGTTGCAGTTAATAAAGAAAAATGCGTTATGGAATTGCGGAGTCTATGTTTTTTCAATTAGGTTTATGCTTCAATTTCTAAAAGATAAAGGCCTTCCAACCCATTATAATGGCATGCTTGAGAATTATGATGAGCTGCCTAATTTAAGCTTTGATCATGCAGTGGCCGAAGAAAGCAATCGTTCGATTGTCATCCCTTATCAGGGAGAATGGGATGATATTGGGACATGGGGGGCCATAAGTAAACAAATGAAATCATATGCTTTCGGTCCATGCGAGCTTACAGCTGACACGGTAAATACACATATAATCAATGAACTATCTCAACCCATCCATGTGATAGGAATATCAGATAGCATGATTGTAGCAGGACCTGATGGCATTCTTGTCGCAAACAAAAAACGAAGCTCAGAGGTTAAGAAGCTCATAACAGATGTCCCGCCACGATATGCAGAAAAACGGTGGGGCAGCTATAAAGTTTTAGAAAAATCGATAACGAGTGAAGGCAAGCAATCTTTAACGAAAATCGTAAGTGTTCTCCCTGGCCGCAACATCAGCTATCAGTTCCATCAGGAAAGACAAGAGATTTGGACTGTCATTTCTGGAACAGGGGAGATTATTTTAAATGATCAGTTAAGCTGTATTAAAGCTGGTGATGTTTTTCAAATCCCGCAAGGATCCAAACATGCTGTAAAAGCAGATACGCCGCTCCAATTTATTGAGGTTCAGCTTGGATCCAAAGTTTCGGAAGAGGACATCACACGAATTACCTATTCATGGGAAGAGGCGGTCAGATTCTGTAAATAGGGCGGGATGGTCATGATCTCAGTAATATGCTGCACGATGAGAGAACGATTTATGGACAATGTGTTCCAGAACTACAGCAATCAAATGTGGAGTGAGAAAGAACTAATCATTATTTTAAATAGAGATGATTTGAACTTAAACAAATGGAAGGAGGCAGCAAAAGCGCACAAACATGTCTCCGTTTATCAGCGGCCTGAAACGTGGACGCTTGGTGAATGCTTAAATACAGCCATTCAAAAAGCAAAATATAGTTATGTGGCAAAATTTGATGATGATGATTATTATGCTCCAGGTTACCTCGAACATGCTATGGAAACATTACAAGAAACGAAAGCAGATATTGTAGGTAAAAGGACGGTCTATATGTATTTTGAGAATGAAAAGTTACTCGTTATTAACAATCCAAATCGGGAAAACATGTTTGTCAGACAAGGGTTGAAGGGGGCAACTCTTTTTTTTCATAAAAAAATATACGAGACTATCCAGTTTCCCAAATTAAATCTTGGGGAAGATACTGTTTTTTTGAAACAGTGTGTAAAAAATAAGCTGAGATTGTTTTCTGCAGACAAAAAACATTATGTTTGCTTGCGATCTTCCCAATCTGACCATCACACTTGGAATGTTAGCAATACCGCTCTAAAAAGAAAATCTTCGATTGTTTGCTCAACCGATGATTACAAGCCCATCATTCTCGGATAGCAAAGATTACTTATCTATCAAAAGGAGACCGTGATGAAAGACTATCAAGTGGTGTGGAGAGGACCTGTACTGGATGCCACAGGGTATGGAACGGCGAGCAGGGAATACGCCCTAGCTTTAGACAGACAGAACGTTGACGTTAAAATAGAAACATATACATGGAATTTTCCTTATAACATGCAGGATGAAAAGAAAAAAGCAAGATTGCTCCAACTCATTGGAAAACCCGTTTCAAACGATAAACCTAAGCTATTGATCTATCATTCTCCGCCGGCAGTTATTGAAAAAGAAGATAAAGCCAGATTTGATCGTTGTATTCTTAATACCGTATGGGAAACGAATAGAATCCCTGTTACTTGGCTGCCGATCCTATCTACTTTTGATGCCGTTTCCGTTCCATGTACGCATAATTTAGATGCACTGAAAAACAGCGGTGTTCGTATTCCGATATTTCTGGCTCCACATGGGGCAGATACACGAATGTTTAATCCGGACAATCAAAAGTTCATGATTAATGGAGCAGAGGGGAAATTTGTTTTTGTTTCTATTTTTGATTTTCAGCATCGAAAGAATCCGGAGAGTTTGCTCCGTGCGTATTGGGAAGAGTTCACAGCGAAGGAGCCAGTGCTGCTTGTTATCAAAACGTATGGCAGTTCACGCAAAAAAATAAGAGCAGCAATTATGAACTATAAACGGAAATTGGGGGTTGGGGACGATTCTGCTCCCATTTATATAATGACTGGTATATGCAGCGAGACTCAATTAAAGGGAATTTACAGAGCAGGAAATGCGTTTGTCCTTCCTACGAGAGGAGAAGGAGTCGGATTGCCTTTTATTGAAGCATTATCAAGCGGTATACCAGTTATTACAACAGGATGGGGGGGACAGATTGATTTTTTAAATAAACATAACTCCTTCCTGATAGATTACGAACTTAAGGATCCTTCCATCAGCATGAATAGCGATCACGCTATCTCTACGATCTACCGGCAATTTGAACAAAATGGACAGTTATGGGCTGAACCGAAATTCGGACACCTTAAAAAGCTGATGAGATATGCCTATGAAAATCCTGATCTTTGCAGACAAAAAGGAAAACAAGGCAGGAAGGATATGCTGAGGCTGACTTGGGATAAAGCAGGCATTTCATTAAAACAAATGGTCGAAAAATTAATAGGCTCCTAGAACAGGAGCTTATCAATCTCGCCTTTCATCCTATGGACAATGCTTCTCCATGAATAGTGCTCATTAACAAAATTTTGGCCTCTTGCAGCCACTTTTCGTAATAAGATATGATCTCCAGCATGGTGGTTTAATTTAGAAGCAAAGTCCTTTTTTTCTGCATGAATATAGTGTTTCTTATCAATCAGTTCTAAGCCTCTTACGCCGCAGTGTGTGGAGAATAGAGGGATTCCTGCAGATAAATATTCCAATGTCTTCAGATTTACGCCAGCGCCTGTAAACATAGGATTTATGGCTATATCTGCTTCAGCCAATAATTTTATTTTCTGCTTGTGCCGGACTCTCCCTAACAGTCTTACGTTAGGCTTGCAGGGAGCATTTGAAAACGGGGAGCAGCATCCTCCAGCGATTAGGAAGTCCATTTCAGGACAACAGTCAGCTAGATGGTCCACGATATAACCAACAGCTTCCACGTTTGGCGGGTAATCAGCTCCAATGAAGAAGGCAAGAGTTTTTTTGTTGGCACCTTCTTTTCGTGGTAGCCATCCATCTGGGTGTATCCCATTTGGAGCCAGTTTGATTTTAGATGGATCAACATTATACTTCGCAGCAAAAAGCTTTTTTTCGATTGCAGACGTAGAAAATACCAGATCGGCATTGTTCACAAGATTTTTTTCCAAATCAAAGACGGCAGGCAGATAGCTTCTTGCCTCCTTATTTTTCCAAATCTGTTCAGCCAGCATGAATTCGTGGTTATGGCTATTGTATACTCTTGGCTTGTGATCTTTTCGGATGTATGAATCATAGTTCAATAAAAAAGGGGATTCATGAATGACCACATCACTCGATGGATAAAGAGATTTAAAATGATTTTTAAATAAAGTAGGATGTTTGGCAAGCTCAGTCTGTATGATCAAGGCAAATTCATATGTTAATTCATTATGCTGTAGATCTTGAACAATTTTATTGTAAAAGTGGTCTTTAGCAACTTTATATTCTCTGAATGATGAGGAATAGTGGAATAATCCCCCTTTGTTGCCGAAGGTTTGTGAAAGCAGGGTTACATCATAAAAGCGGCTTAGGTTTTCATAAATATGAAAATACCTTAATGTGCCTCCGCTCGTTGGTGGAAGCGCAGTCGGAAAATGGTTTAGGACTAGAATCTTTTTCATCATTTTTCATTCCTTTTCACAACTTGCTTGAAAACATTCAGTGTTTCCTTGGCACAATTTTCCCATGAAAAACGTTTTGACCGCATGTTTCCTTTTTTTATGAAGTTCTCTCTGGTTCTTGGATCTAACATATCCAGCATTTTTAATGCGATATCTTCCGGATCCTCCGGGTTAAACTGTAAACCAGCATCGCCAACTACTTCCGGAATGCTTCCTCGATTTGAACAGACGATTGGACACTGTGTTTTCATCGCCTCTACTAAAGGAATGCCAAAACCCTCATAAAGGGAAGGGAAGACCAAACACAACGCATTTGCATATAGGGAAGGCATATCTTCAGGAGGGACATAGCCTAAGACATTTACTTGGGTTTCAAGTTTATGTTCTTTTAAAAAGTTTAGGACAGATTGATGTACACGGTTCTCTTTTGACGCATAACCCGTTAAAACAAGCTTTAGACGCTTATTATAGTTGTCCCTTAGTGAAACAAGAGCTTTAAGCAAGCTGATATGATTTTTATGCGGATTATAGCTGGCTGGATAGATCGCATATCCTTCTTCTAGTGCGTATTTTTTCTTGATTCTTTCTCTCTGGTTATATCTGGAGAAATACTGAAATGCCAATGGAGCATCCGGATAGATCGCATGTATTTTTACCTTAGGAATGCCAATATTCTTTGCAATGGCATTTCTAGAGAACTCCGAAACAGTCAGAACGGCATCAAAGGATGAAGCGAACTGCTCATAATAAGAATTGTTTTCTTGGAAATCCCCGGGGACAAATTGGGGATAGGCTGTGTGCAGAACATCATGGATGGTTGTGATCGAAGGAACCGGTATATCTGGAAGGTATGATCTGTGTAAGGGCGAAAACCATAGGTCGAGCTGGCATTGGGCAATCAATGGGTAAATCACTTTATGAATGTTATATTCTTTTATCATTATTTTTTTCAATCGTTCCTGATAATCAGGAAACAGATCTCTGCTTGGTTTTGTAAGGAATAAAAACAATTCTACTCGATTGTCGATCTTTAGTATTCGTGAGATCAAATGGACGACATACTGTTCAACCCCGCCGTATCTGTCCTGTTGCAGGTTCAACAAGTTAACGCCTATCCTCATATGTAACCTCCTCAGTACGTATTCATAATTATTGATCAAACTATTTATATGTTCAACAAATCCATGACGTGCGACTAGCACTCTTATACCAAATAAAAATTACCTTATGGCCCATTCCTTTTACTCACCAGGTGCATTTAATATGTTGAAGATAATGATGTGAGTTAGTTAAAAAGGGAGAGCTGAACAGATGAGTGATAAATCAAAAGGAAATCAAGATAAACACAGGAAAGTAAAGATTACGACTGGTCCATTTCTTGTACCGGAAGAAGTTGATTCAGAACTGCAAGGGGGGAGAGAGAACGACAGACTCATTATTATTCTAAAAAACCCTACTGACAAAGAACTTAAAGTCAAGGTAAAATTGGGCATTTGTTTGGAGCCGAAAATGAGCTGCACCGGATATATTAATATTTTTGAAGACATTGAAGAAAAAGAAATTAATTTAGGCAAGTTTAAATTAAACCCACATACTTGCACAAGAATAGAAAGAAATATACCTCGAAACCTTGTACCAGGAAAAAAAGATGAAACAAACGCTGTTTATCGTGTAACAGCAAAAGGTGATTTCGAAGTCTGCGGGTGTCAAGTAGTCTGTGGCCTGGCCGAAATATCTGTAATTGGCGGAAGTGTTTTCAATTTTGTAGAACCAGGACTTGAGCAGGCAGATGCAACGTTGTTCTTTCCATTCAGCCATTTTGTAGTTTGTAAAAAACACTGTGAATAGATAAAATGACAGCTCCTTTTTTAGGAGTTGTCTTTTTTACGGTCCAATCTGCGATGTAAAATGTGTAAGAGGGGTTAAGAATCCAATGTAGAAAATATAAAGTAGCAGCCTACCTATAAGAAAAGGAGTGGTTTATTTATGTACGAGCAAAAAACAAAAGAAACAGATAATAGTGTGGTAGAATTCATCGAATCAGTTGATAGCCCCAAAAAACGAGAAGACGCTTATAAACTGCTTGATATTTTTACAGAAACCACTGGCTTTGAAGCAAAAATGTGGGGGCCAAGCATTATCGGATTCGGATCCTATCATTATAAGTACAAAACCGGCCATGAAGGCGATGCACCTCTTGTTGGATTCTCACCAAGAAAGGCGAAGATCAGCCTTTACTTTGCACCAGGGGATCCAGACCGTGCTGAACTGCTTGAGAAATTCGGAAAGCATACAACAGGCGCAGCATGTGTTTACATTAATAAAATTGCGGACGTTGACGTAGAGGTCCTAAAAACGTTAATCAAGCAATCGATGCAGTTTTTACTCAAAACATATCCGCAGGAATAGGGTAAAGGAGCCCTGTGAGGACTCCTTTATTCATGAAATGAGCATCAGTGATTGCAGCCGCAGTTACAGCGCTTTTTCTTCTTCTTGTCTTTGTCCTTCTTCTTGTCTTTATTCTTGTCCTTCTTCTTACATTTTAAGATGAAGCTTGAAGAAGAAGAAGATTCACATTTGTCGTGTTTTTTCCAACAACCCATTAATATCACCCCGCTATTATCCAACACATTACCTGTGCTGGTTACTATATCTTATGCAGCAGAGGACAGGTTGTTTAGACAAATGGACGAGTCTTTAAAAATTTTTCGAATTTTGGTCAAACATGCTATGATGAAACAAAAGGACAGGAGTTGATTGAAAATTGAAACAAGAGATCATAAATAGATTTACCTCTTATGTAAAAGTAGATACGCAATCTGACTCAAGCAGTGAAACCACTCCTTCAACAGAGGGGCAGTGGACACTTGCTAACATTTTAGTTGAAGAATTAAAGGAAATTGGCATGAAAGAAGTTACCGTAGATGAAAACGGCTATGTGATGGCAACTCTTCCACCAAATACGGAAAAAGATGTGCCCGTCATCGGTTTCCTTGCGCATGTGGATACAGCTACTGATTTTACAGGTAAGAACGTAAATCCACAGATCGTAGAAAACTATGATGGAGATACTATCATTTTAAATAAAGACCTACATATCGAATTATCACCAAGCGATTTTCCTAGCTTACAAGATTACAAGGGACACACTTTGATCACAACAGACGGAACAACACTGCTTGGTGCTGATAACAAAGCGGGTATCGCAGAAATCATGACGGCGATGAAGTACTTAATCGAACATCCTGAAATTAAGCACGGAAAAATCAGAGTGGCGTTCACACCAGATGAAGAGATCGGACGCGGCCCACATAAATTTGATGTAGAAGCGTTCGGAGCAAAATACGCGTATACGATGGACGGAGGTCCACTTGGTGAGCTTGAGTATGAAAGTTTTAATGCTGCAAGCGCAAAGATTCGCATCCTAGGAAAAAACATTCACCCAGGATCAGCGAAAAACAAGATGGTAAATTCCGCGAAAATTGCAATGGAGCTGCAAAGTAAACTGCCAGCAGATGAAGCACCGGAACATACGGAAGGTTATGAAGGCTTTTATCATCTCATTGGTCTTAAAGGAGATGTAGAAAAAACTGAGATGTATTACATCATCCGTGACCATGACAAGGAACTTTTTCAAAAAAGAAAAGATACGATTCAGGGTATAGTAGATGAGTTGCGAGAAAAGTACGGTCAGGATAAAGTTCAGATAGAAATGAAAGATACGTATTACAACATGAAAGAGAAGATCGAGCCGGTAAAAGAAATTGTAGATCTTGCATCACAAGCAATGAAGAAGCTGGGTATCGAACCCAACATCAAACCAATCCGAGGCGGAACAGACGGGTCTCAGCTATCATTCATGGGACTGCCGACGCCGAATATTTTTACTGGCGGGGAAAATTATCATGGCCGTCACGAATACATTTCAGTTGATAACATGGTCAAAGCAACACAAGTCATTATTGAGCTTGTACAGTTGTTTGAACAAGAGGCATAGATGGTATGGAGCTAACCAGTTCGTTTTGGTTAGCTTTATCTGTCATTGGAGGTGAAGGGATGTTAGCTCAGGGAGTTGTATCTCTTCCAATGAAAAGGTAAAACACATATTGTAGAACTAGTAAGAGACAAAAACTTAGCTGAATCACATAAAAAATCTGCACCATCACATAAAAATTGCCCCTAATCCCATAAAAACGCCCACTCATCATATTATTTTAAATTCATTTTATAAAATTCAGAAAAATAACTGTCATTACAGTACCAAAATCTTTATACTATAAATACATAAATAAACTCATCAGTCGTTTTTTGATATTATCCTAAAGGAGGATTCACATGGAGTCTTATTTTTTTGAAAGAAATCGAAGCAGATTGAAAGAATTGCTGCCTGATGAATCACTAACAATTTTGTTTGCAGGAAAGGCACCACAAAAGTCAGCAGATGAACATTATCCGTTCGTACCAAATCGTAACTTCTATTACTTAACAGGAGTCAACGAGCAAAACGTTATCCTCATGTTAAAGAAGAGCGGAGCACTATTTGAAGAGACGCTTTTTATTGAAAAAGCTGATCCTGTAATGGAGAAGTGGGTGGGTAAGACGGTTTCAAAAGAGGAAGCTGAAAGCCTATCTGGCATTAAAGACATCAAGTATGTAGATAGCTTTGAATCTTTTGTTGCGGGAACTTTTTTTACGAATCAAGCAAAACATGTTTGTCTGGACTTAGAGCGCCGCGGATGGTCTGGTGCGCCGACAAACACATCCCTTTTTGCCAAACACATTCGTGAGCACTATCCCCACGTAACGATTCATAACGTATACCCTGAAATCTCTGAACTTCGTGTATTTAAGACACCTGAAGAGATTCAAAAGATTAAAGAAGCGATCGCCATTACTAAAGAAGGCATCTACAATGTGCTAATGAACGCGAAATCGGGATTGATGGAGTATCAGCTGGAAGCTCATTTTGATTTCACGCTTAAATCAAACGGCATCCGCAATTACGCGTTTAACACCATTACAGCAAGCGGAAAAAACGCGACGGTTCTTCATTATGAACATAATAACGCACAGACCGATTCAGGAGAGCTAGTGTTGCTTGACCTTGGCGCACAGAAAGACTATTACAATGCAGATATCAGTTATACGTTCCCGGTTGATGGTAAATTTTCTGATCGACAAAAAGAACTGTACAACATCGTCTTAAAAGCTTTAAAAGAAACAACTGCACTGATTAAACCAGGTCTGGAGTACGCTGAACTGGATAAACATGCAAAAAAAGTTTTAGCGGAAGAGTGCAAGAAGATTGGTTTGATTCAGGAAGACTCTGAGATCTCCAGATACTATTATCATAGTGTCGGCCATTTCCTTGGACTTGACACACATGATGTGGGTTCATATAAAGACCGTGTATTAGAACCTGGAATGGTGATTACGATAGAGCCTGGATTATATATTGAAGATGAGTCAATCGGCATTCGTATTGAAGATGACATCTTAGTAACAGAAGATGGATTTGAGAACCTGTCAAAAGACATTATGCGTGAAGTAGAAGAGATCGAAGAGTTTATGGCGACACAAGGTGTTCATGCATTGAAGGCTTAATAAAAAGAAACAGTCTAGTTCATTACGAATTAGACTGTTTTTTTAGCAGTTTTCTAAGGTGATCCATGAATGAAAGTCCTGACCCCTCATTTAATTCTTTTAATGGCTTACCGGAAAGGTACCTTCTTATATTCTTACATAAGATTTTACCCTGTTTTAAGAGTGCATCACTATTCTCTGATACATCCAAGATTGAGACGCACCTTCCTGCCCCAAATATAAAGGAGAATTCCGTGTTCTGAAGCTTATCGTTCACTAGCATCAATCCTTTTGGATCTACAGGAACCAATGCTTGTTTAAAGAGGGAAATCTTCATACCCACATCAAATGAAATGACATCAAAACGATGAATCTCACCTGAAAAGCTTAACAGCATTTTCTGAAGAGGATCAAAGGAAATAATGGTGTCTTCAATAAAAGTAACTGAGGCTGTTTCACACAATGTGACTATATCTAATTGAGTGTCTTTTCCTGAATAACGAGAAGAAGAGATAAGCGTAACGTCTACATCTTGTAATCTCTCTGATTGAAGAGAACGGAGAACAGACAAATGTGCTTCTCCAGCACCAATAAGCAATAATTTAGTCAAAGCAAACACTCCTGAATAAATAGCTCTACACTCATCATAGCGGTTTTTGTTGGGAATAGCGAATGAAACACGAAAAAACAAGCAAAAAGAGCCTCCTGTAACAAGGGAGGTTTTTTTATGAAAAAAGAGATAGAAAAAGCAGATAATGAATATTAAAATAGATGAAACAACTAACATAAACAAAGGGGCTAATGAGATGGAGATCATTGAACTTCACAGTGTTAATGAATGTTTAGAAGAACTGTCAGATCTGCTGATAAAAGTAGTAGGAGATGGAGCATCCATCGGTTTTCTTCCGCCACTTGAAAAAGAAGAGGCTCGTGCATATTGGCAAAGCTGTGTTAACCCTGAGATATTATTTTGGATTGCAAAGGTGGAAGGGCAGATTGCTGGTACCATCCAGCTGCATTTATGTACGAAGCCGAACGGTGTTCACCGGGCAGAGGTTGCAAAATTAATGACACATCCTTCATTCAGACAAAGAGGAATCGCACGTCAGCTGATGAAGCAAGCAGAACAAAGAGCGATACATGAAGGAAGGTCCCTGCTGGTTCTAGATACAAGAGAGGGAGACCCTTCAAATTTTCTTTATCAGTCCATCGGCTATAAAGAGGCTGGCCGTATTCCTCACTTTGCTCAGAACGCTGAAGGGGGCATTGATACGACTGTTTTATATTATAAAATGATATAAAAGAATGATCATATCTCAGAAAGGACTTACCCAAAAGTCCTTTTTCTTCGTTTAAGAAGAACACCAGCTGGTTATAGTACAGGTAGAAAGCGGGTGGGACAATGTCAGAATCAATTGCTGAGTATATAAGAAAACATGCTGTACGGTTTGAAGATAAATCTGACCTGGATACAATTATAAATTCAATCGGTGATGCGCGTTATGTGCTATTAGGTGAAGCTTCACATGGTACATCTGAGTTTTATACAATTCGTGCTGAACTTTCAAAAAGACTCATTCAAGAAAAAGGCTTCTCGTTCATTGCGGTGGAAGGGGACTGGCCGTCCTGTTACAGGGTGAATCGGTACATAAAAAGTTACTACGCAAAACCTCCACAGCTTGAATTCCTTTTAAAACACAGCTTTACACGCTGGCCCTCATGGATGTGGGCAAATAAAGAAATTCTTGATTTTATAACGTGGTTAAAAAAACATAATGATGAACAGGCAATACAGAAAAAAGTCGGCTTTTATGGGATCGACATGTACAGTCTTTTTGAATCGATGGAAGAGATTATTCGTTATCTAGAAAAGAAGGACCCCAGCAGGTTAGAGTCTGCCAAAAAAGCCTTTTCATGCTTTCAGCCTTTTGAAAAAGACGAACAGGAATATGCGATCTCAGCAGGTTATCTATCTGAAAGCTGTGAAGAAGAAGTGATCAAGCTTCTTTTAGACATTCAGTCCAAAAGAGAATCTTATGAAGATGACCTGGAAGGTGGACTTAGTCTGGAGCTCAATGCGCTAGTAGCTGCTCATGCTGAACATTACTACAGATCTATGGTAAAAGGCGACACCGAAACCTGGAACATTCGAGACCGTCATATGACTGAAGCTGTTGAGAAGCTAATGGACTTCCATGGACCGGAAGCAAAGGCCATCATCTGGGAACATAACACACACATTGGAGATGCGCGTGCGACCGATATGGCAGAGGAAGGAATGGTGAATGTAGGCCAATTAATTCGTGAAAGCCATATTCCTAAAGATGTGTATGCTCTAGGGTTTGGCACACACCGCGGTTCAGTGATTGCTGGAGATGCATGGGGAGCTCCTTACAAAAAGATTTCAGTCCCGCCAGCTTCTGATGACAGTTGGGAAGGGGTATTTCATGCTGCTGGTACTCACGATCAGATTATGCTGCTAAAAGAACACCATGAAAGGTTCCAAGATGTCAAAGGCCACCGTGCCATTGGTGTGGTTTATAATCCTCGTTATGAACATTTAGGCAACTATGTTCCAACCAGTTTGTCCAACAGATATGATGCTTTTATTTTTATCAATCACTCGAATGCCCTGCATCCGCTCTAGCCAGATAAATCACGCAAGCTTCCAGGCTGAAACGCTCGGAAGCTTATTTTTATATATAATAAACAGTCCTGGTGGAAAAATGAGACCAGTGATAGTCCCCTTTTTTTCGGTGCTTTAACAGTCTTAGCCACAGTTGGTTTCTAATTAAATGTTCACTCGTCTATTTTTTCATGACTTAGGGTATATAGACTATTACATTAAAAGTTTTGGCATTGTGAGGAGGATAAGATATGAAGTGGAGAGGCAGACGTGGAAGCACAAACGTTGAAGACCGGCGGGGGATGGGTGGTAAAGGGCTGGCAGTCGGCGGGGGTCTTGGAGGTTTGATCATTGTACTGATCGTTACCCTTTTAGGAGGAAATCCAGGAGATCTGATCGGTGGCATGGGAGAGACAGAGCAGTCAGTACCATATGAAGAGACTGAAAAAGAGAAAGAAAATGCACAGTTTGTGTCAGTTGTTTTAGCAGACACAGAGGATGTGTGGACTGACATTTTTCGAGAACAAGGACTAACGTACAAAGAACCACAGCTTGTTCTCTATACAGGAAGCGTTCAGTCGGCTTGCGGTGCAGCGGGTTCATCGGTCGGTCCGTTTTATTGTCCTGGAGACCAGAAGCTTTACATAGACCTTAGCTTTTATCAGGAACTTCAAGATAAGTTCGATGCACCAGGTGATTTTGCCATGGCCTATGTGATCGCACATGAGGTAGGCCATCATGTACAGACACTACTAGGAAAAACAGAAGAAATCCACGCGTTGCGATCGAAGCTCAGTGAAACGGAATACAATAAATATCAAGTCAGGTTTGAGCTGCAAGCTGATTATTATGCGGGAGTATGGGCGAATCACGCTCAGGATATGAATGTGCTGGAAAAAGGGGATCTGGAGGAAGCACTGAATGCTGCGAGTGGGGTTGGTGATGATACACTGCAGAAGAAATCACAAGGCTATGTGGTGCCAGAAAGCTTTACCCACGGCACTTCCGAACAGCGCAAACGCTGGTTTTATAAAGGATTTCAGAACGGTACAATTAAGGGTGGAGACACATTTAAAGTGAAAGAGCTTTGATTTATTTTAAGAAATAGGTTAAGACTGGTCTAAGGGATGAGTTGATCCATTTTGGCCAGTCTTTTTGCTATATACCCCCATATGAAGATCGAATTTGAGCAGTTTGTGGGCAGGAAAAGGGACTGAAGTGAGTAAAAAAAAGCTGAAAACTAAGTGATTTTCATGATTTGTATGATATTTCAGATTAATTTAGCTCTGGTGTATCTTTGATATATACATATTAGAAAAGAGTACTTTTAAAAAGGACACTGTTTCCGTATTTAAAATTAATTTCACACTGAATCGAAATAATTCCACGTAAACAGTCAGTAATTCCACGTAAACGATCAATAATTCCACGTAATTTTCGATTTATCCAGATTTCGACATTCTTCAACAACCTGCCTATCAAAAACCCATACTTTTGCCTCATCCCCATCTGATGGATAAACCAATTAATCTATCACTTTTAGAAGAAACAGTATAGAATTTTTTCAATCAATTATCGCTCTTATGTATAATGAAGATAATTATAGCTGGAGGAGTGATGATGAGATGAATGTGGCACTACTCAGTAAATGGCATGTACACGCGGTCGATTATGCACGTGAGGCAAAGGAAAACGAAACAATATCCATTCAAGTAGTATGGGATGAGGACACAGAGCGCGGAGCCGAGTGGGCAAAGGAGTTAGGAGTTGCTTATGAGCCTGACTTAAATAAAGTCCTGTCTGATCCAGCCATTGATGGTGTTATCGTAACAACAGCGACGAACCGCCACAAGGAAGTGATCATTGCGGCAGCAAATCATGGCAAACACATTTTCACGGAAAAAGTTTTGGCTTTCTCGGTAAAAGATTGTGAAGAAATAGTAGAGGCCGTTGAAAAGAATAATGTACAATTAATCGTCAATTTACCAAGGCTGACAGAAAGCTTTTACCTCTATGCACAAGAAGTGGTAGATAAGAGGTTGCTAGGAGATATTACATACATCAGATGCCGTGTAGCGCATAATGGCTCTGTACCTTCCTCCGAAAATCCAAAAGGATGGCTGCCCCAGCACTTTTATAACAAAGAGGAGTGTGGTGGAGGAGCACTGATTGACCTTGGCGCACATCCGATCTATTTAACAAATCGCCTAGGTGGAAAAGTAAAAGCGGTTAGTGGAAGACTGAACCAATTCTATCAGCTTGGTGTAGATGACAATGCCTTGGTAATGGTGGAGTATGAATCAGGGGCAATGGGAATGATCGAAACCGGGTTCCTGTCATTCGGAAGCCCACAGCAGCTCGAGCTGTACGGAACAGAAGGAACGCTAATGGTGGAAGGGCAGGAAGTTCGAATCAAGAGTAAGCACCTTGGGACAGAAGACTGGATATACCCAGAACTGCCTAAGCCAATCCAATCAGCTATGGAACAATGGGTAGATTCGATTTCAAATGGTACAAAGCCTACCATAACAACAGAAGACATTGTGAACTTGACTGCCATTAATGAAGCAGCTGCCCTTTCAGATAAAGAAGGACGCCGTGTTCTATTGTCGGATCTCGGAATGAAGCAAAAAATTTAAAATTTATTAAAGGAATTTAACCTCCGTTTGCAGAATGTTTGTTCGTACTTATTTCTGTGTAGGAGGTTTTTTTATGGATCAGAGAACGATTCTATTGAGACAAATGGGAGCCAATCATAACGAACCGAACTGGTTTGTTCCGGTGGAGCGTGCATTAGATGGACTTACTGAAGAACAAGCAAAAGAAAAATCAGGTGACAGTAATTCCATCTGGGAGATCGTTAACCATCTCATTTTTTGGAATGAGCGGTATCTGAATAGGTTTAAAGGAACTCCGGCTACAAGGAAAATAGACAGCAACGATGAGACGTTTCTAAATGAGAACAATGAAGATTGGGAAGGTGCGAAGACTCAGCTTTTTACGGTTTTAACAGAATGGGCAGCAGCAGTTAAAGAGGCGGACGACGAGATCTTTGAACGCTCTGCCCATGAGGATCGCCATGATCCATGGTATTCGGTGCTAGCTAACATCAATATTCATAATGCATATCATATTGGGCAAATTGTAGAGATTAGAAAAACACAAGGCAGTTGGGACCCATCAAAAGGCGTTCATTAATCGAAATAGAAAGAGATAACGTACAATGACAGATTTAAAATTTGTGTATGTTTCTTATATTGAATCGACCCCTGAAAGAGTCTGGGATGCTCTAACAAATGGAGATGTTACGGAACAGTATTTTTTTGGAAGCCGGGTAGAGTCTGACTGGAAAGAGGGATCTCGCATCACATATTCTCGTAGTGGAGAGGTAACGGATTGGGGAGAAATCCTAAAATGTGAACCCCAAAAGGAGCTATCCTTTACGTGGACCAACAAATGGGACTATGAAGAACGTGAAGAGCCAACGATTGCTACGTTCACCTTGAAAGAGTTGAATGGTACCGTTAAGTTAACCCTTCGGCATGAGAATTTGATGGAAAAGGACTATGTGGAAGAAGAAGATACCTTTGTTGGATATAACAATGGCTGGCCAGCGATTCTTAGCAACTTAAAGACGCTGTTGGAGACAGGAAGAACATTGCCACCGGTAATTGTATAATGCTGAAAACGCTTAGGAAGATTACCTAAGCGTTTTCTAGATTACTTTTTTAAACAAAAATACAAGATCTCGACTAACTGTTCTAACAATAATGGATTGCCGTTTCTTTCAAGATCGTTTAAGATGTGCTGAAACTTTTGTGTGTCAAGTCCTTTGTGTTCGATTTGTTCAAGTAAATACCAATGCTTTTCGCTAAAAGTTTCATTGTGATCCATATTAGTCCTCACCTTTACCATATAATTGCAAACAATCCTTTAAGGACTTAATTCATCATATGCACATTAAATGGTAGGCGGAACCAAAAAATAAATTTATTTGTTTATAAAACCAATTTCTTTGAATATAATCAAATAAAAAAATACTTATCATTTAGGTCTTATCTTTTTAATTGTTTCTCTGAGTTTTCGTATCAAAGTTATAACGAATTCTGCTTCTTGATTAGTTACATGTTCTCCATCTAATAAGAGATTATAATTGTTCATTAAATCTGCAGAAGACAGTTCCAGATCCTCAATAAACCTTTTTTCTGTTGTTGATAAATTTTCTTCTTGATCAAAAAAATAAGATATTTTCACATCATAAACAGCTGCAATTTTTGAAAGTAGCTTTAACGATGGAGTAATAAGACCACGCTCTACTTTTGATAAATTACTAAAATCATAATCAATTTTATCGGCTAATTCCTTTATGGTGTCACCTTTCTCTTTTCGCAGTTCCCTAATTTTTCTCATTAGAAAAGATCCCACCTTATTAATCCATGTGCGTAACTACATGAAATACTTTCTTTTATATGAACTTATTCTTTTTACATTATATTGTGCGTTTGGAAGAATTTAGCCTATTTTTTTATAAAACATTTTTATAAATATAAAAAAAGCTGATGTTCTCAGCTTTTTTCGAATTATATATTTTATTTTGACACTAAAATTCAACCCCACTTTTTATAAAGCTCTTTGATTTCTTCACCGTGCGAAATGCCATACTCAGATGGTGTTTCTAACACAAAAAGAACATCTTTTAAAAGCGGTGAAGTTATCAGCTGATCAAACTGTTCTTCGGTAATACGTCCCTTATGAAAAATGTTGGCATGTCGGTCTTTTCCTTCTCCAGAGGCATAGCGGGAATTATTCAAATGGACTGCCTTCAAATGCTGAAAGTAACCCAACTCCGTACCTTTTTCCTCGAGTTCACTCCAATTTTCTCCGGTCCAAAGTCCGCTGGCAAACGCATGACACGTATCCAAACAAAAACCAATTTTCTCAGGTTGTTCACATAGATTCCTCACTTGAACGAGTTCTTCAAACGTTGTTCCCATCGAGCCAGGACGACCAGCTAAATTTTCAAGTAAAATTAGACAATCACTATCCCAATCACTGAGAACAGCATTCAGTGTATGAATCATCAGTTGATAGCTTGCAAGGAGGTCCTCACCAGGAACGGGACTGCCAAAATGCACAACAACCCCAACAGAACCGCAGGCATCTGCGATCTCCAGGTCGTTCCTAAGGGATTCTATCGTAAGTTGTTTTTTATTTTCAGAGGGAGTCAGGCTCGTTGGATAGGGGGTATGTGCAATAGACAGTAAATTATTTTCCGCACAAAACGCTTTGCAGCTTTTCGCATCACCTAAATTAAAATCCTTTACAGACAAACTTCGCGGATTCTTTGGAAAGTACTGATACGCGCGACCACCTAAGGAAAGAACGTGTTTTGCTGCACCACTATATCCGTTCCTTATACTCACATGGCAGCCAAAGCGCATAGAAATCCCTACTTTCCATCTGTAAATCTTCTCTAACAGTATGTATCTATATTCATCCGAAAAATACATTAAGCAAAATAAAAAAGAGAGAACTATTCTCCCTTTTCTTCTTTATGTAGTAAACCATTCACCGTTTAGTGCAGCAATATATCGCTCAGCAGATCGCTGGACAACAAGATCTGCATCTTTTTTTACATGACGGTTAAACGCGTTATACAATTCTTTAAACTGTAGTGAACCTACTCTTTTTGCCATACGATCAACGGTTTTAGCAGGCAACGGAATGATGTTCGGATAGCTGTACATGAAGCTTACCCATCTTCGGTCGGGAACTACTTGTATAATGTCCCCTGTTAATAGAACTCCAGCTCCTCTTCTCCCGTTTTCCCAGTGAAGGACAGCTCCACCTTTATAGTGTCCGCCTATCCGATGGATGGCAAGACCTTCAGTCAACGGCTTCTGCTCTCCGCTCCAATAAACAATTCTGCAGCTTTCTTGTTGAACCCATTCTTTATCATCCTCATGAATGTAGATCGGGCAATCGAATGTTTCTGCCCACGTCACCTGAGTGGAGTAGTAGTGGGGATGTGATAATGCAATGGCATCAATGCCGCCGTCAAGCATAATACGGTCAACAGTTGTTTGATCTAAGTAAGGAATACAATCCCATAATAGACGAAATCCTTTTACATCGATTAAAAATGAGGACTGTCCGATCGCAAATTCCGGTTCTGTTTTCAGGCTATAGAGTCCTGGCTGTTCGTTCACTATTTTATTGCGATATTCGCCTGATTGTTTCATCACTTCTAAGGTAGTCCATTCTTGTCCTTTCGGGTTTATGTATTGTCTTTCTTCTTTACAGATCACACATTCTTTCAAAGGGGAAACAGCCGATGTGTATTGTGTTCCACAAGTTGTGCATAGATATTCTTTCATTACTTGATGTCCCTCCTTAATTTGGCTTTAATGACAGTGTAGCAAACCAAGTATGGAAAGTAATGTAAATGTTCTTTCGTATTTACAGTTCATCCGCCTCAGTTTTAAAAAATGAGAGAAGGGAATAGAAAAACAAAACGAAAGGGAGGTGGCAATCATGTCTGTTTATGACCAGATCAACTCTTGCTGCAGCAGGATTGAGAAAGCAGACACGAAGGAAGACGTACTTCGCGAAGTAGATAAGCTGGACAACTACGCCTCTTATCTAAACGCAGAAAAAGCAAAGAGACTTCATATTTATTGTGATAATATTCGAAAACTAAATGTTGATGTAAAGAGCGAGACCCTAAATCAAGCTCAATCCATACGCAAATTATTTTCATAGGATTTTTTAACAAGGCTGCCTTTGGGGCAGCCTTGAAATTTGTCTGCTCACATATTTTTGTTTGCAAGTGGAACAATGAAACGAGATTTACTAAATCGTATAAAAATAGCTTAAAGGAGTATTTATTATGAGTCATTCTGAAGAGAAGGATATGAATCATGAGTTTTTACCGATGACAAGCGTTGCTGATAATGTGGGAGAACAAATTGCACCAGGTCTGTTCGGTCTGACAACAAAGATCGTAAACGTATTTTTTATTCAATGTGCTGAGGACCCTTCAACCTATTTTTTGGTTGATGCAGGAATGCCAAAATCAGGAAAAACAATTAGTGAATGGGCAGACAAATGGTTTGACGGAAAAGCACCGAAAGCAATCTTGCTTACACATGGTCACTTTGATCACGTTGGAGCGGTCAATGATCTGGCAGAAAAGTGGGGAGTGCCGGTCTATGCGCACACAGTTGAATTACCTTATTTAAATGGGAAAGAAGATTATCCGAAACCGGATCGTTCGGTGGAAGGCGGTCTTGTTACAGAACTTTCTCCGCTTTTTCCAAACCACGGAATTGATTTAGGAAAACACATCAAGCCCCTTCCCGAAGACGGAACAATACCAGGCCTAGCAGGATGGAGATGGATTCATACACCAGGCCATACACCAGGTCATGTGTCATTTTATAGAGAGCGTGACAAGGTACTGGTTGCAGGTGATGCCTTTGTTACTGTCAAACAAGAATCTTTATATAAAGTGCTCATACAAAAACAAGAGATCAGTGGGCCGCCTAAATATTTCACAACTGACTGGATACATGCAAAACAATCCGTGGAAAAGCTGGCAGCTCTTGATCCATCTGTTGCGGCAACAGGGCATGGGATCCCGATGAGCGGAGCAGAACTCACAGTTAATTTAAAGAATTTGGTCCAGCATTTCGATGAGATTGCCAAACCAAACAACGGAAAATATGTGGATTAAATAAACAAATCCCTCATGAACAAATGTTATGAGGGATCTTTTTATTCAATCGTATCTGGTTTCTAGTAATGCAGCTTGTGTTTCGTGAAGATGTCGTAAGTATTCTTTTGCATGATGTATCTGTTTTTTCTCTTCCTCTGAAGTACCTTCTCCAGCGGAACGGACAGACTGCTGTGCCGTTTCAAGCCAAACTTTAGCGGTCTGAAAACAAGAAGGCGTCTGATTGGCTTGTGCTTCAATCATTGCTTCATCTGCGCGTTTCACATGGTCGAGTGCCTCTTGAATCTTTGGGCTGTACTGATGTTCCATTTTAAAGTACTCCTTTTATAACATAATTTTTGGTCTGATTGGCAGATTTCCTGAATAAGATGGAGACAGGCATGAGTTGTCCATCTTTTTTCATCTCATTTGTGGAGGTCTTATATGTTCCTTATTATGAAATATGTGCTGTTAGGATTATCACTTGCTGCTCCGATCGGCCCCATCAATGCAGCCCAGATGGATCGAGGGATAAAGTACGGATTCTGGCAAGCTTGGATATTGGGTCTTGGAGCAACAACAGCTGACGCATTATACATGCTCATGGTTTATATGGGTCTGGTGAGCTACATCAATACGCCTTTCATGAAAACTTTCTTATGGCTTTTCGGTTGCTTTGTCCTTCTTTATACAGGATTCGAAACATTTAAAAATCCTGCTGCAAGAGAAGAGAACAACGGAGACAACGTTCAATCAGGTCAAAATAGAAAGAGTTTTATTGCGGGCTTTCTTATGTCGCTTACAAACCCCCTTACTATCTTATTTTGGTTAGGAATTTATGGTTCTATACTTGCGGAAACAGCAGCTAAATACAGTCTGGAAAGTCTTTTATTATACAGTGGTGCAATCTTTTCCGGCATTCTTCTATGGGATTTTACGATGGCTATAGTATCCAGCAGTTTCCGAAATTTGCTGGCAGACCGTATTTTACATGGAATTTCAAAGGTATCGGGCCTATCACTTGTCGGATTCGGCTGTTATTTTGGGTATCAAGGCATCTCATTTTTATTATCGTAGAAAATGACTTAGGGAACCCCTAGGTTGTTTTTTTATGTATACATGAATATTCAACTGATTAAGTTAAACAATAATACCTGTAAAGCAGGAGGGTATTATTTTGAACAATTCCAATTGTAACGGACCTGTGCAGACAAAAATGGATAAGTCGCAAAGTAAAAACATGACTTGGTGGCAGCTCTCGCTGATCGGAGTAGGCTGCACAATAGGAACAGGATACTTTCTTGGGTCAACGATAGGTATACAGTTAACGGGGCCGTCTATCGTTTTCTCTTTTTTACTTGCTGCCATCGGTACATATATCGTCTTCGAACTGCTCGCAAAAATGACAGCTGCTGACCCGCAGAAGGGTTCATTTTGTTATTACGCATCAAATGCTTACGGAAAATGGGCAGGGTTCAGCTGTGGCTGGAACTATTGGGTATCTAACATATTAATCATGGGCAGCCAGCTTACTGCACTCTCGATCTTATCTCAATTCTGGTTTCCGAAAACACCGCTCTGGGTATTTGCTGCTATTTATGCAGTCCTGGGCATTATCGTTGTCTTAGCGGGAACGAAAAAATTTGATCAAGTCGAAAACGTGCTAGCGGTTATTAAAGTAGCCGCTATCGTCATGTTTATCATATTGGCTATTGCTGGACTCATCGGGTTGGTGGATGGAAAAAACTATGAGGTGACAATCCCCAATTCGTTTGATGGATATTTTACTGGAGGCTTAAAAGGTTTCTGGTCGTCACTCATCTATGCGTTCTATGCGTTCGGCGGAATCGAAGTGATCGGAATGATGGCCATGCAACTAAAGAAAACGGAAGATGCAACAAAAGCAGGCAGTATCATGCTGCTTGTACTAACCATCATCTATGTACTGTCATTAGGACTTGCGGTAACAACTGTCGCGTTGGACGCGTTCGATCATAAAGAAAGCCCATTCGTAACCGCAATGGAACGGTATCACCTTGCATTCTTTCCCCACGTATTTAACGGAGCAATCATTGTGGCTGGATTCTCCGCAATGGCAGCAGCATTGTTTGGTGTAACAAACTTATTGATGACATTAGCAGAAGACGGGGATGCACCTAAGTTTTTTGCAAAGAAAGTAAAGTTTAAAGAGTTGCCGCTGCCTGCGATGGGGCTTGGTGCTGCAGGACTTTTAGCGAGTATCATAACAGCTCTTCTCCTGCCAGGGAAAATCTATGAGTACATTACAACAGCAGCCGGTATTCTGCTTTTATTCAATTGGTTGTTTATTATCGTTTCTGCCTTGAAAATTTTGAAACAAAATATGTGGGGTAAGATCATATCTATTATCGCAATGCTTTTTATTGGATTTGCGGTAACCGGAACGTGGTTTGAACATACGATCAGACCAGGACTTTATGTAAGTGCAGGTATAGCTGTTCTGATAGGAATCCTATCAATAGTGATTCAAAAGAAACATAAAAAAGGACAAGTAAAACTAACATAACCAAGGCGATCAAAGACGTCTTGGTTTTTTTGTGAAGGAATTTACCTCTTTAAGGACGAACAAGTCTAATTAAAGGACTAAGAAAAAGGGGAATTGAGAAATGACTAAACAAAAAATTACGACATTCTTGATGTTTACTGGACAAGCAGAGAACGCTATGAATTTTTACACATCATTATTTGAGGATGGTGCGATTACGAACATTCTACATCAGGAAGATGGAACGGTCTTGCACGCGACGTTTACTCTGAAAGGACAGGCTTTCATGTGTATTGACAGTGGGATAAACCATGATTTTACGTTTACACCTTCTATCTCCTTGTTTGTGGAATGTGACTCAGCTGATGAGATCAACCTGCTTTTTGAAAAGTTGTCAGAAGGGGGATCAGTCTTGATGCCGTTAGGAGAACTGCCGGGAATGGAGAAATTCGGCTGGGTTCAAGATTCATTTGGTGTTTCATGGCAATTGAGTCTTCCGCAAAAATAAAAAAAGCAGGAATAACCTGCTTTTTTTAGCCAACACAGATGAAGTTTCGGATTTGAGAAAAATTAAAGCGAACGCGCTGGCGTCGGCCACCAATCCAGATAAAGCCTGTTACACTGTTGCGACGGACCGCCACTGGGAAGAACCAAAAATCTCTGCCAAATTGACCTTGCCGTCTCAGCCCTAAAAGACCCCAGCTTCCTAAACAGTTGCACAGTCGCGATCGCAGCTGTGGCGGCTGGAAGCTTTGAGTAAAGAAAGGCTGCGGGATCTGGGATTGAGCAAATTGCTGCGGTGGTGGAGCAAAAGGACCAGCCTCGTCCTCATCAGTCTGACGCCCGATGTGCATAGAATCTGCATAAGATTGCTGCTGATGGTGATTGTATGGATGATTATTCATTGAATGATGATACATGTGATATGCCTCCTTGTCTTAGTGGATTCTAAGATAAGAATATGATGGACTTCCCTTTAAGGCAGCTTGTTCGAGGTGCCCTTTTTTTGTGGGAAAAAAATTGTGGAAAGTTGGATCGTACCGGATAATAAATTGTAATTTTTAGAATCGAGGGAGAACGTGGTAAAGATGATCAGGTATCCAGAGTTAAAAAGGAATGCAAGGATTGGTGTAACGGCTCCTTCCTCTGGCGTGCCGTCCATACTGCATGACATGTTCAAGCAATTATGTGAACGGATGGAACAACGAGGGTATGAAGTCATTTGTGGCAACACGGTTTGGACACAGGAAAAAGCGAAGTCTGCGCCTGCAAATGTAAGGGCTGCTGAATTGAATGAGATGCTAAAAAGCGATGATATCGACTTAATCATCCCTCCCTGGGGTGGAGAACTGTTAATCGAAATCTTGGAGCACGTTGATTTTTCTGGAATAAAAGATAAGTGGATTCTTGGTTATTCGGATACAAGTGTATTGCTGTTGGCGATTACTTTAAAAACCGGTTTGGCAACCGCTCATGGAACCAACTTAGTCGATTTAAGGGGAAAATACTCTGACGAAACGACGGCAATGTGGGAGCAGGTATTGTCAACTTCGGCAGGAGAGTCTGTTTTACAGAAATCATCTAAAAAGTTTCAGGAAGAATGGCAGCATGATAATCCAACACCATGTATTTTTCATCTGACAAACGAAACGAACTGGAAGACAGTTTCCGGGAAAAAAGAGTGTGTGGAAGGCCGCTTACTCGGAGGGTGCATGGATGTGATCCGTCACCTGATCGGGACACCATTTGATCTTGTTCAACAGTTTAAACAGCAGCTTATCCCGAATGAGCCGGTCCTCTGGTACTTAGAAAATTGTGAGATGAGCACAACAGATCTTAGGAGAACATTGGTCCAAATGAAGTTAGCAGGTTGGTTTGAAGGCTGTAGGGGAATTCTGTTTGGCCGTAGTGCTGCAAATAACCCTGTTGATCATTATACGGCAGAAGATGTTTATGAGGAGTTCGCAAGAGAGCTCCAGATTCCAATCATTTATGATGTGGATTGTGGCCATAAGCCGCCACAGATCACCTTTATTAATGGAGCGTATGCAGAGGTGGAAGCAGAAGATGGGAAGGGTATCGTTCTGCAGCATTTTAAGCCATGAAATGAAGGTTGGACAGATTATTATAAAAAGTGAACAGATTAATGGCTTAGCAGCACAAAAAAGCTGACACCAATCATTGTTGGGTCAGCTTCTCTTGTTTACTTCAAATTAATCTCCGTTCAACATCCCAAATACCCCTTTAGCGATGCTTCCTTCATCACTTGAGCCTCCGCGGTGTGGTGCAGCTGCAAATACACGGCTCGCCAATCGGCTGAACGGAAGAGACTGAATCCAAACCGTCCCTGGACCTCGTAATGTAGCAAAGAATAAACCTTCACCGCCGAATAATGCTGTTTTTACACCCTTAACCATCTCGATGCTATAATCAACATCGCTTGTCATCGCGACTAAACATCCTGTATCTACGCGTAATACCTCACCCGGAGCCAGTTCTTTCTTATAAATGGTTCCCCCCGCATGAACAAACGCCATTCCGTCGCCTTCAAGCTTCTGCATGATAAATCCTTCTCCACCAAAGAAACCTGCACCTATCTTACGTTGAAACTCAATACCTACTGATACCCCTTTAGCTGCGGCTAAGAAAGAGTCCTTTTGACAGATTACTTTACCGCCAAGTTCACTCAAATCCATCGGAATGATTTTTCCTGGATAAGGAGAGGCGAACGATACATGCTTTTTGCCTTGATGCTCGTTCGTGAATGTTGTCATAAACAAGCTCTCGCCAGTAAGTACCCGTTTTCCAGCACTGAAAAGTTTGCCCATTAATCCGCTTCCACCGCCAGTTGAACCGTCTCCAAAGATGGTTTCCATCCCTATCCCATCTTCCATCATCATGAGAGCACCTGCTTCAGCAACCACCGTTTCTTTCGGGTCAAGCTCAATCTCAACAAACTGCATATCATCTCCGTAGATTTTATAATCAATCTCGTGGTTATTCATGTTCTTTTCCTCCAAAGGTTAATTTGTTTTTTTCCGGAAACTCCATAGATTTTCCTTTATTTATTTCGTTTTATTGACTATCCACATGTATGTACGCTGTATTATAAAATAAGGTTTCAAAAAATGTTATTTGGGGTGCTTAGTAGCTTGCTTTATAAGTTTAATTGTTTTATGTTACACTTTAAAAGTGGAACATTCTAATAATATGCAGGAGTGTGAAAAAATTGGGGATAACATTTGTTAAAGATTCTATTGAGTTTTTCACTAATCATAGACAAGACTTTCAAGACGACCTACTAAAAGAAGCGATTAATGTCAGAGAAAAAATTGAAGAGATTCAATTCATCGGCAACATTGACCTGTTATCCAACGCACATAAGCTAGTCATGTACACACTGGACGGAAACCTTAAGCAATTAGAAATTTTCGCGAAAAAAGAGGGTGTTTCTTGGGCATCCCATAGCTTAACGTTGTCGTTCAAACTTGAATGGGTACAGGCCATCCGGAGAACAATTTGGAAATACCTTCAAAAATTAAATCAAAGCACTCCTATCGATTTAACAGAAGAAAACTTTTTTCAATTAGAACGAAAGATAAATGATAGTGTAGACAAATTTTTAAATGAGTTCTTCTTGAGTTATTCAGAATATAAAGACAAACTCATTGAATCTCAACGTATGCTTGTCGAAAACCTTTCTGTTCCTATCATACCTATTACGACAAAAGTATGTGTACTTCCTTTAATTGGAACGATCGATACATCAAGATCAAGTACAATTGAAGAAAAAGTATTGAATGAAATCAGCAGATTACGTATTGGAACGTTGGTCATCGATCTTTCTGGCATTGCCGAAATGGAGACTGAAGTCATCGAACATATGATGAAGATTATTGAAGGATCTAATATGATGGGATGTAAATGTGTGATTACTGGACTACGACCTGATATTGTGCGAAAAGTCACGAAGATCGGTTTAACTTTTGAAAATAAAGCGGAGACAAAGGCCACTTTACAGCAAGCCTTGGAAGATTATTTGGTCTCATAAATGGTATAAATACAGAAAGCCTGGAGAAAAAATTCTCCAGGCTTCTTTATATTATGCCTATATAAAATAGGTAAAAAGCGGGATGATGGATGAAACGATTAGAGCGGTAGTGGTCATGGCGATCGCGCCCATTGCGCCTTCTTCTTCTCCCCATTGCAAGCACTTGCTTGCGCCCAGTGCTTGAGCAGAAGCCCCCATTGCAAGCCCCTTAGCCGCTTTACTAGTGATATTGAACATTTCCAACACCTTAGGCCCGCAGATAAACGAAAACATAGCAGAAGTCAAAACGAACAAGACAGTCAGTGATGGAACACCTCCAATGGATCCAGAGGCCGATAAAGCTACGGGTAAGGTGGCAGCTTTTGGAAGAAGAGAGGCCATGATATCTTCCTTTATGCCGAATAGACTGGCAAGAAAAAAGGTAGAACAAAAACCTGCTACACACCCAACAAAAATCCCTGTGCTTATCTTTTTAAAGTGCTTTTTAATAAGCGGCCATTGTTTAAATAAAGGAATCGCAAGTGAAACTATGGCCGTCTGCATCAAGAGCGAGAAAAGTGTACTGCCAGTTTCATACGTCTTATAGTCAAAGTGAAAAAGAGGAAGAAAGATAAACAGAAAGAGTGTTACCGTATATAGCGGGTTAAGCCAAACATTATGGTTAAAGGCCTTAAATAGTTTTAAACCGATTACGTAAGCCAAAACGGTGATACCGGTACAGAGCAGGATTGATTCAATCATCGATTACATCTCCTTTTCCATTTTTCGTAAAGCTCGACGGAGAATCCTGTGATGATGATAATGCATAAGCTGCTCCCTGCAATAATTACGCCGAGCTTCCATATTTTCATGTGCAGGGAATGAAAGTAAACAAGAGCTCCTATTACAGGTGGGATAAAAAGCAATGTCATATGCTGCAGATGAAGGTTTGCTGCCTTTTCTACCCACTCCATTTGTATGATTCCGGTTAATAAAGAAAAAAACAGTAACAGCATTCCCAAGATGCTTCCAGAGAGAGGGAGGCGAAAGAAAGATACCATGGCATTACCAACAGCCAGAGAAGAAAAGATTAACGTAAACTGCAAGAAAAGCCGATGCATTCGATCCACCACCATTTTTAATGATTTCTCATAGTGTACACGGCGAAATAATCATGTTCTACAAACTTGTCAGAAAATATATCAAGGTTTTTTCAGGGATAGGAAATGGTGCGTAAGATAATCTGACAGCTTTGTTGCTTGAAAGTTTTATTGAGATATAGTGAAAAGAGGGAGCGTGGAGAAGGAGTGACTCTTACATGTCATTTGAAAGCACACCGTATAAAGATAAGAAGGTCATTTCAATTGGTATTGTAAGCGAACTGACAGGATTGTCATTCAGACAGATTCGCTATTATGAAGAGAGAAAATTAATCTTTCCCGAACGGAACGAAAAAGGAACTCGAAGATATTCATTCTCTGATATTGAAAAACTGGTCGAAATCGCGAATAAGAGGGAAGAAGGGGTACAAACACACGAAATAAGGAAGGAGATGAAACAAGAACGAACCAAATCAGTTGAGAAAAACGTGCTTAAAGATATGCTTCGCGGCCAATTCAATGCTCACTTTAGAAATAACAATAATAATTCGATGTAAAAAAGGCAGTCTAATGACTGCCTTTTCGCGTTCCTATCAGTTTCCGTATTATCGCAGATTCTACTAGTTTCCATGGCACTATAGCTTTTAAGATCAAACTCAACTTTACACCGTTGCCTATCGAATAACGCAGCTTAGGCGTTTTGGATGAAGCTGCAATTTTAGATACAAGTCTTGCCACATCCAGCGGATCGCCATGATTTCCTTTACCGGTTTCAATATTATTTAGGAGTGCCTCAGTATAAAAACGATAGGGAGATTCAGGGTTGATGGCCATGTTGTCGATTGAAGACCAGATGTTGGTCTTATAAGAACCGGGTTCAACCAAAACGACATCTATTCCGAATGGACGCAGCTCCAGACGGAGACTCTCACTGAGACCTTCTAATGCATGTTTGGATGCAGCATAGGGAGACAAACCTGGAAAACCAAATTTTCCAGAGATGCTGCTCATGTTAATAATTCGGCCTGTTCTACTTTTTCTCATGATGGGAAGGACAGCTTGCGTTACCGAGATTACACCAAAGAAGTTTGTCTCAAACTGCATCCGATATTCATAGACTGTCAGTTCTTCACTAAAACCTCCTAGCGCAAATCCTGCGTTGTTTACTAGGACCTCAATCCTCTGAAACTTATTTATGTATGCTGCAAAGCTCTTTATCGATCCGGCTGACGTTACATCTAATGGATGCAGGTGGATGCGGTCTGTCACGATCTGCTCATCAGCTAATTTTAATAGATTATCTGCTTTATCCAAATTCCGCATCGTACAAACCACATTAAAACCGGCCTTCGCAAGTTCAAGTGCACAAAACATGCCAAACCCGCTGGAAGTACCGGTAACAATTGCTGTTTTTCTATTCATTGATTTCTCCTAATCTTTTAAAAGAAGTTCGTATACTTCTAAACTTAAACAATCGTATTACTGCAAGCAACTATTTATATGGGCTGTTCGGACTTTTGTCTCGATAGGTGTGGATGACTTTAACGAAGCCGGCATATGAGCCAACTGCAGAAATTCCATACACAATTCCCATAACGATCCCCGTCCAAAGACTATGGGGATGAGTGATAAAAACAGAGATGATGAGTCCCAGCAGGTTAGCAATGGTTGGAATCCAAGCAGTGTAATAGGGGAAGAAAATCTTAAGGATTTCTATAAGAATAATGATGGCAGGCACAGCAATCAATGCATCCCAAAAGTTAGTATGAATGAACGGGAACTCCAAACAGATGCCTCCTTATCCTTTTTTGCCCTTTATATACTCTATACAAATTTCAAACAATCTTTCCTGATATTTATTCACAAGCATATGGAAAA
Organism: Fictibacillus barbaricus; assembly: GCF_014635025.1. Classification (GTDB taxonomy): domain Bacteria; phylum Bacillota; class Bacilli; order Bacillales; family Fictibacillaceae; genus Fictibacillus; species Fictibacillus barbaricus. Next base: position 1,209,045 of record NZ_BMCE01000002.1, on the reverse strand, counting down.
ATTTATCTAATATTACAATGTGTAATTCCTCATACAATTGGAGAAAAATTGTTATTGCCCTGTAACTGCCTTACAATCTCTTTGTCATCTCCACCTGTTAGTATGGGACAGGTCAGATCAAATACAGAAAAGGGGATGGTACTTTGAAAAAGATAGCAGCAGGATTAGCAGTAGCAGGTGTTGTGGCGTTCAATCCAGTAGTAGGTGAAGCCGCGCTTGGAGATCAGACGCTGAAACCTGAGATGCAGCATTCAGATGTACAAGACCTTCAAGAAACTTTAGATCAAAAAGGATACTTTAGCTACAGCAAAACAACTGATTATTATGGTGATTATACAACAGATGCGGTAAAGAAGTTTCAAGCAGATAAAGGCATAACAGTAGATGGCATCGCTGGAGATGAAACGTTTAAAGCGTTAGGTATCGAGGCAAATGAATCTTCCATAGTGGAAACAGCCAAGAAGTACGAAGGTACTCCTTATAAGTGGGGAGGAGATTCACCCGATGGTTTTGACTGCAGCGGATACTTAAATTATATCTTCGATGAAGCGGAGAACATTGACCTTGAGCGTACGGTAGATGGCATGTATGCAGAAGGAACACAGGTAGATTCACCAGCTGTAGGTGACATCGTGTTCTTTAACTTGGAAGGAGATGGTCCGAGCCACGCCGGAGTATACATTGGAGACGGTAAGTTCATGCACGCTTCTTCATCAAACGGTGTAACAACCACCGAAATGGAAAGCTCGTATTGGGCTGACAAATACATCGGTGCAAAAAGCTACGAATAATAGGATCACAAATACGTCCATTCATGATGAGTGGACGTATTTTTTTTTAAATTAGGAGGGAAGGTTAATTTTTGGTCTAGGATTTGTTAATTTCAGGTGGAAACAAACAATGTTCAGGTGGAAAAACAGGTTTATCATTGGAAACTCCAGAGTTATCTGTGAAGACTTCATAGTTACCGGCTAGAATCAGCATTCTATCGGTTAACGTGTAATAAACTTTCCGAACATAAAAAACGGCTCTCTATAGAAGCCGTTTTTTTTTATCTCCATATTCGTTTTTATTCGTCTGCCTCTTCTCCAGAACGGTTTGTTTGTTCAGGCAGTGTATCCCAGAAACTTGCATCTACTGTGTCGATCGAGTCATCCGCAATCGCACGAACCGCAGCATCCAATGTAACAATAGTTTGCTTGATCAAATAGCCGTTGCTCTTCTGCCCGAGCGCATAATCTTCACGGTAATGATCGGACATTCCGCGCATCTCAAAAAGGAGTGTCGAGATATCATAACGTACGGCTGCACCGTTTCGTCCAATATTTTCACCAGAACCTCCAACATATTTTCCGATGTGGCCCCATCCGGTATTTTCGATCGCATTGTATACAACTGCACCAAGGCGCTTTGATTTCTCAAGAACTTCCGGCTTAACATTTTCGTTCGTCGGATAAAGCATAGAGCCTGATACAAGCTCACCTTCTGTCTCACTTAACGTTCCTTGGTGATGAAGGTCGATCATATAGTCAATATTGTATTTAGCGAACACATTTTCATGAAGTACGCGTGCTTCTGGTTCCATTTCGCTTGTCGCTTTCGCGTGTTCGCGGTTTAAATCCACTTCATTGGCATTATAACGTGTTAAGTGGCGGTCGCCATCAGCTAAGTAATCTTCTAATGAAAAATTCACATCACCCATTGCGCCATCAGCGTTAAGCATTGGAATGATTAGTACGTTTACATTTTCGAGCAATCCTTTCGTTTTGTTCGTACCAAGGTGTTTCATGAACTCCAAAGCACCTTCAGTCGTAAGCTGTTCGTTTCCATGCTGCTGAGTCAAAAACAAGATCGTTGGGTTGCTAGGATTCGATATGTATTTTGCCATGTAGATGTCTCGGCCTTTTACGGTTTGACCGATGACTTCAAGATTCATAGCATCTTGACTTGCATCTAGTGTTTTTAAGGTGTCTACAAGTTCATCATACGTATGCAGAATAGATGTTTGGATCGATCCATTTCCAGTGCCAGGTCCATTTCCGACAGCATGTGCAGGTAAAGATACGGCAGTTAAAGCACCAAAAGCCATTAAACCGGATAACGTTACGGACAACACTTTCTTTGTCACTTTCATGAGAATACCTCCGTATTTTGAATTTTTCAAAAAAGGTTCTTCTACTAAAGTGTACCGTATGACTAATCCCTTTTTAATAGAGGGGACTACCCATTTTTTATAGAATGAATGGGGAAATAGTATGCAAAAAAACGAGGAAGATGAAGGTCATAAGTAGGATAGGGAGTCGTTTTCCAACAAAAAAGAGGAGAATTTATCTCCCCGCTGCATGCTTCATCTGATTATGAACCTTTTTTACTTTATCCGTTTTCTGGCTGCCGCCAAACTTAAATACGATCACTCCACCGATGATAACGAGTACTCCAACAAGCTGTTGTGTCGTAAATGGAATCTTTTCTAATCCAAACCATCCTAATGAATCCCATAATAGGGCAAAACCGAGCTGAGATGTTAGGACGATTGAGATCGCGAATGTCGGTCCGAGTAACTTTGTACCCTGAACAAGGCAAACAACAACACCTACACCGATTAAACCACTGAACCAATGCCACGTTTTTATATGTTCTAAAACAAAGAGTTGTGTTCCTTCAAAAACAAGTCCTAACAGCATGGAAGCTAGAAATCCTAGTCCTAACACCAATGCAGTCGTGGACCACGTTCCAGCATGGTCGTTGACCCGGGTGTTAAAGATATTTTGCAGACCAACTAACAGTCCTGCAATAACCGCAGAAAATAAACCTGCTAACATGTCATACACTCCTTTCTACTCGTATATGTTTTTATGGTTGGCAAGTTTGCTCAAGCCATTCCGATCTTTTACTACAATAAACCCTTTATGACGTTCCACTAGCCCTTCTTGTGAAAGGTGCTGAATGACACGGTTTAAGTGCCGATAACTCGTGCCGATCAAGTTTGCAGCATCTATCAAGGCTCCTGTACTAAGCTTTCCGCTGTAAAGGGCGTCTGACTCATCAAAACAGACAGATAAGAGATAGCTCGCAAATCGGACTTCAACTGGATATAGCAAATTAAAGCTTAACGAACTCGATTTGACGTAGAACTTTTGTGTGATCACATCGAGCAAAAATTTTAATAAAGGAGTATGATCACTCGCGAATTTCTTTAGATAGCGGTGATGGACCGCAATCATGTGAACCTCTGAAACTGCCTCAACAGTATTAATGATCTCTGTATTCTGTACATATTCAATGTCACCGACAACATCAAGAGGTGTTTTAAACGAAAGAATGAGTGTTTTGCCTTCAGGTGAGGTGGTGAAAATTTTCAATTTGCCCTTTACTAAAACATACAGATAATCGTAAGGATCACCTTGTGAACAGATCAACTCACCATGATCATACCGATAAAGCGCTAAGTATGGACGAAGATCTTCGTTAAAGATAGACTCGATTTCGTATGCTCCTAAGTAATGCTCTAACAGATCAGGATCATTCAGTTCTTTCATATCACGTTCACCTCAATCGCTTTTCTCGTTAAAATTTCAATATCACGACACCGGCAATCATCATTGCTATGCCTATGAATTGGGGAAGTTTCATTTCCTTCTTTAATACACCGAACCAGCCTTTGCCATCGATCATGAACGTAATGGTAAGCTGCGAAATTAATATCACTGCTATTGTCAACGTTACGCCGATCGAATGGATGCCATAAATATTCCCGTAAATAACAACTGCTGCGAAGGAGCCTCCTGTTAGATAAATAGGGCGTACCTGTTTAAATTGTTTCCATTTTTGATCTTTTACGAACAACACGATCAAAAGTGCCATTATAAAGCCGGTTAACTGTGTAATGGTCGCTGCCTGCCAAGCACCGATATCCTGGCTGATCCGTGCGTTTGCTACACCCTGCAAGGTAATAAAAGCCCCGGCTAAGAAGGCAAACAGGATTCCTTTCATCTCATCACATCCCAAAGTAGAATTCTCTACTTATTAAAGAACAAAAGAAGAGATGTTGGGAAGGACATATGTCCTAAAAAATAAATAATATTAAAGGAAAGTGTTAAGAAAATGATACTTTCATGATGAAACAGTGGTTTTCCTTTCCACTTTTCGTCTTTTCGTTTAAAATAAAAAGCTGCACGGAAATCTCTACGAAAGAGGTAAGATTATTATGAAAAGATTAAAAATGTTATCTGTCGACAAAAATAAAAATCAAAGTTCACAATCGATTGATGAAATAAAAAATCGAGAGAGCTGGCTAAAGATTATAATCATTGGAGCATTTGCCTTATTGCTTTTCTATAAAATAGCAACAGCACCATTTGTCTTTCAATTCTCTGACTTTATATCAGTATTCTGTTCGTTGTTTGCAATCACGATCTCTTTAATATACTTTAACAAGATCAATAAGCTAGAAAGGTTGATTGAAGCTTACACATCTAAAGATAAAACAGTTCATGTAACTGAACAGATGCCGGCAGAAGAGGTCGAGGCGCCGAAACCTGTTGAGCAGCTGGAGCTTTTTGAGGACGAGAAAGTTGAAGAACCAGTAGAAGAATTAGTTGAGGAAGAGGAAGAGGAAGAGGAAGAAATCTCAGAAGAAATCTGGGAAACAAAACGTATGAAAGAAGAAGAGCTTGAAAAGATTGAGATGGATAAAACACAGATCTACAACGAGCTTTTCACAAGAGCACAATTAAGCAACGAAGAGATGAAGTACTTCAATGAAAGAATTAGAGAGAAAGAAACCGAGTCGTTCAACACGAAGCAAGAATTGAACCAATTTAAAGACCGCCTGCAAAACGTGTTTAAGAAGACGCCGCAATTCTTCCAAAAAAGAGATTCGCGAATTGAAGGCATCGTACGCATGATGAACCCGATTACTCTAAAAAACGCTTCGCTCGAAGACTTAAATCAGCGAATGGACCAAGTGATAGATATCATTCCAGAAGAAACGCTAGATTCACTAATAAAAGATGGATTCTTAGACAATCATTATCATCTGACACGTTCAGGCTATCGAGAATTCATCCATGTAAGTAAGACATTTCAATAAATAAAAAATGAAACCTCCTTCTGTGTTAAAGAAGGAGGTTTTGTTATTATTGTGCAAAAAGATGGTTGCCAATCTTCGTTACGGATTGTCGTGAAAAAATCCAAGTGTTCGTCGCTAAATCCGGATTATAGTAGTACACAGAACCGTATGTAGGGTCCCAGCCTTGAATTGCATCAATAACAGCACGATATGCATAGTTGGAAGGCGATAAGTTATATTGCCCATCATGAACCGCTGTAAATGCATTGGTTTGATGGATCACATCTTCCACGTTATTTGGAAAAGCAGGATCATCTAAACGGTTTAAGATGACCGCGGCTACCGCAACTTTACCTATGTATGATTCGCCTCTAGCTTCACCGTGTACGACACGAGCCATCTGTTCGACTTCATTCAGCATCAAAAATGTTGCAGGGCCTGCTACTCCGTCAGAAGATAGGTTGGTCTTGTACTGAAAATCTGCAACTGCACGCTCCGTAATAGGACCATAATAACCTGTCACCGGTCCATAGAAAAAGCCCATCTCTTTTAGTTTCTGCTGAAGCGCTGTGACCTCATAACCTTGACTGCCAGTAGATAAAAGGCCTTGTGCATTGACGTTTGTAGGTATAAACAAAACAGCGGCTGTAACGACAAATAGTATGAATTTGTTAAGCAGGTTTCTCATTATTAGCTCCTTTCCCTTTATTATTTCTATATATTATCAGGAAAGGAGAAAACAGTCATGAAACACATTCTCTATTTTTATTTATGTCGAAACTCACCCCAAAAGTATGAAGTTGTGACAAAATGCGATACAAAATGACTAACTATATAAAAAGTATGTTTCAAATAACAAATATTGGGTAAGTAACATATTTGTTTTTGATCGAAAAATACTCTAATCGTACATTTTACAGTATACGTCCAAGATTTTTGGTTGAGAAAATTTTGTGAAATTTATATTGCCACTGCTCTGCAAAAGGTAAATTTTATCAAATGATCAAATAAAAATTTTTCTACCTAAGTATCATTGATATATAGGTGTGAATCATATATAGTATGAGTATGAAAAGTAAAAATATGGATAGTTGGATGGTGCAGTTAAGAAAAGGGACATTTGAGTTAGCCATCCTTTCATTAGTTAAAAATCAAGCGATGTATGGTTATGAGATCTCATCGGCTTTAAAGCAATTACCAGTCTTTGCGATTTCAGAAGGAGCCATTTATCCGATTCTAAAAAGAATGACGGAAAAAGGATGGATTGATTTTTACTGGGAGGATTCATTAGAAGGGCCGCGGAGAAAGTATTACCAAATTACAAAGGAAGGGAGTTTAATTTTAGCAGACCGAATCGAGAAATATAAGGAAATATATGAAGCACTTTTACTCTTAGGAGAAGGTGGTGCTAACAATGAGTGATTTAGAAAAGGTTATTTCTGGATACGTAAACGAATTAGAAGAACGACTGATTCAAATTCAGAGAGTCCAACGTGAAAATTATGTAGAAGAGATCAGGGACCATTTATATTCCTTTGTTAATGAATATAAGCAAAAAGGATTATCAGATGTTCAGATTGAACAAAAAATTCAGGAAGAATTTTTATCTATGAATGAGCTGGCTGCTGACTTAATAAACAGTTCTAAAAGAAGCCGGTTTAACATTAAACACAACTACATTTTGCTGCTTCCAATCTTGGTTGGAGCACTTGGAATATTTGTTTTTCCAGACTACCAAGAACTACTAATAGCTTTAATGTTATTTATTTACTCGTATTTGGTCCTGATCCAAAAAGCAATTTGGGGCTTTGCTGTCATACGAAAAAAGCCAGGACGAATCAAACACCAAGAGAAAGTGGCTCAAATTGGAAGTATTTACCTGTTTATACTTGGTTTGTTTTTTATAATGGGACAATTTGTAACAGTACCAAATAAGGAAGTCATTTTTTTTATGGCAATCTTGCTTGTTACTTTTGGATTCTATTTTTATACCAATCGTAAACTGCTTCGGTAGTGAATTAGAATCCTTACAATTTGATTGGAGGGCTACATGATGGAAACAAACTTAATCCTTTTAAGTCTGGTGTTTTTTATTATCGCTTTTATGGTGGGTGTAAAGAAACAAACATGGATTATGGCTGGATTTAATGAAAAAAGAGTAAAAGATAAGAATAAATTGGCAAAAATAGCGGGGTTATATTTATTTTTACCCCTAGGATTATTCCTTTTGATAAGTGCTTTTATTGATTATCCTTATCAAGATAAAGTGCTGCCGATTGGAAGTATCGCCTATGGATTAATCATCATCTTTTATGTAAATGAAAAAATGGTTGAGTAAATATAGAGGCGAGATGAAGTGAACATGAGAAAATTAATTTTGGTAAGCAGCCACTTTTAAAATAGGGTGACTGCTTTTTTTATTTGGGTAGGTCTTTATTCTTGTTTATCTTCATGTTTTCTTATGAATACCTTAAGAGCACCTTTACATTATCTCTTTATACTTTGAATAGTACTGTATTTCAATTGGTTTAGGGAGATGACAAGATGAATAGGAAAAAGGTTTTAACAGGAACATTGGCAGCACTTTTGTTTGGGTCAGGTTTAGGAATGGGCCAGGTGTCAGCTGAAGAAGAGAGCTTTGGCTCGAAAGGATTTGATCTTCAAGCACATCGAGGAGGGATGGGACTTACTGTGGAATCCTCCATCGCATCATTTTCTCATGCATTGGAACTTGGTGTAAGCACGCTCGAACTAGATGTACAAATTACGGAGGATAAACAAGCGGTAGTCACTCATGACCGAAAGATATCAAAAGCGGTGTGTCAGGATACTGAACCTGCTTTTGAGAACGATCCGGAATATCCGTATGTCGGAAAGTACATAAAAGACTTAACGCTAGAGCAGATACGCACCATGGATTGCGGATCATTAGTTAAACCGCAATATCCTGGTCAGGTAACAAGTCCTGGTTCGAAAATGATGCAGTTATCTGAAGTGTTTGATCTTGTAAAACAATATAACGCGAAAAAAGTTTGGATGAATATTGAAACAAAAGTAGAAGCGGGTGCTCCTCATGAAACGGCCCCTCGTGAAGATTTTGTAAACATAGTGGCTTCAGAGATTCGTAAAGCTGGAATGCTGGATCGTGTTTCGATCCAAAGCTTTGACTGGGGCTCACTTATGATGATGCGTGAAGTTGAGCCGAGCCTGCCGATCGTTGCGCTGACGAACGGTGCTCAATTCTTACAGCCTGGACAACCTGGTGCATCACCCTGGTTAGGTGGAATCGATATTGATGATTTTAATGGAGACCTAGTAGCAGCTGCCCATTCGTTTGGAGCAGATGCCATCTCGCCGGTACACGGTAATCCTCAAAACGGTGCCATTACAGATGAAAACTATCAGCCTTACGTAACGAAAAAGATGGTGGGTGACGCGCACGAAGCAGGAATGAAAGTGATTCCGTGGACAGTAAATGATAAAGCGACAATGAATAAACTGATCGATGACGGTGTAGACGGAATCATCACCGATTACCCAGACCGCCTTCGGGAGGTAATGGAAGAGCGCGGACTTAAGCTGCCGAAGGATTATGTGGCTAAAAAGTAGACGATTTGCAGAAAAAGAGTACTGTTTAGGCACTAATAATAAACAAAAACAAGGATGTTGGCCAAGAGTCATGGGGCACATCCTTTTTTTATAATTAAATGGGGCAGTTTCGGTGTTCGGAACTGTTCCTTGCAATACCTTAGAGGGGTATTCTTCTAATAATTCCAGAAATTTTAGCGATAATTCCAGAAAAAACAGGATTAATTCCAGAAATTTCAGCATTAATTCAGCGAGTTTTTACAATATATCAGCGAGTCGACAATCGTCGACACAACCTGATCCGAATATACCCTCACTATAGGAATGCCGGCATAAAAGGAAATATACAACGAGCTGGACGGATTTTTTGTGTTTTTTACTCCGTAACCCCTGTACGTACCAAGGAAAAGTCTACTGACACATGAGCTTCTAAATTTTTGTATTTTTCATGCCATTCCTTCATCGTTAAGTTTGAATGCCTTACTGAACTGCGATACACTTCGCCAAAACCAAATACGTCAGAATTTTTTTCCTGGCAGTAGCGGATCACCTTTAACGTGTCTTGTTCTAATTTCTGACCTATTTTTTTCTCAAGTAACTTGATATTTTTAGGATTGGTTAAATCGATCTTCCCTCTGATCTCAAGCAATCGTGCGGTGATCTTTAATTTTGCATCAATATGTGGAATTTTGGGATCGGTTAGTTTTAAATCACTGGAAGTCTTGATGGTGTCTAAAACGGTTACAACCTTTTCATTTTTTCCATCTGCATTCTTTAAATCTAAATGGAGTTCAATGTTTCCTGCACGAAAATCATCTCGGATCAGTTTTACAAAAAAACTTTTATAAGGAGATAACTTACCGACCATTTTATCGTTCCTCAAAATGGCACTCCCTGTATTGGCGATGGTTTCTCCTTTTCTTTTCACTAAAGGTATGATCGGATCCATGCCTACTGAATATAAGCTTTGCTGTACATCTTGCAAGGTAGGATTTAAAATTTGTTCCTGCTCGGTTAATTGTTCAAATTGATTATAGAGGTACCGGCCGATATCGGGAATGTTTTTATAATCATGGTTAAGAGTATCGTGCGCAGAACCTTCTACGATACCTATATAGATGAGATCACTGACAGAAGGATCTCGAGCCATGGTGTCCGCAAAGTACCTTAATCCTTTTCGGGCTATTTTTTCATTATAAAGAGCGACTCGGAGCTGGCCTGCTTGAAGTTCTTTAGGTGTTTTTAGATTAGCATCTATCCTAGAACCTTTACTTGTGTCGGCACTGCTTGATAGGATATCAACATTTCGTTTTGCTTCAGGATCAATCTGAAGTACAACCATTGTGGTTAATATAGATTCCGAAGACGCCATGTCAAAACCAACTGTTGTTATAAGACCTGTTTCCTCCAAAATATTTTTTTTAGCACACCCTGTTACAAGAAGCAATATGATCAAGACAGGAAGTATCAAAAAGCTCTTCATACGGACTGCTCCTTCTTTTTTGTGAATTTCTTTTTTAACCAGGCTGCTAAAAAAAGAATGAGGGGATAACAGAAGACCACAACGAAAGCAAACTTCGCAAAATATCCGTTCATCATATTGATCTGAGTTCTTGAAATAACAAATTGCGTAATGATAAAAATGATACTTGAAAACAACCATACTGATTTCTTGGCTGAAAACGTAAAAACACGCTCCATCCCACGGCAGGCCGCCCACATATAGAGAATAAGGTTTGGCAGAATGATCAACATCCAAAAGGTAATGGCAACATATTCAAATCGTTCAATAAAAGGCAGCCTTACTACTTTAAAAAGAGACAAGGTCGCCCAAACTGTCCGTTCAAGTTGAGCGCCGCTAAAATAAACGATGGCGACCATCATCAGGATGGTATAAATACATGTCGTAAACAATATTGCCAGCTGTGCGTATTTTTGAACCTTATTCTTATCTTTCATGTATGGGTACACGGTATAAAGAATTTCAAATCCTATTACAGTAAATGTCATATGATAGACCCCCTTTAACAAGGGAATTAAATCTGCTTCGAGAACGGGAAGCAGGTATGTCCATTTTGCGTGTTGAAGCGGATAGATGATTAATATTAGCAACCAAAGAGAGAGGGTCACGCTAAAAAATGCTATTCCAGCAATACCTCTTACACCAGAATGAATGCCATAGATCACGAGCATCAACAAGGAAGTTGTTAAGAACCAAAGGGGCACTTCAGGAAAGATCCAGGCCTGAACCACTTCCATGTAATTGCGCAATACAACAAAGAAGGAGATCAATGAATAAAAAATATACAAAACATTTAAAAGCTTGCCTATCAGTTTTCCAAACACATCATGTTGGATGCCATAGATGTCAGATGTTTCATAGAGCTCAAGTGTTTTAATGATGATATAAACAATAAGGCTCGCATAAAGTCCTGAAAGAATGACTGAGATCCAAGCATCCTGATGGGAATCACTGTAAATGATCCGCTGGTACCCCTGTATACCAACTCCAATTTGAGTCGAGTGAACAATGAAAAAAATCATGAAAGCATTCAACAAATATTCTTGTTTTATAGAAAGCAAGACTTTCATAGGTATTCCACCATTCTTAATTTACTTTATCAGGATCATACTTTTGGACATCGGCAGGTCTTGTTAAAGTGGGTCTCTTATTTGTGTATTTCATAGGTAAACGGATCACACTATCTACCCAATCCTGAAAACGGGGAGGATAAAAAGGTGACAGATAGGGAGCTCCTAGACTAGAAAGACGAATCAAGTGAATCAGTAATAAACAAAACCCAAACATGACTCCGTAAAACCCTAGGAAACCCGCCATAAAAAGGATCGGAAACCGGATGATTCGAATAACATTGCCCATTGTGTAACTTGGTGCAGTAAACGAGGCTAATGCACTTAAAGCGACGATAATAAGCAAGATATTACTTGTAAAACCAGCCTGCACCGCTGCTGTACCAATTACGATCCCTCCAACGATACCCATCGTTTGACCGACTTTCGTTGGCAAACGTGCTCCAGCCTCTCTTAAAAGCTCAATAATAAACTCAAGCAAAACGGCTTCAAACAATGGTGGAAAGGGAACCCGGGACCTTGATTCTCCTAAAGGCACCAAAAGTGCTTGAGGAATGATTTCATAATGAAACGTTAAGGCGGCCACGTATATCGACGTGAAGAAAATGGACAAAAACATGGCAACTATCCTTAATAAACGTATAAATGTGGCAATCGGCCACCGTATATTGTAATCTTCTCTGCTCTCAAAAAACTCAATAAAGGTAAAAGGGCATAAAATCACATTCGTACTGCCATCTACAAACAATGCTATTTTTCCGTTTAGTAAACCATCACTCACTCGATCTGGTCTTTCAGTTAATAGCATCTGTGGAAAAATAGACCAGGAATGATCATCAAGGTGCTGATTGAGCACCGAGCTATCAATGAGTGCATCTACTTCAATTTGGTTCAGTTTATGTTTTACTCTGTTCACAAGATCTTCTGAAGCTATCCCTTTTATGTACAACAGGGAAACAGCTGTATTAGTCCTGGTGCCAAAAACAAAAAATTCGTTGCAAAGATCAGGGGTGGACAGGTACCTCCTGATAACCGAGACGTTTGTAGCCAGACTTTCATTGAAGCCGAGCTGTGGTCCTGTAACCTGTGATTCATTTTCAGGACGGCTCAGTGCCCGGCTTTCTTTAACAGGAATGGAAGCTAAGATTATCTTAGGAGTACCTTCGATAAAAAGAGCGACGCTGCCTTTAATCATTCTAAGAATGGCATAAGATAGATCATCTGTATCTTCAACTTCATTAATAGCAATAGAAGCGTAGACCGTTTCAGTCGTAATCTCATCGGCTTGTTTGATCTTGCCGATGATGTTCTGATTCAATTCTTGTTGGTTTATCTGATTTTCTATGTAATAGATGGTGAGATTTATATACTTTTTAACCTTTAGATCTGAGGTGTTGTTAAATTTTTCATGAATCATCGGGGTAAGATCATCAGATTTCAACGGCAAGTTAGAAGTATTATGGGGTTCTGCGAGTTCTTCTGTCTGTGGACCGTTTTCTAGGCTGCTCTTTGGCTGCAGCCGCTTATTGATTGCACGCTTTTTAAACATATTCTCACCTCAACGTTAGTGTGAGCTTTAATTAGGAGATTATTCTAAAAGCATGCAATGGGTATAAAGAAATCCGTTCAACACATATTGGACGGATTTTTCTATTCATATATTGAAACATCTGGACAGAAACCAGGATTTCTTTTACACACCTTTTCATGGGCTTTGGGATATCTTTTAATTAAAAAATGTATATAGCTAAGCATTCTGTGGTTTTGGATAAAATGATTATTGTTAAAGTTTAATTGAAATTCTCGTCCAACAGGGAGATTTAATAGAGGTTTGTTTCTAAAAAAGAGGGGAGTCATGCAATTCGAAATAGCATCATGAACATTGACGATGCGTATGCTGTTTTTTACTGCTCTATAGAATTTTTTTGTAAATACATCATCTGCGATGGGCAAGCTGGCAAAACTATATAGAATTGGGTTTTTGAATGCTGTATTTACAGCAATGTCCATAGTAAGTAACGCCGCCAGGCTGCCGCCTAAGCTATGCCCTGTCACAACAATTTGTTTTTCTGTAGAAAGGTGTTTTATGGTTTGAATAATCTTATCTCTAAAGGTTTGATAGATTCTTGTAATACCACGATGCGTTTTTCCGCAATTCTCTACATATGGGTAGGGTATTTGCACAGCATCAAGATAAGAACTTACATTGGTCAATGTCTTTGTTCCTCTAAATGCTACGACGATCATATCCGGAGATTCTGCAATATAACCGAATGCTTCACCAGCATTTGAAGTAACAGCACGATTAAATACAAAGCCAGCAGGCAATGCGAATACGTCAACTTCTTGGACCATATACGCCTGATAGGACATAACCGCTAATAGCAGAGCCAGTTCGCCGTTGAACGCAAAAACTTCTTTTCTTGTAGTCACATCAATCACTTCCTCATATTACCGATTTAATAGTATATGAAAAAGTGGGTGGACAAGTATAGACACATACACTGAGGAGTTCGACTATTTTAACGTATAAACTGAAACTCTGTTTAGCGCTCGCGAGGATTGGTTACATAATAGAGATAAATACATTCTATCTTTATAAAGATGAATAAAAAGGAGAAGGGCATGACCATATTTCTTAGTTTCATTTTTGCAATAGGATTTGCAATTATTCATTTAAGTTCAAAATCAATGAACTTTATAAAGGAATCGCCTCGCAGCAAATTCTTATCTTTTGCAGGCGGGGTGGCTGTATCTTATGTATTCTTGCATTTACTTCCAGAGTTGGATCATTATCAGGAGAGTGTCGGCCATACACTTAATAATGGAGCAGGAAAATACCTGGAAAATCATATTTATGCAGTTGCTATGCTTGGTCTTGCTCTCTTTTACGGGCTTGAGCGGCTGGTTAAGAATTCAAAAAAGAAACAGAGCGGCAACTCAGAAGAGGCTGCTGCTTCGATAGGCGTTTTCTGGATACATATCACGTCGTTCTTTTTCTACAACTCTGTCATCGGCTACTTGTTGATCAGAGATGAATATGAAACACATTGGGGCATGTTCTTTTTCTTTACCGCGTTAAGTATCCACTTTATAGCCAACGACAGGGGACTCCGAAAAGATCATAAACACATATATGACAAGTATGGGAGGGTCCTTCTTGCCGTCGCGCCCGTTCTAGGATGGGGTATAGGGGTGATAACAGAAGTTCATGAACTGATCATCTCTGTATTAGTTGCTCTTCTTGTAGGAGCGATCACCTTTAATGTTCTAAAAGAAGAATTACCGGAAGAGCGGGAAAGCAGCTTTACAGCATTCATCTCAGGTTTAGCCGTGTATTCTGTTTTAATGATGCTGATCTAAACGTTATCCGTTTACTTTTTTAAACCATTCATTGATTTGAGTAAAAAACATCTTCACCTCTGGAGGTAAATATTTTTTCTCTATTAGGGAAAACGTATCAATATAAAATGAATGGAGGGAACCTAAGTGAATACCGACAATCCGAATGACAATTATCTATTTCCACTATCAGGAGGAAAGCTGGATTTACAGAACGGTGTGAAATTAAATGAGGATACATATGAAGTGTATGTAAATGATAATTTTGTCGGACATAAAACATTAAAGAATGCTGGTGAAAAACTTTCAGATGTAGACGACTTTTTACAAATTCAAGGAATTCATAATTTTTCCTCTTCATTAGAAGGTGACCACTATATAATAAAAACAAATGAAGACACCGAAAATTTGAGAGATGCATTATCCGTTTATTTTAATAATCGATAATTAACTAATGGATTGTCATAAAACCCAGTAAAACTGGGAATTTGATAATCCTTTTTTATTTTGGATAAATGATAATAGAAATTTTAAATCAAGAAATTGAATTATTTAAGAGTGAAATTTAGCATCAATAGGGCTGCTATCGCTTTCCCTTTTTCTTGTTCTTCACTAAATGGTGCTTTAATAGAATAGGATATCAAAAAGGACCAGACAAAGTGTCTGGTCGCTTTTTGATGCTATACATATTCATTTGCAGTGTTATTTCGGTTTGCTTTTTTTTGTTGTTTTACTTTTTGTACACCAAAACAGAACCCGTTAAATGGCCACTTTTTTATTTTATTGGGATGGCCGTTGGAGTTGACTGCTCCCTATGTTTTAAAAGAAGGAAGGAGAGCCCGATTCCAACAATCGTAAGTACGAGCATCACACCATAAATCGCGTGAATACCGGATGCGACGATCTCTTGAAGCTGTGCAAGCTGCCCTGTAGGAAGATCTCCGCCATGTTCAAAGGAAGCATTAAGATCAAGATCTTGTCCAGCTTTTTCAGCTTTTGATAGCGTGATTAAGTTAAAGATCGTACCGAACACGGCTGAGCCAAGCGTTTGACTGAACGTGTTCGTAAAGGTGTTGGATGCTACTGCTACTCCGCGTTTGTTCGAAGGTACAGAAGCTTGGATGATCAGCATGTAGATCGGTGTAATGAGGCCCATCCCAAGGCCTAACACGCCTGAAGCAACATAGATTAAGAACGTTGGAGAATGTGCATCTAACAAATAGAAAATGAGTGATGCTCCACTAACAACACTGATTCCAAGTGTAATGATCCAGTTATCCTTCAACTTTCCTATCAGGTTGCCAGCGACTAACGAACCAAGCGTCCACATAACCGGTAGCGGCATCAGTACGAATCCGGCTTGAGTAGCCGTTTTTCCCATAACTCCCTGACTCCAGATCGGTAAATAGATCGTGAGACAGATGACGACAGCACCTGAAATCAACGTTAATGAATTTACGATCAAAACACTTTTGTTTGAAAAAAGGTTGAGTGGAATGAGCGGCTCAGGCGATTTTTTCTCAATCGAGACAAACCCCACAAAAAATAGGACGGCAACTGCAAAAAGGCTAAGGATCATCGGATTGCCCCAGTCTTGTGTTTGGCTCCCTGTTAACAACGCATATAAGAAGGCGATCGTTCCAATAGAAAAAGTAACAGCTCCCCAATAGTCAATGTAAGGTTTCCCTTTTGTCAGATTCTCTTTATAGTTTGCGATAAGCATGAAAAAGGCCACAAGACCAAAAGGAATATTTAAGAAAAAGATATAACGCCAGGATAAAGTGTCAACGAGGAATCCACCCATTAAAGGACCTAACACACCGGCAACCCCCCAAACCGCTGAGATCCAGCCTTGTGCTTTCGCTCGGTCCTTCGCCTCTGAATAAAGGTCACCAATGATGGTCATGGTGATCGGCATAACAGCGCCGGCACCTAGACCCTGAATCGCACGGTAGAAGATCAGCTGCTCCATCGACATCGCGATCCCGCAAAGAGCAGACCCGATTAAGAAAAGAATAATACCCGCAAGAATGACTTTTTTTCGGCCAAATAAGTCGGCAAGCTTTCCGTAGATTGGGGTAGAAACCGCGGTGGCAAGCATATAGACCGCGTATACCCAGCTGACAAGCTCGATTCCTGAAAGATCACTCGTAATTCTAGGTACCGCTGTACTGACTATGGTTCCTTCCATAGCAGCAAGAACGGTTACAAGCAATAGAGCGGTCATGATTTGTTTTCTCATAGAAGTCCTCCTTAACTAATTACCACAGTTTGAGAGTGAAGCAGAATAATCAGATTGTTCACATAGTTAAATAAATAATAAAAAAAGAAAGTGCAGCCAAGAAAATAGTTTATCACTTAAATAACTAATAAGCCATTATGGAATATTTGCTAACCCAGGGATAGGCAGAAAGAATGATTGACAGGGGTCATTGTATATTTTTATAATCAAATAAAATGATATTGATAATCATTATCAATTGTTTATCAGGGGGAAAGTTTTATGATTGGTTCAGAAATGAATGAAACCGATTTTCAGGTTATAAAAGAGGATGGTATGGAGCGGTTTACATTCCGTCCAGTTGATTTTGAACTTGACTTAGAACTGCTTTATGAATGGATGCATGAACGTCACATCGCACCGTTTTGGAAGCTGAATCTTCCAATGGGTGAGTTCAAAGAATGGCTTCACAACTCCATAGCTGCAGAACATAAAGAGGTTTACATGGGAACGTTTAATGGTACCCCGGTTTGTTATCTGATCGCCTACTCAATTAAAGAAGATCCGATCAAGGATTATTATGAATATCAGCAAGGTGATCTAGGCATGCACCTGCTGGTTGGACCACGCCGCTTTTTGAATAAGGAAGACGGACTTTCTATTATCAGAAGCATGATTATCTTTTTATTTCACAGGTATGGAGCAAAAAGAATCATAGGGGAACCAGACATTCGAAACCGGATCGTCATACCGATCTTAAAAGAACTTGGGGGTCAAGTGTTAGGACAGATTGACTTACCAAATAAAAAGGCGATGTTAATAGTGGGAGAAAGGCAATCTGTGGAGAGTAGATTAAAAGAGAAGAATATTCATGTAGAAATAATGAATTCAGTGACGAATACAAGGAACAAGATTCTATGATAAATGTACGAGCAGCGGTAGATCCGCAAATAGTAGCGTTGCTTCATTCCATTAGTAAAAAGATGATGGAGCTTAATCATCCGCCAATCGATCTGTTAACACCTGAGCAATCGAGACACTATTACAAAATAGCTAGAGAATTTTTTACAACTGTTCAAGTGGATGGTGTAACCATCGAGAATACATACATCAAAGCTACTTTGAAACATGAGATACCGATACGCATCTACACACCTGATGGTGAAGGTCCTTTTCCGGTTCTTGTGTATTTTCATGGCGGCGGCTGGGTATTCGGAGACCTAGACAGTTCAGATCATGTTTGCCGTTACTTTTCAAAAGAGGCTGGTATTGTTGTCGTTTCGGTCGCATATCGGTTAGCACCGGAACATAAGTATCCAGCAGCGTTTTTAGATGCCATAGATTCAGTAAGGTGGGCATTTCAACATGTCAAAAAGTTAAATGGGGACTCCACTCGAATCTTGGTAGGTGGTGAGAGCTCTGGCGGAAACCTTGCTGCTGCAACCGCTATCTATTATAGAGAAGATGAAGAATTTAAATTATCTCATCAATTCTTAATTACCCCTGTATTGGATTACAATTTTGACACCTTATCTTATAGAGCAAATTACCAGTTTAACCTAACGACGGAAAAGATGAAATGGTTTTGGGGTCACTACTTGAAAGACCCAACACAGGGGAGAGAGACATTCGCTTCACCTCTACAAGTTTCTTGTACGAAGGATTTACCAGAAACGCTGCTGGTTACAGCTGATTTTGATCCTCTCCGTGAAGAAGGTCTATCGTTTGTCGATCGGTTAAGAGAGGACGAGGTAAAGGTGGAACACTTGCATTTTGAAAATATGGTCCATAGTTTTATCAATATGATTGGCACTAGTGATGAAGCGAGGAAAGCACTGATTGAAATAACGAAGAAACTTAGAGAAATGTTATATATAGAGTAATTTTGATATACTGTTTTTGGGTGATCTGAATGTTTTTAAGGCGAATAACGCTTTTACGTGAGAATATCACATCTTTTAAATCCTATCCGTTTACTATACCTTCTATTAAGAATTTGAATGAAATCTCATTAGAAAAGAAAGTTACTTTTTTTGCAGGAGAAAATGGGACAGGAAAATCAACATTGTTAGAAGCCATTGCTGATAAATGTGAGTTTAACACTGCTGGCGGTGGCCGGAACAACATGTACGATGTTTATGCTTCAGAATCTGAATTAGGGAAGTATGTAAGGCTTTCGTGGATGCCAAAAATAACGAATGGCTTCTTTTTGCGTGCGGAATCTTTCTATAATTTTGCGACGCATATCGATGAGATCGACAATACAGGTTTTAAAGATTATGGCGGCAGATCCCTGCATCAACAATCTCATGGGGAATCTTTTTTATCTTTGTTTTTACATCGTTTTCGAGGAAAGTCGATCTATCTGTTAGATGAACCTGAAGCCGCACTTTCACCATCAAGACAATTGACCTTCTTGAGGATTATTCATGATCTAACTTTGAACGGAGATACACAGTTTATTATTGCCACACATTCTCCTATTCTTTTAGGGTTTCCAGATGCAGATATTCTAAGCTTTGATGGAGATCAAATTAGTAGGATTGATTATGAAACAACAGACCATTATCAAGTTACCAAGTACTTTTTAAACAACAGAAGTAAGTTCATGTCAGAGCTGCTAAAAGATGATTAAGGTCCTGCTTTCTCATGGAAAGTGGGACTTTATTTTATGAAATAGAACAAAAAAGGGACTGCACATTTTGAGGCAGCCCTTTACTCCCACACTATTTATGGCTTCATGGTCACCCAGCTTCCAACATGATGAATGGCAACTCCACCAAAACCAGCATGCCCAGTATAGTACCCCGTAACGGCAGCCAACTGTTGGTTCATGTAGTTTTCACCTTCCTCAAAAAAGGTGATCTGATTTCCCTCATTCGTTTGTCCCGTTTCTACACCAACTAATAGGTTTTTTCCATACTTGCTGCTATACGCCACTTCATTTTTAACTAAGTCTATAATCATTGAAGAAGAATCTCGGTAAGCCATGAGCGTCACGCTGTTCGTCTTGCTGATCACCCATTCAGCTAGAATTCCTCTTCCGTAAATATTTTTATAAGAAATCTCATCAAACCAAAAAGGAAGATCTGCTTCAAGCTGAAGGTTCAATGCATCTGAATCTTCTTTAGCACGAGTCAGCAAAGATTGATAAGATTTCACTGTTTCAGCACGGTTGTTTGCCCATCCACTATACAGATATGGTTCAACATCAAGGTGGATACCTGAAAATTGTTGCAAAGAAGTCGAGCCGTTTTGATAACTGCCAAGCCAATTCATCAGTTGATCCTGGCTTAAATAACCTTTAGGTGCCACCCACTGCGGTGATCCATCGAGTGCATAAACCTTCATGCCATTAGTGGCAGCTTTCTCTATAAAACTTCGATAGACGTTCATTGGAACATCACGGTCAATCTGTACATACACTTTGGTCAGCTGTTTACTTTCTAGAAAAGCAAGAGTACCACTCTCGTCATTTACAATAATCCATGGATTCCAAAGCCAAGTTGCACGATCTTTTTGAAAAAATGCTTCTGTTTTCATTGTCGTACCTCCAACGACGATCAACATAAATACAAATAAAACCGCAATCTTTGTCTTCACCAAATAGCCCTCCTTTTGATAGCCGAAGCTCGGGAAAGAAGAGCCTTGGCAACCTGACGACCATACGCTTACTTTCAGCGGTTAGGCTCATGGCTTTGCGTCCTTTCCTTTCGGAGAAGTTTGCCTTTTTCAAAATTTTATTCTTATAAGATATATCGGAAGTGGAAGGGCAGCTTTTTAATTAAAGAGCACATTAAGTAACTACATTTGTAATTCCAAAAGGATCATAAATAAGCACATACGTTGAGAAAGGAATCTGATCACTCTTCACTTCTTTAACCAGCGAAAAGCCAAGATGCTGATAGATCCTTACATTTTGAATGGTCTCAGTTTGCAGCAAACAGAAAGTCTTGCTTCTCTTTGTCTCTGCCACGGCTGCTTTCATCATTTCGGTCATATGCCCTTGATGCCTGTGGGCAGGATCCACACATACTGAATCGACCATCAAAAAGTCATTGAAATTTTTCTTATAATAAGAGAGAGTTGCATTCGCAGGCTGTAAGCGGCTTGCTTTTCTCATGAATTCCACAAAAGACAGGTGAAAGAAGAACTGCGGAAGACGAAAAACACACGCTGCAAATGCCAGAAAGAGCTTGCCAATCTTTGTTTTCTCACCATGACGCGTTACACAAAAGAGCCCCTCCACATTTTCAGAAGTAACATACAGTCGTCCGTTTGACTGAAGGACCTGAATCACGATTGGAAATGTCATCTTTAAGATCTTTCTCCTTTTTTGAGGTACAGGAAAGAAGTAAACAAACATGGGATTGTCAATAAAAGAATTCGTTAATACATCACTTGCGGCCGTATAGTGTCTCTTTTGCAGCGGAATTAAGTGATTATACATGGAATGATCTCCCTCCGATGCGATCTCCCAACTATATGCCGAGAAAAGTTGTATATATAACTTTAAACCTAGTAAGGCCTTTTAATTGGAAAAAAGTAAATGGATGTGTTAAGTTATTTGAATATTTTAAAAATAGGAGGGTGTATATTGGCTTATTATGAAGGTAAAACATTTGTTTCTGTTCAAAATACCGCAAATGGGGAGGTGTCTTCTAAAACAACATTTCACTACAAACAGGAAGGGAACATTATATCAGCTACATACGGTGGTGGAGAAATTATAAAAGGGACACTAATTGGAATTGTAAGCGACGATGGTATTTTACGATTCAGATACAATCATGTGAACAAAGAAGGTGATATTAGAGGCGGCGAATGCGTTTCGACACCCGAGACGCTGTCTGACGGAAGAATCAGACTTCATGAAAAATGGAAGTGGACTGATGCTGATCAGAGTGAAGGGGAATCAGTTATTGAAGAGGTAAAGTAGCTTCCACTTCCATTTATTATCGTTTTGTTAGCTTGTCTGAGATATCTTTAAGGATTTCGTTTTTCTCTCGTTGTAATTTAAGAATTCTTAATAAGAACCAAACGATAAATACGATAGGTGCTATGTAGAATAGTAAAGTTATAAGTGGAAAAAAGGCAAATACTATACTGTTATCCAAGTTCATTCTCCTTAAGATTTTGGATAATTATACCATACGAACTGCAAAAAAAAAGAGCAAATTATATTTGCTCTTTTTTTGTATATCTTTACAGGCTTTAAAAAAAGATGAATAAGATTATCTCGTTAGGAAAACACTATTGGTAACAAATAGCTAGGTTTGCCATTTGTTTCACAGAGGACGAAATTTTATCGTCCTCTCCTCTTTAAAAAACCAAAATGCCGTAACAGAAAGTGGAAACATAACCCCATTAAGGGAGGTGAAAAATATGGCTAGAAACAACAGCAACAACCAATTAGTAGTACCTGGAGCTCAACAAGCTCTTGACCAAATGAAGTATGAAATAGCTTCTGAGTTCGGTGTACAACTTGGACCAGATACAACTTCTCGTGCTAACGGATCTGTAGGTGGTGAGATCACAAAGCGTCTTGTCGCTCAAGCACAATCTCAACTATCTGGCGGACTTCGTTAATAATTGTATATCATGGCTAAGGCTGCCCATGCATGGGCAGCCTTTATTTATGTGAAAGGGATCACCGAAGAATTTTGAACATCATTCATAGGGTATCCCCGACTTTTTTAGTTTTAAATTTTTAATAACTCATCTTAACATGTCTTAATTACTTCTAAACGTGTCCTTATAATGTTCAATGAAAGATGAGGTCGGTTAGGAATTTGCCTGCCTGGTGTAATCATTTAATCTTCACTTTCTGTTTGCTCAGTAAGATACTGATTGCCTGATGTTGCATAATTAACAGATTGCAAACTCATCATGGGTTCTAATCCAAAAAGTTCATCAATATGCTGAGCATTTTGAGGCCTCTTTATGTTTGGTTTTGTTGTATCGTTTTCCACGGTCAATCCCCTCCTTTCCATTTTAGTACTTCAAACACCTGTATTTGTAACACCCTTAGTGTTAGACCAATCTCATAAATAAATATCCGGGAATGTTTGCATAATAAAGGAGTGAGTAAAAAGGAGTGAAAGAAATGGCTACCGAAGGACAAACAAACAAGAACCAATATCATATGAACGTGAAAGGGCCTGAAGAGTCGCCTGGAGAAGTACACCAAATGGTAACAGCTGATGATGCCGAGGAGATTAAAGAAAGAGAAGCAAAATTAAAGAATAGCGGGAAAAAATGAGTAAAGGAGCCAAGTTTATGCCAAATGAAAAAGAACAAAAGACAAGCAATGAGCTTGCTGAAAAAAATTATGAAGTCAGTGATTACAAAAGTAATTCAGAGCTCGCAAAAGGACTTGCAACTACTCACGAGCAAGTAAGTGATACGTATATGGAAGGAACGGTTGATGGAGTAATCGAAAATGTGGAAGGTGAAGACGTTCCATTAAAACGAGAACATTATGAAAGCAGAAAAGCTGATCCAAAAGGACGTTAATTCGTCTTTTTGGTTCAGCTTGTTTTACTTAGGAGGATGCCTTTTGGACGGAAATGTATATGAGATTCCCAATCCTGAAATGGATGATTTTATCAACCGGGAAATTAGCTCGATGAAGTTCACGAAAAACTTTCGATCGTCCACTGCTGAAGAATGGTATATGTTTCTTAAGTCGTATCGAGATCCTGTATCTAAAGGGGCTGCCGGTAAAGTAATCGTTCATTATAACCTTTTTGGCAATCGTGATGTATTCATCAATACAACCATTATTTTGGATGATCCCGCTCTTTATAAACATGAATGTCATAAGCTTATTTGTGCTGTAGCAGATGAAACGATCAATCGTCTAGTCGGTTATGCAGACACCTTATTATCTGTACATGCAGGAGAAAATTCCTATCAAGCTGAGTATGTTGAAAGAAATATATAAAGATTATATACAAGTATAATCTCTTTTGGATTGTGAACCCTAATTTTGACGTTTCAATTTTGACGCACAAAAAAATAGGAGGTCTTTATTAATGAAGGCTGTAACCTATCAAGGAAAAAATGAAATAAGTGTAAAACAAGTAGAAGACCCCAAAATACAAGAAAAACAAGATGTTATTGTTAAGATCACTTCCACCGCAATATGTGGTTCAGACCTTCACCTATATCAAGGGAATCTTCCTGTTCCGATCGGTTATGTGATCGGTCATGAACCAATGGGTATCGTTGAAGAAGTTGGTCCTGAAGTAACAAAATTAAAAAAGGGAGACCGTGTTGTTGTTCCTTTTACTGTTGCATGTGGAACTTGTCCATATTGTAACCAGCATCAAGAGAGTCAATGTGATAACTCGAACCCGCATTATGATTCAGGCGGTTTATTTGGCTATACGGAAAAATTCGGAAATTACCCTGGTGGACAGGCTGAATATCTTCGAGTTCCATTTGGAAACTATACACCTTTTCAAATTCCAGAGGATTGTGAGCTTGAAGATGAAAAATTATTATTTTTATCTGATGTACTCCCTACAGCTTTTTGGAGTGTTGAACATGCTGGTGTGAAAAAAGGGGATACCGTAATCGTATTAGGATGTGGTCCTGTCGGCTTGATGGCTCAGCAATTCGCTTGGAAAAAAGGAGCTGATCGAGTAATCGCTGTCGATTATTTTGATTATCGATTAGACCATTCCAAAAAGATGAACAAAACGGAAACTTTCGATTTTACAAAATACGACGACATGGGTGAGACCTTAAAAGAACTAACAAGCGGTGGAGCAGACGTTGTGATCGATTGTGTGGGGATGGACGGTAAGAAGTCACCATTAGAATTTGTAGAACAAAAGTTAAAGATGCAAGGCGGAACACTTGGACCAATACAGATCGCGACAAAAGCGGTTCGAAAATGTGGTACTGTCCAATTAACTGGAGTTTACGGCGGTTTGTACAATATGTTTCCTTTAGGTCCATTCTTCTCAAGAAATGTGACCATTAAGATGGGGCAGGCACCAGCTAGAGCCTATATGCCAGAGCTGTATAAACAAATTGTAAATGGTGATATTGATCCGACCGCCATCATCACTCACTCACTTCCTCTGGATGAGGCTTCGCATGGGTATAACATCTTTAACAAAAAAGAAGACAATTGTATTAAAGTTATACTAAAACCATAAGTCAACCCCTAATTTTCCTTAAACAAGGAGAATTAGGGTTTTTTGTAAATAAAAAGACGCTTTGCTGGAGGGCTTAAAAAAATGCGAGAGGATGCATAAAGGAAGTTTATCATGAAACTATCATGAAATGACCATTGAGGCAGCTGGGGAGCTTTCCTATAATGTGAATGATTGTATAAAAAGGAAGTTAGGGGAAAGTGGATATGAGAGGCAAATGGAAAAAGATACTGATAATATGTATGATCATGTTCGCTTTTATGTATATAAATAACAGTTCATTGTTTACCAAAAAAGATGAAGATGATGCCAAACCTTGGTTAATGGCCCATAGAGGTCTGGCTCAAACCTTTGATATGGAAGGTATTACAGGTGAAACATGTACGGCTGAAAGGATACACGAGCCCGTACATATGTATTTAGAGAATACGATTCCTTCGATAAAAGCTGCTTTTAAAGAAGGTGCAGATGTTGTTGAATTTGATGTACAGATGACAAAAGACAAAGATTTTGCCGTGTTTCATGATTGGACACTCGATTGTCGTACGAATGGTGAAGGCGTGACAAGAGAATATTCGATGGAAGAACTGAAGCAATTAGATATCGGTTACGGGTATACGGCAGACGAAGGAAAGACGTATCCTTTCCGCGGAAAAGGTGTAGGACTAATGCCGTCGCTGAATGAAGTGTTATCAGCTTTTCCAGATGAGGACTTCTTGATTCATATTAAAAGTGATGATCCGGATGAAGGAGAACTGCTCGCGGAACACCTAGGCAAATTATCTAAGGATCGATTAAGTCAGCTTACTGTTTACGGAGGTGATCAGCCGATTAAGACGCTGAAGCAAAACCTGCCGGAAATGCGTGTAATGTCAAAAGAAACGATGAAGAGCTGCTTGCTGCCTTATATGGCTGTAGGATGGACAGGCTATGTCCCTTCAACATGTGAACATACACAAATTCATATGCCGGAAAGTTATGGACCGTGGATGTGGGGCTGGTCTGAGAAATTTATCACTCGTTTAGAGGATAAAGGTACGCGTGTCCTCATGGTTGCTGGTGATGGAGGCTGGTCAGAAGGCTTTGATACAGTGGAAGATTTAGAGAGGCTGCCCGCTCACTACTCCGGAGGCATCTGGACTAATCGAATCGATGTGATAGAAGATAAAGTGAAGAAAAGCAGATAGGCAAAAAAGAAAAGAGAAATAGGTATGCATCTATTTCTCTCTTTCTTATCTATCTGCCTGTATTCTCAGAATCTTTTTCGTAGGCGATCACCACTAAATTTTTGTTAGATTGGCCGCTAAGTTTCTGTTCGAACGATTGAAGTTCGTTCACCAGTTCAGCCGGCAGATCTGCGGCACTATATTCTTTATGTTGTTCCATGTTTGATCTCTCCTTTTTTATTATTATTCTTACCAAGAGCCAAAGGAATTAACCCCAAAACACAAGGAATACAGATCTCACTTATTTTGTTGAAATTAATCTTCATATTTTTGGTTAAAGCGGTATAATGGTGATAGCTGAATAAACATATAAGGTTCGTTTGTATAAACGTTAAAAGGGAAGCTGGTTAAAGTCCAGCACGGTCCCGCCACTGTAATCGGGAGAGCTTCTCACAATCCACTGTTCTAATAGAATGGGAAGGGAAAGAAGCTTGATGAACGAGAGTCAGGATACCTGCCTTATCTGTCTGTGCAACCTTCGAGGAAAGGTGAAGCGATCGTAATCATCGTATATCATGATTTTTACTATTGATTTGCTCTCCTTAAAAGGGAGGGCTTTTTCTTTTGCACGAAAGACAGCTAAATACGATACATAACAGGAGCGTGAAGAGTTTGAAGAAGTTTACACAAATCACCATGATGCTTTTATTGGTGATCGCAATTATCACTGGCTGTTCCACGGAAAACGAAACAGCTAAGAAGAACGAAAATGGTGCACAAACGCAAAAATCAGATTTTCCTGTAAAAATCAAAGACGCTAGTGGAAAAGAAATAACCATTGATGAAAAGCCGGAAAGAATCGTGTCATTGCTTCCGAGCAACACGGAAATTTTGTTTGCCCTTGGATTAGAGAAAGAAGTTGCAGGCGTATCAGATTTTGATAATTATCCAGAGGCAGCAGCAAAAAAGACAAAGATCGGCGGCATGGAATTTAACGTTGAAAAGATAGTTGGCTTAAAACCTGACCTTGTACTTGCTCATGAATCAGGGATGGCTGCAGCAAAAGACGGGTTAAAACAACTTGAAGATGCCGGCATAACAGTATTTGTTGTAAATGATGCAACAAACTTTAAAGATACGTTTGACTCGATCGATACTATCGCTGAAGTAACAGGAACGGAGAGTAAAGGCGACAAGCTCGTGAAGTCTATGAAGGATGATCTTGAAGATATTCAGGAAAAAGCTGAAACAGTAAAAGAAAAGAAAAAAGTATGGGTAGAGATCTCCCCTTCTCCAGAGATTTATACAGCTGGAAAAGGAACGTTTATCGATGAAATGCTGCAAGCTATCAATGCGGAGAACGCAGCAGGAGGCCTAGATGGCTGGGCAAAAGTTTCAGAAGAACAGCCGGTAGCCTACAACCCGGATGTAGTCGTAACAACCTATGGCTACTATACGGAAAAGCCAAAAGAGCAAGTGATGGCAAGACAAGCTTGGAAAGATGTAACAGCTGTTAAGAATAACCACATCTATGATGTTCATTCGGACAAAGTAACACGTCCTGGTCCGCGATTGATTGAAGGAGTGGAGGAGCTTGCACAAGCTATCTATCCGGAAGTATTCAAAAAGTAAACTTTATTTTTCATATGCAGCACTATTTATCTTACTCGCTGCAGCACTGGTTTTGGGGATATCGATCGGTTCCGTATCGATCCCCCTTTTTCATGTCGTTCAAATATTAGGTGCAGAAATTTTTCATTATCCATTGCCAAAAGAAATTGATTCTTCGACCGTTTCGATTATTATGCAGATCCGTTTTCCAAGGGTGCTGCTTGCTATGTTAGTGGGGTTTGCGCTAGCGTTAGCGGGAACGGCTTTCCAAGGACTCTTAAAAAATCCTCTCGCAGATCCCTACACACTCGGTGTATCTTCAGGTTCATCGCTTGGAGCTGTTATCGTACTGTTTTTTGGGCTGCAGCTGCCGGGTATCGGAAATTTCACACTGCCCGTCGTCTCCATTGTTGCAGGTTTTCTTACGCTCGTTGGTGTGATCTCTTTTGCCCGTTTAGTACAGCGGAACCTGTCTGTGGAAACCATCATCTTAGCAGGCATCCTATGCAGTTCCTTTCTTGGTGCTCTCATATCACTGCTCATCGCATTATCAGGTGAGGAGCTGCGTCAGATCATTGGCTGGCTTTTGGGGAGTGTTTCCATGAGAGGCTGGCCTTACGTTTCGTTGATCGCACCGTTTCTTGCAGCGGGTTTGCTCATGCTATTAACGAGTGCAAGGGAACTGAACGCTATGTCTTTCAGCCAAAGTGATGCTAAGAGCATTGGTGTTGATGTGAAGAAACATACAACGATTGTCCTTCTCGGTGCTTCTTTATTAACAGGGTCAGCGGTTGCCGTATCGGGAACCGTCGGATTTGTAGGTCTCGTGATCCCCCATATCGGGCGAATGATTTGGGGAGTTGATCACAGACAGCTGCTGCCTCTTTCCATGTTGCTTGGCGGTGTGTTTTTAGTGCTGGTCGATTTACTGGCACGTACGATCATTGCGCCAACTGAGCTGCCGATCGGTGTTCTGACAGCGATCATCGGTAGTCCTGTATTTGCGATCATCTTTATCCAACATCGACGAAAGAGGGTGACCACATGATTTCTGCTGTAAAAGTAAACGCTGGGTATGAAGGAAAGAAGGTCTTAAATGACATCTCTCTATCCATATCAAAAGGGAAGATGACTGGAATTATCGGACCGAACGGAAGCGGAAAAACCACACTTATGAAAGTGTTGAACGGAACTCATCCAATGAACGGTGGAGAAGTTCTGATTAAAGGTAAAAGATTGCAGGACTATTCGGCTAAAGAGCTGGCAAGAGTGATCGCTGTTCTTCCGCAGCATGCTGAGAGTTCATTTGACTTTACTGTCCGCGAAGTCGTAGAGCTCGGCAGATATCCTTTTTACAAAGGACTGCTAAAGGCTGCAAGTGCATACGACGAGCAGGTTGTAAATGAAGCGATGGAGCTGACTGGTGTTCAAGGTTTTGCACACAAGAATATAAATCAGTTGAGTGGCGGGGAACAACAGAGAGTCATGCTGGCAAAGGCACTCGCCCAAGAACCTGAAATATTGCTTCTCGATGAACCAACAAACCACCTGGACCTTTCGTATCAGATGAAATTGATGGATCTCTTGAAGAAGTGGATATTTTCAAAAGAGTTAACCGTAGTTGCGATCCTTCATGATCTGAATATCGCGAGCCTTTATTGTGATGAAATCATTCTGTTGGATGAAGGAAGTGTAAAAGCAGACGGACAACCACGTGCCATTATGAATCAAGATCTTCTTCAAGACGTATACGATACAAATTTAACCCGTCAGGAACACCCTTCTACACCTAGTCCATTGATCGCGCCAGTTCCTGAAATGGATGCACAAGAGAAAACGATTCAGTCGATCGAACTGACAGCATCGAAAGAGCTTATGGTGTTTTCCAGTCCTTTTCCATTGAAAACGCTGTCGTCTGCGTTGATAGGCGGAGGGTTTCAGTGGGCATCCACGTTCGTCAACCGTCATGTGGATAAAAACTATTATATTGACGATGCACACAATGAATATAAGGACTATCTACAGCAAAGACAGTTTGATCCGCACGATACGATTGGTATGATGACTGCGGCCAGGTTAGAAGATGCTGGCGTAGTTTCGATCCAAGAAAAAGACTTCTCCCTTCTGATTGCAGCCACAGCAGGTACAGGTAATGCGGTAGATGCGGCTCAGTCATGGATTCGAAAAGAGGAAGATGTGACAATCGGAACCATCAACATCTGGATCTTTATTGAGAGTAAACTGACAGATGAAGCGTTCGTTCAGGCGATGATGACCGCAACAGAAGCAAAATCAAGTGCACTGCGGGAACACGAGGTGCTTGATCCTGTAACTAAAACGATGGCTACCGGAACTTCTACAGATAGTCTGTGTATCGCCTCCACTCAATCGGGTACTCACACGATGTATGCTGGGACGATTACTCTTCTAGGAAAAGCGATTGGTAAAGGAGTTTACGAAGCAATTGGTCAGGCCATTGAAAACTATAGGAAAAGAATGGCGTTATGCTGAACCATTTTGTAAGTATCATCATAGCAGTCTTTATTGATCAGCTTATCGGAGATCCACGTTGGCTGCCTCACCCGGTAAGAGGATTTGGCAAATTGATTTCTACCGGTGAACGGCTTTTAAATAAAGGCAGATACAAAAAGCAAAAAGGGGTTTTAATGCTCGTCTCCGTCCTTATTATCACATGTATCCTTTCAATGGGAGTGGTGTGGGGGGCATATCAGATTCATTGGTTGACTGGTATTTTAGTAGAGTCATTTCTAATTGCTTCTACCATTGCTGCACGAGGGCTAAAAGAAGCGGGCCTCTCCGTTTATGATCCGCTCGTCAGAGGAGATATTAAAGAGGCGCGCTTTAAGCTTAGCTGGATTGTTGGCCGTGATACGGATCAACTTCATCAGCCTGATATCGTAAGAGGAGCTGTTGAAACGATAGCAGAAAATACGAGTGACGGAATATCCTCACCGCTCTTTTTTGCTTTACTCGGCGGTGCGCCTTTTGCTTTGTTATATCGGGCAGTTAATACGTGTGACTCGATGGTAGGCTACAAGAATGATAAATTTTTAGAGTTCGGCTGGGCATCAGCAAGATTCGATGACCTCTTAAACTACATCCCTGCGAGACTTACTGGTTTACTGATGATTTTAGGCAATCGAAAAAGAAAGCCCGTTTCGCTTATGTGGTTAAAAAAAGAAGCGAAGAACCATCCAAGCCCGAACAGCGGCTGGGGAGAAGCGGCTGTTGCAGGAATCCTCAGCATCCAGCTCGGAGGTACGAATACATATAAAGGGGTCGTTTCACACCGACCCGTTATCGGTGAAGCACATTCGGAGTTAGAACCTTTGCATATCGTACAGTCTATATCCATTATGCAAAAAGCAGTGGTGTGGTTTACTTTATTCTTACTAGCGATAGGAGGGATCTATCTTGCTGTTACCCAATCATGGTGCTAATCCTCAATTGCTTGCGCAGTCATTAAAAAGTGAAGTGAAAAAAGGCAGTGTGGATTTCAGTGTTAATGTAAATCCATTTCCGCCTCTGCCAGAAATAAGTACGGTTTGGAGGAATCTTTACGAAGAGATCCTTCACTATCCTGATCCAACGTGCAGGGATTTTATTGAAAAAGCAGCCGAAAAAGACGGGGTGGGAAAAGAGCAGATACTGCCAGGCAACGGAGCTGCTGAACTGATCTTTTTGATTGCTCAAGCCTACCGCGGAAGCAAGGTGCTGATCGTTGAACCCGCTTTTTCTGAATACCGTGATGCCTGTGCAGTAAACGGGTGTGAAGTCCATTCTTACCTAACAAAAAGGGAGAACGCATGGAGACTGGATCTAGAGGAATTAAAAAAAGATCTCATAGGAAAACAGCTTTGCTTCTTCTGCCATCCGAGCAATCCGACAGGTGTTTCTTACGAGCGAGAAGAATTGGAGGCTGTCATCCATCTCGCTGCGACCTACGGTGTTACATTGGTCATTGATGAAGCGTTTCTTCACTTTATGGAAAAACCAGTATCGGCGGTACCGTTCCTAAATCAATACCCAAACATCATTATTTTAAGGTCGCTGACTAAAATGTTTCACCTCCCGGGAGCTCGGATCGGTTATGCGATAGCCTCTGAAGAACGGGTCACCCGTCTAAAGACCCTTCAGCCGCCATGGAGTGTGAATGGAGTTGCACAGCGACTAGGTTCTATTTGTCTGGAGAGTGGTGAGATGTACATAAAGCAAACAGCTCTGGACATTTCCTCAGAACGAGGACGTATCTTTCCTATTTTAGATTCTTTGGGGTTTGAAGCATCCCCATCATCAGTAAACTTTTATGTACTTCAGAAAAAGGAAAGCCCTGAAGATCTGTTTCCGCTTCTATTGTTTCTGTTTACAAACGGTATTGTAGTTAGGCATACAGAAAATTTTAGAGGAATTGACGGAAAAGGTCTGCGTGTGGCAATCCGTGCTCCTGAAGAGAATAATCGGCTTCTCTCTGTCCTGGAAAGCTGGAATAATACATGATCATTTTTATAACAGGTGGTGTAAGAAGCGGTAAGAGCAGTTTTGCAGAAACGACGGCTGTCTATTACGGAGGACAGACTCTTATTCATTACATCGCAACAAGTGCAAGGCAAGATGGAGAGATGCTTCATCGGATCAAGAGACACGTTGACGATCGTGAAAGAAGCGGGTATAGGTGGAAAACGTGGGAACAAGCACGAAATATCCACGAAATAGAATATAACTTTGAACCAAACAGTGTGATTCTGTTGGATTGCTTGACCAACTTACTAACAAACGAGCTTTTTTATGGTTGGGAAGAGAAGCGAGAACAGTGGCTGCAAAAAGATTACCGTAAGGGTGTTTATAAAAAAATCATCGATGGAATTATCGCACTAAGTGAGGAGAACACCCTAATCGTGGTGTCTAATGAAGTAAATTATGGAATGCCTTTAAGAGATAGCGGGACATATTATTTTGCACAGATGCTAGGAATACTTCATCAGGACATTGTACAAAAAAGTGACTGGGTGTATCAGGTGGAACAGGGAATGCCGATTTTGCGAAAGGGGCCGCATGCGCTTGAAAAACAATCCATCTTATTCTAATGTGCTTCACGGTTTGGGGCTTGCTGTTCAGTTTTTGACAGCTATTCCTCTCAGAGTACCGTTACAATGGACAACAATGACGAGTAGCTGGAGTTTTCGTTTCTATCCATTGATTGGACTTCTGCTCGGTGGACTTGTTGCACTTCAGGCTTTCATTCTTTTAGAGCATTCTAGCTTTTCACTGTTAATCATCTCTTTTTACGTGTTCACTTGTTCTGTTTTTCTGACAGGCGGATTGCACCTAGACGGCTGGATGGACGCGAGTGATGCTTATTTTTCATATAGAGATATTGAGAAAAGACTTCAGATCATGAAGGACCCAAGAACCGGTGCCTTTGGCGTTCTATCTGTACTTTTTCTTTTAAGCTGGCGGTACTTATTCATGTATGAGAGTGTCAAAATGGCCGGATCAGATGTATGCCTTATCTTTTTATTTGTTCCGTTACTCTCGAGGACATGGATGGGCGTTCTTCTTTTATTGACTCCCCTCGCGAAAGAAGAAGGGATGGCATACGAATTCAGAAAAAACGTAGAAAGAAAAAATGTTTGGTTTTATGGATGGTATATGGTAATTGCTCTTGTACTGGCGTATTGGTCAGGTGAAGCGATGATTTTTCTTGTCATGCTTGTAGTAAGTGCAGTTGGATTTACGCTGGGTAGAAGGTTTATCATCAAGCAATTTAGCGGCATCTCTGGAGATTCAGTCGGTGCCTTTACAGAAGGGATGGAAACATGGCTATGGTTCGTCGGATGGCTGTTACTCTCATACGTCATGGCTTAACAAAGGCCAATCAGGAAAAGCGATATATAGGTTTTTCTGACCACTCTCTTTGTGATGAAGGCATAAATGAGCTTCAGGCCTTAAAACAAGATGGTATTTATCCCAAACCAGATCTAATTCTATCAAGTGACAGAAGAAGATGTGTGGAGACAGCCGAGCTTTTGTTTCCAGGTTTCCTGGTTCAAACGTGTGAAGGCTTTAGAGAAATGAATTTTGGTGATTGGGAGAATAAGACGTATGATGATCTTTGCGGAAATCTACAGTACCGAAAATGGATTGACGATCCGAAAGAGGTTTGTCCGCCAAATGGAGAAGACTTAGCTAACTTTGAGAAACGTGTTTTATCGGGATGGCAAAATGAAGTTCTCCCCTTATTTGAGAATAACAATCTCAATCATGTTGTAATCCTTGGACATGGTGGTCCGATTCGCTTCCTTCTGTCACAATTCGCTCCAGAAAAACGTGATCTTTGGGAATGGAGCACGGGACATGGACAAGGATATACGCTTACTTGGGAAGGAGGAGTAGCAGGACGATGCACTTTGTTACAGGCGGCGCCTTTAACGGTAAAGCGAAATGGGTGAAGAAAACATATGGTGTTCCGAGGGAAGATGCAGCTTGGTTTAGCGGATATGAATCTGAATATTTCCATATTGATTTTTCTACATACTCACTCATAGTGATTGAAGGATTAGAGAATTTCGTTCGACAAGTGATCAGGGAAAACCACTCAGATCCTAGAGAAAGGTTAGAGAAACACTTGAAAACATGGATTGCGTGGGAAAAAGAAGCGTATGGCCGCCAGCTCGTTTTGATCGGAACGGACATTGGAAAAGGAATTGTACCGATGAATAAAGAAGACAGAATGTGGCGCGACTATACAGGCTGGTTCTACCAAGACATTACGATGATGGCCGACCAAGTAGATATCATCTGGTACGGACTGTCACACCAACTAAAATGAAAACGGAGGAATGGACGATGAAACTGTATACACGAACAGGCGATAAAGGGATGACAAGTGTGATTGGCGGAAGACTGGCCAAAAGTGACATCCGTGTAAAAGCATATGGTACGTTAGATGAGCTTAATAGTTTTGTGGGTTTAACCATTGCCAAACTTCAGGAATCAAAGTTCGATGATATCAGAAACGAGCTGATTAAGATTCAGCATGAACTCTTTGATTGCGGCGGCGATCTCTCAGCGGTTAAAAAAGATTATCCATTTAAAGCAAAAGAGGAGATCATCTCGTTTTTGGAGGAAAGAATCGATGAGTACATAAAAGAAGCGCCAGAACTAGAACGATTCATCTTGCCAGGCGGGACAGAAGCATCAGCATATATCCACGTTTGCCGCACGATCGCAAGAAGAGGTGAAAGAGAAATCGTAGAGTTACAGCAGTCTGAAGAGATTAATACCGTTGTACTCAAATACGTGAACCGGCTGTCTGACTATTTCTTTGCGATAGCGAGAGTCGTTAACTTCCGCTCTGGAGTAAATGATGTTGAGTATGAACGCAGTGCGATTGTTTTCCGTGGCGGAAAACGTAAAGAAAACGATCATGAATAGAAAGTATGCCTTCTTCATTGTCTTTCTTTCTCTATCGGCAGCAGGGTCATTCCTTAAAATCCCTTCACCCATAGGGAGTGTGGCGTTTGATTCCATGCCTGCTCTAGCAGGAGCTGCACTAATTTCACCTGTGTTTGGTCTTGGTGTCGCAATCCTGGGACATCTTTTGTCGGCTGGGCTTGCTGGTTTTCCGCTAGGTCCGCTTCATGTTTTAGTTGGGGTCCTTATGGGTGGATTGGTTTTTCTTTTTGGAGCTTTATACCGCAAGAATCGAAAAAAGACTGCAAACATTGCTTTTATTGCAGGGAATGGTTTGGCAGCTCCTTTAAGCTTTTGGCCGTTCCTCGGTAAAGCTGTCGTTATGGCACTAATTCCTAGCTTGCTTGCTGCGACAGTTATGAATGTTATTGTTGCGTGGCTCCTTATCCCAAGAATCGAACCTGCATTACGAAACTCGCTGCTCCGGATGGAACGATGAAAAACAGCCGGGATATCTCTATTGTTCCTCTACAGGATGATCTGTTAATGACAGTTGCAGCTGATAATTCAGGCAGTGTAGGAGAGAAGAGAGAAGACGAGGTCAACGTTCCTTATGATGTTGTCGCCTATTACGGAGCAAGAGTTTGTGTGATGGAAACACTAGCGGTGGGAGCGGGACCTCGAACTTTTATCATTCATTCTTTTAATGAAGAAAACGTTTGGGATTCAATGGTGCAAGGCGCTCAAAGAGCCTTTAAAGAGGTAGGGTTGGAGAACATCGAGATCATTGGCAGCACAGAAAGCAATTTTTCGTTAAAGCAGTCTGCTTCCAGCTTTACACTTATTGGTTCGGTAAAAGAAACAGGTCTACGGATCGGTACGACGCTAGAAGATACAAGCTATGCTGTGATTGGAAAACCGCTTGTTGGAGAAGAAATCATAAGGCAACGTGATGAGGTTTTACCACTTCGTTTTTTTCAAGAGCTCTGCCAGTTGGAAGGTGTTTACGAACTCGTTCCAGTGGGTTCTCAAGGTATTGGAAAAGAACTAAGTGTAATATGCGAGCATCCTCATGATTATGGCTGCAGTTTACCAATGGATAAATCAGCAGGACCGTCCAGTTGTGTTTTAATCAGTTACAATCCGAAAATTGAAAATCAGCTTAAGAAGTTAACCGGAAATCTATTTTATTCAATATATAAAAAGGCAGATAAGAACTTATGAAACGAGTAGATGTTACCTATGTCCTTCTTTTTGATGAAGAGAACGAAAAGATTCTATTGGTGAAAAATAAAGGCAAAGATTTCTCTTACTACACACTTCCAGGTGGAGCAGTTGAACCGGGAGAAACCCTGGAAGAAGCAGCAAAGCGAGAGGTAAAAGAAGAAACAGGCTTGGATGTTGAGCTGGATGGAATCTTTTCTGTAAACGAAGCATTCTTCGAAGATCGAGGACACCACGCTATTTTCTTTGTTTTTAGAGGAAGGATTATCGGTGGTGAGATAGCTATTTTAATGCCCGATGAAATAGAAGAGGTTACTTGGATGGATGCTGAGGAAGCTGAGCAATATGTTCATTTAAGAAAAGATGTTAAGGGATTGTTAAAAAGCAATCAGTCAGTGCCGTATATATTAAGAGATAGATAGCTGCCAAATGAGGCAGCTTTTATTAATTGTAGAACACTAGTTTAATTTTTACATATATAGGAGGAACCATGCAAAAAAGAGACACTGCAGTTATTGTACTTCATGAAATTTATGGGATAAATGAACATATCAAGAATGTTTGTAAGCTATTTGAAAGTCAGGGTTTTGATGCAATATGTCCTAATTTTATTGAAAAGAATTCACCTTTCTCTTATGAGGAGGAAGAGATTGCTTATAGACATTTTATGATTAACATAGGGTTCAAAAAGGCTGCAAATCAAATGAAACGACTCGTTTTAAACGTAAAAGAAAAATATAAGAAAGTATATCTGGTCGGATTTAGCGTTGGTGCTACGATTGCTTGGAAATGCAGTGATGATAGGTCGGTTGATGGTGTTGTTGGTTTTTACGGATCGAGAATAAGAGATTTTCTTGAAATAGAGCCCACGTGCCCTGTTATGTTATTCTTCCCTGAAAAAGAGGATTCATTTCATGTAGACGATTTAGTAACATCCTTACAAAAAAAGAATATTGAGGTCTATCAATTAACCGGAAATCACGGATTCACAGATCCATACTCTCCAAACTTTCAAAAACAATCTGCACAACAAGCCTACAAAAAGGTGAGTGATTTTTTAAGGCAGTGAGATATGTAGGGAAGAGATTATTAAATTTGGTTAAAGAGGAATGATCCATACAACGAGCTTCTTACTTCGGTTTGAATCATCTGTGTTATGATAAAAGAATAATAACAGGAGGGCTGTGGACATGCTGAAAGAAAAGATAGAGGTTATTCAAAAAGTATTAGACAATTGGAGGGGTTTCTTTTTACCTTACCAAATGGCATTACATGAATTAGAAAGTGATTTCAAGATTATTGACTTAGAATGGAAAACACAACATGGCTATTCCCCAATTGAACATATGAAAACACGTATGAAAAAATTAAGATCTTTGGTGAAGAAAATACAAAGAAAAGAAATTCCTTTAACACAAGAAGCGGTGAGGAATGAAATAAGAGATATTTTGGGTGTTAGAATTGTCACAAGTTTTATTGATGATGTATATATGTTGAAGGAGCATATCGAGCAACGTGAAGACATTCGATTGATACGCGTAAAGGATTATATTCAAAACCCAAAAATGAGCGGATATAAAAGTTTGCACCTGATTGTAGAAACCCAAGTCATCCTGTCCAACGAAATAATATGGGTTCCTGCAGAAATACAAATTCGTACTTCCGCTATGGATTTTTGGGCATCCACCGAGCATAAACTAAACTATAAATATCAAGGCGAGACTATACCTGAGGATGCTCAAAAGCAGCTAATTGAGCTTGCCAAAGCTTCTTCCTTAATGGATAAAGAAATGTCAAGATTAAGAACAAAACTACTAGCCAATTAAGCAAACAATCGTGACACCTTTCTATTTACAACCTTAAGTCAATCTGACAAATAAAAAAGTTTTAACAAGAAACTTAATGTTGTACTTTTTTCTAGCGCTAGTTTTATGCCAAAACCAATCAGTATAGTACCTGCGATACCTTCAAAGGAAGTGGATTATTTTTTAGCGAAATTATTTCTTAGAATTTTCTTCAAAAAAACTTTTTACTATTGGTTACGAAAAATAATTCTTTGTTTCTCTCTTTAAAGTCATTTACACTATCAAAATCAAAGTTTTCATCCAAGTATATGCATCTTCGTACAAGATATTTCAATGGCATTTAAAGAGCGTTTTTCACTAAATAGATTTAATCCACTCAAATGGTATTTACAAGAACTGTCCCCCTGACTTCCCCTAAAACGTTCCCATCACTTTTACGCCCTGTGGTTGGGTGTTGTTTGGGTTCGGTTCTAATGTGATTCCAATATCATCAAATGAGTGGGCTGGCGGCAGGCGGTAGGTGATCAATCCATTACCGTTTTGATCAGGCTTTAACGTACCAGCATTTTGCCGAGTGCCGTTTTTTAATAGCCACACTTGGTATACTTCTTTATCTTTAGTGCCTGGCATATTATTTAATTCAATGACCAGGCTGATGTCACTGCCTTCTTGAAGAAGGTACGCATTCCCGTTTGCCGAAGCGGCTAAACCCTGCCCTTTTAAGGCATAGGTCGAAACAATTTGCACTGGGCCAACTGCTTCATTTTCTAACGCTGTAATTGTATCTTTTAAATGAAGGTTATGCCAATAAAGTCCAGCTAAGCCGATGATTAAAACGGCCGCAACACCAGTGGATAAGGGTGAAAACTGCTTTTTGAAAATGAATTTGAATCGTTCGATCAAGCTTTTCTTCGTTGTTTCTACTTTATGTTCCCGCTGCACCGGTTCGTTTTTTTCAAAAATAAAGTCCATGACTTCTGCTTTCAATGTTTCTGGAACGTCCACCTCTTCGATTTCATAAAAAAGGGACTGCCATGTTTCTTGCAGTGACTCTAATTCGTGCTGACAGTGGGCACACATTCTCAGATGGCGTTCATATTGTTCTTTTTCACGTGCAGTTAATTCATCAATGATATATAAAGACAGGTTTTCGCATTTATTTTCCATGCCGAGCCCCTCCTGTTTCCTTGCTAAAATAATTCCTAAGTTTTTTTAACGTTTGATGCAGCCGGCTTTTAATGGTACCGAGCGGCTTTTTTTCTAATTCTGCAATTTCGCTTAAGGAGTAGCCTTCCCAGTATAAAAGGTTGATGAGGCGCTGCTGTGGTTCAGACAGATGACGTTTGGCTTCTTGAATTTGTTGTTTTACTAGATTTCTTGAAACCTGCTGCAGGACATCCTCCAACTGCTGGTCTTGAATTTGCTGCATTTCATCAAGTTCAAATGGAATGGTTCCCTTATGTTTTTGCTCTTTACGAATGAGGTCGATCGCAATGTTTCGGGTAATGGTAAGTAGCCAGTTCACAAATTGTCCTTTTGCTGGATTATAGGTGCTTTTCGTTGTCCAAAGCCGGAGAAATACCAGTTGGACAATTTCTTTCGTTTTATCCGTATTACCCTTGGATATTTTTAAAGAGAAGCTATAAATGAGCTTTACATAGCGGTCATAAAGCTCTTCAAGTGCCTGACGATGGTTTTGAACAATTAATTCCATCAGTTCCTCGTCTGTCTTAGACTTCATTGCCAAGTTCTTCCCCCTTTCATGGAAAGCATTTTTAATTTAGTATAAATCATTGTTTGAGTTGTGGTAAAAAATTTGGATGGGGAGAGAAAAAAAGAATTGCCAAAGCGGCAATTCCCTTAGAACCTAGTATTATTGTGAAAAAGTAGTCTCGCTGTTTACTATAAACCAAACCTCTTTAACGCCCTGTCCGTTTACATCACCAGTTGCTTTGTCATTGACAAAGTAGTAAAGCGGAAAGCCTTTATAAGTTGTTTGTTTCTCACCAGTGTCTCCGCGGGTAATGGTACCAAAGTCTTCTTTGTTATATCCTTCAGGAACTTCAACGTTTTCACCGTAGAAGGCTGGCCAGTTTTTTAGACAATCATCGCTGCAGTTGGTTGTATTTGGAGTATCTTTTGCAAAATAGTAAAGTGTCATTCCTTTCGCATCTGCAAGATATTCACCAACTTTTTCATTTTCCAGCAGCTGCAATGCTGGACCCGGTTCTGTCGAATTCTTTGCGGCCTCGGTGGCTGTTTCTTCTGCTTTACCACCTGCACTCAAGTCCTTTGCGTTTTCTTCCGCACCGCATCCAACAAGAAGTACTCCTGTTAAAAGAAACAAAAATAACCAGCTCCACTTTTTCATCGTTCATTCCTCCTTAAATGATTCTTTTCATCAAAGATAACGAAGTAGATTGAAAAATGGTTCGCATTCCAGGGAGGTATTTTTTTGACCGACTATGAGATCCGGCCCATTGGAACCCCGCAGCTTTATTTCCAGCCCCATTTTTGAAAGACTTTGTGGGATGACTCCGTTTTTAGATAATCAACGAATTTTTGGGCCTCATTTTTATTTTCTGTGATGGCTGTAAGGGCAATTGGGGTTCCTCTGTAAAGCTTTTCTGCTTCTGGCAGTTCCACTAGTTCGGTAACGTCCTTAAGCCTATAATGCCAGGATTCATATGTAATCCACGCGTCGTGCTTTTCATTGGATTTCCATATTTCAATTGCTTCCGCACTAGACTTTACCGAAATATCAATATTTTGGCTAATCCCTCCGATTAGTCCCTTTCTGCCTGCTAAATCCTCCCATAATCCGAGCTGCCCGGCGCCATTGACATCGATAATTTTTACCCCGCTTTTCGTTAAATCTTTAAGCGAGCCAATGTTTTTCGGATTTCCTTTACGTACTAAAATTCCTGCCGCCCGAGGGTATAATTCTGTAAGTGATTTTTCATTTATCATCTGCGGATGGCTGAGCATGAAACTGCGAAGCATGTACTCCGACCCTCCATAAATGATATCTGCATCCTGTTTCGCTTGGCCAATCCAATTGGATTCCGGTCCAGCCGTCACTATCACTTTCATTCCTGTTTCAGCTGTGAATTTTTCTGCTGCTTCCTTCATAGGTCCCAGTGGTCCACCTGGGCCATA
The DNA here is from genome assembly GCF_014635025.1 of Fictibacillus barbaricus. Classification (GTDB taxonomy): domain Bacteria; phylum Bacillota; class Bacilli; order Bacillales; family Fictibacillaceae; genus Fictibacillus; species Fictibacillus barbaricus. Next base: position 1,167,664 of record NZ_BMCE01000002.1, on the reverse strand, counting down.
TACCCGGATCACTCCATCGTTCTCTGTGGATTTTACTTGCTGTTGGGACTTTGATGAATGATCCATGTTGGCGTATACCGATATTCCGGCAGCCGTAAACAATAGTAAAAAGATTGCACCAATTAACAACGTTTTTTTCATCCTTATTCCTCCATTTGTTTGTTTTTCAATTAAGGAAACGAATTGAGGAATAAAACGGTTCGAAAAAAAAAGACCATGGGGACGGTTCTCACGAAACCATGAGAACCGTCCCACGTTACCGTCCAAGGATGTCATCAGATTATTTAAGGTTTTATATACAATTTCCATCCCTAGTGAAGTAGACAGACAGATGGTAAGCTGATTTTTCACGAGTTGTGCCATCTTTAACGCATGACAAATATACCTTCGTTCGGTTCTCCAAATACAAATAGGTAATGTCTGTTAGTAAAACCATGCCTGATTCTTGAACAAATTTGCGGTTTAGACATACGATGTCCGAATGACATGGAATGTGTGAAGCCAATGAGTGAAATGCATGCCCTGGTCAGAGTGAAGGATGTTTGGACAATCCCCCTATGGAATCATTCTTTGGTCATTTCAAAGACGAGGTAGATGCCACTAACTGTAAAACAGTGGCAAAATTAAGAAGAAAAGTTGAAAAGTACATGGAACAATGGGGATTAAAAAAGATGACCCCGGAACAGTACCAAGGTCATCTATTAGCTGCTTAAAAGGTCTTTTAATAAACTGTCTATTTTATAGGTGACAGTTCAAAAGTGTCAAGCGCTTTTTTTATACTATCCTTATCTTTCTTCGTCTTTCCTTTTTACGCCTGTCGTATCAAATCCAGGCTTTTTTTCGAATTCGTACTCAGCTGATAATTCTTTTGCAAATTCATATTCCTCGCTATTCGAATCCGAAATCTGATTCTTTGGAACTTGCGGCAGGGAAGTGAGATTTTTATCACGGTTTCCCTTATGACGGTTGTGTCTCATTCTTCATAACATCCTCTCATGGAATTTGTTCTCTTTAGTTTGTGAAGGTAACGTGTTTTTTATGAGACGAAAGTTAATTGAATAAGTGGGTAGAGATACTGATAGAGATTCGAACTTATCCGTAACAATAAAAGGGAATAAAAATAGCCTGCCAAATCGCAAGTGAATCAGCAGGCTATCTTTTAAATTTTACATTTTAATTATTTTAAGCCATAGGCCTTAATCACATCTTGTGTAATTTTGTTGCCTAGATCATCCCAAGCTGCTGCTCTTAACGATACATACTTGGCATTCGCTTGATTGTTGATCTTTGCAATCCACTTATCATCTGATGTACGCTCGAGTTTCACGGTTTTCCAAGACGCACCTTCATTAAAGGAAATTTCTAGTTTAGCGCCTTCCAGTTTACCGTAGCCTTCAACACCGTCAAGTTTTGCAACAGATAACTCTAAATTAGTAGAAGGTGCTGCTAACGCATCTCCGTTCATGTCCGTTTCAACCTTATAATCAAGAGAATAGAACGGCAGCAGTGTACGGAAATCCTCGCCTTTTCCAGACCAGAACGTCCACTCCGTATGCGTGCTTACGGATGTATCCCAGCGATTCGGATCGCGCTTCGCATCCGTTACGAGGCGATATTGCTTTCGCTCTTCTGAAATGCCGCTGAATACATTGAGGGCTTGGCTTTTTCCTTCTTTAATAAGCGTATCTCCCTGATATAGCTTATGTGTTTGATTTTTCACGGATTCATCATAACCGGACCCGCCTGTAGAGCCTTTTGTTGAATCTGCCCAAGCCGGTATGTTGAACTGGAACGAGTTCCCTTGTCGGTTAGGGGTCCAATAGCCAACTCCTAAACGAGGACGTACGACCGGCGAGAACCAGTCTTCATTTAATTTTCCGCCTTTTTCATACGTGACAGACGGCTGACGGACTTCCCATTGGCTGTCTAGTACTTCTGCATGGTGATACCAGCGTGTATCTTTTACTGCAGAAACCCACTCTGTTCGGACAGAAGGCAGCTGCAATTTGTACAAGAACCCAACCGCTCCTCTTGTATGAGGACGCAGGTCATAACGGAACTCTCCGCCAGGTGCTTCTCGGTCAGATTTGTAACGTGTGTCGATCTTGACTAATTCTTCGTTTTCAGGTGCATAGGTTAGATCTTCAGGAATGCTACCTTGATGAACATCCATTAAATCATATACATAAGGCGTGTTTACTTCACCTTCAACGTTCAAGTTTAAGTTACCTAAACGTGCTGCCTTAATTAGTTCGTCACCTTCACTTTTACTGATCCCGGCAACAGCAAGTGGAATATCTGTATAATCCGGATTTCCTGCAAACACACTGAATTCTTTATCTTCATTATTGACGATGATCAACAACTTCGCGCCTGCTTCATGTGCAGCAACTGATTGCTGAGGCGGAGTCACTTCTGTGTTTCGTTCAACAACTACAATCTTGCCTTTAGCATTTACGTTTTCATAATCAGCCGCCGTTCCGTTTCCGGCATATACAGTTGATAAGTTGTATTTGCCATCAAGTGGTGTACTTCCGGCAAGCGGAATATCATCCAACACTTTACCTTTAAAATTGATCTCTAGGTAAGGCTTAATCAGACGCCAGCGAGTCAAGAATTCAAATTCTCCATTCTCCACTTTTTTTGTTGGTGCGGCGTACATCTTATCGATCCATACAGGCATTAAGTAAATGTCGTTCATTGATTTGCCATCAAGGGAACGGTAATATTCCATGCGCTGATAGCTTGGTTCTGTATTCTTTGGAACATCAACCGAAATTTCTTTTGCTTTTCGCGCATCAAGCTCCACCGTTTGCGGACCGTCAAGCTTGATTTCAGGATCACCGACCAAAGCTACACCACGGTGATCAGTTTCCGTATCCACATCCATCATAGCGATAGCCGAATACGTACCAGGTTTTAGACGGAGTTCTGTTGTTCCGTTTACCGCAACGAACTCAGGGTCCATGTCTTTGTTAACTAGACCTACATACGTTAGAGTTGGGTTTCCGTTACGGTCAGTTGCGTTCAACGTTAACGGGTACTTCTCTTCTTCTTTCACCATGCCCATTGACGTATGAGCTGCTTGTTTGCCGTCAGCATCCGTCGCTGTCAGGTGGCCTTCATAACGTGCACCCAGTTCGCCAAGCTTTGGATCTAAGGTTACCGTTACGTTCTTCGTTCCATTAGCCGGAACAGTGATCTGACTGTCAGATACGTTCAGGAATCCGTTAGGTGAAGCCTTGCCATCTGCCGTTTTAAAATCAGCTTGGAGGTTCAGCGTTACTGCAGAATCGCTTGTGTTCGTGTACGTGACCGTTTTTTGGACAGGCTGAGCATTATCGTGTGGCCACTTGAAGAAACCGAACGATAGGGAACCTGTTGCTCGAACCGTGCTGTTTGCTGCAGCAGGTACATCCAGTCGGCCTGTTCCGATATGATAAGGTGAATAATCTAATTTCTTAGACGTACTCATTAATGCTTCCTTTAGTTGTGTGCCGTTCCAGTCTGGATTCTTCTGAAGTAAAAGTGCCGCTGCTCCTGCTACATGTGGAGTAGCCATAGAAGTTCCACTCATGCTTCTGTAAGAACCACTGCCTGATGAAAGACCAGAACGGGCTGCAACGATATCAACTCCCGGTGCAGATAAGTCAGGTTTCAATCCCTTATCTCCATAACGAGGTCCTTTTGATGTAAAATAAGCAATTTCGTCTGATTTATCAACAGCACCGATCGTTAAAGCAGCATCTGCAGCTCCTGGTGAACCGATGGCACCTTCATAGCCTGAGTTTCCGGCAGCAATAACAAATAGCGCACCTTTTTCTTCACTCAGTCTGTTTACGGCTTGTGCCATCGGGTCCGTTCCGTCAGACGGCTCAGAGCTTCCCAAACTCATGCTTACAATCTTGGCGTTGTCTGAAGCCCATTCCATACCGTCAATGATCCATGAATCCAAACCGCTGCCTGCGTCATTTAATACTTTCCCTACAAGTAAACGCGCTTCAGGTGCCACGCCCTTGTTCTTGCCCTCAGAAGCAGCTCCGGTTCCAAGAACAGTAGAAGCAACGTGCGTGCCATGGCCATGTTTATCATCCACAGTTTCTCCTGGTACGAAGCTTACCGCTTCGTCAATCTGACTTGCCAGATCTGGATGGTTCTTGTCGATGCCTGAATCCAGCACCGCTACTTTAACACCCTTACCTGTAAAGCCGGATTCCCAAAGAGTTGGTGCACCAATTTGCGGAACACTCTTGTCTAGTGCTGCTTCAACTCGGCCATCCAGCCATATCTTCTCGATCCCTTGATCAAATGCTGCTTTTTCAGGCGCTCCTTTTCGTACTGCATCTTCTTTGGTGATATCCGCCCAGAACGTATCCGCTTCTTTTTTTGAAGTGGCAAGAGCAGCACCATTAATACTCTCTAGCACACGGACCGTTTTTGCACCTTTTGGATCTGCTTTTTTTGTTTGAACCGCTCTAGCTTTGGATTCGGTGTATTCAACAATAACAGGCAGGGAAGAGAGGCTTTTATCATCATAGCCGTTCTCTATCAGTTCCGTTACATTAAATAAATCTTTGTCTAACTTATCAGCTGCTAAGTAAGGCATGGCTGAAGTCGGGATTACATAGGTCTCTTCACCAATCGTAAAGATTTGTGCACCTCCACCGTTCTGATCGGAAGGTTCCACATTAATGACGCTTTTGCCGTTTTCAATCTTTTTGATGGTAACGACATCACCTGTAATAAGCGTAATCTTATGCTCATCAGCAAGATTTGTGTTGTTAACGATTGAAGAAGTCTCGAGCGTCTTTTCGAGCGTTGTTTTATCAAAAGCTTTAACATTGTAAAATGATGAAGCTAGCATGACGGTTGACAGTGAGGTTGCGATTAATGTTTTCAATTTTATTTTTTTCACCAAACATCCTCCTAAATTAGCTATTAATAAATGCAACGAATAAGATAGGTCTTGATGCAAGAAGTTCAATGTGAAAAACAAATAGGGGAGTTAAGAGTTTAATAATTTTGCAAGAAACACCTCCTAGGCCGATTAGAGATTCTGAACAGGAGTATGTAATTCTAGCTGAAGGTCAGATGATAAGTAATAGGCACTGAATTTAATAGAATTGTATAACTCTTGCTTTGAAGTGACAAAGGGGGTTTTTAAGAGGGCTTGAGACCTACAGATTTTATATAAAAAATTGTTTTTATGATAAAAATGATCGGATATCTACTCCAAAATAACTATTACGTCGGTTTAGAGTTGGGGTTTTTATTCTTGCTATTGATTATTATGGAAGATTGTGAATTTAATATATGAAGAGAGTTTTAAGTTGAATGTTAATGGTGATAAAAAGATATTCTGTATACTCTAAGTTATAAAATGTAAATAAGAGGGTGATTGAAAAGGAAACAGACAGCAAGAATAAGAAAAAAATATTTAGTGATCTGGAAATAAACTCTAGAAGCCTGGTGTGAAAAGGACCAATCTTAGAAAACGTTTTTTCTTACCTAGTGCCATACTATCTGCTGCACCTTTACTATATCGGCTTACCAAAAAGTTAAAGTGTTGAAGTAAAAAAGACATGCATATTAGCATGTCTTTTTTGTATGTAAAAAACTCGAATTCCAACTAAAACAAAGAAAAACAACATCTTTGCAATAAATTAATATTGTATTCATTTAAACTTAAAAAAACTCCTGTAAGGTAAATATGTAAAGCAAACCAAAACCAAATAAATGCAACTAAAACCAATGAGGTGATGAATGTAAAAAGAACGATTGGTGATCAAAAGAAAATTAGTGTCTTGTAAAAATAAAATAAGAGGAGAGAAGTTTAATGAAGCATTACATATCCAAATTATTGATTTTAGGTATCATTATCTGTTTACTAGCAGCTTGTGGAAAAGAAAGTTCATTAGAAGGTGCATCAGGCAGAAATGATGATCTATCGGGAGAACTTACTGTTTACACAGCAATTGAAGAAGAACTCATTCCAGAATATACAAAATCATTTGAGGAATTATATCCGAACATAAAGCTAAACATGGTGCGAGATTCAACAGGGATTATTACAGCGAAGCTCCTATCAGAAGGTAAGAATACAAAAGCTGATGTTGTGTGGGGACTTGCCGCTTCAAGCTTGCTTGCGTTAGATCAAAAAGACATGCTGGCTGGGTATACACCAAAAGGAAGCGAGAAGATTCTTACACCTTACAAGGATTCTGAAGAACCAGCAAAATGGGTCGGCAATACGGCTTTTATGACTGGAGTTGTTGTAAATACAGTAGAGTTAGAAAAAATGGGACTTGAAGTGCCAAAGTCATACGAAGACCTGCTTAAACCAGAATATAAAGATCTTATTGTTATGCCGCATCCGGCCTCATCAGGAACAGGTTTCCTTACAGTTTCTGCTTGGCTGCAAATGATGGAGGAAGACAAAGGGTGGAAGTATATGGAGGACCTTCATAAAAACGTAGCAAGTTATACGCATTCGGGGTCTAAACCTGCCAAGTTAGCAGCTTCAGGAGAGTTTCCGATCGGAATTTCACTGGTATACAGTGGGGTAACTCAGAAACAGCAGGGAGCACCTGTTGAGGTAATTCTTCCAGAAGAAGGATTAGGATGGGAAGTTGAAGCTAATGCATTGATTAAAAAAGATAAAGATAACCAGCAATTAGCGAAAGCATTCCTTGATTGGGCGATTTCCGATGAAGTGATGAAGGCTTATTATAATGCAAATGGTTTTTCAACAATGAAGAATGATTTTTCGAAACCTGACGGCTTTCCATCTAGAGTGGATGAAAAAATGTATAAAGAGAATAGTTTGGATTGGGCCGCAAAACATCGCGATGCAATCCTAGAGAAATGGGATTCAAGCTTTGGAAAAAAAGCAGAACCAAAGGAGTAAATATACAAACCTCATGCTGATTTAACCTGCTGCATGAGGTGAGATCAGATTGGGGAGTAAAGTAATGAAGGATCCGTTCCTGCAAATCAGTAACATCTCAAAGACATTTAACCATTTTACAGCTTTAAACGATATTTCATTTGATATTTATAAAAATGAATTTGTTTGTTTATTAGGTCCCAGTGGATGTGGAAAAACAACCCTGTTACGAATAATAGCGGGACTTGAAGAAGCTGACCATGGATCTATTAAAAAAAATGGGGAAGAGATGCTTCATCTTCCTCCGGTACAAAGAGAGTTTGGGATTGTTTTTCAATCGTATGCGTTATTTCCCAATTTAACAGCTCTCCAAAACGTGGAATATGGGTTGAAAAATAAAAAAGTCTCTAAAGCAGAGCTGAAGCAAAGAGCGATGGAAGCACTTCAAATGGTGGATCTTGAACAGATAAAAGATAAATATCCGGCACATCTTTCAGGTGGACAGCAGCAGAGAGTTGCACTTGCAAGAGCAATTGCTCTTTCACCAAAATTCTTACTGCTCGATGAACCTTTATCGGCCCTGGATGCCAAGGTAAGGAAAAAACTTCGATACGAAATAAAGTGCCTTCAGCAAAAATTAGGAATAACAACTATCATGGTTACGCATGACCAGGAAGAAGCTCTCACAATGGCGGACAAAGTTGTAGTAATGAACAATGCTCAAATCATGCAGGTTGGAACACCAGAGGAAATTTATTTTCATCCAGCTAACCCCTTCGTTGCTGATTTTGTAGGTTCGATAAACATATGGAATCACCATGTTGAAGGTGTGACAAAAGCGATCCGTCCCGAACATATTCGGTTATCAAAGAACCAAGGCATGAAGTCGGAAATTAAGGCAATTGAATTTAGAGGAGCTACCTATCGGATAGAACTAGAGGTCATAGATAGTGCATCACCACTTTATTCTCAAAAAATAGAGGTTGATCTTTTTGCTTCTTCTATTCAAGCGTTTAATTTAAAGAGGGGATCTATCATCTTCGTCCAATTTCCTGAGAATCAAGTTTTAACATACAAGGAACAGGTGGTTTATTGACATGGAATTGGCAAAGAAAGTGAATATCGCAGGTCGTTTAAGCAAGAAAAAAAGAGCTGTCCAAGGGAAGAATGAGCAACTGCAAACGATCCTAATAATTTTTGTGATCTTATCCTTTATGGTGAGCCTGATCCTGCCCTTATCTGCTCTATTTGGCCAAGCACTTTATGATCGAGAAGGGAACTTTGCGGGGTTAAATAATTTTGTTAAATACTTTAGTACACCAACACTTGTGACGTCTCTTCAACATACGGCATACATCTCAGTGATGACTATGTTTATATCGGTGGGACTGGCATTTATGTATGCCTATTCGCTTACGAGAACAAGGATGATAGGTAAGAGTATTTTCCGGTATGCAGCTCTCCTGCCGCTCTTTGCACCTACAATGATGCATGGAATAGGGTTGATGTACCTTTTTGGAAATCAAGGACTCATAACTAGTGGGTTCTTTGGATTCAGTCCAGGTTGGGAGATTAAGCTATACGGACCAATCGGAATTATTATTGCTGAAACCGTTTATACCTTTCCGCAAGCCTTTCTTATTATCTATATAGCTCTTCAGCATACAGATTACAGGCTGTACGAAGCAGCAAATACATTAGGCAGCGGAAGACTAAAGCAATTTCTAAACATAACACTGCCTAGTGCAAAATACGGCATCATCACATCCATGTTTGTTGTATTTACCTTGAGCTTTACGGATTACGGCGCACCTAAGATTGTAGGCGGACAATATAACGTTTTAGCAACAGACATCTATAAGCAGGTTGTCGGTCAACAAAATCTTTCAATGGGAGCAACTGTTGGTGTACTGCTGATGCTTCCTGCGTTGGTCGCATTCTTTGTAGATCATGTCTCGCAAAAGAAACAGTCGATGTATATTACCTCAAAAGCCATGGGGTATAAAATTCCCGGAAATAAAGGGAGAGATCTCCTTGCTTTTCTTTACTGTTTATTGATCACGTGCTTTATCATGTTGCTGTTTGTTGCAGTTGGTGTCGCTGCAAGTGTAAAAATCTGGCCATATAACCTAGGTTTTACATTGGATCATTTTAAATTTTCAAGCTTTTCCGGAGATGGTTTGACAGCTTATAAGAATAGTTTAATCGCTGCTGGGATTACCGCGTTCGTAGGGACCATCTTTACCTTTATATTTGCATATTCCATTGAAAAAATCAGGAAGAAGAGATTTCTTCGTAAACTGGGTTACTTGTTATCTATCATTCCGTTATCCGTACCAGGACTTGTGATCGGTATAAGCTATGTATTCTTTTTCAGTAAATCAGAATTAGAGATTCTAGGTCTTAGCGTTTCTAATCCATTTCATTTCTTATATGGAACGATAGCAATCATCGTAATCGCAAACATCCTGCATTTTTACTCTGTTGCTTTTGTTACGGCTACTACAGCATTAAGGAAGTTAGACAAAGAGTTTGAACTAGCTTCAGAGTCTATGGGAGTTCCGTTTTATAAAACCATGTTCACTGTTACGATCCCTATGTGTCTCCCTGCGATATTGGAGATTGCCATGTTTTATTTCGTTAACAGCATGGTTACGATTTCAGCGGTGGTATTTCTGTATTCTGCCGACTTTAAACTAGCTGCTATATCCATTGTGAATATGGATGATGCAGGGAATATTTCTTCTGCTGCAGCTATGAGTGTGTTGATCGTGCTTACAAACATTGTTGTCCGACTTTTATACGAATGGGCGGTTCTAGGTCTTCGAAAAAGAAATGCAGAATGGCAAAAATAAATAAAAGATAAGGAGAATGACAATGAAAAATATAGATGCAGTAATCTTTGATTGGGCGGGTACAACGATTGATTATGGGTGTTTTGCTCCACTGCTTGTTTTTATTAAGATTTTTGAAGATAGAGGAATTTCGATCACGACAGATGAGGCGAGAGAACCGATGGGGCTCTTGAAAATCGAACATATACGAGCGTTAACTCAAATGGAAAACGTACGAAATCAATGGATTGAAAGGTATGGAAGTAAGCCGACCGAACAAGATATCGTTAACATGAATGAAGAATTTGAAGCAAAATTGTTTGAAGTGCTCCCAGACTTTACGGATCCCATTCCTGGGGTGTTAGAAGTGGTAAAAGAGTTAAGAGATAGAGGGGTAAAGATTGGATCAACTACTGGGTATACGAGGGAAATGATGAATATTGTAGCTGAATGCTCGAAAGAGAAAGGTTACGCTCCTGATTTTTATACAACTGCAGAAGATGTGAAAGAAGGAAGACCTTACCCATGGATGATCTATCATAACGCTATGAATCTAGGCGTGTACCCAGTGACTCGCATGATAAAAGTAGGAGATACAGTCAGTGATATGCTAGAAGGACGAAACGCTGGCATTACGACGATTGGAGTTATTCTTGGCAGCAGTGTGTTAGGTCTTACTTTGGAAGAAGTGAACATAATGGCTCCAGATCAATTGGAACTTAAAATAGATGCTGCTCGTGAAACGTTTATGGAAGCGGGAGCACATTACGTAATAGATTCAATGGATGAATTAGTACCCTTAATTGATGCATTAGAAAAACAAACAGAAGTGTTGATTTAGGAGGAGACAAGATGGAAAATCCTTATTTATTACTAACACCTGGCCCGTTAAGTACCTCACACAGTGTAAGAAGTGCGATGAGATTAGATTTATGTACATGGGATGATGATTATCTTCAACTTGTTCAACAAATACGAACGAAACTCGTTCGACTAGCTACAGCAAATGAGCATATGATTCAATATACTTCTGTATTGATGCAGGGGAGTGGAACTTTCGGTGTAGAATCTGTGATTGGAAGTGTGATTCCCGATTCAGGAAAACTACTAATTGCAACCAATGGAGCTTATGGTAATCGAATCATTGAAATCGCAAAAGCACTTCATATCCCACATGTGATTTACCAATCAAACGAGAACGAACCAGTGAACGCAGGTGAAATGGATCGGGTATTAATGAATGATCCGGACATAAGCCACGTTATGGTAGTTCACTGCGAAACAACAACGGGTATCTTAAATCCAGTGAAAGATGTTTGTGAAGTAGCAAAAAGATACGGAAAAACAACGATCGTTGATGCGATGAGCAGTTTTGGTGGTATTGAAATGGATGTCCATAATTGGAAGATCGACTATCTGATCAGTTCAGCCAATAAATGCATACAAGGTGTTCCAGGTTTCAGCTTTATCATTGCAAGCAAACAAAATCTTGAAAGGTGTAAAGGACAGGCGAGATCACTATCACTTGACTTATATGATCAATGGGAAGTGATGGAGAAACAGCACGGGAAATGGAGATATACCTCTCCAACACATACAGTAAGAGCCTTTGATCAAGCTTTATCAGAACTGGCTGAAGAAGGTGGTATTTCAGCAAGGTTTAAACGATACGCAGAAAATCAAAGGACACTTGTAGAAGGAATGGAGAAATTAGGTTTTATCCCGTATATCCAAAGGGAGCACCAGTCACCCATTATTACCTCCTTTTTGTATCCGGAATCCCACTTTGATTTTGTTTCTTTTTATGAGTTTTTAAAGCATAAAGGTTTTGTGATTTACCCGGGGAAAGTATCTGACCAGCTTACTTTTAGAATCGGGAACATTGGAGCTGTTCATGTGTCAGATATGGAAAGGCTGCTTGATGCTATTCAAACCTACCAAGAAGGAAAAGGAGTCGTAACAGCATGAAGGTGTTTTGTTTAGGCGGAGCAGGTAAAATTGCTCGGGAAGCCATAAAAGATCTAGTATTGTATTCTAACTTTGAAGTTATTACAGTAGCAGACTATAACCAAGAAGAAGGCAGAAAAGTAGTAGAGTGGCTGAATGATCCACGTGTAGATTTTGTTCCTGTCAATGTACATGATCATGATGATACAGTAGGGAAAATGAGAGGTTACGATATTGTGATGGATGGAACGACCATCACGTTAAATGGAAAAACAACCGCCTGTATTGCTGAAGCTGGGTGTCATGGCATCAATCTCAACGGGTTTGGGGAAGAGGACCCCTTTCATCAAATGTTTTTAGAGAATGATAAAATATGTTTGCCAGGGTTTGGCATGACACCAGGATTAACACAACTCATGGCCATGCATGCAGCTAACAAGCTTGATATAGTTGAAAGTGTGAGGGTCAGCCATGGATCATATCGTCCGATCGCATTTTCAAAATCAATAACAGAAACTACCACATATGAGTATGATCCGGACCTAGCTGGCAGGGTAGTCTATGAGGATGGAGAGTTTATCCAAGTCCCGCCTTTTGCAAGGCCTCGAAAAATAGAGTTGCCGGAACCTTATGGAGCAGGTGTTCAATATATCATTCCTCATGCAGAAACTAAAACGTTAGCAAAAGCACTTCAATCTAAAGGTGTACAGCTAATTGAAGTTCGAGGAACTTGGCCTGAGAAAAACATGAATCTTATTAAAGCCCTTTATGATTTTGGTATATTAAGGAATGATCTAATAAAAATCAATGGAACAGAAATAGGAATTATGGACTGTATTGCAGAATACTTATTACAGTCAGCTGAAGGAACAGAAACAGACTTATATGGCTATGCTTTACATATCGAAGTCATCGGTTTGAAAAATGATGAGAAAGTAAAGCATACCTTGTATCACACACACCCTTCATCTGATGGGTCTGTTAAAGAATGGGAAGGATTAAGGGCTTATACCAGAAATGTAGCGATTCCATTTTCAATTGCCACACAGATGATAGCAGAAGGAAAGGTTAAACAGGCAGGGATAGTTACGCCTGAAGAGGCTTTCCTAGAGCCGGATTTGTTTTTTGAAGAGTTAAGAAGACGTGATATATATATATGGGGAGATAAGGAAATTATAGGATTAGCTTCTAAAGCTTAGCAGAATAAGGAGAATAAAGAATGTCACTTGTTGGAGAAGAACGAAAGAGAGTCATCATTTCAGACCTTGAAGAGATGGGTCAGGTTCGTGTTGCACAATTAGCAAAAAAATTTGATGTTTCTACCGAAACGATCAGGCGATATCTAGAAGAGCTCGAAAGCGAAAATAAATTAAAAAAGGTTTATGGTGGAGCAGTTAAGGTTGACGCTGACACGGTTGAGCCAGGCTTGTATGAAAGGGAAGTTGTTCGTATCCAGGAAAAAAGAAAAATTGCAGAAAAAGCAGTTGAATTTATTAACGATAATGATGTCATTATCATAGACGAGGGAACGACCACTTTACAGATGGTAAAAAGCTTATGTGAAAAGCAGAACATCACGGTTATAACAAATTCTTTTCCTGTAGCATCGGCATTAATGTCTTACGCGAACAACAAACATTTTGACGGTGAAATAATCTTTATTGGTGGAAATGTACGGCCTCTGCATTATCGGTCAGGTGGCTCGTTAACAGAGAAAATGGCCAGAGAATTCTACGCAGACAAAGCATTCATTTCTGCTGACGGCTTGGTCAACCCGAATGGTGTTATGAGCTACGACTTAGAAAAATCCCAGTTGGCACAGGCTTATATTCAAAATGCCACAGAATCCTTTATATTGGCCGATCATACTAAGATTGGAGTAAAAGCCAATTACCGTATTTGTAAGGTGGATCAATTTGACTACGTCATCTGTGATCATTCCATGCCCAAAGAGTGGAGTAATGAGAAGTTAAACGAAAAGTGGATCATATCTTAAATCCATTAAATAAAAGAAAAAAACGCTCACTAGAGCGTTTTTTCTTCAATATGTTTATACTTGTAAGCTGCCTTGCGCATGAAGTGAACGTCTTCTTACGAGGTAAGTGAGCGAGATAAACAGATAAATTCCAAGTGTTACACCCGTTATGATCACGGAGGTGTTAATGACAATTCCAACTAAGATCGCAAGCAAGGAAATGATAGCAATCCAAGTGGTATAAGGAAACCACTTAACATAGTAGCCAGACAGCTGATTTTGCGGTTTTCTTGATTTTAGATGAGCAAAGGCAATGATCAACCAGATGAACAATACGGTATAACCTAGTGAACCCATAAGATAATTAAAGGTTTGGCTTCCTGCGAATATGGAAATCAGCACCCCTGCATATAGGGAAGCGGTGCACATCAATATCGCAAAGAACGGAACTTTTTTTGGTGAAAGGCGAGCAAACAGCTTAGGAACTCGGCCATCAACAGCTTGTGTGTACAGCACACGCGAAGAGCCATAAAGTCCGGAGTTCATCGATGAGATAATGGCCAGCAAGATAACCGCATTCATCACATGATCTGCACCTGGAACTCCTATCATCTGAAACACCATCACAAACGGGCTTTCTCCTGCACCGTTTACTTGATCCCACGGAATCAATCCAACGATAATAAAGAATGGGAAAAGATAAAAAGCGATAATTCGTGTTAGGGTGCCACGTACTGCTTTTGGTACCACCTTTTCGGGATCCTTCGTTTCAGCCAAGGTAATACCGATAATTTCAGTCCCGCCATAAGAGTAGATAACAACTAACATGGCTGTCATGAGACCAGCTGAACCGTTCGGGAAAAAACCGCCATGTTCGGTTAAGTTGGAAAAAGTCGGAGCTGTATGCTCACCAAATGACACGAATAAAAGCAGTAACCCAGAAAGTATAAAGATCACGATAACACTAATCTTAATTAGAGCAAGCCAATATTCGGTTTCTGCAAAGATCTTTACAGACAACAAATTTACAATAGTAACCGAAACAGAAACCACCAACGCCAACATCCAGATCGGTGTATCTGGAAACCAGTATTGAAGAAAAATTGCCGCTACAACAGCCTCAGCTGCTATGTTTAATACCCACATCTTCCAATAGATCCAATCCAGAAAATAAGCGGGGAATACTCCTAACACAGACTGGACCAAATCACGAAACGTACGGGCTCCGCTGTTCTGTACCGCCATTTCTGCCAGTCCTTGCATGATGAACAATAATAAGATCCCACCGATTAAATATGCTAAAACAACAGCAGGCCCTGCCATATCAATAGCCTCGCTGCTTCCTTTAAATAAACCTGCACCGATACTGCCTCCAAGCGCCATCATCATAATATGGCGGGAAGTCATCGTTCTTTGTAATTTCTGGGTGTCTTTTTCCATCTTAATAACCTCTCCCGTTTTAAACTCTAGATTCTATAACAAATAACAAAAAAGGCCTACCATCCCTGATCTCAAACTTTTTGAGAAAAGAGACGATAAGCCTTTGGCTAACCGCGGTACCACTCTTGTTGATTCGTTAAGAATCCTGCTTGTAAAACCTGTTAACGAAGGTTAGTCGTCAAAACATAGAGAACGCGTTCCTTTTGTCTTGCTGCTCCCGGGCGAGTTCAAAGGATTCATAGACTGCGTTCCACCAACCCGCAGCTCTCTGCTACTACAAAGTCACTTTTACTGTTCCCGTTCTTAGCTTTTATCAAATCATTATTCAGAATAATATGGATTACTATAATGGCTCTTTATATAGGTTGTCAACTAAATTTTTTTGCTGTGACAAGCATTTCATGAAAAAAGTCCCAATACGAAATGGATATATAAACCTATTCAACAAAGTTTTACCTTCTTATACACTGTTTATTATTACCAGTCTATTATGGAGGAAGAGGGAGTGGACAAGTTGAAAGGGAACAAAATTTTTTACTTGGTTTTATCTTTAGTTTTGGTTGGTTTTTTGGGGTTTTCACTAAATGATTCAGGACAACAAACAACGCTTCAAGCAAAAGAAACAAATGCCTTAAAGGGGCAATTTCATCTGGATGAAGTTGTAAAGATCTATGTGCCATCTACATACAATGTGGACGAACCGATCGATAACACCCCATATGTAAATCAGTCACTTGAGACATTTTCAAAAATGTTTGGCGGAGCAACAGCCATTGAAGGAACAGGGGCTTGGGTATCCGATGAGGACAAGCTAGTAAAAGAAAAAGTGACGATCGTTTATAGTTTTGCGGAAGATCTTGATAAAAAGAGCATTAATGCTGTTGTAGCATATGCGAAATCGTTAAAAGAAGAAATGAAGCAGTCAGCGATATCGCTGGAAGTAAACGGGAAGATGTATTTCATCGAATAGAAAAAATGCTGCAGGGATCAGCCCTCTGCAGCATTTTTATTGTTGATACCAAGTTTATTAAGATAATATTTGCCGACTTCATTAACTTGCGCATTAAAGTCATTTCTTCCGTTTTCTTTGAAAGATGGACCACAGCTTGATGTAGTGACTTGAATGACCGAGTACTTAATATCTTCACCTTTTTTACCGGTAAAACCCCCGTTTGAACCAAGACTAATACACTGCTCATTGATTTCTTTTCGTTTGCCCTTTTCATCTACATAATAATATTGGTCATTCACGATGCCATAGATCATATCTTTTGTGGATGTAAAATGAACGCCATACTGACTGATATCTGTATCTTTTAATGTGTCTAATGTCTTTTCCTTTATAGGAATCACGGTATAACCTTTTTCCTTTTTCAAAGCTGGCTCATTCGGCATATTGTAAAACACAAAGATAGATCCTTCAAACCCTTCAGGAATCAAGAAAATGTTCTTTGTGGTTTCCTGTTTGTTCAATCCGCAGCCTGCTAATAACAATATCGAAATAACGATAAATAAGTATTTCTTCATTTTTTCACTCTTCTCATTTCATTTCTTATACTTGTTTTATCTATATCATACCCGAATTTGCTACATGTCTAATAACGTATTCATGAACGCTTTGTTAACTAAAATCACCATGTTCCTTACCGTGATTCGCTTCAATATCGGCATCAATGGTTGACCTAGATCAGTCATTAAGTATTCTACCCTTGGCGGAACGGAGGAATTTGATCTTCGGCTGATAAACCCCGTCTTCCTCGAGCTTTTTTACGAATGAGTGACACTGCTGAATGAACGTCAGCCGTTCTTTGTACAAACTTTCTGCAAAAATGAAAGACTTATATTTTCCTTTTTACTTCTGTAAGCTTGTATTAACACGTTAGAACGGAGGTAAAAGTATGACTAAGAACCTTAAGGTGGATCTGCCTAAAATTCATCCCGATCTAGAAGAGGCAAGGTTTCGAAATATTTATATGGAAGAGGATCCTTACCTGCAAGAGTGCGCCATAACAGGGGATTTTGTTGAGAATGAGGACGTTGAAAAATTGATTCTTTCCAAAGTCACTTTTAACAATGCTACCATTATGGATTCAAGCTTCTATAAAGTGGACATGACGGATGTTATTTTTGAGAACTGTGATCTATCCAACACGAACTTTAAAGAAGGCATCCTGTATCGGATTTTGTTTAAAGATTGCAAGTTAATGGGCTTAGATTTAGAACTCGCAAACTTGCGGCATGTAACGTTCGAGAATTGTAAATTAGACATGAGTGAATTTGTTGAAGCTGACTTAAAACCGGTCCTCTTTGAAAACTCATCATTAAAAAGCGCAAACTTCTATGATACGAAACTGAACAAGGTGAAGTTTAATCAGTGCAACTTAGAAGACGTGGATTTTACCGAAACAAACTTGAATGGCATCGATATTAGTACTTGTAAGTTTGAACATATTAACGTGGATATCAAAAGCTTAAAAGGGTGTATCGTTTCCAGTGAACAAGCGATCGGTTTCTCGACCTTGCTAGGTTTAAAAGTGAAAGAATAGTTAGAACGAATTCAAAAACTGCTGAAGTCCATTTCAGCAGTTTTTTATTTTTAAAGGGATGCTTCGTTCAATTGCGAATACTACAAGTCAACAAAATTTTAGGAGTTGGTTGCCGAAGTCAGCTTGAAGCTTGGCAGCTTATCCTCCTCGAAACATGGCACAGCAGCAGGAATCAAGATGATATAATCGAAGTCATGAAAAGCATGATCCCTGAATTTAAAAAGGTCCACAGGATTTTATGTGATGTGGTCAGACTGGAATATAATCAGGACTTGGAAGACAGAATTTTAAGCATGGTAACCTAATATTTTACCTTGCGCGACTGCTCAACTATGAGCAGTCGCTTTTTTTGTTATGGATCAGAATATTTTCATAAGCTGTTTACAAACTAATAAAGAGTTTCTGGATGTCATAAGGAAAGGAAATTTACAAATGAAAAAAGTTTATATGCTCCTTGTTGGTTTACTGATTCTATTCACAATGAACATATCGCCTGCTTATGCTACGAATAATCCTAGAAATATGTATGATGTAAAGCCTGGTGATTATTTAGGGAAGATCGCTAACACCTATGGGACTTCTGTAAACGATCTAAAACGAATCAACGGATTGCAATCTGATATCATTTTGGTTGGACAGAGATTACGGGTCCCTATCATGTATGCAGTGGCTCCTGGAGATACTTTATGGGAGTTGGCACAAACATTTAATTCTACAGTGCAATCCATAAAAAATAAAAATCGGCTGACATCAAACCATATTTTTGTTGGGCAAAAATTAAAGATTCCTCCGAAACAGCTCACAATGCAAGGTCAGTACATACTTATGACGAGGGAGGAGTTCAAGGATTGGCTTTTCAACCATAGGTTCAACAGAAAAATAGGAAAAATCCAGGAGCACCATACTTATTCACCTTCATACAAACAGTTTACCGGTACTAATCATTTTTCTCTGTTGAAGGGCATGGAAGAACATCATGTGAAGGGAATGGGCTGGAGTAATATCAGTCAACAGCTCACCACGTTTCCAGATGGAAAAGTTGCAGTGGGAAGGCCTTTTGATACGCCACCTGAAGGTTCGTATGGATTATTGAATAAAGCTGCTATGCGTCGAATTGAAGCTGATGCATTAGCTATTGAGAATGTAGGGAACTTTGATAAAGGCAATAACAAAATGACTCCCGAACAGAGAGAAACGATTGTAACAGTTAATGCTTTGCTTAGTTTGAAGTATGGTTTAACCCCTTCGGTTGATACGATTTCGTACCATCATTGGTGGGATATCAATACTGGGGAAAGGGTGTTTGATAACAGTAAGGGACATGCCGTAAAATCCTGTCCAGGCACAGGGTTTTTCGGAGGGAATTCTACTGCCAGTGCTAAGAAAAATTTTTACCCTTTAGTGTTACAAAAAATGAAAGAGATAAAGGCGTCTATGAGATGAAATTTAAGAGAGATCTCCTTTTTAGGGATCTCTTTTTTTGTTAAGCTGATAAAGAGAAGAAATTTTTGGATACGATGTCAAAATCAGATAGGTTAGGAGAATAGAATGAAAAAAGTAGGGATCTCTTGGAGTGGCGGAAAAGACAGTTGTCTAGCATTATACCGTTTGTTAAAGGAAGAGTATGAGGTTGTTTGTTTGTTATCCATGGTTTCGGAAAAACATGACCGCAATCATGCACATGGCATCCAGCTGGAGATATTAAAAAAACAAGCAGAAGCTTTAGGATTGCCGTTAATCATGGTAGATTCTGCAGGAGAGTATGAAACGCGTTTCAAAAAATCGCTTTCCCATATAAGAGAACAATTCGGCGCAGAATCAATCGCTTATGGCAGTTTGTATATGGAAGAAGATCGAAAGTGGAATGAGCTGGTTGCTCATCAAGCAGGACTCGAACCCCTTTTTCCAGTATGGATACCGCAAGATCAAGCTTCCGAGCTTCTCCATGAATTTATATCTTTAGGCTTTTTGTCTGTCGTTTGTCGGGCGTCAACACAGTTTCTAGATCAAACGTGGACAGGCCGGGAACTTGATGAAAGTTTTTATGAAGATATCCATCAAACCGAGTGCTGCGTAATGGGTGAATTAGGAGAATATCATACATTCGTTCTGGATGGACCTATTTTTCAGAAGAGACTGGAGATCACACAATCAGATGTGGTAATGAATGCTGGATTATGGTCACTGGATATTAAATCGTACAGATTGGTAGAAAAAAAGACTGAGGAGGCTGCAATAAATTGAATGCTCATTTCTGTAAAGTAACAGAACCTGCAATTGATGTCATAGAAGCATTAAATCGTTGGGAAAATGACGCTGCTATTGTTCCGTTAACCCGTCCCCATAAAACAAGAGCCGAACTAGAGGTCAAGAAATTAATAACTGCTGAAGATTTGTCCCAACGATTAGAGTTCCACCATATGTATCTCATACATATAGATGATCACTTAGTTGGAGAAATGAACTTTATGGTTGATCCGCCACATCTCCTAAATAAGGAGCCGGGCACTGCATGGATCGGAATCACGATCGGGGAGCCGGAAGGACGAGGAAAAGGGTTAGGTTACTTAGCCCTTGAATTCCTTGAGGATGAGATAAAAAGACAAGGTCTTACAAGGATAGAACTCGGTGTGTTTGAATTTAATAAGCAAGCACATCATTTATACAAAAAGTTAGGTTACAAAGAGATTGGACGCATTAGTGACTTTACTTACTTCCAGGATAAAATGTGGGCAGATATTCGCATGGAAAAGTATCTTTAGTAAATACATGAACAAGTAAAACGTTTTGGTTCTCGAGGGATTTCCTTTTTAGGGATCTCTCTTTTTAATTGCCTGGAGATAATATTAAAAACAACGGAGTTACCACAGCGTTAAGCATTTACAAATTACAAATTACGATAAAGAACCCCTTTAAAGGATTCTTTTATTTAATAATCATTTAAGAAAATTTTAAGATTTACATGATAAAGTGAAAGAGATTAAAATGTCCGTTGAGGTTAAGAACCCGTAAAGGAAGAAACTCTATAGTTAATGAGTCCGAGTTTTTGAGGAGATTAGAGCATGTCTATTAAAATGAGATTTCTACTTTCATATATAGGTGTTACGGTTGTCTCAATCACCCTTTGTCTGGCAGCTGGATTTCTGATCCTTTTTACAGTTACGGGAGACGTGGGAGCAATCGATCACCTTTTTAAGAAGACATATATCCAAAAGCCTCTGACTGCAAAAGAGGAAAGTACTTTTTTAGATCTTAAATTACTGGCAAAGAAAGACCCAAATGCACTCCTGAATATCAATGAACTCCAAAAAATGAAGCAAGAGGATATAGGGATTGTAGTTAGAAGAAGCGGAAAGGTCTTCTATACGTCTGACGAGCAAAATCGAGCGAAACTAGAGCGGTTTCTGCCTAAGTTTGAAGAAATAAATATAAACACACGCGATACAATAAGAATCGATGATACATTCTACACGTATGTGAAGTTCGATTTTTACTTTGAAGATGGAGAGCAGGGAAGTATCTTCGTTTTACGAAAAGCAAGTTCATATGCAGAACTCACCCGTGAATTATTCCCGCTTCTTTTACTGCTGCTCGTGATTTTGTTTGTTGTTATCATCGGCCTTCTTAACTACTTAGTTTCAAGAAGCATCATTAAACCTATCACGTTTTTAAAACACTCTGCTGACCGAATCAAATCAGGTGATCTTAATTTCAAGGTTACGACAGCGTCTAATGATGAAGTAGGACAGCTTTATCGAGCATTTGAGGAAATGAGAATTCGACTAAAGGAATCAACAGAACTTCAAATAAAATATGAGGAAAACAGAAAAGAGCTGCTTTCTAATATCTCGCATGATTTAAAAACACCGATCACTTCTATCATCGGATATGTGGAGGGCATTCGAGATGGTGTCGCAAACAGCCCTGAGAAAATGGACAAGTATCTTTCGACGATATCCATTAAAGCAAGAGATCTGGATAAACTTATTGATGGGCTATTTCTGTTCTCAAAGTTAGATCTTAAAAGGGAACTCTTTTCATTTGAAACAGTAGATCTAGTTCAATTTATTAAAGAATTCTCAGAAGAAGTTCAATTTGACCTTCAACCGCAAGGCATTAAATTGGATGTTTCCATCATTAGTCAATCTATCTACGTTACAGCTGACCGAGAAAAAATAAAGCGAGTTATGATGAATGTGATTCAAAACAGCGTAAAGTTCTTAGATAAGGATGAGAAAAAAATCACAATTCACCTAGAAGAAAGAAAAGATGATGCAAAGATTTCAATTAAAGACAATGGACAGGGCATTGATCCTGAGGCAATTCCGTATGTATTTGATCGCTTTTACCGTTTAGAACCTTCTCGCAACACCGAAACTGGCGGAAGCGGACTGGGTCTGGCGATTGCCAAACAGATCATTCTGGCTCATGGGGGAACGATCGAAGCGGACAGTCTGCTTGGAGAAGAAACATCTGTCATTTTTACGTTGAAAAAGGGGGAGCATCGTGAAACGCATTCTGCTGATTGAAGATGAAGTGAGCATTGCTGAGCTTCAAAGAGATTACTTAGAGATTGAAGGCTTTGAAGTGGATATGGTACATGATGGGAAGGCTGGTGTCACCACTGCACTAGAAGGAAACTATGACCTCATCATTCTTGATATCATGCTGCCTGGCATAAGCGGGTTTGATATATGTAAGCAGATTCGGGCTGAACAGAATATTCCGATTCTGCTCGTTTCGGCGAAAAAGGAAGAAATCGATAAGATCAGAGGACTCGGCCTTGGAGCGGATGATTATATCACAAAGCCTTTCTCGCCAAGTGAACTCGTTGCACGTGTGAAGGCACATCTATCACGATATGATCGTCTTTCTGGCCAGCAGCCCAAAAAACAGATCTTATGGATTCACGGCATATCGATCGACCAGTCTTCTCGGAAAGTTCAAGTGAAAGGAAAAGACATCCCTTTTACAACAAAAGAATTTGATCTCCTTGTGTTTTTTGTGACGCATCCGAATCAAGTGCTATCTAAGGATCAGCTGTATGAGAGAATCTGGGGGATGGATTCTGCGGCTGACGTTTCAACCGTCACCGTTCACGTTAGAAAATTACGTGAGAAGATCGAACAAAATCCAGCAGAACCTGAACGGTTAGAAACTGTTTGGGGAGCTGGCTATCGCTTTAATGTGTAACGAATCATTCCCGGAAAATCCTCCGGGATATTTTTTTAAGCTTTTTTTAAGAATTTATTTAGATGGAGTTAAACAATGACCACTATGCTTATTTGTGTAAGACAGACCATAAGGAGCGATGTGAAACGAGGAATGAACATGCTGAAATGGGTAATTGCAGGACTTAGCGTAATGATGTTTCTTCAAGGATGCAGTGACACAAGTGAAAGGATGACGCGAGAAAAGGAGACTGAGAATTTGACAAACAATCTCTTTAAAGCAGTTGAACAAAAAGAATCTGATCAGGTAAAAAAATTGATCCGGGAAGGTATTAATCTTAACGCACAAGATTCACAAGGGCGTACTGCACTTATGATAGCGACGTATAACAAGGATTATGATACAGCAAAGGTATTGATAGATGCTGGAGCCGACGTGAATATCCAAGACAATATGAAGAACAACCCGTATCTGTATGCGAGTGCAGAAGGATATTCAGACATTCTTCTACTAACGGTCCAGGCAGGAGCTGACACCAAAGTCACAAACCGTTACGGTGGAACCGGCTTGATTCCAGCCTCTGAGCACGGTTATGTGGATGTTGTGAAGATGCTTTTAACGAAAACGGATGTCGATGTTAACCATGTAAACAATTTGGGATGGACCGCACTATTAGAGGCGATCATCTTAAATAATGGGAACGAAATGCAGCAGAAAACGGTGCAGTTATTAATTGAGCATGGAGCAGATGTGAACCTGGCAGACGGGGAAGGGGTCACACCGCTCGAGCATGCGAGGCAAAAAGGGTTTAAAGAGATCGAGAAAATCTTACTAGAAGCAGGAGCCAATTAACTAACTAAAGGAGAGAACAACAATGAACCAACGAACAAAGATCATCACAGCAGCACTTGCCTTTACAGTTATATCAGCGGGTGCAGTTACGTATAACCAATCAGAAAATGTAAACGCCGAAAAACCTGCTCAACAGCAGCAACAAGAAGCCCTCGTTACCAATATTGATGTACTCAACAAAATGACACTGCAGGTAACATTCAACAAGCCGCTTGCAGCAGGAGATGTGAACCCAAGCAACTTGGAAAGCATTAAAAAGGACTTCAAATTCAACCATGATTTAAGCATTGTAAATGTGCCTCAATTAAAGATAGGTGCAAAAAGCACATACATTGTTCCAGTGACGATGCAAAAGGATGGCTTCCCTTACACGTTAAGCTATAAAGGTGAGCATACAAAGATGTTTAAGGGGACAGATAAAAAAATCAATATTCGTGATACTCACCAAATCACAGATGATACCTTTGAAATCGAGTCATTCCGTGAAGATAGGGTGACAGATTACGCGAATATCATTGAAGCATACAGAGCAAACCGTGGTGAGCAGTCGTTTGAATTAGACCGTCAGAATCGTGACGAAAATGGTGTTCAATTTGAAATTATCTCTTCTCTTCGTGATCGAGCTGTAACCATCACAGGCGATAATGGTGAATCTTTTAGAGCAAACTATGTCCCTTTCACACAAGCGGCTGACCTGAGACAAGCACCGAAATTCCGTCTGCCAGTGGGAGAAACATTAAAGCCAGGTGTAACCTACACGGTAACATCTGAGTGGGCGGACGTTAAGAACGCAACGTTCAAAGCAGCTGATTTTGAGCCGTTAACCATACAATCTGCGAATGCAATCGACAGCAAATCATTAGAAATTACGCTAGATGCCGACCCGGGAATGGAACTTTTCGCAGGAAGAAGTGTTCAATTAAAAGCAGAGGACGGCAGAACAATAGAAGCTCAATACCGCTTCTCATCTAGAAAAGGTGCAGCAGGAATTTTTGATGTAAAAGGCACGTTAACAAAAGGAGAAACGTATACGATTGTTCCACTCAACAATTGGGCAAATGCGAACAACGTTTCATTTACAGCAAAATAACATATAAGAAGCACACATTCCTTACATCAGAGTGTGTGTTTTTTTCTGAATAACAGAAAAGTATAGCTAAGCATTACCCATATATCGAGCTCTTTATTTAAAAACAGGCTGGTTTATTGCAGAAGTGTATGCTTTTTTGTTTAGATAATAAAAAAAGGAAAGTAGGTCTTTTTATGTCGGAGTATATTGTACCAATTTCATCTGAAAACTTGGAAGCTTGTACCGATCTTTATATAAAAGTATTTAATAGTACTCCATGGAAAGAATCCTGGGATTTTCCAACTGCAAAAGAGAGATTATCAGACTTGTTGCATACCCCGAAATTTCTAGGCTTCTTGCTTTATGATAATGATAAAGCTATAGGTTTTATTGCAGGAAATAGTAAAAGAACTTATGCGGGAACGACCTTTTACTTGGCCGAGCTGTGTATCAACAATCAAATCCAAGGAAAAGGATACGGTTCGAAGCTGCTTCAGCACCTGGAAAAAAACCTCAAAGAAAAAGAGGTTCAAAGCATCTATTTATTAACTTCAAACGAAGGATCTGCAAGGAATTTTTATTTAAAAAACAACTATACAATCAACGAAGATCGAATCGTGATGAAACGAAATTTGGATTAATCCAAAATGGTGTCATGTTTATGTTAAAGTGGGGATAATAAAGGACAGAAGATAAATATGCTATTGTTACAAAACATTGAGTAAAAGTAATGAACAAGTAAAGGAGATCCAATGACAAAAGAAACAGGTTGGAACTTAGATAATAGCTATACTCGTTTACCAAAAAAGTTCTTCTCTACGATTAACCCAAACCCTGTACGTTCACCCAATCTAGTTGTTCTAAACGAGCCCGTTGCAAGATCACTTGGATTAAAGGCTGAAGAACTTCAAAAGGAAGAGAACCTTGCAGTACTTGCTGGCAATGAAACGCCTGAAGGATCAATTCCTATTGCGCAGGCATATGCAGGCCATCAGTTCGGATATTTTAACATGCTTGGGGATGGACGTGCCTTAATGGTTGGGGAGCAGATCACGCCTCAAAATGAACGATATGATATCCAGTTGAAGGGTTCAGGAAGAACGCCATACTCACGAGGTGGGGATGGTCGAGCAGCGCTTGGACCGATGCTGCGGGAATATATCATCAGTGAAGCCATGCATGGGCTTGGCATTCCAACGACTCGCAGTTTAGCAGTGGTAACAACAGGTGAGTCCATTGTTCGTGAAACGGAGCTTCCAGGGGCTGTTATGACTCGTGTGGCTTCAAGTCACCTGCGTGTGGGGACTTTTGAATTCGCAGCGAAGTGGGGAACAGGGGAAGAACTAAAAGAGCTTGCTGACTACGCCATAGAGCGTCATTATCCAGAAATCATAAAAGATCAAGGACGATATCTAAGCCTGCTAAAAAAAGTAATTGAAAGACAGGCATACTTAATCGCAAAATGGCAGTTAGTCGGCTTCATTCATGGTGTCATGAACACTGACAACATGACAGTGAGCGGAGAAACCATTGATTATGGTCCATGCGCATTTATGGATAGTTATGATCCAGAAACGGTATTCAGTTCGATTGATCGAGAGGGCCGCTATGCGTATGGCAATCAGCCGCGTATCGCTGGATGGAACCTTGCACGTTTTGCTGAAACTTTGCTGCCGCTCTTGCATGAAAATCAAGAAAAGGCAGTTGAAATTGCCCAAGAAGTCCTTTACGGTTTCTCAGAGCTGTATAACGCTAATTACTTTAGAGGCATGCGAGCAAAACTGGGATTGTTTAATGAAGAAAAAGAAGATCAGTCTTTGGTTGAAGAACTTCTTGAAATGATGAAGAACCATAAGGCAGACTACACGAACACCTTCCGCGCATTAACCCTGGATATGAGGGATTGTTCTTCCTTGTTTGGAGCAGAAGAATTCACACAATGGAAAGAAAAGTGGCAAGAGAGAAGAAGACGGCAACAGGAATCAAAAGAGTCTTCAGATGAGTTGATGAGAAACAGTAACCCTGGGATCATTCCAAGGAACCACCGGGTGGAAGAAGCGTTGAAAGCGGCAGAAAACGGAGATCTTAGCGTGATGGAGCGACTTGTTGACGTTCTATCAAATCCATATGTACACTCACCTGAACAAGAAGAGTACACGACACTGCCTCCTGATTCAGAAGGTCCTTATCGCACGTTTTGTGGGACATAACAATTTGATTTGGCTGCATGTGCTATCAAGAGAGCAAAGTTTTTTTGCTCTTTTTTTTTTCTTCTGGTTTACTTCAAAAGAGGAATATCAAGATTTTCATAATATTGCATCTGGGATATTGTGTGTTGTAAATTGGATGTAACCTATTTAGATTTAGGCATAGAAAAAAATAATGATTCCAACCTATTTAAGGAGCATACCATGACAATTATCGATAAATTAAAACTTACAAAATATAAGAACCTGGCTGTCATTAACCAGCCAAGTGATTATCATGTTTTTACGGAACAACCCACTTCACTATCTAAAAATCATGATGCGATTTTTATATTTGTAGAGACATTGGATGAGATGAGGAAGTATGTTCATCAAATCCAAAGTAATGAACAGCTTTTGCAAGAAAAAGGCTATCTCTTTTTTGCGTACCCGAAAAAAGGAAATACTCGCTATTCAACATTTATCCACAGAGATGAGATGTTCCCAGCCTTGAATGTAGGAGAGGATGGATATGTGGGGGATAGTGAGATAAAGTTTGCTCGTATGGTAAGTATGGATGAGGTATTCACTGTTGTTGGATTAAAACGTGAAAAAAAGAAAATCAAGAAATCCACAGCTGCAAGTCAATGTGTTGCGGATTATGAAGACAATGTGACAGATGTTGAAAAGCTGCTAGCGAATCATCCAAGCGAACTGAAGTTTTACCAGGACTTAACACCGGGTTATCAAAAAGACTGGGCAAGATATATTTTTTCAGCTAAACAGCAGCAGACAAGGGACAAGCGTTTTCTTCAAATGGTAGATATTCTCGCACAAGGTTTTAAATCTATGGAACTGTTCCGTCAGAAAAAGAAATAAGCAAACAAGAAAATGGGCATGGACAAGGGAAGACATTGCGTTGATACAAATAGCTTGAAATTAAATCTTACGTTTAGTGCTTTACTTCTTAAAGAGTAAGGCACTTTTTATTTGTCCTAAATAAAGCAGGGAACCATGCTGGTAACCCTTACATATCATATCGAAAAAGAATATGGGGATATGGTTGGGGGGATCAGGATGAACAGCTCTTTAAATTACAATTTAAGAACACAATTTTATTTTATGACAGATCAACGGACGCTAAGCGACATTTTAAATCAGCTTTCCTTGTATCGAATCAACATGAATGGCTATGTTCAAACGGAAATAGTCCGTGACGGCAGTAAGTTAAATATTTTAAGAATTGTTACCGGGACTACGGAGGGTGAAAACGAATACGATCTAAATACCATGAGGAATATCCTCAAGCACTATCGGGTCCGCTTCCAAGAGAAGTCAGTGGTTCAAGTACTTGAAATATTGCCCGAGGCTCCTGGTCAGATTAACGCGATATATGGGTCTCTATGGTGTAAACTATCCGTTAATGCAATCTATGTAGGAGACGATACGAAAATCTATTTGGATGTATCTGATATTAATCAAACGATAGAAATATTATCCCAGCCTGCCTTGGAAATGTGTCCATAGGTTTATGGGATTAAAAAATATGTGTAAAAAGCTCGGTTCATTTAACCCGAGCTTTTTTATCGTTTATTTTATTGTTCCTGTATTGACGATCTTTACATCAACTGCTGTTTTTATTTCAATATGCGGGTATGTTGTTCTCCAATCATAAGATTGCCAAGCTGATGGATCAGTTTCTTTAATGGTTCTTCCAATCCCTAAGACATCACTGTTCGCTTTTTGTGTTGCGGTTATAATCTTTTTCGATCGCTTGTTTAAATCTTTTGTGATGACTTTTTCTAATTCCTTAATTCGTTTAGTCGTTAATTTTTCCGTTCCCGGATATTGGGTAAGAGACACTTCCAAGTTGAGCTTAAGATCAACTTCTGGTTTTTTATGAGGGGTTTCATTTACCTTCATTTTTCGCTTGACCTTTGTGATTTTGTATGAAACCTGATTATTTAATTTTTTCTTTTTATCGATATACGAATTTAGATTTACGAGATGTCCATAATCGTCCATGAGCAGCAATAGCAGTGGACAATCGTTAAGGGGTATGGATTCTCCTGAATAAGCATTCTCACTGATCAGACCTGCTCCTGAAACCATTATATTTTCCCCTTTTTGTTTTAATATCGGCAGGATGAAGTCCTTTCCCTTTTCATTAAAAAAGGTAAACAGAGTGTTTAAGGTCCCTTTAGGAATGGTTGAATTTTTTTCAGCGGCATCAATGATTTCATACAATCCAAAAGCAATGGGATCAGTACCAATCTCCTCTAAGGAAAATAATTTACTTGCTTCCACGCCTTCAACGATCGCTACCTTACTGCCCAGATACGGATCAGGTACACGATAGATAAGATCCAAATACGATTCTAAATCCTTTTTTGCAAAATCTTCACCGAACAATACGATGCGGGATTTGGAAGCTGTCAAAGGTCCTGTATAATACATCCGTAATTCCTCGGTCGTTTCTTCCAAGGAATGTCCGGTTGCAGATGTTATCTGGTTGTTGAAGTCAAAGACGCCTGAACCTTTTGGGATGATGTTCAGAACCACGATCGTCGATTTAACCTTGTCATCTTTCAGATCAAAACTGATACCGTTCATCACTTCTTGATCCACGATTAAATTCTGGTCCCAGCAGCCTGATAGAAGGGGAAATACTATCAGCAAAAGAAGTAATCTTTTTAAATAAATCATTATCCTCATCCTTTATACACCTTCAGCTTTGCAATGATAAGCAGCAATGTTGGTATAAAGAAAATAAAGATAATATTTAGGTACGTCATCAGACTTGATAGGGATTCTTTAATAAAGTTGCTGATTGGCAGCATGCCAAGAATGAATAAAACGCCAACGATAATATAAACAGATTTACTTCGCCCTATTGAAAACAGATTCTGTACCCCAAGACTTGCGGTAAAGAGTTGAGTTACGAGAGAAGTAGTTATGGGTATGATCCAAAAGGAAAGGAAGATAATATCGATCCTCTCGATATACTTAAACGACAGCCCTCTTAACATGTATAACAAAGGTTCGTTAACCAGTTTGAACTGATCTGCACTGAAATAAACAATACATGTAATCAGTAAAAACAAGTAAAGAGACAACGTGAATCCATTTGCGATTGATAAAACTTTTAAGCTCTCAGCTGGTTTTTTTATAAAGGGCATGATAAAAAGAATTAGTTCAAAACCAATAAGTGAAACGAATGCTTGAGGGCTGCTCGATACAATTTGTAAAGGTTCCTTTGAAGCGAATGGAAGTAGCCTTCCAAAGTGAACATCCTGCACATAGACAAAGAAGATTGTAACGATTAAAAAGGCAAAAAGCAGAGAAAATACTAAAAAAGATTTAGAAATCGTGAGTAGATGTTCTTTTGCAATATAGGACGCAGCCAAAAGGATTAAGAGAATGATCGCCCACTGCGGTGTTCGATGCAGAATCCAAGTAATGATCACATCACTGACCAAAAACAGCAACAGCATGGAATAGGTAATAAAATAAAGAACATAGCAAATGTTTAATGCATTGCCCAAAAACCTTCCCAATAGTTTTGAACTTAATTCATATAAGTTTTCTTTCAAAGAAACCTTACTGAGACTGACGAGAATAACAATTACAACTTGTGATAGAGCGCCGGCAATTAAAAGTGAAATCCAAGCATCTTGTTGAACTTTATTGTATAGGACGTACGGAAGGGTAAGGATGCCAATGCCAATCTGGGCTTGTATGATCAAAAAGAACAAATTTTTATTCGTGAGCATTTTTTCCCAACCCTTTCTTTTTATGAGTTGAATTGTTCTTGAATGATCTAAGAATCTTAGGAGAATCCAAATAAGCTCTTCCTGAAGAAGTCAGCTTGACTAAATGAGTCTGATAGATCATCAGACCGACCGCAATACCGATAAAGCCGAACGTTGCGGCTAAAAAAATCAACGGGAAACTCATAAGCCGTATCGTGGTGCTCATCTCTCCTATTGGTATAACAAAAGAAGAAACGGCAGTAATAGCGATCACCACGACCATCGTATTGGATATAAAGTTCGTTTGAACGATTGCAGACCCAATAACGATCGCACCTACTGTTCCTATCGTTTGCGCAACAGCAGAAGGGAGCCTAACAGAGGCTTCTTTAAGCAGTTCTAAAACAACCTGCATCATGGCAGCTTCCATTAATGGATGGAACGGTACATTCAATACCGAAAGCTTAAGCGTATAAAACGTGCTGACAGGCAGGATGGCAGCATGATAGGCATTCACGGCAATGTAGAATGCAGGGAGTGTTACCGAGAGAATAAAGGCAAGCATCCTTAACGAGTAATAAAAAAGGTTAACAAACCATCGTGAATTTAAATCTTCCGGACTTCTTAAAAACGATTGAAAAGATACTGGCGTAATAAGTGCAGAAGGCTCATGGTCAAGGAAAACTACAACGCTGCCATTCAGCAGGTGCCCAGCTGCCCGGTCTGGCCGTTCTGTTCTTAATGTCTGTGGAAACGGTGAGAATGGACGGTCTTCAAGAGCCTCTTGAACCTGCCTGGACAAGATGACTTCCTGATCAGTGAGCCGTTCTAATCTATCTTTTATCATATGCAAAGTGTCTTTATCGACCGTTGAATCCAGAAAGCAAACGGCAATTTCTACATTTGTAAGTGACCCGGCGTGTAAATACTCCACAGTAAATTCGGGAGTGCCCAGCCGTTTTCTTAACAGGGAAATATTACTGCTGGCGTTCTCAACGAATCCATCATGAGCGCCAAGCGTAACCTTCTCATTCAGTGATTCGTTTATCGCACGTTTTTCGCGTGATAAAGCCATGATCGAATAAGCTTTATCATTATTTTCCTCTAGCAGAATTGTATTGCCTTTAGCCAAGGCAATGCTTATATCCTTTAAAGTCGTCAGCATGGTAAATTGTGTTGTGCTCAGGGACTCTTCAACACTATCTGAGATCTGCTTGTTCAATGGGCTGATGATATGAATTTCGATCGATTCCTTATCAATCAGCGTATCCAAATAAAGGAGGATGACACTTTTATTGCTAAAGGTAATCCTTCTTTGTTTTAAATCAGCGGTGTTGTTCATCCCAGTTGTGATTTTCAATATATTTTGGTTCAAATCTGTTGTCAGAAACTCACTCTTTGTACGGACCATATTCTAAAACTTCTTTCTATTTTTAAATGAATACTAAGCATTATTGACGCTATATTCATTTAATATTCTTATAGTTTTATTCATTAAGATTTATTCATTAGACATCGTAAGAGCTCACAATATTGCATAGCACTTGGATATGTCTGAGTGCTATTTATTTTGGTATTGGGTACAACAAAAAAAGAGAATGTACAAGCACTTTTAAATTTAGTTCATAAAATATAATAATCGAAGGTCTGCCTTCGAGGTAAAAAGGGGGGTTAATTATGAATAGTCTTGAAAATTTTTCGAGTAATCATTCTTGCGGTTGCTGGAGAGAAAGTAACGAAAATCACAGTTGCGATTGTCATAGAAGAAGACATGATAATGATTGCGATTGCCATAGAAGAAGACATGATAATGACTGCGATTGTCATAGAAGAAGACATGATAATGATTGCGATTGCCATAGAAGAAAACATGATCACGAATGTAATTGCCATAAAAGAAGACATGATCACGAATGTAATAGCCACAAAAAGAGATGCGATGAATGGAGCAGATGCAAAAAGAAACATGAATGCGATCGCCGTAGGAACAGAAACAGACTGGAAAGAGTTAGCGTCGTAAGTAGAACTATTTTCGGCAATTAAGATAAAAGGTACCTCATACGGGTACCTTTTTTTTACTAAAAATGAGCCTCCTAAGGGAGCAGCTCTTCAAAAGAATAATGAAAAGAGATAAGGTCTCTCTTTACATAAAGTACGCATGGCTTGTCTAGATGATTGGACTAGAATTGGTAAAAAATCATTTAAACGGCCTATTTGTTTATGCAGGATCACTAAATTAAAAAGATGTAACATTCACTGCGACACTCTTTAATAAGATGTGAAGAGAAGAACTTTTGTAAGAGAGGTGTTTACATGGAGAAAAGCCTGTTTAGTGAAACTAGATTCATATTAGTGGATAAAGGAGAACTTAAAGGGAAAATTTTGGAGGTATTCGCTGTAGATCAGGATTATTATTACATTAAATCTGCATTTAAAAACAGTCAGCAAAAGATTCCTTGTGATTATGCAAGGTTGATTCCTAAAGAGTGTAAACCGATAGAAGGGGATATCGACGAATTAGCCAAGAAAGGGATTAAAGTTCAGGAACATATTAATAAGCATAAATAAATGATGTGCCGACCAAATAAGCAGAGAAGGGATTGGCACCATTATAGAATAGGAGTCTGTCCCTTCCTCATTGTAATCAGCTATTCCTATGTTTCCAAAGATGTTCAAACGGGCATTTATCCGGGGACTGTTCATCATCGCTCAAAAAATACTGCTTCCATTCAAAATTCTCGTCAGTACCATACACGTTAAGGTCAACGTGTGCCTCAATCGAGTCATATTCAGCAAGTCTCTGACGTATCCCTTCTTTCACTTTTCTGCTGCTCTTCGTCTCATTAAATTTCTGAATGACCCATCGTGGCGTTATAGCGAGCATCATGAAAGGAAAGGAACGGCTCTGCCGCTTCTCATGCTCCGGGGTCGCGCAATATATAAAATACGGTTCCTGATCAAAGCAGAACTCCCACTCGTTCTGATAGGGATCAGGAGGTATATGTTCTGGCCAATCCGCCTGATCGCGTTCATGGATGGCAGACAGCAAAGACCAGAACTCCTTAAAATAATCATCTATTTTAGTGGCATCCGTCTCAAAAAAGAAAACAATCAAAGAGCTGTACTTTCCAGTGTCTCTTGCTATATGCCCGTACTGTCTTAAGATCTCCGCAAACTCATCCCTCGACTTTTTTGAGGAAGGGTTCTGTAAAAACGCATATCTAAAATTCCCCATTTTATGCCCTTGGGCTGCAGGAATACATGGGAATAGGTTGGTTGGATGTGAAAGCTTCTCAGAGAAAGCCTGATAAGCAGAACGTTCCCATTTCTTAAAAAATAATGGGTTTTGTACAATGAATTCTGAATCATAAAAAGCCAATGGATCTCTCACTCCTCTCTCTACTAGAGTAATGAGGGTAAGGTTGTCCTGTGACTGTCCGATTGTTAAATAAGCAGGTAACAATGATAAAAATCAAATATTGTTTTGAAGTTCGATATAATGGAATAATAAGGTAATATGAAGTTGAATAGATTGAAAAGGAGTTGAGTGGTATGCCTTGGCTGATCATACTTATCCCGGTCGTGCTTCTCCTGATTTTTGCTGTGTATATCGATTATCGAGGAAAGAAAAAAGGAAGAGATGGGGTTAACATGTATCACAATGACCAGCACTTGAGTAATGGAACACAGATTAATAATGCCGCAGAAATGGGGAAGGCTGCAGGACGGGACCATCATCAAGGACCGTTTTAAGGCAGTAACGCCCAGATCATCTATCCCTGCCTAGCTTTCTTATCCTTGTTCTTCTATTTTTGATATAGCATATTCGATCAAAAAAAGACCCGGGTGTATGCCGGGTCTCTTTTCTTATATTATTTATTGTTGTTATTATTGTTTCTTGAATTTCCGCCTTTTTCACCGATCTCTTGATAAAATTCTTTGTCATGATTTTGGGAGGTAGCTTCGCCGCCTTTTTTACCTATTTCCTGATAAAAATCCTTGCCATGCGATTTGGAAGTTTCTTCACCGCCCATACGACCTGCTTCTTCTCTGCTCATTTTTCCATTGTCTCTAGCCATTGAAAATTCCTCCTTATGGTTTGTAGATTTTAGCTGATCAAAAATAAATTTATCAGCTCTATTTTGTATGTAACCCTTATATAAGGATAATAAACTGGTGAATGTGCTAACGGTTTTTCTTATTAATAAGTAAAAGGGCAGGTAAGTGAAATCCTTTTGTCGAGACACCTTTAAAGAATGCACATATCTAAAAGGGTTTGAAGAACCAGCAGGCAAAGGAGAGATTGTAATTGAAAATTAGAGTGATAACTCATTCTGTGAAATTAATAGTTGGTGTAAGAGATCAATAGATGTATACTGATATGAAAAGAAAAAAGGCAGGCGTGTTCTCAAAATGAAAGTAGCATATCTAGGTCCTCAAGGAAGTTTCTCAGAAGAAGCTGCCTTTCGTTATTTCTCCAAACATGATAAGTGGCATATGTGTGATTCCATTGTGGATGTTCTTGAAGCTGTTGAAGAAGGTAAGGCTGATAAAGGTATTGTTCCAATTGAAAATTCCATTGAAGGGACAATCAATATTACAGCTGATGGTTTATTAAGATATGATCTTTTTGTAGAAGCCGAAATCATCTTTCCCGTTTCCTTGCACCTTCTCACATTAAAGGGAGCGAGCTTGCAAGAGATAACTGAAGTCTGGTCTATCGTACCAGCATTAGCTCAATGCAGGGATTTTATGAGAGAAGCAAAAGTGAAAAGCAGGCAGTTTGACAGTACGTCAGCCGCAGCACAGGCTGTTAAAAATCAAGAAAGGAAAGATGTTGCAGCCATCGCATCTAAGTATGCCGCAGAAGTTTTCGACTTGCAGATCACAAAGAGCGATATTCAAGATAACAGCAACAACCATACAAGGTTCGTAGTAATCAGCAAAAAGAATAGTGGACAAAATCATAATACAAAAACGATGCTGTTAATTTCTCCTACAGAGGATTATTCAGGCGTATTATCTTCCATCTTGAATGTTTTTACGGCACTTTCCATTAACTTAACATGGATCGAATCACGCCCGACGAAGAAACAATTAGGTACATACCACTTTTTTGTAGAAGCCCAAAATGGCTTGCATGAAGAGAAAATGAACAAAGCGATCACCATCTTGAAAGCGTTTGGACACGATGTTCGTGTTCTAGGAAGTTACAATACAATTAAGCTATAGTAAAAATAACCCTATGCCTTAAAGCATAGGGTTCCATTATTTCTTCAGGAAAAGTATGTTTCATTAATCCTGCCAATCAATATGCTGCTTCGTAGGTTCTGAATCGTTTTTCATTAAGTATTCTTGTAATTCTGGAAGGTGATCCGTATTAATGACATCCACATCAGCTTTCATGAGCTCATCCCAAACGGCTTCCCTTGTTGACGGTACGAGATCTGGTGTAGCCCAAAACCTTACGATCTGCCCTTTTTTGTGTGCTGTTTCTACAATACGCTCT
The DNA here is from genome assembly GCF_014635025.1 of Fictibacillus barbaricus. GTDB lineage: Bacteria > Bacillota > Bacilli > Bacillales > Fictibacillaceae > Fictibacillus > Fictibacillus barbaricus. Next base: position 1,131,496 of record NZ_BMCE01000002.1, on the reverse strand, counting down.
AGCTTTTCGCGTTCATCAGAAGTCATTTCCCCAACTCCTTGCCATGTGAAATGTTTTGTCCAGTTATCGCTGATCACAGGAAGGAATGTATTCGATACTTGTGTTTCTAAATCACTCATTCGTCCATCATATGCTGCATAACGAACGGGTTGGTTCTCCATCAATGCTCGTGGTCGATTACCAGATATAATAACAGTTACAGCTTTTTGTTCGACTCCAACTTTAGAGAATTTTGTCAGCATCTTTTGGTAGTCGGCTAGCTCTTCATGAATCTTATTATAGGTGGCAACGTCCTCTGATTTAATATCAATCCATAACAAGAAATCCTGTTCGTTATTCTTGTAAACAGAGCCTTTATTCTGTTTAACTCTTTGTTTGAGCGGTTCTAAATATAACGATTTTAAAGTACGGTCAGGTTTCACATCAACCTGATCATGTGCCACAAGTAACTCGCCATCTTCTAGCCATACATCAGCCTCTACACTTGTAAAGCCATGGTCCAGTGCATCGTATAGCGGTCGTTCATGCTCATAGTCATTGTGGGCATGAGCCTTGGCTAAAGGAACAGGGTTTTCTTTATTGGAATCCGTTTCTGCTAAAGCTATTGTTGTGGATACCGGCATAGCGACTGCAAGTAACATAAGAGATATGAATAATCTCAATTTCTTCATTTGTTTATCCTCCCTGACTCTATTTTCACTCCTATCTTAACTGACAAATCACTTTAGATGGCCAAAACAAAGGAACCTTAACAAAGAAGTTACATCCTTTACATTCAAACAATATTCAGTTCCTAGCAAAATGAATGGTTTAGGCAGCCAATCAAGGATAGGTTAATGGAGGAGAGAATCTAGTAGGTAGATTTCCATCTAAGATATTATTAGAATTGGAATTCTTGTAAAAAGTCTATGACTTTCAGCAAGCTCCAAATAACACAGTTGAAATTAATGGAAATGAAGTGATTGAACGATATCCTAAAATTTGAAATAATTGTAATCGAATACAAACGACAATTTATGGGCTGTAACATACAGCTCTTTTTTATTTTTCATCCATTTAAATCCTTTTTTAAAAGTATACGTCTTACTGATTGAGGTGATAGAAAGTGCCTGAAGATCAACAGCTTGTTAAAGAAATATTGGACGGCAGTCAAGCAGCAATGGAAGTATTAACACGAAAATACTATAAAGCGATCTTTGCCTATGTCTATAGGAAAGTAGGAAACAGGGAGACAGCCTATGACTTAACGCAGGAAATATTCATAAAAGTGTTCCAGCGCATTCAGTCGTATTCCAATAAAGGAAAATTTTCAAGCTGGCTCTATTCCATTGCGGTCAATCATTGCAGGGATTATTGGAGAAGTTCAGATTTTAAACAGATTTCAAAACAAGCAGCATTAAACGAGGCTTTTGTGTGTGAACAAAATAATGTTCCTTACATCTTTGAGCGAAAGGAAGTGAGAGAGCAAGTGAAAACAGCGGTCGATTCACTGCCAGATTTTCAGAGAGAAGTGGTCATCCTAAAGTATTTTCATCATTTCAAGATTAAAGAGATCGCTGATGTGACTGATTCAAATGTTTCTACCGTGAAATCAAGGTTACATCAAGGATTAGGGAAGCTAGCCAAACTTTTAAAGCGGGGTGTTGAAGATGAGAACCAGAAAACTACACCATACATATGACACCGAGAATGATAACCAAATAGAGGAACTCGAACTTGAAATCGGTACATTCCTGGACGAATACGATGTGGAATATCCGACGGAGGAAGAGATCATGTTGACCATTCATGCAATTCGTCCCCATGTTCCTGTAAAAGAGAATAAATGGAATACAGCTATTAAAGGAATGGCTTCTATTATAAAACAAGCGTATGAAGAGATGTTCTATGTGAGTCCGTTGTTTTGGACCGCGAACGGTTTATTGTTCCTGATTGCATTAACTGGCGTGTTTGTTATGGATGGCAACCCTTATACCATGATGATGGTACTTGCACCTATCCCGACAATCACTGGTTTGATCGAAGTATTGAAAAGCCGAAATAGCGGTATGGCGGAACTTGAGATGTCGTTCAAGTATAGCTTTCAGGAGCTCATCCTGTCCAAGATGCTCGTAGTTGGCGGGTTTAATCTTGTAATCAATCTGCTTGTTACAATCAGCTTTGGAATGTTGAATCAAGAGATTTTAGTTTCGAAATTATTACTTTATTGGATGACACCATTCACCGTTTTTACAGCTTTATCGCTGCTTTTTGTTGGCCGATACAGAGGGATTTATTCAATTACGGGTGGGGTTGTACTATGGCTTACCAGTAGCGTCTTCTTAAGTCAGACTACTGTTGTAGAAAGAATCGAAAGTATGCCTGCTGAAATTTACCTATTAGTGATTGCTGCAGCTGCACTCACTGTCTTGTTCCAGGCTATCCACATTTATAAAAGGGGTGTATCTTTTGAAACTAACCATTAAACAAGTAACCAAAACATTTAAAGAAAAAAAAGCACTGGATGCTATTGATCTAGAGTTAACAACCGGGGTGTACGGAATACTCGGAGCAAACGGATCGGGGAAGACTACACTTATGCGGATTTTGGCAAGTGTGATGAAACCAACTTCTGGCCAGGTATTGTTAGACGGTCAAGATATTATGGCCATGAGTCACGAGTATCGGAATCTGATCGGCTATCTGCCGCAGCATGTTGGGCTCTATAAGAATTTTACAGCGGAAAAGTTCTTGAAATACATCGCCGCTCTTAAAGGACTTCCGAAAGAGGAAACTGATGAGAAGGTTGATGAAGTACTGGAATTAGTTGGTTTATCAGAGGCTCGCCGAAAAAAAGTAGGAGAATTTTCTGGTGGTATGAAACGCCGAGTAGGGATTGCACAAGCGTTATTGAACGATCCGAAAATATTAATCGTGGATGAACCTACGGCAGGTCTTGATCCGAAAGAAAGAATCCGATTTAGAAATCTCTTATCCAAGATCTCGAGTAATCGAATTGTAGTTCTATCTACGCATATTGTTTCAGACATTGAATTCATCGCGAAAGAAGTCCTGATCCTAAAAGAAGGTCAACTGATCAAGAAAGAAACGCCTCAACGATTGTTAAAAGGAATTGAAGACAAAGTATGGACGCTCGTTATAGATGAGAATGAAATACCGAGATACCAATCTCAATATAAAGTGGGGAACATTGCCCGTGTCGATGACCGTTTCCAGCTTAGAATCCTTAGTGATGATCAGCCAGATCACGATGCGATACAAGATCATCCTAATCTAGAAGACTTGTATCTATACTATTTTGATGAGGAGGAAACAGCTTGATGCAGCTGTTGAAATTTGAACTCTATAAGATTTTTAATCAAAAAATGGTGTACATCACGTTTTTATTTTTACTCTTGTTTTCAACAGGCTTTACGTTTGATAGTTCGACTCAAGCAGAAAGGGATCTATACAAAGAGTGGGAAGGCCCGTTACCAGAAGCAAAAGTGGAGCTGGCTGAAAAAGAGAATGCAAGACTAAATGAAATAATAGATAAAAGGGTAGAAGAAGGAAAAGAGGGACAAATCCTTACCGACACAGAAATTTTAAGGTCTGGCATTTATGAACAAATTGCCTTTATAAAAGGGTCGGAAAGGCAGTTGAAAGAAACATACAAGACGCTTGATCAGGAAAACAAGTATAACAGCGAACTTGGAAAGTCTATGATTCAGAAAGTAGACCTGTCCTATTTTTCGTATAATAAAGGACCTAGTGAAATGATCGATTACGCGAGCTTTTACTCGGTCCTTTTAACAGGATGCATGCTCCTTATCGGACTTTCGGCTACCTACACACAAGAATATAGTTCAGGTGTAGACCATTATATACTTAGTTCGCGTAAAGGAAAGGAAACATTGTTAACGTCCAAAATCATAGCATCACTCATTTATGCTGCAGTTGTTGTGCTAGTCTGGGAGATTTTTAATCTCGTGTGGAACGGAATAAAGTATGGGTTTGAAGGATGGTCTACACCTATCCAGCACATGTTTAAGTACTACTTTTCACCTTATAGCTTTACCATGCTAGAGTTTCATCTTGTTCAATTATGTCTTCACTTGTTTGCGGCCTTCGCTTTTGCAATGCTGATCATTTTGGTCTCTTCTCTCTGTAAAAACTCGTTGCTCTCTTTTTTTATCAATGCCGTGATTTTTGCAGTGCCATTTTTTGTTGTAGAAACTATGAATTTTCCTAGTTGGTTAGAAGATATGTTCAGTTTTTCATTTATCTATATCATGAAAGTTGAGTTCTTGTTTGATCATTTTAAGACAATTAATGTATGGGGAGCACCTTTGTTATATCCGATAGTTGGCCTATTATGGGTGATTATTATTTCTACCGTTATTCTATTGGTGACAAACAAAGTGATTAAGAATAAAGAGGTAACCGTGTAAAGAGAAAGCTGCTGTCTGTGCAGCTTTTTTATTTAAGAAAATGGCCTATTAAATGTTTTGGTCTTCTAAATACGAATAAGAGCTGCCTAAGTGGGCAGCTCTATAATAGGGTTAGCCTATTCTTTTTTTGTTTTTCTTGCTTTTACATTTTTTCTTATTCGCAAGAAGACCATTTAAGATACTTATTAAACTCAAAAAAGACACCCCCTATTTTGAGATTATTAAAAAGAGTCATAGCTCTCTTCTATAACATCTTACTCATGGCTTGTCTCAATGATTGGACTAGTGCGTGGTAACAATACAAAAAAACCAAGCCACGGCTTGGTTTTTACATGATTAAGAATTCAATAAAGAACCTCTTGAAGGAACTTTTCCAATACAGACACATCCGTAATTCGTTTGTTGCACGCATGACTGTCCATACAAATATAGTTACCGATTGCCTTATAATAATCAGGTGAAGCGTTAGCTGGTTTTGATTTCGTTATCGCAGAAAACAACGCAATGTCTCCAATCCCGTTACATAAGAAGCAGATTCCTTTTTTTGCAGGCGTATATCTTCCTTGGATGCCTGCTAATTGCCCGTTCAGATGATAAACAAGGAACAATTTATTTGTTGCGATGTCAACCCAGCCCAGGTAACTGATAAATCGATAATCGATGTCGTTTACATGAGGAGTCTTCAGCTTTTTATTCTTAGGGAACAGTTTGGTAATCTGTTTTCCTGAGACGCTTGGAAACTCTTCTAAATACTGTTCCAACGATTGCAGATAGTGCTGGAATTCTTCAGTTTTTCGTAATGTTACAATCTTTTCTAACATTTCTTGTTGAGGTTTTGTTGCTGATGGAAATGCATCTAAGATTTTGGATTGAGCACTATATTGTGCGGCTTCAATCACTTTTGGATCAGCACCGTTATTACAGGCATGCTGCAACAGTCCGACCTGTTTTTTGATGAGGTTATATTGATGGTTTCTAATGAATGGTGTATTCACTGCTTTCAGCTCCTTATTTTTTAGTGAAAAGAAAACAAGGTGCAAAGCCCATTATTAGAAACGATATCTACTTTCTTGGGCGAAAAATCTAATATACATGTACGCCCATACAAAGGATCGCCCCTATACTAGGCTTTGCATGAGCAGCTTCTGATTCCGGCAAAATGATTTGCCATTTCTACCGACCTCCATTCACCATTATTATAAGAAGGGATCAGCTTTCATGCAACCTTGCATATAACAAAAATGATGAACTCAGATCATATTCGGTGCGATTTTTATTTGATTTTTAACCGTATCAACTCTCAATTCATACAATATAATCTACAAAAATGTTTATTGGGAGTTGAATACATGGGATCTGCACAGTTAACAGGAAGAGTCATCTTTAAAGGAGACCCCGGCTATAAAGAAGCCATTAAAAACTGGAACCCTTATGTTAATACCTTTCCTCAAGTCTTTGTTTTTGCACAAAATGCATGCGATGTAAGTAATGCGATCATATGGGCTCGTGAGAATGATGTTCCCCTGCGCGTCAGAAGTGGCCGTCATGCGCTAGATAAGGACTTCTCAGTTGTAAAGGGAGGACTCGTTATTGATACTAGCGACATGAATAAAGTTCACTTAGATAAGAAAAAGGGAATTGCTACCGTTCAACCGGGAATTCGCGTGGGCCCGCTTGTAAAAGGATTAGCTCAAGAAGGTTTTATGGCTGTGTTTGGAGATAGTCCAACCGTTGGAATCGGAGGAATTACGACGGGTGGTGGATTTGGATTGGTCTCAAGGTCAATTGGTGTTATATCTGATAACCTCCTGGCACTGGAGACGGTGGATGCAAAAGGAAGGATTCTTAGAGCAGATGATTCTTGTAATGAGGACTTATTTTGGGCTTCACGAGGGGGTGGCGGCGGTACTTTTGGATATAATACCGAATACACGTTTAAAGTTCATCGTGCCCCTGCAACCGCAACTGTCTTTAATATTATTTGGCCATGGGAACAGTTGGAAACGGTATTTAGAGCTTGGCAAAATTTGATGCCGTTTGTAGACGAACGATTAGGGAGCTACCTTGAGATTTTCAGTAAAGTAAATGGACTGTGTCAGGCAACAGGACTTTTCTTGGGTTCCAGGCCTGAACTAATTCAAATATTAGAACCTTTACTAAGTGCTGGAACACCAACTGAAGTAGTTATAGAAACACTTTTCTATCCAGATTGTATCGATTTCCTTGATCCTCCCGAACCACCTTTTGCAGATCAAAATTTTAAATTCTCTTCGTCTTGGGCAAATAACCTTTGGCCTGAAGAACCCATTGCGGTCATGAAACAGTTTTTAGAAGATGCACAGGGAACAGAATCCAATTTCTATTTTACAAATTGGCGCGGTGCCATTAGCAGAGTGCCGAGCGACAAAACGGCATTCTTTTGGCGCAATCCATTGTTTTACACAGAATGGAATGCGACTTGGGTAGATAAGTCAGAAGAAGCTCGCAGTCTTGCATCAGTTGAAAGAGTGCGTAAGCTGTTGAAACCATACGTAGTTGGTTCATATGTTAACGTTCCAGACGAAAATATCAAAAATTTTGGATCTGCCTATTGGGGAGCAAACTTTGAAAGACTTCGAAGAGTAAAAGCAAAATATGATCCCGAAAATGTATTCAATCATCCACAGAGTGTTCCACCATCATGTTAAATCGTTTATGCGTTTTGTAAAAAAATATAAAACTATTTCGTCTTAAAATGCACCTCATTTGTTAGACACCATCTAACAAATGAGGTGCATTTTTTATTCTGGAAAGATGGGTAACAACATTTTTTGTTTATTTAAAAACAGATTAATAGTTATTTCAGATTCCATAATAAATAGCTTGAAAAAAAAAGTATATTGTAATTAGAAAAGATACGCATATAAGGACTAAATAATTAAGTTTTTTAAAATGATTAAGAATAACAGTTCTTTTAACCTATAATCCAGTTTGATAGAAATGAGCTTAAAGTAACGGAAAATGAATGCTATATTAAAATTGCTGAATAAGAAGAATTTTCTAAAAATTTTTATTGTAAAGCTATAAAAAATAACTATAATAAAATATAGAATACAAAGGAGGTATGATCTGTATGAAAAGTAAAATTATGGCTAGTGCGCTTGCGCTTACACTTGGGGCTTCAGTCGCATTCAGCGGTAGTCCAATCGCAGCAAAGGCTGAAAACGGTCAAGAAAAGAAATACATAGTAATCTTTAAGGAACAAGCCAAGTTGCCATCGGGATATGGCAGTGAAATCTCTAAGGCTGGTGGCCAAATTGAATCCAGATTGGACAAGCTTGGTGCAGTTGAAGTCGTTTCTAGTAACCCAAACTTCCTATCTGAGATCAAGAAATCGAGCACCGTTTTAGAAGCAGGTGTACAGAATATTGTTCAGCCTGAAACGGCAGCTATAGAAGAAACGGCATTCGTGACGGAAGCTGGATCATCTGCAGATTTATACAACTCCTTACAATGGGATATTAAGCAAGTTACGAAGAACGGGGAATCTTGGACCCTTCCAGGCGGTTCAGGTAAATCAGTAGACGGAAAAGATATAGTTGTAGGCGTAATTGATACAGGGATCGATTATAACCATCCTGATTTAAAAGCCAACTATGCTTATGGGAAGTCGTTTGTGCCAGGATACCCGGATGCTATGGACCAAAACTCACACGGAACACATGTAGCAGGATCCATTGCTGCTAAAGGTCGAACTATGGGTATCGGACCAGATTTAAAAGTAGCAGCATACCGCGTATTCGGCCCTACGGGTGGCGCGGAAACAGCTCATATTGCAGAAGCATTAATGACAGCAGCTGATGACAATGTAGATGTTGTGAACATGTCACTTGGCGGATACGACTGGTTCCAAAATCCTGAATATGCAACAAAAGATGTTGTGGCAGATGTTCGATTATTTAACAGAGCGATTCAGTATGCCATTCAAAAGGGTGTAACAGTGGTTGGATCTGCTGGAAATAATGCATTAGACATCAGCTCTCCTGGGAAGCTTTCAGGTGATGACAATGGTGCAACACACCGCAGTCCAAGCAGCCAAACCATGATTCGAGTTTCTGCTGGCGGACAACTGAAGAATCTAGCATTCTATTCAAATTACGGAGTTGGCAAGATTGATGTTCTGGCTCCAGGTGGAGACCTCGGCCCTGCCTATAATCCTGAGACAGGTGCTGGACGAGATAACACATATCTGTGCTTGAGCACGATTCCGGGTGGAGGCTACGGCTATAAAGGCGGAACATCAATGGCCGCTCCAAAAACTGCTGCACTTGCAGGCGTTATAATTGCACAGCACGGTAAGGACCAACTTTCCCCGTCACAAGTAAAACACATCATACAGTCTTCTTCTGAAGATGTCTTCAAAACAGGTTACGATGGAGAATCTGGGTTTGGTTTAATAAACGCGGTTAATGCATTAGATTAATAGGTAGATGTGAAGAAACAACCTCGAAAAAGCAGGTTGTTTCTTTTTGTTGATATAAAAAAGAAGCTACATGATGTGGATTCTTTTTTGGATTTCAAGTTGGTGTTAGAAGGACTTTCTCTATCTCGCAGGAGAAAGCTTGGAATCTTATTACTTCTCAAGAAGGATTGAATTTATGGTTGGGGGAAAGTAGCATTATTCTTCATCCAGGTCAGAAATACATTACGAAAACAGGATCAGGCGAAATCCGAGTGGTTAAACCGTTACAACAGCTTCGTCTAACTTGGCAAAAAGAAGAATGGAAAAGACCTTCTACAGTTCAAGTCCGAATTATTTCCAAAGCAAGTAATAAAACAACGATTAGTTTTCATCAGGAAAATCTCCCCCATGAAAATGTTAGAGAAGAAATGAAAGTAAATTGGGAGACAGTTCTAAACGGAATAAGGGAAATGTTGTAAAAAATATTAATAACCTGAATATTAACAATTGGGTAAATGGATATTTATGTTGAAATTTATGGGAGAGAATTGTGAAAAATGTACTTAAACTATCGTGGTAGGTTAGTTTATTAAGAGAATTAAAAAGAGGATACAGTACATACTGTATCCTCTAATCTTTTGCTGCATACAGTAGTCCGTTGTAGGTACAGGAATAACAGAAAATGATGGAGCCAAGTCCAGGAGTGACAAGTGAATACTCTCAAGATTTTTTCAATTTGTGGTGTCGTATATGTAGGAGACCTCTATGAGCCACTGCCTGCTAAATTGCGTGGGAGAGTGGAGTTCTTAGTTGCGAACACACCTTACGTACCAACAGAGGCAATAAAACTACTTCCCCAGGATACACGTCTTCATGAACCAATAGTTGCACTTGACGGTGGAATTGATGGACTTGACATTCAGCGAAGAGTCGCAGAAAAAGCATCACTTTGGTTAGCTGCTGGGGGTCACCTATTAGTAGAGACCAGCGAAATGCAGGCACACCTAACATTTGAAATCTTTAGTCAAAACGGGCTAATTCCTCAGATAAGATACAATCCAGAAATTGATGCAACTATCGTTATTGGCACTAAACCTAATCCTTTAAATGAATAATTTATCTGAGCAAAAAAGTTATTCCACAAAACCAGCTAATAGTTTGTCAACATTTTTCATTAAAAGCCTATATATATTCGTGTTATACTAATTTTGTCCATGACAAATAACCTTCCGATTTTCAATCTTGGAAGGTTTTTCATTTAGTGGATAGATGTAGATATTAAACTATATCTTGGTAAGTCGATCTGCTTTTTAAAAGGGCATAGATCCAGTGTAAGAGCTTATTTACACACGCAATGACTGCTACCCGAAAGGGTTTTCCTTCGTCGCGTTTCTTATTATAGAATTCTCGTAGTTTCTTGTTTCTAGGGATAATTTCATCCGTTGTTTTAAGCTTTCGGGCATCTCGGATGCCACAGGTGACAGCCATATACAAGGCTAGCCTAAGTCTGCTGGATCCTCGTTTCGTGATGCGGTTAACGGATGCTGTAAATCTCCCAGAAGAATAGACACTCGGGTCAACGCCTGCGAGCGCGACCAACTTTTTAGGGTGATTAAACCTTTCTATCTCGCCAATCTCTGAAATGATTGTTGCTGCAATCTTTTCTCCAATACCAGGGATAGATCGGATAATCTTATATTCTTCAATTTCTTTGGCGAGGGCATCTATTTCTGCTGCTAACATGGATAGATGCTCTTCGTATTGAAGAACGATGTTAATGAGCATTTTAAGATTAAAAATAAGACTCTCATATAAGTTGTTCTGAAATGGATTACGCAAGGCTGATTCTCTTAATTTTTGAGCTTTGTCCAATGCCCATTTCTCTGAACGACTTCTACATAACGAAGCAATTTTATCTCTCAATTCGGCTTCACTTACTTGTAAGACCGTTTCGGATGTTGGAAAAGCTTCTAACATTCGTAAAGAAACCTTTGAGTATAAATTTCCAAAAACGCCTCTATATTCGGGAAATACTTGATCTAGTATCGATTGAAGCTGTAACTTGGTTTGAGAGGCATTACTTGTGATCGTTTCTTGTTGTCTCGTAAGGTTGCGAAGATTTAAAAGCTGTATCCCTCTTTTTCGATGAGGAGCTAGCTCTTCCTTATAAAACAGTTCACAAAGCTGATAAGCATCTGCTGCGTCCGTTTTGACTTTCCTTAAATTCGCACTTCGGGAACGATGAGAAACAAGTGGATTTACCACAATGTACACATAATGGTGATCTTCTAGAAACTGAACAACAGGATGATGATAATGGCCTGTTGATTCTAAAATAACCGAAGGTTTCTTTCCATTCGTTAATCTCGTAATCTCTACCAAGAATTCTAATAAACGATCTAAACCATCAAGAGTATGCTTAACGCTAAAGCTCTTACGATAGGGTTTTCTTTTATTTAAGAATGCTTGAACTTGGCTTTCTCCTTTTGAAACATCCAGACCTACAACTGGATTCATCTATGATTCTCCTCCTAGAATAAATTAGTCGGTAACCCCTTAGCTCCTTCATAGGTTCGCTTGTTAAACGGGATCCTTCTTGTCCCAACCAGCCTGAAACATGTTTATACAAGTAGGGGGTGAACAGTTTTGTGGACGGGATCAGTAGTCCCACGGGTGCTACGTTCTACCCCGACTACCGATATAATAAGACCAAATAAAAAAAGGTCAACCAGAAATCTGGTTAACCTTATATTACGAACGGGTGCATTTTTCCGGGAAGGAGTTATGCATTTTTTAAAGAAGAAAGCCAGGAAGGCGTGAAGTTATGAAACCACGAATTACGGTAATTACAATAGGGGTAGATGATTTAGAGAGGTCATTGAAATTCTATCGGGACGGATTAGGGCTGCCGACAGAAGGTATAATTGGCAATGAGTTTGAGCATGGAGCTGTTGCTTTTTTTGAGCTACAAGAAGGCTTGAAACTTGCCATTTGGAATCGAAAAGATTTGGCTCATGAGGCAAAGGTTTCCCAAACGACACCAAGCCCTACCGAATTTACTCTTGGTCACAATGTTGGTAGTAAAGAAGAGGTAGATCAGGTCATGGAAGAGGCACAAAAGGCTGGAGCCGTTATAACGGACCCGGCACATGATACGTTTTGGGGTGGATATTCTGGACACTTTCAAGATCTGGATGGACATTTGTGGGAAGTAGTCTGGAATCCAGAGTGGGACATTTAACATTCCTTATTAAGCAAACGGGTGCATTTCTTTAAGAAGGAGATGTGCTCTTTTTTATTGAATAAAGGGAGGATTGTAGAATAAGAGTTTAATTACAAGTATTAGGATTAAAAAATATAGTTTAAGGAGTTGGACGATATCTCAGAACAAATCGGAGAACGCCAAGTACAAATTAACATTTGGGAAGATAAAGATCTTGAGCTGCTTTTTAAAATAAATGCTCCAGAAATGATGGAACATCTGGGAGGGGCAGAGACAAAAGAGCAAATTTTGAAACGGCAAAAAAGGTATCTTGAACTGGGTGAAAAAGGGAAGATGTTTAGCATTACTCAATCTCCTGATTTTGAAGCAGTAGGTTCTGTAGGTTATTGGCAAACTACTTGGAATGATGAAAGTGTGTATGAAATTGGATGGAGCGTATTACCACAATTTCAAGGGAAAGGAATAGCAACTCTTGCAGTTAAACTTGCAATTAATGAAGCAATAAAGGAGAAGAAATATAAATACATTCACGCTTTCCCCTCAGTTGAAAATCCTGCTTCAAATGCGATTTGTCGAAAGCTTAACTTTTCATTTATTTCAGATTGCGAATTTGAGTACCCGCCAGGTAACTTAATGCATTGCAATAATTGGCGTTTTACCATTAATACAAATAAAAATTAAATTTTAATTCTTCCTTAAACGGGTGCATTTCTTTAAGAAGGGAATGTACTCTTTTTTATTGAAATAAGTCCTTTGTGAAAATCATAAAAGGTTTTATTTTATAGTTAACTCAACATAGGAGTGTTAGAAAATATGTCTTTAATCGATGTTGATCATTGGGTAGTAATGCTATCTTTGATACTAATTATACTTTGTTTTTATTTCACCCTTACTTTCTTTCACTACTTAAAATTAGGTGATGAGCGTATGATAAAACAATCTAAATTAGCTGCTGTTATCTGCCTTGCTCTAAGTTTTTTAATACCAGTAATAAATAGTCTTTAAACTCAGAAGATAATTTACTCTACAAACGGGTGCATTTCTTCAAGAAGGAGAAGTGCTCTTTTTCATTGAATTAAAAGGGTAGTTTATTGAAGTTCATTGTAAATAATAATTTGAAAGAATAAATGACTAAAGGATGAATGGATAATGAAGCGTTCTTTTTTTAAAATTATCTATGCACTTGTTCTTTTCATTTTTGGATTAAATACATTTAATAATAAAGGTGTAGTAGAACGGTTAAAGGGAGAATACCCAGAAATAAAGGAAGTTGCAGAGAGTCTTCCTATAGCTGTTCAACAAAAATTAGCCGCTCCTACTGAATTACCCTTTAAACCAATAAATGTTGCATTAACTTACGCTGGAGATATGCCTGGAAAACCAATGAGAGATATTATACATACTGAATTTACTTATGGAGATGGAGAAGGAGTTAATCTTCGTGTCATCACCTTTCACAATAAAAAAGCTATTTGGTCTGATGAAAAACAAACCAATTGGATTAACTTAAAAGATGGAACAAAGGCATTTATAGAAGGTGATGCAGAAAATGTTCAACAAATTCGATGGAAAAAAGACGGTATATATTATTCAATTATGCTTATAAAATCACCTGAAATCGAAAAGGAATACTCGATTGAGGACGTTGTTAAAACGGCTAATTCAATGGAGTATTAGTAGAAGGTAGATCTTCAACAATTTTATTATTATTAATTTTAGAGACTTTTATTTAATGTGAAGAAAATTAAACAACTATTTTATAACACGTTCGAAAAAGGAACGGTGTTATGTGTGTTTGAGTAATAAAGTTAAACGACTTTATTATTTCTAAACAGCACTAGTTTCCTTTTATGTTCGTACTCGATTTGTACTCGTTCCGACTAGAAGCGTTCAATAACGTAACACCGCCAATTATCATCACTAATCCAATCAATGTAGTGAGGCTAAACGGTTCATCCCACACGAGTACACCGATCAGCGCAGTTAGTGCTGTTCCGATGCCTGACCAGATCGCGTAGGCTAAGCTTAACGGTACGGTTTTCAGGCAAAGGGATAAACAATAAAATGCGAGACCGAACCCGATTATGACGCCGATAGAAGGTAGTACATTCGTAAACCCATTCGATAACTTCAGCATCGACGTTCCAAAGATTTCGCTGATAATCGAGATGCTTAAATATACATAACCATTCATTTGAAAACCTCCTATTAATGAGCTACGCCGCCAGATAGCTTCAATACAACGACTCCTGCTATAATAAGCAACAACCCCGAAGCTCTTTTCAGATCAAATTTTTCTTTATAGACAAGCACACCAACCGTTGCTGTTAATGCAGTCCCGATCCCAGACCAGATGGCGTAGGCAGTGCCAAGCGGTATGACTTTTAACGATAAGGATAAACAGTAAAAAGCAACACCCATCCCGATCACGACGCAAACGGAAGGGAGAAATCGCTTAAAACCGCTAGATGCCTTTAACATCGAACTGCCAAACACTTCGCTTGCAATGGCGATAGCCAATAAAAAATATGGATTCAATAGTAATACCTCCAGCATTTTTTACGATAAATAAACGTCCTAAGACCTGAAATTACTGTACCGTTTCAGCGTTTTTAAAGTCAAATAAATCTTAAAAGAAATCACCCTAGTTTTATTAACGGGATGCAAATATGAACCCCTAGAAGAACAATAAAACAGTTACCCAAAACAGGGTGGCTGTTTTTCTTATCATAAATCTATCATCTGTTTTCCATGGGAATATATGCTAAATCCTATTATGATGAGTTTACTAGATGTAAGAGGAGGTAATTTTTATGGCGATGCCAACACATATCGTAGCGGTAGGCGGTTTTGTAGAAGATGCTCATGGAAATATTCTATTGGTTAAAACGATACATAACGGTTGGGTGTTTCCAGGTGGTCAAGTGGAAGCTGGTGAGAATTTGATTGATGCTCTGATCCGTGAAACGAAGGAAGAAAGCGGGATCGACATCACCGTTTCTTACCTTACAGGTGTGTATTCCAACTCGGGCCAATATAAGTGGCATGATGGTGTTACAGATATTCCAACGAAGGTGATGCTGGATTTTGTTTGTAGACCGGTTGGTGGAGAGCTTGCTATTTCAGAGGAAACCACAGACAGCCGCTGGGTAGCAAAAGATAAAGTGCTAGATTTGATTACAGAGGAGGCTATTCGTACTCGGTATAAAGACTATTTAAATAAAGAAGGCAAGATTCATTATAAAGAATACGTAACGAAGCCGAATTTCGAATTGAAAGTGGAGCGAATGGTTTAAGCTTGAGTCGTCATTGACCTGAGCTTTCTTTTTTTATTCAATCACAAGTGACAATAGTGTTATTTGAGCCTTGTAAATGTAAGGACAATCGATGGTGCTTACCACTCCACTTTTTTAAGATAAAGAAAAAGGTGGTGCTCCTCCATGGATATCTCTGAAAAGAATATACATGTATTTAGAATGATTAATGATTTAGGAAAGGAATACACCTATTTAAATGCTCCCGTGTATTTCATTGCTGAATATTTGGTGCTTGTTCTAGCGTTAAGTGTCGTATTGATGTGGTTAACAGGAAATAAAGCCAATAGGATCATGGTCTTCTGTGCAGTGATTTCTTTTGGTGCTGCTGAAGTGTTTGCGAAGTTTGCAGGGATGCTTCATCATAACCATCAACCATTTGCAGAACTATCCCACGTCAATAAACTCGTTGATAAAGCTGTAAATAATTCGTTTCCGAGTGATCACACTATATTGTTCTTTTCTTTTTGTATCACCTTTTGGCTGTTTAAAAGGGGTTGGTGGTTCCTATGGATAATACTCGCAGCTATAGTTGGCGTTTCACGTATTTGGGTTGGTGTACATTATCCGGCAGATGTTTTAGCCGGAGCTTTAATAAGTTTGGTTTCAGCCATCCTCGTTTATATCATCGTTCCTCAAATGAACGTAACAAAAAAGATCATTAAAGTCAGTGAAAGATTTGATCGCCTAGCTTTAACTAAAAGAAAAAAAGTCCCGAAAAACTATTAAGGAGGATTTATGCTGATTTCATCTCTTGATCCAAGTACGCTTACACGAGAACAGATGACACGTTTGTTATTTATTAACCTGGTGGATGATGGAAAGAACGGAGATTGCATCTTTGTCTTTGGCGGGAGAAGTTTGAGCCGGATTAAAAAAGCAGGAGAATTATTCTTAGCGAATAGAGCTCCTTATATCGTGGTTTCTGGTTCAGCTGCGAGATGGGAGAATAAAACAACAACAGAAGCTGCATGGATGAAAGAGCACTTAATAGAAATGGGAGTACCTGAAGAAAAGATACTTTTAGAAGAGGAAGCAGAGAACACGACGGAAAACGTAGTAGCCTCTGCATTCATACTGCAACGGAATTTTGGGTTGCATACCATCAACAGAATCCTGGTCGTAAGCTCGCCATTCCACATGAAACGGTGCTCCCTAACGTTACAAACGTATATGCCTAGCTGGATTAACTACACGTATTGTCCAGATGATAGAACCTTCGGGCAAAAAGATACCTGGTGGAAAGATCCGGTGGAAGAGAAAAAAGTATTAAAGGAAGTACCGTCATTAATCCGCTATGTAAAAGAAGGAATTCTGATGGATATGGATATTGGTGAATTATAAGTAAAAGAAAAGCCTAAATGATCTTTTAGAGCATTTCTTCCTGAAGGGAGATGCTCTTTTTTGTGAAGTGACCAAAATGTAATATCGTTCCTTCTAATTGCTGCAATCTTAGCCCTGACGTTTGGATCGTCGTAAAAACGTGTGGATGACATTCAGTTTAGCACTATGGACCATTCTAGCTGCAATCGCATCTGTGTATGGGCTTAGTGTTTTAGATATGATTTGACTTGACTTGAACCTTTGAGGTTTAAGTTTTTCTTTTTGCCGTTTTGCTAATCTAAAGTAAAAATATATAGGCAATCATTCACTTAAATATTTATTAAATGTTTACAAGATATCGACCTTTTCTACCTTTTATCGGTTATAAGCCCAGCTAGAATGTGCATTATTATCAATTCCATACCTTAAAGAACATTCAACGTAACTCCTATAAAAGCTTTACAAAAACCTTGTATGCTTTTTTTGAATACATAACTAGGAGGGAAACAAGTTGAAAAAAGTAGTTAAACCGGTTGTATTTGCGGCAACGATCACGATGTTGGCAAGCAGTTTGATGATGGGAACCTCAAATGTCTCTGCGATGGAAAAAGCAAATCAGGCAACAGAAGTGGATCTAGAGGTAATGACGTATAACTTAAGGTACTTAAATACGAGTGATCCTTCCCCTCATACTTGGGCAGAACGAGTACCTGCTATCAAAAGACTGATCGATAAAGAGCAGCCTGACATTATGGGCACGCAAGAAGTGTTATATCCACAGCTTCAGGATCTTGAGGAAGTCTTACCGAATTATGATTATATCGGTTTAGGTCGTGAAGGTGGAAGTAAAGGTGAATATTCCGCTATCTTCTACAACAAAAATCGCTACTCGCCACTAGAGTTTGACCACTTTTGGCTATCCGATACACCTGATGTGATCGGTTCGATGACTTGGGGGAATAGAATTCCTCGCATGGTAACATGGGCGAAATTTTTTGATAAAAAGACCAACCAGGAATTTTATGCAGTTAATACACACTTTGATCATCAATCTGTCAATGCAAGAGAAAAGAGTGCTGAATTAATCCTGGAAAAAATAAAAGATTTTGATCCCGAGCTGCCTGTGTTGTTAACCGGAGATTTTAATACGGCCCCTGACAGCACACCTTACCAAACTCTTACTAGCTTAGGAGCGTTTCATGATCTGTGGGAAACGGCAGATGTAAGATACAACGAACATCTTGGAACGTTTAATGGATTTCATGATCCGACAGGCGGAGGTCCCACAAGAAGAATTGACTGGGTGATGGGTAAAGGAAACGTAGAAGCACATTCAATCGAGATCATCGACGAATCTAAAAATGGACAGTTCCCAAGTGATCATTATCCGGTCATTTCAGATGTGACATTATCTTACAATTAATAGAATGAAAGGAAAAAGTCTTAATCAAAAAGGGTTAAGGCTTTTTTTTTTTGGTTTTATAAGTGTTGTAGAATAATGTCGATAAAAAATAATTGAAAATTCGAAAAAGTAATTCTGATTTCGGATTTTGCGTGTTATACTAAATTAACTGGTAATGACGTCATTACTTTTAATCGTGGTAAGGGGGGATATTCGTTTAGGTCCATGCATTTTTTTACAAATCAACTGGTAATTACATCATGATGACTTAAATTCATAATTATCCTAATTGAGAAAGAAGGGGACTGAATGAAAAAAAATCTTTCCATTTTAATGATCGTAATAATGGGTTTATTAGTCTTAGCAGGTTGTAGTGATACAGCAGGTAGTTCCAAAGATGGAAAAGTTGAGATCAGTTATGGATTTTGGGACAAAAAGCAGGTACCCGCCATTGAAGAAGCTATTAAGAAATTTAACGAGAAACATCCTAATATTAAAGTGAAAACAGAACTTATTCCTTATGGGCAATACTTTCAAAAACTTGAAACAGCTGCGACAGGCGGTGCACTGCCAGACGTTCTTTGGATGAATGGGGCCCATGTTGTTCAATATGCAGAAGGAAAAGTGATAGAGCCCTTAAGTGAGCATGCAAAAAAGGACAACTACAGCTTAGAAAATTATCCGAAATCTCTAATTGATCTTTATACGGTTGATGGTAAAGTTTACGGGATACCTAAAGACTACGATACGACTGGTTTGTGGTATAACAAGAAAATATTTGATGATGCAGGCGTTCCGTATCCAGATGAAAACTGGGACTGGGCAAAGTTAAAGGAAACAGCTGAAAAATTAACCAATAAGGAAAAGGGAATATGGGGATTTGCCGCTGTAATGGGGAACCAGGGCGGATACTATGATTTTATTTGGCAGAATAAAGGTTACATTGTATCAGAAGATGGAAAGTCTGTAGGTTTTGATAAACCGGAAGCTGTTGAAGCATTAAAATATAATATTAGTTTTATAGAAGAAGGGTTGTCTCCGACACAAGCGCAAATGGCGGAGACTGCTGCGGGAGACTTATTCTCTTCCGGAAAGATTGCCATGATGTTTGACGGACCGTGGATGGTACCTGAATACAAAAAGAACAAAGATTTAGATGTAACGGTTGTTCCTAAAGGGGAGCAGAGAGCAGTGTCCATACATGGCTTATCCAACGTTATTTCAGCACATTCAAAACAAAAAGAAGCTGCATGGGAATTTGTGAAATTTCTAGGATCTAAAGAAGTAGCAGAAATTTATGCTAAAACAGGTACAGTCATTCCTGCATATAACGGAACACAAGAAGCTTGGTTAAAGTCTGTTCCAACACTTAACTTACAAGCGTTTATTGATGGGGCTGAATACGCATATCCGCTACCAAGCGCCAAGAATACGGGAGCAATTTGGCAGCATGAAACAGATATCCTTAAAAAGGCATGGTCTGGTGAGGAAAGTGTAGAAGAAGCTGTAAAAGAATTATCAAAGAAAGCTGAAGAAGAATTAAAATAATGGGAGAACTTCAGTGAGGAGAAGCAATCCTTCTCCTCCTTAGAAAGGAGGAGAAAATTTTGAAACCGCTTCCTTTACAAGTTGAAACAAAGAGCCCTTTTAAGGTTAATTCTTTAATTAAAACCAAGAAATTTTCGGATTATCTTTGGGGATATGTAATGATTGCACCTACAATGTTTGGACTTGCTATTTTTTATCTATGGCCGATCCTCCAAACCATATATTTCAGTTTTACAGAATGGGGTTCTTTTGGAACCTTTCAATGGATTGGGCTTGAAAACTATAAGCTCATGTTTAATGACAGTGATCTGTTTCAATCTATTAAAAACACGACTATTTATATTATATTTACCGTACCGATCGGGATATTTATTTCTATTATTATTGCGGTGCTCTTAAATCAAAACATAAAAGGAAAATCGATATACAGAACGCTATATTTTTTACCGGTGATTACCATGCCCGCAGCTATAGCTATGGTATGGAAATGGCTTTATAACGGGGATTATGGACTATTAAACTATGTTTTATCATTAATAGGAATAAAGGGACCTAACTGGGTAACTAATCCTGATATTGCTCTGTTCTCCGTAATGGTGGTAGCAATTTGGAGTGGTATAGGCTACAACATGGTTATCTTTTTATCAGGGCTGCAGGGAATTCCAAGTACCTACTATGAAGCGGCGAGGATTGATGGAGCGGGCCCAATACGTATGTTTTTCAAGATAACCCTTCCTTTGTTATCCCCTGTTATCTTTTTCGTATCCATTATGTCTATGATAGGCGCCTTTCAAGTATTTGACCTTATCTTTATGATGATTAGCAAAAGCAGTACGGCACTTGAAAATACTCAATCTATCGTGTATTTGTTTTATCAGCATGCGTTCATCTTAAATAATAAAGGATATGCTGCTGCTATCGCTGTACTCTTACTAATTGTTATCTTAATCATCACAGCGATTCAAATGATCCTGCAGAAAAAGTGGGTCCATTACGAATAAAAAGGAGGAATGAAGATGGAGAAATCTGTCCAATCAATGAAACGTAAATCACTTCTCATTCATTTCATCCTTATATTAGGCTCTATTGCAATGATTATTCCTTTTATTTGGATGATTTTAACTTCTTTAAAGACATATGCAGAGTCTGTTCAAGTTCCTCCTGTTATTATGCCAAGTGACTTTCAATGGAGTAATTATAAAGAAGTGTTTGTCTTGCTTCCTTTTTTTGAATTTATGTTTAATACATTTATTGTTACAGTTCTTCGTACAGCAGGTCAGTTATTCTTATGCTCTTTGGCTGCCTATGCTTTTGCACGTATTCACTTTCCAGGAAGAAATGTCTTTTTTATCATTACACTATCAGTGTTAATGGTCCCAGGGCAGGTCTTTCTATTGCCACAATATATGATCATGGTTAAATTAGGCTGGCTAAACACCTTACAAGCAATCATTGTGCCGGGTTTATTTAGTGCTTTCGGTACTTTCTTGCTGAGACAATTTTTTATGGGGCTTCCTAAAGAATTAGAAGAAGCCGCTAGATTAGATGGCTGTAATCATTTCCAAATATTTTGGAAAATTATGCTTCCATTAGCGAAACCGGGTTTAATTGCTTTAGGAATATTTACTACACTTTGGTCTTGGAATGAGTTAATGTGGCCCATGATTGTCAACAGTTCGCCAGAGGCAATGACACTTTCAGTTGGGTTGTCTTCCTTACAAGGACAGTATGCAACAAATTATCCGATTCTCATGGCAGGTTCTTTCTTAGCTGTTCTTCCAATGCTAGTCATATTCTTCATCTTGCAAAAGCAGTTTATAGAAGGGATAGCAATTTCAGGGGGCAAATAATGAATTTTAAGGAGGAATCAAGCATGAAAGCAGCAATGATTGGAGCTGGAAGCAGAGGGTATTATGCTTATGGTTCATACGCTGTACGATATCCGCATGAAATACAGTTTATAGCAATAGCAGAACCAAATAAGGAGAAACGAGAAAAATTTGCAGAGCTTCATAGTATTCCAGAAGAAATGAGGTTTGAAGACTGGTCAGAACTACTATCCCAAAACCGTCTATGTGAAGCCGTTCTAATTTGCAGTCCTGATCGTGACCATTTCAATCCTGTTATGAAAGCGATTGAAAAGGGGTATCATATATTACTTGAAAAACCCATGTCTCCCTCTCCACTAGAAACTTTAGAAATCGCAGAGAAAGCAGAGAAACATAATACCTTATTAAGTGTTTGCCATGTTATGAGGTATGCTCCATTCTACCAATCACTTAAAGAATTAATAGATAAACAAGTAATAGGAGATATCATTTCTATTCAATGGAACGAGAATGTGGGCTATTATCACCATGCACATAGCTTCGTTCGAGGGAATTGGCGAAATGCTTCTGAATCAAGTCCAATGATTCTTCAAAAAAGCTGTCATGATATGGATATGTTAGCCTGGCTGATTGGTAATGAGTGTATAAGTGTTTCTTCATTCGGTGATCTGACCTATTTTAAACAGGAGAACGCTCCTGAAGGTTCAACATACCGTTGTTTAGACGGATGTGAAGTGGAAAAGGAGTGCCCGTATTCTGCTGCTAAATGGTATTTACATGATAGGGATGAATGGCCTGCGAATGTCGTTTCGCCTACACCAACAATGGCAAGCAGATTAAAAGCGCTACAAACAGGACCTTATGGAAGATGCGTTTATAAGTGTGATAATGATGTAGTCGATCATCAAGTAGTAAATCTATTATTTGAAAAAGGTATAACGGTTTCCTTTACCATGACAGCATTCACGAATAAGACCTATCGGAATTTTAAAATAATGGGAACCAAAGGTGAAATTATAGGCAATGATTTGGAAAATCAATTAGATGTTCATTATTTTACAGGCAAAAAAGAAGTCATCTATCCTGAAACCGTAGCAGGTGGACATATGGGTGCTGATACAAGTATCATGCAGGATTTTATTAAGAGCGTTAAACAGGATAACAGAAATACTTTAACATCTGCAAGGAGCTCAGCCATAAGTCATTTGATTGCCTTTGCAGCTGAAGAGTCAAGAGTTACAGGTTTAACGGTTAACCTAAAAGAATATGTTAGCAAATTAAAAGAAACGAAAGAGAAAGCTTAGGCTCTTTCTATTATGACAAGAAGTGGTAATTGTCGAAATTTTATGTATAATTAAACTCATAACTTATAATGACATAGATACCACTAAAGGAGTTAATCATGATAGAAAAAGATAATCGCTTACCTCTTTATTATCAACTCATGGATATTATTATTGAAAAAATAGAGAAAGGTGAACTGGCTGAAAATGATCAAATACCCTCTGAGCGAGAACTGTGTGAATCATATAGAGTAAGCCGTACGACTGTTCGCCAAACTATGCAGGAACTAGAGAAAGAGGGATATATCTATAAAGTGCACGGAAAAGGTACTTTTGTTTCTCCTAAAACTTATAAACAGAGTCTGGTACAATTTTATAGTTTTACAGATGAAATGAAGAAGGCCGGAAAACAACCATCTACAAAGGTTATATCTTTTCAAAAAGTTCCCTGTGACAGTAAAGCAGCTAAAGTAATGAATATAAATGTAGAAGATGAAGTATACAAGATTACTAGATTAAGATTGTCTGATGGAGAGCCTATGATTTATGAAACTTCTTATTTGCCAGTAGAACGGTTTGAAGGTCTTTCCCAATCAGCTCTTGAAAAGAAACCAATGTACGATATTTTCCGTACGGAATACGACGTACATATAACTCGAGCATTAGAGAGTTTTAAAGCAGTCAGTGCATGGAAGACAGAAGCTGAACTCCTTACAATTGAGGAAAAGTCACCATGCCTAATGTTAGAACGAATCACGTATGAAGAAGATTTAGTCATAGAGTATACCGTCTCAATTGCCAGAGGAGATAAATTCACATATACAGTTGAATTGAAATAGATACTTCTGTATCTATTTGTCCTAAGTGGTAATGACAACATTAACAGTTTAGGAGGAACTATCATGCACCTGTTGGGATTAGATGAACTGGAACAGAGAAGGTATGGTGCGATTCATACCTCTAAGGAAATTGCTCAACAACCTGATGTGTGGAAAGAGACGTTCGAGATCTTGAGAAGAGACAGAGATGAGATTATTTCCTTTATTAAGGAAGTAAAAGATAAATATAAACAAATCCGAATCATTTTAACAGGAGCAGGAACATCTGCATTTGTAGGCGAAACGATCATGCCATATTTGAAACAAACGATGAATAATCAAAACATCATCCTAGAGAGCATACCAACGACAGATATTGTTTCAAATCCACATTATTACTTAGATGCTGCTTCTCCTACGATTATGATTTCTTTTGCACGCTCCGGGAACAGTCCGGAAAGTTTGGCTGCTATTCATTTAGCTGAGCAGATCATTAAACATTTTTATGGAATTATTCTTACATGCAACAAAGACGGATTATTGGCCCTGGGCAAAAGAAATGATAAAAAGCACCGAGTAATCACAATGCCCCAAGAAGCAAATGATCAAGCATTTGCCATGACAAGCAGCTTCACATCAATGCTTTTATCAACGTTGGTTCTTTTTCATACAGAGCCTATACAAGAGGTTGAGAAGATACTTGATGATGTTATTTATTCTAGCCATCAGATTCTTAAAAATGATGTTAAGAGGATTAAAGAGCTTGCTAAAAGTGACTTTTCTAAAGTTGTTTATTTAGGGTCAGGCATATTCCAAGGACTTGCAAGAGAGTCCGCTTTAAAATTATTAGAACTGACTAGCGGAAAGGTTTCGGTTTCTTATGAAACATCGTTAGGATTTAGACATGGTCCAAAATCAATATTAGATAAAGAGACAATGATCTTTATCTACCTATCTTGTCACCCATACACAAAGCAATATGACCTGGATATATTAAAGGAACTTTATTACGAGCAAAATCGAGGAAGGATCATTGTGATTTCTTCCCAACAGGATGAGGTTGCTAAGAAACATTGCGATCTATTTTTTAATATTAATCTTCAAAATGCAAAAGAGGATCTTTATTTAACTTTTCCATATATTTTATATGCTCAAATCTTTGCGATGCTTAGGTCTATCCATCTAGGAATATCCCCTGATAATCCCTCTCCTTTAGGGGTTGTTAATCGGGTTGTTGAAGGAGTTTCTATCTATCCTTTTGTTGATAAAAGCAAAGAAGGAGGAGTGGTGAAATGATAACCTCAAAGCGTTCCATTTTATTAAATGCGCAGGCGAATGGTTATGCAGTTCCAGCCTTTAACATTCATAACCTTGAAACATTAAAAGCAGTGTTGGAAACAGCTGCCGACCTCCGTTCTCCAGTCATCATCGCAGCCACTCCCAGCACCGTTCGTTATATCGGTGAACATTATCTGATCGGCATGATGGAAGCCACTCAAAAGCAGTTTGATATTCCGGTTTGTTTTCACTTAGATCATCATGAGCGGCTAGAAAATATAAAGGAACTTATAGACCTTGGCATTCACTCTGTAATGATTGATGCATCACATTATGAGTTTGAAGAGAATATCAAGATTGTGAGTGAAATCGTAGAATATGCGGAAAAAAGTGGCGTAGCTGTTGAGGCAGAATTAGGGCGCCTTAGTGGTATAGAAGATGATATGGTGGTAGATGAAAAAGACAAAATGTATACGGATCCATATCAAGCAAAAGAGTTTGTCGTTCGGACTGGTGTAGACTCTCTAGCTGTTGCTATAGGGACTGCACATGGTCTTTACAAAGGGAAACCAAATGTGGATATAAACCGTTTAGCAGCGATACAGAAAGAAGTAGAAGTACCTCTTGTCCTGCATGGTGGATCAGGGCTTTCTGATGATTTAGTACAAGAAACAATTAGACTGGGAATTTGTAAGGTGAACATTGCAACGGAATTAAAAATCGCCTTTGCTCAAGGACTTAGAGCCTATTTAAAAGAAAATCCTGAAGTAAATGATCCTCGTTATTATTTTAAGGACGCCATAGCTAATATGAAACGAGTAGTTAGCGACAAGATCAAAATGTGTGGAAGCATGAATAGAGGGTAAGGCTGTGATTGCAACCATTACGTGTAATCCAGCCATTGATATCACATATTCTTTATCTAATTTTCAATTGAATCAAGTAAATCGTGTTCAGGCAATGGATAGATCAGCTGGTGGTAAAGGGCTGAATGTATCAAGAGTGTTATCCCAGCTTGGTCATGATGTAATCTGTTCTGGCTTTCTAGGAGGCAGAAACGGGGAATGGATCGCAAACCAGCTCACTCAGTTTAGACTCATGAATCTTTTTGTTCCCATTCAGGAAGAAACAAGAACTTGTCATGCAATTCTTTCAGAAGGTACCTATACGGAAATTTTGGAAAAAGGCCCAATCGTTACAGAACATGAGCAAGAGGAATTTCTCGTGAGGTTCGACTCTCTAGTAGAAACGGTAAGCTTTATCATTCTATCCGGCAGTCTTCCGAGCAGAGTCAAACCAGACTTTTATTCAATCTTAATTAAAAAAGCCAAAGACAGAGGTAAATTTTGCTTCGTCGATACAAGTGCAAAAACACTAGCTGAAGTGATCAAAAGTAAACCATTCTTAATTAAACCCAATAAAGAAGAATTGAAAGAGCTAAGTGGGAAAAACTGTATAAGTGATCTGGTGGATTACGCCAAAAATATTTGTGAAGATGGAACTCGTTATGTTCTGCTTTCGTTGGGAAAAGAAGGTGCGTTACTGATAAGCAATTCTGAGGTGCTTAGAGCATACGTGCCGACTATTAAAGAGGTAAACCCAGTAGGTTCAGGTGACAGTATGCTGGCAGGATTTACTCATGCCTACCAGAAAAATTATACATTAATTGAAGCATTAAAATGGTCTTGTGCATGTGGGATTTCAAACGCTCTTTCGGAACGAACGGGGTGTATTGATCTATCTCAAGTCAAGGACCTTACTAACAAGATAACCGTTACACAATACAAGGGGATATAAGATGAGCAACGTGATTTGTTTTGATATTGGAGGAACATTTATTAAGTATGGTGTAATTAACCAGGATGGAAGTTTATGCTTTAAGGATAAAACACCAACTCCGAAAAAAGACATTCAACAAATTTTACCTATGATTATCATGGAAAAACTTGATGCCCTTCAAAGAGAATGGTCCATTTCTGCAATCAGTATTTCATCCTGTGGTCTAGTTGATCGAGAGGCAGGAATCGTCTTGTATTCTAATAATATTCCTGGCTATACAGGAATGAATTTTAAAGAAGCATTGTCTCCTCTAACCAATCTGCCGATTTTCGTTGAAAATGATGTTAAATGCGGCTGCATGGGAGAAATGTGGAAGGGTGCTTTACAAGGAAAAAAGGATGCCGTTTTTCTAACATTAGGTACAGGGATTGGTGGAACAATACTAGTAAACGGCAAAATTCTTAATGGAAGTTCAAACCTTGCTGGGGAATTAGGACATACTGTAATTGTTAACAATGGGAGGTCCTGTAGCTGTGGAAGGAAGGGCTGCTTTGAAAGATACGCCTCCACTTCTGCATTGGTACAGGATTATATCAGAGAAATGAGGAGACGCGGTTTTCCTGTTAATTCAATCTCTGGTGAAGAAATAGTACAGCTGGTTTATAAGCAAGAGCCTGGTGCATTAAAGGTATATCTTAAATTTGTTCATTACCTGAGTCAGGGCTTAGCTAATATCATTCACCTGCTTAATCCAGAGTCTATCATTATAGGTGGAGGAATAGCTGAACAAAACGAACAACTCATTCAGGATGTTAATAAAGAAATTGAAAAAGAAGCAATGAGTATGTATTTAAATAATAATATAATTTCATCAGCTGTTTTAGGAAACCAAGCAGGTTTATTTGGTGCATGTTATAACGCACTTGTGAGATTAAATGTACAAGTAAATTCAACTACTTAAAAACTTAGTGGCCATAAAGACCAAGCTCTAATGCTTGGTCTTTGTAATAGAGTGAAAAATAGAGGTATAATTTACCTTATAAACTGGTATAGACAACTAGTTGTGCAGATGTTAACATTACTTCGAAGAATGAAAGGATGAGCAATCATGAAAACGCTTTTAAAAGATGTTCAACTATTTTTACCGGATAAAACGATAGATTGTGGATTTCTTCTCATTAACGACGGAATCATTGAAGAGCTTGGCTATTCTAAGGATTGCCCTGTAATTGATGAATCATACAAAGTGATCCAGCTTTCACCTGATCAGGCTGTTATTCCTGGATTCATTGATCTTCACATTCACGGTTCAAGTGGTGCAGATACGATGGATGCGACGGCAGAGGCGTTGCAAACAATCGCAGCAGCCATGCCGAAAGAAGGAACAACATCATTCCTGGCTACCACCATGACAACGCATAAAAGTGACATCCAAAAGGCGCTCGAGAATGCAGCTTCATACGTAGCGCAGCACAATCACCCAGGAAAAGCCGAGGTGCTTGGTATACATCTGGAAGGGCCGTTTATTTCTCCTAAGAGAATAGGTGCACAGCATCCTGACTTTGTGGTAAGCCCTAGCATCGATCAATTCAAGGAATGGCAAAGATGTGCAAATGGGAATATTAAGTTAGTCACAATTGCTCCTGAACAGCCAGGCGGTATGGAATTGGTACGTTTTCTTACAGAAGAGGGCGTGGTGAGTTCGATCGGTCACTCTGACGCAACCTATGAACAGGTTGTCCAGGCCATTGAAGCAGGACTTTCCCATGCCACACACCTTTATAACGGGATGAGACCCCTACATCATAGAGAACCGGGAGTAGTTGGAGCCGTATTTTTACATGATGAGATCAAGAGCGAGATCATTGTTGATGGTGTCCATTCCCGTCCAGAGATGGTTCGTCTAGCCTATCGGAATAAGGGTAAGGAAGGACTCATCTTGATTACAGATGCGATGAGAGCACAATGTTTAGGGAATGGTGAATATGACCTTGGCGGACAGAACGTAACCGTTAAAGGCAAGTCAGCACAGCTTGCTGATGGCACTCTTGCAGGCAGCATTGTTACGCTGCAAGAAGCTGCAAAGAATATGATGGACTTTACCTCATGTGGGATAAGAGAAATAATTCAGATGGCTAGCGTTAATCCTGCTAAACAAATAAACGTATTTGACAGAAAAGGCAGTATTGAAAAAGGGAAAGACGCTGATCTCGTCATATGGGGTCAAGATGGCATTGAAATGACATTCTGTCGGGGCGAACTCGCGTATCAACGATAGGAGGCGTATAGAAATGAAACTTATTAAAGTAAAAAATTATGAAGAGTTAAGCAAAAAGGCATCAGCATTTATTGTAGAAACGGTTAATCAAAAACCGAATGCTGTGATCGGGATGGCGACCGGGAGTACAGCAGAAGGAACGTATGAATATCTTGTGAAAGCATTCCAAAACGATGAGGTTAGTTTTACGGAAGCACACTCTGTAAACCTGGACGAATATGTAGGTCTAAGCCCTGAAAATGATCAAAGCTATCATGCGTATATGGATCATCATTTGTTCAAACACATCGATATGCCTGCTGAAAATCATTTTATCCCTGATGGAGAGGCAAACGATTTACAGGACGAATGTGTAAGGTATGAATCACGAATCGAAGAACTAGGTGGAGTAGACCTTCAGCTATTGGGTCTTGGACATAACGGCCATATTGGTTTCAACGAGCCAGGTACATCTTTTCAATCAAAAACACAGGTAGTAGATTTAGCAGAATCCACTAGAAAAGCCAATGCCAGATTCTTTGAAGTCATGGAAGAGGTTCCGGATCAAGCGATCACGATGGGAATCGCAACGATTCTAAAAAGCAAACGAATTCTGTTGCTCGTCTCCGGTAAGGGAAAAGCGGAAATTCTAAACAAATTGCTTGAATCTGAGCAGACAGAATCGATTCCTGCTACAGCTCTTAAAGAACATCATGATGTAACGATCATCGCGGACGCTGATGCCCTTTCTTTATTTGAAAAGAATCACAACGGGGAGCTGAAAAATTGTGTTGTTTGAAGTAGATAAAGACTCTCTGTTGCCGATCTATTTTCAAATTGAAGAAGGATTAAAGAGTCTGATCTCTTCTGGAGAATTACAGCCAGGCGAGATGATCCCATCAGAACGCGAGCTTTGTGACCGTTATGATGTGAGCCGCATGACGGTCAGGCAAGCGATCAACAACCTGGTGAATGATGGCTTTCTCATCAGAAAAAGAGGCAAAGGTACGTTTGTAGGAATGGGGAAAATCGAGCAAGGCCTTAAAGGGCTTACAAGTTTTACAGAAGATATGAAGGCAAGGGGAATGAATCCAACATCTATCCTGCTTGATTTCAGGGAGATTAAAGCAACAGCTGCACTTTCCGCAAAGCTGCAAATCCATGAAAATGAATGGCTGATTGAAATGCAGAGGATCCGTATAGCGGACGATATCCCGATGGCTTATGAAAGTGTCTATCTGCCGAAGGAGCTCGTTCCTGAGCTGACGAAAGAAATCGCATCACAGTCCCTGTACGACTATATCGAAAAAGAGAAGAAGTTAGCTATTGCGCATGCCGATCAATCTTTAGAGGCATCCGTTGCGAAGCAGAAGGAAGCGGAGATTTTGCAGATAGACGAAGGGGCTCCTGTTCTGGCGATTGAAAGGACAACCTTTTTAACAACAGGAAAGCCGCTTGAATTCGTACGATCCATCTATCGCGGGGACCGATACAAGTTCAAGATAGAGTTGGTGAGATCGTAATGTCAGACAAGCAAACAGAAGCAATAAATTCACGTACCGTAGATATTGATGAACGATCAACACATGAGATGATTTCTCTGATGCTTAAAGAGGATGAACAGATCGTTTCAGGAATTGCCCCCGTCATTCCATCGATAGCAGCTGCAGTTGACCAGATCTATAGAAGATGGGTTCGTGGGGGAAGAGTTTTTGTAGTGGGTGCAGGCACGAGCGGGCGTATCGGGATGCTGGACGCGGTTGAATTGGGACCGACGTTTTCCGTCGATCCAAATCGGTGGATCGCGATCATCGCAGGAGGTAAGGAAGCGATGTATCAGCCGCTCGAAGAAAATGAAGATGATACGAAGAAGGTCAGAGAAGAGTTAGCCGGATACGACCTCACTGACGTAGACACCATCATCGGAATCACAGCCAGCGGTAGCACGCCGTTTGTCATGTCTGCTATAGAGCTTGGAAACGATAAAGACGCTTTCACCGTATCCATTTCAAATAATGAAAAAACACCTGTGTCAGCGATCAGCCGGGTTCCGATCGAAGCCGTAACAGGGCCAGAAGTTATCAGGGGTTCTACCCGATTAAAAGCAGGGACAGCCCAAAAGATGATACTCAACATGATCTCAACAGGTGTCATGA
Organism: Fictibacillus barbaricus; assembly: GCF_014635025.1. Classification (GTDB taxonomy): domain Bacteria; phylum Bacillota; class Bacilli; order Bacillales; family Fictibacillaceae; genus Fictibacillus; species Fictibacillus barbaricus. The sequence goes on along the minus strand of NZ_BMCE01000002.1, from coordinate 1,100,415 downwards.
TCAAGGCTGGAAAAGTCTATCAAAACGAGATGGTAGATATGAAGCTGATCAATAAAAAGCTTGAAAAGCGAGCAGTCAGTATGATCAGCAAGCTGGCTGACATCGATGAAACGAAAGCTCAAGATCTGTTGGGTGACAACGAGAACAACCTGAAACAAGCATTATTTGTATCTCTTACCGAAAGCACGAAAGAGGAAGCTGTTTATTTCTTAGAAAAGGCTGAACAGCATCTGAAAAAAGCAATTCAACTGTACTATCAAAATCAGAAGTAAAAGGAGTTTTGAACATGTTAGGATTCTTACAACGTATCGGTAAAGCACTGATGCTGCCAATCGCCGTTCTTCCGGCAGCAGCGCTACTACTTCGCCTTGGACAAAAAGATTTATTGGACATTCCATTCATAGCAGCAGCTGGAGACGCTATATTTGCCAATCTGGCGCTATTGTTTGCCATCGGGATCGCGATCGGACTCGCAAAAGACAATAACGGGGCAGCCGGATTAGCCGGAGCGATCGGTTATCTCGTTCTGACAAAGGGAACGGTTGCCATTGATAAAGACATCAACATGGCGATCCTTGGCGGGATCATCGCCGGGATTGTGGCTGGACTTTTATACAACCGCTTTCATGACATCAAGCTTCCGGAATGGTTAGGTTTCTTTGCTGGAAGACGTTTCGTTCCGATTATCACATCACTCGTTATGTTAATCCTGGCAGGTGCTTTCGGATTCATTTGGCCTCCGATTCAAGAAGGAATCAATAACTTGGGTCAATGGATTACAGGAGCGGGAGCAGTTGGAGCAGGGATCTATGGCTTCTTAAACCGTATGTTAATTCCACTTGGGCTTCATCACGTATTAAACAGTTTAGTATGGTTCGTATTTGGTGAGTATAACGGGGCAACAGGAGACCTTAACCGCTTCTTCGCTGGTGACCCAACTGCCGGAACCTTCATGACTGGTTTCTTCCCGGTGATGATGTTTGGTATTCCAGCTGCAGCGATCGCGATGATTGCTGCTGCTAAGAAAGAGAAAAGAAAAACTGTTTCAGGGATGCTGATCGGATTAGGATTTACTTCTTTCCTAACAGGAATCACAGAACCAATCGAGTTTCTTTTCATGTTCATCGCGCCGGTTCTTTACGGAATTCATGCGGTCTTAACCGGAATTTCCTTAGCTCTTACAACTGCGCTTGGTATTCATCATGGATTCGGCTTCTCTGCTGGTGCACTTGATTACTTCCTTAACTTTGGAATCGCTCAAAAACCGGGATTATTAGCAGTAGTTGGACTTGGTTATGCTATTATTTACTTTGTTATTTTCTACTTTGTTATCAAGAAGTTCGATATTAAAACACCAGGTCGTGAAGATGATTCTGCTGGTATAACGGCTGATGCGAATGAAGAGGGAAATAAAGATGGATTAGCTGCTCAATACATGAGTGCGTTAGGCGGAAAAGAAAACCTGATCGACATCGATAACTGTGTAACGCGTCTTCGTCTGAAAGTGAAAGATACAAAAGAGGTTGACGAGGCAGAGTTAAAACGACTGGGAGCAAGAGGCGTCATCAAGCTGAACAACACCGATCTTCAAGTAGTCGTAGGGACACAGGTAGAGAGCTTGGCGAATGATTTGAAGAAGCTATAAATATATAAAAATCGGGGCAATACCCCGATTTTTTTTTATGTATAAAGTTATCCTGCCACGGAGCTCTTGCCCATGTAGCCAAGGGGATATGTATAAGATAGCTAAAGTGAAAAGCACGCTTCGCGCGTGCTTTTTAGTGTTTGTGGAAAAAACAAGCCGTACCTTTCAAGAAAGGAGCATAATTAAGGCGAATAAAGAATAAAGTGAGTAATCACTCATTTTCTGTTGACATTGCGTTTGTCTGGTTGTATAAATAGAATGAGTGAGTAATTACTCACTCATTCTATCGATAGGATTGGCCCAAAAGCAACAATATATAAAATGCCATACTCTCTAATTTCGGAACAATCTACAAAACAAAAAAAGATTAAATAGGAACGTTTTTATGAGTAAACGGAGGGATAAAAAAACATGAATATTTTTAAAAACAAGCTGGTATTGTTATCACCAATCATAGCGTTGGCAATCATATTTATTTTTTCACTGACACTGTTTCCATCGGTCCAACCTCAACCGGAAAATTTGCCCATTGCCGTTGTTAATGAAGATCAAGGAATACAAATACCTGATCAACCCAAGATGAATATGGGGCAAACAATTGTTGAAATGATACAAAACACGTCAAAAAAGGCATCGGATGAAGCCCCCGTTGTAAAATGGATGGAAGTAGGAAGCACGGAAGAAGTACAAATCGGATTAGATAATCAAAAGTACTATGCAGCATTAGTAATTCCAAAAGATTTTAGTGCGAAGCAAGCTACTTTACAGACTCCAACACCTTCTTCACCAGAAGTTCAGATTTATATAAATCAAGGCATGCATACAGCTGCTGCTTCAATGGCTGGACAAATATTGAATGGTGTAGTTGACAACATGAACAACAAAGTTCGTACCCAACTTCTTGATGAATTTGAAAAACAAGGTACACGTTTAACAGCCAATCAGGCGTCCAGCCTAGCAGCCCCTATTGCAAGAAAAATCACAAATGTTAATGAAATCGGTACGAATAGTGCAAACGGCAATGCTCCTGTTTCCTTATTCCAACCATTATGGATGGGAAGTATTGCGAGTGCGGCTATTATCTTTATGGCTGTCAGCAAATTAGCGATTAGAACCCGTCAAGAGAACCTAGCTGCAAAGACAGGACAAATTTTAATAGGTGCTATTGTTGCCCTTGTAGTTGGTTTTGGGTTGACTTGGCTGGCGGATGCGATGGTAGGACTACATATTCCACAATTTGCGGATACAGCACTATTCTTATCTATTACGTGTTTTAGCTTTTTCTTAATGATAACAGCGGTACTTTCGTTGTTAGGCATAAAGGGTATACCTATTTTTGTCTTAATCCTTTTCTTTGGTGCACCATTGCTTGCGTTAGCTCCTGAAATGATGTCTTCTTTTTATAGAGATTGGATTTACTCATGGCTGCCAATGCGATTTATGGTTGAAGGTCTTCGAGAATTGTTCTTCTTCGATAAAGGATTGACCTGGAATTCACCTTTATCTGTCCTTATTTGGATTGGAACTGTGAGCATTTTAATCATACTAGGTTCTGCTTTAAAACGTGATCCATTAAAAGAACTCCCAACTGATAGTAGAGTAATCATTTAATCGTGCCAAAAGTGCAGTTGACCTGATTTCCATGGAAAACCGGATATAGAAACTAGTATGAATCCCTTTGTGGTCACTCAATGAAGGGTTAAAGAGCATAAGGCCACTATTTTTTTATAAAACTATTGAATATTAAGAAGTAGAAACGATCAGATAGGAATCTGGTCGTTTTTGAATTTTATTAACCAATTATGTGCAGTTTCGTTCGTTAAAAGGCTTGGAATTACGGTCCAATAAGGTCCTTTTTCCTATTTATTCATCTACTTCCAAACTTTACAAAAGCCTCATTTGAAATTCATACATATTTGATTTAATAGGAATAACAAATCTTTTTTAGGAGGAAAAATTGTGAAAAAGCTGCGGTATTTACTCGTTGGCTCGCTCTCGGTCTCTTTGTCATTCAGTTCGATGCATCAGGTTCTTGCAGAAACACCTGAGGAAACGCAGGTCCGTATTCTGGAAGAACGTCCAGCACAATCATCCAAACATGATGAACCCCAATCTGTTATTGAAAGTGAGAAAGGAATAACGCTTGTTACCGATCAACATACAGAACCTATTGGTGACGGTGTGCAATTAACAACCTTTGAACGATTTGATGCCCGTGGATGGCTGAACGGGGAAATGATGAAAGTGGATCTGGCAAACGGCTCCGTTTATGCAGATATTCTTCATCCAGGCGTTGTGTCAAAAGCTGAGCCTCTATCCGAAACTGCCAAGCGCGAAGGGGCAATCGCTGGCGTAAACGGCGACTTTTTTGACATCAACGGAACAAAGGCAACCATTGGTGCAGAGGTTCAAGATGGCAAGATTCTAAAAGGGGCGACTTCCGGAAGGGAGAAGTCTGTAGGAGTAGATACGAACGGACTCGGGCAGATTGCCGATCTTCTACTGGATGGGTCCATGATCTTTAATGGAAAGACGCATCCGCTAACGGCATTTAACCAGTACAGCATACCGGTCAATGGAATTGGCTTATATTCCTCCTTTTGGGGAACAGCTGCTCGAAGTGGAGTCGCTGGAAGCAGTAAATCTGTCCATGAGGTAAGAATACAGAATGGAAAAGTAACAGAGAGCCGATCTGGCATTTCGGATGAAGAAATTCCTGAAGACACGCTTGTTCTGATCGGGCGTGATGCAGGAGCGGCGACTCTGCAGCAATTAACCACAGGACAGGAAATTGCAATCAATTATGAACCAAAGGTCTCTAATGGCAACCCCTTTGAATTCGCGATTGGCGGAAATCCTGTACTTGTAAAAAATGGGGAAGTGCAAAACGTAGACAATTCCGTATTAGCCCCACGTACAGCCGTCGGTTTCTCGGCTGACGGAAAACAGATGTACTTCGTTATCGTCGATGGCAGACAAACCGATAGCCGTGGTATGACACTCTATGAATTTGCAGAACTGATGAAGGAGTTCGGCGCTCATCATGCGATCAATCTGGATGGCGGCGGATCTACGACGATGGTTGCCCGTACACCTGGTGAGGATCATGTTGACATCGTCAACAGTCCATCTGATGGTGTAGAGCGAGCCGTCCCAAATGGGATCGGACTTTTTACAGAGAAGGGGAATGGTAACCTTTTTGGTTTGAACGTTTCTACCGAATCGGAAATCGAAAACGCGGACCGTGTTTTCCCTGAGCTTACAAGGAAATTTGCTGCCAAAGGGTATGATAATGTTTACGATCACGTTGAAACCGGACAAGTGAAATGGCAAGCTCTGCCTGGCGACGTTGGCAAGCTCGGGGATAACGGTATCCTTCATGCCGCAAAACCAGGTAAAGCGGAAATAGAGGCACAGAACCAGTCGGTAAAAGGTACAAACCCTGTTACCGTATTAGACAAATTAAAGCGGATTGAACCCGATGTTGATAGACTGGGTCTGGCAGAAGGAGCAACAGGCCGGTTTTATGTAAAGGGGTATGACAAGAACGGATATTCTGCACCGATTGAGCCCGAAGATGTCAGCTTAGCGTACGACCCATCCATTATCGATATAAAAGCGGACAAGGACGGATATTTCTCCGTACTGCCAAAAGTGAATGAAGGTTCTGCCTTAGTTACAGCAACCGTCCTTGGTAAAAAAGCGTTTCTTCCTGTAACCGTCGGCTTAAAAACGGAAAATGTTTCAGCGATGGAAACAGTGGCCGACTGGCGGTTTTCATCAGCGCGTGGTTCGGGTGTGATCGGAACCGCAGCGGGAACGAATGGCAACGGTATAAAAGTAAATTTTGATTTTACGAAGTCGACAGGAACACGTACAGCAAATGTGCATCCGGTTAGTCCGCTGTTTCTCCCGGGTGAACCGCAGTCGATCGGCCTTTGGGTGAAGGGGAACGGCAAAGGAGAATGGATGTCTTTTACAACGAAAGGTTCAGATGGGAGCAACCATTATCTTTATGGCCCATACGTAACGTGGACAGGCTGGAAGAAGATCGAGATACCGGTACCGGCAGGAGTGAAATATCCCCTTGAATTAAGGACAATCGGTGCCATTGAAACCAATAAATCGAAGCAATACACAGATGAGCTTATCTATGATGATCTGACCGTTAAGGTGAGCCCTTCCGTGGAGGTTCCAGTTGTCCCGGAAAAGCCGGATCCGATTGTCCTGCAGAATGCTGAAATCGGGAAAGACCGCTGGAAGTTCGCCGTGATGGCGGACAGCCAGTTTATCGCCAGTTCACCGGACAGCCAGCAAGTTCGGCTTGCCAGAGAAAGCTTACAACAAATCGTTAAGGCTGACCCAGAGTTTTTGATCATCGGCGGGGATTTCGTTGATACGGCGTATAAGGAAGACTTTGCACTTGCTAAAAAGATCCTGGAAGAAGAGGTAGGAGACAAGTTTCCGGTCTATTATATCCCTGGTAACCATGAGATCATGGGTACAGGCAATCTGGACAACTTCCTTCATGATTTTGAAGAGAACAACTACTTTTTTACACATAAAGGCACACAGTTCGCCCTGATGGATTCATCGACCGGCAGTTTGCGCACCTCCGATTTTGACCAATTGGTTGAATTTAAACACATGCTGGAGAATGCGGCGAAGGATCCTGCGGTCAAGAATATCGTTGTCATGGAGCACCATCCGACAAGGGACCCTCTTTCCACACAGAACAGCCAGCTCGCTGACCGGAAAGAAGCAGAGCTATTAGAGAAGTGGCTGACTGAATTTAGAGAAGAGTCGGGCGGAAAAGGCGTACTCCATGTTTCCGGTCATGCCCACACGGTAAATGTGGAACGTGTTGACGGAGTACCGTATATGGTTGTCGGTCCGACAGGAAAAGCCCCGTATGGGCCGCCAGAGGAAGGCGGATTCCATGAATGGACGATGTTCGGCATCGACCCAACTCCTGTTAAGTCAAAAGCAAACGGGCCAGATCGTTCAAGCGAACAAAGTCCGGTGCATGACACAGAATGGATACGTGCAGAGGTAAATCCTCTTCTAGAAGGTATAACAATGGATGCACCAGAATCGGTTGCAGTGGGTGAGACAGCAGAGGTAAAAGCGACCGGTCATCAGGCAGGAAACGTTAACTTCCCGCTGTGCTACCCGGCAAGCGTCAATTGGAGCGGAAGTGAAAATCTCTTTATTGGGACAGGGGAAGCTTTAGAGAAAGCCAAGGAATCTACCAAATTTATCGCTGTTTTTAACATAGCAACAGGCACGCTCACTGCCATTCAAAAAGGAGAGATTCGATTAGCTGTAGAAACAAATGACACAGAAGCAGAGAAAGCAATCTCTATTCAATAAAGAGACAATAACTATCCTTCTCGTGAGGATAGTTATTTTTTGTCTTAATCATTCAATGCTATAATTTAGGCAACAGTGAAAATATGAAATGAATCCTAATGGGAGATTGTTATGTTTAAGATTATGATTGTTGAAGATGATGTTAAGATCAGAAAAATTGTAGCTGAAACGTTAGTAAAATGGAAGTATGACGTTATTGAGATCGCTGAGTTTGACCAGGTCTTATCCGATTTCGAAAATGCTCAGCCGGATCTGATTCTATTGGATATTAATCTGCCTTCTTTTGATGGCTTTTATTGGTGCCAGCAAATTCGGGCCGTCTCACGGGTCCCCATCATTTTCGTTTCATCCCGGAATCAGAACATGGATATCATCATGGCGATGAATATGGGCGGAGATGATTTCATCCAGAAACCATTTGATCTCGATGTTCTTATAGCGAAGATCAGTGCTTTGCTGCGCCGGAATTACACTTATCAAAATAATGAGAGCTTAAAATTGGTTCATCGAGATTTAACGTTAAACCTAACCAATTCCACGATTCAAATAGGCCAGCAAACGGTCGAACTTTCCCGAAATGAATTTATTATCCTGCAGATGATGATGCGCAGAATAGGTAAAATTGTTTCCAGGGAAGAACTGATGCAGGCACTATGGAATGAAGAACAATTTGTGGATGACAACACGCTGACGGTAAACATCAATCGCCTAAGACGAAAGATTTCTGGAGTTGGGATCCATGATTTTATCGGAACCCGTAAAGGATTGGGGTACATCATCGAATGAGATTTTTCAAATTCATAAACTATGAAAGACCATATATCATCTTGTACATTCTTATGCTGCTGATAATGTCAGCGGTATTCTATACGGACCCCGGCATGGCATGGAATTGGAACACCTTTTTTTATGGACTTGCCCTGACGGCGATCATCATGATCGTATTCTTCATCTACCGATACCAGCGAAACCTGTCTGTAATCCGCCATATGCAGGAAGAAGAGTACGAGAATCTTTCATTGGAAGCTGCTTTTTACCGCCAGCTGCTGGATGAAAGGGAAAAAAATCAGATAAGAGATCTGAATCGGATTAAGGATAAACAGAAAGAGTACTACGATTTTATTGTTTCGTGGTTCCATGAAATCAAGACACCCATCTCTGTACTCCGGCTGATGGAGCAGACGGAAGTAGACCTGAAAAGTTTTCAAGAGGAAGTAGCTAAAATCGAACATTATGTGGATCAAGCCTTGTATTATTCAAAGTTAGATAACTTCCATCAGGATTATGATATTCAGAACTGCGAATTGGATCAGCTGATCAAAAAGGTGATAAGAGCTCATTCTAAATCATTCATATCTAAAAAGATAAGTCTGCAGCTTGATGCAGAGCCAATCACTGTTCAGAGCGATGGGAAGTGGCTGCAGTTCATCTTCAATCAGCTGATCTCGAATGCGTTAAAATACACCGGAGAGAATGGGAAAGTGACCATTAAGACTCATGAAACATCCCAGGAAAAACAGTTGACGATTAGTGATAATGGAATCGGCATTGAAAAGATGGATCTGCCTCGCATTTTTAATCGGGGCTTTTCCGGGACGAACGGACGGACACAGACGAAATCAACGGGAATGGGGTTATATTTGGCACAGGAATTGTCAAAAAAACTGGGACACTATATTACTTGTACTTCTACAGCTGGAGAATACACCGAATTCATCATACACTTTCCAAAGAACTATGATCCTTATCTCCATATCAAATAACCGCAATGACCGTTTGAGGGTCGCTGCGGTTTTTTGTATGTTAGTATCTTTGATTGACGATTCTAAAGTAGATCTTCGCGGAAGACAGGTAAAACAACAGATAGATAACGAAGTAAACCGCAAAGACGAGCCAGATCATATTCGTAATCTGAGGGAAATCCTGAATGGAATCCAAGATATAATATTTGAGAATGAGCCAGCCATGAAGCATGCCGAGAACAAGAGGCGGGAAGAAAACAAAGAACAGCTGTTTTCGGATCACACTCTTAAACTCACGGTCGGCTGTCCCTAACTTGCGAAGAATCGAATATTGTCTCTGTTCTTCTGTTGCTTCACGCAATTGCTTGAAGTAAATCACACTTGCTAAGGCAAACAGCGCGATGACCGCAAGAAAAGTGGCAGAGAACAGAAGCAGGGAAGAGCCCTCGATCTGTTTCGAATACACATCGGCGAAGGAAGAATAATAGGCTCCTTCTTTCTTGGCCATAAGATCGTGTATTTTCTTCGATAAGGATTCGGCCCGTTTTTCGTTTTCAATTTCATAGATCTCAAAAGGGATCGGCTGAACGTTAGCTGCAAGTTCTTGATAAACTTCATCTGACACTACCACGATAGCTGGTTTGATCAGCATGGATTCCTCCGGATCGCTCGCCCAGCCTAATAGGGCGTAATCCTTCATTTCCACGATGGTAACAGTAACCTTTTCTGTTGCTTCGATCTGAAAGCGTGGCTGCTGACCTTTGGGCAACCTTTTAGCGAAATCCGTTCCTTGACTAAGGGAAACGGCTTCATCATCTTTCAGATTGATCTTTTCCGGGTCTCCACGCAATGCCACGATCTCGTTATATGCTTTTTCAGAAAACAAAAGGACGTCTTTTGAAAAATAATCTGGTTCGTCAAAAGCAAGACTCATAGCAGAGACAGGCTTACCCGGGATCCCCGAAATGGTTCTGTGGTATTCAACCGTGTGCTCGGAGTCCTTTATGACCGTTTGAATATCTTTGTTGGTTTCCTCATCCAATGACTGATAGGCAATATCGTTAGGCAGGTTCCTTCCTACCGCTTCAAACTGGACCGCGTAATTGATGGCAACGAAACCGATCAGGAAAATGATAGCGGAACTGAATAACGAGATAAAGGTTAGGTTTAATGTGTTGCCTCTTACTTGAAAACGGAGCGATGAGATCCATAATGGTTTATTTCCTCTATAATAATGAGGGCTTTTACTCATCCGCTGGAGCAGCCAGCCTGAAAACTGACGGAAGAACAAGTAGGTGCCTCCAATCATCCCGATCGTGACGGTAATCATTGCAAAGGTCGTATGATCTTGCCAAACATTAGAGCCTCTGCCTCTTGTGATAAGGAAAATGGCTGCTCCTAATAACACAACGGACAGTGCTGCCAGTGTAAAAGAGGATGGAATCGGTTTATCCATCTTTTCTTTGGCGTGAAACAATTCAACGAGCTGAACCCGGCGGATCAAAAAGAAGCTCTGAACACTTGTAAGAACCGTTAGTCCCAGAAACAGCACGATGGTCAAAACAATCGCCTGGATGGGGAAGTTTAGTGTGATCACATTGTCATACTGCATCAAATTCATCAACAGCATCCCGAAGAATTTAGACAACAAGCCCCCAAGGAGTATCCCTATAACAAGAGAAACAGCCCCGATCAACAACGATTCAAAAAATACCATCAGCGTAACCTGGCTTTCTTTCATCCCTAAAAGCAGATACAATCCAAACTCCTTTTTTCGTTGCTTCATAAAGAAAGAGTTCGCGTACAGAATAAAGAAAATAATAAACAGGAAGATCACCACTGAGGCAATCGTAACACCCATTTGAAAGCTCTCTTTGTTCTTTAGCATCACTAATATATCCTGGTTGTAACTGAGCGATAAGAACGTGAAATGAATGATTACCCCTGTAATCATAGCCACTAAATATATCGTGTAGAGCCGGAAATCGCGCTGAACGTTTCTAAATGTTAGAGTCAGTAAGTTCACCTTTGATTTCCTCCCATGGCACTTTGTATCGTCAGGATACGGTCAAAGAAGTCCTTTTGCTGCTGATCTCCTTTATAGAGTTCGTTCACGATCCCGCCATCCCTTAAAAAGACAACCCGCTTACAATAGCTTGCGGCATACGGATCATGTGTGATCATCAGGATGGTCGTCTGAAAGGCTTGGTTTAAATGTGACAGCTGCTCTAACAGCTGGGTGGCTGAACGGGAGTCCAATGCACCCGTCGGTTCATCCGCAAAAACGATAGCAGGATTGGTGATGATGGCACGAGCTGATGCCGTTCGCTGCTTTTGTCCGCCTGATATTTCAGTAGGATACTTGTCTAGAAGGTCAGTAATTCCTAACGCCTCTATAATAGGCCGCAGCCGTTTTTCCATTTCCTCCGTCGAGAATTTTCGAAGGGAAAGGGGAAGCAATATGTTTTCCTTAACCGTCAATGTATCGAGCAGGTTATAATCCTGAAAGATAAACCCCATTCGTTCCTGGCGGAAGGTACGCAACGCTTTTTTATTCAGATCTAATAACGATTGCTCCTCCAGCCACACATCTCCGCCCGAGAATTTATCAATAGTCGATAACACGTTCATCAACGTGGTCTTTCCAGAACCGGATGGTCCCATGATCGCGGTGAACTCACCCTCTGTGATGGTCAGATCAATATTCTTTAAGACTTGTGTCTTTCCGTACGATTTTGTTAAGTTTTTCGTTTGAATAACAGGTTTCATTGTAAAATCTCCTCCTCCTGCTATTTACTATAGGATGGCTTAAAGTTCGTAACCATAGATGTAACAGGATGTTAGATTACAATATTGTCACATTCGGAGGGGATTATGTAAAATATTTCTTTCAGCTAAAATAAAATCAAATAAACTGCCCATCAAACAGATCAGTTACAGTGACGAAAGATGAAGGGGGATAAGACATTTAGAGAATTGGATACATTTAACTGAAAATATGAAGAAAGAGGAGCTAATAAAGTACTTGGATTATGAATGCCGATTACAAGGGGTTCACATTATAAAAGTAGTTGTGAAATTTGGTCCGGACTCAGAATTTAGAATAGGAAGAGACTCTTAAAAATAAATAAAAGTGTTTTTGACTATGTGTTTGGGGGATTGGTTGTTTTATTGGAAACCGTGGTCTTAGTGTTTCTGTGTGAAAACAACCCCAAAAATCTGTATCTTAAAAACTGTTGAGGTTCTATCGTCTAAACATGAAACCACGGGTTAGGTGACGCAACAGGAATAAGGTGACAAGAAACTATTTCTTATAGTCTCTTATATGTAAACTATCATTTAGGAATTACAGTGGGATACCCCTTTTTAAAGCGGCTTGTTCAATCAAACTAATTTCATTATACATAGCATCAGATAAGATTCCATTTTCTATGTTCTTATTTATTTCATAATAGAATCCAGCTAATAATTCTAAAGGAAAGATTATCGTAAAGTGAACTTTCTTCATTTTTCATCAAAAGCCCCCATTATCAACAAAGATTAGAAATTTATGGATTTGCTTGTCTTCTAACCATTTTGTTCATTTTAAGCCGATGATGTATTTCCTTAACTTCACTTTCAAACAGTAATATGTTTAAAAAATTCAGGAGTTCATACGATCTGATTTCTTTCGGGTATGTTTTTATGAATTGTTCAACAACATCTCGTTGGTCATCTGATAACTCAGCAATAATCTGTTCCGTGGTATACATCATCTCGTCCTCCCATACAAGAATTTATTACGAACACTAGGAAATGGCTTTAGTTATTTTCGTTTTTATATCTTTAATCCTAATATTTGTTCGTAGCTTAATAAAAATAAGTGAGGGCTTTTATACTAAAATAATAATATAAATGAGAGACAGAAACATAACAGAGGATGAAGAACTTCAGATATGTATAAAGGGAGTCTGAAATTTACCAATTTTTTCATTCCCCATTTCTTTATAAATCTAGATTGTACTATATCATCTAATACATAATTATTTTTTTGTTGATGCTACGGTAGTTAAAGTAACTCGAACTGATTAACGATGTTTTTTATTGAATTAAGTTATGGTTTATAAGAAGGAACAAGGAAGTGAAGATAGAAGAAAACAAAATAGGATACGCTATTTAAAAATAATAACGGGAGGGTTCGAGATGAAAACAACAACTGAAAGAATTGTTGAGAAGTTTCCGTTTGTTCAAGATGTATTGTCTATAGAAGCTTTATCTGAGGAAGAGATAAAGTCTTATAATTTGGTAGAAAAAACCTTTCTACAATTAGCGTTGTTTTTTGAGTATCCTGAGGAGATGAAGTTTGACCTGCAGTTATTATATAAAAATTTGGATAAAGATTCCTTGCCTTTTGCGTTAGAATTAGTTGTTATGTATTTTAAAAAGGATAATTTACTGATTCAAAAACCTACTTATTCAGTACTTCACGAAGGGGATCAATATTTTGCTATTTAAAAAAATAAGGTTGATTCTGAAGTGAAATCTCCATCTGTCCTCCATAAAAAGACTTTGTGTTCCATATGCCGTGCTGTTTCCAGGATGGTATTAGAGATTCGACAACCCAAAAATTCGTTATACCCTAAAAGACCCGAGGATGAACATCTTCGGGTCTTAATATTTGGATTCGTTTCTAGATGAAAAACATGAAGGCAACCAAAAGAGACAGGTTGCCTATTATAAAAGGGGTAACCTTATATTACTTTAATGATTAAACGATAAATAGAGTAATCAGACATATTATAAAATACTCAAAAGACTTCATATCCAAGTATGACATTAAGAAATCTGTCACCAGGGGTATCTGTCCTATATTTTCCTTTCTTACATATATGTTAGAGTAGGGAATAAATTGGAGGTAGATAGAGTGAAAGACGTTTCCACTCAGTGTGTAGTACATACATTGGGAGTTGGTGTAGCAGTATTGCTCAATATTTGGTCGGATAAACTGACTAAACCAATCAAAGGAAAGAGCGCTGAAGTACTATCTGAAGAAATGGCCCAAAATCTTGGGTCAGTGTTCGGGGGTATCATTAAAGAAGCTTTTGATCAACCACATGTTTTAAGGAAGATGTCTTTTGACCCTTTTTGGAACCTAGCTTTTCCATGTCTTCTCTTGTTTGTCTCGCTGTTTATTCTGGGTTTTATCTGTAAAGATCTCCTTCGTTCCATTCCTTTTAAAAACGATTCAGGGCTAGATCTTGTGCTTAAGATCATCCTATCCATCTCCCTTGTTTTTTCAACCGTTTTAGTACTGATCAAATGTGGTCAGTTACTTTTCTTAAACGTTGTTGTCACAGTAGTCACGTTGATCTTCTTTAGTGTCCTCACTCTTTGTATAAGTTCTTTATTTAGCAAAAACAGAGTCAATGCAGATTAAAACATTTTAGCAAAAGGTCACTCATTGACTTTTTCTTATCTTTTCCTAATGTAATCGTTCTTTTCCCTTTTTTAGTATACGTCTGATGCCTTTCAGCCTTTGACTTATTAATCCTGCAATAGTTCGTTAATTAATTGACAATTATAATGGAATCCCTTATATTAATGACAGTAAACACTGACATTAGTTGAAAGGGATTTTTACAATGGGCTCTAACAGGAAGCAAGAAACTTCAGAAAAACTCATGATAGCTGCCATCGATTTAATGTCGGAAAAAGGCTATAACGGGGTAACGACCGAAGAGATCGCGCGTACTGCCGGGTACAGTGAAAAAACACTATTTAGGCATTTTCAGAGCAAACAAAAACTTTTGGAGGCTGCATTTGAGAAATACCACTACGGGGAAGAAATGAGAAATCTTTTTCATCAGCACCTACAATGGGATCTCCAAGAAGATCTTTTAATGGTTTGTAACACCTATCATAAGATCATGCAGCAGAATCGAAAGATGATCCTGATCGCTATGAAGGACGGCGAACATCTTCCAGGATTCCGGGAGGCCACCCACAAACACCCAGAGCAGTTAAAGGCATTCTTAACCGATTACTTTGAAAAGATGCTGCAAAAAAAGAAAATCATAAAAGTAGATCCAGAGAAAATGGCAATTGCTTTTTTATACATGAACTACGGGGCAGCCTTAGGAAGGATTCATAATGACCCTTCTTTTACTACAGTCTACCTTGAAGATTTCATCAAAGAGAGCGTGTTTCTTTTTACTAGGGGTTTAACTCCCTAGTAAAAATTTTTACTCCAAAAAGTCAGTAAGTACTGACACCCTTTATTTAATTTGCGCATACATTTAGAAAGGAGGTGAAAACAAACATGGAAAATAAGGACCAAGATAGACTTTTAAGTATATTAACTATTACCCTTGCACTTTCTTCCATGAGTGTCTTGGTGTTCAACTTTGTAATGCCACAGATAAGTGATGAGTTTCAACTTACCAATGCACAGGTAAGTTGGGTAGCTTCTTCATATGCCTTGATCTATGGGATAGGTACGGTCTTCTATGGGAAGCTGGCGGATCGTTATAATCTTAAAGAACTCCTCACTTTTGGGTTAATCTTTATCGCATTAGGTTCTCTTTTAGGGTTTTTCTCTCAAACGTTCTCGATACTCCTCACAGCACGCGTCATGCAGGCAGCTGGAGCAGCTGTCATTCCAGCAGTAGCTACTTTAATTCCAATTCGATACTTTCCCAAAGAGAAAAGAGGAGCGGCAATGGGTACTGCGTTTGTAGGTTTGTCCGTCGGTGGAGCCTTGGGACCAGTCGTGTCGGCTGTAGTGATTCATTTCCTAAACTGGCGCTGGCTTTTTTGTATTCCGTTTTTAATCATCTTAACTCTACCTTTTTATCGCAGATATCTAAGCAATGAACGTGGTACTCCACAAAGGATTGATTGGCTTGGTGGAGGGTTGCTCGCAACTACCGTAACGTTCATCCTAATGGGGGTTACAGAAGGAAGCAGGTGGTTGATAGGTGGGATCATAGCCTTATCTGGTTTTGTATTTTGGATCAGAACTGTTCGGGCTCCGTTTTTACAACCCCAGCTATTTTTAAACAAAAAATACACGTTAAATCTCGGAATCGCATTTCTCATAAACGGAATCGGTTTCTCTCTTTACTTTTTGATTCCGTTACTACTGGCAGACGTTCACGGATTAAAGTCAAGTATAATCGCTTTCGCCATGGTACCTGCTGCTTTAGCCTCCGCCCTGCTGGGGAAAAGAGGAGGGAAACTAGCCGACAGCAAAGGCAACGCTCACCTCTATTTTATTGCCGCCCTTCTCTTAATCTCATGTTTTACGATGTTGTCGACTTTTACAGCATCGACAGCTTTTTTAATCTCATTGGTTTTAATTTTGGGAAACGTAGGTCAAACGTTCATGATGATCGCATTGGCGAACTCGGTGTCCTTAACATTGTCTAAAGAGAAAACAGGAGTGGGGATGGGGTTATTCTCGATGCTGAATTTTATCGCGGGTGGGATGGCCACTGGATTGTATGGAAAAGTAGTCGATATCGGCTCTGATTTAACATGGAACCCACTATCATTCTTTCATGAGGGAGCAGTCTATAGCAACATCTTTTTCGTTCTTGCTTTACTCCATGTCTTAATCTCTATTTTTTATTTTCTGTTTATCGTACAAAAACGCAGTTTAATGAATCGATCAATACAAAAAGAAAAAACGATAAAGGAGGAACTTAAATGTTAAAAATCGGTATCATTATCGGCAGTACTCGAGAAGGAAGGAACGGTGAAGCCGTTTCCAGCTGGATGTACAACTTTGCAGCAAATAGAAAC
This sequence comes from Fictibacillus barbaricus, assembly GCF_014635025.1. Classification (GTDB taxonomy): domain Bacteria; phylum Bacillota; class Bacilli; order Bacillales; family Fictibacillaceae; genus Fictibacillus; species Fictibacillus barbaricus. Next base: position 1,083,873 of record NZ_BMCE01000002.1, on the reverse strand, counting down.
GATCAGGTGGAGTTTGAACTTGTGGATCTCGCTTCATATAATCTTCCGTTCTTTGGAACTATCCAACAAGAGGCTGAGCAGATCATTGAAGCTTGGTCGAAGAAGATGGCTTCTTTTGATGGATATATCTTTGTAACGCCAGAATATAACCATGCAACGACGGGAGTATTAAAAAACGCACTCGATTACCTGAACCGTGAAATCAATAACAAAGCAGCTGGGTTTGTAGGATACGGAGGTCTAGGGGGAGCGAGAGCAATCGAGAACCTGCGACTTATATTAGGAGAACTCCAGGTTGCTGATGTCCGAACATCTGTCACGTTCTCAATTATCACGGACTTTGAAAATATGAGTGTCTTTAAACCAGCCGATTACCATCAAAGGAACGCTAACGAAATGTTAGACCAACTTCTCTCTTGGAGCAGCGCGTTAAAAGCCCTCCGAGAACAAAGACTGTAATTAACTTTTCCGGAGGCTTGACATTAAAATTGAAGTATACACTAAAAAAGCAAAAAAAGAGGAAAAGAACTTTATCTTTTCCTCTTTTTTCTTCTTTTTGTGGATTCTAACACGGATTTAAAAGTATTAATTTGCAATACGTTTTTTTATTTCATCTTCTTCATCTTTTTCATAACCATTAGCCCAGAATTCTGCATTCTTAATACCCAATTTAGTAGAATTAAATACAGGGTCTTGACCTTGCTTTAGTTGCTCTTCATAATCCTTTAAAGCAATATTTGCTGGTTTGAACAATAAAAGAATAGCAAATAAGTTCAACCATACCATAATTCCAAGTCCGATATCCCCCATTGCCCATGCTAGGTCTGCTGTCTTTACGGATCCATAGAAAGTGGCGCCTAGGAGGACAAATTTTAATAAAGTCATAGCTAATTTTCTATGTTTGCCTTGTACTAGATAAGCAAGATTTGTTTCTGCAATATAGTAATAAGCGAAAATGGTCGTGAAGGCGAAGAAGAATAGAGCAATCGCAATAAATCCTGATCCGAATCCTGGCAGGATGGTATCAACGGCCGCTTGAGTGTAAGCAGGGCCACTTTCTACTCCTTTAAGATTCTCAACTAAGACTTCCCCGGTTTTTTCATTTACTGTATTGTATGAATTTGTAAATAATATCATGAAAGCGGTCGATGTAACGACTAAGAACACATCTAGATAAATTGAAAATGCTTGGACTAGTCCTTGTTTTGCCGGGTGTGATACTTCTGCGGCTGCTGCAGGGTGAGCACCTGTACCTTGTCCAGCTTCATTCGCATATAGTCCACGTTTTACACCCCACATAATGGTTGAACCGAGAATACCACCGAACATTTCTTCTGCTCCAAAAGCACTTTTAAAAATAAGGGTAAATACTTCTGGAATTCTTTCGAAATTAACCAAAATAATAGCTATTGCAATTAGTAAATATCCGATGGCCATAAATGGTACGAGAAATTCTGCAACTCTCGCGATACGCTTAACTCCGCCAAAAATAATAAGACCCATTAGTAAAACAACTACTAAACCAGTAATTGTATTATCAATACCAAAAGCATTGCTAACGCCCTCCGCAATGGAATTCGCTTGAATACCTGGCATTAGTACAGCCATAGCAAGGAGTGTTGCAATGGCAAAAATAACGGCGAACCATTTCCACCCAAGTCCCTTTTCAATATAAAATGCAGGACCGCCTCGATACTCTCCATCTTGCTTTTCTTTATAGATTTGTGCAAGAGTAGACTCAACAAAAGCTGATGCTGCCCCGATAAATGTGATTATCCACATCCAAAATACGGAACCTGGCCCCCCAAATGCAATTCCCGTTGCCGTTCCAGCAATATTTCCGACTCCAATTCGTCCTGATAAAGACATTGCTAATGCTTGAAAGGAAGAGACACCTTCATTGGAGCTCTTACCAGAAAATAATAAACGAACCATTTCTTTTACATGACGAATCTGCAGAAATCTTGTCCGCAAACTAAAGTACACACCTACTGCACAAATAAAGATGATGAGTGGTGCGCTCCATAAATAACCGTTAATGCCAGTAACAAGCTGCTCGAACATAAATTTCCCCCTCTGATGTGTGTAGAATGAATTTTCATGCTCCCAAGATGTTGTATAACAAGATGACATTTAAAGTATAAAATAATACAGTATAATATGACAATGAAATATTTTGTATATTCGATATATTTTGATTATAGAAATATATTAAATAAATAAAATATTAGTAAAATTTTTTATGATGAATAACCAATGGAGCGAAGTAAATTAAACGAAATAATCTTCTTTAGATATCGTCTGTAAAAACATTTTGTTTTTGGCGAAAAGCTCTTTAAGAGGTATTCCTTAAAGAACATCAATACCAATAATGAGAAAACTTAACCAGTAAAAAGCAAGAATAACATAACCGTATTTAATCAGGGAGGAATGAATTTTTTTGAATTAAAAGCAGATATTGTTGATGAAACTCAATTGATTTAATAGAAGGAATTTGATTTAAAGTTTGTGAAAATATGTAAAAAAAACACAAAAAAGTGACCCACCTTGCACGGCCAATGTAGAAAAGGTTACTTTCTCGGTACTTATACACTTTGTTGAGCTACTGCACTTCTTATATATACTAGAAAAAGCCTCGGACAATTAATGACACGAGACTTTTCTAAATTAAATGGAAACTATATTAAAATTACTAATTGAGGTAAAGTAGTTAATTGTGTCTTGTTTCTAGGCGCTTTTCAATACGCTCAAGCACCTTTTTATCTTGTAGCAGTTCTTTTTTATTTTTTACTACTAATTCTTTAAAGGAGATCATATTCTTCTTTCTCATCGTATTCACCTTCCTTTGCTTATGAATATTATAGCCTATATTTTCCCATGATTAAGCGAACAAATGTTACAAATTATTGAATATTTTGAAAATTAAAGGGATCGGGGAGCAAAGCTCTGGATAGAGTGCATCCAAAATGATACGGAACCTGTCGTAAAACCTTAGGAAGCATGTTAATCGTTATCGAGAAAAAAATCCCTTTCATTTGAAGGGATTTTTTTTCTTATCTATTTTAGGTTTAGGAAGGAAGCTTTTCAGATTTAGAAAGTAATTCTTCTAAAATGACTGAGACTCCATCTTCATCATTGGACAATGTAATATGGTCACTTTTTTCTTTTACAAGAGGAGCAGCGTTCTCCATGGCAACTCTTATACCCGCAACATTAAACATGGGCAGATCATTTAAGCTGTCACCGATCACGATAGTTTCTTTCATATCCGTCTGAAGATAGGATGCCAGTTTGATCAAAGCCTGGCCCTTTGTGGCTTTTTCATGATTGATCTCAATGTTATTAGGGTGGGAGGATGTGATGGCATAACCGCTCAGTTCAGAAAATTTATTTTGAGCCCCATGTAATGCATCCATGTTAAGGGAGAAGATGAGGACTTTATAAATGTCCTTGTCTCCTAACCAAATCTGACGGATATCGTCAATATAAGTAACAACAGCCTGCTGAAATTGTTTCTCCACAATCTCTTTTAACTCTGAGTGAACGTCAAGAATATGGGAGAGGCTTTCTAAATGTTCACGGTTGTGCAAACCCGCGTACACGTTATCATTACAATAAATTTCACAATATAGATCATTCTGGTCACGTACCCATTCCAGCACTGGGATAAGGCTGTCTTTATCCAAAGGAAGATCATGTATGGCTGTCATGTCGGTCAGGTTGATCGCAGCTCCATTAAGGCTGATGATGGGACAGTCAAGACCGACAGCTCTTAACTGGCGATCGGCGTCCTTATACGCCCTCCCGGTTGCGATGACAACCTGATGATTATTTTCTTGGCACTGCAGGATACTTCTTTGATTTCGTTCACTGATCTTTCCATCTGAATTAAGCAAGGTTCCGTCCATATCAATCGCAATAATCATGATTTTATGCCCTCCTTTTATAAGAGACTTATAGTGTGTGTGCAAACGAATAATTACTTGTTATCTGCTGGGTAAACCAGCCCAACCTGTCTTCGTGCCTCAGTCATGATCTTCATGACAGTAAGAGAATTCGCATGCGAGTTTACCTTGGACTCCAGCTCGCCTCGCTCGATCAGTTCGATAAACTCTTTTGCTTCGTAATACATCTTCGGCTTATCCTGCTCCACCGTAATGTCTTCCGTTCTTCCATCATTATAACGAATCTCAATCTTCGTCAAGTCCTGAATGTGGTCAATGATGATGCTTCCGTTCTCGCCTTGAATCTCAGACGGCACAAAGGAATTTGAGATCTTCGAGTACATGATTACGGCTTCTTTATCACCATAGTTCAGGAGGATGCTGCCTTCACCGTCTACGCCAGACTCCAGCAAATAGGCGTTTGCCTTCACGGACTCAGGCTCTCCGAAAAGAACGACCATCGGATACAGGCAATAGATACCGATGTCCATTAAGGAACCGTTTGAGAACTCTGGGTTGAACGCGTTCAGCACCGTTCCTTCCTTATACTTGTCATAACGGGAAGAGTACTGGCACGAGTTCCCGAAATAACGGCGCACTGTTCCGATCTTATGCAGGTTCTCCTGAATGCTTTTAAAGTTCGGCGTCACGGTAGAACGCATCGCTTCCATCAAAAGTACGTTGTTTTCCTTTGCCGTTGCGATCATTTTTTCGATTTCAGCTACATTGGACGCGATGGGCTTCTCACAGATAACGTGCTTGCCGTGCTTCATGAGCGTGATGGCGTGTTCAGCATGAAAAGAGTTCGGGCTCGCGATATAAACGGCATCAATTACAGTGCTTGCTGCCATTTCTTCCAGATCGGTAAATATATATTCAGCACCGTTCTTCTCAGCAAATTCCTTTGCTTTTTCTTCCGTACGGGAGTAGACCGCACTCAATATAAAACTCTCCACTTCACGTGCCGCAGCAATAAAGCTTTCTGTGATCCAATTCGTTCCGATAACTCCAAATTTCAAGATTCAATCATCCTTTCATATCTGTAGGCAAAAGCCTACAACTTTGCATAGTATGTATTCTACTCCTATCGCTAAGGAGAACACAACCTATGTGGCATTCGCGTTCATACTTACCGTTAATCCGTATTGTAGGTCATGGATTTCTTTTTGGAGCTTCTTAAAATCTTTTAACTCCGGGATAGGTTTTTGGGAAAATGCTCTCTGTTGTTCAGCTGACTTTGCCATCACTTCAAAAGCGAGCATCAGTTGTGCCAGCTCTTGATCTGAAAGGGAAGGCCGTTTCTTTTGTACAGAAGCTTCTATTAAATACCCGAGCTGTTCGAGGGAAAAGATAACTGGCAAAAGAAGCTCGGTTCGTGATCGGTTTTTTGAAAGCTCACCGAGAGCTGTATTGTATACGATGCGAAGGTTGGTCAGATTGGTCTGCATCTTCCGGTTCTCTGCCGAATCATCGAGATCCGTATCTTTACCGTACTCTGAGAATAGAGCAAGCAAAAACTGCTGCTGGCTTCGGATCGTTTTTGCCATCAGATGGGGAAGGAGATTCGATGCGTGCCTTCTGCTGATCAGAAGGGTTCCGAGTAGTCCGATCGCACTTCCGATGAGTACATCGACCACACGTGCTGATGCAAAAAAAGGGACGTATGCATCTGCGTTGTGCTCTCAGCAAGCAGCAAAGCGTTCGGCGTAATGAACAGGGCTGCCACTGCATAGTTAAAGACGATAGCGAGTTCGGTCAGGAACGTAAACAGAAAGATCAGGAGAGGAATCATATAGCTTTCCGGTTGGAAAAATAATATTGAAGATGCAATCAGGATTCCTAAGATTGTTCCGGCTGACCGCTGGATCGCCCGGTGAAACGTGGCGATGATGGTTGCACCTGACATTACAGCTGCACACGATAACGGAATCCAGTACGAACGATTGAAATCGAATGAAATCGCGATGATTGCCGCTAATGTAAGCACGATCCCAAACCGTACAGATGTCAGAAAGACGATGGAATGCTTATCGAATGCTCCTGCAAAAACAGTTAAAAGAGAAGGTTTCGTGATTTTAATGTCTTGCACAACAGGTTCTTTTTGAATACGAACGCATCGGTCCAGTTTTTGTGCAAGTTGCTGAACATGGGTGTTGTTTGATTCAGGCAGTTCAGCTTTGTTGACCGCTTTTACACCTTTCGGATCAATCGCATCTGAAATAACCCTTGCCATTTTGCTCAATTTCTTAGGCAGCGGTTGATCCTGTTCATGAACATGCTCCAGGATATCTGAATAGAGATCATAAGCCTGATGGATCAACAGAATAAGCCTCTTGTAGTGATCGATCTTACGCCATGGGATGTAACCGGCTAACAGTGTATCTTCAGCCGTATTCAGGACTGAAACAAACCGATGCCGCTGTTCAGAAAACCGATCTGTTCCAACGGCTTCTAGAAAGTCAGCGAGTTCTGCATAAGCTTTTTTGACAGCAGCTGTTTCCGGACCGTGCGGGTTGAACAGGAATCCTGCCATCGCCACACACCATGAAAAGATTCCACCGAGAAGAACGAGACCGACCCGAAGCGGAGCAAGTCCCGGATCAATAGGCATGCCGGTTGAAAGCAAAAAGACCAGCACAAAAAAGATTGCAGCCGGCCCCGTAATCTTTAAAGCACCAAAGATAAAGGTAACAGTCATTCCAATCAAACCGACCATGAGAGCTGATGCCAAGGGATAAGTTGCTAAAAGGGTTCCTAAACCGACCGCTGCGGCAATACCTGTAAAAGCAAAAAATAATTTTTTCGCGCGCTGTGCATAAGGGATATGAAACACATATAGATAGGTAAAGCCTCCGATTCCGGCCAATAAACCATACTGCAGGCTGCCAAACAAAAGACCGATTACGACAGGAAGGGCTGAGCATAATCCGGCAAGAAGTGACTTTGACCATGGAAAGGAGCTCTTATTCAAAACAAAAGCCTGCTTTAAAAGGGGCAGAAAGACAGGTTCAGGTTGTGTTAGTTTGTTCATGCTGAACCTCCGTATAAATTGTAATTATGTAATGAATGAAATTATTTCACTCTTTCATATTCTACTCCTATAGTCATGTTTTAGACAAATGTTGAGGACTCTCGCACTATTTTTGTCAAATATGGTTTTTTTATATAATATATAGGGTAAGATAAAGTTAAAACCTGGTAAGGAGGGATAAGTTATGCTATCAATGACAAACCATGACGAGCTAACAACGAAGCCTTTAGATCTGCCAGTACCACGATACGTGCTAAAAGAACAGACATTAGCCGAACAAGAAAAATGTAAACCAGAATTCGAACTAACGTCTTTGAATCCAAAATAAAAATAATCAGAAAAAGAGCGAAGATCAGGCTTATGATCTTCGCTCTTTTTCTTTTTTGAGAGCACACAAAGGATATCCATGTCCAATTGCCGAACCCTTCTTGTAGAAAAAGGAGTGGTGAACAATGCCTTATTGCAAAGTAACAAAAGCCAATATCTATTATGAAGAATACGGAACAGGAACACCGATCGTGATGATTCACGGGTTCTCTCCTGACCATCGCCTGATGAAAGGGTGCATGGAACCGATATTTCAGGAGATGGAAGGATACAGACGGATCTATCTTGACCTGCCGGGAATGGGCAAGACGAAGGATTATAAAGAGATCCAGAACACAGATGAAATGTTGGAAGCCGTGATTGAACTAATCGATAACATGCTGCCGAAGCAAGAGTTCTTAATTGCTGGAGAGTCTTATGGGGGGTACATAACAAGAGGAATTATCGCCAAAATGCCTGAACGGGTAAGGGGGGCAGCGTTCATCTGTCCGATGATCATCCCGGCGCATGCAGATAGAACATTGCCTGAGCATGCCAACCTGCAAGTTGATCATGACTTCCTGGCAACCTTAACAAAAGAGGAAAGGGAAGACTTTAGCGGCATTCAAGTCGTGTTGAACGAATACAACTGGAAACGATATAAAGAGGAAGTTGTAGCAGGATTGAAGGCAGCAGACCCAGAGCACTTAGAGAAAATATCCCGAGCTTATGGATTCACGTTTCCAATCGACCAGATTGAGTTTCTAAAGCCATGCGTATTCCTTGTAGGAAGACAAGATCACATTACGGGCTACCATGATGCTTACAATATCCAGGACAAATACCCACGAGCTACACTTTCCATACTCGATACAGCAGGGCACAATTTACAGATTGAGCAAGCAGAGCTTTTGAATGCACATGTTAAGGAATGGTTGAATCGAGTAGAGTGTTATAGTAAACAAGCATTAAAAATGAATACTTGAGATCAAAAAGGCACTCTGAGGAGTGTCTTATTTATTTGGAAAAAAATAAAGTTTTATCTAAAAAAATTCTTGAAAAGCATCGCATGCGCAGACACTTTTTCGTACCATAAGATCATTTGGTACGGAAGACCGATTCAAGTCATGGATTTTGATTTTATCTATGATGCGGTCCTTGTCGGAAAACGTATAAAATAAACTCATTAAGTCTCTTACATTATGCGATATTTACTTTCAAAAGTATCATTTTATAGGCATAAAAGAACTCGACTTTTGTTCGAAGCAGAGAAAGTATGATTAACAGAATATTACTAATTATCTATTTACAAATTATACCTAAATAATATAAATTGGCAGAGTAACATGGTTATATGAACCGCGGTCCAAAAATAACCTAACCAAAAAGCATACCTGACACGTTCTGTGTAAACGTATGGGAAGCTAGCGGGAAGGAGGAGGACATGTGTAATAACAACGGGATTAAGCCATGGGAACACGCAGGAATCACTGTTCTGTCAAGATTTTACGCGTAGGATTTCGACATTGATCACTTTTTCAGGCAAAGATCTAAAAATAAAATGATACGGGAGTTGATGAAATTGCGAGGAAAAGTTTCTCTTTTCATGATATGTTTTCTTGTTATTGCAATGGGATTTACACCAGTAACGGCGGGAGCAGCAACCGCGGCGTATGAAGAAAAAGATTATACGATTAAATCGTTCCACTATTTAACGGTGGATGGGAATGATATTGATTCCCAAGCCAAAATCAATAACACATCTGACAATGACATAAAAGTAACCATGGTATTGCCTAAACAAAATAAAGAGGGAGATTGGTTGGCTTACGGATTTACAAGCATGGAAACGTTGGAGGCATTTATCGAAAAAGATAAAAAGAGACTGCAAAACAAAATCGATATCATGGGCAGCGGTTCTTGCTGTACCGATTTTTATGAACATAGAAATAAAGGCGGGCAGTATATTTATTGGAGATACGGGTTTACAAACTTGTCTTCCAGTTGGAATGACAGAATTTCCTCTTTGAGTACGGCGTCACCTTCCTCAAGCTATTCTACGACACTGTGGGAGCATACATCAACTCAAGGGTATGGCAAAGGAGTCTTATTTAGACACTCCGATTGGTATGGTAAAACTGCTAATATGGCTTCGGATTGGAACGACAGGGCATCGGCTATTCAAATCAAATAACAGAAAAAAACTACTTAGTAGCAGTGTTACAGCTTGTAGACAAAGTATCATGTCTACAAGCTTTTTTTATTGTAGAATATTTTACGAAGAAATCCGAATATATCTATGATGAATACTACGATCAATACATATGCCCGCAAGCCATGTCCAGTGTAATAAAGTATGAAAGGCCTTAAAAAACAACCCCATCTCAAGTTATTTGGGATGGGGTTGTCTACGTTCTGAAAGGACATGATTGTTTCCGTCCTTTTTCATTTATATTATCCTTTATTATCAAGATAATGAATAGCTTTCTTTAACCTTTGTAATCCTTCAATAACTTTTGAGGAAGGGCAGCCCACATTCATTCGTATGAATCCTTTTCCATTCTTCCCATACATTTCACCAGGCATTATAGCTACTTTCCCATGATGAATCATTGCTTTTTGCAGCTGTTCATCACTATAAGGTAGATCTGAAATATCAATCCAAGCGAGATAGGTCGATTCAGGTACATGAAAATGAGCAGCTGGGAGATGTGTATCAAGAAACACTTTTACAATTTCCATGTTCCCTTTAAGATATGCATTTAAATCAACTACCCATTGATCACAAGTAAGGTAGGCAGTCATCAAAGCAATTGCACCTAGTGTACTTGTTGAAGAAAGTCCATCCTTATTTTTTAAAGTCAGGAGGAATTCCTCTCTTATTATTTCGTTTGGAATAATGGTATAGGATCCGCCTAGTCCAGGTGTATTAAAGGTCTTACTTGCAGATGTACATATACTAATATTTTCCAAATATTCACCAGCAACTTCTACAATTGGAATATGCCTATTTGGTTTTAGTACAATATCCATGTGTATTTCATCAGAAATAATATATACGCCGTGTTTCTTGCACAATGAAATGATTTTATTTAATTCATCTCGAGTCCAAACTCTTCCAGTCGGATTATGAGGACTGCATAATATCAATACTTTAGCTCGGGGATGGGCAAGCTTTTCATCTAAATCCTGAAAATCAATAGAGTATTTGTACTTCTCATAAATTAACTTGTTTTCTGATAAGACGCGCTTATTATCCTTAATTAGTTTAAAGAAAGCATCATACGCAGGAGTTTGGACGACAATATGATCTCCTTGGTCTGTAAGTTGTTCGATTAACTTTGAAATCGAATAAATGACTGAGGGACTATAAGCGATCCAATCTTTATTTATAAAGGAAGAAAACCTCTTACGGTACCATTCTTCAATAGAACCTTTAAACTCCTCATGATTCCATCTTGTATAACCGAATATTCCGTGGTCTATTCGATTTTTTAATGCTTCAAGTACCTCTTGAGGGACTTTGAAATCTGTATCTGATATAGAAAAAGGCAAAAGATCCTTTTCTCCAAATCGATCTTCGATATAGTCCCACTGTGTGCAAAAAGTACCTAATCTGTTTATTTCATCATCAAATGAATGTTTCAATTCAATCAAACCTTTTTATACGATTTTGTCTAGTTGAGCTTTTACAGATGTAACTTGAGGACCAAAGATAACTTGAACATTATGCTCATCAAGCACAACGACACCAAGTGCCCCACACTCTTTTAAAACGGGCTGGTTTACTTTACTTATATCATTAACGACAAGACGTAACCGAGTAATGCAATTATCTAGTGAATCAATGTTCTCTTTTCCACCTAACGCGTCTAGGATTTTAGGAGCATCGTATTTTCCTTTTTTAGTACTTGTGACAGCGACTTCTTGAGTAACATCTTCAGTTGCTTCTCGACCCGGTGTTTTTAAATTAAACTTTGTAATCGCAAAACGGAACACCGTGTAATAAACAGCAAACCATACAAGCCCTACTGCAATTACTAGATACCATTTCGTATACGTACCTTGTAAAATACCAAAGATTAAAAAGTCTAATACTCCGCCATCTGTGTTTCCGATAACTACGCCCAGTAATGACATGACCATAAATCCTAATCCGGTCATAATAACATGGATACCATATAATACTGGAGCGACGAATAAGAATAGAAACTCAATCGGCTCCGTAATCCCTGTTACGAAAGTCGCGAGAACTCCTGAAATCAGCAGTCCTTTTATTTTCTTACGATTCTCTGGCAGAGCCGTATGATAGATCGCTAGTGCAACAGCTGGTAATCCAAACATGAAGGTAGGCATTTTTCCTTGTGATAAGAAAGCTGTTACTTCAGGGCTGATTGCTGCCCCACTTTTTAATTGTGCATAGAATATATTTAGTGCACCAGAAATCGTTTGACCATCAACTACTTGAGTACCTCCAGCTTCTGTAAAACGAATCATAGCAACTAAAATATGATGTAAACCAAACGGAAGTAATAATCGTTCTCCAGCACCAAATAAGAACGGGCCAAACACACCTGCTTTTTGAATGATAGATCCTATTCCGGCAATCGCTAACGCAAAAATTGGGCAAATAATAGGAATTAATATACCGACAATTGCTAATGTAAGTGAAGTAATAATAGGGACGAAACGTGCTCCTCCAAAAAAGGCAAAGGAGTCAGGCAACTGAATTTCATAGAACTTGTTATGAAGTAGGTAAACGATAATACCAACGATAATTCCGCCTAGAACTCCCATTTCTAAGGTCTGTATTCCTAATACCATTCCTTGTCCAGCTTCACGCATTTGATCGGCTTCAGCTAGCTGTTTGGTTTCGTTTAAGTAAAAGTTAATAGATAAATGCATGATGACATAACCAATAAATCCTGAAAAGGCAGCCACTCCTTTTTCATACTTTACAAGACCTAAGGGGATGGCCATCGCAAATAGTACTGGTAAAAAGGTAAAAGCAAAACCACCGATTGTAGACATAAAGCTAAAGATAATTTGTAAAATTGGATTTCCTAAAAAGGGAAAGGTTTCGATTGTAGTAGGGCTGGTAAATGCACTTCCAATCCCTAAAAGCAATCCCATAAATGCCAACAGTGCTACTGGCAACATGAAGGTTTTCCCTAAACCTTGAAAGAACTCCCAAAAATTAGACTTCTTGCTTTTTTTCATATTGGACTCTCCTTTATAAGGTATCTCTCGTAAACACAGATTTAGATTAGCTGGTATGCTGAGTTGTTGCAATCGCTTTCAAGGTTCTTGTAAGAACCGTACATTTTTTGTAACATGCTTACATTTTAAGGACTTATCGCAATAGGGGAGTAATCTGTTAAAGTTTTTATTACAAATAAAAGAGGCCACTAGTTTAACTAGAAAGCCCTCAAGATTTCTTGTTCATATAGGTTAAGATCATCAAATCTAAAAGGATGCTTAGAGGAAATCTAGAGCTCATATCTAGATCACCATAATAACCATTCATAATTTGAGCATGAAACGTTAAATCAACCTCTTGTTGTAATCTGCTATTTTGTCTGCCTACAACCGCAATCGTTCTTACATTTCTTTCTTTTAGGATATTTGCATATTCGAGAATATGTAACGTTTCTCCACTAAAGGAAACAAGGATGGCTAAGTCTTGTTCAGTCAGACTATTCGCTACACATCTCAATTCATCCCAATCCTCGCGTGCACTAGATATTTTTCCTGAAAAAGTTAGTTTTCTTGCCGCTTCCACACATGTAGGGTGTGAAGCTCCAACTCCAAAGAATTCAACAAAGTTACTCTCTTTTATAAAAGATGCTGCTTTTTGGATTTGTTCTTCATTGATAGATTGCAGCGTCTGATCCATTTCTGCTTTCATTCGATCTATTTGAGACAACATGGTAGTAGAGGAGATTACATGTACCTCTTTATCCTGATCTACATATTTACTTAACGTATATTTTAAATCCTGAAACCCATCATAACCTAGTTGCTTACATGTTCTGCTAATGGTAGCAGTTGATACAAACAGTTCTTTTGCAAGTTCATTTACGTTTAACTTGATAACTTTATCGGGATTAATTAATAGATAATCTAAAACCTGTTTCTCTAATTGGCTTAACCGGTCTCTATGCTGCGACAATCGTTTCAAGAATGTTTTCATCTTCATCACCACACAATATGATTCATTTTATATAGCATACCCAAGAAATACTTTAATGGGTAGTCTTTAAGCGACATACTTTGTTTAAGAGTAATCCTTGCGTAGCCATCGGGTATCAGAAGCTTCCAAGCCTCCCGTAAATAACGGACAGGGTTGCCAATAAGATTTTATAGTATTTTTGTCCTCTATTTCTTTATGAATAGAGGATTTTGTATTTATTTGTAAAAGAATATCTAAAAACCTAGAATGCAGGCGATATTAAAAAATTAATATGTGGAGGTGTACGAGAAACTCCTTAAACAAAAGGTTTTTGGTTTAAAAATAGAGAATATGAACTAGAGTGGAAGAGAAGTCAAATCAGGACTTTTAGGGGGAATTGATATGAAAATAGGAGTAATATCACCATATCCTGAATTCACTAGTTTAGTAAAAGACATTTCAGTTGATATGGATGTTCCATTAATTGTAAAAGAAGGTGCATTGCAACGGGGGTTAGCCGCTGCAAACTTATTGGTTGAGAAAGAAAATATAAGCGTCATCATTGCGCGTGGACCGACGGCTGATCTTCTTGAAGACAAGTTAAATGTCCCGATTATCAAAATTACTGTTAATAATTATGATCTGCTTAAAACCTTTCAAAGTGCGAAACAGATTTCTTCTACCATTATTTTTATTGATCATCATGAAAACTATTCCTTATATGATATCCCTTTCATTGAAAAGCTTTTTTCTGTCGACATTATCCTGAAACAATATAATGATGAACAAGAAATTGCAGATATTATGAAAGAGATGAAAGAAAAAGGTCTCCACAAGGTAGTAGTGGGTACTGCTCATTGCATGGAAAGGACCGCTAAAAAATTAGACCTTTATTGTTTCGTAATAAAATCTACGAAAGAAGTTATGATTGAAGCTTTACATAGAGCGTTTGATACTGCTCGGCTTTATGAACGAGAAAAATTGAGACAGCATCACCTGCAAACGATTATTTCTCATGCTTTTGATGGTGTTATTGCAACAGATGTTCAAGGTATCATAAGCGTATTTAATACGGTTGCTGGTGAATTACTGGATTTAAAGCCTGGTGACATGCTCGGTAAAGAATTAAGAAGAATGCATCATCCTAAACTTAAAAAGCTATATGGTAATGGGTCAGAAGTAAATAAAAAAATTACGAGTTTTGGTAATGATAGGTATGTAGTTAATAGAATTCCATTAGAAGGTGAAAGTATTGTTATCACATTTCAAGAAACCAATAAAGTGATTGAACAAGATTCACAGCTTAGAAGAAACCTTCATAACAGAAGGTTTTACGCAAAGTATTCATTTTCCGATATTCTTTGCCAGAGTGATTCTATGAAAAAGGTGATTGAACTATCCAAGTTCTACAGCAAGACTGATAAAAGTGTTCTAATAACTGGAGAAAGTGGAACAGGAAAAGAATTGTTTGCCCAGAGTATACACAATGAAAGCAATCGGACGAACGGACCGTTTGTTGCAATAAACTGTGCTGCTCTGCCAAAAGATTTACTTGAAAGTGAGCTTTTCGGGTATGAGGATGGTGCTTTTACAGGAGCTAAAAGGGGCGGAAAGCCTGGTTTGTTTGAAATGGCGCATGACGGTACTTTATTTTTAGATGAAATCGGTGAACTGCCAATTGATTTACAAGCAAGGCTTCTCCGTGTTCTTCAAGAAAAAGAAGTGATGAGAATCGGTGGAGAAAAGATCATTCCTATAAACGTTCGAATCATTTCAGCCACCAATAAAGATTTAAAAGCCTCTATACAAAAAAATGTCTTTAGAGAAGATTTGTACTTCAGACTAAATATATTAAGGATCATTATCCCACCTCTTAGAGAAAGAAAGGAAGATCTATTTATACTTATTAACCATTTCTTGCATAAAAACGGAGAAGAAAATTATTTATATGATGAAGATTTTCTCGAATTTATCAAAAACTATGATTGGCCAGGAAATGTTCGTGAATTAGAAAACGTTATTGAAAGAATGACCACTGTAGGCAAAGTATCTAATGATATAAAGAAGATTTTACTTGACCAGCCCGTTTTTAGTGTAAAAGAAAAAATGAAACCTCTAATGGAAAGCAATTGTATAGAATTAACAATTGGAACTTTAGAAGAAATGGAAAATCAAATTATCCATTATTTTCAACAATCCTATAAAGGTAACAAGCAAGAAATGGCTGAGAAATTGGGTTTAAGCAGGACGACATTATGGAAAAAAATAAAGAAATTAGACAACCTTTAACATGTATGTTCACTTATTGAACAGCAATGTTCAAAAAACAAACACTGTATGTTCAGTAAATTAACTTTTAAAAAAGTCTGCTCGATTAGAGCAGGCTTTTTTGTCGGTTTTAAATTTGGCATAGAACTTGCATCATAATAAATTGTAAACAAAAATGGGAGGGATTTAGATGAATTCAGATCACTTTTTACATCCAACACAACCTGGAGAAGTAAACTTCGAGAAAGTAAAGTACGAGAAGAAAGACATGATTGCCACAATTACGATCAATCGTCCAGAAGTTTATAACTGTTTAAACTTCCAGACATTAAGAGAAATGACAAGAGCATTCGAATTAGCTTCTTGGGATGATGAAGTTGGTGTAGTCGTACTCACAGGTGCAGGCGATAAAGCATTTTGTACCGGTGCGGATATGAAGGAGCAAAATAACGATATCCTTGAACGACCACGGAACTATTGGAAATGGATGGGCGTATTCATCGAAGCTCATGAAAAGTTACTGAACATCGGAAAACCAACGATTGCTAGATTGAATGGTATTACGGTTGGCGGTGGAAACGAATTTAACATGAACTGTGATTTAGCTGTCATGGCGGATCATGCTTACATTCGTCAAGTGGGCAATTCCCATGGAAGTGTGGCAGCTGGTGGGGCAACACAGTGGCTGCCAATCATGGTCGGAGACAGAAGAGCTAGGGAAATCCTCTGGCTAAATGAGGAAATTAGTGCAGAAAAAGCATTGGAATGGGGCTTGGTGAATGAAGTGGTTCCTATGAGCCAATTAGATGAAGCTGTAAACCGTATGGCTCAAAAATTATTAAATAAGCTTCCCGAATGTGTTCGTTATACAAAAGAACAAACGAATTACTGGAAGAAAATGTCCCTAAACCAGACTGTCGGACACGCGCGTGATTGGCTGACTGTCCACACAGGAGCGTTTGAAACGCACGAAGCTATGAGAGCATTTAACGAAAAGAGAAAGCCTGACTACATGATGCTTAGAAACCGTGCAGCGAATGGTGATTCTTCTGAGCATTTATGGGGCGCTCCTATGGTGGAATGTCAGGAATGTGGAACAAAAGATCTTCCAGAACACTTTAATCATTGCGGAAAGTGCGGCAGTCCGTTAACAAAGTAAACAAGAATTCCAAAATTGTATAGGGGGTTTTAATGATGAGGCTTTCAATTTCTGAAAGAATTGCCGGTTGGTACAGCAGGTATTTTCCTCATGATTTTATCTTTGCTATTATTTTGACCCTATTGGCCATCTTAAGTGCTTATGCATTCACTGCTAGTTCGTTAGGTGAAGTATTGGATGCTTGGTTTAACGGGATTCCAATGTTATTTACTTTCGCATTTCAACTTATGTTTACGTATGCCGCTGCCCTTGTGTTAGTTGACACACCAGTTGTACAACGATGGATTATTAAAGCAGCAAACACAATTAAATCCCCGATGGCTGCCTATATGATTACTGGAATTTTAGGAGCGCTGACTTCCTTTTTGGGCTGGTACATCGGACCAGTTGTAACTTCTATTTTTGCCAGAACGGTAGGAAAACAAATTAAAGGTGTAGATTATCCTCTTTTAGCTTCAATTGCTTATTCATCTTTTACTATCTCTTTAACCGGTATCTCAGGAACGATTCCGCTCTTTGTTTCAACTGAAGGAGAACTTAACAATCAATTATTTGGTGGGATTATCCCTTTAGATCAAACAACATTTTCAACGATCAATATTATTTCTTGTTTCGCCATTGTAGCTGTTACCACATTGATCTATTACTTTGTTGCCAAAAACAAGAAACAGGTAACTTCATTTCAGGATTTAGCAATTGAAAATGAAGAGGTGGCAAGCAGCGTTGAACCTGAAGTCGGCTCAGTTTATCACTTGAAGGAAAAATCCTTTGCTGACAAAGTAAATGATTTCAGGCCAATGATACTAGTAATAGGGTTAATTGGGTTTATCTATCTTTTCTATTACTTTTCAAAAAACGGCATGGCAGGATTAAATTTAAATACTGTCGCTTTTATTGCACTTGTTATGGGCTTGCTTGTACAGAAAGATGCCGTAAGTTATTCTAAGTCATTCTCCAAAAACCTAATTTCAACAGGGTCAATTGGCCTTCAATTTCCTTTATACGGTGGAATTGCGTCAGTATTAATGGTTTCAGGATTAGCCGGTAAAATTACAGATTATATTGTAAGCGTTTCCACAGAAGGTACTTTTCCAGTACTCACCTTCTTGGTAACTGGTTTTATAAACCTGTTTATTCCTTCTGCAGGTTCTCAGTTTACGGCAACTGCCCCATTTTTTATCCCAGCTGCAGAAGCACTTGGAGTGGAGATGCCGCGAGCTGTTCTTGCCATAACCTATGGAGATATTTGGACTAATTTAGTTCAGCCGTTTTGGACCTTGCTTTATTTTCCTATTTTAGCCGCAGGTACAAGGCTGCAAGTAAGAGATTTCTTAGGATACTGTCTTCCTATTTTATTAGCAGTCGGTGTTATATGGATCCTAGCTTTAATGTTCCTTCCTATTTAGTAATGATAGCTAGAAAGGTGGTTAAAAAGTGAGTATTCCGTATTACCATAAAACGATTGACTGGAATAAACTCGTTTCTGAATATGAGCCTCCATTGGAGTTTATAGAAGGAACATGGAAGTGGAGCCGAGACAGAATTGAGCATACTCAATTGGAAAGGGTTAAAGAGACTCTAAGAAAAGGAAGCGAAATACCTTTTTACCAGCTTCTGTGGAAAAAACATGATTTCTCCCCAGAAGATGTTCAAACACTGAATGATATGTATAAGATTCCAATCTATACAATCGAAAACATTAGAGACAGCATTGAGCGAAAACCCCCTTTTGGCGATTACCAAAGATATCATTTTTCAGATGGGACACATACTCCGTTAAGGTTCTTTACAAGTGGTGGAACGACTGGAACACCTAGGCCAACCATCTATTCTCAATGGGATAGAGAGGTCGGTGCAATTCTTAGTGCACGAACGTTCTATTTACAGGGAATCAAACCGGGGGATGCGGTTATTAATGCCTGGTCTTATTCAACCCATAATGCTGCATGGATTATGGATCATGCTCTTTGGCACTGGTTAGGGTGCACTCCGATAACTACTGGAACGGGGAACGTTACTCCTACTGAAAAGCAGGTTGAATTTGCCAAGACGTTTGGGGCCTCTGCTATCATTGCGACTTCTGATTATTTGCTTCATATTGCGGAAACGGCAAAAAAGATGGGTTATGACCCGAAGACAGATTTTAACTTAAGAACGTTATCTGCTTTCGGAAATACAGCACCGGTGGAAGAAGCATTTGGGATTCCGGTATATGATTCATATGCTTTTCATGAAGTTCAATATGTAGCAGCTGAATGTCCTGCTAAACAAGGACTTCATATCTTTGAAGATTCATTCATAGTGGAAGTCGTTGATTTTGAAACAGGGAAACCGCTTCCTCCAGGGCATCGAGGAAATATTGTAGTAACGGCGCTTTATAAAACGGGAACGCAGCAGATCCGTTATAACATTCAAGATATTTCTGCTCTTTATGAAATGGTTCCTTGTGCATGCGGCAGTCTTCATAGACGGATGGAGTACTTTCAAGGGCGTAGTGATACGATGGTTAAACTTCGCGGGATCAATGTATGGCCCGAAGCTTGCGGTAAAGTCGTTTCCGAAGATATTAGAACAAATGGTGAGTATTACTGTTATGTGGAAAAAGTAAAACCTGAGGGAAAACCCACAAGAGATGAAATGACCATATTAGTTGAAAAAAGAAAAAGAGATCAAAACGATGAATTGCTTAAACAAGAACTGGAAGAGATCTTAAAGAGAAGAATCGGTGTAAAGATTCATGTACAAGTGGTTGAAGAAGACTCGTTAAAAGAATTGACCGGGCATGGTCACAGAGCAAAGTTAAAACGGTTTGAGGATCGCCGAAAAGAGGGGATGGGTGTATGAAAGCCGTAGTATTAAACTCACATGGACCAATCGATCATTTGAACGTTTCACAAGATTACTCACTGGATGATCTTAAGTATGGAGAAATAAGAGTAAAGATCAACTATTGCGGGTTAAACCATCTGGACTTATGGCTTCGGCGAGGAGGAACAGGCGATAAATTATCACTTCCTCGAATACCAGGAAGTGATATTGTAGGCACGATTGAATATGTAGGGGAAGGAGTTTTTAATCTTTCAATCGGAGATACCGTCTTAATATATCCTGGTACTTCGTGTGGAGAATGTGATGAATGCAAGAAAGGAAGAGAGACTCTTTGCCGGGAGTTTAAGATTATCGGTTACCACATTGATGGCGGCTATTCCGATTATATTCATGTTGCTGCAAAGAATGTTGTAAAGATCGAAAAACAAAATTTAGAAGCATGGGCTGGGGTCCCCGTCTCCTATGTCACTGCATGGAACGGCTTGGTAACGAAGGGAAGCTTAACCATGTTTGATACTGTTGTTGTCTGGGGTGCAGCTGGCGGACTAGGTTATGCAGCACTGACAATCTCTGAAGGGTTCGGAGCAAAAACAATTGGAATAGTAGGTTCTAAAGAGAAAGAAAGATTCTTGAGGGAAAGGGGTTATAAAGGGCATATCGTTGTCAGATCAGACAACTTACAAAAAGAAATTAGAGAACTAACGAATAACAGTGGCGTGGATATTGTCTTGGACCATGTCGGCCAAGAAACATGGAAAGAAAGCTTAAAGATGCTTAAACGCGGAGGGCGGCTAGCGTTCTGCGGGGTAACAACCGGCCATCAAGCGGTAACAGATCTTCGGTACATCCTTGGAAAACAACTTGCCATCCACGGTTCATGGATGGGGGATCTAAATGATTTTAAAGAAGTTGTACAGTTTATCGAAGTGAATGAAAACCTTCCTTATATCTGGAAAGTTTACAACCTTGAAGAAGTACGGGATGCCCATCAAGTGATGGAGGAACAAAGGCACGTTGGAAAAATCGTATTAAAAGTGAATGAAGAGGAACAGATCCAATGAGCGTAAATCATATTCTTGTTGTCGGTTCAGGTGTCATGGGTAGAGGTATTGCTTATTCAGCTGCATTGGGAGGATACCAAGTAACATTAAGTGATATCTCTCCAAGTGCGATAGAAAATGCACAAAATGAGATCGAACAGTTATTTGCAAAAGACGTTGAAAGAGGAAGGATCTTATCAAAAGAAGCTAAGGATGCTTCAAGTCGTTTAACATATTCTACTGCCCTTCAGAACAGCGCTGCATTGGCAGATTTCGTAATAGAGGCAGTACCTGAAGTAATGTCAATTAAGAAGGATATTTTTGAAAAGCTGGATCAATATACTCCTTCTCATACAATTTTAGCCACAAATACATCCACAATGAGTCCAACAGAGATCGGTTCTTATACAAAACGTTCTGATAGAACCATCGCCATGCATTTTTTCAATCCCGTTCATAAGATGAGACTTGTAGAAATCATACGAGGACTTGAAACAAGTGATGAAACGTTGCGAATCACGCAAGAGGTAGCCTATCAGATGGGCAAAGAAACGGTAGGAGTTAACGAGTTTCCTGGTTTTGTTACAAGTCGGATTAGCAGTTTAGTAGGGAACGAAGCATTTAACATGCTAATGGAAGGTGTAGGAACTGCGGAAGAGATCGATAAGGCTATTGAGCTTGGATTGAACTATCCAATGGGTCCTTTTAAACTCGGAGACATGGTCGGTCTGGATACTAGGTTGAAGAACCTGGAATATCTTCATAAAACCCTTGGGGAAAAGTACAGACCAAGCCCTCTTTTAGTAAAGTATGTAAAATCAGGCAGACTAGGAAGAAAAACAGGCAAGGGCGTTTACAATTACACTTGAATGTGAAGGAGAACGTCTATGAACTTTGAATATTTGCTGTTAAACGTGGAGGATTATGTGGGCACGATTAAGGTTAATCGCCCCGAGAAAAGAAATGCAATGAATTCTGAAAGCTGGATTGAACTTCGTGATGCAGTTAACTATTTTAATCAGCTAAATGAAGTAAGAGTGATAGTCATAACAGGAGCAGGAGATCAATCCTTCGTTTCAGGAGCTGATATCGAATGGTTAAGAGAACGGCAGCCACTTGATATCTATGGATCAGCTGTACAAGATGTCCTTTTATGTGTTTATCAATCGAAAAAACCAGTGATAGCTGCAATTAATGGCTATGCATTAGGCGGAGGATGCGAGCTGGCGACTGTTTGTGATTTTAGGATTGCCAGTGAGCATGCCAAATTTGGTCAGCCTGAAATAACTCTTGGTATTTTGCCAGCAGGAGGAGGAACGCAGCAGTTAACAAAGTTGATCGGACTTCCAAGAGCAAAAGAATTAATTTTAACAGGAAATATTATTGATGCACAGAAAGCCTATGAATACGGTTTAATAAATGAAGTTGTACCAAAAGAAAAACTAAAAGACAGGGTTAGAGAATTTGCACTTAATCTGACAAAAAAACCTCCTATAGCATTAATGCTGGCTAAGATTGCACTTAATGAAAGTGTAACATCAGATTTAAATGCAGGACTGGCACTTGAAAAATCATTACAAGCTATCCTCTTTAGTACACAGGATAAGATTGAGGGTACTACAGCTTTTTTAGAGAAAAGAGATGCACAATTTATAGGTAAATAATAAATTAAATGACCTTTTTTTAGGTCTCTTTTTTTTGTAATTAGAATCTAGACATTACTTTTTTTGGTAAACATTTATTGGTATACTTTAAACTATACATAAATAAAGAGGAGAAAGCTCTGATCCTTCAATTAAAACTTAATTATGACTTTGATCAATGATAAATATTTGATTAGAAATGTTATGTGTGTACAGGGTTTTGCAAATGAGTATATTTATCAATGGACCTCTGAAATAACTAAATACAGGCTACATGTACATTTTGAAAGAAAACTAAATAAATAGCAGTAGGTGATATTATCAATAACAAAAGGTGTATAAAATGTAGTATTCAAATTCATTATACCGATTGGATAATTTTAAAAGAGATGTCTTTGTTACCGATTTGTGATAATTGTTTACTTGCTGAAGATCAAAGTAATGAAATCAAAGAAAAACAGAATATTCCATCCTTAAATAGGATAATTAAATTACCTCAGAGAAAAAGGTAGTTTTATCTTTGATGAAAACACGCAAATAAGCGTGTTTTTTAATTTCCTTAGTAAAACAAGTTCGTTAAAGTACACATTTACGAACAGAAAAATCCCATTTAAAATTAATTAGTCAAGTGTACCTATATGTTTTTTTATCAACGTTATACTTTTTTTCTAAGTTTTTATAGAAAATTGATGAAATATTGTTTTGGATTGTTCAGTCTAAGTAAGTTTGTTATCCAGAGAAGAAGAATTGACCAGGGTAATAGGCGTTCTTCTCTACTTATAAGGCTAGTTATTACATCGTATGAAAGGGTTGGATTGATATTATCTATATCCACAGCTGAAAAACGGATTTACTGCAATTAAATCTAAATATGTGCAATTTAGCTTTATTATTATGGAGAACTTTATCAACCTAGTCACACTTCTTCCAGAGCCTAAACATCTACTAAATTGGGATTCCAAGTGATATTCAATTATCCAGCTTTTATTTCCGTTGTTTTTCCATTTTTGTAAGAGTAAAATAAAAATAAAGTAAGAGGACCTAATATGAGGTGACGTCTTGTGAAGGTAAAGCTTTTTTATCGTACTCAGAGGGAGTTAGCTACTGCATTAAATCAATTGGTTGATGCATATTGGAAAGAAGAAATCGAAGAGCAAGAATTGATTGTTGGAGTAAAAAATATGTATGAAAACAATCTATACAAGTTAAGAAAGGGTAGTAGGTTTACTAAGGTTATAGAACAGCAATGTGGTAAAAGGCGATTAGAAGTAGTAGTAAATATATTAAAATTATAATAAATACTAACGTACAAACGTAGAAATTTAAGTAGAAGTGGTATTTTTTCATGGTGGTTAAAACTAGTTTTATTAAAAACAAAAACCAAAATTTGTAAATATAAAGGAAATGATATTTATGCGATTTCAAGATAAAGTAAATTTACTTACTTTACGTGTCTGTGTTGGATACTTAGGGGAGTTACATCACAATGTTTTGAGATAGCAGCTAAGAAATATTTTGAATTAATGTCCTATAATGACTTGTATAAAATGTACAGAGATTATCCTGATAGAATGGCGAGAGTAACGCAATTTTATGCATAAGAATAATTTTTAGACACCAATTGGAATATCCATAATTGGTGTTTTTACTTTTTTAATAGATTAATAATTTTTGTAGGACCACTTTAAATGGAGAGAAAAGCATTTAAAGTAGCACTGATGTTGCGAATCATCAGTGCCATGCCAAAAAACTAAAAACCATCGTAGAGTAAACGAATACCAAGAATATTATTATTTAGTCCTTATTTCATATTATTCAAAACTAAATTAAATAAGTCGATAATTATTATGACGAATAAAAATTATCCCAAACATCAATGTTGACACAGTTTTAAAAGAGAGTAGTTGTGATTGAAACACTCACTGTAGCAAAAATTGTTTTAACGTAAAAGAAAGTATAATTTATAGACAAAAAGAGAGGAGAAATATGGCTAATATAATTAAGTAAGCCATATTAATACAACTATGAACACTACTGAAATCGAATCCAATATTACCACACTTGAAAAATGGCTTGAGACAAAAGCTGTTGAAGACATAAGCTTATTAATAAAGGAAAACTTAGAACAATCATTTACCAAACCAAGTCTTAACCGCTTTGAAAAACGGTTAAAAAACGAAGTTTTTGGATCGACGATAGTATTCAGAGTTGAGTCTTTTGAAACATTTAATGATAAGAATAAAATTGAAAGACTTAAGGTCAATGCAGTTGTTATGCAACCTTCTAAAACAGGTTATACAACCTGTTCCCATCCTATAGATGCTTCAAAACTATGGTATGTATCATCGGTTATCCAATCGAATCGATTTAGTGAAGAATTAAAGAGAGGGATACTTTTTTTCGCTTCTTTTAGAGCAGCTTATGATGATAAACATTTGGCTGATCTGATCACGTTTGATTTAAACTCTTACAAAGAAATTGAGCTATCATTTACTGATTTACTTAAAAATTTTGGTGGAAATCAACTCGTCGAAGCAGCTCAGGACATTTTTGGAACAGATGTTGAAAAAGTAATTGCGGAAAAGTTACTTCTGGCATCCGAATCGACATGGACATCCCTTGTGACGAGCGAAAAAGAAATAACCAAAAAAAGGCTCTCATTGGGAAAACGTGAAAAAGCATATGAGGAAAGATTACAAGTATTAGAAGCAAATGAGAAAAGATGGATAAAAATATTGGAACGAACTAAAGAAATGATTCGATTAGAAACAGAATATGAATTAAAAAACAATATTGTACCAGAAGAACATGAATGGGATAACGGTACGATAATAAAACTATTGCAGTCTCTTATCTATCATAACTCAGATGATGATTTGATTTATGACCCTACTATTATTGAATCCTTTTTGAGAGGACTACAGGCTAATATTCTTGTAGTTTTAAGTGGCCCTTCAGGAACAGGGAAATCTAGTTTGGTAACGGCTGTTGCAAACACCTTAAAAGGAGCAAAATCAAAAATTATTCCTGTTCAATCCAGCTGGACTGATACACAGGATTTACTTGGGTATTTTAATCCCTTAGAAAAGCGTTTTGTTGCTTCACCATTTTTAGAAGCTTTGTCTGAAGCACAAGAAGATAGTGAAAACCTATATTTTATATGTTTAGACGAGATGAACTTAGCACATGTTGAGTATTATTTTTCAGAGTTCCTGAGTGCAAGGGAACAGGAAAATCCCTCAATCAGACTTTATAGTAAACGATATTTCTTAGATGCATGTCGTTTGATTGAAAATACTGACCTTAGTGAAGATATCAGCATTGAAAAAAGAGAAAAATACGAGAACGCTGCAGAACTGGTTACCCGTTATCCACACCTGTTTCAAATACCAAAAAATGTTCGTTTTGTCGGAACATTAAACATGGATCATACAGTAAAACCTTTAAGTCCCAAAGTAATAGACCGCAGCCTCGTAATTGAATTAAATCATCCAGAGAATAGTAGAGAGATCGAGGAGGTATTATTAAAAAATCTTCAAACTGGTTATATAAATGTTACTGTTGAACAGTTTACAAAACAAGTTCAGTCGACTGAAGACGTTGTGGAGTATGCAAATCAAATTATGAAACTGAATTCTGAGATTGATTCTATACCTAACGCACGATTAAACAGCCGCGGATATAAGCAATTGGTACAATATCTGACTAGAGTATCAAACATAGAACCTACTCATATTGATCAACTACTTTGTACAAAACTATTGCCGCGAATAGCTGTATCAAGAAGAGATGAAAATGAAATAAAGATTTTAGAAGATTTTTCTGGAAAAATTTTGATTTATCCAAAGGCGTCCCAAAAGTTTGAGTTGATGCACAAGAGTCCTCGTACGGTTCAATTTTGGTGATAATGATGAACTTATATCAAATATATATTAGAGAATCTGTACCTGAACATAGTACTTCAAGTTTTCTGTATGAAGAAATGGATTTAGAAGTTTATGATCCATTAATAAAAATAGAGCAATATTATCTGATGAATGAATACAGCAAGGTAAATAATAAAACCTTAAGAATCGGAGTATATGCTCCAGAAGCAGCTCATGTTTTTATTTCAAACGGTAATGTAAAGAAGTACCTTGTTGAATCAAAGATCCATTTGGGAATGTGGTACGAAGCTTCAAGAGGATGGTATGAAGAAGGGTTTTTGGAGCGATCTGAATCCTGTTTTGGCATGAATGCTTGTGGAGAGTGGAAAGTTTCAGCTGTTAGCGATGAAGGCAAAACTCTTAATGAAAAAAGAGTAGTGGTTATACCACGAACTTTTTCATATGCCCAATACAGGACAATGCAGGCCGAAGTGAAAAGTTTGTTTGAGGGTCTTACAGCTGAACCTGAAGAAGGCAGCTACTTAAAAGAGTTGCAGATCCCTCTTTTCCGATTAGAAGAACTTGTTTTAATCCTTGAAGAATTTAAGGACTGGGCGTTAGTAATATGTAAAAATCCTTCAGAGAAATTGGTAAAATCGAAAGAAAAAATGACAAGATCTAAAATTTCAAAATGGGACAGCCATTCCATCTTAGAAGCTGCAATGTTTCCTTTCCGTGAAAAAATATTGATACAAACAAGCATAAAAGAATTGAATCTTGAAGAACATCAAATGATTCGATACATGATTGAAGCATTCGTTGAACAAGTTAAGCAGTCAATGGTTATCGAAAATTCAGCGTTGAAACAACTTGAATTTGAATTAAACAAGCGATATGAAACATTAAATGTAATCAACGGTTTAATGAAGGTTTTTATTGAAAAAAGGTGTACATCGCTTGAGAGGGATATCAATTGGTTAAAGGAACGACAGAAAAAATGGGAACACTGTGACTCAATGTTACGGATGATTTTAAGTGAAAATTTGTATATGGTAGATCCAGTAATGCCAGAATTAACACATCTTTTTTCTCAAGACCCATCCTATGGAGCGGTCTATGAACTTTATGAAAAATTTGAAAATATGGTTCCTAAAATGGATTCAGAAGAACGTGCATTCCTTGAAGCGGTAATGAGCTCTCCTCGTTTATATGAAATTTGGATATTATTGCAGCTTATTCATCATCTGAAAAAAATCAAGATTGATTGTTCAGGAGTCAGATATTCTCTGGTAGAAAAATATAAAAAAGATAAAAAAATTAGTGGATGGTTCTACCGCTTTCCTTTTGATAAGACCCGTGGTGAATTTGTCTTATACTATGAAAAATCCATTCATTTGGAAGATTCCAAAATGATAATGCCTGATTATTTATTTTTATACAGACATCATAAGAATACAAAATGGCAGGGACATGTGTTAGATGCTAAATATAAACCATATTCGGAACTCTTAAGTCGCCAACTTGAAAAAGATATCAACCATTCCGGTAAACGATATTTAAGAAAAATTCAAAACACTTCAATCATCATGAAGAGTGCAACTTTAGTCCATATTGATAACAATGCAACGAATTGGAATGTCGATTCAAATAGTTTATATCATTTAAGTCACTTTTTTGCTTTGCCAGGGAATCTGGAAAATATTCAAACATATATTAAGAGAATTCTTCATTTTTTTGGCTTGCAAAAGACCATATGCCCAAGTTGCGGTGAGAAAGCTCATTGTGAAGATAAGGTATATAAACAAACATATAAATGTCCAAATGATTATGAAGTGTGGGTGTCAAATACTTGCAGATATAAAAGGGAGCATCAGAACATAAATCATAATTTTGCTCTTATGAAATATGCGTTTGGTAATTATAACAATCAGGTCGAAAACAACTGGGACGTCCACTGCCCTGTTTGTCACAAAGACTATAATGGGAATGTACTAAAACTAGATTTATACGGGTGTAAACAGTTGTAATACTATTTCCTAATACTTAAAAGAAAGTACCACTTGCAGGTGCTTTTTTTGTTGAATCTCTTATTCTATTTTTTATACTGCATGAAACATTTGGTTATGAAAGCTACTATGAGTTCTAGTGAGAGAAGATAATTGCTTGAAAGTGAGAATATTTCACAAGCTGCTCGTCAATTCTGAAAACTGTATTCATTTCTAGATAATTTATGTTTACAAATGTAGTAAAGAGGTTCAATAAAGTAGACTATTATGGCACTGTTAATTTTTTCACTTTATACTAGTTATAGAATAAGTAAATATAGAAAAACTGAAAGAAACAAATTACATTATATACCAATGATAGCTTTCTTATTGTATAATTTTGTTAACAATACTATTGGGAGGAAGTCAATTGATTCTTACATTGTTTCACTTAACTGATATACATTTTTCTACTATATATGAAAATACTTTAATAAAAAAACAAAATAAACTCTTTAGTGCTCTTATAGCTAAGGGACGTGGTTCAGATCACATTGTTTTCTGTATATCTGGCGATATTGCAAATTTTGGGATTGATAATGAATATTCAAATATAGCACTTCCTTTTTTTGATTCATTAAAAAACATCTTTGAAGAAGAATTGAATGATATACCATGTGAGTTTCTTTTCATTCCTGGAAATCACGATTGTGATTTTAGTGATAATGAAGAAATGGATTTAAGGGATCAATTAATTAATTCAATTATATCAAAACCAGCACTTTGTAATAATTCTAAGTTTATTAAAGGGATAAGAACACAAGAGCATTTTTTGAGTTTTAAGGATTTGTTTCATAACGAATGGACAAGTTGTAAGTTAATAGGATCTAATGATCTTTTTGATAAAGTAGAGTTGAATATTAAGGGTAAGAGTATTATTTTTAATTTATTTAACACTTCATGGATTTCTACAAAAAAAGAACGGCCAGGGAATATGTTTTATCCAGTAAGTTTTGTTGAGGATTTAATTTCTTCTTATTCTGGCGATATTAATGTTTCATTATTACATCATCCTACTCATTGGTTAAACCCTAATAATAAAAGGGACATGGAAAACTTATTACAAAAACATTCAGATTTTATTTTATCCGGGCATGAACATTCTTTTACAAATGTAACACTTACAGATTGGACTACCAGAGCAATTAATTTTATAGAAGGTTCTGCCCTCCAAGAACATGGTAGCCCAGAAGTAAGTGGTTTTAATTCAATTCAAATAGATCTTGAGAGTTTGGAATTTTGTTGTAAAAAGCATACATGGGATTCAACTTTATATAAAGAAGAGGATGCAACAATTTGGAAACCATTTACTAAAGAGTTATCTGCAAAATTTAATGAGCCAACACTATTAAATATTAAACCTGAATTTGAGGAGTTTTTATATGATATTGGGATACCAATTTCACATCCGCGGGTTCCTAATTTAAAACTAAAAGATATTTATATTTATCCTAATATTGAAGAAGTATTATATCAGAAAGATGTTGAATTACTATCAACTCCAGAAGAAATACCTGAATTATTAAAATCCGACAAAGAATCACATTTCTTGTTTAAAGGTGATAAAGATTCTGGAAAAACTGCGCTAGCAAAAATTCTTTTTAATTATTTTGTAGGGGAAAAATATTTCCCTCTATTCATATCTGGTGGGGATGTTACACCTAGTCTTACCCGTAATATTGATCTATTAATTAAGAAAACTATAGATAGAGTATACGGGATAGAAAAGAGAGATTCATATATTCAATTAAAAAAAGAGCAAAGAATATTAATTGTTGATGATTGGCATAGAACCCCAATTAATAGTGCTTCAAAAGCTAGTTTTCTTGAACACGCAAATAGATACTTCAATCAAGTTATCTTTTTTTCAGAATTAAATAACTCTATTAATGATGCTATTGAAATGATTTCGAAAGAAGAAAAATATACATTAAGATATTTTGATATTATGAAGTTTGGTCATGTGAAAAGAGATGAATTTATTGAGAACTGGGTTTCTTTGGGGCAAAGAGAAACTCTTGAAGATTCTGATTTATTGAAAGAAGTAGATCGTATAAATAGGATTATGAAACCTATATTAATGCAAAGTTATGTACCTAAGTTTCCCCTATACTTATTAATAATTATAAAAACTATTGAGACAGGAACACCTCATAATTTAGACAAAAGTTCAAATGGATATTATTTTGAAATTTTAATAAAAGATTCTTTGGCAGCCATTGAGATAGAGAATAACGAAACCGACAAGATTTATCAATACTTAACTGATCTCGCATTCGAAATGTTAAAACATCCCATGAACTCTTTAACATCGGAAGAATGGAGAATTTTTCATAAAAATCATTTGCAATATTACGATATGAATGATGATCAAATTGTTTTTAAAGAAATACAAGAAAAATTGGTTAAAGAGAAAGTTATACGGAACAGTACTAAGGGATATGAATTTTATTATCCTTATATATATTATTTTTTTGTAGCCCAGAACCTAGCTAGAAACATAAATAAAGGAAGTATCAAGGGAATAATAAAAGAAATGTGCCAGAATTTACATAATAATGAATATGCTAATATTATTATGTTTCTAACACATTTATCAAAAGATTCATTTATCAAAGAAGAGGTCCTTCTGGCTGCGGAATCAATTTTTAATGACGTTGCACCATTAAAACTAGAAGAAGATGTAAACTTAATCAATGAATTATGTGAAGAACTTTCACCCCTTATTTTGCATGACGTAAATGTAAAAGAGCATAGAAAAATGCTAAATAAACAAATGGATGAGAATGAAAGAAATCAAAGACCTAATGAAGCTATGCAAGCACTTGAACAATTAGCTGCAAGTACTGAAGATGAAAGTTCGGAAGTTATTAATGCAATGCAAAAAATTGAACAATTAAATAAAGGATTTAAAATGCTAGATATTATAGGCCAGATACTTAAAAATTATTATGGATCAATGAGTGGTTCTGATAAACAAGAACTTTGCGAAGAACATTTTAAATTGGGATTAAGAATAAATCATCGTTTCATAAGTGATCTAAATAACGAAAATGAGAGTTTATTACATTATATTTCAAGTTATATCATTGATAAAGGACTTGAAAAAGATGTTCAGAAGGCTCAAAAAACAGCAAAGAATATACTATATTCAATAGGGGGCTTTGTTACTTTTAACACGATTAGTAAAATTGCATTATCAATTGGTACGGAAGATTTAGATAGAACATATCATAGGGTTAGAGAGCAATTGTCGTATAACTCTATAGATTTAATACACTTGTTTATTATGTTAGAGTGTTATGAAGAATTTCCATCAGCAGAATTACAGCGTATTTATGAGTGTAATAAATACAATAAAGTTGCATTACAGATTATTCAGAATATGATAAAAAGATATCTATACATGTTTGAAACGAGTAAATCACAAAAACAAAGGATATGTTCACTAATAGGGATCGAAATAAGCCCGAAAATGAAAGTACAATTGCTGAGTAAATAGATCAATGTAGACATAAAAAATACACAAGTAAAAAGATCTTAACGAGAAAGTTTATATGGACCTCCTTAGGTCCTATTTTTTTATGTTTATTTGTAATTTTAAAAAATTACTTTAAATATTATTGGCAGTTATATTTTTAAATGATATGATAAACGTGTAATTTCGAAGAAATACATAAAAGAGGGCGGGATATGAAACTTGAAGATGTTGTAACAGTTAAAATTGGAAGGAATCTTTCAAGGGGAACGGAGAAAGATGATTTAACTTTGGTGGCTTATTCGTACGAAGATTTAATGCATGATTTAGATGGCTTATTTTTAGACTCTAAAACTTTTGCTAGTAACAATGAGTTTCAAAACGATGGTTACTTGAGCAATGCAGGTGAAGTTGTTTTTAGTTTTGTAAGTTCCAAAGCCGGAATAGTGAGTGACCAAAACCAAGGTAAGATTATTAATCAAAACTTTGCAAAGCTCATTATTGAACATGATGATTTGGATAGCAGCTATTTATGTTATGCGTTAAATGAATCTACATCAATGAAAAAGCAAATGGCCATCAGTATGCAAGGAAGTACTGTACCAAAATTATCTCCATCCATATTAAAAGAGTTGGAAATCGAGCTACCAGCTAGTGAGAAACAACGAACAATTGGAAAAGCGTACTTCTATTTAAGAAAGCAGCAAGCTCTAGCTAAGCAACAAGCTCAACTTGAAGAACAGCTGTATTTAGAGATATTGAGAAAACTAGATCACTAGACTAACAAAAAAAGAAGTGGGGAACAAACAATGGCAGGATTAAACCAAAAATTATTTAGTGCCGCAGACAACCTGAGAAGCAAAATGGATGCATCCGAATACAAAAACTACTTACTGGGCTTGATCTTTTACAAGTACTTATCGGATAAGTTATTAGAAAAAGTGGTTGTCATCGCTGATGAATCACTAGAGAAATACAACACACAGACTAAACAAACTCAATTATACAGAAATCTTTTAGCAGATGACGATATCAAAGGCGATTTGATTGAAACGTTAGTAGATACATTAGGCTATGATATTGCGCCAGGACACTTATTTAATGTATTAACGGATCAAGCGAAGCAGAACACGTTTCAGTTGAATGACTTGAATAAAGCCTTTATCGATTTAGCAACCAAGTATGATCAATTTAATGGATTATTTGATGATGTAGATCTAAAATCCAAAAAGCTTGGTTCAGATGATCAACAACGAAACATTACCATTACAGAGGTTTTAAAGAAACTAAACGATGTTGATTTAATGGGTCATGATGGCGATGTTATTGGGGATGCCTATGAATTCCTGATTGGTCAATTTGCTTCAGAAGCTGGGAAGAAAGCTGGAGAATTCTATACACCTCATGAAGTATCGGACATGATGGCATGTATTGCTGCGATGGGACAAGAAGATAAGAAATTGTTTAGCGTATATGACCCAACAATGGGATCAGGTTCCTTAATGTTGAATATCCGAAACTATATCAATTATCCAGATAGCGTGAAGTATCATGGACAAGAACTTAATACAACGACCTATAACTTAGCCAAGATGAACTTAATCTTACATGGTGTGGATAAAGAGGATATGCGTTTGCGTAATGGAGATACACTGAATAAAGACTGGCCGACAGATGAACCTTATACCTTTGATTCAGTTCTTATGAATCCTCCTTATTCTGCAAAATGGTCTGCAGATGACACATTCTTAGATGATTCTCGTTTCAATCGTTACGGAAAGTTAGCACCAAAATCAAAAGCAGATTTTGCTTTCCTGTTACATGGTTTCTATCATTTGAAAGATTCAGGAACGATGGCCATCGTCTTGCCTCATGGGGTTCTTTTCCGTGGAGCAGCAGAAGGTGTTATTCGAAAGAAGCTTTTAGAAGATGGTAGTATCGATGCGGTTATCGGTATGCCAGGAAACTTATTCTTTGGAACATCCATTCCAACAACAGTCATCATATTGAAGAAGAATCGCGAGACGCGTGATGTGCTATTTATTGATGCGAGTAAAGATTTTATAAAAGGAAAGAACCAAAACAAACTTTCAAAAGAAAATTTAAATAAGATTGTTGAAGCATATAGAAATCGAGAAAATGTTGAGAGATATGCCCATCTCGCTAGCTTTGATGAAATCAAAGAGAATGATTTCAATTTGAACATCCCTCGATACGTAGATACTTTCGAGGAAGAAACAGTTGTCGATATGGTCGCAATTGGCTCAACCATTAAAAACATTCGAAAAGAAAAAGCAGAACTAGAATCTAGCCTATATGACATGATTTCATCATTACAGTTTGATGCAGAAAACGCAGAATGGATCAAGGGTGCTTTAGAGGTGTTTAATCGTGAAAAGTAAACAAAATCCAGAAGTTCGTTTCCCAGGATTTGCTGGAGATTGGGTACAGCGTAAATTGAGAGATGTAGTTGAACGAGTAACTAGAAAAAACAAAAATACTGAGTCGAGTTTACCTTTAACCATTTCTGCTCAACATGGATTAATTGATCAAATAACTTTTTTCAATAAACAAGTAGCAAGTAGAGATTTAAGTAATTATTTTCTTCTTGAAAATGGGGAATTTGCTTATAATAAGAGTTATTCAAATGACTATCCATGGGGGGCAGTCAAAAGGCTAGATAAATATGAGCAAGGTGTGTTATCAACACTTTATATAGTTTTTAAACCGACAAAAGTCAATTCTAACTTCTTGGTTTCTTATTATGATACAAATCGATGGCATAAAGAAGTTTCTGATCGCGCAGCGGAGGGAGCAAGAAATCACGGCTTACTAAATATCTCCGCAAGTGATTTTTTCGATACCGAGTTAAAAGTACCAGTGGAGAAAAATGAACAAGAACAAATCGGTGAATTTTTCAAACAATTAGACAAAAAGGTTGCTCTTCACCAACGAGAACTCACCACCCTTAAGCAAACAAAACAAGGGTTCTTACAAAAAATGTTTCCAAAAGAAGGGGAGTCTGTTCCTGAGGTTCGGTTCTCAGGATTTACTGGAGATTGGGAACAGCGGAAGTTGAATACAGTTTTTAAAGATTTCATTGTTCCAATGCGGGACAAACCCAAAGAATTTTCTGGAACTATACCTTGGACGAGAATTGAAGACATAGAAGGTAGATATATTAATGGTACAACAAGTGGCCAATATGTCTCTAAAGAAACTATTAAATCCATGAATTTAAAAATTATACCCAAAGGTTCATTGATTGTTTCAGCTAGTGCAACATTTGGAGTTGTTGCTATTGTAAACAATGATTTAATAACTAACCAAACTTTTATTGGTTTAGTCCCAAATAATAACTTCAATGTTGATTATTTATTTGCATTTTTTAAATCAACAAATATACAAAAAAAAATGAAAAGAGAATCCGCAGGTTCAACAATATTTTATATCTCACGAAAACAATTTGAAGAAATGACAGGGGAATTTCCTATTCTAGAAGAACAAGAGAAAATTGGTAATTTCTTTAAAGAACTAGACGTTATTATTGCTCTTCATGAACATGAGCTAGATGCCCTAAAAGAAATGAAAAAAGCATTCCTTCAAAAGATGTTTGTTTAAGCGTATAGAAAAGAGGGAGAAACGTGACCAAGATCGCTCATAATGATGAACTTGCAGTGGAACGTCGATTGATTGAAGTATTAGGGGAAGGGCATAATCAGTGGAATTATCGTCCGGATTTAAAGTCTGAGGAAGATCTATGGAAAAATTTGCGTCAAAAGATAACTCGAAATAACTTATCAGAAATTGGGGAACACCCTATTTCTGATAAAGAGTTTGACTCGATTAAGACGGAGTTACTATCCAAAACTCAGACACCGTTTGATGCTGCTAAGTGGCTGAAGGGTGAGAATGGAATTGCTCGGATTACGATCGAACGAGAAGATGTTTCTTTAGGATCTATGTCGCTGATTTTGTATTCCAACCAAGACATCGGGGGCGGAATCTCTACATACGAAGTGGTGCATCAGATTGCTAAACAAAAGGTTAATGATGATGGTCGCGACCGCCGATTTGACGTGACACTCTTAATTAATGGGTTGCCAATCGTTCAAATAGAATTAAAACAGGTAAACGCCAAAGACGGCGTATTTCAAGCTTACAACCAAATCAAGAAATACGCAGAAGAAGGGATGTTTAGAAACAATATATTTTCTACGCTACAGTTATTTGTTATTTCGAACGAACAAACGACTCGGTACTTTGCCAATGCGATGCCAAAAGACATGCACAAGAAATTTGTCTTTAGCTGGCGTACTACCGATAACCGGAAAGTAGAAAATCTTTATGAATTTGTGAAACAAGTTTTAAACATCCCAGATGCGCATCGATTGATTGCCAATTATACGATCGTTAGTGAAGATCAGGACAATAAAGCTCTAATGGTATTACATCCATATCAAATTCATGCGATCGAAGCTTTGTTTACTTCTGCCATGAAACGCGAATCGGGATTTGTTTGGCATGCGACAGGTTCAGGAAAAACGTTAACAAGTTTTGTTTCTACGAAGTTATTAGCTCGTAAACCTGGTGTTGATCGTACGATTATGCTCATTGACCGAAAAGACTTGGACAATCAAACGACAACTGAATTTACCAAGTTCGCATCAGAGTTTAATACCGGTATCTCTTCAGGTGATGCCAAGTCAAATAGTTTAGTAGTCGGTACGAAGAGTGCAAGGAAGTTAAGTGAGACGCTGTTATCTGATGCCAACTCGAATACAGTCATTATTACCACACGTCAAAAATTAGAGTCTGCTCTTCGACTTGCTCAAAAACAAGAGGAGAAGAGTGGAAACCAACGTTTTAAGAAACTAATTAGTCAACACATCGTCTTTGTCGTAGATGAATGTCATCGCGCGTTAAGTGCCGAAGGAATGGAAGTCATTAAAGGGTTCTTTCCGAACTCTACATGGTTCGGCTTCACTGGTACTCCGATATTTAATGAAAATAAAAAGCAAGCGAAAGGTCAATTGGCGCGGACTACTCGCGATCAGTATGGAGAGATCCTTCATACCTATACTATAAAGAACGCGTTAGAAGATGGATCTGTTTTAGGGTTTCAAGTCGAACACGAAGATACGATTGAACCCACTTCTTTATACAATTATATTTTTAGCCAACTGCGTCAAAATGAAAAATACGCGGATTACACGGATGATCAATTGAACCAATTGATTGATAAAATGAAAGGGATAGAGAAAGAAACTTATATTCCGAACTCTTCATTTGAAATCGATGACCATATCAAAAAGGTTATACATAAGATCTTTCGACCAGATAACGCCTACACCAAGTTTGATTTTAAAAATGGTCGACCTCAAAAGTCAGCCATCTTAACAACTAGTTCAATTGATATGGCGAAACGTTATTATCATGCAATCAAGGAAATGACAAAGAACCCTGATTGGTTAACCAACGAGTTTGCAGGTCATCCGATTCGAAAAGGTCGTACGATTGATGATCCCGATTTTCCACGAATCGCTATAACCTATTCGGTACAAGAAAACGAAGAAAACTCTAAACAATTCCAAGATGAAATGAAGGGAATTATAAAAGAGTATAACGATTATTATCAAACGGCTTGGTCGATCGAAGATATTGAACGATACAATGGTGATATCAACAATCGATTAGCACGTAAAAGAGCTGAATTCAAAGAATTTGGGAAACAAATCGATCTAGTGATTGTGGTAGATCGATTGTTAACTGGATTTGATGCGCCGACAATTCAAACGTTATTCGTAGACCGAAACTTAAGTTACGCAAATCTAATTCAAGCCTTTTCTCGAACGAATCGAACGTATCCTGGAAAAACGAAGGGATTGATCGTTACATTCCGAAAACCTTCAACTATGGAACGAAATGTGCAGGATGCGACTAAGTTGTATTCGAATGAAAATGATGAATCTAAACTTGTTTATCCGACGTATGACGAATCAAAAAAACGCTTCAAAAAGGCTCACAAATCACTTCAAATTCTAGTGCCAAGTCCAACAGATATTAACGAGCACTCTTCACTTGAAACGCGAATTGAGTTTGTAAAAGCGTTTCAAGAGCTAAATAACGCCTACGAAGCTTTAGTTACGTATGATGATTACAACGATGAGATGGAGAAATCAAAAATACTTCAAGAACAGGTGAAGACTTTAGAAGAATATATTGGTGTGTACAACACTGTTAAGGGATCGTTAGTTGATGAAGGTGGCGATGGAACGAGACCAGATTTCTCAGGTATTGAATTCTATAGTGAAAACGCCATTAAGCTCTATGATATTGATTCTACGTATATCGACCAGTTATTGGGTACGTACTCTGCAAACAATCAGAACATCCGGTCAGAAATCGAAAAAGCGCTTCAAAAGTTGAAGAAATCAGAAATTGTTAAAGATGTATATCGGGCTATCCTAAACGCCATCGATAACAAAGAAATAAAAGAAGAGGAAGATATTCTTATCGTCAAACGCCATTACTTTACCCAATCCTACAATAAAGCGATAGAGGAATTTGCAAATACGTGGTTTGTAGAAGAAAGAGAACTGCATGCATCTGCTGTTCAATATGAGATAGGTACAGAACCTATTCCGAATATGGGTGGCATCATCGACAGCAAGCAATTTGATAAATACAAAACCGTACATCCAGATGCAATACCGTTTAAATACGGACCAGAAATGAAACGTCAGTGGAGAAAGACATTAGATGTAGTGATTTTACCTTTAGATGACGAGCTGAGATGATTATTTTAAATCAATAAACAAAATCTATATAATTATTGGTCAACTGCTTTAAGCCACAAAAGCTTGAATTCGAGATAACAACCGGATTCAGGTTTTTATTTAGACATTTTATGTTAGTGGTGGCTATACTTCTCAAACTCTCTATTTAATAAAAGGCCAGATTGCGTAATAAGAAAAAATTTTTCTTAATAAGGAGATGCTTCTTTTATAAGGAAACCTAAATTTCCCCTGGAATGAGGGGTATCATAATTTAACTTCCTGTTCCTATAATTCTACCTGTTAAATTATACAATATTTTACTTTTTCGCCGATATACTATGAAAGAGTAGTTAATTCCTAAATATTGTTTAAGGGGAAGAATTCTGATGGCTGGTAACTTATCATGTAATACCGATTTTCTAATAGTAAATTATTCAGTAAGTGTTGAATTAACTTTATTGATTAAGAACTTGTCTAAGAGTAATAGATTATTATCTGGTATGTCTCTACATAAAAAGAATAAGCAAGATATTAGATATGCTCTTTCAATAAAGTTTTCTAAACAGCTTTTAAATCTATTAAACAGAAAAAATGAAATAGCTCTTCCAAACATTAGAATAAAAAATAGAAATAATTCTTTAGAAATTCGATTTAATTTCAAAAATACAAAGAATCAACTAATTAAACAAAATGAAAACCTATTGCTAATTCATAAATATGATAATGCTGACCTTAAGTTTAAATTCGTAGGAGAATTATATTCAGCTTTATTTAAAGGTAATAAAAGCCCCAAAAAGCAACCACACGTAGAGAAGGATACGTCACGTAAAGAAGCTCAATCTACCACAAAACAGATTAAACCTGCGTCTTCTGCTATTCAAGAGAAAAAGAAGTATACAAACAAAAGTTCCAAAGTGAAAACATATTATGATCTTAGTGTTATAGAAAGAAAACCGATTCAAAATGGAACAAAAAAGGTTAATGTGCGCCAAGATGAAAGAAAAAATCAAACAAAATTAGAGCAACCCGGTGTAGTAACACAACGACAAAAAATTGAACAGGGCATAAAAGTTAAAAAGGGGATCTACTTATCAAGAAGTAAATGGAGAAATTGTGGAAATTGTCTAAGCTTACAGAAATACAACATATGCAGTGTGTTTAAAGTAGAGGTTGACGATAATAATTGCTGCAAGAGGTTTTACCCGATAACAGTTACATTAGGTGGAGGTTTTTCACCAAGATAATTAACATTCATTAGGTTACGGTTTAAGAAATATCGAGTGAATTATATAGAAGCATCTGTAGCTTTTTGTTAATTCATTTAAAAGCTGTAAAAATATTTTGAGATAAAGGAAGTTAATTTAATATGGAAAATAAAAGTATTCCAGAATTAGATAAACTATTTTATGATATTGGCACCTATCGAGAAAGTAATGATATAAAGAGACTTTATGAATTTGTTAAAAAGTTTCCAAGTATAGCTCCATATAATGCAATGCTATTACATATTCAACAACCAGGCAGCCTGTTTGTTGCTTCAGCAGTTGAATGGCAAAAAAGATTCAATCGAACTATAAATCCAGGAGCAAGACCCTTAGTGATTTTACGTCCGTTTGGTCCAGTTTCCTTTGTCTTTGAATTAGGGGATACAACAGGTGACTCATTTCCTGAAAAGTTATTAAACCCATTCAAAGTAGAAGGGAAGGTACATGAAACTATATTTAATAATTTGTTAAACAATCTTAAGTGTGATGGAATTTTGTATTGTGAGTCTGAGCATGGTACTTCTAGTGCTGGTTTTATCGAGAAAAACTATAGTAATACTAAGAAAAAAATTGTACGGGGTAAAAAAGAAATTTTAGTTAAAATCCTATTTAACATGATTATTAATAGAAAACATCCCGTTGAAACTAAATTTGCAACAATCATTCATGAATTAGCACATCTATATTGTGGACACTTAGGTTCTAACGATTTGAAATGGCTGCCTAATAGACGAAACTTAACAATAAATGAAGAAGAATTCGAAGCTGAAAGTGTATGTTGGTTGGTTTGTGAAAGGATGGGGATTAAAAATCCATCTGCTGAATACCTGGAAAATTATCTTAACGAAAACCGATATATACCTAACATTAGTATTGACACAGTGTTAAAAGCAGTTGCAAATATAGAATCAATGATCAATGGTTGTAAAGAACCAAGAAAAGAGTTAGTACTTAAAACAAAAGTGATAAAATCAACACATATACAACAAACTTTATTTTGAAAAAAATGAAACTTAAAGAGAAATTTGTTGAACAATATATATCATCCTACCTCCGGACATCAACTGTGTCGGGGGTTTTTATATTATTTAACTATAAAAATTAAAAACTGTTCGTATATACACTTGTTTTACATTCTACATTTATAGAAAGGTAACTAAAATGTTGAATGTTAATTACAGAATTTTCGATAGAAATATATGTAATTATGGTAAAATATTACTGTGTATATTTCTATTTGAAGATACAGTAGTAATAAATGTTTTTTATATTATTAATAGTAAGTTAAGACAGGGAGAGGTTGTATTTGAACTTATTTACGGAAAACAGCTCACTCAACTCTATAAATGAAATGATAGTTTCACAGATTCCTAAGTACAGCTTGATCGGAGACTTACCGCTATCTAGAGAAGATTTTAACCATCTTGCCTCAATCATCAAGGTGGAGATTAAGGAAAATCCACAAATTTTTAATATGTATAAAGAATGTTTAACAGTTTTCCTTGTATTTTGTGCGGTATATGAATACGATAAAAAAACTTTTTGGCAACCAATAGAAAGATACACTGGTGATTTATCTTATCAACGAAGGATGGAAATGTATTCTACTTTTTTAAGTGTAGTTAAAAAATATAAATTAAATACATTTGAAAACGAAAGTGAAGAAGGCTACACATATGTTACTCCAATTTTGTGTCATGCAGGTATACCGATAAAAGCGTTAGATAGTTATTTTTCCGCTATTAGTAATACTGTTAATGATGCTTTTTATGATGACTTTGATGTTGATGATTATCTAAGTTACTTGAAAAATAAAACTGAAATGCCAGTAAAACGATACATTAGGTTATCAGATAAGAGAAATTCCTACAGTTTTATTCAGAATACTAAACAATTAGTACTAAGTGATAATGTGGATAGTGATGAGGTAATGGATAGCGGAAACTATACCCGTATGTTAGAACAGATTTTTTTATGGAAGGAAAGACCCACAAATAAAAAAAATCTACAGGCTCGAGGTAATGTTCAAATAAATGCGCCTAAAATAAAATTTGACCTTGACGGAGTAGGTATTTACTGTGAAGTACCAAAAATTATTGTTAAGGATTGTTATGATTCTTATATTATCTGGGAGATCTCAAGTGATGAAACTACAAATATTGTGAAAGCAGATTTTTTTAGAAGAAGTGGAGTATTAGTTTCTGAAGAAAAGATCATTACCTTAAAACCTGCAAATTCATACTCTATTATTCTTAAGGTTGACGATAACCAGATTTCCAAATGGGAATTTAGTGGAGTTGAAGATAATTATATC
Organism: Fictibacillus barbaricus; assembly: GCF_014635025.1. Classification (GTDB taxonomy): domain Bacteria; phylum Bacillota; class Bacilli; order Bacillales; family Fictibacillaceae; genus Fictibacillus; species Fictibacillus barbaricus. Next base: position 1,041,734 of record NZ_BMCE01000002.1, on the reverse strand, counting down.
GCATTTTCTCAAAATGGAAATGTAATTAAGACAGAACATCTGCCGAATAACTCGGTAATACTTTTACTTAATAAGAACATTAGTATTATTGAAAAAGATAAATTATCAATAAATGAATTGCCACAAATACCGTTTTGGAATTCCTATAACGTATATAAAGTTGACTTGTCAAATTCGAAGGTACTTAAATGTTCTGGATTAAATATTCGTGTAAATTCTGAAAATAAACCTATTATTGAAGGGGGAGAAACTTTATTTAACCAAGAAAACTCAAGAGCTTATATAACATTACCTTACATAAAAGTTCCTATAATAACTGATGGCGAATGGCATATTGAAATTAAACATAAAGCAGGAAGCGATGTAATCAGTAAAACAAATGTTGTTGTCGGATCTGATTGTGAAAGATTTTCACTCAGTAATTATATTAAGAATGAATCGTATGGAGAATATGAAATCAAAATTTGGAATCGTAATGGGATTAATGGAAGGTTTAGTGTAGAATATGTGCCTATTGGTACGATTCAATTAGATAAAAATGATTACTGGCCAACTAATTATCAAGGATATCAAAATAAAATTCAAAAGTTACGGACAAGCAAAAATGTAGATATAGATATATATAATGCAGAAAGAGTTTCGAAAATCTATCAAGATAATCATAATGTTTATCAATATAAAATCAATGAAAAGAACCGTTACTTAATTGGTGAGTATAGATACACATACAATGGATATGTTTTTTCTACTCCCATTAAAAAAAATGTCTACCCGGTTTCATGGGGAATTATTGGACTTGAAAATGAAATCATTGATCTTTCAAGCAGAGTATACACACTTACATTACAAGATTTAAATAATGCAACGGACCCATACTTATTGTTTGGATTTAACCTAGATCCAATTTACGATGTCCAAACTATAAAAATCGATTTAGTTGGACCGGATAAAAGGATTGTAATGAGTAATAAAATTTTAATTGAGAATAAGGATGGACTGAGAGTTCAATTAAATCCTTTCTTATTTGAAGTTCAAAATACAAGTAACACAATAGATTTTCATCTTCGCATAACTTGTCTCAATTCTAATGAGTTAATAGTTTCGAGCTTTCTGGTTGCGAGATTTCAAGATGAAGTAGTAGTGGGAAATGCAGTTTTTTCACTAGATGAGAATAACATTTTTTTTAAATGGAAAGAACAGGGTACATTTTGTGGACGAGAACTCGTTCTTTTTAATTTCCTAAAGCCATGGGTAAAGCCATATCATTTTGAAATTGAAGATAAAATGTGTGAAATAACTATTAATACCGAAATGCTTGAAGAAGGTATTTATAGGTACGTAATTCAAAAAGAAACAGACGATTTATTTGAAGAAGTTGAAGCTGAAATTTGCGCCTTAAAAGATTTTCAAAAAAAGAGGATCATTGTAAAAGGTGAACAAAAATATTCTTCAGATATGGAGAAAATTTTATATCAGCTATTGAGAAGTAGATTTATGAAGAAGGAATTAGTGCCGAAAAGATTAACACAAATTAAATCCCAGATTAGTAGTATAAGTGTTAAAGTACCAGAAGATATAAATTTGCTCGCTAATACTTATATCCTTCACGATAGATTCTATCTAGAGAATGAGGATTCAACTGAAGTTATGAGTATATTTACTGGACTATTTGATTTATTTTCAAATTACGGAAGTGAAACAATTAAATATATTTTAGAAAGTGATTTCTCTAAGAGATATAAGCAAGAATTGCTTCATAAGTTTTACTGTATTAATTTAACTTCTAGAACAAGAATTAGTAACTTTCAATTGAAATTACTTGGCGAAATTAATGAAGACATGGCTGGATTTATTAATCTTGTACAATCTGAAGATAATTTAAAAGGGCTTAATTGGGCTGGAATATCCGGTATAGAAGTTTTAAAGGTGGATAACTTATTTGCTGACGAAGAGGTTGCTGCTACTTTTCTTTCAGAAGAAAACTTAGGGAAGAGTTCTTATATTGCAGCTTATTTTCAGTATGTGTATGACTATTTACAGAAACCTAAAAATTTCACTAAAAAGTCAGCTGATTTTTTAAGGGAATTTCAAAAACAACATTTGGTTGAGGAGACAATAATTTTTGGAAAGACTAGACTTCAATTAATTGCAGAATGGAAAGAGAATAACAAGGCAGAAATAATACAAGAAAGATTAGCTTATGCTAGAGATATACTCTGTAAAAGTGAATTAAAAGAACAATTCAAAGATGCATTTGAGGCTATTGCGAAACGAAAAACAGATGATGAGCTAGGTTATTATATAGGCTTAATTGCTTTATATTCATCTTTTATTAGAAACGGATTGATGGAAGAAACAAGACAGTTCTGTCATATATTACTTTATACAATCGAAAAATGCAAAAAATTGTACTACAGGGACGCAATAATTTTTGAACTTTATATGCGATTAGAAAGGGGATATTCATGGGTTTAAATCCTATAACTACTACACAAAAAATTAAGAAGGAATATGTGGAGTATTTAAGTTCAATGTTTTTCTTTCAAGATAAAGATTTAATGAAGCAAGCAAAACAACATCTATCTAAGGAAGGCAAATTTGTAAAAGGCCCGTTTATTGAAATAACACAACCTTTTATTACTGGAAAAAGCATACAAGCTTTTATAGACGAGGGACTAGTATCCACGGAGTTTTATAAATTGAAAGAGCACTTTCCGCTCGATCGCACACTTTATATTCATCAAGAAACCTCAATGAGAAAAGTAATTGAGGGGAAAAATATAATCGTTGCCACAGGAACAGGAAGTGGTAAAACAGAATGTTTTTTACTCCCTATTATTAATGAGTTAATGAGAGAGAAAGAGGCTGGAACCTTAAATAGTGGTATTAGAGCACTTTTGCTTTATCCTATGAATGCCCTTGCTAATGACCAAATTGGTAGATTAAGAGGTATTTTGAATGATTATCCAGATATAACTTTTGGTAGATACACAGGTGAAACTGAGGAATCACAAAAAAAAGCCGAGGAGTTATTTGCAAAAACAAATCCAGATGTAGAATTAATTCCAAATGAATTGATTTCTCGAGAGAGAATGAGAGAGAACCCTCCACACATATTACTAACAAACTATGCAATGTTGGAATATTTACTTTTACGTCCAAATGATAATGTGTTTTTTGATCAAAAACACTCAGAAAATTGGAAGTTTATAGTGTTAGATGAAGCTCATACTTATAATGGTGCAAAAGGTACAGAAATATCAATGCTAATACAGAAATTAAAAGAAAGGATATCTAAAAATCAGAAACAAAGATTAACATGTATTGCTACGAGTGCAACATTAGGCGGAGGAAAAGAGGCATATAAAGAAGTTGCGAAATTTGCTTCAGATTTGTTTCACGAACCATTTTATCCAGATGATATTATTGAATCGAAGAGAGTAAATTTGTTAGAACGAAACCTGAATGGTGTAAAAAGGGCAAGTAGGGAGTATTTTGGTTTAGCAAGAAACTATTCTAATAGTGAATTATTTGATCTCCTTAAAAATGATTTAAATGTTATTAAATTGCAAGATATTCTCCAAAAAAAGCCACAACTCCTTAGTGATTTAACTAAATTATTTTTCCAGGATGAAAACCTATCAGCATCAGAGAAGTTGGAGGCACTTGTAGAAATTGTTAACCTATGTGCAATGGCTAAAGAAGATGGAAATTCAATGCCATTGTTACCAGCAAGATATCATGTGTTTGCAAAAGCTTTGGAAGGAGCTTATGTATCATTATATAAAAAAAGAAGATTATTTTTAGACAGAAGAAAAACATATATTCTAGATAACGGTAATAAAGTTGCAACATTTGAACTTGCAAACTGTCAAAGATGTGGGCAAGAATATATCACGGGACGAACAGAAAATGAAACATTGATACATGCTGATGCCGATGTGGACATCGAAGGAGTAGTAAGAAGAAAACAGGAATATTACATGCTTTGTTCAGCAGAAGATGATTTAGATATTTCTTCGATAGATGGTGATGAATCCATTGTTGAAGGAGGGGATATTTCAATAGATAGTGATGAATTTATCCTATGTACAGCTTGTGGATATATAGAACCTGAAGGTAAAAAGAGACGCACAAATTGTTGTGATTATTCAAGTGAAAAATATATAAAAGTTCTTAAAATAAAAATGCCTGAGTACACAGTGAATACTTGTTTAAAGTGTGGCAATCATTCAAAAAACATTGTTAAACAGTTTAGAACCGCTGATGATCCTGCAACTGAAGTATTAACTAGATCGTTGTATCAATGTATTCCACCCAATAAAAAAAATATAATGGAAGATGATTTATTTGGTGAAGGTGAAGATATCGATGAAGAATTATTAGGAAGAAAACTATTAGTTTTTTCTGATAGTCGTCAAGAGGCTGCTTTTTTTGCATCGTATTTACAGTCAAAATATCTTAACATTCTGTGGAGGAATGCGATTATTCATCAACTTGGAAATTTACAAGAATACGATGATATTCGATTAGATAGTCTAGTAAATGCAGTTGTGAAGTATGGAAAACAAAAAAAACTATTTGAGAATGGCTTAGATGATATTGAAAAACAAAAACATATACAAACGGTGTTAATAAAAGAGTTTATGAACACAGAACGTCAAATTGGTCTTGAAGGTTTGGGTCTAATTTCTTTTGTGCCGGAAAAACCAGCTAAATGGTCAAAACTAAACATGAACAGTCTTGGGATTGATCAAGACTTAGAACTTACTATAGATGAATTATGGGAATTATATAGAGTAATTTTTAATTCATTAAGAGATATGAATGCAATAACATTTCCGGAATTAGTGTCTATAACCGATCAAACTTTCGCACCTCGAAATAAGGAAGTATATTTCAAATTAGAATCCGAGAAGAGTGTTTCAGGAAATAATATATTAGGTTGGTTACCCAGAGAAAATTCAAATAACAGAAGACTAGATTTTATTCAAAAGCTTTTTAAAGCAAAAGGATATTCACAAGATGAAGCTTCTGAAAAAGCAAGGAGTTTACTAAAAGAACTTCTTGTCGGAAAGCTTTATAAAGGATTCTGGGTAAAAGATGAATATATTTTTGAAACACCTCTTCCACGAGAGGGAACTGTCTTAAAACTAAATTATAAAAAGTGGCAGGTTGTAAACCCAGAATTGTTATATATTTGTGATAAGTGCAGTAGCATTCTTTCAAGTAATTTGAGAGGAATTTGCCCTACATTTAGATGTGATGGAAAACTATCTGATTATAAGGAAGATATGAATAGATTCTCCTATTTTAAAGATCTTTATACTAATATGAAACCATTACCTCTAATTGCAAATGAACATACAGCACAGTTAACAAGCGAATATGCTTCGAGATTACAGAACCGTTTTGAAAAGGGGGAAGTAAATGTATTAAGCTGCTCTACCACTTTTGAGATGGGTGTGGATGTAGGGCAATTAGAAGCAGTTTTTATGAGAAATGTACCACCTGAAACCGCAAATTATATTCAAAGAGCAGGTCGAGCAGGTAGAAGAACTGAATCAACTGCGTTTTCACTAACCTACGCAAAAAGACGATCACATGATCTAACATACTACCAATTTCCCGAAAAAATAATAGGTGGAATGATTAAGGCACCATATATTGAAATGAACAATGAAAAAATAGTCTTACGCCATATGTTCTCTGTTGTGTTTGCTTGGTTTTTTAGAAAATACGAAACCTATTATGGGAAGGTTGATAATTTCCTGAATATATCTGGTGATGGTGGGGAAAGCGCAGTTCAAGTATTAAAAGAAATCTTAAGTGAACAACCTGAAGATCTAAAGCAATCATTAGAATATATTGTTCCAGAATCAAAATCTTTACGAGCATTTGTAGACATTGAAAATTGGAAATGGATAGATTATCTTGTTAAAGATGACGAGGGTGCACTAGTTATTGCGGAGTCAAGTGTTAAAGAAATAATTGAAGAGTTAGAAGAATTAAAGAAAAAACTAGATTCAGAACGTAAACCTAGTGATAGTATATTAAAGATTCAAAACACATATTTACAAAAAGATGTATTGAGCTTTTTATCATCAAGTAATGTACTGCCGAAATATGGATTTCCAGTAGATGTAGTAAGTTTAGATATTCTTCATAATGGAGAGAATGCAAAAGTAGTTAATATTTCAAGGGATCTAAAATTAGCAATTTCTGAATTTGCTCCTGGGTCGGAAATTGTGGCCAATAAAAAGGTATGGAAACCGTATGCATTAAACATGAGTAGAATGAAAGGTTGGCCAGTACAACAGTACGCTATTTGTAAAACATGTGGTCGATTATATGGATACCATGTGGATTTAGGAACTTCTTATGAAGAAAAAGAGACGAATTGTTGTAATGAGCCATTAAACTATCATTATTATTTACAGCCTGTATTCGGATTTTCAACAAAAGCAGACGATTTACCTGGAAATCCAGGAGAAAGACGTAAAGCTAAACCTCTACCTTCAAGAGTAAAGTTTGATACCTATGTGGATGAGGAATTGGAACTTACAGAGACTTTTCATAATGTAGTGAAGATTGCAAACCATGAAATAGATGTGAAATATTCTTCTAGAGGTAAAATGGTCATCGTTAATAATGGGGGAGGTATGGGATATTCACTCTGCAAACGTTGTGGATATATTACACAAACAAGACCAATTAAAAGTAAAAATAAACAAGAAATGAAAGCAGAGCATAAAACGAAGCTTGGTAAAAAGTGTGAAAACACTTACTTATATAATATCCATTTAGGACATGACTTTATTACGGACGTTGTAGAAATAAAATTACCGCTGATCTCTATAAAGTATATAGAGAAAAGTTTTTGGCCTTCATTGTTATACGCAATAATGGAGGGGGCAAGTATTGAATTGGGTGTAGCAAGAAGTGAAATCGGTGGATGTTTGTATAGAGCTGATGGTGTTGATGTTACTAACACATCAATTATTTTATACGATGATGTACCAGGCGGTGCTGGGCATGCAAAAAAAATATCCCAGCATTTAATGGGAATCTTGGAAAATGCAAAATTGAAAGTCGCAGGATCATGTGGTTGCGGTGAAGAAACAAGCTGCTATGGTTGTTTAAGAAGTTTTGAGAACCAGTTCTATCACGAAATATTACAAAGAGGGATTGCATACAAATATTTAACTGAACTGTTGGGTACTAATCATGTTAAGCAAGTAGCTGATTACGAGACTATCTTTAATTCATAAATTTAATCAGTAAATAATGTAATATTACATGTGGAATTGGGAGCTAATTGTTATTCAATTAGGTAGGTTTAAAGAAGAAGTCAGGAGCATAAAAATTGGAAAAGGGGGTTCTTCGCATTTTTTCTGTATCAAAGTGAGGTAATATAATATACTTTGTTCAAAGATAGGGTATTTTACACCTGTTATAAAACCGTTTTTCCTATTGTTTAGTCGACCAAAATCCCGACCAAAATCGGACCAAAATATTTTAAAAAGATAAGAAAAATTTTGAAAAGCAATATATCTAAAAAGCTGCAATAACAGCATTTTAGATATATTTTGAAAAGAAAAAAAAGGGTGAGATATGTTCCGTACACAAGTTCATCCTTGGGACCCCAGCCATATTATATCAACGTACCGATTTCGTGCCGATTCGGATTGAAAGACCTTAAAAAGCTTTGAAAAGGATATTTGAAAAACGTTGATATATCAACGTTTCTACAAATCTATGAAACACTAATGAAATCCTCAATTAATCAAGTTCGAGATGGAAGGTTAAATTTTATTTTTAGATTAGAATAAAGGTTAGTTTGAAACCTAAGCTTTTAATACACTCTTAACATATGAGGGTGTATTTATACAAGTGCAACCCTGACAAGATTGGTGTCAGGGTTTATTTATTGTATTAAACTAAGTAAAAAGACTTTTTCGGAGGATGAAATGAAGAAGGTAACGGCTGTACTATTAAAACATAATGGAAAGTTGCTAATCGCAAAAAGAGATGAACAAAGAGAATTAGGTAACCTATGGGAATTTCCAGGTGGTAAAATAGAAAAAGGGGAAACTGCTGAAGAATGTCTTACAAGAGAGATAAAAGAAGAGTTTCAAATAACGATTAAAGTTGAAGAGTATTATGACGAAAGTATTTATGAGTATGAATTTGGTACCATCCAATTGATTGTTTATTGGGCAAGTTGGATCAGTGGGGAAATTAATGCTACTGAGCATGAAGATTATAAATGGGTAACAATCGGAGAACTACATAACTTTAATTTTGCACCGGCTGATATTCCGATTGTTGAAAGACTTAGGAGGGAAGAAAATGAGTTTTCAGCATAATTTAAATCCATCTGATGTAATTACTCACAGGGAAATAATTGATACATTTGAAGTTTCAACATCAGGTGGAATGAGACGGTCAAAGAAGAATGGAACATTAGTATTAATATCTGATCACACCAATGGCTTATATGACGACAGATGGATTGAAGATGTTTTCCATTATACTGGTATGGGGCAAAAAGGGGATCAGAGTATAGATTTTGCACAAAACAAAACTTTAAACAATTCGGATAATTTGGGAGTTACAGTTTACCTATTTGAGGTTTTTAAGCCAAATAATTATATCTACCAGGGTGAAGTATATCTTGCAGGAGAACCATACCAAGAAACTCAACCTGATGCAGACGAAGTACCAAGGTTAGTTTGGGTGTTTCCATTAAAGTTAAAAGAAGGACAACAGGAACCATTAATTGATTCAGAGGATATTCTTTCAAGAGCAGTAACACAAGAAAAGAAAGTAAGGAAACTAATAGATGGGAAAGTTGCTGAAAGAGCTGCTTTTGCCCCAGAAAAACCTGGTTCACGGAATGTTGTATCAAAAGTTTATGAAAGAAATGCTTATATTTCTGAATTGGCAAAAAGAAGAGCAAAAGGTATATGCCAACTTTGCGAACAACCAGCTCCTTTTAAAGATAAGAAGGGAAATCCATATTTAGAAAACCATCATATTATTTGGTTAGCTAATGGGGGAGAGGACACAATTAAAAATACAGTAGCTTTATGCCCTAACTGTCATCGAAAAATGCATTCGTTAAATCTCATTAAAGATGTTGAAAAATTACAAGCAATTGCGAGACAAGAATATATAGTAACCACCTAGAAAAAAGGGTGGTTAGAAAAGGTGGGACTATTGGGATAATTATGGAGGCATATCATGAGTAATCGTAAAATATGGGAGGTTGACTTTGACGTAGTTGGTCCCATTTCTATTAAAAATAATATTAATTTTCGCCAAGAAAAGGGCTTTGATCAACACCAATTTTATAGTGATATAAGGCTAACAAAAAGCTCTTATGGTTTAAGAGCTACAATAACTGCATATGCAGATAATATAAATATTGCAGAAACTGTTGCATATGTTTACTTTGGGAGAATGAGGGATGTTCTTTCTTTAGAGAACGATATACCTATTCTACTTTATAAACATGAAGGAACATCTAATAATCAAAGAAGTTATGTGAGTCGAAGACTATTAAATAAATCAGATATTATAACAGCATTTAAAATGGCAAGAAAATTTGAGATTGATCAACCAAAACTATTAAGATCAATAGGCTGGTACTCAAAAGGAAAAATACCGCAAAATACATTTGATAAATTTCTTGCATTTTGGAATGTTTTGGAAATACTAGGGAAAGAATATCATACTGAAACGGAGAGAACTAAAGGCGAAAACAAAACTAAAAATAAAATATATCAATGTTTTTTAGATTATTTTGGGGAAATTGAGGGCTGGGATTTACCCGAAAAATGGATAGATGATATGTATGAAAAGAGAAATGAAATTGTTCATGGTGGAGAAGATACTACAATAGAGGCAATTAATGCTACTTCGAAGTTAATACCATTGTTAGAACAAACATCCAGAAAATTAATTGATAAAATAATAAATGCTAATTATGAGCGTAGAGAATTTATTCATCTTGATTTTTAAATAATTATATCAAGGACTAAGTTAAAATTATCTATACTGTATATATGTAACTCACCACTACCCATGTGTAGTGTGTTGTCACATATATTCTGGACATTTGGAGTAAGTGACTATATATAAAAGAAAAAACTTAGGAAACTATTTTCCTAAGTTTTCTCTTTTATTTTAGAATTTTCAATTTGTATAGTTATAGGGAGTAAAACATGGTAAAGTAATTCTACTTTTTTGGCTAAATTGATATTGATATTATTTATTTAAACAAATTAATTGGAGGGGAAATCTATGGCATATTGGATATTTCAAGGTAATCCTAAACATTTTCCTATTGATGATTATTTAAGAAACAACAGCATTATTAATTGGAGCGTACGACAAAAACATTACATAGACGAAATTCAGGTTGGGGATAAAGTATTTATTTGGCGTTCTGATGGAGGAGAGAAAAACACTGGCGGAATTGTAGCTTTGTGTGAAATTCATTCTAAGCCTTATACAGAAAAAGATGACATTAAAGTAGATTTAAGGCTTTTTGAATTCAGATTAAAGGAAGAAGAGGGCATGCTATTAAGATATAAATTAAAAGAATTGCCTGAAACTATGAATCTACAAATTTTTAAAATGACTCAAGGTACTAATTATCGTTTATTAGATGAAGAATTTAATCGATTAAAAAAATATTGGGATTCACCTAATCTTCTTATAGAGAAAACTCAACTTTCAAAGGTTGAAAGATTTTTAGGTATTTTTAAAGAAGAAGCAACTGAATGGTATAAGGAACGAGCAGACAATTTATATAAGACACATCATTTTTTTGAAGAATTTAAAAAACCAGAGCATCTTAAAAATATGAATTGGGAAGATGTTCAAGAATTAGGGGAACACATAAATTCTTATAGAATGGCAATTGCAAAAAAACGTGCACTTGGGAACATGAATGCACCAATTGAAAAATATCAAAAAAGTTTCTTTTATTTAGTACACGGGGAAGAGCCATTAGATATACGTATCCAAAATTTCTTAACGAATAAAAAATATCAATTATTTGGTTTTGGTATAAGCGTAGTAAGTGAGCTGGTTGGAAATGTTTTTCCGGAAAAGTACTGCTATTATAATCAAAGGGATAAAGTAGCTTTAGAAAACATTTTGGAATTGGTTCCTTCATATACGCGTGGTGACACTTTTGCGACAAAGTTCATGAAATTTCATGAGACATTAAAAGAAAACCAAATTGTTGAAAAATATCTAGAGATTGTAGGAAAGCAAACGGAACTCCCTATTTATTATGAGATTGATCAATTTTTTAGTTACATATTTGAGAATTTCGGAAAAAAGGGTAATCTAGTCTCTATTGAAAAAGACGAACAAAAATATTGGTTATTAAGTGCTGGCGAGGCAAATTTCCTATGGAATAATTTTTTAAAAAATGAGCAAATTTCAATTGGCTGGAAAGAGCTTGGGAATTTAAAGAAATATAGTAGTAAGCGTGAAATTACAGAGGCACTAAAGGAAATCAATCAACTGAATTATAACCCTAATAATGATGCGTTAGCTAATTATCAATTTTGTTTTGAAATGAAAGCTGGGGACTATGTATTTATTAAAAAAGGTAAAAAACAAATTATTGGTTATGGAAAAATCGTTTCGGACTATCAATTCGACCCAAATAAGGAATTTCATCATTCAATAAGAGATGTTGAATGGTTACAAATTGGAGAATGGGATGTAAGTTCTGAACCTTTAAGTACAAAAACATTAACAGATATTACTCCTTATCATGACTTCGTGGAAAGGTTACTAGAAATTGTTGTACCAAAAAATGAATCCTTTTATCAAATGCCAGATGATAATATTACTGGCAATGTAATAAAAGAGGACACTTTTGATGAAGAACAAATATTATCTGAGATCTTCATGAGTGGTAATGAAATACAAGATATATTAGAGACATTAGATTATAAAAATAACATTATACTCCAAGGACCACCTGGTGTAGGAAAGACTTTTTTAGCGAAGCGGCTTGCTTATCTACATATGGGAAGAAAAGGTGATGAAAATATCGAAATGATACAGTTTCATCAATCTTATTCCTATGAAGAGTTTATTAGAGGATATAAACCTAATGGAGAAGGAAATTTTATCCTGAAAGATGGAGTTTTTTATTCTTTTTCTAAAAAGGCTTGCGAAAGTCCTGAAGAAAACTTCTATATGATTATTGATGAAATTAATAGGGGTAACCTTTCCAAAATTTTTGGTGAGGTAATGATGCTTATCGAGGCGGATAAAAGAGGGAAAAAATACGCTGTTAAACTTGCATATAGTGAAGGAGAAGAAAGCTTTTATATTCCTAAAAATTTATTTTTGATCGGTACAATGAACACAGCGGATCGTTCTCTTGCCTTAGTTGATTATGCCTTGCGAAGAAGGTTTTCATTTATTTCAATAGAGCCAGGATTCCATACTGTATCTTTTAAAGAATATCTAGAAAACAAAGGAATCAGTAAAGGTTTTATTGAAAAATTAGTAGCTTCTGTAACGGACATAAATCAGGAAATTATTAATGACACCGTTCATTTAGGAAAAGGATACGAAATTGGACATAGTTATTTTTGTCCGAATGTTGAAAAAGTGGAAGATGAACAAAATTGGTATGATCGGATCATTAGATTGGAAATTGCTCCTTTGTTAAGAGAGTATTGGTTTGATCAGGAGGAAAAGGTAAATGAACTCCTTGCCAGACTCCAGTAAGATTCCTATTAAAAACATATATTATATGCTTTGTTATGCTTGGGGACATCTTTTAGAAAAAGGATATACAGATGTACTAAATAATGATGATAAGGATATAAATAATTTACTAACAAGAATTTTGTTAAGTAAGTTAAAAACTTTAATTAAACGTGGGTTTTATAAAGAGTATAAAAAATATGATGATGAAGCATCGTTATTAAGAGGGAAATTTCTTTTTAAAGAGTCTATCAATTCTCTTTCATTTTTAAGAGGAAAAATGAAATTTGTTTATGAAGATATGAGTCATGACATATTGCACAATCAAATCATTAAAACAATCCTCTATCAGTTAGGGAAATCAGAAAAACTAGATAATAATCTTAAATTTGAATTATTTAAGATAGTACCTTTTTTTGAAAGTATTCAGTTAATAAAATTGAATAGTTCGGTGTTTGATCAAATTAATTATCATAGGAATAATCATCACTACAGATTTGTTTTAGATATTTGCCGTTTTTTATTTGAATCCTTGCTGGTACATGAAAATGGTGATAATGGTAAGTTTATAGAATTTGATCGTAACCCAAGAGCTATGGCTTATTTATTTGAGGAGTTTGTGAGAAGTTTTTATAGAAACGAATTAAAAGGCCATAGAGTGTTTAGAGAGAATATTTATTGGGATGCATTAGGTGAAAATTTAGAATACCTACCATTAATGCAAACAGATATTTCAATTGAAAGCGATACAGAGAAAATCATAATGGATACGAAATATTATCAAAATAGTTTAACTGCTAACTATGGTTCGCAAAAGCTTATTAGCGGCAATTTGTATCAGCTTTTTGCATACTTAAACAATCACAAAAAAGCCCAAGGGAAAAGAATAAGTGGGGTATTGCTTTATCCACAAGGGGATCAAGTATTAAATTTATCTTATACAATTATGGGATATCCTTTAAAGGTTGTTACAGTGGATTTAAATTCTGATTGGAAAAGTATCCATAAAAGATTAGTAGAGATAGTTTGTGGGAATTGAATTATGAAAATGAACCTGTACTATTTTAATCTCTTGCTTGTTTAATAATGGTGGTGATTTGAATGGATACATTCAAGTTGTTTTCATGGAACGTACGTCAAGGCGGCGGAAAGAGAATAGAACGGCAATTAAATGAAATAAAAGTTATTAATCCGGATATTATTGCTCTTCAGGAGATGACGATCCATGGAATTAGTAAATATAGAGCTGAACAAAAAAACTTAGGATATCATTATGTTATAGATACTTTTGAGTTATTTCAGGGATCAACAGAATTAAATGGTCCCCGCAAATACGGATTGTTGATAGCTTGCAAATGGCCTTTGCGTATTCTTGCCCCCTTTGATATACCGTGGAAGGAAAAAGTATTAGGAGCACTTATAGAGAGTCCATTTGGGTTAATTGAAATATACAATGTGCATATTCCACCAGGTTCATCTAATGGATGGATAAAAATTGATACATTCGAAGGGATATATGATTCCTTATCTACTGTTTGTAATCATCACAGAATCTTATGTGGTGATTTCAATTCTCCTCAATTAGAAACAAATAATGGAACCATAATAACCTGGGGTCAAAGGATGGCTAAAGATGAAACATGGCGAATACCTAAATGGGGAGAACGGTGGGATAAAGGAGAAAGGAATGTTCTTGAAGGTTTATCTGAGTTTGATTTAAATGACGTATTTCGTTTACTTTATGGATTTTCAAAACAGGAATACAGTTTCTTTTTAAAAAACCGTTCTAACGTATATCCTAGGCGATTTGATCATTGTTTTGCATCTAGCAGTCTTAATCCAGTGGAATTTAATTATTTACATGAGCTTCGTGAAAATAAATTAAGCGATCATTCAGCAGTTGAGGTGTTGTTTCAACCGACTATCCATAAAAAATAAGAGAGTATAACAAACAAAACCAAACCTTAACTCAGGTTTGGTTTTTAAAATTTTTTTATCTAACGTAAAACTCAGGCGGTTCGATTCCCAGTAATCGTAAATTGGTATATCCTTGTCCTCTATGATGGATTTCATTTTCCAGGGCGTATTGCAGTCTTGCGAAGTGGCTCTGCTCTGGTCCGAAAAAGGAATCCTTCACCACGATTTCAAGTCTTTCGTCACTCATTTCCGCCCACATTTTTCTAGTCTCTTCACGGATCTCGTTACTTACTTTAATTAGATCTTCTTTTGTTGAAACCCCTTCAAACAGGTCTTGATACTCCCATTTGTCGAGTGCGATCCCTTGCATATAGCCGTTCTCGATGTTCATGATTTCCTTTACCATTTCTGCAAAAGGACGCAGCTTCTCATCTGGTGTATAGTTAAATAATTTGTCTTCTGGAAAAGCTTCCACCACCCGCATCGTTAATCTTCTGTTTCCTTCCAGGATCTCAAAGAAATCGTTCTTTGTTAAAAACATACCTGCACACTCCTTTTCGTTTTTTCCTCTATTAAGAAGTTCAACTGAAAGGGGTAAAGTCCTTTTATTTTCGTTTATTAAAATAGGTTAACAAAAAATGAAGAGCGAAACAGGTACTTTTTGTTAAAACTTTACATATAATTCAATAAGTGGTATGGTTAGTTACATGAGTAACCAACCAATTAACTAACAGGCAAAGGAAGTTGCTAATGAAACCCACAATTGATGATTCGCAGCCGATTTTTCAACAGATATCCAGTCTGATCATGGATGAGATCATCGATGGCAGGCTGAAGGAAGGGGAACAAGTCCCTTCTACAAACGAACTATCCCGTTTTTACAACATCAACCCGGCAACGGCTAGAAAGGGGCTGCAGACTTTAGCAGACAAAGGCATTATTTTTAAACAGAGAGGTGTTGGCATGTTCGTATCAGAAGGAGCGAAAGAGAAGCTATTAACGGAACGGAAGCAGCAGTTTTATGAAGAATACGTTTCGCCTTTGCTTCAAGAAGCAAAAAGAATACATCTTAACGAGGACATGGTCATTGATCTAATCAAAGGAAAAATGAGTTCAAATTAAGGGGAGAAAAAAATGATAGACGTAAAGAATGTGACGTACAGTTACAATCGGACACCCGTCCTAAACGGGCTGAATTTACATGAAGCAGAGCCCGTCATTACCGGCTTATGGGGAAGAAACGGTGCCGGAAAGACAACGTTAATGAGCCTGCTTGCGGGCCACTTTAAACCGAATTCCGGGGAAATCCACGTATTGGGGCAGGATCCTTATAATAACTTAAACGCGCTTGAAAACATTTGCTATATTCAGGAAAATCATCCGTTCGGCCAACATTGGAAAATGACAGATGTACTGGAGTTCGGCCGTTATTTTCATAAGGACTGGGATCAGAATCTAGCCGAGCACTTAACCGATCTGTTCGAACTTCCGAAAAAGAAAAAAATCACGAAGTTCTCAAAAGGAATGAGAACGGCCGCGCAGATTATTCTTGGGCTCGCGAGCAATGCGAAGATCACGATCCTGGATGAGCCGACGAATGGACTAGATGCGGTAAAGCGTAAGCAGTTTTATGATGCGCTATTAACGAGCTATGAAGACAATCCCCGATACTTTCTGATCTCCACGCATCATATTGAAGAGATCCAGCCGTTATGTGAATCACTGGTGGTTGTTCATGATGGACACATTTTGCTTCAGGAACAAATGGATGAGATACGAGGTAGAGGTATCATTTTATCTGGAGAAGTAAGCAGCGTAGAAAAAGCTACCGAAAACGAACGAGTACTCGAAACGGTCAAGATGCGGTCTACCGTGAGAGTCATGATCGATGAAGTGTTTTCGCCAGAATGGAAAACGATCGCGACTGATCAAAATCTGGCTATAGAACAAGCAAGCTTACAGGATTATTTGATCAATCTGACAACGAATAAGAAAGGAGTACAACTATGAGTGCTGTGAATGGAACATATAAGCTCGTATTCAATGATATGAGATGGTTTTTAATCCTTTTTTCTTGTATTACGCTGGCCGTGTCAGTGATCTACCTCTTGATCAGTATGATTTTTAATGTACCGGCTAACACGAACTCCTCGTTATTCGGTCCGATATATGGCGGAATCTGTGCATTTGCTTGTGCAGGATTGGTTCAGCCGTTCCAGGTGGCGATTGGCCTCGGCAGTACGAGGAAACAATTTTTAAAATCGTATTATGCCATGGCGGGCCTCATGGTGGTAGCGAGCATCACCTTTTTAAACGTGCTGTATTTCATTATGGATTTTCTATTGCAAAAAGGGATCAACAAGTTTAAATTCTTTCATCCCGGATATATGGAGTCTCAAGACTATCATTTCTTCACCTATTACTGGTTTGATCTAATGATCGGGTTTCTATTGATGGGTCTCACTGCATTGGTCACTGTCCTGATCCGCAGGATGGGAATTGTCAACTTTTTAATAGCAATCGTTCTGCTCGGTATGGCTCTAACCTTCATTTTAATACCTGGAAATGCCCCTTTGATCTTTGAATGGATCGTTGAGACAGATGTATTCTTATTTTTTACAACAATCGGGATCATCGGTATAGCCATGCTGCTGCTTACTTATCCGATGATGAAGGATGCTCCGTTAAAGATGAAGAGCAGTAAAAGGTAGGGAGACTTTAAAAAACGTTTATATACAACATAATACTTGCTTTTTAATGGATATATCTTTTTAAAAAAGAAGGAACCATCCCTTTTTAGTCGTATGTACATTAGGAAAAGGGGATGATTTCGTTGGAGAGAAGATCTTTAGTGGTATCGGCTTTGCCAGGATATGAGGAAGAAATCGGCAGATGGCTTTGGTGTTTAGAAGATGTTCGACGTACACTTCTTGCAGGCTTAACGGGAGTGGGCCGGGATATCCTTGATGCAAAAATATGTGAAAGACAGACGATTGGCTCGCAGTTATATCATATTGCCTTGATAGAGGCAGACTGGTTATACGAGGAAGTCCTTTGTACAGAATGGGATGCCGACATTCGCTCGTTGTTTCCATTAGATAGCCGTTCAGAAGATGGCTCAAACACTCACATTGAAGGTCAAAGTCTGGAAGAACATGTTTCCCGTCTGAAAAAGGTGCGTGAAGTCTTTCTGTCACACTTTCGTGCCATGGACCTAGCGGATTGGCGCAAGGTGAGAGTGCTGGAACAATATGACGTTACACCAGAGTGGGTGGTTTACCATTTGATCGAACACGAAGCACACCATAGAGGCCAGATTTTTCAGCTGCTTAGGGAATTACGAAATAATTAAAATTTTATAAAATGGAAGTAAGAAAACGAAGCAGATCCCAAAACGTGATAATAGAAGGTAGCTGACTATGACTAAATGTCCAATATGTAATGAAGAAAACAACTGTGTGAGTCGAAGGGAGAGAATCCAGAATATTGCTGGTGCATGAAGGTATTCATTCCACCACATCTTCTTGAAGAAATTTTTTCAAAAAGAGGTTGTTGTATTTGTAAGAACTGTATTAAAGAATATCATTTCAAAATGAATAAAGGGTTAATTGTGGTTCATTTCAAGTTGTCAGTGCCGCAGTTAGACTACATTGGAGCTATTGGGAGAAAAACTTAAAGATAGTCGGTAATCCATTTACAAAATAGATGCTGAGCAAGTGTTAATTTGTTTACACTTAAGTCAGCCTCGGCATTCCTTACTGTCTTCCCTCAGTCAAAGAAATAGACTCATATTTTTCAGGATCGAAATTATAAACAGATCCATTTGTTTCCCATTTATCCAGCGTGATCCCACCACTTCCTGCAAAGAAACAAACGGTAAAAGAATAGAAAATAGGGGATCGAGTAGAAATCATATAGGTTTTTGCTCGATTTTTTTAATTTTTCTATTTACATCTGGAAATTATAAACTAAAATAATTAAGTGCCTTAATAAATTCAACGGGGGATCATCATAGATGGGTCAGAAAAAAGAAAAAGAAGACAAAAAGGTTAAAAAGTATTTAATCATTATTGCCATATTCTATGCATTAGGAGTTTCTATCAAATGTATTTTTAGTTCTTGGTGGAATATTATCTTACTAGTTCTTATTTTATGTACTGCCGTATGGTGTTTTTATAGAAAAAGGAAAGAGCAAACGTTTAAGAGAGGTGCATTCCTTATTATCTTATTTGCCTTATTATTAACATGGAGAATAATACCTTGCGCATGGGATACACATTTAACAATCGTAGAAGAAACTCCAGAGGACCAAAAACAAAGTGAGTTAGAAGCAGCAGCAGCGCTGAAAAAGTTTGAAGAGGAACAAAAAAGAGTCCAAGAAGAGAGTGATAGATTGGCGGCAAAACGAGAAGCAGAAGAAAGAAATAAGCCACAACCTAAACCAGAGCTAAAGAAACCTGCAACACCACTTTACAACTTTGAAGAAGATAAAGATTGCAGAGACTTTAATAATTCAACTGAAGCCACATCTTTTATGAAAGCGTCTAAGGCAGCAGGTTTTGGAGATCATCGTTTAGATTATAATCACGATGGTATAGCTTGTAATTAATAGAACAAGACTAAATTGCCCTATATAATTGGGTGCTTTTTATGACATCCGCTTGGCAGATTTCAGGTACTTTCAGATAATGAAGAAAGCTTAAGGACATGATCCTTAAGCTTTTTTAATTCTTATCGAAAATTTTTATCTCATATAAAACTTCAGGTGGTTCGATTCAAAGTAGACGCAGATATGTATAGCCCTGATCCCTGTGATGGACCTCATTTTCCATCGCGTATTGAAGTCTAGCAAAATGACTTTGCTCAGGACAGAAGAAAGGGTCCGAGACTAAGTCTTTCCTCGTTCATTTCTTCCCACTTTTTCTTGTCTCTTCACGAATCTCATGACGTATTTTAATCAGATCTTCTTTTGTTGCAACCCCTTCAAACTCATCTTTATATTCCCATTTGTCCAGTGGGATTCCCTTCATATAGCCGTTTTCGATATTTGCGATTTTCTTCACCATTTCTGCAAACGGGCAAAGCTTTTCGTCAGGTGTATAATTGAATAATTTATCTTCTGGAGAAGCTTCTATCACACGCATCGTCAATCTTCTGATTCCTTCCAAAATCTAAAAGAAATCGTTCTTCGTCAGGAACATATTTTTACTCTCCTTCAGTTTATTTCCTTATAAGAAGTTCAACTGAAATCAAAGTCCTGTCAATCTTTGTTTTAAACTTTTATAAAGTACACTCAATAGATCCATGTTGACATTCTTATTTTTTTGAATTACAGTAAACCATATGGTTAACTATAAAAAAGATGATCTTGATCAAGTATTTTCAGTATTGGCGGATTCAACGAGAAGGGCCATCATCAAAGAGCTGTCTAAAGGCGAGAACACCGTCAAGAAGATGGCTGCTGCCTATGACATGTCTTTGCCGGGCTTTACGAAGCATTTGAAAATCATGGAGAATGCCGGGCTAGTCTCTTTTAGAAAGGTGGGAAAATATAAGTACTATTATCTTCAACCAAAAGGCATAGATTATGCGACAGAGTGGCTGAATGAATTAAGCTCGTATTGGAAGAGCCAGTTAACAAGCTTGGAAAAATATTTATTGGAAAACAAGGAGGAAGACAACGATGATCACGATGAATAGTGCACGAGATTTTACCCTTCAGTTAAATCACACGTATCCGGTTAAAAGAGAAAGAGTATTTAACGCATGGACGAAATCAGAACAACTGGAAAAATGGTGGGGACCAGAAGGATTTAAAACGACCATCGAAGAAATGAACGTTGAAGTGAACGGAAACTATAAATTCCACATGCATTCTCCAGACGGAGGAACACATGTATTGACGGATCAGTATAAGGAGATCGTTCCACATGAGAAGTTAGTCTTTACATGGAAATGGGAAAATAGAGATGTTGCGTTTCCGTCAACTACAGTAACGATAGATTTCCTGGAAAAAGGAGATTCCACTGAAGTGGTCGTGACACATACAGATCTTCCAAGCGAAGAAGCAGCGAACAACCATAACTTCGGCTTGACAAGCTCTTTAGAAGGCAGCTTGAAAATTTATTTAGAACAAAAGTAAACACAATTTGGAGGGGAAAGCAGTGTCCGCTGAGGAGAAATACAACCAAATTGCCGAACAGTTAAAAGTGACCGAGAATGCTTCTAAGGGCTCAATGTTCGGCGCTAAATGCATCAAAATCAACCGGAAAGTTTTTGCCATGTTCTTTAAAGACGAAATGGTATTCAAACTTCCACCGGAAAGACAGCAACAAGTACTTGCTTTAGAAGGTGTCCATCACTTTGAGCCGATGCCGGGCCGTCCAATGAAAGATTGGATTTCCGTTCCGCATCAAGGGCAGTGGGAAGAGTTGGCTCTTGAGGCGTTGAACTTTATAAAAGTTAATGCATAACCAAATTATTAAAACCAAGGGGAGAATAAAACATGAACGAAAAAATGATCTTTGACCAATTGGAATTTGCACGGAACATTACATTTAAGGTGGCAGAGGGGATTACAGAAGAAAACGCGGATCTTATCCCGGATGGATTTCCAAACTCTCTTCGCTGGCAGCTGGGCCATATCTATACATCAGTCGAGGGAATCGTTTTTCACTTTGCCAATGAAACAAAGAACCTGCCACGAAACTATGGAGAGCTTTTCAATACGGGGACTAAACCAGTTGACTGGAATACAACACCGCCTACGATTGAGGAAATCAAATCCTTGCTTTCCGAGCAAGTGAAGCGTGTTCGCGAAACGTTTGAAGGACGTTTGGATGAAAAGATTGCAAATCCATTACCGATAGGACCACTTAAGTTAGAAACGATCGGTGAACTAATCTCTTTTGCTTCCTTCCACGAGAGTGAACACATTGGTATTATCAAAACGATGAACCATGCCGTTAAATCATCAGTAGGTACAAAATAAATTTTAGAAGGAAGAGGTGGATTTGATTGTCAAAGGATTTTCACTATACGTTAAGGCTGCCTGTTTCCGCAAAAAAACTGTATGAAGCGATTGCCACAGAAGATGGCGTAAGAAGGTGGTGGACGCAGTTCGCTGATGTTGGACAGGAAACAGGAAGCATAGCCGAGTTTCGTTTCCCAATGGCCGGTTTCTATGTAAAAGCCGAGATCCAATCGTTAATCCCTTCTAAGCTCGTCGAATGGAAAGTGATCGATTCTATGCATCCTGAAAAAAGCGGGTTCTCGAACCTGCGGGATTGGGAAGGAACAGTGATCCGTTTTGATATCGAAGACGTTTCAGAGAATGAGTCGGTAGTTCACTTTACCCATCAAGGGCTGACGAAAGAACTGGAATGCTATCAAGTTTGTGAGAATGGATGGTTCACTTATCTTTCTAGTTTAAAGGAGCTTCTTGTGAACGGGCAGGGAAAACCTTATATGGACGATATTGAAAGCGAATCGTTAATGAAGTAGAAAAGAAGAAGCATTTCATCTAAGTGATGGAATGCTTTTTAATATGGATTACAATTCATACTGTTTTAACAGCTCATTTACTTTTTCTTTCGTCCGCTGGATCAGTTCCTCAGGCTTTAAGATTCGGGCTTCCTTATGATAGGACAAAAAGAATTCTGCCATAAAGTCGGTATCCTGTTTGGTGAACGTGCCTGATACGTATCCCGTTCCGTCATCTCTTTTGTTCAACACCAAAACTGGCCAGCTGACAGACTTAAATCGTTCAACACCACGCGCTGTTAACTCCACATGAATGTCATACGTCTCTTTGTTTTCGTTAAGGATCGAAAAACGGTTCTTTAAGTGAATGTGAGAAAGGTCGATGGGCTCGATCTTGTCATTGATCTCCACTCTTTTGATCCGGTCGCACCGGAAGACACGGTAATCCTGGCTTACGAAACAATAAGAAGGGCAGTACCAGTTGCCTTCTTGGGCATAGATGCCGATCGGCTGTATATTTCGCTCACTTTTCTTCGTTTTTGATTCATATTGAATGGTGATCACGTCCTGATGGATGGCGGCCTCCAGCAGCTCTTTTAAATGCGGGATGACTTCCTGCTGGGCAGTAGTCATAAAATCAACGCGGTCTTTCATGTGATCGATCGTATCCCTGATGCTGCCGGTCAGGTTTAAATAAAACTTCTTTTTGATCGATTCGTACTCCGCGTCAAAAGGAACGGAAATATACTGTCTTAAGGCGTGAAGGACAAAAAAGATCGCAGCTGCCTCGTCCTCGCTGAAGGCGATCGGAGGGAGGATCCTTTCCTTCAAAACTTGGTATCCCCCGTGCGGCCCGACCTCTGAATACAGGGGTACCCCCATCTCGCTCAACTCCTGGAGGTCACGCAAGATGGTTCTTCTGGACACTTGAAACTCCTGTGCCAATTCCGCAACCGTAAACCGCCTCTTCCGGTTCACCATCATAATCATTTCATTTAACCGTTTCGCTTTAGACATTCGTGTTCCTCCGAATTTTTTAACAGTGACATGTTATGTCACTATTATACGCTACACTGAAAATAAGATAAATGATGAGGAATAAATCATTTATTACAAAAAAGTGAGGAGAGGATTCAGAATGTCATTGCAGTTAAGTCCCTATCTTTTAATGAATGGAAAGGCAGAGGAAGCGATCCGCTATTACGAGAAAGTGCTTGGTGCTGAATTGCTGTTCAAGCAAACGATCGGGGAAGGTCCAGAAGAAGAACGTGTAAAGTTTAAGGAATCGGAACAAAAATATCTCGCACATGCTGTGATCCAGATCGGTGATACAAAAGTCATGCTTGCCGATCTGTTTCTGGAGCTCCCATTCCAGCAAGGCAACCAAGTCTCTATCTGTATAACAACACAGACCAAAGAGGAAGCACAACAGATCTACGGAAAATTGGCTGAAGAAGGGGAAGTGATCATTGAACTGGAGGAAGTGTATTTCAGCCCGGCGTATGGCATGGTGAAGGATAAGTTTGGGGTAATGTTTCAAATTTTTACCGCCAGAAATCAATAATAGAAAAAAGCTTATGGAGAGAGCCCCTCCTTAAGCTTTTTCTGTTTTCCGCATTAATAATGAAAGGAATGGAAAAACTAGGAACCAATACATCGTATAGGATTGATTCGGTTATGATGCGTTTAATCATTATAGGTATTATGTGGATTATCGCTTTTTTTAAAAGTGATTGGAAAAGATGGCAGGACTATCATGCTACCATCTTATTTATCATTGCTGCGGATTTTTATGTTTCATTAATTACATATAATTACACACTGTGGGATTTATCCTCTGAACTGGGTGGACATCTCCTCAATGATACGCTGTTAGCCGTATTGTTCTTTCCGCCAGTCATCTTACTTTATTTTACCTACTATCCCAAACATAAAGGCATATTTCGAAAAGTACTTTATCTTATGCTTTGGGTTTTGCTTTTTACAGGCATTGAGATAGCGGAATATTATTTGGACAATATCAACTACGACAATAACTGGGGCATAATGGAATCGCTTTTCCTTAATATTGCTTTGTTTATCGCATTGACCGTTCATCCGGCAAGGCCGTTTTTTGCCTATTTTCTTTTCTTACTTTATGTCATTTTGTTAATCACCATATGTCAGATTCCCGTTTCTGGATTTAAATAATTTTCTTTGTCCCATAGAAATCTATTTTATTGATCATTTTGTACATACTAAGTAAAAAATAGAAGGAGTCTTGGGTAAAATGGAACATAACGCAAAGCTCGTATCGTCGGAGGTTGCTGCATTGTGGAGTGCTTATATGCAGAATTCCATGGCTTATTGCATCGTACAGCACTTTGCAGCTGTAAATGAAGACCCTGACAGTACAGATATCATTCAAACCGCTTTAACGAATTGTCAATTTGTCGTGAACGAAGTAAAAGGAATCTTTGAAAAAGAAAACCATGCTATTCCAATTGGGTTTACACAAGAAGATGTAAACCTGAAGGCCAGCCGATTATATTCAGACCTGTTCACCATGAGATACATAAAATACATGGCGGCAGCTGGAACAGCTGCAGCGGCTGCTTTACTTGAAGTATTGGCCAGAAACGATGTAAGAGAGCTGTTTTCGGAAATTTCCGCAAAGTTTATGAAGCTATACAATGATTCGTGTGACCTGCTGCTAAAAAAAGGGGCATTTGTTCGTTCTCCGACTATTTCACCTATGGAAAAAGCGGAATATCTTCAGGATGAATCTTTTCTGTCTGGATTAATGGGCAGGCATCGCCCTTTAACAGCGATCGAACTGGCCCATATTTCTAAAAATACGGAAACCAATTCGATCGGAAGAACATTTATAAGTGGTTTTTCCCAAACGGCCAAATCGCCGAAAGTCAGAAAATATATGGAAAGAGGAACTGAAATCGCTGCGAAGCATGAAACAGTGTTTCGAGATATATTGATTAAGGATGGCGTGCCATTGCCGAGCTCATGGGACTCCACGCTCTCACAATCCATTGAACCGCCTTTTTCCGATAAGCTAATGATGTTTCAAATAGACAGTCTAATCGCGCTTAGTGTGGCAGGATACGGGACAGCAATCGGTACCAGCCTTAGGAAGGATTTAGGCGGACATTACACGAGGCTTATGGCTGAAATCCTGCAGTTTGCGAATGATGGGACTGAATTGATGATTGAAAATAGGTGGCTGGAGCAGCCCCCGCAAAACGTGGACAGGGAAGCCTTACGAAACAGAAAATAGTAGTAAAAAAAACAAGCTGATTCTCCAACAAAGGAAAATCAGCTTGTTTTTTGTCTAGAAGTCGTTAGCTATCTCCATCTTCCTCAACCAAATTCTTAAGTATAGACAGTTTGTTGCTCCAGAACTTCTCATAGTAGGAGAGCCACTGCTTCACTTCATTCAATGGTTCAGGGTGGAGCTGGTAGATCTTTTCCCGGCCTTCTTTTCGCCCGGATATCAGTTCAGCTTCGGCCAAAATCTGAAGGTGCTTCGTAACTGCTGTCCGGCTCATGGAAAAGTGAGAGGTGATCTCTGATATGGGCCGCTCATTTTCTGAAAGCAGCCTTAGCACTTCACGTCTTGTAGGGTCCGCGATCGCTTTAAAGACGTCATGCTTCTCAGCTGGTGCAGCCACTTAGCCCTCAACTGCCTTTTTAAGTCTCTCATTGACGATGCCAACCCATCCGCCGTTCATGCGGTCACGGATGACAGAACTCTTTTCGTTCGCTTTTCCGATAATCGCATCTTCGTCCTTCCAGCCGCTATGGATCAGCGTGAACTCGGTTTGATCTCCCTTTTCCTCGAGTAAGAACGTGATAACCCAGCCATCCGTGTCCCATGCAAAAGAAAGCTTTTGCGGTTCATCGATCGAGAGCACCTTACAAGGGGAAGGGCCAAAAGGGGATTGAATGTGAAACTCGTGGCCTTCTTCGGCTTTAAAGTCGTTCGGCATGAACCAGGCGGACATGCCTTCAGCAGTTGAAACCGTATCCCACACTTTTTGGATCGGCGCATTAAAAACAGCTGTTTGTTTAATATCTGGCAATGTTGACATTTAATCATCTCCTAAGAAAAATATATAACCATTTGGTTTCGCGTTTATGATATAACACCTTTTGGTTTTATGTCAAGCATATAAGGAATGAAACGGTTAATGGAAAGAATCACCCTAAATTTTATAATGGTTTTGAGCCAAACTAATTTTGTCATACGAAAGTGGCCAAATATTATTTTCAAGGAGATTAACATGAGAACAAACATGAATAAGATCTTGCCGGTGATTGCTTCAGTTGGAGTAGGCATCGCAGCGTATCAGATGATGAGCGGGAATGGCGGAAAGATGAAAAACATGCTTCCTCTTGCAACCAACATGATGGGAATGGGAAACGCTGGCTTACTTGGTCAAGATCAGCAGCAACCTATGGGTAATCAATAAACGGATATAGAGACCCCTTTTTCTGGGGGGTCTCTAATATTAGGTGTTATCCCTTTTTCTCACCGATCATTCCATAGTCTGAAATCTTTACTTCAACCTTAGTTGTAATCGGAACGGTTCTAAACTGGCTGTCCCAGTCTTTTTTAACACTTTCCCAAAGCCTTGGATGCTGGATCCTTAACTGGTTGCCAAAGCCTCCTGCATCTACACCAAGGTCGTTCTGCATCTTATCTAATGTATGGCTGATCGATTTTTCAATTTGCTGTTGAATGTCCTTTTCCACTTTTTTAAGATCGCTGTTTTCGAACAGATTGAGGGGGGTTTTCCAGTCTTCTGCTATGCGTCCATCCGTATTTACCTGAACCTGAAAGGATATTTGGCCACTCTTAACATGGGGAATAATCTTTGATTTTAAGCCTTCGATCTGGTAATAGACTGGCTGTTTCGTCTTAGCTCTTATTGAACCGCTTTTGCTGTCACCGGTTATCAGATTCAGCCCCTCAACCTCTTTTTTCGTGAAGAACCCGATCAGTTTTTTCGTTTTCCCTTTAAATACGGCCGCTCCATCGAGCTGTGTGTCTCCATTTTCGGAACTTAGTCGTTGAACCACGAAGCTTGAGTCTGATTCCATATAACCCAGAACCTGGATCAATGTTGTGGGTTTTATCATTCTGGTCGAAAGCTGCTGGTTAGCGATTTCAGATATCCGAAAGGAGGGAATAACGTTTGGTTCCTTTGATTCTAATGTGCTGCTTGCTTTTCCCTTTGAAACAAACACTAGGGTGCTTCCTCTTATATCGATATCCCGATAATAAAGATCGACCAACTGTTCCAGGTTAGTCTTTCTTGCTAATTTGTCTCCGATCACCACGATCTTTTCGTGAGCACCAAATATCGAACCTTCTCTTTTTAACGTGGTCTCCCACCCGATCGGCTCGAGCGCTTCTCCTGTCTCTTTTACATTGATATAGGCTTGTTGTGTGGTTGAACCCATGGACTGCCCGCCCCCGCCTGTTTGAGGGATGATATACTGGAGAGTGGATCTGATTTTACCTTCTTTTTCTGCATCGATTGCGGCACCAGCAACAAAATTAACATCCTCGATCGATATATAGCTCCAGCAGCCTGTAA
This sequence comes from Fictibacillus barbaricus, assembly GCF_014635025.1. Lineage (GTDB taxonomy): Bacteria > Bacillota > Bacilli > Bacillales > Fictibacillaceae > Fictibacillus > Fictibacillus barbaricus. Next base: position 1,013,988 of record NZ_BMCE01000002.1, on the reverse strand, counting down.
GGAGTATAGCGTTTATACAAAAAACCATCCCTAGTGTAAAAGTTTTCCTGCTTGTTTTCTTCATGATTTTTTCCCCCTTATCAATGTGATAAGAAGAAGCAGAACAGGGACTGAACTAAAAAAATATAGGGTGAAATTTCCGATCATCGAACCCATCTCAAACATCTCATTTATGTTTTTGGGAACCATTGAAACGATATAGATCAAAGGTGCCAACCCATAAATAAAGCCATTGATATTTTTCTTGAACATCTGGGACAACCCAAGCGATGCCGCATAATAGCAAACAGAAAAAGTGGCAAACAGCTGCATGATCCAAACAACAAGGAGGAGTGAATCGAATCGTTCGACTAAAAGTCCCTGGATCTCAAAGCTCCTGATAAAGGTTAAGACAGGCCAGGTCTGGGTTACGACGCCATCGACTGTCAATGATCCGACTACCATCACAAAAGTGATGCTGTAAAAGACCAGAGGGATGATCAATCCTATAAAAGTAGCTTTCATTGCACGATTCGGTTCTTTCATGAACATAAAGATGATCATGATGATCTCGAAACCGACAAAAGATAAAGAGGTGGTGGTCAATCCTTTCATGACAGGACCGAGCCCCATCCCCAACACGGGGCGGAGATTATCTACTTCAAAAACCTTGATCCCTAAAAACATCACGAGAAGAAAGAAAAGAACCGTGACAGGGAAAATGATCTCAAACATCCTTGCGATCGGGTTGATGCCTCCTGTGATCAGATAGAGCCCCACCCAAATAAAGGGGAGGATGATCGCCCAGTTTGGCGTACCCTGCAATAAGAAAAGACGGGTTGTCTCGGACATGGCTCTCAGTTCAAAACTGGCGAGCGCCATATAATAGAGGATGATGCATAAACTGATGATGGCCCCAATCCATTTTCCAGTAATTTCTTTGCTAAACTGAAAGATGCTTTTACCTGGAAACCGTCCAGCCAGCTTCACCATGATGAAGGCGACAAGGATCGCAATGATCCCGCCAAGGATGATCGTGATCCAGCCATCTGGAGTTTTGACTTTTTCGGTTACCGTCCTCGGCAGGGTCAATATGCCTATCCCTAAGATGAAATTGCTGATGATGACTACCGTTTGGGGTGTAGTGATCTTGTCGATTGGCTGTTTAGACATAGGCATAACTCCTTTCAAGGTATTCTCCGTGTTTACTTCCTTTTATCGTCCTGTGTATGCATAAACTTTGGTCGGCGTTTCATCATCGACAGAGGTGCACGGATCAGAAAGTCCTTCAGATCATTTAGCTGATAGGGTACTGCAGGACTTAAGTAAGGCACATGGAAGCTCTTTAGCTTCACCAGGTGGCTGCAAAGCAGCAAAAAGAACAGCACCACACCATAAAGACCATATATAGCAGAGAGCAGCATGACAACGAAACGGAGAAAGCGAATCGTGATTCCGATGCTGTACTGCGGCAGTGTAAAAGACGAGATGGCAGTAACCGCTACAACGATGACCATGATCGGACTGACAATACCGGCTTGCACGGCTGCTTCCCCGACGATCAAGCCTCCAACGATTCCGAGCGATTGTCCGACCGGCTTCGGCAGACGCAGCCCGGCTTCCCGCAATATTTCGATAGAGACTTCCATGATCAATGCCTCGATCAAAGGAGGAAAGGGTACTCCTTCTCGGCTTGATGCGATAGAAATCGCAAGCTTCGTAGGTATCAAGCCTTGATGAAACGAACTGAAGGCGATATATAAAGAAGGCCCGAACAACGCGATAAAAGTGGCCAGATAGCGCAGCATCCGAATCAATGTGCCAGGGATCCACCGTTCATAATAATCTTCCGGAGACTGCAGGAACATGTTAAAGGTTACGGGAGCGATCAAGGCAAAAGGAGTGCCATCCAGCAGGATGCCGACGCGGCCTTCAAGCAGGGCGCTCATCACCCGGTCAGGCCGTTCGGTGTTCTGGATCTGCGGGAACGGGCTGTATTGATTATCTTCAATCAGCTGTTCCACATAACCGGATTCGGGCAAGTCATCAATATTGATCTTTTGGATCCTCTGCTTGACTTCTTCCAGCAGCTCAGGGTTTACAATACCTTTTATATACACAACAGCCAGGTCTTTTTTTATGCGGCTGCCCACTTGAAAACGAGCAATTGTGAGGTCCTGTGTTTTGCCATGGTTCCTTAACAGGGCTGTATTATCCGACAAATTCTCAACGAAGCCGACTCTCGGTCCCCGGACTAATGGTTCGGACTGTGCTTCCTCAATGTTCCTTGTTTTCGCTTGGGCGACATCGAGTAAAAAGGCTTCACACATTCCATCCACCAGCAGCCCGACGTAACCAATCATAATGTCTGTCGTTAATGTTTTGATGGATGTGGTCTCAGTCACTTTTCCAACCGATAGTTTATGAGCAGTGATAAGTTCTTTGAGTGGAGGCTGTAACTCGTTATCACGGCATTCATGATCCTCGACAGACATCAAACTGCTCAGGATATTGTTGTTGATTTGGCCCAAATCACATAAACCATCGATAAAAATGATGGCAGCCTTGATATTCCGTGGCCCTATCCTTAGCTCACGGACATGAACATCCGAATTTTGTCCAATCTCTTGGTGGATAAAGCCTAGATCGATCGAAAGGTCCCCGCTTAGTTCATCGGAACAGGATAGAATGGTTTCTTCATTACTTTCAATTTGCTGTTCTTCATTCCTGAGTAATTTTCTTCTTCTTTTCATGCGGTGTTCACACTTTCTCCAACGAACTGATCCACTTAAAAAACTTTGATATCGCGAACGGGACAATAAAACAGAATAAACCTTCTACAAATACCTTCAGATCAGGAAGGAAACTAAGTACTTTTTTCACCATAACGATCCCCTTCAAATCGAACAAGTTTTTATTCCATCTTATATTTTCCAATGCAAGGTATTAATAACCAGAAAATTGGCGTGAACTTCCAACTGGATAAATATGCTAAAATGATATAAACGAGAATGTTCATGAAAAGAGGGCTAACGGCTATGAAGCATTCTGTTTCAACCATTCAACCGAACAAGATACCGGCAAAAGTGAGCGAGGCATTAGACGATTATTTAAAAATCGCAGACGAAAGACTGCCTGACCTGTTGGAATCCTTTTATCTTTTTGGATCGATTTCGATAAATGCTCATCAGGAAGGATTAAGTGACATTGACTTTTTTGCCGTTGTAAAACGGGAGCTTACAGAAGCCGAGGTTGAAGCGTTAAGGCAAATTCATCAGGAAATGAAAAGGAAGTATCCGAAGCCGGGCTTAGATGGCATGTATGTAAGGAGAGAAGATCTTGAAGGGACTAACGAAGGCGGGCGATGTCCTTATTTTAACGAAGGAAAACTTCAAGGATATCGGCTTTTTCACAGGAACTGGATCGATGCCTTCCAGTTAAAAATGTACGGCATCGTTGTGAGGGGACTTCCAATTGAAACCTATAGTTTACCTCTGGACTGGAAAGGATTGAAGGCGAGCTTGATCGAAAACATCAACGGCTATTGGCTGAACTGGGTGAAAAGGTGTGAAAGTGTCAGATCCCTTCAATTTCCGGGTCTATTTGTGAGTAGTGGGATGATTGAGTGGGGAGTCCTTGGAGTTACACGGCTTTACTATTCCATACGTGAAGAAGACATTACTTCAAAAATGGGAGGAGGGGAGTACGCGTTACGAACGGTTCCCGAAGAGTATCACAAAATCATTCGTGAAGCCTTACGAATCCGAAACGGAAATAAGTTCTCATTATATGGTTCAATAGTTAAAAGACGACGGGATGTTTTAAAGTTTATGAATTACATGATCAAGGAATGTAATAATCTTTAAGTTTTAAAGAGAAGGATGGGGAATGCATGGCTCAATTGGTCTTTAAACGTGAGAGTCAGTGGATGAGCAAGTGGAGAAAATTTGATATTTATATCAATGACAACAAAGTGGAAGAGATTAAAGATGGAGAAATCATAAATATTGATAAGGAACCAGGTGAGTATGTCGTAAAGCTTAAGATCGATTGGGTGGAGAGCGCTACACATGAGATCCGATTGAAATCGGATGACATTATTAAGTTCCAGTGTGGGAGTCGCTTAAAAGGATGGAAGATTTTAAATGCTTCATCTTCCATGAACAAAGTAGATGAGTTTGTATATTTGGAGAAGAAATAACCACATCGATGAAGGAAACCCCCTTTATCACCTGGAATATATAATCCATATCTGAATTATCACCCGAAATTTAGATCTATCGAAGTTTATTTCTGAAAAAAGATATTAAAAAGATTGTGGAGGAATTATATATGTATGTCACAATTTCAGACTTCATCAAAGAATGGAACAAGGAAGCTATATTAACTCAAAACGTTTTGGACGGTTTGACAGATGATTCATTAAAACAACAAGTTTATCCAGAAGGCCGTACTTTAGGAAGAATTGCGTGGCATTTCACAACAAATATTCCAGATTATTTAGCTCATTTTGGGTTGCAGATAAAACAAATAGAAAATGCAGAAAACGTACCAAACACAGCAAAGGAAATTGCTGAAACCTTCAAAAGTTTAAGTATTAATGCATCCAAAGTTATCGTAGAACAATGGACAGATGAATCTCTAAAGCAAATACAACAAGCTTTTGGAAGACAGGAATCGAATGCTACAATCCTAATGGGACTAATCAAGCACATTGTACATCATCGTGGACAAATTACAGTACTTATGCGTCAAGCAGGGATAAAACCTTTTGGGGTTTACGGACCGCCAAAAGAAGATTGGGCTCATTTAGGTGTGGAAAATCCGCCGCTTTAAAAAATTGATTCGTTACTTTAACAAAGATTAGGAAACCTTTTAAGTTTGGGTTTCCTTTAATTTTTTCTGTTTATCAATATTAAATAACATAGCATATAAAAAGATCTGCAAGACCCCCGTGCGTATCAAGCTGTGTTTTTTCTTAAATTGCGTAATACAACATATATGCAAATAAAAATGTAGGTGCGAAGGACTATGGAAAATTGGAGAAATAATACGATTTGGTTTGAACAAATACCTGATGATCTTCAGGCTGACTTAAATTTAAAAAAAGTGAAATTAAATCAGTCAAATCTGCAAGGTATTGAATATTTAACTCTTAGGCACTACAAAAGCAAAATGTTTAATTTAGATGATTTACATATTCCTCTAAGTATTACCTATCTTGATTTAACATGGTCTAATATACATAATTTCATTGGGATTGGAAAATATCCAAAATTAAAGAGATTAGAATTGCACTACTCTACCAAACTGCAAGATGATTTAGGATTGTCCGAATTAGCTAATACGATCGAACATTTGCATATTAATCAGTCAAAGAAATTTCGCCCAAATAAGGAGTTATTCTCTCTGAAGAACCTTCGTGTTTTATGTCTTAATTCTTGCGGGAATCTTGAGAATTTAGATTTTCTTCATGAATTTCCCAATCTGATCGACTTTCGATTTGTTGATACTAATGTGTTAGAGGGCGACTTATCACCGATTTTAGAACATCCAACGATACGAAGTGTAGGGTTCCTAGACAAAAAGCATTACTCTATTAAGTTTGATCAGTTAAAAGCTAGTTTAAATGAAAAAAAGGGTGGGGAACCATTTAAAACTGTTATCAAGTATGGCGATCTAGAGACATATAGATATATTTATTAAATTGCTGGGCTTGATATTATTTGTATGCTTTATGATTTTCTCCATCAACATAGATTATGCTTATGCTTTCCACCACCCCTTTACATTGGAAAATGTCTCGTAATCACATCCCGGATCATAATCAAAATCTTTCCCGGTACGTCTTTCAAAAGCGTCAGCAGCTAGATCGAGCAGCGGTTCAAATGTGTCACCTTTAGGCATTAAGGCAGGGTCTGTAAGTACTGATTCAAAAAATTCTTTGCCTTGCGCAATAACGGCACAACGGAAATACAAAAACAGATCAACTGAGAAATGGTCTTTTGTTTCGTCATAAGAATAGATGCCTATGTTTCTCGCGTGTTCCATTGTATCTAATTGAAACAGTTTATAGGAAAGTGCTTCTTCAAACTGCTTGATACTGCGAACTCCGAGTTTTGCTAATGCCGTAACAGCTGGTTCGGTATCCTCTTCATCAATGAAAGAGATAATATCCCAAAACATCTCTTCCTTCATCATCTTCTTAGGCTTTTGGTTTTCTGCGTTTGCTTCTCTTTCCATCGTTTCTTCGTCTTCTCGTACTTCTCGCTCAAAGTTTTCTCTATCATGGATCCAACGCCATTCATAATACGCTTCGATACCTGTTGTTTTATCCCAGACCCCACTGTAATCAGTGCGTATCATTTTATTTTTCACCTTCATGTTACCGATGTAGATCAACTCTTTTGGGGGCTTTCCATCAACTCTCGATACAGCTGGAGCACCATCAAAAAAGAAACGATTTTGTACTAGCGTTTCTTTTAATATTTCATTTTCAATGTCTGGAAGTGCTTTATCCATATAAGGGGTGGTAGCGATCATAGAAGAGCGGCCATCGTGATCCATAACTCGGATCGCACCATATCGGCCGTCAGGCAGCCCGACCGCAAAGATATCTCCAGCGGAGACTCTGGCTTTTCGTTTAAAGTTAAACATGTTCGTTCCTCCTGAAATTTTTGCTGTCCATTATTTCTTCAAAACGTATAAGGTGTCCTTGTTCAAATTTTATGGGGGCACTTCTTTGTAAAAATTCTTAAACGCTTTTTATATACAACCTTTACACCAGCCATACACTTCCTATAAATCTGGTTGCTACTCTATTTAGTGGTAAGACCAGTACAAAAATCGGAGGGGTTTGGAATGAGTTCAAAACAAGTTAACCGTCGTGATTTTATTAAGATTGGGGGAGCGAGTACACTTGCATTAACACTTGGCTCGCTTGGTGAGTCGTCTTCACTTTTTAATCAGAATACGACAATACACGCTGACAGTCATGAGGAAAAAGTTCTTCGTTTTCACCAGAATGGCAAGTTCAAAGTAGTTCAGTTCAACGACACGCAGGATGATGAGCGCATCGACCGCCGTACGATCGAGCTGATGGAAAAAGTGCTAGATTCAGAGAAACCAGATTTTGTTGTCATGAATGGAGATAACATTACGGGTGGCTGTGATACACCTCTTGAAATGAAACAAGCGATGAACAACGTTGTGCAGCCGATGGAAAAGCGCGGGATCAAGTGGGCCGTTACATTCGGCAACCATGATGAGGATTCCACTCCTAAAAACGGTATAGATGAAGAGAAGATGCTCGAATTCTACCGTTCTTATAAACATAACTTGAACGATAAAGGTGCAAAAGTTACTGGGACAGGCAACATGAACCTGCTCGTCTGGGATCATGAAGCGAAGAAAGCAGCGTTTAACCTTTGGCTGCTGGACAGCGGGCGTTATGCACCAAAAACAATTGCTGGACAAGACTTCCAAGGCTACCCGACGTGGGACTGGCTTCGTTTTGACCAAGTAAGCTGGTATAACGAAACATCTCAGAAGATCGAGAACCGATTTGGCTATAAGGTGCCGTCACTCATGTTCATCCACATTCCGTTATGGGAGCACCGTTACATGTGGTATGCGAGTGTCGACAGCCGTACAGAAGCAGATCATAAGCGTGCTGTAGAGAAACACCAAATCACTGGTGAGCGTAATGAAGCTGAGTGCCCAGGACCGATCAATTCAGGACTGTTCTCGGCGATGCAGCACCGTGGTGATGTAAAAGGCGTATTCTGCGGCCATGACCACATCAACACGTATGCTGGAAACTATTACGGCATCATGCTGGGGTACAGTGGAAACACTGGATTTGGAACGTACGGCCTTTCTGGAGCAGACCGCAACCGTCTCCGCGGGGCACGTGTGTTTAACCTTGATTTGAACCATGAAAACGTACTAGCAGAAACCCACATGGTGTTTGCAAAAGACTACGGCATCGATCTTACAGCGAACGATCAAAGCATTGATCCGGCTCCACTCCCAGAGAAGGAAGCGGTAAAAGCATAATCAGTAAGAAATCGAGTAGAACCCCCAGGTGGTTTTGCTCGATTTTTTCTTTTTACTGTGAAGGGAATCATCATTTTATGTAGAATTTTAGAACGTCTGTGAGAAAAGGGGGAATTACGATGTCTAAAGCTATCATTCGTACAGCTCGTATAGAGGATGCTGAAGCTGTACTCGACATCCAGCGTGAGGTCGTTACAGAAAAAGATTACTTTATCGCCGTAGCTGAAGAAATTAATAAAACGACGGAAGAGCATCAGGAATGGATTCGAAAAATCTTTGATCATGAAAGAGAAACAATGCTAGTCGCAGAAGTGGATAATAAGGTAGTAGGGTGGATCGTGTTCCGGTCACAAGAACGGAAGAGAATGCACCATACAGGATCGTTTGCCATCATGCTTCAAAAGAATTATCGGAATCAGGGGATTGGTAAACTATTAATCCATGAGTTGTTGTCGTGGGCTGAACAGCACCCCGTAATCGAAAAAGTTTCGTTAGGTACGTTCTCGACGAACACCAGAGCCATAGAACTATATAAAAAGTTAGGGTTTGTGGAAGAAGGACGTAAAGTGAGGGAGTTTAAGTTTAGTGACAATGAATACGTAGATGATGTTTTGATGTACAAGCTGGTGAAGTAAAAGAAAAAGCTCAGAGCTATTAGGCTTTGGGCATTTTATTGTTTTGGCAGGTTTTCATTCCTATACATAAAAATTGTAGTAAAAGTCTACACGAGAAAAGGATTTTAAAAATGTTTTTAAAAATAATGAGAGGAAATTATTGTATTTGGCTTAGATGTGAGTATAATATTAATTAACCACTGGTCAATTAAAGGGGGAGTTAGGTGCCTCGCAAGAAAGCATCACAAGAACTTACAAGAGACATGATTGTAAAAGAAGCAAGAAAGCAATTTGAAAGGAAAGACTTTCACCAAGTATCTATGCGCAGTATTGCTCAAGAACTCGATTGCAGCCACGGTGCTATTTATTATCATTTTAAAAATAAAGCTGAGTTGTTTTATACCATCATAGAGGAATACTTTATTTCGTTAAACAAACGAATGGAGGATACAGTTAACGATCCAGGAGATAAGCATGGAAAGCTTAAAAATGTGTTTCTTTGTTTTATCGAATTTGGTTTGGATCACCAAAGTCAGTATGAAATTATGTTCATGACGCGGAATAAGGAAGTAGATGGACTATCTCACGAAGCTGCAAACCTAAGCTATCAAAAGTTTGCTGAGACCGTCCAGTTATTATCTCATAAAAGATTACTGATTAAAGATATTTACTCCGCATTTATTTCCCTTCATGGATTTGTTTCTCATTACAGTGGCTCTGTAAGCAGCTATAAAGAAGCAATTGATGCTGCACAAGTACATGCGGATTTTATCTTGAAAGCATTAGATTAAACTTTAGGTTTTACATATAGCCTAGAGTTTTATTTTAAATATTATTGACCACTGGTCAAATAGAGAGGGAGAACAATATGAAAAAAGCTTTAGTAGTAGGAGCATCAGGTGGAATTGGATATGCATTGGTCCAAGAGCTAGTTTCAAAGGGTGTGAAGGTTGTTGCATTTGCTCGTGGTGAAAATAAATTAAAGAATCTCTTTCAAAAAACAACTGGCGTAACAATTTACCCTGGGGATGCTCTTGAACTAAGTGATGTGATGAATGCCTCAAAAGATGTAGATGTAATCTTCCATGCTGTAAGTTTTCCTTATCCAGAATGGAGTAGAACCCACATTCCTTGCATGGATAATCTAATACATGTAGGAGAAGTCAAACAATTAAAAATCGTACTTGCAGACAATATCTATGCCTATGGCAAGCAAAAAAACAGAGTAACAGAAACGGCTGTTAAAATGCCGCATACGAATAAAGGATGTATTCGACTAGAAATGGAGAGGAAGCTTAAGAATTCCAGTGTCCATCATTTAATTGCTCACTTACCTGATCTGTATGGACCTAATGCGAATAACACTCTGCTATACGAGACTCTTAAGAACGTTGTTGAAAATAAAAAAACAAATTATATAGGAGATCCTTGCCTTCAAAGGGAGTTTATCTACACGAAAGATGCTGCCAAAGCGGTTGTTAACCTTTCACTCCAAGAAGATACGTATGATCAAAACTGGAATATCCCTGCAGCACGCCCGATCTCTGGAGAAGAAGTAGTTAAGATCATCAGAGAAATAACAGGCTATAAAAAAAGCGTAAGAATAGTTAAAAAGAATATGATTCGTTTTATGAGTATATTTTCACCGTTTATGAAAGAGCTGATTGAGATGATGTACCTAACGGAAGAACCGGTAATCTTAAGTGGAGAAAAATATGAACAGAAATTTACTTCAGTACCACGAACTCCGTACAAGATAGGATTGGAAGAAACGTTATCATGGATTGAAAATAAAGCTTAATGAATAAAGGGAACTTCTTAAAGTGAAGTTCCCCTCTGTTTCTTACTGTCTTCCTTCTGTTAAAGGAATAGACTCATATTTTTCAGGATCGATGTTATAAACAGAACCATCGGTAACGCCATCAATGACTCCGTATAGTCCGCGTTCGATGGCTTTTACAAGCTGGCCTTTTTTCTTCTGACCGAACGATTGTGTTTGGCCTCGCACTTCAAAGAGCACCGTACCACTGCCGTTCAGTGCGAATGACCCAAGTGCTGTTCCAGGCAGGTTCTGATTCTGCGGATACAATGAGATGTTTCCGAATGGTGAATCACCTTGCTCCTGCATCGCATCATACACCGCAACGTTCAGCTGTCGGGAGTAATCATAGTCATATTTATCGGCATATTGCGCGTAGGCTGCGCCTTCAGTCGTTTTTGGATTTGGCACGAACTGCGCAGAGATGGAGAACGTTACAAGATCATCCGTACCATCTACTTCATAGTAAGGTGCTTGGTGATGGAGGTCGATGAACGCTTCGACCTTTCCAAATTCCTTTACAAGGTCTTTATACACATCACGTACCGTTTGTGATTCAGGCGTGATGTACCAGCCAGGAGTAGAGGATTTGCCAGGGAAATCAGATGCTTTTGGTACATAGTTAAGATCCGGGTTAAAGTCACGGTTCACGTCAAATCCTGGTTTAGACGCATAATCGTATGTTTCATTTTTGTACGTATAATAGTTCCAAGATGGCTTTGCGGTTGATAACTGAGGGAATTTGCTTACAACTTCGTTCCAGTTCAGGTCATTTCCGCGGCGATCCAATTCAGACGCATCCGGGTTTATCATCGGAAGGGCAACGAGTGTAATCTCACTGCGGATTTTCTCTGCTTCAGGAGAATTAGATCCTAAGAACTGAAGGATATTTAAAATGGCATTTGTTCCTGTTTTCTCATTTCCATGGATTTCACTTTGGATCATCACCACTTTTTTACCTGTACCAACTGTCGCTTTGTAGATCTCGCGGTTACGGTTAGAGTAGCCAGCTGTTTCAACTTTCACTTTTCCTTGAGAGTTGGTTGCGATCTGCTGCAGCTTGTTTGTGAGTTCTGCATGATTGATGAAGCCATCTACAGAGAACGTTTGTTGATCAGGTGTTCCGGGAGACGTGTTTGCTGAGGCAAAAGTTGGTGCTGTAAGGCTTGCAGATAGGACCAAGGCGCCGAGTGTGTATACCATTCTTCGTTTGAACATGTGGATTCAGTCACTCCCTTAATTTGTTGTACAAGCCTTATACTAATACACCAAAATAAGGAATACAATTAGTAGTCAGATAATTCATACAATTTACCTAACATAAAGAAAAAAGCCTGAGTCATTGGCTCTAGGCTCTTGGTCACGTGAAATTATTATGCTTCTTCTTTTTGTTTTACATTTCGTTTGATCGTTGTTGTTAAGATGAACGCAGCACCAGAGATGAGGGAAGCGTACACCATCAGTTCAGTTGGGGAAAGTGAGAACATTTTCGCAAGTTCTACAGAATACGCAAAGATCGTGGACGTAAAAAGCTTTGTTAAAGCCGCAATGATAAAGAATCTTCTAAATGTAACTCCGCCTAGCCCTGCTCCAACACAGATGATTTCGTCTGGAAGAATGGGAATGATAAACATAATAGCTAAGAATAGGAATTCATTTCTCTTTACATAACTTTGGTATTTTGCGAGGTGTTCTTCTTTTATAAATCGGGAAACGATGCGCTGACCGCCAATCCTTGCGATGAAATACATCACGATGATACCGGCAAGCGTTCCAAGAAATCCTAGAGAAATCGCCGTTACAGGTCCGAATACAGCACTTGCTCCTGCAACTGTCACCACTTCAGGCAACGGGAGAACGATCGGTTGCGCGAAACAGATGGCTAAGTATATAAGTTTTGCAGTCGATTCATGAAGTTTAAGCAAATTTTCAAATCCGTACATATCAGTTAATACGAGTAGCTTTGTCAGATAGAAGATAGCAAAAACGATCAAGCTGACGGCAAAGAAATAGATCGCGATCAATCGTGTGATTTTTAAGGATGGCAGGCTATTTTTTGCCAAGAATAATACGTCAAAAGTAACGATAAGAAGTGATAAACCAATCCCGATCAACTTGAAGACTGGCTGGATGGTGGGCAGCAATTTGAACAGTGTTACAAGGGTTAATGATGTTAGTGTGATGTGCAGCAGAAGCTCGAGTGTGATTTGTTTTTTGGTAAAAGTATCTGTCATAACTCATGTCTCCGTTCGTCATTTCTTCATACTATTAGTTTAGACAAAGAAAGAAAGTGCAGACAGTTTCTCCAGGTGTAATTTGATTAAGACTTGAGGCGTAGTTATAAAAAATAAAAAGGAGCAGCGTCTGCTCCTTTTACCATTCTCTCCACTCTTCGGTTATGTCTTCATCTTCATCCATATGTAAACCAGTTAGTTTAGCAGCTTCTGTAATAAATTCATATAATTCTTCGCGCTCAACCGTCTCAATAAATTGTTAGTTATCGGATATATTCATTTGTAAATATTTTATTAAAAATGTCTTTTCTTTCTGTCATCCTTTTTTCTATTATAGTAATATAAAATTTCCCGATTCTTGAAGAGCAGGTGAATAAAGTAATTATGTTTAAACTGGCAGAGAAGTATTATGACAACGACAGAGGTTATCTTTACATTCCCGTAAGCTGGAGAGAAGAATTCAATATCACTCGCGATACGATCGTAGGCATTGACTGTGAAAATGATGTGGTTATTATTGATAAGAACGTTGAAAGAGAGTACACACAAAGGTTAAGTAAGAAAGGTGTACTCACGATTCCTTTAAATCTAAGGCAGAAACTCAGTCATAAAATTTATAACATTTACATCGTGCATGCTGAAGAGAAAGTGATCTTAAAACAAGATGAATAGGGAAAAGCGAGTGAGATATTCACTCGCTTTTATTATTGGCAACTAAAATAAACTAAATATTTTGAAGATTTTTGGAAAAATATGTAGATGAGTGTATTTTTGAATGGTAAAATATTACTACATAGTATAGGTGTCAGGGGATATTTGTACTATGAAGAGAAAGGGTATTGGGGCAGTTAAAAAAATAACTAGGAGGTACTGAATGAAGTACAAGTTCGTGCAAGACAAGGTTGAGGAATATTTGATTAACAGTGACACGATGGCCATTCATCCGTTTGTTAACCAGTGGGGTGCTGTGTGTGCAGAGATTTATGAAAGAGATGCTGTCATCCTCGTTGAAAAGAAACCTACTCGAATCATCGTAGATACTTGTCCTTACTACGGCGGAACCTATGATGGTAAGAAAGAAGCCGCACGAATTAATTTGGGAAAGCTATGTTTCGCTCCCATCATGATTAACTCCAAACTTGATATTTTCTTCTTTCCCACGCAATCACCACGAAAAGATACCTGCATCTGGCTGTCTCATCCCCACATAGACGACTATGAAAAAATCGGCCTGAAGAAGGTCAGGGTTATTTTTTCAAATGGTATGGACCTACCCATCGATAGTTCCCACTCAGCCTTCAGAGGCAAACTTCATCGAGCCGCTCATTACAGAACGATGCTAACCAATCGAACTACAGAAAAGGAACGAGAACGCTTACGAAATCGTGATCTTATCCTTACATAGAAATTTGTAAAAAGCGCCTGATGTGAAGTTGATCAGGCGTTTTAATATTGTAAAATACTGTAAACTTTGGGTGCTTTTATAATAGATGCTTTATAAATGATGAAATAAAATTAAACCTAACTTTATAATTTATTTGGTTTAAACATTCCTAAATGTGTAAAGGATTGATAACAAGTTAAGAAAGGAGGCTTATCATGGAAGTCAATATGAGTTCTGAAGAGGTAATTGTCGAGATTCGAAACTTGAGTGCCAGGGGTACAAACCTTAACAAAAAAACGGTAAAAAAAACACATCCTCAGCTAATGAGACATGCACTTCACTATTTCCCAAGTTGGGATGATGCGATCGAGAGAAGTATGACGAGTTAATTTTCCATCAAAGAATATATATAACGCAATAAAAATGGACGCAACTCGTGGGGAGGCGTCCTTTTTTGTGAGGTGGTTACGGAAGAAAGGCATCAGAAAACTAAAATTATGAGTCATGTTCACTCATTGATTTAGTTTTGTTTAGAATCTCTAGCTGTTTTTAAATCTGTAAGTTCTTCACCCCACAAGATCAAATAGCACACCACTCTTCCCACTCATCGCGAAGGAGGCCCATTCGAATAGAATCATAGTATTCCCCGTTGTAATAGCGGCATTTTCTGAGGCGGGCTTCCATTGTCATGCCTAACTTTTCTCCAACCTTTATCATGCGTTCGTTGCCTGACCATGTAGTGTAACCGACACGGACTAACGGCTTCGTGTTGAACAAGTGGCTGATCCAAAGACGAATCGCTCGTGTACCGTAACCGCCGCTCCAGTACTTCGGGCTATAGATGCCGATTCCTATTTCCATCCAGTTGGATGGCTGATGCTCCCAATAGTAGCTTACCGTTCCGATCAGTTCTCCATTAACTTCTATGGCCCAGCGTTTGTCTTGATTCACGTAATTTGCTTTGTTCGAAATAAATTCATCAAAAGGAACATGTTTGTGCTCAAAGTATGGGGCATCCCACTTTTTCCACTCAGGTGATTCTTCTTTGTAGATGAGTTCCCATAGCTTTGGCAGATCTTCTTCTGTAATCGGTCGAATCATCAAATCGTTATCTTTGTAAGACATTCCATTCCTCCGCATACGTTTTATGAATGCAAATACACCCTTTTATGATACCATTATTTGTAAAGATAGAATTAACAATTATTCCTAATGTGGGGGAAACTATGAAACTTAAAATCATACATACCAATGATCTTCACAGTAATTTTGATAATTTTACGAGAGCAGCCACCCTGATCAAACAGCATAAAGATGAATATACTATTCTTTTAGAAGCGGGAGATTTTGCTGATTTTAAAAGCATCGAACTGCAAGGGACAAGAGGACTGGCAGCAGTAGAGTTGTTGGAAGCTGTAGGGTATGATGCGTTGACGATAGGAAACAACGAGATGTTTAATGGGGTGAATACGCTTGAACACATGGCCACTCATAGCTCTGTTCCTTTTATCAGCAGCAACCTTTTTAAGCAAGACAGGACGAATATTAGTGGAGTCCTTTCTAGTATCCTATTGGATAAAAACGGTCTCCGAATCCTGATCACGGGTGCCTCGCCTGACATGGGTGAATTTAACGAAGGGCTCGGGTTACATAATGAAAACTACATGATCTCGATTTCTGAGGAGATTGAGAGACATGCAGGGAATTATGATCTGTGCATCTTGCTGAACCACGTTGGCACAGTTGCTGACATCGACCTTGCTAAAGAGATGGCGGGAATAGATGTGATTGTCTCATCACACGACCATCAGCTTTTTACAGAAGCAAAGACGGTCAATGACACGTTCATCGTAAGTGCTGGAAACTATGGTGAGTATATTGGGGTGTTGGAGCTAGATGTGGATGGGAAGAGTAAGAAGCTTATTAGCTCTGGTGTTTATCCAACCAAGAATGCTGCAAGTGATGAAGAGATCGCAGCGATTTTAAAAGTAAATAAATATAAGGCGATCGAGGTGCTGAAGAAGCCACTCTATCATATCGAGCAACCTTTATGGCATGACGTGATCGGAGAGAATCCCCTCACGAATTTGATTGCAGATGGACTAAGAGACATGCTGAACTGTGACATCGGTCTGATCAACAGCGGAATCGCTAATGCTGGCATCTTTCACTATGTTTCTGATAAAAAATTGATTGAAGTCTGCCCGTCGCCATTAAACCCTACGTCGTTCGAGCTCCAAGGAAAATACATAAAAGAAGCGGTCGAACAGTCTCTGGATGTACAGCACTGTTTGTTAGACGGGAAGGGACCCGGTTTTAGAGGAAAGTATGTTGGCGGGCTGCATGTATCAGGAGCAAAAGTGGTTCATGATGGCAGCAGTGTTATAGAAATAAGTATTGGCAGTACACTTTTAGAAGATGAAAAATGGTATACAGTAGCAACGTCTGATTACCTTCAACGTGGCTCAGGGTATCCTTCACTCGCCAACAACAAAAATGAAAAATACCGAGCAGAAGAAATAAAAGAAGTGATTAAAATCTATGCTAACAAACCAGAATTCGTAGAACGTGCTTTTGTTACAAGATTCTTAGAACAACAAAACCAGCC
Source organism: Fictibacillus barbaricus (assembly GCF_014635025.1). Classification (GTDB taxonomy): domain Bacteria; phylum Bacillota; class Bacilli; order Bacillales; family Fictibacillaceae; genus Fictibacillus; species Fictibacillus barbaricus. Next base: position 997,292 of record NZ_BMCE01000002.1, on the reverse strand, counting down.
TTTTGTAACGAGGGGATAAAAATGAAGACTCAACAAGACATTAAACTGGTAATCGGAGCTGGTGAATATTATAACAACCCAGGCTGGCTTCACACGCAGGAAGAGGAACTGAATCTGCTGAATAAAGAAGAGTGGGAAGAGAAATTTGAACCCGAGTCAGTATCAGCGATTCTTGCTGAACATGTGTGGGAGCATCTTACTTACGAAGAAGGACAAACAGCCGCGAAGATTTGTTATGCGTTCCTGAAGCCTGGAGGATATATTCGCTGTGCCGTCCCTGATGGATACTTTCCTGATGAAGCATATCAAGAAATGGTACAGATTGGAGGACCCGGGCCAAAAGACCATCCAGCTGTAAGCCATAAGATCGTTCATACTTATAAAACATTAAGTAAGATGTTTGAGACAGCTGGGTTTCAAGTGGAACTGCTCGAGTACTGTGATGTATCAGGCAGCTTCCATCAAAACGAATGGGACGGAAAAGACGGTGTTATTTTTCGTTCCAAACGATATGACCCTAGAAATCAGGGAGAACGTATCAAGTTTCCCTCACTGATCGTGGATGCCATTAAACATAAAAAGACAGAAGAGATAATTCTTGAAAGAGACAGGATTTAGAAAGAGGGGATACGAAGTGAGCCATATATCTAAAACACCAAAACCACCTTATTATGCGGTTGTTTTTACATCAACACGCACCGAAGTCGATCAGGGCTACGGACAGATGGCCGAGAAAATGGTGCAGCTAGCCTCACAACAGAAAGGTTTTCTGGGTGTGGAAAGTGCTCGGGACTCTAATCTCGGAATAACGGTATCGTATTGGGATTCTTTAGATGCTATTCAATCTTGGAAAGAGAATGCAGCCCACCAGATTGCACAGGATAAGGGGAAAAAAGAGTGGTACCGGAATTTTGGAGTAAGGATCAGTAAAGTAGAGAGAGATTACTTTTTCTAAAATGAGATAATTATCGTTCCTGTTCTTGTTTTCTGACTTTTTCGTTGACATCTTATTTCTAGTAGACTATGATTGTTTGTAATTTAATAAAAACTCTTATTAAGAGCAGGCGGAGGGAATTAGCCCGATGAAGCCCGGCAACCATTCATGCTGAACAGTCAGTGTGAAAACGGTGCTAAATCTAACAGCTTATGCTGAAAGATGAGAGGATGGACGGATTCTATTAGGTATAAACCGTGTTCTCTCAGGAACGCGGTTTTTTTGTTTTTAAAAAAAGTGAAAGGAGATCGGTCGCATGGAAAATGGTGATTGTTTACGCTGGAAAGGGAAGAAGCTTGCCTATACCGTTCATTACCCATCATCACCTGGTCTTGGTGGTGAACGATATCCGCTCGTTATCATCTGCCACGGGTTTACAAGTACACGAATAGGCGTTGATCGTTTATTTGTAAAAACGGCACAGGAATTAGCGAAGCTCGGTTTTGCCGTCTTGCGATTCGATTATGCGGGTTGCGGTGAGAGTGATGGATCATATGGCGATAATGAATTTGCGTGTTTTATCGATCAAACGAAGCATGTGATCTCGTTTGGCAGTAAACTTCAAAACATTGACCCTGATCAAGTAACACTTATCGGCCATAGCTTAGGCGGGGCCGTTGCTGCTAGTACAGCTGCTGTTGATCATCGTATACGGAATGTTGTGCTCTGGTCAGCCGTTGGTGATCCTTATGAAGATATTTCTGAAATTGTTGGGTATGACGAAAATCATCCAGGTTCAGTTGGTGTTATCGATCATCTAGGTTATGAGATTACGGAAAACTTTCTAATCTCGCTAAAACCGTATTCTCCGATCCATGTTTGGGATACGTTCAGAGGTAACGCACTCTTTATCCATGGAACAGGTGATCATGTGATTTCATCTGACTATTGTTATGAATATTTTGATCACGCAAGAGTACGTCCAGAAGGGTCAACGGATATGGTTCTAGTGGAAGGAGCGAACCATACGTATTCATCCATTCAGCACTTTAAGCAGCTGATTGACGCAACATCGGAATGGCTTATAGAGTATGCGGCTCCTCAAGTTCAGAAAAATTTGAAAAAAAGTGTTTGACTTTAAATGAAATTCCTGTAATAATACAAAGTAATTTGATATGAATACTCTTATTAAGAGCAGGTGGAGGGAATTAGCCCTATGAAGCCCGGCAACCATTCGTACTGAACAGCCAGTATGGAAACGGTGCTAAATCTAACAGCGAACGCTGAGAGATGAGAGGAGAAACGGATCTATTTCGGAAACCTTCTGTCTCTTCATGAGTTCAGAAGGTTTTTTTGCATTCTGCCTCTTGTAGAGTTCTTATCAAACCACAGAGAAAATAAAGGATAGGGGATTATGAGATGAAGAGATTAATTCAAGTGCTTTTAGCAAGTTTGGCCGTATTTGTTCTAGCAGCTTGTGGATCAACAAGCGGTGAAGAGAAGACGGAGAAATTAACAGTAGGTGCGTCAAACGTACCGCATGCTGAAATCTTAGAAGAAGCAAAACCAATACTAAAGGAAAAAGGTATTGACCTTGAGATTGTAACATTCCAAGATTATATCTTACCGAATAAATCATTGTACGAAAAAGAAATCGATGCGAACTACTTTCAGCACATCCCATATTTAACACAGCAGGTAAAGGATAACCCGAAGTACAAATTTGAAAACGCAGGGGCAGTTCACCTCGAGCCGATGGGCGTTTATTCTAAGAGACATAAATCATTAAAAGATCTGCCGGAGGGCGCAAAAATAATCTTAAGCAATTCTGTTGCCGAGCATGGACGCATTCTTTCGATCTTTGAAGCAGAAGGATTGATTAAGCTTAAAGAAGGAAAAGGATATGAAGCCCAGCTTAGTGACATTGTTGAGAATCCGAAGAACCTAGAGTTTATTGCAGATATCGACCCAGGTCTTTTAACAAAAGCGTATGAGCATGATGAAGGTGACGCGATCGTAATCAACACAAACTTTGCGATCGATGCAGACCTTAATCCAAAAGAAGATTCCATTGCACTTGAAGGATCTGAATCTCCATTTGCAAACATCATCACGGTTCGTGAAGGGGACAAAGACAAGAAAGCGATCAAAACACTGCTAGAAGTCCTTCACTCTAAAGAGATCACAGACTTTATCGACAAGGAATACAAAGGCTCTGTGCTTGCTGTAACGGAGTAAAAATAAAGGAAGCTATCATAAAGGTTATTGTACCTTTATGGTGGCTTTTTTCATTTGAGATGTGAAGGAGGATGATGCGAGTTTGTCGAAAATTGCAGATTCGCTGATATTTGGCTAAAACTCGCCGAATTAATGCGCAAACTCGCTGAATTAATGCTAAAACTCGCCGGAATTTCTTATATTTTCGCTGAATTATGGGGCTTTGTTTCTTGAATGCTTACTAAAACTGCGAAAAAATACTCTAACTCCAATATAAAGGCTTTCGGGTAATGTTTTGCTATAATCGTAAGTAATCAGTTTTAAAGCGGGAAGGAAGAAATCACCTTGAAAAAATGGTATTTGATCTTTTTTAGTATGCTGTTGATCCTGATAGGGTGCGGGCAAACCGAAAAGAAGCAGGATGTTTCTGGATCCACAGAGAAGGTAGAGCTCACGATCTCGGCCGCAGCCAGTTTACAGGATGCATTAAAAGAAATAGCGGCAGACTTTGAAAAGAAACATCCCAACATAAAGATTACATATAACTATGGGGCGTCAGGTGCCTTGCAGCAGCAAATCTCACAGGGAGCGCCGGTAGATCTCTTTTTCTCTGCGGCAGAAGATAAATATGACAAGCTTGTTAAAGATGGTTTGATCCATAAAAAAAATGGGACAGACCTTGTTCGAAATGAGCTCGTTTTAATCGTGGCAAGTCATTCAGATGTAAAAGGGTTTAATGATTTAGCGAAGATTGAAAAGTTCTCTATAGGAACGCCTGAATCTGTTCCAGCAGGAAAATATGCAAAGGAAACACTAGAAAACTTGAGGTTATGGAATGAGGTTGATGAGAAAGTGGTTTATGCGAAAGATGTTCGGCAGGTTCTTACATATGTAGAGACGGGGAACGTGGACGCAGGTATCGTTTATAAAACAGACGCCATGACTTCTAAAAAAGTAAAAGTGGCAGCAACCGCTGACGAAAACAAGCATTCTCCTATTGTTTATCCAGTAGGTGTGGTTAAAAAAAGTCCACACCAAAAAGAAGCTATGCTGTTCTATGACTACCTTCAAGAGAAAGAAATCCTGCAGATCTTTAAAGAGTATGGATTTAGCACGGTCAATTAATTGATGGGTGCAGAATTTTGGTCACCTGTAAAACTGTCACTTGGCATTGCGTTGGTTGCGGCAATCCTAGTTATTCTTACAGGGTTATTTTTAGGACGAGTGATGGCTGATCGGAAATTCAAGGGAAAATCCATCTTGGAAACGGCTTTTCTGCTTCCGTTAGTGCTCCCGCCAACTGTAGTGGGGTTCTTATTGATCGTACTTTTTGGAAGAAACGGCCCAGGCGGACAACTGATTGAATGGCTTTTTAACCAGCCGATCATGTTCACGTGGTGGGCAGCTGTGATCGCTTCTGCCGTCGTCGCGTTTCCCCTTATGTATCAGTCTGCAAAGGCAGGTTTTGAATCAATTGATGGAGACATCGAAAATGCAGCTCGAGTGGACGGAGGGAATGAATTTCAAGTATTGCTCCGAATCTCTATTCCTCTAGCTCTAAGGGCACTAATTTCTGGTGCAATTTTAAGTTTTGCACGAGCGTTAGGGGAGTTCGGCGCAACCTTAATGTTTGCCGGGAACATACCAGGTAAAACACAGACTGTCTCGACTGCCATCTACATGGCAATGGATTCAGGGAATATGGATCTTGCCTGGCTTTGGGTTGCATGTGTTGTTGGTATTTCCTTTCTGATGTTGATGGCTGTTAACCGGGTAAAAGCTTGAATGATGAGATACGCTTAAGGAAAGTAGAAAAAGATCCCGCTCACGGGGTCTTTTATTTTTTGTCAATCTCCTGAGAATTTTGGAGTTCTTGTTTGTCGTCGTTAAATCCGTACTGCTCGTTAATTTCCTCTGCTACTTGTGTTAAATATTCATCTGAAAAAAGGGGGTTTGGCTCTTTATACATGGTATACTCCTTTAATTTTCGACTCTATTCATTACGAAATGAATTCATTAATCTTTATAAACAATATGGGCCATTTTTTAGTAACATATTCTTTAAATAAATGTTATTTACTTTTTGTTATGACAGGAGTATTATTATCACAGTTTCTAATTTCTAAATCGCTGAAACCAAATCGGTGCGGGGGAACCATTTCGGATTCTTTGGAATCCTGGGGTGAATCCTTTTTTAAGGTAGGGCTACTCAAAGGCCCGAATCCGACAGCTAACTCCGTAAGCGTTTATGAGAAGGAAGGTGGAGCTTGTGGAGCCGAAAATTTAAGGTCTGCAGGTCGTTTTTCTTGATGACTTGCAGACTTTTTTTTGTTAAAAACAGAAGTTATGGAAAAGATTAAAAGAGATAAAAAAATCCGGACGGAGAGTACATTATGTTAACATCATTGAAAAGATTCTTAATTGGTCGTCCACTAAAGTCGACCGAATTAGGAGAACAAAAAATTAATAAAACGAAGGCATTGGCTATCCTTTCATCGGATGCCCTTTCATCAGTAGCGTATGGTCCTGAACAGATCTTAATCGTCCTTATTACAGTGGGAGCTGCTGCTTTTTGGTATTCTATCCCGATCGCTATCGGGGTGTTATTTCTTTTAACTGCTCTCATTTTGTCTTACAGGCAGATTATTTATGCGTATCCACATGGCGGCGGAGCATACATTGTTTCTAAATCAAACTTAGGTGTGAATCCAGGGCTTATTGCAGGAGGATCGCTCCTTGTCGATTACATTCTGACTGTAGCGGTAAGTGTATCGGCAGGAACCGACGCGATTACATCAGCGTTTCCTGCTTTACATGAATTTAACGTTGAGATCGCGATTATTTTTGTCATCTTCCTTACAGTATTGAACCTAAGAGGTGTAACGGAATCAGCTTCCATTCTTGCATACCCGGTTTATCTATTCGTATTAGCACTATTTATTCTAATCGCCGTTGGTATTTACAAAATCGTGACGGGTGATGTTTCAGCCGACCTGCCCACGCCAATTGGAACACCGGTGGCTGGCATTTCATTATTCATCCTTTTGCGTGCCTTTGCTTCAGGAAGTTCGGCCCTGACTGGTGTAGAAGCGATCTCGAATGCGATTCCGAACTTTAAAGACCCAGCACCTGTAAATGCTGCGCGTACTTTAATGATGATGGGAGCATTACTGGCGATCCTTTTTTCAGGTATCGTGACACTCGCTTACTTTTATGGTGTTGTCCCAAAAGCGGAGGTAACGGTCGTCTCTCAGATCGCTGAAGAAACATTTGGACGAAACTTCATGTACTTCTTCGTTCAAGGGACGACAGCCTTGATCTTGATCTTAGCAGCAAATACAGGATATTCTGCGTTTCCTCTCTTAGCTGTAAATTTGGCAAAAGATAAGTTTATACCGCGTATGTTCCTAGCAAGAGGAGACCGATTGGGTTATTCCAATGGTATCATCATCCTGGGATTGGCTTCGATACTTCTTATTGTTGCGTTTCACGCTGAAACAGAGCATCTCATTCCTCTATATGCTGTAGGAGTATTCATTCCTTTCACGCTATCGCAAACGGGGATGATGTTGAAGTGGCTTCGAGAAAAGCCAGCAGGATGGGTCCCGAAATTTATAACGAATACAACGGGAGCTGTTATTAGTTTTATTGTTACGCTGATGTTCTTCTTGACAAAGTTTTCGCAGGTGTGGTCGATTCTAGTCTTCTTGCCGATTATCGTGTTTATTTTCCATAGAATTAAAAAGCACTATGATGCGGTTGGAGACCAGCTGAGGCTTACAACGTGTGAGCCTTCACCAGATATAAAAGGAAATGTGATGATCGTTCCTGTTGCCGGGATCACGCATGTGGTCGAGAATTCCTTAAAATATGCAAAGTCCTTAAACCCAGATCAAATTATAGCGGTATATGTAGCCTTTGAAAGGGAAGACGAGAAGAAGTTTGAAGAGAAGTGGGAGAAATGGCAGCCAGACATTAGGCTCGTTACGCTGCACTCCCAGTACAGAAGCATAATAGGTCCGTTAACAAAGTTTGTAGACACAGTTGCTCATAAAGCGAAAGAAGGAGATTATCAAGTAACGATAGTGATCCCGCAATTCATTCCGAAGAAGGGGTGGCATAATATCCTTCACAACCAGTCGAGTCTGTTGATTCGCGCTTATCTATTATACAAAAGAGATATTGTCATCTCGACCGTGCCTTTTCATCTGAAAAAATAAAGTCAAAAAAAACCGTGTCAGCTTTTAAATGCTGACACGGTTTTTCTTTTATTAGCTTACTTCAGATTCATATTGCTGGGCTTTTATTGGGTTGAACTTGCCTTCCCACTTAGACATCACCACAGCGGCTAAAGAGTTACCTACAACGTTTACTGCCGTACGTGCCATATCCAGGATACGGTCAATACCTGCAATGAAGGCTAATCCTTCTAGAGGAATTCCTACAGAACCTAGAGTGGCTAAAAGTACTACGAATGAAACGCCAGGAACACCTGCGATACCTTTAGACGTTACCATCAATACAAGTAACAATGAAATCTGCTCTGCAATGGATAGTTCTATTCCGTACATTTGAGCGATAAACAGTGCTGCAATTGCTTGGTAAAGAGTAGATCCATCCAGGTTGAACGAGTAACCTGTCGGAATAACAAATGAAGTGATCGCTTTCGGACAGCCGAACTTCTCCATTTTTTCCATCAGTTTTGGCAATACTGTTTCTGAGCTGGCTGTTGAATAAGCTAAGATTAATTCATCTTTTAGAATTTTGATCACCGTGAAGATATTAACCTTCACCATCGCTGCAACTCCGCCTAATACGACGATTACGAAGAAGAACATCGCTCCATAAACAACTAGAACAAGTTTGCTCAATGGTACAAGAGATTCAATACCGAATTTTGAAACGGTTACTCCGATCAGTGCAAATACTCCAAATGGAGCAAGTTTCATGATCTGGTTTGTGATATAGAACATCGCATCTGCCGTTCCTTGGAAGAACGCTAATACAGGCTTACCTCTCTCACCGATCGCTGCAATTCCTAATCCGAATAATACAGAGAAGAAGATGATAGCAAGCATATCTCCATTAGCTAACGATTCAAAAAGATTGGTTGGAACAATATTCAAGAATGTATCAGCAAAACCATGGCTTTCCACGGATTCAGTCGTTTCCACATAACTTGAAATATCGCCTTTTGATAATGATTTCATGTCCACGCCTGCACCAGGCTGGAAGATATTAGCTATAAATAGTCCGATTATAATAGCTAAAGTTGTAATAATTTCAAAGTATAAAATGGTTTTTCCGCCAAGACGTCCTAACTGCTTAATGTCTCCAACACTCGCTACACCGACGATGAGGCTGGAAACAACAATTGGTACGACGATCATTTTAATTAGTCGAATAAAAATGTCTCCAATAGGCTGCAGATACCCTTGGACTGTTTCGTTTCCAAAGAACAAAGCACCAACAATGATCCCGACAGCAAGTCCAATCAGGATTTGCCAAGCTAAACTAATTCTTATCTTTTTCAAATTGAATCACCTTCTTCATAAGTTTTTAATCTGAGATGTCCACATGAAGAATATTTTAGCGAGTATAATGAATGATTGTCAAACTTAAATATTCCCAAGCGCTATTTTTTGAAAACGTTAACAATATATTTTGTTATTTATTAGAAATGTTAGAAAATTTTAATGTTTACAAATTCAATAAATGCTTGTACAATAGCAAAATGTGAATAATTCGACTTTTATCGACAATTATCGGAGGCACTTATGAACTTGTTTAGAAAGAAATTAGTATCCAATCAAACCCCGGAGCAATCTCTTAATCGGGTACTCGGGGCTCTAGATTTAACGATGTTAGGAGTGGGAGCGATCATTGGTACAGGAGTATTTGTACTGACTGGTGTAGCTGCGGCTAAGTATGCTGGTCCAGCATTGATTCTCTCATTTATCATAGCAGGTCTAGCGTGTGTATTTGCGGCATTATGCTATTCGGAATTCGCATCCATGATTCCGCAATCAGGAAGTGCCTATACGTACAGTTATGTGGCGTTTGGTGAGATCTTCGCTTGGATTTTAGGATGGGATCTCGTCTTAGAATATGGACTTGCTTCATCAGCAGTGGCCAGTGGGTGGTCAGGTTACTTCCAAAGCTTGTTAACCGGGTTTGGCATCCACCTTCCAACGGCCTTAACTAGTGCATTTGATCCAGCAAAAGGTACGTATATTGACTTACCGGCTGTAATTATCGTTTTACTCGTAACGTTATTGCTGTCCAGAGGTGTTAAAGAATCAGCAAAGTTCAATGCGATCATGGTTATTGTTAAAGTAGCCGTTGTACTTCTCTTTATCGCAGTAGGGGTATGGTATGTGGAACCGACGAACTGGCAGCCGTTCATGCCATTTGGATTCTCAGGCGTTGTAACAGGTGCGGCAGTCGTTGTGTTTGCATACTTCGGGTTTGATGCCGTTTCAACAGCAGCTGAGGAAGTGAAAGATCCGCAGCGAAATCTTCCGATCGGTATTATTTCAGCTCTAGCGATTTGTACGATCATCTATATCGCAGTTTCCTTAATCCTTACGGGAATTGTTCCTTATGAAATGTTAAATGTAAAAGATCCAGTTGCATTTGCTCTTCAATTTATTCACCAAGATTGGGCTGCAGGGTTTATCTCGCTTGGTGCCATTGTAGGGATAACGACTGTTCTTATTGTGATGATGTTTGGACAGACTCGATTGTTCTATGCGATGAGCCGCGATGGATTGCTTCCTAAGAAGCTTTCATCCGTTCATCCACGATCTAAAGTTCCGCTTCCAAGTACATGGGTTACAGGTATTCTGGTAGCACTTTTTGCAGGGTTTGTACCGTTGGATAAATTAGCAGAATTAACAAGTATCGGAACATTGTTTGCATTTGCTACCGTTTCACTTGGAGTTGCAGTTCTTCGTAAAACAAGACCGGACTTGAAGCGTGGATTTAAAACACCATGGGTACCGGTTATCCCAGCATTAGCGATCATCTTCTGTGTGTATCTAATGCTTCAGCTATCAGCATTCACATGGAAAGGGTTCGTCGTATGGCTTGTAATGGGACTTGTTATTTACTTTAGTTATGGATACCGAAACAGCAAGCTTCATACAACTAAATAATAAGATATATTGGAAAAGTCTCCTTCTAAAAGGGGGCTTTTTTGCTTCGCTTCATTGAACTTGTGTTTTTATGTTAAAATTAAAGCAGAACTGTAGAAAGGGGGAGTAAGAATTGCGTAGAATTTTCTTATTGGCATTGCTGTATGTGTTCGCGGGCACATCTCTATTTCCGAACTACAATATGGAAAACCTATCATCGCCACCTCAAAAAGACGTGTTTGAAATATCCTCTTCGTCGTTCGATGATTCAACCATAATTGGCGAATATCCAACGAAAAGCAAGAAGTTGAAAAAGGGAATAAAGGCTATTCACTTAAACCGTACGATCCTGTTGGATGAGAACAAAGAGTTCCATGTGCAGCCGAGGATTGACCCAATCAGCAAAAATGCCGTATTCCTTACCCCCTATCAATTCCAATCGAATTACCTCTGACGGTCATAATCCCTATAAAAGCTTTTGAAAATCCTTAACCAGTAAGGGTTTATTTGGAAATCCAAATCGATACCAATCTGTTCGGAAAAACAAGTAACCGAACGTTTATTTGTCTTGTCTAAAAAAGCTGAAGGAGAGTAAATTATGATCGTCAAAGAAATAGAATTACCCGGAATCGGAAGAAAGTTTGAAGTGGAAATTGCAAATGGAGATAAAGTGGTGGTCATTGTTCATGACGATGGCCGAAGAGAAATCTACCATTTTGATAAAAAGGATTATGAAGAGAGCCTGTCGTCTGTTACCTTGAGCGATACGGAATCAAGACAGTTCGCAGCCATTATCGGCGGCATAATCTATAGGCCAAAAGCCATTGAAACCATTGAAATGGCGTTCGATGAACTGATGATTGAGTGGTATAGAATTGAACCCGATGCATTTGCAGTCAGTAAAACAATTGGTGAGTTAGACATCCGTCAAAAATATGAAGTATCTGTTATTGCCATTGTAAAAGGGAATGAGAAAGTATTGAACCCTGGACCCGAAACGATGATTGAATCAGGAGATATGATAGTCATTTCCGGGGAAAGGCATGGTGTAAAAAAGATCATTAAAGAGATGTTATCGGCTGAGGTGAGCAGTGAATGAATAACCACCTCGTCTTAGAAGTAGGAACAGCGTTGATCATTATTTCTTTAGCAGCTTTAATCGCAAATAAGTTAAACTTTTCGATTATCCCTTTTCTCATCATTTTTGGCATGATCGTAGGACCACATGCTCCCGTGATCGGAGTATTGGATTTTACCTTTATTAAAAGCAACGAAATTATCACCTTCTTTGGAAGGATCGGAGTATTGTTTTTGCTGTTCTACCTTGGTTTAGAATTTTCAGTAGGGAAATTGGTTCGTTCTGGTAAGTCGATTGCCATAGGCGGAAGTATCTATATTCTTATTAACTTCTCACTCGGATTGATCTACGCCTTTCTTATGGGATTCTCCGTACTTGAAGTTCTGATTATTGCAGGTATTATTACGATTTCTTCGAGTGCCATTGTGGCTAAAGTTATTGTGGACCTGAAGCGTACAGCAAATCCGGAGACAGAACTGATATTGGGGATCATCATGTTTGAAGATATATTCCTTGCTGTCTATCTATCCATCATTTCTGGATTGGTATTAGGCGATGCTACATCCGTTTTTGGAGTGGCTAAGTCCATTTTTATCGCATTTGGTTATATGATCTTGTTCTTCGTTATTGCCAGAACATGTACGAAGCATTTAAACAAACTACTTAATATCACTTCCAATGAGATTTTTATTATTGTGATTTTTGCTTGTTTGTTTTTTATCGCAGGATTCTCAGAAACCATCCATGTGGCAGAAGCTATTGGTGCACTTCTGTTAGGGCTTGTTTTTTCTGAGACAGAGCATAGTGAGCGCATTGAAAAAATGGTCATACCATTTAGAGATTTCTTTGGAGCCACCTTTTTCTTCAGCTTTGGTTTAAGCATCGACCCGTTCACACTAGGCGGCGCGGTTTGGCTAGCCCTTGGAGCCGTAGTGATCACCATTATTGGAAATTTTGCAGCCGGAATGATCGCGGGGAGAAAAGCAGGGTTATCTCATAAAGCCTCCTCAAACATCGGTTTAACGATTGTTTCGAGAGGAGAATTTTCTATCATTGTCGCGAACATCGGAATGGCTGGCGGATTAGCTTCCGTACTAAAGCCATTTTCCGCTCTGTATGTTCTGATTCTAGCGATTCTAGGCCCTTTGCTTACTAAAGAATCAAAGAAATTATATACGTTCTTAAATGGGATCTTTAAGTGGAAGACTGAAGAGCCGCAACAGCTCAAAAAGAAGGCAAATTGATGGGGAGATTAAGTGATGCGAGAAGTTTTAACGTTTAGTATATTGACAGTTGTTCTGGTATTGGTTTTTACTCACTTTTATAATCTTTCAATTCCGGAACATGAGTACCCGAGATTATTTAAGTTTTTAAAGAAACTATAAAAAAGATAAGCGCAGCTTCTCTAACGAGGCTGTGCTTTTATTGTTTTTGAACCTCTTCTTCTATCACCAGGGTGACCGCAACCGCAAACCTGCTATGAGGCAAATACTGAAGTTTCAAAGGTTTGTTCTTTAATTCCTGTAAATAGTCCGTCCTCGTGATATTCAGGTGAGCAACCTTAATCTCCACACCGTGAATAGTGATTGAAGAAATGTAGTCTTCTCCATACTTTGAACCGTCAAACGAGATTTCACTGGGCACTCCTTCCGATATCTTGAACTCATGGTCTTCATAGTTCCGTTTATCAGAAAATAGCTGAAACGTGGTAAGGGCAAAAGTTCCCGAACAAACGAGTGAACCAATTATCACGATAGGAACGAGGACCTTTTCCATGACATGATCCATCCTAGAATGAAGTGTGACAAGTGCAATAAATAATGAGAGTAAAGACATAGCCAGCCAAAGGGAGGCTTCCGATAACACGAGATGTTCCTTAAAGATCGTTGAAGACAGAAATAAGCTAAGAGCTGAAACGAATAGAATGAATATCATGAATAGAAGAGGAATTAATTTGGGTGTATGAAAATTTCGTGAGCCTGTAATTCTTTGTTTTTTGCGTTTTGCCATACGACCACTCCTCCTTTTTAAGAAGTATATTCTCTATATCTAAAATACGATCCTGATGGCCACATTCATTTGGTGTCGGAAGGATTTTTTTTTCGATTGTCGAAGGTGGGTATAAGAAACAAAGGGGAGCATTAGTATGAAATTAACAAAATCACAACAATTAGCGATTCAGCATTTTGAGGATTATGCCAGGAAACATAAAGATGATGCACGATCAACCATTCAGCATGTTCTAAAAATGTCTAATATAAAGGATTCGTTTTTTGAATCGGCTGTGCAAAAGTTAAAAGAAAACGCATGTGTTGCGCTGCATTTCCATCCTGATCGGCCCGATTCCAACTTAAAAAGTGTAGCACAGGCCTTATTGGAGCAAGGAATCTATAAAAGCCAATTTGAAACGTTATTATCGAATGGAAGTGTTAGTGCTTATCCTGGCGGGGCAAGAGATACGTGGGAAGAAAGATTGTTTGGCGGCGCTTATCAAACGGAGGGAACCACGAACAAAGACCGTCCTAAATATGGAGCGTTAAATGTGATGCTTCATCCGGATGGCCCTGCGCCACGTTTTGGATCGTGCTACTTTCTATTATCCCCAGGAGTATCAAAGCGTGCGACGTATACCTATTTAGATTCTCACCAAGATCCAAGAGGGAAGGGTACTTTATCAGAGTTTGATATGATTCTATCTGAGCTGCTTGCAGAAGTTTTCGTAAGAGATTTTGCTATTGGAGAAATGAATTTAACACCTACAAAGCTGATTCATCACTTTAATACGGAATTAGAAAAGCCCTTTTTAAAACCGGAAGGCAAGGAGGCAGTCCGCAACCTGAACCATTATATTGAGGCACAAGTTCATGGTGATATTTCTTTAAGGGAAGATGTTGAGGTTCTTGTAGCAGATCCATCTTTTAAAAATACCGACACTGGCAGAACTCTTCAGCAGCTATGTAGAACATACGCTATTGAACTCTACTGGCACTCGGGCTTTCAATTATCAGTTGATGAAGTTCCTCCAGACTTTCGTGGGCCTAGCATGCCTTCGCTCGCGAAACGTATTGCTCACAATGGCGTGATCCATGCACAATGTATAGGCGCCGCTGTATTTGATCTGAAGCGTAATCCGGATGCATGGAGCGATAGAGGAACGATTGACGAGGCTTTACAAGAACTAAAATTGTTGTGGCATGTGTTAGTGAAGTACGGAAAACCTAAGACTTGAAAAATACGCGTTATTTTTCAAGTTTTTTTAGTTAGAAAAAAGCAATCGGACAGATTATTAGGCGCGCTTAGAAAAAAATGCACTTGCCATACACAATTGAATCTGCTATTATCGTTTCAAAGCTAACGATTATGAAAACTTTAAGGAGTGGTTAGCATTTATTCTTTTGATGAGTACGGTGAGTTATTGCCGGAAGAGAAGGAGACCATCAACAAATTAGCAAAAGCGCCAATTGAGTCACTTCATTTAGACTCTATCGCTGTTGTGACGAACCTTTACCGAGCTGCACAAGGTCTTCGAAACAAGATGGAGCGGGAAGTGTTATCCGATCACGGTCTTTCGTGGACATCCTTTTCCATCCTTTATGATCTGTGGATATGGGAATCGGTTGAAACGAAAAAGCTTGCACTGTCCGCAGGTGTCTCAAAAGCAACGATCAGCAACATTACGAATACACTGGAACGTAAAGAATTATGCTATAGAAAAATAGATAACCGCGACAGGCGGATCACCTATGTGGTGTTGACGGATAAAGGCAGAAAAGTGATGGAAGATCTGTATCCAAAGTTCCATCGAGGTGAAGTGGAAGTCGTTTCTTCGCTGTCGATTGATGAGCAAAAAGTGATATCGAGCTTGCTTCGAAGAGTCATTCGAGAGAACAACTTTTAAGGTAACAATTCCATATAAAAAAATGTGATGACAGGAAACCTAGTAGCAATGATCTCCCTGTTTTTCAGAGAGCCGGTGGCGGGTGCGAACCGGTACAAAGATCATGTGAATTACACTTCCAAGAGCTTTCTTTGTCTTTGGTAGCCAGAGATAAAGAACGGGCAAACCGTTATTTGATTTTGAGCGGAAGAATGATTGTATTCTTCAATTAGGGTGGTACCGCGTGTAAAAGTTAGACCACGTCCCTTATCGATAGGGATGTGGTCTTTTTTATATATTTTAATAGGAGGAATGAACATGGGTGAGGTTATGGATCAGCTTACTGAACAACAACGAAATGAGGTAGAGAGGCAGATAGCGATCTACACACAAGGTGTGCAGGATATCATTCCATCTGAAGATCTAGAAATGAAAGTGGCTAAATCTATTCTAGAGAACAAGCCTTTGAAAATTAAACTTGGCTTGGATCCATCAGCTCCAGACGTGCATCTAGGCCACACCGTTGTACTGAACAAGCTGAGACAGTTTCAAGAGAACGGTCATGTAATCCAGCTGATCATTGGCGATTTTACAGGAAAGATTGGAGATCCGACAGGAAAATCAGCTGCACGCAAGCAGCTTACAACAGAAGAAGTGGAGCATAACGCGAAGACGTACTTCGAACAGTTCGGAAAGATCGTTGATATGGAAAAAGTAGAACTGCACTACAACTCTAAGTGGCTTTCACAGCTTAATTTTGAAGATGTGATCAATCTTGCAGGGAAGATTACGGTTGCACGTCTGTTAGAGCGTGATGACTTTGATCAGCGTATTTCAACAGGAAAACCGATCTCCCTGCATGAGTTCTTCTACCCTTTAATGCAAGGATACGACTCGGTCATGCTGGAGTGCGACATCGAACTTGGCGGAACAGACCAGCATTTTAATATCTTGATGGGACGTCATTACCAGGAGAAGTTTGGCAAGGAAAAGCAGGTAGCGATGCTGATGCTGCTGCTGGAAGGGCTGGACGGTGTGGAGAAGATGTCTAAGTCCAAAAAGAACTACATCGGCATTGATGAGGCTCCACAAGAAATGTACGGTAAAGCGATGTCGATTCCAGATTCATTGATGACGAAGTACTTTGAGCTCGTCACCGACTTAACGCCGGAAGAGCTGGAGAAGTTTAAAGCTGATATCGGGAGTGGGAAAATGCATCCGCGTGATGCGAAGATGTTTTTAGCAAAGACCATCGTGCGTATGTACCATGGTGAAGAAGCCGCCAAGAAAGCAGAGCAGCATTTTGTGACGGTATTCCAGCAAGGAACGCTGCCGGATGACATCCCGATAGTGGTGTGGAGAGGTGCTGAAAAGATTTCTGTGATCGACTTGATAGTTGAGTTGAAAATGCTGTCTTCAAAAAGTGAAGCCCGCCGCATGATTGCAAACCGAGGTGTTAAGATTAACGGGGAAAAAGTGGAAGACACAAATTGGCAAGTAACCATTGCTGACGATTTGATCATTCAGGTTGGAAAGCGGAGATTTGTGAAGCTTCAATTGGTTTAGAGTGGAAAGGGCAACTTAGTTGTTGTCCATTTTTGAGTATAATACAATTCTGTGTGGATGGACGGCTTTGTTTGAACCCTATTGCACAAGACACATTATTAGAGACTCATAAATGAAAAAGTTGTATTTGAACGGCTATAAATTCAGGGAACAACAATAAGAATGGAAGGTATGTATGTATGACAATCACATGGCATGAGATCACTTATGATGATGCAGAACGATTAAATGACGCATTTACCCTTTATCATCAATCTTTTCCGATGGAAGTGAGAGAGACAGAAAACATCTTCATCCAAAGTTTAGAGTATGCCGAGAAACATAGGCCTAATAACTATCGTTTTTTGGTTGGCTATCTGGATGAGGAGCTTGTATCGCTCTCAACGGCACACTATTTAGCTGATGTGAACACGGGGTTTATTGTATACCTTGTTACAAATTCAATGGTGCGAAGTCGTGGATTAGGTAGGGAGACTTTGCGTAAGATGGAAGAGTTTTTAAACCAGGATGCAGTAACAGCAGGACATAAATCTTTAAAAGCTATCGTTTTAGAGACGGAAATACTAGAAACGCTGCATACAGAAGAAGAAAAGGAAGATAGCATTAAGCGTACGAGGTTTTTTTTGAAGAATGAGTTTAGGAAATATGAGGATGTTAATTACTTGCAGCCGCCAATCCACCAGGACGGAGTCGATGTTCCGTTACATCTTTTTATTAAAAATTTGAGCGAACAGGAATTAAAGAAGGATGAGGTCACGCGTATCGTTAGAGCCATGTATATAGAGAAGTATTATATGTCAAATCGTATTGAAAAGCATGTTCTCAATCGTTCATACAGAAAGATGAATATAGAAGAGAATGATCTGTTTGAATAAGGAAGTTAAAGACATGGTGGTCTGTTTACACAAGGATAATATGATAAAATAAGCTGTAATCGGACATAGTTTCATAGAGGGGTACACATCAATGAGTAAACAGAACGAGTCATTTCGTCACTTGAAATGGAATGTGAAGATGTTTGTTGTAACCGCTTTATCCGCTTTAGTAATCCTTGCTCTAACCTTTATAGTAGGATTATTTTTCTTTGGTTTTACAGGTATCTTTAGTTTACTAGGGGTTCAATTTGAGTCGTTTTCAGCCATATTACTGTTCGTTCTCTATTTCTTTCTTCTTGGTATTATTAGTGATCTTTTTTCTAAAGTTTTTATTTTGCTGATAACACCAAAGTTATCAGGTGCTGTTTTGGTCTTTCTCATAACGATGATCATAGATTGTACATTCTCCTGGTTTGCTTTACATACAGTGGATGAGCTTATGAGAAGTATTACGATTCCAATTACTGCAGAATTGATTGTAGTGTTATTGCTATTCATAGTAGATGTTGCATTTGAAGGAAAAAAAGAATGGAAGAAATGAAAATACGCAGGCGTATACCTGCGTATTTTTTCTGCTTCCAATATTAATAAGGTCTCTCTTGATAAAAATAATTGGGCCTTAACACTTCATTTTTATATGGTTTATGAAAGATATGTGTAGTAGCAGGAGACATTGGCGGAATGAGCCACGCCCAGTTGCCGGTTACTTTTCTTCCACCCTCTGTCTCTTTTTCTTCAAACTTCTTAAACTGCTGTGCAGCTGTATGGTGATCCACAATGCTAACGCCGTCTTCTCTGAACGAATGCAGGACGGCAATATTCAGTTCAACAAGTGCTTTATCTTTCCAAAGTGAGATGGAGCTCTTTGTATCTAGCCCCATCAACGATGCAATCTGAGGCAGCATGTTATACCGGTCTTCATCGGCTAAGTTGCGCGCTCCGATTTCGGTTCCCATATACCAACCGTTAAAAGGTGCTGCTGTATATCGGATGCCGCCGATTTCCAGTGCCATATCAGAAATAAAAGGAACGCCATACCACTTGAGCTGCAAGTCTTCAAACCATTCATATTCTGGATGTCGAATCTCTACTTCAAGTGTAACTTCGTCTGGCAGTTCAAAGAATTTAGGAGCATTATCGTTGAGTTGAATAATGATTGGCAGAATATCAAATCTTCCGTATTTCGGCTCCCAACCGAGTTCGATGCATTTTTTCGTGAAAGCGACTGACCCTGGATCACCAATTACGCCGTCTTCTAGTTGGTAGCCAGCATAACGGATCAACTGATGGTTCCAAATGCGTATATGGTTCTCGTGAGCTTGCGGGTGAAAAATCGTAATTGTAGGACGGATGCGCCCACGGTTTGTAGCATAATGCATGTGCTCTAAAATGGCTTTGAATATATCTTCTTCTGTTTGAAGGTGTCTCTTATCTAAAGTGTGCATTTGATCCCAAAAGAGCCTTCCGATACAGCGGTTGCTGTTTCGCCAAGCTACTTTTGCTCCGTATTCCAGTTCTTGAGGAGTGTGCACATACATACCTTCTGTTTGAATGTGATTTGTGATCTCATGTATTCTTTCATCGATCTCGTTTTGTGTTCTATGTAACTCCTGATAGCAGGAATTGATAAATTCTTTTGCTTCCTGTAATAAATCTTTCTTCAAAATAAATCCCCCAACAAAAATAAAAGTTATTCTTATCATAGCCTAGTTTAAGCGGAAATACCGCTAATGATGTTCATGAAGTGAGTATTTATGAATAGTGGAGGGAATGAACAATGAGAGCTCCGTACCAAGTTTTGGTTCTGCCCTATAAGACAGAAAAAAGCGACATCAAATTTGCCATTTTTAAAAGAGCTGATCTCAACTATTGGCAAGGTATTGCTGGTGGCGGGGAAGAGGGTGAAACAGCGCTTCAATCGGCTGGACGTGAAATTTTAGAAGAAGCGCGATTAAACGTAGAATCTAATCTGATGCAGTTAGATTCCGTGTCATCGCTGCCAGTGGAACATGTTATCGGTCGTTTCTTGTGGGGGGAAGACGTGTATGTCATTCCTGAATATGCTTTTGGCGTGGAAGTGGCTGATCAAGAAATAACTTTATCGAGAGAACATTCTTCTTTTAAGTGGGTGAGCTATGACAAAGCAATTGAGGCGCTAAAATGGGACAGCAATAAAACAGCATTGTGGGGGTTGAACGAAAGACTGAAAAAGAGAACCATAAAAAAGGAAAATAATGCTAAGATAAAGACAAGATTAATGGAATGAGGTTATTGGATAATGTCTGATAAAAGCTGTTTAATTTGTGAGCGCATTGAAATGATTAAGAACGGAACTAACCCATATTTTGTTGCTGAATTGGAAACGGGTTATGTAGTCATTGGTGATCATCAGTATTTTAAGGGATACAGTTTGTTTCTTTCTAAGCAACATAAGACAGAGCTTCACTTTTTAGAAGAGAACGTGAAGAACGAGTTTTTAATCGAGATGAGTAAAGTAGCTGAAGCCGTTTATAAAGCCTTTAACGCTGAGAAATTGAACTATGAGTTGCTTGGGAATGGCGATTCACATCTGCACTGGCACCTATTTCCTCGAAGAGAAAAAGATTCACCTGTAAAAGGTCCTGTCTGGTGGGTTGAACGTGATGATATGTTTGCAGAAGAGGTAAAGCCCTCAGCAGAAGAATTAGAAGATATGAAGATTAGACTACACAACGAATTAATTAAGGTAACTCCATTAAAAAATTCTTTCAAAAAGGCAGGGACACTCCATGATTGATAAATTTCCGATCATTGAAACAAAGAGACTAATCCTTAGAGAAGTGACAAAAGATGATGCAGAAGATATGTTTACATACCTATCTGAACCGGATGTTGTAAAACATATGGGGTTAGAACCGTATCGAACGGTTAAGGATGTTTTCGGTGAGATTGAATGGTATGAATCTATTGTTAGAGAAGGCAGCGGTATGCGGTGGGGCATCACGTTGAAAGAATCCGGCAAGGTTATAGGTAGCTGTGGTTTCTTAAATAGATCTCCAAAACACTATCGAGCTGAGGTTGGATTTGAACTGAGCAAAGCATACTGGGGAAAAGGGATCGCTGCTGAAGCGTTGGAGGCTGTCATGAAGTTTGGTTTTCGGCACTTGGAGCTGGAAAGGATCGAAGCGCTCATTGAACCTGCTAATCTACCATCGCAAAAATTAGTAGAGAAGACGGGATTCATGAAAGAAGGACTGTTAAGACATTACGAATACACATGTGGAAAGTTTGATGATTTGTATATGTATTCGATATTGAAAGAAGATATTTAATTACGATTAACTAAAACACGAACAATCGCTCAATATTATCGATTATTATTCAGTTTTTAGTTGAATTTAAAATGATAGTTTGTTATATTATCAAAGTATTAAACTTAAAAACGAATTACTCGTATATGCTCGGTAATATGGTCTGAGTGTTTCTACCCGGTTCCCGCTGAAAGAACTGGACTACGAGTTAAAGTATTCCACAGTTGAATTCGGTTTTGTCCGTTATCAGCGTCAGTATGATTTTGCATGATTTTCAATTGCTTAATTATGTATACTTTGACTTCTATGGTCTGGAAGGTAGATTTCAATCTGCACTCTGGGCTTTTTTTACTTTAGCGGATCTACGAGTAATCCATCAGGGGGAGAGTCATTATGAAGAAATATGGATTGCTGGCGATTGCGGCTGTGTTGTTTTTATCAGCATTTGCAGGTTTTGACTTTAATCAGACTGCAGCAGGAAAAGAAAAGGCGAAGCGACCAATCATCATTCAAGGTCCGATGCCGATTGAAGCTGAGAATTTTGCTAAACGTTTAGAGAATGTAAAAGAAGAGAAGTCAGGAAACTTTGTTTTCTATAAAGGAAAACTTGATAACTATCCGGTAATCGTTGCGAAAACTGGAAAGGGTATGGAGAATACAGCAGCGGCAACAGCGATTGCTATTGAAAAATATAATCCGATCGCGATCATCAACCAAGGAACTTCTGGTGGACATGACCCAAGTCTGAATGTTTTTGATATTGTATTAGGTAAAAGAACGGTAAATTTGGGTTCTTTAAAAACTCCTCATTTGGAGGCGAACGAAGGCATCCATCCAACGTCTTGGATTCCGATGGACTTGATGGCATCTGAAGGAAGTGCAGGGGAAGACCCGAACGCAGAAAAGGCTCGTTATTTTGAGGGTGACGAAGAGCTGCTGGCAGCTGCACATGCTGTAAAAGATACTTATACAAAAGGAAAAGTGGTTGAAGGCACGATTGGTTCAGCAGATGTTTGGAACAACGAGGTGGACCGCATCAAGTGGTTCCATGAGAACTTTGGGACTTCAGTAGAAGAGATGGAAGGTGCGTCAGCCGCACAAATTTCCAAAGCCTATGATGTGGCGTTCTTAGGAATCCGCGTTCTATCAAACAACAAAACAAACGGCGGCAAGTACGACCCTACAACAGCTGCTGCGAACCAAGAGTATGTGTACGAAGTTGTTAAGCAATATATTGCTATGAAGCAAGGTAAGTAATCATTAAAGACAATTAATCTAATTTATCAATAACACTAAATATCATATCCCATCCATTGAAACCCCCGTTGAGGTTACCTCAGCGGGGTTTCTTTTATTTTTATTTGGAAAAACGATAAACATCTTGCGCATGGAGACCGCATGGATACAGCGTAATAATGATGAGAAGCCTGTTCCTCATTGGGAACAGGCTTTTTTGGGTTTTTTATTTATTATACTAATGAAAATGGGCAGTTTTGTAACCAAAACTGGTCCTTGTATTATTTTATGGGTAGAGTGTCATTGGATTAGCCCTATCGATGAGGTATCTAGGGGATAGCGAGAGAAGCGGGAATCCATCTTCTAGAGATATTTCCACGAAATTTAGCTTTAATTCCAGAAATTGCGAGCAAAATTCCACAAGTTTGGAGCATAATTCCACAAAAATTAGGGATAATTCAACAAAATGACACACTTCGACATAAAACTGCATTTTCATAACGACGGGCAAAATCCTATCACTGCTCGGTCAAAATGATCGGGCCATCCTTCGTAATTGCAAGGGTATGTTCAAATTGAGCGGAGAGCTTGCCATCAATGGTTCGCGCTGTCCATCCGTTGTTGTCCATCTTGCTTTGCCACATGCCTTCGTTGATCATGGGCTCAATCGTGATTACCATTCCTTCTTTTAGTTTTAACCCTTTTCCAGGTTCACCGTAGTGTGGAATTTGTGGATCTTCATGCAGGGTAGGACCGATTCCATGTGCCGTAAAATCACGTACAACGGAATAGCCTTCTGCTTCAGCATAGGTTTGAATGGCGTGACCGATATCGCCAATACGGTTTCCAGCAACCGCTTGTTCGATCCCCTTATATAGACATTCTTTTGTTACATCCAACAATTTTTGTTTCTGGGGAGAGATGTTGCCAACCGCATACGTCCAAGCAGAGTCGGCCAATCCTCCTCGCAAATTCACGACCATATCAATGGTAACAATATCCCCCTTTTTTAAAGGTTTCTTGCGCGGAAACCCATGACAGATCTCATCATTGATCGATGCACAAGTTGCATACTGATAGCCATGAAATCCTTTTTGTTCAGGCGTTGCACCATGTTCAGCTAGAAATTTTTCAACAAACTCGTTAATCTCCATCGTCGTGATGCCTGGTTTGATTCTTTTCGCGATCTCACGGTGGGTTGCAGCTAATAGCTTGCCTGCGTTATGCATAAGCTCGATCTCTCGGGCAGATTTTAAATGAATCATTTTACATCCCTCTTCACTTTCCGGATTATGTATAACGTCTATTATACGATAGGGATGGGTGACAACAAAAGTTTGGGTGCTTTCATAAGGAAATACAACTTGGAGGGATTCCTTTTTATCGTATTGGGTAATGATTAATAGGGTAGACGTAACAATCAGATAAAGGAGAGATTTTGATGCAGCAAACGCTTTATGAAAAAGTTGGCGGCGAGGAAGCAGTGGCAAAAGTGGTAGATTACTTTTATTCTGAATTGGTGTTAAAAGATGAAACGGTCAATCGTTTCTTTGAGCATACCGATATGGAAAAGCAAAAAAGCCATCAGACCAAATTTATCAGTTTTGCTTTAGGTGGCCCTAAACAGTACACAGGTAAATCGATGGCTAAGGCTCATGAAGGTTTAAATCTGCAGCCCGAGCATTTTAATGCGATCGCGAAACATCTGCACGACGCCCTGGCTCACTTCGGAGTAGAAGAGGCTGATATTGATACAGCATTAACGAAAGTCGCTTCCTTAAGAGACGATATTCTCTATAAATAGTGGACGAAAAAAATGCCCAGAGTGCGAGACTCTGAGCATTTTTTATTTTAAGATAAAAATCCCAACAAGGGAGTAGACGATGACAGTTGAGAAAAGGATCGTCATGTGAATAAGAGAATAGATAAATAGCAGCTTCGCCCATTTCTCTGAATCCTTGTTCTTTTTGTAACCGTAGATGCTCAAAACGAGCCATCCTACATTCATGAGCAGTGCCACTAACGTTAATCCTAAACTTAGCGGCAGGAATAGAAAACTCGTTAAGCTTAAGAGCACCAAGTAGATGTTAGTTTGCGTATACGTTCTCTTAATGCCTTTTACGACAGGAAGCATCGGAATTCTTGCTGCTTTATACTCATCATGCCGGCGGATCGCAATCGCATAAAAGTGTGGCATCTGCCAGATCACTTGAATGATGAATAATGCCGCAATAGCGGGATGTGCAAGAGTTCCGGTCATAGCCGCCCACCCGATTAATGGAGGCATCGCTCCAGAGATGCTGCCGATCTCTGTGTTGTAGATAGTACGCCTTTTACTCCACATCGTGTACGGAACAACGTAAAAGAATAACCCCAGAAAGCCTAACAGGGCAGCGAGTGGCGTAGTAAAAGCAAGAGCCACAATACCGAGTACAGCCATGATAACACCAAGCACTATAGCTGATTTCGTGTTGATCTCTCCCGTGACAGTGGGTCTGCCTTTTGTTCTCTCCATGATCGCATCGATGTCCCTGTCATATACGTTGTTGAACGTACCAGCAGCACCAATGACTAGAATCGTACCGATCAAGACGAAGAGTACATCTAATAATTTCGTGCCAGGGTCGATATCGTACGTATATAAAGCCAGCGTGAGTCCCGCAAACATGGGAACGAGGTTTGACTTGATAATACCTGTTTTCACTGTTTGTGACAGAACCGCTGACCGTTTTTGTTTTTCTAAACTTACACTTCTCTCCATACTATAAGACACCATCTTCACAATATTTCTCTCTCTATATTATCCATATAGTGTAACCTTAAATACTCCTCTATTAAAGCATTAAATGAATTCCCAGTTCAAATGATAGAACACCTGAGCGCACATTACAAAAGGGTTTTGTGAACGTTTTGTGATGGTTGTGTGATGGAAATGTGATACAAGCGCTTACGGGGCTTGTGATTATTGAACCTCGCTGGGCTTCTTTCTTATTCCCGGAATTCTGTTAATTCTATTTATCTTAGGAATTATTTCGTTTTCTTGCATCAAAATTGATTTATGATACAATTTATATCGTATAATAAGATATAATCATTTAGTACGATATAAAGGAGTGACATAATTGTCTCAGGCCTTAGAAGTAAACCAATATTGGACAGACATATATTTTCACCTGCATTATCCCCATGGTGAAAAGATTACTCACCAAGTTGTTCGAATCCTGCAGCTTATTGAAAAGAAGGAATCGATTGGTGTGAATGATGTGGCTTCGTATCTTCAAATCTCTCATAATACGGCTTCCGAACATGTGAAACGGCTGCTGGGGAAGAACTACATTATAAAAAAACGTGATCCTCTTGATGAGAGAAAAGTGTTGCTTGCCTTAACCGAACTAGGAAAAGATGTTCTTTACCAGAACACAAGTCTTGATGAAGAAAGACTGAATAAAATCCTTAATGAGATGAATGAGAAAGAGAAAGAGTTGGTTATCCAAGCTTTTAAACTGTTAAGCGAGCGTGCAAAGACATGTATGTAATAATGAAAATCATAATCTCTGCAGGAATTATTGCGATCGTTACGGAAGTAGCAAGAAGGTTTCCTGCGTATGGCGGAGTGGTTGCAGCATTGCCGCTTGTTAGTTTGTTAAGCATCATCTGGCTATATGTCCAAGGTGAACAAACAGCGAATTTAAGTAAATTTGCCTTAGGTGTTCTCTGGGGTTTCCCCGCTACAGCCGTTTTATTGCTTATTGTGTATTTCTCATTAAAACATTCACTTTCATTAATAATGTGTCTAGCGTTAGGCATAGGTGGGTGGCTAATATGTATTCTGCTTCAAGAAGCAGCGGTGAAATTTATCAAAAGCATGATATAAGGAGCTGAGAGTATGACAGTGGAAAAGCATCAAACAAATCTACCCTCAAAGTTAGCTAAACCAGCACAGCGAGCACTTGCAGGTGCTGACATCTTTACGATAGAACAATTAGCGAAGTGGCCGGAAAAAGACCTTATGGACTTACACGGAATGGGGCCGAAAGCAATGGGGCAGCTGCGTGAAGCACTAAACGAAAAAGGACTGTCGTTTGCAAAAAAATAAAACAGTACTTGAGGTGAAACATCATGAAGTTGGTTCTATTATTTGGACCGCAAGCCGTTGGCAAAATGACGGTTGGGCATGCATTAGAAAAAACGACAGAGCTAAAGCTGTTTCACAACCATATGACGATCGATCTTGTTAGTCCTTTTTTGATTATGGAACAAAAGAAGGGAAGAGGCTCGTCAACTTGTTTCGTTCTGAGATCTTTAAATCATTTGCTGACAGCGATCAATACGGCATGGTCTTTACTTATGTTTGGGCGTTTAACTACCAATCCGACTGGGATTTTGTAGAGAGTGTTTGCCAGGTGTTTGAGGAAGCAGGTGCAGCGATCTATTTCGTAGAACTTGAGTCAGATCTGCAAACAAGACTAAAGAGAAATACGACGCCACACCGTTTACAACATAAACCGACCAAACGAAACCTAGAATGGTCAGAGAATGATCTAAAGACATCGATGGATAAATACAGGCTGAACTCGCTTGATGGGGAGATCAAAAGGAAGAACTACCTGCGGATAAACAACACATACCTCAGTCCAGATGAGGTTGCAGCTCAAATCAAGGAAACATTCAATCTATAAAAGGACCTAATGGACAGGTCCTTTTTGAAGGTTATATGTGATAGTCGGGGGCTTTGTCTAGCACGAGATTTAAGATGATGCTGTGTTCTAAATAAGCTTTTAATCCGCACAGTACCATCGTATAGCCGCCCATCGAGTCAATGGCTCGGGCTGCAATTTCATCGCCGTTCCCACTGAATCCTGAATTTGAAATGCTGACCATGGTTTCTTGTTCATTACGTGGTGTGAATATCCACTCAACTGTTGTTCCATCTGAAGACTCGATAAATATCCGCTTATTTTCTTCAATATCTTTTACAAAGATGTTATCGGATACACCATACATCTCCCACTCCCAGCGCACATGCTTACCTTTTTCTAATCTTCCGCTGCTTTTTGTAAACCAGAATTTAGTTGTAGTACTTGGTTCGATAAATGCTTGAAATACATCATTTACAGGTTTTCGAATCATCATTTCTGCTTTAACAACTGGCGTACTATTTAGAGTTATTGTCATAGTAAAACTCCTTCCTAATGTCTCCCTGAACTATTCATTCGTTGGTTCTCTCTTTATTGTACCCTTGACCTCCATACGGCTGGATGTGATCCAACCATTTCTCTTCTAATTTTTGTAGTTCGCGTTTCTCGTCGAAAAATCCTTCCTTTTTCTTTTTCAGGATTTCTAACGTTTCAAAGATAAAGGCTTCTTTCCCGTATTGATTCCATTCTTGTTGAAGCTCTTTATTCATGTGTGTGTTATTTTCTAAAGTGAATCTAACTCCGTTTAGCGTTTTAAGATTTCTCGTGCTGGCAACAAAGGACTTATTGTTGATCGTATTCTTAATTTGATATACACCAGCTTCAATAGGTGTTTCTTTATAAAGTTGCTTTAGTTCTTTTTTTGTCTGCAAGGTTCATTCATCCTTTCTTATTTCTTTATCCAATACGCACTGCCATCTGGTTTTCTATCGAGGAATCCGTATTCGATTAAGTATCTTCGAATCGTCACAAAGTCCTCGTAAATGGATTTAAGAATCTCGTTTAATGCTTTTTCGCTGTATGTTTGTTCAGGATCTATCTGATTTGTGATTTGTCTTAGCACAACAAGTTTTTGTTTTTCTTTCCGTGGAAAGTTGATAAGCCGTCCGTCTTTAAAACATTTCTTAACTACCTTTTCGGATTCCTCATGGGTTATGTCATAGCGGACATCCAGCATGTTGGCTGTTTTATGAGGTGGAACTATTGCGGGTGCATGTTTGTCTTTTTCTTTTAAAAGATCCATCAACGTCAAGAAAATCTTCGCTTGTCTTTCTTTTTCCTTCAAAGCAAATCGGTGGTGACGGATCGTTGAAGCACTGCCGATCTCTAACTCTTTTTGTATATCTTTATCATTTTTTCCTTCATAAAACAGACGAAGCAGATTGCTCTGGTGGTCTGTGAGTCCAGTCAGTTTTTTGTTCAAACTCAGCAGGTAATCAAAAACAGATCCATGTTCGCTTTCTATGTGGTAACGCATAAATCTTTCTGCTTCATATAGAACGTCGTTAAGAGGATAGATGATGCCTTTCTCAACTTGTTTACCGCAGAGAAGGCACACAAAGGAATGTGTTTCTTCGATATAACCTTGTTTAAGTTCCTCAAGTGATGAGTCCCAAAATGTTTCCGTGATTTCCCTCATAATATAAACACCTTCTATTTTTGTTTATTAAATAATTAATATTATTTTAATTTGTTTGTTTATTTATAAACATAATATGATTTTGTTTAATAGCTGTCAATAAAGAACTAAATAAAAAATCTGATCCTTACACGGACCAGATTAAAGGTGTACTTTTATTTATCTACCCAGTTAAGGGGTGGTTTGTTCAACTGGGCGGCATATCCTAATTCTTTTGAAGCAGCCAATATGAATTCTTTTCTAAAGAAAAAGCTTCTGTGATAAACAATTTTGTTATTTTCTACTTCCTGATATTGAATATCGTGGATAAGCGGTCCTTGATCTGAATCGGCAAGGACTACAATAACAGCTTTACCCCACAGCATACATTCAATGGCACGGTGGCCAGGCAATCCGTACATAAGCGACCCATTGCGCATTTCTTCCTTATTTACTTCAACGAATCCTAATGATGCTTCGTAATGTGGGTAATCACTAATGAGTGAAAGCATGCCTTCTAGATCACCTCTGTTGAACGCATTGAGATAAGCTTGAATGATTTTAGATTTTTGTGGACTATCTTTACTCTGTGGCTTATGCGTTTCAAACTCAATCTTTTTTAGCTTCTTTTTCATTCTGTTGGTTGCTGCGTAAACCGCTCCTGGCGTTGTTTTAACTATGTTCGCTACTTCTTCGGCTTTAAACTGAAAGACTTCCATCAATAAAAATACGGCGGTCTGCCTGGGTGTGAAAAGTTCATAAAGCTTTTCAAGTGCTTCTTCAATATTGTGAGTGTCAACAAATTCTTCAGTTGGTTCTTCAGCTTCAACTAATACTCCTAAGTTTCGCTTTTCTCTTCGACAGTAGTCAATCCACGCATTAGTAGCTGTTCGATAAAGATAGGATTTGAGATTTACAGGATGCCATCTTGTATAAAGACCTCCAAGTGCTTTAAGCATCGTTTCTTGATAAAGATCTTCACCATCCCATGGGGAACCTGTTAGATATCTGCAATAGTTCCATAACCCATCACTAAAATTACGAATCTCCTCGTCAAATCTTTGGCGAAGCTCGATTGATTTCTCGTACAGGGTATTTGTTTTAGGTTTAGACAAATGTAGTACCTCCTTTATTTTATCGTTCACTTTGTACGACGAATTCATTAAGGATAATTATACGCGTTTGCAGAAATTTTTGAAAAAAGTCAGAAATAAATTGTGCTATGGTTGAAATGGATAAAGTAAACAACTGCAAAAGGAGAAAAACGATGCGTATCCGTTTGCCAGAAAAATATATAAATACGATAAAGGGCGTTCATGGAGATAAAGCAGCGGAGTTTCTGCAAAATTTTAATCAGTTGATAGCAGAGTGTGAGCAAAGATATAACATGTATGTTCAAGAACCTTTTGATCTCTCCTACAATTTTGTTGCTCCTGCGATAAAAAAGGACGGCCAAGAAGTAGTTTTAAAGATTGTACTTTCAGATCATGAGTTTCAGGCTGAACTTGAGGCACTTCTCCACATGAAAGGGAAGGGGGCTGTTCAAGTGATTGATTATGACGTGGAAAAAGGGATCATGATTCTAGAAAGGCTTCAGCCTGGTCATACACTAGCTGTTTTAGAAGATGATAAGGAAGCAACGCGAATTGCAGCACATGTGATGAAAAAGTTGATCGTTCAGGCTCCATCAAGATCTACACTTCCAACAGTGGTTGATCGCGAAGACAGCCTAAAACGAATTTATCATAAGCATAACAATGGTTTTGACCCTATTCCCAAGGAGAGTATGCTAGAAGCGCTAAACATTTTTGAATACTTGAATAACACAATTGAACATCCATATATGCTGCATGGTGATCTGCATCATTTCAATATCTTAAAAAAAGGTGATTCATGGGCTGTCATTGATCCTAAAGGATTGATCGGAGACCGTGAATATGAGGCTGTTCAATTTATGCTTAACAAATTACCTGGGCAGAACTTGATAGAGTTTACGGAAAGCCGGGTTGATATATTCGTAGATGAACTGAAACTAGATAAAGAGAGGCTGCTTCTTAGAATGTATTCTCATGCGGTGCTCGCTACATGCTGGACGATTGTGGACGGGAACTTTAGTGAGTCTTTTCTGGGTACCGTACAGATCTTTAAAGAGCTCTGTCAGAAACACCTTTGTAAGAATGTACGAAATAAACTATTTCTCAATCAATAAAAAAACAAGCTGAAGTCCGATGAATGATTATTGGCTCCAGCTTGTTATCTATTTTGTTTTATTCCATTTTTGCTCAAGGGTTTGAGTGACCGATTCAATCTTTCCAGGAAGAACAAATAAATAATCGATCAGGCTTTCTAATAGTTCAATTAATAAGGCAACCGAGTCGTCATCAATCTCTCGTTCGAGGTCAAGCATTTCATTAAAAGGACTGTCGGGATGAACAAGATGGCTTAACGTTTTAAGAGGTGTAGTAAAATCAACATGTTTAGGCAGCTGCTCAAACTGCTGAGAAAGTGTCTGACCTTTACTTTTTTCACCAAGGAAGTTCTTAAGGATACTTTCTAAAACGCGTTTTGACATAACAGCCGTTGCGGAATTATCTTTTGACTGACTCACGTTCAATACCGAAATATACGCCCTTAAAAGGTCTTTCGCTATATTAGGATCCCGCTCCATTTGCTCCAGAGAATCTTTTGAAGCTGTTGGGTCATATATGTAAACTTCTGCTTCTTCTTTAGTGCGATTTGAATCATTTAGCATAATGACAAACTCTGATGTTTTTTTACAATCGGAACAAATGCCTTCAGCAAACAAACCTGTTTTATTGACCAAATAAAAATTAGCTTTCAATGTAAATAATCCTGATTTGCTACACTTTGGACAACGGCTCTTTATGGTTTTCGCTACTTTATAATATCCATATTGGGTATAGGATAAAATGGACCCCGGTAATATTTTTCTCACGTTGACCCCCCTGAAAACTTTCCGATTAAATTATCTAGAAATTATATTTAGATCCAGAATTTTAATATATATACAAAAATTATAACTTTGATAAAGGTAATTACAAGTCATAATTTGTGGAATCTAACATCTTTTTTAGAATGGGTAAAGCAAATCTAATTCTTTGTTTATATTTACTCTAAATTATATAGATATATTTGTGTGGAAATTTATTTTAGAAATTTTTATATATTCCTTTACACGTATATTCCTTTTGGTGTATATTATAAACATGAAAACGATATTAAATGCTCTCGCCGAGCCAAACCGCCTGCAGATTGTTGAACTTCTTCGGGATGGACCTCTTACAGTAGGGGAAATTACCGACAAACTTGGAATGAACCAGCCGCAAGTGTCAAAACACCTCCGAGTACTTAGTGAATCCGGGCTCGTCGAAGTGCAGCCAATCGCCAATCGACGTTATTACAAGCTAAGACCTCAGCCTTTTATGGAGTTAAATTCCTGGGTTGAATCTTACAAACACCTCTGGAATGAACGATTGGACCGCTTGGACGATTACCTGAAAAAACTCCAAGGGAAGGGTGAGGATGGATAATAGGCACCAATTGGTAAGTTTCTAAAAACACTAATAAAAAAGTGGAGGTATGCATGATGAGGATGAGTCAAGAAGCAAACCAAACTGTAACATCAGTCAATGGCAGTGAACTTGTGATAAAACGGCAGTTACATGCACCGCGGGAGTTAGTATTTGAAGCATGGACAGATTCAAATCACCTGCCAAATTGGTGGGGACCAGAAGGATTTACGATAACGGTTCAAGAAATAGATGTGAGGCCTGGTGGTGTATGGAGGTATGTGATGCACGGACCAAACGGTGTTGATTATGACAATAAGATCAACTACATCGAAGTCGCCGAACCAGAAAAACTAGTCTATGCTCATGGTGATAATGAGACAGAACATTTTCGTGTAACTGTAACGTTTGATGATCAAGGTAATCAGACTGAACTCACCATGCACATGCTGTTTACATCAACTGAGGAGCTTGAAAGGGCTGTGAAAGAATTTGGAGCTATTGAAGGTGCTACATCTACAATGAATCGTTTAGAGCAGCAACTCGTGAAAATTCAAGATACGGCTTCTAATCCAAAGGAGGAAATGTAAATGGCTGAAAATAATGTGAAGAATTCTATGACGAAAACGGTTGAAGGAAATATTCTTACCTTTACACGAATCTTTGATGCGCCAAGAGAACTGGTTTTTAAAGTATTATCAGACCCGGAACATCTATCACACTGGTGGGGACCAAATGGATGGACACTCCCTGTCAATAAGATGGATTTTCGTGAAGGCGGCTCTTGGCACTATTGCATGGAATCATCGGATGGCGAGATGAAATCATGGGGAAAAGCTTTATATAAGGAAATTGTTGAGCCGGAACGAATCGTTTATGAAGATTACTTCTCAGATGAAGAAGGAAATTTAAACGAAAACATGCCAGGTGTTCATGTAACCTTAACTCTTGTCGAACATGAAGGGAAAACCAAGATCGTGAACCACGCTCAATTCTCTTCGGAGGAAGCTCTGAAAACAGTAATCGACATGGGAATGGAACAAGGATTCACGGAAATGTGGGATAAACTAGAGACACATTTAAATAAGATTCAATAAAGTACAAAGACGTACATTCTGCAGATGGAGTGTACGTCTTTTTTGGATTTAGTTTTTATGATCTAGCGTTATGACGACGTTTCCCTTTTTGTGGCCAGTATCCACATATCCATGTGCCTCTGGAATTTGGTCCAGCGGATAGCGTCTATCGATGACTGGTTTCATCTTTCCGGATTCGATAAGCTCTTTCAGCAAAATTAGATCTTCTGTTCGTTCTTTTGCGATACCCTGCCCATCAACTGTTACGAATGTCCCATGAGGAATTAAAGCATTCTGACATTTAGATGTCGAAGCTTTTCCAACAGCATCAAAGATCATATCATATCGTTCGTCTCTTTTCGTAAAATCCTCTTTCGTGTAATCAATGACCTGATCAGCTCCTAGAGATTTCACTAATTCTATATTAGTTGGACCGCATACACCGGTTACTTCTGCCCCGAAGTATTTGGCAAGCTGGACTGCTGCGGATCCAACTGCACCAGAAGCTCCATAGATCAGAACTTTTTGTCCGCTCTGGATCTTACCTTTTCTAAGAAAATAAAGAGCTGAGGTTCCACCGAAAGGAATGGCTGAAGCTTCTTCATACGATAGGTTGACTGGTTTCAAGGCTACTATACCGTCTTCACGAAGACACGTGTACTCGGCATAAGCACCAAATCGCATTCCAGTTAGAGCAAAAACCTGGTCACCTTCCTTGAATCGGGTTACATTCTTGCCTATCTCTTCAACTTCTCCTGCTAATTCTACGCCCAGTATTGGTTTTCTTGGTTTTCTGAGACCTAAGAAAAGTCGCATAGGGACCCAGTACATGATCGGACTTTTGAAGCCTCGAACTCTGCAATCGCCAGAAGTAACGGTAGTCGCATGAACTTTTACGAGTATCTCATTGTCCTTGGGTGAAGGTTTTTCAACCTCTTTAAGCGAAAGTACATTTGGTGGCCCATATTTTGTGCATATAATGGCCTTCATAAGTCCCCTCCATATTTTTATTTAACCCTATTCATCTTATGATTCAACAGCATAAAAAAATGTCATATGGCATATGAAGAAATATAATTCGAACGTTGTTTCATATACATATGTAATAATTTGCAAGTGTACTTGAATTACGGAAGGGAGGGAAAAGCATGACGAGGATTGAACTTAGGAAGATAGATTCAGAAAACTGGAGAGAAGCTCTTGAGCTCACTGTGTTTGATGATCAACAAAGATTTGTTGCGGCCGTTTCACCGCCTGCTGCGATTGCACTTACTAAAGCATACATCAGACCTGATGGAAGATTAGTGGAACCATATGGCGTATACAACCAGAACAAAATAGTCGGTTTCTTCAATCTGCACTATACACCTGACAGTAAAGATGACTATTGGCTGTTTCATTTTTTCATTGATAAACGATACCAAAGAGAGGGGTTTGGTAATGACGTAATAAAAGCTTTGATAGAGCACCTAAAACATATTCATCCTTCTTGTAATCGAATTCGTTTAACGGTGCATCCGGAAAACAATGCAGGTGTGAAGTTTTATATGAAACTAGGATTTACTGATGATCAAACCCTAACATTTGGTGAGCCTACTTATTCTAAATCCATTTAAATCGTAATTTCATTTTTATCCGTGACAGAAGTGAATAGAATAAAAAACTACTTAAAGGATTAGGAGTGTAAAAAATATGATTCATGCAAAAGAGGTATTATCCGATCAATTATTAGCAAATGCTAATGATCCCAGTTGGTATCTTCCATTTTCCGAGTCGGTTGTTAATCTATCAATAGATGAAGCATTCTGGAAGCCTAGCGAAAATTGTAATAGTATTGCAGAAATTGTACAGCATCTCCTTTATTGGAATGAAACATGGCAGACCAGATACATAAAATCTCATGTTAATGCTGTACCAAATATAGGTGATAATAATAAAAGCTTTGTCCTACAGGATAATGAGAATTTTAACCATTTAAAAGAACGTCTGTTAGAGGTCCTCTTAAGATGGCAAGATTTATTAACCGAAGAGAAAGTAGAAAGCGAAGTTAATGGATTCCCTGTACCAGCGAAGTGGTGGGGAATTCTTGGAAATGTAGCCACACATAATGCTTATCACATTGGGCAAATCATATTTATTCGTAAACTGCAAAACAGCTGGATTTTTTAAAGAACGGAAAGTATGTTGCCGTTATATCAACTTCTAAGAAGGCTGTAAGTTTTACTCTTTTTAATACTTCTCAACTTGAACTCCCAGAAATTTTTAGCGGACCAGCTGAAAGGAAAACCTTAAAAATAGTGGATGGGGAAATGTTAGATATGGATCAACTCAGTAGCTGGGTAGAACTTGCATCAAAAAATCTATAGGTATGAAGAGGAG
This sequence comes from Fictibacillus barbaricus, assembly GCF_014635025.1. Lineage (GTDB taxonomy): Bacteria > Bacillota > Bacilli > Bacillales > Fictibacillaceae > Fictibacillus > Fictibacillus barbaricus. The sequence goes on along the minus strand of NZ_BMCE01000002.1, from coordinate 961,783 downwards.
AGATGACTGTGAAAGATTCAACTTCTAAAGGGCGCTTATGGACAGCACGAATAATGAGTGGTCTGTTCACTGTATTTATGCTTTTTGATGGGATAACGAAATTGTTAAAACTTGAATCTGTTATAAAACCCTCTATGGAAATGGGATTCTCTGTACAACATGTTGTTGTGATAGGAGTTCTTGGCCTTATTTCAACCATTCTTTATGCCATTCCCCAAACATCTATATGGGGTGCTGTCCTTATAACCGGATATTTAGGCGGGGCAATTGTTACACATATCCGCCTGGATGACCCGCTTTTCACTCATACATTGTCTCCTGTGTATTTTGCAATTATTGCTTGGGGCGGATTATATTTAAGAGATGAGAGGGTACGTAACTTATTTCGTTTCCAAAATGCCAAACATGCAAATGAAAGTAAGGTAGACCATAACCTAACTTAAGATCAGCTTCTTACTTAAGGCGTCCTTTAAAAAGGCGTCTTTTTTGTGGAGAAGGACTTTCAGGTAAGTATGAAGAATGAAAAGATTGATAGTAATTGGTATGTATCCGATCTGTTTACAAAGATACAATCGAATTAGAATTAAAGGATTATTCAAGAATTAACGCAAGTAGGAGGAAAAGATGAAATTACAAAAAATCACAACAAACTTATGGTTCGATTCAAAAGCAGAGGAAGCTGCAAGGTTTTATACCTCAATCTTTGAAAATTCATCGATCGGTAGAATTACTCGGTATGGTACAGAAGGATATGAAATTCATGGAATACCCGAGGGGACAGTAATGACCGTGGAATTCCGGCTAGAAGGACAAACATTCGTTGCATTAAACGGTGGGCGTCAGTTCAAATTTACAGAGGCCATCTCATTTATCGTCCACTGTGAGACGCAAGATGAAATAGATTTCTACTGGGAAAAGCTCTCTGAAGGTGGAGACGAAAATTCTCAAGTGTGCGGTTGGTTGAAAGATCAATATGGAGTGTCGTGGCAAGTTGTTCCTCGTGATTTGCCTGATATGTTAAATGACTTAGATTCTGAGAAATCAAGAAGAGTGATGCAGGCACTAATGAAAACGAAGACCAAAATTGATCTTAACACTTTAAAGGAAGCATATGAGGGATGGTAATAGAAAATCAAAAAGCTTTGCCCATATTTGAAGGGTCAAAGCTTTTTATGTATTACTGCTCTTTTTGTTCCTCTTGCATTTCACTCTTATCATCATCTTGATCAGGTTCATCATTCTGTTCAGAAGGTTCTTCAGTTGGATCTGGTTCTTGTTCGTCTTCACTCGGATCTGCACATCCAAAAAGTAAGCTAAGAGAAAGAACAGCCGAAAGTGAACCCAGTACTATTTTCTTTAATTTCATGTTGTGTCCTCCTTTCGATTTATCATTATAGGTATTTTGTTGATTTTTTGGTTTTTTTATTCATGAATAGTAAACACATAAAGTTGAGAAGCATTTGAATCGAATTGAGTTTATTAGAGATAAAGAAAAGAATTAAAAAAACATTTTAAACTGGAGGGCAAGGAGCATGAAAAGCTACTGGAAATATCTCCTTTACATACTTGAACATAAGCTTAATGTGCTCCTAGAGTGCTGGAAAGAAGGCTTATATGTTCAAGGCATGATGCATGACATGTCTAAATTTAACCCTATTGAGTTCTTCCCATATGCCCGAAAGTTTTATTTAAACAAAAAGTTAGATGAATTTGAATGGGAGTATGCTTGGCTTCATCATCAGCATCATAACAAACATCACTGGAACTATTGGGTGGTGGACTCGGTCAAAAGAGAAGCCCTGCCTATGCCAAGAAAATATCTGTTAGAAATGATTTGTGATTATCGCTCTTTCTCGAGAACGTGGGGAAGAAAAAGGATAGATACTGATATGGCAGACCGTTTGATTCGAAATTTATTAACAGAGAAGGTCATATTGCATCCGAAAACTAGGAAAGAGTGTGAGTTTTTTATTAGAAAAATTAATGAGAGTAATATAGCTAAATAAAAAAGGATCTGAACATTTCAGATCCTTTTTTCGTCGTTAATTAATCTTCAAGTGTCGGCCTCACCCAGAGCTTAGAGAAATCAACGTAACCAAAATGTTTAATGTTCACGTTCATCAGCTCTGCTGAAAAAGGGATAAACCGTTTTTCATAATAAAGGGGTATCATGATTGACTCTTCCATAAGCTCTTTTTCTAATGAAATGTTAAGTCTGGTCCATTCCTCAAAAGGCGTATGTACATATTCATCAATACGTTTTTTCCATTTTGTATCATTCTGCAAGATGTATGGGAGTGGGGCAAAGCCGTTGGTTAAGAAATGATAAAATGAAAGATCTTGGTTCAACTCAAATATTTCTCCATGAATGAAAAGGTCCACTTCTTGAATATGAAGTCTGTTTTTGATGATCTCTTCAAAAGGAAACCATTTAACTTCAACAGGAATGCTTTCTTGTTCAAGCAACTCAATCAACCATCTTGTGGTTTTTTCAGTATGATCTGATGCTCTTACTATGAGGGGCTTTATAAACATAGGGCGTTCAACTTTTGGTATGTGAACGTTCTGTTTTTGACCGATTATACAGCTGTTTTGGTTAGGGATGGTTCTTGAATCAATACCTTGAATCTTTTGTCTGTTTTTAGCAATCAGCTGATGAAGGTAATGACGGACTTCTTTTCGTTGAATCTGCGAGTTTTTTCGATAAGCGTTCATGATGACTACGCCAAAACCGGAGTCACTTTCTACTTTATATGTAGTTTGTTTCTCCTGCTCAAGTGTCGATTGATATACAATCGGAAAGTCTTTTGGGACATGAACAAACTCAACTGCATCGAGTAACGGTCTTTCTTGAAAATGCTCCTTAAAAGCAGTTAATGTTGTTTTTTGGTCGGTGTTCTCTTCAATGAAAAAGCTCCCTGTACCATAGAGCCTACCTTTGTTTTCTTTATAGATACTGGAGGTCATCGTGCTTAACAAGTGAAGACTATAGCTGCAACCTTGGGAGTACAAGATATCAACCACGAGCGGTGTCTTTGCAACGATTTCTTCTACAGGAGCCCAGAGTTCTTTGTTGTGCTTATGGATACGCAGCTTCTCTAAACAGTTCACCACATCATCAGCTGTAAGAACAGAGCCGTCATGGAAACTAACATCTTTTCTTAGATAAAGTCTAAGTTTAGTGGGTGATACATCCCAGCTGTGGGCTAGCTCGGGCAGGATTTTTCCTGTATCCGTAATAGAGACAAGCCTGTTAAATACGTTTGCCACCATATGAGCGCTGTGTGCATCTGCTGCTTCTAACGGATGGATCAACTGAAAGGGATACCGCTTAGGGACGATTAATTTGTCCTGTGTTTGCTGAACAAACCCAAATAGTGATTGAAACTTGTTCATTACCCTCATTTTGGTGTCGGTTGACCAATCGAACATAAGGTATTTACTGCTTCGTTCTACGGGTTCTGTATCAATGATCTTCATAACCTCTTCTTCAAAGATTTCTTCAACATCCTTTAGCCATTCTAAATGTGAGACGTTTCCTCTCCCGCGGCCTGGAGTGAAATTCAGCCAACCATCATCTGTCCATTTCTTTAGATAACGGGTTGTCTGTTTCTGACTAATTTGCAGGGCTTCAGCAATTTCTTCAGTCCGGATACTGCCAGAAGAAAAATATCTCCACAGTATGAGCAGCTTTGTATCCATGTTATTCCCCTTTATGTAAAAGTGGACACGCTTTTGTAAAGTGTCTATTTTTTGAATTTTAAGTCTAGTTTAATATTACAATACACAAAGGGAGGGGACAATATGGGATGGAAAGATTACCCCCAAAACATTAAGGTGCGGTTGATTACATCATTTTTTAACCGAGCTGTTTCATCAGCGGTTATGCCGTTTATGGCTCTTTTCTTCGCTCAAGAAAAGAACAAAGTTTGGGCAGGAACGTTTTTGATCTTAACGGTTGTGATTGGATTTGTTGTGAATTTAATCGGTGGTTACATATCAGATCGTTTTCCAAGGAAAAAGGTCTTGTTAGCTACATCTTGGCTGAATGCAGGGATGTTCTTAATTATGACGATCAGTTTGTTTCCGGAAAGTAAAATGATTATGCTGTTTGCTCTCGCATACATCGGGTTTGTCATTACAAGCAGTCTGGGAAGACCAGCGATGCATGCGATCATCATGGATTCCACGACACCTGAGAACAGAAAAGAAGTCTATGCCTTAGATTATTGGGCGATTAACTTATCTATGGCGATCGGTGCAGCACTTGGTGGCTTGCTCTATGTAAACTATCAAAAAGAGTTGTTTTTACTGCTGACCATTACGTCAGCTGTTATTCCAATAGCGTATTGGATCTGGCTGCGAGATGAATTTAGCGGTTTTTTAGAGAAGAAACATGAGAATGTGTTTGTGGACTTATTTCAAAACTATAAGGTTGCTTTGCAAGATTCTGCTTTCGTGAAAGTCGTTATTGGTGGAACGTTTATTTTTTCTGCTGAATTTACGCTAAACAGTTATATTGGGATCAGGCTGGCCGAGACTTTTGAATCGATCCATATCGGGGATTTTGAAATAAGCGGTGTCAGGATGTTAAGTATGTTGAACATTCAAAACATGCTGATGGTGGTTTGTTTAACGTTCGTCATCAATCGGTTAACGGACCGTTTAAATAAGAAGCATGCTCTTCTTATAGGGCTGATTCTGTATGGAATCGGATATGTAACCGTAACATCTGCGAACACATGGTACGTATTGATTCTGTTTAACGTGATCGCAACAATGGGTGAATTGATTTATTCTCCGATTAAAGAAGCCGAAAAGGCAAACATGATTCCGAGTGACAAGAGAGGCTCTTATTCTGCTTTTGCCAACATTTCTTTTAGCGGGGCAGATATGCTTGCACGTTCCACAATCATTCTAGGAGCCTTCTTTGTTCCGATGATGATGTCCGTTTATATGGGAATCATCATTATGGCAGGGGCGTTTTTCTTATATTTCGGATTGTTTATAAGAGAACATGTGACTGAAAAAGTATTGCAGAATGAAGTTCCTGTTGGAAAGTAGGAGGGGGATGACCAAGGAGAGGTCATCCTTTTTTTGAATCACGTCTTGCCTAGGTGTCGAAATAAGTCGTCTCGTGGATATGTAGTGTAAATTTATGGAATTACGCATCGAATTTCTGGATAAATCAATAAATTTCGTGGAATTAAGCTCTAAATTTCTGGAATTCATTAAATACAAGAAGAACAATGTGTTGACTTTTCGTTATGTTGTAACTATTATGGTTACAACGGAGGTGTTGAATCATTAAGATAAGTAGCCGTTTTACTATTGCTGTTCATATCTTAGCTCTAATCAAAAATAACCCCCAGACAGCTTGTACGTCAGAGTTCATGGCTGGGAGCGTCAATACCAACCCAGTGATCATACGAAAAATCTTGTCCTATCTAAAAAAAGCAGGTATTGTGGACGTTCGTCGAGGAGCGGGAGGGGCGTACTTACGAAAATACCCAAGCGAGTTAACCTTATTGGACGTATATCGAGCAGTAGAAGTGGTTGAAGAGGATAAGCTCTTTCATTTTCATGAGGATCTTAATCCAGATTGTCCTGTAGGCATCAATTTGCAGAATGTCTTAGAACTCATTTTGGTTCAAGCTCAAGAGGCCATGGAGCAGGTATTGAAAAATGTTTCGATGGACCAACTATTTAATGCCCTCCAAATGAAAATAAAAGAAACAAAATAAAAATTTTTTAGTGTTGTTGTAACGATATTGGTTACAACTCAAATTTAAAACAAAGTGAGGAAAGAGCAATGACAGTAAAAATTACAGTATATTCGGATTTTGTTTGTCCGTTTTGTTTTTTAGGAAAAGCTCCTTTAGATGAAGTTGTAAAAGAGAAAGATGTTGAAGTGGAGTGGATGCCGTTCGAGTTGAGGCCAAGTCCTGCACCTAAGATTGATCCATGGAATGAACCTGATAAACTCGGTGCGTGGCAAGCGTATATTGAACCTACAGCAAAACAGCTTGGAGTGAACATGAAACTTCCTCGTCTATCACCTCATCCATACACACACTTGGCTTTTGAAGGATTTCAATATGCAAAGGATCATAACAAAGGAAACGAGTTTTACGAACGAGTTTTTTCGGCATTTTTCCAAGAAGAACAAAACATTGAGGATATAGATGTTTTAACAAAATTAGCTGAAGAAGTTGGTCTTCTTGCTGATGATTTTAAAGCTGCGTTAGTTTCAAGAACCTATAAAGAAGTACACCAAAATGAGTTAAGACATGCTTATGAAGAAGCAAGCATAACAGCAGTTCCAACCTTTATTATTGGGGATCAGGTTATTCAAGGACTTGCAAGTAAAGAACGTCTCGCGACTGCGATCGATCAAGCAGAAAAGTCTAAGTTTCATGGATTTGAAGGATTGTCTTGTGACGAAAAGTGTTGACAACACGTGTTTAAAGGTGTTTAAATAATTATTAAATTTTATAGTTGAACGTTGATGGGAATCATAGTAGTCTTCTTGCCGCTGTTATAGAGAGCTGATGGTTGGTGAAAATCAGTACATGCATGAAAGATGAATTTCGGTCCTTAAGTTTTAATTTCGAACTTTTTGCTAGGGATTAACGGGTTGTTCCGATAACGACTACAGAGCCGGAGAATGTTTTCTATTCTCAACTAGGGTGGTACCGCGATGTAAAGTCGCCCCTATCTTTTAGGGGCGGCTTTTTCTATTGCTTAAAAAACAGAAAGATGAGAGGTGCATCATGAAAGAAAATCAGCAGTGGTCTTCAAAATTAGGTTTTATTTTAGCTGCAGCAGGATCAGCCATTGGACTTGGGGCGATCTGGAAGTTTCCGTATATTGCAGGAGTCAGTGGAGGAGGGGCTTTCTTTTTTATCTTCCTTCTTTTTACTTTATTACTGGGTCTTCCACTTTTGCTGGCTGAATTCTTAATCGGCAGAAGTACCCAAAAAGATGCTATTGAATCCTATAAAAGTATTGCTCCCAGCTCCAAATGGCATTCAATCGGTTATTTGGGAATGATCACTTGCTTTATCCTGCTATCCTTTTACAGTGTTATTGGTGGGTGGATTATTCTTTATTTAGTTAAGACGATTAGAGGAGACTTAGACGGTCTGAGTCAGCAGGAATACGGAGAGCTGTTCGGTGCTACGATTTCAGATCCGGTGCTCAGCATTGGCGCACATTTGATTTTTATGATAATAACCATTGTAGTTGTTGCGATGGGAGTACAGAAGGGAATCGAACGGACGAGTAAATTTATGATGCCGGCATTATTTATCTTATTTCTTGTCCTCATCTTCCGTTCGGTAACCTTAAGTGGCGCGATGGAAGGTGTACAGTTTCTGTTCTATCCTGATTTTTCAAAATTAACGTCAGAAACTATTCTTGCTGCACTTGGACAATCATTCTTCACCTTGAGTGTAGGGGTTTCGGTTATGGTAACGTACAGTTCTTATCTGCCGAAGGACTCAAATCTATCTCAATCGGCTATTTCAATTGTTGGGATGAATATTATGATCGTAGTATTGGCAGGGTTGGCGATCTTTCCGGCTGTTTTTTCTTTCGGATTAGAGCCTAATGCAGGACCAGTATTGCTCTTTAATGTTCTTCCAACAGTCTTTAATCAGATGACGTTTGGAATGGTGTTCTTTGTTGCATTTTTGCTTCTTTTCTTGTTTGCATCTCTCACTTCAGCCTTTTCCATGTTAGAGATTATCGTATCTGTTCTTTCAAAAGGAGATACTAAAGCACGTACTAAATGGTCATGGATCATTGGATTAATCATTTTTGCCGTTGGTGTTCCATCTGCGTTATCATTTGGGATTTGGAGCGAAGTAAGTATTTTTAATAAGACCATTTTTGACGCAGCGGATTATCTAGTCAGCAATATCTTGATGCCAGTTGGTGCATTATTGATCTCGATATTTGTTCCGATGAAGATGAAGAAGTCACACCTGTATGATGAGTTAACAAAGGGCAATGCCCTGTCTAAACGTTTATTCAACGTCTGGTATTTTTTAATGAAATATGTAGCTCCGATCGCTATTTTCTTAGTGTTGTTGGATGTACTAGGGGTTTGGAAAAGGTTTTAACTGAAACAAAAAAGCTTGGATGCGAGTCCAAGCTTTTTTCTATTTAGGTTCTTTTACACTAGCAATCTCAATCTTTTCAACAAACATATTAAAGACACTGCGCTTTTCATCGAGTTTCTTGAGCTGCAGTCTCAGCTCATTGTACTTTTCTTCAAAAGGCTGCTGATACGTCTTCTTAATATTCTTAATCATTTCTTCGTTGATGGTAGATTGGATGACTTGTTTCGTGATACCAAATTTATAAGAGTATAGCTGAAGTTCAGTCTTTACTTTCTCGTATTCTTCATCTATTTCTTTCTTTTGATTCTCGATCTCTTCTTTCCATTCAATCAGAGCATCCTTTACATACGGCTCCATTTTTTTCCTCCTTACAGAGTTCGTTCTTACGTCTTTTCCTTTTATGTACTCTATACACTATTTATAATGACACGCTCATTTATGGGGGTATTTTCATGCATTGACTAAGTTTTTCCATGGACATATGATGAGGATAGCTTATGGGAACTTTTGTCTTTTGTAACCGTAATTAAGAAAAGGAGATGATGAATATGAGTAGAGTAGAAGAGGCGGTTAAAAATAAATTCAAATGTAACAAATGCAGTCATACACGATGCAGAACAAAAGAACTGGCCATGACAGGTTCAGGGATTAGTAAGTTTCTAGACATTCAACACAATCACTTCTTATTTGTTTCCTGTGAGAATTGCGGTTTTGTTGAAGTGTATGATCCGAATGTACTTGAAGGTAAAAAGGGGCAGTTAGGTTCTGTATTGGATATGCTCTTCGGATAAATTTAGAAAGATGAGAGGTGTTGTGTCCAATGCCGGGAATTGGGTGGCTGTTTGTCGCAATTGTATTAGGTGGCATTATTATAGGTTCGCTGATTCAAAAATATCGTTATCGAAACATGAAGCTTATCTACACGGCATTTGGACAGGAGAACTATTTTAAGGTGATATCTAAATTGAACAATGATGGTGTGAAATATAAGGTCAGAGTACCAGGACAGAATTTTGGTGTGAGTGAGAGGTCATTTGTCGACAACACCCAATATGATATCTATGTTAAAAAAGAGGAAGTACACCGAGCGGGAAATGCCTTGCATAGATAAGGAGATGGAGCCACGATGAAAACTTTATTCAAGAACTATGTCACTAGTCAGGAAGAACTAAGAGATATGCTTGGAAGTCCTAGCCTGAGGGGTCAAAATAAAGTTATTTCACGAATTGATAATCATTGCAGGGTCTTTATATCAAAGTCTCCTTTTTTGGTGCTGGCAACCTCTGATGCAGATGGTAACTGCGATAGTTCGCCTAGAGGTGACGCGCCAGGGTTTGTTTATGTTGCAGATGATCAACACCTGATCATCCCGGATCGACCAGGAAATAAAAGGGTAGATTCAATGTTTAATATACTGAGTAACCCTAAGGTAGGTTTACTGTTTCTGATTCCAGGGATGGGTGAGACATTACGTATTAATGGGCAAGCCTTAATTATTAAGGATGAAGAGATTCTTGAGAAGATGGAAGTTAACGGGAAAGTACCACACTTAGGTATTGTTGTAAAAGTCGATCAATGTTTCATGCATTGTGCAAAAGCCTTCAAACGATCTGGACTATGGAACCCGGAAAGCTGGAGCGGCAAAGATGATTTGCCAAGTGCCGCGAAGATACTGGCTGCACATGTAAATCTGCCTGGTATGACAGAAGAGCGAATTGTTGCAGATCTTGAAGAAGGCTATAAGAATCGTCTGTATTAGAAGGGAGATTTCGAAAAAATGTATGTTCCTAAAATGTTTAAAGTATCTGATATCCAAGAGATAAAAGAGTTCGTTCAGCAGCATTCGTTCGGAACTCTTGTCACCATCCAAAAGGGAAGACCGATCGCAACTCACATTCCTTTAGTGCTTGATCAAGAAGGAGACGACCTATTCATAACGGGGCATATGGCATTAGGAAATCCGCAGTGGAGAACACTTCATGAATGTGATGAGGTACTGGTTATGTATCAAGGTCCTCATGCTTATATATCCTCGTCATGGTACGGTCATGAAAACGTTCCTACTTGGAACTATCAAGCTGTTCATATGTACGGAAAACCTCAAATTTTAGAAAAAGAAGAGTTAAAGATAGTAATGAAGAATCTATTAAAAAAGTACGAAAGCCAACGAGAGAACCCTGTGCTCTGGGAAACCGTATCACCGGAACTATTAGAGAAAGAGCTAAAGGGAATTGTAGGGTTCAAGATCAAAGTGACCGAAGTGCAAGCCGCATACAAGTTAAGCCAGAACCGAAATGATGAAGATTATAAAAATATAATGAAGAAACTAAATGAAGAGAAAGACGCAACTGCACTAGAGTTGTCGAGTGTTATGAAAGACATAAAAAGATAATCATAACTTTTGTCGTATTTAAGCAATTGAGCTAGTCACCAATTGGTATATGTTGAATATGAATGGTAGTGAATCATTTTTTAGGAGGAACTCTTTTGCACTACGGCAAGGACAACGTGAATGCTGGGTATCATATGCCCAACGAAAATTACCATATGAAAGATGGACATCATCCTATGATGGACATCTGCAAGAACAGAGTAGGTCAAAACTGCGAGGTTGAAATGTCTAACGGCAGGGTCTACCAAGGCAAGATCCATAGCTATGACAACGAGAACATGTACCTCGTGATGCAGACACAAGATAGGGAAGAGCGAGCGTTTGGTTTTGGCGGAGGATTTGGTTTTCCGTTCTTTGCAGGCCCTTTTTTCCCTGGATTTGGTCTTTTCGGTTTCCCTTTCTTTGGAATTCGCAGATTTAGACGTTTCTGGTGGTAATTGTTAAGAAGCCCAGTGAGATTGCTGGGCTTTTTTTATTTGATTAAACCATACAGAATAGGCTGTAAAAGTGTTTGAATAGTTTCTTGGACATAATAAATAGGGAATGAAAGATAGGGAATCCATCTTCTCAAGATTTCTTTATAACCAATAAAAGCCTCTAGGCCGTTAACTTGGTATACAACCTAACACATGATATTATTGAAAATTATAGTTTTCAGAGGGGGTGAGACAGTGAGACAACTGCATAGAAAACATCGTTGGGTTGCTCGATTGTTGGCAGCAGACCCTGGCCATGTGCGTCTCCAAAAAGCGGGAAGAGCAACGGCGAGTTTGATCCTGTCCATTTTCACGACACTTCTTATCATGCGTTTTACTGGTCACTCAGGAGATATCACTCCTTCAATTGTGTCTGGCATGCTTGGACTGATGGGTATCATGGTTGTCATGGATGATACAAAGCAAAAGATGAAGATCACCACATTATTACTTGGCATCTCGGCCATGTTCGGAATTTCGATTGGTTCCATGGTTGCTGGCAACGCTTATTACATAGATATCGTCATGATTATTAGTATTTTTAGCAGCTTCTATTTTTCCAGATTTGGTTCGCGTTATTTTTCCCTCTTCATGATTTTCTTTTTGACCGTCTATTTCTCATCTGTTTTGAAGCTATCAAGTGCGCAGCTTCCATGGTTCTACATAGGGATCTGGTTAGGTATTGCTTATGCGTTTTTGTTTAATTTCTTTCTATTTCAAGATACGGCTAAAAACTTGAGAAGAAGCCTTCATTCTTTTCATATACAAAGCAATCTAACGTTAAATCTATTAATTGAGGCCATGCTAGATAAAGAATTTATCCCAAAGCGGAAGGTAGAACTAGAGAGGCATATTGTTAAGTTAAGGGAATACGCTCTAATCGTTTCTGGATACATCGATGCGGATGATGTTCAAAAATTGTGGCCTGGATTACTGCCGAATCAGCTGCGGTTATATGTATTTGATACAGGCATGTTAATCGAGACGTTAACCCATTCGATTTATAGTCTAAAAAAAGCAGAGGCTCTCGAACTAGAAGATGTCAAACAGTTACTCATTTCAGTGACAGAAGCGATAAGGGATGCAGAAGTACTTGCTCCGAGTGTAAAAGAACAAAACATTGAACCTGCTGAAAAAGCTGTACAGCGACTTCGTTTACTGATTATAGATCTTTTCGGCCGTGACGAACAGCCAAAAGGGTGGATCTACTTGATTCGACGCATTGAATCTATTGCCAATCATGTGATTGAAGGAGCTGTCACGATACAGCATTCTCTTCATTTTCATCAAAGAGGAGAAGTGCTGTCAGACGTGCCTGAAGAAGAATCGAGTGAGAAAGAATCTCCAAAAGAGGAAGGATTGAAGCCTACAACAAAAAAAGCGTACCAAGCCCTCGTAGCTGGTATTCTTGCGATTATCGCGGGTCAGATCATTTCACCTACTCAGCCTTACTGGGTTCTTCTTACCACATTTGTCGTCTTACTCGGTACTGAGTCGATCGGACGTATTTATACAAAAGGCTATCAGCGTTCTTTAGGAACGATCATTGGTGCTGTAATTGGTTTTACTTTTGCGAAGCTTCTTTCAGGGAACTTCGTTTTGGAACTGATCTTTTTGTTTGTGGTTGTTTTCTTGGCTTTTTATTTGTTAACGGTTTCTTACACCTTAATGAATGTGTTCATCACAATGCTGATTGCTTTTATGTATGACCTTTTATTGGGAGGAATTACGTTTACTTTAATCGGAGCCCGTGTATTAGATACAATTGCAGGTGCTGCTATTGCTTTAGGGGTCTCATTCTTCATATTTCCTAAAAAAACGAAGGATAAAGTGGCTGAATCGATCGGTGAATTTTTCGGAGAGCTTACACCGTTTGTAACCGAGTACGTAAGAGGATTTAGAGAAGATGTGAACATAAAGGAGCTTTCAGAGTGTGCTTTTCTATTGGATCAGAAACTTCAAGCTGTAAGAGAAGAGGCTCAATCCTTTTTGCAGCGGCCAGGCTCTCCCATATATACTGACATGACAAGATGGATGACCATGCTGGCTGCCATCAACTATTATGCAAGACACCTAGTGGCATCTGCATATCGGAAAGGATTCGAATACCCAGATGAACTGGAAAAGGTCTTTCAGGAGATTGAAGAAAAACTAAAGCATAACATCGACCATGTAACTAAATTGATAAAAGGCAGTGAGCAGGAGTGTGTTCTGCATGATCTTGATCAGGAGCGTGAACAGGTCGAGCGTCTTGCACCAAGCCGCAAGCAGTCTCATCGTGACCTGATTCACCATCTTTATTACGTATGGCGGATCAATCAATCCATTGTAGCATTAGGAGACGAGTTAGGAGCAGGGAAGGAGTAAAAATACTTCTTCCCTATTATTTTACCAGCCTTTTGTTTGGATCAATGATGTAATATGTGCTGTGTGATGTTTACCATGCCATGCGTAGATTCCGATATTGGTTCCAACAGAGACCTCACCGGCATCAGGGTGTATAAAGGTTCTTTTTAAATCAGCTGGGGTAAGATTCTTTAACAGTACGATCCAGCGCTGATGTAGAGCATCAAGCAAGTTTAAGGAAACATCAATCGAAAGTTTTGAATCGGGAAGCTCTGCCCATCTTGCTTCTTCATAAGGTTTAATAACCGGATTTTCTTCTGTTACAGCCAATTTGAACCGGATATAAGCGTTCATATGACTGTCGGCTAAATGATGAACAACTTGCCGGACGGTCCAGCCGGCAGACCGATAAGGTGTATCAAGCTGTTGCTCGTTCAGATTCTGTACAGCAGTCCTTACTTTTGATGGCAGCTCCTCAATGTCATTGATCCATTGCTGAATCCATTCATTTGTGATGGTTCCTTCATGTTGAAAAGTACCAATTGGATAGCTTGCGTTCATGGATACGCCTCCTCTTTAAAATATGACAAAAGAAGTCATGTAAACGGGATACTAAAGACTAATCTCTATTCATTGTAAGGGAAAGGGGACAGCAAAATGAAGCTTTAGTTAGTTAAGAGCAAAGCGTTTGAATCGGGATTAGTAACAGTCACCTTTAAAACAGTGTAAGAGTATGCGGCAATTCCTATTTGGTGTTGTTGTTTTTTTAGAAGGAATGCTGAAAGCTGAAGCGAAGATAACGTATTAGTAATAGAATACGTGGATGGAGGGAGACCTCAAATTGAATATTATGAAGAATTTAGAAGTTAAAAAGGCATCTCGTGGCGACGTTGAATACGTCATAAGCCTGCTAAAAGAAGTTGCTCAATGGTTGAAAAGCAATGAGATTAAGCAATGGAGTTATCTTCTTGAAGGCGGTGAAGACGAGGAAATCAAAAAATCGATTCAACAAAACGATACGTATCTCGTTTTACAAGAGGGGGAACTGATTGCAACCTTCTCCTTATCTTCAGAACAAAACGAGTGGGATCATCATATCTTCGGAAAGGATACCAGTTCGGATTCTTTGTACTTGCATCGTTTAGCTGTACGTCCGGCCTATATGAATCGAGGTATTGGAAAAAGAATCTTGCGATGGGTTGAAGAGAACAGTCAGAGCAAAAAGCAATTCTTAAAGCTAGATTGTGTGGCAGACAATCCGAGACTCAATCAGTTCTATCGAGAAAGTGGATTTGAGTACTTAGGTGAAACGGATAATCATTGCAAGTATCAAAAAGCTCTCAGTGTGGAAGCGGGTTAATGTATGAATGTATCACTAATTGCTGCAATGGATGAAAATAGAGTGATCGGAAAAGATAATGACCTGCCATGGAGGCTGCCGAGGGACTGGCAATATGTCAAACATCTAACGATGGGTAAACCTATTATCCTGGGAAGGAAGAATTTTGAATCGATCGGAAAAGCTTTGCCTGGGAGAAAGAATATTGTGCTGACGAGAGATCGTGATTTTTATGCTGAGAGTTGCAAGGTTGTCCATTCTATGGAAGAAGCTTTATCAGCATGTACGGATGAGGATGAAGTCATAATCTTTGGCGGCGAACAAATCTATAAAATGTTTTTACCACTTGTCACAAAAATGTTTATAACAAGGATTCATCATGCCTTTGAAGGGGATACCTTTTTCCCGGATGTTAATTACAATGAGTGGAGTGAGATTTCAAAAGAGAAAGGAATTACGGACGAAAAAAATCCGTATTCGTATACGTTTTATGTGTATGAAAAGAAATAGAAACAAAAAAGTGATATTGACAGAATCTTCTATTACCAATACGATTAGTAAAAGTTTTCCAAATACTAAACGCTATGAGTAGGAGTAGTAAGGAACTTTCTGTTGTCTAAAGAGCTGTTGATTTGGTGGAAAACAGCTAACATTTTTCCCGAAGTCGCCTAGGAGCAGCCAGACTGTTATGTAAGTCTGGACGGTTAACCCCCGTGATAAGGTCATAAAAAAGGTTTACATTTTCTTTTTCTGTAAACCTAGAAGAGTGGTACCACGTTAGGAACAGCCTATCGTCTCTTTCTGAGATGGTAGGCTTTTTATCTATAAGGGAGAAAGTAGAGGAGGGGGCGGATGAGCATTCGTGAGTTAAAGTGGAATGGCAGTGAAAAGCATTTTGTAGATGAATTAGACGTGGTTCAAATAAATAACGTTACGGTTGGAAGATTTGGTGGTAATTCGTCTGCTGGTCAGTATAAGAACGAAGATGGCTGTTTGGTATGGACAAACGAAAAGGAGAATTGGGAATTTGCTATGTTGCTTGAGGGACATAGAACGGCCAAAAGTGTAGAACTCGTAATTGAACAGTTCTACAGAATGAAAAAGGACATTACAGATTTGCTTGCACAATCAGCACGCTCAACACTTAAAAAAATGGACAGGCTGATCTTGGATATTTTCGAAGAGCCAAGTTTTATGGAGGCTTGCCGGAAAACGACTGGTGAAACGGCTTGTCTTATTGTTATACGAAAAGAGAAGTATCTATGGTGGTTTTCAATTGGAGATTGCATCTTGCATCTATTTCATCCAGAACTTATTGCACTTGGAGAGAGGCAGCTGGTACAGAGGAGTTTTTACGAATGGGTGGGAGAGGTGAACACGTTTGAGCTTCCGGTTCCTTGTTACAGCACAGGAAAGAAAGAATTGAGGCAGGGGTTGAATCGTATTTTTATAACAACAGATGGGTTAACAGAATGCCCGGGTGTTCCTTTTGAAGACCCTGCTTCAATTGAGGAAACGTTAACAGAAGTTGGTATAGAAGTAGGTGTAGAAAAACTGTTAACTGCAATTAAAGAAAACAATGTAAGGGACAGTACGACAATTATTGCGTGGTCTGTAGAAATTGAGGAAACAGCCAGTATGCCGAGTGATTTGTAAAAGCTGCTCCCTCGTATTGTAAAATTATTTTATATCTAAATAGTGTTGGAGTACTCGTGGTGGGATGTATTTGAGAGGCAGAGGGCGTAAGGAGACTATGATAGATCCAGGCATGAGAAAGTTTTTTTGAGCTTGTTTGAGGCAATTGTACATATTCTTGCCCCCTACTGAATTGGCAGAGTGGATCGTGATGCGGTTTGCATAAAGTTGTTCATCGACCATCATTTCAACAAGCATCAGTCCGTTTCTTGTTTTACTTATTAAATCGTGATCCAGAGACAGGTGTTCAATTTTATGCTTCCTTAAGAGTGCCATGCATTCATCTATGGTTTCGACGTAAACGTACCCTTCAGGAGGGCTGCGGTAATCATCCAAAAATACACTGATTTTCTCCATTTCTTGCACTCCTTCCCTAGACGGAGGGTGACTAAGAAAAGTCGAGAGCCCCAAGTTTTTATTATATGACTATTATAACATAGATAGATTTTTTATCTCAAAAAAAGTCCAAAAACGCATTAAGTATCTACTCTAAGCGTGTAATCAAATCTCCTTATACCTATTGATCATCGAATGATAGGTTGAGAGCTTTTCCTAACATTGTTCCAAACTTAATAAATCCTCTACCCCTTGAATTGTGGAGAAAGTAATACTGCTGTCTTTTTTATAGGATACCTCTTATGATTTTTACCAAAATATTCATATAATTATGGTACACTTTTTTTAGTACAGAGGAATATGGAGCCGAAACAGCAATCCATAGAGCAGTGAAGAATGAGGAGAGTGACTTCATGGGTAACGTGGATAAACGTAAACGGCTGGATGAAAAAGTTTTTTCTTATCAAATCACAAAAAACAATACAGTTTTTATTGAGTATCATGGTAAACAGGTGATGGTAGTAAAAGGGAAAGAAGCCGAAAAAATCATCAAAAGAATTGACGAGGCTGCGACGGATAAAGATATCCAGTTGATACTGGCAAAAGTAACCGGGAACTTCAAACGGGGTAACGAAAAGGATCCCTGCAAAAGGGCAAAGGGGTAAGAACATACATAATTTGTTTGGGGCTTCCACTACTGGCGGTTTGAAGGAGGCGATTTGAATGGAAATATGATGGGGAATGGCTGCACCTGATTAAAAAGGTGCTATTGAAAATGAAGGAACTCGCAACGGAATGGGGAATTATAGTGTGAGCCTGGCAAGTTATAAGTAGTTTGGAGGGAACCGGAATGACGGTTGTTGGTATCATTTTTTACGCTGTTGTTTTTGGTCTAATCCTTTACCGCATCTTATTTAAACGTAAGATGCCCTCTAATAAGTATACGCCTTACGATGACATAACGATGGGGCGGCAGATTAATGTAATGAAAGATCAACCCGTCTATGACACGAAACATGCGATTGAATACACAGAAAAAAAGGAGACAAATTACAATGAATGAAACATTAGAAACAAAGTTTAAGTTATTTGGAGAGAATATCCATATTCGATTACTGACTGTAGAAGATGCAGAGGAAATGGTAAGACTTCAATTAGAGAATAAGGCTTTTTTTGAAAAGTTTTCTATGCAGCGCAACAATGATTTTTACACGGTCGAAAACCAGCGCCAACGTATACAGACGCTGATGGAAAACGCAAAGCAAGACTTAGATTACTATTTTGGTATTTTTACAAATGATGAAGAGCGTTTGGTAGGAACGATCAACCTTTTCTCTGTTATCCGTGGCTCAATTCAGAGTGCTTTTGTCGGGTACTTTTTAGATCAGGAGCATAACGGCAAAGGGTATACGACAGAAGCGGTAAAATTGATTGTAAAGTATGGGTTTGATGAGCTGAAGCTGCACCGTGTTGAGGCAGGTGTAATGCCTCATAATATCGGTTCCATTCGTGTCTTAGAAAAAGCAGGCTTTGAAAAAGAAGGACTTGCCCGCAAGAATGTAAAAATTAACGGCAAGTGGGAAGACCACCAGCAGATGGCGATCATTAACCCAGCAGACTGATGCGAAAATGGGGGGTCACGTTTTTTATAGTGGCTAGTTTAGCAGGGTGCAGGGAGGATGAAAAGTTAGTCAGGGTTGATTATCAGAATAGTGAGCTGCATACGAGTGATGGTCAGATGATTACCGAAACCGAGCAGGTGCGAAAAATAGGGGAGCTGTTTGAAAAAGTGGATTGGGAAAAAGGTAATGTAAAGGTCCAGATGAATCGGGAAGAAGACCTGAAATTAACTTTTTTCTATCGTTATGATAAAAATATGCCAGAGAGATTGGAAGAGTTTGAGATCTGGTTTAACGATGGTAATCCTGTCGAGATAGTGGACCAAAATGAGCATCGGTATGGGAAGCTGGGTGCAGCAGATGGCCAAAAGTTGGAGGACGTGATTAAGTGATGAGGGAGTCGAGGTGGTAGGTTCTTGCCCTGCGCGATGTTCCTGAATAGGAAAGGTTTAGGGAATTTAATAGATAATAAGATTGATCACTTGAACCTAAGTTTAGGTACTCTTTACATTGCTTATTTGTAATTTGTGGAGAGCGTAATAATGCATAATCTCTCAAGGTAAACACATGTGCATTTTTTGATCGGCTACCACATTTGATACACGTCCAGATTGCTGCCTTTCGCTCCATCTGATAATTGTGTTTACAATCTAAACATAGTACCCCACTAATTAATTCACCAGGTTTAATTTCAAGGTTTTTTAGTAGATCTGTGTTGTAAGGTTCGTTAAGTTTGTTTAATAGCTTGTTAATTTTTTTCATTTCTCTTATAGTGATCAAGGTTTCACTATACTTTCTAGTAAACTCATCAAACTTGTTCTGGAGTTTGTGGCTTTTTATAATCAAAGTTAACGCTTCCTTATAATCTGGAGAACATTCGATATATGAGTTTTTATTGCTTATAACCACTAGAGGCTCGATAGGGATTTGGGGAAAATTATGATTTCTTAGAACTTTTTTTAGGTGATATAGTTGTCTTTTTATTTGCTGAATGGGATCATCGAAGAAATCTTTTTTCTCGTTTAGTGTGCGTATTAGTTGACCAAACTTATCATCAAAGTAAAGGTGTCCCGTATAATTCTTTATTTCAAGCAGTATGAAGAACTTTGAAGTCATTACTAGTGTATCTATTTGAAAGTAATAATCCATATGGAAGATACGGATATTGTGTGTAAATATGATCTCCCTTTTAGGCAAATATCTATAAAAGTAGTCTAATGCTTGTTCTCCCATAAAGCCTGACCTGAACTTGCCAAGCTGCTCTTCTACTATTGCCCTCTTAGAGTGATGAGGTGGTAGCCTTCTTAACAATGCCTCTAGTTTTTGGATAATTAGTGGTGTATTAAGTTGTTTTTTAATCATAAAAAACCTCCTTTTTATAAAAATTAATTTTAGCAACAGCTTTAAGTAATACAAAATACAAGAAAAGGACAAATCGAGGTCTAATCTGATCTGTGTTCGGAATATCCCTACTCATGATCACGGAATAATCGATGTTAATCACGGAAAAAATAAGGATTATCACGGAAAAATGAAAGGCAATCACGGAAAAAACAGGGTCAATCACGGAATTTATAAAAAATGCTTGAAACGATCAAAGAATTTAGCCCTTTCTACATGAAATGCCATCCTAGATCAGCCATCAACTACCTTCACCACGGCAAATGTAGTATAATTCAGGATACTGCTCAAAACTGAGTACGAGAACGTTCATGGAGTGATAAAATGAGTAAAGCAAAAGGCAAGAAGAGCGGGGTTGGTCAAGGAACTGGCAAGAAGGGCTGGAACCGATGGAAAGCCAGCAGCAAAAAAAAGGGGCCAAAGCCCTATGTGAGTAAGGGAACAAAAAAGCCGGACAGCGAAAACGAGACCAACTAACCAAATAAAGCATCTAACTAAAAGCCACCTGATTAAGAAGGTGGTTTTTATTATGGAATAATCGAGCGCTCACCGCCATAAGATGAAGTATTAATTGGTAACGGGGGGACGAGCTGTGACTACGCAAAAAACAGACTACACAATCTCAGAAGACTTAGTCATCAAATACCAGGCACTAAACGAGAAAAAGAAAGAGCTCGAAAAAGAACTTGAGGAGCTCAAGAAAGTGTTTCACATTTATTTTGACAACCTGGTCGGACAGAACCAGAAGGGTGAAGTCACCGTCAACAACTACAAACTGCAGAGGCAGATTCGGAAATCAGAAAAACTTCACGACGAGAAGACGGTTATTCGACTCACTGAACTCAACATGACAGATCTTATTCACCACGTCCCAAGACCGGATGAGGAAAAGGTGAGATCAGCCATAACGCTGGGCTTATTAAAAGAAGAAGATCTCGAAGGATGTCTTATCAAAAGCGCGTCTCAAGCGATCATAGTAAAAACGCTTAAATAAATGGGAAGGATGACTTACTTGATAAGTCATCATATTAATATGGAGGGCGCTACGCTCATGCAGGGGAATCACACGGCTGGTTAAGCATAAATAGAAACAATGAGCTCAACAGGCATATCGCCTTTGAGCTGTTTTTATGAGGAGGGATAGCAGCGATAAGAATCCTATGTAATAATTGTTATTATATTCAATTACATACATAGTTTGGATATACATGTAGTTTTACAGGAAAAGGGAGTGCTGGTCATTAATTTCTACTTCGTTAATCATTTTCCATCAGTTCTTATGGACATTATAGCTTTTATCATTATTGCTATTCTGGCAAATCGGATTTATAAGAATCAGGAAGAAAAGCCGAAGATCTGGAAAGTGCTGCTGATCTTGTTTATTGGGCTGTTTGCATTTTCATTTACGCTGCCTGTATATGACACTTTTGTGAAAATACCCATTCTGCCGCTAGGCGTCTGGATTCTTTATTTTGTCTTTCGGAACAAAGTGGAGAAATGGATGATGTACCGCAGGTTTGCATGGTTAGGTTTCCTGGCAAACTTTATATTTCTTGTAGCAGCTTTTGCATCTTTTCCGATAGAAGAAGCTTTATATCCTCAAGATAAGCTTTCTACGTATATAGCAAGAACAGACCAAGCAAATATATTTGCCCTTCATACATCAGCCAAAGAAGCTACTTTAAAAAAAGGAGTACTCAACAAACAATTGTCTGAAATGCAACCAGAGCCCATAGATAGTCAACGATGGTACAACGATATTGTAAACATCGATGTACCTCAAGAAGAGCGTAAGGAAAAATTCCCTTTTCAAATCATGGGCACAGAACCTAGGTGGGGAAGCGCTTTGAAAACTGCCATTTTTGTTGAGAGAGATGGAAAAGGCCTTTTAATTACAACTCAAAAGAAACAATATTATTTCCGATCAAACGAGTCGTTAGTAAAAGGGGTGGAATAGATAGTGAGCAAAAAACTCTTATTTATAATAGGGATTCTATCTTTCTGTATTACAGCAGGTGTGTATTGGTATTACCTTTCAGAACCTAGTACTCTTCCAAAAAAAGAAGAACTTAAAAACCGGATCAACCGTGTGTATTCTGATACAGAAGTAGTTTCCATCCAGGACACCATTTTATTGGATAGCCGACATTTATATGTACCTTTTATTTCTAAAAATAATGATTACGGATCTAGTTTTTGGGTTTGGAAAAAAAGAAAGTGGGAAATAGAGGCACTAAATGATGTAGGGCAGCCGATCCTTTGGAAGATTGATAATAAAGACCCTTCTTCTTATCGTATTGTTTGGAACATTCACCCTGAGGATCAATTTAAAGCCGCGGAATTCTATTTGAGTCGTGATAGAGGATATGAAATAACGAATGGTATTGAGTTTTATTATCCAAAAGTGCAATTAAATAAAGAGTTTACGCTGTCAGAAAAATCCTATAGGATAAAAAAACTGCCAAGAAATTGGGCTTCAATTATTCAGTCGACCAATAACATCCATAACCCTGATCGGATGTCTATATTGGATGGGGATAATGCTGAACATTCTCTATTAATAGCTTGGAAGCCTGTTTTTGATAAGAAGAATGGAGATGATATCTTTTCAAAACGCTCGATCAGCGGAGGCGGATTTTCAAATGGAGGAGACTATGACATTATTAGCTTAGTAGAAGAGCATCAGTTAGAGAATCAGCAATAAAGTAAAAAAGTGCAGCTCCCTGTTTTAGGGAACCGCACTTTCTTTTATTCCGCCTTCTGCAAAATACCCATTGAATTGGAGTTTATGATCTTTTGGAGAATACCTTGTACGGAGGTGTATTCGTCATAGAGAAAAAGGATTGTATCACCAGGCTCGGAATTTTCCCAAGCCTGTATGAAAGCTTCTGCTTCTTTCGGATACACTGAAACGGATGTCGATCCTCCCGCTTCTTTAACACCTGTATAGAGAAGATGAACGGTCTCACCTGGAATGCGGCCTCTCAGGTTCACATCTTCTTTTATAATAAAAATATCTGAATGGCTGCCAAAAATACGGCCCATCTCCCGAATCGTATTGTCCTTTCTGTCACCGGCTGCTGAGCCAACTGTGATTACCCGGCCGCTTTTTAAATGATCTACCGTTTCAAACAAAGCCCGTAAACCAGCTGGATTGTGTGCATAATCAACGACAATGGTACGACCATGAATATTTAGAACGTTGAAACGGCCACGATTTTGGTTTTCGGTTGAAAGGAACGTAATAACTTTGCTGCGTAACTCAGATAATGGGCGACCTAAAGAATGTGCAGCAGCGAGTGCACCAAGTACGTTTGCTATGTTATGTCGGGCAGCACCGTTAATCGTAATGGGTATGTGAGAAACAGGAAGAAATCGTTCTGCTTTGCCTTTTTCGTTGTAAACAACCCAATCGTCTTCTAAGTACCACACTTTTGATCCTTTTCTTAATTTTTCTTGAATGACAGGATTCATCACAGATAAAGAAAAGAAGATTACTTCGCCATTCGTGTGGTTTGCCATATCGACACATCGCTCATCATCAGCGTTCAATATACAAGTGCCTTCAGGAAGGACGACTTCAGCAACCGTTTGCTTCAACTTTTTAAGATCTTCTAACGTTTCTACACCATTTAACCCTAAGTGATCCTCACTGACATTGGTTACAATTCCCACATCACAATAACGGAAGGCAAGCCCTTCACGAAGCATACCGCCCCGAGCTGTTTCGAGTACCGCAACATCAACAGCAGGATGAGATAAAATTTTACGAGCACTTCTCGGGCCGCTGCAGTCACCTGAATCAAGCTGTTGATCGCCAACCCAAACGCCGTCCGAGCAAGTGAACCCAACTGTTACGTTCTCTTTTTGTAAGAGATGTGAAACGAGACGTGTTGTTGTTGTTTTACCATTCGTTCCGGTTACAGCCACAATCGGAATGGCCGCTTCTTCTCGTGAAGAGAACAAATAATCCACGATTGCCCCTCCAGCATCTCTGCTTTTTCCTTGAGAAGGATAGAGGTGCATACGTATGCCCGGAGCAGCATTTACTTCTAGTATTGCGGCTTCGCCTTCCACATATGGAACGGTTACATCGCTCGATAGGATATCGATGCCTGCGATATCTAGTCCTACAGCCTCCGCCGCTTCTATCGCCATTTTACGGTAATCTGAATGTACATCGTCTGTTACATCAATAGCGGATCCGCCTGTTGAGAGATTGGCATTGCCTAAGACTTCTACAGACTCTCCTTTCTTCAATACTGACTCTAAAGAATAGCCGCTCTTTTCTAGATGCACAACAGTTCTCTCATCCATGGGAATTTTGCTCATGGCTTTTTCATGACCTTCACCACGCAAAGGGTTCTGGTTTTCTTCTTCGATCAGTTCACCGATTGTTTTATAGCCATCACCTATAACAAATGGAGGGAGACGAAGACTTGCCGCAACAAGTTCGCCATTTACGACGAAAAAGCGATAATCATTACCAGCATAAAAGCGTTCTAAAATATAGGATGTACCTTCATTGAATACACAGTGAAAAGCAGCAATAAGGTCTGTATTATTCTGTATGTTGGTTACAATATTCTGACCTTGTCGTCCGTTAAGCGGCTTGATCACAAGAGGATAGCCAATCTTTTCAGCTGACTGAAGCAATTCATACTCATTAGAGACCACGTCACCTGACGGGACAGGGAGACCATACCCCTTTAACAAGTTCTTCGTCATATCTTTATCACATGAATTTTCGACAGCCAGGTAAGACGTTTGCGAAGAAATGGTTGCTTGTACTGATTTTTGCTTTTTACCGGTTCCAAGTCTGAGATAACTGTTTGTTCCAATCCGTTCCACTGGAATCTTGCGTTGTCGGGCAGCATTGTAGATCGCCTCTGTACTCGGGCCTAGTTTATGCAGATGATATAGGTCTGAGGTGTGCTGGATATAAGGGGCAGCACTGATTTCGTTCCCACTAATGATAGCGGTTACAATCTCAAGTGCTGCTTCAAATGCGTAAAAGCCTGACTTAGCTTCTACATAATCATACGTAACATAATAAATGCCCTTTCGTTCACTTGTAATGGTCTTTCCGCGTTTTACGGAAATACCAGCAAGATGCTGAATCTCAAGTGCGATATGCTCTAAAATATGACCCATCCAAGTGCCTTCATTCAGCCGTTCTACAAACCCTCCTGCATAGCCTCTAGAACATGTATGTGTATGAAGAGAAGGGATTATTGTTAACAATCTATCTGTAAATCCTGGTATCAAGTTTGATGGTTTTTCCTCAAATTCTTCAATATCAAGTTCAATCCAGATCGTTGGTTTAAAGCTGTATAGATTTGGTCCCGTTAAGTAATTGACGCGATTGATTTTCATTAAGACGCTCGCTCCTTAAGTGATGATTAATTCTCGCTTGTATAAATCGAAAACCGCGCCCGCACCCAGTGTATGGAAGCGGATATCGGATATGGTCATGTTTCCTTTGTTCTCGGCAACATCTACATAAGTGGATGTTTTACCATCAAAAATGCTGACGTTGTATTCACCGATTACTTCGAATTGTTTGCCATCGTTGTGCACCCAGATCGCCGTGTTTTCATCAATACCGATGCCGATGATCTGAGGGTTCAATGCAATCGCTCTCATAAGTCGGCTAAATCGGTCACGCTGAGAAAAGTGCTGGTCAATAATAACGTCCTCTAAAAAGCCGAAGCCTGATCCCATTTCGAGAATGGAAACGTCCTCTTTTTCAAACAGCTTTGAAGAAATGATCATTAGTCTGCTCATAACAGCAGCACCGGCACTTGTTCCGCCGATGGTCAACCCGCTCTTCCATTCTTGAAAGAGGTGCTTATAAAATGTGGTACCACCTAGAATGCTGGTTAGTCTTAATTGATCACCGCCTGTCATAAACAAACCTGACAGGGAAGCAAGCTGTTCGGGTAATGCTGGGTCTTCCGCTTTTTCACGGGAATCCAAATGGAAAAGCAGTGGCTTAGTGCCATGTAAATTCTGAAACAACTGATAGTATTCACTGCCTACCTCTTCCGGATAGCCGGATGCTGTTGTCAAGATTCCAATTGGACCTTGACGATTTTTACATAGTGCAGCGAATCGGGATAGGATGATTTTCTTATCGCTTTTATCCTCATTGCCACCAATGATCAACAGATCACCTTTTGCCATTTCTCATCAGCCTCTTATTCATTAGTAGTAGGAAAAACAGGTCGAATCGATCGTCCATTTCGCCCTGTTATGTATTCCACGTTTCGTCAGTATTCAAACCATTTTGAGTAATTTTTTTCTAATTATTTAAATAGTTAAAATTTTTGTAAAAATAACTAGATTCCTGTCAAAAGACTTAGTATAATTTACCTATTGGGAGTTTTTTACTTTCATTATTTATGTAGGAGGGAGGAGCCAGGGTTAATTTTAATTAAAAGGGAGGATGTATAAATGGAAAAAACATTACTTCTACGTTCTTACGAAATTAATATGAGCACGATGGCACTTCTGCCGTTTTATAACGAATACGGAGATGTGCATACTGAGGTCTTGGAATCTGAGAAGAACGAGAGAGTCGCTCTTAGTCCCATCAAGATCATCAATGAAAGCTGTTTATTCTTTGGTTCTAGTTACGAAGGCAGGCGAGAAGCTGTACGCCGTTCAATGGGCTATGTGAGTTTATCCCCAATCATGATTAACCTCGAACTTGGCATTTTCTTTTTTCCTGTAGAATCTCCAAAAAATGAAACGTGTATCTGGTTATCTCAAGCGCACGTTCAACGGATCGATTCTATAGATTCTGATACATGCAGTGTCCACTTTAAAAACACCGCAAACTTAATATTACCCCAATCTAAATATGCATTAGAGGCAAAGCTTTTCCGAACCGCTCAATATCGGTACATTTTAAGTGAACGGGTCAGCGAAAGAATTATGAGATATTGATAGTGAAATAGAATACCAGAATTAATGCCCGATGCAGATTGAATGCACGGGCTTATTTTAATGGAACTTTTTTCCTTTTGCGCCGTATAGTCCATAAAAGAGGAGGGGTTTGATGAAAAATATGATCATATCGGTTGTTACTCTAATGTTTATGGTTGTAATGAACTATGTACTGGCAAATGTTTTAGGATGGAATTTTATTGATCTTTCCTTATTTGTAGGTTTAGCGTTCGCTCTCATCATTCGTTTTTTTACCTCAACAGGGGGATTGTCCTCCAACATGGTCCGAGTACAGGTTCAATCGATGACTGGTATTAAAGTGGAAGAAGAAAAAGAAACATTCAAACCAACGTATGCATTCTACACAGCCATTTTTTATACTGTGGCCGCACTTATTGGTGTCTTGATCTATTACAAAGACTATTTTATTTAAAAGAAAATGAATGCACGCTACAATATAAAAATGGCAACAATGTATAGTACATTTGTTAGAAATAGTACAGGAGCGTGCATCAGATTGAATTTGCGGTTTGGACGTTTGTCTTTATGGTTTTGTGCAGCAGGTATACTTTTGACGGCATGGCCGTTTATTGTTCGTGATTCAGTAGCTCAGCAAGTAGCGGTCTTTCTTTTTGCTGGGATCATGTTATATTTTATCGGTGTTATTTTAAGTATTATTGCGATAGTAAAAAAGGAAGCAGGTAAGAGCAAGTTCTTTGGAGTATTCTTCATTTTGCTGATCGCCGTCCTTTCTATATTCAGCCTTCTGCTGTTATCTTTGGGGATTGGCGGAAAATAGCTTCTCACTGGTAACTTTACTCCCTAATAAAGCGACTGTAACAAAAAGGGAGGCAGATCAATGAAAAAATGGACAGCGGTTCTAGCCTGGTTGTTGGTCATTTTAATAGCAGGTTGTTCAGGTGGGAACGTAAACGGAATGACGGGTGATAAACCGCCTGCAGCATTTGTGGAAATACAAAATAAGAAATACGAAACGACACTCGGTACTTATTGTTGGGATCATGGTAAATCTGCAATGTGTGTGGATACAGCTGGTCCTGTTGAATTATTGGAATGTGAAAAGGTTATTCAGGTAAAGCCAGGAGAAGAAGTCGCTTTTCATATGAATTACAGTCCTGAACCAAACGAGATCCATGTTACCCAGTTTAGTGGAAATCAAGAAACAGAAGTAAACGTGAAGAATAACCGATTTAATGCACCTCTAGAAAAAGGAACATACTATTATTCGTATGGTGTATGGTGGATGACCGATAAAGAAAAACATATTTCAAATGGAGATGCATTCTATGCTTTTGCATTAGAAGTAACCGAATAACTAGGAAAAAAAGCCTTCCAACAGGAAGACTTTTTTGTTTTTTATGCTTGCTTTCTTTCTTCTTCCAATTCTTCATCATCTTCACCTTCATCAAAAGGTGTATCGAACTCAGAAGTGGGTGCAGTGAATAAGGAGATCCCAATTATACTGATAAGACCTGCAGACATACCGTAAAGTATTGGATTTGTCGATGTAAGTCCTTCAATAAAAAGACCAGCCAAAACCACAATGGTAGAAATTAAGATGGCATAGAAGCCAGAATTAGGCGTTGCTCGTTTCCAAAAGAAAGTCATAACGAGCGGGATGAAAATCGCACCAGAAAGAATCGCGTATGCTACATCAAGAGCGACCAATACATCTTGAATCCAGATAGAGAACGTAATGGCGATCAAACCAATAAATAGAGTCGTGATTCTAGAAGTGCGAATCAGTTGTTTATCGGTTGGGTTCTTAAGAAAGTATTGTTTTAAGATGTCATTTGTAATTAGGGTTGAAGAAGCAAGAAGCGATCCGGATGCTGTTGACATAAGAGCGGAGCACACACTCGCTAGTACAAGTCCTAAAATTCCTGTTGGCAAGATGGTAAGTGCCATCTCGGCAAACGTATTTTGCGGGTCATCAAGATTTGGCAGCACGATAAAGGCACACATCCCGATGATGCTTCCAGCAATCGCATATGCAAAGCTATAAATACCAGCAAAGATCGAACCATTTCTAGCAATTTTGCCGGATTTTGCTGTAAATACACGCTGCCAGATATCTTGGGACACGACCATTCCAAGGGCAAACAGTAAGAAGTATTGGAAAATCTGCTGATAGCCGATCGTTGAGAAATCCAAATGCGTTTTTGGCAGTTCCGTTAAAAGATTTCCGAAACCATCAACTTTAGAAACGCTCATAGGCAACATGATAAAGAAGATGCCGACTGTCATCACGACAAACTGAATGATGTCTGTAACGGTAACACTCCACATTCCACCTAAAATGGTGTAGAAGAGTACGATTCCGCCGCCGACAAGCATAGAAGTCGTGATATTCCAGCCTAAAAGTACGTTTATAATCGTACCCATCCCAATCACTTGAGTAACAGCAATCATCAATGTGTAGATGGAAGCTACAATCGCACTCAAAAGACGTGTTTCTGATTTGTATCGTTTTCCTAATAATTCACTGATCGTCGTAACTTTTAACGAATCAATCTTTCTAAGAAAAATAGTACCTAATAGAATAATGCCTAAACCAATCATAGATACAAACCAGATGCCTGAGATCCCAAACTGATACCCGAGCTTTGTTGTTCCAATCGTTGCTGCTCCACCAAGAATAACAGCAGATAAACAGCCAAGATACATAAACATCCCTAAGTTTCGTCCTGCCAGGTTGAAATCCTCAGATGTTTTCGCTTTTGTAGAACCGATTATCCCAGCACCAATCAAAACAGCAAAATACAAAAGAATAATAACCGTATCTAATGCTTGCATCGTAATAGCCCCCTTTAATTAAAAAATGAATTGCTGTTATTACACATTTTGATAGTTTCCGCTCATTTGAGACTCAAGTTCAGCTTGATGCTCATGAAGAGCTTCTTCAAGGACAGCAAGCCCATGATCAATTTGTTCCTGGTTTATCGTAAGTGGAGGAATCATTCGAATGACTTCACCGTGGTTTCCACAAAGATAAAAGAGCACCCCTTTTTCCAGACACTTATCAAGAATTGTCATCAGAGCATTGCCGTCAGGCTTGCCTGTAAACGGATCAACGATTTCAATCCCAATCATTAAACCAAGTGCACGGACACTGCCTATCACTGGATTTTGATCCTGCAGCATCTTCAATTTTTGGTATGCATAAGCACCCATGTTTTTCGAGTTTTCTACTAGATTTTCTTCTTTTAAAACCGAAATCGTAGCTAAAGCGGCTTCGCAAGCGATCGGGTTTCCGCCAAATGTTGTACCGTGACTGCCGAGCGGCCATTGTTTCATCAGTTCTTTAGAAGCTACTGTCGCACTTAAAGGCAATCCTGAGGCGATTCCTTTTGCAATGGCCATAATGTCAGGCGTAACTCCAAATGTTTGGGCTGCAAACCATTCACCTGTGCGGCCGAATCCTGTTTGTACTTCATCAAAAATGAGAAGAATGCCATGTCTGTCGCAGATCTCTCTAATCTTTTTCAACCATCCGCTTGGTGGGATGATATAACCGCCTTCACCAAGAACCGGTTCAACGATCATGCATGCTACTTCTTCTGGTGTGACTTGGTGATTAAAGAGTGTTTCAAAATCTTTTTCGAGCTTTTCAATGACGTATGCCTCAGGATCGGCACCGCTTGGACAGCTCTTTACATCCGCATAAGGAACTTGATAGGCAAGTCCGTTTGGCTGAAGAAACTTACGATATTTGCTCTTGGATGTGGTAACACTCAATGCCCCATGTGACCGGCCATGAAAGCATCCGATAAATGAAACTACATAAGGTCTTTTTGTCACGTGCTTGGCCAGTTTGATCGCTCCTTCAATCGCTTCTGTACCGCTGTTCGCAAAGAAGAAGCAATCAAGATCGCCTGGCAGAACATCTGCTAGTTCTTTGGAAAGCTGCAGAATCGATTCATACATGATGACACCTGAAGGACCATGCATGAGGTGGTCAGCAGCATCTTTAATAGCCTGTACTACTTTTGGATGACGGTGGCCTGTGTTGGCCGTGGCGATACCTGACGTGAAATCAAGGTACTCTTTTCCATCGAGTCCATAATAGTAGCAGCCCTCCGCTTTTACTACAGGCAGATTCGGATGATCCTTTGCCATACTTGGTGCTAATAGGTCGGGCATCTCGGTTACAAGGTTGTTCCAGTTGTTCGTTGACACGATATTACCTCCTTGAATATTCCTCTTGATGTATAAAAACTTTTCTTAGAGAATATCCATGCAAGTTCCGTGCCAAAATGTTTAAATAATCTGATATTTTTTCATCTTTCTTACAATAGAAGGCTGACTTGTGCCAAGTGCTTTTGCCATGCCAACGGTTGTTTTGTATTTTTTTCGCGCCTTTAATAAAACTTGTTTTTCTGTTTCCTCTACTATTTCTTTAAGTGTTTGAGCATTTAAAGAAGGGGCAGAGGGGGACAAATCTTCTTTTAAATGATCAGGAAGCTGGTCGACTGTAATAAGCGTGGAAGGGGAGATAACGACTAAACGTTCCATGATATTAATCAATTCACGTACATTTCCTCTCCACTCATAATGCAAAAGGTGATGGATAACCGCCTCATCTAGCTTTTTACTTCGGTTGTATTTCTTTTCAAATTGCTCCAGCAAAAGATGGATCAGAGGGACGATATCCTCTGTTCTTGTGCGTAGCGGGGGAATGGTAACAGGCACAACGTTTAGACGGAAATACAGATCTTCCCGGAACTTCTTCTCTTGAATAGCGCTTTTTAAATCCTTATTAGTTGCTGAAATAAGACGGAAATCGACATTGATCGGCTTTGTTCCACCCACGCGATAGAACTGCTTCTCCTGAATAACTTTTAGAACTTTTACTTGATGGTGCAACGGGAGTTCTCCGATTTCGTCCAAAAAGAGTGTGCCTTTATTTGAAAGTTCGATAAGCCCCACTTTTCCTTTTTGATGGGCTCCTGTAAATGCCCCTGGTTCATAGCCAAACAATTCAGCTTCGAATAGCGAATCGGGGATTGCACCGCAGTTTACCTCAATGAATGGGCCCTTAGATCGGTGGCTCTTATTATGTATAAATTTAGCTAATAATGATTTTCCAACCCCCGATTCACCTAAGATTAATGCATTCACATCAACTTCAGATAATTGAAGAGCAGTAGCGATTACTTTTTTCATATCTTCACTGTTGGCGATGATTCCTGCGTCATGCAGCTGTTTACTTCTTAGCAGGTCAAGCTCGGTTTTTACCCGATGCATTTCTTCTTCCATCGTAATCAGAAAATCTTTGTATTCAGCTAGTTCAGTAATATCATGTGAGTAGCTTACGACTCTGTATAACTCGCCTTTTTCGTTATAGACGGGAATGCCGGTAACAAGAAGCTTTTTACCTTTATTCGTTGTTTGAACAAAAGTGATTTTCTTATTTTCTTTAACGACCATTGGGGTTAGGATCGGCGTAAACAAACCTTGAGCCTCTAGATCATAGACTGATTTTCCGATCAAACTTTCAGAATCTACTCCGTAAATTTTACCGGTCACTTCACTAACCTTAAGAATAATGCCATCAACATTCGTTACTAAAATATCATCCTTTAATGAATGCAGGATCTGCTCATTTTCATTCCAGGTGTTAGGATGGCTCATTAAACTTCAATCCCTTCCGGTTATTCAATTCTGAATAATTATTTATTTATGAATAATTATACAACGGCTCTTGAAAGTTGGATACTGGCTAAAGGAATTAATTTTAAATAAAAAAGAACATAAAAAAGGACCATGTCACTGGTCCTTATAGTGGTGATTAAAATAATTCAGTTTTTAATTCAACATCAATGTTGCCGCTTGTTGCTTTAGAATACGGGCAAACACCGTGTGCTGTTTTCACTAGTCCTTCTGCTTCTTCTTGTGTTACACCATTAATCCCAACAATCAAAACTACAGCTAACTTAAACCCGCCATCAGTATCTTTTCCAAGTGATACTTCAGCAGTTACCTTAGATTCAATACGCTTTTTTGCTTGTCTCGCAACTAAGTTTAGGGCTGAATCAAAGCAAGCGGCATATCCAGCTGCGAAAAGCTGCTCTGGGTTTGTTGCGTTTTCGTTTCCTGATCCGCCAAGTGATTTTGGCATAGCAAGTTCATGGTTTAATACACCGTCGTCACTTTTAACTTTACCTGCTCTGCCACCTTCTGCAGTTGCTTTTGCTGTGAATAGCTTCTCCATCTAAAAACACTCCTTTTTTATGGTGCGCAAAATTAAATTGCACACAATGTAAATAACGATTTTATCATACCGCAGACTTAACAGTGTGTCAAACAATTTAATTGCGTGAAATTAAATTGTGGTATAATAAAGATGATAAAGTATGAGAAAGGAGTCGTTATGAATATCGATCAACTAAAACTCGAAAATCAAATATGTTTTAAGATCTATACAGCAGAACGTGAAATTACAAAGCTGTATCGAGATCTTCTGCATGAATTAAACGTGACATATCCGCAATATTTAGTATTGCTTTTATTATGGGAGAAGAATTCATTATCCGTTAAAGAATTAGGACAGCGTTTGTTTTTAGATTCGGGCACGTTAACACCGATGCTTAAACGTATGGAAACAAACGGACTGGTTGAAAGAAAACGGTCACTAGAGGATGAAAGAAGTGTGATTATTTCATTAACTGAAAAAGGCAGTGCATTAAAAGAAAAGGCGGCATGTATTCCAAGTCAGCTAATTGAAAACATTTCGATAAAAAAAGATGAACTTACACTGCTGAATCAAACACTGACAAGTATGCTGGAGCAACTGCAGAATCAATCCGGTAAATAGAAAATGATCCAGTCATGTATTCTATAATAATCAAAATAACGCTCAGCCTTATGTAGACTGAGCGTTTCGTTTCTATTCACTTCAGGATTTTTGTGTCATAAAATCAATAATGAACCGATTTAGTTCATTTGCTGCTTTAGTAGGGAGCTGGTGTTTAACAGAATCGATCATCTTCAACTCGTTATGCTTCAAATGTTTATGCAGTAATTTAGCATAAGGGTGAAACTGTCGATCTTTTTTTCCATAGACGAGCAGCACGGGCAGATGAATGTTCTTAAGCTGATTTGTACAGTTAAATGCTAAACTATAAGCATAATATTGCTCGATATTTACAGCATTTCCCTTGAGTGATGAAGTTAATAATAGCTGGAACATCTCTTTATTGTTTGAATTCGTCTTAGAAACAGATAAGGCGATGAGTGGTACGGCATCTTGTTCTGCCATGGATCTGCCTAGCTCAATCTTATCTCTTAGTGCGCCATGAGCTTCTGACATGCCGCTCACGACGATGCCGCCAAGAGCGCGTTCAGGTGATTGAAGTAAAAATTCCAGAACAATCGATCCGCCTGTAGAATAGCCACAAATGAAAGTCTGATCAATTTCAAGATGATCTAAAAGCCGTTTTATATCATCAACAATTAAAGGATAAGTTAAAGGCACGCTGGAAAACTGACTTCTTCCGTGACCTCTGATATCAAAAGTGATGACTTTATAGCTTTTGGATAATTCGGATACCTGATAGGTGAAATTCTCAGAGGTAAGGAGGGGTGGATGAATAAAAACAATAGGAATTCCTTCTCCATTTACCTGATAGTATATAGATACTCCTTCGGCTTCAAAGAACGGCATGACTAAACACCTCTAGCTGTTTTTCGACTTAATCTCCTTTATTGTGTCTTTTCTGCTTATTTTTATAACAAAAAAGCCCAAACCTTAGAGGTTTAAGCTTTTAGAATAACTAATTGTTATTGATCTCATCATCACGCATGAGCCAGCCTTCAAAGTGGCGTTTCACGTAATTTTCAGCAGCCTGATAACTTTCAAACGTTTCATCCACAGGGTGTGTCTTGTGCGTAATCAGCCATGTTTGATTGTCTTCGGAATAGATCTTAGAAACTTCACGATGATTGTTTACATACAAACTTCCATCTGGATTTTCTTTGACGTTCTGCTCATTTTTCGGCGCATCGATGCGTCTAGGCTGTTCATGGAAAGCAGCAACGACAAACTTATCAAACGCTTCAGAAGTCATGTTGCCACCAGAAGCTTTTGGATGTCCTCCGCCACCGTATTGCTTTGCGTAGATCGAGCAATCCACTTCATCATGAATGGTACGCAACCCAATTCGCTTGTTGGCAATGTTTAATATGACAATTAGATCTAAGTGAGGGTTCTCACGGTTGATCTCGTTCCCGAGCTCAGAATGATAGCGTTCGGCATGAAGAATCCCTATTTTATATGTTTTCTGTTCAGAACCTTCACCCAAGGCCCACGTATCCCAGATTTCAACCATCTGACGCTGTTTCTTTTTTATGTAATCAGCGATGTTTTCTTCTTCAAGATCAAGGATCGTAGTCTCTGTTTCAGAGAACTCGAAGGAATCCCCTTTAAGACGTTCCATGATCTGATCTTCAAATTTATCAGGAGGGAGGATGAAGAACAAATCGTTTAAACGCTTTGCTTCTACCTTTTCATCAAACCATTCCCAAGTGTCATACAAACGAACAAGTTCTACATACTCATCTAGAGCACCCGTTGGTTTAATTTTCCCGTTTTCAATAAGGTACTCATAAAAAAGGGAAGTTGCACACGTTAAGCGTTCATCGTCATAACGAACTTGTACATGCCCCCAGTCAAAACCATTGAAATGAAGGGCAGTAGCATGGTGGTCGATCAGTTTTACTTTGCCGCCTTCATTGGCACGTTCGTCAAGGCGCATCATTAGTTCTTCATTTACAGCAATATCTGTAATAATGATTTCCGTCTTTCTTTCTTTTGGGTTATCGAGCAGCTGTTCAACACGGTCGTTAATCGTTCCGTGAGAACAATATGAAATTTTGCAGTTATCTCCGAATGCCAATTGTGCCAAATAGCCGCACGATTTTCCGTCTAAATCATTGTGTGAAAATAAATGAATCATGTCAGTATCCTCTCTATTTTGCTCTCTGTCTAGAGTATCGTCATAATGCATAAAGTTCAACCTTAAAAAATTTTTCCTATTCGGAAGTACTCATATATTTAACAGCAAGTTCAGCGGCCTTCTCATATTGAGAGGATTTTTTATAATAATGAAACATTTCTTTTTCATAAATCGTGAGAAGGGATTCATGGCCGACTTCCCTAAGGTAC
This sequence comes from Fictibacillus barbaricus, assembly GCF_014635025.1. Classification (GTDB taxonomy): domain Bacteria; phylum Bacillota; class Bacilli; order Bacillales; family Fictibacillaceae; genus Fictibacillus; species Fictibacillus barbaricus. The sequence continues at coordinate 925,915 of NZ_BMCE01000002.1, read as the reverse complement.
GGAAGAATTGTTGTTTCTAAATAATGATAATACTTTTCTTCACGGGAGTGATTGAGCATGATCTCAAGCAGATAAAAGACATGGATGTATGGCTGAATTTGCATTTTTTCAGCTAGAGACATGCCTAGATATATATGTTTTTTTAACTCTGATTTCTTCGATCTGCCGATAAGCAGGGAACAATGCACAATCCCTCGTCTCGCTCCTAATTCGATCAATGGAAGTGACTGAGATTCGCACACTTTTAACGCTTTCTTATAAGCGTCAATTGCTTCATCATAACGTCTTTTGCTGGAAAAATCGACGCCTAGGTTGTGCCAAAGGTTGGCAACTTTTTCGTTTTCCTGATAGGTATTACAGCTTTTGATCAAAGTGTGATAGCGTTCTACTGTATCATCAAAATGATTCAGATCATTGTGGCCCATCTGGATCAGCATCATTATTTCAGCATCAAGCATTCGTTTAAAGTTATTCGTATTTCTGAAATAGTTAAGAGCCAATCCTGCATAATGATAGGCCTTCACTTTCGACTGAACATGGTGATAGGCGCATGCAAGGTGATAATAGAATTCATGGTTGGGATATTCGATCGGATTTATCCGGGTCAAGTGCTTGATGGCATCATTCATTTTCCCCTGTGTCAGGCAATACGTGCCCCATGTATGTTCGAACAGGTTCCGTTCATACCGGTCAAAAGTTCCTTGGCGGTTCTGGCAGCTCTCTAAAAACCCTTTTCCTTTTAAGAAGTTTCCTTTAGTAAAGTAATAACGGGCGAGCAATATTTGATACGAGTTCTGCACTTCTGAAAGGTGGATAAAAGTATTGCCTTCGATCTCTTCTTTAATGACTTCCAGCTCTCCTAATTGCTGTTTGACCATGGCATCCAGCCATTCATGGAGCTTTTTCTCTAATTGTTCGTATCGTTTCCGTTCTCTTTCTAAATCAATATTTAGCCTTTTGCAAATCAATGAAGTGATCTCCAAAGAATATTGAGTGATGCCCCTTTCGATCTTGCTTAGGTGCGTAATGGAGCAAATTCCCTCACCGAGTTGCGCTTGAGTTAAGCTGGCTTTTTCCCGATACAGCTTAATGATTAACCCTTCCTTCATGCATCTCCACTCCAGTTATAAATTTTTTCTATAATAGCACGAATTTCCAACCGTAAATAGAGGATCAGAAGTGGTTAGACATCATTTCTCTTTTTTAAAATAAGCTGATTAAAACAACAGGAAAACTAAGATTTGGGAAAATTGAATTGATATGTAATAGCCATAAAACATATATTCTTCCATTATTTCATGTCATAAGAACTAGTACTTGCAGGATGTATCCCGTTTACTAGTAAGATAGGACCTGGTATGGGACTTAATTGACCTCGCAAAAACCCCAATTTACTTCACGACCTTGTCTCTCTATGATGAAAAGTAGAAATAGTTTGAATATTATGGATTAGAGGGTGAGGGAATGAGTGGTATGAAAAGAAAAGTGTTGCCTTCGTTTTTGGCATGTGTGGTTGCTGCGAGTACGTTTGGATCATCGGTCAGCGCTGATTTCATGATCTCAAAGTATGATCAAGCGCCAAAATCAGAGACGTTAGAGAAGTTCATGCAATTTGGTTCAACTACACAACAAAACAATGACCCGTTGTATGGGCTGCAAAAAACTTCTTTTGATCCTAACGAAAAAGTAAGGGTTGTTGTTGAAGTAGAAGTGGACAAGCAATTGAAATCTGCGCCTGAGCAACAAGTGGAAAAAGTAAAGAAAGCCATTACAGCAAAGAGAAGCAATTCTACGGAAGTAAGGCATACGTATTCTAAAGGCTTCCACGGTTTTAGCTTAGAGACAACACTGGGAGAAGCCCAAAAATGGGCAAAGCTGGAAGGTGTAAAAGAAGTGCGTTTAGCCAAGCAATACGAGCATACGGTTGTAAACAGCAAAGAACTTGTTGAGGCAATGAACACCTGGACAAAATACAACACGCGCGGAGAAGGTATGGTCGTTGCCGTCGTTGATTCAGGAATCGATCACCGCCATGAAGCGATGCAGCTATCTGACGGAGGGAAAAAGAAAGCAAAGTTTACAGAGGAGAACATCCAGGATGAATTGAACAGAACGTCTGTAGATGACGTTTGGTACACTGATAAAGTGCCTACTGGCTATGATTGGGCAGATAAAGATACCAACGTTATTCCGACAACGAGCTCCCATGGAACACACGTAGCCGGAATCGTAGGTGCTTATGAAGAGTCGCAAAAAAAGGCGGTTGGGGTAGCTCCAGATGTACAGCTGTTGGCGGAAAAGGTTTTCTCTGATAAAGGAGCAGGTGCTTATGATGACGATATTGCAGCGGGAATCTACCATGCGGTTGAAGTTGGAGCAGATGTCATCAACTTAAGCCTTGGTTCTGAAGCAGGGAACGCAGACCCGAACGATCCAGTACAGCTCGCGATCCAATATGCAACAGAACAAGGGGTACTCGTTGTAGCGGCAGCGGGGAATGCTGCATACAGCACAAAAAATAACCTATTAACCAGATCTCAACTTCCATTAGCCAAAAATCCTGACATTGGTTTAGTAGGGGATCCGGGTGTGACGCCATATGCACTACAGGTGGCGTCTTCTGAAAACGACTTAATGACAGTAGATGCACTGCGCTTGTCTGACGGCAGCCTGATGGGTTATCAGATCCAGCCAGGCATTAAGAAATTAATCGGCAACCTGGATCCTTCAAAAGAGTACGACTTGGCATTTGTGGGCGAGGGAAGAGCTGCAGATATGAAAAACCTTGATCTGCAGGGAAAAATCGTTGTAGCTCAGCCGTTGCAAAACTACGCATTATATACGTATATTCAGAGTGAAGCAAGCCGTAAAGGCGCTGTAGCCGCCATGGTCATTCCTCCGTCTCCTGTTACAGCATACGCAAACTTGTTCTTTAGCCCATACTTTATTCCTGCTGTAACAACCGATCAAGTGAACGGGAACCAGCTTGCTGAGCGTTTAAAAGCTGGTGAGAAAATAACCGTTCAGCTAACAGACGAAACATTAAAAGTTCAAAATACAGCAACCGAGCCGATGTCTACATTCTCGTCTTTTGGGTCTCCAACAGATTTAAGCTTCAAGCCTGAAATAACAGCACCCGGTGGGAAGATTTATTCTACCGTAATCAATAATCAGTACGAGACAATGAGCGGAACGTCTATGTCAAGTCCTCATGTTGCTGCGGGAGGGGCTCTGCTTCTACAGCATTACTATCAAGAGCTACAGCTGCCTAAAAAGATGGAAACGGTTTTACAAGCAAAGAACGCTCTTATGAATACATCAGAAACGATGACGAATCCAAAGCATGATAACACGCTTTATTCACCTAGAAGGCAAGGTTCTGGCATGATGAAGATCGAACAAGCCGTTAAGACTCCATACCTTCTTGAACATGTAGGTGTACCTTTAGAGCAGGCAGCATCTGTAGCCTTAAAGGAAGTGGATCGCAAGTTTGATTTTACCCTGAACGTAGAACCTTTAAAGAAAAATCTAGTGAAACCGCATCATCAGTATGATATACAGATTGATCTTATTACAGATGAAACAGAAAAGCAGACACACGCAGGTGTTGAAAGGGAATACTTAACGCTGAATTCGGTTCCGGTTAATGGAGCAGACATCAAGATAAACGGGAAAACGTATGATCCGACAGAAGCGTATACGTATAAGCCGGGCCGAGATGAAGAAGTAAAGATTTCCGTCACGCTGCCTGAAGAGTTAAGCAAGGGGCGTTTCATCGAAGGCTATGTTCGCTTTGTGCCTAAAGGCAGTTCTGTTAAAGAGTTAACAACACTTACAGTTCCGCTGATGGGGTACTACGGCGAGTGGGACCAGATCGCGAATATTGATGAAAGTCCTGTTACCGGAGATGCATTCTTAGGTTATACCGTATTATTTAATGAGATTGATTCGCTGCCATTAGGGTATGACGGAACGACCGGAACGTTTGACAAAGAAAAGATCGGGGTTTCGCCAAGGTCGATCAGCTCGGGTGCATATCCAGCGTTTACTGCTTTTCGTAATCTAAAGGAAATGTCACTCAGCATACAGGATGATAAAGGGAATACAGTAACGGACATCGGCAATTTTAGTGAGTTTACAGAAGACGGAAGTCCATATCCTTTTAGAAAAAATATCATGAGCTATAGAGATTATTATTATAATTTTGAAGGGTTTTTCTGGAATTCTACGAATGATTCCGGGAATCTATTAAAAGACGGACAGTATTATTATGTCTATACGAGCACGTTAAACTACGAGGGAGCAAAACCGCAGGTTACGAAGATTCCTATTAAGGTAGATTCAGAGGCTCCGAAGGTTGAAAACATTAAGGTTACGGAGCAGGCAGATGGAAAATATCGCATCAGCTGGGATGTAAACGAAACAAGCACGGGCTATTTGGGCAGCATGGCGTGGGTAAACGGAAAATATCAAAGCGTAAAAGATGGGGCTAAAGAGTTCATCTCAAATATTAAACCAGAGCTAGTCACGATCTCTGCTATCGACTATGCAAGAAATGTAGGAGTGAACTACCTTGGTGATGAGAAATACCTGAATGCAGAACCTCTCATCAACTATCTTTCCATTTCTGGAACGGATGTAAACGAATCAAAGCCGGCTTACATTATGGCATTCGGCTACAAACGCCTGGACTGGCATTTTGAGATTACAGATGCACAAGGCCAGACACTCGAGGAAGCTGACATTTACAATGAACATTCCATCTATCAATTGCCATGGGTGCCAGACCGGGAATACCCGGATGGAGACTATTATGTAAAAGTTACCGTTAAAGATGAAAGTGGATTAACGCTAACGAGCGAACCAAAAAAGATAACCGTAAAACATAATTAAATTTACAGATTGGGCCAAAAGAACTTTATGGACAAAACCATAGGGTTCTTTTTATTATTTTCGATAAACATGCTGTCCCATACGATAATACTTGGATTAATTGCTGCATTCTTCCCGATGGTCTTAACTGTAGAAGGGCTTTTCTGGATTGTGGGAGGTTCACCGATATTTGTCGGATTTTCTATTTGATCATCTTGCCTAAGTATGATGTTGAAGAAAATGATGAAGCTGAATTAGAAAAGGTACCCGTTTAAAGGTGGAGATTATGTCTAGCCCCTTATATAATGGAAGTCGGAGGGGAAGTTATGGCCGTATTTCAAAGTATATTATTCTGGTTTTTTCTGATTTTGCCTATCATTCTGTTTATCGTTGCGGTTGCCAGAACATCTTGGGTGTTACTGCTTGTTAATTTGTTTTTAACACTCCCGCTTGTTTGGTTTGTTGGCTGGCTTACAGAGAGTTATGGTGCTGTTTTTGTTGTGTTTGCTATTCATCTTGTGACCGGTGTCTGGCTTTGGTCAAAAAGACAAAGACTGGATTTTAGATCATACTAAGGAAAGCTCTGCAAATAGAATTTGCAGAGCTTTTTTATTAAAGAAAGAAACTCTTTAATATTTATTTACTGGATATTATTCAATATTTAAGTAAGAACTAGGAAAGACCGGCTTATACTGCTAATCTTATTTATTTGTCCTTAAACCACCCTTTTCGAATAAACCAGAGTATCATTGAAATTCCGATAGTGAGCATGGCGCCTAGGACGATAAAGTAGCCATAGTGCCAGTGAAGCTCGGGCATATTATCAAAGTTCATTCCATAAATTCCAGCAATAAAGGTTAATGGCATGAATATGGTCGTGATCACGGTTAATGTTTTCATGATACGGTTCATTCGAAATGAGTTAAGGGAGATATAGTTATCCCTAATTTCAGAAGTCATCTCACGGCTCGATTCTACCATATGACTTAGCTTGATAAGATGATCGTGAACATCATGAAAATAAGCCATCTTCTTACTTGTTATTGGAAGTTTCTTTGATTCAGTTACCCGGTATAGAAGTTCACGCATAGGGATGATTGTCTTTCGCAATTTAATTAGCTCACTTCTAACAAGGAACGTTTCCTGAATAACAGCCTCATCAGATAAATTAAAATTACTCTCGATCGAAAGAATCTGATCTTCTATTTGTTGCAGGATAGGAAAATATGTATCAACTATTTTATCCATTATTTTATGTGTAATTTCAATGGGACCGACCTTGGTATAGTTTTTAACCTTCTGAAGGGTCTCCCAAAGCTGGTCGATTTCCGATATATCATCCAGATGGAAAGAAACTACATAATTTTCTCCCCAGAAAATATCCACTTCATGAGGCTCCAGATTTTGCAGATTCAATGCATGAACTACAAAAAAGCTGTGGTCTTCATAATATTCAAGTTTAGGGCGCTGTGTATAGTATAGACAATCCTCTACAGCAAGCGGATGAAAATCAAAAAAATCAGTAAGCATCTCACTTTCCGTAACAGTAGGCATACTGATATCTACCCAAAACCATTTCGTTAATGAAGTTTTTAAATCTTCTACAGCCGGATTTATTAGAACATTATTTTGTTGATCAACAGCAAGAATCCGTATCATTTACATCTCCTATTATAGGAATAGTTTTAGCTTTATTATTGCACATTTGATAATAAAAAACGACCGGCTGGGTAGGCCGGTCTCACTGGTGGGGAGGTTAGCTGTTGGAAGGTCTAACCTATAGTCAGAATAACACGAACAAACGTTCTTGTAAATCGTTCTGATTCATTTTTTCCAAAGTATTGAAAAAATAGTTCCTTGTGATGAACTTTTCTTTAAAAGAAGGTTTACCCCTAGTGCTTTTGCCAGCATTTTGCTAAATGGCAATCCAAGACCCAATCCACGTACTTTTAATTTCTTTTGTTCACCACGAAAGAATCGTTCAAAGATATAGGGCTGTTCACTTTCCGGAATACCTGAACCGTTGTCTATAATTTCAATCTCGTTCTTGTTTAACTTGATTGTAATCATGCCATTCTTTTGCAGAGCGTGGTATGCATTATTCAATAGATTGATTAAGATTTGCTGCAAACGAAGTGGATCAATTTCACGGAAAATCGCTAATTCCGGAACAACGACGCTGCAAGCCACTTCTTCATTCATCGTTATTCTCCATTGATGAACAATATCCTGAACCAATTCATTCATATTGCACGTTTCATTTCGAATCGTAAAAGCTCCTGCTGAAAGAGAGTTGTAATCTAACAGATCTTCTATCATTCTTTGTAAGCGATGAATTTCTTTCATGGTGATCTGCAAAAATTCTTCTCGTTCTTCACCAGAAACGATTCCGTCTTTAACGGCTTGTACTAGGCCGCTGATAGAAGTGACTGGTGTTTTTAAATCATGTGTAACACCAGCGAGCAATTCCGCCCGGAGTTTTTCTAAGTGGGTCAGCCGGCTGCTCATTTCTTCAAACGATGTTAAGAGCTCATAAATTTCCTGTTCTTTTGTGTCGGTGTTGAGATTGATTTCGTAGTTTCCTTCTTTAATAAGTGAAGCTGCATGTGCAACATCCTGTATGGGTTTTACAATTTTTTTTGTTAGCAGGTAAATAATTATCCATCCCAGGAGACCGAGCCCAATCAACAAAATGATAGGTAGCTGATATTCTTGCTCCACATCCGTTAATTCTGATGCATTTTGCATGACAATAACCCATCCTATTTGGTTATCGTTATACAAAATAGGCTTTTTAACGGCAAAAACACGTGTGTCGTTAAGTTGTACTTTTTGTACCGTACGATCACTTTCATATATCTCAGCAGGAATTTCCTGCAGACCATGAAATTCAGGCATCGTTCCTTCGAATTTCCTGTTCGAATTCAGGATTGTTCCATTCATATCTGCGATAAAAAGCTGTGGCGGATTATCCATTTGAAGAATCTTTGACCGTTCATTGAGCTTTCTGTCAAATAGAAAAAAATTATTTTTTCCATCATTAAGTGAGATGCGATCTGCCGTTTCTGCTGCCATATATTCCATGAGAGTTAACCGGTTTTCAAGAGCGGTATGTCTGATCCACCATAAAGAACAGACGCCAAGGATAAGCAGTCCGACAAAGAGGGTAAACAGATATCTTGTTGTCCAATACCTTAACAGCGTTGTTCGATTCTTATTTTTCATAAACACAGAACTGATACCCCAATCCCCGCAACGTTCGGATTTCTCCTTGTGATTCTGGCCATGTTGCCAGTGCTTGCCGTATTCGTTTTATTGCTAAATCTACAGCACGTTCGCTTCCGTCATAATCCAGTCCCCAAACTTGATCGATCAAATTTTGTCTTGTAAATGTCCGATTAGGTCTAGTTGCTAAAAAGAGGAGAAGGGAAAGGTCTTTAGGGGTTAAAACAACAGATTCTCCATTGATTTTAACAACATGAGAGTCGAGATTGATGCAAAGACTGCCATATTGTTTTGTATTTTCGGACTCTAAAACATTTGCAGAACGACGAAGAACAGCATTTACTCTTGCAATGACTTCTTCGCCGATAAAAGGCTTTGTAATATAATCGTCTGCCCCTTGATTTAAACCTTTTAACCGGTAATCGATGTCACCAAGAGCAGTTAGCATGATAACAGGGCAGGAACTGTTCTGACGGATTTCCTGAAGGATGCTCCATCCATCTCGATCTGGAAGCATTACATCTAATAAAACGAGATTAGGAGAATGTTCGTTAAAACGTTTAATTGCTGTCTCCCCATCAAATGCCTGGAGCACTTCAAATCCTTCATGTTTTAAGTATACCGTCAAAACTCTTGAAATCGTTTCTTCGTCTTCCACTACCAATATGGTTTTCATGGCCGCCCCTCCTGTTACCCTTACTATACTTGAAAAATCCCCAGTTTTATAGACTGGGGACTCTTTCAAAGCTTAAATTTCGTTTCGTGTTTCCACTGGATTTTCTTCATGCATTTTCAGCTTGATCTCAGCACCAGATGAAGCTCCTCCAAATGGCTTTCCACCTTCAAAGTGTCTGACTCCGCCATGATGACCTCCAGGGCCAAATACTCCTTTTCCGAATGGAAGGAAAAAGTCATCGTCTTTCAATTCTTTAAGCTTATCGGCATCTTTCTCTTGAATGGCTTGAATTAATTCTTTTGTTGTTTTATCCTTAGTTGAAATTCCCAGTTGCTTTGCCAAGTTTTGAACCTTTTTCTCTTGGACCTCAAACGCAATTTCAGGGATCGCTTTACCGTCAATCGTGATATTTAATTTTTTTGCTTCTGCTTTGACGTGGGCAGAAGTTACTTCATGAGCAAGTTCTCTGATTTCCTTCCCGTCCACCGTAATACCTAACTCTTTGGCTTCTTTCTTTATGGATGCTGCCATCACTTCCTGCTGCAGGGTTTGAATGTCTTTTCCATCTGTTGAGATGCCAAGTTCTTTAGCTTTTTTATTGAGTGACGTTAGATGGATGTCTTGCCTTAACGTTTCTGCATCTTTGCCATCAGTTGAAATACCGAGTTTCTTCGCTTCTTTTTTCAGCTGAGCTAAGTGAATCGCTTCGTGTAATTCGGCAGCATCTTTATCTTTTGTTGAGATTCCTAGATCCTTCGCTTTCTCCTGCAGCTTTGCCAGCTGTACTTCTTCTGCCAATGTTTCGATATCTTTGCCAGACGTCTTAATACCCAACTCTTTGGCTTCTTTTTTAATCTGTACATCACGTATTTCCTTCATTAGTGTTTCAGCATCTTTGTCTTTCGTGTTGATACCAAGCTTCTTTGCTTTCTCTAGCAGATCTTCAGAATTTCCTTTAAAGAAACCTCCGAAATGGTCATAGCCTTTCATTTTCATTACCCTTTTTTCCGGTGAGAATTCTGTTGAACCCGACTTATCATTGTCTGCTGCAAGAGACGTTGTAGCGTATCCTCCTACTAATAATGCTCCTGCAAGGGTAAACCCGATCACTGATTTCTTCATAATAATGTTTTCCTCCTAAATGCATAGTTTTGTTTAAGGCTGCTGTAAGGTTCGAACCTTGTACATATAATGTAACCATCGAAAATGTCAGCACTATGTCAGTAGAAAAAAATATTAAAAAAGTGAAAAGAATTTTTAAAAGTGAAAAATGATGCAACGAGCCCAAATAAAATAAGCCTTCGTATGATAACACCATGGAAATTGAATGTGTCAGGAATAAGTCAAAGGGGAATTATGGGACTAATACCTTGCCGTTTTTTATATAAAAGGCATACACTATACTTTAAATCCATAGTGTTCTGATATGTAAGGAAGGGATTGTCGTTTAGTGAATTATTTATACGATCACTATATAAAAAATAAAGAACAGCAAAAGTGGTTTGAAGTCATTGATGCTCTTGCAGTTAAGTTTGCTGAACGTGCAGACACATATGACCAAGAAGGCAGATTTCCATTTGAAAATGTAGATGAATTAAAAAATGCAGGTTATCTCTCTTTAACTATTCCTAAAGAGTTTGGCGGTGAAGGATTAAGTTTGTACGAGTTTGTTCTATTACAAGAAAGAATTGCTGCAGGCGATGCAGCCACAGCATTAAGTCTTGGCTGGCACCTTGGCTGTTTTCTGGAGTTGGCTGAAGAGAGAACGTGGAATGAAGATATGTTGAGAACATTGTGTGAAAAAGTGGTTCAAGATCAAGCTCTCATTAATCGTGCTGCAACAGAACCCGCAACAGGCAGCCCAACACGGGGAGGGATGCCCCAAACAAAAGCGGTTAAAGAAGGTGACCATTGGGTGATCAATGGTACAAAAACCTTTACATCCATGGCTCCGGCACTTGACTATGCAATTGTTTCGGCACAAGTAGGGGATACTGGAAAGAAAGGAAACTTTTTGATCCCTATGCATGCAAAGGGTGTAACCGTTGAAGAAACATGGGACACAGTGGCTATGCGTGGAACGCGGAGTGATGATCTTGTGCTGAAGGATGTAAAAGTAAATGAAAGCGCGCTAGTTGAAGAGGACCGTGGAAAAAGTGAACTGCCAAAAGCTTGGCTGCTTCACATTCCTGCTTGTTACATTGGTGTAGCCGTTGCTGCCCGGAACGAAGCCGTCCATTTTGCGAAAACGTATAGACCGAACAGTCTTCCTGGACCAATAGGGGAAGTTCCAGAAGTGCAGCGCAAGATCGGTGAAATGGAGTTAGAACTGTTCAAAGCAAGAGAGCTTATGTATTCCGTTGCTGCAAGATGGGTGAACGAACCTGGCGCACGAATGGAAATGGGACCTTCCTTAATGGCCGTAAAACATGTGGCGACCAACGCTGCTTCAAAAGTAGTAGATCTTGCGATGCGGATCGTTGGAGCTAGAAGCTTAGCGATGTCGAGTCCTTTGCAGCGTCATTACCGTGATGTGCGTGCAGGTCTTCATAATCCTCCGATGGATGATATCGTAATCAGTTCGCTCGCGAATAGAGCTTTGGAATAGTAGAGGAAGGACATCAAAAGTTTAAGAGCTTTTGGTGTCTTTTTTCTATTGGACAGATTAATTTGGAAAGTGGTCAGATTAATGAGATCCGCACGGTTAAGATTACAGTTACTTTGCTTCTTGGAAGGATTTTTGCCAAAAAAACGAAATATTATATAGAAGGAAATAAAAGTATGATCTTGGGACTATGGTAGGGCTGTTATTAAGCTATGTCATTTATTTTACACTATGAGGAGGAATGAAATTGAAAGGAAAACTAGTTCGTGTAGGCACAACATATGTGCCTGTTCAGTGTGTTGATCAATCAGCTAAGTGGTATGCTGAAAAACTCGGTGCAACCATCAACTATCAGGACGATGATAAAGCGATTCTTGACCTGGCTAACCAAAGTTTTTTCCTCGTAAAGTCACAAGAAAACGAGAATGCTAATTTCGTAGATCATAGAGGTACGAAGCGTTTCAGTTTAACATTTGAAGTAGACGGAATCGAATCACTCTATATGATTCATGAAGAATTTAGAGGTTATGGGATTCAAACGGGTGAAATTGAAGATCGAGGTCACACAGGTGAAAATTTTGTTTTTTCTGATCCAGATGGTAATACTTTTGATGTTTGGAGTGAATTGAGTCCAGCGTATAAGAAAATGCAAACACTACATGAAGCAGAGGTTAAGAAATGAGATGGGTGACCGGCATCTTCTTCTCGGTATTAGGTGTCCTATTGTTGACAAAAGGTCTGCATTTAAGATCAATAGGTTTGGTAGAAGTAGATGGTAACGGGATCGGCGTTTATTTTCTTGGGATGGAAATTAACGAGAAAGTGGAGGCAGCAGATATCATCTCCTATGCAAACGGCTTTTTAGGTTCAGGAACCATTTTTTTGCTGCTGGCGGTTTGTTTATTTGTTATCTTGCTTAAAGAAAAAAGAACATTTAAACCGCTTCAAAAGAAAAACCAGGCTTGAGGTTGGAACAAAGCGGGAAATTTCATAACACGATAAATGGTAACCAATGAGATCTTCTCACTGGTTTTTCTTTTACTCAAAAAGAGTTGAGGAGGTGAGTGTATGAAAAAAGGGATTGTTCTTATCCTGATATGCGGCGTATATTTATTTCTTGGCCATTCTTCAAAAGGATTGTCTCCCACAACCTCAGCTATCTTTACCAACCTATCTCACTTTACACCTGTAAGCCCTAAATTCGTTGAGTAGGGTAACAAAAAAACCGCCACTCTTATTGAGGACGGGTTTTTCCTATTATTCAGCGTTTGCCGCTTAATCCATATAAAATGAATTCTACAAGCTGGTCAATCTCTTTGTCATCATCCCATTCCTTCTCAGGAAAGAGAAGAAAACGTGGCAGGATATAACCGATGATGCTTGATGCTGACATCCGCATAATCGTTTCTGGTGGAAGGTCGATGATCTCGCCCTTTTCCTGAAAATGTTCGATGATCTTCTTAAACTTCTGGTAGACGTGCTCTGTAAAAAGTTGTTGAAAGGGTTCCCGAAGTTCATCGTGAAAAGCAATTTCTTGAATGAAAATCTTTAAGATAGGAAAATGTTTCCGGACAAACTCCAGTCGGTTCTTTGCAATAACTCTTAAGAAATCCTCATAATGTTCATACTCGTTTTCAAACACTTCTTTTGTAAAGGTTTTAATAAAGAAAGGAGCTGCAAACCTTGCTATCGTCGGAGTAACGATTGATAGCAACAGATCCTTTTTCGTTTTATAATGGCGGAAAATCGTCCCTTCAGCAACACCAGCTTTTTTTGCGATCTCACTTGTGGAAGAACCGGCATATCCTTTTTCCGAGAAGGTATCGATCGCAGCTTCTAGAATCTTGCGCTGCTTTTCACTCATGGTTGTATCGGTATCGTTAATTAATTCTGTAATCCATTCTGAATCGGACATGAGTCTTCTCCTTTAAAACATACATTTCCTTTCATTATAGACACAATTCAATCGTCGGACAAACTCATTATAATTTGCGATGTTTTTTTAGGGCAAGTACGTTTAGGGTCATAAACAATAATGAAAACCCAGCTAGAACGAGAACTTCATCATAAATTTGTGGCCAGCCGCCACCACGTATCATTACATCTCGCATCGCTTCACCGCCATATGTCAGGGGCATGATATAACTTAAGGGCTGCAGCCATTCTGCCATTGTTTCAATATTAAACAAACCGGAAAAAAATACTTGAGGTACTACAACGAGTGGAATGAACTGGATCATCTGAAGCTCGTTTTTTGCAAAAGCCGATAACAAAGTGCCGAGCGAAAGTGCAGTGAATGCAAGCATTAGTGTGATAAGAATCACGTACCAAATGGACCCAGCCATCATGATATCAAGTATAAAGATTGCGAACATGACGATGATCGCAGATTGAATAACTGTAAAGATTCCAAAACCTAATACGTAGCCGGCAACCATCTCCCACCTACGTAATGGTGTTGCAAGCAGCCTTTCCAATGTTCCAGTTGTTCTTTCTCGCAGGAACGAAACACCAGCGATTAAGAATACAAAAAAGAAAATAAAGAATCCGATTAGAAAGGGACCGATGTAATCAAACGTTTCCATGTCCGTGGAACCGTGCAGATAATTCACTTCTGGCTCCACTTCTTTTTGCTGACTTTCTTGAGGATTCATAGACTTAAGAGCTTGTTCAACGGTCATCATAACCGCTTTATTCGCCGTTGGATTGCTTCCTTCAAGTGTAATTTTTATTGAAGGCGGATCTATTTCGATTATAGCGTCCAGCTTTTTGGTTTCTAAATCATTAAAAGCTTTCGTGCTGGATTTGTAAGAAGTAAACGCTTCATCTGTTTCCTCAAGTTTTTCACTCAGCGTTGCCTGGTCACTTACAACTGCAATTTTTGGTTCGTAATCGTTTCCTGAAAAAACAAGATTAACGAGCGTCAGGATGAGTAATGGTGCGATAAACATCATTGCAAGTGTTCGCTTATCACGTATGAACTGGCGGATGATCCGTTTTACAAGTGCTTTAATTCTCATGTCGAGCACCTCCGTAATAAAGGAATGCTTCTTCTATCGTTGTACTTGAAGTAGATTCTCTTAACTGCTGTGGTGAGCCTGAAGCTATCAATCTCCCATCACGAAGCATGCCAAGCTGACCACATTTTTCAGCTTCATCCATAACGTGCGTGGTCACAAGTATGGTTGTTCCCATATCACTTAGTTTGTAAAGTTCCTTCCAAATTGACTGGCGAAGAACGGGATCGATACCGACAGTAGGTTCATCCAGAATTAATATATCGGGCTCATGCAAAAGGGCAGCCGCTAAGGACAGGCGTCTTTTCATACCGCCTGAATATTGGTGAACAGGTTTCTTTAGAAAATCAGTCAAGTTCACAAGTGATGCAGCATGTTCGATCCGTTCTCTTTGTCTTTTTCCTTTTAACCCATATATAGATGCAAAGAACTCTAAATTTTCATTGCCGCTCAATTCAAGGTAAAGGGCGTCAGACTGAGCCATAAATCCGATTTGTGTCATATTTCGAAGATTTGGCATGAGTGTGTTGAGAACTTTAATCTTGCCGTCACTGGGTGTTTCAATTCCTGCAATCATTTTTACAAGTGTTGTTTTCCCGGCACCTGAAGGACCGAGCAACCCGTAGATCTCATTTTTTTTAACAGTTAACGAAATATCTTCTAACACATGATGGGATCCGAAACTTTTAGAAACATTGGATACTTGAATAACAGCATTCATAAGAAACCTCCTTAAAGGTTGGATTAAAGGGGAAGGAAATGAGTAATCACTCATTTTGTTGTTATCAGCATATGCCAGTGGACAAAAGTTTGTCAAGTGAGTACTCACTCATTTTTTTGTGTGCTTTTCTTTTTAAACTTAATCCAATAGGTTATCCCTCTTAAAGCCTTCTCGTCTTCAAAATCCAATGTTATAATAATTCGAAATATTTTTTATACTTTAGGAGCAGTGATTAGATTGTTGAATCGGCGGGATATATTAGAGCTTGAGATCGAAGGGATTATAAACGCTTCTGGTGAGAATATTATCGTTACCGATGGCGAGGGAAAAATTTTAAGGGCAGTTAAGAACAGCGAGGAAATGTATGGCATCACATCTGAGGATCTCGTTGGGAAATCGGTTAAAGATCTAGAGAGAGAAAAGATCTTTAATCCATCGGTAACGCTCCGTGTTATTGAAAAAAAGGAGCCTGTCCGTTTTATGCAAAAAACCGGTACAGGAAAAATCATTATGACACACGGTATTCCTCTTTTTGACGAAGATAATAAAATCATACGAGTTATAAGCTTCTCCCATGATATGACCGAAATTGAAGAACTAAAAAGTGAATACGAAAAACTGCAGCAAAAGATGAAAATCTATAAAACTGAAATTGAGCAGCTGCGTGATAAGAGCATGATCTTTAATGGTGTGGTCATCAAGAGCCCAAAAATGAAAAGGGTCTGGGAGCTCGTGAACCGGGTAGCGAGAAGTGAAGCAACTGTGGTTCTAGAAGGAGAATCCGGTACAGGAAAAACGATTTTTGCGAGAGCTCTGCATAGAGGAAGCAGCCGAAAAGATGCCTCTCTTATTGAAGTGAACTGTGGAGCTATTCCGCACAGTTTATTCGAGTCAGAGATGTTCGGCTATGAAGCAGGTGCATTTACTGGTGCGAATACCAAAGGAAAAATAGGGCTTATTGAACTTGCGGATAAGGGCACACTCTTTTTAGACGAAGTAGGTGAACTCCCGCTTTCCATCCAAGTAAAACTGTTAAAAGTTCTTCAAGAGAAAAAAATAACAAGAATGGGCGGAAATAAAAGCAGGTCTGTAGACTTTAGAATCGTAGCTGCAACAAATCGCAATCTTGAAGTCATGGTCAAGCAGGGTACGTTTCGGGAAGATCTATTTTACAGGCTGAATGTGATTCCAATTTCTGTTCCGCCATTGCGCGAAAGAAAAGAAGACATTTTACAATTGATGAATTTTTATTTAGAAAGCTTCAATAAAAAATATATGTCATCTAAAGTGTTCCATTTCTCCGCAGTTGAAGCATTTTTAAACTATAACTGGCCAGGAAACGTCAGAGAGCTTGAAAATCTTATAGAGCGGTTAGTAGTAACGCTTGAACAAGAAAAGATATCAGTTGAAAATCTTCCTTTTTTTCAAAAAGAACATGAAGAGATATCAACGGACATCAACGAGTACAAATTTTTAAAATCATCACTTCAGGAGTCTTTGGAAGAAGTCGAGAAAAGATGGCTCCTGCGGGCTTTTCGCAGATGTAAATCTACATATGAAATGGCTGAATACTTAGGGCTTAGCCAGCCTACAGTTGTTCGGCGTCTGAAGAAGTACAAAATCGATTCAAAAACGAATTAAAGATTCATTAATGAATCGAGACGGTCTTAAGTGATTCATTTTTGAATCAAAATTTGTGTTTACACCCTATTTTTACTAGATTTATAGTTTGGCATAGAAATTGCAAATCAATAATGTAAGCGCTTTTAAAATATTGACAGATAGGATGATTATGATGAAAGACTACTATCAAAAGCTAGCGGATCTAGATAAAAAGCATTTCTTGCATCCAACCACCTCAATTAAACAACAACAAGAGAATGGACCTGAATTTATTTTTACTGAAGGGAAAGGTGTCCGCCTTTATGATTTGGATGGACGCTCTGCTATAGACGGATTATCTTCCCTTTGGAATGTTAATATCGGTCACGGGCGCGATGAGATCGCTCAGACTGCATACGATCAAATGAAAACACTTGGCTATAGCTCCTGTTTTGCAACGTTTAGCAATGAACCCGCCATTCAATTAGCCGCTAAACTCGCTGAAATTGCACCGGGGAATTTATCGGCAACGTTCTTTACATCAGGCGGCTCTGAGTCCAATGATACAGCATATAAGCTGGCTCGCCATTATTGGATTTTAAAAGGCCAGCCTGAGCGAAAGAAGATTATTTCACGGTCGAAATCCTACCACGGGGTAGCTATGGGTGCCACGAGCGCTACAGGTTTAAAACCTTTTAGAGATTTTACAAATTCATTAGCTCCTGACTTTTGTTATGTAGACCATTTTTCGCCAGAAGCCCTGCGTGAAAAAATTGAATCAGAAAACCCAGAAACTGTTGCAGCATTTATAGCAGAGCCTGTTCAAGGTGCCGGCGGGCTGCACATTGCCCCGGAAGGCTTTTTCAAAGAAATTAGAAAAATCTGTGACGAGTACGGAATTTTATTCATTACCGATGAGGTCATTACCGGTTTTGGCAGAACAGGAACGTACTTTGGCATGGATCATTATGATGTTGCTCCTGACATGATGTGCTTTGCAAAAGGGGTAACAAGCGGTTATGCCCAGCTTGGTGGTGTTATGATCTCTGAGGATATTCACAAAGATTTAATAGAACTTTCTGAAGGGACACTTCTTCATGGCTACACTTACAGCGGACACCCGATGGCCTGTGCTGTAGCATTGAAAAACCTTGAAATCATTGAGCGTGAGAATTTAATAGAAAATTCTAGGCTGATGGGGCTTGAACTTTTGAATGGGTTTAAACAGGTGCAGAAACAACGAAGCATTGTAGGAGATGTAAGAGCACTCGGGCTGATGGGTGCGGTTGAGGTTGTAAAAAACAAAAAAACCAATGAACGTTTTGAGGATCCTCTTGCTCCAAAAATTGTAACCGAAGCTGCAAAAAGAGGGCTGATCTGCCGTTCGGTCGTGTTTGATCAGCAGGACACTGTTGTATTTGCCCCGCCTCTTACAATAAACCAGGGTGAGATCAAGGAACTCATCGAAATTTTAAATGATGCCATTTTGGCAGTTGAAAAAACTGTTGCCACAACGTCTGCATTGTAAACAACAAGGAGTGATCACATGAACCCAATTATCGAAGTATTAAATCCGGCAAATGGAGACATTGTTTCTACTGTGCCTTACAGCGGAGGTAAAGAAGCAGCTGAAGCTGTAGACCGTGCCCATGAAGCTTTTAAAGATTGGTCCAAAAAAACGGCCGGAGAGAGAAGCTCCTTATTAATGAAGTGGCACCAGTTAATCGAACAATCGACTGAAGATCTCGCGAGATTGATGACGAAAGAACAAGGAAAGCCGTTAAAAGAAGCAATTGGAGAGATCACATACGCAAACAGCTTTATTTCTTGGTTTGCTGAGGAAGGAAAACGTATTTACGGACAAACCATCCCTGCTTCACATCCGGACAAACGGATTCTTGTGCAAAAGGTACCAGTAGGTGTCATTGCAGCGATTACTCCATGGAATTTCCCGGCAGCGATGATTACGAGAAAAGTTGCACCTGCTTTAGCATCAGGCTGTACAGCAGTGGTGAAGCCGGCAGAACAAACGCCGCTGACTGCTATTAAACTAGCTGAACTAGCTGAGGAAGCGGGAATACCAAAAGGTGTGCTTCAGGTGATAACTGGCGATGCCGCAGAGATTGGTGATGCATGGATGAAAGATACACGCGTACGCAAAATCTCGTTTACTGGATCTACTGAAGTTGGCAAGCTGCTGATGAGAAAGGCCGCAGATACTGTAAAAAAGATATCTCTTGAGCTGGGCGGCCATGCACCATTTATCGTAATGGAAGATGCAGATATACAAAAAGCTGTACACGGGCTTCTTGCTTCAAAATACAGGAACGCAGGCCAAACGTGTGTCTGTACGAACCGGGTATATGTTCATGAAAGCATTGCAGCTCCTTTTAGTGCCGCTTTTGTTAAAGCGGTTTCCAACTTAAAAGTAGGCAATGGCGCAGATGAAGGAACAGATATCGGACCGCTTATTGATTCGAATGCGGTTGAAAAAGTAAAAAAGCACCTTGATGATGCAATCGAAAAAGGCGGCACACTTGCCTACGGGGGTGAGACGCTGGAAAACAGTAGAGGATACTTCATGAATCCTGCAGTTATCACAAATGCTACCGACGATATGCTGTGCATGAACGAGGAAACTTTTGGGCCGCTTGCTCCAATCGCTACCTTCAAAACAGCAGAAGAGGTTATCGGACGGGCAAACAACACACCGTATGGATTGGCTGCTTATGTGTATACAGAAAACTTGAGCCAGGCATTTACGATTACTGATCAGCTGGAGTACGGCATAGTAGGATTAAATGATGCCCTTCCTTCTGTAGCGCAAGCTCCATTCGGTGGCATGAAGCAAAGCGGGCTGGGGCGTGAAGGCAGCCAGATCGGCATTGAAGAATACCTGGAAGTGAAATACATCTCAATCGGACTTTAACGATCTCTTTGCCTGTCCGCTGTTGAATACAGCGTGTTGGACAGTCACGGTTTATAAGAACGACTACAACAAGGAGGCGAAATAATATTGGAAAATAAAGAGGGGCTTCAGAAACAATTAAAAACAAGGCATATTACAATGATTTCTCTAGGAGGAATTATTGGTGCAGGTTTATTTGTAGGAGCTGGTTCTGTTATTAATACAACAGGCCCAAGTGCAGTTCTATCGTATGCATTTGCAGGCTTGCTAGTTGTCTTTCTGATGCGAATGCTGGGGGAGATGGCTGCCCAGAATCCCGATAGCGGTTCATTTGCCACATACGCCAGGGAAGCGATCGGGCCATGGGCTGGTTATACCATTGGCTGGCTGTATTGGTTCTTCTGGGTGATCGTTATCGCGATAGAAGCTGTTGCCGGAGGGGCGATCGCTCATGAATGGATGCCATCTATCCCAATTTGGGCATGGAGCCTTATCCTGACATTTTTGTTAACGCTTACGAATATATTTTCGGTTAAATCGTTCGGTGAATTTGAATATTGGTTTGCACTCATTAAAATTATTGCCATTACCGTCTTCATGGGGATTGGTCTATCCATAATCTTGAATATTTTTCCGGGAGTCGAATCGCCTGGTACTTCTAACTTGTTTGGGAATGGGGGCTTTTCGCCGAATGGAATAAGTTCCATTTTTCTTGGTGTTGCGACTGTTATTTTTGCCTATTTTGGTGCTGAAATTGCAGCAATTGCTGCAGGTGAGTCAGAAGATCCGAAGAAAACCATTAAAATAGCCATTAAAAGTGTCGTTTGGCGGATCCTGATTTTTTACATTGGTTCTGTAGCCATACTCGTTACATTGCTGCCATGGGATTCAACGACTGCTTTAAAAAGCCCATACGTTACCATGCTAGATTTGATAGGCATCCCAAGTGCTTCGTTTATCATGAATCTAGTGGTATTAACATCAGTACTTTCTTGCTTGAATTCAGCTCTGTACACCAATTCAAGGATGATTTTTTCACTTGCTCAAAGAGGTGATGCGCCTCGTGCCTTCCTTAAGCTGAACAAGCAAGGAGTACCTACGCGTGCGGTTTGGATTGGAACTGTGGTTGCTTATATTTGTGCGATCTTTAATTTTGTCTCACCGGATAAGATGTTTATGTTTTTGATTAATGCATCAGGGGCTATCGCATTACTAGTGTATTTAGCCATTGCCATTTCACACATTGTGATCAGAAAGCGAATGGAGGGGAAAGGTGAAAAGCTAGAGATGAAAATGTGGCTGTTTCCGGGGCTTTCATATTTTACGATTGCTAGTATACTAGTCATTCTTGTCTCGATGGCGTTCATTGAGTCCATGCGTTCACAGCTGTTCCTGACATTGCTCATCACCGTATTAGTGGTTAGTTCTTACTTTATATTGAAAAAGAAAAACACAACATCAACATCAGCTTCAGTTAAAACAAAAGAATCTGCCGTTTAATTAAAAATTGGGGGATCAGGTACTGTTATTACAAGTATCTGACCCCTTTTATTAGATATTTTTCTTCCAACAGAAAATTTTGAAGCAGGAAAGGTACTCCGAACATTAACCGTTGATTGTCCAAACGGAGATATCATTACGATGGAAGATAAACTTGTAGATGTAAACTTTTTTGAACAGTACAAAGTATCTTATTTGAAATATGAAAAATGGCGTAAAGGAAGTTTGATTCAAACGGAGCTTCAGCGTTTTGCCATCCGTTGGTACGGAATTGAAGAGCTAAAACTAATCATGGAAAGTATCGGTTTTAGGAATGTATCGATTAGTGCTGATTTTGAATATGGTAAAAAACCCACTCATGCAAGGCAGAGTTTTGTTTTTGAAGCAACTAAATAACAAAAGATAGGATCATTTGCATGGTGCAGATGGTCTTTTTTATATTGTGGTAAAGATTTGGGATAAGTATTGAAACGTTTATTTCGTACATTGTTAATTGAAAAGCTAAGAAAATAAGGGGAAGAAGGGGATTTACAGATACAAAAGGAATTTCTTATAAGAGGTGATTGAATTGAGAATAAAACGAGATGACACGGAACTCCATTATCAATACGCAGAGGAGATTCAAGCAAAGCTCAAAAGAGATACGTTTGCTCAATGGTTAGGGATCGAGTTAATAGAGATCGGACCTGGAACAGCAACAGCCGAGATGACAATAACGGAAAATATGCTGAACGCTCATGGTACTGCACATGGTGCAGCACTTTTTGCAATTGCTGACTTTGTATTTGCGGTTGCCTGTAATTCATACGGAAAAACCTCGGTAGGGCTTTCGGTAAACATCGGGTATTTAGCCGCTTGCCAAAAGGGGGAGAAAATTAAAGCAATAGCTACTGAAATTAAGCGAAATCATCGAACCTCCTGGTATGAGGTGAGGGTTGAGAGCGAAAAAGATCTTGTCGCTCATGTAAGTGCATTGTCTTATCGGAAAAATGACTATTTCGTTGGCGGGGAAGAGGAGTAGTGAAACGAAAACACATTATCTTTTTAGCAAAACGGAGTGTGGCTATCCTATGCCTCACTCCGTTCTTCACTTTATTTTACTATTTTCTTAATGTATTTAATCGTTGTTCGTAAATCATCAGGCGTGGGCCTTCCAAATAGACCTGTTTGAATATCAAAGTAAAGGACCCTCATCTGGTCGTCAATTAAAAACAGTGCGGGTTCTCCGTGCTCCCCATGATTTTCATAAAGCTTACCATTATGATAGTGGATGCCATAAGGTACTGAAGCGTTGCGCTCTGGATCACTAAACACTGGACTTTTAACATTAGATTATCTCTCAAATCGTTGGTTTCTTCCTTAGATATTCCTTTTATCAGAAATTTAAATATTGAACCATTTTGATTTACAAATTATCTCGTTTCGTACTAGGTCTTATCTACGTCTAGATGAAGAAAGATTCAATAAAAAATGAAGTGAAAGAATGACCTTTTTACTAATTTAAGTCAAAACTTTTAAAATTTAGTAGAATCTATTTGTTTTTGCTAGAATAGTAAAATTTTTGTTTATTTTCTGTTAATTCCCCTCTATATTAGAAATTGTAGTTCAACACCAAATTAGAGGAGTGAAGTAAATGATCAAGAAAATTGCCACTATGGCAGCAGTTTTACCATTAGTAGTATCTCTCGCATCACCAGCGGCAGCCGCAAAAAGTACAGAAGTGAAAGCGAACGTTACACCTCAAGAAATTATCGTAAAATTTAAAGATAACGTTTCTGACTCAAAAGCAAAATCTTTAGCGATGAAAGCCAAAGACGAAGTGAAGGAAAAAACACCTAAGTTCCACGTTATTAAAGTTAAAGATGGAAACGTAGAAGCAGCTATTGCAGAATATGAAGCGAGTGGAGATGTAGAGTATGCGGAGCCAAACTATACATACCATGCTTCGTGGACACCAAATGATACGTATTTCTCAAACGGAGTGCAGTATGCACCGCAAAAAGTTAGCGCACAATCTGCTTGGGACATCACGCGCGGTTCATCTTCTACAAAAATTGCTATTCTTGACACAGGTGTTGACTACAACCATCCGGACCTAGCAGGAAAAGTTATCAAAGGATATGACTATGTAGACAATGACTGGGATCCAATGGACCGTCATGACCATGGAACTCACGCAGCGGGTATCGCAGCTGCTCAAACGAACAATGCAAGAGGAATTGCAGGTATGGCACCTAACGTATCGATCTACGCTGTTCGTGTGCTTGATGCTAACGGAAGCGGATCTCTAGATGACATCGCAAATGGAATCTACCACGCTGTTGATTCAGGTGCAAAAGTAGTTTCATTAAGCCTTGGTGGACCAAGCGGATCAACTTCTCTGCAAAACGCTGTAAACTATGCAGTTTCTAAAGGGTCTGTTGTAGTCGTTGCCGCAGGTAACGAAAACACCTCTGCACCTAGCTACCCAGCTTACTACTCTGGTGCGATTGCAGTAGCAGCAACTGACCGTAATGATAACAGAGCTTCTTTCTCTAACTATGGATCTTGGGTTGATGTTGCAGCTCCTGGTGTAGACATTGCTTCTACTGTTCGTAACAGTGGTTATGCATACATGTCTGGTACTTCAATGGCTTGTCCGCTAGTTGCAGGGATTGCTGGATTATTAGCTTCACAGGGACGCAGCGCAGCTAATATCCGTGCAGCGATCGAGAACACAGCGGATTATGTTCCGGGAACAGGTTCATATTACTCTAAAGGCCGTGTAAACGCAGCGGATGCTGTTCGTTATTAATCATTAATCTTTAAGAAATGTTTCTCTCAAGGTTGGATATACGTCCAGTCTTGAGAGTTTTCTTTTTATCTAGATAGTTTTAATAGACTAGTAAACGTTGTCGAAACATGGCAACACATAAGAATAAGGACGTACGTTCGCCTTGCATAAAATGTCGATGTAGACTTAATGCCTTATTTTTAAAGTCAGGACTTGAGGCAACATTTAACAGTCTGGTAGAATTGATATACAACCCCTCCATCTAGAATCTTTATTTCTTAGAGTAAACTCACGATAAGAAAGGAGGTTCCGTTTCCTGTCTTTTATTCCACTGCTATACCAAATCATCCAAAGCTCGATAATGATTAACACTATTCTTTTAAATAAAAAGGAGGTAAAAAATCATGAGTGAAGTTTGTTTAATCCCTTTTGTCCTTGAAGAGGTATTAGAAGTCTCAAAAGAAGAAATTCCATATGGGGTTGAGATGATTAACGCACCTGCTTTCTGGCGTGAAGGCGAAAAAGGCAATAGTGTTGTCGTTGCTGTACTTGATACAGGCTGTGATTCAAGTCATCCGGAACTTGCAAACCGAATTGCAGGAGGAAGAAATTTTGTAGATGGTGATGCAGATGATTATAGTGATGCGCATTATCATGGTACACACGTGGCGGGTACAATTGCAGCTACCTTAAATAACGCGGGAGTTGCGGGTGTGGCACCAGATGTGAAACTCTTAATCTGCAGGGTGCTTGGAAAAGATGGCGGCGGCTCGTATCAAGGAATTATTGATGCCATTGATTATTCTGTAAAATGGCGGGGAGAGAACGGAGAACGAGTACGTGTAATCTCGATGTCTCTAGGCGGTCCGACTGATGTTCCTGAGCTTCATGAAGCTGTTCAACGCGCTGTTTTAGAAGATGTACTTGTGGTTTGTGCGGCTGGAAATGAGGGGGACAACAAAGAGAATACAAATGAACATGCTTATCCTGGAGCGTATAAAGAAGTGGTACAAGTTGGTGCAGTAGACTCTAAAATGAAGCTTGCTCCTTTTTCAAATACGAATGATGAGATTGATCTTGTAGCCCCAGGCGTTGATGTTATTTCAACTTATCCTGGAAATAAATATGCCAAGCTGTCCGGAACTTCTATGGCAACACCGCACGTTTCTGGTGCTGCTGCCTTATTAATTGAACGTGAAGAAAAATTGTTCGGCCGTGAACTATCTGAAGCTGAAGTTTATGCCCAGCTTGTAAAAAATACACTAAGCATCGGGTTGACGAAGAAGGCGGAAGGAAACGGATTGCTGGTACTGAACGCTCAAGAAAAGGCAGTGTGTGAAAAGGAGATGTTTAGAGTGATGAGAACTCCTATTGAAACGGCTGCAGCGAAAGAGTCAGAATCTTAAAATCTGCCCGTTTCTTAGGAAGGAAGGGCGTGTTTGAGGATGGCATATAAGATTATGGCACTTCTTATAAGCTTCGCGACCCTGTGTGTCAGGATCTATGAAGAGATGAGAAGGCGTGCAAAAAACAAAGCAAAAAAAGAAGAGCTGGAAAAAAAGAAGAAACGAAAGCGTAGAAAAACAGCAAAGAAAAAGGAAAAGGAAAGTGCGTAAATGAATAAGAAGAATGAAAGCTGATCTTTCAGGACACGTAAAATGTCTGAAGCCGATCAGCTTTTTTAATTGATTTAATGGAAACTATAAGGGTAGACTTATTTTAAAAACGTACATATGGGAAGGGAAGTAGCTATGCTCACAGCCTTATTGGTCATATTAGCTGTCATTCTTGCTGTATTCTTATTTTTAAAACTTTACCCTGTTTTTGGACAAATGCCTGAAAAAGACACTTTCAGCAAACATCCACATCATGAAAACGGGAAGTTTTTGAATCAAATAAAGACTGATATGACAACGGATATTCGTTCCATGCTGCCTGTATTAAAGGAATTCTTAAGAGGAAATCCGAACAGAAAGCCAAAGAAAGCTGTTCCCATTCAGCGATATGCGTTTCCTGCACAACAAACAGATTCTAAAACGAAGGTCACATGGTTTGGCCATTCTGCATTTCTGGTAGAGTTAGATGGAAAACGAATATTACTAGACCCTATGTTTGGAACGGCTCCATCACCTGTTCCCTGGTTCGGCAACAAACGATACAGCAAGGAGCTTCCCTTTGAGATTGAAGAGCTTTCGCAGATTGACCTAGTCGTATATTCGCATGATCATTATGATCATTTGGATTATGGAACGATAAAAAGAATTAAGCAAAAGGTAAAACAATTTGTAGTTCCACTCGGAGTTGCCGGGCATTTAAAAAGATGGGGTGTCGAGCCTAACCGCATTCAAGAATGTAACTGGTGGGACGAAATTAAGGTGGCTGGAGTTACACTCGTCTCTACACCTGCCCGTCATTTTTCTGGCAGAAGTTTAACGGATCGTAATGCAACACTCTGGTGTTCATGGATTTTAAGCGGCACACATTCAAAGATTTATTTTAGTGGTGACAGCGGATATGGACCGCATTTTAGAGAAATCGGTGAGAAATATGGGCCGTTTGATCTTACTTTGATGGAATGCGGACAATATCATGAGAAATGGGCTGCCATTCATATGATGCCTGAAGAAACCGTAAAAGCACATATTGATGTTAAGGGGAAAATGATGATTCCGATCCATTGGGGTGCATTTTCATTGTCTCTGCATGATTGGACAGAACCTGTTGAACGTGCTGTAAAAGCTGCAGAAATAGAAGGAGTTTCTATATGTACCCCGCAAATCGGCGAGACGGTAACGCTCGGTTCACGTAACTTTCCTAGTTCCAAATGGTGGAGAGCTATATGAATACTTTAACTGAAATAATCGTAGTTATTTTATTTGCTGGCACGAACATTCGTTGTGCCAACTTTTTTGTTTTCAAATTTTATCAAACCGTGAATCACCTGCTATTGCAACATCAGGAAGGGCAGCTTTTGGTTTGTCTGAGGAAAGGATAAAAAGAGCGGCCATTATTGGTCGCTCTTTACGATTGTGTATTACTTTTTCCATAACTCCAGAAGGGGACCTTTATCTCCGTACAAAGGATCTGTATCTGGGAGGGGTACTAGCATGATATCATCTAATACATTAGGACGATCATCAGGAGTACCTTTTTTTAAATTATGTTCCATTCCGTTTGGATAAGCTCCAGCTACTTTAAAGTCTGTGCTCGAACCTATCAATTTATGTCCTGTTCCAGCAGGAAGTACAATCACATCACCTTTTGAAACGGTAACAGAAACACCCTCTTCACCGCCAAGTAGCAAAACGGCTTCACCGCTTATCACACCAAGAACCTCATGTGTATTGCTGTGATAATGATGATAGTCAAACACGCCATTCTTCCATCCGTTTCTCCAACCGTTCTGTTCAAATATTTCCAAAGCATCCTGGGGCTCTTTTAGTTTTCCAATATACAATAATACAGGCCAGGAGGGATGATTCGGAATCATTCCATCGTCTGTAAAGTAAAGTGTTTTTACATCTTCGCTAAGCATTTTCATATCCATATTACTCCTCCCCCGTTTTTCATTTCTTTTCCCTTAATTTTATGAAAAGAAACCCGTCTTCTTTCTTCAAAAATATAATAAGTAACATATAAATAAAAGCAAAATCGCGAAAAAGCTCATTAAATGACGAAAACAAATGTGTTTAAAAAAGTTTTCTTTTTTGAAAAAAGAGGTAATTAAAAGGTACAGGGGTTCAAATGTTAGTGAAAGGTGGAAATCAGTATGAAGTACAAAGCGAAGGACTGGCTCAGGTTAACGCCGAATGAGAGATACCTGCTTTTATTTGCTGTTTCCCAACTCCAGAAAAAACTTAGAGCAGGTTAAAAGAAACAAAAAAATAAATATAAGCCATATTCGTTGCCACAACTCCCCCTTGTTTGGTTAAAATAAGAGTACAAGATGAACAGGGAGGAACACAGTATGACTGACCTCAATACATGGTTTGAAAAAGGCATGACTCGCTATGCATATATAAACTCTATGAAAATTCACAAAGAAAATCTTCTAACGATCTATAATTCTTTCGTACTTCCAGATCCTATGAAAGATGCGTTGCAAGGTATGCAAAAAAGCCGGTTGCGAGCTATCGCAATTACCGAAGACTGGTGTGGTGATGCGATGCTGAATCTCCCTGTTTTTATGCGCATGGCAGATGAAGCACTCATTGATATTCGTTTTATCTTACGCGATCAACATCCTGACCTTATGAATAGGTACTTAACAGGAAAAGCCAAATCTATTCCCATCATCATCTTTATCGATGAAAATGGAAAAGAAATTGTGAAGTGGGGACCAAGGGCACCGAAACTGCAGCAACTGGTGGAAGAACGGAAGAAGAAACTGCCATCAAAAGAAGATCCACGGTACGAGAAAGCATTTAAGCTTTTTGCGGAAAAAATATCGTCTTTATTTACGACAGACCATGCGCTTTGGGAAGAGGTCAGTCTGGATATCATTAAGAAGTTATTAGCGAAAGCAAATGTAAACAGCCTTTAAAAAGGCTGTTTTTTTGTATTATGTTAAAATGAAACGAGTAACATTACTGGTTTGAGGTGAACGATGAAAAAGAAAGTAGATGTAATAATTTTAGCCGGTTTCTTAGGAAGCGGAAAAACAACCTTATTGAAACAGCTGCTTGTGTATGAGAAAGAACGGAATCATAAAACAGCGGTCTTAATGAATGAACTGGGTAAAGTGTCTATTGATTCTGATGTTATACCGGGTGATGTGCCGCTAAAAGAATTGTTGAATGGATGCATCTGCTGTTCGTTATCTGATCAGCTAGAAAAGCAACTTTGGGCCCTTTGTAAAGAGAACGAACTAGATACTCTAATCATTGAAGCGACCGGTGCAGCACATCCGATAGATGTTTTAGATGCATGCTTGTCCCCTTATTTGCTTGATGAACTTTCTGT
Source organism: Fictibacillus barbaricus (assembly GCF_014635025.1). Taxonomy (GTDB): domain Bacteria; phylum Bacillota; class Bacilli; order Bacillales; family Fictibacillaceae; genus Fictibacillus; species Fictibacillus barbaricus. The sequence goes on along the minus strand of NZ_BMCE01000002.1, from coordinate 897,054 downwards.
GTCAGGAATTATTTCCGTTATGGATGCTCCGAGATGGCTTGATCGGGATATAATGAGTGTTCAGGCAAAAATGCTGATGCTCGAGCAGATTAAACATGCTGATTACATCGTTTGGAACAAGACTGACAGTTTGTCTCCAGAACAAAAGGAACAGCTAGAACGTGATGCTAAACGATTGAACAAAGGAACACCATACATATTAACGGATTATGCCAGTGTGGAATTATCAAGGCTGTTTTCACTTGCGGGAAAACAGTGCTCAGAACATCAACCGATATCAACAGAAAAATTAAAGGTAAAAACGTGGGTCTATACGTTCAACGGGCCAGTGAACAAAAAAGTGTTTGAAAACTGGCTGTGTGAAGCTCCGTCTTCTATTTACCGAATTAAAGGCTATATCAAATACGAGGATCAAATTTATCTCTTTCAATACTCATACGGATTGCCGTCTTACGAAAAAGAATTGATGAAGATGCCGCTTCGACTCGTTTTTATCGGAGAAGACTTAGATGAAGAGAGATTAGAAGAAGGTTTGAAGGAAGTTGAAAAGAATAGTAGATACAGATAGACGCATGGCAGATGCCAGGCGTTTATTTTTTGTGGAAAACAGTGAAACTTTTTTTCTGCTTATGATTTTATAAAGTGAACCTGCAGTTTGTAACCAAATTCGAACAAAAATATGGTAGTCTTATATTATCATAATTTTCCAATTATTTTAATGGAGAGGTGGCCTTTTTGACTACAAAAGCAATAACTTATGACCATAGAAAAATTCACCGAGATATCTATAGAATGAAGTCTGGACCTGTTTCTGTTCGAAAAGTACCTGCAATGAAGTTTATCGCACAAAAGATGAATACGGCTTATCGAATGGATTGGGCAGGACGACCAGAACCGATCGATGAAGAATGGCTCGTATGGAAAGTTGTAAACCAACTTAAAAACATTACAAAGAACACGCTAAATTATAAATTTACCCTAATGCCACATGAGATTCTGTGGCATGAAAAAAATGAAGGTCGGTCGATTACTACGCAAATGATGCAGGTCCCTGATTGTATTACACAAGAGATGTTTGAAACAGCACAAGATCATGTGGCAAAAAATCTAAAAAAAGAACTACCGCCTATGAAGCTCCTTACTACAGAGCTGGTATTATGTGTGCAAAAGCTACATATTGGACATTACCATGAAACAGCCAAAACGTTGGAAGAAGTAATGAGTTTTGCACAGGACAAAGGCTATCAACTGAAAAATAATCACAAAGAAATCTATTTAACACCTGCCATGAAATGCCATGACCCCGTTACTTGGAAAACCGTTGTAAGTGCAGAAATAATTAATTAATCAGGAGCGCAGCATGAATACAGACAAAGTGAAGTTTAAACTTGAATTGAAAGAGGAAAATATACGATTTTCGTTTGTCCTAATAGTCATATTTATTGGATTAATCATAAGTTCTGTTGTATTCCTTTTTGTCGATTTTAGTGATTCGAGCATTGAAGCCCAAGGAATTGCAAGCCAATGGGGAGAGGCGGAGATGCAAAATAACGAATCTATGAAGTATCTTTTGTTATCGGATTCAGAAAAAGTTAAATACATGGATGTAGTTTCAGAGACCAACAAGGAAGATCAACCAACTTACACGTTTGAAAAGCTGGATCTGTTTCAATGGAAAATAAGCAGGAATGAGTATGTCTATAAATTACATTATTACGGATTGAAATCCTGTGAAGAGTGTCAGAAAGATGTGTGGGTTAACGTAAAAAAGGGTGAGATGGGATGGGTGGTGCCTCACATTCAATTTACAGAAGACATGGCAGAACCCATGATAAGTGGTGTGGATGTAGAGCAGGTTCCAACCTCAGAAGAACAAGAAAAAGAGTTGGAGGAGAAAAAGTCATTCATTACGAAACTTTTTAATTAGTAAGTGAAAACAATTTGGGGGTGTTATATAGTGAGAAAACGTTACCTGGGGATTACATTAGTTATACTTGGAGCGCTGATCATGATAGTATCTTTAACCATAGAATCAGATCATGAACGATATATACGCATATTTGGTGGGAGTATGTTCTTTATGGGGACACTGCTCATACCTGATTATTTTGTTTCATCTAACAAAAAAACAGAAAACAAATAAGGAGTGGCCACACACGATAGGGCCACTCTTTTATATGTTTAAAAGTTCTTTCAGATTGCTGTATATATAATCTGGCTCGATACCAAGAACATCTTCCGGCAGTTTTGATCTATTGATCCAAGCGGTCTTAAAGCCATATGAAGATGCGCCGGTTATATCCCAAAAGTTAGAGCTCATAAATAAGATTTCATCGCAGTTTACACCAAGTGATTCATGAGCATACTTGTATGCAGCAGGAGAGGGTTTGTATTGCTTAACATCATCAACAGATAATACATTACAAAAGTCGCTGAGTTCTCTTTTTTTAACTAATGGTGTAAGCATGTCTTTTGTTCCGTTAGAAAAGATAGTTTGTTTTACTTTTCGTCTGTTAAGATTTTTAAGTGTTTCGCTGACTTCTTCATATGCTTGTAATTCTAGATAAGCATTCATTAAGTGATCAAGGTCTTCTTTTTTGTATGAAAGAGATAATTTATTTAACGTATACGAAAGGGCGTTTTTCGTTATTTCAGAAAAAGGTATATAACGGTCTGTCAGCTGGTGTAACATAAAGTACTCGACCTGTTTTTGCCGCCATGCTTCACTAATCTGTTTTCCGTAGCCATTAAAAAGGCTTTCTGCTTTTTCTGTAACTGAATGCACATCAAAAAGTGTTCCATATGCATCATAAATAAATGCTTTAATCGTCAAATAAGCACCACCTTATTAAAAAGAATACCCGAAAACAACTCAGCTCAAATCCAATAATAAAAAATTAACGAATCGAAGTGAATTTCCTGCATTTACGGGAATAGATAACAATGAGGTGATATTTTTGAAAATGCAATTGTACTTGTTATTTGGTTTTATCTTTGCTCTGATTATTGCTACATTTGCTGTTATTAATGTTGGTGACGTTGAAATTAATTACCTGTTTGGAACAGCCAACTGGCCTTTAGTTCTGGTCATCTTGGGTTCGGCTGTTATTGGTGGTCTTTCAGTAGGATTGTTTGGTTTGATTAAAGTTATTCAGCTGCAGCGACAAGTGAAAAAACTGCATCAGATCCACAATGAAAAGGAAACATGGAAAGAGGAAAAGCAGCGTGAGACTGATTCAGAAACAGTGGATCCCTCAAATGAGATGCTTCATGAAAAAGTGGAAGAGAGTAAGTAGTCAAGGTTAACAGAGTTTGGATACAAAAAAATGACATCCCGAATGCTGATTTTAGTGAAGGAAAACTCACGAAAATCTATCGAGATCTTAAAAAGCCACTCTAGTTTCAGAGTGGTTTTCTATTATTATATATGTTAACCAACGTCTGTTTATAAGTTGACGCTTTTCGAAACCTTCGCTATCCTTAGACATATAATGATTCTTACTTATGGAGGTTTGTTTAAACATGACAGCACGAAGCAAGGGGTTAAAAACGATTGATCTTACATTGATTGGAATGTTTGTAGCTCTGATGGCGATCGGTGCCAACATTACAACTATCTTTCCGTTTATGGTAGTTGGGGGAGTTCCGATTACACTGCAGACGTTTTTCTGTATTCTTGCGGGAGCTTTGTTAGGAAGCAGATTAGGCGCGATCGCTATGAGCGTCTATGTAGTTGTTGGACTAGTAGGGGCGCCTGTTTTTGCTCAATTTAAGGGTGGATTTGCAACGGTGATCTCTCCAACGTTTGGTTTCCTACTATCTTTTATTCTAGTAGCCTATTTTACAGGATTGATTATTGAAAAGAATGGCAGCAAAGTGTCCTATGTCACAGCAACTCTTTCAGGGACAGCCATTAACTACGCTGTCGGGACTAACTTGATGTTTTTAGCGTATCAAATGTGGGCGGATGCACCAGAAGGGTTCACGTATTCGCTTGTCTGGGCGTGGATGATGGTTCCGCTACCTAAGGATGTAATCTTAGCTGTTTGTGCCGGATTGTTAGCTATGCGAATTAACATTGCACGTAAAAAAACGATGTCACATCGCACAAAACACGCATGTTAAAAGGGGGAAAGATGATGATTTGGAATGCACTTGCTGAAAAGGTATTGGAGGGCCAAGAGCTCACGAATGAAGAGGCTCTTTCCATATTAGAATGTCCAGATGAGGATCTGCTTTTATTGTTGCACGGAGCGTATCAGATTCGAAAACACTATTACGGCAATCTTGTAAAACTTAATATGATCATCAATACAAAGTCAGGTGCATGCCCTGAGAACTGCGGATACTGCTCGCAATCTATCGTTTCAACAGCTCCGATCGAAACGTATAAAATGATGGATAAAGATGAGATGGTTAAAGGTGCAGAAACGGCGTATAACTTGAATGTGGGTACATACTGCATCGTGGCGAGCGGACGAGGGCCGACGAACCGAGATGTAGATAAAGTCGTAGAAGCTGTAAAAGAGATTAAAGAAACTTATGGATTAAAAGTTTGCGCATGTCTTGGCATCTTAAAACCGGAACAGGCTGCACGCCTAAAAGAAGCGGGAGTCGACCGATACAACCATAACTTGAACACATCGGCTAGAAATCACGAAAACATAACGACTTCCCATACATACGATGATCGAGTAAATTCAGTAAATGTTGTTAAGGATAGCGGTATATCCCCTTGTTCTGGGGTTATTGTTGGGATGAAAGAGACAAAGCAAGATGTGATCGATATGGCAAGAAGTTTAAAAGTATTAGATGCAGATTCTATTCCCGTAAACTTTCTGCACGCCATTGACGGAACGCCGCTTGAAGGAACAGATGAGCTAGATCCTCGTTATTGTTTAAAAGTGTTAGCCTTATTCCGTTATATTAATCCAACAAAAGAGATTCGGATATCAGGTGGTCGTGAAGTGAACTTAAGAAGTTTACAGCCTCTAGGTTTGTATGCTGCGAACTCTATTTTTGTTGGAGACTATCTTACTACCGCAGGTCAGGAGTCAACAGAAGATCATAAGATGCTAGAAGATATGGGTTTTAACATCGATCGGACCCCTGTTATGGCAACATAATTTTTTAGATTGAAAAGCCACGCCATGCCTTGTTACAATAGGGAGTATTCTATTGTACATAGTGGGAGTGGTTTTTTTGGAGAAATGGCAAAAATGGCTAGAAAAAATAAATTGGGTTGAGTTGTTGCTGTCGGCTGGACTATGGGCAGCTAAATTCCTCTTGATCATTGTCATGTTCATCATCATTCGATCAGTCGGAAGACGTTTGATCAATCGTATGTTTGATAAAGCAGCATCACATCGTAAAATGTCAAATGGTCGAATCATCACGCTGCAAAAGCTGGTTGCCAACTTATTTTCATATGTCTTGATCTTTGTTTTTGCTGGCATCTTGTTTAAACAGTTTGGTCTTGAGATCGGAACACTTATTGCCGGAGCCGGTGTAGTTGGATTAGCCATAGGATTTGGCGCACAAGGGCTAGTCAGCGATGTAGTAACAGGCTTCTTTATTTTGCTGGAAAAGCAGATCGATGTTGGGGATTATGTAACCATCGGTGGTATTAGCGGAATTGTAGAGGAAGTGGGTTTAAGAACGACTCATATTCGTGCGTTCGACGGTACACTTTCGTACATGCCAAACCGGGAGATCAGTACGATCGCAAACCATTCGAGAGGAAACATGCGTGCATTAGTTGACATAAGTATCGCATATGAAGAGAGCATTGATAAAGCGATTGTCGTGCTGCAGGAAGCTTGTGACAAAGTAAAAGAAGCAAACCCAAGCATCATGGAAGGTCCAAACGTCCTGGGTGTTCATACCCTAGGATCATCAGATGTGGTAATCCGGGTTATTTCAAAAACGATCAATGGGGAACAATGGGCAGTCGAGCGTGAATTACGAAAAACTTTAAAAGAAGCTTTAGATGCTAATGGCATTGAAATTCCATATCCTCACCAAGTGCAGGTGGAAAAGGGAGCATAATAGTAATAATAAAGCCGGGGATCTGCCCCGGCTTTTAGTATAGATTGAATTTCATTGTTAATCTTTTTTGTGTGTTATAAGGATTTCCGTGATTAAGTATGACTTTTCCGTGATTGACATCTATTTTTCCGTGATAAGTGATATTTTTTCCGTGAAAAATGCCATTTTTCACGTGATAAGCTTTACATTGTTAAAGACAATCACTATCCTTGAAACATTTGACAATTTAGCCAAAAGCGGGTAATGTTGACGAAAGATAATAGGTCTTAAATCACTTCACATTAAAAGTATTTATACATAAACTATAATTGAAAAGTTATTTCTCCATCATTAACGGGTAAGAAATATGTTGAAGAGATTTACAGGAGGGATCGAGCATGTCAGCGGACCATCAGAAACGAGAAAATTTAATAGCTGATTTGTTGCTACATAACATATATAAAACAAAAGATGGACGACATCTATACGAGCTTTCCTTGCAGGATCTTGAACAACAATTTAAGGATATTCTTTCCCCGCCTGCACAGGAAAAAGCCACTTAACTTTATGTAGATCAAAAACGATAAACCGGCTTCATACAGCCGGTTTTTTTATTTGGACTATAAATCAATTAGGATCAGATATCCTGCTTTAAATTCCTATTCATCATATACGGTTTTCATAAAAGTAGTATCAAAGAAGACTCCCTTCAGTAGGGAAGTCTTTTTTTTCGCTATATACGCTTATTGCCGTTTAGCATAAATTTTAATGTTTACCATTCCAAAATAATAAAGGCAAGAGAAAAAATATAGTTATTGTTCAATATCCTTAACTGAATAAATAGGCGGGTCAACTCCATATATACCTCTCACCACATTTTTTACAATGGAATATTATAGATAAAGTTGATTGAAATAATCGGAATTAAGTAGGTGTTTGAGGATGGAAGGCGGAACCTCATTATTTATACAAAAGTTTATACAGTCACCCATGCAGATCGGAAGCCTGTTTCCGAGTTCTGTTGCATTAGCAAAAAAAATGACAGCTGAACTGAGTTGGGAAAATATTAATGAAGCAGCTGAACTAGGAGCAGGTACAGGGGTAATTACGTCTGAAATCATTCGTTCCATGAAGCCAGAAACAAAACTGCATGTTTTTGAAAAAGATCAAGAAATGCGAAAAAAATTAAAGGTACAGTACCCTAATACATTCGTTCACGAAGATGCACGTGAAATTATAAAAAGTATTGGAAATAGGGAAGGATCGCTAGATGCCATATTTTCAGGATTGCCTTTCGCTAACTTTCATAGAAATATTCGCGTAGAGATTGTTGAAGAGGTGTACCTGGCACTAAGGCCAGGTGGGGTTCTTGTAGCTTTTCAATATTCAACTCAAATGAAAAAGACATTCCTCCAGCATTTTCGAACGGTGGAAGTTTCATTTGTTCCAAAAAATTTTCCACCTGCTTTTGTGTATATTTGTGAAAAATAAAAGCAAACAAAAAGTGATTATCAAGGTTTAGAATAATCACTTTTTTTAGTTAGCGGTATGAGTGATCCATATGATCCGAGATTAAATGTTTATGAACCATGGCTTCCATGGCGGTAATAAGAAGGGTGATCAAGAACGAGCCCCATAACGAAATACTCACTCCAGGTAAAAGTAGACCAAGCAGGTAAACGAGAACAAAGGTAGTAGCCGCATCCAGTGTAAGCTGCTTGCTATAAGAGATCCGCGGAATCGTGATGTATTCCATCAATACTCCAATCGGTGCTAATATAACCGTAATCCAGATCATTGGCTGCACAAGGTGAAAGTCGACGCTTTCAAACAAAAAATTAGCTAGGATTAGAGCTAACGGAATTCCTAATATCTTAATCATTAAGCTTTGCATATTCAGTCCTCCTTATAGGTTATTATTCTGTTGGCTGATCTCGCCTTCATCTAAGTATATATTGGCATCTTCTTGGATCTGATGTTTATCCACTGATTCACCGCGAACTTCATTTTCTAATGATGGCGTTACTTTCTTTTCCCTTTTATTTTCTTTGTTCATTAGTTTCTCTCTCCTTTTCATTAAAATTCGTTATTAATCCATGAATACAGCAATCCTTATCAGAATGAACGTAGTACGAGCGTTTTATACCTCTTTTAGAAAGTTCTCCTGTTATGTGTCATAAAAACGCTTTAGAGTGGGTATTACTTCTGTAAGAATGTAATTAATAAGGAGGCGGGAGAGGTGGAATATTCGCTGTATAAAAAAGACGGCAAGTTTCCATGTGACGTCACAGTTGATTATGACAATATGGTCTTTACGGTCCGGGACAGCGATACAACGGGTGAAGTCTTTAACAGTGCTAGTGAAGTAGCCGAATGGATCAAACAACACTGGTCTGTTGAGCAGTTTCAGAGGCCTGATGATTATTATGACTTAATGAAGCATCTTGAGAATTCCCTGCAGGATGAGGATAAGTATGAATAGTAAGATGGGGCAGGTGATAGTTACCTGCTCTTTTTTGATGGTTCATTCTGGAAAAAATATGTATAATAGCGGAAACGAGTGAACAGGAGAAGTTGTTATGAAAACAAGTGAATTTGAAGGGCTCATGCCACAGTTATTTGGTGAGTGGCTGAAGGAATTTAAAGATGATGGGGAATACGGTTTTACGTATCGGGTAGAAAAAGAAATCAAAAAAATAGCATATGCTACAAATCTTACACCGGAAACGGTATATAAGGCTAACGAGTATGGTGTTGATCTTTTGATCACGCATCATGATGCTTGGGATTTTATTTATGGTATGAGAGAAGTTTGTGTTACAGAGTTAGAAAAACATCAGATTTCGCATTATTTTACGCATTTACCACTTGATTTTGTAGAATTTGGAACATGTACCGCTTTATTTGAAAGACTAAGGATAGATGAGATTACAAGCTTATCAACTTTTCAAGATGAAAGGGAAATCCCCGGTATCGGTATCTACTATACAGCTCTTTCTTTTTCTGAACTAAAGGAGCGGCTTGAAACTGTTCTAGATGAACCCGTTATGGCGTGGCAAAATCATCAACGTCAAGTGAAAAAGATAGCTATCCTAACGGGAGCTGGTAACAATTCAGCGTTGATCAAGTATGCAAAAGAACAGGATTGTGATGCGTTTATTACGGGGGAACGCACCTTATATACAGTACAATATGCCAAATTTGCTGGTATTAATCTTTATGTTGGAAGTCATACATACACGGAGATTTTCGGCGTTGAGAACTTCGTTAAAAAGGTCCAAGAGGCATATCCGGATTTTGAAATATTCCCTATAAAAGAAGATCATATTGAATCGTTTTAAAGAAAACCTCCTTTTCAGGGAGGTTTTTTATATCTTGAAAAACTGAACATATTAATAAGGTTATGTCTTTAAGCATATCTTTTTAATGTTACATAATCATATGCTATACTGGTATTATGTAACATAGTATAAGGTGGATTATTCAGATGGAATATGTTGAAGCTCTAAGAGATATTAAGCAAATAAACGCCATTAAACGTTATTTAAAGAAAAGCTCGGAGCGGGATTATGTTCTTTTTGTTCTTGGGATTAATACGGGTTTGAAAGTCTCCGAATTGCTTTCGATTAAAGTACAAGATTTAATGACTGAGGAATGCGTTATAAAGGATTTCTACACCTTGTCCCCATCAGAAGCCAACAAAGAAATTTTTCTTAATGAAACAGTAAAAAAAATCGTTTCACAATATATTCAATGTGCAAATCTTAAGAGAGACGATTATTTGTTTATGTCTAAAAAAACAAAGCTGCCAATTACTAGACAGCAAGCTTACCGTGTTGTACACCAAGCTGCCGAGAAAGTGGGTATAAAAGGAAATATCGGAGCAAACTCGATGCGTAAAACATTTGGGTATCATGCATACAAACGTGGAGTTGCTATATCTCTTTTACAAAAACACTTTAATCATTCCAGTCCTTCCGAAACACTAAAATATCTTGGGATCTCAAAGGATGAAATCATAAAGACCCAGATTGATGTAAGACTATAGGAATCGTATTGGGGGTAAATTTATGTCAGAAGAAACAATAACAAATACACAAATCGTCGAAAAGTTAACTAAGCAGCATCGTAAATTAACAAAAGGAAAACTGGCTGCCAGAGCCATATTGATTACATTCGGTGCCATTTTAATGGCTGTTGGACTAGAGATTTTCCTAGTACCGAATAATGTTATTGATGGCGGTATTGCTGGGATATCGATCATGTTATCGCACTTGACTGGAGCAAGTCTTGGAATCTTCCTATTCGCATTAAACTTACCATTTATCTTTATTGGTTATAAGCAGATTGGTAAAACATTTGCTTTTTCTACTTTATATGGAATTATAATTCTTTCTATTGCAACAACAATTTTACATCCTGTACCGCCTTTTACGGATGACCTGCTTTTAGCCACAGTATTCGGTGGAATCTTTATTGGGGTCGGGATCGGTATGGTGATCCGCAGCGGTGGATCACTCGATGGTACGGAGATTTTGGCGATTCTTTCAAACAACAAGCTGCCATTTTCTGTTGGTGAAATCATCATGTTCTTTAACATTTTCATTCTAGGAGCAGCTGGCTTCGTCTTCACATGGGATAGAGCGATGTATTCTTTGATTGCTTATTTTATCGCTTTTAAAACGATTGACTTGACGATTACAGGATTAGAAGAATCCAAATCAGCTTGGATAATCAGTGAAAATCATAAAGATATAGGGGAAGCAATCCTTCACAGACTAGGACGCGGTGTGACGTACTTAAAAGGAGAAGGCGCATATACCGGTGACGAAAAAGGCGTTGTATTTTGTGTTATTACTCGACTAGAAGAAGCAAAGCTAAAGGATATTGTCGAAGAGTTTGATTCAAGTGCATTCCTGGCTATAGCCGATATTGCAGAAGTAAAAGGCGGCAGGTTCAAAAAGAAAGGGATTCACTAAAAAAGTGTGGAATTTTATCTCCATGCCATCATTCTTTATTTAGACACACGCCTCGTAACCGGGGCGTGTTATTTTTTTACAAAGATGAAGAGCTTAAATTATTTTAAGCTCTTTTTTATTTATTTTAACCTCGGTAATTTCAAGACAATCTTTCATAGAAACGAAGTGTCATTTAGAGTTAACTAGAGTATGGAACTTTTTACATATTCATCCGTATTGCTTAATAGGGCAGGAAAGTACATGTTAAAAAGGGGATAGTTTATGAACATCTTGTTATTTTCCATCATTGTGGGTCTTGCCGCTGCACTTGTAATCTTGCCGATTGCAAGCAGTGGAAAATCATCCAAAAAAGAAAAGAAGAACAACTCAACAGGTGCTATGATTGGGATCATTGTTTTCACCATACCAGTTGTATTTATCTTCTACTATATGACGAATCTAGACCGTAATTTTTCTTCTATATGGATTCTAGCAATCGTTGCGACAGCAATTGGGGCAATTTTTGCAACAGGCAGGGAGAGGCTCGTCAAGTCGGTATTGTTCATACTAAGTTTAATCGTGGGAATTTATTTTTTATCAGCGGGATTGTTTAATGCAGAAGAAAAGTATCATACATCAAAAATGAATGAAAAAACGGAAATCGAGTCTTTTGATGAAAAAGAAACACCAGCTAGTGTTCCGCCTAAATTTGCACGAAACAAAATGAGAAAATCGTTTGGTCAAGTACCGAACACGAGCTTTTATGAATTAGGCAACCTTCAGATCCAAAAGGTAGATGGAAAATATGTTTACATTGCACCGGTTGAGTTCTCCGGGTTATTTAAGTGGGTGAACGGTGATGTGACACCTGGTTATTTCATGTTGAGTGCAACAGATTCATCTGCGAATCCGAAGTTTGTAAAATCAGAAATGACTTATACACCTTCTTCGTACTTCAACAAAAACATTGAACGTCATATGCGCTCTAATTTTCCGGAATACATCTTTCACGGTGACTCTCAGCTTGAAGTAGATGATAAGGGGAAGCCGTTTTATATTCGTTCCTACGGTGAGTTTATCTCTGCACGAAACGGTTTTAAAGTTGAAGGGATTGTTGTAACAAACCCTGAGAATGGTCAAACGAAAGATTACCGCTTAAAAGATATTCCTGAATTTATTGATGGTGCTGTATCACCTGAAACAGTTAGCCTTCAAAACAGTTATTTCGGAAATTATGTACACGGGTTCTGGAACAGCAAGTTTGGTAAGAAAGATATAAAACTGCCTTCTGATGAAGGAACGGAAGCAAATGTAAGCCCGATCTTTGATGAAAATGGAGAGATGTATTACTTTACCGATTTTACAAGTCCAAAAGAAGGCGTTGATTCGATGCTTGGTTATTCATTAACGAATGCTCGAACAGGAAAGGCAACGTATTATACAGGTAACCTTGAAGAATCATACATGGATTCAGAAGGGGCACTAGAGATCATCGAGAAAAAGTTCATTGAAAAGAAATGGGAAGGTGAGATGCCGGTACTCTATAATTTTTATGGAGAAGCAAGCTGGCTGACACCTGTACTCGATTCGAACGGGTTCTTGCAGAACTATTTTATAGTCTCAGCTGCAAACCCTGAGATCTCAGTCTTTGGAAATACGCCCAATGCCGCAATAAAACAATACAAGACAGCTTTGCAGCGAGGTGGAGGCACCGTTGATGGACGTTCAGATGCAGAAGATAAACAAGTGAGTGGTACAGTTCTTCGGGTATACAAAGAAAAATCAGGAGATTATACGATCGTATCCTTCTTACTCGATAATCGTCAAAGTTTTATCGTATCTTCTGAAAGTAATCCGCTTGCAATCTATCTTAAAGAAGCTGATAAAGTAAAGGTCACTTATCAAAATACAGGTGAAGTGTTTCTTCCGGTCACCGAATTGACAATCGAAGGTTTAGAATAGAACAAAAAAGCAGTGCATTCTCAAGTTGGGAATGTTCACTGCTTTTTTTATTCTTTTATTGTTGAGGTACGTAACGTCTTGCAACAGAAAACTCAACTGCATAGGCAGGTGTAGAGATAGGATCCATACGAACCGTTGATGCTGTATTAGGAGAGTGGATCATCATACCATTACCAGCATACATCGCCACATGATGAACACTCCCTTTACCTTCATTATAGGCGAAGAACATCAAATCACCGGGCTGAAGCTTATCTTTATCAACGATCAAACCTTCCCTAGATTGTGGTCCGGAGTCTCTCGGAATCGTGATGCCGTTTGCTTTATGGATCGTATGAGTGAATCCGGAGCAATCATACCCGAATCCAGCTGCTCCTGCCCATAAGTAAGGAAGCCCTAGAAACTTTTTCGCTTCTTCTACAAGTGCCTCTCCTGTTGGTACAGGAATATCAATGTCGCTCTTATACACTTTTGCATCTTTCGCATCAAGCCAGCGCACTTTCCCTTGAGGAGTTAGAACAGCGATTGTGTTTGAAAGTTCCTTTAAAACAGGCAGTCTCGTATTGTAGCTTAATTCTAGATCTTTATCATGACCGAATGGAGCTTTGGAAAGCCATGCTGTAGGGCTCGTGATCAGTGCAAAAGGTTTTCCTTCAGCATGTTTAAAGCGATCAGATGCTGTCAGCTGTGCAAGGGGCATCCAACCAGGGTATCCAAGTGAGTTTCTTGGTGTAGGCTGGCCGTAAACAGCCACTTTCACCCAATCACCTTGCTGTTCTAAAACGCGGACTTTTTGGCCGTATAGTGCTTGTGTTTCTAGCTCACCGACTAACCATAGTTTTTCTTCATAAGACATTCCAGTTGTCCAGCTTCTTAGATCGACTGGATTTGTTAGGGATGGCTCATCGAGCGGCCGGGCAGCATTTGGACCCACCCAGAGTGTTGCTGCTGCAACGTCCACATACATATCATGTCCAACGGCATTTGTGTTCGTGGTTCCATTTTCAGCAGAAGCGGTGTTTGTAAATAGCCCAAGTAACATCGCAAGTGAAAAGAGAATCTTCATCATTTTCCTCATTTCTTAAGTCGCTCCTTTTTCTATTTTTCTTCACAATTCGAGTTTTCTTTTCTGTATCCTTTAAAGGAAACCAAAGATAAGCCAAATATCCTTTTCCTTAAAATGGTTTTTTCGAACCAATGAACTAAAAACTAGAAAACATGCAGGACAAAAGAAGGGTATAAAAAAACACCTCAAGGTCTGAGGTGTTTAATTAAGCAGAAAACGGTTGACTTCCATGAGATGATTTCCGTAAACAACAAATGCGGACAGTACACCCGCGAGGAGCAGATACATAAATAACACTGCAATTTTTGTTTTTGTATTTGAAACATAATAGTTCTTCGTCTGTTCGTAGTGTTTTTCAGTTTTGGCTTTTTCAGCTAGCAAACTTTGTTCATAAGTATCAAAATAAATTGTGTGATTGAACTCTGGACGTTCAGGGAGTGTAACAGCACCTTCCGGGTCAGCATCTAGGTAAGTTTCTCCTGCGAACTCTCTATGAAGCCGATCCTTTTCATAGTCTTCTTGAAGGGTCTGTAAAAACCGTTCACGGTTATTCAACATTTCTATTTCTACTAATGTACGGTGTTTCTTTAATTTTTTCTTATCCTGCAGGACAGGGAATGCGAACCCAGTTGGTATATTGCGTTTAAGTCTATCTTTTGCGACGCGTACATCTTCTAAATAAGTACCGATGATATAACCGAAGTTCGGCATTTCCTGGTATTCATCCATTTCCCGATTAATACCTGCAAGCTTTTCCTCCTCGGCCACAAACGATTCAAGAGTCTGCTTTGTCTTGTTTTGTTCAAAGTCTTCTCGAACTCTTTTCCACCAGGTCAAAATACCAAATATAAAGATCAAGAAGATAATCGGATCAGGTGAGATAAATAAGTAAGGGATAACGATGAGCAACCCTATAAACCAGATTTTTGTAGAAAGTACCCCAACAATTCTTCCGCCATCAAGCGGTGAAACAGGAAATAAGTTAAATAGATTGATCATGGCACCTAAAAAGATAACAAGGCCCCAGAATGGTTCACCTGTTGTTTCATAAAGAAAAACAGCAGGAAGGAACGATAATAACCCGAATAATGGACCAGCATAAGCAATATATGCCTCATCTTTAGCATTTTTCGGCATTTCTTTCATACCGATCGCTGCACCCATAAACGGTATGAATATGGCAGGTGATGTTTTGATTCCTTTTTGTTTAGCGGCGACTAAATGACCCATTTCATGCACAAAGATTAAATAAACGATAGCAACAGCGAATTTCCATCCATAAAAAGCCGCATACGCACCAAGTGATATAAACATCGAAATGAGTGTCGCAAACTTGCCTATCTTTAATAAGCCGAACACCCATTTTAATTTGCTCAATAAGAACAAACCAATACCCGCTAGAATCGTCCACAAACGGGATTGACTTTGTTTTTCTGCTTTTTCAGCCATGTATGAATCCCCCAAAAATAGTTTCTTATCTATATCTTAAATGAAATACGCAAAAAGAGGAAATAAGTTTCTTTTTTGCAGAAAATTCCCCATCTCAGCCGTTTTTTCTTCCAGTATAAGGGGTATACGACAGGTAAGTACCCCTTTATTGGCAGATTCTTCATACGAATGATTTGTAAAGAGGAGAGGGAGTGATGAAATTGCCTGTACATAACCAACCATTCATAAAAGCAGACCCTTTTGTATTGGAAAAAACAGAAGTAATTTCTGCTGTGAAAGACTATTTAAAGCGTGAAGGATATGAAACAGAAATACTTGAGGATATATATGGGGTTAATTTAGCAGCAGAAAATGAATACCATACACTGCTTATTGCTGCACAGGGGAATACTTCTGAGCTTCAGTTGCTGAGTCATAAATACCCAGCGACACAGAATGAAACAAACTTTGATAAACTGATTGTCGATCTTCTTAAACATCATGAGAAAAATCCAGCGAAAACATTAGTGCTAGCCAGCCCAGACACTCCTTTATTCCGTGATAAGGCAGAAAATATTAAACAAGCATTAGATGATCTCGGAATTGTTCGTTTTTGGGTAAAAGAAAATGGTTCTATTGAGTGGGAATAAAAGAAAGCACCGGGATAGCTCCGGTGCTATTTTACTTTTTCGATTGTCGTGTGACTTGATTCAAACAATTCAGGAAGAACATTCATCTCTTCAATTTCACGCTTCGTTTTTTCCGTACCTAATAAATAGATGTATCTGAACAACTCATACACGAGCTTGCTGTCTTTGCCGCGATGATATTCAGCATGAGACTCAGAAAAGTGTCTTTTTGGTGAGAATATGTCCAATCCTTCTTGTTTATTATTTGCATGTATCTGAGTAAATAGGTGGTCTATCTGCTGTTTTTCATCATACGTTGCCTGTATTTCAAAATAGTGAACATGATCATCGGTTGGGAGCGGCTGTATATCGCCTTTAGCGGTTACAAAGAATGTTTCTTTTTGTTCCATATCCAAATACCTCCTTTTTCCTTTTCATACCTCAAGAGAACGATTTTGAAACATAAGGCAGACAGGAAAAAAGAAGCTGAAATAGTTCACAGCTTCTTTAGAGGTGTTTATCATTAGTAGATTTCTGCGTTCTTTTTTAAAAGAGAATAGATGTACATATCATAGAATTGTTCATCTGCTCTTTGATGCTCTTGTAACAATGCTTCTTCCTGAAAACCTAGTTTTTTTACAAGAGCACGGGAAGATGTATTTTCAGGTCTGATTACAGCAGCGATCCGGTTGAACTCCATTCCATTAAAACCGTAATGAATGATCGCTTTTAGGGCTTCATTCATGTACCCGTTATGCCAATACTTACGATTTAATTCATAACCAAGTTCTGTTCTGCGGTCAGATTTGCTCCAATTGTGAAACCCGCATGTGCCGATTAGCTTGTCTTCTTCTTTTCGTACAATTCCCCAACGAATTGCGCTTCCTGATGAGAATCCTTTCTCAAAGGCGTTAATAAGAGCGGGTGCCTCATCCATTGACGTTAGTGGTTCCATTCCGTAATACTGAAGAGCTTCCCGATCTGAAAAAGTCTCAAAAATTTCTTTTGCGTCAGACTCTAGTACAGGTCTTAGTCTTAGTCTTTCTGTTTCAATAAGAGGAAAATGGTCGTATGTATTCAATTTGTTACCTCCTGTTATGAAATGGATTTTAATTTCATCTCATCTACAAAGAGCTGGGTGAGATATGGATCCCATTGTGTTCCTTTTCCATCCTCTAAGATAGCTAATGCTTTCTCATGTGTCATCCCTTTACGATAAGGTCTGTCAGATGTCATAGCATCATAAGCATCTGCTACTGCAATAATTCTCCCAAAGATCGGTATGTCTTCTCCAGCAAGTCGTTCAGGATAGCCATGTCCATCGTAGCGCTCATGATGGTATCGAACACCAGGGAGAAGGGGCTGCATAGCCTCAAAAGGCTGGACTTGTGCCAGAATATCTGCACCGATTACAGGGTGTTTTTTGATTTGTTCAAACTCAGCCGGTGTTAATTTTTCTTCTTTTAATAGCACAACGTCAGGAATCCCGATCTTTCCGATATCGTGAAGAAGGGCAGCCTTTCTTAGCTGTACCAGTTGCTGAAAGGGAAGTCCCGCCATCTGGCCGATTTTCATTGCATAGTCTGCTACACGGAGACTGTGGCCTGCCGTATAAGGGTCACGAGCATCTAGTGTTGCTGCCATCGTGGCAAAAAAGCTTTCTAAAAGCTGCTTATTTTCATATTCCCTTGACTGTATCGCCCTTGCCATATGATTAAATCCTTTGATCAGCTTTGAAAATTCATCTGAATAAAGATCATCCACTTTTGCATTGGAATAGCCTGTTCGCACTTCATACATACCTGTTTGTAGCTCGTTCATAGGCTGCTGGATATCTTTAAACAAAAGATAAGCACCGTATATGGCAAATGAAATACCGATTAATAAAACATAAAATGCCCAACTCCAATAAGAACCGTTAACAGGAGCAGAAAGCTGATACAACCGTACTTGATTAGCTAACGCAAACAAAAGTAGAGGAAATGTTCCAATAAAAAGGGTGCTCCACTGAATTTTGCGCTGGATGGATATATGTCTTGATGATGCTAAAGAAAGTATTTTTCCGTGGTCTTTCAATGTACGATCCTGAATGATCCGCAGTACAGGCTGAACTGCTTTTGTTGTTAAAAAGAATTCAATAATGGCATGCATTCCAGCTACTAGAACTGCCCCAAGTGATGCGAGATATATGTAATAGTAAGGCAACGTTAAGTGCTCAAAATAGATGGCAGCAGCTGTTAAACATATAGCAGGTACCGATAAGCCCAAAAGATGCGGACCAAGGATTCTTTTAACAGTACGAATCGGAAAATGATGAGCATGAAAATAAGCTCTCTCAGCAAGTTGTAAACCAGGATGATTTTTCGAAAAGTAATTTCGGAAGACGGCTGTGTGCATCCGAAAAAATAAATACTCCAATAGAAACATAATAAAGCATGAAGAAACAAGTATACCGCATAATACAAAAAACTCACTTGTTGTAAAGCGGAGGGTAGTAAAAAGAAAGACGCCTCCAACTCCCAAAACAGCAGCGGCAGATCCGATAATATAGTTTTTTAATAAACGTCTCTCAAATTGATCATAGATCTTCATCTCTACCCGCCTTTCTTACTATTAGAAACATACTAATAGCATACCTTACAAAAACTTGGAAAAAAAGCAATTTTTCAACACTTTTTTACATTTTTTGCAGATTGATTCTTAATAAGGTGCGAAAAAGGAAAGGAATGACAAAGGGGTGTAAAAGTGGCAAGAAAAGCATTGTTAAAGAGGCTTAAGGAGATCAAGATAAGTTTGTACTTTAGCCTAAGTATAGCATGAGTAGGAATGGTGCAAAATACACAGGATGGATAATTATTTAGAAAAACGGGTATGAAATGGTATAAGGATGTAGGAAGGGAGCTTGAATTATGTCATTAACTACACAAGAAATGGACCATTTTAAACAAATCTTATTGTCACGTAAAGATGAGATAAAAGAAATGAGAGAGAGAAATGATTCATTTGGAAATGATACAGAATTTCCTAAAGAATCAATGGGAGAACTCTCAAATTACGATAACCATCCGGGAGACCTAGGAACAGAATTGTTTGAAAGAGAAAAAGATATTGCTTTAAACGATCTTCATGAAAAAGAATTGGAAGACATCGAAGCAGCTTTAAAAAGTATTGATAACGGTGATTATGGTGTTTGCAGAACATGTGGACAGGACATTCTAAAGGAACGTTTAGAGGCAATACCTTCTACCCTTTATTGTAAAGAACACAGTCCTGGACAGCATTCATCAGATGATAGACCTGTTGAGGAAGAGGTTGTAGGTCCTGATTTTTCTAGACATAACAACGATGATAAAGATGCTACTTTTTTTGATGCAGAGGATACCTGGCAGGCTGTTGCAAAATATGGTACAAGTGAAACTCCAGCTGATTTTACAGATCCAGACCAAAGGGATTATAACGAAATGTATGTAGACTCGGATGATGATGACGGTTACGTAGAGGAATACGAAAACTTCGTGGCCACAGATATAACGGGAAAAGAAGTAAACGTTATACACAACCGCAGCCATGAGGAGTACGAGGAAGAATTAGATCGAGAGGAAGAAAGGCAGCTGGACATGGACAAATATGATAAATAAATAATGAATAAAAGAGGCGCTTAAACATTTCGTTTTAGTGCCTCTTTTAAATGAGATCAACTAACCTTACAGCTAAAAAACAACAAAAACCATTTAAACCAACTCCAGCTGATCCAATGAACACTCTTAAAAAAGTACAAAACATAAATACATAATCCGCACTAACTGCTCCTAGTCCAATGAGCCCCGATGATAAGAATCCACCTTTTAATCCTCGTCTAATCCTATCAAGTTTACCAATCCAACATGCACAGCCAAACTATTAAATGTTTACAACATTTCTAGTTTTTTACTCAATGAGACACCTCCTGGATTCTATTGCTTGTTTAGATCTCTTCCAAAATATGAGTCAAGAATCCATTAATTACGGCAGGAAAATCAAAACTTACCTCGAAGATTACAATTAATAAGGACCACCCTATATTGGATAAAAGGAGTTATACTCGTGGAAAAAGCGTGTTTACTTATAATTGATGTTCAAAAAGGTTTTGAAGAAGAGGAGTTCTGGGGGGAGCGTAACAATCCAAACGCTGAAGTAAATATGCTTAAACTGTTGGATGCTTTTCGTACAGCGAAATTACCTGTTATACATGTTCAGCACCAATCTGAAAACGAACAATCTCCACTTCATCCAACAAAGTTAGGTTATCAGCTGAAAACAGGTTTTGAACCTAGGGAGGATGAACCCATTTTTATAAAAAATGTGAACAGTGCCTTTATTGGAACTTCACTTAAAGATGAATTAGAACAAAGGAGTATACAACAAATCATTATAGTTGGTTTAACGACTAATCATTGTGTCTCAACAACTGTTAGGATGGCTGCTAACTATGGATATGGGGTATCTTTGATCCATGATGCAACAGCAGCGTTTAGTACTGTTTCGTATGATGGCAGGAAATACTCAGGGCAAGAAGTACATGATTCTGCCCTATCACACCTGCATAATGAATTTGCTGAGATATTAAATACTGAAGAAGCTCTAGTAAAATGGGTACGATCTTCCCGTTTTATCCAATAACAGGCATAGACAATATTCCCCAGGAAATGTCGGATACTGCTAATGGTTTAGAGGGTTAATTTTAGGGTAAAAATGAATGTACAAAATTAAAGAGATTAATCTAGAGGTGTCTTACAGATGATCAATGATCAAGTAGAGAAATTAATAACCAACCCTGAACAAGAATTAGAGTTCTGGAGAGAAGAAGATCAACAACGAGAATTAGTTCGAATGCGTTATGTACCTCAAGGTGAAAGCGGATATTTCCAAGTTACTTATCTAGATGAAGAAGAAGGAATTATTGGGTCTCAAGTTTTAGATGAAGTTGAAGATGCATTGCGTTTTTTAGAAAAAAATCGTCCGTAATATAGTAAATCCAGAGGAGAATTTCCCTCTGGATTTTTTTGTTATATAAATCTTTTCTCACGATGCCACTCTGCAGCATGGCTTATGCAAGTTTTGAGGTGTTCAAACTCTCCGTTTTTATGTTTTGAAATGATTTTCGTGCTGTCTCAAGGGCAAGTTTCATATCTTTGTCATTGATTTCGCCTTTTTTAAAAGCTTCCATCAACTCATTATCATCGAGTAAAAAGAGCTCTTTATCAGGAAGGATAACGATATCTAAATAGAGATCAACAAACCAGGGAATTTCTTCTTCGTTAATCCCATGATCCATGCACATGTCAATGTAAAATTGCACAACTTCGCCGTTTTGATCAAGTACGGTTGTGATCGTATATTTTTCGCCTTCCGGAAAGTGCTGGAGCCATGTGTAACCAGAATCGGCGATACATACCTTATGTTCTTTGTATTTTACGACTAACGGTTCTGTAACTTGTTTAAGATGGATAGCTGTTACTTTCCCCCTAAAACAAGAATCTTCTTTGTGAGTAACTTCAAAACTTCGATCTATAACTCTTTTCCAGTTAGGTCTGTCTGCCGTTTTATGTTCCATATACACCTCCAGATTTTGTAAAATTATAACAGCTTTTCTTGTTAATGGGAAGGGATAGTGAGAATAAACGTAAAGAGGGCTCCTCTCATTAAAGAGAGGAGCCATTTTTTATGATTTTTGTTCAGTTCGTGAAAGTCTTCGCTTATAAAACTGCTCTAACGCCATACATGTGAGCATTCCCATAATGAGTCCGTTGCTTAAAAGGGTTACGACTATATTCGGCCATTCCTTTAAAGCTGCAGCAGGAATGAAAAGACTTCCGATACCCACCATAAGGGATGTACTGATAATGAATAAATGATTATCTGATTTTAATTGATCTTTGTATTCTTTAAAAGCCAATCCAATCATGCTCGAAAACGGAAGGAATATGGTTGCGTATCCGACAGGAGCAGGAATGCCGGCAAAGAAAAAAGTGAGCGGCGGAAAAAAACTGATTAAGATGATCAAAGCATTTCCTATGATAAAGGCGAATCTGCTGAACATTCGTGTTGTCAAAATGAAACCCGATGCACCTGAGATCGGTACACTTGCCACAGCTGAAAACAAACCTGCAACCCAAGTGTTCAGACCCATCATAATAGATGACCGATTGTAATTGATAGGTTCATATTCTTGTTTTTCTGATTCATACGCCTTTTCAACAACGTTGATACTCGCTACCATGTTGGTCAGAAGAAGCATACCAACAAACAGGGAAGTGAGAATTGTTCCCAAAGATAATTCAGGCATTCCCCATGCAAACCATTCTGGAAATGCGAAGATCTTGCTGGCTTCCATTGTTTCTTTTGTTAAGTTTAGTAGTTTGAAAAGTCCCCATCCTAATAGTAGAGAGATTAGGATAGAATAACTTCTAAGCCATTTTACCCGTGATTTTCCTAATGCAATAGAAAGTACAAGAATAAAAAGAGAAGCGATCGCTACTTTTGCATCCGCACTTTCCTGAAGATAACCAATGCCGAGCATCCCTTTAATAAATGATCCGCTTAGTTGTGAAACTAGCAGAACCAAGTAAGTTCCAGTTACTAGAGGAGTGAACAAAGCTCTTACTGAGCTGATAACGCGAAATAAACCAAGCAGAAGAAAGAGGGCTCCGCTAATCAGCATCCCTGCAGTCAACTGTTGTAAGCCTTCAGATGCAGTTAATGCGCCTGATGCAACTATACCGGCATAAACTGTAAAGACTCCCCACCAAAGTCCAGCGGGCCCCTCATTAATAGGTAACTTATGGCCGAACATAACTTGTAGAATAGCAGATATTCCAATGATTAAAAAAGATCGCTGTAAAAGCTCTGCTGTTTCCGCTTGAGTCATACCAAAAGCATCCCCGATTGCGATTGGAGCTACTAAGCTTCCTGCCAGGATAAAAACCATCCATTGAAGTGAGGAAAACGTTAATTTCATGTAAACACCTTCTGTTATGTATTTCTTCTACTTTTATTATAGACCTTATGATCGTTTGGTAGAAAGGAAAGATGTTTAAGGTAGTGTTTAAAATGGGTATTTTTTTACTATAAAGCTTTAACATCAAGAGGTTCGAATTTTCTGTGAAATATTTTTTGTGTATACCCTTAAAGATTCTAGGATAACCGAATCATATAGAAACAGGTAATGACGAACCAAACAAAGGACGATTCTAGATGCATAAACTTACACATGATGATGTCATTAAATGGTTAGAGAAACATCTATTAGACTTTGAACAGTTTACTCCTTACTTGTTTACTTCACAGTGGATTCATTCTTTTTGTAAGGATAAAGAAAATGGAAATGAATTTGAAGTAAAATGGGATACATCAGGTCAGGAATTGTTTTTTAGAGTGTTGGACAACCTGGATTATGATGATAAATGGAAATGGCTCGGTACGATTAATAGCCCAGAAGAGGTGAAATCATGAGAATTGAGGGACAGCAACCTGTTCAGCGAAAATATAATGTCAATAAAATATATCAACAGCCTTCTGTAAAGGCGCCATCATTCGCTAAAGACGATTTATACATATCGAATGAAGCAAAAGTGCTGCATGAGAATACCCAATTAAACATAAGAGAAAAGAAACTTTTAGATATTAAAAAGCGCATTGACGCTGGTGAGTACCAAGTCAATGCACAAGAGATCGCAAAAAAGATTTCGCAGTTTTATTCTATTTAATTTACTATACTTCATTTGCCGCTTTTCTGTCTTAACAGAGAAACGGCATTTTTTATGAATGGAGGGATCGGCACATTTAGTCTGCCAGCGTTTTCAATCATTGATAACAATTCGTTGGATAAATAAAAAAAGATGGTCGCGGCCTGGATGTAGCTACCGCCTACGATTTGATCGAGAGAATGGGCTACTGCGACTATCGCAAAGATAATCACCTTTTTTAGAATCCCTTTAAAGCCGACTTTGCTGTTTAATTTACCTTCATACGCCGATGCTGCCATGCCTGTTAAATAATCTAATGCAACAAAGAGGACAAGAGTCTTAAATAATAAGCCTGGTGTCCCAAATAAGTAACTGATAGCAGCCCCTAAAAAAACGACGGTCATATGATATAACGTGGACCATTTTTCCACTCGTTCATTCCTCCCTTATCTCTCAATTACAATAGTATATGCTTGTACGCCATTGTAGGAATTGGCTTTTGCCCTAAGGTTGTCATACTAATTTTTGTAGGTATATTTCAAATGTGTTAAATAGTCAAAAAATTAAAAAATATTAAGTCAGACACGCACTAAATCTGTTACAATGAAACAAATCCGGAAAGGGAGGAAAGAAATGCAATGAATAAAATTACGTTGGGCTTGCCTCCACATTGCCACAAAGTATCTTGTGACGGAAGAATGATTAAAATTAAGGACTCTGGTAATAACAAATGGGCGTTTCCGCTCTCAGGAACTGAGAATGCTGTAGTAGACCAAGTGAATGAAGAAACAGGTTTACTCACCATACACGGAAAGGATAAGATACTGGCAACCCTTGAAATGCCGATTCGTTTTTGTGAAGTGGGCAGAGGCTGGCTCCTTGATAAGTTACCAAAGAAAAAACGCATAAAAATCAAATAAACTACTAACTATAAATAGTCGCACAGCCGGTATTCCGGCTGTGCGTTTTCATTGTATATTTCGTTTTAATCATAAAAAAAGAGCCATCGTTCATATGAGAATTAAATGATCAAAAGACATTGATACAGGAAAATAATGCTATAATAAAAATTGGAAACGTGTAGATGAGGTGAATGACTTGGGAAAACCACACCTGCCTGCACACTTAAATCACATTGCGTGGAACCGGAAAATATTAAATGTATTTTGGGTTGTTATCTTTGTGTCAGTGTGCGTCGAGGTATTAAACAGTTTTTTAACAACAAGGCCATTACAGGATTTTTTGATGTCCTATATTATTTTGCCGACCGTTCTGTTGACATTTACTACTTTAATTGCGGAGTGGAGCTATAGGAAGAAAAATAAATTTATGGACTATATTATTATTATGGCAGCTAGTCTTTTTTCTGCAATTTTAATCAGTGTTCATTCTGAAATGTATGTCATGTATACGAGTTTGTTTTTTCCTATGCTAATCTCAACTATTTATTTTGAAAAGAAGAAAGTGTGGCTGTCTTTCTTATTAAGTTCCCTTGTTTTTTTAGTCATTACAACCTTTCATCCAATTTCAAATAAGATGAATGACTTGATGGATCAGCTATCTATGATGTGCATCTTGATCACCGCTACGGCAATCTGTATCGGAATTATGAGCAGAGGTTATGAAATTGCAAAGCATCTAACCAAAGCACAGGAAGATCATCAAGATCTGATGGTAAAATCAACAATTATGGAAAAACAAGTGAAAACCGATGCTCTTACTGGGTTGTATAATCACATGGCTTTTTATGAATATATGGACGTACTACTGCTTCAGGCTGAAACGTATCATTATCCCGTACATTTAGCTGTTATAGACATTGATAATTTTAAAAAAATCAATGATACCTATGGTCACGGAATAGGTGATGTTGTGCTTAAGCGGATTGCAGCAACAATTAAGGAAAACGTAACGAATGACGATTTTACGGCGAGGTATGGAGGAGAAGAGTTCGTTGTCATTTTAAATGATGTGAATGAGGAAAAAGCATTTGCTATCCTTGAAAAAGTACGGACGGGTGTGGAAAACCTTGTGCATCCTGAAATTAAAGAAGAACGTATAACCATTAGTTTGGGGCTGCAAACTTATAGAGCAGGTATGCATAAACAGGCATTCTTTGAGGGAGCAGATAACAGTTTGTATGTGGCTAAGCGCCAGGGGAAGAATCGAGTAATCATTCATGAGTGCGGTGAAGCCTTGCAAATATAAAGAAGACGTTAAAACAGTATGGAGATATCCTGCTGTTTTTCTTTTTCTTCTAAAACTCTTGTCCATGCATATGTTTGTAAAGATATGGGGCATGGAGGTGAGAGCATGAGTGGACGGATGAAACAAATATTACAGATTGCCGCCACTTATATCGGCACAGTTGTGGGTGCTGGTTTTGCTACAGGAAGAGAAATAGTAGAATTTTTCACGATATATGGTTCAGCCGGATTTGCAGGAATACTGATCAGCGGGTTCCTATTTATAGCAATAGGTACGAAATTAATGATTATGGCAAAACGATTGGATGCTACATCCTTTGATGAAATGAATCAGTACTTGTTTGGACCAGCTGTCTCTAAGGTAGTGAATGTCTTGATGCTCATCATGCTCTTTGGTGTCACAGGGGTCATGCTGTCAGGGGCAGGAGCGCTGTTTTGGGAACAACTGCATCTGCCGTTCCAGGC
The DNA here is from genome assembly GCF_014635025.1 of Fictibacillus barbaricus. GTDB lineage: Bacteria > Bacillota > Bacilli > Bacillales > Fictibacillaceae > Fictibacillus > Fictibacillus barbaricus. The sequence continues at coordinate 870,588 of NZ_BMCE01000002.1, read as the reverse complement.
GGGTATCCTGATTACCCTCGTCATCACGTATTTGGTGATGAAAAAGGGGATAGAGGGAATTCTTTGGACAAATTCTCTTATCGTCCCTATTATGATTTTATTTTCAGTCGTCTTATCTTTTTCTATGTTAGATTTTTCAGGCGGAAGGCAGCTTTTTGTTGAAGAAGATTTTACCGGTCATTGGAAGTGGATTGTCAGTCCATTTGCATATGCTGCTTTTAATTTAACACTTGCCCAAGCTGTCCTTGTTCCATTATCACGTCAAGCAGACGATGAATCTGTGATCAAATGGGGCGGGTTCTTAGGAGGATTAGGACTTACGTTTATTTTATTAAACAGCCAGTATGTTCTATATTCGGTTCCTCGAGTACTAAGCTATGAGATTCCGATAGCAGAAATTGTGGGAGGACTAGGGATAGCCGTTCATTACATCTTTGTATTAGTAATCTATGGTGAGATCTTCTCAACTTTAATTGGAAATATATTTGGATTGGCAGAATCGCTTAATAAAAATGTAAGGCTATCAAACCAAATGATCTTACTCTTTTTAATGGCAGGAAGCTATCTGTTGAGCCAAGTTGGTTATTCGGAGCTGCTGCATTATTTATATCCTGTTTTTGGTATGATCGCCCTTGTGTTTTTAGGAGTTGTATCTGCTAAAAAACTTAACACATGAATATAGATTTTATAAGATGTTTTTGGTTTAGCTTTAATAGGGGGTTGCTGTGAAATTGCTGGAAGGGAATAGAGCCAATGGCGTACTACAATAAATTAGTTCGTGATAAGATACCGGAACTGCTCGAGCAGGCAGGAAAGAAGGGAACTTTTCGGATTCTGGGAGATCAAGAGTTTGAGAGTGAACTTAAAAAGAAGCTTGCAGAAGGCGTTAAAGAGTATCGCGATACTGAGAATGAAGTGGATGCTGCTGAGGAATTGGCAGGCTTGTTTGAAATCTTAATCGCTTTGACAAAAGTGCATGATCTTACGTTACGTGAGCTGGATGAGATTAGGCAGGAAAAAGCTAAAAAGCAAGGCCGCTTCCACGAGAGATTGTTCCTGATTAAGGTGGAAGACTAGGGGGGACAGACCCCCGACAAATACAAAATCATTGAATTTGTATTTGTCAGGAGGACAACTTTCTTGCAAGTATGAAATTATGTGATCATGAATCATTTTTATGTGATTATAGCTATTTTTTATGTGATTAAGGCTTCTTTTTATTTGATACTTTTTTGACAGCAGATAACTTTAATGTAACAAGCTAAAACAAGCAATCGAATTTGCTTGTTTTAGCTTGTTTTTTATAAATATCAGAAAAAAAAAGAAAAAACATGCAAAATAAGTTTGACAAACAAGCATAATCAAGCATACACTTAAAATACCACGTGGAAATAAGAGGTAATGGAGGAAAATTATTATGTTTTCTGAAGAAAGAAGAGAAAAAATCTTAGAAGTGCTTAAAAATGAAGGTCGAGTACTCGCAAAAGAACTATCAGATGCCCTCCAAGTATCAATTGACTCAATTCGCCGTGACTTATCTTCTCTGGAAGATAATGGCCTTCTTAAGCGTACGCATGGTGGTGCGATCCCTGTAACGGAAGTGAAGAAGGGGCCTGCATCAAACGCTGTTCGTTTTGGTGAAGGATCAAAGTATGAGAGGGCAATAGCGAGGGAGGCAGTAAAATACATCAAAGAAAATGACACCATATTTCTGAGTGGCGGCGGGATGCACCATGAGATCCTGAAGCATCTGCCTGATTACCGTCTAACAATCGTTACCAATTCCTTAGTAACTGCAGATGCCCTTCGCGGTAAAGACAACATCGATCTTTATGTAGTTGGAGGCAAAGTGAAGAGCTCTGGAAACATGACTGATGCTCTAGTCACCAATCTCATCAGTCAATATTCTTTTGATCTTTCTTTTGTAACAGGCGGAGGTATTTCTGACCGTGGAATCAGCACAGCAACACCTGAAGTGGCTGCGTTTATGAGTGCTGTAGGAAAAGTGTCACGCAAGCGAATCGGTGTTTTTCCTCATTATAAGATCGGTGTCAATGCATTCGCGAATGTAGGACCTGTTTCCAACTTAGATGTGGTCATCACAGATGATGATGCGCCAAGAGATCATCTTTCAGCGATCGAACAGCAGGGTGTCAAGATCATCATCGCAGCGGCAGAAAATTTTAAAACCAAGACAGAAACGGAATAATAAATCCTGAAATTTCAAAGAGAAGACTTCCAAAAAATTGGAGGTCTCTTTGTTATTCTATATACATCATTAACGCGAGGTTTCCTCTTTCAGAGCTATGAAGTACCAGTTCCAACACAAGCCTAATTTGAAATTTTTATCTAAAAAAAAGAGTGTCAGATTATTTTACACATATCATGTCATGAAAGAGGTATTGGCTTATCCTTATAAAAATAGGGGAAGATCAGTGATGCAAAAAGAAATGAGGTGATTCGATTGCTTCATTCTTCTCATTTTACATCGGAAGAAAAGGTAATGATTCGTGAACTAAAAAAGAAGATCAGGATTGAAATGGATACACAAGAAAAAAAGAAATTTGAACGTCAGCTCAACACCATTATGGAAAAAGCATTTATAAAGAAACAGCTATTAAGACGAAAAGAGCTCTAAATGACGGCTGGCTCCAAAAGAAAACCTTTGCAAAAAACTGAATTGCCCGTCTTTTTTGGAAAGTAGTGACACTTCAAGCTTGTTTATGTTAAAGTGACACTAGTCTTTTTCAGATGGACAAACGTTTTCTAAGGAGTGGACACAGCATGAATCAAGAAGCAGCATTGAAAAAAGACATTGGGCTTTCTGTAGCCATGTCCATCGTTATCGGAACGGTAATTGGATCCGGTATTTTTATGAAGCCCGGAAGTGTTCTAGAGTACACAGGCAACTCAAACCTTGCACTTTTAGCTTGGGCTTTAGGTGGTTTGATTACTTTAGCAGGCGGCCTAACAATTGCTGAAGTAGCTACCCAGATTCCTAAAACGGGCGGACTTTATGTATATATGGAAGAAGTTTACGGAAAGCTTTGGGGATATTTGAGCGGATGGGTGCAGACAGTTATCTATGGACCAGCCGTAATTGGTGCACTGGGACTATACTTCGGTTCATTGATGATCAACCTGTTTTCATGGGAAGAATCGTTCGGACCATGGATTGGAATTGGAACGGTACTTTTTCTTACCATCGTAAATAATTTTGGTACAAAGTATGGGGGATTTGTTCAAAATCTTTTTACATTAGGAAAATTGGTTCCAATCGGTATGATTATTGTTTTTGGAATCTGGCAAGGAAACGAACAGATTTTAGATGCTTCAAGCGGAGCAGTTGTAGAAATCAGTATGGGTGCAGCTATCTTAGCCACTCTTTTTGCGTATGACGGCTGGTTAATGGTTGGTTTTGTAGCAGGAGAGATGAAGGATCCTGGAAAAACATTGCCAAAAGCAATCGTCGGCGGAATTCTGATCGTCATGGCAGCATATTTGCTTGTTAATATTGCATTGCTGCACATTTTGCCAGCTTCAGAAATTGTAAGACTTGGAGAAAACTCTGCTGCTTCAGCGGCAACGATTCTATTCGGACCGCTTGGAGGGAAATTGATCGCAGTAGGTATTGCAGTATCGATCTTTGGCTGTTTAAACGGTAAGATTCTAACCATTCCGCGTGTGCCATTTGCCATGGCTGAGCGAAATCAGCTTCCCATGTCACATGTGTTTAGCAAAGTAAGTGAAAAATATGGAACTCCGATCGCAGCGACTTACTTGCAAGTCTTTATTGCGATCATCATGATGATTCTGACGGATCCGGATTATCTTTCTGAAATGGCGATCTTCGCTGTTTATATCTTTTATATTTTTGCATTTTACGCCGTATTCAAATTACGTAAACGGAACCCTGGCCAGACACGGGTATACAGTGTGCCATTGTTCCCGGTCATTCCTATTTTTGCAATCCTTGGGTCTTTGTACATCGTAGGTGCGACCATCTTAAATGATCCAATTGATAGCTTAACAGCCATTTTCATAACAGTTGCAGGTTTGCCGGTCTATTACTGGCTGCAGCGTAAACAACAGGGTTCCTTATAAGGGGCCTTGTTTTTTTAAAATAAAAACCCGCCAGATAGCTCCTGACGGGTAGATGATCGTATGATACGCTTATACACTTAAAAGTTCTTTCATTTCACGATAGCGTGAAGAAAGACTCGCTGGTGAAACGCCGTATTTTTTTGCTGTTTCAGCTTGTGTAGAGGCAATTCCTCTTATATCTTTTGAAACAAGGTAATCTAATGCGGCTGCATAGATTTCCTCTTTTCGGATTGATGGTTTGGATTCCGTGATGTATTCACTCCAAAATTTTTCAGCTTCTTCTACAACTTCTGTTTCAGCATTCGCTTTCACAAGTTCTGTTACAGCTGTATATTTCTCATCGATTTCATCAGACGCATTTCCGGCTTTTACGCTCTCCGTACCTGGCTTTTTGATATCTGCAGGTTTTTCCTCGTGCTTCACTTCTGGCAAGCCTGCAGAAATATCAATGAGAGAAAGCTGAAGAACAGCAGGGAAGTCTGTCTTGAAAATTTGTTTAGCGTCAGCTAATGGCTGAATCTTTTCTACAGCTTCTTTAAGAGGCGGTAGTTCCGATAGAGGCATTTCTACATATCCCACATAAAACTCATGATTGATGCCGTTAGAAACGAGTGTTCCAAGCAGAGCACTTTCTGTTTTCGGTTTTTCTGCAGCATTAATCGTTACATCGTACACTTTCTCTGACCAAATGTCTTGAACTGTGAAGATAAATCCTGTTTTTTGTTCCAATACTTGATAAAGAGAAGGTGCAGCTGTCGTCCAGCCTGTGAGAATCTCAAAAACTTCTGGTTTAACCGTATCTTTCACTTTTTCTACATAAAGTTCTACAGGTGTCTTTCCGTCTTGGGTCTTAGAGCAGAATACTTCCCAACACACAGCAATATTCGCGTATGTTTGTTCTTGTTCTTTTCCAACAGGGTATTTCTTCACATACTCAGATGTACGTGCAGCTAATTCCTGCTGGTAATTCTCAAGAGCAAATTTGATGAGTCCTTCTTGGTGGAAGGATACTTCGCGCGTTTGCTCTTCTTTATGTAAGCAACATTTCTTATATTTTTTTCCGCTGCCACAATGGCACGGATCGTTTCTTCCTATCATTGACATGCTTTTCCTCCAGTAAATCACTTACTTATCCTGTACATACTAGCATAAATCGATTTTTTTTCAACACAAATCATCAGATAACATTTTAACATAAAACGTTAGGAGAAAAAATCAATAAGTATGTTGGCTTTTTGGGGGTTGAAACTTTTTTTCTAAGAGAGCGTCTAAGAAAAAAAGGGGGAATTCCGATATGTGGATGAAATGGAAGGTTTGGTTATTTGTTGTTTTGCTTCTATTGAGTGCATGCAGCAACGGCGGAAACAAATCTGAGAGCGGCAAGATAGCTCCTGATCATGCCGGTGCTGATCAGAGTTCAGAAGCAAAGATGGAAAACTCATCGGATGAGTCAAAATCAGATTCAGGTTCGGGTGATGAGGGTGCCGGTACTAAAATGAAGGAAATAAAGGATCAAAGAAAAGTAATCTATAACGCGGATATGCGTATCACGGTAGATAAATTGGAGAACTCCATGGAGTCTGTTCGAAAGATGGCCGAAGATAAAGGAGGCTATATTGTAGAATCAAATACTAATGTTGGTGAAGAAGGGTATGAAAATGGGATGATGGTTGTTCGTGTTCCCACGGATACCTTTCGTCCATTCTTAAATGAGATAAAAAACTTGAGCAAAGGGACTCCGCATGAGAATGTCCGGGGCGAGGATGTTACAGAAGAATATGTAGATCTTTCTTCACGATTAAAAGCTAAGCAGCAGGTTAGAACGCGTTTAGAATCGTTTATGGCAAATGCCGAGAGAACTGAAGACTTATTAAAAATATCAGATGACCTTGCCCGTGTTCAAGAAGAGATTGAACAGATTGAAGGACGATTACACTTCTTAAAGAATCAAAGTGATTATTCAACAGTAACGATACAGTTTGAGGTTAAAAATCTAAAAGCGGAGAAGCTGCAAACAGAAGAATTGAACACTTGGAAAAAGACAAAGATGTTATTTATGGAAACGGTGAACTTTCTTGTATCTACGGTTTCATTTATCGTAGTCGGTTTGCTCGGATTAGCCCCAGTCTGGCTAATCATAATCGCAGTGCTGTATTGGCTGTGGAGGAAAAGGAAAAAAGACCAAAAGAAAAAGCCGGAATCCCCGACAACAATGACTTAACATATGAAATTAAAATAATGTGTCAGTTAATAGGTACGTCAGAAACACCCTCTGCAGCGCGGATAGTCCGTTTGCTGAAAGGGTGTTTTGGCTTTTACGGCATCTTTATAAAAGATGTACCGTTTTGAAAGCCTTAGCCGAGAAACGCTTTGTATTCTGCGGTTAATTTCATAAAACGATCTTTATCTTTTTGATCCAGGGCATTGTCGATTTCTCTTTCATAATACGCTTTGTAATAATTGTGCAGGGCCTCATCGAGTACCATTTGGGCAATAAGGCTGAAGGCAAATGGGTCTCTTTTTTGTTGCTTATACTGCACCATCTCGTTTTGGTTTTTGTTAAAAGAAGTGTTTTTGTCTTTCATCCTGTTTTCCCTCCTTAAATTATCTCCCTATCCAATTAACCTTTTATGTTTCTAGGTTTCTACTAGTATACTGAGCAAGACGCCCGATGACAACCATTTTATTTGAAAATTCTGAAAAAAATTTAAATTATTCTCCTAAAGCACTGTTTATTCACCACCTTATGGAAAAATTGTTAATGGTTTGTCATTTGTGTTGCTAAATGTTCTCACTTGTTCCAAATGTTTTGAATGAGTTTTGTTTATGTGTTTAATGTGTGTGTTAGATACTATTTCCCCGTATTTCATGGTGCTTAAACACACGAAAACACTTATTTCAAAAAAACATTGACATTCCTAGTATACTGTGAGTAGGATTGAGTTAAATCAATATTGTCATTTCCGCTAGGGGTGCTTTCAATTAAAGCTGAGAGAAGGCTGTTGCCTTCGACCCTTAGAACCTGATCCAGATTATACTGGCGTAGGGAAGCGGTGTGGTACATTACACGTTTCTTTTTTATTCATATAATCGTAATGGCCACCCGCTGTCTACTTTATGCGGGTGGCTTTTTTGTGTATGTAGAAGGAGGAGAACGTTGTGGGACAATTGATTAAAGTAAGTAAAGCACTGACGATCGCAGGATCAGACAGCGGCGGTGGTGCCGGGATTCAAGCTGATCTGAAAACGTTCCAAGAATTTGGTGTTTATGGTATGTCCGTTCTAACAGCAGTCACTGCCCAAAATACGACAGGAGTTCAGGGAGTATTTCCTGTTCCTATAGAAGGATTCGAAGCCCAGCTTCGTTCGATCGGGAGTGATTTGAAACCGGATGCTGTCAAAACTGGCATGTTGTTCTCTGGCGAATATATCGAAAGAACGGCTTATTTTATTAAAAAGTTTGGATGGAATAACCTGGTCGTAGATCCGGTCATGATTGCTAAAGGAGGCGCAACCCTTTTAAGTGAAGAGGCGCTGGATGCAATGAAAACGTACATGCTATCTATCGCTAAGATCATCACGCCGAACATTCCAGAAGCAGAGGCTTTAACCGGGATCATTATCGATTGTAAAGAAGCGAGAGCAGAAGCAGCAAAAGTACTTTTTGATCAAGGCGCTGACTATGTCGTGATCAAAGGAGGACACTTTGGTGAAGGAACGTATGTATCCGATCTTCTTTATAACGGTGTTGAGATGTATGAGTTTGTTGAGAAACGTGTAATCACGAAAAACACACACGGAACAGGATGTACGTTCTCTGCTGCAATCACAGCAGAACTCGCTTACGGTAAAACCGCAGAGAGTGCCATAGAGTATGCAAAGAAATTTATTCAACATGCAATCGAACATGGCATTGATGTGGGTTCGGGTCACGGACCAGTCAATCACTTTGTTTATCGGAGGATTGCACATGAACAATACTAGAGTACAAGATTGGAAGACGTTTGTTGGCCAGGTCAGAAAAGAAAAGCCACTTGTTCATCACATTACAAACAACGTAACAATGAATTTTCTTGCGAACGGAGTTCTTGCAGCCGGGGGAAGCCCGATGATGGTTCATGATGCCCGTGAAGTTGAAGAGGCTGTAAGTGTGGCAGGTGCATTGGTGCTTAATATAGGCACTCTAGAAGAAGGAACCGCTCAATCTATGATTCTTGCACTTCGGAGAGCTATGCATAGAGGAGTGCCCGTCGTTTTGGATCCAGTGGGAGTAGGTTTGTCATCTTTCCGACAAGAAGTGGTTAAAGAGCTGCTTGCGGAATATTCACAATTGAAGGGGGTCTGTCCCCAAACAATTCTGACAATTTGCGGAAACGCGGCAGAGATGAAATTTCTTGCCGAAGGAGGATGGGCTGGAAAGGGTGTTGATGGTGACCTTGAAGGTTCTGAGGATAGCTTGATTGAACTGGCCTCTGCTGCTGCGAAACAGACTGGGTGTCTCATCGCCATGACTGGAAAGAAGGATGTCGTTACGGATGGCGAGAAAGCTATAGTGCTTTCGCATGGTGATCCAATGCTAGCATTCGTGACAGGTACTGGCTGTTTTGCTACATCCATGGTTGCTCTTTATCAAGGCAATCACAAGGAGGAGGGGGCGGGGACACAATCACTTTCTATTTTGGAACGAACAGCTTTGGCGATTCTTATGCTCACAAAAGCGGCCGAAGAAGCAGTGAAGGAAGCTCAAGGGCCAGGAAGTTTCCAGCAAAAACTTTTAGACCAGCTATTTGCTTTAGAAAAAACACCAGGTATCTGGCGGGGTACGATGAACTGGCAAGATCACTCTTTTAAGGGAGGAGTGCGTGTATGACAACTTTTGCTAAGACGGATCTAAGACAGCAGCTTTCTCTCTATTTTGTGGCTGGCACCATGAACTGTGAGTCTCCCGAAGCCTTTGAACGAATTCTTTTGCAGGCGATTAAAGGCGGTATCACGGCTTTTCAATATCGGGAAAAAGGTTCTAACTGTTTAACAGGAGAAGAGCGTTTTCAGATGGCGGTAAGAGCGAAAAAGCTGTGTGGAGATCATAATGTACTTTTTATTGTGAATGATGACATAGAGTTGATGAAATCGGTGGATGCAGACGGCCTACATGTAGGCCAATCTGACGGTAACCTCAAAGTAATCCGACAAGAAACAAAAGGGAAGATCCTCGGTGTTTCTGCACATACACTAGCTGAAGCAGAAGATGCTGTATCGCTTGGTGCAGAATATATAGGAGCAGGTCCGATCTATCAAACATCTTCAAAACCAGATGCGAAGAAACCTGTGGGCGCAGAACTAATCAAAGAATTTCGATCAAATGGGATTACCGTGCCACTTGTTGGTATAGGTGGAATATCACTTGAAAAGGCTGGAGCAGTTATTGAAGCAGGAGCTGATGGTGCGGCTGTTATTTCGGCAATTAGCTGCGCAAAGGATCCATCAGTTTCTTCCAGTGAAATGTTTAAGATCATCATGCAAGCTAAGAGGGGATTATAAGTGAAGATTTCTGTACAGAAACTTACCCTAATGGCGATGTTTGTAGCGATCGGTACACTGTCATCACATTTGTTTTGGATACCAGCAGGTGTGGCAAAAGCATTCCCTGTACAGCATGCGTTAAATGTTATTGCAGGTGTGACGCTTGGACCAGTTCCTGCTTTGATTGTAGCTTTTAGCATTGGTGTTTTGCGAAATTTGTTCGGTGTGGGCTCATTGCTTGCATTTCCAGGCGGCATGATCGGAGCGTTTGTGGCTGGCTATTTTTATAAAAAAGGAAAGAGCTACGGGTTAGCAGCACTCGGAGAATGGCTGGGAACTGGAATAATTGGAGCTCTCGCCGCCGTTCCTGTTGCAACATTCCTATTAGGAACGAAAACAGGTGTGTTCTTTTTTGTTATCCCTTTTTTAATAAGTTCTATAGTCGGTGGTTTGATCGGCTGGTTGGTGCTCCGTGTCCTTCCAGAACGTTCACTTGCAGGAAGCTGGTTAGGATCAAAAGGCGAAAAATCAGTATAAAAATATGCACCGAATAGGCCTCCACACCGTACACTGTGTACTATCAACCAGTGAAAAGGGGGCCGATATCAGATGAAAAAACGACCAAAACGCTGGGTGTACACTGAGATGGTGCTCATGTTTTTAGGATTATTGCTTGCGATCTATAACGGAATGAATTGGGAAAACCCAACCGTATTGTTTTCGATCTTAATGGTCATCTTTTTATTTCGTTCGGTGGAACGAAGACTATTCAATCAAACAACAGAATTCTGGTTAAACATAGGGATGGCGGTAATCTTTTTGATTCTCGGTGTCATTCCGCTTCTATAGAGAGAGGAAAAAGCAGGCTGGCTTCAGATGACAGTCTGTTTTTTTGTGTAGAGAATAGGCAAACGTATATTTTTTATAAATCTTTGACATAATGGAGTATATCGTAATAAAATAATTTTACGTAAAGTATAATTTTTACGTAAGGATAAAATAGTGGAATGTGAGGTGATGAGAGTGAAGAGGAATCAGAGCATGCCAGAAACCTTTATCGTCACAGAGCCCCAGCAAGCAGCGGCACTTCTGCATCCTGTCCGGTCAGAGATCATAAGTTTATTGAAGGAACCGCGCTCTGCGACAGAGCTATCAAAAGAAATGAACGATTCCGCTCAAAAGGTGAACTATCATCTTAAAGCATTGGAAAAAGTTGGTCTTGTGGTGCGTGCGGGAACAAGGAATGTTAGAAATCTTGTTGAAGTTCTTTATAGAAGCGCAGGCAAAACTTTCTTGTTATCGGATTCACTAGGATTATCGCAAGAAACGATGAAGAAGCTGCAGGATCAAACAGCTCTCGCTCACGTATTGTCACTCACAGAAAAAATAAAGCGAGACGCGGTTTCACTCATGGAGCAAGTGGAAGATGAGGAAATTCCAAGTGCTGTGATGGAAATGGAGCTATCTCTTTCTGGTGTTGAAAACCGGAATGCATTTCTGCAGGATTATGCAGATATGCTTACAGCTCTCATTCAAAAACATCACAAACCAAAAGAAAAAAACGCGAAATCGTATCAAGTTTCAATGGCTATGTACCCCAAACCTGAAGGAGGCGGCACACCGTGAAGAAGGATAATAAAACCACAGTCATCCCACTAAAGCGTGAGTCAGCTAATGAAGAAACAAATGTAATTCCAATGAAAACAGAAGTGAAGGTCGAAGTTGCTGACAAACAGCAAGAGCCGGCAAAAATTATCTTTATTACATCAGGCTTTGGCTCCATACATGTACCACAAACAACAAGCGCAAGCCCGATGGCAATCGCGGCATAAAAAGGAGGAAAACAGATGAACCTAATACCAATGGTTGTGGAATCTACGAATCGAGGAGAGCGTTCTTACGATATTTATTCAAGACTTTTAAAAGACCGCATTATCATGCTGGGAAGTGCCATCGACGATAACGTGGCAAACTCAATTGTTGCGCAGCTTCTCTTCTTAGCAGCAGAGGATCCTGATAAGGACATTTCCATCTATATTAATTCTCCAGGAGGCTCAGTTACAGCCGGCCTGGCGATCTTTGACACGATGCAGTTCATCAAACCGGATGTATCCACGATCTGTATCGGTATGGCCGCTTCGATGGGGGCGGTTCTAATGGTAGCCGGTGCAAAAGGAAAACGCTATGCGCTTCCTAATGCAGAGGTGATGATCCACCAGCCGTTAGGCGGTACACAAGGGCAGGCATCCGATATGGCCATCCATGCAAAACGCATCTTGCAGACACGTGAACTGTTGAACAAGATTATCTCTGACCGCAGCGGGCAGCCGATTGAAAAAGTAGAAAAAGATACAGACCGTGATTATTTCATGTCAGCAGAAGAAGCATTAAAGTATGGAATAATCGACAAAGTGATAGAAAAGATCTAAAAAGTGCAGCGATTGAAGCCAGCCTGTTTACAGGCTGGCTTCTTGGTTTGCATTAGATGGTGGAAGGGGGAAGGGGGACTGTCCCCAAACAATTTATTTCCCACGCGATTTTAATGGTTCGTACCTGGATATTTACTTAATTTCCCTTGTCGAAAACCTCTTTTTTAGTAATAGACAAGATAGTTATGATAATCTAATGTAAGTTACATAGTTTGGAAGGTATAGTGAAACAATAGAAAGAAGGAATGCAGCATGGCAGCACCAACAGAAAAGACGCCAAGCTTAGCGTCTTCACAGCAAAAAACAATCTATTCCATTCTCTTTGCGATTAGTTTTGTTCATCTTTTGAATGACTCGATGCAGGCAGTAATTCCAGCGATTTTTCCTATTCTAGAAGAATCGATGGGCCTGACCTTCACGCAGCTCGGCTGGATTGCATTTACGCTAAACATTACTTCCTCAGTCATGCAGCCGGTTATAGGGTGGTATACCGACCGGACGACATCACCGTATCTGTTACCGTTTGGAATGATGGCTAGTTTAATAGGAATGCTGGGCATTGCTTTTGCAGATTCATTCCATCTGATTATTATCTCGGTTATTGGTATAGGACTTGGCTCTGCCGTTTTTCATCCGGAAGGTTCAAGGGTAGCCTATATGGCCGCTGGAAACCGTAGAGGGTTAGCTCAATCCATCTACCAGGTAGGAGGAAACTCAGGAAGTTCGCTTGCACCAGTTATGACAGCACTCGTATTTGTACCACTTGGCCAGTTTGGAGCAGTGTGGTTTACATCGTTAGCAGCCGTCGCTATTTTCGTTTTGTTTTATGTTTCAGGCTGGTACTCAAGACAGTTAATCCATTTTCCGCGTGTGAAAAAGCAGTCTGGTGAGAAAAAAGCTATCGATAAAAAGAGAAAAAATCAAGTAATCGGAGCAATGGCTCTCCTCGTCTTTTTGGTCTTTGCCCGTTCATGGTACTTCTCAGGAATCGGAAACTATTATCAGTTTTATTTGATCGATGATTATGGATTGTCCATCCGGCAAGCTCAGATCTATCTATTTGTTTTCATGGCCTCAGGTGTGCTAGGAACATTCTTTGGCGGGCCGATCGCAGACAGACTAGGAAAGCGGAACATGATCTTCTGGTCGATGGTCGGAACTGCTCCGTTGGCTCTTCTATTGCCTCACGTTGGGTTATGGGCTGTGATTCCATTATTTTTTGTGATCGGGTTTATTTTAAACACGAGTTTCTCAGTAACCGTTGTTTATGCCCAAGAGCTTGTACCAGGCAGGATTGGAATGGTGTCTGGATTAATCGTAGGGCTTGCTTTTGGAATGGGAGCACTCGGATCGGTCGTTCTTGGTAAAATAGCTGACCTTACCAGTATCTCAAACACCATGCTCCTTATCAGCTTCTTGCCGCTTTTAGGGTTGTTAACAGTTATGCTGCCAACTGATAATACGCTGGAGAAGTGGTCGAAAGAGTGAGGGAAACGAAAGGGGGACAGACCCGGGACAGACCCGGATCTGTCCCCAAACAAATACATATCCACTTCTTTTGTATTCGTCAGGAAAACACATTCAAATAATAAAAAACCCTGTCTGCACGCTGCAGACAAGGCTTGTATCCTCATTCAACTATCCAACCTTCTATATTTAGCACTTGCGAACATAAAAATACCATATGAGATAAAACCAAGCGAGACGATTGCGAGCAGCACAGGGCCAAACGGCTGTGATGCGAGTTCTAAGAGCGCGCCATCCAAACCTTTGGTCTCATCAGGATCGGCCAAAATGGCAGTACGCACCAGGAAAAAAGCAATGATCATAAAGACGATTCCTCTTGCCGCCATGCCGAACGTTCCAATATACCCACTCCAGCGCCATTCTTTTTTATTCATCTCATTTTTCTTTAAATCACGCTTAAAACGGTGTGAAAACGCCTTATATAAAAAGATGATACCAATGATCCCAAATACCAGTCCGCCGATTGCGATCAGTAACTGGCCAAACGGCTGTGAAAGCATCTGTGCAGATAGAGTCTGATATGTTTTATCGGATGATTCCGCTCTGGCTCGGAATAGAATTCGTAATGCACTGATACACATGGCGATGTAGGTACCTGCGATAAATAGATAGCTCAGTCTGCTGAACCACCTTTTCCAGCTATGGTTTACGCACTCTGGGTCGAAAACGGCTCTTACAAGCTGCCAAAAGGCATAGGCACTTAAGCCGATCGAAAGCAAGATCAATAATAGAGGTCCAAAGGGCTGCTGGGCGATCGTATAGAGTGCACCGTTTGAGCTTGCTTCATTTGGATGTTTTCCAGTAGACATGATTAATGCAAGGATCCCTATTAGCACATAAACGATTCCTTTAGATGTATAACCAACACGCGCAAAGCGGTGAACCCAAGGACGTGAAGATTCAAACCAGCTCCAAATTTTATCTTTAAGCGTTCTTTCTTTAACAAAAGGCTGTTTCACGGTGGGCATGTTTCTCCTTTCAGAGCAGATCGCTGCGAGACTCTGGTGGATGGTATAACAGATAAATCCGATACAGGTTGCTGATGATCGTTTTGGTAACCGCATAGGCTGGAATCGCCAACAATAAGCCGATAAAACCAAATGCCGCTCCAGCCATCAATACGATCAAAATGATGGTAAGCGGATGGATTCTCAGCTGTTTTCCCATAATTTGCGGAGATAGGATGTTTCCTTCCACCTGTTGAACGACAAGTGTAACGATCGCAACTTTTATAGCCATAAAGGGATCTTGAATCAATCCGACTAAGAGGGCAGGAAACACGCCGATGAATGGCCCTAGAAACGGTATTACATTCGTCAGGACAGCAAATAGTGCAAGAATGAGAGCAAACTTAAGACCAATCACTAAATACCCCGCATACATGAAGATCCCGACAAAAAGCGCGACCAGCACTTGCCCCTTTATATAAGAAGATAGTGTTGAGTCAATATCTCTGAGAATCGCAGCAACATCATGCTCCATATGATGAGGAACGAGTCTTAAAAAATAATTAAAGAACTTTTTATCATCTAGAAGCAAGTAAAAGAGGATGAAGGGTACCACCAACAATACAAGCGCAATATTTGTTAAAGTTGTTACGAGTGCAGTTAGATCTTTTGACACTGAGCTCGTAAACCTTTCGAGGCGTTCAGTTGCTAATTTGGCGACTCGTGTGCTGTCAATAAATGATTTTTTGCTTCCTGTAATCATGGTTCCGGTTTTTTCTGTCGCTTCACCAATCTTCTTTGGAAAATCATCTGTGAGATTTGTGACCTGATCGGCTATGACCGGAAAAGCCACCGTGGAAATTCCTGAAACGGCTAGGATCAGCCCAAGAAGAATGATCGATATGGCTGCAAATTTAGGTACCTTCTTATTAATCAAGTACCTAATGATCGGGCGAAGCAAATAGTAAAGCAGACCTGCGATAAACACCGGAAAAAACACGCTGGAAATGATGAGATTAAGGAAGTCTAAAAGGTAATCGATTTTTCCGAGTAAAAAGAGAATAATAAGTATGAGTACAGAACCTGCGGCATACTTGAAAAATGAATGCTGATACCACATGTAGATGCGACCTCCAATTCTTGATACTAGTCTTTTCCCTTTTTAAAAATCTGTAACCTTTTTTAAGAATAAATAATTGACTTTTTTGCAGTGCGCTGATAGATTGTAAGTGTAAATGTAAACGTTTACGTAACAAGAAAGCAGGTTGATGTTTTGAATCCGACAATAAAAGATGTGGCCAAACATGCAAACGTTTCAATTGCAACAGTGTCTCGCATTGTAAACGGCTTGTCAGGCTATTCGGAGGAAACGAAGAAGAAAGTGCAAGAATCCATTGAGGCACTTGGGTATCAGCCTAACGCAATAGCACGCGGATTGATCAACAAGCGAACGCAAACGATCGGGGTACTCTTTCCTGAAGTATCTGGAATGCTCTCATCAGAAGTTCTTGAAGGTGTGGAAAATGCAGCACATGACGGAGGGTTCAGTGTGATCGTCTGTAATACGGCTTCAAGCGGGAAGCGGACCGTCAAATACCTCAGACTTCTGCAAGAAAAAAGAGTGGATGGCATCATCTTCGCTTCTGAAGATGTAAAGAAAGAGTATTATAAGATCTTTGAGGAGATGAAAGTCCCGGTAGTTCTTGTTTCTACTGCATCCACCCAATACGATTTGCCATATGTTCGGGTTAATGATTATGAGGGTGCATTCAAAGCAACTGAGTATCTAATCGAAAAAGGACATGAAGAGATTGGGATGATCGGCGGAAGTTATCAAGATCCAATTGCGGGAATTCCGAGAATGCAAGGATTTAAAGATGCACTTCAAAAACATGGTCTTCCTTTTTCGGATGATCATCTAACAACGAATGAAGGCTATCGGTTTCAAAACGGAAAAGAATCATTGCCGCTTCTCTTGAAGAAGCTCCCAAACATGACTGCGTTGTTTGCAGCTAGTGATGAAATGGCGATTGGAGCTATGTCAGCTGCCCACCAATTGGGTGTAAAAGTACCAGAAGAATTATCCATAATCGGATACGATAATCTAAAAATTGCAGAGATGTGTTACCCTGCGCTCACAACTGTATCCCAGCCTTTAAAAGATATGGGGCAAACTGCAGGAGAGATATTAGTTAATTTGATTAAAGGTGAAAAAAAAGAAGCAGAAAGCCGTTATATGCCTTTTTCAATCGTAGAAAGGCAATCAGTCAGTGATCTACGTGACAAGTAAAAAAACGGAACCTAAAATCGCTTCATTTTTATTTGAGAAATACGTAAACGTTTACGTAAAGCGCTTACATGCATATAGGGGGAAATCAAAATGGTTAAAGTAACAGTTTGGAACGAGAATCGTCATGAGCAAAGGAATCCGGTAGTCAAAGAAATCTATCCTAAAGGGATCCATGGTGCGATTCAAGAGTTTTTACAAGAAGCCGGACACGTTGTTAATACGGCTACGCTTGATGAAGCAGAGCACGGCCTAACAGAAGAAGTATTAAATAACACGGATGTACTTGTTTGGTGGGGACACTTGGCACACGACGAAGTAGAAGAAGAGATCGTAAATAAAGTGTATCAGCGTGTACTTGATGGAATGGGGTTACTTGTCCTTCACTCGGGCCATTTCTCTAAAATTTTTAAAAAGCTCATGGGTACATCTTGCGACCTTAAATGGCGTGAAGCAGATGAGAAAGAACGCATCTGGATCGTGAACCCGAGTCACCCTGTAGCAAACGGACTTGGTGAGTACATCGAACTTGAAAAAGAAGAGATGTATGGTGAGCACTTTGACATTCCAGCTCCTGACGATCTCGTGTTTGTCAGCTGGTTTGAAGGCGGAGAAGTGTTCCGTTCAGGTGCAGCCTATAACCGTGGAAAAGGAAAGATCTTCTATTTCCGACCAGGACATGAAACGTATCCAACATACTACAACAAAGACGTTCAAAAAGTCATTGCAAATGCAGTATCTTTCTTAGCTCCGTCGGGCAGCCAGGCTCCGGTTTACGGAAACGCTAAGCCGCTTGAAGCGATCACAGCAAAATAAAACATATAACCCTATATTACGAGGAGGAAATGAACATGACAGTTAAAGTTGGAATTATCGGATGCGGAAGTATTGCTCAACATCGCCATTTACCAGAATATGCGGCAAACCAAGATGTAGAGATCGTTGCTGTTTGTGATGTTGTGAAAGAACGTGCTGAAGCTGCACAAGCCATATACGGCGGTAAAATTTTCACGGATTATACCGAACTTCTTGCCCTTGAAGAAGTAGAAGCTGTAAGTGTATGTACGCCAAACTACCTGCACGCTCCAATATCAATTGCAGCACTAAATGCTGGAAAGCACGTATTATGTGAAAAGCCTATGGCAACATCTCTTCAAGAAGCAGAGGAAATGATCGCAGCAGCTGAAAAAAGCGGCAAGACGCTGATGATCGGCCATAACCAGCGTTTCGTTCCGGCTCACCAAAAAGCGCGTGAGATCATTGCAAGCGGTGAGCTTGGAAAAGTATACAGCTTCCGTACAGCTTTTGGTCACCCTGGTCCTGAAGGCTGGAGCGTTGATGGTGTGAAGAGCTGGTTCTTTAAAAAGGATGAAGCTTTTATTGGAGCGATGGGTGATCTTGGGGTTCATAAAACAGACTTGATCCGGTATATCTTAGGTGAAGAAATTGCAGAAGTGGGCGCATTCGTGGAAACAAGTGCGAAAGAGTTTGCCTCTGTAGATGATACAGCAGTTTGTGTACTTAAAACAGAGAGCGGAATTATTGGAACGCTTGCTGCAAGCTGGTCTTATACAGCAAAAGAAGACAACTCAACAATCATCTACGGTGAAAAAGGCATTCTTCGTTTAGAAGATGATCCGAAATTCTCTCTTGTTGCTCAATATACAGA
This sequence comes from Fictibacillus barbaricus, assembly GCF_014635025.1. Lineage (GTDB taxonomy): Bacteria > Bacillota > Bacilli > Bacillales > Fictibacillaceae > Fictibacillus > Fictibacillus barbaricus. Next base: position 852,102 of record NZ_BMCE01000002.1, on the reverse strand, counting down.
TGGATCAATCGTTCGTTATGAGTTGGGAGCGATCCAAACAAACGAGAATCAGTCTAACTCACATGTTGTTGACCATTTTATAGAAGCTGTTGAGTCAGGTAAAGCACCACTTATTACGGGGGAAGAAGGTAAGCGTTCACTGGCAGTAATCTTAGCAGCACTTGAATCAAACGAAAAGAAGACGATTGAAAAAGTGAAAACAGGTGTTCACGCATGAAATTAAGAGTTGGGATCATCGGGGCAGGCGGCATTGCGCAAGGCCGTCATATCCCCGCATTTCAAAAACTAAGTGAGACAGCAGAAGTTACCGCAGTCAGCGATGTAAACGTTGATGCTGCAAAGACAGTCGCAGAGAAATTTCACGTACCACACTATTTTACAAGCTATACAGAAATGTGGCCGCACGTAGATGCAGTTGTTATTTGTACGCCAAACAAGTTTCATAAAGAGATCACGGTTGCTGCTCTAGATGCAGGTAAACATGTACTTTGTGAAAAACCTATGGCGATGACAGTTGAAGAATGTGCGGAGATGATAGAAGCAGAAAAGCGTTCTGGAAAAGTACTGTCCATCGCTTATCACTACCGCTACATGAAAGAATCTCATGCAGCTAAGCGTATGATGGAAGCTGGAGAAGTGGGTAATCCGCTCGTAGTCCGTGTACAAGCGTTAAGAAGACGTAAAGTGCCAGGCTGGGGTGTTTTTACGAACAAAGAACTTCAAGGCGGAGGAAGCTTAATCGATTATGGCTGTCATTTGCTAGACTTGACTTTGTGGCTTTTAGATAACCCGACAGTAAGTGAAGTATCCGGCCAAACGTACAACACCGTTAGCCGTGAAGCAGAACAAGTGAATCAATGGGGTTCATTTGATGCAGAAACATTTGAAGTGGACGATCACGTGACGGCTTATATCCGCTTAGCAAATGGAGGAACGATTCTTTTCGAAACATCGTGGGCTGCAAACATTCCGGATGATGCGGAGCTGCTTCGTATCTCAGGAGACAAAGGGGGACTTGACGTGTTCCCATTTGCTGTAAACAAAGCAGAGAACGGTATGATGACAACCACGAAGGCAGATTGGATCTTAGGAGAAGACGATCCAGGGCTTCCGCAAGCACAGAACTTTGTGGATTGCTGCTTAGGTAAGGCAGAACCCCTTGTAAAAGCAGAAGAAGCGATGAACACATCCCGTGTGATTGAGGCGATCTATGCGAGCAGTCTAATGGGAAAAAGCGTTCAGCTAGAGAATGAAAAAGGAGTGAGGTAATATGAAACTAGGTGTTTTTACAGTTCTCTTTTCGCAAAAGTCATTTACAGAAATGCTCGACTATGTAAAAGAAGCAGGAGTACAAGCGGTCGAGATCGGTACAGGCAACTATCCTGGAAATGCACACTGCCCACTTGATGAGTTGCTTTCGAGTGAAGAAAAGCGTGCAGAATATCTTCATGAGGTCGAAAAACGCGGATTAACGATTTCAGCGTTCAGCTGCCATGGTAACCCTTTGTCACCAGATGAAGCATTTGCTAAAGAATCTCATGATACGTATGTAAAAACAGTTGAACTTGCTGGTTTGATGAATGTTCCGGTCGTAAACTGTTTCTCAGGTGTACCAGGGGACTCGGAAAACGCAAAATATCCGAACTGGCCTGTTTCTCCATGGCCGAACGAGTACAGTGATGTGTTGAAGTGGCAATGGGAAGAAAAGCTGATTCCATACTGGCGTACATGGGGGCAGTTTGCGAAAGAGCATGGCGTGAAAATCGGCTTAGAGCTTCACGGCGGTTTCTTGGTGCACACTCCATATACACTGTTAAAATTACGTGAAGAAACGTGTGACGCGATCGGTGCTAACCTTGATCCATCTCACCTTTGGTGGCAAGGCATCGATCCAGTGGCAGCGATTAAAATTCTTGGAAAAGCCGGAGCGATCCATCACTTCCATGCAAAAGATACGTATTTAGATCAAGATAACATCAACATGTACGGCTTAACGGACATGCAGCCATACGGAGCAGTTCAAAATCGGGCATGGAGCTTCCGGTCAGTAGGGTGCGGCCACTCAGTTCAAGACTGGTCTGATATGATGAGTGCACTTCGAACTTACGGCTATGACTATGTGGTAAGCATCGAGCATGAAGATCCGATCATGTCTATCGAAGAAGGCTTCAGCCGTGCTGTGAAAAATCTGCAGTCTATCCTGATCGCAGAGCAGCCAGCCGAGATGTGGTGGGTATAGTACAAAAGTAGGGGTCTGACCCCAAACAAATACAAATCCAGAGATTTGTATTTGTGGGGTGCACACCCCCTTGATTAAATAAGCCTGAGATCTGTTAATCAGTTCTCAGGCTTTTCTTCTGACCACTAATACTTAAATCTTTCTTACCCGCATCGAATCCCGGACGACATACCAGTTCTGTGGGAAGGGGATTCCTAGTACCCAGAAACTGACACCGCGCAGATTATAATCGATCGCTGTTTGATACTTAGCTTGCATACTTCTTGCATCTTCAAACCATACCTCATGTTCTTTTCCTTGATCATCCCGATACTTGAACCAAGGCGACGCATCACCTTCATCAAATTGAATGGATGCGTTCTTTTGTGCGGCAAGGTTAACGGCTGCTACTGGGCTTAATGTTTTCGCAAATGTCCCCTCAACAAATGGCAATGTCCAATCACGGCCATACGTTGGAACACCCATCATGATTTTCTCCCGAGGTATGGCAGTAACGGTATAATCTAATACTTTTTTTACTTCATCCAGTGGTGCAATTGCCATCGCACGACCACCTGCCCAGCCCCATTCATATGTCATGACGACTACAAAATCAACGATCTCTCCATGCGCATTATAATCATGTCCTTCATACAACAATCCTGGCTGATCTTCCTTATATTTGGGCGCGACTGCAGAAGAAACAGAGAAGCCTAGAGGTTTAAATTTCGCCACAGCACGCCTCAAGAAATTGTTATAGTCTTCTTTATTTTCAGGGTAGACATATTCAAAATCAAAGTTAACGCCCCGGTATCCTTTTGTTCGCATGGTGTTCAGAATGTTGTTAAGTAAGGTATCCTGAAGGGATTCACTATCTAAGATCGTCTTGATCAGATCGGAGTTGAACATATCTCCTTCTATGTTGGAAACACCCATAAGGGCAGCTACACGATTTATCCTGGCTGCAGCGATAACTCCTTCATCCTGCAGAGAGGTTAATCCGCCTGACCGAGTTACCGAATAACTGAACGGTGTGATGTAGGTTAAATATGAACCTACGTTTCTAACTTCTGTCTGACTTGCAGTCCCCATGTTGGTAACATATGAATTTACTTCTTTTATTGGCCGGTTATAGGGAATTGAAAGTCTAGTTCCTACATAAACGAGATTCGGGTTTGTGATTCGGTTTTCTCTTTGCAGATCTGCAACAGACGTCCCGTACCGATTGGCAATTACATATAAAGATTCGCCTTGTTGAACCACGTGAACTGGAATATCTATCACTTGCCCTACATAAATAACAGATGCAAGGGGTATGTTGTTCCAGCCGATTAAACTATCAACTGTTGTACCGTATCGGTTAGCAATCTCATAGAGAGTATCACCGGATTGTATCGTATAAGTTGGAAAATCATTCGGAATAACAAGCGCCTGGCCAACGACAAGCACGTTTTGATTTTCGATGCCGTTAGCTCTTACGATGGATGAGATCTGAACGTCATAATTCTGTGAAATCTTCCAAAGAGAATCACCTCTTTGTACCACATGAATGTCCATAAACATACGCCTCCTTATGCCCTGTAATTAATGTATTGAACAAACACACGAAATATGAAAGCCATAAGGGGGGACAGACCCGGGTCTGTCCCCCCTTATACAGCGTTTTACTGCATAAAAGCATCCTGCTATCGATCCTCTATAAAATAAATAATTGACAGTTCATCCCAACATCACATATAATTTCAAAAAAACTAATTATTACCGAAACATGGAAGAGGATTAGTACATTGATCTTGTCATTTAAAGAGAGGGGACTGTTTGGTGAAAGGTTCCTACTGACAAACAATCGAACCTGCCTCAGAGTTCTGTATCTGAAACGAGTGGAAGATATCAGCGGTTAAATACCGTTATCATGAAACAGTGTAAAGCTATGCTTTGAATTAGGGTGGTACCGCCAATTGATTGGTCCCTAATGATGAGCCTGGCTTTTTTTATTTTTTAAAAGCGAGGAGCACGTAAGATGGCTAAAGATTTTGTAAAAGACGTAACAAGTATGAAAGATGATTTTGCTCAGTGGTATACCGATGTAGTAACGAAAGCGGAGCTGATCGATTATTCGAGTGTCCGCGGTTCCATGATCCTCAGACCTTATGGCTATGCAATCTGGGAAAACATTCAGCAGCAGCTCGACAAACAGATTAAAGCAACAGGTCATGAGAATGTGTATATGCCGCTCTTTATTCCAGAAAGCCTTCTTCAGAAAGAAAAAGATCATATCGAAGGGTTTGCGCCTGAAGTAGCGTGGGTCACACATGGCGGGGAAGAAAAGCTGACAGAACGTCTATGTGTCCGTCCGACATCAGAAGTTCTTTTTGCCGAGCATTTTAAAAACATCATTCATTCTTATCGTGATCTTCCTAAGAAATATAATCAGTGGTCAAACGTAGTAAGATGGGAAAAGACCACACGACCTTTCCTTCGCACACTTGAATTTCTATGGCAGGAAGGGCACACATGCCACGAAACAGATGAAGATGCACATGAGGAAACCGTTCGTATGCTTAATGTGTACGCAGATCTTTGTGAAGAATACCTTGCCATTCCAGTCATCAAAGGTCAGAAAACAGAAAAAGAAAAGTTTGCTGGAGCAAAATACACCTATACAATTGAAAGTCTCATGCATGACGGAAAAGCTTTGCAGTCTGGGACTTCACACCATTTGGGAGATGGGTTCGCAAAAGCGTTCGGCATAGAATTTACAAATAGAGAAGGCAAACTGCAAACCGTGCAGCAAACCTCATGGGGCTTTACGACTCGAATTATTGGAGCGATGATCATGGTCCATGGGGATGACAGAGGACTTGTTGTTCCTCCAAAGATTGCACCAACTCAGCTTATGATCGTACCGATCGCTCAGCATAAAGAAGGTGTACTAGATTTCGCCTACCATTTAAAAGAAAAGCTCTCTCTTACAATTCGAACGGGAATCGACGCTAGTGATAAGAAGCCAGGCTGGAAATTTAACGAGTATGAGATGAAGGGAATCCCTCTTCGTTTAGAAGTCGGACCGCGTGATATTGAGCAAGAACAAGTGGTGCTCGTAAGACGTGATACAGGTGAGAAGCAAACGGTAGCATTGCAAAACTTAGAATCTTCTGTGCAACAAATCTTAACAGATATTCAAAATAACTTATTTGAAAAAGCAAAAACGCATAGAGATAGCCAAACAACAGCTGTAACCACATTCGATGATTTTAAAGATAACCTTACCAATAAAGGCGGATTCATAAAAGCGATGTGGTGTGGTGATGAAGCTTGCGAAAACTTCATCAAAGATGAAACAGGTGCAACATCCAGATGTATCCCGTTCGAACAAGAGAACATCTCTAAAAAGTGTGTGTGCTGTGAGCAAGAAGGAAAGCAGCTTGTCTATTGGGCAAAAGCGTATTAAACATCATGTAAGGACAGGGGACAGACCCGGGTCTGTCCCCTGTCTTTTTTACTAAAAGTATGTAAAAAGAATCAGGCTAAATGTATCTATTGGTTTTGTTATTCAAAAAAACTGGTCTATAGAATAATAACCTACTAAATGGAGAAGTAATATAACGTTTTCATCACATTTTCTGCATCCCTCTATGAAAAAAATTTTTTCTGTATAAAATAGAAAGAGTAGCTATGAATCTATTTAAGGAGAGAATGTTTTATGAGAAAAACGTGGAAAGCATACCGCTCGCCAATTATTTTATTGCTTGCCATCATCATTGGAAGTATTGTTGGTTCTACAATGGGCAAAGATGCTGCGGTTCTAAAGCCGTTCGGGGACTTATTTTTAAACGTTATGTTCATGATCGTAGTTCCGCTAGTATTCTTTTCGATTTCATCGAGTGTAGCCAATATGGCTGGTACGAAACGATTTGGTAAAATCATTAGCACGATGCTTCTTGTATTTCTATTTACCGGTACTGTTGCTGCGGTCGTCAGTATGGCTGGATTAAAATTGTTTCCGCCTTCAGAGGGAGTAAATATTGACCTTGTAAAACCTGATGCTCCAAGTGAAGAAGTTTCGATCGGTGATCAACTGGTAAGCACAGTAACGGTTCCAGATTTCGTTGATCTGTTAAGCAGAGCAAATATGTTATCACTTATTCTATTTTCAGTTTTACTCGGACTGGCTACTTCGAAAGTAGGAGAAAAAGCAAAACCACTCGCAAACTTTTTATCTGCTGGAAGTGAGGTAACTCTGCAGATGGTAAAGTATGTCATGGTTTACGCTCCCATCGGTTTAGGTGCTTATTTTGCAGCATTGGTAGGGGAGTTTGGACCAACACTGCTTGGTTCTTATTTTAAAGCGGTACTATTTTACTATCCGTTTTCTATTTTGTATTTCTTTGGATTCTTTACATTGTATGCGTGGATTGCACACGGAAAGCTTGGGATCCGCACCTTCTGGAAAAACATGATTTCTCCTTCTGTTACCAGTCTTGCAACATGCAGTTCAGCAGCGAGCATTCCCGTTAACCTAGAAGCAGCGAAGAAGATGGGAGTACCTGATGACATCAGTGAAACAACGATTCCACTCGGTGCAACACTTCACAAAGATGGTTCTGTGATCGGAGGCGTTCTAAAGATTACTTTCCTGTTTGGAATCTTTGGAATGGACTTCTCAGGCATTAACACCTACTTGCTCGTGGGGGGTGTAGCTCTTTTAGTCGGAATGGTAATGGGAGCAATCCCTCAAGGCGGGTTAATCGCAGAAATGCTGATCCTATCTCTATTCGGTTTCCCTCCAGAAGCACTTCCGATCATCGCGGCGATCTCTGCTATTATTGACCCGCCAGCAACACTGCTGAACGCTACTGGGGATAATGTAGCAAGTATGATGACAGCCAGATTTGTTGAAGGGAAGAACTGGCTAAGTAAAAAGGTTTCTCCGTTAACTGAACAAAAAGGTGCGTAAAAAAACAAGCTCTCTGACTCTATTGTGAGTGGGGGAGTTTTTTTTATAAAAATGAAGATTCCTTCTCATCATCTTTCTATTCTAAATGTGCTACGCTAAAACAATAACGGACAAGCTTAAATGTTTGAAGGAAGTGAAAAGTTTTGAATAGTCAACTACGTGCGGAATGTGAAAATTGCTTTGGCTTATGTTGTGTGGCTCTCCCATACGCAAAATCAGCTGATTTTGCTTTTGATAAAGATGGTGGTACTCCATGCCGAAATCTGCAAACGGATTATCGCTGCGGCATCCATAAAAACCTAAGGGGAAAGGGGTTTAAGGGTTGTACGGTTTATGAATGCTTTGGCGCTGGTCAAAAAGTTTCACAGATTACGTATGGAGGAGAAGATTGGAGAGATTCTCCTGAAAGAGCTAAAGAAATGTTTGAAGTATTTCCAATCATGCAACAGCTTCACGAAATGCTGAACTACTTATACGAAGCACTTCAATTAAAAGAAACAACGCCAATCTATAATGAATTAAAAGCATCTATACAAGAAATAGAACATCTAACACAACTGCCTGCAACAGAAATCAAGCATATTAGAGTATCAGATCATAGGGTAATGGTTAACAAACTTCTTCTTCAGGTGAGCGAACTTGTGCGTACCCATTTTTTGAAGAAGAAGTATGATGTCCTCAACCGTAAAAGCATGGACATGATAGGTGCAAAATTAAGAAAAACTGATCTTAGAGGAGCGAACCTTCGTGGAGTGTTACTTATCGCTGCTGATCTGCAAGGTGCCGACATGAGGTGGACTGATCTGATTGGAGCAGACTTAAGGGATGCCAATCTTAGTGGCGCTGATCTTACAGGAAGTATTTTCCTTACACAAGCTCAAGTGAACTCGGCAAAAGGGAATTTGCATACAAAATTACCTAACTCTTTACTGAAGCCAGATCATTGGTTAAAAGTAAGTATAAAAAATGGGCTTTAATATCGAATCTTTTTCAGGCTCCTATACGTAATTAGGTCAGGGAAGGAGAGGATTTGATTGTTAAAAACTGAGAACCTTTACCGTATCGAAATAATAAAACCATGCACTGTTTCGGGTATTCTTAATGGTCTGTTCGGTGGATTTTATCCGTTTGCAGAAGAAGATGAATACATTAAAAAAAACTGGGGAACCATTCCTGCAGGTACAAAAGGCTGGGTAGTGAAAAAGTGGCGGAAAATGTATTTTTCTGCTGATGAAAACCAGCCTGAGATTAAACTATTTACTCCTACAGATCAACCCTATGTATTAATACCTTATTCCAAGATTAAAGATGCCTATAAGAAAATATAAAAAAGCCTGGGGTTTTACCCAGGCTTCTTATTTAAAAGATCAGATTTAAAACAAAATAAGATAGTGCAGCTATCGTTGCAGAAATCGGCAATGTAATAAACCAAGTGATAATCATGGTTTTAGCCGTACCCCATTTTACCCCTTTTAGACGATGGGAAGCACCTACACCTAGAATAGAAGATGTAATTACATGAGTCGTACTTACCGGAATACCTAAAACGGAAGCACCTAGAATTACAGACGCACCTGTTAAGTCAGCTGAAACACCGTTAACGGGACGGATCTTCATGATTTTTCCGCCAACTGTTTTGATGATTTTCCATCCGCCTACAGAAGTTCCAAGTCCCATTGCAATGGCACAGGATACCTGAACCCATAACTGGATATCCGTACTGTTTGTATAACCATTTGCAATCAAAGCCATCGTAATAATACCCATCGCCTTTTGAGCATCGTTCGTTCCGTGCGAATACGCTTGGAATGCAGCCGTCATTACTTGGACTTTTCTGAACCCATTGTTTGTTTTCGTTAAATTAGCATTCTTAAATACTAGTTTGATCAAGTGATAAAATACAAAACCAACAGCAAATGCCAACACTGGCGAAAGCAATAAACCATATATAATTTTAAGGAATCCTGAATAGTGCAGCGCTTCAAAGCCAGCAGCTGCAATCGCTGCACCTGCAATCGATCCGATGATCGCGTGTGAAGAAGAACTTGGTATCCCATAATACCAAGTAATTAAGTTCCAAGCAATCGCTGCAATAAGTGCAGCTAAAATAACTACGGATCCATTTTGAAGTGTAAAAGGGTCAACAATATCTTTTGTAATTGTTTTGGCAACACCAGTAAATGTCATGGCCCCGACAAAGTTCATGACAGCAGCCAAAATAATGGCTTTTCTAGGTGTTAGTGCTTTTGTTGAAACAGAAGTTGCAATCGCGTTCGCCGTATCGTGAAATCCGTTGATAAAATCAAATGCGAGTGCACCGATAACAACGAGAACGGTAATAATTAAAACTGTATCCATACTAGCCACCCGTTACGCGTTTTTCATAATGATGGATTCTAGAGTGTTCGCAACGTTTTGGCAACTGTCGGCAATGCCTTCAAGCACTTCATACATCTCTTTATACTTGATCACTTTAATCGGATCTGTTTGAGTAGCAAACAGTTCGCGTTGTGCTTCACGGTATAAATCATCACATTTTGATTCATAATCTTTAATCTTGATCGCATGCTCACGCATTTCAAGAAGTTTTTTATCAGCCAGTAAATTAATTGTCAGTAAAATTTCATCCGCACTTAGTTTGATGTATTCTACAAACTTAACCATATACTTGTCTGGATTTGTAATAGCATAGATATCGAATAGAGCAGAAGACTGCTCGATGCCATCTAGAATATCATCCATGCTCATAGCAAGTGATAAGATATCTTCTCTTTCAATGGGTGTAATAAATACTTTGTTCAGTTCCATGATAACGGTATGAACATAAGAATCACCTTTTGATTCAAGTGTTTTCAGGTGATCTGCAAATTCACGCAAATCGTCTTCATTGGTAATTTTGAAATCGTGGAAATATCCAGTGGATTCCTTTAAGTTGCTAGCGATATCCGTTAGCATGACCATGAACTTATCCTTTTTCTTTGTAAACATAGTACCCTCCAAAAGAAATGTCTTTTATCCTTTTTCTAGGTGGCTGATTTTGTATGTTTTAACCACCCAACACATTATACAAAAAATAAAGAGTTTTTGTCGAAAAAGAATGAAATGTAATGAATAATTTACAAAACGTTTACAAAATCAGACTTGTAATTTTAATATACCCTTATTTTTAAAAATTAAGATAAAAAAGAAGCTTTCGCTTAGAAAGCTTCAATTCGTTATTTAAGATCAGCATATTGGTATTGTGGATTCGATATAAGGATTATAGATTGTTCAAATAGATCTTTGGAGAGAAGCAGAAAAACAAGACAAAATGTCTAACATAAAAGATATAATTAAGTTAATAATTTATGTCACATCCATAAGAATTCATACATAAACTGTTAGGGCTAGGAACCGAATATTGGGAAGTTGTAAAGGCTGCTGTCATAAAGACGGCAGCATTTCTGCTTTTTTAGGGTACTTGAGGATGATTGTTATTATCAATAGCAGGAGGGATGTTCAGGTGGAACTCTCTGCACGAACTCAACTGATTCTGGCAACAACGGCCGGTATGTTCATATTAACGGCTTGGTTTATCGAAAAGTATTCGGAATCACCTTATTATGTTCTGTTTTATCTTTTGGCTTTTGTAATAGGCGGGTACGCGAAAGCTGTAGAAGGGATACAGGAGAGTTTAAAAGAAAAACAGTTAAATGTTGAGCTCTTAATGATGATGGCTGCGATCGGGTCGGCAGCAATTGGCTATTGGGGTGAGGGTGCTGTTCTTATCTTAATATTTGCCTATTCCGGAGCACTTGAGATGTACACATTACAAAAGAGCGACAGAGAAATCAAAGCACTCGTCTCCTTACAGCCGGATGAAGCCTGGCTCATATCAGGAGATAAGGAATTTAGAGTGAATGCTTCTTCCTTAGAGCCTGGTAATCTTATAAAAGTAAAGCCAGGTGAGCGTATACCGGCAGACGGAATTGTAATAAAAGGAAATTCTTCAATCAATGAATCAGCATTAACAGGTGAACCGTTTACAAAAGAGGTCAAGCCGACTTCAGAAGTTCTTGCGGGTACGCTAAATCAATCTGGTCTTTTAGAGATCTCAGTTACGAAGCACATGAGAGACTCTGTTTTTCAAAGAATGATAGATCTCGTAAATAAAGCACAAAGTGAAGCGCCCCCCGTCCAGCGAAAGATAGAAGAGTTTGAAACCAAATATGTTCTATTTGTACTTCTGGCGGCAGCATTAACTGTGCTGGTCCCAGGATCAACAGGATTATGGAGCTATTCAGAGTCATTATATCGTGCGTGTGTACTTCTAGTTGTTGCATCTCCTTGTGCACTTGTTGCGTCTACCATGCCTGCTCTATTAGCATCTCTTTCAAACGCCGCTAGACACGGAATCCTTTTTAAGAGTGGAGTATTTTTGGAAAAGTTAAACATGGTTAACGTAATCGCTTTTGACAAGACTGGGACGTTAACAGAAGGCTGTCCAACCGTTCAGCATGTTGAATATATTCACTCTTCTACTAGCAGAGAGGATTTGGTACAGATCATACATGCTATTGAGAAAAACAGTAACCACCCGCTCGCAAAGGCGATTCTATCAGCAATTCAGGCAGTTCCGAAAGAAACAGCACCTGAAATAACTGTATATGAAGATATTCCTGGTTTAGGCGTAAGAGCTCTAGTTCACGGAACTGTCTGGAAAATTGGAAGCCGTGGATGGACGGGGATCAGTGAAAAGCAAGAACATCAGCTTCTATCCACTATAGAAGGGCTGGAAGGAGACACTGGTTATACGGTTGTCTATGTTACGGCAGATGATGAACTTGCGGCCTATTACTTATTAGGGGACACAGTCCGAGAAGAAACTGTAGAAGCAATTCAAGCTTTACAGGAGAAACAGATCTTAACTTTAATGTTAACCGGCGATACAAAACGTGGAGCAGAAAGTATCGGAAAGTTGGCGAATATTGATGAGATCGGATATTCGTGCATGCCTGAAGATAAGGTGAAGACGGTAAAAAGGTGGAAAGAACGCCAGGCTGTAGTCGCAATGATTGGCGATGGAGTTAATGATGCACCTGCTTTAGCGGTTGCAGATGTTGGAGTAGCAATGGGGATGGGAAGCGATGCAGCGATTGAAACAGCAGATGTTGTATTAGTTAAAAACGATCTAAGCAAGCTGCTGTACGCGATAAAATTATCGGAACGCCTCTCACGAATTGTTAAGCAAAACATTGTATTTTCAATCGGTGTTATACTATTTTTGCTCTTTGCCAACTATACGCAATATTTAACACTTCCTTTTGGTATCATCGGACATGAAGGGAGCACCATACTGGTCATTCTAAATGGCCTGCGTTTGTTAAAAGGCTAAAAAAAGGCCGGGACTTATTGTCCCGGCTTTTATTTTTAATACGTATTTTTAGTAACATCACTTTGTTTCTTTTCGTAGGACGTATCTGTTCCGGTTTTTTTCTGAGTATCAGTTGGAGACATCGTCCTCGGTGTCACGACAGCTTTATTTTTGGATGATTCCGAGCCTGATTGATACCCGTCTTTTTTTGCTTCTCTTTTTGCTTCATCAATAGCAGACTTAGTCTCGCTTTTTACTTCACTGGCTGTATTTTTTGCTTCTTGCAATTTTTGACGAGCAGAAAAAGAAAGATTACCTGATTTTTCTTTAATGGATTCTACTTTATCTTTAGCATCCATCTTTCCAAGCTTAGCTTTAAGTTTGGTTTCATCTCTCATCTGCTGCGTGCGTTCTTTTAACTTGATCGAAGAATCACGAAGATCATTTCTAAACTCATTTCCTTTTTTAGGAGCATATAACAGGGCTGCTGCAGCCCCAACAAGTCCGCCGACTACCAGTCCCGTAGTAAATCTTGTTCCAGACCCTTTCTTGCTTACGTTCGTGTTCATTGTGTCATGTGTTTGGAAATCGGAATGTGTAAACACTGGTTCCGCTGTAGTTGTTGTTGTGATTGTTTCGTTAGGCATAGTTATCAAATCCTCCTTTTAGCTTGTATAAAAACCCTACCCGGAACGAGTTGATGATAAACATTACGGCTTGAATTCCTATTATTTCTAGGGCTTGCAAAATATCGGGAAATGATTTGATCGGCTTTACTGATTCTTAAATTCCGTCAAAATCTTATTCAATCCAGACATGCTCTATTCGCGCAATTGGAATTGTTTTAGACATAGAAAAAGCCGGGTAGCTGCACCCGGCGGATTTCTATTTATTTCATTAGCTTTTGAGTTCAGGAAGCATCCTTATTTCCTCATTCATTGCTGATTGACAAATGGGGCATTGCGGTTCTTTTTGCAAAGAATAGTCAGCGCGCATCCAGCATGAGCAACCGTCACTCGTACATGCCCAAACCTTCGTTTCTACGTCTGGAATCGGCTCTGCAGGTTGTTTTGAAAAAAAAGCCATAGATATCCCCCTTTTCTGTTCTATTTATAGTATACGCCTAAAAGAGGAAAAATATGTATCATTTTGATTACATATTTAAAATAGGTTCATATTGGGAAGAAATTTCTTTTGCCCACTGAGCATGTATCGCTTTTAATTCTATTGGTGAATGTATGGTTATATTTGTTTTTAATGGCCATAAATATTCTGCGATCTTATCGATGTATGTTGTTAATACGCTGCCTTTAAGCACGTCTGTGTTATTATCCAGCTTACTGATAAATTGGTGCAGGAAATGGTGGGTTCTGCAATACTGCAGTCCTTCTGGATCAATCTCTGCATCTAAAGTAAGATAGTTTCTCGGTGATATCTGAGAAGGCCAATTATGGATCGTCATTTTAGAAAAGTCTTTAACTTCCATTGGTTCATAATTAATAGCTGCATGCTGAATATCCGAGAGTTTGAAAATATGAAAATCCATTAACGAATAACAATAAGCCGGACCGTACCATTCTCCGTTCTCACTAAAAATTCCAATCAGCTGTATATTGCAGTACCTCTTCTGTTCTTTTATCTGATAAAGTACGGTGACAATTTTTTGTTTTATTGCAGCTTCTAATAAAACTGGAGCTACGGCACATTGCGGAGGAAGTGGAAATTGAACAGATAATCGCTTTTGCATCTGCTCCCAGTTTTCTTTTGCGTCCTCTGGCAAGTAGTGAAAAAGTTTATTCATTACTGATCTGCTCTGCATAAGGAAAGGAAAACCTTCTTCATGATATGATTCCAGGCTATATAGAATAGTGGATGCTTCCATTTCCGTAAAACCGATTGGTGGAAGGATTCGATCGTTCTCAATCCGATATCCTCCATGAGGACCAAATTCGGAAACGATGGGAAGTCCCATTTCTATAAGACTTAACAGGTCACGCTGAATGGTTCTTGTAGATACTTGGAATTCAACTGCTAATTCTTTAAGCGTAAATTGTTTTTTTGAGTTAATGGAAAGCAACAGCCTTTCCAATCGTTTTATCTTTGACATGTTTGACCCCTATTTTTTGTTTTCGAACTTTAGTGCTATTTATTGTTTTTTATATCGTACATATTTGCTGAAATGTTAGGGTTTATCCAAATTAAGTCAAAATTATTATTTAAAATAAAAAACACGTTGATCCTTTTGGATAACGTGTATAGATTAAAATATGAAAGGTAGTAAAACTAAGCTGCAATCATTATTTTTAGCAGGGCGCTAATTCTTTACGATTGATGAAAGGTGTTCAATACAATGAACCAAATCAGTCAATTGTTTTTCAGTCAGCTGAGACATATACTTCAAAAGTACCCCGTTTCTTTTTTCCTGGATTAGGTGAAATGCCTCTAAACCGATTTCATTTAGCTGCACATATACAATTCTTCGATCTAGATCAGACCGGTAACGATCGACTAATCCTCGTTTGACAAGCCTGTCAATGATAACGGTAGTAGCACTAGCACGTACTTTCATAGCATCGGCAATTTCGGAAACCGTCCATTTCTCACGGGTGGAAAGTGTTTTTAAAATTTGAAATTGAGTGGAGGTAATCTCTTCTTCTTCCCAAATCTCAGGTTTTATTACGTCCATAATTTCTACAAACGCTATCTCTATACGCTCTACATCCAACAATACATTTCTACTATCTGCTACCACTTTCACAGTATTGCCTCCTTAGCTTACATTACTCCTATTTTAATATATATTTCCGATAAGTTCCATTAAATAGTAGTATAAAGTATCTAGTTTTCAATGTGTATCTCTGTGCTAGTATTTAAACTATTGAAATATAGGTTTAATTTATAAATAAAAATAATATTCTTTGGATAAAAAGAGGAATTTCCTTTCTATTTATCTAATAGAAAAGTAGATATAAAAGGGGGATGCAAGATGTCAAGGATTGCATGGATAACTGATAGTACAAGCTGTATTTCACTAGAGGAAGCTAGAGAACTTGGTATACATATTATTCCGGTATCCGTCATTATGGAAGATCAAATTTACAAAGATGGTGTGGATATTACGCCAGATGAATTTTATGCCAAATTGGAAACAATTACCGAACTTCCGAAAACCAGTCAGCCCACAGTTGGTGAGTTTTCGGATTTTTACGAAGTTCTGAAACACGATTATGATTGCGCAATCGCAGTCCATGTTTCCGAAAAATTCAGCGGGACAATAAACGGCTCAAGACTGGGAGCTGACATGGCTAATTTTCCGGTGCATATCGTGGATTCTAAAATAACATCCGAAGCCATGAAGCAGCTTCTGCTAAAAGGAAAGAAGCTGGAGGAGGAAGGACTAAAGCCAGAAGAAATTGCCTCATTACTTCGAGATATGGCTGATCATGTGAAAGGCTTTGTGTGTATTGGCAGTCTAGAGCAGCTTAGACGTGGCGGCAGATTATCAGGGGCGGGTTTCCTCGTCGGGAATCTGCTGCAGATCAAACCCATTCTTACTTTCGATGATGGTTCACTTGTACCTTTCGAAAAAATAAGAACCCTTAAAAAAGCTGAATCTCGTGTTCTGGCATTATTTGAGGAGGCAGCACAAAGAAATGCTGCATACAGAGTAAGTGTTATATATAGCGGATCTTCAGAAAAAGCGAAAGACTGGCTTCATCTTTTAAAAGAAAAATATCCGAACATAACGTTTAACCTGGGACAGCTTAGCCCTGCAATTGGTGTACATGTAGGGGCAGGCACTCTGGGTATTCTATGGTTTGAGGAGTAAATACGTATGAACTATTAAAAAAGCTGGTTCGATTCTGTGAGTTTTACACAATCGAACCAGCTTTTATTTTTGAACCGATTTAAGCAGGATGATGATTTAGCTCGCAGGTTGACGCAGTTCCACCCCTCTGCCAATATCATATTCCTAGGCAATACTAATTCCTTTTTCGTATAGCAGTAAAAATCAAAATACACCAAATGAAAAGAAGAGGCAGGAGAAAATGCTGCTCTGTAAAAAGTTCGATTGAGAAGAACTCCTTCAAAATAGTCCGAAGGTTCGTCAGAATGATCAGACCGCCTGCAAGCACACCTAATAATGCAGGTTTCAAATGTTTTACAAGCCATGCGGCAAATGGAGCTGCGATTACTCCGCCAATCATCATAGCTATTACTACTTGCCAATATAAGGTTTCCCACCCTATAAATATAAAAAATCCAATGGATGCTGACAGGGAAACGGCAAATTCACTAAAATTTACTGAGCCAATAGCTCTGCTTGGAGTAAGGTTCTTGCGGGTAAGCAGCAGCGGAGTTGTTATGGGTCCCCAGCCCCCGCCACCAGTAGCATCCATAAATCCAGCGATAAAACCTACTGGTCTATATATTTTTTCTTTGCTGTCAATTCCTTCCTCTTCCGTATTGTTGTGCACATTTATTTTAAATAGTAGGAAGCGGATTAAAACATAAAAGCCAAGACCTAATAAAAAAAGAGAAATAAAAGGTTTAATCAGAATAGAGGGAATATAGCTTAAGAAAGCCGCTCCTAAAAAGGCACCTATTGCGCCAGGAAGAATTAATTTTTTTACGATTTTCATATCAACATTTCCCAGTTTTAAATGGGAGTAGCCAGAAGCAGCAGATGTTACGACTTCAGAAAGATGGACAGAAGCAGAAGCGATAGCTGGTGAGAGGCCCACTACCAGTAAGAGGGTTGTAGAGGTAACGCCATATGCCATCCCTAATGATCCGTCTATAAGCTGTGCTATTAAGCCGATCAAAGCTAATACAATAATTTTTTTCACTGATTGCCCCCCCAATAAAAGATATCTTATAGGTTATGGCTATGTGAATAAAACGTGAACGGCATAGGCAAATGTTTAGTGTTCAATAATTTTATTTGTTTTTATGATAAAAACGGACTGAAATAATTGTTTTTTTGTTCATTTTTCGATAATCTAATAGACAGTGTTGCAAGTAAAGGTTAAGAGCCTTTCATTTGTGGAATAATACAAAATAGGTAAATACATAAAATGGAGTGATTCGTACAATGGAAATCGGTTTGATTGGCCTAGGTAAAATGGGCTTTAATATGGCATTAAACATGAACGATAAAGGTTATACGGTTTTCGCTACTGACGTTAACAAAGACACGGTGAAAGAAATATCTTCTGAAGGTGTAAAAGGGGTTGACTCTATTGAAGAGCTTGCGAACTCCTTTACTGGAAGAAAAGCAGTTATTCTTTTAGTTCCTGCTGGTGAGATTGTTGATCAAGTTATCAATGAGCTTAAACCTCACCTTACAGAAGGAGATATCATCATTGATGCTGGTAACTCCATGTACAAACATACGCTTCGCCGTTATGAAGAACTTAAAGCTTCTGGCATCCATTTTGTTGATGTGGGAACAAGCGGTGGAACAGATGGTGCTCGTTACGGCTTATGTGCAATGATGGGTGGAGACGAGGATGCTGTAAATTATCTTGCGCCTCTTTATGAAAAAATCTGTGTAGAAAAAGGGTTCTTGATTACAGGACGCGCTGGATCTGGACACTTCTTAAAAATGGTTCATAACGGAATCGAGTATGGCATGATGCAAGCGATTGGTGAAGGGTTTGAAATCTTGGATAAAAGTGATTTCGATTATGACTATGAAGCTGTTTCCCGAGTATGGAACAACGGATCAGTTATCCGCAGCTGGCTGATTGAACTAATGGAGAACGCATTCAGCAAACAGCCTAAACTTGAAGATATCCGCGGTGTGATGAACTCTTCAGGAGAAGGAATTTGGACGATTGAAGCTGCATTGGATTATCAAGCATCTGCTCCAGTTATCGCCCTTTCACAATTCATGCGTTTCCGTTCATTAGAAGATGATACGTTCCACGGTAAAGTTGTAGCTGCGCTGCGTAACGAATTCGGTGGACATGCAGTTGTAAAAAAATAATTAGCACTTCTACAAAGACCTCTTTGCTTGAGTTAAGCGGAGGTCTTTCATTATTTTTTTCAATTCTGACATATACTAGATGTGACCTGAAAAGGAATAGGAGTTTTGAATATGGAAAATTTGAGTACGGAAAAAAAGTATGTAAGGGAATCTCGTACCGTTAAATCATCCGTAGTTCTTCCCCCAGATACAAACAATCATGGAACTTTATTTGGCGGAAAACTTATGGCATACATTGATGATGTTGCAGCGATCTCAGCGATCCGCCATGCTAGGAAAAATGTTGTAACTGCCTCAACAGATTCCGTAGATTTTCTGCAGCCTATAAAAGTAGGACATTCAGTTTGCCTGGAATCGTTTGTAACGTGGACAAAAACGACTTCAATGGAAGTATTCGTAAAGGTTATTGCTGAGAACTTATTATCAGGTGAACGTAAAGTATGTGCCGTCTCTTTTTTAACATTTGTAGCGTTAGATGAGGATGGGAAACCTACACCAGTACCAAAAGCCATACCTGAAACAGAAGAGGAAAAGTGGCTGCACGAACATGCTCCTGAACGAGCGATCGCAAGGAAAAAGCGCAGGGAAGAAAGTAAAAAATTAGCAAAAGAATTTGGCGTAAAAAAACCGTGGGATCCGGTTTGAGTATTTAAGATATATTTTTAAAAAATTGCAGGCCTTATGATTCGCATTTTAAAAATAAGATGATATAATAAGAGTAACCTTTTTCCAGCCAGGGATACAGAACCCTGGCATTTATACTGTTATTTGTTAGAGCCTCTAATCGTTTATTCATTATAGATGATTAGAGGCTTTTTGTGTTAAGGGCAGTTCCGCTAATGCGGCCAACGATCCGGATCACATTACAGAGGGTTTAAATGTCGTTCCGTACTTTATTCACATACCATTTCAAGTTGTTTTACCTTCACTATTTATTATTGTATTCTTAAACAAGAGGATGAAGTATAGGCTCCTCATTGTAGTTTTACTTGTAAGGGTTTCCTTATCCCAACTCTTAAAAAGGAGGTTAGGAAATATGTGTGGCAGATATATGCTGTATTACGAAAAAGATGTGATCATTGATGCGTTTAATCTAGTGAATGAATTTGATTATGAAGAACGGTTCAATATTGCTCCTAGCCAAGAGGTTCTTGCCGTTGTAAAAGGGAGTAACGGTAATCGGGCAGGATACATGAAATGGGGACTCGTACCAAAGTGGTCTCCTGACCTGAAAATCGGTAATAAATTAATTAACGCGAGGAGCGAAACGATTGATCAAAAACCGAGCTTTAAAGAATCTTTTTATCAAAAACGATGCCTGATTCCTGCTAGTGGATTTTATGAATGGGTTCAGAGTGACCGTGGAAAGAAACAGCCATACTCATTTAAGCTAGAAGACAAGAAGCCTTTTGCGTTTGCCGGGATCTGGTCGAGATGGACGGGTGAGGTGAACGGCAAAACAGTAGAAAGAATAACGTGCTCTATTTTAACAAAAGCGTCAACACCCAAGATGCAGAGGTATCATCATCGTATGCCTGTCATGTTAAAACCTCAAGAAGGAGAGAAGTGGCTGAATCGTTCTGTTGAGAAAGATGCACTATTGTCCATTCTTGATAGGAATAACCCTGATCTAGATGTTGAACAAGTCTCATTCGACTTAAATTTAAATACTAAATAAAGGCTGACACTTTTAGTTGAACCATCATTAAAAGGAGTCGGCTTTTTTATTGTAAGGAAGATAGTAAAAGAGAACTAGTTGTAATTTTTTTGTAAGTCTTTTTAACTGTTTTAACATAAAACTAACATTTGAATCGGTACTATTGTGTTATATTTTTCATGGATTGACTAAGTTTTACATTTTAAAAAATGGGAAGGTGAATAGAGGTGTTTCTAAGAATGACGAAGAAACTCATAAATTTAGGGATTATTTTAGCGATGGTAATTAGCCTGATCTTACCTTTGCAGCAAAAGGCCTCGGCAGCTGAAGCGATTACGGTAAGCCATGCAATAGCTAACAACAGTGGTACAGCAACTGTTGAAGGATATATTGTAGGGATAGTAAAAGCCACAAATAGTTTTCAACATGAAGGACCTTTTACAACTGACACAAACATTGCAATTGCAGATTCGCCTAATGAAAAAGATAAAACGAAAATACTACCTGTTCAATTACCAATTGGAAAAGTTCGAGAAGGTTTAAACTTAAAATCTAATCCATCGAACCTGGGCAAGAAGATTCAGATTACAGGAAATCTAGAACCTTATTTCTCAATGCCTGGACATAAAAGTGCTACAGCATTCACTTTCGTAGACGGTTCAACACCTGAACCACAAGTTGAAGTGATTACTTCATCAGTTACAGGTGAGATTGTTTCAAAAGGGACAAACGTCACTCTAACCACAGCAACTCCTGATGCAGCGATCTACTTTACACTTGATGGTTCTAATCCTACAAGTGATAGTTCACGTTATTCAACACCAATCACGGTCAACGAAGATGTAACGATTAAAGCAATTGCAATAAAAGAAGGTTTAAAAAACAGCGACGTTGCTACATTTAAATACCAGGTGGCACTTTCGGGACTTCGTATCCACGATATTCAAGGAGCCAGCCATCAATCACCATATGCAAACAAAGCGGTTGAAGGTGTAGAAGGAATTGTTACAAAAGTAGTAGATAGCAGCAACTTCTACATGCAGGATCTAAAGCCTGATATAGATGCTAAAACTTCTGAAGGTATTTTAGTTTATAAAAAAGGACACGGACAAGCTGTAGGAAATGTCATTTCAGTTAACGGTACTGTAAAAGAGTGGGTACTTGAAGGGTACTCTGATAAGTTAAAAACCGATCTTGCTGTAACTGAGATTAATGCAGATTATGGGAGGATAGCATCCATAGCAGAGGGACAAGAACTTCCTGAATCTCTTCTTATTGGAATGTTTGGCCTACAACAGCCAGCACAAGTAATCGATAATGATGACTTTGCAGAATTTGATCCAGATGAAGATGGAATTGATTTTTATGAAAGTATAGAAGGAATGCTGGTAGAGATCAATAACCCGGCTGTTATCGCACCACAAAATTATGGTGAACTTGTAGTGCTGCCAGACAGCGGGAAAGGCAGCAGACTTAATTCAGCTGGTGGATTAAACATAACAGAGTTTGATTACAATCCTGAACGTATCTTTGTTGATATAGATGATACTTCATTTGTTGCCAAATCAGGTGATTATTTTGTAGGGACGATTTCGGGGGTAGTTAGTTACGGATTCGGTAACTACAAAGTATTAGCTGATCGCGAGGAGCTTCCAACCTTAGTTGAAGGAACAACAGAACGTGAAACAAGCCGCTTCCACGAAAAACATAAAGAGCTGACAATTGCTAGCTTTAACGTTGAGAACTTTTCGGCAAACACCTCTGATACATCTGATGAAAAGGTTAGCAGAATTGCAGATTCAATTATTTCTAACTTAAAATCTCCGGATATTGTAGGATTAGTTGAGATGCAAGACGGAAACGGTGCTATTAATAATGGTTATACAGAAGCAACTGAAAGTGCTGTGCGCTTAATTGAGGAGATTAAAGCGCAAGGCGGACCAGAATATGTTTACACAGATGTTGCCCCAGAAAACAATCAAGATGGCGGACAGCCTGGTGGAAATATTCGTGTTGGATTCATCTATAATCCAGAACGTGTAACATTGGCAGAAGGTTCAAAAGGATCGGCTACACAAGCGGTAGGATACAACGATGGCAAATTAACGCTTAACCCGGGACGGATTGATCCAACAAACCCAGCGTTTGAGGACAGCCGTAAACCGTTAGCGGCTCAGTTCATGTTCAAAGGTGAAAGTGTAATTGTTGTAGCGAACCACTTTAATTCTAAAGGTGGAGATCAGCCGCTTTTTGGAAAGAATCAGCCTCCGTTTTTAGGAAGTGAAGCTCAGCGTTTAGAAATCGCTGGAGTCGTGAACGATTTTGTGCAGGATGTTAAGAAAGAAGACAAAAATGCAAAAGTTGTTCTGCTTGGCGATTTTAACGATTTTGAGTTTACTCCAGCATTAGAAACTTTAAAAGGTGAAGAGTTAACAAACATGATTGAAGAAGTGCCTTTGGATGAGCGCTTTACGTATTCTTACCAAGGAAATGCTCAAGTATTAGATCATATTCTTGTAACAAATAACATGGCGAAAAAGACGAAGGTCGATATTGTTCACATTAACTCACAGTTCATGGAAGAACACGGACGAGCTAGTGACCATGACCCAGTCCTGATTCAAGTAAAATTAGATAAAGTGAAGTAAAATATTAAAAAGTCATCCATCGTTGAGGGATGACTTTTTTCTTTTATGTGTTGCGATTAACGACGGTATCCGCCACCTAATTGCTGCTCAGCCATTTGAACAAGACGCTTAGTGATTTCACCACCAACAGATCCATTCGCACGGGATGTTGTGTCTGGTCCAAGTTGAACACCAAACTCAGAAGCGATTTCATACTTCATTTGATCCAAAGCTGCTTGTGCTCCAGCTACTACTAATTCGTTAGAGTTGTTGTTACGTGCCATATGTATCACCTCCTTGTAATACTAGTTTGTATATCTTTTATAAATTTATGCATGTACTGGAAAATATTTTTATAGGTGATGTATTTAGTAGGTATACGCATATTTTTGGTGATAACGACACCAAAACCATTCTTTTTCGTATGATAAATCATCCCCCTATTTTTATTTCAAGAAAAGCATTGAACTGGTCTCCGGTTCAGTGCTTTTCTGATTGTTTTTAGCTTTAATAAAAATTTGTTAATTTCCGTATAAAGGTATGTGATTTGCAGCTTTTCATTTTATAATAGAGAAGGAATTTTGTTGAAAAGCGAGAATATGCATGCAAAAGAGAGAGCAGGTGGTGGAATGGGAAATCAAATAAATAAAGATTTTTCCCGATGGAAAGGTATAGGGCTGGCATTGGCAGGAGCTTCGCTTTGGGGATTCTCCGGAAATGCTGCAGAATGGATCTTCTCACATTCGGCAGTCACAGCAACGTGGCTTGTTTCGGTCCGTATGATTATGGCAGGTGTACTTCTTTTATTTCTTGTTTCCTTTCATCATAATATTTTTGGAGTTTGGAAGGACAAAAGAGACAGAATGGATTTACTCGTCTTTTCGTTGACGGGGATGCTCGGAGCACAACTGACTTTCTTTTTGAGCATTGAAGCAGGGAACGCTCCAACGGCAACACTCCTACAGTTTCTTGGACCAGTATTTATTACCATTTACTTTGCGATAAAATTTTTAAAGTGGCCAAAACGTAAAGAATGGATTGCTGTATTATTGGCATTATCAGGTACCTTTTTACTTTTAACGAATGGACAGCTGGACAAGATTACCGTTTCTAAAGAGGCGATCTTTTGGGGTGTTTTATCAGGAGTTTCTGTTGCCGTCTATACCGTATATCCCGTGCGCTTATTGAAGCGTTATGCATCTGCTACTATCGTTGGATGGGCGATGCTGCTGGGGGGGTTGGCTGTTTCAATCTGGACGCAGCCTTGGCAGGCGGGTTTTATAGATTGGTCACTCTCATTATTTTGGATGCTTGCCTTTGTGGTAATTTTTGGTACCCTTTTACCATTCTATCTGTATTTAGATAGTTTGAAATATATTACATCGACTGAAACGAGTTTACTTGGTAGTGCAGAACCGCTTGTTGCTACCATTGTTTCTGTCGTCTGGTTAGGAACGGCTTTTGGGAGCTTTCAAACAGCAGGCGGAATGCTAATCATCCTCACGGTCTTCTTATTATCTATGCCAGAAAAAGGAATTCTGAAAGTGAATCAGACTGTAAATAAATAAGGCCGCATTATTTGACATTTGGAACGAATCGTAACAGTATTGGTAGGGTGAGAGCTTACAACAGGAGACGATGCTAAATGAATGACAAAATAGTATTTTTTGATATAGACGGAACCCTCGTAAATGATGAAAAGAAAATTCCTGACAGTACTAAAGAAAGCATTCTTCAGTTAAACAAGAATGGTGTTCATGTTGCCATTGCAACTGGACGCGGACCATTCATGTTTGAACCAATTCGTGAGGAATTAGCTGTGGACTCTTTTGTGAGTTTTAATGGTTCGTACGTTGTTTTTAAAGATGAAGTGATCCATAAAACACCATTATCCAAAGAATCCATTTTAAAGATTGAAGAAGAGGCTGAAAAAGCAGGTCATCCTCTCGTTTATCTTGATCATGAAAGAGCAACTTGCAATGCAGATAACCATGAGATCATTAAGAATTGTACGTTTAATCTAATGCCTAGCTATCCAGTTTATCACCCTGGTTTTTATAAAGAAAACGAAGTCTATCAAGTTCTATTGTTCTGTCAGGAGCAGCATGAACACGTTTATAAGGACGGCTATAAAGGAACGTTTGATTTTATAAGATGGCACGAGAATGCATTAGATATCTTGCCTACAGGAGGTTCAAAGGCAAAAGGAATCGAAGCCTTTATCAAGCAGATGAACATGAAGCCTGAAAATGTATATGCTTTTGGAGATGCACTAAACGATATTGAGATGTTAAATGCTGCTGGTACGGGAATTGCAATGGGGAACGGTTTGAAAGAAGCGAAAGAAGCTGCGGATTTTGTAACGAAGTCCGTAGATGACGATGGGATCTATCATGGTTTAAAACATTTTGGATTGATATAAATAAAATAACAGAATGCCCTGGCCAGGACGGCAGGGTATTTCTTTTTGTCTTTTTATAAGGTTTTTATTCATGAATGCTTGAGGAATGACGATATAAGATTTACAGCAAGTACAGGACGTTCAAAGAGGAGTTGAATCGTGTGAAAGTAAATCAGATGCTGACTAGTTTATTTCTTATGGCCATCCTCATCCTAACAAGCATTCAAGCAATGCCTGCATCAGCAGAACTAAAAACCGCTTCCGTCAATGCAACCAGCTTAAACGTGCGGTCAGAACCTACTATTAAGGCTAAACAGATCGGGTCTTTAAAAAGAGGATCAACCGTTACAGTTTATAAAACAGAAGAGGGATGGGCAAATATCTCCTTTAATGGCGGAAAAGCATGGGTCAGTGCCGAGTTTTTAAAAATGACGAGCGGAACTTCCAAAGCAGAACAGGCTAAAGGAACTAGCAAAACGAAAACAGCAAAAGTAACAGCTACTTCTTTAAATGTTAGAAGTGGTGCAGGAACACAAAACAAGGTAGTAGGTTCTCTTAAAAATGGAACCTTGGTCACCGTGCAAAGAGAAGAAGGAAAGTGGTCTAACATTACATATGGGTCTTTAAAAGGGTGGGTAAGCAGTGCTTATCTGTTGACTCAATCCGGAACTGCGCCAGTTGCACAAAAACCATCAACTTCTAAACCGGACAATAAAGCAAAATGGGGTAAGGTAACAGCAACTTACTTAAATTTCCGTTCATCCGGCAACTTAAACGCACCGATTATTGGCTCTCTTAAGTTTGGTACATCTGTCCAGATCTTATCAGAATCAAATGGCTGGTTATCCATTCAAACATCTGACGGTAAAAAGGGTTGGGCTTCGAGTCAGTATGTTTCTGTTCAAAGCGGTGAAAATCCAGTTGCATCAAAACCAAAACCAGAAACAAAGCCCCCAGCTGCACCACCATCTTCCGTACTAAAAAAGGTAGTAGTGATGGCAGATGGAGTAAATATCAGGCAAGGTCCTTCAACTGCATATCTCATAGTAGGTAAGGCAAATCAAGGAGATGAGTATGCATATATCCAGTCTAAAAATGATTGGGTACAGCTGAAGCTGCCAAACGGAAACACCGCTTGGATTGCGGGCTGGCTAGTTGCTGTGCAGCAAACCACCTCTTCACCTGGTCAAGGACCTGCACCTAAACCATCGATAGGTGGGCTAAAAGGTAAGCGGATTGTGATCGATCCGGGTCATGGAGGCCATGATCCAGGAGCATTAGGAAAATCTACAGGAACGAGAGAAGCTGATCTTACTTTGATGAGTGCAAGGCTCTTGGCAACCGAACTGAGTAAGGCAGGTGCCGTTGTTATCCTGACGCGGAGTGACAGCAGCTATGTTTCATTAAGCAAACGTGTAGAGATCAGTCATTATCATTTTGCAGATGCGTTTGTCAGCCTTCATTACAATTCGGCAACGGATAAATCGGCAACAGGGCTGTTAACTTTCTATTATGGACAAAAAGATATCAAACTGGCAGATTCTGTTCACGCTGGATTGCTCCAGGCAAATACGGGACTCAAAGGCGGAAGTGTCAGGTATGGTAACTTTCATGTACTTCGTGAGAATAAGCAGCCTTCCGTACTTGTAGAACTAGGGTTTTTATCAAATCCAATGGACGAAATAACGATAAAAAGCAATTCTTTTCAATCAAGAGCCGCTTCAGGAATTACAAACGGACTAGTTAATTATTTTAAATAAAAAAACAAAAACCGTCTTTGATTTAAGAAGATGGTTTTTTATTTTAGAACGATCCACTGGATTTTTCTTATCTGTTTTTCATATAATTAAAATCATAAATAATAAAGTTAGTTAACAATAGGTGGTGCCAAATTTGGAAAACTCTGGACTTATTCTTGAAGGTGGCGGAATGCGCGGGGTCTATACTGCAGGAGTACTGGATGTGTTCATGGAGAACGACCTTTATTTTCCATATGTCATTGGTGCATCTGCAGGAGCATGTAATGCAGTATCTTACTTATCGAGGCAGCACGGAAGAAACCGTACGGTGAATCTTGAATACAGCTCACATCCTGAATATATTTCCTATAAAAATTGGCTGTTTAAGAAAAAAGGATTATTTGGGATGGATTTCATCTTTGATGAGTTGCCAAATCGGCTTGTTCCATTTGATTATCAGGCGTTTAATCAGTCAGAAGAACGTTTTGTCGTCGTAGTTACCGACTGCCGTACAGGAAAACCCGTCTATCTAAGCAGAGAAGACTATGAAGAGGTGGATATATCAAAAGTTTTACGTGCATCTTCTTCTATACCCTTTATTGCTCCAGTGGTTGAGATTGCAGGAGGGCATATGATGGACGGGGGCATTTCCGATCCGATACCGGTTCGTCAAGCTTTGAATGATGGTGTAAAAAAGGGCGTAGTCGTTCTAACGCAAAATCAGGGCTATCGAAAGAAGAAGCCTAGAATGACATGGGTTACAAGGCGATTTTATCCAGAATATACAGGCCTCGATGAAAGCTTAAGAGGACGTTACCTAAGATATAACGAGACCTTGGATTATATTGAAGAAGAAGAGAAGAAAGGCAATCTATTTGTTTTACGGCCGATGGAGAAAATGCAAGTGAAACGAGTAGAGCGAGATCCGAAACGACTTGGCGTATTGTATGAACAAGGCCGGATAGATGCGATGAATCAGATGGAGAACTTGCAAAAATGGCTTTCAAACTAGATTAGACAGATTATTTCTTCAACTGGACAAATTAGTGATCCAAGTGGACAGATTGTTGCTCGAATCGGACAGATTATCATAAAAAGTAATCAAATAAAGTAGGAAAGCTGGCTCTACAGGGCAAAAAAGACCTGATGAGCCAGCTTTCTCTCTTTATTACTAGTAAATCTTTTGAATAACTTCCTCGATATCCGGTTCTTTCATCTGAATATCTAACGGTTCACCCCATTGTGTTACATTCTGCAGCAAAGATGGTGATGAAAGAACAGAACGATCATAAAGAATGACGAGTTTTTCATCTTCCCACTTCATCTTTTCAATTCCGGTTAGTTTGACTTCAGAAACATCTGGTTTCTCCCGGTATTGAATTTCCATCAAGCTTGGCAAACCAATATTTTTCCTTAACTCTTCCAATGTTCCATCTAGAACAATCTGACCGTGGTTGATCACGATTACACGGCTGCATAGCTGTTCAATGTCATCCATATCGTGAGTCGTTAATAGAATCGTTTTCTTTTCATTGGTATTCAATTCTTTTAGAAAAGCCCGAATACTCGTTTTTGCATTCACATCCAACCCGATCGTTGGTTCATCCAAAAATAAGATATCCGGATCGTGTATCATGGCAGCTGCTAGATCGCCGCGCATTCTTTGACCTAAGGAGAGTTTTCGTACAGGTGTATCCATAAATTTTCCGATCTGAAGCATATCATCATACAATTTTAAAAACCGTTGGTATTTCGCATCAGGTACTTTGTACATTTCTTTTAGAATATCAAATGAATCTCTTAACGGAAGGTCCCACCATAGCTGGGTGCGCTGTCCGAAAACGATCCCAATCTTCTTTGCTACTTCTTTTCTTCTCTTTTGGGGGCTAATGCCGCCGACTTCAATTCTTCCGTTAGTTGGATGAAGAATGCCAGACAGCATCTTGATCGTGGTTGATTTACCTGCACCGTTCGGCCCTATATACCCAACAAATTCACCTTTTTCAATCGTAAAAGAAATGTCATTTACTGCTTTTACAATATGATGTTTAGTTGATAGAAGAGACGCGAATGAGCCGATGAATCCTTTCTTGGTTTCATAGATCTTAAAATGTTTGTTCAATTGATCTGCAACAATCATAGATAACCCTCCTTAGCTTCCTGTACTGTGATAATGCCGGATGCCAAATTGCCAGAAACGTAATGCTAAAAATAAGAAAATGGTTGCAACAGCTGGAGGCAATGCAAGATTCCAGAGACTGCCGCCTTTATCCAATAAAAATAGAATAGGAGTATAGTTCATAAAACCGACTGGAATAACAGTAAAAAAGATCAACTTCAACCAGCTTGGATAAATGTTCATGGGGTAGTTGGCTGCGTTAAAAGGAGCATACAGCGTAAATGTTTGAAAATCTTTGATCCGCTGTGTCCAAAAAGCAATCGTAGCAGTTAATAGTCCTAAAGAAAAGCAAATGGCTACTCCTGAAATAATTGAGATGGGTAAATAAAGCACTAATAAAAACAGTTCAAAATTCTTCAAATTCAGACCGAAAATAGAAATGGCAAGGATAAGGATGCCCTGAATAGTTCCGCCAATTCGTGACAGATCCAAGTTCTTAGTTAAGAGCAAGGACAGTGGAGAAACAGGTCTAATCAAAAGACTGTCAAAGTCTCCTTCAACCATGTATCGTTCAAAGTTATGTATCTCAACGCCAAAAACTCTGTACAGAGTAATGGCAACAGAAGAGATTCCATACAGCAAACCCACTTCATAAAGATTCCATCCTTTAACATCGTTAAAACGCTGCAAAATGGCAGCAAGCAAAACAAAATCCACGGCCATGATGAGACCGTAAGAAATGGAGGATACTAGAAAGTTCATTTTGTATTGCATGCGAGAGCGAAGGCTGCCAGAGATTAATTTCAGGTAAAGGCTCATCATTTATCCTCCTTGTATCTCTAGTTTGTGGCGTGCTTTTTCTGTAAGCCACATATTGATAAGAGTTAACCCTACAGCCCAAAAGAGCTGAATAAAGATAACCTCGTTTGACGCTTTTTCTAAAAAGACCATCACAGGATAATAAATGGCGCCAGCAAATGGTAAATAGGGTGTTAACGCTGATAGAGGCGAAGGGAGCAAGTCGATCGGGACGAGCTGGCCGCCAAGGCCGACTAACAAGGTAAAGTTAACAAAGTGTGCCCAAGCAATCTCGGTGGTCCAGCAAGCGCTTATTCCTACCAGATAGTGAAGATTTACTGATATGATCACTGCTAAAAATATTGATATACATATGTAAATATAAGTTGCTGGATGTTGAGGTAAATAAAAGCCAACTGTCAATGCAAAAACGAGTCCGATTGGGACCGAGCGAAAGAAGAAATTGTACAGAAGCCGGCCAGCTTCCTGTGAGGTAACATATAGAAAAAAATTAGTGGGTCTAACGAGTTCTAATGAGATGGCTCCGTTTCGAACTCCATTTTGAATATTGAGTCCTGCTGTTAGAAATCCAGATACCCAAAGGATACATTGAACGGCCGAGATGTAATAGGTCATGTCCAGTGCACTATAGGGACTTTCATTTTCTTTTCCTTGCAATACACCTACCCAGATGGCAATAAAGACAAAGCCGAAGATAGCGCTTGCCGCATTATTGATAAGATGGGCAACTTTATACTGCATATTTCGCATAAAGCTCTTTTGTAAAAGAATCCAATAAACCATAAGTCCCCCTTTATGTAGTTGTCATATAAAAAGCGCAGAATTATAAAATAGCAAATTTTGAAAAGGTTTGCAATTCTTTTTTTGGAGGTTTTCAAATGTCATGTTCGCAATGTCGCCCGTCAGCTGATTTTCCGTTTAAGGTTTTTTGAACATTCGTTCCGATTACCCAGTCCTTATGCAAAGTTTGCAGCAACTGGCTGCCGATAATGGTTTGGAAGTAATCCACTGAAATGATAAAACAAATTGTTGATGTTGCAAAAAGCATAAAGGCAATCGTTCTAGCAGAGGGGATCGAAAGACAAGAAGAAGCTGAGGCCGCACTAAAATACGGGGTAGAGCTTGCACAAGGCTATTATTTTGGAAGACCTGTTCCCACAAAAAGTCTAACACTAGCTGCAGAATAATTTAATTAAACCTTATCAAAAAAAGATAAGGTTTTTTTTAGTGAATATCTTGGAATTGTGGTCAACTTCTAGTAATCTATAGGTAGATGCTTTTGTAATATAATTGTAAAATTAACGGAAAATTTTCCAAAAGGAGCGGTATGATGGTAACGAAAGCGGATCCGGAAAAAAAGAGGAAAAAATCACAAGTACCCTTTCGTTTAAATGTCTTGTTTTTAGTCGTGTTTTTTCTGTTCTCCATCCTTATCTTAAGGTTAGGTGTTCTCCAGATTGTGAACGGAGAGGAAAAACGGCTGGAGTCTGAAGCAGTAGAGGAAGTCATTGCAAGAAAAGAAGCACCGCGCGGAAAGCTATTAGACAGCAATTTTCGTGAAGTTGTAGGGAACAAGCCCTTCTTTTCTTTAACATATACAAAAACAGTGGATACTAAAGCAGAAGACACGATACGGATTGCAAAATGGCTCGCTGAACGGCTAGGTGTAACAGAAGAGCAAAAGAAAAAAATCACCGAACGTGATAAGAAGGACTACTTTATTGCTAAAATAGGCGTTGCAGAACTTCTTGAAGAGCGCTTGAGCAAAAAAGAAAAGAAATTAAGTGATAAAGAACAATATAAAGCGCTGGTTAACAAAATTACGGAAGAAGAGATCAATAGCCTTAGTGAAAAAGATATAAACGTTCTAGCTTATAAAAGGGCGATGGATACTGGTTATGCTTATTCAGCGCAACGCATAAAGACCAATTTAAGCAATGAGGAAGTTTCCGTAATATCTGAAAACCTTGGAGATCTTCCTGGAGTTGATATTATGGCTGACTCTGAACGAATCTATCCATACGGTGAATCTACGATCTTTGGGAAGGTAAAGCAAATTCCAAAAACCAGAACAGAATATTTCTTGAGTATGGGTTATGACAGAAGTGACCAAGTGGGAATAAGTGGTCTTGAAGTTCAATATGAGCAAGTATTAAGAGGTACGAAGGAAAAGTCGGTTTACCTTACAAATCCGAAAACTGGAGAGACGATTGGTGAGCCTAAAACGATACCAGGTCAACGTGGTAAAGACATTGTTTTGACACTCGATATGGAACTTCAATTCCGATTAGAAAAGATTTTAGAAGAGGAAATTTTGAGAGCAAAACCACTCGGTGGAAATGACCTGCTTAAATCAGCCTATATCGTAATGATGAATCCCAAAACAGGTGA
Source organism: Fictibacillus barbaricus (assembly GCF_014635025.1). GTDB lineage: Bacteria > Bacillota > Bacilli > Bacillales > Fictibacillaceae > Fictibacillus > Fictibacillus barbaricus. Next base: position 819,829 of record NZ_BMCE01000002.1, on the reverse strand, counting down.
AGTAAAAGGGATCGCAGGAAAAACATACGAAGACGGTGAATTCCACAATGATGCCTATGGCGCTCTCTTTAACGCGTATGAGATGGGATCAACAGTAAAAGGTGCAACTGTACTTACAGGTTTACAACAGAAAGTAATAGGTATGGGTACAGTAATTTATGACGCACCGTTTACAAAGAACGGAATGAATAAATCCTCATGGAAGAACATGGGCTCTATCAATGACCTAGATGCACTTCGAATGTCATCCAACGTTTACATGTTTAACATTATGGACCGCATGATCGGGCCTGAGCATTGGACGGAAACGTATGCAGAAGCACGTTATTCGTTCAGTCAATTTGGATTGGGAGTCAAAACAGGGATCGATTTTCCGAATGAAGCGGTAGGTTATGAAGGAAAGCCGCCGGAAGGTGAGTCAGGTACACTCTATGACTTAGGGATCGGGCAGTTTGATACGTATACAACGATTCAATTGGTGCAATACGTATCTACTATTGCCAATGGTGGATACAGAGTGAAGCCTCAATTAGTAAGAGAAGTTCGTGAACCTGCTACATCTGAAGAAACACATGGTAAGTTACTTAAACGATTTGAACCAGAAATTTTAAACAAGCTTGATGTTGAAGACGAATATATAAAAAGAGTTCAGCAAGGATTCTGGCAAGTTATGCATGCTCCTGGAGGTACAGCTAAAAGTTATTTCGATGATCCAGAAAAGTATCACAACCCAGCAGGAAAGACCGGTACTGCTCAGCGTATCATTAAGCATCCTCGTACAGGGCAGTTGGTTGAAAAGCATAACCTGACACTCGTCGGATATGCTCCATTCGAAAATCCTGAGATTGCATTTGCTGTTGTTGTTCCTGAGGGTACACCGCAAAACGGAAACCAAAAAATCAACAAATACATCGGACAGCGTGCGCTGGAAGCATATTGGGATCTTAAGAAAAAATACGGCGAAAATGCACAAACGGTAAATGGCAACTTGGAAAAAGAACAAGAAGAGGACTCAGCACAATAGTGCTGAGTCTTTTTATATAAAAAAAGAAAAAACCGGGCTCAGCCGGTTTTCTCCCATCAATCTACCTTTTATTAGCAGAAGCAAGCTGCCCCTACAATAATCAATAGAATAAACAACACTACTACCAACGCAAAAGAATTGCCATGAGCAAAACCCATCGATTTTTCCTCCTTTAATTCTTGCAATTGTTAATTCCTTATATCCTATGCCTGTTTTCATTTTCGAAGCAGGCAAGAGCGGAGTTTCCCTTAAAATAGGCATTAATTGTATGTATAACTAAAAAACTGTCAACGATTTTTATAGACAAAAATTCTTGTGAAGAACACCTGATCTTTGTTTTAATGTAGATAGAAAGAAAATATGTTACAGGGAGTCAAGCTATGAAAAAAACGGTATTATCCTTTGTGTTCTTACTTACAGTTGTATTTCAACTTCCTTTATTTGCATTTGCTCATTCAGAACTAGAATCAGCAACACCAGCAGAAGGGGAGAAAGTTACAACAGATCTTGAAACTGTGGTCTTAACCTTTTCAACGAAGATTGAGTCTTTAAGTACGATAAAACTAAAAAATGATAATAAAGAGATTCCACTCCAGGTAAGTGTTGAAGACGACCAAATGATCGGAAAAATGAATGCGCCGTTGGAAAATGGTAATTATACCGTAGAGTACAAAGTAATCGGTGCTGACAGTCACGTTATTGAAGGGAACTATACGTTCTCTGTGGAACGTCCAGAACAGGCTCTACAGGAAGAAGGCCAAGAAAAGCAAGAGGACGATGCAGAGCAAGCGCTGCCTGAAGCAGATAAAAAAGACCAACCCAAAAATCCTAGTTATTTTGCACCCCTTACAATAGGTCTCGTGATTTTAATAGCGATTGTTTCGTTTTTTGCATTTAGAAGAAAAAGATAAGGAAAAAAGCCTCGAATATATCGGGGCTTTTTTTAGTACTATAGGAAAGGTACTTGGTTAACATAATTGATAATTCATATGGTAACTAGTTAAAAAAGTTTTTAGTAAAGAATATGAGCAAAAATATAGTTTTTTCTAACTATTCTGTTATAAGATGTATATTGTCTTTTATTTTACAGAAGGGGGAAGGTGATTGATCTGGATACATTTAAGAGATTAAAAGACTTTTATTGGCCTTATAAAAAATACTTTTATTGGTCGATCCTGACTTTGTTTCTTGTATCAGGTATTACCGTTGTTTATCCGATGGTCTTGCAATTTACCATCGATGAAATCATCATGAAAGGGGAATATTCTTTCGTCCCCTATGTAGCAATCGGCTTTGTACTTCTTATGGCTATAAAAGGGGCAGCTACATATAGTCATCAGTTTTACGGAGATTTGTTTGGGATTAGTTCGGTATATGAGCTTCGCGAATCTTTATACGAAAAACTTCAATTCTTGCCATTTGACTATTATGATAATGCGAAAACCGGTGATTTAATGTCACGGCTAACCGCAGATGTTGAGGGGTTCCGTTTTTTCCTTTCGTTTGGATTCTCCCAACTAATCAACTTTGTGCTGATTATTGGCTTCAGTCTATCCGTCATGTTCTTCTATTCCATTCCTTTGGCTATCATCACACTCTGTATGATGCCTTTCCTCGCACTCGTTGTTTACAAGTTTGATAAAGAAGTTCATCCCGCTTTTAGAGGAATCCGAAAATCTATGGCTAACCTGAATACGAAAGTTCAGGAAAACATTAGCGGTATCAACACGGTCAAATCTTTATCGCGCGAAGATTTTGAGATTGGTAAATTTGATACTTCGAACGCAGATTACAAATCTCAATTTATACACACTTCACACATCTGGGCACGGTACTTTCCTATCATGGAATTGATCGGGAACTTATCAGTCGTGTTTCTTCTTGCATACGGAGGCTACCTTGTAATAAAAGGGGACCTGACAGCAGGCGAGCTTGTTGCGTTCTTCAGTCTTGTATGGTACATCATGGGGCCGATCATGAATCTAGGCTTTATCATGAACACTTTTTCTCAATCCAAAGCTTCTGGTGAGCGTCTGTTAGAAATTTTAGATGAACCTCTTGAGATGGAGGGGGAAGACCGAGAACTTGAAGTGGTACGCTTTAATGGTGAGGTAACGTTTGAAGAGGTTACACACCGTTATAAAAATGAGAAAAAAGATGCGCTCAAACATGTATCCTTTAAGGCTGAACCAGGTCAGACAATAGGACTTATCGGTGCAACAGGTTCAGGGAAAACATCCATTACACAGCTGTTGTCAAGATTTTATCAGCCTCATTCCGGAAATATCCTTATTGATGGTAAACCTCTTGAAACATATCCGCTCAGAACGATCAGAAAGAATATTGGAACCGTCCTGCAAGAGTCCTTTTTATTTTCGTCTACCATAAAAGATAACATTTCGTATGGCAGTCCGGATGCAGATATGGAAGCTATTATTGATGCTGCAAAACGGGCACAGGCGCATGATTTTATCATGGAACTTCCAGATGGATACGACACCGTTCTAGGTGAGAGGGGACTTGGTCTTTCTGGCGGTCAAAAGCAAAGGATTTCAATAGCTAGAGCCATTCTTATTGATCCGACCATTCTCATTCTGGATGATGCAACAAGTGCAGTTGATATGGAAACGGAATTTAGAATTCAAAAAGCGTTAAAAGAAGTAATGAGCGACCGAACGACTTTTATTATTGCGCACAGGATCTCTTCTTTAAAACATGCAGATGAGATTCTCGTTCTTCATGAGGGAGAGGTTATTGAACGCGGAACACATGAGGAGCTTATTCGTGAAGAATCAGGATCGTACCGCAGAATCTATGACATTCAATATCAAGATAAAGACAAAGTGTTTCAAATGAACGGTCAGGGGGTGTAAAGGTGCAAGAAACAAATAAACTAAAAAAATCTGCCCGGTTTCGATATTCTTCTGAACAAGTAATCGATAAACCCTTTAACTGGGGACAGATCATTCGGCTGTTCGGATATATGAAACCATACAGCAAGAACCTGCTGCCAAAAGCGATATTAGCTATGATCGTCTCAACAGCAGTCAGGCTTGTCGTGCCTGTTTTTATAGGGGTTCTGACATTTGATCATGCGATTAAGAATAAGGATACTTCACTTCTTGTCACATTGATCATTGCTATAGCAGGCTTATACTTGCTCTCATGGGGAGCAAATACATTACGGATAAAATGGATGAACTATCTGGGACAGTATGTAATTTACGATATAAGACAACATCTGTTCAAACACATTCAGAGACTGTCTCACCGATTTTTCGATCAGCGATCTGCCGGGTCTATACTCGTTCGGATCATCAATGACGTTAACTCTCTTCAAGATCTTTTTACAAACGGGGTTATCAATGTATTGATGGATATTATCCTGTTGTTCGGCATTATCGTGATCATGTTTATTTACAGCCCAGAGCTAACATTAGCCATTATGGTAATCCTGCCACTCATGTTCTTTATCTCAACGAGTCTGAGGACAAAGATCAGACGTTCTTGGCAGGTTGTACGCATTAAACAATCCAAACTTAACTCCCATCTTAATGAGAGCATTCAAGGGATCCGCGTAACAAAATCGTATACACAAGAAAAAGAGAACATGAGCTTTTTTAACGGTGTAAATAATGAAACGTATGACAGCTGGAAAACGGCAACACAGCAGAATGCCTTGTTCCGGCCGTTCGTTGAGATGTCGAATGCGATTGGAACGGCTATTCTATTATGGTTTGGTTCTTATCTGATTCAAGGGGAAGCTTTGGAAATCGGGGTGTTTGTAACGTTTGCTTTTTATCTTGGTATGTTCTGGGAGCCGATCTCCCGATTAGGGCAGGTTTATAATCAGCTTTTAGTTGGAATGGCATCTTCTGAACGAATCTTTGAATTTTTGGATGAAAAGCCGAATGTCCATGAGAAAGATGATGCGTATGTATTCTCTCAAATTCAAGGCGATATCGAGTTTAAGGATGTAGAATTTGCTTATAACGCTGACCGAAAAGCTCTAAAAGGAATTGACCTTAAGATACATGGTGGTCAAACAGTAGCTTTAGTCGGCCATACTGGTTCAGGTAAGACGACTATCGCTAACTTAGTCAGCCGTTTTTATGACCCGACTTCAGGTGAAGTTCTGATCGATAGGAAAAACTTAAAAGATGTAAATTTAGCCAGTCTTCGCGAAAAGGTGAGTGTGGTCCTTCAAGATACGTTTATCTTCTCTGGAACAATCATGGAGAATGTACGTTTCGGAAGACCGAATGCATCTGATGAGGAAGTGAAGAAAGCCGCAAAAGCTGTTGGTGCGCATGCTTTTATTGAAAGGCTTTCAAATGGTTATGAAACTGAAGTTGAAGAAAGAGGGAACGTGTTATCTGTTGGAGAGAGACAGCTCCTATCTTTTGCAAGAGCGCTTCTCGCTGATCCGGACATATTAATCCTTGATGAAGCAACAGCAAGTATCGATACAGAATCTGAGCAAAAAATACAAAAAGCCCTAAAGACTTTGTTGAAAGACAGAACGGCAATCATTATTGCTCATAGACTGTCTACCATTAGAGAAGCTGATAATATCATCGTATTAGACCATGGTGAAATAATGGAACAAGGTAATCATACAGAGCTTATGAATGCTGAAGGAATCTATTATCATCTGGTTGTATCTCAATTTAAAATGCATGATGCCATCTAAAAAAAACGCCTGGGAAATTTTTTCCCGGGCGTTTTGCTTTATTGCAATGCTTTTGAAAGTGTATCAATGTTTTCTTTCATGATCGATAGGTAATCACGGTCGTTCTTGATATCTTCTTTTGTCAATGTCTCCAAGTTATGAAGTGACAAAGTATCTGCACCGACTTCTTTTTTAATCATAGCTGCAACTTTGTTATTTACGTTTTCTTCAAATATAATGTAATTTGTTTTTTCTGTTTTCGCGTTTTCAATAATGGTTTGAATCTGTTTTTGACTTGGTTCATGTGATGGTGAAAGACCGCTGATTGCAACCTGTTCCAGTCCGTAACGTTCCGCCCAATAACCATATGCAGCATGGGATACTATGAATGAGTTCTTTGGAGCATTTTCAACTTTTGTATTAAAAGCTGAATCCAGCTCTTTTAAATCCGCAGTCAGCGTTTCGTGATTCTTTTTAAGTTCATCTTTTGCTTCAGGTTTTAATTTAACAAGCCCGTTATAGATATTATCAGCTATCTGCTGCGCTAAAACAGGATCAAGCCAAATGTGAGGGTCAAGTGAACCATGATCCTGGTGAGCTTCTTCCTCTTCATGCTCACCATGCTCTTCCTCTCCATGCTCACCGTGTTCTTCCTCTTCATGTTCTGATGACTCATGATAAGTGATACCTTTAGCACCATCAATAATCGGCATATCTTCTTCTTTTAACGTATCAGCAACAGAAGAAGAAAATTCATCCGATTCAAGTTTGTTGTAAACAAAAGCATCTCCCTCTGTAATCTCCACCATTTTTTTGGTTGAAGGTTCATACGTGTGTGCATCCGCTCCTGGAGGTATAATAGAGGATACTTCCACATGCTTGCCGCCAATTCTTTCTGTAAAGTATTCTAATGGATACATCGTCGTGTAGATCTTTAATGTTCCGTCATTTTTATCAGATCCATTATTGTTTCCACAAGCGGCTGATATAAGTAATAATATAATAGCGCTGCAAAGACCAAGGTTTTTCATAAGTAAATCTCTCCTTTCAAACAATCCTTCCTCATTATAAACGTAATGATTACGATTTGTAAAATGTTATTTCTATTTGGTAAGAATTTCCTACAGACTGCAGGTAGAAAACAGTTCTAAATGGAAATTCTTAAGGGTAGTGTTTAATAAAGCGAATCATTGCCCTTTTTGTTATAATAAAGAGGTGTTTATAAAAGCGTTTAAATAAGCGTGAATCATGCTTAAAAAGGAGAGCGCGTACTATCATGAATATTGCTTTTTATTTGTTGCCTAAAGATGAAGTGAAGTACCTGAACCCAGAAGCAACGATAAGACAGGCACTTGAAAAGTTATCTTACCACAAGTACACTTCTGTGCCTCTCGTGTCGGAAGAAGGCCGCTACATAGGAACGTTAACAGAAGGCGATCTTTTATGGAAACTAAGGGAAGCCTTTGACAAAGGGTATGATGATGTATTAAAGACAAAGCTCGTAAATGTACCTCAGCGTGTCAATAATATTTCAGTCTCCATCAACTCAAACATGGAAGACCTTATTACTTTGTCTACTGACCAAAACTTTATACCCGTTACAGATGATGACGGGCACTTTATCGGAATCATTAGAAGACGAGATATCATCAAGTATTGTTCAAATTTAATTTGGAACAAAGAAGTTACAAAAGATTAAGGCGGTCTGTCTTAATCTTTTTGTACATACAGGAGGATTTCTTCAGGTGAAAGTTTTAGCAGTTGCAATAGGCGGAATGATTGGAGCCCTCCTGCGTTTATGGATCGGTATCCTTCTTTTTAATCCAGAAGCAGCCTTTCCTTATCCAACATTAATCATTAATCTTATGGGTAGTTTCTTTCTTGGCTGGTTCGTCATTCATGGCGCCAAGATGGTCAGAAATAAGCACTACATATTAGGCATTCAAACAGGGATTATCGCCTCATTTACAACTTTTTCATCGTTTAATGCCGAGCTGCTTCTTCTTATGAAGGATGAACGCTATACGATGGCACTTATGTATTTTGTAATCAGCACTGTTATTGGTATCGCCGCCATTCTTCTTGGAATGAAGTTCGGATCAGCTACACTGGATAAAGTGGGTGAAGATCTTTGATCAATCTATCTGTAGCTGTGGCATCTGGTGGTGCAATAGGAGCACTTGTGAGATATTTTGTATGCCAGAAGCTGAATGCAAGATTTCCATGGGGCACATTCCTCGTTAATGTATTAGGATCGTTTTTACTAGGATGGCTAATTGGAGAAGAAAGGCGCGAAATACTGAATTCGTTTGTTGGGATGGGCTTTCTAGGTGCCCTGACAACATTCTCTACATTGCAATATGAGGCAGTTTCTTTATATAAAAAAAGTCAGAGAAGCGTTCTTTATTATTTATTTTCTACATACGCATTAGGATTGTTGGCGGCTTGGACAGGTTTTATGATCGCTGCCAAACTATAAATAAGAATAAGGTGAAACAATGAAAGAATTAGTGATTTCTCTATTAGAGTGGATAATGAGTTTAGGGCATTTAGGTATCGCACTAGGGTTGATGGTGGAAGTAATTCCGAGTGAGCTTGTTCTATCTTATGGTGGCTATATGGTTGCAAAAGGACATTTGAATTTTACTTTAGCTGTGATTGCAGGAACGATCGGGGGAACAATCGCACAGCTGTTTTTATATTGGATGGGGTATTATGGCGGCCGCCCATTTCTTGAGAAGTACGGAAAGTATATCTTAATCTCAAGCAAACAGATCGACTTATCAGAGAAATGGTTCAACAAGTATGGAACCGGTGTAATTTTCTTTGCACGTTTTATCCCGGTAGTAAGGCATGCGATCAGCATTCCAGCAGGAATCGCAAAAATGTCTTTCGCAAAGTTTACGTTATTTACTACACTAGCGGTTATTCCATGGTCTATCTTTTTTATTGAGCTAGGAAGCAGACTAGGATCAAACTGGGAGGACATTAAAACGATTGCAGCACCTTATACAAGAGGGATCATGATTCTCGCTGTTGTCATCATCTTCTTATTTATTCTGTATAAAGTGAAGAAGAAATAGTTGGTTGTAAATTTAGTAAGCCTGCTGCACATGCATCAGGCTTTTTATTATGGACTGAGTACTAGGACAAATTCTAAGCATGGATGTCCTCATCATATATATGGCTACAGCATAAAAATTACGTAAGGGGGAGGGAAGGTGTATGGAAACGTTCAGTAAAAACTACCATGAGACGTACAACGCTGCAAAAGTAAATGAGCTGCTGCTGCGTATCAAAGCTCATCAAGAGAAAGAGAATATGGCAGCTCAAGTATCAGAAGCAATGAAGGTATGCGGCTTCACACCTGGAGACATCGAGCTGGTCTTGAAGCAACTGCGAGGGGGGGACAGACCCTAGACAATTACACTTTTATTGTTTTTGTGCATCTCGGAAGGACACTCAGTTCTGTACTTGCTAAGGCACATAAAATTTTTGGAGCAGTATAAACTGAAATTCCTTCAAATTCAATTCAGCAAACAGCCACAAGTCATTACAAAATCCTATCAAAAAAGCAGCTCACCCTAACAAATTCTTTTAACTTTCACCAAAAGTCACTATCTTTCAAGCATTTCTTAGACGATTTTACCTCATTTGCGATATACTACAGAGTAAGAGGTGATGGCAATGGAAATTACTTTAAGCGCAAAAAAGTATATAGAAGAAGTGCTTGAAATGAACAACGCCAACGGAATTCGAGTTTATTTCGCTGGCATGGGCTGAGGAGGTCCAAAGCTAGGCCTGGCTCTGGATGAGCCGGAAAACACAGATATAATAGAAGAAATTAACGGAATTCGAGTGGCTTTCGATAACAGAATTAAAGATCAAACATCAACGTTGAAGCTTGATTTTGAAGACTCTCAACATGGTGCAGGTCTTGTGATGCTTGGACAAGATGAATGCTGTTAGATGAAAAAACCGCTAGATGACAGGAGAATTGTCATCTTAGCGGTTTTATTATTGCTGAGATTTCCTAAAGCCAGCTTTAATCGCTTCTTCTTCTGAACAAAACCATTGCTCGGGCTTTGTGATCTTATAATACCTGCCGCTTATAACATGATAGATTTTTTCCCCGGAAGAATTGATATTTCCCTTAATGCTGCATTCTTCGGTGCTTTTTTCACTGTCAACTTCACTCTTACCTGCTTCTGATCCACTAGAAAAATAGCCATCTTCTTGAACATAGTTCTCTAGACTCCAAATCCCAACACCCTCTTGTTGAGCTTTCATCTGAATGTCCTGATATTCATCAACATATTTTGTATTGGGTTCAAAGACATAAGCCACACGGGCTAATCCCTCTTTCAGCAAAGATTCCTGGACGCTTTTGCCGTCAGCGTATACGTATGCTAAAAGCCTTCCGTATTTATCTCGTTCACCGATTCCAAGCTCTAACTCAACGTCAGCATCCTTTAACAAATCTTCGGTATACTTGCTGGCTTCTTTACTAAAGGGCTGAACCGGTTTTGATGGGTGAACGCTTTCCGGAGTATCAATCAGCAACAAACGAACGGTTTCCGTTTTTCCGTTCATTTGGACTTTTATTGTATCTCCATCAACGACTTCAACCAATTGAACTAAACCTTTATTTTTTTCAGAATCAAAATAACTGCATCCAGAAACAAATAATAGGCTAAACATGAAAAATAGCATTGCTTTTACTTTCATATGTATCATCCTTCTATAATTCAAATTATTGTATATAGTAAACCTCATTCTATTATAATAAATGTTAGGAAGAAGAAATTATAGAATATCATATATATAGACGTGTGGTATCTATAGAAAGGAGAATGATGTGAAAAAGATTCATAAAATACTAGCTGTTTGCTTAGCAGTCTTACTAACGATATTTGCAGCTGGCTGCGGAAACGATTCTGAACTGAAAGAAGCTAAACTTGAAAACCAAAACGGTGAAGAGGTCTCTGTATTCCCATCTGATAAGCCATCCTTAATCTTTTTATTTACAACTGCTGGCTGAGGACTCTGTCAAGCTCAGCTGGTTCAGCTGAAAGAGAATGTCGGAAAATTAAAAGATATGGATGTAAATATTTATGCTGTGAGTTCCGATACAGTGGAACATTTATCAATTCTGCATCAAGAGATGAAACCTCCGTTTCCATTCTTGTCCGATCCAGAATTTAAACTGATTGATCATTTGGATATGAGGGGAGAAAGTGTGGCTAAACGTGGTTACGCTTTAATGGATCAAAAAGGTAAGGTCATCTTTACGGAAGTAAATGACCATTGGGGAGAACAGATCGATCAAACATCTAAACAAATTCATGATGAGTATAAGAAGATGGAAGAATAGTCCGGTGCGCCGGGCTGTTTTTTTGTATTGATAAGTGTCACAGATTATCCATACTAGTTGAATTAAAATGAGGGTATAATGAAATCAGAAAGACTCAAGGAGGCAATCGATATGTTGAAAAAATCATTGTGGCTTGCAGCAATCGCTGTTCTTGCAATTGGAATCTTAGCAGCATGTGGCGGAGGAAAAGAAAAAGAAGAAAGCGCTAAAAATGCGGAAGAAACAATTACTATTGAGGCGAGTAATTTTAAATTCGATAAAGAAGAATACAAAATCCCTGCTAATAAAGATGTAGCTTTAAAGCTGGAAAACGTTGATGGTAATCATGGACTTATGATTGAAGGAGAAGACGTTAACGTTTCTGGCGGTTCTTCAGATGTTGTGAACCTTAAACCAGGTGAATACACGATTCGCTGCAGTGTCCCTTGTGGAAATGGTCATGCAGATATGGTTTCAAAACTAGTAGTTGAATAAGAGTAAAGCCCTTCGAGCTTCTAACCGGAGGGCTTTTTTTATGTCTTTATAATTTTTGGCTGTGTATCAGCTTTTCGTTAAATGGAAAATCTCTCATCGTGGATGCCCAAAGATTTCCGAGCAATCGGGGCATCATCTGATCTGATGGAATGTTACCATTGTTTTTAAGAAAATAATCAAAATATAAAAGATAGAGCCAGGATGAGACAGGGAAAAGAATCTGATTTGCATACTCTTTGCTCTCTGTAATCGTCAAAAAAGAATGAGATTCCCAGCCAGAAATAAAGCGGGTTCGTTTGCCAGCAAGTTTCGACTCTATGTAATGAATAGAATGGGCAACCTGCGGATCATCATCCCCATCAGCATGTGCAAGAATTGACTGCTTTTCTAATGAAATCGAATCAAGGTCAGCCACCTCTGCAACCACATGACATAATGCCTTATCGTAATGAGCATTCAAGGGTATCCATCCATGACGATTTAAGATTTGAAGAAATGATAGCTCTTCAGACGGAATATCCGTATATGGAGGGGGAAAGGTTTGCCTTCCATACTTGATATCATGAAAGTTTTCTTTTTCAAAAGAAGCTGAAGCATACCATGTATCATTCTCATCTTTAAACAATCTTTCCCCGGTTTCAAGTGAGTAGGCGGTAAACAATCCTCTTTTTGAAAATTCGTAGGAAGGTAGTTCCTCCTCTTTAAGTGAGCTTATTGTCTTTTCATCCGGGGTTTCAATAGCCGTCATTACGAAGATAGTAATATTCAATATGATTCGTCCTCTAATCTTTAATGATTTTAGTAAAAGTATCTTTTAATCCTGAGAATCCTTCCTTAACAGCTGTGAAACTGTTCTTCTTCTGGTAAATGTCATAACGCAGATAGTCTTTCTTTTCTTGCAGCAGCTGCTGCTGTGTTTTAATGTCATTCATACGTGCAGTGATACCGTCTCCAGTACTCTTCATTTTTTGAACGGCACCCATAGATTCTTTAGCAGCCTTTAAACCTGGTATTAAAATAAAAATGGCTGCAGCCGCACAAACTCCTAAGAAAATCCATAGCCATAACATGAACATCGCCTCCAATTAATCGATCTTTATCTAAAATACCCGGAAACTTGCAAGAAAAAACAAAAAATCGAGGGAAGAAAGCCTCGATTTTATCGCTTTGGACAGGTAGAGCAACAAGTCCCGTTTTCAGTTTTGTAATAAAGGCAGCATGTCTTTCGGGTCTTTGCAGGTTCGCATCCGGTCGGAGCCATAAAACGATGAAACGGATTTTTAGTTAATCCAAAATGGAAAGCAGGGGCATCCATAAAGAATGCATAATCATCTTGAATGCGCTGTTTTACCTCAATAGGATGATCCTCGCTTAACCAAGTCTCATAAACCCAGCGTATGTATATCCATGCGTTCTCCCAGAGTGTAGCTTTTGAGATGCGTGCCGAGCTTGCAACATGGTTCAGCATAATAGATATATTTTCCTTAAACAGTGTTTCAATTACGCTAGAACGCCAGTCTTCTCGAGATTCAGAAGAAAGGCAGGCTGATGCATCTTTTAATGTGAAAGACGGCAGCCACATGCTTTCAGAGTTGTGATCGATCAGGTAGATGTTTTTAATATTCATATCAAATGATTTATTAAGCATCGTCATTCCATACAGGCAAGAAGTTAAGCTGCAATATGCGTATCTCTTGAAGAAGAGAGAGGCTGTTACAGGACGTTTGCTGGATCCGATACGTGGTCCTGTTTGATCCAGAAATTGAAGCAGGTTCTCTTGATCAAGCAATTGTTCAGCAGAGACTACCACTTCATTTTCATATGGAGCTTGAAAAGAAAATCGGTAGTTAGAGCTGATATGATTCTTTTCGTCTGTTGTCCATCCGTTAGATTTAGGCGTACTGAGGAGTATTGACATGTCGCACAACTCGCCCCTTTCCATATGGAATACACATCGGTGTGCCAAAGACGGGATCAGGAATCACTGTACTTGGCATTTGAAACACATCTTCAACTAATTGTTCATTCATAATTTCTTCAGGTGCACCCTGCGCATATACGGTTTTATCTTGAATGGCTACAATATGATGGGCGTAGCGGCAAGCTAAGTTTAAATCATGAAGCACCATTACTATTGTACGCTGTTCTTTTTCGTTTAACTCAAATAAAAGATCAAGAATCTCAACTTGGTGTGTCATGTCTAAATAAGTTGTAGGTTCATCGAGTAGAATCGTATCTGTTCCTTGAGCAAGTGTCATAGCGATCCAAGCACGCTGGCGCTGTCCTCCAGAAAGCGAATCAACCGGTGTTTCCATGAAAGAAAGCAGGTTCGTTGCTCTAAGTGCATTCATAACGGCTTTTTCATCTTCAGCAGACCACTGCTGAAGCCATGATTGATAAGGAAAGCGTCCTTGCTTAACAAGCTGAAGCACTGTCAGTCCCTCAGGAGCTGCAGGGCCCTGCGGGAGAATGGCGAGTTCTTTTGCTACTTGTTTAGTAGAGCGTTTGGCGATATCTTTTCCGTTTAATAAAACATGACCTGTCTTAGGCTGTAACAGGCGTGCCATAGAACGTAACAGGGTGGATTTACCGCAGCCGTTGCTTCCGATAAAGACCGTGATTTTACCTTTTGGAATCTGTAGATTCAATTCATCAATAATCGGTTTTTTTCCATAAGATAAAGTTAGGTTTGAGGTTGTTAAAACAGCCATCTGTCATCCACTCCTGTTATTGATTTTTAAATAATAGATAAATAAAGTATGGCGCGCCAATTGCCGCTGTAAAAACACCAGCTGGCACTTCTAATGGCGAGAAGACTGTACGGCCTGCTAGGTCAGCTAAAACCACCATGATTCCGCCGATCAGTGCTGAAGCAGGGAACAGTCCCCCAAAAGAAGAACCTGTGATACGCCGCGCGATATGCGGTCCGATTAAACCAACGAACCCTATGGCCCCTGCAAAAGCGACAGCAGATCCTGCGAGTGCCGTACACGCCATTAAAAGCATAAACCGCTCTCGGTGAACAGCAATGCCGGCTCCCATCGCAAGGTCATCACCAAAGCCTTGTATGTTCAAGCGGCGAACCAAAAGAATTAAAATAGGCAGCATCCCTAAGAACCAAGGCAACATCGCTTTTACTTCTTTCCATGAGGTGCCATAAACAGTTCCTGTCAGCCATACAGTAGCTTGGCTGGCTCTATAGATCGGACCGATGAGCATCATGAGTGTCGTTAACGCTTGAAAAAGAGCCATAAGTCCGATGCCTATTAAAATCAAGCGTATCGGTGTAACGCCGTTTTTCCATGCTAGAGCGTAAATTAGAAAGGCAACGACGGTTGCACCAGCAAAAGCGAATATAGGCAAATAGTTGATGCTAAGCAAGAGGTTGTTGGAGTCATCACTGAACATCGTTAGAAAACCGACTGCTGCAAATCCTGCTCCACCTGTGATACCTATCATGTCAGGGGAAGCTAATGGATTACGTATAACTCCTTGTAATATTGCTCCCGATAGAGCAAGTGATGCTCCGGCAATGAAAGCGACTAAAACTCTAGGAAGTCTGAATTCTGTAATAATCAATTCGTTAATATCAAGTCCAGTGCCGATTAATGCAGTGAAAACATCCCAAGGTGCGATATACATATCACCAACCCCAATGCTAATTAACATTGCGGCAATAGATGCTATTGATAAGACCATAATGGCTAGAGTAGTCTTTTTATCAATTAAATAGGAAAATGATTTACGCTGTAAAACCCAATACTTTCTCATTTTTGAAAAATTCCTTTTCTAACAATATAAATGAAGAATGGAGTACCGATCAGAGCAGTGACAACACCGACAGGCGCTTCTTCTGGCATGATAATATAACGTGCGCCAATATCAGCTAGTACTAGCATGATTCCGCCAATAAGAGCGGAGTAAGGTACTATCCAGCGATGATCATTCCCAACTAAGAATCTTGCAAAATGCGGGACAACAATCCCAATGAAACTAATTGGACCAGCTATAGCAACAGACCCGCCTGCAAGCAAGATTACCATTAAAGCAGCTGCTAATTTAAAAATCACTGTTTTTTGCCCTAAGCTTACTGCGACGTCTTCACCAAGAGCAAATGCATTTAGCTGCCTAGACAAAAGGACTGAAACGATCCAAGCGAATGCAAGAGCTGGTATAACCGCAGTTAACATAGAAAGTTTTCTTCCTTCGACTGAACCAGCAAGCCAGAATAATACTTCATCAAGAGCTTTCTCATTGGTTACAAGCATCCCTTGTGTAAGTGATGCGAATAGTGCAGCCATTACAGCTCCTGCTAAAGTCAGCTTTACAGGAGTTAATCCTCCTTTTCCTGCAGATCCAAGAGCATATGCCAGTCCTGCGGCAACAGCGGCTCCTAAAAAACCAATCCACATAAACTGCTGTATGGATGAGATTCCTAGGAAAGTAACGCTAAATACAATAAAGAATCCTGCACCAGCATTAATACCAAAGATATCTGGTGATGCGATCGGATTTCGTGTGAGTGCCTGCATGAGGACGCCGGCAATTCCTAATGAGATGCCGACTGCCATACCTACAAGGGAGCGCGGCACTCGTGAAAGCTGAATAATTAGATGTTCATTAGAGCCGTTGAATGCGGTGTATGCCTCAATTGCTTGTTTAAATGAAGTATTTGTATACCCCAAAACAACACTAAGAGCCATTATAATAAGTGCTAAAATAATACCGATAATCAGACCGGCTGCTTTTCTGTTATTTCCGTATAATATTCCGTTCATCTGGGCCTCTTTTAATAATGAAAAATGTTCTCATTTAACAGTTTAAAAGTAAAAGAGAGATCTGTCAATGACTTTGAAAATCATTATCATTTAGTTATTGACAACGGATTCAATACATATTATGATACGAGTTGTAATTGATTCTCATTATCATTTGCGAACAAAAAAGGGGAGAGAGAAACAGATGAAAAAGATTACATACAAATGGCTTGCATTTGCTGCTGTTCTTACTTTAATGCTTGCTTTGGCAGCATGCGGCGGGAAAGACAAAGCAAAAGAAGAAGAAAAATCTGAGGGAGCTTCCGCTTCTTATAAAGTTGAACACGCTATGGGTACTACAGAAGTAAAAGAAAACAAACGCGTAGTTATTCTTACGAATGAAGGAACTGAAGCACTCCTTGCTCTCGGAGTAAAACCAGTAGGAGCAGTAAAATCTTGGACAGGTGATCCTTGGTACGATCATATTAAGGACGAGATGGAAGGCGTGGAAGTTGTAGGTGACGAGAGCGCGGTTAATATTGAAAAAATTGTAGCACTTAAACCTGACCTGATTATCGGTAACAAGATGCGTCAAGAAAAACAATTTGATGAATTGAACAAGATCGCACCAACAGTTTTCGCGGAAGATCTGCGTGGTGACTGGAAGATTAACTTCGAACTTTATGCTAAAGCATTAAATAAAGAAGAAAAAGGAAAAGAAGTGTTAGCAGCATTCGACCAACGTATCGAGGACTTCAAAAAAGAAGCTGGCGATAAGCTGAAGAATGAAGTTTCCATGGTCCGTTTTATGCCAGGAAAAACTCGTATCTATCATCAAGATACTTTCTCTGGCGTAATTCTTAAACAAATCGGTTTTGCACGTCCTGGAGACCAAAACAAACCTGATTTTGCTGAAGAAGTAACACAAGAGCGCATTCCTGATATGAACGGTGACATTTTATTCTACTTCACTTATGAAACAGGAGACGGGGAAGCTAGCAAAATAGAAAAAGAATGGACAAACAATCCGCTTTGGAAAAACCTTGAAGTTGTAAAAGCAGGAAAAGCATTTAAAGTGGACGATGCGACTTGGAACACAGCCGGCGGTGTGAAAGCGGCAAACATAATGCTTGATGAGCTTGAAAAATATTTCTTAGAAAAATAAGCAGAAGAAGAGGAAGCGAGTATTCGCTTCCTTTCTTTTTATCCACTTTGCTGTTGATTTATTGAAATTGAGAATTCGAGTAGAAATATTATTAATTTCACCATAAAATTACAACAAGTGATCGTTTTTTCGCCAGTATTTTCCTATAATAGAAGCGTAACAAGTAACGAGATGAATGGCGGGAGAAAAAGAATTGAAGTTATCAGGGGAGATTTTTCGCAACAAAAGCTTTCTTTATTTTTGGCTAAGTTCAATCTTAACCGCGATGGGTGACAGTATTTTTATGATCACGCTGATGTGGCTTCTGGTACAGATTACAGGTTCGCCAGTCATCGTAGGTACTTACATCTTGCTCGTCACACTAACGAAATTTTCATTTATTCTATTTGGCGGGGCGGTAGTTGACCGTTTTTCGGTTCGTAACCTTTTAATTGGGTCGGCGATAGGAAGAGGGTCCATCCTTTTACTTCTATTTCTTATCGTCGCCCTGTACGAACCGCCTGTCTACGTGTTCTATATTGCAGGAGTTCTTTTCGGATTGATCGACGCTATCAGTGAACCAGCAGGTATAACTTTTAGAACAAGGCTTGTGGCAGAGAAGCATTACACACAGTCAATGAGCCTTCTAATGATGGCGAATCAGGCGTCAGGGGTTGTAGGCCCTATTGCCGGTGCCATGTTATACGCTGTATATGGAGCTAAAATGGCATTTCTTTTAAATGCTGCAGCATTTTTTATCGCTGCTGGTTTGTTCCTGTTTATTAAGGTAAAGGAAGAGACGAGCGAAGAAAAAGCTTCTTCATTTTTTACAGGCATAAAAGAGGGTTTCTCATTTTTTATTGGAGCACCCGTACTTGCAACAATGGCTCTTTTTGCTTTTTTTGCAAATGCAGCGGTAGGGGCAGTAATGGTCAGTCTGCCATTCTTAATAAAGGATTTAGACTTTGGCATCAAAGGTTACGGTTGGGCTCATTCTTCCATTGCAATTGGAAGTGTTGCAGCGGCTATTATCTTCTCTTTATTCGTTATTCATAAACCAAAACCATATATGACATTGTTAACCTGCTTTCTTCAAGGAGTTACTATTGTTTTAATCGGGTTCTTTTCAAAGGAACTTGCTGTTTTATTATTGCTTCTGTCTCTCGTGGGATTTTTTGAGGCGGCTGTTAATATAATTGCACCGAGCGTAAACCATGCGCTTATCCCTCCAAAACTGTTTGGTCGTGTGATTGGGATCATGATCATTATCATGGGGATCTCTGAGCCCATTGCTGCCGGTACTGCAGGTATCTTAATTGAAAGAATAGGACCTCGAGACGTATTTGTTTGGGGAGGAACGATGGAGATGCTTGTTGCACTGATTGTGTTTTCACTTCCATTTATCCGAAATTTCAAACCAGAACAAAAGCGTTCTTAATTTATACACAATTCTGCTATAAATCTGCCATATCTTTTCCAAGGAAAATGAAGGGAATAAACATAATGTATAGGTAAGAAGCAAATTTATTTCTGGAGGTTTTTACAATGAATAAAAAACCGTCATTTGAAAAGGAAATGCAGAAACGTGAAATTTTAATGAAGGACGAGCAAACAAATGCCTGGTTTTATGAAGATCATATTACGGCTATTGTGAACCGTGCGCGTAAGGAAGGAGCATTTGACAATCTGGATGGATTAGGAAAACCACTCCAGATCGATCAAGACCTTGCTTATAATCCCGAGAAACGTCTTCATAAAGTGATGAAAGATAATAATGTTTTGCCAAATTGGGTGAAACTTGGCCAAGAGATAGACGTATTAAAGGAAGAACTAAAATCGTATACGGTCGAATATAACATTAAAAAGACAGTGGAAGCCATTAACCAAAAAGTGCTTCAGTACAACTTAACCTGTCCGCCGACGGCTCAGCGGATGAAAGTGAACCTGGAGGACATTTTGAAGAAATAAGCGGAGGGTGTATGTCGAAAATAAGTACGTTAAATGCAGAACATTACCATTGGGGAGATGCATGTGATGGATGGCATCTTCTTAAGCAAGATAATTTAAGTATCATACATGAAAAGATGCCCCCTCAATCAGCTGAGGTGAGACATTATCATGTGTTCTCACACCAATTTTTCTTTTTGTTGAATGGTGAGCTTGTCATTGAGAAGGATGGGGAAGAAACAACCATTCATCCTCATCAGGGAATCGCAATTCCTGCCGGGATACCTCACCAGGTTCGTAATGAATCTCAAATGCCAGCTGAGTTTCTTGTAACATCGCAACCTCCCGCTCATGGAGATCGAGTGGTTGTAAAAAAAGTAAAAAGCATCAGTCATGTGACCCTTTAGCTCTCAATAGCAAAAAGGGTTTTTTTTGAACCTGAAGATAAAAACCTCCGCAATATGCGGAGGTTCTTGTTGGGAAGTATTTATTGTTCAATAAGACTAGAAACAGATACACTTTGTTTATTATCTGGGTCATTAAGCGGATGAATTGTAGCTTTTCCAGTTTGCTGGTCCACGTGCTCAATGTAAATTTGTTCTCCGTTATAAGTAACAGTAGTCATAGTTGAAGATGAAGAAATCTCTTGTGCTCGCTTTGCTTCCATTTTAAGAAGAACCTCCTTAAATTAATAACACCCATAATATTTGTGAATCATGTCTGAATTATACTTTTATGATGTGACAAAATTATGTGTTTTTCAATATTCGCCAATCAATAGGGAAAGCTACTTAAAAACGGTACTGGAGCAGATTTTATGCTAAAATACAAAAAATCAACGAACGAAACGATACGGACTGAACATTTTGAAGTGCCATCTGATGACGAAACACTTTGGCTGTTTTATGATTCACCTGAAGAAATGAAAAGAGATGGTGTGTTAGATAAAATTGATCTTCATGAGCTGGCAAGATCATCATTCACCACCTTTTCTGAACATCCAAGTATAAACGTGTATGCCGAACATGCTGTACTTTCTACCTTTTATTTAGAAAATAAAACCTTAGAACCACTGAGGATAAATGTTCTCATTGGCGAAAAGTACTTAGTCGTTATGGCCGAACGTGAAATGCCATTTAGAGAACAGCTCGTGAAAGACTTTCAAGAGAATCCAGAGCACATGCAGCATGTCAGTTATATGCTTTATTATTTTATGAAGGACATTGTGAATTCCTACTTGGAAGTAGTGGATCAGCTTTCAGATGAATTTTTGGAGCTTGAGAAAAGTGTATTTGTTGATCCGTTAAAGCGTGAGATCGGCCACAAAGTGTACCGGTGGAAAAACCGGCTTCACAAACTAAGACAGTATGTTGAAGCAGAAGAAAGTATTATACAAAAGATGGGCCATGATGATTTTGAATACGCCAATGAGGAATCTGGTTTTTATTTCAAGGATCTACTTTCTGCATTCTCAAGAGTTACTTCTGCATTTGACAGCTTTAAAGAAAATTTAAAAGGTGTTTTAGATTTGCAGATGTCGTTAAAGTCTGATCATATGAACCGGATTATGAAAACATTGACACTTATAAGCGCCGTGTTTGTACCTCTAACATTCATCGCGGGTTTATATGGGATGAACTTTGAATATATGCCTGAGCTCAAATGGCAATATGGCTACTTTTTTGTTTTAACCCTTTGTTTAGCTCTAGCTATCATGATCATGGGCTATTTTAAGAAAAAAAGATGGTGGTAAAGGTTACATAAAATTTCGTGTGTGGCGGAAAATAATGAAAAAGGAGGACGTCACTCTTGGAAAAAAGACCTTACTATGTAAACGTTGAAAGTGGAGAAATCCTGCCAATTAAAACCGCATCTTCTTTTCAATTTGAAATATCAGCATCTGATGAAGATGTAAGAGAACTTGAAAAAAAATTTAGCGAGCTGGAAAGTACAGCAAATGATACATTTGTGAGATCACACGTGCCATATGTACCATATTCAAATGATTCTGATAATGACAGGTACGATCAAAAATTAAGAGAAGCCTATCAAATCATACATGATCTCGGTCAAGAAGAAACAAGACGATTTATTGAAACGATGAGTTTTTGGAATCCTGAAAAACCGCAAGACCTAGAAAAAAGGCCAAAAGACAAATAGTCTCAGGCCTTTTCTTTCTTAATAAACAAAATATGCAATGTAGATGATTAAAGCAATTGCAACCGTAAAACCTGCTAACGCAATAAAAACGGGATTGAGCAGTGCAGTATGTCTAGAAACTGCTGGATTTACCTCATCTTCAGTATACACTTTTTGTTTCTTTGTGAGTTTCATCGTATACCAAAGTCCTGCAGCTGCTACAAGGACAGACAATAAAATAAATAACATTGTAAACAATGTGTTCACTCCTTAACCTTGTTTGTCCTCATAGTGTTTGTGAATTTAGCGGCTTTCATGCATAACTGCAGAAGGTTGGGCTAATGCATCAAGTCTCTGAAGCTCATTTGTAACGAGTGCTAAAATCTTTTCTTGATCGTTTTTATCAAATATATTATATTGATCACTTTCGATCACCAAAACGGGTGTCTTATCGTAGGCTTTGATCCATTCCTTGTATTTTGCATGAAGGGTTTTATAGTATGCCAAAAGTTCTGGATTTTCCTCAACCTGCTCATATGAACGGCCTCTTTGTTGAATACGATTCAAAACGGTTTCTAAGTCACTATCCAAATAAATCAGAAGATCTGGGCGTACTTTTGGCGTTTTGTCTATTTCGTTCATCATGGTTTCAAGTAAATCTTTGTAAGTGTCAAATTCAAGCTGTGTCATGTTGCCGGAATCATAGTTGAGTTCTGCAAAGATCAGATCCTCATAAAGGCTTCGATCTAGTACATTATCCGGACTCGTTCTAGCTTGGCGAATCGTTTTAAAACGCGTATTTAAAAAATAAATCTGAAGCGGAAATGCCCATCGCTTCGGGTTTTTGTAATAATCGGGTAGAATAGGGTTATCGACAACGCTTTCGTAAAAAATTTCGCTGCCAAGCTGATTACTTAAGAACTCGGCATATGTAGACTTACCCGTACCGATCATACCTGCCATTAAAATCACGGTATATCCTCCTAAAATAAAATGCTGAATGCATAAGGTTTTTGGTGTTAAACAAAAAACGATGCGATTTACAGCTGTTAGCCAGTAAGCTGGACTAAATTTGATACTTATGTAAGAAATAAAAATAAAAAAATCTATATATAGTATGTATGTCTGTAAAGCCTTTCTAAATATATCATGTAATACAAAAGGTGAATAGAGGGTGTTTGCCTAACGAATAAAAATTAAGTTAGGGGGGAAAGAATGACTATTAAAATTAAAGTATACTCGGACTTTGTATGTCCCTATTGTTTTTTAGCTGAAACACCTCTTTTAGAAGCTACAAAAGATAAAGACGTTGACATTGAATGGATGCCATATGAACTGCGTCCATTTCCACAGAAAACGTTGAGACCAGAAGACGATTACCTTCAAAGAGCATGGCAAGAATCGGTTCAGCCTCTTTCAAAAAAAATGGGTGTAGAGATGATTCTGCCAGATGTCTCTCCGCAGCCGCATACCTATTACGCTCATGAAGGTCTTCTGTTTGCAAAAAAACATCAGAAAGAACAAGTATATGCACATCTTGTTTTTAAGAGTTTTTATCACGAAGGAAAAGATATTGGACAGGTTGCCGTTCTTCGTGAAATTGCAGAAGGTGCTGGACTGGATGGGGAGGCGTTTCAACAAGCCTTAGAGTCTCGTGAATTCAGTAAAGAGAGAGCAGAATATTTACGTCAGGCAAATGAAGAATTAGATATTACTGCCGTTCCTACCATCTTTATCGGCGATCGGGTATTAAAGGGACTTCATCCACAAGCCAATATTGAACGAGCATTAAGAGGTGCAATCCGTGATACGAAATATGAGTTTTGTGAAGGAGATGAATGCGAATAAATTAACAGAAAAAAGAGCGCTTTGAAGGATTTCCTTCTAAGCGCTCTTTTTCGTTTTTAACAATGAAAAAAGGGGGTTGTTGATAGGGATGTCTATAATATAGCAATGCCAATAGAAAAATGGACGAATATGTGATTTTTTTGATAAACGTTATTACTTTGTGACAAAGTCGCGTTGACGGACTAAAGATTCCTATAAACAAAGAAAAAAGCCCTTTATAGGGGAGGGCTTTTTTCGGGAAAGGGGGGTACACCTATATAAGACGAATGAAATAAAGATAAGTTTCAAAAAATGTAAATTTTCTTTTCTATCTTTTTTAAAAAAGTGATAAAGTTATAAAACAGAAAAAAGAAGAGAGAAGGAATGGAGATGAGTGGATTTTTTGCTAAGTGGCATCCTGCTGTTATTGTTATCGTTTCAGGTACACTTTTTACCCGTGCGGCATTCTTTATGACGATGCCGTTTCTAGCAATCTATTTGTACAGCGAAAAAGGTATTGATCCCTCTATGGTAGGGTTGATCATTGGCATTAGCGCTTTAACCGGAACATTTGGCGGATTCTTTGGTGGATATCTGTCAGATCGTATAGGAAGAGTACCGGTGATGACCGCTGCTATTTTTACATGGAGTGTTGTTTTTATTGGATTTGCCATCGCGGATGCTACCTGGCATTTCTTTTTGCTTAACATGTTAAACGGACTCTGTCGGTCTTGGTTTGAACCGATTTCAAGAGCATTGCTTGCTGATGTAACAACAAAAGAAAACCGTCTTCGGGTTTTTAATGCTCGCTACTTTGCGATCAATGTAGGTGCTGCTATCGGACCGGTCGTCGGTACACAGCTCGGAACAAGTTCTTCAACAAAGGCCTTTTATATTACAGCTTTGGCCTATCTTTTATACGCGCTCCTCATTGTTGTGACATTAAAGGGACATGCATCTGAATTAGCTAGAGGGGAAGAAAAAAAGTTTTCTATGAAATCTGCTTTACGTGTCCTAGTGAATGATAAAGTGCTTGCTTTTTTTCTGATCGGGAACACAATTGTTATGATGGCACAGTCACAAATGGATACAACACTAGCGCAATATATAGGAAACGCACCACAATTTGAAAATGGTGTTAAACTCTTTGCCTATCTTGTTGTAACAAATGCTATTACTGTACTCGTACTGCAATTTCCCGTCACAAACTATATAAATAGATTTCAGCCCATGAACGCACTTCGCTTTGGCAGTATTGCATTCAGCCTTGCTCTGTTAGGGTTCGGGTTATCGACTAATTGGATCTTTTTGGTTATTAGTATGATCTTTTTAACGGTTGGTGAAATTATTGTTTTTGTAATGAGCGATGTGCTTCTGGATGACTTAGCTCCAGAGCATATGAGAGGTACATATTTTGGAGCCATGTCATTTCGTTCAATTGGTTTCAGTGCAGGTCCGTGGATTGGCGGCATGCTGCTGAGTACATTTGGATTCGAACATGGATTTTATGTGTTCGGCTGTCTAACACTTATTTCACTGCTGGCTTTACCGTTTTTTCAATATGGTGAGGGTATACGGAAAACACTAGCTGAACAACAATCTGCATCAACATAAGAGGGGAGTTTTTCGACAATGATAACAGGGATTGAACACACAGGAATTATAGTATCGAACATGGAGAATTCAATCGCATTTTACACGGAGGTACTCGGTCTTAAACTTTTAGATCGATTTGAACATACGAGTGTTCCGGTAGAACTGGCGTTTTTAGGATTAGGCGAAAAAGTACTTGTTGAACTGATTTCAGGCTACACAGGTGAGGTAACAAACGAAGGGAAAGTCCATCATATCGCATTTTCTGTTACGAACATCGAGGAGAAGTTTGAATTGTTAAAAGGAGAGGGAGTTTTGATAAAAGATAAAAAAATCACAGAGCTTCCAAACGGAAAGTACTTTTTCTTTTATGGTCCTGATGAAGAATCCTTAGAGTTTTTTGAACGTAAATGATAAGCAGACTGCAGAGATAATTCTTTGCAGTCTTTTTATTGCTTTGTAAAGTTTTATTAGAGGGAAAGGGAAAAGAGAGGTTCTAGAGAAATCTTGAAAAAGAACTTAAATTCCAGGAAGTGTCTCTTTTAAGTATTGATTGGAGCAATACTCTACACCGTATTTATAACGATGTTCTCGAACATTTCTTGCCTTTTTCGGATCGATTCGGATACGTTTGATTTCTGGATATGCTTCCATGATTTTAAGGGCGATTTTATCTCCTGGCTCATCAGGGTCTGTTAAAACATAAACTTCGTCACACAGCGTTAAAGCTTCTTCTATCGCTCTTCTTTCTTTATGACGAAATGATATTCCGTTCAAAATAACAAAATGGGCATGTGGATGAACACTTTGCACTCTCAGTTGATCACTTTTGCCTTCAACGATGTATCCGGTCATAGCGCCTCCTGTAAAAACTAAGATTCATGATAATTTTATGGAGTGCATATCGATAATAGTACAACTTCTGAAAATTATTGACAGAGAAAAGGAAGTGTATGTGTTGAAGAAGCTGTTATTCATCATGAAGACACTTTTATGGAGCTTCTTTTGGCCGTTCATTTTATACGGTCTATACTTGCTGCTCAGTGGAATACAAGGATTGATTCTTGGTGTAATTGTACTCATCATTTGTTTCTTGCTATTTTCTATAGGCTTTATTGGTTTGTATAAGAGCAGTTCTTCATTACTAGGTAAACAAAGAATAGGAGCAAGTCTTCTTCTACTTCTTGTTGTCGCTTTAACAACGGTATTTCTATCCGTAACCAACTATGTATTGGATACTTCTTTATCTCAAAATCTTTCAGCAAGAATAAAGAATCAATTTTATATGGAAGCAGTGCTAGTTGAAAAAGAAAGGATCTTTGAGAAGATATCTTTTTTAAAAACATTAGAAAATAGGTTCGACCCACTTACTTCTGTTTTCTATGAAAAACAGGACGAGGAATTGGCAGTGGCAGCATCAAGACATATTCGCAAAATGCAAGGTTCGAATTCCAGATGGATCGATGCTCATAATCCAGTCACTGTTACTGTCATTTTATACCGAAATCCATTAATCTTCCAAAAACACTTACCGCATCATTCTTACGAAAATTTACAAGCATTATATGTTCCGGCAGAAGAGACGATCCATCTGCTTGTAACGAAAGAGATGGAAAAAGATAGGGACCGTTTATTGGAGTTGGTCGCTCATGAATATACACATCACTGGATCGTAAGCTACCTATCAGAAAATGGCTTGGACAATCGGCACTTGCCAAGGTGGTTTGAAGAAGGGCTTGCAGAATACGCGGGTAAACAGAGTATAAGGACTGTTCCGGATTTTGTCCCGCTTAATTTAATTCCATTCACTCGCTTAGATACAGTTGAAGAGTGGGCATATGAAAACAGGCGTAATTCTCCCCATTTGCCATATCGCCAAAGTTACTATGCAATCGATCAGCTGGTTCGAGACGGCAAACAAGATAGAATAAAAACATTGCTATTAAATAATAAAGAAAACTTTTACCGCTTGTTTCAGAAGGAGATTGGAAAGTCAGTCATTGAGTTTGAGGTTCACTTTTTACGTGATGAGATGAAGGTTTTTAGGGAAAATAACGATTGATCAGGAATCCTTTTCATTTATTCTCTCGGGTGTTGCAACAATTATATTCACACCTGCTAGCCCTCGCTTTAATTTGATATCAAAAAATAGACCCCGTAATAGGGGTCTATTCGCTTATCGGCTTTTCAATTTCCGTTTAATAATTGGCAAAAGTCTTTTTTTTCCTTCTTTTAATAAAAAGGCGAAAGCCATTCCTTTTATACCTTTACTGAGTCTACCCATCTTGTCATCCTCCTTATAAGAAAACATAGGTGTTTCCTGTAATATACCCGAATCTAGTGTAAAGCAATCCTTTTAATCGCAGTCGGGATACTTGTCTATACGTTTTAGTATGAAGTGAATAAACTGAAGCGAATACCAATTTTTACAGGAGTTGAATAGTTTGAGTAATAGAAGTTTCCCTTTCTTCCCTGGGCAAGGCGGAGGTCAAGGTTTTGGACCAGGAGGCGGTCAAGGATTTGGCCCTCCAGGTGGACCTCCCGGAGGACCTCCTGGAGGGGGTGGCGGAGGCGGTGGTATGGCACCAACATCAGCACCACCTTCATTTACACCATCACAATCCCAAGGTTATAGTTTGCAAGGAGGCGGCGGGGGTGGAGGCCAGCCTGGAATTTACGCAGTTGATCCAGGGGCAATCAGACCTTGTTTGTATCAATTCGTGTACATCTGGCCAAAATGGGGTCCTGGTTTTTGGGCATGGCTCACATTTGTCGGCCGCCGATCTGTTGCCGGTTTCCGTTGGAACGGACGCCGCTGGGTTTACTTTGGCATGGACACTCGCCAAATCAATTCGTTTTATTGCTATTAAAAACAACCGCCTTATGGCGGCTGTTTTTATTTCCTCCGACAAAAATACCTTTCCACTTTATCATGAAAAGGCACTTTATTTCTTTATTCTTTTACAAGTTCATTTAGTTCTGTGGTAAGTGCTTCAAATTGGTTAAAGCTTTCCACAACCTCTTCGACACATCTATGTTGTTCTTCAACAGATGCAAGAACTTCCTCAAC
Source organism: Fictibacillus barbaricus (assembly GCF_014635025.1). Taxonomy (GTDB): domain Bacteria; phylum Bacillota; class Bacilli; order Bacillales; family Fictibacillaceae; genus Fictibacillus; species Fictibacillus barbaricus. Next base: position 791,808 of record NZ_BMCE01000002.1, on the reverse strand, counting down.
AGAGCCGCTTGAAGTCTCAGCAATTCCGGAAACAGATCGAATTTCTCCTACAATATATCCAGTAGACTCATATAACTGGTTGATCAACTCTTGTACTTGAGAAGACTGTGCAGCAACTTGATCTGCATTTTTTAGGATTTGATTAAAGTTATGTGTTGTTTTCTGTGTTGCTTCTAGACTCGATGTGACTACCCCTTGTGATCCATCTACAAATTGGGCAGCTTGTTTTGCTTTGCTGCGAATCTCTTCAAGAATGCCGGCGATCTGTTTCGTTGAGTTCTTTGAGTCTTCTGCTAACCGTCTAACTTCATCAGCTACTACCGCAAAGCCTCTTCCTTGATCTCCAGCACGTGCAGCTTCAATCGCTGCGTTTAAAGCCAGCAGATTCGTTTGAGAAGAGATTTCTTCAATCGTTGTTAAAATTCCTTCAATCGATTCACTTTGAGCATTTAATTCGTGCATTAATGAATTCGTTTGTCGCATAAGTTCGCTGACTTCTTCCATCTTTATGGAAAGTTCGGAAACTTGATTTTCACCAACTTTTGTAATTAAGGCAGTTTGTTCAGATAGTTTTTTCATATCGCTAGAGTGCTGAAAAAGTCCTTTTGCTGCCTCATTAGTACTTGTTACAGATTGGCTCATACCACCAACACTCACAGCTTGTGATTCTACTCCCTTTGCGACTTCAGTAAAGGCGTATGTAATGTGGCTAGAGATCTCACCTGTTCTAGTAACGTTTCCTTTTACAGACTGACTGAAAAGATGAAGGTTATCTGATGCATCTTTTATTTTGGCTAACAATTGCTGCAGCTTAACTTTATCACTTTCGGCTTGTTTTTCAGCGTTTATCATATTTTCTTGCATACGCTGGCCGATTCTTACCTGAGCCACTAGGGCTGCTGTGATAACTACAAAAAAAACATTAAGAGAAATAATGATTTTCGGATCTTGACCCGCAAACATCGTGTCTTTATATTGGAAAAAGAAAAAATTGGTTAACAATAATCCGCCTACACCCGATAGTAAAATAGAAATGTAATTATGATACAACGTAATTACAGCCAAACATACATAAGTCATCAAATAAGTAGAGATCTTTGGGTTTGAGTCTGCCATAATAACGGTTAAAAGGGTTATACCAATGACTACATAATACTGAACAAAGCGTGTTGCCCATTTTTGATACGTCCAAATCGTAAGAGAAAGAAGGATAACTAATCCTGCTCCACCATAAAACAATACGCTACCTGCCGTTTTTGTACTGGCATATGTACTTGCAAGGCCCAGAAAGAACATTCCCCAAAGCATTTTTGTTACAAGTTTGTTTGTTTGTAAATCTGAGGCAAATGATGGATTCAAATTTATTCATCTCCGTTTTAGAATGTATAAGTGCTGTTCTTATATCGACATCTTTTTTATGAAATTAAAGATGGTAATTCCAATATGTAACAATTTTTTTGAAGAGTCGTCTAAATTTATGAGGTGATAATTATGACTAATAATACATGGATAAAGGTTTGGATGGTAGCATTGGTTCTTATGCTTTCTGCTTGCTCGAGTAAATCCGAAAACATTGAAAAGAAAGATCAAGCTGCTAAAACTGCTGAACCGGCACAAACGCAAACCAAAGAAGAGAAAAAAGAAGAGCCGGCTGCAGAAACGATTACTTCAATTGAAGAAGAAGCCACCTATATTGGTCAGATCGACAATAATTCGATTGAAGTCAAAGCTGCTGGTGAAATTCTTGTTTTGCGTTTAACAGAAGAAGTGCGTGACACGATTGCAACATTAAAAGATGGATCAAAAGTAACAATCGTTTATAAAAAGAATGAGAATGACCAATGGATTCTTGAGAGGATAACACCTGCTGAAACTGGCCAGCCTGAGTTAGCACCTACTAAAATGCTAAAATACACGGTTAACGGTACTTCAGTTGAAGAGGCTGCATCCCTTATAGAGAGTGAGCTTAATTACCATTTTTATAAATTGCCAGACTTTGAGTTTACAGCAGAAGAACCACAAAAAGACTTGCTATTTGTTGCCGATTTTGCTGAAACTTTTGTTAGAATCGAGCCGCTATCAGAGGATGCATCAGTTGATGATTTAAAGAAGTGGGCAAACGATGAGCTGAAGGCAGTAGGGGATATAAAAGAAGTAAATGGCAGGGAAACAGCGGGACCTGCCTTTGGGTCCACGGAACTTTTCATTACAGCATCAAAAGATTCATTTAAAAAATATATTGTTTTTCAGAACTTGGAAAACGGTGATAAAGTAAAATACACTGTGAGCTTGCCTCAACACCAGAACTCAGTAAAATGGGAGCAAGCCATCTGGGCCATGCTTTCCACCCTTCAAACAAAATAAATACAAATAAGGCGTACCTCGTAGGGTACGCTTTAAAATTATAGTAATAAAAAAGAATATGAGACATAAATGTAGCATGTGGCATATAATATTTGCAAAGGATAAAAAAGTTTCCTTAAGGAAAGATAGGTGATCGCCATGTGGTGCAAAGAAAGTTCATTATTTAAATTGCAGCAGTACACATTGATCCTACACAAACTTGGAATATTTTCAAACGAGGATAAGATAGACATACTTGGGAAAATACAAAACTATAAGATGAAAGTCAGACTGAAAGATTAAGGCTCACTTCTAGAGAGAGGCCTCTTCATTTATATGAAATAGTTACACAGAAAAAACCCGGCATAGACTGCCGGGTTTTATATATGGGCTGTGCTTATTTTTTAGTTACGTTAGCTGCTTGTGGTCCGCGAGCTCCGTCAACGATTTCGAATTCTACATCTTGACCTTCTTCAAGAGTTTTGAATCCATCAGATTGAATAGCAGAAAAGTGAACGAATACGTCGTCTCCACCTTCAACTTCGATGAAGCCAAAACCTTTTTCTGCGTTAAACCATTTTACTTTTCCTGTTTGCATGTGAATGCCTCCTAAAACGTTTGCACTTTTGTGCTCTGTAATTACCAAACCACTTTCAAACACTTGATAAAAGATGTAATCCAGTACTGAATGGTTGTCACAAATATATCATAAGAAAAAAACTCTCGCAAGAAACTTTTCTGAAAAATTGAAATAAAGAGACAAGAGTTTTTTTGCAAAAAAAACCATCCTCTACTCAAGAGTGGGAGATGGTTTTAATTCATGTGAAGGACGCGTTGCTACGATGCCTGTTGCCTTAACGATCTGGTTTAAGATATTTACTCTAGATTGGTCATCAAAGTTTTGTGCTTTAACGTATGCATAGCCATCTTCATTCGATACATAACGGGGAGGCAAATTATTGAGTGTAATCGCAAATACATCTGCTTTACAAATCTCGCATTTGCAAGGAAGTTGAAGTTGTCCCCAATAGTTCTTCAAAGCTTCATCTACAAGAATTTCCATTGCATTTTTTACATTCATGGGCTATTTACCCCTTTATACACAATCTATATGAATAGAATAGCTTATTCTTACTACATATGTAAACTTCTTCACGTTTTAACATGACTATTTAACTATAGGAATTTTCGTACTTAATCTTTACTGTTACCTTTTTACTAAATTAACAATAATATATGATTTTTCTGAAAATAAGGTTGAAATCATATATGATTTGAGATTAACATAGAAATATGAAGACTCAACATAAACCTAACAAGCAGCAATATGCTTATCAAGTCATCCGTTCTCGTATTTTAGATGGAAGGTATCCGCCAGGATCTAAACTGGTAATTGATCAGCTGGCAAGAGAACTTCAAACGAGTGCTATACCCGTTCGTGAAGCGATCAGATTACTTGAAGCGGATTCTCTCATTTCATTTAAACCCTACTCAGGAGCGATTGTTACCCCATTCGATGAAGAAGCATATTTAGAAACACTATCCGTATTAGCCGTTTTGGAAGGTTTTGCAACTGCAGAATCATCTACACACTTTCCTCATGAAAAACTTGAAGATTTAAGAGCGTACACAGTACTTATGGAAGATGCACTTGATTCTCTGGACTTTTCTCTTTTCTCCAACTACAACAAAGAATTTCATAAACTCACATACAAATACTGCACGAATCAATTTTTAAAGGAACAAATTCATTCAACATGGGAAAGGTTAGCAACGGTTCGTAAGCAAGGAACGACAATGAAGCCCTCCCGAATGAAACGTTCCATTATTGAACACTATCAATTAATAGAAATGCTCGAAAAAAGAGAAGATCCAAATAAAATTGAAACATTTACAAGAGATCATAAGATGAACACGCTGAAAGCTTTTCTTGAGGACAAATCAAAAAACCAAATTTGAGGAGATGAAAGTATGAACGTAGAAGAAGCAAAAAAATCTCTTAGAGGCTCAATCGCACCCATCATCACACCTTTTCACGATGATGAGTCATTGGATCTCGATACGCTAAAAAGTTTAATAGACTGGCATATCCAGTCTGGGAGTCATGGGATCTCAGTTACAGGAACAACAGGTGAACCTTCATCATTAACGTTAAAAGAACGTGAACGTGTTATGGAAACTGCTATTAAAGCAGTTGATAAGAGGGTGCCGATCGTCCCGGGAACAGGCTCCACAAATCACCAGGAATCCCTTCATCTAACAAAGCTCGCCCAAGAAATGGGGGCGGATGCCGCGATGGTCATCGTCCCTTACTATAACAAGCCTTCTCAGCATGCACTGTACAAACATTTCAAACTTATTGCAGATTCTGTTGATATTCCGCTTATTATTTATAATATTCCAGGGAGGACAGCTGTGAATCTGGAAGTGAAAACACTCGCACGTCTTAATGAAGACTGTCCGAACATAATAGGTGTAAAAGAATCTAATAAAGATTTTGAGCACATTAATCGTGTGCTTCTAAACTGCGGACGTGACTTTTTGCTGTATTCGGGAATCGAACTTCTGTGTTATCCGATGCTGGCGATCGGCGGAGCTGGGTATATATCTGCAACAGCGAACGTGCTGCCATCTAAAGTGGCAGAAGTATACAACGCATGGGATTCCGGAAACGTTGAGGAAGCTTTAAAGCTGCACTACGAACTGATGCCATTAAACGATGTTCTTTTTAAAGATACAAACCCGGCACCGCTAAAGGCTGCACTTGGTATGATGGGCAAGATCAATCCTAAGCTCAGATTGCCGATGGATCTACCTGCTGAATCATTACAAAAAGAGATCAGGTCTGTACTAGCAGACTATGGATTAGTAGAAAAAATAGGGAGTGAAGTTAAATGAAGCACGCACGTGTCATATTTGAAGGAAGAGAGCAAAAAGGAACAATAGTAGATGATGTGATTACTTTCTCATCTGGTAAGGCAGCTCACGTAAAAGATATTGAAACATGGCTGCCGCCATTTAAGCCGAATAAGATGATTGGCCTCGCTCTGAACTATGCAGATCATGCAGATGAGTTAGGGCTAGAGAAACCTGCAGAACCAGTTCTTTTTATTAAACCAAACTCCTCTTTAGTCGGCCATAAAGGGCAAGTGTTTTACCCAGACGGTGCTACGTACATGCACTATGAAAACGAGTTAGCGGTTGTCATCGGTAAGGAAGGGAGAAACATTAAAGCTGATAATGCGATGGATTTTGTAAGCGGTTACACGATTGCGAACGATGTTACGGTTCGTGATTTTGTAAACAACTGGTATCGTCCTCCTGTACGTGCGAAAGGACATGATACGTTTGGTCCGATGGGCCCGTATTATGTGGATGCTGCCGACATCCCGGATGTGACGAATCTTGAACTCAGAACCTATGTGAACGGTGAATTAAGACAGCGAGGGAACACAAAAGATTTAATGTATTCGATTCCGGAAATCATTGAGTTTGTATCATCTTTCATGACACTTGAGCCAAATGACGTGATCTGGACAGGTACACCAAAGGGGATCTCACATGTTCACCCAGGAGATGTGGTAAGACTAGAGATCGATTACTTGGGTGCATTGGAAAACACGATCGTTGATGGACGTACGGAAAAAGTGCCAACAGGAGGGAAGGATCATGAAGCCGGAAATTAAAGAAATGATTCAGCATTATATAAACGGTCAATTCGTTTCAGGACATACTGGTGATTACTTTGTAAACATAAATCCGTTTACGAACGAAAAAATCAACACGATCAGTGAAGGGACCAAAGAAGACATCAACGCTGCTGCAAAGGCAGCAAGGCACGCTTTCAAACAAGGACCTTGGGGCAAGATTAAGCAGGAAAAGCGACTTCAGTATATTTATAAAATTGCTGAACTTATCGATCGTGATATCGAAGAAATTGCCTTGCTGGAATCCTATGATACAGGATTGCCAATCGCACAGACGAGAAAAATGGTAGGACGTGCAGCTGATAATTTTAGATTTTATGCAGAAATGGTAAAAAACCGCATGTCTGGTGAAGCGTATCATGTAGATGATGAGTTCATGAACTATACGATTCAAAAACCTGTAGGAGTGGCAGGACTGATCACACCATGGAATGCCCCGTTTATGCTTGAAACGTGGAAGATCGCTCCTGCTCTTGCAACAGGCAACACAGTAATACTAAAACCTGCTGAGTGGTCACCTCTCACGGCTAATAAACTAGCAGAACTCGTAGATGAGGCCGGGTTGCCAGACGGTGTGTTTAACGTCGTTCATGGCTTTGGCGAAACAGCCGGAGCATCACTTGTTGCTCATAAAGATGTACAGCTCATCTCATTTACGGGTGAGACGAAGACAGGTTCAGAGATTATGAGAAACGGTGCTGACTCTCTTAAGCGTTTCTCTATGGAACTTGGCGGAAAATCCCCGATCATCGTATTTGATGACTGTGATTTCGAACGAGCACTCGATGCTTGTGTGTGGGGAATCTTCTCTTTTAATGGAGAAAGGTGTACAGCGAACTCTCGCTTGTTTGTTCAGGAATCGATTAAAGAAGAGTTTGTAGCACGTTTAAAAGAGAGGGTAGACAACATCATCGTTGGTGACCCTTCAGATCCTGATACAGAAGTAGGACCACTCATTCATAAAGATCACTATGAAAATGTGAAACGGTATCTGCAGATTGCTGAAAATGAGGGTGTTGAAATCTACAGCCAACCGCTTTTGGAATCTCATAAAAAAGGAAATTTTGTAGCACCAACACTTTTATTAAACGTAAAGAACGATATGACAGTGGCACAGGAAGAAATTTTTGGACCCGTATTATCCGTTATGACGTTTAGTGATGAAGCTGAAGTGATCGAGTATGCGAACGACATCAAATATGGACTTGCAGGATACGTATGGACAAATGATATGAAAAAAGGCCTTCGAGTTGCAAACGCGGTTGAAGCCGGTATGTTATGGGTGAATTCTCAAAATGTTCGTGACCTTCGTATTCCGTTTGGCGGCTCTAAAAATTCTGGAATCGGCCGTGAAGGCGGACATTACGCTTTTGAGTTTTATACAGAGATGAAAGTCGTGCATGTCGCATTAGCCGATCATCACATTCAGCAATTCGGAAAGAAAAAACAGACGCTTCAGACAGAAGCAAAACATTAAGGAGGGATTTCTTTGCCTGCACGCACGGGGGAACAATATATCCAAGGAATTACAAAGGCTAAGAACAACGTTTGGATTCATGGTGAAAAAGTAGAAGATGTACCATCTCATCCTGCATTTCGAAACATTGTAAGATCTATTGCTAACCTGTATGACCTCCAGCATGAAAAAGCAGACAAGATGCTGTACACTTCTGAACAAACAGGAGACAAAGTGGGTCTTTCTTTTATTGCGCCTAAAACGGTAGACGATCTGATCCGCCGCCGTCAGATGATCTCGGAGTGGGCGGGCTACACGGGCGGGATGATGGGCCGTTCACCGGATTATTTGAATACGAGCATCATGGCGTTTGGTACATCTGGCTCCTTTTTTGCTCAAAATGATCCGATGTTTGCGGAGAACGCAAAAAAGTATTATGACTATTGCCGTGAAAATGACATCAGCTTAACACACACGCTGATTCACCCTCAGACGAACCGTTCAAAAAAACAATCTGAGCAAAAAGATCCTTACTTATCCGCTCGGATTGTTGAGAAGAATAAGGATGGCATTGTTGTAAAAGGTGCAAGATTGTTAGCCACACTTGGCGGGGTGACTGATGAGATCGTCGTGTTCCCATCCACGCTGAATAAAGCATCCTCTGAAGATGATCCATACGCTATGGCTTTTGCGATTCCAAACAACACGGAAGGATTGAAGTTCTTATGCCGCGAGTCCTTTGATCAGGGAAGAGGTCAGTGGGATCACCCGTTAAGCTCGCGTTTTGAAGAAAGCGATGCGATTGTTGTTTTTGATAATGTACTTGTGCCGTGGGAACGTGTATTTGTGAGCGGCAGCTCAGATATCTGCAACCGTACGTATGTAGAGACAAATGCGATCGTCCATATGGCACATCAAGTAATCGCCAAAAATACAGTGAAAACGGAATTTGTTTTAGGTGTGATCCTGAATATGATGGAATCTATTGGGATTGATGTGTTTCCGCATGTTAAAGAAAAAGCGTCTGAAGTTATGCTGATCTTAGAGACGATGCGTTCTCACTTATACAGGGCAGAGCACAATGCATCTATTGATAAATACGGAAACATGACACCAGATTTCGCTCCGTTAAATGCTGCGCGCAACTGGTATCCAAAAATGTATCAGCGTATCGTTGAGATCGTTAAGATCCTAGGCGCTTCAGGGTTGATGGGAATTCCGACAGAAGCTGATTTTAATGCAGAGGACATAGGAGAGCTTGTCCATCGTTATACGCAAGGCGCGAACATCGATGGCTATGAGCGTACTCAGTTATTCCGCCTAGCGTGGGATATTTCAATCAGTACGTTCGGCGGACGCCAAGCGCTTTATGAATACTATTTCTTCGGAGATCCAGCACGCATGTCCAACATTTATTATGATAAATTTAACAAAGAGCCATATAAAGCAATGGTGAAGGATTTCTTGCAGCGTGTAAATTCTAAGAGCCATAATTATACGAGCGTATAGGAGGTAGCAGTCATGAATTTTAACATTATTCGAATCGCGCGAGTGGTCATGAACGTGACAGACCTCCATGCTTCCCGTGATTTTTATGTAAATGCTCTGGGTTTTATTGAAACTGCTTCCACTTCGGAGTGGATGGCTTTGCGTGGATTAGAAGAACATACGCATCACAGTCTGCTTTTAAAGAAAGCTGATAAGCCTGGTGTACACGCTGTAAGCTATAAGGTTTGGGAAGACAGCCATTTGAACCAGCTTGAGTCCTTTTTTAAAGGAAAAGGGGCAAAGGTGCTTTGGAAAGATGCAGACTCATCCGTTGGAATAGGCAAAACATTATGCGTACAAGATCCGTCTGGAATACCTCTTGAGTTTTTCGTGGAAATGGAAGGGGTTGAGCGCTGTATTCAAAAGTATGATCTATACCGCGGAGCGCGTGTCCAACGTATTGACCATATTAACTGTATGGTACCTGATGTTGAAGCGGCAGTTCAGTTTTATACGGATGAACTAGGATTTAGAGTTTCTGAATATACGGCAACCGAAGATGATCGAACGTGGGCAGCATGGCTTCATAGAAAACCAACCGTTCATGATGTAGCGTTTATGAACGGAGAAGGTCCTCGTCTTCATCACGTCGGCTTTTGGCTATCGGATCCGATGAGCCTCATCCATTGCTGTGATGTGATGGCGAGTATGGGTTATGCGGATAATATCGAACGCGGCCCAGGCCGACACGGATTATCGAACGCATTTTTCTTATACGTCCGTGATCCGGATGGAAACAGAATTGAATTGTATAATGGTGACTATCTAACGAGTGACCCGGACTTCAAACCAATCAAATGGGATATCAATGACCCAAGAAGGCAAACGTTCTGGGGTCACAAAGCACCTGACAGCTGGTTTAACGAGGCGACTTCATTTCTGGATTTAGAAACGGGAGAGCCAGTCAAACAAAAAAGCCCGACACTCGCTCAGCGCAAGCCTGACTTTGTTACTTGATATAACTTATTAATGTAAGCTGCCTCGAAGACTAGCATAACATATTCGAGGCAGCTTTTTGTATTCATTATATAAACGAGAGGGGTATCAGATAATGAAAAAATGGGTTTGGTTATTTGTAACGGTTCTATTTTTGTTCACGATTTCTGCTTGCAGTGACAGTTCGTCAGGTGAAGGGGATGAGATCATTATTGGAGGAGTGTTCTCTGCCTCAGGCCCTGCAGCACCTCTTGGAAAAGGTGAGATGGATACAGTGAAAATGCTGGTTGATAAAGTAAATGAGGACGGCGGAATCGACGGCAAAAAAATAAAACTTATTTCCTACGATGACAAATCGGATCAGAATGAAGCAGTGTTATCGATGAAAAAGCTCATTGAACAAGAAAAAGTCCATGCGGTGATAGGCGGTACGATCAGCGGGAACACCTTAGCTATGATTCCGCTGGCAGAAAAGTCTGAAATCCCGTTTATCTCACTTGCAGCCAGCAAACAAATCCACAACCCAGATGATAAATCATCTAGAAAATGGATCTTTAAGACAGCACAGGGAGATGATGTTGTAATTCCAAAGGTTTTGCAGTATCTAAAGGATGAAGGGTTAACGAAAATTGCCTGGCTAAACGTTGCCAATGCATATGGAACGAGCGGTCATACGGAATTTGCAGCGATGGCAAAAGATTTTGGAATAGAAGCTGTAGTTGAAGAAGAATTTGAGGCGACAGTTACTGATGCTAAGGCTATGCTTACACGGGTGAAAAAGGAAAAACCACAGGCTGTAGTCGTCTGGGGTACAGCCCAAGAGTCAGCTGTTATTACAAAAAATATTCGTCAGATTGGAATGGATGTTCCTATTATTAACAGCCATGGAATTGGAACAAAACAGTTTATAGAATTAGCCGGCGCCGAAGCAGAAGGAATTATATTTCCGATTGGCAGACTTCTTGTAGCGGATCAGCTGGGTGATGATGATAAACAAAAAGAGAAGCTATTAACCTACCAGAAAGATTATGAAGCAGAATTTAACGCGCCTCCAAGCACGTTTGGCGGCCATTCTTGGGATGCTTTTTATCTTTTAGTAGAAGCGATCAAAAAGGCAGATGGAACAGATCCTAAAAAAGTAAGAGATGCACTTGAAAAAGATAATGGAGGATTCGTAGGGATCTCAGGTGTATTCAACATTAATGAGAAGGATCATAACGGATTATCAAAAGATAGTTTAGTCATGGTAAAAATCAAAGATGGCGGATGGGTGATCAACGAATAGGAGGAACAACAGGTGGAATCGTTAAGTCAGTTAATGCAGCTTTTGTTTTCGGGTCTTACCATAGGGAGCATTTATGCCTTGATCGCTATCGGGTTTGTTATTACTTATAACATCACAGGTGTTCTTAATTTTGCTCAAGGAGAGTTCGCCATGCTTGGTGCTCTCCTTACTATCTCTATGTCAAGTGCAGGTCTCCCTCTATATTTAGCTGTAATAGTCGCTATTTTAATTGTTATGATGGTTGGCGGGCTGTTTGAAAGAGCAGCAATTTATCCTGCAAGAAAATCTTCTGTCGCAACATTGATCATTATTACGATCGGAGTATCTTTTGTATTCCGTGGAGCAGCCATTTTCATATGGGGAACCCAGCCTCATTCGCTTACTCCTTTTTCAGGAAATACTCCTATTAGAATTTTTGAGGCTGTTCTTCTGCCTCAGAGCTTATGGGCAGTGGGCATCTCATTAGCAGCGCTTGCCGGAATGTATTACTTCTTTAATAAGACTTATACAGGAAAGGCCGTAACTGCATGTGTGATGAACCGTTTTGCGGCCCAGTTGATGGGAATAAAACCAGAAAAGATGTCCTTTCTTTCTATCTCATTAAGTGCGGGACTCGGCGCATTAGCGGGAATCATCATTGCACCTATTTCCGGTGCTTCGTACCAGATGGGATTAATGCTTGGGATGAAGGCGTTTATAGCGGCTGTTATAGGTGGTCTAACAAACGCGCCCGCTGCTGTTTTAGGTGCATTCTTGATCGGTATAATTGAAGCATTCTCAGAAGGTTATCTTTCTTCGGGGTATAAAGATGCAGTAAGCTTTGCGGTATTGCTGCTGGTCTTGTTTTTTATGCCGAATGGACTTTTCTCAAAAAAATCGGGCAAGAGAGTATAGGTGGGAGCATGGATACTAAAAAATTCACAAGAAGTTACAAGCTTAATTTATATGGTATTGCTTTACTGCTTTTTGCAGTCATCATTTTTCCCTTTCTTGTTCCTTCTAATTATTTTATCAGTATGTTTATCTTAATTGGTTTGTATGGGATTGTATGTACAGGACTTGTTGTATTAATGGGGCATACCGGACAGATTTCACTTGGACACGCAGCTTTTTATGGGATAGGAGCCTATTCAAGTGCTATCGTTTCAGGAAAATATGATTTACCGCCACTTATGGGAGTAATAACTGGAATATTAATCGCTTGTATAGTCGCTCTGCTCATCGGTATCCCTTCTTTTAAATTGAAAGAACACTATCTTGCCCTTGCGACACTCGGGTTTGGCGTTATTGTTTTTACCTTTTTAAAAGAATGGACTTCATTAACAGGCGGATTAAATGGCTTTTTTGGCATCCCTCCATTTGAAGTTGCTGGTTTCACGTTCACTAATGATCTATCTTATTATTTTATAGTATGGGCCATTCTTGTGATTGGATTGTGGTTCGTGAACAATCTTATACATTCACGAACTGGACGTGCCCTAAAATCAATTCATGGAAGTGAGTCCGCAGCAGAATCAATCGGAATCAACTTAATGACTTTCAAACTAAAGGCCTTGATTATCAGTGCCGTTTTCGCTTCAGTAGCAGGAAGCTTTTATGCGCATTACATTAGTTTTATTAATCCGCAGCTTTTTGAAGTTATGACTTCAATCGTTTTTCTTATCATGGTTGTGATAGGCGGAAGTTCTTCCCTTTGGGGAGGGCTTGCCGGGGCCATCATTTATGTTTGGCTGGTAGAACTTTTAAAAGACTGGGTTCCTTTATTAGGCTTCTCAACTGGCGGAGAATTCGAGATTGTATTCTTTGGAGTTCTTCTTGTTGTTCTGTTGATATTTAAACCTAAAGGACTTATGGGTTCTTGGATGGAAAAGAAGTTATTCTTATCACAAAAGAAAAACGTTCAAAATAAGAAGGGAGCTGCACTATGAACCTTCTTGAAATAAAAAATCTATCAAAAGATTTTGGCGGTGTACAGGCGGTCCAAGATGTAACCTTTACCATACAGGAAGGATCGATTTCTGCTTTAATCGGGCCAAATGGTGCAGGTAAAACAACCGTTTTCAACATGATAACAGGCGTTTTTCCTCCAAGCAATGGAACAATTATGTTACATTCTAAAAAGATATCAAATAAAAAGCCGCATCAGATCGCGAAAGAAGGAATCACAAGAACCTTTCAAAATTTACAGCTGTTTGCTGATATGACTGTGATAGAAAATATTATGGCTGGTATGCACCTGTTAACGAAAACAGGGGTGTGGAATGCTGGTTTTAGATTGCCTTCTGCGAAGCGGGAGGAACAGTATATTTACGATAAGTCAATGCAATGGCTTATGAGGCTGAATCTCGATCAGGAAGCCTATCTCCCGGCGGGGACATTATCATACGGAAAGCAACGTCTTGTTGAGATTGCCAGAGCAGTAATCTCACACCCTAAACTCATTTTACTTGATGAACCGATGGCAGGATTGAACCATAATGAATCTGAAAAACTTGCAGATTTACTCCTTGAAATGAAAAAAGAAGGACAAACTTTTTTACTCGTAGAGCATGATATGGACATTGTTATGAGAGTTGCTGATCATATTGTGGTACTGGACCATGGAGTTAAAATTGCAGAAGGTACACCTGATGAAATCCAGCAGAACGATACTGTTATTGCTGCATATTTGGGAAGTGAGGTGACAATATGATAAGCGTTCATAATCTATCTGTGAATCACGGACATCTAAAGATTATTAAGGAAATTAGTTTCTCTGTTGGCAAGGGTGAAATTGTTTCTATTGTAGGGGCAAACGGAGCCGGGAAAAGCACGTTGCTGGGGGGGATCGCAGGGATTTATTCCCCTGCTGCAGGATCTATTCAAATGGAAGATGAAGAATTAGCCAAGAAAAGTCCAGTGGATATCGTCCGTAAAGGAGTTACTCTTGTTCCAGAGCGCAGACAAATATTTGACGGATTAACGGTCGAAGACAATCTTATTCTGGGTAGCTATCATCGTTATTCCAAAGAAAAAAAACAGTGTTTACAAGACTTAGAGATGGTCTATGCATATTTTCCTAAACTTGCAGCCATGAAGAGCAGACTGGGCGGCTTATTAAGTGGCGGAGAGCAGCAGATGCTTGCGATCGGTAGAGGGTTGATGGCAAAACCAAAATTGCTGATGCTTGATGAACCTTCATTAGGACTGGCTCCTTTAATTGTACGGGAAATTATGAACATACTGGTACAACTGCGTAATATAACCAGTACTTCAATATTGTTGGTGGAACAAAATATAAAGGCAGCACTTTCTATTTCAGACAGGGGATTTGTTTTGGAACGAGGATCTATCGTACTCGAAGGAGAAGCAAAATCATTGCTTCAAAATCAAAGTATTAAAGATGCCTATTTAGGTGCCAGTCCAAGCTTACAAGAATAAGGTTGACATGTATATCCGTTTGGGAATTTCCAGTGAAATTATTATTCAAACATGGAAGCACAGCCATTCCTCTGGCTCGGTTACCTAATGTAGCTGAGTCATTTGTTCATTCTTTGGGGAACTGGCCTTTATTGCTCCTACAATGAATGTATAATTGGAAATAGATCTATTTTTAGTAAAGGACTGATAAAAATGTTTGTTCTTATAAAAAATGGCGATGTGTATTCTCCCGAACATATTGGAAAAAAAGACATCCTTTTAGCAGGAGAAAAAATTGCTGCGATTTCCGATACCATTGATTTGCCGGATTCGTTGATGGATGTTCAAGTTATAGATGCATCTCGATTTGTTGTCACACCCGGTTTTATAGACAGCCATGTACATATTACAGGCGGCGGGGGAGAAGGCGGATTTAAAACGAGGACTCCTGAGATCTATTTGTCAGATGTAACAAAGGCTGGTGTAACGACGATCGTCGGTGTGATCGGAACAGACGGAACAGCCCGTACAATGACAAACTTGATCGCAAAAGCAAAAGCGCTAAAAGAAGAAGGGATCTCTTGCTTTGTGCACACAGGTTCTTACCAAGTACCAGTAAAAACGCTAACAGGAAGTATTGAGACCGACATTATGATGATTGAAGAAGTCATTGGAGTGGGTGAAATTGCTATAGCTGATCACCGCTCCAGTCAGCCAGAAGCCCACGAACTTTCTAGGCTGGCATCTCAAGCTAGAGTTGGAGGATTGCTGTCAGGAAAATCAGGAGTGGTGAACATCCATCTCGGAGACAGCAAAAGTATGTTGTCTTTGATTGAAGAAGTGATTGCTACATCAGATCTTCCAATCACCCAATTTTATCCGACGCACATCAACAGAAATCCTTATTTGTTTGAAGCGGCGGTCGAGTATGCGAAAAAGGGCGGGATCGTGGATTTTACAACAAGTACAACAAAGCAGTTTTTAGAAGAAGGCGAAGTGAAATGCAGCGTAGGACTTAAAACGATGCTCGAAGCCGGTGTACCTGTTGAACAAATCACATTCACATCAGATGCTCAAGGAAGTTTGCCTGCTTTCAACGAATTTGGTGAATTCATAGGGCTTCGTATCGGAAAAGTGAGTTCGTTATATAGTGAAGTGAAAGATGCAGTCTTAATGGAGGGTGTTCCATTTCAAACCGCCTTGCAGACAATCACCTCAAATCCTGCTCGGATTTTAAAGCTTAAAGAAAAAGGAAGACTCGAAACTGGACTCGATGCCGATCTTGTCTTGTTGAATGAGGATCATAGCATCAATTCCGTTATTGCACGAGGGCAATTGATGGTCCAATACGGAGAGGCTATCGTTAAAGGAACCTTTGAAGAATAAAGGAAGCTGAGTGCTTCCTTTTTCACTTTGCAGTTAAGAAATATATGGTAAAATAGAAAGTATACATATTATTATATTGAAGGTGGCGATCATATGGCGAAACAGGAAATACCGACAACGTTAAGTTCTGAGTTGTTTGAATACCTGCAAGGCGAGCAACTTGTATTATTAGGTACGGTTGACGCAGAAACCAAAGCTCCATCTATTAACGCAATCTCTTGGGTAAAGAGTTTGTCACCAGATAAAATCAGATTTACTGTTACGAACAATTCCCGTATCGTAACGAATATCCAGGATAACCCTAGTGTGGTTCTTACGGTTGTAGGTCTTGAAACGGTATTTTCTATCAACGGTAAGGCAAACATTCTTGAAAACTCCATGGAAGGTGTTCCTCTAAAGCTTGCAAAGATTGAAGTCGAAATCGAGCATGTATTTGAGAGTATGTTCTGGGGTGCAAAGATCGTTCAGGAACCAGTGTACGAAAAAACGTATAACGAGAAGAAAGCTAAAGAGCTGGATAAACAAGTATACAACGCTTTAATGAAGTAAGCCAGCTTATAATATCTTGTTAAATTGCACAAACCGTCAAACTTCACGTTATGGCGGTTTTTATTTATCTGAAAAGAGGGGATACATTGTCTAAAACGTGGCGGCTATTACTTTTTTCAGGGCTTATCTCTGTATTTGCCGGTATTATATATATAACAAGTCTTTTAGGGTCTAAATCAGAAGGATTGGATGTTTGGGGATTCTTTCTTCTATTTTGGGGAATTGTTGCTATAATGAGTGCGCTAAACCGATTCAGCATCCAGTGGATCAATAAAGGGCTTGCTGTACTAGGTATATTGCTTCATGGCACACTCTTTTTTTATTGGATCCTGTTCCCTGATGGCACTGAGACGAAAGGCGCAGGGGGTACAGTTGCCTTCTACGCAGCTGCATCATTTACAGCTGCCTTTTGCTGTATTGTTATACTGGGAAATAAGGTCAAACACACTGCTTCGAAATCAATCAGCAAATAGTGAACTTTTAACTCTTTATGTTAAAATTAAATGACAAACTCCTTGTTTTTCCTAAAGTCGGTTTTAAACATGTTATCTGTGGCAACGATGAGGGTATGAGGAAGAAAAGGGTGAACGATTGATGGACTGGAGAAACTGGGAACGCTATTTCACAGAAAAAAATATCCTACAATTACTTGATCAATACAAAGATCTTGGTTTCTTGCCAGGGGTATTATTGCCCATGCTAGAATCCTTTCTGCCGATACTGCCTTTATTTATTTTTGTTGCAGGTAACGCAGCCGCGTATGGATTTTGGCTAGGTTTCCTCTATTCATGGATTGGGGTATGTGCAGGCTCCATTATTGTCTTCTTGCTTGTTCGTAAATACGGCCAGAAGAGATTTTTGAATTTTTTAAACAGACATACAAGCACAACACGAATGCTCAGCTGGGTGGAAAGGCATGGTTTCGGGATGCTGTTCCTTATCTATTGTTTTCCATTTACACCATCTGCGTTAGTAAATGTTGTAGGTGGACTTTCACGAATTAACACAAAAACATTTCTCTTAGCATTATCTCTAGGCAAACTAGTCATGATCGCGATCGTATCTTTCATCGGTTATGATTTTGTTGATGTGTTAAAAAGTCCGCTTAAATTAGGACTGATCGCCTTTGGTATATTCGTCTTATGGCTAGGCGGGAAAGTGGTTGAATCCAGACTTAAACAAACAGAGCATCGGGCTTAACTATTCTGCCTGATGCTTTTTATTATGTCTCTACTAGCTTTTCACGAACATCTTTTTCCTTGAATATAGTTAAGCATGGGGAAGGAGAGAGTTGGTTGGTTAAGATAAAATCAGAAAAGCAGATAGAGAAGATGAATGAGGCAGGCAGACTTCTTGCTTCATGTCATCGATCATTGAGCAAACTTGTTAAACCGGGTGTTACAACTTTAGAACTTGATCAGTTTGTGGAAAACTTCTTGCTGGAACATGGTGCAAAACCGGCTCAAAAAGGATATATGGGTTATCCATTTGCCATATGTGCATCAGTTAATCACGAGGTATGCCATGGCTTTCCGAATAAACAAGCATTAAGAAATGGAGATATTGCAACGATCGATTTTGTGGTCGACCTTAATGGCTGGCTTGCTGATTCAGCATGGTCGTATGGAGTGGGTACAATCAGTTCAAGTGCCGAACGATTATTGAGAACGGCTAAGAAATCCTTATATAAAGGGATTGAACAAGCGAAAGTCGGTAATCGTTTAGGTGATATCGGGTATGCGATTCAGACTTACGCTGAGAAAAAAGGATATTCCATAGTAAGAGAATTTATTGGACACGGAATCGGGCGCACTATTCACGAAGATCCACAAGTCCATCATATCGGAGAACGGAATACAGGAATTAAATTAAAAGAAGGAATGGTCATAACCATTGAGCCTATCCTGAACCAGGGAATGCCATTTGTGACAATGAAACCAGATGGGTGGACGGCCGTTACCTTTGATGGAGGTTTATCTGCTCAATATGAACATACGGTGGCCATTACGAAGGAAGGACCTATTATTTTAACGGAGCAAGCTTAAAAGAAACTTTGCCGCATATTCTTTATAGAAGAGCGGTTATTTTTTTGCCTTTGTAATTATTTTTTTAAAGTTACTTGACAAAGACAAGTTACTCATCGTAATATACTAACATAAAGTAAGTAAAAAAATTAAAAAAGAAAGAGGGAATTATTCGATGTTATCATTAGGATTACTAATTATTCGGTTAGTAGTAGGTCTGGCTCTAGCGGCTCATGGAGCTCAAAAATTATTCGGGTGGTTTGGCGGTTACGGCTTAAAAGGAACAGGGGGGTGGATGGAGTCTATCGGTATTAAGCCAGGGTACACGATGGCATTGTTAGCAGGACTAGCAGAGTTTGGCGGCGGATTGTTGTTTGCTGCAGGATTGTTCACTGAAATTGGGGCCGTTCTGATCGCTGGTACAATGCTTGTAGCGATAGTAAAGGTTCATTTGCAAAACGGATTTTGGGTGACATCAAATGGCTATGAATTTAACCTTATTTTAATCGCAGTTGTAATCGGAGTTGCTCTAACTGGTGCAGGTGACTATTCACTGGATTATCTTTGGCTAAAATAGGGAATAGAATAAAACATCTTTTAATGAGAAAACCACTGATTACTGGTGGTTTTTTCTTTGTGAAAAATCGTATCCTATTTAAGGAGGAAAATCGAAGGTGTTATTCTGCTAATCATAGTCACATGCGGAAAAATATCATATAATGGGGAAGTATTTTTATGAGGAGGTGACGTTCCTTGTTTAAAGAGATGTCAGAAAACCAGATCTTATTGTACGTAATAAAAAACTTAAAAGAGCTCCGAAAGAAAGAATTTCAGCTCTTGATCGATGAGCTTCATCCTTATGATATTGCCAACGTGTATAAGAATTTACCTGAAAAACACAGGCATAAGTTCGTTACCTTTTTAACAACGAGACAGATTGCTTCCTTGATTCAAGAACTTGAAAGTGATCTTCAAATGGAGATTCTGCATAAACTAGGCATCGAACGATCATCTCATATCATGAATCTGATGGAAAACGATGACCTTGCCGATCTTCTCGGCAACTTAGATGTTAACGAGATTCAGGATTTCTTATCTTCAATGAAAGCTGATGAATCTAAATCAGTTCAAAGTTTGATGCAATATGATCGGGATACCGCCGGTGGAATTATGACGAACCGTTTTGTTTGGATTCCAAAAGTATACACGGTAAGAGATGCGGTAGAAAAGCTAAAAACCTTTGCCGGGTTTGCCGAGAACATTTATTATCTTTATGTAATTGATGAAGAGAAAAAACTTGTGGGGGTAGTGTCTTACAGAGACCTGCTTCTTGCAGAGATGCACGAAAAAATAGAAGAGATCATGTACAGCAGGGTTATCTCGGTTCCTGCAGAAACGGATCAGGAAGAAGTAGCACGAACCATGGAACGCTATGATTTTATCGCTGTTCCTGTAATTGATGAACAAGAGCGGTTAATAGGAATAGTAACGGTCGATGATGTCCTCGATGTATTAATTGAAGAAGCAAATGAGGATATTGAAAAATTATCAGCTACCGGTAAATCCATTGATTTTCAAACGAGTGCCCTTGTAGCGTCTTACCGTAGACTTCCTTGGTTGATCCTGCTTTTGTTTATCGGTATTTTATCCGGAAGCATCATAAGTACATTTGAAGGGACGATCGAAAAAGCAGTCGCACTCACATATTTTATGCCGATGATTGCCGGAATGACAGGAAATACTGGTACACAATCACTGGCTGTTGTAGTTCGCGGGCTCGTTTCCCATGATATTGACCGTCCCACAATTGTTAGATTAATTCTTCGCGAATTTGGTGTTGGTTTTATTATAGGGATTACATGTGGAATTCTAATATCGATTGTAGCTTATCTTTGGAAGGGCAATATCATTTTAGGTCTTGTTGTAGGTAGCTCCTTGTTCTTCACGTTGATAATAGGAACACTGGCCGGAACGTTAATCCCTTTACTTCTGTACCGCTTTAAAGTTGATCCTGCTGTCGCTTCAGGACCATTGATTACAACATTAAATGATATTTTCTCGCTGTTTGTTTACTTTGGAACAGCAACTATGTTCTTATCACATTTATTATAAAAAACATTGCCGAGATTGGTCACCAGCACCCTACTGCTGGACTAATTTCGGTTTTTTATTGTCGGATGTTCTATGATGGATGCAGAAAAAATTGTTGCAATTTTCCAGCGACCAGCTAAAATAGATACAACATAGGAGGGAGAAGAGCAGATGATTATAAAAATCGATCAATCATGGCATGACAAAGTGATGGACTATTTAAGTGATGAACCCGCTCTAAATCTATTTATAATTGCTGATATTGAAAACTTTGGCTACGATACAGATTTTCAGGAAATCTGGGCCGAGGTTGATGAAACAGGAACCATCTCAGGTATTCTTCTCCGCTACATGGGCAACTATCTGCCTTATGCCAAGTCAACGATTAACGCGAAGGCTTTTTCGGAAATCATTAATTTAGATGTTCACTATGAAATGCTCTCCGGCAAAAAAGAAATCACAGAACAGTTCCGTCCGTACATAACTTTTGAGAGAACGAAAGAAACGTATTTTGCTGAACTAAAAGATGCTTATTCCCTTAACAAGAATTTCAATCGAGAGATCATCAAGCAAGCTGAGCTTTCAGATGTGGAAAGTATTATGGAACTAAAGTATTTAATAAAAGAATTCTGTATCGGTCCAACAGCACGGAAAAGCCTGGAGCAGGCCCTGACAACCAAGACTGGCCGCACCTATTTTATAAAAGACAAAGACATGGTAATATCCTGTGCCTCTTCAACTGCTGAGAATTCGTTGTCAGCTATGATCGTTGGCGTTTGTTCACATCCTGAAAAAAGAAATCAGGGACTTGCCTCTCTCTGTATGGAAGCACTATGCCACGATATACTGGCTGAGGGAAAAGCACTTTGCCTTTTCTATGATAATCCAAAAGCAGGATCTATTTATAAACGGCTTGGATTTAAAGATATAGGTCTTTGGAGCATGAATTACGCGCTTCATAAATCATCTCCAGAACAATCGGCAACACTTGTAAAATAAAAAGACGGCTGGGGTTCTCCCTTGCCGTCTTCTTTCTTTATCATTACCCGAGCTTTCGCTCAGCAGTTTGTTCTTTTGTTTCTGACTTATCTTCGTTAGAGGTTCTAAGCGGTATTTCTTTTAAGAAGAATAGGGTTAGTAAAAAGGCAGAACCAATCACGATTGCTCCTGTTAAGAAAACACCGTTTAAGGCATAGCTTAGTGATTCACGCAAAATTCCTAGAACTTGTTTAATAAAGCCGAGTGATTCAGGTGGCAATGCACGAAATTTCTCTAGAACAGCCCCCTGATTCAATAAAACCTGTGGATTTGCCAGTTCTTTAATCTGTTCACCCATCTGAGGTGTAACATTTGGAGTCGAAGCTATCAACTTTTGAGAATTCTCATTAAAATGGTCTGCCAGGGAGTTATTCATAACACTTCCCATAATGGAAACACCGATTGTTCCCCCCAATTGTCTGAACAATTGAACAGATGAAGTAGCTACACCTAAGTACTTATGTTCAACCGCATTTTGGACGGTAAGTGTAAAGATGGGAAAAGCGATTCCAAGTCCTGAACCAACTAACATCATATTAACGATCGCAGTTGTATTCGTTGTTTCTGTATCCATGAAGTGCATGCTCGTCATACCGCTTACCATGATAAGAAGGCCAAGCATTGCCAGCTTTTTGTAGCTCCCAGTCTTTGTTACAATCTGACCGCTTATTGTACTCCCAGCAACCATGGCAAGTGTTAAAGGCATCATTACAAATCCTGATTTAGTTGCGGAAGTGCCCATTACACCTTGAATAAAAAATGGCATATACATGATAGACCCAAACATACCAGCTCCTAAAAAGAAACCGATGATATTAGAAACAGTAAACACTTTGTTTTTAAACATATCGAGAGGCAATACCGGACTGGAGACATGATTTTCTGTACGGATAAAGAAAATGAAAGCTACAATTGTTACAGCGAATAGCCCAATGATCTCAGGAGATACCCAGTCAAATTGATTGCCTGCCCATGTGAACGAAAGCAAGAGTGGTACCATTGTTAGTGTTAGTAAGAGAGATCCGGTGTAATCAATAGATTCCTTCTCTTTTCTTTGGACAGACGGAAATAAAAAGTAGATAGCTGCAAATGCAACTAAACCAAACGGAAGGAAAATCCAGAATACCCAATGCCAGTGAAAATGGTCAACGATGTATCCACCTAATGTTGGTCCGAACACACTGGCCAAGCCGAACACACTGCTCATGATTCCTTGCCACTTTCCTCGTTCACGAGGAGGGAATAGATCACCAACGGCTGTAAATGCTGTTGACATGATCATTCCTCCGCCAAAACCTTGTATGCCTCGATACAAAATCAGTTCAAGAATGCTTCCGGAAACACCACACAGTAATGATCCTAGAGAAAAAACACCAATACCTAGAAGAATAAATGGTTTTCTACCGTAAATGTCTGATAATTTTCCGACTAAGATAGCTGTGATGCTGGAAGCTAACATAAAAATGGTAAAAACCCAGCTGTAATATTCTATACCGCCAAGATCTGCGATTATCTTTGGCAATGAAGTCCCTACAATCGTTTGGTTTAAGGCCGCAAAAAGCATTGCTGCCATAATGGAAAGCATAATTATCACTTTCCGCCGCATTTCTAAATGTTCCATCATCTTCCTCCTATTCATGTAGTAAATAATTCATAAAGTGAAGTATCTGCAAAAAGCAAAACTGCTTCGATTAATCCAGCAGTTTTGTTGAAGAAGCTATCATTTGCTCCATGTCATCATCTGTCAAGTTGGCAAACTTTTTTTCAAGATACTCGTTTTTGATTTTTTCCATTCTGCTTGCAATTTCTTTTCCGTCTTCTGTAATCTCCAGGTAAACGATTCTGCGGTCTGAATCAGATCTGACCCGCTGAATATATTTCTTGCCAACAAGCCGGTCTGTAACTGCGGTAATATGGCTTGATGATACCTTTAATTCATTAGCAATTTCAGAAGCCATTAAAGGGCTCTGTATAAAAAGCGTCTGCAGAACAGCAAATTCGTTGCTTGGGATATAATCTGCGTACACCTCGTTAAGACCTTTTCGCAGCGTGCGAAAAAGTCTGCGTAAACTCATTTCAAGTTTGCGTTCTAATTCATTTCTCAACGGAGAATGTTCTTTATTTTCCTTGTTAACACCCTTGCTTTTTGTTTCTTCTATTAGTATATGATAATTTATATTTAATAAGAAAGAAAGTAAAAGGTTTAAGGGGAAACATGTAATGAAAAATTCAACTTTGTTTTTTGTCCTATTAGGTTTAGGATTCTTAATAGGAATCGCTTATTGGGTTTGGGCGATAACAACACAATCACAACCTGGTGGAATGTAAAAAATGAGCCTTTAATGGCTCTTTTTTTGTTTTTATAAACACTTTTAGAGGACAGGTAAAATTCTGGAGGTGTATTTATGGAGGGAAAATATCACATAACCAATCAATTTATTAATAAAAAGCTTATACAGCGTCCAGGTGGAAACCGAACCCCCAAGTATGCTGTAGCACATGATACCGGAAACCCAAACTCAACAGCATTGCAAAATTATCATTATTTTAACAGCAAAGATCTTAGGGCATCTGCGCATGTATTTATTGATGACAAACATATTCTTGTGATAATACCATTAAGTGAAAAAGCGTGGCACGTTCGTTCTGATGTATCTGATGCAAACGAGTGGGGGATCGGTGTTGAATTGTGCTATGGACCTTCCATCAATTTTAAAGAAGCATATAGCAGGTATGTTTGGTTCTTTGCTTATCTTTGTGATACGTATCAATGGGATCCTGAAATGCGGATAAAAGGTCATTTCCAACTGGATCCAAAGCGAAGAACAGATCCATTAAACAGTTTTCACCAGTATGGTAAAACGTTTCCTTTCTTTTTAGAAGATGTGAAATATGAACTAAAAAAACGCATAGTCAATCAAGAGGAGTTTAAAGAAGTTGTTTTAGCTTCAGAGAAGCTATATAAAGTACAGATTGGTGCTTTCTCATCAAGAAAGAATGCAGAAAATCTCGCGTTGAAAGCCAAAGAAGCGGGATTTTCTGTTTATATCGAACACCTTTAAAAGCCTGCTTTCTCTTTTTTCCATGTGTAATAGACGAGAATGATTCCGATGAATACAAACATAGGCTCAAGTATGTTTGCCTCGGGTCCGCTAGTAACGCGATGTAACTGAAACACCCAATGAAATAAGATGTTGTCAACCGTTAGAAACAAGCCGATCGCTGCTAAGAAACCGTGAAAAAATGATGAATTGTAGCGTTTGGAAATAAAGAGAAGCAGAATGAAGAGGATAAGGATTCCTATAAAAACAGCTCCGATTCTTTCGCCTGCTGATACAGCTTTTAGTTCCCATGCAAAGGCTTTAATTGACCAGTGAGACATGACGAAAAGACCAAATATAAAACCCATCCAAATTTTCATTGTTGAACCTTCCTATGTTATCAACAATATCCGACATTTTTTTATCAAAATAGGTTTCACTAACACCTAATAATGGTATATAAGTAGGAGGTATGCAATTATTTTTTGTTTATATAGGGGGATATAGATAGAATGAAGGGCCAATTGCAGGAATTGGGTATGAAGATTATTAATCATAAATATGATCTTGCAAAGAACATTGATAAGGTTAAAGTACAATATGGAGAAAAGCCTTCTGTATTAACAGACCAGCTGTTAGAACTTCGAGGTGAGCTATTCTCTTATTTTGGAGAAGCCCTCTTTAATGATCTTAAAGACAGCGAAGAACAATTTGTTGCATGGGGAAAAAAGAACGGTCAGCTGGCAGTGCAATACGAAGTTCCATTAGATATGGCTTTAAATAGCACGCGATATTATCGGATTGTCCTCTGGGATTTTATCCGAAATGAAATCAATAACGAAAAGTTTTCAGTGGAGACAGTACTTAAAGCAGCATCTATTATAGATCCTTTATTAGATGAGACTGTTCATTCTTTTAGCGTGGCTTACGTGGAAAATAATAACCGTGTACTTGGCTTGGCACGTGAAGCTATTGAAGAGCTTTCAGTCCCTGTAGTCAGGCTGACAAGATCGGTAGCTGTTCTTCCGCTGGTTGGAACGATTGATACACACCGGTCTAAATTAATCATGGAAACATCGCTTCAAAAATGTACCGAATTGCAGATTGAACATCTTTTTATCGACCTCTCTGGAGTCCCTGTTATTGATACGATGGTAGCTCATAACTTGTTTAAGGTTATTAATTCACTTAAACTGTTAGGTGTAAAAGTTACATTAAGCGGTATGCGTCCAGAATTAGCGCAGACCGTTGTATCTCTAGGAATCAGTTTTGAAGGTTTTTCGATCGCAGGCAACCTATATCAGGAGCTCGAGGCAATGGGAATCGCGCAACATACCAAATAAAGCTCAAAAAATATCTGTCTTTGCAAAGGGCAGGTATTTTTTTCTTGTATAAAAAGAACGTTTGTTCGCATATAATAGAAAAAAAGGAGGTTGCTTCATGACTAACTTGTTAAATAGATCCATCCAGGAAAGAGCTGCCGTTGAGATGATTTATCTGTCGGGAAAAGGTGATATCTCCCATCGATTAGTAATACCATACTCATTTGACGGAAACTTGATCACTGGATATTGTTCGGTTCGAAAACAGATCAGGACTTTTCATTTAAGAAATATTTTATCAGCACAATTACGTTTTTTGCCTTCTTAAGATTGGGGGGATTGTCGTGCAGTACGGAAGCGAAGAAGAGCGTTCCCTCATTGAAAAATTTGTCTTGTATCCGATCTTGCTCACAGTGTTTAATCGGGACTTGCGAATTATAAACGGCTCTCCATTCAAGCTGAAACAGCCATATATCGCGGTAGTAGAACAGATTATGAACCAGATCAGCAAAGATCTCTATGATGTTCGAGTTGAACTGCGAAAGAGAAGAATTAAGGTGATGGATGGCCGGCGGGACGATGAAATTACTGAATACGAGATCTTTATACGCGGTTACAGGGAAATTATGAGATTTCCGAATGTGCATTTAAGAAATAAAACAGAAAGCTTAATGTTGTCTTATCTTCAAGTGGCAGCCGATTGAGACAGAAGTGTTCAAGTTTCCTTTTTTACATCAACTGTATACAATGAACATAATGCAGAAACATATAGTGATAAGAGAACAAGTGAAACTGAGGAGACGTATGGAACACTTTATTCAGCTTGCCAGACAATTGAACAAGGAAATCATGATTGAAAGTCGAAGTCCATTTGACCCTGTCTGCCCGGTAAATACTCCACACCCTTGGCAGATGCTCGGCTGTGGTAATTATGCGGCTGTATTTATACATCCTGATTATCCTTCTTATGTCGTTAAAATATATGGCAGGGATGAACACGGCCTCCTCGATGAGAAGAAAGTTTATGAGCGATTGGGAAGTCATCCTGGCTATTCGGTTTGTTATTATACGGAGAGTCGTTTTTTAATTTTAAAACGAATCGAGGGTATTACCCTTTATGACTGTGTACATAAAGGGATTCAAATACCTGAGGATGTAATTTATGACGTTGATGAGGCATTGGATTATGCAAGGAAAAAAGGTTTAACCCCAAGTGATGTACATGGCAAGAATGTGATGATTTCCAATAATAGAGGAATTATTGTAGACGTGTCTGATTTTTATAAAAAGGAAACATGCAGTAAGTGGAAGGATTTAAGGAAAGCGTATTTTAAGTTTTATAAAAAAACACTCTATCATTTACCCATACGAATTCCTTATTTTGTTTTAGATCTTGTTAGGATCGGGTATAGATACTACAGAAAGTTAAAATTATCCAAAAATAAGGGTAAATAATAATAGTTATTTATACCTATAAAAATCATTGGCACAATTTACCTTTATAGGATATACTATCTATAAATGAATAGAAACCTTTGTTATTAAGGGCAAACTAGTTGAAAAACTGGGACGCAAAGCTATGGGCCTAAAGTATGGTGAACATACAATGGCAGCCGGTTGCCAAAGGGAAACGGATGATATGAAGGTAGCTTAGGGGTCGAGGAAGGGAAGTTCAAAAAGCGAGTGATGAGCAAGACTTACGATAGACTGCGGGTTGTACACACGTAATAATCGTAGGTGTTTGAAGTTGCTTCTTTTACCAAAGGACGATACCGACTAAAAAATTCTAATGCTTATCGATATCGATTGAGCCATTTCCCTTTATGGGATAATGGCTTTTTTGTATGTAATTTTTTAGAGATTTGAGGGGTTGCAATAATGGAAAAATTCCAACTAGATTTACGCACACTCAAAAGAGACTTGTTTACTAGATTTATGAAGTCTATTCCAAACATGATACATACGCATAAAGAGCATTTAAGACAATATGATGACTTCCATACGTTTTTAAACGGTTTTGTTGAGCAATATGAGAAGATACTAGAAAAGTTTTTGCGTGGGATCGTTCATGCCGTATTTCTTCAGGAAGAACGCTTTGAAAACTTTTTAAATCAAGCTGAGCAAAAGGCATTTCGGTCTGGAATCCACTTTTTACGTCATCAGCGTATTCCTCATCAGGTACTCGCTTGCTTTTCTACAAGTATCAGTGAAGCGGTTCTCCGAGAAATGAAAAGAGTAATGAATGAAGAATCATGTATTGTACAGCTTTTTATGCTTGATCGATGGAACCGGATTTCACTTCGTGCTGTTACAGGATTTTTGAGCGGTTTCTCTTCTCAGCAATTTAAAGATTTAAAAGAAATCAGTATCCGGGACCCGCTGACTAACCTTTATAACAGACGATATTTTTATGACTGTTTAGAGATCGAACTTGGGAAGGCTCAAAAGTTAAACTTACCTATATCCTTAGTCATGTTTGATATTAACAACTTTAAGCAGATCAATGATGAATTTGGGCATCATGCGGGAGATGAACTTCTTCAGCAAATCGCAGAACTCTCTAAACGCTTAAAATTATTCTCTGGCTTCAGGTTTGGAGGAGACGAATTTGTTTTTCTTTTGCCTGGTATTACAGAGAGTGAAGCGTATATTCTTGTTGAAAAAATGGAGAGTCAGCTGATGGCGTGGAATACATCGGTTTCTCTTGCTTACGGTGCGATAGAACTTCTTGCTGATGCTTATGAGAACATTGACTATTATCTTCAGTTGGCTGACGAACGGATGTATACGAATAAGCGAGAGGTGAAGACTTGTGACACGTGATGAAAAATATAATCTGATGATGTGAGAAAAACAGGAACTGCATGCTTTAATTTCCTGATATAAACATGTTTTCCATTCTATTTACTATATAGTCTTTTATATATGATACCTACTCAGATCGTGTTAACCGGTGTCAGGAAAAATCTCTGTATTGCGTTAAAATTAGATAATATAAAAAGTGAGGAAAACCAGCTGATGATGTAGCTGTTTTTCTTTTTTTTATGAGTGATGCCCTTTAAATACCAGCTAGTCAGTGCTTGTTTTTCAACATACTAGACTTTGCCGTACTACTAGAATATGAGATAATAGAAACAGAATTTGTGTGCGGAACAGGGGTTGAACATAATGAGTTTTCAATTTATTTTGGGACGATCCGGCAGCGGAAAGTCCCACTCTGTCTTTAAGGACATTCAAAAGAAACTTAAAGACGATCCGTCTGGGAATCCTATTATCTATCTAGTACCAGATCAGATGACTTTTCAATCAGAATACAAGCTTGCATCAAGTCCGGGACTAGCAGGTATGATGCGGGCGCAAGTATTTAGTTTTTCAAGATTGGCGTGGCGTATTCTTGGTGAGACCGGCGGAATGACAAGAATGCATATTACTTCAACTGGCATAAGAATGATGCTTCGGAAAATTATTGAACATAAAAAAGAAGAACTGAAAATCTTTAGAAAAGCATCTGAACAAAGCGGATTTTATGAATTGCTAGAGCTTATGACAACAGAGCTGAAACGATTTTGCGTAAGTTCAGAGGAGCTTTCATGGAACGCCGAGACTCTTCTTTCACTAGGTCAAAAAGAGAAAAATAAAAAGGTCCTAAAAGACAAATTAGCAGATTTGAGCATCATCTCTGGTGCCCTGGAAGCAGCACTTGCCGGGAAATATATAGATTCAGAAGATTACTTAAGTCTTCTTCAAGAGAAGATGCCTTATTCAGAGACCATTAGGAATTGCGAAGTGTACATAGATGGATTTCATTCTTTTACACCTCAGGAACTTGAGGTTGTAGCAGGCTTAATGTCACATGCGAAAAAAGTTACTATAGCACTTACAACAGAGCAATCGTATCTTGCAGAATCAGATCCACATGACCTTGATCTTTTTCATATGACAAAAAAGACTGTTCAAGTTCTCATGCAAAAGGCAAAGGAACTTGGTGTGGAAATGGATGAACCCGTCTTGCTTCAGGATAAACCTAAATTTACATCAAAGGCGATTGCTCATATCGAAGAACAATATGACAGAAGACCGTCTATTCCATCATCGAGTCTGGAAGGCATTCATGTCGCGGCCGCTGTAAATGTCAGGTCCGAAATTGAAGGAGCTGCCAGAAAAATTGTAGAGCTTGTTCGTGATAATGGATACAGATACCGTGACGTTGCCGTAATGGTTCGAAATGCTGGAAGCTATCAGACACTTATTGAGACCGTGTTTGCTGATTATGGTATCCCCGTGTTCCTGGATCAGAAAAAATCTATGCTTCATCATCCGCTTATTGAACTGATCCGTTCTTCAATAGATGTTGTTCTAAAGAATTGGCGTTACGAAGCGGTTTTCCGTGCTGTTAAAACAGACATGCTTTATCCGCTAGATGAAATTAGAAAAACAACATCTGAAATGAGACGTTGTATGGATGAACTTGAGAACTACGTATTAGCTCTGGGGATTCAAGGGAAAAAATGGACTGATCCAAAACCTTGGAAGTATAAAAGGTTCAGAGGATTTGAAGCAGATGACTTTGGAAAAACAAGCCGTGATGATGAAAAAGAACAGTTGATCAATGATTTGCGGGACATGATCGTGTCCCCTCTAAACAGATTGTCAAAAGATCTATCAAAGAGCAAAACAGTGCTCGAATTCTGTAAATCTCTTTATAAATACTTAGAAGATCTCCATGTGCCTATGAAGCTGGAACGACTGAGACTTCAAGCAGAATCATCAGGAAGATTAAGAGCTGCCTCTGAACATGGGCAGGTTTGGAACGCAGTGTTAGGTTTGCTGGACGAAATGGTAGAGTTGACGGGAGAAGAAGAGCTTCCAAAAGATACATGGATGCAGATGCTTGAAACTGGTTTAGAGAGCATGAAATTTGCACTTGTTCCCCCTTCACTTGATCAAGTACTGGTAGGAACCATGGAGCGTTCGCGTTTTACGGACGTAAAAGTAAATTTTGTACTAGGTGTGAATGATGGAGTAATTCCTCTTAAGCCTAAAGATGATGGTTTATTATCTGAAGATGAGAGAGAAGCGCTTGAACGAAACGGAGTAGTACTCGCGCCTTCAGCACGCAGAAAGCTGTTAGATGAACAATTTATTATCTATCTTGCGCTAACAAATGGAAGTGACCGTTTGTATGTTTCCTATGCACTTGCAGATGAAGAAGGAAAGACGCTTCAGCCTTCAATGGTTATTCAGCGATTGCATGATCTTTTTCCGGCACTTAAAGAAGAGCTTTATCAAAATGAACCTGATTCAAGAGAAGATGTAGCCTACGTACAGCATCCAGTGAAAAGTGTCTCTTATTTAAGTGCACAGCTTCGGGAATGGAAAAAAGGTTACCCGATTTCTCCGGTTTGGTGGGATGTGTACAACTGGGTGATCACTAATGATCAATATGACTATTACGCGAAACGCGCCCTATCAAGTTTGTTTTATTTAAACCGTGAAGCACCTTTAAGCCCTTCGGTATCAAAGGAGTTATACGGTGAAAAGATCTTGACAAGCATCTCTAGAATGGAGCTTTTCCAGTCTTGTCCGTTTTCACAGTTTATGTCATATGGTTTGAAACTAAGAGAACGTCAAATGTACAAACTGGAAGCACCTGATATTGGTCAGTTATTTCATGCTGCATTAAAACAAATGAACGATGCACTTCAGCAGCGGAGAGTGTCTTGGAGCGATCTCTCTAAAGGAGACTGCTACAGAATGGCAGGGGATATAGTAGAACTGCTTGCTCCTCAGCTGCAGCATGAAATTTTATTAAGTTCTAACCGGCATCTCTATATAAAGAAAAAGCTTAAAGAAGTAGTTGGGAAGGCATCGCACATTCTAAGTCAGCATGCTAAGGCAAGTGGATTTACGCCTGCTGGTCTTGAACTTGCCTTTGGAACAGGCGGAACATTGCCTCCGTTATTGTATACATTGCCGAACGGAACGACGATGGAAGTAATCGGGCGTATTGATCGTGTGGATACAGCAATGAGCTCCAAAGGTCTTCTTATGCGGGTGATCGATTATAAATCTAGTTCAACAGGTTTAAACTTAGCAGAGTTGTATCATGGAATTGCTCTGCAGATGCTAACCTATTTGGACGTAGCTGTAACACATTCTCAAAACTGGCTTGGTGAAGAATCCATACCGGCGGGTGTTCTTTACTTTCATGTTCATAATCCGCTTCTAAATCAAAAGAAACTTCTCAGTGTGGAGGAAATAGAGAAAGAAGTGCTCAAAAAATTTAAGATGAAAGGCCTTGTATTAGCGGAAGAAGAAGCGGTACAGCTCATGGACAATACGATGGAGCAGCGTTCTTCCATTATCCCTGTAGCACTAACGCAAAAAGGATTTCACAAGTCTCATTCTTCTGTTGCAACTGCTGATCATTTCCAGACGATGAGAAAGCATGCACGAAAAATGGCGGTTAATAGCGGAGCCGGTATAACGAACGGTGTTATAGATATATCGCCGTATGAAATGAAGAAAAAAACACCTTGTACATTTTGTTCCTATAAACCCGTTTGTCAGTTCGATCAGACACTCGAAGAGAATCAATATCGTCAGCTTCGTTCTGAGAAAGATGAAATCATATTAGAAAGAATGCAAGAGGAAGGAGGGAAGCTCAAATGAAAACATTAATCCCAAAACCTGAAGGTACCACTTGGACGGACGAGCAATGGCAAGCCATCCAAGCAAGAGGAGAAAACATTCTAGTCGCAGCGGCAGCTGGTTCAGGTAAAACAGCCGTTCTCGTTGAACGGATCATCACCATGATCCGGGAAAAGACAGCAGATGTTGATAGACTGCTTATCGTAACGTTTACGAACGCAGCAGCAGCTGAGATGAGAAAACGTATAGGGGAAGCAATTGATAAAGAATTATCACAGAACCCTTCTTCTCTGCATTTAAGAAGACAGCTGAATTTATTAAACAAAGCTTCTATCTCCACACTGCATTCTTTTTGTATTGAAGTGCTTCGTAAACATTATTATGAAACAGACCTTGATCCTGGATTTCGAGTAGCAGAAGAAACGGAAGCAGAGCTGATTCGTCAGGAAGTTATCGAGGAACTTTTTGAAGAGGAGTACAGCAAAGGGGAAGACCATATCTTTTATCAAGTTGTAGATGCTTATAGTTCTGACCGAAATGACATGGAACTCCAAAAGCTAGTGCTGTCACTCTATGATTTTGCGCGGAGTCATCCAGATCCTGATGAGTGGCTGGATCAAATGGCTGAAACGTATCATGTGCAAGCTTCTACTATTGATGAACTGCCGTGGACAAAAGAACTGCTGTTTGATATCTCGCTTCAGATCGAAGGCCTAAAGTCGTTGACAAATAGGGCGCTTGAACTAGCTGAGTTGCCAGGGGGACCTCTAGCATATGCAGAAACGCTTAAAAGTGACTTATCCTTTATCGATCAGCTAGCCAGTGCCAAAGACAGCTGGAATCATCTTTATGAAGTATTTCAAACGTATGATCCTCCTAAATTAAAGGCGGTACGCGGAAAAGAAGTAGATGAAGAACTAAAGAATAAAGCAAAAGCGATGAGAGACACCATTAAGAAACGAACGAGTACGCTTAAAGAAGAATATTTTGAACGTCATCCCGATTCCTATGTCGTTCATATTGAAGAGATGGCACCCGTCGTAAAAGAATTGTCTTCTTTAGTAAAAGAGTTTGGACGAAGGTATCAAGAAGCAAAACGTGAAAAATCACTCGTTGATTTTGGTGATCTGGAACACTATTGCCTCCAAGTGTTAAAAGGTGAAGGTTCAACGATGGATTCTCCCGTTCCATCAGATGCAGCTATTGAGTACAGAGAAAGATTTGTTGAAGTTTTAGTCGATGAATATCAAGATACAAACTTTGTGCAGGAATCTATCGTTCGTCTAGTTTCCAAAGACGGTGAGGCAGGTAACATGTTTATGGTAGGTGATGTGAAACAGTCTATCTACCGGTTTCGTCTTGCTGAACCGCTTCTCTTTTTATCTAAGTATAAACAATTTACAAAAGAAGGCGGCAGTGGTTTAAGAATCGATCTAGCTAAGAACTTTAGAAGCAGGAACGGAATTCTGCAGGCGACTAACTATTTGTTCAGACAGATCATGAATGAGACGGTTGGAGAGATCGAATACAGCGAGGACGCTGAACTAAAGCTTGGTGCCAGCTATTATCCTGAACAGGAAGGCAATGAACCTGAATTGATCCTTATTAATAAAAGTAACCCTGTTGTTGATGAGGAAGGTTTAGAGAACGGCGAAGTGGAAAAAACAGATCTGGAAACAGTGCAGCTAGAGGCGCGTGTTATCGCAGAAAAAATTAAAGAGATCGTTGGGACGACAGGAAAATCTCCTCATCTTATTTTTGATAAGAACACAAAGGCGATGCGTCCAGCAAAATATAAAGATATAGTGATGCTTTTTAGGGCTACCTCAGTCTGGGCGCCTGTTATTTTAGAAGAATTTAAACAGCAGGGAATTCCCGCTTATGCTGAGCTTTCAACAGGTTATTTTGATGCGACAGAAATCCATGTCATGATGTCATTATTAAAAGTAATCGATAACCCGCTGCAGGATATCCCTCTTGCAGCGGTTCTGCGCTCTCCGCTCGTCGGTATGACGGGAGAAGAACTTGCTATAGTCAGGCTGAAGCAAAAACAAGACAACTATCTGGGTGCTGTCGAGCTGTATAGTGAAGAAGGTGAGATTCCTGAAATTAAAGAAAAAGCTTTAAGGTTTTTACAGCAGCTGGAGGCTTGGCGACACCGAGCTCGCCAAGGTTCACTTGCTGACCTCATCTGGGATATCTACAGAGAAACAGGGTATTTCGATTATGTGGGAGGATTAGCTGGAGGGAAGCAGCGTCAGGCAAACTTGAGAGCATTGTATGACCGGGCTAAAATGTATGAAAGCACATCGTTCCGAGGACTTTTCCGGTTTCTTCGTTTCATTGAAAGGATGCAGGAAAGAGGTAAGGACTTAGGTGCAGCAAGGGCATTAGGAGAGCAAGAAGATGTTGTCCGTGTGATGACCATTCATAAAAGTAAAGGTCTAGAGTTTCCGATCGTGTTTGTTGGAGGTCTTAACAAACAATTCAACACAAGAGACTTGAATGAGAAAGTATTGCTTCATAAAGAACTTGGTCTTGGAACTCAATATATCAATCCTGAATATCGTGTGGCCTATCCAACACTTCCGAAACTTGCGATTGCGGGCAGAAAGAAGATGGAACTTATAGCGGAAGAAATGCGTGTATTATATGTAGCACTTACTCGTGCCAAGGAAAAATTATTTCTAGTCGGTACTGTAAATGATTTAGAAAAATCTGCAGCTGCTTGGAGTGATTCCCTTTACGAAGAGAGCTGGCTTTTGCCGGACTTTGAACGTGCGGGTGTCAAAAGCTACCTTGATTGGATTGGCAGAGCGGTCATTCGCCATAAGAACGCTGACCCTCTTTTATCAGTTCTCGGAACAGGTGAAAAAGGAAGAGGCGAAGTGTATATTGATGAAACAGATTGGAAGATTACCATTCTCAGGGCAAGCGAGTATGAAGAGTTAGAGATTGAAGAGAAACAAAAACAAGAAGAATTGCTTACTAAGCTGCAAAACAGTGAACCAGTAGATCTTGTCAGTGAAGATTATGATGAGATTAAACGCCGATTGGAATGGGGTTATACCTATATGCAGTCAACGTATACCCGGTCAAAGCAATCTGTTACAGAGATCAAAAAACAATATCAAGCTGATGAATATAGCAGTACAGATCTAGTGAGAGCTGCTCAACAAGTCATACATGAACGTCCTCAATTTATGCAAGAAACACAGTTGAATGCAGCAGAAGTCGGAACAGCCATGCACATGGTTATGCAGCATGTAGACTTTACAAGGTCATCTTCTGAAGAATTAAAAGAACAGCTTGCTGAAATGGAAGCGAAAGAGATGCTCACGGCAGAACAAGTACAACATATTCAGGTCCATCAGATTCAGCAGTTTATAACAGGGCCGCTCGGAAAGAGAATCATAGAGAACGGCAGCTTAAAAAGAGAGATTCCGTTCAGCATGGCACTTCCATTGTCTGAGATTCAAAGAAAATGGAGCTTAAAAGAAGAACATGTACTTGTACAAGGTGTAATTGATTGCCTTCTTGAAGAGGAAGATGGATTTATATTAATTGATTATAAAACAGACAAAATCACAAATCGGTTTACAAACGGTTTTACTGGAGCAAAAGATACACTCTTAGACCGATACGAAATGCAGCTGACACTTTATTCAAAAGCAATAGAAAGAATTTTAAAGAAGCCGGTCAAAGAAAGCTATCTCTACTTTTTTGACGGTGGGCACATTCTTCAAGTGAAATAAGGAGGGATACGATGCGATTGCTTCATACCGCTGACTGGCATCTGGGTCGTTCGTTAGAAGGACGAAGCAGGCTGGAAGAACAGCAAGCTTTCTTGGACGAGCTTGTAGAGATTGTTAGAAGCGAAAAGATAGATGCCGTACTTATGGCAGGGGATGTATTCGATACGGTGAACCCGCCGGCTGCGGCTGAGCAAATGTTTTTTGATGCACTTGCACGGATCAGCAGAAAAGGAACGTGTCC
Organism: Fictibacillus barbaricus; assembly: GCF_014635025.1. Taxonomy (GTDB): domain Bacteria; phylum Bacillota; class Bacilli; order Bacillales; family Fictibacillaceae; genus Fictibacillus; species Fictibacillus barbaricus. The sequence continues at coordinate 755,036 of NZ_BMCE01000002.1, read as the reverse complement.
CTTTGTGGCGATAGCAGGAAATCATGATCATCCAGACCGGCTGGCAGCATCATTCCCGCTTTCAAAAGAATTAGGCATCACGCTTGTCGGACTGCCGACGTTAGAGCTGCAGCGAGTTCCGATTTCAAGAACAGCGGAGATGCTGGAAATTGCAGCTCTCCCTTATCCATCAGAATCCCGTTTGAAAATGCTTTTAAGTGAATCGGCAGAAGAGCTTGATGTTCGAAATCAATATGATGATTGGGTAGATTCCTATTTTAAAAGAATCACTTCTAAGTTTCAGCCAGGGAATGTACATATGGCCATGAGTCACATTTATGTGGCAGGAAGCAAAGAGACGGATTCAGAACGTCCTGTTCATATTGGGGGGGCTTATACGGTTGCTGCAGAAAGTCTGCCTGAAGCAGCTCAGTATGTAGCATTAGGTCACCTTCATAGACCGCAGATCATTAAACGGGCTAAAACAGAGGCTCGATATTCAGGGTCGCCACTTTCTTATAGCTTTTCAGAAAGTGGACAAACCAAATCTGTAACCATTATTGATGTTGAACCTGCTCAGCCAGCGAAAGTGGAAGAGATTCATTTGAACTGTGGAAAGCCTCTTGTTGCATGGGAAGCGAGAAATGGATTAACTGAAGTGTTTCAAGGAATTGAGGAAGGACTGCATCATAATTGCTGGGTTGATCTATCTGTTCACGTTCAGGACGCCCTTTCGATGGAAGAAATCCAGAGACTTCGAAAAGCTCATGATGGACTCGTTCACATTAAACCTGTTTATACAGAGACAATTGGAGAGCAGATTTCCGTTTCTGCCCAAAAACTTCCTGTAGATGAATTGTTCTCAACCTTTTATAAGCGGCAAACGGGTGGGGCGGTTCCTGATGAAGAATTGCTCTCTCTCTTTCTTGACCTAGTTGGTGATGAAGATACGGAAGGAGAGGAAGCCGGATGAGACCCATATCATTAACCGTATCTGGACTGCAAAGTTTTCGTGAGTCACAGGAAGTTCCGTTTCATGAGCTCTGTTCAGGTGGTGTATTTGGAATCTTTGGGCCAACAGGAAGCGGTAAATCAACAATCCTAGATGCTGTGACTCTTGCTCTTTATGGAAAAGTTGAACGTGCTGCGGGTGGAACTCATGGGATCATGAATCAGGCTGAAGATAAACTTTCTGTATCTTTTTCCTTTCAATTAGGGGAAGGAAGTCAGCAGAAGAAATACAAAGTAGAACGTTCTTTTAAAAGAAGCGGAGAACATTCTATCCGTACAACCACTTGCAGACTAATAGAGATAGCCAATGATGAATCTGTTGTTCATGCTGATAAAGAAAGAGATGTAACCCGTCTGGTTCAGGAACTAATCGGACTTACGATTGATGATTTTACGCGTGCGGTAGTACTGCCTCAAGGTAAATTCGCTGAGTTTTTATCGTTAAAAGGGGTTGACAGGAGGCAGATGCTGCAGCGCTTGTTTCAGCTTGAAAAATATGGTGATGTATTAAACCTTAAGCTAAGGAAAAGGTCGGATGAACAGAAAAATCGTTTCAATGAGATCTTAGCTGAGCAAGCCGGTTTAGGTGAAGCATCATTAGAGACGTTGGAGAACGCGGCCCTCCTTTTGAAAGAAAAAGAAGAAAAACTGCAGATTGTCTCAGAACGTTTAAAAGAAGAAGAAGAGAATGTTAAGACTCTAGTATTATTATGGGATGCTCAAGTTCAAAATGAAAAGCTTCTAAAAGAAAAGGATGAACTGGAAAAGCTGCGGCCGGATATGGACCTCTTACAATCGAATCTTAATCGGGCTGTACAAGCTGACAGGTTACAACCTTATGCCGATGCGTGGAAAATCTCGGTTTCTAATGAAAAAAGGATTAGAGATGAGCAAGAACAGCTTCAAAAACGTACAGAAGAATTTAAGAGTTCTTTAGTGGAGCACGAAGTGACATTTAAAGCTGTAAGGAAGGCAAGAAGTCACGAAGAACCTGCTTTAATTGAAAAAAGAAGCTCACTAAAAGAAGTTTTTGAGTGGGAAAAAATGGTTAAAGAAAAGAATCAATCTTTAGCTATCGAACGAAAAGAACATGAAGAATTAGTTAGTGCGTATGATGAGTTAAAACAAATAGAGATTGAGGCTGCACGAGTTTTAAAGCGAGGTAAAGAGAAGCAGTCAGCTTTAAAAACCGAATTGTCTGAGATCGAAATTAAACAGGATGAACGCGGCATCTATCAGCAAGCGGTCCTTTTAGCTCAACGCATAAAAGATGTAGATTTAGAACTCCAAAAGCATTTAAAAGAAATGGATGCAACAGAAAGTGAAATAAATGAAGCGGAACATAAAAAAAGTATCCTTCACCGATCATATACAGAGAGTCTGGATAAAGGAAAAAAGCTGTCAAATGATATTCAGCAGCTATACGAAGAGGTTTGGGAAACAATTCGAGAAAACGAGCAGATGACTTATTCTCTTCAAAATGAACTTTCAGTCTCAAAACATAAGCAAGAACAGTTAAGAATCAATCATCTGGCTGCTCAGCTCTCAGCACAGCTGAAAGAGAATGAACCATGCTCAGTTTGCGGCTCCACTGTTCATCCTTCTCCCGTTGATTACAATGATCATCAGGAAGTTGCAGAATACGGAGACAAGATACAAGAGTTAGAGAAATCAAATGAATCATTAAAAAGTCACTATTATCATTTAAAGCATGATAGCGAGATCCTGGAAAAATGCTCGCAAAAATTATGGAACAGGCTGGATTTGGCAGTAGCAGAAACGGCAGCTGCTGAACATAGCATAACAATCGAAGATACGAATGAGAAAAATGTATTTTCATTCCTTCAGGTTGACAGCCATATTACAAAAGCTAAAGGCATCCAGCAAGACAGAAATCAACTTGAAGGACGCCTTGATTCTTTAATAAACAAACTTGACGATGAACAAAAACTATTAGTGCGTCTCTCTTTAACACTTGAGAATGGTGAGAAACAAAGAGAAAAGCTAAGAGCGCAAATTTCTTCTATTCAAGAAAAGAATGAAGAGTTTCTTTCAGAATGGAAACAGGCTGAGATCCCTTTTTCTCCTGATAGCCTGAAAGAAAAACTTGATGTTTTCCAGAAAAGAGAAAATCGCCAGGCGGAAATCCACAAAAGCCTAACCGTAGCAGATGAATTCTTAGATCAGCAAACAAACAAGCTGGAATCCGCAAGAGAAGAAAAAGCTGAGAAGGAAACCTATATAAAAATCTGTTTCAATCAGCAGGATATGCTTATAAAAGAAATTCAGATTTTAAAAGGCAAGATTACTAATAGAATTGGTGATCAATCTGCACAGAGTGCCTTAGATCATATAGAAACCCAATTAAACAAACTAAAAGAAAATTATTCCCGAGCGGAAGAAGCGTATGAAAAATCGAAGAATCAATATTTAGATTGTGACAAAGCATATCATACGATTATCCAGCGCTTGATTGATGCACAAGAAAGAAGAGAGAGAGCTGAAACTGAATGGGAAAAGCACTTGAAACAATCTGATTTTAGTTCATTTGAAGATTTTGAATGCAGCTTGACCAACGAGGATATTCAGAAGAAATGGGAGTTTGAATTAGCTGAATACCGAGATCAACGGAAAGCGAACACAGCTTCACTTCTGGTGATAAAAGAAAAATTACCATCCGAAACATTAACGGCTGCACAGGTACAACATGCTAAAGAGCAGTTGGAACTGTTGAAAAAAGATACGGATGATACACGGGAAGCTGTTGGAGAAGCAAGGCAGCAATGGATAACAATCGAGAAGAATCATAATCGTTTTAAGGAACTTGAAAAAGAAAAAAATAAAGTAACTAACTTATTAGAACAATTAGGCAAACTGCAAAGTGTTTTTCGAGGAAATGCCTTTGTTGAGTTTATGGCAGAAGAACAGCTTCATCATGTTACCCGTGATGCTTCAGGCAGGCTTGCTAAACTGACAAGAGGAAGATACGCAATTGAAGTTGATTCGAGCGGCGGTTTTGTTATACGGGATGATGCTAATGGTGGTATCAAGAGACCTGTTACTTCATTGTCTGGGGGCGAAACATTCCTGACATCACTTTCATTAGCGCTTTCACTATCTGCGCAGATTCAGTTAAGAGGAAAGTTTCCGTTACAGTTCTTCTTTTTGGACGAAGGCTTTGGTACTCTCGATCAAGAGTTATTAGATACGGTTGTAACCGCACTTGAAAAAGTACAGATGGAAAACTTCTCGATCGGTGTTATTTCACATGTGCCGGAGCTAAAAGCGCGTTTAACAAAACGACTTATTGTAGAACCTGCAGAACATTCCGGCCGAGGAACACGTGTTAAATTAGACCAACTATAATAAGAAAAGGGTTCAAGGAGATTTCCTTGAATCCTTTTTTATTCAATAATTCCGCTATCGACAATATTAACATCGATTGAAGCAGTAAATTTTGTTTTTGGATATTCTTTTGCCCAGTCTAACTTTTTCCATGTCGGGTAATGGAATGCTATCATTTTTCTTCCCACACCATATGGATCACTGTTCATTTTTTGCAGTCTGTTTATGACTTCTTGAGCATCTTTTGATAATCTTTTTGATAAAGCTTTTTCCAATTTTTCTATCTCCGTAGGCGAGCTTAATTTATCAGGTGGGTACTCTGTTACAACTACTTTTGTTTTTAGTTTTATCTGTGCAGAAATTTCTCCTGTTGGTGAAACCTTTACACTAAAATGTCTTTTGTTTTTTTGAACTTTTATGGTGGCATAGTTTAAAACATTCTGATTTTTTTTGTTCGATATTTTTTTTGTCGTAGACATAAATACAGTAGATGATTCTCCAGTCATCATCGTGTAGACTACGGACAAAGGCTCTTTTATCGTTCCAACCATCTTATGGCCGTTAAAAAGAGCTACTCCACCTACTTTCACCGTTTTGATCTTATCTCCCATAGGTTCTAAATAAGGAAGAGCAAAATCTTGGCCAGGATCAAACATGAGAGGACATATCGTCTGTATGTTTTCTTTTGGTACAGTAGCCGATTCCTCAGCACTTATAATGGAGTCTCGCAGATACTCTCCAACCCCTGTAGAAGTCTTGGTTTCTTCGAATTTAGTACTGATTACGTCTGCAGCTCTTCCTTTAGAAACAGCTAATTTTGCATTTAATGCTGATTTCGGATCTCTGTAAAATACATCCAATAAATGATAGATGTCTTTTTTGGCTGCCTTTTCGCCAAAAACAACAACTTGATTTTTTGATGCTTCTAATCTTTCAGTAACCTTTCGATCTAACCGCAGTCTGGTTTGACGTGCCGTAAAACCAGTTGAGGAAAAAATTAGATCCGCCACCTTGCTTTGGCCTGCTTCAACTGCAACTGCCTGAGGAACAGCTGCAGTCCCAATAACTTTATCATCTTTTGTATAATCAAATCCGCCAGCTGTTATAAGCTTTGTTTGGTTCAGCATTGTTTGATCCCAGCAGCCTGTTAAAAGAAAAAGTATGGGTAAGAGATAAGTAACTTTTTTCATGAGGAAGCTGTTCCTTTCTCGTTCTTTTTCCTTATTACGGCAATCAGCAAAAACAGGATAGGTGATATACCTGAAAAAAACAAAGATGTTAAACTGACATATTTATTCCATGCAGCGATCTCAAGTTTTTCGTTAGGAATGATAGCGATCAAACCACAAAATAAAGCAATAAACGGTGCAGCAGATTGATGATTCTGCAGTTTGAAAAGTGTTTGTACACCCTTAGCGACAACAAACAAATAACTGATAAATGACGTCGCAACGGAAATGATCCATACGGATAAAAAAATTAAATCTGTTCGTTCAATAATACTGAATGAAAATGCTTTTAACATGTATAACACGGGTTCTGGAATGATGATAATTTCCAAGGGGTTGAAATAGATGAAAGTTGTTACCACGATAAAAAGGTATACCAATGTTACACAAAGCGATCCGAATGAAATAGCTTTTAACATTTTGTTGGCTGAACCGGATGTATAAGCCAAAAAAACAAGTGCAACGTCAAATCCCAATAATGCGACAACAGCATCTGAAGAGCTTTTTAGGATATTCGAAAGACCTGCTTGTCCAACCGGTAAAAGGTACAAAAAATGAACATCTGTGTAAGCATATAAAATTAAACCAAGCAGTACGAGCAAAAGAGGGGTAACAAGAGTATAAAATCGGGCAAGTTCCCTTGGAGTGCTTGTTATAAAATAAGAGCCAGAGAATGCCATTATAAAAATAATTACCCAGTGGGGTGTTTCGAATAAGATCCACTTACCTACGATGTTGTTGTACATAGCTAATAACAATATAGAGATGGCCGCAAAATGCAATGTGTAAATAATATTAAATACCATTCCGAGATTTTTACCCATAATTTTAGGGAGAATTTCAAAAATCGTTTTTTGCGGAAACCTCGCACACAATTTCCAAATGGCAAGACAAGAGAATTGAATTAGGATACCTGCAAGTATCAGAGAAATCCAGCCGTCTACTTTTGCTTTTGAGAACAAAGAGTAGGGCAGGGAAAGGACTCCTACTCCTATTTGTGTTTGAACAATCAAAAAAAACAATTGTCTGTGTGTAATATTGTGGCTGTTCATGACTTTTTTTCCCACTTTCGCACTTGGTTGTCTAGACTTCTTTTCTGAGCGTCTAGATCTTGTGGCCTTCGGTTCATAACCCAGAAAGGTGCTCGGATGATAGAGTCTTTTAGGTCTTTCAAACTTAATGGTGCAATGGGAGCAAAGTATGGTGCGCCAAATGTATACAGTCTGCACAAATGAAAGAGCAGAATCATGAATCCAAATACGATCCCCACAAAGCCCATCGTTGCTGCTGCAATCATAAATGGGAAACGCAGAATTCGTACAGCGGCACTCATTTCGTTGGATGGTACTATATAAGCCGCAATAGCTGTAACGGCTACGATTATAATCATGAGGTTTGAAACGAGACCTGCCTTAACTACTGCATCACCGATTACAAGTCCTCCAACGATCGCAATCGTTGAACCGATCCTGGTAGGAAGTCTGATGGATGCTTCCCGTATTAATTCAATCGTTAACTCCATCAGCATCGCTTCAAAAAGGGGAGGGTATGGAATATCCTCAAGTGAACTCTTGATCAGGAGGATAAGTCCAAAAGGGATTACTTCAAAATGGAAAGAAACTGTTGCTATGTAAACAGCTGGCAGCCCAATCGCTATAAAAAAGCTAAAAAGACGAATTAGACGGAAAAAAGAACCGATAATCCATCTATTGTTGTAGTCATCTACGGATTGATAGAAGGTGAAAAAGTTAACAGGCATGATGTGTGCAGTGGGTGACGTGTCATAAACTAAGGCGATACGGCCTTCCATGAGATTTGCTGCCACACGATCTGGACGTTCTGTACTTACCATTTGCGGAAAAAAACTAAACGGTCTGTCTTCTATGCTCTCTTCTAGGTTCCCTGGGGCATAGATACCATCAGCCTCTATTGATTTAATTCTGTTTTCAACCTCATTTACATAATCAGGGTTAGCGATGTTATCAACATAAACAACCGCAATTGTTGTGTGTGTTTCTTTTCCAACCCTATAATACTTTACTTTTAATTTAGGGGTTTTCAATCGCTTTCGAATAAGAGCAAGGTTGATGGACAAGTTTTCTATGAATCCATCATGTGCTCCTCTTAAAATGGTTTCATTATCTGGTTCAGTAATATCACGCTTCGTATCAACCGGAGTAGACACAGAATAAAAGCATGCCGTATCTTCAGTGAAAACAAGGGTATGTGATTGTAAAAGCAAAGATTGAGCCATTGTCATGTCCGTGTGCTTTGTTAAATCAAGTTTCCCCATTTTTCTGAGCGAGTCCATGCCGATTTCATTACTTAACTCAAAAAGCGGGTTTAAGATCTGATCTTGAATAAGCTTTCTATCAATAATAGACTCAATATAAAGCAGGGCCACACGGGAATCGTCAGAAGGCAGTTCTATCCATTGTGTAATAAGGTCTTCAGTGGAAGCAAACGGCTCCTTGATTTGAGCTACAATATCCTCTATGGTTTGCTTTTGCTCTATTTGACTTTCTCCAACCTCGTTGTAAGTTTCGGTTTTGTCTTCCTTTTGAACAGAGGCAATTATTTGCTTAAGCTTTTTAGGTTTTTTAAAAAAAGTCATAATGAACCTCATTCCGATTCGCAATAATTTAGATTAGTTTTTGTCTAAATCATGCCTTTATGCGGATATGGGACTATTTTTCATGAATTGACTCAGAAATTGTCATTATGAGTAAAAATTTGTGATAACATAGACAGATAAAGAAAGAGAAGGAGGAGGCCTCATGACAGGAAGAGCACAAATTATTCCTGCTTTAACTAAGCCTTATACATATTTTTCGTTATACAAAGAGTGGAAAGAAAAAGAGGGGTTTTGGATCAGATTTTTAGCTATTTTAGCGGTTAGCGGACTGCTTCATGCACTATCCTTTTTTGCAGCTTTTCCCTCGTTCAAGACTCTTGCGTTTGTAGAAGCAGCAAAACTTTCTGGAGCGGAACAAGACCTTCTTCGATATTTGTTATCTTTAGCTGGCGGGGTATGGGGATTAATCGTTCCGTTAGTAGCCATACAGTCTGGTACGTTATTTTTATATTTTTTCTTCCGTGATATCGGCTATAAAGCTCTTTTTTATGTTATGAGCTTTGTTTATATCTTGTTTTTATTGGGACTTCTTTTTGAACTGCCATTGCAGTTTGCGACGGGAGCTGAAGAAGTAGTTCAGCCGTTAGGTTTTGGTTTTGCTGGTGTGTTATTTTTTAAGCATGGTTTTTGGCAAGAGCTTTTAAACTTAATTAATGTGTTTACGATATGGGGAACGGTTGTTGTGTATTTTGCTTTACGTCAATTGTCTTATAAAGAGAAGAAATATTGTTTAATCGTAACAATCGGCTTTTCTTTATTTTTTAATTGTATCTTTTCGTTATACGCTGCACTCGTTAGCGGACAATTGGTTTAAGGGGGAAACAAGCAGATGAACAGACTAAAATGGATCGCAGCAGCTTTGATGGTTGTTCTCCTTATCGTGATGAACGTTATGATCTTTGATAAAAAAGAGTCTGCAGCTATTGAAGCTCCTAGAATGGAGACTGGCGTTTCTACACAAAAAGATTTTGTAAAAAAACACGAAGTTACGGGTGTTGCACAATCAAAGAACACGTTTAATATATATCAAAACCATTCACTTGGTCATATAAAGGAAATAATCGTAGCAAAAGGTGAAACCGTTACATCTGGTCAGACTCTTATTACGTATGAGAATAAAGAGATCGAAAAGGAAATCCGAGAATTAAAGAGAGACCAAGAAGCTGCAGATGTGCGCGCTGATCATTTCTCTAGTCAAGTTACGAAATGGCAAAGTGAAATATCCAGTTTTGATGATGAGAAAGACAGTGCAGATGCAAAAGTGCTGATTCAAGAGCAGTTGGCAGAAGCTGAACTTCAGAGTGATCTCGCTGAGAATGAAAGTTCTGTTCTTAATGAAGAGATAGCAGAGTTAGAAAAACAACTTGAAGCTCTTTCGATAAAAAGCCCTGCAGATGGCATCGTATCTGAAGTGAATGGTATTGGCAGTGAGGATCCGCTTTTAACTATCGTTGGTCAAGGGAATTTCGAGTTGGTTTCAGAAATCGAACAAAATATAGCATCGATGGTTAGAACAGGAGATTCGGTCGTAATCATGTCTTCTGATACAAAAAAGGTAAACGGAACGGTTCAAACGGTATTGCCAAATGAAGAAAGTAAGAAGTTTAAGATGACTGTTTTAGTTGAAGGTGAAGCTGCCTGGACAGAAGGTCAAACGGGAAAAATCTTTGTGACAGAAAAGCTGGCTGAAAATGCAGTCAGCGTACCACAACAAGCTATTCTTAAAGATGACGGAAGTACCTATGTTTTAACAATTGTAAAAAATAAAATATATAAAATGAAAGTTTCAACGGGGATACAACAAAAAGAGGATGTCCAGATTAAAAAGGGACTTAAAAAAGGTCAAGCCATCGTGTTAAACCCTTCACCGGTTTTTGTTTCTGGACAGCCTGTTCTAAAAAAATAATAAAAAAGGGATGCGATTTACGCGTCCCTTTTTGTTTGGAGAGATGATTTTGAGGCTGTGAAAATTTTAGTGCTCTGCTGTTTCGGATCAAATAAAGCAATCAGCAAGTAATCATTTTCCTGGTGGGGCTGCAGTTCGTCTGACAATGGATCGATCGCCGTTTCCGTAACAAATGCGTGTTTGTGAATATCTTTTTCAGAAAGGGAAGGGAAGCCATCGATCACTTCAGGGAATTGAGCAAGCATAGACAGGATTCGTGAATTCTCTTCTTTATTTTGCGTGTTTTCCCACCACGGTTTACGAGGCTTAAACTGCTGCCGTTCTAAATAATCAAGTTTCATCAAGCTTTCGGCAACTGGCAGTGCCTCAGGAGCCGATTCTCGCAAAAAGCCGATCAAGCGGGTGAACAAATCTTCTAACTGATGTCCGATTCTGGACCAGCCACGTGTTTCCCAATACGTACCGAATTCCTGGAAGAAATCAAATGGTGATTCAAACACGTGCTGGATCAAGTATTTTACCGTATGATCCATTCGATGATCATTCCAATACTTTTCGAGAACATCTTCTACTTGCTTGATCCGGATAATCTCATCGAAGGTTAACACATTGTTGCCAAGAATCTCATATGGAGAGTGATCCATATAGACATAGTCATGCTTTTCAGCTGTAAGTCGCAGTCCTGTTCCTCTCAGCATTTTTAGGAAACCTAATTGAACTTCCTCGATACCAAAAGCAAATACATCGTTGAACGTTTTACGGAACGAATTGTAATCTTCTTCTGGCAAACCAGCGATCAAGTCTAAATGCTGTACGATTTTTCCTCCGTCACGTACTGTCGTAACCGTACGTGTAAGCTTTTCAAAATTTTGTCTCCGCTGAACAAGTTCGTTAACTGCATCATTCGTGGATTGAACACCGATCTCAAAACGGAACAAGCCTTTTGGAGCATGTTCATTTAAATATTCAATAACTTCCGGCCGCATAATATCAGCCGTGATCTCGAACTGAAAAACAACACCCGGTCTTCGGTTTTCAATTAAGAAAGAGAACATATCGAGCGCATAATCTCTGCGAATGTTGAATGTTCGATCTACGAACTTAATTATCTTCGCACCGTTATCCATTAAAAAGATCAAATCGTCTTTAACAAGCTGCGGATCAAAATATCGGACGCCGACTTCAATTGAAGATAAACAGAAGGCACATGAATATGGGCACCCACGGCTTGTTTCAAAATAGGTTATTCGTTTTGACAGTGATGCTATATCCTCCTCGAAACGAAACGGAGATGGAACTGTCTTTAAGTCTAGTTTCTCACGTGGACCGTTAATCTTTGGTTTTCCATCTTTTCGAAAGCCAAGTCCAGCCACGGATTCATATCCAGCATTGTTTTGAATCTGAGTCAATAGATGCTTAAACGTCTCTTCACCTTCGTTCACTACGATAAAATCAACTTCTGGGATACGATCCAGCCAATGCGCCACATCGTATGAAACTTCAGGCCCCCCTAAGACAATCTTTGTTTCTGGCTTTATTTTCTTAAACATTTGGATAACCTTAATCGTTTCTTCAATGTTCCAGATATAACAGCTAAAACCGAGAACATCAGGGTCTTGGCTATAAAGATCAGTGACGATATTAAGTGAAGGGTCTTTTATCGTAAATTCTCGAATCACTACGGGAAATTCCGGCTCGCTATAAGCTTTTAAATAGCGCAAAGCAAGACATGTGTGTATATATTTAGCATTTAACGTACTTAGTACTGTTTTCATTTTTTTATAACCTCATTATCGTACCCGATATTAACGGGTGTTTTAGATGACATACTATTTTACCATATTTTGAAACGAAGCAAAAACTAGTATTGATTCGCGATACAGCAAATTTCTTTACGGTGCTAACATGAACAAGATATAGTAGAACTAATTACAATGTAAGCGTTTAGAAGGAGGAATCAGAATAGAATGAAATTGGTTACGGCAGTTAATATCGATAAGCCTTTTATTGGAGTTGTAAGGGCAGAACAGGTTATTAATGTAACAGAAGTTGCGGCTAGCATGGAAAAAGACTTTCCTGCTTCATTACTCGAAGGAATTATAAGCGGGGAGGACTTTTTGACTCGGATTGAAGAACTTGCTCGTTCAGAGGAAGCAAGAAATCATACATATTCAACGAATGAAGTTAACCTGTTAGCCCCTATTCCTCGGCCATCTAAAAATGTGTTCTGTATCGGTAAGAACTATCGTGATCATGCGATCGAAATGGGAAGTGAAGCGGATATCCCTGAAGATATAATGGTATTTTCTAAAGCGCCCACTTCCGTGATTGGGCATGAGACAGGAATCCCTAGTCATTCTTCTATAACGGAACAACTTGATTATGAAGGTGAGCTTGCAATCATTATTGGAAAAACGGGTACAGGTATTACAAAAGAAGATGCGATGCATCACGTGTTTGGCTATTCGATCATTAATGACATAACGGCTCGTGATCTTCAGCAGAAACATAAGCAATTTTTACTCGGCAAAAGCTTAAATGGAACTTGTCCGATGGGACCTTGGATTGTCCACCATTCTGAAGTACCTAATCCTGAGAACCTTTCTATCCTGACGAAGGTAAATGGGGAAGTGAGACAGGAGGGCAACACTTCTGATTTTATATTTGACATTCCAACCATCATTGCTGAGCTCTCTAAAGGAATGACGCTCGAAGCAGGAGATATTATTGCCACAGGAACACCTGCTGGAGTAGGAAAGGGCATGAAGCCGCCTGTATTCTTAAAACGTGGAGACGTAATCGAAATTACAATAGAAGGAATCGGGACACTTCGTAATGAAATAGTAGAATGACGCCGAATTAACTAGTTACATAGAGGAGGAATTCACATGGAAAAGCTGCTTTATATTAACGGAACTTGGACAGGAAACTCTCTTGAAAAAATAGAGGTATTTAATCCTGCAAACGGTGAAGTTGTCGGAACAGTGCCGTCTTGCGGAAAAGAAGAGACGGATGCTGCAATCGATGCGGCACATGAAGCTTTTTCTGACTGGTCAAAGCTAACTGCCTATGAACGAGCTGAATACCTCATGAAACTGCATGACTTGATGATCGAACAAAAAGAAGAACTTGCAGAACTGATGACACTTGAGATGGGTAAACCTTTAAAAGAATCAGTTGGTGAAGTCATGTATGCTGCATCCTTTATTAAATGGTACGCAGAAGAAGGAAAACGGATATATGGCAGAACCATTCCTTCAAGTGCTGGAAATAAACGAATGCAAGTGTTGAAACAGCCTGTAGGAGTTGTTGCAGCAATCACGCCTTGGAACTTTCCAGCTGCCATGATCACGAGAAAACTGGGTCCTGCACTTGCGGCCGGCTGTACGTTTATTGTGAAGCCGCCTAAAGAAACTCCATTAACAGCTATTAAATTAGTCGAACTTGCAGACCAAGCCGGTTTTCCGAAAGGTGTTATCAATCTAGTAACTGGATCCTCTTCGGTGATCGGAAAAGCGATTATGGATAGTGAAAAAGTTAGAAAAGTAACATTTACCGGTTCCACAGAAATCGGAAAAAAACTGATCGAGCAAAGTGCAGCTACGGTAAAGAATGTATCCATGGAACTAGGCGGTCATGCCCCTGCAGTCGTACTGGATGATGCAGATCTGAAAAAAGCAGTGGCTGGAATCGTAGCTTCCAAGTTTCGTAATGCTGGTCAAACGTGTATTTGCATTAACCGTGTGTATGTGCATGAGAACGTGTACGACGAATTTGTTGCACTAGTTGCTGCAGAGGCTAAGAAACTAAAAGTTGGCAACGGGCTTGAAGAAGGGACGGATATCGGACCGATCATTAATAAAGACGGTTACGAAAAGATTTCTGAGCATGTAGAGAACGCAGTTGCGGGCGGAGCAGAGTGTGTGACAGGCGGAAAAGGAAAAGCAGAGAACGGAGCTTATTATTATGAGCCTACAGTGTTGAAGAACGTAACACAAGATATGCTCATTATGAATGAAGAGACGTTTGGACCAGTTATTCCTATCCATAAAATTCATACGGTCGAAGAAGGTATCAAGCTTGCGAACACTAGTCCATTTGGATTAGCAGCATACGTTTATACAGAAAACATGTCAAAAGGTACTAAAATAGTTGAAGGTTTAGATTATGGAATCATCGGCTGGAACGATGGTGTCCCGTCTGCAGCTCAAGCACCGTTTGGCGGTCTGAAAGAGAGTGGACTCGGACGTGAAGGTGGAACTGAAGGAATGGAAGCTTATCTTGAAACGAAATATGTAAGCTTCGTCTTATAAAACAACTTTTAAGGAACCGGGTGAATATAAATGGATTTAGGATTAATAGGAAAAAATGTATTAGTTCTTGCTTCAAGTAAAGGGCTCGGGAAAGCTTGTGCACTCGAATTTGCCAGAGAAGGCGCAAACATCATGCTTACAAGCCGTGATGAAGAGCAGCTGTCCAGAACAGCTGAAGAGATCAAAGCTGAAACGGGAGCAATGGTTCATTATAAAAAATGTGATATTACCCAGCGGAACGAGATCGACGAATTAGTCGCAGAAACGGTTGAAAAGCTTGGCAGCGTTGATGTTTTAGTAAACAATGCTGGCGGACCTCCTGCTGGTATGTTCAATGACTTTGAGGATGAACATTGGCAGGGTGCGTTTGAGTTAACCCTTTTGAGTCTGGTGAGATCCGTTCGAGCGGTCACGCCAAATATGCGAAGAAATGGAGGGGGACGCATCGTGAACATTGCGTCTTCATCCTTTAAGCAGCCGATCGACGGACTTATTCTATCGAATACATTCCGTACAGCGATCAACGGTCTGTCTAAAAGCCTCTCTCAAGAATTGGGGAAAGACGGGATCTTGATCAATACGATTGGTCCAGGACGAATTGGAACAGATCGTATAGGTGAACTCGATCAGATGGTAGCTGATAAAAAGGGATTGACGGCTGAAGAGGTAAAAGCAGGAATGGAAAGCGGAATTCCTCTAGGACGTTATGGAAAGCCGGTAGAATTCGCCAGGATGGTCGTGTTCTTGTGCTCTGGAGCTAACACATATATTACAGGACAGTCTCTGTTGATTGATGGTGGTATGGTGAAGGCGTTGTAGTAGTGGAGAAGTGAAAGGAGGCAGCAGATGCTGCTTCTTTTTTTATGTTGCGTGTTCGTAGATCTACAAGTGGAGGTTTTTGCTGATCAAGGAAAAATATTGCTTAATCACGTAAAAATGGATGAGAATCACGTGAATAGTGACTTTGATCACGGAAAAAACGAACTATATCACGGATTTTTGACAAATAATGAAAAAAGCTGACTCCATCCAAGAGTCAGCTTCCTTTTTACACAGAAAGTACGTTTTTAATACGCTCGATCGCCCAATCCAGATCTTCTTCAGAAATGATAAGCGGCGGTGCGAAACGAATTACGTTCTCGTGTGTTTCTTTACATAACAATCCTTGCTCTTTTAAACGTTCACAATAAGAACGAGCTGGTTCGTTCAATTCGACTCCGATGAACAAGCCTTTTCCGCGAACTTCTTTGATCGCTGGGTTATCAATCTTTTTTAACTCGCCTAAGAAGTACTCACCAAGCTTTAATGAACGCTCAACCAAGTTCTCCTCAACGAGCACTTCAACTGAAGCAACTGAAACCGCACAAGAAAGCGGATTTCCACCAAATGTAGACCCGTGTGAACCAGGGTTGAATACGCCAAGGATCTCACGGTTTGCTGCTACACAAGAGATCGGCATAACGCCTCCGCCCAGTGCTTTACCTAGAATGTACATGTCCGGCTCGACTTCTTCCCAGTCACAAGCAAACATTTTACCTGAACGGCCTAGTCCAGATTGAATTTCATCAGCAACGAAAAGAACATTTTCAGCTTTACATACTTCAAGCGCTTCTTTTAAGAACCCTTCACGAGGAATAACGATTCCAGCTTCACCCTGGATTGGTTCTAAGATGAATGCAGCAGTATCAGGTGTAATCGCAGCTTTCAAAGCTTCAAGATCCCCGTATGGGATAATCTTAATACCAGGAAGCATTGGACCGAATCCACGTTGATAGTCAGGGTCTGATGACATAGAGACAGCTGTCATCGTACGGCCATGGAAGTTCCCTTCACAAACGATGATCTCAGCTTGGTTATTCGCAACACCTTTAACATCATAAGCCCAGCGGCGAACAGCTTTTATGGCTGTCTCAACAGCCTCAGCTCCTGTGTTCATTGGTAATACCATGTCTTTTTTTGTTAAGCTGGATACTTTTTCATAAAAGTCGCCAAGTTGATCATTGTGGAATGCACGGGAAGTTAAAGTAACTTTGTCCGCTTGGTCTTTTAGTGCCTGGATGATCTTTGGATGGCGGTGCCCTTGGTTAACCGCAGAGTATGCACTAAGCATGTCCATGTAGCGGTTTCCTTCAGGATCTGTTACCCAAACCCCTTCTGCCTTAGAAATAACGATTGGAAGCGGGTGGTAGTTTTGTGCACCATACTGTTCCGTTTTAGAAATTACAGTTTCCGTATTTTTCGTTTCTGTCTGTTTCAAAGGAAACACCTCTATTCTGCAAGATTTCTCACATTGCTATTATAACAATGAAAGTGCTTACTTTACAGGGGTAATCCTTTTAATTGCCTAGTACTAGTGACTTCGTGGTATAGTAATATGGAGAATTATACATAGGAGGATATATTTATGATTCATGCTCATGTTACTTCATGGTTTCTGGGGTTAGTTTTGTTTTTTGTAACGTATATGTTATACAAAAAAAATGCCGAAAAAAAATCTAAAATTTTTCACATGATCTTACGCGTTTTGTACTTAGCCATCCTTGCTACAGGTGGACACCTGCTTGCTGGTTACTTAACAGACCCAGGTATTGTAAATAAAGGACCGATCATTATTAAAGGCACGCTGGGTATTATCATGATAGGTTTGATGGAAATCATCCTTGTTCAAAAAAAACGTGGCGAAGGCCGTTTGTTAAACTGGGTGTTTTTCTGGGTTTCATTATTATTAGTATTGTTTTATGGATATGCCGTACTTGGATAAGAAGAAAAAAATCGCCTGCATCGCAGGTGGTTTTTTTATTGGATAAAAATAACTAATCGTTAATAGTGTAAAGAAAGCTGACTGTACACCGATATTAATGAGAGCGAGGCAATTTCAAGATTTTACGTTTCCTTGGCAGATGAGGTGTAAGCATGAAAACCAATCCCACTATAGCTGGATATATAAAAGAGAGTGATGAACTGTTAGCACTATCTCATTTAATACAAATGAATACTAAAGAGATGGAAGAGCTTACTAGTAATCTTTTAGAATCTGAACAGCGTTACAAATCATTATTTGATCATAATCCTGATATGATCTATTCCATGGATATGAAGGGTTATATTACGAGTGTAAATCATGCACTCGTCCAAACTCTTGGATTCTCCAAGGAGGACATGCTTTCAGCCCACGCACTAAAATTTGTTAGTGAAGAAGATCATAAGCGTGTTATTGAACATTTTAGGCTTGCCGTATATGATAAACCCCAGACGTTTGTTACAAGCATCAAAAGAAAGGATGGCAGCCAGCTATTAAGCAGCATTACGAACATTCCAATCGTAGTAAATCAAAAAGTTGTCGGGGTGTACGGTATAGGAAAGAATATTACGTGGCAGCTTAAAGCTGAAGAGGAGATCGAGCAATTAGCTTTTCATGATTCTCTTACTGGTTTACCGAACAGAAGTATGTTTGAGAAGAGACTGCGTGAGTTAATAGCTGAAAGCGATCATTCACGAAGTAAACTAGCTGTGATGTTTATAGATATTGATCAATTTAAAATCATTAATGAAAGTTTTGGTCATCATATTGGTGATGTGGTTTTAAAACATGTAGGTAAACAATTAAGGCAAGTAATCAATAGCCAAGATCTGTTATGCCGTTTTGCCGGTGACCTCTTTACATTGATTCTAACGTCGATTGATAAACCGGATGATGTGATCGACACTGCAAACCGGATTACAGAAGCCTTAAAGATGCCGATCTATTTGGATGGACAAGAATATACGGTCAGTACTTCAATCGGGATCAGTATCTACCCAAATGATAGTACGAGTGCTGATGTTCTAATTAAGAATGCAGATACTGCTCTTCATAAAGCAAAAGAAAAAGGGCGGGGAAAACGGGAATTTTTTACAGGTGAGATGAACGCTTTTACATTAGAGCGCCTTAAACTGGAAGGCTATCTGCGAAAAGCTGTTCAAAAAGGGGAACTGGAACCGTACTTTCAGCCGCAATTTTGTTTGAAAACAGAGAGAGTGATAGGGTTCGAAGCGCTTATCAGGTGGAATCATCCTGAATTGGGACTCATTTCTCCTATACAGTTTGTCCCGTTAGCTGAAGAGATTGGTCTGATCGACGAAATTGGCCGATTCGTGTTGTTTGAATCTTGTAAACAGCTCAAAAAATGGCATGACGGTGGAGCAACTCATCTATCAATTTCTGTAAACGTTTCAGGCAGACAATTCCAAAGGTTATCGTTTGTATATGAAGTAAAAGAAGCACTTGAAGAGGCTGGATTATCTGCAGAATATCTTCACTTAGAACTGACAGAAAGCACGATGATTAAAAATGTGCAGTATAGCATCAGCATTATGCGTGAGTTAAGAGAACTTGGTGTTCAATTATCCATTGATGATTTTGGAACAGGTTATAGTTCTCTTAGTTACTTAAAAGACTTTCCGGTAGACTCATTGAAGATCGATCAAAGCTTTATTAGACATTTAAGCGATGATTATTTTAATACCAGTGACGCAGCAATTATTAAAGCGATTATTATGATGTGTGAAGGACTATCCCTGTCTACTGTGGCTGAGGGTGTTGAAACGTTTGAACAGATGAAGCTGCTTCGAGAATATGGCTGTCATATGGCTCAAGGGTACATTATAAGTAAACCGATGCCTGCATATGACGCAGAGCAGTTTATTACAAATTTCTATACAGTAAAAAACAGCACTTCCTAAAAGCGAGGGTGCTGTTTTTGTTTATTATTTTTTCTTGTCATAGTACATAAATGCCAGCGCACCAATTAAGATAGATCCTTTTACAATATCTTGTGCGTAGTAAGGAACATTTAACATGGTGAGTCCGTTAAGCAGGATTCCGATTAAAACAGCTCCAACAAACGTTCCGATCACATTCGGCTTCCCTGCACCAAATACGGAGAAACCGATAAATGCAGCTGCAACACCGTCCATTAAAAGAGGAGCGCCTGCTGAAACTTGGCCGGTACCTATTCGAGCTGCTAATAATATACCAGCTAGTGTTGCAAAAAAGGCAGATAGGAGATAAGCATACATTTTATAACGTTGAACAGGTACACCAGATAAGCGCGCCGCTTCTTCATTTCCCCCTGTAATGTATAGCAATCTTCCAAAACGAGATTGCTGAAGAATGATATGAACTACTATAACGGCGATCAGCATAATAATAACAGGTACCGGAACGGAGATGATTTCTCCTTGACCAATAAATAGAAACGAAGGAAGGAATACCCCAGGTGCTGTTCCACCCTCTGTTAAAGGCATGTTGTTGTAGATAGAAAAGCCCTTAGTAAATGTCAGATGAAGGCCGTTAATAATATACATTACTGCAAGTGTGGCAAGCAGATCGGGAAGCCTGACTTTTACAACGAAAAAGGAGTTTAATAGACCAACCAACAGCCCGATTATAATAGGAATTAAGATAGCGATAATCGTTTCCTGACGATACAATACAAGAGAAGCAGCGCTTGTAACAGTAGCAAGGCTGGCTGTAGATCCAACAGAAAGGTCAAAACCGCCAACAATCAATGAGATGGTAACACCGATTGCTAACAGTGTAATAATAGAGACCGATCGCAGAATATCGGTAAAGTTTTGATAGCTTAGAAACTTGTCATTAGCGAGGCTGAATCCAATAACCGTCAGCAGAATGACAATAAGTGTTCCGTAGCGGTACAGGAATGGAAATACCTTTTCCTGAAATGTATATTTTGTTCGATTGTTCTCTTTTTCTATCTGTTCTTTATGAACGTACTGTGCCATAATGACCTCCTGTTGCATAGTGCATAATTTTTTCCGTTGTTGCTTCTTCTTTGCTCAGTTCACCCGCAATTTTTCCATCATACATAACAAGGATTCGATCACAGAAGGCAAGCAGTTCTTGAATCTCACTCGTAAAGTAAAGGATGCCTTTTTTATTTCGTGCGAGCTCCTTGATATACCGAAACACATCTTGTTTTGCACCCACATCGATACCTTTTGTCGGTTCATCAAAAATGTAAATATCACCATCATTAAGAAGCCATTTTCCGATTGCTGTTTTTTGCTGATTACCACCGCTGAGATAGTTAAGAAGAAGTGTGGATTTTTGCGTTTTTATCCCCAGTTGCTTAATCCACTTTTCCGCTTCAGTTCGTTCACGCTTCTTTTGGATAAATCCAAATTTTGTAAACTGCTTTAATACAGGAAGAGTCAAATTTTCTACAACATTAAAATCGACGAGTATCCCCTCTTTACGGCGTTCTTCGGGAACGAAGCCGATGCCTGCAGAGATCGCTTTTTGAGGACTCGTAATTCTTATCTTTTTCCCTTTAATAGAAACAGGATCATTAGATGGATCGGCACCAAAAAGAGCTCGGGCTGTTTCAGTTTTACCAGCACCGACTAATCCGGCTACTCCTACAATTTCTCCTTCTCTAATCGAAAATGAGAGCGTTTCATTTGTTGTAGGTACTCTGAAGTTATTGACGTCTAAAAGGGGATTACCCAATACCCGTTCTTCTTCATCATTTAAAAGTTCTACCAGTTCATTTCCTAACATTGCCCGAACGATTTCTTCAGAGGAACAGGAAGAAGTATCTTTGTGAAGCGTTACAAACCCATCCTTTAACACCGTTATCTTGGTTGATAACTCCATCACTTCAGGCAAACGATGCGAGATATAGATGATCCCAACGCCTTGTTTTTGCAGATCACGCAGTACGCTGAAAAGATGATCTGCTTCTTTCGTGCTTAAGGCGGCAGTCGGTTCATCTAGAATAATAAACGAAATCTCACGAGATAATGCTTTCGCAATAAGCACTAGCTGTTTTTCAGCTAACGAACATTGGGAGAGGGGAAGGGAAGGGTCCAGCTTCAAGCCTACTCTTTGTAAAAGTTCTTCAGCCCGCTTATTCCGTTTTCTCCACGAAAAGAAAGCTGGTCCCGTAATAAATGCATTCATCGTCACGTTCTCTGCAATGCTTAAAGAAGGTACAAGTGCTGTATCCACTTCCTGTACAACCATTTCAATGCCTGCTTCTTTTGCATCAGCAGGAGTTTTAAAGTACTGCTCTTTTTGATTTAAGGTGATGCTGCCGCCGTCTTTTTCATAGTCACCTGATAATATTTTCATCAGCGTACTTTTTCCTGCACCATTTGCCCCTAAAAGAGCATGGACCTCACCGCTATTCACGGTAAAGTCCACTCCTTTAAGTACGGTTTGATCGCCAAACGACTTTTGTATAGAAGTTAATGAAAGTATGGTCATTTTTGATTCGCCTTCTTTAAGTTTTCCATCCATGGTGAAGTAGCAGCATCTGATTTACCCCAACCATCCACATATTTACCGATCTCACTCATAGATACTTTCGTGTTCGGCAGATCTTCTTTTTCAACAAGATGCGGCTGAACGCTATAGATTTGAGGTGTTTCTTCACCAGCTGCTTTTTGATAGAGAAAACGCACCTGCAGCTTTCCTACATCGGCAGGATCAGTCGCAGCTGTTGCTGTCCAAGGGCTGTTTGGTTCTTGCATCAGCTGCAGATCTTCATCACTGAGGTCGATCCCGTACACTTTGATCTCATCACGGCCAGCCTGCTGAATCGCACGCGTTACACCTTTTGCAAACTCATCCCAAGGTGCGAATACCGCATCGATATCACCTTTGTTCGGATATTTCTGGAGAAGCGCTTCCATCTGTGATTGTGTATCTAGAGCCGTATTTTGGCTTGCGTTACCAAACCGCGCAATTTCTTTTATAGAAGGATAACGCTTTTTAAATGCTTCATACATCACATTTCTGCGTTCCATCGGAGTGAATCCGCCTACCCAAACATAAACAATCTCGCCTTTTCCGTTCAAGTCTTGTGCCATGCTGCGCAAAGCATTCCATGAAAGGCTATAGTCATCCTGGTCGATCACGGTTACACCCGGAATACTAATATCACTGTCAAATGCGACAACAGGGATGCCTGCTTCAACCGCCTTCTTAACACTTGGTGCAATTGCATCAGCACGTCCATGGTCGATCAATATGCCATCTACTTGCTGGTTAACTGCTGTTTCTACATATGCCGCCATTTTGGAAAGATCATTGTCAGCATTATAGATTTGAACCTCGCCGCCAAACTTCTCAACCTGTTTCTTCACACCGCTAATATATTGAGAAGAAAACGTTCCAATCGAGAATTGATTAATGGAAGCAATCTTTAAAGGTTTTTGAAGCTGCTCTGGAACTTCACTTGATGCAGCTGCTTGGTTTGTTTCTTTTGTTTTTGACTCGGTCGCTGATGCGGGCTTTGTTTCTGTTTTACTGGAAAGTGCATCTTGTTCACTCGTACATCCCGCTAAAAGAAGGGATGCTGTTAAGAAAGCTGTTGCTACTACTTTGTATGGTTTCACTTGTGTTCCTCCTTTAGCTTTGGCAGTTCATTCGTATAGTTGCCCTTGATGATACCCTTTTCCGTAATGATCGCTGATATATATTCTGCTGGCGTAACGTCGAATGCTGGGTTAAATACTTTAATTCCTTCAGGTGCAATACGAACACCATTTATGTGTGTCACTTCTTCTTCTGGCCGTTCTTCAATCGGAATGTCTGAACCGCTTGCCGTAACCAGATCTAGGGTAGAGAGAGGGCAAGCGACATAAAAGGGTATACCTAATGCTCGTGCTTGAAGAGCTAAACCGAATGTACCGATTTTGTTGGCTGTATCCCCGTTAGCAGCAACACGGTCACAGCCGACGATAACAGCTTTGATATTTTTAGTTTTGAGCGTATGAGCAGCCATGTTATCGGTAATAAGGGTTACATCGATGTCATTTGCTTGAAGCTCCCAAGCTGTTAAACGAGATCCTTGAAGTACAGGACGGGTTTCGTTTGCGTAAACAGACAAGGTCCAGCCTTTTTCTTTTGCTAGGTGGAAGGGTGCAAGAGCTGTTCCATATTTACTCGTTGCGATAGCTCCAGCGTTGCAAATGGTCATAACCGCATCACCGTCTTGTAAAAGGGACAACGCATATTCACCGATCTTCCGGCATGTATTTTCATCTTCTTCTTGTATGTGAAGAGCTTCTGATTCAATCCGTTTTTTCGCATCATCTACTGATGTTGCAGACTGTGCCGCTGCAGCCACACGGTCGATTGCCCAAAATAAGTTAACCGCAGTAGGGCGAGACGAGGCGAGGTAATCTCGTTGTTCTTTCAGTTTTGATAGAAAAATAGAAAGATCATCTTCTTTTACAGTGTTGCTCCAAAGGGCAAGACCAAAAGCAGCTGTGATTCCAATCGCTGGTGCTCCGCGAACCTTCAGTTTTGAAATAGTGTCCCATACATGTCCAATACTTGTAACATTCAAGTAAACCGTGTGATGGGGAAGTTGTTGTTGATCTAAAATAAGCAAGTGGTCGCCTCTGTAACGTACAGAAGGCACCCATTTTTCAGCTACAGTCATTAATTAAGCACCTCTAATCCAGTCAGTCAGTTCTGTAATGTTTGTGATATTCCGTTGATTTTTAATCAATTTGCTTCCAAGTTCCAAGGCCTTTTTCTTATAAAACAGCTCTACGTCTTTCTGCTGGATGGTATCCAGATCTGCAACATGTGCAAGACCAATTGTTCGGCGGATGATTTCACAGCCAGCAAATCCAATCGCTTGCTGGAACGTTTTTTGTAAGAAGTTTTCTAAAACACCATCTACATGGGCATAAGGATCAGTCGATTTTTCGTTCCATAATTGTGTGAACGTTTCTGTAAACGTATCCCAAGATTTTTCAATCGTTTGCAGTAAATATAATTGAATAGACTCTCGGTTAAAAGGTTCTTTGGCATGTGCGTTTTGTGACAAATAATTAAGGGCTAAATTTGCAATAAAGTGAGCAATATCAAAACCTGCAGGTCCATAGAAAGCAAACTCAGGATCGATCACTTTAGTAGAGTTTTCTTTAACGAAGATGCTTCCTGTATGAAGGTCCCCGTGAAGCAGGATTTCTGCTTTTGATAAGAAAGAGAACCGCAGCTTAGAAACTTCTCTAAGTAACTCTGTATCATTCCAGATTTTATCGACTTCACTCTGCAGTTCAGCAGGATAGTCGTTAGTATCGTGGTTAAAGAATGGATCTGTAAACACTAAGTCTTCCGTAATCTTGCAGAGTTCAGGATTTGAAAAGCGCTTCACTTGTTCTTTTTTCTCAAATGGATGCAGATAAAAATCACTTGAGTAAAAGGCGGTCTTGGCTGTAAATGTTCCAATATCCTCAGCTAAGGCAGGATACGTGTGTCCATCGATAAAGCCTTTTCGAAGGATGAGGTGATCAGATAGATCTTCCATAACCGTTACTGCTAATGTTCGGTCTGAATAATATACCTTTGGTACTAAGTGAGGTACAGATTCAGCTTCTTTCAGAAGTGCTTCGCTTTCGATTCTCGCACGGTCAAGCGTAAGCGGCCAGCTCTCACCAACTACTTTTGCATATGGAAGTGCCTGTTTAACAATCAGAGCCTTCTTAGAAGCTTGATCCTCTATGTGAAAAACAAGATTTAAATTACCATCTCCTATTTCTTTAACATGTAAGTGGCTAAGTGCAGCTTCTTCAAAGAAATCTAATGCTTTTACTACTTCAAGAACTGTTACCTCGTTTAAAGGTTCATATGTAGGTTTTATTTGTACACTCATTGTTTGTTCCCCCCCGGAATGTTTTTACAAATAAAAAGAGCCTCTTTTCGTATAAGAAAAGAGGCTCGGAATGACAGTTATCCGCGCCTCTTATCTTAGCAAAACAATCAAGTTTTGCTGGAATTAGCACCGTGCCATACGCTGTTTTATCAGCGGCTCCCCATATGTTGCGGGCGCCCCATCTCACAATGGTATTACGGTCGGTTGCTGGGTTTCATCGGGCCATATCCCTCCACCTGCTCTTGATAAGAGACCAAATTATTCGATTCTTTTTAAAGCGTGATAATATTCACGCAATTCATAATCGTTATACTACAACGTGAAAAGAAGTCTGTCAACAGAAAATTTTAGAAAAAATTAGTAAAGATCAGTTCGCCTGTCGTTAAATACTGGAACCTTTGCACGCACTTCTTCCACCAGCTCCGGGGAAATATCTGCAAAAAGAATTTCTTCATCTCCCGAAGAACCTTGAGCGATGATATCCCCCCAAGGATCAACGATCATGGACTGTCCGGCAAATGTGTTATTTGGATCTTGGCCAACACGGTTGCACGCTATAACATAGCACTGGTTCTCAATAGCACGTGCCATAAGAAGTGCTCTCCAATGGGTTTGACGTTGTATCGGCCATTGGGCAGGAACGAACAAAATTTTAGCGCCTTTTAGGAAAGGTGCACGAATCCATTCTGGAAAACGGATGTCGTAACAGATAGCTGCAGTTGATAAGATTCCATCTATCTTAAACATACTGCTATT
This sequence comes from Fictibacillus barbaricus, assembly GCF_014635025.1. Lineage (GTDB taxonomy): Bacteria > Bacillota > Bacilli > Bacillales > Fictibacillaceae > Fictibacillus > Fictibacillus barbaricus. The sequence continues at coordinate 729,186 of NZ_BMCE01000002.1, read as the reverse complement.
TTTTCCAGATGAGATATACTTTTCTTCTTCCATAAGTGTGATCAGATGAGCTTTAGAATAGGTCCCAATATGCTCTCCTTTTCGATTGAAACTAAGAGAGGTGTTGTAAATACCGTTGCCCTCACGGCAGGCTATCGAACCACCAATGATATTAACGGCAAACTCTTTAGAAAGTTTGCTCAGTAAGCTTTTTGCTCTCTCTCCGTTGCTGTCGCTGATCTCATTTAAGCGGGAAAGGTCATACGCCGTATCCCAAAGCTCTGGCAAAATAATAGTGTCTACATTTTGTTTACTAACTGCATCACGTATTTTATTTTCAATATTTTCATAGTTCTTATCAGGATTGCCGAAATGAACATCAACTTGAATACAAGCAATTTTCATAAACTATACCCCCACAGTGTAAAAAAGTCTTTACAGAATTTACTTAAGCGTATAACATAACTGATTAGAATTTCAAGAACATTCAAATTAGACTGGAAGTGATGGACGTGAAACGTTTTGAGCAGGCAGAAGTGATGGGGAAACTCCCGGAGCAGTTTTTCGCGAAGCTTGTAAAAAAAGTATCTCGCTATGCAGAGCAAGGCTATGATGTTATTAATCTTGGACAAGGCAACCCGGATCAGCCTACACCTCAACACATTGTTGAAGCATTAAAAGAAGGTGCGGATAACCCTGATTATCATAAATATTCTCCTTTTCGAGGACATCATTTTCTTAAACAAGCTGCAGCTGATTTTTATAAAAGAGAATACGGCGTAACGCTTGATCCTGAAAAAGAAGTAGCTGTACTTTTTGGGGGAAAAGTAGGTTTAGTAGAACTATCGCAGTGTTATTTAAATCCTGGTGATGTTGCGCTAGTTCCTGACCCGGGGTATCCCGACTATTGGTCAGGGATCGCTATGGCTGGAGCAAAAATGGAAACGATGCCCCTTCGTAAAGAGAATGAATTCTTGCCGCGTTATGATCAGCTATCAGACAAAGTGCTTCAAGCTGCTAAACTAATGTTTTTAAATTACCCTAACAATCCTACAGCTGGGGTTGCGACAAAACCGTTTTTTGAAGAAACAATTGAACTTGCTAGAAAACACGATATTTTAGTTTGTCATGACTTTGCGTATGGAGCAATTGGATTTGAAGGTAAAAAACCAGTAAGCTTTTTAGAAGTTGAAGGAGCAAAGGACGTAGGCATTGAGATCTATACCCTGTCTAAAACCTACAACATGGCCGGATGGCGTGTAGGCTTTGCTGTAGGAAACGAGCAGGTTATTGAATCTATAAACCTTCTGCAAGATCATTTTTATGTCAGTTTGTTCGGTGCTGTTCAACATGCAGCAGCAGAGGCGCTTAACGGCTCTCAGAACTGTGTAGATGAGCTTGTTCAGACATACGAAAAGCGGCGCGATGCTTTTATTGGCCGCCTTAATGAGAATGGGTGGAGTGTGGAAGCGCCAAAAGGATCCTTTTTCTGCTGGCTGCCTGTTCCAAAAGGGTATACGTCTGAAACGTTCGCAGATTATCTTTTAGAAAAAGCGCATGTTGTTGTTGCCCCAGGAATCGGATTTGGGAAGGAAGGAGACAGATACGTCCGGGCAGGACTGTTAACTTCAGAAGAACGTTTGATCGAAGCAGCTGACCGAATTACAAAACTGTTATAAAAAAGTTAGGGTTGACAGATCATAATTGGACTGTCATAATCACAATTAAAATTATATTCTAACAATTTGCACTCTTATTAAGAGCAGGTGGAGGGACTAGCCCGATGAAACCCGGCAACCATTCAGCTATTGATCTAGCTGAAAACGGTGCTAATTCTTGCAGTCTATTTGATCAGACTGAGAGATAAGAGGAAGCGGAACTGACGATTTTGGTGCCCCTTCCTCGTGAAGGGGCTTTTTAGTGTGTTTGAAAGGAGTTTATTCAACATGAGCAAAATTACTGCAACGTATTTGGTGCATGATAAAAAAGAGAATCTAGAGAAAAAGGCAGAGGGCATTGCTCTGGGATTAACGGTTGGTTCGTGGACAGATCTTCCTCAACTTGAACAGGATCAGCTTTTAAAACATAAGGGAATTGTTGAAGAAGTGAGAGAGCTTCCTGGGGATACAGCTGCCGATCAATATCTGGGCAGCAAAAGGAAAAAAGGACTGCTGAAAATTTCATACCCTTCAGCCAATTTTTCCAACGATATACCGGCCATTCTTACAACTGTATTCGGAAAGCTTTCGTTAGATGGGGAGATCAAGCTGGTTGATTTAGAGTTTGATAAACAACTAGAGCAACGTTTTCCAGGTCCGAAATATGGTATCTCAGGGATTAGAGACATTTTGGGCGTACATAATCGTCCCCTGGTGATGAGCATTTTTAAAGGAGTGCTTGGCAAGGACCTATCGTTTTTTAAACAGCAGCTGTATGAGCAAGCTCTAGGCGGAGTAGATCTAGTAAAGGATGACGAGATTTTATTTGAAAACCCGCTTACTCCTTTTGAAGAACGGATTAAAGCTGCTAAAGAAGTTTTAGATTCAGTTGAAGGACGTACTGGAGAAAAGACGCTTTATGCCGTGAACCTTACAGGGAGAACAAGCGGACTGCGCGATAAAGCAAGACGTGCTGCAGAATTAGGAGCGAATGCTCTATTGTTTAACGTACTGTCTTATGGACCTGATGTACTTCAGGAGTTGGCTGAGGATAAAGAAATACCGCTTCCAATCATGGCGCATCCAGCATTATCAGGTGCGATCGGTTCATCTGCACTATATGGGATAAGCTATTCTGTTTTGCTAGGTAAATTACTGCGTTATGCAGGTGCAGATCTTGTATTGTTCCCGTCATCTTATGGCAGTGTTGCACTTGAGCGAAGTGAAACATTAAGCATTGCCGAGTCTTTAACGACAGAGTCGATTGCGCTGAAAAAAGCATTCCCAGTGCCTTCAGCAGGAATACATCCCGGCCTGACACCAGTTTTATTCAATGACTTTGGTATAGACAGTGTTATCAATGCGGGAGGCGGAATCCACGGTCATCCAGATGGAGCTGCAGGTGGTGCTCGTGCTTTTCGTCAAGCTGTAGATGCAGTTATTAAGGGTGAAGACTTTGGTGATTATGCAGACACGCACTCTGAACTTCAAAAAGCATTAGAGCTTTGGGGAGGGGTTCCCGTTAAATGACAACCCATGAATCCGTAATCTTTTGCGATTTTGATGGCACTGTAACCGAGAAGGATAACATCGTTGCCATTATGGAGGAATTTGCCCCTGAAGGCTGGCAGCCGATCGTAAATGACATCTTGAATGAAACGATCTCGATCCGTGAAGGGGTAGGGAAGATGTTTTCGAGAATTTCTTCTGAAAAAAAACAAGAGATTATCGATTTTGTCTTAACCCGGTCTAAGATTAGAGATGGCTTTCAAGAATTCATCGACTACACGAAGAAGGAGAACATCCCACTCTACATCGTAAGCGGTGGTATCGATTTCTTTGTTTATCCTGTATTAAAAAATAAAATTGAACCCGAGCAGATTATCTGTAATGCCAGTGATTTCTCGGGAGATACAATTAAAATCACATGGCCGAATGCATGCGATGCCCTCTGTGAAAATGACTGTGGCTGCTGTAAGCCCTCTGTAATACGTGGACTAGTGACTCGGTACAGAGTTGCAGAAAAGATCGTGATTGGTGATTCCATAACTGATCTGCAAGCATCAAAACTAGCGGATGTTGTTTTTGCAAGAGATTATCTAATCAAAAAATGTCAAGAAAACAACATTCCATTTACACCTTTTGAAACGTTTTATGACGTTATTCATGCATTAGAGAAAAGAGGTGTAAGAAGTTGACGAAACAGCAGCGCTGGAACGAACTTGCTGATGTAAAAGATGAATTAGCAGCTAGGAACTGGTTTCCTGGCACAAGCGGCAATGTTTCTATAAAAGTGAGTGATTCTCCGCTTGCCTTTTATGTTTCTGCAAGCGGAAAAGAAAAAACCAAACGTACTTCTGAAGACTTTTTGCTTGTTGATGGTTACGGCAAGCCTGTTGAAGAAACCCATCTTAATGCTTCTGCTGAAACGGGGATACATTGTGAAGTTTACCGGTTAACAGATGCGGGCTGCTGTCTCCACGTCCACACCGTTGATAACAATTTGATCTCCGAAATTTACGGTGATGAGGGCGAGATCACATTTCAAGGCCAAGAATTGATCAAAGCATTTGGAATCTGGGAGGAAGACGGTAAGATCACAGTTCCGATCGTGGAAAACTATGCAGACTTAACTAAATTGTCTGAAGCTGTTGGTGCTGTAATAAAACCTGAAACGAAGGCAGTACTGATTCGCAATCATGGAATTACCGTATGGGGCAGAAATGCATTTGAAGCTAAAAAGCATTTAGAAGCATTTGAGTTTTTGTTCTCATACCAAATAAAACTGCAGACTCTTACTTTTTTAAATAAAAATAATTCATTTGGAGGCGTTAAAAATGGCACAACTACGATTTCATGATAACAACGAAAGAATTGAAAACCAAAGTGAGGTAGAAACGTATTTGAATTCCCAAGAAGTTATTTATGAGAAGTGGGATATCGAAAAACTTCCCGCACATCTTCGCGAGAACTACTCTTTAAGTGACGAAGAAAAAGCAGAGGTTATCCAAACATTCCGCAGTGAGATCGATGATATCTCTACACGCCGTGGGTATGTAACCGAAGATGTTATCTCCCTTTCAGATGCAACTCCAAATTTGGATGAACTTTTGAAAAACTTCCTAGCCGAACACCACCATACAGATGATGAGGTGCGCTTCATTGTTTCTGGCCATGGTATCTTTGCGATTGAGGGGCCGAACGGAAGATTTTTTGATGTAGAACTTGAACCAGGTGACCTGATCTCAGTTCCTGAAAACTTCCGTCATTATTTCACACTGCAAGAAGACCGCAAAGTAGTAGCGGTTCGTATCTTTAAATCAAAAGAAGGCTGGGTGCCAATCTACGACAAAGAGCCTCAAGAAGCGAAATAATTGAAAGAACACACCATTTTTAGGGAAATGGTGTGTTTTTATTTTATAGATGCAGAGTTTTCTTTTAAGCTCGTTCAGCGGCATGTATGCTCGCTGAACGAGCGGAATCCAAGATTTACGAGCGGAATCCAAGATTTACGAGCGGAATCCAAGATTTACGAGCGGAATCCAAGATTTACGAGCGGAATCCAAGATTTACGAGCGGAATCCAAGATTTACGAGCGGAATCCAAGATTTACGAGCACGCCATTCAATCCATACACTCCTATCAAATCCACACAAAAAAGCACCAGTCACAGCCGGTGCTTTTTCCTCTTAATCCTCTAATTCTTTTGCTCTTCTCAAATTAATCAATCGGTATGTGTGAAGTGCGATTACTTTTAATACGGCATATACCGGAACAGCTAAGATTAACCCGAGTAATCCGCCAAGACTTCCAGCTACAAGCAAGATGGAAATGATCGTAAGCGGGTGAATGTCGAGCTTTTTACCCATAACTTGCGGTGATATCACGTTACCCTCGATCTGTTGAGCGATAACCATAACGACCAGTACCTTAATTATCATAGCAGGGGAATCAACGATCGCGACGACTAATGCTGGAACGACTCCAATAATCGGCCCCAAGAACGGAATAACATTCGTAAACATGGCGATAATTGCTAGGATTAGTGAGTACTCGATACCTATTATGAGGTACCCGATGTAAAGCATAGTACCTACACAAACACTGACCAAGATCTGCCCTTGGATATAAGAGCTTAAGGCAATATCCATATCTTTTAAAATTTTTGTTCCATTATTACGCTGTTTTTCAGGAAGAGTCTGCAGCACCATATGTGGCGCCTTTTCACCCTCTTTTAGCATGTAATAAAGTATAAATGGTACTGTTACAAAAATCATGATGATGTTAGTGATGATTCCTATGAAATTAGCAATATTAGTTCCAATCGTTTGAACACTGTACGAAAGATAAGCTGTAACTTTTTCAGAGATTTCTTTTAAGTCAAACTGTTCACTTTCCTGGAATTGATTGACCCATTCGCTTTGCTGAAGGTCATACAATTTTGAACGAATCGCATCAATAAGAGCAGGTGTATTCTCTACTAAAGTGCTAACCTGTCTTTGTAATACCGGACCAATAGAATAGAACAATAATACGAAGAGTCCGATAGCCAGGAGGTAGATGAGTAAGATGGATAATACCTTTGGCACGTTCCGCTTATGTAAAAACTGAACAACTGGGCGGAACAAATAATACAGGACACCGCCTAATAAAAACGGAAAGAATAACGTCTGTACAAGGACGACGATCGGTCTGAAAATAAAATCAATCTTAGTTCCAACTAAAATAATAAGAAAAATGAGCAGCAATCCGTAACCGAAACGAAAAAACTTCGACTGTGGCATCCAATTATCACCTTTTATCTTCTGAAATATGTCTTCATTATATACAAGATGTGAGAACATACACAAATTATTTCATTAACACCCGTACAAGGATGAAAGCATATGCTGAGTAATGGGCATGCGTACTGAAATTTGGAGTTTGTATAGAAAGGATGAAGCCAATGTGCGGAATAACCGGTTGGGCAGATTGGAATCGTAGCCTTATAAATGAAAAGAATATTTTAATAAAAATGGCGACACCCTTATCAAAAAGAGGACCAGATGCACTTAATGTTTGGAGCACCACACATGCAGGTTTTGGCCACGCCAGATTAGCCGTAGTAGATATTGAAGGCGGCGTTCAGCCAATGACAAGAACAAAGAACAAAACAAATTATACACTTTGTTATAACGGTGAATTGTACAATACAGAGGATTTAAGAAAAGAACTTTTACAAAGAGGGTACACATTTGAAGGACACTCTGATACTGAAGTGCTCCTGCTTTCCTATATAGAATGGGGAGAAGGATGCATCGACAAATTTAACGGAATCTTCGCGTTTGGCATATGGGATGAAGAGAAGCAAAGCTTATTTGTAGCCCGTGACCGCTTAGGTGTAAAACCGTTTTTTTACACAGAAAAGGGCGGTATGTTCTTGTTTGGTTCCGAAATAAAATCGATACTGGCACATCCTGAAATGAAAGCAGTAGTTGACCGAGAAGGACTGCAGGAAGTGTTCGGCTTAGGACCATCGCGTACACCGGGTAATGGCGTATATAAAGGGATTAAAGAACTGCGTCCTGCTCATGCCGCAACATACACAAAAAACGGATTAAAGATCTGGCGTTATTGGAATGTAGAGAGTAAACCTCATCATGATTCACTCGAAGATACGATTGAAAATGTACGCAGCCTTGTAAATGACGCTGTTACACGCCAGCTCATTGCAGATGTACCGGTTTGTACGTTTTTATCGGGAGGTTTGGATTCCAGTGCAATAACTGCTATTGCTGCAAATTTCTTTAAAGAAGAAAACAAGGGAGAGCTGCACACATTCAGCATTGATTATGTTGATAACGATAAATATTTTAAAGCGAGCGATTACCAGCCGAACTCAGATGCTTATTGGATCAATCAGATGGTTGAAGCGACTGGTTCTGTTCACCATAGCTGTGTAATAGATAATGAGTTATTGATCAATCATCTTCGCGAAGCAGTTACTGTACGTGATCTGCCTGGGATGGCCGATGTAGATTCTTCATTATTATGGTTCTGCCGACAGATTAAGCCACAGTCAACCGTAGCTCTATCTGGGGAATGTGCCGATGAGATCTTTGGTGGTTATCCATGGTTTCATAAAGAAGAGCTTTTGAATCGTCAGATGTTTCCTTGGATGCGTTCAACAGAGGCACGGCAAAAACTCCTGCAAGACACATGGGCGAATAAGTTAAATCTTGCTTCATATGTTCAGCAAAGATATGAAGAAACGATAATTGAGACACCTGTACTTGATGGCGAATCAAAAATAGAAGCGAGAAGACGTGAAATTTTCTATCTCAATATGATTTGGTTTATGACTACACTCTTAGATCGAAAAGATAGAATGAGTATGGGAGCATCTCTTGAAGTGAGAGTGCCATTTGCCGATCATAGGATTGTAGAATATGCCTGGAATATACCTTGGGATATGAAGATGCTGGACGGAAGAGAGAAGGGAATCCTTAGAAAAGCACTAACGGGAATCCTTCCTAACGACGTTTTATATCGAAAGAAAAGTCCGTATCCAAAGACATTCCATCCGGATTATACGAATGGGGTTAAAGATTGGCTCCAGTCTATCGTTGATCATAAGGAGTCACCATTGTTAGAAGTGTTGAATCGAAAACGGGTCCAAGAAATCATTGATACGAACGGAGAAACATTTAAAGAACCTTGGTTTGGCCAGCTCATGACAGGTCCACAACTCATGGCACATCTTGCTCAGATCGACAGCTGGCTGACCGACTACAAGATTAATATTGTGGATTAATAAAAAACCGGAAAACTTCATGTTTTCCGGTTTTCTCATCCTATGCGGTTGCAGCTGTTTGGAGAAGGTGCTGCTTCTGCCATTTTCTTTTTCGCCACCTCGATAGCATGAACAATCCACGCAGCCATTCATCTGCTGTAAAAGCGAGCCATATACCTGCTAATCCCAGATCAAATGTGATACCGAGTATGTAGGCGAGAGGAACAGAGACACCCCACATCGAGATTACGCCCATAACAACAGGGAACTTTACATCACCTGCTGCTCTTAAACTTGAAATAATAACAAGATTAAATGACCTTCCAGGCTCAAGTAGGAGCGTTAAATAGAGCAATAGCGTTCCTTCTTTAATGATCTCTGGATTATCTGTAAAAATGGAAAGAAGCGGCTTTGCAAAAAGGGAGGCAACTCCGGCCATCAGAAAACTGATGATCATCGCGTATTTCTGGCTATTTAAACACATTTTATAGGCGGAATCATACGATTTTGCACCGATCAAATGACCGATTAGGATCTGCGTTCCTTGCCCGATCGCAACAGCAAAAAGGAAAATAAACATCATGATATTAAATGTGTAAACTTTTGTTGTCAGAGCTGTTGTGCCAAGCAATGTAATAAAGAACGTTATCAGCATCTGAGAACCGCTGTAAGATAAGTGTTCTCCAGCTGATGGTAATCCAATCTTTAAAACGCTCTTAATATGAAGCGGAAACAGTTTAAAGACACTAGCAAAAGGTAGTGGGACAGAAGTTCTCTTGAATAATAGGTAAAGAATGACGATTAACCCTAAAAAGCGGCTAAATGAAGTAGAGATTGCAACACCTTCTACACCTAAAACAGGAAATCCGAGTGCACCATAGATAAATAAATAGTTACCAAATACATTTAATATGTTCATGCCGATCGTGACATACATGGCATCTTTTGTAAAACCGTAACTTCTGATGGCTGCTCCAATCGTCATAATAACGGACTGTATAAAAGAGAACCCACCTACTATTAAGAGGTAGCTTGAAGCTTCAGTCATTAATTCAGGAGGAGTGTTCATCCACATTAAAAAGACATCGCCCCAGATGAGCAAGGCTGCACTTAAAATCAAGCCAAAAAGTAGATTCCCCATTATTGCTACAACAGCTACTTCTGCTGCTGTTCTCTCAAGTTTTGCCCCGATTGCCTGTGCAATAACAACACTTGCGCCAGTAGCAACAAAACCGAACATAACAATAATGATTGATAATAGCTGGTTAGTAAGACCGACAGCAGCAACTGAATGATCAGAATATTGGCTGAGCATGAGTGTATCTGCGTTACCCATCAACATGTGCAGCATAATTTCTATAAATATGGGCCACGTAATGGCAAATAGGGAAAGCTTAGAAGCTTTATTTCCTTTCATCTACATCCCCCTCCATCGTTGTTGGTAGATTATTTTCCTATTGTAGCAGAAAGTGCAGCACCTGAAATAAAATCCCCTTACTTAATATGGTAAGGGGATGGCTTTTATTTTTTTCTAAACATGCTAAATCCGTATGGAGGAAGTGAACCAGTGAAATCATGACCAAAGATCTTTTCGTAGCCTTCTGTCATGTTAACAGATAGTTCTGCAACAGTTTCTCCTGCATTAATAAGGACTAATACACTCTCTTGTTCTTTTGATCTTTCATAAGCGAGTGTTTTTCCTTCAGCTGTTAAGAATTTCATTTCACCCTCATTTGCAAGTACTTTGAATTCTTTGCGAAGAGAGAGTAGAGATTGGATATGCCCGAATAAGTCCTTATCTTGTTTCTCTTCATCCCACTCCATACACTTTCTGCAGCCAGGATCCATTCCGCCAGTCATCCCGATCTCATCACCGTAATAGATACAAGGAGTTCCCTTAAAAGTAAGCATAAGAAGGAAAAGTAATTTCATCTTATCTTTATTTTCATCACAGAATGTTAGAACTCGCTTCGTATCATGTGATCCGAGGAGATTGAAAGCTGCTTCATTCACGTTTTCAGGATACATGTGGAGAACTGATGTCATCTTTTCTGCAAAGGCTTTAGCATCAATCGCTTCTTTCGCAACAAAGTCCAGTGCTGCATTTGTAAAGGGATAGTTCATAACAGCATCAAACTGATCGCCTTGAAGCCAGCTCATTGAATCATGCCAGATCTCACCTAAAATATAAGCTTCGGGTTTAACCGATTTGACAGCTGTTCTAAATTCTCTCCAGAAAGAATGATCGACCTCATTTGCCACATCAAGTCTCCAGCCATCAATATCAAATTCCTCCACCCAATATCGAGCAACGTTTAACAAATATTCACGTACTTCTGGATTTTCAGTGTTTAGCTTCGGCATATCAGCTACGAACGCAAACGTATCGTAATTCGGGCGCGGCTCTGTTTCGATCGGAAACTCTCTAAGATGGAACCAGTTTTTATAAATCGAATCTTCCTGTTTCTTTAGAACATCCTGAAAGGGTTCAAAATAATAACCACTGTGATTGAAAACAGCATCAAGCATTACCTTTATACCATTCTCGTGACACACTTTTACTAATTCCCTGAACGTTTCTTTATCGCCAAACTGTTGATCGATCTCTAAATAATCGATCGTGTCATACTTGTGGTTTGATTTTGCCTTAAAGATAGGAGTGAAGTAAATACCTGTTACACCAAGTTTCACGAGATGATCAATATGATCGATGACACCTTGGAAGTCTCCGCCAAAGAAATTATTGAACTGAGGTTCTTCACTTGCCCAAAGAAGGGCACCTTTAGGATCGTTGCTTGTATCACCATTTGCAAAACGTTCAGGGAAGATTTGGTACCAAACTGTGTCTTTTACCCATGATGGAGCACGAAATACGTCGATTGCATTTAAGAATGGAAAGCAAAAATAGTATGCAGTATCATCAAATGGTGCTTTTTCATAAAATCCTTTTTCAGTATAGATCAGTGTTTCTTTACCGCTCTTTATCTCAAATCCATAACGTAAACGGCGATAAGGAGGCTGTATAGCAATAAAGTAATAATCAAAATACTCATCAGTGCCGCTTAATGTCATAAGAGAAGAAGAAGTTTGCCAGCCTTCTTTTGTCCAGTCATAAGGGTCACCGTGAATTAACGAGACCGAGTCAACATCTCCTTTTTTCGTACGTAATCGAATGTGAAGTGTTTTCTCATCATAAGCATACGCATAATTATTACCAGCTCTGTGATAGATCGCTTCTTTTAACATATAGAATTTTCTCCTTTCTAATCTTAAAAAATAAAAAAGGGGCACAACCTATTAAATACCTAGGTTGTACCCCGTAAGGATCGTACATTGCCTTCAACTTGTAATGGTGATAGTATAAACCGCTTACAAAGTAAAAATCAAGGAAAATGAAAGCGGAAACAAAAAAATTAAAAAAGTATTGTAAAAATTCTAAGCAAAGGTATAATGAAATTGAACACGTAATGCAATCGTTTTCATAAACGGCAAAAAACTTTATAAAAAGACAAAGGATCATTTTTTTTGCTACTTTGTGCAAACGTTTGTATGCTTTGGATTCTTAATAACATTAGGGGGTACAATTGATGAAAAAGTTATTAGCATTGCCTTTAACTTTTGCTCTAGCTGCAAGTGCTCTAGCTGCTTGCGGACCGCAAGAAGACAGCTCTTCTACTGGCGGTAAAAAAGAAACGGCTTCAGACAAGCCTGAAAAATTAGTGATCTGGGAAGACCAAGAAAAAGGTGCTGGAACTGAAGATGCAATCAAAAAGTTCGAAGAGAAACACGGCATCAAAGTTGAGTTAAAAGAAATTCCAATGCTTGATCAGCAGGAGAAGCTTCGTCTTGACGGACCAGCAAAAAAAGGACCAGATGTTATCACGACTCCTCATGACCGTGTAGGACCTTTGGCGATTGAAGGACTAATCGCGCCGATCGAAATCTCTGATGATGTAACAAAGCTTTATACAGAATCTTCAATTAACGCATTAACATATGACGGAAAACTTTATGGTCTTCCAAAATCAACTGAAACACCAGTATTTATCTACAACAAAAAGCAAATGACAGAAGCGCCAGAATCTTTAGACGACGTTCTTGCTTTCTCTAAAGGTGACAAAGGTGGAGCACAATACGGTTTCCTTGCAAACTGGACTGACTTCTACTTTGCAAATGGAATTCTTTCTGGATACGGCAGTTATGTATTTAAAGACGACAATGGTACCTTGAATCCTGAAGACCTTGGTCTTGCAAATGAAGGTGCTGTTGAAGGATTAGACTACATCACTAGCTGGTATAAGGACGGATTATTCCCTAAAGGTATCATTGGTGAAAAAGCCGGACAAACAATTGACGGACTATTCCAAGAAGGTAAAGTTGCTTCTGTTATGAACGGTCCTTGGTCTTTCCAAGGCTACAAAGATGCTGGCATCGATATCGGTGTTGCGCCAATGCCTAAGCTTCCAAACGGTGAGTATGTTAAAACGTTCATCGGTGTTAAAGGTTACAACGTAAGTGCATTCTCTGAAAATCAAGAATGGGCTGCAAAGCTTGTAGAGTTCATCACTAACGAAGAGAGCGCTAAAACTCGTTTCGAAAAGACAGCAGAAATCCCTCCAGTTGTATCTTTAATGGAGGACCCACTGATTGCAGACAACGAAGCAGCTAAAGCTGTAGCTGTTCAATCTGAACGTGGAGTTCCAATGCCTAACATTCCTGAGATGGCAGAAGTTTGGGCTCCAGCTGCAAACGCACTTCAATTATCTGCTACAGGCAAGTCTGAGCCAAAAGCTGCTCTAGAAAGCGCAGTTAAAACGATCGGACAAAACATTAAAGCAAACCACAGCAAGTAATAAGCAATAAGAGGAAAGCGGTACCCAGTCGTCGCGGGTACTGCTTTCTCTCACTATTGTGTGTGTTGGAAAGATTTTGCTGATGAATGGGTCCTAAGATCTTTCGAACAAAACACAAAGCAGTTAGTGGGCAAAAGAAAGGGGAACCCTGTAATGACACATCGAAAGACGGCAGCGTTGCTGTCCATCATTCCAGGAATGGGGCAATTTTATAACAAACAGTTTGTTAAAGGCTTCGCATTCTTATTTTTAGCAGTATGTTATTTTATTGCATTCCTGGATTTTCTAAATATTGGCCTTTGGGGAATAGTAACACTTGGTACTGAGGTGCCTCGTGACCACTCCATATTCTTGCTTGTAAACGGAGTTATTTCCATACTTGTAGTCGGGATTGGATTAGCGTTTTATTACTTTAACTTATATGACGCATATCAGAATGGGAAAAAGCGTGATAACGGTTTGGAACTAAGCACACTGAAAGAGCAATACCACAATGTAGTCGATAAAGGATTTCCTTACTTAATGGTTGGTCCTGGATTCTTGCTATTGATCTTCGTGGTCATTTTTCCGATTATTTTCATGCTGCTTCTAGCTTTTACGAATTACAACCTATATAACTCACCACCCGCTAAACTAGTAGACTGGGTAGGTTTTAAGAACTTTATTGAGATCTTTTCTTTAGATATCTGGCGTGAAACATTCGTGTCTGTATTTGCTTGGACGATCATCTGGACATTTACAGCAACAACACTCCAAGTGGCAGTAGGTATTTTCTTAGCAGTAGTGTTAAACCAAAAGGAAATCAAGTTTAAAGGCGTTATCCGAACACTGCTGATCTTGCCATGGGCAGTACCTGCATTCGTGTCCATCTTAATTTTCTCAGGTCTGTTCAATGACACGTTTGGAGCGATTAACCAATCCATCTTAGCACCACTTGGAATCGATTCCTTACCTTGGATGACAGATCCTTTTTACACAAAGATCGCCTTAATCTTTATTCAATCATGGCTAGGATTCCCGTTCGTTATGGCGATGACAACAGGCGTACTTCAGTCCATTCCTGGTGAACTTTATGAGGCAGCAACAGTTGATGGTGCATCAAACTGGGATAAATTCCGTAAGATCACACTTCCAATGATCTTATTTACAACAGCACCAATCTTAATCACACAATACACGTTTAACTTTAATAACTTTAACGTTATCTATCTCTTTAATAACGGTGGTCCTGCAGTAGCTGATCAAAATGCAGGAGGGACAGATATCCTGATCTCATGGATCTATAACTTAACGATGACATCGGCTCAATATAGCAAGGCCGCAGCTGTAACCGTATTGCTGTCGTTAATTATCGTTTCGCTTGCCCTATGGCAATTTAGAAAAACAAAATCATTTAAGGACGAAGGAATGATTTAATATGAGCATAAAAACAGCAAGAAGAATTCGTTTAACTCTGTCCTATCTAGTCTTATTGTCAGCTATTGCTATCGTTGTCTATCCGATTCTCTGGGTTATTGGATCTTCCTTCAACCCAGGTAACACATTATCAAGTTCTACGATTATTCCAGAGAATGCAACATTGACTCATTATAAAAAGCTGTTTGCTGAAACCGACTATTTAATCTGGTATTGGAACACGCTGAAAATCTGCTTTATCACAATGGTGCTTTCTGTTATCTTTATTGGCCTTACTGCTTACGCTTTTTCACGTTATAAGTTTATTGGACGTAAGAACGGTTTGCTATTATTCTTGATTCTACAGATGATCCCGCAATTCGTTGCAATCTTGGCGATCTACATCCTTGCATACCAGGTTGGATTGCTTGATACACACTTTGCATTAATTCTTGTATACGTTGGTGGATTAATTCCGATGAACACGTATTTAGCGAAGAACTATTACGATACGATTCCAAAAGAATTAGACGAATCCGCACGCATTGATGGTGCTGGTCACTTCCGTATCTTTTGGCAGATCATTCTTCCGCTATCAAAGCCTATCTTAGCAGTAATCGCGCTATTCAGTTTCATTTCACCGTTTGCAGATTTCATCTTAGCATCTATCCTCATCAGCTCTGATGAAAAGATGACACTTGCGGTTGGTTTGTTTAACATGATTAAGAATGAATTTGGAAACAGCTTTACGCTTTTTGCAGCAGGTTCTGTATTAGTAGCAATTCCGATCGGTCTGCTTTTCTTATCACTGCAGCGTTATTTCATATCCGGATTAACAGCCGGCGGTACAAAAGGGTAAAAACAAGGACCGCACTCAAGGAGGAACGGCGATGGGCAAAAGGATTATGTTCTTGGGCTTATCGTTTCTTCTTTTTTTATCTGTTCAAAATAAAGCGCTTGCAGAAAAAAAGGAAGAGCGATCTTGGAAAGACGAAACCATCTATTTTATTATGATAGACAGGTTTCATAACGGAGATAAGAGCAATGATTTTGAAGCAGACATCAGTGATCCTGCTGCTTACCATGGCGGCGACTTTAAAGGAATTACTGAAAAGCTTGATTATTTAAAGGGTCTTGGTGCAACAGCCATATGGCTGACACCAATTGTAAAAAATGAACCAAAAGGATACCACGGTTATTGGACGGAAGATTTTTACGATACAGAAGAGCACTTTGGATCGAAAGAAGAATTAAAACAGCTTGTAAAAAAAGCGCATGATCGAGACATTAAAGTAATTTTAGATTTAGTTGTGAACCATACTGGCTATCAGCATCGTTGGCTGGATGATCCTATTAAAAAGGACTGGTTTCATCCACAGATGGAGATCAGCAACTGGGACGACCAACAAAACGTTGAGAATGGCTGGCTTGCAGGTCTGCCTGATCTTAATACTGAAAACAATGAAACGAGGAATTACCTTTTAGATGTAGCAGAATATTGGATTAATGAAACTGATATTGACGGTTATCGGTTGGACACAGTGAAACACGTTCCAAAAGATTTTTGGAACCAATTTTCTGCAAGAGTGAAAAAAGCAAAGCCAGACTTTTATTTAATCGGGGAAGTGTGGCATAACGATCCAAGGTATATTGCAGCTTATAATAAAGCGGGCATCCAATCTTTTGTTGACTATCCTTTATTTAATGAAATGGTTCGTATTTTTAGACAAAGCGGACAATCACTTTCTGAACTTTATTCAGTATGGGAAAGAAACAAGTACTATTACGAAGATCCTTACACGTTAGGGAACTTTATTGATAATCACGACAATATTCGTTTTGTGCGTGAGGCGTTATTGAAGCAAGAAGATCCAGAAAAAAGACTTAAGCTTGCTTTAACGTACCTTTACACAGCACCAGGAATTCCGATTGTGTATCAAGGAACAGAACATATGATGGATGGTGCAAAAGACCCTGACAATCGTCGAATGATGAACTTCTCCAATAATAAGGACATGGAGACGTTTACAGCACAGCTTGGAAAACTGCGGCAAAATCATCCAACACTTCGCCGCGGAGATTATTCTATGGTTGTTGATAAAGACGGCATTGCTGTTTTTAAGCGAACGTATGAAGATGAAACACTTTATATCGTATTTAACAACGATAAAAGGAAATCTACCATCACTTTTTCTGATAAGGAATTACAGAATAAAAAGCTCGTTGATCTTTTGTCAGATGCAGAGGTTACAGCAAACGAGGGTTCAGTTGCGATAGAAGCAAAAGGGGAAAGTGCATACATCTTTTCTAAACAAAATGCCGATTCGTATACTTTCCTTTACGGTATTATGGCTGGGATCTTGGCTTTAGTTGGGATTTTGTTCTTTTTCATGAAAAGAAGAAAGGAAAATTCCTAAATTGTTAAGGTTAGAAAGGAATTAGTATTTCTTTTTTCCTATGGATTCTATACAATTATGATGGATTAAGTAAGCGGATACACTAAGCCAAATAGTCTGAAAGGAGGACTATGACATGTCAGTTACGATAAAAGATGTTGCAAAATTAGCAGATGTTGCTCCATCAACGGTATCCAGGGTGATCGCAAACAACCCTCGTATATCAGAAAAAACAAAACGAAAAGTAAAAGAGGCAATGGACTATCTTGGCTATCATCCAAACTTCAATGCTCGAAGTTTAGCAAATCGAAGCACCCAAGCGATTGGGCTAGTTATGCCAAGTTCAGCTGATAAAGCATTTCAAAATCCCTTTTTTCCAGAAGTAATTCGTGGAATAAGTACAATTGCACATGAACAGGAATATGCACTATATATGTCAACTGGAAATACGGAAGATGAAATATTTGAAGGTGTTGTTCGAATGGTGCAGGGGCGCCGCGTCGACGGAATAGTCATGCTTTATTCTCGTGTGGATGACAGGATCATGTGTTATCTGCAAGAGCAGAAATTTCCTTTTACTGTAATCGGTAAGCCTTTTAAGAACGCGGAAAGTATAACCCATATTGATAATGATAACTTTAAAGCAGCACAAGAAATGACAGAATACTTGATTTCACTTGGTCATGAACGAATTGGTTTTGTCGGTGGCAACTTAAACCTAGTTGTAACTATTGACCGTTTACTAGGTTATGAAAAAGCGATACGCAACGCAGGGCTTCCATACAAAGATGAATATATCGTTCATGAAGAGTTCCTAAAAGAAGGGGGGCAGGAAGCAGTTAAAGAGCTTCTCGCTTTAAAAGAACCGCCTTCTGCACTCCTTGTAATCGATGATGTTATGTCATTTGGTGTTTTAAGTACACTGAATGAACTAGGGGTAAGTGTTCCAGGAGATCTATCCCTATTAAGCTTTAATAATGTTATGCTATCAGAACTTTCTTCTCCATCCTTAACATCAGTAGATATCAATATCTTTCAGCTCGGATATGAAGCAGCTAAAGGATTATTGGAATGCATACACTTTCCGGAAAAACCAGCAAAGCGAGTAGTCGTTCCATTTAAGCTAGTGGAGAGACAGACTTGCAGTTCATTCAAATAAAATCCTTAAAGCCTCTAACAGATAAGTCGTCTTATCCATTAGAGGCTTTTTTCTTTTAGTGCTTGTAGAACAGGGAGGATTGGCTGTTTTTGATTTATTGTAAAAAAGTCTTTGAATGGATCGCCAATTTCTTTTACACGGTCGTGTATGGTTGTTAGTGGAAACATATCAGGTTTAAGAGACTGTGTCACTTCTCGCCAATATAGTGGTGCTGCGACAAGCGCATCTTTATTCCCTCTTACAGAATAAGGAGCGATAATGGTTTTGCCTTCCGCATGCTGAATATAATCAATATAGCATTTATTACCTCTGTTCTTTTTTAAACGTTCAACCGTAAACCATTGTGGTTCACGCTCAATAAGATAATGAGCTAGAAATTCAGTGAATAGGCGGGATTCATCAAATGTTACCTGATCCGTTGGCAAGGGTATATAAATTTGCATGCCTTTATTTCCACTGGTTTTAATAAATGTAACCAGGTTTAATCTATCACATATTTCTTTAATCATTAAGGCGGCTTCCACAGAAAGTTGAAACTCATTTCTTGAGGGTGGATCGAGATCCATTACAATCTCTGACGGATAGCGTGTACCAGAAGGTCGGTAAGGAATATGAAATTCAAATGCCAGTTGGTTGCCTAGCCACAGAAGGGTTGGAAGATTATTGCAGACAATATAATTGATATCTTCTTCTTTCACTGTAAGCACATATTGTGGGGCATAGTCAGGACAATTTTTTTGGTAGAACCGCTCATCTCCCGCACCATGCGGATATCGGATAACGGTTAGAGCGCGATTTTTTAGAAATGGAAGCATATATGGAGCCATCTGAGTCAAATAGTTCATGTATTCGACTTTAACGATATTGCGTTCCGGCCAAAGAGGTTTGTCAGGACTAGTTAACGTTACTATCTCACCGTTCACCTGAAGATTCAATTGTTCTTTAGCAGGCTTTCCCATGTACACTCCTCCCAATCAGCATCCAATCGAAACTTAAGAAACCTCGGCTGCCTGAGCTGATTTTTATAAAGCTCCAAATACGAAAGCTCTATACATATTGATGGTTCGATCAAAATAAGAGAACCTGATCTTCCGCTTTGATTTTGTTTTACAATTTGAATTAAAGCCTCTTTCTCTTTAGGAGAAATTCCATGTGAAAACAACCCTACAAAAACAAGAGAACTGTCTTTCAACACACCAACATGAAAAAATCCATTTTCTGTGTCATAACCAAGGAGTATAAATGTATGGACTTTTAGGTTTTTTACCTTGATCCACTTGTTTGTTCTTATTCCGGGAGACCATTTGTTAGAAACATCTTTTGCTACAATGCCTTCACTCTTGTAGTTCTTAACCGTTTTTTCAATCTCCGCTTTATCTACAGTACAAGGAATATAATTAATCTGAGAAGCCGGAAGTATATCGTTCACATTTCTATTAAGCAGGTGAAGCACATTTTTTAATTTCTCTTTTCTTTTTAAGAAAGACAGCTGATTAATATAATTTCCTTCTACCGCAAGCAAATCAAAAGCACAAAATGAAGAAGGAAAAAGCTTAGCTGCATGTGCAATCTTTTCACTTTGTTTAAGTCTTCCTCTTTTCTGAATTTCTTCAAAGCTTGCTTTATAGGGATTTTCTAGGATGCAAAGCTCGCCGTCTACTAATAAGGGAAAAAGATGCTTTACATTGTCCTCTAATGGCTTTAGAAAAAGAGGTACCTCAGGAAAAATTGCATGAAGGTGATGACCATTTCTCGAAGTCATTAAGATCGAGGTGTCATCCCAATAAAGAGCACACCTAAACCCGTCATATTTTACTTCATATAGCCAATTCTCCCCAAGCGGCAATTCTTCTGATAGAGTAGGGAGCATCGGTTTTAGAAATGACTGAATCATGAACTAGCTTTCTTTTTAGCCGTTGATTTTTTCTTTTTTGTTTTCGTTTCTTCCGTGCTTTTTTGAGAGGCAGGTTCTTTTGGTTTTTTTCTTTTTTAGCTGAAGCCCCTTTTCCTTTACTCTCATTAATAGAAGCTTGAAGTGCTTCCATTAAGTCAACAACATTGGTTTTCGGTTTTTCTTTTGCCACTTTAACTTCATTGCCTGAAATCTTGCTATTGATCAGCTCTAACACAGCCTCACGATATTCGTCCTCGTATCTCTCCGGTTCAAATGGAGCGGTTAATTGTTCGATTAATTGTTTTGCCATTTCTAATTCTTTTTCATTCAGAGACACCTCATCTGTTAATCCTGGCACATGTTCTACATTTCTTACTTCATCTGGATAAAAGATCGTTTCAAGGACTAAGCCATTCTTATACACGCGAACTGCAGCTAAATGTTCTTTGGAGCGAAGAGTGAATTTTGCAAGCCCGATCTTTCCGGTGTCTTCCATTGCTTTTTTTAATAGAGCAAAAGACTTTGTCCCATTTTCACCAGGGCCAATAAAATAAGAGCGGTTATAAAAGATCGGATCGATCTCTTCTAACTGAATAAAATCTATAATCTCAATCGACTTGTCGGATGCTCCCGCTAATTCATCTAATTCTTCTTTTTCAACTACTACAAACTTACCTGGCTCATATTCATAGCCTTTTACAATTTCTTTTGTATCAACAGTCTCTTCACATACGGGACAGATCTTTTCATATTGGACAGGACTATGACACTTTTCGTGCAAATATCTCATCTTTATATCTTTATTTTCAGTGGCAGCAAACAGCTTGATCGGTATATTTACAAGACCAAAACTTATTGCACCTTTCCACATCGTATGCATGAATACCATCCTTTCAAACCCATTTATATAGTAGTTTCTCCATCAATGAATACATCATGTATAATTTTCCATGGTTTAAACAGATTTCGACAATATATTGTAGAAATATATAATCTCCTTCATAATGGGGAGAGAGGTTGTTAATTAAAAGGGTGATTAAATTGGATAGCAGTACCAGCTCACAAACAAATACAGAACTTGCTCAGTTTTTAAGCGAGCAAAAATCAAGCATTGTAGAGAAATGGCTAGAGAAAGTACTGTTGCCTCAAAATGACCCTTTCTATGAAGAAGTAAAGAAGAACGGTCACCAAACGATAGTAGAGTTGATAAATTATTTGAAAACGGGCTCACTTGAGAGGTTACATGGGTTAACCAGCAAGATTGCTAAAGAGCGGATTGAAGCTAAGGCAAACGTAGGAGATTTTGTCCACAATATTAATATTGGGCGAAGCATTGTATATGAGTTATTGATGTGCTCCTTATTAAATGATCGAGAAAAAGGCGAAGGCGTTTTAAAGATGCAGTGCTATTTTGATCAGCTTGTTTTTTTAAGTGTCAAAGAATATACAGCACTTAAGGACTCAATCATTGACCGGAAAAACCAGTTTATTCAAGAGATGCATCATGACCGATTAACCATGCTGGGACAGATTGCTGCGAGTTTTGCACACGAGTTTCGTAACCCGCTTACATCAGTAAAGGGATTTATCTATCTTCTGCAAAAAGAACTAGAGAAAACAGAGCAATCCAACTATTACTTTGACATTATCCAAAATGAGATGCAAAGTCTTGAAGAGAAAATCACTCAGTTTCTTTATCTATCTAAGATGCGAGGCCTTGAAGACAAGTTGGAAAAAGTCCCAGTGAACTTTCTTCTAAAAGAGATGCTGAATTTTATGTATCCCCGGTTTTCCGAAGCGAATATTGTTACGAGTACAGATCTAGGTGAAGATGTTGTTATTGAAGGAGACAGCTCACAGATTAAACAAGTGTTATTAAATATTCTTGTTAATGCAGTTGAAGAGTTAAGCGGATGGGATGGCGAAAGACGGATTAAGGTTTCATTAAAGAAGATTGATGATACATTCGTTTCATTATCCATCTGCAATAATGGGAACCCGATCCCTGATTATCTGTTAGAAAACGTATTTCAGCCTTTTGTAACCACAAAATCACTTGGTACGGGTCTTGGCCTTTCTGTTTGCAAACAAATTGTAGAAAAGCACAATGGAACAATTGAAGTTCGATCGGGGGATGACTTTACGTGTTTTATTATTAAATTTCCCCTGCAATAAAAAAAGCTCCCTGGCTTAGGGGGCTTTTTATCATGTACATTATAAATGATCAGGCTCTTTTGAATAAGGCTGTTTTCCTTTATGTTTTTTTTCACGTTCGGCTTCATTTCTTAATTGGTTCATCGCTTGATTATCTTCGGGTCTTTTATTGTTATCTTTTGTATAACGATGTGTCATGATTATCCCTCCTGTCACTAACATCTGTAAGAAGGTAATCGTTTATTCATTATGTTTTAAGAAACTTTTTTAGGTGTATTTAAAAAGAACAGAGCGATTGTGCCTGGACCAGCATGAGCTCCAATCGCACAGCCGATCATCGTGATTAAGATGTTCTTATTGCCTGTTTCTTCTATAATAAGCTCCTTTAATGCCTGTGCAGTTTCTGTATCATCTGCATGGCTTATGCCGATGGTGATGTTATCAAGTGTTGCTGCTCGTTCTTTCATGATCTCAACCATACGGCCAAGTACTTTTTTCTTGCCGCGCAGTTTTTCTAATGGAAACAGCTTACCATCTTCCATATGTAATACGGGTTTAATTTTTAATAAAGTTCCCATAACTGCAGCCGTTTTACTGACACGTCCGCCGCGCAATAAATATTCGAGGTCATCAACGGTAAAGATATGTTCAAGATGGTCGCGATAGTGATTGAGTGTATGTATGATTTCGTTAAATGATCTGCCTTCTTTTGCTTCTTTTGCTGCTTCATAGACCATTAGGCCGTAACCTAGAGAAGCTGCTTGGCTGTCAAAGACTTCAATTTCAGCATCAGGGAAATCTTCGAGAACTTCATTTTTCATAAGAACAGCAGTCTGATAGGTACCACTGATTCCAGATGATAACGTGATATAGATGGCTGATTGGCCGTTTCGCGCAAATGAAGTTAGTGTTTCTTTTATGATGGAAGGAGGTACTTGTGCCGTTTTTGGTACAGAGCCTTCCTTCATGTGTGTATATAACTGCTTCGGCTCTATGTTAGATCGATCAAGAAATTCTTCGTTATTTACCTGAACAACTAATGGCAGCATTGTAATTTCATACTCGTCCAAAATCTGTTTAGGTAGATCCGAACCTGTGTCGGTAATTATCGTAATCATTGTCATTTCACCTGCCTGGCTTTTTCTATAGTTTAACTTGAGGTTGGATGAAAAGGCAATCTCCATGGTTGAAAAAAGCCAATTATGCTATTGACGCGGCTTATCCTTTTCTGTTAAAAATGAATCTTGGATTACGAAAGGAGGGAACTTAAACATGACAAAACGTTTTCGAATATCAGATCTAAGTATTACAGAAGCGAAGAAGATCTTTTTTATTATTTTCGGAGCCTTATTAAACGCCGTTTCTTTAAATATGTTCTTAATTCCTGCAAAAGTATACGCGAGTGGATTTACAGGGGTTGCCCAGCTTATATCTTCATTGCTGGCAAATACGGCTTTTCCGATCACAACAGGTATCTTGTATTTTGTTTTTAACATACCAGTCACAATTTTAGGATGGATGAAAGTAGGAAAATCGTTTACGGTATATAGCTTTCTAAGTGTTCTTATGATTACATTTTTCCTTGAAATCATACCGATTACCGCTGTGTCCTCTGACATCTTGCTGAATGCTGTTTTTGGAGGAGTAATCGCTGCTCTGGGAGTAGGGATAACATTAAAATACGGTGCATCAACCGGAGGATTAGACATCATTGCGATGATCTTGTCACGCATGAAGAACAAACCAATCGGTGGTTACTTCTTTGTGCTTAACGGATTAATTATTCTTGCTGCTGGCTTTCTTTTTGGTTGGGAAAAAGCATTGTACACACTTGTTGCTCTTTACGTATCGTCCCGAGTGATCGACGCTGTACATACTCGTCATGAAAAGCTTACAGCTATGATTGTAACGAAAAAAGGAAAAGAGATCCAAGAAGCCATTCACGGAAAGATGGTCCGCGGGATCACGATTGTTCCGGCAAGGGGAGCATTCTCAAAGCAAGATAAAGAGATGCTTATTATCGTTATCACCCGTTATGAATTATATGATTTAGAGAAAGTGCTCAAAGAAGTTGACCCGAATGCCTTTACAAATATCGTTCACACAACAGGCATCTACGGCTTCTTCCGAAACGACTAATTGTAAATGGGGACAGACCCCAGACAATTACATATCTGACTAATATGTACACAGGGTACGGACATGTCCATACCCTGTTTTATTTATTAGTCGTTGTGAGCATCATTTCACTTGCCAAGAGTAACTGCGCTGTTTGAAGTGTTATCTGAAGCATTACTCTTGCCTTGAGCAACAACACTTGCATATGGATTATCAGAAGCGTTACTCTATTGTTGAGCTACAGCACTGGCATCAGGGTTGTCAGACGCGTTACTCTTTTTAAATAGCGATCGCTCCATTATTGATATATTCTACTGCGATTTGAACTGGATTCTCTTCATGCTCAAATGACCAGTCCTTCATAACTTTTTTACCTTTTTTACCTACTTAAAAAAACACCTCATTGATGTATTACAATATATCCTTATAAATTTGTTTTATAAGGGCATGTACACTAGAGGATTGGTTTTTTCTATTATTTTTTTATATGAAAATTTTGGTAAATTATTTCCTTAACACCAATCTGTACCTTTGTTTTCATAAAAATTAACCCTTTATCTAACTTTTAATAGTCGGATTCAGGGTTAAAAAGTGTTTGGAATAGAATTTACCAGAAGCGATCAGGTTTACGGGCGCCTGAGTTTTTAGCTGTTGTTTTAAGAGGCATAGGCGCGTAGCCGAGTTTTGTTGTAGATTTTTTTAAGTTACTTCGCGTTTTTGCACTTCGTGTTAAGGCAGGAGGAATAGTGGCAGTCTTTTTTACTAAATGGTTAATTTTCTCTTTTGCTTTATTGCAAATTGGAACAACAATAGCTTTACTTTTTTCATTTGCCGCTCGACCTTTCTCAGGATTGTCTGCGTCATTTTTCTTGCCAAGAGCAACCACACTGTTATCCGGATATTCATTTATTTCTTTTTCCATTTGTTTTTTTAGTTTGTACTTAAACTTTTTCCTTAAATCTCTTTCTAATTTTTTTTCTAATTCTTTATTTTTTTTCTTGTCCATTATGTTTTCCTTTCATACTTTTTTAACTGCATGATTTGATCTTTGCATTACTATTTGGCTAAATTAAACAACAGGATAGATCATGGTCTTTACAATAATTCTCTACTGAGTGTGGCTTCTTATAGTAGTTTCAGATAATTTATCATGCAACTTCAATTACTTTAGGTTTTATTAGCAGGTCAAAAGCCGATCCTTTGCCCCGAAATTCATCCTCGAGATTTCAAAAATAGCAGTTGTCCATTTTTTTATCCTCTTTATGAATTCTCTCAGTAAAAATTACACCTCCTTGGTAACAATACAATATATTCATGCTTATTAAAGAAGGGAAGGGCATGTATACTATTTTTTTATCTTTTGGAATAAAACGTTCCATGTCAATTATATTTTCATATGAATCTTTTCGTTAAAACCTCCATATAAGGTAAAAATGAGAGATAAGGTGGTGATTTAGTTGGAACAAAGCCCAAAAAGGTTTTGGTTTCTTTCCATTTTGATTTTACTGGTCCTTCCTTTTCATTCTGCCTGTGGAAGAGAAGAGGAAAGGGGAAATAAAGAGGGACATGTTGGTTCACAGTTAAAACCTGTATTATCTGTTCAGCAGAAAAATAACGGCATTGACTTTTTGACTGTTATTGAAAATCACAGCAATCATACAGTCACCCTAAGCTTCGATAGTTCAAAGATGTTTGATGTGTCAGTTATAGACTCATCAGACAAAGAGGTATTTAGGCATTCTGAAGGGAAAACATATGCGGAAGAGAAAGAACAAGTGCAGATTAAAGCTGGTGCGAGTCATATATGGAAAGCGGAATGGAAAATTCCTGCTGCTGAAAGAAAAGCTGGAATCTATAATGTAAAAGCTTCGTTTACACCAAGAAAGATATCACCAGGTTCAGTAAAAACGGAAAACCTAACTCTAGAAGAGACGCTTACTTTACAATCAGGGGCTGGGGAAATGAAAAACAATTCTTTTCGAAACATACACTTTTCCGGAAAAGATGGAAAGTATAAAGTTTCGGGTGAGGCAAGAGTTTTTGAAGCATCATTTGCCTATACAGTTACTGACGGGTATACCATTTTTGTTGAGAAACATGAACAAACAGCAGAAGGAGCACCAGCTTGGGCACCATTTTCATTCGATATCAACCTTTCAGAGGATGATTTACCGATCAACGGAACTCTTATGGTTGAACTATTTTACTTCAGTCCTAAAGATGGGGAGAAGACAGACATACTTGCTATACCCTTACAAACGTTCAAATAATAGGGGATGCAATCTCATGCTCCTCATAACAGCTAAACATTTATACATGAAAAAACCAGCCTCTAATGGGCTGGTTTCTTATAACGTATTAAGCGTTCTCTTCCAATGCTTTTTGGATCTCTGGCATAAGATCATTCCAGTCACTGTCGTTCGTTTTGTTAACAGTGATAAAGTTTTCAAAACCAAAGATAGATTCTACTCCGTCGATCGATAGCAATGCTTTTGCGAGCGGTGAGTCAGAATCATCACCCACCCGTGCAGAAAGTCTGCCTTCTAGGAACTTTTCAGAACCGTCAAATTTAATTGCGTTTGGGTTAGGTGTAGGTTGGATCGAAAATTCGATAGCCATTTAAACACTCCTTCTTATTAAAAATGAAATGCATATCTTTTAGAGATAATATCATGAAAATCCAATGAGTTATACAAATGTTTCGTAACAGAGTTATTAATCCCGGTTTCGAGCTCAATGGATTTGATGCCATCTCGTTCTGCCCAGTAGATCAAATGTAGTAAAAGTTTACGGGCGATCCCTTTGTTTCGGTGCTCTTCGTGTACATAAAGCTCGTTTAACCATAGATAAGGTCCGCCGATACGAATGCTTACTCCCAAATTAAAGAAGGCAATTCCAATCACTGAATCTTCTTCCTCTGCAACAATGATGCCGCTTTTATCAGGGTTTTCAAGTGCTAATTTAATACCTGCAAGCGTTCTGGAGTGTTCTTCAGGTTCTCCGTCCATGGTTCGCTGCTGTAGAAAAAGATGCGCTATTTCTTCGATGATATGGGATTCAGCTTCTTTCTTTACACGATATATTTTCATACAATGCCCCCAAAATTACTCTATAAACGTTAAAGTCTTATTCACATAACACATTATAACAAATATATTGAATGTTTGACGTTTGATAAATGGAAATTTCTTTCGAATACTTTAAAAAGAGATATTCGATAGAGGAGATGAGTTCGTATGAAGACTCTTGTTTGTTTTGGAGACAGCATCACTTCGAAAGAAAAGAGTAAAGATGGCTCACTAAGGTTAACTTCCCGTTTGAGGCAAGAACTAACAGAGTGGGTAGTCATGAATGCTGGAATACCTGCAGAAACGACAAGAGCAGCTTTAGAAAGACTGCAAGACGATGTTTTGCGTCATCAACCCGATTTAGTAACGATTCTTTTTGGGGCGAACGATTCCAGTGATCACAGACTTATTCCAATAAATGAATATGAAAATAACCTTACGTATATGGTTAACAAGATTGGTGCGGAAAAGGTGATCCTAATCAGTCCTGCACCGGTATATGAGGAAAAACAAAAAGCACGTACAAATGAAAGGATGAATGATTACGTACAGATCGTTAAAAAGGTGGCCAAACACGAAGGAACTCATTATGTGCCTCTGTTTGAAACGTTTAGCGAAAGAAATATAAAGAAATATGTAATAGATGATGGTCTTCATTTTAACAAGTTCGGGTATGAAGAATTAAGCGAGCTGATTTTAAGGGAAATACATAGGCTGACGGCTATTACTTATTCAAGAAAACAGCTTTCTCCATAGAGAGAAAGCTGTTCTGCTTTTATTTTAAGTTATCTGGATTTTCCTCTAAAAGGCTCTGTGCATCTTCTAGACTTAAGCCAGTTGCTTGAGAGAAGGATTGAGGCTGTCCGTTTTGTTCAGGAGTAGCTTGTGGGCCAGATGTAAGCTGTCCAGTATAAGAATTTGCCGAAGAATTAGCATGTGCATCAAGTTCACGTTGAAATTCAGCAAGTTGAGCACGTTCTGCGTCAGTTGAATTTGCCATCGCAGAAGAAAGAGCATTCTGAGCAACTTCCATATCGTGACCCGATAGTTCTGCATGAGAAGTCTGGCTGTTTGAATAGTTATTATTCATGTTTTGAGCAGTTTCCTGAAATTTTCCAACAGCCTGCTGTACGGCATCTTTAGCAATTTGAAATAATTTGTTTGCCATGGTTATATGCCTCCTAAAGAATTTCTTTCTTCTTTTTCACGCTTGCGATTTTCTTGTTCGTTTTTACTAAAAGCCATTGTAGTTTCTTGGCTTACCATATCTGCACCTTGCTTGATCGTGCGCTTCGAACGGCTTCGTTTACTCATTGGAATTCCTCCTTTTCTCCCGTACATTTAGTTTCTACCGTACGAAGTACATTATGTAAGAAGAAGATGGAACCCCATTAAAAGTATTGGAAAATAAAAAAACTCTGGCTGAGTCTCAGCCAAAGTTCATTTAAACGTTAAACAAGTTTTAAAATGTTTTTTAAATAGTGAGCAATTCCTTCCTCTTGATTGGTAAGAGTGACATAATTTGCCCGTTCTTTAAGTTCATTAATAGCATTGCCCATTGCAACACCATGCCCGGCATAATCAATCATCTCAAAATCATTGTCTTCATCGCCAAAGGCGACAATCCGCTCCTGAGGAATATTATAATATTCGGCTACCTTTTTGAGTCCAGTTGCTTTGCTGATCCCGGAACGAATAACTTCAATGATATTCCAAGGTGCTGCCCACACTCTCTGGTCAACAACTTCTGCATGTTCTTTTTCAAGCATCGCTCTTAATTCTGAAATGTGGTGATCTTCAGGATGAACAAGGATGGCTGTCGGATCATCTTTCAGCGTTTTATGCAGATCGCCAATTTGAAGAGGATTTTCGTTCATAATAAATGTGTTAACAATTACTTCATCAGGTTTTTTTAAATACACATCATCCAGTACCTCGACCATAATATTTTTCACTTTAAACGTTTCACAGGCCGTTATGATTCTTTTTGCTACATCAAGCTCCAAAGGAGAATGATGGATGCCAAAGTCAGCATCATGTGGGTGATGAACAAACGCACCATTAAAATTAACAATTGGTGATTTTAATTCCAACTCCTTGTAATACATGTTAGATGAACGAAAGGGCCTGCCTGTAGAGATACAGACATGATGACCTTTATCCATTAAGGTTAAAAGAATCTCTTTCGTTTTACGTGGAATCTTTTTTTCATCTGTCAATAATGTTCCATCTAAATCCAATGCAATTAAGTATGGTTGTGTCACAAATGTACCTGCCTTTTTTAGAATGCTTTACGTAAAGTGTATTATTTTACTTAGAAAAAGTCTATTCATAGAGGTCTTCTTTCATGAAAAGAAACATGTCTCATGATAAGATGGAAAAAAAGAGAAAGAGGAGATACGCACATGGTTTCGATACAAAAAGGATTGATCGGGGATATCCCTTTCTTAATGGCAGAAAAGAAAGAAAATAACGGGAAAGCGCTCCCGCTTTTTATTTTTATACATGGATACACAAGTGCTAAAGAACACAACCTGCATTTTGCTTATTCACTTGCTGAAAAAGGATTTCGTGTGATATTGCCTGATGCACTTCATCATGGAGAACGTATCTCTTCTAACCCGCCAAAAAGTATGGATTATGATTTTTGGAATATTGTTTATCAAGGCATTCAGGATGTTAACAAAATTATGGAATGGGCAGATGAAAACGAGTTCGTTTCTGATGGAAAGATTGCAGTAGGCGGAACTTCAATGGGGGCTATCATTACGTACGGATCGCTCGTAAATTACCCAAATATCAGTGCAGGGTGTGCTCTTATGGGTACAGCTGCTCATGAAAAATTTGCAAGATGGCAAATAGAAAGAATTCAAAAGGCAGGATATGAAATCCCTTTGTCAACAAGTGAACTTGAAGAATCCTTCAATCATATCCGGGAGTATGATCTAATACAAAATATTGAAAAATTAAATAACCGTCCTTTATTTATTTGGCATAGTGAAGTGGATGCAGTTATTCCTTACGAGTTTGCAAAGCCTTATATTGAAACCTTAACAAAGAAGAATAGTATGTCTGTATATATGAACGATAAGACATCAGGACACAAAGTTTCACGTGCAGCGTACTTAAATGCTGTCGAATGGATTGCGCAGCAAATGAATGCAAAAAAAGAAACGGTGTAAGTGATTACCCCGTTTCTTCTAATTTTAGTCGATAAGTTCTTTTTGGCAGATACATATGATCAATTTCGTCGATTTGTTTTTGCAGGGAGTGCATAATACGCAGTGTCCACGCACCATGTTCGTTAAATTCTTCTGGGATGTCGGTAATGGTTACTTTATAGCCAGATCGGTGGTAATATTCATAAGAAACCTTCATAAGATCAACATCCTTTCGGTAATTTATAAAAAATATATCAAACTTGTCCCAAAAAGTAAACTGAAAAGTTTTTATTTTCTGAAAATAAGGAGGTTTTCTTATGACTGTTACTAAAAGAACACCGCTCCCGGTAGCGGAGGCTGTTGCAAAAATCCTGAAACAAAGTACAAATTGGAATATGGAGCGAGTTGCTTTAATTCATTGTGATAACCGAGTATTAGCTGAGGACATTACAGCAACACATGATGTTCCTCCATTTGACCGATCACCTTATGATGGATTCGCGATCTTTTCAAACGATACAAAGGAAGCGACTGAAAACAATCCTGTGAGACTAAAGGTACTTGAAACAATCGGTGCTGGCCAAATTGCTATAAATGAAGTAACAAGCGGGACAGCAATACGGATTATGACGGGTGCAAAGATCCCTGCAGGTGCTGATGCCGTGATCATGCTTGAACTTGTAAAAGAACTAGAAGATCAAGGCGGCTCATTTATCGAAATTAAACGTTCTGTTAAGAAAAATGAAAACATTTCTTTTCAAGGTGAAGATACAAAACAAGGCATTCTGCTTGCTGAAAAGGGTACCAGGATTACGCCTGGAGTGATAGCGATCCTTGCCACATTTGGATACGATGAAGTTTTAGTATTCAAACAACCCGTTGTCGGTATACTCTCAACAGGTTCGGAACTGCTGGATGTACATGAAGAATTGCAGCCAGGAAAAATACGAAACAGCAATGCATATATGGCAGCTGCACAAGTAAGATCGATGGGTGCTGAGGTGAAACTATACCAGCACAGGAAGGATGATTTTGATTCTCTGTATCAGAATGTTAAAGAATGTCTGAATGAAACAGATATAATGATTACAACTGGTGGTGTATCGGTTGGAGATTATGATTTTCTGCCTGCTATTTATGAAAAATTAGGTGCTGAAGTTCTCTTTAATAAAATTGCTATGAGACCGGGAAGTGTAACGACAATTGCAGTTCATGAAGGCAAATGGCTTTTCGGTCTTTCCGGAAATCCATCAGCTTGTTTTGTAGGCTGTGAACTTTTTGTTAGACCTGTTATTTTATCTGGGATGAAGATGAAAAAAATTCATTGTGGAGTCGTTAAAGCCATCCTTGGCAGTGACTTTCCGAAGCCAAACCCTTTTACACGCTTTGTAAGAGCCACTTTAATTGAGGAATCCGGACAAAAAATAGTAACTCCTGCTGGTCTGGATAAGTCAAGTTCAGTATCTTCTCTATTACATGCAAATGGATTAATTGTTTTGCCGGGGGGGACTAGAGGCTGGGAACAAGGTAGTGAAGTAGGTGTTCTCACATGGAATGGAGAGGGGAGTGAATGGCCATGGGATTACCCGTTATTCTCCAAATCGTCGGCTATCAGAACAGCGGAAAGACAACCGTAATCACAAAATTACTACAATGCTTATCCAAGAAAGGCATTCATGCTGGGGTGTTAAAACATCACGGCCATAGTGGCCATTTAAATTTTAATGATGCAGGAAAAGATACAGAACGTCATAGAACTGCAGGGGCATTTATGACGGGAGTCTCTTCGTCAGGGGGTTCTGTTCTTTCAATGAACACAGAATTAACTCTTGATCAAGGGATTAGAATTTACGATTCTTTAAACATGGATTGCATTTTAATAGAAGGATACAAAAATATTCAACATCCGCGTATTGTACTATGTAGAGACTATAGTCTAGATCAAGAACTATTAAACCAATCACATCATATGGTAGCATGTATATCTTTAAATCCATTAGAAGGACAAGGTGGAAACATTCCATTTTTTCTATGGAAAGATGAAGAAAAGTGGCTTGATTTTTTAGTACATTACATTGAAAGTAAGAGTAGTAAGGAGAGATTGGGCCATGAAACTTTTTAATATAAGTACCGAACCTATAGACAATCAGAATGTTATTGATCAAGTCATCCACCATAATGCGGGTGCAGTTTCGGTCTTTATAGGAACAGTCAGAGAAATGACAGGGGATAAACAGACAAAGTTATTGGAGTATGAAGCATATGTGCCGATGGCTGAAAAGCAGCTTGAGAAAATAGGCCAAGAGATCGAAGAAAAGTGGCCAAGTGCCAAAACGGCAATCACCCATCGAATTGGTACACTGCAAATTTCAGATGTGGCCGTCACGATTGCGGTATCAACACCACATCGTCACGAGGCTTTTGAAGCATGCCGCTATGCTATTGAACGGATTAAAGAAATCGTGCCGATCTGGAAAAAGGAACACTACACAGACGGTGAAGAGTGGATAGGGAATCAAAAAGGTACACAAAGCTATCCATCAGGACGTCCAGAAAGGGTCGAGAAATAAATGGTACACATCTTACTGTTTGCAAGTTTGGCACAGCAAGCCGGAACACAGAAAGTATCTATCTCAGTGGACAAGTCGGCAACTGTAGAAGAGATTAGAACAATGCTGCAAACACAAGTGGGAAAGCTTGCAGGAATAGAAGGTGCTTTAGTCGCTCTAAACGAAGAATATGTTGAACTTTCTGATCAAGTTAAGGATGGGGATACGGTTGCTTTTATTCCTCCCGTAAGCGGTGGTTGAATTGCACGTAAAGGGATTTGACAGTTACTTGTCAGATTCCTTTTTCATTTTCTCGTAACAATTTATACAGAGATTCTTATCATCTAAAATAAAGCCTTCGAAAAATCCGTCTATACAAAATAAATCTCTGCCACAAGAAACACAAGAGCCTACAAGTTCCTTCATCAGTATCATCTCCCTTTTTAGTTCACAAGTTCCTTCCATCATTTAAATTCAATCCCTATTCCGATTTCAAGGGATACAAGTACCATCTTCTTTCCCTTTGAATAGGATGTGGTAAAAGGAGGGGGATATATGTATCCACAACCATATCCGTTCGGAGGAGCTCAAAACCTTGGAGGACAGTCACAAGGGATGGGGCGTTCACCAATTAAAAAAATATATAAAACATGTATGAAAAATAGAAACCAGCATGTTCAACTCATGTTAATGGATGGTGCAGCTTATACAGGATTTATCGAATATGTCGATCAGCAAAACGTATATTTTGCAATTCCTTATGTTGAAAATCAGCAAGAAAACCGTAATTCAGAAGCACAATATGATGTAAGAGGGTATCAGATCTACCGATGTATGTTTCCGCTTCATGCTGTAGCTGGGGTTAACGGTGCTTACTAATCAAATATAAAGGTGTTAACTTTTCTTTTTTTTAGCAAGTGTTATCAGGCAAACCCCGGGTAACCTATAAAAGAAAGGAGGGTGCATCTCATGGGGCAGAGTAGACAGTTTACACACGGTCAAAAAGCACCGAATAATGGTATGTATGTGGAAATTGGTGAAACCGGCAGCATGGTAAATGATCCAAAGCAGATTCATTTATCGGCAGGAGACCGTTTTCCCGAAACAACAAACCATAATCGCGTGTGGACATATAAAAGAAAACCATAGCCTAAAACAAAAACCCGGTCATCAACCGGGTTTTCATCTTATATCTCTTCGCTTTTTGCTGGCAATAATTCTCCAAGAACAGAGATAACAACTGTAAATACAACTCCGAAGATACAAGCTTTTACGAAATCGAATGTTCCGCCTTGCATTGAAACGAGCACATAAAAAATCATATTACTTAATAATAAAGACCAAATTAACGTCCAAAAATAACGCATGCTACATTCACCTCTTTAATGTAAACGAATTCTTTACCCTTCTGTATAGTAACAAAAGTTTACACAAAGGGAAAGATTCTTTAGCGATTTTATCGTTTAGAAGCTTGAATTTATCAAAAATTTTCATAAAATGTTCAAGCTTAACAGGATTGTGAGAATAAACAAAGAAAAAGGTACATAAACCAACACTACGAACACTTTAAAGTGAAATTTGAGGAGGGTTAAATGATGGAACAAAAGTGGGAGGAATTAAAAGCGTTGGAAGAGCAGGATGAAAATAATTTAACACAACAAGGTAAAGAAACGTTAGAGCAGCTGAAAAAAGAACTGAATTCTTAAAACTTAGGCAGATAACTTTAGCTAAAAATTTTCCCCTGCATACATTAGTTAAGAAAAGCTTATGTGAGGGGAGAAATGTGAGTATCGATAAACGCACTTTCCAAATAGACAATCAGTGGAATATTATACACATACCTAAGCGTCCTAATGGTTTTGCTATAATGATCATTGGTGATTGCAGCCATTATGTAGATGAACATACAAGTCTTTGGAAACAGAACACTGAACGCGCTAACCTCATTCAATCCCTCAAGAATCAAGGATACACCGTTTTTTATTCCAACCTTTATGGAAGACATTGGGGCAGTCCGAAAGCTGTTATTTTAGCAAAAAGACTTTATCATTATGTTATGAAGCATGAGATCTTAAATCCCAATATTCATCTGATTGCTGAGGGGATGGGATCACTTGTTGCGCTTCGGTTGATGGAAGATATGGAAAACCAAATCCGTTCCGCTCTTTTTATTAATCCTTGTATGGATTTAAAACATCATTTTAATCATGAAAGACAAAATAGATTGTTCTTTAAAAGGTTAGTAAGAGAGATAACTGCAGCCTACCATACAGAAGAAGACAAGATTGAACCTTTGATTAATAGTCTTCCGGAAATCACAGATCTATCCGCAAAAACTCCAGTACGAATATGGCATGCTGCAAGAGGTGTTGCCTTTAACTTTAGGGATCACAGCAGGTCATATGAAAAGAGAAGGCTCGAGATCAAAGCGCCGATTTCACTGTCTATCCATGTTCCGGAAGCTTCATTTAATCCAGCGAGGGCTTTTCAGGAGTTTTTTAAAGATAACGAAAAAGAGATATGACCTCATTGTTGAAATAAGGAACAATGAGGTCTTTGTATGTAAAAAAAGTATCGTATTCTTAAGTGTTCCTCCATAGGATAGTAAGAGGAGAAAAATGGAACTGGAGGCTCTTACATGAAAAAGGCATTTGTAACAGGAGCAGCAGGTTTTATCGGTTATCACTTGTGCAGCCGGTTGTTAGATGAGGAGATCGATGTAGTTGGAATCGATATGGCAGTTTCTCCAGACCGGATTGACTATATTGCACGCCATGCGGGATTTCAATACCTACCATATGAAATAAATGAAACAGATCTTGAACCTTATACAAACGATTGTGATGTTATCTTTCATTTAGCTTGTTCTGTAAAACCAAACGCACCATGGGCAAACATAGAAGATGAAGTGCAAAGACATGTATCAGTTCTGAAGAAGGTAGCCTTATCAGCTAATGAACAAACAAAATTGGTATACGTTTCTTCTTATGATGTATATGGGAAAAGACAAGGGGACGTTTTAGAGAGCTCACCTAAAAATCCTGAGACGCTGTTTGGATTGATCAAGCTTACAGAAGAAAATATGGTTAAACAATTAGCCGAAAAGCATAATTTTCCTTTTGTTATTATGAGGCTGCCAACTGTGTATGGGCCAGGACAGCCTGAACACCATACCTATCAACAAGTCATTTCGATTGAAGGTGAGCCGCAGCAGAGGGATGATTCAATTTCAAAAGATACAGTAACTGAAGACGTTCTGTTCGTCGAAGATGCTGCAGAAGCATTGTTTTTAGCAGGCAGATCTCCTTCAAAGAATGAGATTTATAACATTACAAGCGGGAACCAAAATCAGTGGCTTGAAGGATTAACAGAACTAAAAGCAGATAAACTCTCATTTAAAGAAAAAAGAAAGATGAGGATAAAAGGAGAAAAAGCTGAGCTTGAACTTGGATTCCGAGCCAAGACAAAGATAAAAGAGGGGATCATGAAGCAGATTATGCATTTTAGGAATAAAAAGACTAAACCAAATTCAAAAGAGATTTAATGGTAGAGAGTGACCATGGGCTAAAACGTCTGCATGGACACTCTCTTTTTTTCAGGTTCTATTTAAAATGTCTGCATAAGAAAAACAACGAAAAACGTTTATCCTTCACCAAAATTTATTTATAATAGTAAAGGTTATATTTGTAAAGGAGGCATACATACCGAATGGATACAGAACGCAATATGAAATTTATGCAGATTGCCATGTCACATCTGCCTGAAGCAAGAGATTTCCTAGAGAAAAAAGGCATCGAGCTTGGCATGGATGATATTCAGCCGATGCTTCAATTGTTAATGAATGTAATGAACGATGCATATGAACTTGGAAAAGAAGAGAATAAGTAAGAACTGCCAAAAGAAAAAGCCAACCTGCTCGGGTTGGCTTTTTTACTTCTTCTTAAACGCAGAAAAGATTGGCGAGATCTGTTGTGCGACTTTTACGGATTGGTCGATAACAGCAAAAATTTTATTATAGTCAAGTGAGCCTTCCTGCGTCCTGAAGGAGTGTAAAAATGGGCGTGGAAAAGGTTGCTGAATGGGCACTGGCATTCCTCTGAATCCAGGACCCCCAATGTGCTGAGGCGGCATACCTTGCTGCATATGCTGATGTTGGCTATGACCCATCGGAAAACGTCCAGGAAACTGCGGAGGATACATTGGCTGTTGTTGATGCTGAGGATTGTGCATTTGAACCACTCCTAATATCAATTTCACCAAACTTACAATTTTCTTCTATACAGGATATGCCCTAAGCTCTGTATTGGTGAAAGAAAAGAACTTTAACTAGACAAATTCTTTTGAATATCATAAAATTAGTACCAGGTCATAATATTTGATATAAAAAGATTTTATTAAAACTAAGCCAAAGGGGTAATGTTATGAATGCAGGAATCATTGGGATGGGAAGCTATATCCCGGAAAAAATTCTAGCGAACTCCGACCTGGAAAAAATGGTAGATACAAATGATGAGTGGATCAGAACTCGTACAGGAATCGTAGAGCGTAGAATTGCAGAAGAATCAATGACAACATCTCATATGGCAAGACATGCAGCAGAAGAAGCATTGAAAGATGCAGGAGTTTCTGCTGAGGATATTGATTTGATTGTAGTTGCAACCGTTACACCAGATAACCCGTTTCCATCAGTCGCCTGCCAATTACAAGATTATTTGGGTGCCAAGAATGCTGTAGCTATGGATGTAAGTGCTGCTTGCGCAGGATTTATTTATGGTTTGGTTGTCGCGAAACAATTTATTGAAACAGGCACTTATAAAAATGTTTTGGTCATTGGTGCAGAGAAACTATCGAAAATTACGGATTGGAAAGATCGTAATACCGCTGTATTGTTTGGCGACGGAGCTGGAGCAGCCGTTTTATCGCAAGTAAGTGAGGGACGGGGAATTCTTTCGTTCGAACTTGGATCAGACGGTACTGGTGCAAAGCATCTTTACCAAAATGAATTTATCCATATGAACGGTAGAGAAGTATTCAAGTTTGCTGTACGGCAAATGGGTGAGACTTCATTAAATGTTGTTCAGAAAGCAGGACTGTCTAAAGAAGACGTAGATTTTTTGATTCCTCATCAAGCAAACATCAGAATTATGGAAGCCTCTAGGGAAAGATTGGAGCTTCCGAAAGAAAAAATGGTCATTACCATTGATCGGTTTGGCAATACTTCGTCAGCATCAATACCCATGGCATTAAAAGAAGCATTAAAAGATGGTAAGATAAAAGAAGATCACACGATCGTACTTGTTGGATTTGGTGGCGGGTTAACCTGGGGTGCAGTAGCACTTCGCTGGGGAAGATAAGCTAAGGTCTAACAATCGTCAATAAAAGGAGAGTTGGTTTTACAATGAAAAAAAGAGTAGTCGTAACAGGCTTAGGAGCCGTAACTCCTCTTGGAAACAGTGTAGAAGAAACATGGAAAAAAATCGTTGAAGGTCAAAGCGGGGTAGGTCCCCTTACAAGAAGAAACGCAGAAAAGTTTCCTGTAAAAGTAGCAGCAGAAGCTACTGAGTTCGATCCAACAGACTTTATGGATAAAAGAGATGCACGCAGAATGGACCGCTTTACTCAATTTGCTGTAGCAGCTTCCATTATGGCGGTAAAAGACGCAAACTTAGAGATCACAGAAGAGATCGCTCCACGTGTTGGTGTATGGATCGGTTCAGGAATTGGCGGTATGGACACTCACGAAGAGCAGTTCCGTATTTTTGAAGAAAAGGGTGTAAGACGTGTAAGTCCTTTCTTCGTACCGATGATGATTCCTGATATGGCATCCGGTCAAGTTTCCATTACGCTAGGAGCTCGAGGAATGAACTCCTGTACGGTTACAGCATGTGCATCTGGTGCGAACTCAATCGGAGATGCATTCAAAGTAATCCAGCGCGGTGATGCCGATGTTATGGTAACAGGCGGTACGGAAGCGCCAATTACGGATATGGCTCTTGCTGGATTCTGCCAAGCGGGTGCGCTGTCTACTAATCCAGATCCAAATACAGCAAGCCGTCCGTTCGATAAAAACAGAAGCGGTTTTATTATTGGGGAAGGTGCTGGGATCCTAGTACTCGAAGAATATGAGTTTGCGAAAAAACGTGGTGCCAAAATCTACGCAGAAATCGTAGGTTATGGTGCAACAGGGGATGCGTATCATATTACACAGCCAGCTCCAGGCGGAGAAGGCGGTGCACGTGCGATGCGCCAGGCAGTTGAAGACAGCGGCCTAGCTCCAGAAGATATCTCCTATATTAACGCGCATGGTACTAGTACTGATTTTAACGATAAATTCGAGACTGCGGCGATAAAAGCTGTATTTAACGAACATGCCTATAAGATTCCTGTCAGTTCTACAAAATCTATGACAGGACACTTACTTGGTGCTGCTGGAGGGATAGAAGCGATCTTCTCGGTTAAAGCAATTCAAGAGAATATCCTGCCTCCAACAATTAACTATGAAACACCTGATGAAGAATGCGATCTAGACTATGTTCCAAACAAAGCAAGACAAGCGGAAGTGAAAGCTGTACTAAGCAACTCGCTTGGATTTGGCGGACATAATGCTTCACTTGTTTTTAAGAAAATTGAAGAATAATCGATATTTATTAACCCCGTTTCAATGTGGAAACGGGGTTTTTCACGCTTCGAGTTAATTACCTAATTTTAGAATAAAAAGGACAACCTCTGACTATACTGATTTTAAATACAAATCGGTAAAAAGTGAGGGGTACAGATGTTATACTTACGTGATGTTTGGGTCAACTGGTTTGAAGGAGAAGAGAATGGCTATAACGTTTGTGAGTTTCATGAATGGCGAAAAGACGACTACATCGAGTTGTTGGACCAAGTACCCATTATTAAAATAGAATCCACACTCTTTCACTACGTTGAGAATGATTTGAATGATCTTCCAGATGCACTTCTTGAAGAAGTTCACCAGAAAGCTTATGTCAGAAAGAATAACCAGCGCGTACAGCTAGAACACTGCTTTATCATTACTGATGAAAAGAAGTCTCTCATTGTTGATACAATGGGATATAGAATTCCAATCCGTAAGAGCAGACTCATCCCAAGACAAGAACAGCTTGTATTTGAAATGGCAGAACAGACGGAAACAAAAGTGTATACCTTCAGCGCAAAACAGATGAGCAAGGAATATCATATTCTTTCACCGAATCCAGACAGCATGAGAGGTTTAACACGTAAAGAAAGACAGTTAAAACAGCTTCTATTTATGGCACTGGACCAACTGCATTCGACAAAAAATGTTGCGGAAATGAGATACTGGTGCACAGAGTGGATGCCAGAGCAATACGGAAAAATTCAAAGAATGGATTTTGATGAAGCATGGGACGCACTTTATTGTGAGTTGAAAAGCGGATGGTCCAAGCAGCACATGGATATGTGTGAGCGATTAGTAAAAGGGCAGCCTTATTTCGAAAAGATTTGGGAGCTTGAAAACGGAACGCAAGTAAATTAAAAAACCAGCGGATGATCGTGAAGATCATCACCGCTGGTTTTTCTTGTCATGTAACAGTATTAATTGGATTATGAGGGAGAAGGAAAGGAAACATGGTTAAAAAAAGCTTCAAAGCTTATAAACAGATTACACGCGTTTGCGAGCTAATCCCATGGCACGTTCTGCTTTATTCAACGTTTTATTCGCCACACGATTTGCTTTTTCAGCTCCTTGATCAAGAATCTCATCTAAATCAGACGATTCTACATATTCCTTATATCGTTCTTGAATCGGTTTTAACGTATTAATAATAGCCTCTGCTACACCTTGTTTAAAGTCACCATACCCTTTGCCTTCATACTTCTCAACAAGAGATCTGATGCTTTCTCCAGTTAATTGTGAATAGATCGTCAGAAGGTTGGAAATACCTGGTTTGTTTTCTTTGTCATATGCCACAACACCATCAGAATCAGTCGTAGCACGCTTAATCTTTTTCATGATGACCGACTCATCATCCAGCATGGAAATAAAAGCATTTTGGTTCGGATCTGATTTACTCATCTTCTTTTCAGGGTCAACTAGCGACATGATTCTTGCACCTTCTGAAGCAATTCTTGGTTCTGGAATCACAAAAATATCACGATATTTCTTATTAAAACGTTCTGCAATGTCACGTGTTAGTTCCAAATGCTGCTTCTGATCGTCACCAACAGGAACGATTCCAGTGTTATAGAGAAGGATATCAGCTGCCATTAAAGGAGGATACGTCAATAACCCCGCTGATACAGCTTCTTTACCTGTAGATTTATCCTTAAACTGTGTCATGCGCTCTAATTCTCCAATATACGTAACACATTGCAGCATCCAACCCAACTTCGTGTGTGCAGTTACATCTGATTGGATAAAAAGTGTGGACTTCTCAGGATCGATTCCTGCGGCTAAGTATAGAGCAGCTAAATTTCTGCTGTTCTTTTTTAATGCAGCTGGATCTTGAGCAACAGTAATGGCATGCTGATTTACAACGCAAAAGTAGCATTCATGTTCATGCTGCAGTTCAACAAAATGTCTTAAAGCTCCAATGTAGTTGCCGATCGTAATATTTCCGCTCGGCTGTATGCCTGAGAAGATAACAGACATGGTTCATCTCTCCTTTTTTCTTAAAATCAATATAAAAAGGCCCACTCGTCGCCTATTGCAAGGGACGAATGGACCGCGGTGCCACCCTTATAATTCTCATATTAAAAATGAAAATCACTCAAATACGTACAGGAATAACCGATACGCTGTCCTTTATATCGTGCGGACATCTACACGTCTGAGCCTACTAAAGGTTCGGTCAGAATGCTCAAAAGCCCATTCCATCATGATCCACTGCCTGTTTGCACCAGCCACAGGCTCTCTGAAAGCTTCTCACCATGTACTCTTCTTTATCATCGCATGCATCATTATTTTTAAGTAGTATACACAAATTATAAAAGATATGCAACGGCAATGGATACAAAAGTTAAAAACAATCCGCTGTACAGAAACGATCTCATATAAGAAACGTTTACACGTTCTGATAAATGAAAATTGGTTTTAAACGAAATTTGTTCATCAATCTCAGGTGCACGTGAAAGTGCTTTAGATACTTTTTTAAAACTGTACGTGAAGAAATCAAAGAATCCTTCTCTGACAACATATAGGGCAATTCCGATCAGTGCTATAGAAACTGCAAAATAGAAAAGGGTGTTAATGTATTTTTCAAGGGTAAAAGGTCCAGGGGTGTAGCCAGCGACTCCTAAAGCTATAAAAATAGGGAAAGCTGATATCACTAGAATCCTTTTTACATATAAGTTCATCAAAAATGCCTCCACATAGTAAAAATTACACCATAAACATTTAAAAATGTACCACAGTTTTTCAAATATACCGTCAGACTATACTCCTATTGTAACAAATGAAATATAAAATTGACGAATTATCTTATTAAACCACACTGTTTATATCATCGTTAAAAATCGAGAATGTAATATTCATGCTAGTTTACACATATTTTTGGTAAAATATGTAGAATTATCAGAAAATAAGTCCTCACACAATATAGGTCTTAATACCTATTTTTTGTTAAAGAAAAGTAAATATCATGGGCTTTTTGTAAAACTCTTAAAAAAAATAAATGCACAATTGTTTGAAAACTTGTATAATCGAACTTGTAGATGAAACTGTCTGATAATTCTTGATGCTTTCATCTGCTAACAAATTAACAGGATAAAAAGGGGAGGTCGACTCATGAAGAAGTCAAAATGGTCATTGCTTCTTACGCTAGTACTTGCACTAAGCATGTTCTTAGCTGCATGTAGTGGTGGAGAGAAAGAAAAAGCTGGCGACAGCAAAGACGGCGAAGGTACAACATCTGAAAAGCCAGCAGAACCGCAAGTACTTAACATCCTTGATGGAGAAGAAATTCCTTCAATGGATTCATCTCTTGCAACGGACGCTGTATCATTCGAAGTACTTAACAACGTAATGGAAGGTTTATACCGTCTTGATAAAGACAACAAACCAACTCCAGGTGTTGCATTAAGCCATGAAACTAACGAAGATGGAACAGTTTATACATTTAAACTAAACCCTGAAGCTAAATGGAGTGACGGGTCTCAAGTAACAGCAAAAGACTTCGTTTACTCTTGGAGAAAAGCATTACACCCTGACACTCTTTCTGAGTATGCTTACATCATGGGACCTATTAAGA
The DNA here is from genome assembly GCF_014635025.1 of Fictibacillus barbaricus. Classification (GTDB taxonomy): domain Bacteria; phylum Bacillota; class Bacilli; order Bacillales; family Fictibacillaceae; genus Fictibacillus; species Fictibacillus barbaricus. The sequence goes on along the minus strand of NZ_BMCE01000002.1, from coordinate 685,795 downwards.
ACGCTAACGCGATCCAAACTGATGGTGACCCATTATACGGTAAAGTTGAAGAGCTAGGTGTTAAAGCTGTTGATGACACAACTCTTGAAGTAACTCTTGAAGCTCCAGCTCCTTATTTCCTAGGACTAACTGGATTCGCAACTTTCTATCCGCAAAAAGAAGAGTATGTTAAGTCTCAAGCAGATAAGTATGCTTTAGAAGCTAACACACTTTTATACAACGGTCCTTTCGTACTTAATGAGTGGAAACACAACGAAGGATGGCAATATAAGAAAAACGATCAATACTGGGATAAAGAAAATGTTAAGTTAGACGAAATTAACGTAAAAATCGTTAAAGACCAAGCTACAATGGTTAACCTTTACGAAACAGGTCAAACAGATATCACTGGTCTGAGCATGGAATATGTAGATCAGTACAAAGATAACGAAGATCTTTACACTCGTGGAGAAGCAACAGTATTCTTCCTACGTTTAAACCAAAAATCAGAAGCTCTTAAGAACGCTAATATCCGTAAGGCGATCGACATGGCTTACGACAAGCAATCTATGGTAGATGTACTTCTTAACAATGGATCTGTACCTGCTTACTACCTAGTTCCAAGTGATCTAGCATCTAGCCCTGATAAAGAAGACTTCCGTAAGACTAACGGAAACTTTGGTGAATATAACGTTGAAAAAGCGAAAGAGCTTTGGGCTGCTGGTCTTAAAGAACTCGGAAAAGATTCTGTAGAACTTGAACTATTGAACTACGATTCTGATGGCGCTAAGAAAATGGGTGAGTTCTTCAAGAACCAACTTGAAAAGAACCTTCCAGGAATCAAAGTTAACATTAAAGCACAACCATTCAAGCAAAAGCTTGAACTTGAATCTAAAGGTGAGTATGACTTCTCTTATGCTGGTTGGGGTCCTGACTACCAAGATCCAATGACGTTCCTTGATATGTTCGTAACTGATGGAGCTCATAACCAAATGGCATACTCTAACCCTGAATATGACAAGTTGATCAACGATGCTAAGAAAGAAATGGATCAGAAGAAGCGTTGGGAAATGATGCTTGAAGCTGAGAAAGTTCTTTTCGAAGACCAAGCGATCTCTCCACTATACCAACGTGGTGTAACTGGACTTCAAAAGCCGTATGTAAAAGGCTTAGCTCATCACTTATTCGGAGCTGATGTTTCTTACAAGTGGGCTTATATCGAAGGAAAACAATAATTAGTTTTATTGAAAAATAGTAAATAGTTTTTCTCAGGAGAGTACATGTGTTCCTGACATGTACTCTCTTTTTTGCCTGTAAACAGAAGACTGGAAATATATATGTAATATTGAAAGATATCAGAAAATGTCGAAAAAAAAATATTTTCTATTGATATAAAATATTTTGTCCCTTAAGATAGATATTACAGAAAGATTTCAAAATATTTAAGTTTGAAACAATTGGGGGAGGTGTTTGTAATGTTGCGCTATATAACGAAGCGTGTTTTCGCTATGTTGTTAACACTGCTGATCATTGCAACGATTACATTCTTTTTAATGAAATTATTACCGGGTTCTCCTTTTAACAACCAAGAGAAGTTAAGTGAGTCCCAGCGTTACGCTCTAAACGAAAAATACGGGTTAAATGACCCGGTGCCTGTTCAATATATTAACTATTTAGGAAAATTGGCACAGGGTGATTTAGGATATACGTTTCAGTTTGATGGACGTACCGTTAATTCTATGATTGTAAATGGTATGGGCCCATCCGCTACAGTAGGATTTGAAGCATTACTATTTGGAACCCTTGTTGGCTTGGTATTAGGTATTGTAGCAGCACTCAGACATAATTCATTCATTGATTATGGAGCGATGATCTTGGCTGTTTTCGGTATTGCAATTCCTTCATTCGTATTTGCAGGACTTTTGCAGTATTACGTTGGGGTTAAACTTGAATGGCTGCCAGTAGCCTTCTGGAATGGTCCTGAGTATCACATTCTGCCGGCATTCTCTCTATCCGTAGGAGTTATTGCTACTGTGGCACGTTTTATGCGTACTGAAATGCTTGAGATTTTAGGTACTGACTATATTCTAATGGCACGCTCTAAGGGTATCAGCAAAAACGCAGTTATCATTAAACACTGTGTACGTAACAGTATGATTCCAATTATTACGATCCTTGGACCTATGGCTATCGCGCTAATTACGGGGTCTTTAGTAATAGAAAACATTTTTGCAATTCCTGGTATCGGTGAACAGTTTGTTAAGAGTATCAACTTAAATGACTATCCAGTGATCATGGGAACTACTTTATTCTATAGTTTCCTAATCGTTGTCATCATTCTAATCGTTGATATTCTATATGGAATTATTGACCCTCGAATTCGCGTGGCAGGAGGTAAATCATAATGAGCATGTCAGAAAGAAAACTTACACCTGATTTATTTCGCCCTGCAAATTTAGATTCAGGGAAGAGTGAGGAAATATCAAAACCAAGTTTAAGTTTTTGGCAAGATGCATTTAGACGTTTAAGAAAAAATAAAGGTGCTATGATTGGCCTGTTTGCAATCGTCTTTATCATTGTATTTTCACTAATTGCTCCATCGCTTAGTAAATATGGCATGGATGATCAAGAACTAATGAGAGCAAATTTGCCTCCAAAGATTCCTGGACTTGAAAAAGTAGGTTTTTTAGGAGTAGATGGTGTTGATATTCGTGGAGTCGATCAATATGAGATGAAAAATGTTCCAAAAGATCAAAACTTTTGGTTTGGTACAGATACGCTGGGCCGTGACCAATGGGTTCGTGTTTGGAAAGGAACTCAAATCTCTTTATATATCGCGTTTCTTGCAGCAACAATCGATTTAATTGTAGGTGTGGCATACGGTGGAATTTCTGCATTTTATGGCGGAAGATTAGACAATGTGATGCAGCGTATCGTTGAGGTGTTAGTTGGTATACCGAACCTGGTAGTTATCATCTTGTTCATTATCATACTTGACCCAGGGATACTATCCATTACACTGGCACTCGTAATAACCGGTTGGATAGGAATGTCACGAATCGTCCGTGCGCAAATCCTTTCATTAAAGAGCCGTGAGTTTGTTTTAGCCTCTAAAACACTAGGTTCATCAAATGGACGATTGATTACTAAACACCTTTTACCAAACACATTAGGTGCAATTATTATTACAAGTACGTTTACTATTCCGGGAGCTATTTTCTTTGAAGCATTTCTAAGCTTTATCGGACTTGGAATTCAGCCGCCAACAGCTTCACTAGGGGCTTTAATTTCAGATGGGTTTAGATCTTTAAGAATATACCCTCACTTAGCGATCTATCCAGCATCGATCATGTGTATTCTCATGATCAGCTTTAACTTGCTTGGTGATGGTTTGCGTGACGCGCTTGATCCGAAGATGAGAAGATAGGAAGGAGATTTTATAATGGAAAAATTACTAGAATTAGATAACCTACATGTCTCCTTCCAGACGTATGGGGGAGAAGTTAAGGCCGTCCGCGGCGTTAGCTTTACATTAGAAAAAGGTGAATCACTTGCAATCGTTGGTGAATCAGGTTCCGGAAAATCCGTTACTTCTAAGTCAGTAATGAGATTATTACCTAACAAAATTGGTTTTATTAAAGAAGGCGCAATTCGCTTCCAAGGAAAAGATCTTGCTAAAGCGTCTGAGCGTGAGATGGAAAAAATTCGTGGGGCTGAGATCTCAATGATCTTCCAGGATCCGATGACATCTCTTAATCCGACGATGACAATCGGCAAGCAGATCATGGAGGGTCTTCGTAAGCACCAAAACATGAGTAAGAGTGAAGCGAAAGAACGTTCTATTAATTTATTAAAATTAGTAGGCATTCCTAACCCTGAGCTGCGTGTGGATGAATATCCTCACCAATTCTCAGGTGGTATGCGTCAGCGTGTAGTTATCGCAATTGCACTTGCGTGTAACCCTAAAGTGTTAATCGCTGACGAACCTACAACTGCATTGGATGTAACGATCCAGGCACAAATTCTGGATCTAATGCGTGACCTGCAAGATAAAACGGGTACGGCTATTATCTTAATTACACATGACCTGGGTGTTGTTGCGAACTTGGCTCAACGTGTTGCTGTCATGTATGGCGGTATGATCGTTGAGACTGGAACGGTAGACGAAATCTTTTATAAACCAAAGCATCCATATACTTGGGGACTTCTGGCTTCAATGCCAAAACTAAACGCTGAATCAAAAGAATTATTGGCGATTCCTGGTACACCGCCTGATTTGATGAATCCTCCAAAAGGATGTCCGTTTGCAGCGCGTTGTCCATATGCAATGGAAGTTTGTGTGGAAAACATGCCTGATGCGACTGATGTTTCTTCTACACACAAAGCAGCTTGCTGGTTACTAGATGAGCGAGCGCCAAAAGTAGAACCGCCGGAAGAGGCAGTAGTTGGGGGTGCGCGATAATGGCAGTAGTGGAAAGAGAAAAATTACTTGAAGTTAAAAATCTAAGAAAATATTTCCCAGCTGGAAAAAAGGGCGTACTGAAAGCAGTAGATGATGTTTCTTTTGATATTTACAAAGGTGAAACACTTGGACTTGTAGGCGAATCCGGGTGTGGTAAATCTACGACTGGACGTACTATTATTCGCTTGTATGATGCTACTGAAGGTGAAGTATTATATGAAGGCGTAGATGTACACGATAAAAAATCTCGTTCTGAATTAAAGAAATTCAACCGTAAAATGCAGATGATCTTCCAAGATCCGTACGCTTCATTAAATCCGCGTATGACCGTAAAAGATATCATTGCTGAAGGAATTGATATCCACGGTTTGGCAAAAACAAATAAGGATCGTGACAACCGTGTTTACGAACTTCTTGAAACAGTTGGTTTGAATAGAGAGCACGCAAACCGCTATCCGCATGAATTTTCAGGTGGGCAGCGTCAGCGTATCGGGATCGCACGTGCCTTGGCGGTAGATCCAGACTTTATTATTGCTGATGAGCCGATTTCAGCACTAGACGTTTCTATCCAAGCCCAAGTTGTAAACTTGATGATGGAACTTCAAAAAGAACGAGGGCTTACGTATCTATTTATTGCCCATGATCTATCTATGGTTAAACATATTTCTGATCGTGTAGGTGTAATGTATCTTGGTAATATCGTTGAGCTGACAACTAGTGATGAGCTTTATGAAGAGCCTCTTCACCCATATACGCAAGCACTTTTATCAGCGATTCCAGTTCCGGACCCTGAATTAGAAAGAAGCCGTGAGCGTATCATCCTTGAAGGCGATGTACCAAGTCCGATCAACCCTCCTAGCGGATGCAGATTCCGTACACGTTGCCCGCACGCAATGGATGTATGTGCTGCAGTTAAGCCTAAATGGCAAGAAGCAAGAGAAGGACATTGGGTAGCTTGTCACCTGTATGACGAAGAAGCTGTAAAGCAACAGAATTAACACATTTTAAACGATCTCCTTTATTACAGGAGGTCGTTTTTATGTTAAACTAATAAAAGTGTGTAAAGCGGATACATTGATGCTATAACGAGATTTTACACATCCCTAATAATTTTAGCAGCGGTAGAAATGGGGTTAAAAGGTGAAACTTAGTTTTGTAGTGGATAGTGCAAGTGATATTAAAATAGATCAGGAAAAATTAGAAGCTCCTTTAACAGTTGTACCCTTAAATGTTCAATTTGGTGACGATCATTATTTAGACGGCGTTACTATCACAGAAGATGAATTTTATAACCGAATGGCAAGAGAGCCTGAGTTGCCGAAGACAAGCCAGCCGTCTCCTCAATCTTTTTTTGAAGCGTTCCAAAAAGAGGTAGAGAAGGGTTATCATGTTATCTATATCGGGATATCTGATAACTTAAGTGGCACTGTTCAAAGTGCAACAATCGGAAAAGGGATGCTTGCCGATGAGGAACAAGCAAGAGTATCGATTGTTAACTCAGGAACTGCTTCAGGAGGCATGCAAGTTTTGCTTCATGCTGCTGTTGAAATGGCTAATAAAGGGTATACAATTTCTGAAATTCTTGAGCGTTTAGAGGATATGAAGAAAGATGTAACAGCTTATGTATTGCTAGAAACGATCGAGAATGTAAAAAAAGGTGGAAGAATTTCTGCTGTTCAAAGTGCGATTGCGGGGATGCTGAACATAAAGCCAATGCTTTCTATACACGATGGAATTGTTGAAACGATCGGTAAGTTTAGAGGAAGTAAAAAAGGCGTCCTGAAGGTTAAAGAAATGATTGATGATTGGAGAAGCGAAAACCCAGACAAAACGTTGTACTTGCTTCATAGTTATCCCTCAGTTGAAAGAGTAAAGCAAGAATTTGAAGAATTGTTTTCATTCTCAAAATTTCCAGAAATAAATTTTACACGTTTCGGTAGTACGATTGGGACATATGCAAGTGAAAATGCAATAGGGTTTATCTATTATAAATAAAATAAGAATATTATTAAAACACTCTTTTCCTTCTTAGGAAACAGAGTGTTTTACTTTTTCTTCTTCATGATATTCATCTACCATTTCATCTAATTTTTTGATCATGGTTATTGCTTTGCTATCATTAACGGTGCGATAATGGTGACTTCCACCTGGTTCCTCGTCAGCTTCATCGGCTAGAGCCACAACTCGCTGGAGTGGATTTAAATTTAGAGATCCTGCTGGTAAGTATGAGTCTGTGTGAAGTAAAATAGCCAGTGCAATTTCTTTAGCACTCTTACGGTCCTCGCCTAATGAAACTAAAATACGATGTGCCCGCTCTGCTCCTTTAATGGCATGAATATCGTTTTCTTTATACATGTCATAGTCCCAGTGGCCATTTTTATACCATGTATAATGTCCAATATCATGAAGGAATGCAGCTTTTGTAGCCAAATCAGGATTCACACCATACTTAAGTGCAAGACGATAGGCGTGGTAAGCAGCTGAAATTGCATGAACCATACCAGAACGTTTTACATACTTCTGTACATGAGGGTGTTTATATAAGTCTAATAAAGTAATGTTTCGCATAAGAATTCTCCTTTCTGTAAAAATGTATATTGTTAAATACTTTACCACCGTTTGGACAATATATCAACTTAAAAATATAAAAAAGAAGCGAATTAACGCTTCTTTTAGTTTTTAAAATATTCATTCCACCGATCGGTTACTTTTTTATCAATATCTTCCCTTGTTTCAACAACATCCGGATAAAACGGCTTCATTCTCGCATCAATGATAATAGTTCCTTCATATTTAATACGGTTTCGATCTATCGTGCTTTTTGCGTAAACATCATAGGCAGGATCGAATCGCGTAAAAGTCGTCCATAGAAACTCTGCTTGAGAAGAAGCAATTGAAGCATCATCAACTAAAAAGACTAATAGCCAATCTTTAAATGCATCATGGCTGTTTGTTAGCAAGTGTTCAGCAAAGTCAGGTGCTTCGTCAAATGATGGCCCGCTAACAGTTAAGCAGCCGCCGCAAAAGACACCAACATTGTCAATGCCAGAAATCGTTCCTCCATCATATACTCGTTTTAGTTCACGAACCGGTTCACCAAGTCCTGTCATAATGGCTTTAGAACCTGTATTGAATTTTCGGCCAGTATAATCAAGAGTATCCATGGAAGTATCATGAATGATCAAAAGATCTCTTTCTGGTAAGAAGCGTTCTAGAACACCTTCAGCAAGCTCTGCAAAATTTTGCAGATTTACAGGTTTGTTCGTTACCATTAAAAATTTTGTGAGTGTTAGCTGACCTTCTCCCATAATACGGAATGCATGTGCTAAGCCTTCCTTATAATAGGATTCACGTACTACTGCGCCTGCTAGTGCATGAAATCCAGTTTCAGCATATGTCCATAGATCACGTACACCGTTCATTACTACAGGGAACAACGGGCTCATCAAACGCTGCAAATACTCACCGATAAAATAATCTTCCTGTTTGGGTTTTCCTACAACTGTAGCTGGATAGATAGCATCTTTTCTTTTCCACATTTTATCAACATTGAAAACAGGGAAGTCGTGAGCCCAAGAATAATAGCCATAATGATCACCGAACGGTCCTTCAGGTTCTCGGACATGAGGCGGCACAACACCTCCAAAAGCAAATTCAGCTTCTGCGATTAACGGATGCGGATATCCTTCTACATGGGCGAGACTTAATTTTTCACCCATCAGCATAGATGAAAACATCAGTTCAGGTACAGCTTCAGGAAGTGGTGCTATGGCACTGATCATCAATGAAGGAGGCCCGCCCAAAAATAGTGTTACAGGCAGAGCTTGGTTCTTTTGTTCAGCTGCATAATGATGGAATCCGCCACCTTTATGAATCTGCCAGTGAATGCCCGTTTTGTTTTCTTCCTTAATTTCTATTCTGTACATACCAAGATTGTGTTCATGCTTGTCGGGATGTTCTGTATAGACAAGCGGAAGAGTAACGAACGGATTACTGTCTAAATGCCAGCCGGTTAACGCTGGCAGCTCTTTCATATTTACCTTTGTTGTAAATGTCTCCAATAAAGGAGCTTTATTTTTGCTGACCTTTTTTGTTCCGAGTGATAATACGTCCTTGATCATCCCTTTTTTCTTCCATAATACAGATGGAGATGGAGGCATTAGCTCATCGATTGATCCTACAAGGTCTTTTACTAGCTGTTCGGGTTTCGGACCAAAAGCCATATCCACGCGTTTTATAGTACCAAATAAATTGGTTACAACAGGAATGTTTTTTCCTTTTACATTTGTAAAAAGCAGTGCTGGCCCTTCTTCTGAAATAACTCTTCTGTGGATTTCTGGTATTTCTAAATATGGATCAACTTCCGCTCGAATTTCAATAATATCTTTTTCTTGTCTTAACTGATCGATAAATGTTCTAAGGTTTCTATGCATTTGTACACCTCTATTATGTATGTTACCCTTGTATTATAAAGCAGTTCGAACTGAAAATGTAAAAAAACAACCCAAAATTCACGGGTTGTTTGATTTCTTTATCTTCTTTTTACAGGACTCCAATTTTCTTGAAAAGACTTCGATTTATCCACAAAATGTGAGACTTTTTTACCGCCGAACAATTTAACCGCGATGACTTGGGAAATGGTTCCCATCAGTGCTGTAATACCAACTACACAAAGAGCTAATAACATTAAATCGGTAAAGAATGAAATCAAATGAGGACTCCTCCTTTTAACAACGGGTTCATCACGTACTTCTTTCTTTATTGTATCTCATGATAACAAAGGAAGAAAGAGGGAAAACTATAACTAATAACCATAATTTAAGGAGCTGATGGGGAAACAATGAATTGGTACGAGAAGTTGAATCAATATTTTCCGATTGAAGAGATGAAATCAAAGGAACACATGGAACTTTTACTCGATGAGAAAAGTGATATTTATCATAAGGATGAAGGACCTCATCACGTTCTAATGTACGTAGAGCTTCCTGACTTTGTTTTTATCGATTATTTGTTTGTATCTAAAGATGCACGAGGACAAGGGCTTGGTCATAAACTTATTGAAAAATTAAAGGCAAAAGGAAAGCCCATCATACTTGAAGTTGAGCCTGTAAATTACGAAGACACAGATACTGAAAAAAGACTTCGTTTTTATACGCGTGAAGGATTTGAGCATGCATCGAGTATCGGATATAGAAGACGTTCTCTCGCTACAAATGAAGTGAATGAGATGGAAATTTTGTATTGGTCGCCAACTGAAGAATCAGAAGAAACTATTTATGAAAACATGAAAAAGACGTATAATGAAATACACACGTACAAAGATAGTGAATTGTACGGTAAATCTTATCAGCCCGCAAGTGAAGTATTAACTCTTGATCAAGAGAATGCGGTTCCAAAACCTGAGCTGATACAAGATGAAACATCAGATCCGACAGGCAAACCAGCTTCTGAGTAATTTATTTTCCTTGTTAAAGGAGGATGAGGCATTGTGAAACAAAAAGACAAAAAGAAGAAAACGAAGCGGGAGTTATGGAAAGAAATGCTTAAGAAGAATCTAAAGAATTTCAAACCAAACATCGCTAGGAAAGGTCCTGCATCACAAGTGAAGAAAACAATCGCATAAAAAAGAGTGGCCTTACGCCACTCTTTTATTTTTTTATGTTTTATGAAACTTATCTTTGGGTAATACGTCTATATATATGTAGAGAATCGGAACGTTATGTAAGGTGACTTGTATACGTATTACATTTGTATGACAAATTCGTAAAAATGTACAAAAGTCTGTATAACCTCTACCGAAAATGTAAAATGTGTAGTATACTATGAATGATGATTTAATAACTTTTTTAAAGTACCTAAATCAGAGAGAGGGGAAGGAGAGATCCACTATGGTCACATTATTTACTTCGCCGAGCTGTACATCATGCCGTAAAGCAAAAGCATGGTTAAAAGAGAATGACATTCCTTATCAAGAAAGAAATATTTTTTCAGAACCTTTATCAATAGAAGAAGTTAAGCAAATCTTGAGAATGACAGAGGACGGGACAGACGAGATTATTTCTACTCGTTCTAAAACGTTCCAGGAACTTAACATTAATCTTGAATCCATGCCTTTGCAAGATTTATACCAATTGATTGCAGATCATCCTGGATTATTGCGAAGACCGATTATCCTTGATGAAAAGCGTCTACAAGTTGGTTATAATGAAGACGAAATTCGCCGTTTTCTGCCAAGAAGAGTGCGCACGTTTCAGCTTATGGAAGCACAGCGTCTTGTAAATGAATAAAGAAAAAACTTCCCCTTTTTTAAGGCGGAAGTTTTTTTATGCCTGATAATAAAAAGTCCTGCTTATTGTAGGACTTTTTTGGTTTTTTTATCTATCTTGAACGCTTTTTAAATGAATTTGTAAGAACTCCTGCAAGTATAACCCCAATGATTAAAAAGATATATATACCGTATTTCAAGAAGTCGTTTCCTTCAAAAAAGGAGTGGATCATTTTTTCTTCGATGATCATACCTGCTGCTGTAAATGCCAGAACTCCGGCCCCAATGTAAATTAATACAGGGAATCTCTCCATAAAGTGCAATATAATTTTACTTCCCCATATAATAATGGGAACAGAAACTAATAGGCCTATGACTACTAAAATAATATTTCCATGTGCTGCACCAGCAACAGCCAGTACATTATCAAGTCCCATTGCAATATCGGCAAAAACAATTGTTTTTACTGCATCTGATAAGTTTTTTCCAGCTTTAACATCCAGTTCCTCATCTTCTTCTAAGATCAGCTTGTAAGCAATAATAAGAAGAAGAATACCGCCTGCAAGATACAAGAAAGGAATATTTAACAAGTAAACCGCTACAATGGTTAGTACTACTCGTACAACGATAGCAAGTCCAGTTCCTAAGAAGATGGCTTTATTTCTTTGTTTTTCTGGTAAATTTCTGCTGGCAAGAGCAATTACAATAGCATTGTCTCCGCCAAGAAGGATATCGATTGCAATAATTTGCAATAAAGATATCAAAAATTCTGTTTCCAAACGTAAACCCCCCGTTTGTAATGAAATTTCAGTTGTATTATGGTACAATATGTTAACCTTAAAGACCATTGAATTATAGTCCAGCTTGGCCTGTCGAGTCAAGTTGAGAGCATTTCTTTCAATATCTTTTAGGTGTAAAAAAGGGCAGTTTATACAGGCCTTTTTTATTTCCATATTTTCCGTTTTGTCATAGAATAAGGTACAAGAGGTTTAATTGTGATTGATGTATTTTTCGATGGAGAATAAAGGAAATATGATTTGCTTTTTTCTAGGGGTATTTATCCCTTCACGAACAAACCGGAGAGAAGGGAGAGAAGCAGAATGGAAATTGAAAGAGTGAATGAGTTCACCATTAAATTTTTCATTACGTACAGAGATATTGAAGATCGCGGTTTCGACCGTGAAGAAATATGGTCTGATCGCGAAAGAGGAGAAGAACTTTTTTGGGAAATGATGGACGAAGCACATCAGCAAGAACAGTTTCCATTAGAAGGTCCTCTGTGGATTCAAGTACAGGCTCTGGATAAAGGTCTTGAAATCATTGTAACCCGTGCTCAGATGTCTAAAGACGGTAAAAAGATTGAGCTGCCTATAGGCGAAGATAAATTGGATTTACCAGTTGATCAAAACATTGAAAAGATGTTGGATCAACAATTTCAAGCAGAAGATGAATATGATGAACTGGAAGAAACAGAAGAGGATTATCTATCTTTCCTGATTTCTTTTGGCGACTTTGAAGATGTTATTTCTTTAAGTCATACGATTGATTCTTCATCATTTGAAAATTCGCTTTATCACTTCGAGGGTAAATATTATTTGTACGTCACATTTAATGTAGATACTTCAGATCGTGAACAAGATGATTTATTAGCACAGCTTCTGGAATATGGCAACGATTCAGACCTATCTGTATACCGTATACAAGAGTATGGAAAAACAATTGTTGCTGAAGGTGCTTTAGAAGACGTACAAAAATATTTTAAATTATAAGATATAACCGATTTCAGCTACATTGAAATCGGTTTTTTGTTTTTTTACGAGAGTATTTTTCTTAAAATTAAAGTGTTTATTATTCAGAAATCACAATTAGAACATATGACATTTGATTCATCTTCTTTCATCATTAAAGTGAGAGATGAAAAGAGGTGACATTTTGCTTGTAGCGCTTTTTAATAATCAGTTTGTAGATATGGTGGGGAAAATTACAAAGGAAGAATGGGATTCAAAAAGAAAAACAGGGAAATTGGTATGCCCGGTTTGCAAAAATAATGTAATTCCAAAATGCGGTACAAAAAAGACATGGCACTTCGCTCATCAGTCTTATGAACAATGTACAGGATTACATGAAACAGAAACAAATTATCATTTACTTGGAAAAAAGGGGCTATATAAGTGGCTTGTCCAGTTACAGCAAGAACCGATAATAGAATTCTATCTGCGTGATATTGCTCAGCGTCCTGATTTGTTCCTTGCTCAAAATAACCAAGCTATTGAATTTCAATGCGCAACTATGAGTCCAGATCTTTTAAGAAGTCGAATTATGGGTTATCAATCTCTTAACATTCAATCTGATTGGATATTTGGTTTAAAACGTTTAAGGCAAAAAGGTGGATCACTCTATTATATTCATAGCACAGATCTTGCATCAGCAAAGAAAGATCACGATGGTAATTTGTATCTCAATTACTTTTGCCCGCTTCAACAACAATTTGTGCTGCTAAGAAACATACTCCCGCTTTCTCAAAAAAAAGCAGCTGCTGATTCTTATGTATTTTCAATAAAGAATGTTCCACAGGCTGATTGGCTTTCAAAGACTTTTGGTAATGAATCAACCAATCATCATAATGATTTATGGTTAAAACAGAAGACAACCTGGAGAATGACAGCTTTTAAGAACATATCTCCTGCTGTAATGTACGTTAAAAAGGTTCTGTATTTTAATCACCACTCTTTAACATTATTTCCTTCCATAGCAGGTGTACCTTCTAAAGACTATTTTTTATTTGAAACCTCCCCATATCTGTGGCAAACTTATCTCTTATTTTTTATTGAGAAAACGCAAACTCAGTCATTCCGTATTGAATTTCTGATTAATGAGTGTAGACGATTAATGGAAAAGCGGATTTTTGTGGTCAGACAATTTCCATACCTAGAAGAAAGCTTTGTGGAAGCTCTTGATGGGTACCTCAATTTTCTAGAAGAAGCAGGCTACATTATAAAAGTGACGGATGGAACCTATAAAAAAGTATGGAAAACTCATTATCCAAAAACCCTTGATGAGGCATTGAAACTTGACAAAATTTTCTGTGAAAAGATGTAATTTTTAACTTTGTATAAGCATTTTCTGGTAATATGAAGATATACATAAGGAAAATGTGCTGTACTGCATTTTCTTTAATTTATTTGGAGGTGTACTATGTCTCAAACGAAAACGAAATCATTGCCTAAACGTAATGAAGTCCCTGTTGCAGACACATGGGATTTAGAAGCAATATATGCGACAGATGAAGTATGGGAAAAAGAATTTAAAGAAACAAAAGAGCTTTTGCCTGAATTAAAATCCTTCCAAGGAAAGCTTGGAGAATCAGCAGAAACAATTTACTCTTATTTGCAAAAGCAGGATGAAGTTACAAAAAAGCTTGGTAAGCTTTATACATATGCTCATATGAGATATGACCAGGATACAACAAACTCTTTTTACCAAGGGTTGAATGATCGGGCTTCTAATCTCGCGACACAAGTCAGCAGCACAGTATCATTTGCAGTTCCCGAAATTCTATCTCTATCTGAAGATTCACTGCTTCAATTCTTACAAAGCTATGAGCCTTTAAAACTTTATAAGCACGCCCTAGACGAAATTAACCGTCAGCGTCCACATGTTCTTTCTAAAGAAGAAGAAGCCCTATTAGCAGATGTAAGAGAAGTTGCAAATACATCCAGCAATACGTTTGGTATGTTAAATAACGCTGATCTTAAATTTCCAGTCATTAAAGATGAGAATGGGGAAGAGATCGAGGTAACACACGGTCGTTACATCCGTTTCCTGGAAAGCTCTGACCGAAGAGTAAGGGAAGATGCTTTTAAAGCGGTCTACGGCACTTATGATTCTTATAAGAATACTTTTGCAAGCACGCTTGCAGGAACTGTGAAGCGTGACAATTTCTTCGCCAAAACAAGAAAGTTCAAATCTGCTCGTGAAGCAGCATTAAACAACAATAACATTCCGGAAGCTGTATACGATAATTTAGTAAAAACGGTGAATGATAATTTAGATTTGTTACACCGTTATGTACGTCTTCGTAAAAAGGCACTTGGCCTTGATGAGCTTCACATGTATGATTTATATACACCGCTTGTTAAGGATGCCAAAATGGAAGTTAGCTTCAAAGAAGCACAACAGCTTGTATTAGACAGTTTAGATCCTATGGGTGAAGAGTATAAGAACATCGTAAAAGAAGGCTATGAGAAGCGTTGGATCGATGTTCACGAGAATGCAGGAAAAAGAAGCGGTGCCTATTCATCCGGTGCGTATGGAACAATGCCATACATCTTAATGAACTGGCAGGATAACGTAAATAACTTATTTACATTAACACATGAAATTGGACATTCGGTTCATAGCTACTATACACGTGATAATCAGCCATATCCATATGCAGATTATTCGATCTTCGTGGCAGAAGTCGCATCAACTTGTAATGAAGCTTTATTAAATCACTACATGCTTGAAAAGACTTCTGATAAGAAAGAGAAGTTATACTTACTAAACCATCACTTAGAAGGTTTCAGAGGCACTGTTTTCCGTCAAACGATGTTTGCTGAATTCGAACAGGAAATCCATGTGAGAGCTGCTAACGGGGAGCCTTTGACTCCTGAATTGTTAACGAAGATCTATTACGATCTAAACGTTAAATATTTTGGAGATGACCTTGTGATCGATAAGGAAATCGGAATAGAGTGGGCAAGGATCCCTCACTTCTATTACAATTTCTATGTGTATCAATATGCTACGGGCTTCAGTGCAGCTGCTTCCTTATCACAGCAGATTTTAGAAGAAGGAAAGCCTGCGGTTGATCGTTATCTAGACTTCTTAAAAGCGGGAAGCTCTGATTATCCAATTGAAGTTTTGAAGAAGGCTGGTGTTGATATGACGACACCTGAACCGATTGAAAACGCACTTAAAGTATTCGAATCCATTCTTGACGAGATGGAAGAACTGCTTTTTGAAAAATAAACACAAAAATCCTGTCCGATTCGGACAGGATTTTGTAATTGTTTAACCAATGCGTTTAAGCTTTGACCGGTAGTTGTAACAAAGGGTTGTTAAGAGTATAGCAATAAAAAGGCTAGGAATAGCCAGGATCTTTGGCGCCATATTTAATAGAGAGAGCACAAAATAGTAAAAACTCCCCGCTAATGAAATTAGGCTTACAATAATCATAATGAGATACATTGAATTCTCCCTCCTTTGTACATGTTTATTCACGCTGATGGAGGATATGCAAGCACGTCCTTATGAGATTTGTTTTATCCTTGACCATAAAAAAAACCCGCTGCTTCTAGATCAGCGGGTTTGAATATATCTCCAAAATGTTCCGTATTTTACTGGGACTCGTTCAACTTTTTGCTGCAGAACTAAACGCTTTAATCTTTTTTCTGCTTCTTCACAACTAATGGAATAAACTACTGAAACCTCTTTAGTTGCAACAAACGAATACATGGCCAAAAATTCTTCTAGCTCCGGAAGAAGAGAAGGCTCCAATGTGATGTCAGACATCTCTTTTAGAATCTCAACATACACATCGTACGAATAGCAGCCGGATATTTTAATTCCGTCATCGTCAGTTTTATCGTTAAAAACAATAAGGGTGGGAATTTGTGTAACATCCATTTCCTGCGAAAACTTTAAATCACATCGCAATGCTTTTATTGCTGCTTCAGACGACAAGTCATTTAGGAATTCCTCTTCATCTAAACCAACTGAACGTGCGATTTCAATTAGCACATCATCATTTCCTATATTCTGCTTATTTAGAAATAAATTCTCCCGAAGTTTTCTTAAAAACTTCATGCCCTGCTGCTTTCCCTGAAGCTCGGCGGCTTTTATAGCTAAAGTGGCTTTGTGTGGAGAAGAGATTGGATTCTCTAACCATACATCACCATCACAGCTCATCCCTGAAATTGAAGCTGTTTTCTCCCATTTCTCAGCGATCTGTTCAGCAGTTTTTACTCCTTTTTTACGAGGAATATACGTATTTAATGATTCAAGGCTGCCACTTACAAAGTGACGCAACGTAAAATATTGTCCATATTGAACTTGAAGTTTTTTAAGAATAGGCTCTAATGACCAGCATTCTGGACATAGCGGATCGATGACAGAATAGATTTCCAATGGCTTTTGACAAGTTTGGTTTTTAATGTTCTTGTGATCGTTGTAAAAAGAATTGGAATTATACAGTGTCAGCATTCTCGCCCCTTTCTGAATCCTTAGTATTCACCATATGATAAGCAGTCATTTTTAAT
The DNA here is from genome assembly GCF_014635025.1 of Fictibacillus barbaricus. Taxonomy (GTDB): domain Bacteria; phylum Bacillota; class Bacilli; order Bacillales; family Fictibacillaceae; genus Fictibacillus; species Fictibacillus barbaricus. Next base: position 668,787 of record NZ_BMCE01000002.1, on the reverse strand, counting down.
CGGCTTAACAGGAAGTTTTGTAATTCAGGCTCTAGTTTATGAGCCGTCATCGCTCGTTCCATACAGGCAAGCCAGGCTTTTGCATGAGAATCAGTAATAGGAAACGGCATGTGACGCGCTCTGAGCATAGGATGTCCATGTTCCTCGGTATATAGTGGAGGTCCGCCAAAAAACTGACTTAAAAATTGAGTTTGTTTGTGGGCAGTCTCCGTTAGATCCTTCGGAAATAGAGGGGACAGCAAAGAATCTTGACTTACCAAACTGTAAAAAGTGGTAACAAGCTTTTGAATTCCTTCTCTTTCTCCCAAAAGGTAATATGGTGATTTTGTTTCGTCAAACATGGTGCAAAAGCTCCTTGTGTCAATTTGTAATTTTATTGTAGCAAGGTTCATGAATACTAAGCAAACAATATGAATGATAAGAGGTATTTAACAACAGGATGAACGTTTGATACAGGGAATCATTTAAGTATCTAAAAAAAGAATAACCCTCAATACATGAGGGTTATGCCAAAGTTTGATACGTGTTCATGATTTTCTTAACATAAGCTATTGTTTCCTTAAATGGAGGAATCCCGTCATATTTTTCTACATTGCCCGGTCCTGCGTTATAAGCGGCAAGAGCAAGTTGTTTGTTGCCATCGTATCGATCCAGCATCATCTTTAAGTATTTTGTGCCTGCTTCAACGTTCTGAACTGGATCAAATGCATTTGTTACACCAAGTGATCTAGCAGTAGCAGGCATCAGCTGCATCAGTCCTTGAGCCCCTGCATGACTCTGAGCGGTGGTTTTAAAATTAGACTCATGTTTAATTACAGAACGGATTAGATTTGGATCAACACCAAACTTCTTTGCCGTGTTTTCGATCAGTCCATCGAGATTTTTTGAAGGAATCGATAACTTCTCATAAGAAACAGTCGTCACAGGAAAAGAAGATGAGTCTGGTAGAGAATAAGATGTACTAGCAGATAAGGGCAGGAACGTGTTACCTGAACTGCTCATGTCTAACGTTCCGGTTATATGATTGTTTAGACCTGCCTTAGAATAAGCTTCCTGTAATAAAGCCGAAAAAGGGCTTTCATTAGTTGGCAAAGTACTTGCAGAAGTTGATGGATTAACATTCAGTTGCTGCAGAGCCTGTATTTCCATTAGTGCTTTATATGATTGAATATTCAAAGAGGTTCCTCCTATAAATAAATGCTGAAGCGGCTCGATAAAAAGCGACAAGCGCAAAAGTTTTTGAGCGTGAACACGTTTTTTGTGTTTCGCGAGGAAACGGTTGCGACCTCGAGCTTTTAGCCGCTGAAGCTAGACAAGAAGAAATGCTGAAGCGGCTCGTTTTACTTTCTAACGTTCTTTTCAGCAAAGAATCGAGCAACTTTACTCGCTGTTTCTCTTCTCGGTATTTGCATTGAATGCAATAACTCATCAAAACTTTTCAGTCCAACCTTATAATCGGCAGATTCGTATTCAATTTCATAGTCGATTTTACCTAAATAATGATTCTCATCTAAAACAAGCAAGCCATCTTTATAGGGAAGTTCAACTCGAAGGGTCATTAATTCTCCTAGAAACGTGATTTCCGTACCATCAATATCTAACTTTTTGATAGCTTCAGCAACCTCACCTGAAGGTAGTGGCTGTCCCTCGATCATTTCAGTAAAAATATCTTTTGTAATGACTTGATGAGTTTCTAAAATGTGTTGATCATACTGTTGTTTTAACGTAAGTGTATACGTTTCGCCTTTAATACGAACCCTTAGCGCACTCTTATGTTGTTTAAGTTTAAAATCAAGGGAATCAAAATAATAATTGGTTTGTTCTTTAAAATCATTTTGACTGATGCCAAACTCATCAGTAAGTCTTACAAATTCATGATATGTTAATAAATTCTTAAACTCGATTTCTATTTCTTGAGACACACGATTATCCCCCAATGCTTTTTTTAGGTAAAGTCATTATCTCATAGGCAAACAAGCTACTCAATTTCTTAATAAATCCCGAATTTGTGTTACACTAAAAGGGAAGAAACAGGAGGTTTTTAACATGATGCCACTACGATTGAATGTGCAGTCAACTGCATGGGAAGAAAATAAGCTGAATTTACTTTTACCAAGTGAATCAAGCAAAGATATGCCAAACTGGAAAGATAGCGAAAGAATGCTGGTGGATTCCGATGGTTTAGCATTTATTTATGTGTTAGAGAATGCTGAAGGATTTATTTATATCTCAATTGATAACAATCATTGGAGTGAAATAAAAAACGCTCTGCAAAAAGAAGCGACTTTCGTTATTCAGAACGAAGAAGGGGATGAGCTAGAACTTACTGCTTTCTCCAGAGAAATGGAATTTTTGACTGATAATATTCAAGGCAACGCAAACTATGGTCAACAGATGGAAGATGAAGTCATCAAGATTTTTGGAACTGAGGAACAAGCGCAATGAGCATGGATTGGGAAGCACTACTAACACCGTACAAGCAGGCTGTAGATGAGTTGAAGATTAAGTTTAGAGGAATTCGGGAACAATTCGAAAAATCAAATCAGCACTGTCCGATCGAGTTTGTTACAGGAAGAGTGAAACCCATCAAGTCAATCGTTAACAAAGCTTATCAAAAGAACATTCCGGATAACCAGTTAGAGAGAGAGATTCAGGATCTAGCAGGGCTTCGGATCATGTGTCAATTCACTGACGATATCAAAACCGTTATTAATCTTCTTCGCCAGCGTAATGATTTTACGATTGTGGAAGAAAGAGATTATATTACGCACAAAAAGCCCAGTGGATATCGATCTTATCATCTAGTGATTGAATACCCTGTGCAGGTTTTAGAGGGTGAAAAGAAGATTTTGGTTGAGGTGCAAATCAGAACACTCGCAATGAATTTTTGGGCAACAATCGAACACTCTATGAACTATAAGTATCATGGGCAGATTCCTGAAGATATTCGTCAGCGGTTGCAGAGAGCTGCAGAAGCGGCCAATAGACTGGATGAGGAGATGTCTCAGATCAAAGGCGAAATTCAAGAAGCACAGCTGGTGTTTTTAGAAAGAAACGATAAATCCAATGAAACAAATCTGGGATCATAAAGGATGGAGAGAGAATGAAATTTGCGATCATATCAAAAGGCGATAGCAAATCCAATATTCTAACGGAAAAAATCCGATCTTATTTAGAAGAGTTCGAGCTCGTATATGAAGAGAAGGAACCTGAGATTGTTATAACTGTTGGCGGAGACGGAACCTTGCTCCATGCGTTTCATCATTATGTACACCGAATTGATCAGACTGCGTTCGTTGGTGTGCATACAGGTCATCTTGGATTTTTTGCTGATTGGCTCCCTGAAGAAGTAGAGAAACTTGTCATACATATCGCAAAGACACCCTTTCAAATCGTGGAGTATCCGCTTTTGGAAGTAACAGTTAGGTACATTGATGGAATTGATGAAAAAAGGTATTTGGCTGTTAATGAGTGTACGGTTAAAAGTGTTGAAGGATCTCTTGTTATGGACGTAGAGATCAAGGGGGAGAAATTTGAGACGTTCCGTGGAGACGGTCTATGTATTTCTACTCCATCTGGGAGTACAGCTTATAACAAAGCCTTAGGCGGAGCCATCATACATCCGTCCCTTGCATCCATTCAACTTTCAGAGATGGCTTCTATCAATAACCGTGTCTTCCGTACGATTGGTTCACCGCTTGTGCTGCCTCAGCATCATACTTGTATTTTAAAGCCGGTGAATGATGTTGATTTCCATATTACGATTGATCACCGATTTTTAGTTCAGAAAAAAGTAAAATCCATTCAGTATCGTGTAGCAGAAGAAAAGATCCGCTTTGCTCGTTTTCGTCCTTTTCCTTTTTGGAAAAGGGTTAAAGAATCGTTTGTTGGAGAATGACATGGATAATTTGTTTACCATCACATGGGTCGTCCAAGATGAAGAGGCACCTGTGCTTTTACGAGAGTATCTAAAAGAAAAGCAGATATCAAAAGCAGCGCTGACCGATATTAAGTTTCACGGCGGCGCTCTTTTTGTAAACAAAGAAGAAGTAACAGTGAGAAAGTCCCTATCAGCTGGTGACGAAGTGCAAGTTTGCTTTCCTCCAGAGCAAAAAAGTGAATCGATGGATGCGGAAGATATTCCATTAGAAATCCTGTTTGAGGATGAACATTTTCTGGTGGTGAATAAACCTCCAAGAATGCCAACAATCCCGTCCCTCTATCAACCAAAAGGGTCCCTTGCAGCAGCAGTATTATTCTATTATCAAGAAAAAGGAATTCCAGCAACTTTTCATGCCGTAAACCGTTTGGATAAAGATACTTCAGGACTCGTTTTGATTGCTAAACACCGGTTTGCTCATTCTCTTATGTCAAAACAACAGATTAATAAATCCATAAAGCGGGGATATATTGCTTTTGTTCATGGACATGTAGAGAAAGCAGAACTTACAATAAACAGTCCGATAGGCAGGAATCCGGATAGTATTATAGAAAGAATGGTTCGTGATGACGGGCAGCCTTCTATTACTCACTTCAAAAAAATAGACTATTGTTCTGCGTATGATTTTTCGGTGGTACGACTTAAACTGGAGACGGGGAGAACGCATCAGATAAGGGTGCACATGTCATCTATCGGTCACCCTCTTTTAGGTGATGATTTGTATGGAGGGAAAATGGGGCTTTTGGATCGCCAAGCCCTTCATAGTGAAGAAACAATATTTACACACCCGTTTACAGGGGAAAAAATTAAATTAAAAGTGGATTGTCCAAAGGATATGAAGGATTTGTGGAAATAACACAAATCCTTTTTTGTTTTAATCATCAAAAGATCGAAATTTTTCTGGTACATAGGCTTGTGATGAGGGAACACTTACTGATTCAAGCTCTGGATACCGCAATGCACTCAATTTGCCGCCAAAAACGCATCCCGTATCAATATTCCACGTGTTTTGAACATGACGGACTTCTTCAACTGGTGTATGTCCATAAACAATCGTGATCTTGCCTGAATGTTTTTTAGCCCAGTCTCTTCGGACAGGCGTACCATCAGGATTGTTTTCGCCTGTAATGTCACCATATAAGACAAATGTTTTTACTTTATTGTGCGTTTGCCCTACATAATCTTCACGTATACCAGCATGTGCAACAACTAATTTGCCATTGTCCAGATGTAAATATAATGGGGCATTTTCATATAGGGTACAAAAATGGTCTCTAACTGCTTTTCTCTGCTCCTGACTAAGTTCATTCAGTTCAGCTACTGTTGTTTCCAACCCGTGTTTAATCTGCACGTTTCTTCCTAAGAAGTAACGATAGAGTTTGTTGCAATGGTTTCCGGGACTATACAGAGCTAAGTCATTCTGAACAAGCTTATAGACATGTTCCATTACTTTAATGGATTCAGGACCTCGATCCATAAGATCTCCTAAGAAAACGAGCTTTCGTCTTTCTTTATGTATAGGAAGTCCATCCTTCCACTCATAGCCCAATTTGGAAACAAGCTCACTATATTCGTCGTAACAGCCATGAATATCACCGATAATATCGTATTTCATCATTTTCACCTCATATATAATAGGATACTTCAAAGGTAAAAGAAAAACACCTGAAAATCAGGTGTTATTCAAACATATATTTTACAGTTCTTGAACGTACATTGAGTACAAGTCCAAATGCAATCATGTACGCGAGTATCGAACTTCCTCCGTAACTAATGAAGGGAAGGGGGATTCCGGTAATCGGCATAACTTGGATATTCATTCCGATGTTCTGGAACACTTGGAACGTCAGCATTCCGATAACCCCTGCACAAAGGTAGCTGCCGAAAGCTTCGTTACTTTCAAGGGCTGTATTGATCATTCTATATACCATTAAGAAGAAGAGTGAGATAACGATACTTGTACCTAAAAAGCCAAATTCTTCACCAATAATGGAGAAAATAAAGTCGGTTTGAGCTTCAGGAAGGTAAACAGACCCTTCTGTGAACCCTTTTCCAAAAAGCATTCCGCTGCCGATCGCAAGTAAAGCGTTTCTTGTATGATATCCAGCATCTTTATGTTCATAAGGCTCAAGCCAAGCATAGAAACGGTTTAGCTGATATTGATCCAGGATATGATCCACGAAAAATTGTGGAAAGGTAAAATATATCCAAACCAGGATTGATATGAACAGGATAAAGGAAAGAATAAGGAAAAGAATGATTCTCCATCTTATACCTGAGACAAGTAAAAGACTTCCCGTTATTGCCATAAAGACCAAACTCGTACCAAGATCTGGCTGCATTAGAACAAGAAGAGTTGGAAAACCGGCGATCAAAGCGATTTTCCCAAGTAATAATAGGTCTTCATGCATCGTTCGAATAATATACTTCTCATTGTGTGTGGCAATCGTATTAGCTATCGCAATGACAAGTGATACTTTAACAAGTTCCGACGGCTGAAGAGCGAAAGGACCAAATCTGTACCAGCTTTGAGCACCGTTAATATTCGGGACAATGCTTTCAGGAGCTGCAAGAATACCAAGCAGCAAGAGAATGCCGAGCCCGTATAAGTACCAGGATAATTTTCTAAACTGATCAAAGTCTAATACCATGACCCCAAATACAGCAATTCCACCGATAAAGTACCATACTAATTGTTTTATGACGAAGTTGCTGCCGTATTGATCCATCATTTGTGCACTATAGATCGCAATACAGCTTGTAATGACCATTAAGAAAAGAATAAACAATAAATTGTAATCAAGTTGTTGCCATGGAGATTTATGGTTATTTTGCATGTGGAATCGACTCCTTAAAGTAAAACAATAACATGTATTATCTTACCGAAAATCACAAGGTTTGCAAATCATTTTGAGCACAATCGTTTGACATTTCTTTTTCCGCTTTACTATAGTAAACCAATAATATTAAGAATTTCGGAGGGACTATGGAAGAACATGCATCTTTTACCTCATTAGTATTGGTCATTCTTACAGCATTTTTTGTTCCTATCTTGTTAAACAAATTCCGATTAAATGTTATACCGGTAGTTGTAGCAGAAATTATTGTTGGAATCATCCTTGGGAAGAGCGGATTTGATATCGTTCATTCTGATGCTTGGCTCGAAATATTATCCGTTCTTGGTTTTATCTTTTTAATGTTCCTTAGTGGTCTTGAAATTGATTTTAGTATTTTTGCTGGTGGATCTAACTCAAAGATAAAGAATAACGAAAAGAAAGAACCTAATCGAATTGTTGTAGCCAGTGTAATCTTTCTATTTATATTGATCCTATCATACGGTTTATCACTTCTATTCGTATGGGGCGGATTTACAGAAAGTGCTTTCTTTATGACTCTTGTCATCTCTACGATTTCTCTTGGTGTTGTCGTGCCGACATTAAAAGAAGAGAAATTATCTAAAACAACAATCGGACAGATCATATTATTAGTCGCCGTTATAGCAGATCTTGTTACAATGATCCTTCTTGCGCTATTCGTGTCGTTTGAATCAGGTGATCCTGGAAGAATGTGGCTATTGCTTATTCTCTTCGCTGCAGGCGTCTTTCTGTATTTTGTCGGAAAACAATTAAGACACCGCTCTTTTCTTGATACGATGTCAAAAGGAACCATTCAGCTTGATACTAGAGCCGTGTTTACTTTAATCATTGTTTTAGTAGGACTTTCAGAATCGGTCGGAGCAGAGAATATACTTGGTGCTTTCTTGGCAGGGGTCTTAGTTTCACTTCTGTCACCAAATAAGCAGCTTGTGCACAAATTGGACTCGTTTGGCTATGGATTCTTAATTCCGATCTTCTTCGTCATGGTTGGGGTTGAGCTTGATATTCGTTCCATTTTTTCGGATCCAAAAGCTTTAGGGCTAATTCCGCTCTTGCTTTTAGCCTTACTGATTTCCAAATTCCTACCTATATTATACCTTAGAAAATGGTATGACTGGAGAACAGTAGCGGCATCCGGGTTCTTGTTAACTTCAACCCTTTCTCTAGTCATTGCAGCAGCAAAAATCGGTGAACGAATCGAGATTATCGATGCACGTACGTCATCTGCTTTAATCTTAACAGCGGTGATCAGCGCCATCATCACACCTATATTTTTCAAGAAGCTTTTCCCCATGAAAAAGGAAGAAGAAGCTGTGAAAGAACAGCTTGTCTTCGTTGGGGCAAACCAATTTACTCTTCCATTAACAACAGAGCTGGATCTAACTCGTTTTGAATACAGGCTTTTTCACACGAGGCAAGAAGAGAAAGATCAGAAACAGTTGGAGAGTTTCAATATTCGTGAACTTGAAGATTATGAAGCAGACACATTAAGAGAGGCAGACGTATTCCAGACAGATGTTATTGTGCTTGCGACAGGAAATGATGAAACAAACCAAAAACTTGCATTTCTGGCTAAAGAAGAAGGTGTAGCTAGAATCGTTGCCAGAATTGAGGATCCTGTTAAGAGAGGTGCACTAAAGGAAGAAGGAATTGAAGTGTATTCTGTATACTTCTCCTCACAGGTTTTATTGAAAGCATTAATAGAAAATCCTGCTGTCGTCGATATCTTGACCACCTCTGATAATAGTTTGAGTGAGATCATCGTATCAAACCATTCTTACCATCGTACAGCGCTCCGAAATTTCCCATTCTTGGGAGACAGTATTATTGTTCGTATCTATAGAGGAAAAGAATCCATCGTTCCTCACGGTGATACGGAAATCATGGTAGGAGATAAAATGGTTGTAACAGGAAGTAAGCAGCAGATACTGCAAATGAGGCAAATACTGGGTTAATTAAAGTGCTGGTTAATACCAGCGCTTTTTATTTTTTATGAAATTGTGCATGCTAAATGTAACTAATTAAAAAAGGTGGTTGGAATCGATGATACCTGTTGTTCATTGTCCAAAATGCGGAAGGGACCATGACCTGAATCATGAAGTGCTGATCGCACAATCAAACCAGAACGTGATCTATCGCTGTGATTCGTGTGGTTATGAAGTGAAAGATATTCAAACAAGTAAAGGTTAATAGTGAATTTCCTTCTGATTTCTGTTATAATAATTAGGACTTGGTACTAATAACAATTACTAATTGATAAAAAACGATGAATCAGAACGATTGGGAGGAATACTTATATGTATCAACTATCATTAGAAAACAAAACGTTTGTTGTAATGGGTGTTGCGAATAAAAGAAGTATCGCATGGGGAATTGCACAATCACTATCAAAAGCAGGCGCACGTCTAGTATTTACATATGCAGGTGAAAGACTAGAAAAGAATGTACGAGATTTAGCAGAGTCACTTGAAAGAAAAGATTCTATCGTTCTTCCTTGTGATATTACTAATGATGATGAAATTAAAAAGACTTTTGCACAATTAAAAGAAGAAGTGGGTGTGATCCACGGTCTTGCACACTGTATCGCTTTTGCAAATACAGAAGAGTTAAAAGGAGAATACTTAAACACAACGCGTGAAGGGTTCCTTCTTGCTCATAACATTTCTTCTTATTCTCTTACAGCTGTTGTAAAAGAAGCTCGTCCATTAATGACTGAGGGCGGAAGCATCGTGACTTTAACATACCTTGGAGGAGAAAGAGTAGTCTCTAACTACAATGTGATGGGAGTTGCAAAAGCTTCATTGGATGCGAGTGTTAAATACCTTGCTAGCGATGTTGGGAAAGACGGAATCCGCGTTAATGCGATCTCAGCAGGTCCGATCCGTACATTAGCAGCAAAAGGTATTGGCGACTTCAACTCTGTTCTAAAAGAAATCGAAGAAAGATCTCCGCTCAGAAAAGCAAACACACAGGAAGAAGTAGGAGATGCTGCCTTATTCTTGATGAGTGACTTAGCTCGTGGGATTACTGGAGAAATTCTTCACGTAGACAGCGGTTATAATATTATCGCGCGCTAATTAAACCAATAGACAAAACCCCGAATGCTCTCAATGGGATTCGGGGTTTTTTCGCGTCTCGGACTGTATCCTATACTCTTCAGTCCTATTAAAAGTTGTGGCTGTATCCTTTACTTATCAGCCTAGTACAGAGCCGCCTGAGCCGCCCTTGCCGTTTGGAACACAGATGATTCCACAGATGCAACGGCAGTCAAATACAGATGTAAGAGTATCGTTGCCCTCTTCGTGAGTTACAACTAAACAACAAGTTCTTGGATCGAAACTTACGATCGTAAAATCTGTTGCAGGGCCGCCTCCACCTGTAACGTCAAGCCCTTCATCAGCACCTTTTAGTACAAGCCTAACTCTTTGTTGCCCGCCCATTGTACATAAGTTGCCTTTAAATCTGTGGTTAGCCAGCTGGTCTAAAATTTCACAAACACAGCCACTGCACTTTGACTTTTCTCTAGTCTTACCAGCAGTGTCACCACCACAACATGAGTCATTATTGAATAAACTCAAGGTATTTCCTCCTTTGAAATAGATACATGTACCTGATTTCTCTCGTTTATCAGGTTAATATACTATATGGATAGTCGTACAAATATGGAATAGGGTAATAAACCATTTTTCTTTAAATAGGCATTTGAAATGATGATTAATATTCTTCAAAAAAAGACGTTTGTCCAAACCAAAATAAAGGAGTGGCATATATTAAAGTAGGGCTTATCTATTGCCCAAAGTTTTAAAGGAGTGTTTAATCAATGGCGTTAGTACATTTTGGTTTATACCGTGATTTCTTTATTAAATATTTGAGAGAACAATATGTAATAGCAGAAGTGTTTCTTATGAATTCCAATCAGCCTCCAGGCACACCTGACCTAACAGGTGTAAGAGTTGTTGAAGTCGGCGGAGATTTTGTAGTTTTTTCACAAGCTGGTTCTGCTGGTGCTGGTTTATATGTTGTACCTCTAGACAAAATATTACTAGTTGAGCTTTAAACATCAGAACTCCATGCGAAAGCATGGAGTTATTTAAATAGCTAAAAAAGGAGAGGGAAATGGAAAGAATTAATCTTCTTTTTATTACAAGAGATCGTTCACAGCAGCTTGAAAGAAGCAGTTTTTATTTAGAGAAAGAACTTGCTAAACGAACAAATTTAATAAGATGGGAGCATGACGGCAACATCCAAGGTATCGTCAATCAGCTTCCGATTAAGCCTGATTTTATCCTTTTAAATGATTACAAACCAGAATACCGCCCCTTTATAAGAGGATTAAAGGATTTAACTATCCCGCATGGCATCTTAATGCATGACCTTCATTATAAACTTTCAAAACGAAACTTTTTAATCCATCAGGAGAAACCAGCTTTAATTTTTTGTCATTATAGAGACGCATTTAAAAAATGGCTGCCTGATCATATTAACCGTTTGGTTTGGTTTCCCCATCATGTACCAGCAGAGATATTTAGACCATATCAAGTACCTAAGACGATACCGATGCTCCTTATTGGAGCAACATATCCCCATATCTATCCGTTTCGTCATGTGATCAGCCAACAACTTTCCCGAGATCCACGTTTTGTCCAATACTCGCATCCGGGGTATGGAGTGGTAAAAAAAGGACTTACGGGAGAACGTTACGCAAAAGAAATTAGTAAAGCAAAAATTTTTCTAACATGTGATTCCATTCATCACTTTCCGCTGTTAAAGTACTTTGAAGTTCTAGCTTGCGGCACGTTGCTTGCGGCTCCTGCATCTCTTGAATTAACCGACCTAGGTTTTATTGATGGAGAGACGTTTGTTGCTATAAATGAAGTGAACTTCAAAGAGAAGATAAATGAATACCTAAATAATGAAAGCCTTCGTGATCCCATCGTTCAAAACGGTATAGAATTAATACATCAAAGACATACAACGGCTATAAGAGCTCAAGAGATGGTCCAAACTATACAACAGTTTTTGCAAAATAACGGGAGATAAGGAGGTTTTCTTTCATTGAACAAAGTATCCGTAATCATTCCTTTTTTTAATTGTCCATATATTAATGAAGCGATTGAAAGTGCATTAGACCAAACTTACAAGAACATTGAAATTATCGTCGTTAACGATGGATCAATATGGCACAATGAAAAAATTACTCCTTATTTAAATAGAATAAAATATATTAAAAAAGGGAATGGTGGGACAGCATCAGCACTAAATGTTGGAATTCAGAATGCTACAGGTGATTACTTTGCCTGGTTGAGTTCTGATGATTTGTTTCATCCTGCAAAAATCGAAAAACAGCTTCATTTTATGAAAGCTAAAAATGCTGCAGCCAGCTATTCAAACTTCTATCTGATCAACGAAAAAGGAAAGATTGTGTCACAGCCACAGTCGATAGCTTTTAAAGACCAGATTCAGTTTTTAAAGCGAATGCGCAGAGGATGTGTAATAAACGGCTGCACGGTTATGTTAAAGATGAGTATCTTTAACGAGTTCGGATTATTCGATGAAAGCCTGCGTTTTACCCAAGACTATGATTATTGGTTGAGAATCCTTGCCAAATATCATTTTCATTATTATTCTGAACCACTCGTTCGTTATCGTGTGCACGAAAATATGGGCACAAAAAAATTCAAGGGCGATATTAGAAAAGAACTTCAATTTACGATTCAACGGCACAGCAGCAATATGAATGATTTAGTCAAAAGGGCAGTTCAAGGTAGGTTAAAACTTTTATAAAATAGAAAAAGCCGCTATACTAGAGGCTTTTTTTATTTTAATATTCTTGAGAATTCCATGGCATAAGTGTCTAAATTAAACAATGCTAAATGGTTTAATGCATTGTTAATAATCTTATTTCTAAGCTCAAGATCCTCAGTTAACTCCATTCCTTGTGCTACAGCTGATCCAATATTCTCATTTATATAAAACTTGCCTGTAACATCATGCGTAATAAATGCCTTTACCCCATCTGAATCAGATGAAAGCACAGGGCATCTGCAGCTCATCGCTTCAATAACTGCGTAACCGAACCCTTCCACTTTTGAAGTAGATAATAAGAATCCTCCGCTGTCACCGATCATCGAAAGATAGTCTGCCATTTGATTATGAGGGATGTTTGCATGGATGGTCACATGATTAGTTAATTTATATCTATTTAATAAGTTATTAAATCTGGTTTTCTCATGAGGATTGCTTAACGTATCATCTATAAACATCCAAAATTTTGTCTCTGGCTTTTGCTTAATAAAACGCATCGCAATCATTAGAAAATCATCCCAGTTTTTATTTAGCTCTAATCTTCCTATCCAGCCAATTACCGGGTAGGGTAACCGAGGTTTTATGCGATATCCGAACTCTGTTGAATCAAAACAATTATGGAAGCAATGCTTATCCATGCTTGGGAAGAGTTGATTTACCAGACTCAATAAGTGTTCAGTTTTCGGAATGAGGATCCCGTTTGCGTGCTTTAAAATAATGGATTTAGCTTGTGAAAGAATCTTCTCCGCATTTTTATAACTTCCCAATCCTTGTATCTCATAAATGAGTTTACCAGTATACCCAAAGTTTCGGATCCTTTGAAGCATTGGGTAGTCTGAGCATACAAAGATCGCATCAAAATGATTTAATACGATTGATTTTATCTCTGCATCATTATTAGTGATATAAGTAGGAATCTGCGAAATGTTTTGCATGCCTGTTCCATTTTGCAAGTATAAGAGGTGACACTCTATACCGTATTTGGTTAATGCTTTACAGCGCTGGCGGTTTAAGGTTTCCATTCCACCGCTCGGTAAATAAAAAACAAATAGAATTTTAGCTTTAGACATACTTTGGCTCCTTTAAATCCTTATAAGCCATAGTATGAATGAAATGTGAAGTTGTTCTAAGCGCGTCCTTTTTAAAGGCCGCCTTTTTTTATTGAATAGGGTAGTGGTCTAGTCCATATAAAGGGCAGAATCATAGTTTAATATATAGTCTTAATTTAATTTAAGAAAGGAGAGTTTCATTGAAAATAGTAACCATTCTTGGAACTCGACCAGAGATCATCCGTTTGAGTTTGATCATAAAAAAACTGGATCAATTAGCTGATCAGCACATTTTAATTCATACGGGCCAAAACTTTACACATTCATTAAATGATGTCTTCTTCCAAGAGTTTCAACTTCGTAAGCCTGACTATATTTTGATGAAACAGCAATTTTCTTTCGGAAATCAAATTGCTCATCTGTTTTCAGAGCTTGAAAAAATATTGTTGCATGAGAAACCAGATAAGGTGCTTGTATTGGGAGATACAAACAGTGCTCTATCTTCCATTGTTACTGAAAGGCTGAACATACCTGTAGTTCATATGGAGGCAGGTAATCGTTGTTTTGACCTAAGTGTACCAGAAGAGAAAAACAGAAAAGTTATTGATGCTATTTCTACATTCAATCTGCCCTATACCAAATACAGTAGAGAAAATTTAATAAGAGAAGGAGTTCCTTTGAACCGAATCATGGTTTCAGGTAACCCTATATATGAAGTATTAACCGAGTTTAAGAGTTCAATTGATAGCAGCATGATATTAGAAAAGCTAATGATTGCACCTGGAAAATATATGCTCGTCACTGCTCATCGTGCAGAAAATGTGGACAATCACGTTCATTTAAAGGAAATACTAACAGGATTAAACTTAGTCGCTGAGTATTTTGGATTTCCTGTTATCTGTTCGATCCACCCTAGAACAAAATCTAGAATTTTGGAAAACGACAAGCTGCAGATGCACCCGCTTGTACAATTCCATGAACCATTCGGATTTTTTGACTTTGTAAAATTAGAACAAAACGCATTTTGTGTATTAACAGACAGTGGTACGGTTCAGGAGGAATGCTGTTTATTCCAGGTTCCAACTGTAACGATGCGAAACAGTACTGAACGGCCAGAAACGGTTGAATGTGGAAGTAACTGCGTTTCTGGTGTATCAGCTAAACAGATACTATCATCAGTCAAGGTAATGACCTATCAAGAAAAGCAATGGTCGATTCCAGAAGGATATGATGATTTGGATGTTTCGGATCGAGTCGTGAAGTTTATTTTAGGAGGAAATAGTATTGTTTAATAAAAGAATATTAATTACGGGGGGCACAGGTTCTTGGGGTCATGAACTTGTAAAACAGCTTCTGCCGAAAGAGCCTAAAGAGATCATCATTCTCTCACGTAATGAAGCAAGCCAAGTGGCGATGCAAAGACAATTTGATTATAATCCCAAGCTAACTTTCATGATTGGTGATATAAGGGACAAAGATTCCTTGATGAGAGCAACTGAGGGTGTAGATTATATTTATCATCTTGCAGCGTTAAAGCATGTTCCAATCTGTGAACTTCAGCCATATGAGGCACTTAAAAGCAACATTCAAGGAACACAAAACGTAATTGAAACGGCCATTTATCATAAAGTGACAAAAGTAATTTATATTTCAACTGACAAAGCAGCAAACCCTTCAAATCTATATGGAATGACAAAAGCAATCGGTGAGAAGCTGATCATCCATGCAAATCTTTTAAGCAAGCATACCCGTTTTGTATGTGTAAGAGGCGGAAATGTATTAGGAACGAACGGAAGTGTAATCCACGTTTTTAAAAGCCAGATCCAAAATAAAGGCCAAGTTGGTATAACAGATTTTGAGATGACTCGGTTCTTTTTAACCTTAGAAGAAGCGATCAGCTTATTGTTTAAAGCTACTTATGAAAGCGTTGGAGGCGAGATCTTTGTTATGAAGATGCCTACTTGCAAGATTACAGATTTAGCACAAGTGTTAATTGATGCTTCTGGTAAAAAAGGAGTAACGATGGTTGAACTTGGGAAACGTCCAGGTGAAAAGTTACACGAGATCCTTCTATCAGAGTATGAGAGTGCAACAACTGTTTATTTCGATAATGAGTACTTTGTCATTCTGCCTACGATCGATATTGAAGGTTTAAACCAACATTACGCTTCATATGAGAAAGTCGAGCTTGAAAGCTATAGTTCGGAAAAAGATTTGATGACAAAAGAAGAGATCCACCAAATGTTAGTTGAGGGCGGTTTTCTGTTTTGAAAATAATGATACTAGGGGCTAATGGGATGGCAGGTCATATGATCGCCTCCTATTTCCAAAGAAATACAGTGCATCAGCTCGTTTTGACATCCAGAGATGGAACAGATGGACATATCATGCTGGATGCCACGAACCTAAATCAAATTGAAGAAGTTATTCAACTCCATAAGCCGAATCTTGTTATTAACTGCATCGGCCTTTTGAACGAATTTGCAGCTATCAATCAAAGGGACGCTATTCTTGTTAATAGCTTGCTGCCTCACGAACTAGCAAAACAGCTCAATGTATATGGAGGAAAGCTGATACACATCAGTACAGACTGTGTATTTAGCGGACATGAAGGCAACTACAATGAAGAGTCTATTCCAGATGGATTAACGATGTATGCAAAAACAAAACAACTTGGCGAAATTAAAACCAGTCCTCACCTGACCATTCGAACATCGATCATTGGGCCTGAATTAAAAAATGGAATTGGTTTGTATCATTGGTTTATTCATCAGAGAGGAATTATTAAAGGATTTACACATGTGAAATGGAACGGGGTTACAACGTTAGAACTAGCAAAATTTATAGATTATACGATCGATAACCCAATAACGGGGCTGTATCATCTAACAGCTCCAGAAACTCTTTCGAAATATGAATTGCTTAACCTTATAAAAAATATCTTTCAAAAAGATGATGTTGATATCATTCCTCACACTGAACCTCGATTAGACAGAACCCTATTTAACTCTCGTCTAGATTCAAAATATCAAGTGTCACCCTATGAAAAACAGCTGCAAGAACTAAAAGACTGGTTGAAATGAGCAAATGCATCCTTATTACTGGTGCTTCAGGATTTACAGGAAGTCATGCTGTAAAATACTTTTCTGAGAGAGGGTACCGAGTCATAGGTACCTCTCGACGAAAAGTTCATTCTTCCTATTGTGTTATGGAGAACTGTGATCTTTCAAACTTAGAACAAACCCTAAGCGTCGTAAAAAAACATAAACCAGATCTTTGCTTACATCTTGCTGGAATTAATTCTGTAGCACATTCATGGTCAGATCCGTTATCGGTCATTCAAAGCAATGTAATAGGTACATTCCATCTCCTTGAAGGGATTCGTTTATACAGTCCATCTTGTAAAATTATTATTGCAGGATCTGCTCTGTCAGGTTCCAACCACCCTTATGCAATAAGTAAGAATTTACAACAACAACTATGTATAGACTGGGCAAAAGTATTTAATCTTCAGGTTTTATCCGTAAGGTTATGCAACTTAATTGGACCTGGTCATTCTTCAGGTATAGTTTCGTTATTGGCAAAAAGGATCGTTGATATGGAAATTAAAGAAAAAGGGGAACCTATTGAGCTAAGTCATGTACTTAATGAACGTGAATTTTTAGATGTCAGGGATGCTGTAGCTTGTTATGACATTCTCTTTAATAAAGGAGAATCATATTCCATTTATGAAATCGGATCCGGAAGAAAGACATCCTTAGTAAAAATTTTATCAATATATCAATCCTTAACTTCTATACAATTATCATATTCGTCAATTGAATCTAAACCAGACTCTTCACCTGAATTAATGCAAAGCAACAGAATGAGAAACCTAGGTTGGAAACCAACGTATTTGCTAAGTGATTCTTTAAGCGAAACAATCTCTTTTTATAGAAATCATGATATAACGAACTAAAGGATTACAGTAATGTATGAATAACAATCCTCCTGCAGCAAAAGAGCTTACGTATTCTATTTATGTTTAGGTTAACTTGATTGGTGTTACTCGTGTTTGACCTAAAAGTTTCTCTTGTATGGCAGTAAGATATTAAAAAAGGTGTCCCGAATACGGGACGCCTTTTTGTTATCGTTGTATTCGTTTATGATAAAGAGCCATGTTCACCCAATGTGAGTTTCCTTGTTTACGATTTTTTTGAAAGAGATGTAATTCAAGTGGTTCTTCTATAGCATTTAAATCCTTGAACAAGGAGTTGAATTTATAAAGCACAGCATATGGCAAATGAGTCTTTAATTCTGATTTACCGTAATTTTGTCCGATTATAATAGAACTTGGTCGTAACCTGCTCTGTTTTTCAATCCAGTTCTTATGGTTAGTGATTAACATGTCGATATATCCAGGCAATGATTCCATTTGTTGAACCATAATTTCAAGCGCCTGGGGATCAAGCCAATCATCACCGTTCATGAAAAGAACGTATTCACCAATACAATAATCAAGAGCAATCTCTAATGTTTTTGCTTTGCCTCTGTGGTTTAATAACAGTGGAACCATTCTTGATTCGTGGATCTTGTGGATTGCATCTGGCGTAAGATCAGTTGAACCGTCGTCTACTGCAATAAGCTGGAAATCTTTAAAGGTTTGCTGAATGAGACTCTCTACGGCAAAATTAATGGTTTTCACATGATTATGTGTATAAAGAATGACACTCACTTTAGGAAATTTACCTGTTAACTTTCTAACATCAACGCTGCTTGCCATACTTTCCATGGTTAGTTGTTCAGGAGGAATGTTAGTCGTAAGGGCATACCGTCCATTGAAACGATATTCCATTATATATTCTCGTAATAGTACAAAATCCCCGTGCTGTAATAATCGAATCCAAAAATCGTGATCCTGGACATTGGGGAACTTATCACGATATCCTCCAGCTTTATTAAATGCATCTCTAGTAAATAGAAATGAAGCTCCAATAAAACAATTTTGAAAAATTTCTTCTCTCTTTCTTGTCATAAAGTGTTCTACATATTCATACCAAGCTTTTGTATAGGTAATGGGCGTACCGTGTTGATCTATCCTTCTATAGAAAGAATAAACTAAAACAGTACCTGGCTTGGCATGATCCATTGTAGCAACTAATCGTTCCAAGAAGTTTGGATCATGGCGGTTGTCACTTGAGATCCATGTGAAATATGGGCAATCTTGTAAAAGTTCAAATCCCTCATTCAATGTGGGGGATATTCCACGATTTTCTTTCCTGTCAATAATTTGAAATGGTATGGTTAACAGCTGACTAGCTTCTTTAACAGCATTCACTGTTTCTTGATTTGGACCATCCAATACAATGACGAGCTTATAGTCTCGGAAGGTTTGCTTTTCCATTGATTGAATACATTCAAAAATATACTCCCTCTCTTGGTGATACACAGGGAGCACAACTCCTACTTTCACTAAGTTTCCTCCTAAAAATCAACTACTCTATGAGTATCATAGTGCGATATTAGTAGTATATGTGGGCTGGTGAAGATTGGACATGGTTATTACGGTAAGAATTTAGAAAACCTTTGTTAAAAAAACAGAATTTATTACCAATTATTATTTTGTTCATAGCCCAATTGAATTAAAAGGTCACCAGTTGATCTTTTAAAGGCATCTTTCAGTTCTTGATCAAATTCTTCTTGCCAACTTCCAATCTTACCTTTTCGAAATGTGGCAGATTGAGAGGGATCAATGTTTCTTTTTATGGAAGATAACATTTGATCTATTGGAAGTGGAAGATGATCGTTATAGAGGTACTTAATAATGGTAGAAAGGGTTTTTGTTTGTGATTGTTCATTTGAAATTAAGTCTTCAAATCTCACAGATAATACATGTGGAATATGCATCCAATTAATAAAAAATGAAAACCACTCTTTGATCCCTGGGTGGTTGAATGATGATGATTCAACACCATTTATAATGGCTAATAAACGTTCTTTTTGTGAAAGATTTTGTTCTCTGAAGACGTGGAACAGAGGTGCGTCAACTTTCTCAACATAATGGTTGTAGGAAACAATTATGTCACGAAGGTCACGGTACAGAAAGATTTGTTTCATATTCAACTCTTTAAGTTTATCTTCCCACGACTTTGAATAATAAATATGACCTGAGATAAATTCGTTTTCTTTAATCCCTCTCAATGCTTGTTCATGGTGAGTAAACTGATATGGAAAACCCTCATATAAATGGAGTAACTGATCATGCTTGACAGAAGGCAGTCCGGTTAATATTTGAAACATCAGGTGCGTCCCGCTCTTGGGGAACGAATTAAAGAAAAAGGGAGCCAACTTCACGTTTTCTTCATTATTAAAAGATTTATTCAAATTAACACTCCTTTAATTTTGGCTCACAGAACCTTCTAGATCGACATACACTATCTAATAGTTAGCAAATGCTAATGCACTTAAATTAGAGGTTAAAAACGATGACCCTTCTTCCTCATGGTGGAAGTCTAATTAATAGGATTCGTTCCGATGCCGATTACAAACAAATAAAGCATCAAATAGAATTACATCCGATTAGTTATCGGACTTAGAATGTATGGCAAATGGTGCTTTTAGCCCTTTAGATTCTTTTATGGATCAAAAAGATTATTTGTCTGTTCTTTATCATATGCGACTAACCAGCCGTCTTCCTTGGTCTTCGCCTATAACTTTGCCTGTATCTGAACAAAAAGCGAAAGAATTAATTAAAATAAGCGAGGCTAAATTAATTTATGAAAATGTAGTTTATGGAAGAATAGAAATTACAGATATTTACCAACCAGATCATCTACTAGAATCTCGGCTGGTGTACCGAACAGAAAATTCTTCACACCCCGATGTACAAAACTTAAAGAAAAGAGGAAACTGGTACGTTGGAGGACGTATTACCATGGTGGATCAACCTCCTCGTAAAGTGGCACCTTTTTATTATTTAGACCCTTTGACTACTCGCGAATAATTCATAACAAAGGGATGGGAAAAAGTCTCTGCCTTGCATCTTCAGAAACCAGCTCTTGTGCAAATGGACGGGCTATTGCTTCATCCATTAGTCGGAGAAACCAAGCAAGATGATATCCCAGTGAGAATGAAATCCTATGAATCACTGAAACATGCCCACTCGAAGAACGGGACAGACTTATCTTATCCGAAGCAGAGTAAGAGAGATGCTCAGAAAAAACGTATACATCCCTTTACAATTCAGCAGACCAGAGGTTATTTCCATATTACGTAAACATTATTCTGAGTAATTTTTTAGCAGGAGGTTTAAATGTATTGAATCAAGAGGAAAAAAATTTAACATGGCAAAGAGTAAGTGTATCAAAAGAAATGAGAGAAAAACTTCATGGCCATAAAAGCTTTGTATTATGGTTTACGGGGTTATCAGGATCAGGCAAATCCACTGTAGCATCAGAAATAGAAGGTATGTTATATAAAAGAGGATTTTCTACCATGCTTCTTGATGGCGATAATGTTCGTCATGGATTGAATCACGATCTATCATTTTCCGAAAAAGACAGAAGAGAAAACATTAGAAGACTGGGTGAGGTTTCAAAACTATTTGTGGAAAGCGGCATTATCGTGCTAGTCGCTGCCATTTCACCTATTGCAGCAGATCGCCAAGCGGTCAGAAATATGCTTGGTGCTGATGAATTTATCGAAGTTTATGTAGATTGCAGTCTTTCCGAGTGTGAAAAACGTGATCCAAAAGGTCTTTATAAGAAAGTTCGAAAAGGTTTAATTGCTAACTTTACAGGTATTTCAGATCCATATGAAGTTCCTGTGAACGCAGAAATTGTTATTCCTACAGAGTCAATGGATATTAGAGAATGTGCTGATAGGGTTATAGAATACTTGATTATAAATCAGTTCATTTCATAAAAGAAGCCGCCACCTATTTAGTGGCAGCTTTTCTTTTATTTTGATTTATTAGGCTTCCAAGTAACCTTGCCGCAAGAGCCGCAGCCCTTTTTAGGAGGCTTGATAAGAGATTTATTCTTACCCGCATCCTTGTATTTATTTGTTTTTATTTCAGAATAAAGTTTCTGAAGATCATCTTTATTCACTTTCCATCTCTCCTCTGTCTAAATATCCTAGATGTCTTGTCAGTATATTCTTGACCTGCGGACGGAGTGTTTTGATTTGGATGAAATGGACGTATGACGGATTTTTTATAAGGATCTGATGGATTCGTATTGAACGGCTGTATTGGCTTTTCTTTTCTGTTGTTAGGTTTGAACGGATTTATAGGCTTTGCATTTTGAGACAAAAATTGGCCATGTTCATAAGGCTTAGGTACATGATTGGTTATGAGTGATCCAGCAGACGAAAAAGGTCTGATCTGGGGAACGGAAACATTGTTTCCATCCAGATAATGTTTAACAGGAGCTTTATCAGCAGCTTCAATAAATTTTTCATCTTCCTTCTTTTTAGTAGGAGTGATAATTGAATGATCTGCTTTTTCCTCAGATCTCGATGTTATTACATCTTTATGATGACTTAAAGGAATTTGTATGGAGGCAAAACTAGTATTGATCTCTTTCAATACCTTATCAGCACA
Source organism: Fictibacillus barbaricus (assembly GCF_014635025.1). Classification (GTDB taxonomy): domain Bacteria; phylum Bacillota; class Bacilli; order Bacillales; family Fictibacillaceae; genus Fictibacillus; species Fictibacillus barbaricus. The sequence goes on along the minus strand of NZ_BMCE01000002.1, from coordinate 646,536 downwards.
TGCAAAAAAAGTGGATTCAGAGATTGACGATAATGATTCGAACGAAAAACGCAAAAATGTTTGAATGACTAAATAACTTATCCATTCGGCGATCTGATCTTCAAAAGAAGGCTGTACGGCTAAAAAGAGAGGGCCATCTTTTCTTTTTAATGTTATTCCTCTGTGTATGCCTGACTGAATGGGCAGCCTGAAAGAAGGCGATGGATTTAGATAGTAGAGCTGTTTATCCGGCGTGTTGAGTGCAAGCGGCATAGGGTGGCCGGAATGAAATGCTACATAAAAACGCTGATCGCATTTAACATGATCATCTGAAGTGATCTTAATACCAGTATGCATTAGAAGCTGATCTAGCTCTTTTACCCTTTCTTGTGACAGACCTTGGATTCCTAACATAAATGTGGAAAGAGCCCCAGTTATGGTCTCTCCATCATCTGAGATCTGTAAGCCCCAGTAAGGCAGTAAAAGACAAAGGCCATCGTATTCAGTTGATGTTAAATCACATACTTTGCGTTCGTTATACCTTACTGCTCTCATGATTGCTCCTCCTTAAACTCATATCTATAAAAATAGGCTTTCGTTTTGTGTCATAACCCACTCTATTCCCATAGTATGTATGGAATCTTCAGATCATGATGAGGAAAGGAAGGGAAACAATGGGAAACAATCATAAACACTTGCAGGATGAGTGTATCCGCGTACAGAAAGTTTACGACTGGGTGACGGATGCGCTAAACGTAAGAAAAACCGTTTCTTTTACTCCTGAACAAATCGCTGCAATTGAAGACGCGTTGGATGACCCATCCAGACGTCCAGTAAGGATCGTAACAAAAGTACCTAAAACTCCGCCAGCATTCCCGCTTTCAAACGAAACGAACGATGCATGCGCTGAACATTTTCTATGCGAGCAAGTTGGAGAAAAGAGAAATGTAACAGTAGCTCTTAACGGAGGATTTACAGAGGCTCAGCTTGTTGATCTCCTGTTTACAACAGATATTAAAGTTCAAGTTGTAGACCGTAATGGGGTGATCGTAACTGAGATGTTGGTAAACGCTTCTGTATTTGAATCATTTGTACTTTGCTATCCGGACGGAACAGACCTATACTGCCGTATCACAAAAATCTTGTCCCGTGTGCCATCTGGTACAGTTCTGTTAAACAGTCCAGCACCAACTTCGTTTCCAATAGATATTACTTTCTGCGTCGACATCCAAGTTGAAGCTGAAGTGAAATTAGAGGTATTGGCTAAATTCTGCTCACCTCGTGAGAATGACCTAAATGCCGAGGAAAGCGGGGGAGAATATTGTCCTGAGGTAGTGTTTCCACAACAATGCCCAGACATATATCCCAGGCCAGGATGTCTGTGTAGAGCATCTGGAGAAGCAAGCGGATTAACGAACGAAGATGATGGTGCAACAGAAACTGGTCGTGCTGGTGTAATAGTTAACCTATGCCCGAATGATCAGCTGTCTGGCAGCAAATTCAGATTCACTTTAAATGAAACAGGTTATACAGCAACTGAGTTCACACAAGATACACTATGCTGTGATGAATATCATGGCGGATTAAAGTTAACCGTTTCCGGAAGAGGTACAATGGATTCTTCAGGAGAACACTATGACTTTAACCTTGCTCTTGTTCAAACAACAGATGGAAACCAGTTTGAGGTTGAACTTATTAAAAAAGGCAAGAAGGTATTTTCAACTGGCGTAGTCTCTGCTGACACAGGTGAGATCTCGGTTGAAAATTGCTTACAGCATCATTAAAGAATAGATCTGAAGAACAGAAAAGACTGCTGGAATTGACCAGCTGGTCTTTTTTGTTGTTTGAAAAAAAAGTGAACGATTGGTTTGGCGCTACATACAATAAGAAAAGAGCCTATTTTCAAGGGGGAAGATGCATGGGGACTAAAGACAAACTAAGTTATGAGCGGCTCATTTCGAGGGTTGACTATTACAAAGAAAAAGCACTTGATCTAGAAAAAAAGCTGGTTTTTGCTGAGGAAACCATCGAGCGGCTGGAGAATGAAGCGAACTCAGATCAATCCCTTCAGATTATTGAAGAAAAGGAAAAGGAACTTCAATTATTAAGAACCCAAGTAGAGGAGCTGACTAAAAAGGTAAAACGGTTAGAAGAACATGAAATGGAAAAGAGAATGAAGAGTTATGAAGAACTTTTAAAAAGCATACAACAAGAGATGAATGATAAAGATCAACAGATCGATTTATATCAGCAGCGGATAAAGAGCATGGAAAAACGTATTAATATCAATCGAACGTCTGAACCCGTATTCGAGGAAACAGAAACTGAAACAGCGAAAACTGAAATGCAAAAAAAAGAAGGATTTAATTGTATTAGTTATTTTGATTACTCTGTTATTTTCACAAAAGATAAAAAAGGTTTTGTTCGGGGTTCATTTTATTTAGAGAACACTGGGACAGAGACACTAGAAAATCCATATATTTGCTTTAGGTTCCAGCCAGCTGAAGCTTGTGCGCTTAAAGGGAAAATCATATCTTTGATCGCTTCGCCCACTCAGGATGAAATGTCTAAATCTATTTGGATGTATATGGATAACGATTGGGCTGAAAAAGCAAAAGACCGGGGGGAAATGTGGATTTGTCCATTGCGTGAAACAAAATTTAAAAGCGGTGACAAACTGACGCTTGAAGATTTTCAAATTCCTTTCAAAAGTAAGATTGATGAAAACATAACGGTAGAAGCCTTTGTATATTTCCATAAACAAAACTATCGGTCAAAAGCTGTAAATCATATCGCCATCAATTTTTAGTGAGACAGCCAATAACCAACTCGTATGATATGCATATGATGTAGTATACGAGGAGGTTGAAACATGGAAGATAGTTTTTACAATAGGAAGAAGAATAAGAAGAAGAAGTTCAAGAAGATCTATGCTGATAAAGTAGTCATCAAAACAGATAAAGTTATAATTCATAAAAAGAAACATGATTGTGAATCTTCAAGCTCAAGTTCGAGCAAGTATGAATCCAGCAAGCATGAATCCAGCAAGTACGAATCCAGCAAAAAACACGAATCCAGCTACAAAAAGCATGAATCTTCTTCTAGCTCTAGCTCCAGCTCAAATCATGGCTGCTACGACCCTTGGGTATAAGCTGCATATAAACATCTTCTTAGAGTGCTCAACTTTGAGCACTCTTTCTTTTTTAATGTCTAGAAGTAGAAGGAAATGGGAATAGGAAGAGGAATATAAGTATAAAGGAGTGCTGCATATGGGTTATATTTTGCCGTTAATACCTATTCAAAGGATGCAATATGCCAGTCGGATGGAGAAGGCTGAGCAAGGCTTGCCTGTTATTTCGAGTGTTCCTCCTATACAAAACAATCATGTACACAATTTTTATATTCAGATAAAAAGATATAGTCTAGAAGAGAATAGAAGGTTCGATCAATTATTAAGTGAACTAGAAGGAAAAGGATTGTTCTTTAACGAAACCGTTTAGAAGGTTTCTTTTTTTATTTTTTATTGATTCGGAGTGTTCAGAATGGAATTTATTCATATAGCATCAGGATGTTACTATTTTAAGAGTGCTGTAAACATTGGGTATATAGTAAACGGGGATAAAAGCAAAGGTATGTTAATTGATGCAGGTCTGGAGGCATCTTCAGCTAAAAAGGCTATAAAACATCTGAAAGAAGAAAATCTGCCTATCACTCATCTCTTTATTACTCACGCACATGCCGATCATTTCGGAGGAGCTCAGTATATCCAAAAAAACTATAAGGTACATACTATTGCTCCTTCATTAGAGGAAGCAGTCATGAGATACCCAGTGTTTGAACCTATGTACCTGTTTCACGGAAATTCACCATTACAAGAGATGAGAAATAAGTTTTTAGAAGCCCCTTCTATACGTATTGATGAGATCTGCACAGAAGGGGATTGGGAAGAACCCTTTAGCGTTGAGTTTATTCATTTGCCAGGTCACAGTCATAACCAATTTGGAGTCTTATCAGATGGAATCTTGTACGCTGCAGATGCCTTCTTAGGTGATGATGTATTAGATAAACACAAAATCCCTTTTATAGTAGATGCCACCGAAAATCTAGCAACGTTAAACAAACTTAAAGCAATGAACCTTAAAGGAATGGTGCCAGGTCACGGCTATTATGTTAAAGATTATAATCTGGCGATTCAAAATAACATGGATGTACATGAGAATATCGCAAACAAGGTATATGAAACCATAGTCATTGCTGGCACCAAAGGAGTTTCGTTTGAGACTTTGGTTGCACAAATGCTTATGCAGTATGAAATTACTCCGCTTAATATAGGAATGTATACCTTGTTTCGAACAGCTGTTACCGCTTATATGATTCAACTCTTAGAAGAGGAAAAAGCTGAATATAAGATCCAAGAAGGAAGACCGGTTATTTTTTCGGTTTAGAAAAAGGCATGACTAACAGCTCTCCTTCTGACATTTCAGCATAAACAACTTCTTTTATGGCGGAATAGCCTTGTTTATGAAGCTCTTCCATCAATTTCTTTTTTGATAGCCCTGCTGTTGAAAGGTTATCATGGTTAAGTTCGCCATCTAGAATTAAGGTAACTGGCAGTTCAGGCTGCTCTTGGCTGTATATCTTCATATCTTGTCTATTTGGAGAACCGTATTCATATTTCGGCATAACACTTAATGTTCCATTGGTTTCTAGAATGGCATATTCTACTTCTTTCAACCCAAAATATCCTTTTTGTCTGACTAAGTTTTGCAGCTGATTAATATCAAGCTTGCTTTTTTTTAACATGTCTCTGTCGATCATGCCTTTTCGTATAACAATAGTAGGGGCGCCTTCTAAAAACTTTCGGGTGCCTTTAAATTTTTGTGACACGATCTCTATAATATAGATAAGTGATCCCCAGATCAGGATAGCGTATAAAATAACCCAAACTGATGTTTCGTCGTCATACATAGCATTACCTACTAGTTCCCCTAAAAAGATTGACGAGATGAAATCAAAGGGTGTAATTTGTGAGATTTGTGTTTTACCTAAAATCTTGGTAAGGATAAAAAGAGCAAGAAAACCTACGATCAATTCGGTCGTTAATTGTCCAACATTAAGGTTCATTAACCATTATCTCCTCATAAAATACGTATTAGGAATCAGTTTTGACGAGAATATTAGTTTATAAACGGAAAAAAGTATTGAATTCGCCACTAGGACGATTTCAATACTTTTTTCATTGCTACATGTGGTATGTTCGCATCTAAAAACGGTTCTTTTGAAGTAGTCTGATACCCAAGTTTTTTATAAAAGTCTTCTGCTTTAGTTTGTGCATATAATATAAGGCTAGGAAGTGACTTATCAATGGCAGCTTGTTCCATAGCCATCATCAGCTCTTCCCCCAAACCTTTTTTTCGATGCGAAGACAAAATACACACTCGTTCTACTTTGCCTTCACCATTTACTTCACGGAGTCTAGAAGCTCCTACTGGTTTATCGTTATCGTAAAGCACAAAATGAAGGGAAATATCTTCATTTTCGTCAATTTCTTCACTTTCATCAATCTCTTGTTCACGAACAAATACATCTTTTCTGACAGCCAAAGCATCCTGGAAGCCTTGTTCGCTGGTTTTATACGTTTTAATCAATCTGCTTAAACTCCCTTTCCGAGTCTGAACGTTTCATAAACCGTCCAAGATCCGTTATCTAGTTGATAAAGCAATTGAAAGCGATCAATTCTCTCTTCATGTTCAATATCAATCATACGAAGACGTTCTAATACATCTGAATGCTCTTCGTCAGAAAGCTTTTGGCCGAGTGTTAGATGTGGTACAAAATTATAAGGCTGCTGATGATCAAGAGGTCCTGAATAAAGCTGATCATGTAAGGCTTTAATTTCACCCGCTTCATTTACTTTTAAATAGATAACATTATTAACAGGATGGAATGAACCAACTTTATTAATCATGATTGAAAAAGGATCCATGCTTTTTGCGATTGAAGAAATATAAGAAAGTTGTTCTTGAAGTTCTTCTTCAGTTGCCTCATAAGGCTCCTTTAACGTGATGTGAGGTGCGATAAGGGCATAATGTGGATCATACCTTTTTCGGTAGGAATTTACTTTATCTTGCAGATTTTTTGATGGAAAAATAGCAATACCATATTTCATAATTCTTCCTCCCTCATCTTTTGAATAAGTATATCAAATATTCTTTTTATTTCCCACAGTTAGTGGTTGCTGTAAAGAAAGATTAATGCAGGGACTATATCCTTCTGCCAGTTTACCCAAAGGTGATTTCCTTGAAACTCTGTGTATTCATAATCGAGAGCAAGATTAGTCAATAGTTTGTTCATTTGACGATTGGGCGTCAAAAAGTCCCGTATAACACCTTCTGGATTTTTAAATTGTTCTTCCTCATCACCAATAGAATGATAGATCGTCAATGTTTGCATCTGTTCGATCGACTCAACTGTTTGAATCAGGCTATCGGGAATGTATGGTGACTGCAAGATCACTTTACCAAAGGTATTAGGATAGAGTAGACTAAGCTTGAAAGCAACATACCCGCCTAGTGAATCACCGATTAAGCCCATTCCAGCACCTAATTGGAGTGTATTAAACTTTTCGTTTAAATAGGATGTTAATTCAATCGCCATAAAACGAATATAGTTCTCATGCTTTTCACCAGTTGGATCATATTTTGCTTTACGGTCTTCAATCCCTTTATGGTTAACCCCAACGATGATGCAACTCTGCATCAGCTCTTCTTCCATAAGCCGATCAGCTGTTTTTGCCAATTTACCAAGTTGGAAGTAATCTCTGCCATCTTGGGCAATTAAAACAGGGTATTTAACTAGAGGTGTAAACTTGGAAGGCGTATAAATGAGTAAATCGATCTCTTCTTCCAAGTAATTGCTGTATATCTTATCATCTGTAATGGAACCTTTAAGTATGGCCATAAAAGGACCTCCTTTGCTGACATTCATCGTATAGTTAAAAGCGTTTTCATTCGACTCGTATAATTGTACCACATAATGATATAATGAAAGAATCAATTCGAATTCGTTATACAGTGACCATAAAAATGAGGTGAAGTCTGTTGAAAAATAGAGTGCACAGTCGGGAAGTTGAAGCGGCTGCAAGAAGGCTGCTGAATGAAAGAGGCGTCACCATACCTGAGATTGCGGAGATTGTCTACGAAATGCAAATTCCTTTTTCACCTGGACTAACAATAGAAGAATGCATTGAAAGTGTTGATGCAGTATTAATGAAAAGAGAGATTCAGCACGCTATTTTAGTAGGGGTAGAACTAGATATCCTAGCTGAGCAAAGAAAACTATCAGAACCATTGCAGAGCATCGTCGAACAAGATGAAGGGCTCTTTGGTGTAGACGAGACGATTGCACTTGGAGCAGTTTTCGGATATGGAAGCATAGCCGTTACAACATTTGGTCATCTAGATAAGTTTAAAATGGGTATCATTCAAAAATTAGATACAAAGATTGCTAACGGTAAGGTTCATACTTTTTTAGATGACCTGGTCGCTAGCATAGCAGCTAATGCCTCAAGCAGACTGGCACACAGACTTCGCGATAAACAAGAGCGGTTAACTGCAGAAGAGATCGCGCAGCATGAAAATGAAGAGAAGATTGGTTGATAAATAGAACCTCCGCTTTGGTGGAGGTTTTTTTCGTTTGTAAATGACCTGAAAGCGCAGAAAAATTTGGGGGCACATAAAGCTTTTTGGGAAATTTTTATTGACAGAGCCAAAGCCGTGTCGTATATTTTAAATTGTCCGAAATAACTTAGATCCGATAGCTCAGCTGGGAGAGCGCTACCTTGACAGGGTAGAGGTCGTGGGTTCGAACCCCTCTCGGGTCACCATAACTTACTTAGATATTAATGCCTGTAATCCTTTATATAACAAGGGTTACAGGCTTTTTGATTGTTTTGGACAATACTTAAGTTATTTCGAAGAGTGAAAAATACTAACATTTTGCTAACGAGACTGTTCAATGGCATCGTTAAATATATCTGCTACTTCGTTATTGTCATTCGGTAATTAAATGAGCATAATATTCTAACGTGATCTTAGCATTAGAATGTCCTAATCGATGTGATACTTTGTCAACTTTTGAAATAAGAATTGATGCATGGGTGTGTCGGATATCGTGAAACCGAATTCGAGGGATTTTTGCTGTAGCACTTATTCTGTTCATCACACGTAAAACGTTCTGTGGATCTTGTATGGTGCCTGTCTCTGTACAAATCACCAAGTCCTGATCAAAATAAAGATCGTTAAACCGATCTTGCCACTGTTTTTGTAGAAGATCTTTCAAAAAAATCGCAAATATACAACCTTAAATAATTTATGAACCCTTGATTTCTCAAGGGTTTTTTAACTTTTATATGGTGTAGACTAGCGGGATCGAACCGTTGACCTTTTGGCTGCCAGAGGAAATCTAGAAATAAAACTGAGTATATTCAGGTGAATTAAGAATAAATAAGTCTTATTTAATAAGGGTTATTAGAAATTCAGAATAACCCTCTTATTAAAATGTAAATTAATAAGAAATTAGTTGAGATTATTTATATCGTTAATTACGGATGACGGGTATATAGCAAAGGAACAAGTATAAAATGTAATTATTTAAAAAGGTGAAAAGTCTTTATTTCAACAAACGGGCCCGATTGTTGAGTAACTCACTTTAAAAGATAAATGGATAGTTATGTTAATTGTATGGGGAGATTGTAAAGAATTGACTTAAAGTAATGGTAGCGTTTACATATCCTATGTTTTAACGAACAACGAATTTTAAACATACCAAGTATCAAAAGTGGTGCTTTTTAAGTGCTTCAAGTTATTTATAACTAAGTCAACAGCAATGCTAAGTAGCCGAAATATTCGACTACTTTTTTTGTGTGTAATTATTGCCTAATAATGATGAAGTACATGCTGGAGGTTTAAATTCCACCAGCAAAGGCGCTTCTCTGTAATTGTTAAGAGACAAAAAAGCAGATCGTTAGTAATAGTAACAATTTCTCCTTTTGACTGCTCTTCCTGTATTATCCATTTATATTTTTAATCGATACGATCAAAAAAGTTGTATTGTTAAGTTTTCAGAATACTAATACTATTGTGTCTAGTAGTTTATAAAATCTAAAGGAGGGATTTTAATCAAGGTGTAAACTATACAACTTTAGTAGATTTAACAAATTAAAAATTGAGAGGAGTTCACCCCATTTTGGCCAAAAAGATAAGCGGTTATCATCTACAATTAAGTTTACTAATATCTTTCATTCTCTTAATCAACCTTGTCCTACCAATTAACACAATAGCAGAAGGAAATCCCAAAGATAGAAAGCCAGTGTCTATGGGTAAGACTACTTTGGTTACCAAAAAAGTAGATTCTAAACTAATCAAACAATTTAAGGATCAAAATCAGGTTACATTCATAGTGAAGTTCATAGAGCAAGTTGATACTAATCGAGTAGCGATCGAAGCAGCAGAAAAGGCGAAGAAACAGAAACAAACAGCTGCAAGTACAAAACTTCAGGTCCGTTCTTCCGTTGTTTCCACATTACGAAATACTGCAATGGAGACTCAAACTGGAGTGATTGATTATCTAGAGCAAGCAAAGCTAAAAGGCAAAGTGAAAAATATCCAATCGTTCTATGTTGTAAATGCAGTAGCAGTAACAGCAACAAAAGATGTGATGGACAAATTGGCAACATATCCGGAGGTAGCAAAAATTCTTCCGAATGAAACGCGGCAAATAATTACACCGATCCAACCTAAAGTAAAAACGACCAATCTAAATTCATCAACGGTTGAATGGGGAGTTGAAAAAGTCGGAGCCCCTCAAGTATGGGATATGGGAATCGATGGAGCAGGAATCGTGGTAGCCAGTATTGATACAGGTGTTCAGTGGGAACATCCTGCTTTAATGGAAAAATACCGTGGGTACAATCCAGCGAATCCAAATCAGACAGATCATCAATTAAACTGGTTTGATGCCGTCGGAGGAAAAGAAACTCCGTATGATGATAATAAACATGGTACGCATACGGTTGGGACAATGGTTGGTTCAGAGCCTGATGGAAGAAACCAAATTGGTGTTGCCCCAGGTGCAAAATGGATCGCTGTTAAAGCATTTTCTAATAGTGGTGGTCAGGATGTCGATTTGCTCGAAGCTGGAGAGTGGATATTAGCGCCAAAAGATGCTGAAGGTAATCCACATCCCGAGTTAGCTCCGGATGTAGTAAACAACTCCTGGGGCGGCGGGCCAGGTCTGGACGAATGGTATCGCCCAATGGTTCAAAATTGGCGGGCTGCCAATATCTTCCCTGTATTTGCAGCTGGCAATACCGGTTCTTATGGGGAAGGATGGGTTTCCTCCCCAGCGAACTATCCAGAATCTTTTGCAGTAGCGGCAACGGATCATGATAATGCCTTAGCTTGGTTCTCTTCCCGTGGACCAGCTCCATATGACGAAATTAAACCAGATGTATCGGCACCAGGTGTCGATATCCGCTCAGCCATACCTACCAATGATTATGAACTGATGAGTGGTACATCAATGGCAACACCTCATATAACCGGAGTCGTAGCGTTGTTAAAGCAAGCAAATGCATCCCTCTCAATTGACCAAATTGAGGAAATACTGTTCAAATCGGCCATCCCGTTGACAGACTCAGAATTTTCATCCTCACCTAATTACGGTTATGGGCATGGGTTTGTTAATGCTTTTAACGCAATAAAAACATTAAATAATGGAAATGGGAAGATTGAAGGTTTAGTTGTATATGATGGAAAAGATACGGCAAATCCAACCTATCAGCATACCTCTCCTGACTTTGTATATGAACAAGTAGTTTTACCAATAACTGTGGAAGTGCAAGATAACATCAGTGTAGAGACTGTAGAAATTCAGTATTTAGAAGGTCAACAATGGAAGACTGTAAAAGCAGCAAGAACAGCTGGTGATTTTAGAAAAGGGACATATCAAGCAGTAGTTCCAGGTGAAGATATAAGGAAAGGTACATTTACTTATAAATGGAAAATGGTTGATTATGGAGATAATCAAGTAACTTCTCCTGAGTTTAATGTAGAAGTTAAGCCAGCGATCACAATTGGTTATTTTCAAGATTTAGAAGCTGTTCCTGAAGGATGGTATTCAGAAGGATGGAATAACGATTGGAAATGGGGCAGTCCAGCAGCGGGACCTGGACAAGCTTATTCAGGACAAAAAGTATATGGAACCAATTTGGAGGGTCCTCACGCTCCTAATACGTATTCTTATCTCAATATGCCTCCTATCGACATTCCTGAAAGCGGAAATTCATATCTGCAATATAAGCAGTGGTATGACTTTAGTCCAGATGGAGTCGACGGTTCAACAGATTTCGGAGCTGTTCTTGTCTCAACCGACCACCAGAATTGGGAGATGCTTACTAGGACAGAAGGCACTAAATTTGCTGAAAATGGAGTACCACTTGAGTATTCTACAGATGGTTGGGTTGATGCAGAAGTGAATCTTTCTGCTTACGCTGGACAGCGGATTTATATCTGTTTCTATATGTTTGCATGGCAAACAGGATTTGATTGGGACCCTTATTATGGCTGGTACTTGGATGACATAGCATTAACTGATAAATCTCTAGTAGATAATAAGGAAAATAATATTGAAAAGAAAACAGGAGAAATCCATACAAAAAAACAATCTAAAAATAGTGTATTAGCTCCGACAGCTACAATGGTTCAGAATACTTCTAGTCAACCCAATGTATTGCCAATCGGTGCAAAGGTAACGCTAGTAGACTCTGGATACTCAGTTGCAACTAATCCAGCAGATGGAAGGTTCTCCATGACACATAAGGCAGGGGAATTCACACTTCGGGCTGAAGCCTATGGCTTTCATTTCAAAGACCAAGCTGTTTCAATTCCAAAAGACGGGATTGTCGAAGCAAACTTTAATCTTAAACCTTTAGGGAAAGGAACAGTAGAAGGAGTAGTCAAGGATCAAACGACAGGGAAACCAATACCAGATGCCATCATCTCTTTAATAGAGGATCCTGCCATTACTCCTGTGAAAACAGATAGTAAAGGAAGATTTACACTTACAGCCTTTGAAGGTACCTATACGTTACATGTTTTCAAGAACAATTATGTTTATAATGATTACTCGATCACACTCCAGTCGAATAAGAAAACCAAACAGAAAATTGAATTAAAAAGGTTCCTGGGAATTCCCGGAGAAATCGGCTATGATGATGGAACTTCGGAAAATTCATGGTTTTGGCACGGTGCTAAAAATGGCTTTGCTGTTAGAATGTCATTGGAAGAAGGAGTCACGAAATCTTGGCTGACAGGCGGACTCTTTAAAGTTAATACAGAATGGCCAAGCCCGGGCTCAACTAGATTTCAAGTAGCCATTTATGATTCCACAGGTGTTAACGGAGCTCCTGGTAAAAGAATCACAGGTCCTTTTGAAGCAGCTGCGCGGACTGATGGGGAGTGGACTCATGTCGATTTAACGGATAAAAACATTTTTGTCACTGGAGATTTTTATTTGGTCTATGTACAGCCTGAGGCTTCTGCCACAGGGACAATGCCAAGTCTCGAAAGTGATCAAAATAGCCCTTTCCATGACCGAAATTGGTTTCTGGAAAATGGAACTTGGGGTCACAATACGGATCCACAATATGGAAACATGATGATTCGCGCGGTCATGAACAATGCGATCTCAGCACCTGTCACTGAAAAATCACAAAATAATACTGGCGACAGATAAAGCAGGAAACATAGAGAGAAAATCGATTCACGTTCAAGTCAAATTGATTGTTGTGCAGTTTGAAAATTATTAAAACAAAGGGAAAGATATAATTTGATTTGGGACAGTTCACGCATGTAAGAATAGGTGACTGTCTCTTTATCATTAGATTGTTAGACTGATTGAACTATTCTATTATCTACTTTACTATCAAGGTAATGAAATCCTTTTTATGGAATTGATAAAATGAAATTAATAGAAGTTTTGTAAAATATTTTGAATAGTAAATTTTATGTGTTTAACTTTAAAATGGATTTACAGATATCTAAGGGGTGGGTGTGAAATATTGGAATTGAGACAATTAGAACATTTTATGGCTCTTTGTGAAGAAATGCACTTTACGAAGACTGCTGAAAAACTAAGAATTGGGCAACCTACTTTAAGCTACCAAATGAAAGCGTTAGAAGACGAACTTGGTGTTCGCTTATTTGATCGTTTAGGGAAGAAAATAGCAATTACAGAAGCTGGTGAAATTCTCCTTGAACACTGCAAAATGGTATTCGCTAATTTAGAAAGTGCTAAAGATCAAATAGAAGAGCTTCAAAATGTAAAGAGAGGAAAACTAGTAATTGGAACCTTGCCAGGAGATTTAAATCATATTGCATCCATGGTATTGTTAGAATTTCATTCCAAATATCCAGATGTACAAATACAGATTTTCTCTATAGATGATGTGGTTGAAAAGGTTATACAAAATGAAATTGATTTGGCCTTGACGCTTATGCCTGGAAAAGATGAAAGGTTAACAAATATTTCATTATACGAAGAAGAATTTTTCTTAGCTGTACGAAGGGATCATGTTTGGTCAGAAAGAAATGCCATAGATTTTAAAGAGATTGAGCACATACCCTTAATATTAAATCCTAAAGGTCACAGTTTTAGGCAATCACTTGATGCTGCGTGTAGTGTTGCAGGAATTCAAATCCAACCAATCATTGAATCAACGGATTCAAAGTCAATTTTAAATCTAGTAAAGAAAGGAATAGGGGCTACTATTATATCTGATACACTTTTTTCTCTGGAAAATGAAGGGGTATTGAAAGCGATAAGGATTATAAATCCAGCTATTATTAGGGAAGTCACCATTGTGCACCATAAACAAAAGCACCTTGGGACAGCCGCAAAAGGTTTTATTGAATTATTGATTTCACATGTGAATAGATGGAATATGCATTGTGGAAAAACTTTATTTTATTCATAGGTTTAAGTATATGGAGCTATTTATAATCCATCAAAATCTTATAACGGGTGATTAATTTTTTTACAAGGACCTGTTGCTCATCTTTTTATAATAACAATTGATCCCGGTATTGAACCGGGATTATTTTTTTATTCTTCTTTTGAGAGTCCACCTCCTTAGTGATTGTTAGATGTAAGTACAGCTTTCCACAAGATCTTTTCTGCGAAATACCTTTAATATCCAATAGATTAATTAATATAATCACTATACAATGAAAAAATAGTTAATTACTTTTAATTAGAAACAGGAGTGGATCATTTGAAAAAGCTATCTATTCTTATCGTTCTTCTTACCTTTATCTTTATTTCTTTTTATCCTAAATGGGTACAAGGAGCACAATTACAAGCAAAAGACTTAATTATAATCAATATAGATAGGAATAAGATGGCTTATATAAAAAAAGGAAAGTTAATAAAAATATATAAAGTGGCGACAGGTTCTTCTTTAACTCCTACACCTACAGGAACCTTTAAAATTGTAAATAAAATTAAGAATCGACCTTATTATAAAGGTAAAATTCCCGGAGGTGCACCAAATAATCCCCTTGGTCAACGCTGGTTAGGACTTAACATAAATGGAACATGGGGGACCACCTATGCTATACACGGAAACAATAATAAAAAGTCAATCGGAAAACATGTCTCAGCTGGTTGTGTGCGCATGTACAATGGTGATATTGATTGGTTATTTGAACGTATTGACACAGAAGTACCAGTAATTATAACTAAAACAAAAAACAATTTTGCTCTTATAGCAAAACAAAATGGTTATCATATGAAAATTAATGAAAAACAAATGTATACGTATAGGACCACAAAGTTAAAAATTGAATAACGAAGAGCGATTTAAATCATGTACCATTATGATTACAAAAACAAAACAAATAATCCTTTATTTCCATTTAATGAAACATAAAGCAATAACAGATTAATATTATATGCTGTTTTTGGCTTTTATATGAACAAGTACTGTTCAGAGATTCATTAGGATAATTTTGGGAGGTATTTAGAGATGAAACAATTTTTTGGAGTAAATGAAAAATACATTGATTCACTAATAAAGGATATAAAGACTCGAAGTATAGAGATTGAAAAAGAATACAGAAGAATAATTTTATTATTAAAAGAAAGTGGATATGATTGTTAACCAATCAATTTTGTAATTGTTAAAAAAAATTATGCTTTTGCTGAAGTACGTTTATATTAAAAGGCATCCAATAGGACTAAATTGGATGCCTTTCTTGCTGCTTGGCTTTATTTTATACTTTGATGATGTACTTTTTAAATTAGAGCTGGAAGACCGCGTAGCAGAATTAAAATTTTTTGTTATCGCTATCAATACTGGGTCCTTTATTTAAAAGCTTTTGTTTCTTTTCATCTTAATATGTTTAATTAAAAATAGAAGTGGAATATACGTATAAATAAAGTAGAATCCAATTTCAGAAGTAATAGTACTAATTTTTTCAACGCTTCTGAAGTCCTTTGTTGAGGTCGTAGCTGTGACTATCATAATTAAAAAAACAAATAATGAAATTTTAGGAGGTATTCTAGTAAGTCTTCTCGTTATTCTTGTACAAGCCCATATAGAAATACATAAGGGTGAAATGATTACTAATAACCATATAAATATAAAAATGTACTCAAATCTTTCTACAAAAGGAAAATGTACGATTTTTACCATTTTTAAAGTAGGCCAAGGTGTATGTTGTAAAGCCTCTTGATTGTAAAATATAAAACTAATCAGAGTGATTATTAAATAAAGTATAGTTGAATAAAGCGTTCCAAACTGAGCCCATTTTTGACTTTTGTTAGCATCTTTTATGAACGGATAATAAATTAAAATCCATTCAAAACCAAGAAAAAGAAGAGTAGATGCTTTAGCAGATAGTAGAATGTCTCCAATTGAATGATTAAGAATAGGCAATAAAGTGATAGTTGTTTTTGCATATTTTATGGGAAAGTAGATCAGGATTAATAAGAAAGAAGGAAGAACCACTCCCCAAAAACTGAATCCAGTTAATAGGCGAAAACCACCAGAAACTAAATAATAGATCAAAATTCCTAAAACTATACCTAATTGCCAAGTTTTCAATGTCGGATAAACCCATACCTGAATAATTTCAATATATCCCCAAAAAACGGTGAGGGATTGTAATAAAAAATATAAAAGGACAAAAAAGGATAAACAATTGCCTATTACTTTTCCATAACAATAATGATGAATAGCCATTAGATCAGGATGTTTTTCATCAAGTATTTTATAGATTAGCCAAAGTATAAAGTGGATTACAATTCCAGTCAGTATTACTGAAACCCATGCATCCTGCTGTGCATTTTTACTAATATTATCTTGGAAACCTAATAAAGCTAATCCAGTTTGAGAAGAATGCACCAGAAAAAAAGTGAAAAAGGTTGAAACAAGATATTGCTCTTTTATTGTAGTTTTCACTATTTTACCACTCCATATTGGCTAAAGACTATCTTCGTTCTCACTTTAAAACGGAAAGCTGGATATACTCTTTTATAAAAATCATCTTCTGACCAAATTTTGCTTTTACTTCGATATATCATACCTAATCCAAGTGGATCTACTTGATTTTTTTGAAGCTTAACTAACATATTTTCAATATCATTTGTCATAGATTTTTCTGCTATTTGTTGAAGTTCCTCTACTTTCCTTATATCCATCCAATTTGGCAGTCCTTTTAATTCACAGTTTAAATTAAGTTTTATTAATACCTCATTTTCGGCAAGATTAATGTCAATGTTATGTTTTCCAGATAAAGACTGAATACCAATGTTGGCCTCTTTTTCATTTTTTCTAATCTTAAAGGGATACGTTCCTTTTTTATTTTTTTCATTAATTGTTTTAAATAGAAATGTTTCTTTTTGTGATAAACGAAGTTTCAGCTTATCCTTCTTAAATATAGACATCCCATTTAATTCAACTTTATTCTGGTTATCTAACTTTACATTTGGGAGATAAACATCAATACCTTCTCCAAAATATTGATATTGCATGGTGAGTATTGAAGTATCAGGAAGACCCTCATATTCAGTAGCTTGTTCGATCAAATCAGATAAAAATAAAGGCGGGCTTTTTATTATAGACTGAAGGAATTGTCTAGAAGAATGATCAGCGACAACTACGTTTATCATCCCTACGGAAGGATCTTTATTCAACGATTCTAATACCCTTGAGAACCCTGCTTTACTCAAAGTATCACCTAAAACAAGTACCCTTAACTGTCCGAGTTCCATTGGATATTGTAATTTCAAATCCAGATTTGTCTTTAAAGTAGTAAGATTATCTGCTTCTGCTGTTACTAACATTAAATTTTTATCATCTGTAAAATCCGGATACAAAACACTTCCCATGATTTTGTTGTTAACAAGATCTACTCCGATAGTATGCATAATGCCAATTTCATCAATGACTTTCTGAGGAGCACAGCCTGAAACACCCATTATTAATAAAAAAGTTAAGATCCCTCTCCCTAAAATACCCTTTTGTTTAGAGATTTTATTCTTCATCGTTGAGATCTCCTTTATGTATTCGCATTTCTTTAACATAGAATTTCATTAATTGTTTAGGACGAAGATAGGGAGCCCTTTTATTAAGTGTACTTAAAGGTGAACGAATGAAGGAATCCGCCAAAGAATTACGTCTAAATGGATATAAAGGAACGATATACGGTGATCCAAGAGATTTTAATCTAAACAGATGCCCCAATAAAAACATAATTCCTATGATAATACCAAAGCCTCCTAAAAATGCTGAAAATACAATGAAAAAAAATCTAAGTATCCGAATAGTGTTTCCCATAACGATTATAGGTGTAGTAAAAGAAGCCAATGCAGATAAGGATACAATAATTAAGAGAACATTACTTGTAAGCGCGGCAGCTACAGCTGCTTGACCGATTACGATACCTCCAACAATACCTAAAGTCTGTCCTACCTTTGTAGGTAGTCTCGCTCCCGCTTCTCTTAAAAGTTCAATGGTAGTTTCAAGAAACAAGACCTCTAGAACAGGTGGAAAAGGAACATTGGCTCTTGATTCAATGAGAGGACCTAAGAGGTCTTTAGGAATAACTTCATAATGGAAAGTTAATACCGCTACATATATAGATGACGAGAATACTGAAAACAAAATACCCAATATTCGTATCACTCTAAAAAATGAACCTAATACCCAATTCAAATAATAATCTTCTGGAGAAATAAAAAAATCAAGTAAAGTGGCAGGTCCAGATATCGCATTTGGTGAACCATCACTAAAAATAGTAACTTGTCCATTGACAAGTGTATAAACAATGCGATCTATTCTTTCTGTGGATAATAGTAACGGAAATGGCGTGTGTTTATGGTCCCTTATTATTTGTTCCAAAACTGATGTGTCCCAAATAATGTCAAAATTTAAATTTTTCAACCTTTCTCTAACAGTGTTAATGTGCTGTTCGTTCGTAATCCCGTCTAAATAGACGATTGCAACTCTAGTTTTTGACATATTACCAATAATCATTTCTTCAATTATGAGTTTTTGGGAATTAACTTTTCTTCGTAATAAATTTAAATTGGTGTCTAAATCTTCAACAAAACCTACTTTAGGGCCGATTACGCTAAATTCATTTTCAGCATCATTATTTTGTCGTAAACCTAAAGTTGCGTTATGTATATTTAGTAAAATACACTCGTTTGGCGAATGCTCATTTTGTAAAATGACATGGCCTTTATATAGTTTTAAGTAAATTTCATTAACATCTTCAGTAAAAGTAATATCCTCGATAGGCAATTTATCAGAAATATCATCTATATTTTTCAGAAAAGGAGAATTTAAGTAAGGAAGAAGAGATTTTTGAATGATTTCATGGTCCACTAATGTATTGAAATATGAGAGGTATATTTTTGTACCGTTGATAGACCTTTCTATCCTAGTAAAATCCTTTGATTTCTTTGCGGCTATTAATAATTCTTCAAGCGTTAAATCATTCTTGTTCATCAGATTTATCCTTTCCGCAAATATGGATGAATATAAGAAAAAGTCCATCCAGAGTTAAAGATTTAAACAAATTTAGTATGGGTTTTGGAAAAAAAACTATGCATTATATTCCATTTTCAAACAATCAAAAATCAAATCATTTTTGAGGTACGAAAACTGAGGACTTTAATTTGACACTTACCTATTAGTAAGTTAATATTCGGATATGGAAAATAGAAAAAAACAAATCATAGATTTAGCAATAAAGTTAGTGCAACAAAAAGGGTATGTAGGGTTCAGCTATGATGACATATCTAAACAACTAGGCGTAACCAAGGCAAGTATTCACTACCATTTTGAAAAGAAGGAGGATTTAGGAGTTGCCATTACTGAACGTATTGCTAAAAGCTTCTTGCAAAACTTTTTATTGATTAAAAAGGATGCCTCAGTTTCGGTGGAAGAGAAGCTAAAAAAATTCATTCAGGTACAGGCAGAACGTTTCGCGTGTACTGAAATTTGTCCAATTTCTTCATTGCAGACAGATTTTAATTCTTTACCAGATGTCGTGCAAAAAAAAATTGAGGAAGTCAGCAGACTGGAACTCTCAATAATGAAAGACCTAATTGCAGAGGCCCAAACCAAAGGAATCCTAAACGATACAGATGACATACACTCGGTTGCGGTAACTATATTATCCAGCATTAAGGGAGCATTATTATACCGACGAGTTTTGGGCGATGATATATTAACCGGTGTAATAAGCCAAATAAACCTTATCTTAAGAAAATCTTAAGATCGGTTTTTTGCACGAAACTTACCTACTAGTTAGTAGGGTTTTAATGTGATTATTAAATTTTAGTAATTAAATTATCGAAGGAGTGATTGCAAATTTAAAAAATATTTTGGGGTTACATTATGATTTCACGTGGAGCAATGTTTATACTTTGTTATTCCCTAGACATTTAGTACCATCAAAATTTTAAAGAAAACTTACCTTCTAGTTAGTAAGTTATTAGGATATATCATTTTAATTTTTAAAGATGGATAAAATATTTTTAAATTTTATGAGCTTTTATTATTGAAAGGTTGGAATTGCTGAAATGAAAAGAATGCTTTGGGTTATTCTCATGATGTCATGTGGAGCAACGTTTATTTCATCATTATTTCCTGTATACAGTCAGTATTATGAACTAAATAGTTTCCAAATTACCGTCCTATTTGCAATCTATGCTGTTTTCTTGATACCTTCTTTGCTTATAGTAAGTGCACGGGGTAACTATTGGGGAGTAAAAAGAGTCGTTCGTTACAGTATATGGATCTCGATTGTATCGACATTGATTTTTCTTGTGAGTTTCGATGTTTGGATGCTTTATGCAGCAAGGATCTTAGAAGGCATTGCATATGGAGCTTTTACCGGTACTGCTGTTGCCTTTTTAATAAAAAATACTCCACCTGAAAAAATAAGCACAGCTATCAAATTATCGGGAATTACGGTACTCATTGGGTTTGGATTAGGCCCGGCTATTGCAGGATTAATTGTGGAATATGTGCATTTTCTACCGCTTCGTTTGCCATATTGGGTTTTGCTCTTCATGTTATTTAGTTCCTTGGTATTTCTGGAGATGTTACCGAAGCACGAAGATCCCCAAGCGCAAAAACCGGCTAAAACAAAGATTACACTCGGTGTTCCAAGCAATATTCGTTCCCATTTTTGGTCATTTATTGGACTTCCGATATTTACTGTTTTTACGTTTGGCGGTATTGTGTTTTCTCTTATTCCTTCTTTTACTAAGAACATCATTCAAACCGCCAATCTCTCTATTTCCGGGCTGTTAATATTGTTGCTTTTAGGCGGGGGGGCTTTATGGCAGTTCTTTCCCTGGCCGCGTAATCCCGTTACACGGATTCGTATAGGGATCCTGCTTCTTGCCTTTGGATCATGGGTTATTGTTTTTTCTGGCCAGACAGCGAATTTATTTTTGCTTTGGGCAGGCATATTTATTCAAGGAATTGGCGCCGGATGGACGTTTCAAGTTTCTTTAAGGTTTGCCAGCCAATTGCCGAAGCCAGAAGAGCGTCCAGGAGCTATTTCGGCATTTTATTTAAGCGCTTACTCTGGTTTCATTTTTCCGGTTGTTGGCGTCGGAGTGTTGACGCAATTTGTTAATTTAAACCTCTCGTTGATTCTTATTAATTTGTTTCTTGCAATTTTCATTGTTTATATTCTCATGTATTCAATCAAATTTAATGACTACTATTCAAATCATTTTAGAAATTAAATAAATATATATTTCATTAAAGGGTGCATTTCTTTAACAAGATATACCATTACAATAATGTTGGAGGATTTAAATGAATCGTAGAGTCGTTATTACAGGTTATGGTGCAATCACACCATTAGGAAATGATGTCGAAACATTATGGAGTAACATAAAGAACTCAAAATCAGGCATTAAAAATATTGAATTTGAAGGTTATGAAGACATAAATACTAAAATCGGTGGAAGGATTGATGATTTTTCACCTGAAAATTATTTAGATAAAAAAGAGTTAAGTAAGTTTGATAAATTTGTTCAATATGCCTATGCCGCTGCAAAACAAGCTTTAGATCAATCTGGACTAAACATTGAAAATGAGGATGAAAATCGCCTAGGGGTATTCATCGGTTCAGGAATTGGAGGATTAGATACAGTTCTAGAGAATCATCAAACCTTATTAGAAAAAGGTGCAAGAAAAGTATCTCCATTTATGGCACCAATGATGATTATAAATATGGCTGTTGGAGTTGTATCGATTAAAACGGGATTTAGAGGTACAAGTTTTTCACCGGTATCCGCTTGTGCAACTGGTAATCATGCGATTGGTGAAGCATTTTTAAATATTCGCCATGGTTATTCCGATGCCATTTTAGCAGGTGGAACAGAAGCGTCTATCAATCCATTATCTTTCGCGGGATTCTCTAGAATGAAAGCAATGTCAACGAATAATGATTCACCAATCACAGCGAGTCGACCATTCGATAAGACACGAGACGGTTTTGTAATGTCTGAGGGGTCAGGAATTTTGTTACTTGAGGAATATGAACATGCGAAAAATAGAGGGGCAACAATATTGGGAGAAATTATTGGGTATGGATCTACAACAGATTCCTATCATATTACTTCACCAGATTATAATGGTGCAGTTCGAGCAATGAAGCTAGCGCTTGAAATGGCGAACATAGAAACAACAGCCATTGATTATATAAATGCACATGGTACAAGTACACAAGAAGGCGATAAATCAGAGACAAAAGCGATTAAGAATGTATTTGGTGAACATGCTTACAAGATAAAAATTAGTTCAACCAAATCAATGACGGGACATTTATTCGGTGCAGCAGGAGGAGTTGAATCCATTATCACTCTTAAAAGCATTTCAGAAAGTTTGATTCCTGCAACAATTAATTATGAACATCCTGATGAGGATTGTGACCTTGATTATGTACCAAACAATCCAATTAATACGGAAGTAAATTACGCGGTTTCCAATGGATTTGGTTTTGGAGGTCATAATGCTGTTTTAGTATTCAAGAAATTTAATGAAGATCGATAAAAAGGTAAGTAGGGGAATGTATTATGACGACAGATACCATATTTTTAGAATAAACGATTGAGAAAGTTAAGATGACTCATTGAATTGAGTCATCTTTTTTTAACGTAAACAGCACTGTATGTAAATTTCCAAAATATGCCCATTTCGAAAATGTTTCTTCCTATACAAGTATCAACTTTTAGTATGGTTGCTGAAAAAAATGTATTCATTAGCTTTTTTTGTATGTGAAATAAGTTGCAGGCCATAATAATGGAAGGCAAATGTGGGCAAAAAAAATCGAATAAAAACACAGTGGCTTTTATTCGAAACAAAAGATCTTATTTATTTTTTCTAAAAAATAAGCGTGTTTCTTCACGTAACTTTTTAGGTAAAACGGAATCCAATTCTTCGTTAAGCCAAAATAAAGTTTTAGAGCGCAAGTATTCTCTCATCTTTTCTTCGGCTTCCAACATTACATTATTTATGGAACAAAAAGAATGGCAGGATGTACAGTCATCAGCTCTTGTATTCAAATTTGGCTGTTCCGAATTTCTATAGAAATAACCTTTTTCTTTTATGTTCTTACATTGAAATATAGGTTTAGATCCTTCAATGGCTTCTACAACATCAAAAAACGTAATGTCAGCGGGATCTTTCGCTAATCTATAACCGCCCTTTGTACCTGGTACAGAGCTAACAATACCTGCTTTTGAAAGTTTGCCAAACATTTTTGAAAGGTATGTCTCAGAGACACCTTGAAACGTGGAGAGTTCTTTAATACCTATACTTGAATCTGGAGGGATATCAATCAAATAAACAAGGCAATGAAGACTGTACTCTACTCCAACACTATATTGCATCTGAACCGCCTCTATTACATGAATTAAATTACATTAAGTCTATCTTAGAAGTATTTATTTCCAATGTCAAACTTACATAAAATTCCTTTGACATACACTATAAAAGAGATTATATTAAAGACAAAGTTAATCGTCGATTTAACTTATCTTTAATTAATTATTAGGAGGTAATTAAATTGAAACAACGAATTGAATATTTCAATGTAGCACCAGAAGGACTTAAAATTATGATGGAAATGGAGAAGTATACGAAGACTACAGATATAGACCGTAAACTTCGTGAGCTTATTAAAATTCGTGCTTCTCAAATTAACGGCTGTGCATTTTGTTTGAATATGCACACAGCAGATGCTCGAAAAATGGGTGAAACAGAACAAAGAATATATTGTGTTAGTGCTTGGGAAGAGTGTACGTTTTACACAGATGCAGAAAAAGCAGCTTTGGAGTTAACTGAACATGTGACATTGATTCCGAATAAGCGTGTACCTGATGAATTGTATAATCGCATACGCAACCACTTCAGTGAAAAAGAATATGTGGATCTTGTTCTAATGATTAATCAAATTAACAGTTGGAATAGAATTTCTATTGCAATGGGGAATACAGCAACTGAAAAATAATTTTTCTCAAAGAACATCTTATATGTGTTCGTCTCAGGTTATATACAAAAAGCATCCAAATGAACTTATTGGATGCTTTTTTTCATTTTACATAGGAAAGTTGTGAAATATTGTATTTCAACTAAAGGGGATGCGCTATTTCAATAAGACACACAAAAGGACCCGAATTATGAGTAAATGAAAAAGAACTCATAGTTCCATTCTGTGAGTTCATATTTTAAACCCTGTTATAATCATTTCGCATTTTTCATAGTTTTTTAATTAGATGTTAATTTTTTTATCAAACTGAATATCTAGGGGGACAAAAAATGAAGTATAAAATTCTCCTTTATGCAGATTTCGGAATAGATGATACGCTAGCTCTCATTTTTAGTTTCTTTTCAAAGGATATCGAAATTGTTGGAATCGTAGCCGATTACGGAAATGTATCACGGGAGAAAGTATTAAGAAATGTAAATTATTTAAAATATATTTCTGGTCATCATAATATTCCACTTTTCGAAGGAGCCACTATTCCGTTAACAGGTATTTCAACTAAATATTATCCTGAGGTCCATGGTGTTGAAGGTTTAGGACCGATCATTCCACCAACCATCCATTTTCCAATTCAGCCTATACACAAAATACTAGAAGTAATCACAAATAATTTAGAGGACTTAGTCATTGTTAGTGTAGGAAGGCTGTCATCTTTATCAGTATGCTTCATTTTGGGCATCGAAGTAATGCAACGGGTTAAAGAATTTTTAGTAATGGGTGGAGCCTTTTTTTATCCAGGAAATGTAACAGCAGTAGCTGAGGCTAATTTTTATGGAGACCCATACGCTGCAAACATTATTTTAACATATGCAAAAAATTTAACGATTTTTCCTCTAAATGTTACTCAGCGGGCTTTAATAACACCCAGACAAGTAGATGAAATTGACTTATTCCATCAAAAAACCAGAGATCCACTTGGGATGATCATAAAACCACTGTTAGATTATTATTATAAATTTTACTCTCAAAGCGTCCCAGGGATAAAGGGAAGCCCATTACATGATGCTTTTCCTATATGGTATTTGTTAAATAAAGACAAAGTTAAAATAAGTGAAATTCCAACAAGGATAATCGATGATAAAGGGGATGCGTTTGGACAAAGCATAGCGGACTATAGATATATGTATAGTCCCGAATATGTTAGGCATAAAGTTGCGATTGATTTTCAACCTGAAATGTTTCAAAAGGACATTATGAACACGTTTTTGCAAGAAAGGGGTATACCCTCGAACTCAGGTATCGTAAGCTAAAACAAAGTAGAAGAATATTAATGTTTTTTCTTGCTCATGGAGTTTAAACAGTTTGCAACGAGAAATGACCTGCACAACGGAAAGATCTAAAGTGTATTTGCACGGTTTTATCAAATTGTATTTCCAGTTTAAAACTTTTACAAATGTAGAGCGTATCATACACACATAATAATAAACATTAATTCTTATAAGAGTAGACTTGGCTACGTTAATTCAAGATCAAGGGGGCTGATCCAGCTCTCTTTTTTTTATTCAACAAACGACGGGCCAGATTGTGGAGTAAAAATGCTTAAAAGCTGAGTAGTTTTTAAAATGCAGTTTTTTGGTAACCTAGAGGATAAGTGAAAAATATGTTCTTCATATAGTGTGCTTTTTTGTAAATTTTGTACCAGAATTAATTAATTCTTCCTTTAAGAGTGGCAGATTCTTTATGAATATGGTAGTATTAATGCGAATGTTTGTTCTGTTTATGCTTGTTTAATGCTTCACTGACGCAGTAAAGAGTTTCTTTTTCATATTTCAAAAGTAGACAAAGTAATTAGTTAATCTATTTTCAAAGGGCTGCAAGAGAAATTGCACACCAATTGAACGAAGGGAGAAAAAATTGAAAAATCAAGATGAATCGACTCAAAATGGTGGGACATTCGGGAACAAAGGCAACTTTTTGTTGGTTATGATTATGATTCTAGGTGTGTTTGTAGCCATTTTAAATGAAACGCTCCTCAACGTAGCATTGTCAAAAATTATGGATGACTTCGGAATCACACCGAGTACCGCTCAATGGCTAACTACGGGATACCTGCTTGTGATTGGTGTTCTGATACCGGTCACTGCTTATCTCATTCAGCGGTTTACAACAAGAAGTTTATTTCTCGGAGCTATGTTCTTGTTTACCATGGGGACATTTGTAGCAGCTATTGCTCCAGGGATCGAGGTTTTATTAATCGGAAGGCTGCTTCAAGCGGCGGGTACCGGACTGCTCTTTCCTTTATTAACAAATGTGGTATTTTCTATCGTTCCTTTTGAAAAAAGAGGTTCGGCAATGGGGACAATTGGTATTGTCATTACGTTTGCCCCCGCGATTGGACCCACTTTATCAGGGATCATTGTAGAGCATTTCAGCTGGCGTGTTCTCTTTTACGGAGTTCTGCCAATTGCACTGTTTGTTATTGTATTTGCCTATTCGAAACTTAAAAACGTTACGGAGACGACTAATCCGAAAATTGATCTGATCTCGCTTCTACTATCAACCTTAGGTTTCGGAGGAATTGTGTACGGATTCAGCAGTTCTGGTGAAGGACATGGGGGCTGGTCAAGCAATGATGTTTTACTTCCCATTGCAATCGGGATTGTATCTTTAGTGCTGTTTACCTGGAGACAATTAGCGATTTCACAACCGTTACTAGATTTAAAGACGTTTAAATACAACATTTTTAGAATGTCGACATTAATCATGATGATTATCATGATGGCGATGTTTTCAGCCATGATGTTGTTGCCGATTTTTCTCCAGAATGCGTTAGGGTACAGTCCGTTGGAAGCAGGATTGGTCATGTTGCCAGGCGGTATTGTCATGGGGATCATGTCACCGATAACTGGCCGCTTATTTGATAAGTTTGGTGCCAAGTGGCTTGCCCTTATTGGATTAGGATTGGTCGCAAATACGTTATGGCAATTTGCCTTTATCACATTGACGACTCCATACATCAAGATTATGATTTTCAACACGCTATTAATGTTGGGAATTTCAATGGTCATGATGCCGATTATGACCAACGCTTTGAATGAACTGCCGCCGCCGTTATATCCCCATGGAACGGCTATAATCAGTACGCTTCAGCAGGTAGCTGGTGCTGTCGGGACGGCATTGCTTGTATCAATCATGACCAATAGCTCTACTCGTTTTATGGAAAATACACTGGTTAAGGAAGACGGGGCTACATTACAAATTCTAGCGATGATTGCTGGAATGAAAAACGCATTCTTACTCGCGTTTGGACTAGTGGCCATCGCATGGATAGTTTCATTATTTATAAAAAGATCCGTTCCTCAAGAAAAGAGCTTGAAAATTAAACAAGGTGCTACAAACTAATAAAAAGTTTTTGAAGACAAATTTATTAACCGCTAATTTTTCATAAAATAATTTGTCATGGTTCCTCAACTATTGGACACTTAACTGTTAAAAGTTAAGTGTCTTCTCTTTAGACAAAAGGATTGTGTTACGAAATAATTGGTATTATGCAAATTATAAATGCTGTTAACAACACCAAAACTTCTGGTCTTTGTGCTTTTTAAAAATGAATTACAACAAATCAATATTAAACCTATTAAGATTTCCCAACTTCCTACAGTAAGCCCCACATTTATGGACAGTCCTACCAAAAGTGCATCAAAAGGTGAAGTTCCAAGGTCTGATTGAATAGTTAAAGAAATACCAAGTGTTAATATTAAAATTCCTAATACATAAAATCTCGCCCCCTTATCATTATTTTTATTGCAAATGCAACAAAATTAGGTTAGATTAAAAATATGCCGTTTTTATTGTACTCGCAACAAAAATATGTACTAAGGAGCTAATTATGAAGGAAATTCTTCGTGAAATTGGAATGATAGCAAGGGCATTAGATTCTATAAGTAATATAGAATTTAAAGAATATGACCTTACAAAAGGGCAGTATTTGTACCTTGTGCGAATATGTGAAAACCCAGGAATCATTCAAGAAAAGTTAGCTGAGATGATTAAAGTAGATCGAACAACAACAGCTCGTGCTATAAAAAAACTTGAAATTAATAGCTTTATTGAAAAGAAAGAAGATAAACATAACAAAAAAATAAAAAAACTCTTTCCAACAGAGAAAGGGAAAAATGTTTTTCCTTTTATAAAAAGAGAAAATGATTATTCTAATTTCGTTGCATTAGAGGGATTTTCCGAAAGAGAAGTAGAAACCATTTTCAATCTTCTTCAAAGAGTAAGAAAAAATATAGAAAAAGACTGGGAATTTGTAAAAAAAGGAAACAAGAGAAATTATTGATTATATAAAGGAGCGACATATTTAAATGACTATAAACATAAAAAAGTGTACACTTGAAGATTCTCGCAAACTTCAAGAAATTAGTTATGAAACATTTAATGAGACATTTAAGCATCAGAATTCACTTGAAAATATGAATGCCTATTTGGAAAGGGCATTTAACTTAAATCAATTAGAAAAAGAATTATCCAATATTTCTTCGCAATTCTTTTTTGTTTATTTTAATAATGAAGTCGCTGGATATTTAAAAGTAAATACCAATGATGCTCAGTCTGAAGAAATGGGTGATGAATCACTTGAAATCGAGAGGGTTTATATAAAGAACAAATTTCAAAATCATGGGCTTGGTAAATATCTGCTAAATAAGGCTATGGAAATTGCGATGGAACGTAATAAAAAGAAAATCTGGCTAGGCGTATGGGAAAAAAATGAAAATGCTATTGCTTTTTATAAGAAAATGGGGTTTGTTCAAACTGGGGCCCACTCTTTTTATATGGGTGATGAAGAACAAATGGACTTTATAATGACCAAAACATTCATATAACTTTTTTACAAGTTGCATCTCTTATGAAGAGAAATCTACAAAAATGCAAATAAAAGTAATTTCTTATTGAACTAAAGTGGGCTTTACTTTAATAACGATCTTCCATATTAGGGTGCATTTCTTCAAGAAGGAGAAATGTATTTTTTTATTGAAGTGAAAGGGGATAAGTTATAAAAGGGGGGTAAAAACTTTGGAGGGTAACAATGAACATAGGTAAAGTGAAAGAAATTCGACGATTTCCAGTCAAATCAATTTTAGGAGAGACATTACAATCCGTTTCAATTGATAAAAGAGGACTCATTGGAGATCGTCTGTGGGCAATAAAGAACATGGATGGAAAGATTGGTAGCGGTAAGACAACACGTCGTTTTCAACAAATGGATGGTTTATTTAATTATAAAGCAAGATATGAGGATAATACTCCAATTATAACAATGCCTGATGGAAAAGACTTTCGAAGTGATGATAATACCATTAATGAGAAGTTGTCTGAGTGGCTCGGATATAAAGTAATTTTGGCACGAGAAGAGTCAATATCACATTTTGATGAGGGTCCAATAAGTATTATTACTACTTCTGCGTTACGCAAGGTGAGTCAGGATCTAGGCGAAGCAATTGACCATCGACGTTTCAGAGCAAATTTATTGGTCGAAACAGAATCAACGGAATACTTTGAAGATAATTGGCTGGATCAACTAATCCTAGTCGGTTCGTCAGTTACCCTAAGAGTTGTTGCTCCACTACAGCGATGTATAATGGTGAACATTCCTCAAGAAGAACTAACACATGATACTCGGTTACTCCGATATTTGGTAAATAATCATAAATCAACTTTTGGTGTATGGGCAAAGGTTGAAGGTCTTGGTGATATAAATATCGGTGATAATATCATTTTAAAGTAAGTTTATCGTTGTCTAACAATCGGGTGCATTTTTGTAATAAGAAATGTGCCTTTTTGGAATAAAAAGTTTTAAGGGTGATATAGGATCCAATATTTTCAAATGTATGCAGACAGAATTATGTAAAATATAAATTTATCCTATGGCAAATCCTATAGATACAGGGGGTGAAAAATATGGCAAAAAAGAGCACAGGAAAGGGTCGAAAGGCATCGAGTGTAAATCCACAGGGAATGAGTCCTGATGTTGAATTCAGCAAGGAACCTGTATCCGATCTAGCTAATCGTGCGAAAAAGAAAAACACAAAAATCTAAATTTTGGCGACCTCATAAGGATCTTCAAGACCTTCTCAAGGTCGCCTTTTAGTTCTTATTTGGAAAAGTGAATAAAACACAAGTCAACTGGGATTCTGAGAATGGAGTTCATTAAAAGAGTTGATTCATGCAGCATTTTTCCTTTGAGATTATATCATTATAAAAAAGTGATCCTAGCTTGTTTAGTCACTTTATATCTATCTCGATTATTGGCCCCAAGGACCCCAGCCGCCGCCGCCCCATCCTCCATCTGGAGGAAACCATTGACCGCCCCATGGCCCGCCTTGTTGTCCGCCTTGACCCATTTGCCCCATACCTTGACCCATTTGACCCATACCCATTTGCTGACCACCCATGCCAGATCCGAAAACAGGAGGAATTGGTCCCTGATATGGAGCAATTCCGTACATGTCAGTTTCATGAACTTGTAATGCTCTTACCCCGCTTGGTGTAAAAACATTCAGTGTTGCCATCTTAGTGTAATCATCAAACTTAACAACTTGTGCAACAACCTGACCATAACCTGTAATAGCTGTTGTAATATATTGGCCTACATATTGTTTTATGGTCCCCCCGGGTACTAAGTATGCTCTTTTACGCTGAAACAAAAAAATCCATCCTTTATTTTTAAAATATATTTTATTCTCCATATTTATATGGTTTTTTGCTGAATACGTATGGACGATAACACAGGTATAGTGTACATGTTTTAAGCGGATTGGTTTTTCTTAGAAAGCTCTTCCAGTGGAGGTTTGGAGAAAATATTAAAAAAGAAAAAGTTCCAGAATATATTATCTATATAGGAATTCTATTTACAATATAAAGATTTTTCGAACTGATTGTTCCGGGGTCCATCTTTATTTTAATACCCATTAGTAAAGATATTGCTTGTTCTACAAACGGGTGCATTTCTTAAGCAGAAATGTCCATTTTTTATATTAAGCGGCTAGTTAGTGAAATAAAACTTGCAATATGTGATCCTTCTAACTTATTGTGGTTATACATTAATTGAGGAGTGATTACATGATATTGGAAGCTGTAATGCTGCAAGTCAAACAAGGAATGGAAGAGGAATATGAAAAAGCCTTTTATAATGCTTCTAAGATTATTTCATCAATGAAAGGTTACATATCACACGAATTACAACGATGTATGGAGGTAAAAGGGAAGTATTTACTTTTAGTTAAATGGGAGAGTTTAGAAGATCATACAGTAGGTTTTAGACAATCAATAGAATACCAGGCGTGGAAAGAACAGCTCCATCATTTTTATGATCCTTTCCCAATAGTAGAACATTTTGAATCAGTTAATCTTTCGTAAGGATACATTTAAAGTATGTTCAATACGCGGGTGTCTTTCATTAGAGGAGGAAATACACATTTTATGTTATAGATCACAAAAAAATAGAGGGCATTTAAAGTCACCTTCCTCAAATTTGTTTTAAAGGCATATTTTGAGGTTTTATTGTTCTTAATATACCACCTTTAACAAGTGCATTTGTTGAGGAAAGGGCATTTGTTGGGTCAAAAAACCATAAAAAACCTGAAGATCATTTCTGATTTTCAGGTTTTATTAATAAAACTCCTATATTTAGTTAACAAAGAGTCAGAAACCTATTGGGGAACGTTTCGCTTAATTATTCGTCTCTTCTATCTTCATCACCCATATCTCTTGGATCTTCAATCGGATCTTCTTGATCTGGGTCTCTATCCTTTTCATCATCTCTTAACATGTTATCATTTTCATCTACGCCAGGTAGATTGTCGTTATCCCTACCATCATTGGGAAAATTGGTTTCCTCAATATCTTCATTCATTTGGTTTTGATCTTCGGGACCATTTTGGTCAAAGTTACAACCAACTATTATCATAGAAGATAAAAATATCGTTGTTAACTTGAGAAGCAATTTTTTATGCATGAAAATTATCCTTTCTTAAATTTATTTATGACTTAACGTCTTCAATTACTATGCCCTTAATATCTGGATACATACAAAGCTTTGAAGGTTTGAGGTTTCTGGATTTCCAAGTCCAGAGTATAAATTTTGTTCGACTTGTTTTAAGTTAATATGAGGAAAAAAATATGTTCGTATTCATGCTAAATCCCCCGTATGACCTAAAAGCCCTTTTTTAATCTGAGAATATTTAACACGTTTTTTCTATACTACCAATCAAAAAATAAAATAAATAAAATGATAAAGGAGGTAGACGAAATGAAAGAATGGGTTAGACCAGTAATTGAATGGGCACAAACAATAGGAAAGCAAATTCCGAAAGGCATGAAAGGGGTAGTCGAAAAACTTAAAACTCATCCTTCTTTATCAGTTAGTGACCTAGCGAGTATTATTATGTTCCATCCGGATACAGAAATAAAACGAGAGGAATGGCTTGGTTTAACTTTTCATTTTTACAAGCTACGAATCGGAAGATTTTCTTTTAGTCTTGAAACAAAAGGAAAAGATAATAACTATATACTCATGTGTCAAGTTTTTGATGAAGTAGGTATTGTTTCGGAATATATTTCTTATAACGAAGAGATGTCCCTTCATGATCGGATAAAAGTTCCCAAGATTGAAATGAACTAAGCTGAAATCTTTTTTATATCGTGAAATATTTTTGGAAAAAGGGTTTAGTATTTGTTAATAACGTGTCTTTTAAGAAGTAATTTAAGGTTAAATAGTACTAATTCCCTTTTATATTCTTAAATGTTTTAGCCAAACTAACAGTGTTCCAAAATTAGTGAACAATAAATAAACTTGGGTGATAAAAATGAGAACAACCATGGATAAAATCTTACCGGTAATTGCCTCAGTTGGAGTAGGAATTGCAACTTATCAAATGATGAGCAAAAACGGTGGAAACATGAAGAATATGCTTCCGATCGCATCTAATATGTTAGGGATGGGAACAGGAAATCAGGGACAGAATCAACAACAGTCAGACAATCAAGTACAATAAAGAAAAAAGAAAAATCCTCAAAAACACTTTGATTTAATCAAAGTGTTTTTCGAGTTTACTTAAGCCATATACTACTAAGGCAACGGGTGCATTTCTTCAAGAAGGAGAAGTGCTCTTTTTTGTGGAAGTAAAGGGCAGGTTAGATAAACAATAAATAGAAGAAAACCAAATTTTTAAGGGGTTAGAATATGAAAGAAGTATTAAGGTATTTTCTTATTGCTCAAGCAGTGTTAACTGGGATAATGGTTTACACAGTAGCACAATTAGCCGATTCCCTTAAAGCATCTGCGGCTTATATAACAACTAAACAAGGAACATTGGCTTGGGGTAATGATCTGGGAATGCCTGCATTTGCTTTTATTTTATTAATTGCTGTTGTTGGAATGGGCATATTCTTGGTATTACAGAAAAAATAATTCGTCATATTCAACAAACAGGTGCGTTAGTTGAAGATCCAAGGGGCTGATAGCAGCTCTCTTTTTTATTCAATAAACGCGGCATCTTCGGAAGATCCATGCATATGGGAGACTATATTTAAGAGAATTAAAAACAAGAGGAGTAAGAGAGTATCATGTTAAAACGTAATAAAACAAAGAGCCTCTGGTTTTTCATGGATTAAAATTATATATTATTGTTCAGCATCTGAACCTCAATATACTGAACCACATTATTTGTACAATGTCGTAG
This sequence comes from Fictibacillus barbaricus, assembly GCF_014635025.1. Classification (GTDB taxonomy): domain Bacteria; phylum Bacillota; class Bacilli; order Bacillales; family Fictibacillaceae; genus Fictibacillus; species Fictibacillus barbaricus. Next base: position 612,731 of record NZ_BMCE01000002.1, on the reverse strand, counting down.
GTATTTACTATCATCAAATAATTTGCTTAGCATCACGCCACCTTCCACCACAGCAATTATATAGGTACACACCTCTTCAGGGTTTATATCATTTCTAAATTCTTTATTCTCAATACCTTTGACAATAATCATGGTTAATCTATCAATAAACATTTTCATAGCATTCTGAGCACGTTCTTTAAGCAGAGGGTGTCCATCGTCGCTTTCGATAGCAGTATTTAATATCGGACATCCTCCTTCTATAGAGTTGTTTTCAATGATATCAATATAAACTCTGCAGATGGCCAAGAGTCTCTCTTTTGAGTTGGGGGCATTTTCTAATGTTTTGGAAAGGAAACTAAGAATTTGCGAAAAAGAATAGTCAAAAGCTGCAAGAGCAATTTCATCTTTGTTTTCAAAGTGATTGTAAATTCCACCTTTGCGTATACCGCAACGATCTATTATTTCTGAAAGAGAAGCGCCTGTATATCCCTTTGTATTAAATAAACCAGCCGACTCGCGGATTATATGTTCTTTCGTTAATTGACCCTTGCGCATTATAAACCCTCCACTTAAAAAGATACCGATTGGTATCAAAATATTATACTACTTTTAAAAAATTATCAAGAATTCTAACTAAGAAAAAAATAGGTTGCAGAAGAGTTTAATACTGTGTTAATTTTAAAACAGACCGGTCGGTATTAAAAAGAATGGGAGTTGTTCATGATGCAAAAGAAAACTGTTTTAGTTAGAGGTAAAGAAACGTTCTATCTGGATTGTGGCGAGAGTGAAGCTCCAGCAGTACTATTTTTACATGGATTTCCTGAATCTTCATTGCTTTGGGAAGAAGCAGTTATGGCACTTAAAGAGGCTGGATATAGAGCTATCGCTCCAGACCTTCCTGGTTTTGGACAAAGTGAGGCATTCGATGAACCGTCTACTTGGGAACGTTATATGGAGTTTTTAAGTGATTTTATAGACGAACTTTCCATTGAGCAATTTCATCTTGTCACCCATGATTGGGGAGCCCTTATCGGGACTAGATGGGCTTGTATACATCCCGGGCGTGTGCGAAGTTTAATCATTTCAAACGCTACTTTTAGTCCTGATTTTGTGTGGCATAAAGACGCATTAATTATTCGTTCTCTTGGCATTGGGGAGAAATGGGTTGCCTATCTGCGAAGCAAACCAGTATTTGAAGGTTTTATAAAAAAATCTATCCCGAATGTTTCTAATGCCATTGTTGAGGATTTTTATGAATTGTTCACAGATCCTGCCAAGGATAAAATTACTTTAGAGCTTTACCGCTCAGGAGATATGGATAAGCTTGAGATTTATCGAGGACGTTTAGCTGAATTTCTTTCAATACCGGTAACAATCATTTTTGGAGAGTACGATACCTTCATAAATCCCGAACTCGGACTAAAACTAAAAAATGAAGAATTGCCTCATGCTTCCTATAAGATCATACAGGGTGCAGGTCATTTCACTCCTTTGGAAGCTCAAAATGAATTTATTTCACTTCTATCACATCATCTAAAACAGAAATAAGTTTTTTGGGTGAGGGACTCACTTTTCTTTAATAATTAGATGAATAGAATAAGAGGTTGCTATTTATTAAGCAACAAATATTCCACAAACAGGCAGATTGAGGAATGGCAGCATTCCTGTAATGAGTTATTCAACAACGGTGCAAAAATCTGTTTAGAAGAAACTATAAGAGTGTTTTCTTTATTTTTTTAAGATCAGTCGAGGGCTTGTATTGTTCGGAAGGTATGAAATCATCTTCCATTAGAACATAAGGATGTGTTTCCATCAAAATCGTTATGAGGTAGTCTGGCATTCTGTTCCCGTCGTACGCACAAATTAATGGAAACGACAGATGGTTTACAGCTTGGTCTACTATTCTCTCAAAATCTTCTATTAGATGCAGCGGATCTTCCATAGTAGCCCACTCCACATGTGCCCATGATCGGAAAGAAATTTTATTTTCCGCGTACGGCTGTACCACTTTATTAAAATAATCAGTGATTGCAGGAGGATGATAACTGCCGCTTGAATAATAGAAATCGAAGTTGTTTACACGGTGAACGAACTCCATTTGTTCTTTCGTTAACCTTTGATTAAGTTCTTTGTGAATTATACGGTAAAAAGGTTCATTTTCGATAAGAATTACGTAATCTCCTGCTACAATTCCATCATGAATAAAACTAACAACCTGTTCAATGTAATTCTTCATTACCTTGTATGAATACAGCACATGAACACTCCTTTGTTCCTTAAACAACTGGTTCATCTTGTTATTCAAATTGATCACCCCTACTTTCCTGAATTTTCTCCATTTTAATTGAAGTCTGTAAATAATGCTAATGTAATATTTTGTTATTTAATAAAACAACAAAAATGTAAACTTTTCTTATTCTACAATCGGGTGCATTTCTTCAAGTTGGAGAAGTGCCTTTTTTTATGTAATGGCAGGATTATGATGTAAGTAGCAAGTAATAATTAGAAGACTATAAAATTAACAAAATGAGGCGTACATATGAAAATTAAAATAAACTTTTAGAATTACTAAAAATAACTGTTACTAGTGGTAATTATCGGTTTTTAATCAGAAATTGATTTTCACTATAAGATTGACCGGGTAGAGGACGGGGGATCGAACCCCTCTCGGGTCGCCATACATATAAGCAAACAGTAAAGCCTCCTTAATTATTAAGGAGGCTTTTTAGCTATAGGAGTAAAAACACGCCAGAGATAAACACGCCTGTAATGATCATAATGACTAGACCGTATCCCATAATATCTTTTGCTTTCAGGCCTGCGATGGCCAATGCAGGCAGTGCATAAAATGGCTGGATCATGTTCGTCCATGCATCTCCCCAAGCAACTGCCATTGCCGTTTTAGATAAAGAGACACCTAGATTTTGAGCTGTTTCCAACATGACAGGCCCTTGAACAGCCCATTGACCTCCGCCTGATGGAACAAAGAAATTAACTAGACCTGCACTCCATAAAGTAAATAAATGAAAGGTATGTTCATTTGAAAAAGATATGATGGCATTTGAAAAAACGCCTACAAGTCCTGAGGATGAAACAATGCCCATCAAACCAGCATAAAACGGAAACTGAATAATGATTCCACTCGCATTTTTTACAGAGTCAGAAACCGCTTTCAAAAATTGCTTTGGTGTCTTGTGCAGAATAATACCAATAAATAGAAACAAAAAGTTAACGATATCAAGATTTAAAGCAAAACCGTTCTTTGCGAAGTAATAGACTAGGAACGATAGTCCTAATAAACCTATAAGTATGGATAGAAGCTGACTGTTTTCCAACCGATCAGCCGGTGTGATCGCTGAAGTTGCTTCGATTGTTGCTGCCTCAAGAGATTCATTGTCTTTTAACAAAGCCGGATCAATTACAAATGCTTTATCTTTTGGAGGCACCATTAATCGATTAATAATAGGCACTAATATAAAAAGTCCTCCTAGGATAACGAAGTTAAATGGTGAAAAGATGGTTTCACTGGTAGGTACAACTCCCATTATTTCCTCTGAAAAATGACCAGGAGTAGCGATTGTTAAGGCAACTGAGCCAGATAATCCTCCACTCCAAATAATAAATCCGCTATAAGCACTCGCAATCAAAAGTCGATAGTCAACTCCGTCTACTTTTGATGCGATTTCTTTAGCAAATAATGCTCCGATTATAAGTCCAAACCCCCAATTTATCCAGCAAGCGATTAAAGCTACAACCGTTACTAAGATGATGGCTTGGCCAGGTGTTCGTGGGATTTTTGCAAGTCGGCCCAAGAGTTTTTTAAATAATGGACTGCTTGCCATAACATGTCCGGTAACTAAAATTAAGACCATCTGCATCGAAAACGTCAATAAGCTCCAAAAGCCGGTACCCCAATATTCAATAATTTGTACAGGGGAGCTGTTGGTTGTGATCAATGCAAGTCCGCAGACAAAAAAAGTAAGCAGAATAACCAATAAGAATGGATCAGGCATATACTTTTGCATTAATTTGTTTGAAAAAGATATTAAGAACTTCAAGTCATCTCTCCCTCTCTTTTTATAACAACTTAGTTTCATAAGTTCTTCTGCAATATTTAAATTCCTTCTTTCAAGTGGAATATTTGGACGAACTTTTTAAGGGGTCCTACATAAAATAAAGAGAAATATGATTTATGTTTTTTGAAAGGAGAACATTTTTTTGTCTATCTTTAAACGCCCTGGGATCTTTGCTAAGAAAGGTATGGGTATGCCGGCTGCTGCAGCGGGAGCAATGGCGCAAATGCCTCAAATGGGCCCTACGTTGGGAGCGATGGGTCAATTGCCTCAAATGGGTGGTTGTGGTTATCCTCCAGTCTCGCCATCTCAATACTATCCTCCGCAAGTTTTGCCTGCCCAATATAGCCCTACTAATCAACAGGTTCAATATAACCAGCAAGATGTATATGTTCCAATGATTCATCCAACACAAACTACTCAAGTAAATCAGACGAACTATAAATATGTACATTACTTCCCGCAAAATACGAACGTGGTGAACCAGGCAACACAGCAAAACCTTTGCGGAACAGTTCAGCCGATCATCCAGCCGCCTTGTCCTTGTCCGCCACCATGCCCGCCTTGTGGTCCTTGGCGAAAGAAATAATTTGTAAGCTGTCGACTTTGTCGGCAGTTTTCTTTTTTTTTGTTTCTTTTACACGTCTTGTTGATAATGAACAAAGAAGGGGAATGAATAGGATAATACATAAAATATATGGAGGTAATATGTGTTGAGTAAAGAATTGAAGGTCGTCATTGTTACAGGAGCAGCAAAGGGAATCGGCAAACAAATTGCTCTCGACTTTGCCAGGGCTGGATGGATTCCATCCTTAATCGATTTTAACGCAAATGAATTAGAAAGTACTTTAGCGGAGGTTAAAGAGATTCAGCCGCAATCTACCGCTATTACTTGTGACGTAAAAGATCCACAAGAAATAATAAAAGCTGTTTCAGAAACACATGATAGATTGGGGGAAATCAATTGTCTCATTAATAATGCTGGCATTTCTAAATGGAAATCTCCATATGAATTATCAGTAGACGAATGGGATGAAATCATACAGACCAACCTAAGAAGTGTTTTCTTATTTTCTAGGGAAACAGCGAAGTACATGTCACGATCTGGCGGCGGATCGATTATTAACATGGCATCAACGAGAGCCTTTATGTCTGAGCCTCATTCTGAAGCATACGCCGCTACAAAGGGCGGGATAGTAGCATTAACACATGCACTTGCAGCCTCCTTCACTGATGACTTTATTACGGTCAATTCCATTAGTCCAGGATGGATACATACGGGGGAATACACAGAATTAAGAGAAATTGACCATGAACAGCATCTCTCAAAAAGAGTAGGAATGCCTGCAGATATTTCAAGAGCTTGTTTATTCCTTGCTCAAAGTGATAATAATTTTATCACTGGAGAAAACATTACAATTGATGGCGGAATGACAAAAAAAATGATCTATGAACATTAATGTTTCCTATAGGGAAAAAGATTGCTCTAGACCCACCCGGAAACCATTCTTTATGATGTAAAAGGTATTATTGAATGAAGGAGAATAGAGAATGCAATCTGATCAGCAAAAAAGAGTGGAACGCGGTGTTTATTTTAGTTTAGGAGCTTATATTTTTCTTTCTATCGTCAAGCTTGTATCAGGATTTATATATAATTCTGATGCTTTAGTCGCAGACGGATTGAACAATGCAACTGACATCATTGCGTCAATAGCAGTACTTATCGGTTTAAAAATTTCCCGTAAACCAGCAGACGAGGATCATCCGTATGGTCATCTAAGAGCAGAAACAATCGCATCCATGGTAGCATCCTTCATCATGGTTGTAATTGGAATCGAAGTATTAATTTCTTCTATTAAAAAAATGGTTAACGGAGTAGGAACAGAACCTTCGTTAACAGCTGCCATAATAGCCTTGTTTGGTGCCGCGGTTATGCTTATCGTATATTTCTATAATATAAAGGTTGCCAAAGAAACAGATAGTCAAGGACTAAAAGCAGCAGCGCTTGATAATCGATCGGATGCTTTTGTAAGTATTGGAGCAGCAGTAGGGATTTTTGGCGCGCAGGTAGGTTTACCATGGCTTGATCCTGCTGCGGCTGTTTTGGTCGGCCTGATCATCATCAAGACCGGTTGGGAGATTTTCACCGAAACTTCTCACAACTTATCCGATGGTTTTGATTATGAAGAAGGAAAAGAAATGGAGCACAAGATTCTCGATGTTGAAGGTGTTGAAAACGTTGGAGATCTTAAAGCAAGAAAACACGGTAATCGAGCAATCATTGATGTTACGATTAAGGTAGATCCTTCTTTAAATGTAGTTGAAAGTCATGAGATCACTGAAAAAATAGAAGATACCATTAAAGAAGCTTACAATGTTGAAAGTATTCAAGTGCACGTTGAACCAGAAGATGGGAAGGACAAGGAAGACACGTTAAAGTAATTCCCGTTCGATAAACTCGATTCGGTTGCCGAATGGATCGCGAATGGAGAATCGGTTAAAGCCCGGAATCGGTATTTCTTGCTGAATAGTTATTTCTTGTTCAGCCAGATGGTTATGAAGATCTTGTAGTCCTTCCACTAAGAAAGCGGGATGATGTTTTCCTTTTAATATCTGGCTATCAATCCCTATGTGCAATTCTTGATTGCCTGCTTGAAACCACATACCGCCATTTTTACTGAGTGAATCAGGCTTTGGAATTTCTTTAAGCTGAAGAACGTCTCGATAAAAGATCCTTGCTTCTTTCTCTTTATCGTGCGGAATACATAGTTGTACGTGATGAATGCCAATAATGTTCATATGGATTACCCCCATTGTATAATTAATTGCATAATAAGCAGAACAGTTACAGTCCTCATCAGGATTGTAACTTGTTTAGTTTTTAGCTTTGGTGCAAGTTTGATCGCTGCTTGTGCTCCGCAAATACTTCCAATCGTAAGTGGTATAGCAACATCCCACATATAATGGCCGGCCCATAAATAAGTAAATACTGCGCCTGTACAGCTTAAGAACGTGTTGAACCTTGTAAACGAAACTGTTCGTAAATAAGTAAAACCGCTTCTTAAGAAAAGCTGCATCTGCAGAGTTCCTTGCCCTGGACCGAACATGCCATCATATGCGCCTATACCAAAAAGGTAAGGGTATTTGGCAGGAGGCAGTTGTTGTATTTCGTTTTCAGGGTCAGCCTCTTTTTTTGTTTTTACAAAAGTCAAAAATAAAGCACCCGTCAGAAGGATAAGCGCAATTACAGTTAAGTTTTCTCTGGAGATCGATGAAGCTATCAATCCCCCGCATATGCCGCCGGTTAGACTTATAGCTCCTGACATAAAATAAGGTGTAAGTTTTGTATCATTTTTTCGTAAAAGTACAAAAAAGCTTGAAAAAGAACTAAACATGTTAGCAAATTTGTTGGATGCAATGGCTGAATGTACCGGAACACCTAACAAGAGCATGATTGGAAAGTTGATCATACCTCCGCTTCCAGAAAGGGTACCGATAAAAGTAGCAACAAAACCTACCACAATGAGAATATACATAGCCGTTCACTTCCTTTCATTTCTCTTTACATATCTATCCTATGTTACGGTATACTTAAAATAAATTACATAAAATGGACATCATTTAATAAGTAAAACTTATCAAGGATAAGAAAGGGCTAATCATGCAATTATCAGAGTTTCGTATACTTCAAGTTCTTGCTGAAGAGTTAAACATGAGAAAAGCATCCGAAAGGCTTTATGTTTCCCAGCCTGCTCTCAGCCAGCGCCTGCAATCGATCGAGAATAATTGGGGAACCAATATTTTTATCCGTTCACAAAGAGGATTAAGATTAACGCCAGCCGGGGAAAAAATAATTTCTTTTGTATCGGATGTATTGCAAAAAGAAGAAGCAGTTAAAGAAGAACTTCAATCACTTTCAGAGCATGTTCACGGTACGTTGAAACTGGCAGTTGCGTCAATAATTGGGCAATACTGGCTTCCGCATGTTTTGAAAGAATATGTGAGATTGTATCCCCATGTAAATGTCTCTTTAATTACGGGGTGGAGTTCGGAAATTATAAAACATCTGTATGAAGACAGGATTCATCTAGGTATTGTAAGAGGAAATCCAGAGTGGCGTGGCAGCAAGGAGCATATCCTATCTGATCACTTATTCTTAGTGGATACAACGATTTCTTCAATTGAAGAACTGCCAGAGACTTCAAAACCTTTTATCCAATTTAAAAGCCATTCAACCTATTACCAAGAGATTCAGGATTGGTGGCATACTCATTTCAAAACAACACCGCAAAAAACAATAGTGGTCGACCAGATTGAAACGTGCAAGCAGATGGCGCTTAACGGAATCGGCTATGCGATACTTCCTTCAATCAGTCTTAGACCAGAGGATGACGTATTTAAAATTCCGCTTACCGATAAGAAAGGCAACGCCATTAAGCGTGATACTTGGCTGATTCATCATGGAACAGGATCTGAACTTAAACAAGTGAATGTTTTTATGGATTTAATTCGAAAATTCACTGGTGAATAAGGTTTGAATCTTTCTATATTTAGTGGTTTAATACAATACAGAATGACTTTTAAGGAGGAACTAGCAAACATGAAAATGATGGATGCAAACGAAATTATTTCATTTATTCAAAACAGCACAAAATCTACACCTGTAAAAGTTTATGTAAAAGGAAATCTTGAAAACATTGACTTCGGGAAAGAAACAAAAGTATTTCCTTCAGGCAATACAGCAGTATTGTTTGGTGAGTGGAAAGAGATCGAAGCAGCACTTCAAGCGAACGAAAGCAACATTGAAGACTATGTGATTGAAAACGACCGCCGCAACTCGGCGATTCCTTTATTAGATATGAAAAACATTAAAGCACGTATCGAGCCTGGCGCGATTATCCGTGACCAAGTTGAGATTGGTGACAATGCTGTTATCATGATGGGAGCTTCTATTAACATTGGTTCTGTAATCGGTGAAGGCACGATGATCGATATGAACGTTGTATTAGGTGGGCGTGCAACAGTAGGAAAGAACTGTCACATTGGTGCAGGTACTGTTCTTGCAGGTGTTATTGAGCCGCCATCTGCTAAGCCTGTTGTAGTAGAAGACGATGTAGTAATCGGTGCGAATGCAGTTGTTTTAGAAGGAGTTACAGTTGGTAAGGGAGCTGTAGTTGCTGCAGGTGCAATTGTTATCGAAGATGTAGAACCATATACAGTTGTCGGTGGAACACCTGCACGGGTTCTAAAGAAGATCGACGAAAAAACAAAATCAAAAACAGAGATCAGGCAAGAGCTTCGTCAATTAAACGATTAACAAATAGGGGATGTGGAAAAGATGAAATCATTACTTGAGATTAGAAAAGACCTGCACCGTATACCGGAGCCTGGCTTTTTAGAATTTAAGACTCAAAGGTATATCCTTGATCTCATCTCCACACTTCATCAGAAGAATCTAGAGGTTCATACGTGGGAGACTGGTATTTTTGTTAAAGTAAACGGAAAGAATCCGTCTAAAACGATTGCGTATCGTACGGATATGGACGGGCTTCCGATCGCCGAGGAAACAGGTTATGAATTTTCATCATTGCACGATGGAATGATGCATGCGTGTGGTCATGATCTTCATATGACCATCGCGATTGGCCTTTTATCTCATTTTGTTGAGAACCCTATAGATGACAACTTGTTATTTATTTTTCAGCCAGCAGAAGAAGGACCCGGTGGAGCACTGCCTATGCGTGAAAGTGAGCTTTTTCAACAGTTAAAACCTGACATGATAACGGCCCTGCATATTGCACCTGAGTATGAAGTAGGAACGATTGCTGTAAAAGAAGGCCTTTTGTTTGCCAATACATCAGAACTGTTTATTGATCTTATCGGAAAAGGCGGTCATGCAGCTTACCCCCACCTTAGTAACGATATGGTGGTCGCAGCAAGTCATCTCGTAACACAGGTGCAGACCATCGTTTCACGGAACATAGATCCTCTGGATTCTGCTGTAATCACCATAGGCAAGATAACAGGCGGAACGAAGCAAAATATTATCGCCGAACGAGCCAGACTTGAGGGAACGATCAGAACACTCTCTCCCGAAGCTATGGTAAAGGTAAAAAAACGTATTGAATCGCTTATTGAGGGTATTTCGAGTAGTTTTGAATGTGATGCAGTTATTGATTATGGTTCTAATTATAGGCAAGTGGATAACGAACCAGAGTTAACTCGTGAATTTATTCAATTTGCTCAACAAAATTCAAAAGTGAAGGTTATTGAATGCAAAGAGGCAATGACAGGTGAAGACTACGGTTACTTCCTAGAGAAAGTACCGGGCTTTATGTTCTGGCTTGGAGTTGATACAGCATTTGGTCTGCATCATTCCAAGTTAAAGCCTCAAGAAGGAGCAATTCAATACGCAGTCGATCTCTTAATTCAATATTTGACCTTCAAAGGTAAACATAAGTAAAAAAAACGGCGATAGCCGTTTTTTTGTTTGCTTAAAAATATAGAGAATGAGAACAGCTATGAGTCTTCAAGAAGATTTATGGTCTTCACCTTTTTTACCCCGCAACAACTTTCACTCAGGCCATTTTTCCTGCGTTACATATTCCCATTGTGAGTTGGAAAGATTAAAAAAAGGTAAGGAGGTGGGAATATGGCTAGAATTGGTGTAGAACAATCATTAACAAATGTTTCGGATGCTTTGCGGTCGAAAGGGCATGAAGTAGTAGAACTTCGTCAAGAACAAGACGCAAATGGCTGTGATTGCTGTGTAATTACTGGGCAAGATCAGAACGTTATGGGCATACAAGATGCAGTAATTCAAGGTTCTGTATTGAACGCTCATGGTATGTCAGCAGAGGAAGTTTGTCAGGCTGTTGAGAGCAAATTACAATCATAGCACTCCTGGGGACAGCCATGCTGCCCCTTTATTTCTGTTTAACCCATGTTTTAACAGGGAATTAGTTGACCAATCATTAAAAATGCTGATGGGGAGGTTATTATGCCAATATTTAATGTCCTTATGATTATCATACTTATTGTTCTAACCGCCTTTTTCGTTTTAGCTGAATTTGCAATTGTTAAAGTGCGTAAAACAAGAATCGATCATCTAGCATCAGAAGGAAATAGTAAGGCCATTGCTGCCCAGAAGGTAATAGGAAATCTAGATGGTTATCTTTCCGCCTGCCAATTAGGGATAACAATAACCGCGCTAGGACTCGGATGGCTAGGTGAACCAACCGTTGAAATCTTTTTGAAGCCGCTTTTTGAGCGAGCCGGTCTAAACGAAGGTCTGACACATACTTTATCTTTTTCGATCGCTTTTATTCTGATTACATTCCTTCATGTCGTGTTAGGAGAACTGGCGCCAAAAACAGTTGCGATTCAAAAAGCAGAGGCCATCTCTCTGGCGACGGCAAAACCCATCATCGGATTTTATAGAGTGATGTATCCCTTTATCTTTTTATTAAATGGATCGGCTAATCTATTAACAAGAATCTTTGGAATCAGTCCTGCAAGCGAGCATGAAGTGGTACATACAGAGGAAGAGTTACGGCTGATCCTTTCAGAAAGTTTACAGGGTGGAGAGATCAATCAATCAGAGTACCGTTATGTGAATCGAATCTTTGAATTTGACGATCGGATAGCGAAAGAAATCATGATTCCAAGAACGGAGATGGTTTGTTTATTCTTAGAAAACACGTCTGAAGAAAATATGGCCATCATGCGGGAAGAAAAGTTTACACGATATCCAGTAGGGAATGACGATAAAGATCATATTGTGGGACTGGTGAACATTAAAGAGTTCTTTAATGAACATTTCAGCAGACAAGATTTTAATTTAGAAGAATACATTCGTCCAATCATAACAGTTCATGAAACGATTCCCATTCAAAAACTGCTGGTAAAAATGCAAAAAGATCAAACCCATATGGCCGTTTTAGTGGATGAGTATGGCGGCACTGCTGGAATCGTAACAGTTGAGGATATCTTAGAAGAAATTGTAGGGGAAATTAGAGATGAATTTGACGTTGATGAAGAACCAGAGATCCAGCAAATTTCCAGTGATAAGACGGTGGTTGATGGTAAGGTTTTGATTTCTCAAATCAATGAATTGTTCGCACTTGATATTGATAACTCTGAAATAGATACGATTGGAGGATGGGTCTTAACAAGGTCCATTGATCTTGAAAAGGATCACTCATTTAATTATGAGAGTTATCGTTTTACGATCTTAGAGCTGGATGGTCGACAAATAAAAAAAATTGTAATTGAAAAACATAATGAGGAAACTAGTTCCGAACCAATGAATAAGACTCCTGAATAATCAGGAGTCTTTGCTTTTCCATTTTCCGTCTTCTGTTTTTTCATATTTGTGTTTTACAGCACTCCAAGCCACTTTATGTGCAGTCTCTTCCTCTTTGTACTCTTTAATTGCAGAATTAAAGGCCTCTTTATAAATTTCTTGTCCGTGGTGTGGGAGGTGATCTCTAACTCCCTCAGGCAGTTCTTTTAATGATTCATATAGCATTTTGAATCCCTCCTTTTAGATATGATTTCCCGAGCAATCCTCAATTTAAACAAGTGCATTGAGAATGAAACTTGTCAAAAATGAGCGGATTATTTCACTTTTTGGGTTTAAATTGCTATCATTAAGGAGAAATTAAAACGTGGTAGCGAAAATCCTTATTTAAATTAATTATTATTTAATATTGACTCAAAATAAGGATTGTACTATAATTACCCATGTAAATAAAATTGTTTTTTGGAGGGAATTTTACCTATGGCAGAACGTATGGTAGCAAAACAAGCACCTCGATTTGAAATGGATGCAGTATTACCAAATAAAGAATTTGGAAAAGTAAGCCTTGAAGAAAACATGAAGAACGATAAGTGGACAGTACTTTTCTTCTATCCAATGGATTTCACATTCGTATGTCCAACTGAAATTACTTCTCTAAGCGACCGCTATGACGAGTTTGAAGACTTAGATGCAGAAGTAATCGGTGTATCAACTGATACAATTCACACACACAAAGCTTGGATCAACACTCCACGTGACATGAATGGTCTTGGAGAGTTAAACTATGCATTAGCAGCTGACACAAACCACGTTGTTGCACGTGACTACGGTGTTCTAATCGAAGAAGAAGGTATTGCTCTTCGTGGATTGTTCATTATTTCTCCAGAAGGAGAATTAATGTATTCTGTAGTTAACCATAACAACATCGGCCGTGATGTTGAAGAAACATTACGCGTACTTCAAGCTCTTCAAACTGGCGGACTTTGCCCAGCTAACTGGAAGCCTGGACAAAAGACTCTATAATTTTAATAGTAGTTTTAATGCAATAACCCAAGACTATGCTCTTGGGTTATTTTTGCAATAATAAAAACTTTTCAAATTTTTATACATATTATGCTTCATGATTAGATTAGAAGAATTCAATTTTGTGGTAAAATAAGGCTATAACGTAAGGGATTGGAGTGAAGAGGTTGAAGAAGCAATTTGCTGTTATCGGTCTAGGGCGCTTTGGCGGAAGTATGTGCAAAGCTTTATCAGATCAAGGAATGGAAGTCTTAGCTATTGATATAGATGAAGATAGAGTAAACGAATTTTCTAATATAGTGACACATGCGGTCATAGCTGATTCAACGGACGAAGGTGTATTAAAGAGTCTGGGTATCCGAAATTTTCAACATGTTGTAGTGGCAATTGGAGATAACCTTCAGTCCAGCATACTTACAACACTGATTTTGAAAGAAATGGGCGTTGAAAAAATAACAGTAAAAGCCCAAAACGACTATCATGAAAAAGTGCTGAAAAAGATCGGAGCAGATAAGATCATTCATCCGGAGCGCGATATGGGTGTGCGGATAGCTCACCAAATCGTTTCAAACAATGTTTTGGATTATTTGGAGTTGTCGGATGAACATAGTATCGTTGAACTGGTTGCCACGCAAAAGATGGATGGGAAATCATTGATTCAACTTGATATCCGAGCGAGGTTCGGCTGTAACGTGGTAGCTGTGAAAAGAGGCAGAGAAATCTTTGTATCACCACAGGCTGACCAGTCGATCCGCCAGGGAGATGTTTTAATTGTAATCGGCGGAGACAAGGATATCAATCGCCTGGAAAAACAAATGGCAAATGAAGAATAAAAAAACCGTTACCCTGAAAAGGGAACGGTTTTTGTTATAGTTATTAAATTTCCATGATGATCGGAAGGATCATAGGACGCCTTTTCGTTTTCTCATAAAGGAAGGGTGCCAATGTGTCTGTAATTTCATTTTTAATTTCGGACCATTGAGTCGTTCTCTTTTCATTCATAATTGTCTCAAGATGCTTAGATAATAAGCTTTGGGCATCATGGATTAAATCGCCGGATTCACGCATGTAAACAAAACCACGTGAAATGATATCTGGGCCGGCTTCAATTTTAAACTCTTTCATGTCCATGCTCACTACGACAACAACTAGTCCTTCTTCAGAAAGGATTTTACGGTCACGAAGGACGATGTTTCCGATATCTCCAATCCCGCTGCCATCTACATAGACAGAGCCAGAAGGAATTTTCCCAGCGATCATCGCCTCGTTTTGTGAAAGGGCCAATACTTCACCATTATCCATAACAAATGAGTTTTGAGCAGGAACATCACAGTCAGAAGCAAGTTTAGTATGCATCTTCAGCATTCTGTACTCACCATGGATTGGCATGAAGAATTTAGGCTTCATTAAACGAAGCATCAGTTTTTGCTCTTGCTGGCCACCATGTCCAGAAGTATGGATATCATTAAGTGAGCCATGAATAACTTCGGCACCTGCACGATATAATTGGTTGATTGTCTTACTTACACTTAGTGCATTTCCTGGGATAGGTGAGGAAGAAAATACGACTGTATCTCCAGGAATGATTTGAATTTGTCTGTGCGTGCCATTTGCGATTCTCGACAGGGCGGCCATTGGTTCACCTTGGCTCCCGGTACAGAGGATAGTTACTTGGTTATCAGGCAGACGGTTGATCTGGTTCGCATCTACAAATGTATTTTTAGGTGCTTTAATAAATCCAAGTTCTTGTCCAACTGTAATGGCTGAATCCATACTGCGGCCGAATACTGCGATCTTACGGTTGTTTGCAACAGATGCTTCAACAACTTGCTGCAATCTATGAATATTTGATGCGAAGGTAGCAAATATCACTCTTCCTTCCATCTTTCTAAAGATATCCTGTATGCTTTCGCCAACACGTCTTTCTGATAATGTAAAGCCAGGAACTTCACTGTTTGTGGAATCAGAAAGCAAGCAGAGTACGCCTTCTTTTCCGATCTCAGCCATTTTTGTTAAGTTTGCTGGTTCACCAACAGGCGTAAAGTCAAACTTAAAATCACCTGTATGAACGATGTTGCCAGGAGGTGTTTTTACGACAAGTCCATATGCGTCAGGAATGCTGTGTGTCGTCCTGAAGAAGCTCACTGATGTTTTTCTGAATTTGATCACATCATCTTCAGTAATTTCGTACAATTGTGCTCGGCGAAGTAAACCATGTTCTTCGAGTTTGTTCTTGATAAGTGCAAGTGCAAGTTTACCTCCATAGATCGGAATATTAACTTGTCTTAATAGATAAGGGATACCGCCGATATGATCTTCGTGACCATGTGTGATGAATAGACCTTTAATTTTATCTTCATTTTTAACAAGGTACGTATAGTCAGGTATTACATAATCAATGCCCAAAAGCTCGTCTTCTGGAAATTTGATTCCTGCGTCTATTAAGATGATCTCATCTTGAAATTGAACGGCATACGTATTTTTACCGATTTCTCCTAAACCGCCAAGTGCAAATACGGCGGCTTGATGGTTTTTTACAAATTTCATAAATTATACATTCTCCAATTCCAATGAATTCGTTTCTTTTTCGTACTCAAGAAATTTACCGTTAATTTCTTGTATGTACTCAATGTTGTACTTGCGGTCAGCAAGTTTTTTACGCACGTCATTAATTGTTTCCGCTTCCACATAAACTGTTTGAGTATGTTCGCGCACAGGAACCTCAGTTAAGCTAGTTTGAAAAAATACTTTAAAAATCATGTTTCATGTCTCCTTACCGGTCTGTAGTTTTTGAGTTTCTTTGTCCTATTATAAAGTAAAGTGACATGTTTTTCATGTTTTTTCATTACGGATCGTGCTAAGACCGATGAAAATAGAAAAATAATAACTGTTATAGGTAAGGGAAAATCCCTTATAATGACTGTAGTCTTAAATGATTACTTAGTTAAGAATCAGTTTGCCGTTATTATTCTGCTGCTTTACCCATTTCCTTAATTTCTTTAATAAGCGCATTCTCATCTTCATTTATTACCCTCCGTTTCATTTTTTATTACATAGTATGTGTAATCTGAAACCGAATTTTTAGAGGGAATTTGTGACATTTTTGGATGCCGGACTTATCTTGTAAGGGGGAACATTTATGAAACTTTATTCAGCACTATTTGTTTTGAGTCTGATCTGGGGAATGTCTTTTTTGTTTATAAAGGTATTACTAGGTGTTTTTGATCCGTGGCAAATCGTGTTCATCCGTTGTTTGCTTGGAATTATAACGATTATTCCACTATTTCTATTAAGCAGGCAAACAGTGAGTTGGAGATCGCTTCCCGTTAAACAGTTAGCAATAGTAGGTTTTTTAAATGCGGGGATACCGTGGGGACTTATCGCTTGGAGTGAAACATTTTTAGACAGCGGTTATACAGCTATCCTTAATGCAACAACACCGATTTGGACATCTATGATGGGTGTATTCTTTTTCTCTGTTAAAATGGAATGGAAGCAGTGGATCGGAGTTATCATTGGTTTTATCGGTATTCTTTTGCTGATGGATATTGACGCACCAGGACTTACACAGAATCAACTCCTATTAGGTTTTGTATTAATGCTGACAGCCACATGCTGTTATGGGTACAGTTCACAGTACGCAAAAAAACATCTGCAGAATACCACTGTTTGGATTACAGCTTCTACGACACTTTTAGCAGGTTCAATGTTTAGCGGGATAATGATGTTGTTTACGGGAGGGTGGAGTATGCCAGAGAGTGTTCTTGGTCAAAACATAATCCTCTCTTTAATTGGCCTTGGTATTTTTGGTTCAGGTCTAGCTTATCTTTTGTATTATTATATGATTTCAGCGGGTTCAGCGGAGTTTGCTACACTCGTAACATATCTTGTACCCGTATCTGCTGTATTTTGGGGAAGTGTGTTATTAAATGAAAAAGTTCCACCGATTGCATATTTAGGTCTTTTATTCATTTTTGCTGGCGTTTATTTAACAAGTAAGAAAAAACGGACAAATGCCTTAAAAATAAAACAAGACCGAACGGCATAAACACTAAGTTAATAATAATTTCTTTAATAAGTGAGCTTTAATAAGAAAAAATGACTCAAAAGGATGTTCATTGCATCCCTTGAGTCATTTTTTCTTTTTAACGAAGAACAGCAGAGTTTGCAGGCGGTTCAAAAGGCTGTTTTTCATTGATTCGGTCATAAAACATGATGCCGTCTAAATGATCTAATTCATGCTGAAAACAAATCCCTGGAAGACCTTTTAATTTAAGTTCTACTTCCGAACCGTCAGGTGTAAAACCTTTTGCTGTTATTTTTGCATAACGTGGTACAAAACCAGGTACGTCTCTGTCGACAGATAAGCAGCCTTCTCCTCCATCTAAATAAGTCATCTGAACGGAGTGACTGATAATTTTAGGGTTTAATAAAGCATAACTGTAAAGGTTACCGCTCTCATCTGTTACATGGAATGCAAATATCCGTTTTGAAACGCCTATTTGTGGTGCTGCTAATCCAATTCCAGGTCTCAGATTATATTTGGCAGCAATCTCAGGATCTTGACTGTTTTTCACAAACTCCAGTAGTTGTTCAGCAATCTTTACATCTTCTTCAGAAAAAGGAGATGTTACCACGACAGCTTTTTGTCTTAAAACAGGGTGTCCTTCTCGTACGATATCTTTCATGGTTAACACAAGCAAAACCTCCGTGCTTATAAACTTTTAACTAAATCTTAATCTCCTCTTATCATAACATAGAGGATTTTTAATAAAAAAGAACGGGAATATGAATTTTATTGTTTATTTCAGTTAAAACAAAAGTAAATAGTTGAAATGTGATGGTAGAATAATGACTAATACAGATGGGTTTTGGATATGAAACAGTTCTATATTTTACAGTTCATAGTTTAAATTGTGATAAATCGTTAAGTTGTTTCTACTATATTAATCCTATAGATTGACTGTCTTTATCGGCTGGTGTAAACTATTTTACGTGAAAAGGATTGTTGTGTTACTCTAGTTACATAAAATAGTAATACAGTTAGGATGCCGCCAGATGGTTTAGCTCTTGTACACAAGGGAAAACTTGTATGGGTACAAAAAGGTATACCTAATAGCCTTTTAATAATATAAACCTGTCTTAAAAATGGTTCACTTTGGACAACCTATTAAATATGTGTGTGTTTTTAAGATCAGGTAAAATTGACAGGGTAAAAGAAAGGAAGAGGTGACTTTTCATGACGAAAACAATTGATGCTGTACAAGATCAATTTGAAACGTTTCAGATTCTTTCCGAAGATGGAGAAGTAGTTAACGAATCAGCAATGCCGAAATTGTCTGATGAGCAACTGCAAGAATTAATGCGCCGCATGGTTTACACTCGTATTTGGGATCAGCGTGCAATCTCTTTAAACAGACAAGGACGTCTTGGTTTCTATGCACCAGTAGCAGGACAAGAAGCTTCTATGCTTGGAACTCAATTTGCTTTAGACAAAGAAGACTGGATTCTTCCTGGTTACCGTGATATTCCACAGATCGTTTTCCACGGTCTTCCATTATATCAAGCATTCTTATATTCTCGCGGACATTTCCAAGGCGGACAGATCCCTGAAGGTGTTAATGTGTTAATGCCGCAAATCATCATCGGTGCTCAGATCATTCAAGCAGCTGGTGTTGGTTTTGGATTAAAGAAGAACGGTAAGAAAAATGTTTGTATCACTTACACAGGTGACGGTGGAGCCTCTCAAGGTGACTTCTACGAGGGACTAAACTTTGCTGGTGCATATGGCGCCAACACAATCTTTGTTGTTCAAAACAACCGCTTCGCAATCTCTGTTCCAGTTGAGAAGCAATCTGCTGCAAAAACAATTGCTCAAAAAGCAGTTGCAGCTGGTATTGAAGGCATTCAAGTAGATGGAATGGATGTACTTGCTGTTTATGCTGCAACACAACAAGCTCGTGAGCGTGCAATTGCTGGAGACGGTCCTACATTGATCGAGACTTTAACTTACCGTTATGGGCCTCATACAATGGCAGGAGACGACCCTACACGTTACCGTACAAAAGAGTTGGATGACGAGTGGGAAAAGAAAGATCCATTAGTTCGCTTCCGCAAGTTCTTAGAAAAGAAAAATCTTTGGTCTGAAGATCAAGAGAATAAAGTAGTTGAAGAAGCGAAGGAAGATATTAAAGCGGCTATTAAGAAAGCTGATGGAGCACCGAAACAAAAAGTAACTGATCTGATCAACTTTATGTTTGAAGAGCTTCCATACAACCTTCGTGAACAATTAGAAGAATATACAGCAAAGGAGTCGAAATAATATGGCTCAAATGACCATGATCCAAGCAATTACAGACGCAATGCGCACTGAATTGAAAAACAATGAAAATGTACTTGTTTTTGGTGAAGATGTAGGTCAAAACGGAGGAGTATTCCGTGCGACTGAAGGACTTCAAAAAGAATTTGGTGAAGACCGTGTATTTGACACTCCACTTGCAGAGTCTGGAATTGGGGGACTTGCATTAGGTCTAGGGCTTACTGGATTCCGTCCAGTCATGGAAATCCAATTCTTCGGATTCGTATTTGAAGTAATGGATTCTGTTGTTGCTCAAATGGCTCGTATGCGATACCGTTCTGGCGGAGTGTATAACTCTCCAGTTACTATTCGTTCTCCATTTGGCGGAGGAGTTAAGACACCTGAATTGCATGCAGATAACCTCGAAGGTCTAATGTATCAATCACCGGGTATTAAAGTTGTTATCCCATCAACTCCTTACGATGCTAAAGGTCTATTGATCTCTGCAATTCGTGATAACGACCCTGTTGTATACTTGGAGCACATGAAGTTATACCGTTCTTTCCGTGGTGAAGTGCCTGAGGAAGAGTACACAATTGAAATTGGAAAAGCTGATGTGAAACGTGAAGGAAAAGACGTTTCAATCATCACATACGGTGCGATGGTCCACGCTTCATTAAAAGCTGCTGAAGAGCTTGAAAAAGAAGGAATCTCTGCTGAGGTTATCGACCTTCGTACAATCAGTCCGCTTGATATTGACACAATCATTGCATCTGTTGAAAAAACAGGCCGTGCAATCGTTGTTCAAGAAGCGCAAAAGCAAGCTGGTATTGGTGCGTTCGTTGTAGCAGAAATCAACGACCGAGCTATTCTTAGTTTAGAAGCACCAGTATTGCGTGTTGCTGCACCTGATACTGTGTTCCCATTTGCATCTGCTGAGGATGTTTGGATTCCAGATCATCGTGATATTGTAGAGAAAGCAAAGAAAGTCTACAATTTCTAAAATTAAATTGAATGTAAGCTGAAAGGAGAGTCAACATTGACTATTTCTTTCAGCTCTTTCACATCATTAGATAAAAAGATAGAAACATTATAGGAGGCGTTAGTCGTGGCATATGAATTTAAGCTTCCCGATATTGGTGAAGGAATTCACGAAGGTGAAATCGTAAAGTGGTTTGTTAAAGCAGGAGACACTGTTAAAGAAGACGATATTCTGCTTGAAGTTCAAAACGATAAAGCTGTTGTAGAAATCCCATCTCCTGTAGACGGTAAAATTCTAGAAGTTAAAGTAGATGAGGGAACAGTATCTGTAGTTGGTGATGTGTTAGTAACAATCGAAGCAGAAGGTGAAATTCCAGCAGACGCTCACGGCGGAAGCGATGCTGCTCCCGAACAGCCCAAAGCTGAAGAAGAGAAAAATGTTACTGCAGATCAAGCAAAAGAAGCTAAAACAGATAAGAGTGAAGATACAGCAAAAGAAGAACCTGCTGATGAATCTAAGCGTGTAATCGCAATGCCTTCCGTACGAAAATATGCTCGTGAAAAAGAAGTAGATATCCGTAAAGTACAAGGTTCTGGTGACAATGGGCGTGTACTTAAAGAAGATATCGACAAATTCGTAAGCGGCGGCGGGGAAGCTGCAGCAGCAACAAAAGCTGAAGAAGCTCCAAAAGCAGAAGCGAAGAAAGAAGCTCCTAAAGCAATTCCAGCTGGGGAACTGGAAACTCGTGAAAAGATCAAAGGAATCAGAAAAGCGATCTCTAAAGCGATGGTTAATTCCAAACATACAGCTCCGCATGTTACACTAATGGATGAAGTGGACGTTACAGATTTAGTTGCACACCGTAAGAAGTTTAAGCAAGTGGCTATGGACAAAGGCATCAAGCTTACTTATCTTCCATACGTGGTAAAAGCATTAACATCTGCACTACGCGAATTCCCTGTGCTTAATGCATCCATCGATGATGCAAACGAAGAAATCGTATACAAGCACTATTACAACATCGGAATCGCAGCAGATACAGATAACGGTTTAATGGTACCAGTAGTTAAAGAAGCTGATCGTAAATCGATCTTCAAGATCTCTTCTGAAATCAATGAGCTAGCTACTAAAGCACGTGATGGTAAGCTGTCAGGTGAAGAGATGAAAGGCGGATCTTGCACGATTACAAATATCGGTTCTGCTGGCGGCCAATGGTTCACACCAGTTATTAACCACCCAGAAGTAGCCATCTTAGGTATCGGCCGTATTGCTGAAAAAGCAGTTGTTAAAAACGGAGAAGTTGCAGTTGCTCCTGTATTAGCACTATCTCTAAGCTTTGACCACCGTCTGATCGATGGTGCAACAGCTCAAAATGCATTGAATCACATTAAGCGTTTATTGAACGATCCACAACTATTAGTAATGGAGGCGTAATTCGATGGTAGTAGGAGATTTTCCAATTGAGTTAGACACACTTGTCATTGGTTCAGGTCCTGGGGGATATGTAGCTGCGATCCGCGCAGCACAATTAGGACAAAAAGTGGCTATTGCGGAAAAGGCAGAAATGGGCGGCGTTTGTTTGAACGTTGGTTGTATTCCATCAAAAGCTTTAATTAATGCAGGTCACCGTGTAGAACATGCTAATCACTCAGAAGACATGGGGATTACCGTAGATAACGTAACAGTCGATTTCAGTAAAGTTCAAGACTGGAAAGCGGGCATCGTTAAGAAGCTTACTGGCGGTGTTGAAGGATTGCTAAAAGGAAATAAAGTTGAGATCATCCGTGGTGAAGCTTATTTCGTAAACGAAAACACTGTACGTATCATGGACGAGAAAAACTCTCAAACTTATACGTTTAAAAATGCAATAATCGCTACAGGTTCTCGTCCGATCGAGATCCCTGGATTCAAGTGGAGCGACCGTGTAATTTCTTCTACTGGTGCATTAGCACTTAAAGAAATTCCTAAGAAGATGGTAGTAATCGGCGGCGGATATATCGGAATGGAACTAGGAACAGCTTATGCTAACTTCGGTACGGAAGTAACAATACTTGAAGGAAGCAAACAGATCCTTCCAGGTTTTGAAAAGCAAATGAGCCAAGTGGTTTCTAAGCGTCTGAAGAAAAAGGGCAATGTAGAAGTATTCACTGAAGCAATGGCTAAAGGCGTAGAAGAAACTAAAGACGGAGTAACAGTAACTGCTGAGATCAAAGGTGAGTCCAAAACATTTGAAGCAGATTACGTATTAGTAACAGTTGGACGCCGTCCAAACACGGAAGAATTAGGTCTTGAGCAAGTTGGTGTTGAAATGACTGAACGCGGTCTGATCAAGATCAACAAGAAAGCTCAAACAAACATCAGCGGCATCTATGCGATCGGTGATGTAGTTGAAGGTCCAGCACTTGCTCACAAAGCTTCTTATGAAGGAAAAGTGGCTGCAGAAGTAATCTCTGGACATGCTTCTGAGATTGATTACATGGCAATTCCGGCTGTTGTATTCACAGATCCAGAACTTGCAACAGTAGGTTATGATGAAAAATCAGCTAAAGAAGCTGGATTTGACGTTAAAGCTTCTAAGTTCCCATTTGCAGCTAACGGACGCGCTCTATCTATGAACGAAACCGATGGTTTCATGAAACTCATCACTCGCAAAGAAGATGGATTAGTTCTAGGAGCACAAATTGCTGGTGGAAATGCATCAGATATGATTGCTGAACTTGGATTGGCAATTGAAGCAGGTATGACTGCTGAAGACATTGCAATGACAATTCACGCTCATCCAACATTTGGTGAGATTTCTATGGAAGCAGCTGAAGTAGCAATCGGACTACCTGTTCATATCGTAAAATAATTATAACTAAACCCCATGTAGCCTAAAAAGGCTTACATGGGGTTTTTGCGCGCAATCATATATTACAAAACATCTCATACCATTTATTATAGACATGTACCTGGAGGACGAGATGAAAGTATTACTTTGTGTGCTAATCCATATCATCATGTGGAGTGGATATTCCTTTGTTCTTTATCTTTCTCACCATGATCATAGCTTTTATGAAACAGTATTATTAGTGATGTTTTCATATTTTAACCTGCTCGTATCTCAGCGGTTGATTTCAAATAAAAGCTCAGCATTGCAAATAACTGTTCTTTTAACAATCGTTTATGTTGGGGGAAGAGCATTCTTGTAAGCTAACTAAACCTTATTTCTTAGGATAATAGTACATGACCCTGCCGTTAAAAAGATGAAGTTCCCCTTTAAGTTTTGAAGCTAAAAACTTACAAAACTCATTGGCTTTTCCTTTATCCCCGTGTGTCGAAATATCCGTTAAAGAGACTTGAATATAATTTGATTTTTCTTCTGATTCAGCTTCTTTCTCTGCACCGACACCAATTAGGATATACTTATTTTTCCTTGGATCTATGCCTTTTAAATAGAACCAATCACCATCAGCTTCTTCTTTTTCTTCAATTGTGTAAGGGAAAGCGGCTTCAGAATAGCCCCAAGATAACTGTTCACCTGTTTTTGCGGTTATGGAACGATAATAGATGAGCATGTCTTTTACTTCTTCTACCGAGATTACTTGTTTTTCAGATGCAGGAACAAGCTTTATATAAGCATTTAGAGACAATGTAACTCACTCCATTTTGTCATTTTTAATGTAACCTATACATAGAATAGTGTAACATATTTTAAGAAGATTTTGAAAATATAGGTTTATTTAGAGAAAATAACGGGAATTGCTCTTACATTCATTTACAGTTCTAGTAGTATGCCTAATTGAAAAAAATGAAGGTATAATGACCCGATCGATGAACAGTAAAATCATACGAGGAGGGGTATTATGGAATGGTTTGAAAAATTGTATGACGAGAGTGAGTCCGTTAAGGTAAGATTTGTAGGGTTTACAACTGAAGCTGTTAGGTATGATTTCGGTATAGTCTATACGAACATGTTTTTTGGTAAGCCTTTGGTTGTTTGTATGCAAACAGGGAGATCAGCGTTGCTAGATTCAAATGATATGCGAAATCTGGAGTATATTAAGCAGGTTTTCCATATTAAAACGATGAAGGAAGCAGAAGATCTAGCTCTTTTCTTCGAAGAAGCCGTCCCGAATATTCCTGTTATCGAACAATATGATTGATGCACACATTTTATTAATGTGTCATACTAAATGTGTTGACAAACTAAATGTGACATAATAATATATAAATATAAAAGTAAACGCTTTCAAAATGTGAAGGGAGATGGAACGGATGGGAGTAATCATTTGCCAAACGTGTGAGACAACAATAGAACATTTTGAAGAGGAAAAAGTAACTACATTGTATTCTAACAAATGTCCACATTGCCAAGAGCAAGCTAAATTAGAAAAGTAAAAAAGAAGACCTGAAAAGGTCTTCTTTTTTTGTTAGCGAATAGCAACTTGTTCTTTAATAACTTTTAAATACTTTAACTCTGCATCTTCTGGTCCTTGAACAGGTAGACCTGCTTCAAGGTTTTCCTTAATGTAGTCCAGGTTCTCTTTTGTAATAATCTCACCGGGAATAAAGATCGGAATCCCTGGCGGGTAGACCATGACAAACTCGGCGATAATTCTTCCTGCTGACTCTTCAAACAGAACACTCTCAGTGTTTGCATAGAATGCATCACGTGGTGAGAGTGCAAGTACAGGAATATCTGGAACATGTACGGGCAATGATTTTATTTCTTCATTCTTAGAAGAAGCTTTTTCTTCTGCAAGCTCTGTTAAGGCTTGAACAAGAATCATTGTATCTTTTTCATGATCGGCTGTTGTGATCAGACACAATATGTTATACAGATCAGATAACTCAACTTCTATGTTGTATCTAATTCGAAGCCAGGTTTCTGCCTCATACCCTGTAATCCCTAAATCTTTTACAGATATTAAGAGCTTTGATGGGTCATAATCAAATGTTGCAGATGTGCCTAGCTTTTCTTCACCCACACAATAAAGATTAGGGATTTCGTTTATCTTCGCTCTCGTTTCATTGGCTAGGCGGATCGTTTTTTCAATTAGCGTATATCCTTCTGTGGCTAGACGCCTGCGAGCAGCATCTAGTGAAGCCAGAAGAATATATGATGTCGATGTGGTAGTCATCATGCTTAAGATGGTTTGTACACGCTCAGGCGAGACAAGTCCTTCTTTAACATTTAGAATTGAACTACCTGTTAAAGATCCCCCTAATTTATGGACACTTGTTGCAGCCATATCTGCTCCAGCTTGCATAGCTGACAACGGCATGTGATCATGAAAATGGATCAACACACCATGTGCTTCATCTACAAGCACAGGTACATTGAAACGATGAGCTATATCTACGATGCCTTTTAGATCTGCTGCAAAACCAAAATAAGTAGGGTTGATAACAAGTACTGCTTTTGCATCAGGATGCTGCTTCAATGCTTTTTCAACACTATCTGGAGTTATTCCATGCGAGATGCCTAATTCAGCGTCAATCTCAGGATGAATAAAGATTGGAGTTGCACCTGAAAAAACGATGGCAGTCATAATGGACTTATGAACGTTTCTCGGTACAAGAATCTTGTCGCCAGGCGATACCACCGACATGATCATCGTCATGATGGCTCCGCTTGTCCCTTGAACAGAGAAGAATGTATGATCTGCTCCAAACGCTTGTGCTGCTAAAGCTTGGGCTTTTTTGATCATACCTTTTGGATGATGCAGGTCATCAAGTGGTGTGATATTAATTAAATCGATGGATAGAGCGTTAGTTCCAATAAAATTTTTAAATTCTTCATCCATTCCTTGTCCTTTTTTGTGACCGGGAATGTGAAACTGAAGCGGGTTTTTGTTTGCGTGTTCACGCAAACCAGTAAATAAAGGAGTTTCGTGTTGAGACAATTTATAATACACCTCATCTATCTTGAACGATTAGTTGTTATTATTAATTTATAAAACAAAAGAAGTATAACAGAAAATGCATGAAGATGTAAGTAAATGATTTAATTTTCAGGGAGGAATTGAATTGAAGACAAGAATAACGGAATTATTGAATATTGAACTTCCTATTATACAAGGAGGTTTAGCTTACTTAGCTTATTCAGAACTTGCATCAGCGGTTTCTAATGCAGGAGGATTGGGACAGATAACAGCCATGTCACTTCCTGATCGTGATGCACTAAGAAAAGAGATTCAGAAAACGAAAAGGCTGACTTCTCGTCCTTTTGGAGTGAATTTTGCGATTGGTCAGCATGGCAGGTCATATGAAGACATGCTGGAGACTGCTATTGAAGAGGGTGTTGAAGTCATTACCATAACTGGAGGGAACCCAGCTCCAGTTCTTGATCGTCTAAAAAGTACGGCTATTAAAGTGCTTGTCCTGGTCTCCAGTAAACGACAAGCTTTAAAAGCAGAACAATTAGGAGCAGATGCTGTAATGGCGGTAGGTCAAGAAGGCGGAGGACATATCGGAAAGGAAGATACAGGAACTTTTGTCTTAATTCCGCAAGTAGCTGAGAGTTTGTCTATCCCGGTTATTGGTTCAGGTGGTATTGGGGATGGTAAAGGGTTGATGGCAGCCCTTGCTCTTGGAGCAGAAGGTATTGAAATGGGAACAAGATTTATTGCAACGAAGGAATGTGTTCATGCACATCCTTATTACAAAAGATTGATCGTAGAAAGTTCTGAACTGGATACAGTTGTTATCAAAAGAAAGCTAGGTATGCCGGGGAGAACCTTGCGGACTGACTTTGCATTAAGAATTTTAGAAGAAGAACAAAAAAATGGAACGTACGATCATTTAAAGGAATATATAAGCGGAGAAGCAAATCAGAAATTTATATATGAAGGAAATATTGATGAAGGATTTGGCTGGGCTGGGCAAGTCATTGGAAGGATAAAAGATATACCGAGCGTAGAAGAATTGTTTCAGCAGATAAAAAAAGAAGCGGAAACGGTTCAACATAAATTAAACAAGGTTTTCTAACACTTTTCTAACAATAGTGATACATACCCATACATTTAAGTTGTACGGCAATATACTAGTGGTAAGAAGCAGCTAAACATCTGCTTCATGCCACTATTTTTGATTACAGTATTTTCTTTAGGTTATAAAGGGGTAAGAGAGTTTTAAAGGTTTCATTAATACGGTCATACCAGTCATCTTCACTCATCTTTACAGCTTCGTCTTTTTCAACGCGAACGCCGCAAAGCAATTCCGCTTTTTTTACAGTGCTAAGGCGGATTGCCATTTCTTCTAATCGTTCTTTTTTGACCTCGCGATGAGTATAACTTTCTGGTTTCATATGATCATCAGACCAAACAAAGTCATTAGGAATGCTCTTTTTGATTTTATTGATTTTCTTTAGAAAAACTTTACCGTAAGAATCCTTGATTGGTGATTCATAAATCAATGCAAACCAGATAAAAACGTGTGTTTCCCAAAGTCCAATTTGAAAATGTGGGAGCATCTTGTACCCTCGTTTATTTGGAGCAAAAGCAACCCATGTATCCTTTGGAGGATTTACTGTCCTTCTAGCATGTTTAGCTACATGATAAAACATCTCTTCTCCAGTTAAAGCAGTAAGTTCCTCGGCATATTTATTTCCAAGTGCCTCAAGCTTCGGCCGTATCTGATTAATAATTTGGTCCATACGCTCTTCGAGGCCATTGGTCTGGAAAACATTAAAATCTTGGGTATTAAATCCATTGAATGTCATGAAAATTTCCTCCTGATTATCAATTGCTACAAAGAAGTTTATCATACTAATTGACTTTTAAAAAAATGTTTGCATTAGATTCAGTAAAGTGCCGTTTCACTATACATCAGTCATTCATAAAATAAATAAACGAATAAAACGAGAAAAGAAAGGATGTGCCGGTGATATGAAACAAGTAATGAATACCTTAAAAAGAACGGATGCAGAAAGAAGAATTCCAGTTTTAAGACTTGAGATTGATTACGAATTAGCTACTTTGTTTGATGCTTTAAAATCAAAAGACCAAAAACAAATCAATGAATCTAAGCGAAAGCTCGAACGATTAAGGCTGGAGCTCGTGAGATTAGAAGCATGATTCAAACAGATAGCGGATAGGAAGAACGAATCCATCATGAACGGATGGTTCGTTTTTTTGTGAAGAACTTGAATTTGACATATACTAATAGGAAACGCAAGGAGTGATCACATGAAAAAAGAGGAATGGAATAAAGTTGAGGAGCATCTCAAAACATGGACACTTGAAGCAGCTCAATTATTAAAGGATTCCTTTGAGAATACGTTAACGATTACATATAAATCACATATCGCTGATCTTGTTACAGATATGGATAAAAGCATTGAAAAGTTTTTTATTAATAAAATACAAAATACGTTTCCTATTCACAAAGTACTTGGTGAGGAAGGATACGGTGATCAAGTCCAAGACAAATCGGGTATCATCTGGATTATTGATCCAATTGATGGTACGACTAACTTTATCCATCAACAATCCAATTTTGCAATATCGATCGGTATATATGAAAACGGCGAAGGAAAGATGGGTTTAATCTATGATGTAGGCGGAAGTAACCTTTACTTTGCAAAAAAAGGAGAAGGGGCTTATTTAAACGAGAAGAAATTGCCATGTCTACAGGAAGTGACACTTTCTGAAGCAGTTATCGGAGTTAATGCTACATGGGCAGGTCCGAACAGACGGGTGAATCATGAAAATGTACAAAACATCGTCCGAAATTCACGAGGAACCCGCTCATATGGCTCAGCTGCAATCGAACTTGCATATGTCGCTTCAGGCAAATTGGATGCATACATGAC
Source organism: Fictibacillus barbaricus (assembly GCF_014635025.1). Lineage (GTDB taxonomy): Bacteria > Bacillota > Bacilli > Bacillales > Fictibacillaceae > Fictibacillus > Fictibacillus barbaricus. The sequence goes on along the minus strand of NZ_BMCE01000002.1, from coordinate 583,274 downwards.
AATGAGATTATCACCATGGGATTTTGCGGCAGGTCTAATCCTTTTAAATGAAGTTGGAGGAGTTGTAACTCGAACAGACGGCCAGCCTGTTCAGCTCCTTGAACAAAATAGCATACTGGCGGCTAAACCTGGTTTGCATAGAGAGCTAGTCGACCATTTAACCGAATAGCCAAAGAGAAAGAGAGCATTCATTCTGAACGCTCTCTTTGTTTTTTCTTTAGAGAAAACCCATATCCCATTAAGATAAAGACTGAAACGATGGAAATAGCCGCAATGATCCAGCTTTTTTCACCGATGGCAATTCCGATTCCGCAAATGGCTAATGCGGTTAAAAATGCAATGATGAAGAAAATAATATTCATGATGACCTCCACGACAAAAACTTGTCTATACTATATTGTAAGTGTACCGAATTTACATAAAAAGAAAAAGCCTTTCAACAAATTTGTGATATAATAGTCAAGTTGAACAAAAAAGAGAGCAAAAAAATAGGAAAAAGAGATAGGATATAAGGAGAGAATACATTTGAACTTAAGAGATGATTTACGTAATATAGCAATCATTGCCCACGTTGACCACGGTAAAACTACATTGGTTGATAAGCTTTTACATCAATCAGGAACGTTTCGTGAAAACGAACAAGTACACGAACGAGCAATGGATTCCAACGATTTAGAAAGAGAGCGTGGAATCACGATCCTTGCCAAAAATACAGCAATTAACTATAACGACAAACGCATTAACATCATGGATACACCAGGACACGCTGACTTCGGTGGCGAAGTGGAACGTATCATGAAAATGGTTGATGGTGTTCTTTTAGTAGTAGATGCATACGAAGGATGTATGCCTCAAACTCGTTTCGTACTGAAAAAAGCACTTGAGCAAAAGTTAACACCAATCGTTGTAGTAAACAAGATTGACCGCGATTTTGCTCGTCCAGAAGAAGTAGTAGATGAAGTAATCGATCTATTCATCGATCTTGGCGCAGAAGAAGATCAGCTTGAATTCCCAGTTGTTTATGCATCCGCATTAAAAGGAACAGCTTCTATGGATCCAAGCAAGCAGGATGAAGATATGACCGCGCTGCTTGATACAATTATTGACACGATCCCTGCACCTGTGGATAACAGTGAAGATCCGCTTCAGTTCCAAATTACGATGCTTGACTACAATGACTATTTGGGCCGTATCGGAATTGGACGTGTATTCCGTGGAACGATCAAAGTAGGACAAGCGGTATCACTTATGAAACTAGATGGTTCTGTAAAGAAGTTCCGTGTAACAAAACTTTTCGGTTTCTTAGGTTTGAAACGTATTGAAATTGAAGAAGCAAAAGCTGGAGATCTGATTGCCGTTTCCGGAATGGAAGAGATTAACGTTGGTGAAACAGTATGTCCTGAAGGTCAAGAAGAAGCCCTTCCTGTTCTTCGTATTGATGAGCCAACACTTAAGATGACATTCTTAGTAAACAACTCTCCATTTGCAGGTCGTGAAGGCAAATGGGTAACTAGCCGTAAAATTGAAGAACGTTTGATGGCTGAATTAGAAACTGACGTAAGTTTACGTGTGGAGAACACAGATTCACCAGATGTTTGGACGGTTTCTGGCCGTGGTGAGCTGCATCTTTCTATCTTGATTGAAAACCTCCGTCGTGAAGGATTTGAACTTCAAGTTTCAAAACCTGAAGTTATCGTTCGTGAAATTGATGGCGTGAAATGTGAGCCGGTTGAGCGAGTTCAGATCGATATCCCTGAAGAATACACAGGGGCAATCATGGAATCACTTGGAGACCGTAAAGGTGAAATGCTGAATATGGTCAACAACGGATCAGGACAAGTGCGTCTAGAGTTCATGGTACCTGCTCGCGGATTAATCGGCTACACAACGGAATTCTTAACACAAACACGTGGATATGGAATTTTAAACCATACATTTGACAGCTATAAGCCAATGGTTGCAGGAAATGTTGGCGGCCGCCGTCAGGGTGTACTGGTATCTATGGAGAATGGTAAAGCATCTCAATACGGAATCATGGGCGTTGAAGACCGTGGTACAATCTTTATTGAACCAGGTACAGAAGTTTACATGGGTATGATCGTTGGGGAGCATACTCGTGAAAACGATATTACGGTGAACATTGTTAAAGTAAAACAGATGACAAATATGCGATCTGCTAACAAAGATCAAACCGTAACAATGAAAAAACCTCGTATCATGACTCTTGAGGAAGCGCTGGAATACTTGAATGATGATGAGTATTGTGAAGTAACTCCTGAGAGCATTCGTCTGCGTAAAAAGATCTTAGATAAGAACGAACGTGAAAGAGTAGAGAAGAAAAAGAAACTTGCTCAAGGCTAAACGAATTCTTTAACGACCGGGAGTGGGAATCGTGGAAGAACAAGAAATCATGAAAGCGACAGGGGAAGATTCATCTTCTATGGCATTGCTGTTAGGGATCGAAAACGACCCTGTCAGAGCTTTTCTGCTTTTATATTTGATCATTACTTTATTAAGTATCATTGTTTTTAAATTAGGATTCGCCAAAAAATTGCCGCCGTTAAAGTCAGCAGTAATCTATTTATTCTTAATAATCGGGTGTATGCCGCTTGCCTTTTTCGGTATTGGACTTCCCGTAGCAGAAGGACTTATTGTAGCTGCGCTTATACTTATTATCTATAAAGTAAGATTACATCAAAGCAAGAAGGAAAAAAGCTGATAAGGGGGATTCTGCAATGAAACTGGTGGACGCTCTATCCAATTGGCTGAGCATAAAGAAAGTTCATGAAGAAAGACCCTATGACCTGGCAGCTAAAGAAACTTTTGAATTTTTTAGTGAGATTCTTACGGAAGATCATCATGTGAAGATACAATCTGTTTCTAACTCTGGACCATTTTACATTGTATTATTTGAAGTGGATGGTGTAGAGAACTCAGAAAGATTCTTTACAGATGTGATAGATGCTCTATACGAAGGAATTCAAAATGAACCTAGATTTAATGAGGAGTGCTGATTATTCAGCACTCCTTTTTATGTACATTAGATTTACAAAATAACCGATTATTAAAGCAAAGAGAAGGTGGCCGGTAATCCAAAGAATAAATGGTACGGTTAGCGGGGGTTGAAAGGGTTTTGTCACAGCAATTTGATACAAAGGGAAAAAGGTAAATGCCATAACTGCATTAATTGAAATAGGTATTGAATAAGGATAATAAAAACGTATACAAACTAGGTCAACAAAAGCGGTTATGATAATAGCGATGATAACATGTAATATGAATTGAAAAGGTGTATGAAGGAGGATGTAATCAGGTAGTGGCAAAAAATCAATATTTAAGAGGAAAGTGTACAGGTTAATCCTATATATCTTTTCTAAACCATAAAAAAAACATGCCAGCAGAACGCCGGCAATCGTACCATATAGTGTCCAATCCAAAAACTTCTTACCAATCATTGTTCGTATCCGGGCTTCGATATAAAGTAAAGTTACCAGTAGCTTCGCGCTCGGCTGTTTTTCTTGTAATACGCTCTCTGCATGGATCACACATGAACGTGTGTATCGGTCTATTTCTTAATTTTTTTGCTAGGGAACATTCGTTTTCAATAACCTCAATTGTGTCGCATAATACGCATTTTACACGCATCGTATTTCACCTCTTTCAGACAGTATACCATAAAGAAAATGGAAATTTAAATGAAGGAAAAACTGTAAAGCTTTTTATCATTTGTTATCATGGTTCGACAATTACCTCAATGAAAAAGACTCATAATGGCTAAGGTACACCATTATGAGTCGTCTTCTTATCTGCCCTCGTTTAATCGCTGTGGCTGATTATTGTTTGATTTCTCTTGTTTTTGTTGTTGATTTTTAAGTTCCCGTTTTTCTTCTTCAGAAAGCTGACTGTCATTTGTCTCAGTTGGTGAAGGCTTTTTCGTTTGGATGCTATGCGGGACTTGCGGCATGAGGCGTCCGACAATACCTGCTAACTCTTTTGCGATTCCTGCAATAGGATGCCCTTGTTGAATTTGTCTGCCCATTTGACGAAGCCTTTCCACTGTGTCAGGGTCGGCTGTCACAACAGCGTTTTTACCGTTAGGATCGTTTTTTAAAGACTCAGCAACTGAATATTTAATGGATCCCACTTCAGAATTATCAAGTTTACGGTCTACATCGATTCCTACAACTGCATAAGGCCCTATAACGACAGCAGTTGCGTCCTCTACACCATGAATTCCAGTTGCAAGGCCTACAAGGTGTCTTGATATTTCTTGTGAACCTTTAGGCTGATCAGGCTTCTTGCTGTTTGCTGTTTGATTAACTTCCGTCAGACGAGGGGTATTCTGATCGTTTTGTGCATTATCATTATTATTGTTCATGCAGCCAAAAAGCACGAATATTGCACTCAGCACGGCAGCAATGCGGAATATTTTCAATGAAAATCGCTCCTTTTAAGTCATTTCCGTTATTTTTTGTACATTCTTCTAACTTTATTCCTTCCCACATACATTTTTAATAGGCAGTCCATAAAATAAGAGCTGAATGAATAGAACTACATTAAGTCAGGAGGCTAAATGTTGAATAAACGATACGTCCTAGATACGAACGTTTTGTTGCAGGATCCTTATTCGATACAATCCTTTGGAGATAGTGAAGTGATCATTCCTGCTGTTGTGCTAGAAGAAGTGGATTCTAAAAAACGCTATATGGACGAAATTGGAAGGAACGCACGTGAAGTATCCCGCTTAATCGACCGTGTAAGACAAAGAGGTCAGCTTCATAAAGGGGTACCGCTTGAAAATGGAGGTAGTCTTCGCGTTGAACTGAATCATAAATCTTTTCAGAGACTCCAGGAAACGTTTGTAGAACCGACAAATGATAATCGTATCCTAGCCGTTACGCTAAACCTGAAGCAAGAAGAAGAGGCAAAGAAGAGCGGGGTAAATGTCATTTTGGTTTCAAAAGATGTGCTCGTCAGAGTAAAAGCTGATGCACTAGGAATTGAAGCGGAAGATTTTCTGAGCGACAGAGTGATTGATAAGAATGACCAAACATATACGGGTTATAAAGAAATCTATGTTCAAGGAGATCTTTTAAATAAGTTCTATGAAAAAAATGAACTTAAGCTTATCGAACTCTCGGGTCATTCTTTTTATCCACACCAGTTTGTGATTCTAAAAGACGTATTCAGATCATCCGTTTCGGCTCTAGGTAAGGTGGACGAAAACGGAAAAACGTTAAAACCGCTTCGCTATGACTCTGAACAGATATGGGGGATTCGTGCTAGAAACGTTCAGCAAAAAATGGCATTTGAGTTGTTGTTAAGAAAAGATCTTCCGTTAGTTACGCTGATCGGGAAAGCCGGAACCGGAAAAACACTGATCACCCTCGCCGCTGCACTCCTCCAAACTGAGGATTTGAAAGATTATATTAAGCTGTTTATTGCACGCCCTATCGTTCCTGTTGGAAAGGATATCGGGTATCTTCCGGGCGAAAAAGATGAAAAGTTAAAGCCATGGATGCAGCCTGTCTATGACAATCTGGAATATTTGTTCAACACCAAAAAATCAGGGGAGCTAGAAAAGATTCTTGCAGGTATAGGTTCCATTCATGTTGAAGCTCTCACATATATCAGAGGCAGAAGTTTGCCAGACCAATTTATTATTATTGATGAAGCGCAAAATTTAACAAAGCATGAAGTTAAAACGATTCTGACGAGGGTAGGGGAAGGAAGTAAGATTGTTTTGCTTGGAGATCCTCAACAAATTGATCATCCTTATCTTGATGAATATACAAATGGCTTAACATATGTAGTAGAGAAATTTAAAGACCAAGCAGTCAGCGGTCATGTTCGTTTAGAAAAAGGAGAGCGCTCATCGCTCGCACAAATTGCAGCAGACCTTTTATAAAAAGAAGACAGCCCATAAAAGAGCTGTCTGTGGATTATTGAATGATGATGGAAGAGATATGCTTGATAGGGTTATCCTTGTTTCGGCCATCTCCATAATAAAAATGTACAGGACCATCTTCTTTTAGTGGCTTTCCGTTGTTAGAGAAAGCAAAATACCCGTTCTGAGCTTCTTCCAATGTGATCTCTACGTTACCGTCCCCTGACTTGATGATTACGGAATCTGCGTCAGGGTGCGGTTGTGCATTATAGATAAAATAAGAAAGAGAAATAGCAAATGAACCTGTCAGCAATGTTTCCTTTAATGTTGTTTTAGGTTTTTGCTTTTCTTTTTCAGAAGGTGGAACTGCACCTTCCTGGAGTTCTCGGTCCCAATGCGCAGAAACATCTTTTAAATATTTTTCCTGTTCATTCTCCTTTGTTTTATTTAGATCGAATAACGTGTTTAAATCCTCTTTTCTATCATCGAAAATCCAGACGCCTGGATCAAGTGTCAGGGGATAGTTCACTTTCCCGTTAAGTGCAATAATAAATTCCATAAGAACCTCCTTGAAATTGAAAACGCTATTAAAAGCATAGCAGAATTATATGAATACTGTAATATGTTGATTTTTTTTATGCAAACCTTTATATTTAAAGGTAGAAATCGTGGCGAACGGAGGGATGATCATTGTCAGCTGAGATGGCAACTGGACATCGGGAAAGAGCATTTGAACTCTTAAAAGCAGATGCAGATAAAATCCTGAAACTAATTGAAGTTCAAATGGAAAACTTAACAATGCCACAATGTCCCCTCTATGAGGAAGTATTGGATACGCAAATGTTTGGTTTATCCCGTGAAATAGATTTTGCAGTCCGTTTGAACCTGGTCGAAGAAGACGCAGGTAAGAAGTTATTAGAATCACTCGAAAAGCAGCTTACTGCTTTGCACGATGCTTCAATGAAAAAATGAAACACAGCCAGTCCGAGATTTTTGTTGGACTGGATTTTTTATATTTATAAAGAAGCTTACATTTTTAATCAAAAAGTCATAAGTTTCTTCGAAACATTATAAGAAGAGGTGCTGCACAGTTGAATCAGAAATAAAAAAGGTTTCTGTGTTACAATATCTAATAATTATAAAGATGCACTTTCAAGACTTCTTAAGAGAGAGGAGAAAGGTGAACAACGTGAAAAAAGCAGTAAGACCCTATGACTATTCTTTAATAGTAGCCGTACTATTATTGTGCAGCGCTGGATTAGTCATGATCTACAGCGCGAGTATAGGGGTAACGATTAACAAGTACGATTACAGCAGCAGTTTTTTCTTTACCAGACAGTTTATCTTTTTGCTTGCTGGATTAGGACTTATGTATTTTACGATGAGGTTTAACGTGCAGATCTATAAAAAGCTTATGATGCCTATTGTCCTTATTTCAATCCTTGTTTTAATAGCTGTTTTGTTGTTTGGACGCGAAGTTAATAACGCTAAAAGCTGGCTTTACATTGGACCGATCGGTATCCAGCCTGCCGAGTTTATCAAGTTATCAGTGGCTATCTATCTTGCTGCGATCTACTCGAAAAAACAAGGTAAGATGCATGATTTTAAAAAAGGGATCATTCCCCCGTTAAGTATTTTCGCGATTATGTTCCTATTAATTCTCATGCAGCCTGATTTAGGAACTGGCTTAATTGTTGCTGGGGTAGCGGGAATTATTCTCTTCTGCTCAGGCATCAAGTTTAAACATATCTTTTCAATGGCAGCACTTGGAGCAATAGTGGGTTTAACTTTATTCTTTCAGCTAAGTCCAGAGCAGCTCTCACGATTTGATGCGGCATACGCACCCTTTAAGAATCCTGCTGGTGATGGCTATCAGCTTGTTAATGGTTATATTTCTATAGCTGCAGGTGGTATAACGGGGTCTGGGCTGGGTGAAAGCATTCAAAAGTATGGATTCTTGCCTGAACCTCACACGGATTTTATTATTGCTATCATCGCTGAAGAATTAGGTTTCATAGGCGTGTTTTTAATTGTTGCCTTATTGGGGTATATCGTATTAAAAGGCTTCTGGATTGGTATGCAGAGTAATGATACATATTCAAGCTTGCTTGCGTTTGGCATCTCGGGAATGATCGGCATTCAGACTGTTGTCAATCTGGGTGCAGCCATAGGTTTATTGCCGATAACTGGAGTACCACTGCCATTTATTTCGTACGGAGGTTCATCCCTTCTCTTGTTTTTAACATCAATGGGGATTCTTATAAACATATCTGCAAAAGTAAAACTGAATAAAAAAGTACCTGATACAAAGCCGGAAGTAAATAAAAAGATTAGAGCAATCATGTAACGGTAAAAGGAGAGGAACTTGTATGAGCAGAAAAATCAGCAAAGTCTTAGTAGCAAACCGAGGAGAAATTGCAATCCGGATTTTCAGAGCCTGTACAGAACTGAATATTCGCACTGTAGCTATTTATTCAAAGGAAGATACGGGTTCCTATCATCGTTATAAAGCAGATGAAGCCTATCTTGTTGGTGAAGGAAAGAAACCGATCGATGCATATCTCGATATAGAGGGGATTATTGAGATTGCCAAAACAAATCATGTGGACGCCATTCATCCTGGTTATGGGTTTTTATCAGAGAACAAAGAATTTGCAGAACGCTGCCGGGAAGAAGGCATAATTTTTATTGGACCAGATGAAAAGCATCTCGATATATTTGGCGATAAAGTTAAGGCAAGACAAGCCGCAATTGATGCCAATATACCTGTCATTCCAGGCAGTGACGGACCTGTAAACAGTCTTGAGGAAGTTAGGGATTTTGCAAACGCTCATGGTTTTCCTATTATCATTAAAGCTGCTATGGGAGGCGGCGGACGTGGAATGCGAATCGTAAGAAGTGAGAACTCCCTTGCAGAAAGCTATGACCGTGCTAAATCTGAGGCGAAAGCTGCCTTTGGAAAAGATGAAGTGTATGTTGAAAAATTTATTGAGAAACCAAAGCACATCGAAGTTCAAATTCTAGCAGATAAAGAAGGAAACCTTATACATCTATATGAGCGCGACTGCTCTGTTCAGAGAAGACATCAAAAAGTAGTAGAAGTCGCTCCAAGTGTTTCATTATCAGAAGAGTTACGCCACGCTATCTGCGATTCGGCCGTATCGTTGATGGAACACGTTGGATACTTAAATGCAGGAACAGTAGAGTACCTTGTCACTCAAGATGGGAATTTTTATTTCATTGAAGTAAACCCACGCGTTCAGGTTGAGCATACCATTACTGAAATGGTAACTGGAGTAGATATCGTTCAATCGCAGATATTAATCGCAGAAGGCTACTCACTGCATGGAAAAGAGTTGGGGATCCCGCTCCAAAAAGACATTTATTGCCATGGGTACGCGATTCAATCCCGTGTAACAACAGAAGATCCAGCTAACCAGTTCATGCCGGATACTGGTAAGATCATGGCTTATCGCTCCGGCGGCGGTTTCGGAGTACGGCTAGATGCAGGGAACGGATTCCAAGGAGCAGTCATCACCCCATTCTATGATTCTTTACTCGTTAAAGTTTCTACTTGGGCACTTTCTTACGAACAGGCTGCATCTAAAATGTTAAGAAACTTAAAAGAATTCCGTATTCGCGGTATTAAAACAAACATTGCGTTCCTTGAAAATGTTGTTACTCATGAGAAGTTCTTATCAGGTGATTACGATACTTCCTTTATTGATACAAGCTCAGAGCTGTTTGTGTTTCCTAAGCGAAAAGATAGAGGAACGAAAATGCTCTCTTATATTGGTGCAACTACCATCAATGGATTCCCTGGATTAATCAAACAAGAAAAGCCTAATTTTGATAAACCTCGTATCCCTAAGCTAAAACTTTCCGAGCCGATACCAAATGGCACAAAACAGCTATTGGACACGGAAGGGCCAGATGCTGTTGCCCGCTGGATAAAGGATCAAAAGAAATTGCTGCTCACTGATACTACTTTCCGTGATGGACATCAATCCTTGCTTGCTACACGTGTTAGAACAAATGATCTTCTTCATATCGCTGAACCGACAGCCAGACTATGGCCAAATATGTTCTCAATGGAGATGTGGGGTGGAGCGACGTTTGATGTTTCCTACCGTTTCTTAAATGAGGATCCTTGGGATCGTCTGATCAAACTTAGAGAGAAAGCACCTAATATACTATTTCAGATGCTTTTAAGAGCCTCAAATGCGGTAGGTTACAAGAATTATCCGGACAATGTTGTTGAAGAGTTTGTTAAAAAGTCTGCTATGGCAGGAATTGATGTTTTTAGAATCTTTGACAGCTTGAACTGGGTAGAAGGAATGAAAGTTGCGATAAGAGCAGTTCGTGAAACAGGTAAGATTGCCGAAGCTGCTATCTGCTATACAGGGGATATTTTAGATCCGAGCAGAACAAAGTATGATCTTAACTATTATGTGAATCTGGCAAAAGAACTTGAAACAGAGGGTGCCCACATCCTAGCGATTAAAGATATGGCAGGCCTCTTAAAACCTCAGGCTGCTTATGATCTTGTTTCAGCATTAAAGCAAGCTATCGATATCCCGATTCACTTGCACACCCACGATACGAGTGGAAATGGGATTTATACCTATGCGAAAGCAGCAGAAGCAGGTGTAGATATTGTTGACGTTGCAGTAAGTGCAATGGCTGGACAAACTTCCCAGCCGAGTGCAAACTCGCTGTACTATGCACTAGCAGGTAACGAAAGACAACCTGATCTGAATATAGACCATGCAAAACAACTTTCATCTTACTGGGAAGATGTACGTAAATATTATTCTGGGTTTGAAAGCGGCATGGCGGCACCAGATCCAGAAGTCTATGAACATGAAATGCCTGGGGGGCAGTTTAGCAATCTGCAGCAGCAGGCAAAAGCTGTAGGCCTTGGAGACCGCTGGGATGAAGTGAAGCAAATGTATCGAAGAGTAAATGATATGTTTGGTGATGTGGTTAAAGTAACACCTTCTTCAAAAGTGGTAGGGGACATGGCTCTTTATATGGTGCAAAACAACCTGACAGAAGATGGTGTATACGATCGAGGAGAGTCACTAGATTTCCCTGATTCTGTTGTAGAGTTCTTCCAAGGGTATCTTGGCCAACCCTATCAAGGTTTCCCTAAAGAACTTCAACGCATTGTACTAAAAGGCAGAGAGCCTTTAACAGTTAGACCTGGTGAACTCTTAGATGCAGCAGATTTTAATGATATTAAAGAAACACTGTTCCACAAGATCAATCGTCAAGTTACAAGTTTTGATGTTTTGGCTTATGCATTATATCCGAAAGTCTTTTTGGACCGCGAGAAAATGTATTCTCAATTTGGAGATATCTCCGTTCTTGATACACCTACTTTCTTTTATGGAATGCGCCTTGGTGAGGAGATTGAAGTTGAGATTGAACAAGGAAAGACTCTTATTGTAAAGCTTGTTTCTATTGGAGAAGCACAAAACGATGGTTCTAGAGTTCTTTATTTTGAGCTGAACGGTCAATCTCGTGAGATCGTAGTTATGGATGAGAGTGCAAAAGTAACAGTTTCATCAAAACAAAAGGTTGACCCTTCAAATCCTTTACAAATCGGTGCTAGTATGCCAGGTACGGTGATAAAAGTCTTGGTTGAAAAAGGCGAGAAAGTTAAAAAAGGTGATCATTTGATGATTACAGAAGCCGTGAAGATGGAAACGACGGTACAAGCACCTTTTGACGGCACAGTAAAAGAAATTTCTGTTCAAAACGGTGAAGGAATCTCAGCAGGAGATTTGTTGATTGAATTAATCAAATAAACATGAAAATGACCAAGGTGCATGGATATGCAGCTTGGTCATTTTTTCATTTTCGATATACGATTAATGCTAAGTAGCTTAAAGTGCCAAACAAGAAAGAAATTATCAATCCATGCGATAAAGCAACAAACAAGTTTAGGTTCGATAAAACAATCAGAGCACCTGAAACACCTTGAAGGATCACAAATAATAATGCAAATTGAAACCCTTTATTGAGAACCTTTTGATCTCGGTAATATTTTTTGGCATGATACCATGAATAAACAATCCACAAAAATAATACGATAGCTGCTATTCGGTGCATCAGATGAATGCTGGCCTGCGACCCTATCGTTGCTAAAAGTGAACCATTACATAACGGGAATTCAGGTCCACACCCCATACTGGAACCTGTATGTCTTACAAGTGCTCCGGTGTATACTACGGCATAGAGATAGGCAAAAAGCCAATAAATGTTCTTCTTAAATGCTGGAGTTACCTTTCCCATGAATGGCCTTTCACGATCTTCAAAGGATAAAATAGCTAATAGCAAAACACTTGCAAATGAAACAAGTGAAAATCCAAAGTGTGAAGCTAGGACTGCTGATGATTGGCTCCAAATTACTGCAGCTGCTCCAAGTAAACCCTGGAGAACAATGAAGAACACTGCAGATCCTGCGAGAATTTTAATCTCTTTTTTATGCGGTTCTCGTCTCCAAGCCCATATTGCTAATAAAATAACTAGAATTCCAAGCCATGCTGACACATACCGGTGACTCACTTCAATAATCGTTTCAAGTTTAGGTGCTGTTGGCAGAAGCTCTCCATAACAAAGCGGCCAGGAATTACCGCAGCCATCTCCAGAGTCCGTTTTTGTAACAACTGCACCCATGAGTAATACGAGAAGCATACCAAAAGAAGTAATAATAGAATAGATTTGATAAGCTCTTTTCAATTTATTCACCTGCTTTTTAGCCCCAGTAACATTTCACAAATTTGTAATATTTTCAACTAGTATTACAATCACCCTGATAGTACAAATAATATAAGATAGTGTCTATATTAGTCGAAGTATACAAAGCACTTGTTTTGTTTTATAATGTTAAAGGACATTTTCTTTATATATTTATATCCTAACATATAGGTAAAACGTTCTACTTTACATATTGTGAACAGATAAGGACATTTTTTAACCGTTGATTTTAGGCACAAGCCCATATAGAATGAATGAGGGCTTAAATAACAACTAAAGAAAGATTTGGAACATTTTACTCTGTAAAGGAGGTGTATCTTGTTGAGCAAGATTCCAACTGCATATGAAGCCGCTAACAAAGTTATGGAACCCGGACCGCTTTCAGAAGCAAATCCTACAGGAACCTGGAAAGATTTTTTGACCATAGCAAAACTCGGAATCGTTATGAGCAACCTCATTACAACGTTTGCCGGATTTTTCTTGGCCTTAAAATATAATGACTATTTATTTTCAGAGAATATTATTACGTTAATTCTTTGTGTACTTGGTGCAGCATTAGTTATAGCAGGAGGCTGCTGCTTAAATAACTATATTGATAGAGATATTGATCAACTGATGGAACGGACCATTGAGCGACCGACTGTAACTGGCCGAATCCCTCCAAATCAAGTGTTATGGGTAGGTATCATTTTATCAGCGATCGGAACATTTATGCTGGCTCTGACCACTCCAACCGCTGCTGTTATGGGACTTATTGGACTTTTTGTATATGTGTTTGTTTATACGATGTGGTTAAAGCGGACACACTCCATTAACACCGTCGTAGGAGGTGTTTCAGGTGCAGTTCCGCCTCTGATCGGATGGGCTGCGGTTGATGCAAACCTTCATTGGATTGCGTGGATCTTATTTCTGATCATGTTCTTATGGCAGCCGCCGCATTTTCTCGCGCTTGCCATGAAACGATGTGAGGATTATCGAAAAGCCGGAATTCCTATGTTGCCTGTTGTATCTGGTTTCGCGATTACAAAACGCCAGATGATCTGGTATGTGGCGGCTTTGATTCCAGTCTCTCTTTATCTGTTCGACTTCGGTATTGTCTATCTAATCTTAGCTTCTGTACTAGGAGCGGGCTGGTTAATACTGGCACTATCTGGTTTGAAGACAAAAGACGATATGAAATGGGCTCGCATGATGTTTGTGTATTCTTTGAACTATCTAACCATTATGTTTGTAGCCATGATTCTAGTAAACATATAGAAATCCTTACCGGAACAGCGCTTCATTTGTGCTGTTCCTGTAATTGCCTTTACATAAAAGGGCTTTCATAAAAGCTATTTTAGCTATTTCCATTCAAATAATCCTTTATTTGAATTGAATAGAAAGAACATTCAGTCAAAACAGACTACAACGAGAAAGTGGGGTATATGTAGTGATGAAAAAATGGCTACAAAAAGGACGTTTTCTTTCCTTATTTGCCATGTTGGCTCTTCTTTTGATGGGGTGCGGAGATCCGACTCTATCGGCTTTAGTTCCACAAGGTGAAGTTGCTGACAAACAGTTCCAGCTGATGCTGATTTCAATTAGTATTATGATTCTGGTACTAGTGGTAGTTTTCGTTCTTTATGCATTCGTACTATTGAAGTTTAGAAAGAGAAAAGGCGATGAGTCTACACCAAAGCAAGTGGAAGGGAACCACATGCTTGAACTATTATGGACAGTTATTCCAATTCTGTTGCTGATCATCTTAGCTGTGCCAACGGTTATGAGAACGTTTGAATTCTCTGCAGATGCTAAACCAGCTTCAAAGAATGAGTTAAGCATTAAAGTAACTGGACACCAATATTGGTGGGAATTTGAGTATCCGAAAGAAGAGCTGATCACGTCTCAGGAATTAGTACTGCCTGCGGATACGAAAGTGCATGTGGAATTATCATCTGCTGATGTTATTCACTCATTCTGGATTCCTTCTCTTGCGGGGAAGACCGATACAAATCCAGGTGATAAGAACAAGAACTATATGTGGTTTGACACTGGCAGCAAGACAGATGTTGTGTACAAAGGGAAATGCGCTGAGCTTTGTGGTGCATCACATGCTTTAATGGATTTCAAAGTAAGAGTTGTTTCTAAAGAAGACTATAAGGATTGGGTTGCCAGCTATAAAGCTACTGATGGCAAATCTTCTGCAAATGCTAACGGACAACAAGTCTTTGAAAAGAACTGTTTATCTTGTCACGCAGTTGGACAAGAAGGCGGAAACACAGGGCCTAGCTTAACTGGTTTTGGGGATAAGGACCGTGTAGCAGGTATATTAGATCATGACAAAGAAAATCTGGAAAAATGGATTAAAGATCCTCAAGAAGTGAAGCCTGGCAACAACATGCCTAAGGTAAACCTTTCTGATGAGGAAATTGATGCTGTAGCAGATTACTTGTTAGGTCTTAAATTGAAATAGTCTTAAGCATTGCAAAAAAGGAGGTTACACCGTGGCAACTCACGAAAGTCACAAAAAGAGAAGTGGGTTAATGGATTGGCTTACTACCGTTGACCATAAGAAGATCGGTATTTTATATCTTTTGGCTGGTGGGTTCTTCTTCTTAATCGGAGGACTTGAAGCTGTTTTAATGCGTATTCAATTAATGGAACCAGACAGTAAAATTTTTACTGGGGAACTTTACAATCAATTATTAACAATGCATGGAACGACGATGATCTTCCTTGCAGCCATGCCGATCATCTTCGGATTCATGAATGCCATTGTTCCTTTACAATTAGGAGCACGTGACGTAGCGTTTCCATACGTGAACGCTGTTGGTTTTTGGTTATTCTTTTTCGGTGGATTGTTATTAAACCTAAGCTGGTTCTTAGGCGGTGCACCTGAAGCTGGATGGACAGCTTATGCGCCATTATCTACAGTAGCAGAAGATACAGGGGTAGACTTTTATGTTCTGGGTCTTCAGATTGCTGGGGCAGGTACTCTTGCAGGGGGGATCAACTTCCTTGTAACGATTATTAATATGCGTGCACCAGGTATGACATTTATGCGTATGCCTTTGTTTACATGGGCTTCATTCGTAACATCTGGACTTATCCTATTTGCATTCCCAGCACTAACAGTTGGATTCTTCCTTCTTATGTTTGAACGTGTATTTGATGCTAATTTCTTTAATCCAGATATGGGTGGAAACGTACTAATCTGGGAGCATATCTTCTGGATCTTTGGTCACCCTGAAGTTTACATTTTGATTTTGCCAGCGTTTGGTATTATATCTGAAATCGTTTCAACATTCTCAAATAAACGTTTGTTTGGATATAGTGCGATGGTATTCGCAACTGTACTAATCGGTTTCCTCGGATTCATGGTATGGGTTCACCACATGTTTACAGTTGGTCTAGGACCTGTAGCAAACTCAATCTTTGCAGTAGCAACAATGGCAATCGCTATCCCGACAGGTGTTAAGATCTTCAACTGGATCTTCACAATGTGGGGCGGACAGATTCGTTTTACCACAGCAATGCTTTTTGCAGTTGGTTTCATCCCAACATTCGTAATGGGTGGGGTAACAGGAGTTATGCTTTCTGTTCCTGCAGCTGACTATCAGTACCATGATAGTTACTTTGTAGTAGCTCACTTCCACTATGTAATCGTTGGTGGTTTGATTTTAGGATTGTTCGCAGGGTTATACTATTGGTACCCTCGTATGTTTAACCGTGTATTAAACGAAACACTTGGAAAATGGAATTTCTGGTTGTTCTTTATTGGGTTCCACCTAACGTTCTTCCCTCAGCACTGGTTAGGACTTATGGGTATGCCTAGACGTGTTTATACATATATGTCTGGACAAGAGCTTGATGGGGCAAACTTTGTAAGTACAATCGGTGCGATTTTGATGGGTGCTGGAACAATTGTTCTTTTAATCAACATTGTAATCTCAGCTTCATCTAAATATGCAACAACTAAAGATCCTTGGGATGGCCGTACATTAGAGTGGGCTATGCCAGTTCCAACACCAGAATACAACTTTGCCCAAACTCCACTTGTACGTGGTCTTGACGCACTGTATGTTGAGAAAACAGCTGGTAATGGAGAAATGACACCTGCAGAACCTGTAGGAGAAATTCACATGCCAAATGGATCAATCCTGCCGTTTATCTTATCTTTAGGCATGTTCATTGCTGGGTTCGGCTTCATTTATGCTAACTGGATCGTGGCAATAGCTGGATTAGGGCTCGTGTTGATCACAATGTTCCTTCGCTCAGTAATTGATGATCATGGTTATCATATTCATAAAGAAGAAGTTGAAGCAGACATTAAAGGGGGTAGAGCTTAATGAATGCTGGAGAACGTTTAACAGATGCTAATTTCCCTGCTCATCCTGAAAAAGCTACCCTTGAAGGTAAAAATAAATTTTTAGGATTCTGGCTTTTCCTAGGTGGAGAAACTGTCCTATTTGCAACACTTTTTGGGACTTATCTTGGTCTTAGAAACATGCATTTAGATGGTCCTTCTGGGGAAGAATTATTCTCACTGCCATTAGTATTTTTAGCAACGATGCTGTTATTAACTAGCTCACTTACGAGTGTGTATGCAGTTCTTTCATTAAAACAGAACAAAGTACGCTCTTTACAAGGCTGGTTCATCGTAACTTTACTATTAGGCCTTGGATTCCTTGGCTTAGAAATTTACGAGTTCATACACTATGTTCATGAAGGACATACATTTACTAGTTCTGCATTTGGTTCTTCTTTCTATTCATTAGTTGGTTTCCACGGAGCCCACGTATTGTTCGGTATTCTTTGGATCGCAACCTTATTGGGCAGAAACTGGAACAGAGGTATCACATTAGCTAATGCACCTAAGTATTATTTGTTTGCTCTATATTGGCACTTTGTCGATGTTGTATGGGTATTCATTTTTACAGTTGTTTATCTAATGGGAAAGGTAGGTTAAACCGATGGCTAATCACCAAAAGAATCCTGAAACTACCGTGCACCGCCATGAGGAGATTCAGCGTAAACTTGCCTTAAAAGAGGAACGCAAGCATCATAACGTTTCTTTTGTAATGATGATTCTTTTAACGATTGTTGCATTTTTCGCTATTTGGAGTGACAAGATCAGTGACTCATTTGCTGTCTTGTTTATCCTTACATTGGCAATTGTTCAAGTATTCTTCCAGCTTTATGTATGGATGCACTTAAGCCACAAAGGACATGATTTCCCAATCTGGGGTATGGCTAGTGGTATACTTGTTGCAGCCATTACAGTAGCATCATTAATGGGACTTATTTGGACATCATAAGTATAAAAGGGCTGCATCCAGTATGCAGCCTTTTTTATATGTTACAAAATAACGAATTGTCACTGTATTCCATTACAAGAACTAAAGATATTGTTATAGTAGAATGGGGTACTTTTGTTAAGGAGATGACAGACATGCATCACAATCACCACACACATCATACTAGTTTAAGTGATTATAGCTGGTACGAACTTTATCCACCTTCTATATATATTTTGGCAGTCATCCTTGCTGTTGTTTATTTCCGCTGGGTCATTCGTGGCAGGAACAGTCAGAACATAGCAACTGGATGGCAAAAAGCAGCGATGGTCGCTGCGCTTGTATTAATGATCATTATTAAAGGAACGCCTGTACAAATATTGGGACACAACTATTTGTTCAGTGTACATATGGTACAGATGGCAGTGCTTTACTTAATGATTGCCCCGCTAATTATTTTTTCTGTTCCTGAAGAACAGTGGAAAAATTGGTTGAGTGTAAAATCTTTTTTAACACGAGTTTTTCACTTTCTCACTAAACCCTTAATTGCTTTACTCGTTTTTAATACCGTATTTTCTTTGTATCACATTCCATTAGTATTTGATGCAGCAGTATCGAATCCGTATATTCATTATGGGTATCATGCTTTATTGCTTTTAACTGCTTTCACTATGTGGTGGCCTATTCTTTGTCCAGTTAAAGAGCTAGATTCGTTATCAGATATAAAAAAAATTGGTTATGTTTTTGCGAATGGTGTGTTGATGACACCCGCATGTGCGTTAATCATGTTTGCTGATTTTCAGCTATATGAAACGTATAGAAACGTACCTCAATTATTCGCTTCGATGCCACCTAAAGAAGATCAGCACGTCGGTGGTGTTACGATGAAAATTTTTCAAGAAGTGATCTATGCGTTTGTACTTGGTTTGATTTTTTACAGATGGGTCAAAAAAGAACGTGTTCGTGATAAAGAAGATCTCGAAATGATTAAACGACAAAACAACCGCTTAAATCCTGAATTGAAATAACCGGCCTTGTGCAGGTTATTTTTTTTATATATAAAAAATGAAAAACAGAAGTTCATGTCGAATATATACAAAAAGCCAGGTGAAGAAGGAGTAGAATCTATATGAGAATCAGCGCCAGACAAGCAGCCAAAAAATTTGTAGAGTCATACTTTCCTAATTGTGAAGTGGCATATTTGGCTGGAAGTGTCGTAAGAGGGGAAGAAACGGAGAGTTCAGATTTAGACATTATTATTATTGATAGTTCTGTTGGGGATTCTTATCGACAATCTCTTTCAGAGTATGATTGGCCCATAGAAGTTTTTGTTCATAATATGTTTACGTATAAGAATTTTTTCAAACAAAACATAGATAGAGCACGACCTTCACTTCCACAGATGTGTGCAGAAGGCATAATTTTGCGAGATACCGGATATGCATCTAAAATTAAAAACGAAGCCCTGCAATTATTAAAAGCAGGACCTACACCATGGAAGACCATTGAGATCGAACAAGCCCGTTACCATCTAACAGATCTTCTAAACGATTTGGAAGGTTCAACAAGCCCTTTAGAAGATCTATTTATTGTTTCTAAACTTGCAGATTTAACCCATGAATTTGTATTGCGTGTAAATGGTCATTGGATTGGGGAAGGAAAATGGATTTTAAGAGCATTAAAAGAGTACAATGAAATATTTGCTGAACAATTCGCAAAAGTGTTTGATGAGTACTACTCAAGCCGTTCAAAAGCTGGAGTCATTCATTTTGTAGATGAAGTCATTGCTCCGTATGGCGGCAGGCTCTTTGAAGGGTATTCATCTCATTCGACAGAAAGTGCTGCAGAATAAAGAAAAACCCCTCAATCGCTGAGGGGTTTTTTTATACATGCAACTCACTGTGAAGTGCTTCAATCAGTTTGTTGCATTGGTTAACAACGTGCTTAGGGAAGTCTTCATCATATTCTACACCATGTGGATAATAGTGTTTACCTAAATAAGGTGTTCCAAGCTCCACCTTTGCATGTGGTGTTTCTGTTTCTGCCTCAATTACATGACATGGGAATCGGAAGTAATATACATCACCATTTGTCATATCTTCAAATTTGTAATCATATGTAATACGCTCATAGTCCCATTGGCCTGCGCGGATCATGCCATGGTTTTCCATCACATGTTCTAAGAGTGAGAATTCAAGTACCTTCCCGTTTAAGCCGCTTTCTTCAAATTTCATTGTGAAACCTCCTAGGAATTCAATAAAGAAATAATAATCACTTCTTAATGATATTATGAAAGCGCTAAAGATGCAATCATTGTAGAAAGTATGCATATTTGTTTTTCTTTCGTAAAGCATAAAGAAGAAGTAAATTGAATTTTTGGAGGTATGAAAGATGAAGAAAATTAGCGACATCATGACAAGGAATGTGGATTTTGTAACGCCTTTAGACAACGTATTTGAAGTGGCTGTTAAGATGAAGGATGATAACGTTGGAGTTATCCCGGTTTGTGAGAATGAGCAAATCTTAGGAGTAATTACAGACCGTGACATCGTTGTTCGAGGTGTAGCTGAAAAGCGTCCAGGTTCAACTAAAGTGACAGATGTTATGAGTGAAAATTTATACACAGGAACACCAGAAATGTCGGTGCAAGAAGCAGCTGAACTAATGGCAGAAAAACAAATTAGAAGACTGCCAATCGTTGAGAACAACAAACTTGTAGGCATTGTTTCTTTAGGTGACTTATCACTTACAAAAGAAAGTGATTCTGCTGCAGGACGTGCTTTATCAGAAGTATCAGAACATAGAGATCAGCTTCAATAAAGAAATCTTAAAGTAAAAGTTTAAGGAGGTTTACTCAAAAACTAATGACACTTTTGAGAAAGACCTCTTTTTCCTTTTTATAATCTTTTTCACAATGACACATTAACTGATTCTCTACGAAATGCACCCCTTGCTTTACTAAAATTATTCCTTAGAGAAAACTTCACAAGTTTAATAAATCCAAACACTTCCCTATATGCTAAACTATTACTAGATGAAAGACATAGGGGGAACCATTATGAGAGGATTGGTTACTTTTTTCCTATCCGTACTTATATTAATTGGATTATTTTTTTATGATGTATTGCCAGATTTCTCGATTCAAGAACAAGAGACTAAAACCAAAGTAGAATACATAGAAGAACCTTTAAAGATTCCCGACGATGCTGTTTCGAATTGGATAGGCAAAGATATTGACGCCTTTCAGCAAGAATGGGGGAAACCCGAAAGAATTGACCCCTCAAGCTATGGGTATGAATGGCATATCTATGGAAACAAGAGTCCAAAAGGTTACCTTCAAGCTGGTGTAGAAGAGGGAAAGATTGTTACATTGTTTGTGATAGGGTCTGAAGTTAACACAAACCCTTTTACTATTGGAGAGGAATCAAATCGTATTATTCAAAAGTATCCGATCGAAAGTGATATAACAATTAACGATGGAGAAGATTTCTTCCGGTTTGAACTGTCTGAACAAGAAGTAATGCTAAGACCGCTTATTAAAGTTGGTGAGAATGTTTGGGTTCAACTTTATTTTGACAAGTTTACCAATAAGTTATCAAGTGTCAGGTATACTACATCTGACGTCTTGTTAAGACAAAGGCCATACTCGATCGTGTATCGAGGCAACCTCCCTGCTGTTGCAAAACTTTCTGCAGAAGAGCAAAAGCAAGTAGATCAATCAGAAGAGCAGCAAGTCTTTGAGTTAACTAATATCATCAGGATCAAATTTAATAAAAGCCCGCTTGCATGGGATGAACAATCGTCTGAAGTGGCTTTCGGACATTCAAAAGATATGTTGGAAAAGCAATATTTTTCACATGAAAGCAAAGACGGAAGAACTCTTTCGGATAGGCTTCAGGAAAAAGAAGTAATGTTTGTGCAAGCAGGAGAGAATATTGCAGCAAACTATACAGATGGCATAGCAGCTGTTGAAGGCTGGATGAACAGTGAAGGACATAGAAATACCTTGTTAAATGAGGAGTATACACATCTTGGAGTTGGAATCCATAATAAATATTATACTCAAAATTTTTTAGTACCGATGAAATAAAAGATAGAGCTGATTCAACCTATTTGATTCAGCTCTTTTTATTAATCAGCAAGTTTGAAAAATGTACCAGTCGCCGATGCGATCAAAACACCTTTCTCATTTCTTACCTTTCCTTCCATACGGACCAACTGGCGGCCGTTATGAACAACTTCTGCACGGCAGATGAATTTTTCGCCTGTTCCTGGAGTTAGAAAGTCAACTTTTAATTCAACAGTAACTGCTCCTCTTTTATTACCGGGAACGAGGCTGGCCATCGTTCCCATCGCTGTATCTAAGAGTGTTGCTGTAAGACCGCCATGTACGATGCCGATTGAATTATCAAGGAGAGGTGAATTGGGCATTTCCATTTCAAGCATTTTATCTTCCACAAGATTTGTCTTAAGTTGTAATAACGAAGCAATATGCGTAAGACTTTTTCTTTCTCTTTTCATTTTTAAGCTGTTCAAGAATACTTGGAGTGCTTCTTGTTCCTGTTCAGTACTATTCTCTATGAAATGAATCCACTCTTTTTTTATATCCAAATCTGTATCCCTCGATCTTTTTTTATTTTATTGTACCTTTTTAGGCGGTTAAGAATAAAGTAAACAGAATTAACTTTAGATTAATTTTAAAAATGGGCGCACCAATTTATGGGCACTTATGTATCATGTAGTAAAACATGATTCGTTAGTGGATGGCTGGGGGTGGATTCTGTGGTAAAGACTGATATTGAAAGTTTCAAGGAGTTTGTTCATAAACATCCTGAATTAATAAAAGAAGTTAAGAAAAATAATAGGCCCTGGAAAGAAGTTTATCAGGATTGGATCGTTTTAGGGGAAGAACACGAAAGCTGGAATCAGTATACGAATGAAAAAGACAACAAACAAGAAGAGCGGTCAAAAACGAAAAGGGAAAAAACAGAGCTTACAGTAGGAGATATAATAACAGGTTTAAGTAAAATTCAAATTACTGATGTACAAAAATATTTATCGCAATTCGGAAGTCTTATGGATGCCGTTCAAGAACTGTTACAGCAATTTAATCATCAGTCTGACAGACCAAACCAGCTGCCGGAAAATAGAATGAATGATTATCCTTCTTACAAAGATTAAAAGGATGTGTGTGGTGTGCGAAGAGAAATTCTGGATTACTTAAACACTAGACCTGACCTCAAATATTATATTAGAGAAAAACCAGAATGGTATAGAAAGCTTTGCCGTAACCCTTTTTCGGTTTCTGAACTGGAAGAGAACGCGAAGGTGTTTTACGGCCGTACTTTTGGTCAAAGAGTAGATCGTTTTCACCAGCAGCTGCAAAATTTTGGTTTACTGATGGAACTGATCTCAGTGATGGGAGAGGTAAAACCAGACGACATTCCACCGCAAGATGATTTTCCGCCTATGCAAGAACCTTTAAATAACGGATAATAAGGGATATTATTATAAAAAATGGAAAAAACTATCTCTAGAAGGAGTGGTTTTTTTCATGAACAAAAAGAAAAGAATGATCTATGCTGCTGCAGGATTACTAGTCGTACTCGTTATTTCGTTATTTACAATGACTATAGAAACAAAAAGCAAAAGAGATGCACAAGTAAATCAATCCGAAACGGCTTTAGAGGCATCTTCGTATCCTTTAATGGAAAAAGATTGGGCTGTAAACTATCATGTTAAAAAACATCGGATCTATATTGAAAATATTATCCCAAGGTTTTCTTTTCAAGGCAGTCTGACAAAAACACCTGGTAATAAAGATGGATATATTGCCGTTTTTGTTAATGGAAAATGGAGAATGAATGCTAACCAATCCATGTTTATCTTAGAAAAAATGAATCAGGGAAAACAAAAAATCACCCTGCAGTTGAAGAAAAAGGATGGAACAGACTACGGTATAAAGAAAAATATAGTGGTACACATTCGTTAACTCTTCTATATTAAGAAGAGTTTTTTATTTTGTGAATGAAAACAGCTATACTTTTAAGTCCGCCCAATATCCGCTATAATAGATAGGAAACCTCATACCTAAAGGGAGGTGTGACGTATGAGTTTAGATCAAGTTGTATTGTTTGAAGAATCTTTATCATTAGCTGAAATGGTGTCGAATTCAAGCATTGCAATCGCATATAGAGAATCAAAAAATATTTTGGAGCAGGATACTGAAGCACAGAATATGATTGCCCGTTTTGCACAAATGAAAGAGAAGTATGATGAAGTCCAGCGATTCGGGAGATACCATCCTGACTATCACACCGTGTCAACAGAGATTCGCAAATTTAAACGAGAGCTGGATTTTCATGAAAAGATAGCTCAGTTTAAAAAAGCAGAAAGAGAACTAGAAAAACTTCTTATGGAATGCAGCAGGATAATTGCTGATAGTGTGTCTGAGCAGATTAAAGTCCCTACCGGAAATCCATTCTTTGATGAGAGTTCATGCAGTGGCGGTTGTGGTTCTGGCGGATCATGCGGGTGTGCATAGCAATACTAATTTTCTTTAAAACGTATGCAGTCGAAGCATAAGTTTCCACAGCAGAACATTTTCTCCTGAGGAACTAAAAAACGCATTCGATAGACATACAGATTTTCCTCTGATCTCACAAAGTGGAGGTTTAATGTGAGCCGTTTCCCTTTCATTGCTTTTACAGCGTGTTTTTTGACAGCATCTGTTGACTCATCTAAAGACACATGTGGAAGTACATTTACATAAACGAAAGGGATTCCGGCCATTAATTTTTTTTCAATAAAAATGATAGCGGGATCAAGGGTTATCCGATTTAGAAAATCCTCCCAAATGTCATTCAAGTCCAAAATACATCACATCCTATTAAACGATAGTAAATTTCTGAGTAATATATTGATGTATGAATTAAGTATAAAAGGGGCTTTCAAAATGATAGGTAATCGTCGCGGTCTTTCAGTTTTTCTTCATTCTTTAAAGTTTTCAAAGCAATTAAGACGCTATGGAAATGTTCATTATGTTTCAAGAAGACTTAAATATGCTGTGTTGTACTGTGATGGAAACAAAGTTGATGAGATAGCAGCAAAGCTTCAATCTTTACATTTCGTTAAAGAAGTAAAAAGGTCTCATAAACCAGAAATTAAAACAGAGTATGAAAGTAAAATTGTTGATAAAGCAAAAGAGTATGACTACAAGATGGGTATTTAAAAAACAGGCAGGCTAATGTAGCAGCTGCCTGTTTTTTTACGTTAATGGAGGAATTAAGTAATTTAATCGCAAGATCCCAATCAGATAATGAAAGAAAAGTTCGGTCTCCGCAAAATCAGTTGAAGGTTTTACATCAAACGATATAATATCTTTATTGATCTGAGCTGCTTTTGATTCGAATAGTCCGTACCGTTTTGATGGGAATGGGATTCCCTCTCTGCAAATGTATAGTGGTTGAAATTTCCCTTCAGAAGCAGGCTGCAATACGGCTACGAATGATGCGAATATTTTATCTTCTTTTTTTACTTTCAGACACAAGAGCTGTGAAACTCGGTGTTTATTGGACTCCATGATCTCAAGAAGTTCATATAAATCTGAATACCCTTCTCCAAGCTCAATAAATCGTTGGATCATAAGTTCATCCCCCTTTCTACTACCTCAATGTAGCATAATAGCTAACTAGCATAAAGAGCTTTAAACAATAAAAAAAACCTGCAGCAAAATACTGCAGGTTGCCTTTAAAACAAAATCACTTCTGTTTAAAGGCGATGGGAGAGGAGAAACCGGATGAAGAACTTATGGGGAGTAAGTCTTCTCCGCGGTTGGCAACAACATCGTTCGTTGATGTTGTTATAAGTAGTATGACCTCATTTATTTTGCCTTATACTTATAACTAAAGATTTGATTGTTTGATATAAGGAATACTTGTGATAGGATAGGTAATGGAAAACGGATAAAGAATCAGGTGAAAAAACGTGAGAGTAATAGCAGGAGAATGTAAGGGAAGGCCATTAAAAGCTGTACCAGGGACAAATACAAGGCCAACTACCGATAAGATTAAAGAATCAATCTTCAACATGATCGGTCCTTTTTTCGAAGGCGGGAATGGGTTAGACTTGTATGGCGGCAGCGGCGGGCTAGGTCTAGAAGCATTAAGCAGAGGAATGGATCATTTTATTTTTATTGATAAAGATCAAAAAGCGATACATACCATTAAAGAAAATATCAAACAATGCAACTATGAAGACAGAACAGAAGTCTTTAGAAATGATGCGAAAAGAGCATTGAAAGCGCTTCACAAAAGAGAGGCTCAGTTTGACATGATTTTTCTGGACCCTCCGTATGCAAAGCAGATGCTTATAAAAGATATGGAGGAAATTGAAAAACTAGAGCTCCTTTCTATCGACGGAAGAATTGTGGCTGAGCATGGAACAGATGTTTCTTTGCCTGAGCATATTGGGAACTTCCATCGAATAAGACAGGAAACGTACGGTAAAACAACAACGATTACAATTTTTAGACGCCATTAAGAATATATATGAGGTGAAGATTATGCCAACGACTGCAGTATGTCCTGGTAGCTTTGACCCTGTTACCCGAGGTCATTTGGACATTATAAAACGCGGTGCAACAGTATTTGATAAAGTTATTGTAGTAGTAGCGAATAACCAAAGCAAAGACCCATTATTTACAGTTGAAGAAAGAATCGCATTACTAAAAGAAGTTACTAAGCAGTTTCCTAATGTGAAAGTAGACTCTTTCAATGGACTTCTGATTGATTATGTAAAAAATATCGGAGCTAACGTGATCTTAAGAGGTTTACGTGCCGTTTCAGATTTTGAATATGAAATGAAAATAGCTTCTATCAATAAGAAGCTAGATGATAAAGTTGAGACCTTCTTTATGATGACAAATAATCAATATTCTTTCCTAAGCTCAAGCATCGTAAAAGAAGCCGCCAAATACCATGCAAATGTTTCAGATCTCGTACCCGAAGTTGTAGAAGAAGCATTAAAGGAAAAATACAACAGCCCCCGTTAATAACGGAGGCTGTTTTTCTTTATAAGATTTCTGTTCCACAATATGATCGACAGCAACAAAAAACCAAGGGTCACGTAGTGGCTTTGTGCAAGGGCGAGCATTCCAAATTCTCCAAGGCTTTCACTTTTTTCTGTAAGAAAGGCAAAAGCTGGAGCCGCACTGCTTTTAACGTGATACAAATACGGGAATACTATAAGACAGATAAATGCAGAAAGAAAACCGTGAATGATTCTTGCAATGAAAAAAGGTCTGAATTTAATATCAGTATCAGCAAGAATGCTAGCTACTTGTGCCTGTACGGACAGACCGCTAAAAGCCAGAATAAAGCTTGTAATAACTGCTTGCTGCAAGATGGTGGATTGTGCAAGACTTGTTAAATTGCTTCCTAACGTTATTTCAAATATTCCTTTAATGAGAGGTAAGCTTAAAGATTCAGACAAGGAGAAGAAGACAAACACAAACTTCATTAGATCTGAAAGAAGCTCTGCAACATGCAGCAGGTCCATCATTTTACTGAGCACAGAGAAAAGAATGATAAAACCACCGATCATGAGCAGTGTTTTGGTCGATTGCTGTACAGCATCTCCGAGCAGTTGTCCGATAGGACGATTATCCGCCAACCGAGCTTCATGCATATGTTTAAAAGCATTTTTTAATCCTTTGCCTCTATAGAGCTCTTTATGTGTTTTCGGATCTTTTTTCCACCCGTGAAACCTCATGATCAGACCGACAAAAAAGTTGCCTAAATAATGACTCACTGCAAGTACAATCCCTAGTGCCGCATTATGAAAGAACCCAACTGCTATTGCGCTGAACATAAATAGAGGGTTTGAGCAATTTGTAAACGATACGAGCCGTTCTGCTTCAAGTGTAGAGATTTGCTTTTGATGCCATAATCTCGCTGTAAGTTTAGCTCCTGCAGGGAATCCAGATGATATTCCCATTGCCCAAACAAACCCTCCTGAGCCTGGTACACGAAAAAGAGGCCGCATGAGGGGTTCGAATAATACACCTATAAGATGTACGACCCCAAATCCCATTAGCACTTCAGATAAGATAAAAAAAGGCATAAGGGAAGGAAATACTACATCCCACCACATTTTCAGACCGGTTACAGAAGCTGTATACGTTTCTTTAGGGTATATTATAATGGAGATCGCAATGATGATTGCAGATGATGACATTACAAATGTTTTAAAATAGTCTTTATTCATAAGGGGAGTGCTCCTCTCGCTAAATTCCACATTACTTACTTGTCCTCATCCTTATTTATACGTATAGCCAATCTCTTTAGACCATATGTTAAAAAAAGACGGTGCTACTAAAGGAGGAGCAATGGATGAAAGAACCGAAAATCGGACTTGCTCTAGGTTCTGGCGGTGCCAGGGGGTTTGCGCATCTTGGTGTAGTAAAAGCATTAAGAGAAGCTCAAATTCCGATTGATATGGTAGCAGGTAGCAGTATGGGAGCTTTAGTTGGTGCGATGGTTTGCATGGGCCATAGCGATGAAAACTTATACCGTATGGCAACACTTTTCAAACGTAAATATTACATGGACTATACTGTTCCAAAGATGGGATTTATCACGGGGAAAAAAATAAAAGAATTAGTGAGACTTCTTACCAAACAAAAACGTATAGAGCAAACAGATATTCCTTTGGCGATCGTTGCTACTGATCTATTGCTGGGTGAAAAAGTTGTATTTAGAACCGGCTCAATTGCAGATGCCGTTCGTGCAAGCATTTCTATTCCAGGAATACTGGTGCCAGAAAAAAAAGACGGGAAACTTTTAGTGGATGGAGGAGTCATTGATCGTGTTCCTGTCTCAGTGACGAGGGAAATGGGAGCGGATCTAGTCATCGCTGTAGATATATCTCATTTTAAAGCAGAACACCAGGTATCTTCTATCTTCGATGTTATCATTCAAAGCATTGATATTATGCAGCGTGAGATGGTTCGCTGGCATGAAATCTCTGCGGATATCATGATCCGGCCCATGGTTGAACAGTTCAGTTCTACAGCTTTTAAGGACGTAAATGATATAATCGCTATTGGAGAAGAAGCCGGAAGAAAACAAGTACCCAAAATCTTAGAAAAGATCAACAAGTGGAAGGAGTCATCGCATGACCATTGAAGAAAAAAGAAATAAAAGAAATTTTTTCTCACAGAACAAATTTATCATCCTGTTTTTATTAGTTTTTGCATTCATCGCATTTTATCCACTCCCTTATTATATAACCTCTCCAGGTGATGCACGTGAACTGGATCCAATCATTTCAGTACAAGATGGAGATGAGGACGAGGGAGTGTTTATGCTGACAACCGTTTCAGTAGGTACAGCTAACATACCGCAATACATATGGGCAAAAATGAGCGACTACCGTGAAGTCATACCCGCTGAAGAGATCAGAGGTGAAGATGAAACGGATGAAGAGTACAATCAGAGGCAGCTGCAGATGATGGAAGATTCACAGCACGCTGCAACAATCGTTGCGTATCAAGAAGCTGGTAAAAAGGTCGATATTAAATATCATGGTGTATATGTAACGGGAATTATGTCAGGGATGCCGGCAGAAGAAAAATTAAAAGTAGGAGATAAGATTGTCGCAGTTGACAGTAATCCTGTTATGGAAACTAAAAAGCTGCTTGATGTCCTTGCTCCTAAAAAAGCTGGTGATCAGGTTGATCTAACCATTCTTCGCGGTGATAAAAAAATGGATGTAAGCTTGAACATAGAACAGTTTCCGAAAAAATATATTCAAGATGAGGGGCCAAAAGCGGGTCTTGGTATAACTTCTCCTGTTGCAGATGTTTCGATCGAAACAGATCCGAAAGTGAAAATCGATACTTCCCAAATCGGAGGACCTTCTGCAGGTTTGATGTTTACGCTGGAAATATTGGACCAGCTGAGAGATGATGACCTGACACATGGCAAGAAAATTGCGGGTACCGGAACGATGGACCTGCAAAAGAATGTAGGGCCGATCGGTGGCATTCAGCAAAAGATTGTAGCTGCAGATGAAGCGGGCGCTGAAATCTTCTTTGCACCTGTTGACGGGAACAATTATGAGGATGCAGTGAAAGCACAGAAAGACATAGGATCAAAGATGAAGATCGTTCCTGTTAAAACATTAGATGATGCATTAAATTATTTAGAAAAGTTGTAAAAAGAAATGGATGCAGAAGAGCCAAAGCTTCTTTCTGCATCCATTTTTATCGTTATGCGAAGTTTTATAAAGTGTATGTAGGTTCTAGATAATATTTTTGCTCGTTCAGCGGCATCTATGCTCGCTGAACGAGCGCAATCTGAAATTTACGAGTGCAATCTGAAATTTACGAGCGCAATCTGAAATTTACGAGCGCAATCTGAAATTTACGAGCGCAATCTGAAATTTACGAGCGCAAACTGAAATTTACGAGCGCAAACTGAAATTTACGAGCGCAAACTGAAATTTACGAGCGCAATCTGAAATTTACGAGCGCAATCCGGAATTTACGAGCGCAATCCGAGTTTTTGAGCTATTCCTATTTACCTCACTGGTTCCTCAGCTTAACTCAATCTTACTCCACCATGACTGGCGGTGTGTTAAACTCTTCTTTCTCAGCTCTCAGAACATTCCTAACAGCGCCTTGCGCATACACTAAAGATGTCTTGGCTTCCATTTCCAATCCTGCAAAGTCATGTTTAGAAACGGTTGTTACCAAAGGAAGATCTATTGATTTTTTAACGGATCTTAAATATTCCCGTCCTTTCCCAGTCATGCCTAAAACACGTATATAGCCTGGAGGTGATTCCAATAGAGCTAACATGTCTTCTTTACGAATTTTATTTAGAACATGGAGGCATGCACGCTGCAGTCTTGTCCAGGTATACCTTTTGGTTTTTAACTGCTTCATAAAGGATTCAAACGAATCACATGACCTCATGGCATCAATCATTCGGTACTCTAATCCTTCTTCAACCTCATAAAATGTGTTTATTTCGCTAGGACTTGAAGATAATAGTTGGTAACGAAGCAATGGGTATAACCGCTCCCAGTTCATCAATGTGCCTTTCACAGATTGCTCTTCAGCCAGTAAATCAAACGTGAAAGAAGGCATATAATGTTTGGCTTTCCGTATATCACTTGAAAAAACAGCTTCTCTTATGGCTGTAGCACTTGCGATATCTCCTTTTCCTAGCAGAACATCATGATAATCTGCATTTTTTCTTTTTATCGTAAGTGGTTTAATGCGGAATCCGAGCTCACGGCTTGCTCGAACATATTCAAAGCCTAGAATGTTGTTTGGCTTGCTTAGATCAAGTGCGAGTGGTGTTTCTAACGCTTCATAGGCTCTTGCAGCAGCTGAAGGGTAAGACAACCCTGTATCTATGAATTCACGAAGCTTTGCTTGATAGGTATAATTTTGTGAGTTCACCAGGTCATGTGTCTCGTTAAATAAAGCTCCATCACCTGATTCACTTCCGAAACAAAAAGATTCTGCACCAAGAGATTGCAGCAAATAAATGCTGCCATACGCAAAGCGTGGTGCATGACTTGTTGCAAAAGAATAGGGAAGTTCTATAACAAGGTCAGCACCTCCCAAAAGGGCCATTTTTGTCCGTTTCCATTTAGATAGAAGTGCGGGTTCTCCTCGTTGAAGAAAATTACCGCTCATAACAGCGATTACGCAGTCTGCTCCTGAAACGTTTTTAGTTTCCTGCAAATGATAGTAATGTCCATTGTGAAACGGATTATATTCTACAACAACTCCTGTTGCTTTCAACAGTTCCACTCCCTTACATGCAGTGATATACTTGTTTACATTGTACTAAAAAGAGTTTAGAATCAAAAGTGTCACTGTAAAGATAATATATTGACATTTTATATTTTGACCGATATAATTACTACTGTTGCCTTGAGGTGATAATGACATGAAATGGTCACTACAAGAATTAAAAAATTTTTACCGTAAACCGTTAACGTTTGAACAAAATGTTGATGCGAGCGGTGTGATGGAAAAAGACCCGGAAATCAGAAGCGTTGAACCCGTGCACGTTGAGGGTCATGCAGATGTAACCCAACAGAAAGCCACTTTTTACTTAAATATAAAAGGAAAAATGGTGTTGCCTTGTGCAAACACATTGGTGGATGTGGAATTTCCATTCTCGGTAAAAACGACGGAAATTTTTATTTTCGATCCGAACTATACGGAATACGAAGATGAAGAAAGCCTTCATAAAGTTGAAGGACATTACGTTGACCTTCTGCCTGTCATCGAAGAGCATATTTTGCTTGAAAAACCGTTGAAAATTACGGCTGCTGATGTGACAGACAGTCCTGCTCCAAATGAAGGAAAAGGATGGCAGAGGGTTACGGATGAAGACCGAAATAACCGGGTTGATCCCCGTTTAGCAGGTCTGGCTAAATTTTTTGACGAAGACAAATAGTGAAAGAATGGGTTATAATGATTCTTTCAAGACCTTTAAGGAGGTGGATACAAAATGGCAGTACCTTTTCGCAGAACTTCTCAAACTCGCCAAGCGAAGCGTCGTACACACTACAAGCTTTCCATGCCTGGTATGGTAAAGTGTCCACAGTGCGGAGAATACAAGTTATCTCACCGCGTTTGCCGTGAGTGTGGATCTTACAAAGGTAAAGAAGTAGTAAGCAAGTAATGAAAAACAGGGAGCTATAGGCTTCCTGTTTTTTCATATACATAAATAAAGCGTTTTCTTTGACCCGGAGGTGTAGATAGTGAGTGAACAACCTGTAATTTGGGAAAAAAAGAATGGGATCGGCTGGATTACGTTAAATCGGCCAGAAGTAAGAAATGCTATAAACTATGATGTGATGAAAAAATTATCCTTTTTTTTGGATCATGCCAAGAGTGATGAGGAAATAAAAGTGCTTGTTATAACAGGAACAGGTCCAAAAGCTTTTTGCTCAGGAGGGGACCTGACTGCCTTTCATTCTCTTAAGACAGAAGAACAAGCCTATGTAATGCTTTCTCAAATGGGATCAATCCTTCAGGATATATTCTTCTTTCCAAAGCCTACCGTTGCGCTTTTAAATGGTTCAGCAGTAGGTGGAGGGTGTGAGATTGCAGCTGCCTGTGATATTAGACTTGCACGGGCAGAGGCAAAAGTAGGTTTCATTCAAGGGAGATTAGGAATTACAACAGGCTGGGGCGGGGGAACTTATCTGCTAGAGAGGATTGGCCAGACCGAAGCCATGGATCTTTTGTACAGTTCAACTCCTGTTACTGCAAAACAAGGAATGGATCGCGGGTTTATACAATATGTGATCAAAAGCAGCGGCAAAAAAGAGGCTGAACGTTACTTGCAACGCTATACAATGCAGCCTTTGGGAGTCATATCATCATATAAAACCCTCCAGCTTCAAAGATATGATCAACAGAAGATCAAGAATAATGTACAGCTCGAGATTAAAAGGTGTGCAAAGCTCTGGGCGTCTGATGATCATCATAGAAGAGTAGAGGAATTTTTAAAGAAATAAGTATTTCCCTCATTTTAGTAGAATAAACAGTCTATCTTTTCTAGCACTAGCATATTCATATTACAAACCACTAAAATGGGGGGATCTAAATGACAAATTTGCGCCAGGATGCCTGGACTAAAGACGAAGATGCCATTCTTGCAGAGGTTACACTCCGGCATATCCGTGAAGGAAGCACCCAGCTGGTTGCTTTTGAAGAAGTAGGAGAAAAACTCTCGAGAACGCCTGCAGCCTGTGGATTCAGATGGAATTCACTGATTCGAAAGCAATATGAAAAAGCTATATCAGAAGCTAAAAAAGTACGCAAAGATCGTAATAAAAGAAAAATCAAACCGCAAGTTTCTCTAACAGAAGATAATATTATCATTCAAAAAAATGACTACGAGAGCAGTTATCAAAGTGAGAAGCCACTTACTCTAAACGAAATCATATTATTCTTGCAGCACCTGCAATCTGAAGAACCTTCTGCAAAAAACCTAGAAGAAGAAAATAAAGCATTATTATCCAGACTGCAGCATCTGAAAAAGGAAAACGGATCGTTAAAGACTAAGCTAAGTAAGGTAAACAAAGAGTATGAAACAGTTTACCGCGACTATAAAGAAGTTCTGCAGATTATGGATAGAGCGAGGAAACTCGTTGAAGTACCTGTGAGAAATTAAAAAAGATGGCTAATTAGCCATCTTTTTTCCTTTTGGAATTTAAGCCAGGCGCTGTTCACTAACACCTGTTGGATACCAGACATAAGGGTTTTGACCGCGGTCACGATCTTGATTATATGTTACAGCTTCAAAGTCCATCTTTTCCCAGAAACTTCCAGATTGTTGTCTGCCGTTCGTCTTAATCGGCAACGAAAATGTCTTTGCAAACTCTACCAACGCTCTGCCAAGACCTTTTGTTTGATGATGAGGAAGTACTTCTAGTTTCCAAAGTTCAAGGTAATCTTGCGGCGGATCGAAATACTGATCATATGCAGCCTCGATTCGATATAAACTCATACGTGCTACAAGTTTATCACCATAGTAAATGCCATAGAATGGAGATTCACTGTCATTTTCAATCATATTTTCTTGAAGATCCTCGAGCATTGACAGTTCTTGTACACCATACTCTTTGAACTGCTTAAACTCTTCGAGCGTTTTATAATTAACTAACAATTTTTTCACTTCATACTTTGACATCTTCTCTCCCCCAGTCGTTCTGTACTTTTCTCTATAGTTATAGTATATACTAATTAGGCTAAAAATTCTTTAAAAATAAAATATTCGTTTAGTTTACGCTTACAAAAAAGGATTTTTCGCTTTTTTGTCGAAAAACGTAACGTTGACAACAGGAAGGAGGATGGAACTATGAAAAAAATCTTAATCGCCAACCGTGGGGAAATTGCACTGCGCATCATTCAAACGTGCAAAGAGATGAACATTGGAACAGTAGCTGTATATTCTGAAGCAGATAAAGACCTCCCTTTTGTAAAAGCTGCGGATGAGGCCGTACATATTGGAGAACCGCCAGTTGCTAAATCCTATCTAAAGAGTGAAGAAATCTTAAAAGCAGCAATCGAACATAAGGTGGACGGTATCCACCCTGGATATGGTCTTCTCTCTGAAAATGATGACTTTGCAAAAAGGATAGAGGAAGCTGGAATAACATTTATCGGACCTTCTCCTCAGACTATTGAGTGGATGGGCGATAAAATCAAGGCTCGTAAAACGATGCAGCAAGCTGGAGTTCCTATCGTTCCAGGAACCATAGAGCCTATTGAAGATGTTGAAGAAGGTATCAAGCTTGCTGAACAGATCGGATATCCTGTCATGCTTAAAGCGAGCAGCGGGGGTGGCGGGATAGGAATGGTAAAATGCGAAAACAGAGATGATCTGAGTAAGCATTTTGTTTCTTCTCAACAGCGTGCTAAGAATTACTTTGGTTCAGGCAGAATGTTTATTGAAAAATGTATCGAGAATGCAAGACATATAGAAGTTCAGGTTATGGGTGACACACACGGAAATATCGTTCATTTATACGAACGTGATTGCAGTGTTCAGCGCAGAAATCAAAAGGTAGTTGAAGAGTCTCCTTCGCCTTTTTTAACGGAAAGTCTCCGTTCAAAGATTACAGCTTCAGCAGTAAAAGCTGCTAAAGCCGTAAACTATGTAAATGCAGGGACTGTTGAGTTTGTCGTCAGTGAAAATGGTGACTATTACTTCCTGGAAATGAATACAAGACTTCAAGTTGAGCATCCCGTAACTGAAAGTATTACAGGGCTTGATCTAGTAAGATGGCAAATACAAATTGCTAAAGGTGAAAGGTTGCCTCTCATGCAAAACGAGATTTTAAGCAATGGTCATGCTGTGGAGTTTAGATTATATGCAGAAGATCCAGTAACCTTCTTTCCTTCACCAGGTAAAATTGAAGAGCTGAACTGGCCAGAAATAACGAATGTACGAATTGATTCTGGATATGAAAGTGGAAATGCGGTTACACCGTTTTACGATCCTATGATCGCAAAGATAATTGTAAGCGATTCCAATCGTGAAGAGTGTATTAAAACCGCACTAAAATTCTTTGGAAGTCTCGAAATAAAAGGGCTAAAAACAAACGTTCCTTTATTTCAAAGATTGTTAGAAGAAGAAGACTTTGTAAAAGGTGACTACACCACAGATTATTTAAGCAAAAGATCCGCAAGTAAATCGTAAAATAAAAGGGAGAGAGAGAAATGAAAGAAATTACAGCATCTATGGCAGGCACAGTATGGCAAGTATTAGTAGGTGAAGGTGATGAAGTAACAGCAGGGCAAACGGTTATCGTCTTAGAATCTATGAAGATGGAGATTCCGGTTGATGCTACAGACGCTGGAACTGTTGAAAGTATTAAGTTTGCGTCTGGAGACTTTGTTAATGAGGGCGATGTGCTCGTTACATTAAAATAAGAAGTCTGCACATAATCTGAGCGAGCGCTCACTCTCTTGAAGGAGGTATACGATGGTTGCGAAATTAGAGAATCAGTTAAAGGAAAAAATCGATAAGATCGAAGCAGGCGGTGCACAAAAATATCACGAAAAAAACAGCGCGCAGAATAAGATGTTTGTACGTGATC
The DNA here is from genome assembly GCF_014635025.1 of Fictibacillus barbaricus. Taxonomy (GTDB): domain Bacteria; phylum Bacillota; class Bacilli; order Bacillales; family Fictibacillaceae; genus Fictibacillus; species Fictibacillus barbaricus. The sequence continues at coordinate 546,704 of NZ_BMCE01000002.1, read as the reverse complement.
GCCTAAAACTGCTTTTTGATGATGGTGAATATACAGTAGAAGATGCTAAATTTGCTAACAACCAAGCAGGCGATCTGCCTGCAGATGGAGTCGTAACAGCAATCGGAAAGTTAGGCGGGAAAACAGTGTGTGTCATGGCCAATGATTCCACTGTAAAAGCTGGGTCGTGGGGAGCACGTACAGTAGAAAAAATCATCCGCATTCAAGAGACGGCACAAAAATTAAAAGTACCGATGCTTTATTTGGTGGACTCCGCGGGTGCTAGAATAACTGATCAGATTGATATGTTTCCAAACCGGCGTGGAGCAGGAAAGATTTTTTACAACCAAGTAAAAATGTCTGGTATGATACCGCAAGTGTGTATTTTGTTTGGACCATCAGCAGCTGGAGGTGCCTATATTCCAGCGTTTTGTGATATCGTAATCATGGTGGATCAGAATGCTTCGATGTATTTAGGAAGCCCGAGAATGGCAGAGAAAGTAATCGGCGAGAAAGTAACGCTCGAGGAGATGGGCGGAGCAAGAATGCACTGCTCTGTAAGTGGATGTGGTGATGTTTTAGCCGCTAATGAAACTGAAGCAATTGAAGAAGCACGTCGTTATCTGTCTTATTTCCCAAGCAACTACAAAGAAAAAGCCCCTGCTGCAGAAGCGTTGTCACCTAAAGCAGGAAGAGAGCTAGAAGCAATCGTCCCTGAAAATCAAAACGTGCCTTTTGATATGTATGAATTTATTGATGGGCTTATTGATGAAGAAAGTTTTTTTGAGATGAAAAAGCTTTTTGCTCAAGAGATCGTTACTGGATTTGGGCGTATTAATGGAAAGCCTGTTGGAATCATTGCTAACCAGCCTAAGGTCAAGGGCGGCGTATTGTTTGTAGACTCTGCAGATAAAGCAGCTCGTTTTATTACGTTATGTGATGCTTTCTCAATACCGCTTCTTTTCTTATCGGACGTACCAGGTTTTATGATTGGTACGAAAGTAGAACGAGCTGGAATCATCCGGCATGGGGCTAAATTGATTGCTGCTATGAGTGATGTTACTGTTCCAAAAATTTCTGTCATCGTTCGTAAAGCATATGGTGCAGGACTTTATGCGATGGCTGGTCCTGCATTTGAGCCTGATTGCTGTATCGCTTTACCGACAGCGCAAATTGCTGTTATGGGTCCAGAAGCGGCAGTAAATGCAGTATACTCCAACAAGATCAATGAGATCGAAGACGTGAAAGAACGTATTCAATTTGTGCAGCAGAAGCAACAAGAATACAAAGAGCATATTGATATTTACAAGCTTGCATCTGAGATGATCATTGACGATATCGTATCACCTTCATCATTAAGAGACGAACTGATGAATCGTTTTGCGTTCTATGAAAACAAAGAAATGGTTTTCAGCGAACGAAAACATCCGGTATACCCAGTATAAGAATCTCCTCCCTTTAATAGGGAGGTTTTTTTGATTGGCCAAAAGAATATGGTAATATCTATCTAATAAAAACTATGGGGGTAACCATGAGAGTCAGTGTGATTGGCGGAGGAGCGATCGGTTTATTAGTTTCCTATATTCTTCAAAGTAATGGAAATGAACCTGTTATATATACAAGAACCATTGAACAAGCTGAGAATATTAAGAAGTCAGGACTTACATATGTAAATATGAAGGGGTATAAAGCTACTTTTTCAGTTGAAGTAAAACCCATAGAAACTTTTAAAGGTGATGAACCTTTTTCCGTGATAGCTGTTAAACAAACAGCAATAAAAGAATTAAACAAGTTAAAAGCTCTTAGTGAAGTTTCTTGTCTTTTTCTTCAGAACGGGATCAGTCACCTTTCATTTATTGATAATTTACCCAACAATCAGGTATGTGTTGGAGTGGTCGAACATGGTGCTCTAAAAGAAGGTTATTCGACTGTTCATCATCTAGGAGAAGGCAGAATAAAGCTATCTTCCTATCGCGGAGATTCTCTTCATGCTTGGGAGACGCTGCTCCACTCAGAACGTTTTCCTATTCAATCAGAAACGAACTGGGAAAAGATGCTATTCGAAAAACTGATTATGAATGCTTCTATTAATCCGCTAACAGCTATTTTAAAGCTAACAAACGGGGAATTGCTTTCAAATGAACATGCATTTAGATTAATGAAACGATTATTTGAAGAAACAATAACAGCTCTAAATATGGCTGATAGACAAGATGAACTATGGAAGGAATTGCTAATCCTATGCAGAAATACTTCGTTGAACCGTTCCTCAATGCTTAAGAGTGTTGAGAGCGGACAGCAAACCGAAATTGACAGCATAACAGGGGAGATTATTAATCGTGCGAATCTTAAATCTATACAGATTCCCTATTCAAGGTTTGTCTATGAAGCTGTTAAAGCATTGGATTGGAGAGGATGAATGATTGTTAAATGTTATAGGTGCGTTTATTGCTACGTTAATAACCGTTCCTTATATCGTCTATTTTCTTGTGAACAAGAGTATATATAAACTTACAAAAAAGAAAAGTAAGGCAATTAAGGCGGGAACAGATAGTACGACCTTCTTTTTATTTCTTGCTATTGAGAGAATGACAATTGAAATTTGGGGCCAATCTTATTATTGGATCCTCCTTCTATTGTTTTTGGGAGGCTGCATATTATTTACATACGTCATCTGGAAAAAAGATCTGGAATTGTCTATAAGCAAAATCCTTAGGCTAAACTGGCGTCTTCAGTTTTTAATTCTCTCCATTGGTTATTTTTCCTTAATTACGTATGGAGTAATTTCACGTATTTTTGATGCTTAGAGCAAATCTCTTATGGTCTTTAACAGTTCTTTGCTATACTCGTTAAGGATGTAATCGATATGCAGAAAGGAAGTACATAAATGAGACTGGAGGAAATGCAGCTTCATACTTCACCTTTTCTTGAAAGGTATTCCAAAGGAGATACGGATGTTGTCCGGTTTTTTGAATATAAAGCACCTTATGATAAGCGTGAATGGACAAAAAGACAGCAGGAACTGAAGCGTTATTCATTTCCGAGGCAGGGACTTACGGAATATTTGTCTTCGTATAATCACAAGATAGGCTCTTCGTCCAATACGATGGAAAACATACAGAAATTATCTATGCCAGAGAGTTTAGCAGTTGTTGGCGGACAGCAAGCGGGTTTATTAAGCGGACCGCTTTTAGTCATCTACAAGTGCATCAGCACAATACAGTTGGCTAAGAAAGCTCAAAAAGAATTAAACGTACCTGTCGTACCCATATTTTGGATCGCTGGCGAAGATCATGATATGGATGAAATTAATCATGTTATGGTACCGAAGAATAATACAGCTAAAAAAATATCACTGAAAGCCGCTTCAGCTGTTAAATCTTCGGCATCTTTATGGCAATGGAAAACGGAAGATGTTAAACCATGGTTAAAAGAAGTATTCCGTTCTTTTGGAGAAACGGCATATACGAGTGATTTTCTTGTGGAAACTGAGCGGATTCTTGATCAATCCGATTCTATTGTCACTTTCTTTGCAAAGCTTCTTTCTAAGTGGTTTTCTGATGAAGGCCTCATACTGCTGGATTCAGGTGATCCTGAATTTAAAAGGCTACAATCAGAAATCTTAAAGAAAATGATAACAAACAATAAAGATATAGATAAAGCTTTTATCGCTCAAACGACAGAGTTAAACAATATCGGATTCCAAGACCCGATTGAAGTTCAAAAAGATAACGCACATTTGTTTTTTACGAAAGATAATGAAAGAATTCTTTTGTATCGTAATGGTAACGGTTTTTCATCAAAAGAAAAAGATTTTTCTATATCCGAGGCTGATCTGTTAACAGAAGCAGCTCAACATCCTGAAAGATTCAGTAACAATGTAGTGACACGTCCATTGATGCAAGAGTTCTTATTGCCTGTTCTTTCCTTTATTGCGGGACCTGGTGAGATCGCTTATTGGGCAGTTCTTGGGAAGGTCTTTAACCATTTTGAAAGAAAAATGCCTATTTTAACACCAAGGCTTTCTTTTACACTTGTTTCAGATCGGATTAATCAGCTAGTACTTTCTAAAGGGTTAACAATAGAACAAGTTTTAACAGATGGAACGGATAAATACAAAAGAGAGTGGTTCTCAGAAAACAGACCGATTGAAACAAATGAGTCAATTGAAACTGTAAAAGCAGAGTTCACAAATTCATACGGGAAGCTGTTGCAGCTTGCAGAGGAAATTGATAAAAAGCTGCTGCCTGTTGCTGAACAAAATCTTAATCGAATCATTTCGGAGATCGATTATATCGAAAAAAAAATGGAGCAGCGTGTTCGAAGAAAAGTAAAAGAACCCTTAGCTGAATTTGATGAGATTATGCTTCAATTAAAACCCATCAACATCTTGCAAGAAAGAGTCTGGAACATCTATCAATTTACGAATGAAAATGGTCCTGATCTTATAAATCAACTAGTACAATACCCTTATGAATTTAATGAGAAACATAAGATATTATATTTATAAAAACACTAAAATAATTTTGGAAAAATCCTGTGAGACAGCAGGATTTTTTTTTTTGTACACGAATAATACTTGTAGTGGTGAAAAGTGGAGCGTTGTGGTAGATTTAGGGGAGAAAGTGGGGTGATCATATGTTCATGGGAGAGTATCAGCACAGCATCGACGAAAAAGGACGTATGATCATCCCCTCTAAATTTCGTGAAGAACTAGGCACAGAGTTTATTTTGACTCGCGGGTTGGATCAATGTGTATTCGGCTATCCTTTAAGTGAATGGAAAGTAATTGAAGAAAAACTCAAGAGCTTGCCATTTACGAAGAAGGACGCACGAGCTTTTACCCGTTTTTTCTTTTCAGGTGCAGCGGAATGTCAGCTGGATAAACAGGGAAGAGTTAACATTGCATCACCGCTCAGAGATTATGCAAAACTAGAAAAGGATTGCGTAGTTATAGGTGTGTCGAATAGAATTGAAATTTGGAGCAAATCAATTTGGGAAGAATACTTCTCAAAGTCTGAAGACTCTTTTGGTGAAATTGCAGAAAGTCTTATGGATTTTGATTTATAAACCCTTAAGTTTACAGCAGAAAGGAATTTTCCATGTTTGACCATATAACTGTTTTAAAACAAGAATCTGTAGATGGTTTACACGTTAAACCAGATGGTATTTATGTTGATTGTACGTTGGGTGGAGCAGGCCACAGTGCGCTAATTCTGTCTCAATTAGAAACGGGTCATTTATATGCTTTTGATCAAGATGACAAAGCCATTGAAAATGCACGTCAGGTGCTGAAGGAACATGAAGGTAAGTTTACGATTATTCGCAGCAATTTCCGCTACATAAAGGAAGAGCTTTCTAAACGCGGCGTACATAAGGTGGATGGTATTCTTTTTGATTTAGGTGTGTCATCCCCACAGCTGGATGAAGCGGATAGAGGGTTTAGTTATCAGCACGATGCTGAACTTGATATGCGAATGGATCAGTCAGGCGAACTTACAGCAAAAGAAGTGGTTAATGAATGGTCGTTTAATGAGTTGATGAAGATTATCTCGAGATACGGCGAAGAGAAGTTCGCTAAACAGATCGCCCGTAAGATCGAAGCGGCGAGAGAGAAAAAAGAGATTCAAACTACGGGTGAACTTGTCGAAATAATAAAGGAGGCAATTCCAGCTCCTGCAAGAAGAACAGGCGGCCATCCGGCAAAACGGACATTTCAAGCCATACGTATTGCTGTAAATGATGAACTGAACGCCTTTGAAGATGCATTGCATGATTCTATAGAATTATTGAATATCGGTGGAAGAATTGCAGTCATTACGTTTCATTCATTAGAAGATCGTGCGTGTAAAAATATACTCAAAAAAGCAAGTACAGGTCCGGAACTCCCTCCGGGACTGCCGGTTATACCAGAAGAATACAAACCCGAATTACAGCTCATTACAAGAAAACCTATCGTACCAACAGAAAACGAGCTTGAAGAAAACAGAAGATCACGCTCAGCAAAACTGAGAATTGCTGAAAAACAAAAATAGAGAGGAGAGCTAATGTGAGCAATTTAGCCTATCAAGTACAAAAACAACAAATTCAATCACAGCCAGCTAGAAGTCCTAAACCGGTACAGCAGCCGTCCCGTAAATTATTTACTAAAGGTGAAGTGGTATTATGGGGAGCGATGGGGGTTGTGTTAATAGCCGGATTAATTTGGCTCATTTCTCTTTATGCATCCGTATACCAAGCAACCGCTAAAGTTGAAACCATTCAAAAAGACATCTCGGCTGAAACAAAGATTGTCGAAGACTATCATCTCCAGGTAACCGAACTTAGCAATCCAGAACGCATCATGAAATTGGCAAAGAAACAAGGATTTATCTTTGATGATAAGAACGTAAAAGTGGTTCAGGACTAAAAAGCAGGTGTTGTTATGAAATTAAAAAGAAAAAATGTTGGAGCAGGTATCCTGATGATTTTGTTTACCGTGCTCTTTTTTATATTAACGAGTAAGTTTTTTGTTGTTGCCTCTTCTCAGTCGGCAGAAGGGGTGGATTTGATCGAGTACGGAAAAAGAAAATGGTTAAAAAGTGATGTTTTGGACGCTAAACGAGGAACGATGTTTGATCGAAACGGTGAAGTGATCGCACAAGATATCCCTTCATATAGTGTAATTGCCATCTTGGACAAAAACTATCCTAACCATATTAAGGATCCAGAAGAAGCCGCTGAACAGCTTTCTGAGGTTTTAAAAACTGACAAAGGCGATCTAGAAGCTCTGCTAAGTAAAGAAGGAAGATTTCAAGTAGAGATACCGTCTGGAAGAAAAGTATCCTATCGTAAAAAAGAACAGATTGAAAAGTTGAATATCCCTGGTATCGATTTCCTAAGGGAGTCCAGACGATATTATCCGAATCAAACCTTTGCCGCTCATGTATTAGGTTATACGGGAAAGGGAGAAGATGGTGTTCAAACTGGACTGATGGGATTAGAAAAATCCCTTGATAAATATTTGCAGGAAAAGGATGGGAAGGTAACATTCCTAGGTGATGCATTCAGCCGCGCAATTCCTGCCAACAAAGAGTCCATTACTCCTCCAAAGCATGGCAAGGAGGTTTACCTAACATTAGATGAGAAGGTACAGCTATATTTGGACGAGGCGATCCAGGAGGCAGCTAAAAAGTACGAACCCGAAAAGATAACTGGTATTGTAGCGGATCCTAAAACAGGAAGAATTTTAGCGATGAGCAACTACCCAAGTTTTAATCCGAACCAAAAAGAGATTGATAACTATACAAACTTTGCTGTTTCATATCCGTTTGAGCCAGGATCTACGATGAAGATCTTTACTCTGGCTGCGGCGATTGAAGAGGGTGTTTATAACGGTAATGAAGCGTTCCAATCTGGTTCATACAAGCTACCGAATATCGGAAGACCGATTTATGACCACAATCGTAGAGGCTGGGGAACTATTACGTACGACGAAGGTGTTCAGAACTCTTCTAACGTTGCTTTTTCAAAGCTGGTACGAGAAAAACTAGGTTATGAGAAATTCAGAAACTATATTTCCAAATTTGGATTAGATCAAAAGACGAATATTGATCTTCCAAACGAGAAGAACGGTTCCATTCTCTATAACTATGAAATTGAAAAAGTAACAACTGCATTTGGGCAAGGATCTACGATTACACCGATTCAACAGATTCAGGCAGCAACTGCTATTGCGAACAACGGTAAGATGATGCAGCCTTATGTCATCGACAAGATCATGGATCCTGAAACAAAGAAAACAGTTGTTTCGAATGAGCCAAAAATTAAGGGTAACCCAATTTCTGAAAAAACAGCTAAGCAAGTAAGAGATATATTAGAAACAGTCGTTACAGATGGGACGGGTAAGTCTTACTCGATTGACGGGTACAGCGTGGCAGGTAAGACAGGAACAGCACAGATTCCAGGAAAAGATGGAAAGTACATTTCAGGCTGGGGAGAGAACGTTTTTTCTTTTATTGGTATGGCACCAAAAGATGATCCGAAACTATTGGTATATGTTGCGGTAGAACGGCCTAAAGTTGAGTTTCCAGAAATGGGTTCGACTCCGACAGCAAATATTTTCACAAGCGTCATGAAAAGCAGTTTACAGTACTTGAACATTCAGCCAGAGGCAAAGGGAATGAAGAGTACTGAAAAAGCTAAGAAAACATACGGAAAAGAATTGCCTGATTATACAGGTCAATCTGCAGAACAAGCTAAGACCGAGTTGGAAAAATTAGGTATGCAAGTTTCCATACTTGGGTCTGGAGATGATGTGACGAAGCAAGAGCCCTATGAGGGAGCTTATGTAATGAAAGGTGAGCGGGTTATCCTCAAGACTTCTGGAGATGTTAAGATGCCCGATATAAAAGACTGGTCTTACATGGATATTTTAAGGATCAGCAAGCTGCTGGGGTTAAAAGAAACGATTACAGGCAGCGGTTTTGCGGTTAAGCAAAGTATCAAGCCTGGAAATCCCGTCAAAGAAGGTGACTTCCTCGTGGTTCAGCTAGAACCGCCAAAAGAGACTGAACCAGAACCTGAAGAGAATAACAGTGAAGAAGAATCGGATGGTACTGCTGAAGAGGACTCTGAGGAGAATTTAGAAGAAGATGTGACAGTAACAGACTAAATGTTCTATGCGCCTGTGTACAAGCATATATTTGAAACGAACCATACAGGGGAGGTATTGTGTGTGCGAGTTTCAAATGTTACAGTACGCAGGCGCTTAATTTTTGTTCTTGTTTTTGGACTGGCTTTCTTTTTTGTCATTTCCGTGAGACTCGGTTATGTTCAATTTGTGCTTGGTAATATGCTTACTGATCAAGCACTTGATTCGTGGAGCCGTGACATACCTTTTGAACCGAAGAGAGGTAAGATTTTAGACAGAAACGACGTAGTTCTTGCCACAAACATTAGTGCTCCAACAGTGTTTGTTGTACCTCGACAAGTGAAGGAACCCGAAGAAACTGCTGAAAAACTTGCTGCGTTGCTAAATATTTCAAAAACAGATGTTTATAAAAGGATTACCAAAAGAGAGTCGATCGTAAGGATTGACAATGGTGGACGCAAAATAAGCAATTCTAAAGCGAAAGAAGTGGAAGCTCTCAACCTGCCGGGAGTATTTGTTGCTGAGGACAGCAAGCGGCATTACCCCTATGGCTCTTATCTTTCTCATGTACTAGGTTTTGCAGGTATCGACAGCCAAGGTCTGACAGGGTTGGAGTTGTATTATGATGAACAGTTAAACGGCGAGAAGGGACACATATCGTTCTTCTCGGATGCACGTGGGCGCAGGATGCCATCTCTGTCTGATAAATATGAAAAACCAAAAGATGGGTATGATCTGCGTTTAACGACAGATTCCCGCGTTCAGACGATCATAGAAAGGGAATTGGATATTGCTCAAGCCACATACAATCCAGATGGTGCTATAGCCATCGCAATGAACCCTAACACTGGAGAGATTTTGGGGATGAGCTCGAGACCTGATTTTGATCCGGAAGAGTATAAGCGCGTCTCACCAGAGGTATACAATCGGAATCTGCCGGTTTGGGCACAGTATGAGCCAGGTTCTACATTTAAGATTATTACTCTTGCAGCAGCATTAGAAGAAGGGAAAGTGGATCTAGATAAAGACCACTTCCATGATCCAGGTTCTATTGAAGTTGCTGGCCGGAAGTTAAAGTGCTGGAAAGCCGGTGGACACGGAAGTCAGTCTTTCCTTGAAGGCGTACAAAATTCCTGTAACCCTGGTTTCGTAATATTAGGTCAGCGTTTAGGAAAAGATAAGCTTTTTGAATATATAAAAGACTTCGGTTTTGGGGAGAAAACAGGTGTAGATCTTGCAGGAGAAGGAAAGGGTATTTTATTCCCGTTAGATCGCGTAGGTCCACTTGAACTTGCGACAACTGCATTCGGCCAAGGGGTTTCCGTTACCCCGATTCAGCAAGTAGCAGCCGTATCTGCGGCCGTAAATGGGGGGTATTTATACGAACCATATATAGCTAAAGAACTTGTAGATCCGATCACAGGAAAAGTGGTTAGTAAACAGACACCTAAATTAAAAAGAAAAGTGATCTCAGAAGAAACTTCAAAGGAAGTCAGACGTGCTTTAGAAAGTGTAGTAGCACAAGGAACAGGGAAGAATGCATTTGTAGATGGTTATCGTGTTGGAGGGAAAACGGGAACTGCTCAAAAAGCTGAGGGTGGCGTTTACTTGAAGAATAACCATATTGTTTCTTTTATCGGAATGGCACCCGCCAATAATCCTGAGATCGTGGTGTATGTGGCAATTGATAATCCAAAAGAAACCCTTCAATTTGGTGGTATCGTAGCCGCGCCAATCGTTGGTAATATTATAGAAGACAGTCTTTCTGCTATGGGAGTTAAGAAGCAAAACGGTCAGATTGAAAAGGAAAAAACGTGGCTGGATGCACCTGAAGTTATGGTTCCGGATCTAGTTGGAAAGAAAACAAAAGATTTAACCAATATGCTGTACAATTTAAAAATTGAAACATCCGGTGAGGGGAATTACATTGTTCAACAAGCCCCTCAGGCTGGGGTGAAGCTTGAAGCAGGCAAGACAATCCGTTTATTTTTGGGTGACAAAAAAGAAGTAGAGGATTAAAATAAAGGATGTACAAATAGCCAAGCGCGGAATCTTGCCTTGGCTTATTTTTCTTAAAAGTAATTTTGAACGATGATTAGAGGAGAGATCAGGATTAATGGAATTAAGAGAACTGCTTACATATTTAGTGAACTATGAAATGGATATTGAAGCCAATCCTGAAATTACCTCCATTGAAATGGATTCCAGGAAAGCGGGTATTGGCTGTCTTTTTGTTTGTATGGAAGGACTGATCTTTGATGGTCACGACTTTGCGCAAACTGTTGCCAATAATGGTGCAGCAGCCATTTTAGCCGAAAAAGATATTGATGTTAACGTTCCCGTGATAAAAGTTAAAAACACAAAAAAAGCACTCGCTGTTTTAGCTGATGCATTTTACGGACATCCTTCACAAAAATTGCATTTGATAGGTATTACAGGTACTAACGGAAAGACAACAACATCTCATTTAATTGAAAAAGTGTTTCGGGATGCAGGTAAAAGCACAGGTATGATCGGCACTATTGAGATGAGAATTAAAGATCGCAAATTTAAAGTAGCGAACACGACACCAGATTCATTATTTTTGCAGAACGCGTTTTATCAAATGACGGAAGAAAACGTAGATGCAGCTGTAATGGAAGTGTCTTCGCATGCACTGGATCAAGGGAGAGTGTGGGGATGTGATTTTGATATCGCGGTATTTACAAACCTTACACAAGATCACCTGGACTACCATAAAAATATGGAAGAGTACCAGTTTGCAAAAAGTCTTTTGTTCTCTCAAATGGGAAATACTTATCATAAAACAGACAGAAAAGTAGCTGTTTTGAATAATGATGATCCTGCTTCTAAGATGTTTGAGAGAGTGACATCTGCACAAGTGATCTCTTATGGCATTGATCATGAGAGTGATATTCGCGCAACAAACATAACAATTGGTTCACAGGGAACGTCATTTACACTCCAAACACCTAGAGGGTCAAGAGAAGTTACACTTAAGCTGATTGGTAAGTTCTCCGTATACAATGTGCTGGCAGCCATAACTGCTTGTTTATTATCAGGTTTGGAGCTTGATGAGATCATTTCTTCACTGCAGGAAGTGACAGGTGTTTCTGGCAGATTTGAACCTGTACTAGCAGGCCAGGATTATACAGTTATCGTAGACTACGCGCACACACCAGACAGTTTAGAGAATGTCTTAAGAACCATCAAAGAGTTTGCGAAAGGAAAGATAACAGCTATCGTGGGATGCGGCGGTGACCGTGATAAAACAAAACGACCGTTGATGGCTGGAATTGCAGCCGACCTGGCAGATACAGCAATTTTCACAAGCGATAACCCTCGTACAGAAGATCCTCTTCAAATCTTAAAAGATATGGAAGAAGGAACTGATGAAGGAAATTATGTAACCATACCAGATCGTAAGAAGGCGATTGAATATGCAGTAGAACGTGCAAAAACAGATGATGTAATACTGATTGCCGGTAAAGGGCATGAAACCTACCAGATCATAGGTAAAGACGTCTTCGAATTTGATGATAGGATTGTTGCAAAGGAAGCAATTAAGGCGGTGAAAAAATGAAACTAGATATAAAGGAACTGGTCTCATTAGCAGACCGCTCAACAGGAAAAAGAGAAAATTTACTTTTAGATGGGGTCTCAAAGGATACCAGAAAAAAAAGTGTAAATGCTCTTTACTTGCCGATTGCCGGTGAACGTTTTGATGGTCATGACTTCTTGTTAGATGCGATAAAACAAGGTTGTACAGCAACGATATGGCAAGAAGGAAAAAAACTTCCAGTGGGATTGCCTGAAGATTTCCCGGTACTTTTCACTTCTGATACAATTGAATTTTTACAGAAAATTTCTAAATACTATTTAAAAAAGGTCAATCCCGTCGTAGTTGCAGTAACAGGAAGTAACGGTAAGACAACAACAAAAGATATGATAGAATGCGTGTCTTCTGCTAATTTTAAAACCTTTAAAACACAAGGGAACTACAACAATCATATCGGAATGCCTTTAACAATTCTGGCAATGGATGAAACTACAGAAGTCTTGATCCTTGAGATGGGGATGAGTAATTTTAACGAAATCTCACTTTTAAGTAAGATTGCAGAACCTGATGTAGCCGTTATAACAAATATCGGCGAAAGCCACTTGGAACAGCTTGGCAGCCGTGAAGGAATAGCAAAGGCTAAGCTAGAGATTGCAGATGGTTTAAAGCAAGGCGGACTGTTCATCATTGATGGAGACGAACCGCTTCTTTCTCATGTTAAGGGAGAAAACGTCCTAAAAGTAGGTTTTGGTGATGATTCAACTCTAAAGTTATCAAACATCAAAACGGATACACAAGGTGTCTCTTTTACACTAGAAGAGGGAACGACAGTCTACCAAATTCCAATGCTTGGTCGCCATAATATTAAAAATGCTGCATATGCTATTGCTGTTGGGCATTATTTGAATATAGAAGAAAATAAAATTCTAGAAGGGCTCGAGAACTTAAATGTAACATCCATGAGACTGGAGATGAAAAGAGGCAGGAAGGAAACACTGCTTATAAATGATGCTTACAATGCAAGTCCGACAAGTATGATTGCAGCTCTTGAAACTCTGGCTGAATTAAAGGATTATTCCAGAAAAGCAGCAGTCCTTGGAGATATGTATGAACTCGGGCCTAATGAAGAAGAAATGCATAGATCCATCGCAAACCATGTGGACAGCTCTATCAATCATGTTATCTGTGTAGGTCAAAAAGGTTCTTGGATTGCAGACGAATTAAAGAAGCAAAAGCGTATAGACCTTGAGGTTGTTCAATGTCTAACAAAAGAAGAAGCGGAAACACCAATTGAAAGATTGTTATCGAAAGACACTGCTATTCTTTTTAAAGCATCAAGAGGGATGGCTCTAGAAACCCTTATATCTACATTCATAGAAGAAGAACAGGAGTCGAAAAAATGATTGAGCAAGTCTTATTATTTACATTAATTGCATCCTTCTTAATCGCGGTATTAAGTTCACCTTTTTTTATTCCGTTTTTAAGAAGGCTAAAATTTGGGCAGAGCATTCGTGATGAAGGCCCGAAATCTCACCAAAAGAAACAAGGAACACCTACGATGGGCGGAATCGTTATCGTGCTGGCTCTAGTGATTGCTACATACGCGATGACTGCCAAGTTTTTCGCTGTTACTGCAGAAACGCACCTGCTTATTCTTGTAACTTTAGGATATGGACTAATAGGATTTTTAGATGATTTTATTAAAGTAGTAAAAAAGAGAAACTTAGGATTAACATCTAAGCAAAAGCTCGTAGGGCAGCTGATTATCGCTGCACTATTTTTCTTAGGTTTAAGAGCAATCGATTTCTCAACTGAAATTTTTGTTCCAGGAACTGAGTTTAAGTTCGACCTGGGCTGGTTCTATCCCGTTTTGGTTGTATTCATGCTTATTGGTGCTTCTAACGCAGTAAACCTTACGGATGGATTAGATGGACTGCTCGCAGGTACATCTGCTATTGCTTTTGGAGCATTTGCTGTATTATCTTCAACGATTCTTCAGTTTGAAGCTGCCGTTTTCTGTGTTGCGGTAGTTGGTGCAGTTCTTGGTTTCTTAGTATTCAACGCACACCCCGCAAAAGTGTTTATGGGTGATACAGGCTCACTCGCTCTTGGAGGAGCGATAAGTGCAGTTGCCATTTTAACAAAACTTGAGATTCTTCTTGTTATCATTGGAGGAGTTTTCGTTATTGAAACACTCTCCGTTATGATTCAAGTAGCGTCTTTTAAACTGACAGGGAAACGTGTGTTTAAGATGAGTCCTCTTCACCATCATTACGAACTTTCAGGCTGGAGCGAATGGCGTATCGTTGTGACGTTCTGGCTTGTGGGACTTGTTTTTGCAGCTTTAGGAATTTATTTAGAGGTGTGGGTTTAAATGAAAAACACTGATTTCTTTAAAGGTAAGAATATACTGATTGTTGGTTTAGCCAAAAGCGGTTTTGCTGCAGCAAAACTGCTTCATTCTTTTGGTGCACATTGTTTCGTAAATGATAAAAGCCCCAGAGAAGGAAATATGGAAGCAGAGAAACTTGAAAAGCTGGGAATGGAGGTTGTTTGCGGCAGTCATCCATTAAGTTTACTCAATAACAATCTTGATTTTATTGTTAAGAATCCTGGTATTCCTTATCACAATCCATTAATTGATGAAGCAGTTAAGCGTAACATTCCAATTTATACGGAAGTTGAAATTGCTGGCATGATCTCAGAGGCATCTATCATAGCGATAACTGGATCTAATGGTAAGACAACAACCACTACATTGATTGGTGAAATGCTGAAAAATAGTAACAAAACTCCAATTGTTGCAGGTAATATCGGAACGGTTTTCTCTGAAGTTGCTGCTGAGTCTACAGAAGAAGATATTTTAGTTGCAGAATTATCGAGCTTTCAGCTTATGGGAACTGAGCGTTTCAAGCCGCAGATCTCTGTGTTCCTCAATCTGTTTGAAGCTCATCTGGATTACCACGGTTCATTAGATGAATACGGAAAAGCAAAAGCAAAGATTACAGAGAACCAAGATTCATCTGATTTTGTGATCTATAATGCTGATGACCATCAGGTTACAGCTTTAATGAAGAGCTCTAAAGCACAGCATATTCCCTTTTCTGTTAAGGAAGAGTGTGAAGAAGGAGCATACATAAAAGAAGAGGTTCTATATTTTAAACAGCAAAAAGTGATCGATCTAAAAGATATAGTCCTTCCTGGAAAACATAATCTCTCAAATATTATGGCTGCAGTCGCCGCTTCACTTTTAGCAGGTGCTAAATTAGAGCAGATTAATCAAGTCTTAACAACATTTCCTGGTGTGAAACATCGCCTTCAATATGTGGGGGATGTCAACGGCAGACGTTTTTATAACGACTCTAAAGCTACGAACATACTAGCGACAAATGCAGCACTCTCAGCTTTTGAAACGCCTGTTATTCTATTAGCAGGAGGACTTGATCGGGGAAATTCGTTTGACGAATTAATCCCTTCCTTAAAAAATGTTAAAGCTCTTGTTACGTTTGGGCAGACAGCAGAAAAAATGGCTGAAGCAGGAAAACAAGCAGGAATAGAAACGATTAAACGTGCTGATAATGTGGAAGAAGCTGTTCCCTTGGCATACGGCCTTTCAGAAGATGAAGACGTTATATTGCTTTCTCCTGCATGTGCAAGCTGGGATCAATATAAGACTTTTGAACAAAGAGGGGACATGTTTATCAACTCCGTGCATAAACTTAAATAAGGTTTGTACAAATAATAAGAGTTGAGGTGTTTCCCTTTGCCTGCAACGAGATCAACCCCTGATATTATCATGATTGTTGTAACGCTTTTGTTGTTATCCATCGGAATTATCATGGTCTATAGCGCTAGTGCTGATTTGGGGCTATACAAATTTGATGATTCATTCTTTTTTGCTAAAAGGCAGCTATTATTTGCCGGCGTAGGAATTGCAGCGATGTTTTTTATCATGAACATAAATTATATGACATGGAGAGTATGGTCTAAAATTCTCTTGATCATATGTTTTGTTTTGTTAATCGCTGTGCTGATTCCTGGCATAGGTATGGTTCGCGGTGGTGCGAGAAGCTGGATCGGTGTTGGAGCTTTCTCCATTCAGCCTTCCGAATTTATGAAACTCGCTATGATAACCTTTTTGGCAAAATACTTATCAGAGCATCAAAAGAAGATCACATCATTGAAGAAGGGCTTGTTGCCTACTCTTGGACTTGTAATGGTAGCGTTCGGCATGATCATGCTTCAGCCCGATTTAGGTACGGGTGCTGTCATGGTGGGTACCAGTATTGTTATGGTATTTGTAGCAGGTGCAAGAATTTCTCATTTTGTAGGGATGGGATTGATCGGACTTGCTGGACTTGCAGCATTAATCATTTCTGCACCGTATCGTATTAAAAGGATCACGTCTTTTCTTGATCCGTGGAGTGACCCTTTGGGCAGCGGATTTCAGATTATCCAGTCGCTTTATGCATTAGGACCAGGAGGCCTACTTGGATTAGGGCTCGGTCAGAGCAGACAAAAGTTTGGTTATTTGCCTGAACCTCAAACCGATTTTATATTTGCGATTCTCTCTGAAGAGCTAGGATTTATAGGAGCTGTTTTTGTACTCATTCTGTTTAGTTTGCTGTTATGGAGAGGCATCAGGATTGCCCTTGGAGCTCCTGACCTTTTTGGCAGTTTTTTAGCGATTGGCATCATCGGTATGGTTGCGATTCAAGTCATGATCAATATTGGAGTAGTAACAGGATTGATGCCGGTAACAGGAATAACACTTCCTTTTTTAAGCTATGGAGGGTCATCGCTAACCTTGATGCTTGCTTCAATTGGAGTAATTTTGAATATTAGCCGTTATGCAAGGTATTAATACTTGAGTTTAAAAGGAATTTCTCTTATTCTAAAAATAGCGATTTTAAGACGTTACCCTGTCAATTATGGCAGGGTATCTTCTTTTTCTTTTTCAAATAATAGATAAAAAAAGTATATTTTATTCGAATACTACTTAGTCGATGTTTATGGATCGATTAAACATGGAAAAGATTAACGCATAGCATATAAATAGAATGGTGCGTATGAACGTAGGGGGTTTTAAGATGCTTAACCAATTAGCGGAAAAATTAAAAGATGAAGATTTAGGAACCGTATTATTAAATGAACCATTAAAGAATCACACCACTTTAAAAATTGGTGGTCCTGCCGATCTTTATTATGAACCTAAAAACATTGAAAGTCTGAAAACAGCATTATCGTATATAAATGAAGTCAACGTTCCGATTCGTGCGATCGGAAGAGGATCAAACCTGCTTGTCGCCGACGGAGGCATTGAAGGGGTTGTTATCAAAGTAGGGGAGGGGCTTAACCACCTAGAAAAAAATGATAACACGATCAGGGTAGGGGGAGGATATTCTCTCATCACCCTAGCGACTTTAATGTCTCGTGAAGCATTTACTGGTCTTGAATTTGCAGCTGGTATTCCTGGTTCTGTAGGCGGTGCTGTATTTATGAACGCAGGAGCACATGGTTCGGATATGTCCAAAATCGTTGAAAAAGCTTTGATCCTATTTCCAGATGGTGAGTTAAAATGGCTATCAACTGAAGAACTTGGTTTTTCTTACCGAACGTCCATCCTTCAAGAAAAAGGGGGCATCTGCGTAGAAGCCGTTCTTGTTCTAGAAAAAGGTGATAAAGAAACGATCATGGCAGAGCTCAAGAAAAATAAGGACTACAGAAGAAATACGCAGCCTTGGAACTTCCCATGCTGTGGAAGTGTGTTCCGTAATCCATTGCCAAACTATGCAGGACAGCTTATTGAATCATCCGGTCTTAAGGGTACACAGATTGGAGGCGCTCAAATCTCTGAGATGCATGCTAATTTTATTGTGAACACGGGAGATGCCGAAGCTAAAGATGTCTTGGAACTTATCAGTTTTATCCAAAAAACGATAAAAGAGAAGCATGGTGTTGACCTTCATACGGAAGTTGAGATCATTGGCCGAAATGATTAACAAAAAATTGGATAAATAATGCTGAATTGGTACTTATCCGTGCTATAATACAGAGAACAAGAAAAAATTATCTAATGACGTTCTAAAACGGACTATTGATTTCGTTATCTTCTGATAGCCGGGCTGTTAAAAGTGCCTTTAATGAAGACTTGGCGTCTTACAGCCAAGTTCTTTTCTTTCTGTCAGAGGCTAAAAGTTTTCTTGTACTATATTTATAAATCGGAGGAAGAGGATGGACAAGGTAAAGGTTGTCAAGATTGAGGACCGAATTCCGAAGCTGAAAGAACACCGTAAACAAAAAGCAAATCGCCGTCTTATTTTTTACTTGTCCTTTTTCTTCCTGTTATTGATGGTCGTTGTTTATTTTCAATCCGATCTAAGCCATGTAAAAAAGATCACGGTTTCTGGTAACTATTTTGTGACCGATAATGAAATTCTTGAGAAGAGTATGGTTTCAACAAAGACTAAATACTTAAATGTCTCAGAGGATGAAATTGTCAAGAGATTAGATGACATTACTGAGATCAGTTCTGTATCTATTGAAAAGAAGTTCTTTAATCATGTTGTGATAGAGGTTAAAGAATTTCAGCGTGTCGGCTATTTTAGGAAAGATAGTACATATTATCCGATGCTGCAAAATGGAAAGATGCTTGAACCACTTAAAAAGAATGAAAGACCTGTAAATGCACCTGTTATTGTAAGCTGGAAGGATCCCGAACAGCTGGAGACTATGGCACAAGAACTGCAGAAGCTGCCTGAGGGAATCATCCATCGGATATCGGAAATAACACATACTCCCAATGGAAACAACACGAATCAGCTGACCTTGTTCATGACAGATGGGAACAAAGTAGTTACAGCTATCTCTAAGTTTTCTGAGAGGCTTTCTATTTATCCTTCATTAGTTGATAAGTTGAAGCCGGATGAAAAAGGAACGTTTTATTTAGGAGTCAGCACGCATTTTGAAAGATACAACCGAGCAGTTACGGAGGAAAAGAATGAGCAAAATTAAAGGGAAGCATCTTTTTCTGTCTTTAATCCTTCTCGTCACCGGGTTCATTTTATCTTTCTCCTATCAAAGAGCACAGATTGAAAAGCAAGATGCGGTTCAAACCGATGAATGGAAGAAGGAAGATTCTTTACGGAGTCAGATTTTAAGGCTTCAGAAAACAAATCGTGAATTAGCAAGCGAGCTTCAAGGCTTGCAGCAAAATGTTGAGAGCAAGGAAAACAATCTGGCTGATCAAGAAGAGATATCTTCTAAACTTGTAGAAGATTTAAAAGAGCTCAGAATGGTAGTAGGAAACGTAAAAGTGAAAGGGGAGGGTGTTGAAGTAACCCTTCAAGACTCCTCTTATATACCGGAAGGGGAGAACCCTAACGATTATATTGTCCATGAAGAACATATTAGAAGTGTTATAGATGAACTTCACGTTTCTGGGGCAGAAGCGATCGCTATTAACGGTCAGAGAATCTCTCATGACACATATATAGCCTGTATCGGTCCTGTTGTTTCTGTAGATGGAAACCAATATCCAGCTCCGTTTGTCATAACCGCTATTGGTAACTCCTTCACATTGGAAAAATCTTTGAATCTATATTTAGTAAACAAGATCGTCAATGATGGTGTTGAAGTAAGGGTGGAAAAGGAAAGCGCGATCGAGATGGAGCCATTTATTACAGAAGAGGGATGAGTTAGTTGAAAGAAAGACAATTCATGTTTGCAACAATAGCCCTCATAATAGGCGGAATGCTGGCGATACAATTTGAGACCACTAATAATCCTATCGTTCGGGATACAAGAGATCTATGGGAATTAAGAGCTGATTTGGAAAAAGAAAAACAGCGTCAGCAGGAGCTTAATGAGGAACTTGAACGTTATAGTGAACTTCTGGATCAATACCAAACAGAAGGAAAAGATGAAAAAATCCAAGCAATGGAAAAAGCACTGGCAGATTTAAAAAAACAGGCAGGATTAACGACTGTTAGCGGACAAGGAATCGTAATAACGATCGAACCTTTTAATAACGAGCTAATTGGAGTAGATCGCCCTCTGCCAACGATTGACCCAGATATGATGAGAAGACTTGTTAATGAATTAAACAGATACGATGCAAAAGAAATCAGTATTGATGATCAGCGTATCGTTTCTAAAACACCGATCCGGGAAGTAAATGGAAACATTTATATAAACAATGAGCCAGTTTCCTCGTTTCCAATCGAAATCAGAGTGTTGGCAAAAAACAATGAAAAATTGCATCAAAAGATTATCGCTTCACCAGCTGTAGAAGAATTTGTACGTGAAAATTTCCTCGTAGAATCGACTCCTTCAGCGAAAGTAATCTTGCCAGCTTTTGATAAAGATATGAAAGTGAAGTTTATGAAACCGGCAAAGGAGGAAACATAAGATGTGGTTACCGGTACTTGGACTGCTGCTAGGCCTTTTATTGGGTTTCATGTCTGATATCCGGGTCCCTCCTGAATACTCAAATTATTTATCGATAGCTGTCTTGGCAGCACTTGATACCCTCTTTGGTGGTATACGTGCCCACTTGCAAGGCAGCTTTGAAGATAAAGTTTTCATTACAGGTTTTTTCTTTAATATTTTACTGGCTGCCGGGCTCGCATATTTAGGTGTACATCTCGGTATCGACCTGTATTTAGCTGCAATTTTTGCGTTTGGGGTAAGGTTGTTTAATAATATTGCTGTTATTAGACGTTTAATCATCTCAAAATGGTCAGATTCACGCAAAAAGGCCTAAAAATTTGAAAAAACGGTAAAAAAAAAGAGGGATAACCCGTTGTTTGTGGAATTTATTCCATAATTAAGCGAGAATCAAGGAATTAGTTCAACTTATAAGGTAAAGATTTAATGGATGAAAGGTTAGGAGGTGCCACAGAATGAACAGCAATGAAATTTATGTAAGTTTAGACATCGGTACATCCAATATTAAAGTAATCATTGGAGAAATGACCAGTGAGTCCTTTAATGTTATTGGTGTTGGCCATGCAAAATCAGCTGGAATCAGAAAAGGTTCCATTGTAGATATTGATGAAACTGTTCGTTCCATACGAAAAGCCGTAGAACAGGCAGAAAGAATGTTAGGCATTCCGATTAACGCTGTTATTGTAGGAGTGAAAGGAAACCATATACAACTTCAGCCATGTCATGGCGTAGTAGCAGTATCAAGAGAGGACCGAGAAATCGGTGATGATGATATTGCTAGAGTAATAGAGGCAGCTCAAGTGATGTCTGTGCCGCCAGAACGAGAAATTATTGACGTAATTCCACGACAATTTATTGTCGATGGAACAGATGAGATTATTGATCCTAGAGGCATGTTAGGTGTACGTTTAGAGATGGAAGGGACAGTAATTACTGGATCCAAAACAATCTTACATAACTTACTGCGTTGCGTTGAAAGAGCAGGATTAACGGTAGCCGATATTTGTTTAGAGCCATTGGCTACGTCATCGATCGCCCTTTCACGAGATGAAATGGAACTTGGAGTGGCACTGATCGATATTGGCGGAGGTTCGACGACACTTTCTGTTTTTGATCAAGGTACGATGCAACTAACATCTGTTCTTCCAATCGGCGGAGATTTTATTACAAAAGATATATCGATCGGATTAAGGACTTCTGCTGAAGATGCAGAGAAAATCAAGCTGAAACACGGTCATTCATTCGTGGATTATGCTTCAAAAGATGAAACGTTTACCGTTTCTCAAATTGGATCTTCGCAGGAACAGGAAATATCTCAATACGAACTGTCTTTAATCATTGAAGCCAGAATGGCTGAGATTTTCGAGATGATTGACGATGAATTGCATCAGAGCGGATATTCCGAGCTTCCTGGCGGTTTTGTAATTACAGGTGGGGTTGCTGCTATTCCAGGAGTACTGGAACTAGCTCAAGATATTTTTCAGCAAAATGTCAGAGTATCATTGCCGGACTATATCGGAGTTAGAGAGCCGAAATTCACAGCAGGAGTTGGCTTGATTCAATTCACTCACAAGAATATTAAAGTACAAGGAAAAGAAGTTGCTTCTGCATTAGCTGAAAATGCAGGGGAACCTTTGCCTAAAAAGAAACAACAATCCAGCCAAAAGCCGGCACAAGAAAAACAATCCGGCGGCATGAAATCAAAAGTCAAAGACTGGTTCGGTTTATTTTTCGAATAACAGTAAGGAACTAGTCATTAGGAGGAACGCTCATGTTAGAGTTTGATATGAATATGGATCAATTGGCTACAATCAAAGTAATTGGTGTTGGCGGCGGAGGAAGCAACGCGGTTAACCGAATGATCGAACACGGTGTACAAGGGGTTGAGTTCATTTGTGTAAACACAGATGCTCAAGCACTTAACCTTTCAAAAGCACCTGTGAAAATGCAGATCGGTACGAAATTAACCAGAGGATTAGGTGCAGGTGCAAATCCTGATATCGGGAAGAAAGCTGCAGAAGAAAGCCGTGAGCAGATTGAAGAAGCACTTAGCGGTGCGGATATGGTCTTCGTAACAGCTGGAATGGGCGGCGGTACTGGAACAGGTGCTGCACCAGTAGTAGCCGAGATCGCTAAAGACCTAGGCGCCCTAACGGTTGGTGTTGTAACAAGGCCTTTTACGTTTGAAGGTCGTAAACGTTCTACACAAGCTGTAGGCGGGATCTCAGTTTTTAAAGAAAAAGTAGATACGCTTATTGTAATTCCAAACGATCGTTTGCTTGAGATCGTTGATAAAAATACACCGATGCTTGAAGCTTTCCGTGAAGCTGATAACGTACTTCGTCAAGGTGTACAAGGTATCTCTGATTTGATCGCTGTACCAGGGTTGATCAACCTTGACTTTGCAGATGTAAAGACGATTATGACTGAACGCGGATCTGCACTTATGGGTATAGGAGTAGGTACAGGTGAAAACCGTGCTGCAGAAGCTGCGAAGAAAGCTATTTCATCTCCACTTCTTGAAACTTCTATTGATGGAGCAAAGGGTGTATTGATGAATATTACGGGTGGAGCTAACTTAAGCCTTTATGAGGTTAATGAGGCTGCTGACATCGTTTCTTCTGCATCAGACCCTGAAGTAAACATGATCTTTGGTTCCGTAATTAACGAAGAACTAAAAGACGAAATTTTAGTAACAGTTATCGCGACTGGATTCGATGAAACTGAAAAAATGGTGAACAATCAACAGAGAGCTGAGCGTCCGAGAATGCAGCAGTCTCCTGCATCTAACCAGTCTCATTCTTCACAAAACCAATCGCAACCACAAAGTCAGTCTCAAGGAAAGTCTCGTGAAGAGAGCCAATCAGAATCAAGAAGCACATCTTACACAAACGCTGATTCAGATACGCTGGATATTCCAACGTTCCTGCGTAACCGCAGTCGTAATAGAAGAAGATAAGAGCAACTATAAAAGCATGTTCTCCTACTTGGAGAGGATGCTTTTTTGTTTTGGCTTTTTTCTAAAAGATTGTGGTTTTTAAATATGTTTTTCAAAACAACCCGTTGGTGAAGAATCTGATTAGAGCGGAAGGTGCGAGACACCGCAGGCGCTAAGCGCCGAGGAGGATCACCGCACGCCCGCGGCAAGCGAGCATCCTGTAGCGGGATTTAGCCCCTCCTTGCTTAAAGTTGTCATATCCTTGTCCTTAAAGCGTATATTTAACATATAAGTTTTTTTGACAAAAAAAGAGAAAATAAGAACAATACTTCTCTCATAAACTGACAGACTTTCAAACAACCTATACGGTATACTATTTTCAAAATTAAGAAAGGAGAAAACCAATGACCCTTTATTTGGATGTCATTTGGTTTCTTAATTTCTGCATTGATTATGTGTTGATCTCGTTAACAGCGTATGTACTAAAGCGCAATGCATCGAAAACAAGAATCCTTCTTGCTTCTCTGCTAGCATCCAGTTATGTGTTTTTAGTGGTGTACCCAGAACTAATGATATTCTCACAGCCTGTCATAAAATTTCTATTATCTATTGTGATCATGATCGTCGCATTTGGCTTTAAACGATTTCGATTTATCCTCAAAAATACGGCTATGTTTTATTTTGTTTCTTTTGTAACGGGTGGAGGAATCTTTGCCCTTCATTATTTTATGCAGAGTGATGTTGCGATTATGAATGGTGTGATCTCAACAAAAAGTTCAGGTATGGGAGATCCTGTAAGCTGGCTGTTCGTTGTGGCGGGTGTTCCTGTTCTCTGGTATTTTTCTAAAAAGAGAGTGGATGACATTTCTGTGGAAAAAATGGATTCCAACAGTCTTGTCACTGTGAAGATCTCTATAGGCGAAGTCATTATTTCTGCAATTGGACTTATTGATACCGGAAATAAATTATACGATCCAATTTCAAAAATGCCCGTGATGATTCTCGATATGAACATGCATGCGGAATCATTTCCAGAAGTCATTCAATCTGCAGCTAAGGATGTAATGTCAATTGGTACGGAAGAAAATGAACACCCATGGCTTAACCGGCTTCGTATCGTTCCTTATCGTGCAGTTGGACATCAGCAATTTTTAGCTTGTTTAAAACCAGATCGAATCGAGATCGAGAAGGATGGAACGACAGAAGTATCACCGCAAAGTTTAATCGGTTTAAGCTGGACGGTGTTATCAAGTGAAGGTCAATTTGATGCGATTGTGCACCCGAAGATGTACCTTCAACATGTACAAGCGTCATAGAAATCATGATAAGGTGAAAGGGGAGTTCATATGTTCAACAAGTGGCGTCTTAAGTTAACGATGTATTGGTATAAGCTATTATTTAAGCTCGGTTTAAAGTCGGATGAAATTTATTATATTGGCGGGAATGAAGCACTTCCTCCGCCATTAAGCAAAGAAGAAGAAGCGATTCTGCTGGAAAAGCTTCCTTCCGGTGACCAAGCTGCAAAATCTCTTTTAATCGAACGAAACCTTCGCCTTGTTGTCTATATTGCACGTAAATTTGAGAATACAGGAATTAACATTGAAGATTTAATCAGTATTGGAACGATCGGACTTATTAAAGCGGTCAATACCTTTAACCCAGAAAAGAAGATCAAACTGGCAACGTACGCATCTAGATGTATCGAAAATGAAATATTAATGTATCTGCGGCGCAATAATAAAACAAGGTCAGAAGTCTCGTTTGATGAGCCTCTCAATGTCGACTGGGATGGAAATGAACTATTGCTTTCTGATGTCCTTGGAACGGATGACGATATCATCACTCGCCGTATTGAGGCGAATGTTGATCGCAAACTATTATTAAAAGCTTTATTTACGCTTAATGACCGTGAAAAACAAATTATGGAACTTCGCTTTGGACTTTCTGGAGGAGAAGAAAAAACACAAAAAGATGTTGCTGACATGCTAGGCATCTCCCAATCCTATATTTCAAGGCTGGAAAAAAGGATTATAAAGAGACTTCAAAAAGAATTTAATAAGATGGTTTAGCACGTATTTATAATGGTTTTGAGAATTATTTCCATATTTCTCTAAATTGACAATTGCATAATTTTCCCTCTGTTCGGTGATACTTAATTTGAAATTAGCTCCCGGCAGGAGGGAAAAGACTTGACAAGAAATAAAGTTGAGATTTGCGGAGTTGACACATCAAAGCTTCCTGTTTTAAAAAATCCAGAGATGCGTATTCTTTTCGATAAAATGCATAAGGGTGACCCAGATGCACGCGAAACTCTGGTTAACGGAAACCTCAGGCTGGTACTGAGCGTGATTCAGCGATTCAACAACCGCGGAGAGCATGTAGATGATTTATTTCAAGTAGGTTGTATTGGACTTATGAAGTCTATTGACAATTTTGATCTAGGTCAGAATGTTAAGTTTTCTACCTATGCAGTGCCAATGATAATCGGAGAAATTCGCCGATATCTTCGAGACAATAATCCTATTCGTGTGTCAAGAAGCTTAAGGGATATCGCGTATAAAGCATTGCAGGTTCGTGACCAGCTTATGAACAAACTATCTCGGGAGCCAACAGCACAACAAATTGCAGAAGCGCTTGATGTTCCAAAAGAAGAAGTTGTGTTTGCACTGGATGCGATCCAAGACCCTGTTTCATTATTTGAACCGATCTATAATGATGGCGGAGATCCAATTTTTGTAATGGATCAAATCAGTGATGATAAGGCGAAAGATATGCAATGGATTGAAGAAATAGCATTAAAAGAAGGAATGCGCCGTCTAAATGACAGAGAAAAAATGATCCTGACCATGCGTTTTTTCCAAGGCAAAACGCAAATGGAAGTGGCAGATGAGATCGGGATCTCACAAGCGCAAGTTTCCAGACTGGAAAAAGCAGCGATCTCACAAATGAATAAAAATATTCAAAGCAGTTAAAACCCGTTATAATACGGGTTTTTTTATTTCTTTAGATAAACATGAAACAGCTTTGTCCCTCATATAATGGAAACAGAAGGGCGGGGATTTCAGTATGAATAAGATATCAGACTTCCAAGTGAAAGATGTTGTAAATGTAGCAAATGGGAAAAAGCTTGGACACATAGCAGATCTTGAGATTAACTTGAATACAGGTAAGATAGATGCGATTATTATCCCTGGTGCTGGCAAGATGCTTGGTTTTTTTGCAAGAGAGAATGACATCATAATTCCTTGGCGAAATATCGTAAAGATAGGTGCTGACGTCATACTAGTGAGACATATGGAAACAAGCGAATTAAATGAATATGTAAAAGAACCGTTTGATCAGCTGAAATAACGGTTCTTTTTTTCTTTCTCATCAGAAAATGTGGTAAAATAAAGATAAAACTTTCCAGGAGGAATACATACCATGCACACTTTTAAACAAACTGGAAAGCATTTAAGCTTACAGAAATGGCAGGTTCAAAATCCTAATCTTGTAGCGGGTTTCACAACACGTGAATGCGGGAATAGTTCAATGCCCTTTCAATCCTTAAACATGGGCTTTCATGTCAATGATGACCCAATAATGGTTCAAAAAAACCGAATTCAATTTGCGGAGACGATTCATTTCCCCGTTCAAAACTGGGTCGGTTCTAAACAAGTTCATGGAGCAAACATTGTAAAGGTAACTAAGAATGTTCGCGGAGCAGGTTCTTTAGATTTTGAAAGTGCTATTCCGGATACAGATGGTTTGTACACTGCTGATGAAGACCTTCTTTTAACATCCTTATATGCGGACTGCGTACCTCTTTATTTTTACGCACCTAATGAAAAATTAGTAGGACTTGCACATGCCGGCTGGAAAGGAACTGTAGCTAAGATCGGCCCAAAGATGGTTGAGACATGGTGTGAAAAAGAAAATGCTGATGTTCAAACCATACAAGCTGCGATTGGCCCTTCCATTGGTGATTGCTGTTATGAAGTGGATGACAGAGTAATAAGCGAAGTGAAAGCAGCTCTTGCTGGATTTGACGATGCGTCTGTTTATAAGGAAAATGAAAACGGAAAATATCAACTAAACTTACAAAAACTCAATGAAAAATTATTGTTACTCGCGGGATTACTTCCAGAAAACATTACGGTTTCAGATCAATGTACGAGCTGCGAAAATGATCTGTTCTTTTCACACCGTAAAGACAGAGGCAAGACTGGAAGAATGATGAGTTTCATTGGCACGAAAGGAGTTTAACCTGGATTTGGGAATAATCGAAAACAGAAACCATATATGGAATGAAATCCAAGCTGCCTGCGATAAAAAAAACAGATCTGCAAAGGGCGTTAATTTAATCGCGGTGACGAAATATGTGAGTAATGAAACAACGAAAGAGGCTGTTTTAGCAGGTGTGGAACATATCGGAGAAAACAGAGTTGAAGGACTGTTAAGCAAGAAAGAGTTTCTTGAAGAAGCATCAGTTAAATGGCACTTCATCGGAACGCTGCAAACGAGAAAAGTTAAAGATATTATCCAGCACGTGGATTACATTCATTCTTTAGACCGTATAAGTTTGGCTAAAGAGATCCAAAAAAGAGCAGAAAAGCCAATTTCCTGTTTTGTTCAAGTAAATATTGCTGAAGAAGATTCAAAACATGGACTAGGAGTAAAAGAAGTGCTTCCATTTGTCGATAAATTAAAAGACTATGACCGTATAAAAGTTGCAGGTCTTATGACGATGGCACCTTTTACAGATGATGAATCCTTGATCAGAAGCGTGTTTTCAACTTTAAAGCAGCTGCAATTGGAAATTCAGAAAAAAGAATTGGCGTACGCACCTTGCACTGAACTTTCAATGGGAATGTCAAACGATTATGTAATCGCCGTTGAAGAAGGAGCAACCTTTATTCGAATAGGCACGAACTTAGTAGGAAAAGAATTTTAGGAGGTGGAACAAATGGGAATCAAAACAAAATTCAAGCGCTTTTTTGATCTGGAAGACGAATATGAGTATGAAAACGACTTCGAAGAAGAGATGTTAGCTGAAGAAGATGAGATTACTCCTTCTCATACTTCGAATGCAAAAAAAGGTAAGCCGAACGTAGTTAGCCTTCAAAGCATCCAACAACAGGTTAAGGTTGTGCTAGTGGAGCCTCGTGTATACGCAGAAGCTCAGGATATAGCAGATCAACTGAAAAATCGAAGAGCGGTCGTTATGAATTTGCAAAGAATTCCGCATGATCAAGCAAAGCGAATCGTAGACTTTTTATCAGGAACCGTTTATGCCATTGGAGGAGACATTCAAAAGCTAGGTCCGAACACGTTCTTGTGTACACCTGAAAATGTAGATGTATCCGGTTCGATTTCAGAAATGATGGACGAAGATTAAATCAGGCAGGTGAAAATTATTGAATATCATATTTACAATTGCAGACGTAGTACAAACTCTAATACAAATCTACTATTACATGATTATCGGGTACATACTTCTCTCTTGGTTTCCGAATGCTCGGGAATCTTCAATTGGGCAAGTTATAGCAAGACTGGTTGAACCATATCTATCTCCTTTTCGCAAGATTATTCCGCCGCTTGGTATGATTGATCTTTCGCCAATCGTAGCTCTGATGGCACTGCATTTTGCTCAATATGGAGTCAATGCAGTTGCTAATATGCTAGCTCGTTCTTTCTAAGGTTTTGTTATGAGTATTTACCAGCATTACAGACCGGAAGAACATGAATTTGTGGATCGGGTATTAAATTGGAAAACAGAAGTCGTTGAACGGTACAGTCCGAAACTAACGGACTTCCTGGATCCCCGTGAACAGGAAATTGTGAAGACGATTCTGGGTAATGATACAGAAGTGCGCCTCTCTTTATGGGGAGGCTCTTCTTTTTCTGAACGAAAGCGAGCTTTTTTGTATCCGGAA
Source organism: Fictibacillus barbaricus (assembly GCF_014635025.1). GTDB lineage: Bacteria > Bacillota > Bacilli > Bacillales > Fictibacillaceae > Fictibacillus > Fictibacillus barbaricus. The sequence goes on along the minus strand of NZ_BMCE01000002.1, from coordinate 517,233 downwards.
TACATAGATGCGAAAGAGGAAGATTTTCAGATCGTTTGTTATGATATCAACTACCCAGCTAAGTTTGCTGCTATCGAACATAGAGACGTTTTAGGCGCTTTAATGAATATTGGTGTAAAAAGAGGAAAGTATGGCGATATATTAATTGATGGTGATAAGGTTCAATTTATTTGTGCTAAAGAGATTGCAGGTTTTATCGAACTGAATCTAACTAAGATCGGTAGGACCGGAGTTAAATTAGCAGACATTCAAGAGAACCAATTGATTGAAATTAAAACAGAGTATAACGAAAAAAGCGGGACTGTTTCTTCACTGAGGCTCGATGTAGTTGTTGCTGAGGTTTATAACTTATCACGTGCAAAAGCATCACCTTTGATTCAGCAAGGTCGTGTTAAGCTCAACCATAAGATTACAGACCAAGTATCAGTTGAAGTAATGGAAGGCGATGAACTATCAGTAAGAGGATTTGGCAGAAGCAAACTGATTGCCATTGAGGGAACGACTAAGAAAGAAAAGTGGCGCATTCGGTACGGCTTATTAAAATAATTTCTGGGTATAGAAGGAATGGCCGAAATTTTGTCGAATTTAGGTAAAAAATAACGCATCTATGGAGGTGGCTGTCGTGCCTTTAACACCATTGGATATTCATAATAAGGAATTTACAAGAGGTTTCAGAGGGTATAGTGAAGACGAAGTAAATGACTTTTTAGATCAAGTCATTAAAGATTATGAGGCGGTTATTCGTGAAAAGAAAGAATTAGAAGAAACAGTTTCTAGCCTCGAAGAAAAAATCTCTTATTTTAAAAATATTGAGGAAACACTGAATAAATCTATACTTATTGCGCAAGAAACAGGTGAAGAAGTAAAACGAACAGCGAATAAAGAAGCTCGTTTGATCGTAAAAGAAGCTGAAAAGAACGCTGATAGAATTATTAATGAAGCTTTATCTAAATCCAGAAAAATCTCCATGGAGATTGATGAACTAAAAAAGCAGTCGTCCGTTTACCGCACAAGGTTTAGAATGCTGATTGAGGCACAACTTGAAATGTTAAAGAACGACGACTGGGATTCCTTAAATGCCCCTGAAAACCTAGAAGGCTATGAACTTCAGGAAGTAAAGACGGAAGCTTGACATTCATTTAAAAAATCGCATATACTTTTCTAAGATTAATATGTGACGAAGACGGGGACAGTAAAGTACTTGTGAATCTATTCTAGCGAGCTGGGGCACGGTGAAAGCCTGGCAATAGAGAAGTATTTGAAGATCACCCCTGAGTTCCTGAACTGAAATTCGCAGTAAGTTTAGGCGCTTCATCCACGCTACGGATGACTAAGCGGGTTTTATGGTTTTGATACAATCATAGACCTATTAGGGTGGTACCGCGGGTTAACCTTCTCGTCCCTTCTGTTCATTCAGTGGGGGCGAGAAGGTTTTTTGTTTTATTTGCAGCCTCCCAATAACTGTCATCCATATTTTTATTGTAATTTAAGGAGGAAAGGTAATGAATTATAAAGACACGCTATTAATGCCTAAAACAGAGTTTCCGATGCGTGGAAATCTTCCGCAAAGAGAACCTGTCGTTCAAGAAAAGTGGAAAGAGCTTAACATTTACGAGATGGTACTAGAAAAAACGAAGGGTCTCCCGCCGTTTATCTTGCATGATGGTCCTCCATATGCAAACGGTGATATTCATATCGGGCATGCCGAAAACAAAATTCTAAAAGATATCATTGTTCGTTTTAAATCAATGACAGGTCATTATGCACCATATGTTCCTGGTTGGGACACACATGGTCTTCCGATTGAAACAGCGTTAACGAAAAGCGGAAAAGTAAAACGCAAGGAATTGACGGTTGCTGAATTCCGTAAACTTTGTGAAGAATACGCTCTTAAACAAGTGGATCATCAGCGTGAACAATTCAAGCGTTTAGGCGTTCGCGGTGACTGGGAAAATCCTTATATCACTCTAAATAAAGGGTATGAAGCAAGACAGATCGAAGTGTTTGGCGAAATGGCAAAAAGGGACTTGATCTATAAAGGTCTTAAGCCTGTTTATTGGTCACCTTCATCGGAATCTGCATTAGCGGAAGCTGAGATTGAATATCAAGATAAACGATCTGCTTCTATCTTTGTAGCTTTTGATGTTAAAGATGGAAAAGGTGTTCTTGATACAGATGAAAAACTTGTGATTTGGACAACAACTCCTTGGACGATTCCTGCAAACTTAGGGATCTCTGTTCATCCTGAATTAGATTATGTGTCTTTGCAAACAGAGAATGGAAAATACGTTGTTGCTGAAGCGCTATTAGAGACACTGAAAAAAGATTTTGAGTGGGAACAGGCAGAAGTGGTTAAACGTTTTAAAGGCGCTGAAATCGAGAATGTTCTGGCACACCACCCATTGTATGACCGTGATTCACTTGTAATGCTTGGTGACCACGTTACTACGGACGCTGGAACAGGATGTGTTCATACAGCTCCAGGACACGGGGAAGATGACTTCCTAGTAGGTAAGCGGTACGGACTTGATGTCCTTTGCCCGGTTGATGACAGAGGTGTCATGACGAAAGAAGCTCCTGGATTTGAAGGACTGTTCTATGATGAAGCGAATAAACCGATAACTGAGGCATTGAAAGAAAAAGGTGCACTCTTAAAGCTATCATTTATTACTCACTCGTATCCTCATGACTGGAGAACAAAAAAGCCGGTTATTTTCCGTGCAACTGCACAATGGTTCGCTTCTATTAAAGGAATTCGTGAAGATATGCTTCGTGCGATCGAAGAAGTAAACTGGGTTCCAACATGGGGTGAGACACGTCTTCACAATATGATTAAGGACCGTGAAGATTGGTGTATCTCTCGTCAAAGAGCTTGGGGAGTACCAATCCCTGTTTTTTACGGTGAAGATGGCGAGGCTATTCTTACAGAAGAAACGATCGCTCACGTTGTAGGACTATTTAGAGAGTATGGCTCAAATGTTTGGTTTGAAAGAGAAGCAAAAGACTTGCTGCCAGAAGGATTTACATCTCCTCACAGTCCAAATGGCCGCTTTACAAAAGAAACAGATATCATGGACGTTTGGTTTGATTCTGGAACATCTCATTGGGGTGTACTTGAAGAAAGAGAAAATTTAGTGCGTCCGGCAGATCTTTATTTAGAAGGATCTGACCAATACCGTGGATGGTTTAACTCGTCACTTTCTACATCTGTTGCTATTACAGGAAAAGCTCCTTATAAAGCTGTTCTAAGCCATGGGTTCGTATTAGACGGAGAGGGTCGTAAGATGAGTAAATCAATCGGTAACACGCTTGATCCGATCAAGGTTATGAAGCAGCTTGGAGCAGATATTATCCGTCTTTGGGTGTCATCCGTAGATTATCAATCAGATGTGCGTGTTTCCGATGACATCTTAAAGCAGGTTGCTGAAGTCTACCGCAAGATCAGAAACACACTTCGTTTCTTATTAGGAAATCTTCATGGCTTTGATCCACAGCAGCATTCCGTGAGTTTTGAGGAGATGCCTGATCTTGAGAAATACATGATGGTTAAACTTGATAAGGTCGTTGCTAAAGTTAAGAAGGCATATGAAGATTATCAGTTTATTACGGTATATAATACGATCCACAACTTCTGTACGATCGAACTGAGCTCTTTCTACTTAGATATGGCAAAAGATACGCTTTATATCCAAGCAGAGGATGATCATAAACGCAGAAGCATTCAAACTGTTCTATACGAAACGTTAATGGCACTAACAAAATTGTCTGCACCTGTTCTTTCTCACACTGCAGATGAAGTATGGGAATACATCCCTGGTGTAGAGGAAGCAAGTGTTCAGTTAACTGCGATGCCAGAAGTGAAGAACTATACGGGTACAGAACAGCTTGAAAAAGAATGGGACGTATTTATGGATGTTCGTGATGAAGTATTGAAAGCATTAGAGGAAGCAAGAAGCCAGAAAACGATCGGTAAATCTCTAACTGCTTCCATCACTTTATATCCTACAGAGTCACTTAAACCTTGGCTGGAAAGTGTTGAAGAGTTAAATAAACTCTTTATCGTTTCTAAAGCGACCGTTAGGGGCGTTAAGTCTGAAGCTCCTGAATCAGCAGGCAAGTATGAGCATGTAGCAGTTTCCGTAACAAACGCTGAAGGCGAAACGTGTGAACGCTGCTGGGTTGTGTCAGAAGACGTAGGAAAGAATGAAAAACACCCTACACTTTGTGCAAGCTGTGCAGGTATAGTTGAAAAACATTACGCATAATGATTAAAATCCCGCAAATCGCGGGATTTTTTTCTTTTGATGAGGTACTTCGGTTGTGATTGGGTAAATTAAATTGTAGAACGTCCGATTGCTGTGCTACAATTCATAAAGACATTAATTCTGTATCGGAGGAGTTCTATTGTTTTATTATCTTGTAGCTTTGCTAATCTTCGCAGTAGATCAGGCGACAAAGTGGCTGATCGTAAAAAAAATGGAATTGGGCCAATCCATTTCTATCATTGATCAAGTCTTTTACATAACCTCGCACCGAAACAGGGGAGCAGCTTTTGGGATTCTGCAAGATCAGCGCTACTTCTTTATTATAATAACGATTATCGTGGTAGGGGCAGTCATCTACTATCTTCAAAAACATGCACATGACACACTGCTTAAAACGGCTCTTGCTCTTGTCCTAGGCGGAGCGGTTGGGAATTTTATCGATCGTTTATTGCATGGTGAAGTGGTCGATTTTCTTGATGTGAAGATCGGCAGCTATGATTTCCCTATCTTTAATGTTGCGGACAGTGCTCTTGTAATTGGTGTTGGTCTTATTTTTATACAAAGTTTTATGGAAAGCAAAAAGAAGGAGACAGAAAATGAGTAAATTTGATTATACGGTATCTACTGAACATGAAGGGAACCGTATTGATAAAGTTTTGTCTGAAGTCCAGGATGAGTGGTCACGCTCACAGATCCAGAGCTGGATTAAAGATAAGATTGTCTTATTAAACAATAATCCAGTTAAGTCAAACTATAAATGTGCTGCTGGTGATGTTATTGAAATTGAGATTCCAGAACCTGAAATCCTTGATGTTGTTCCAGAAGAGATGAATCTTGATATCGTATACGAAGATTCTGATGTACTCGTTGTGAATAAACCCCGGGGGATGGTCGTTCATCCAGCACCGGGACATTACAGCGGAACACTTGTGAATGGACTTATGGCGCACTGTAAAGATCTTTCAGGCATTAATGGTGTATTGCGCCCTGGGATTGTACACCGTATTGATAAAGATACGTCAGGATTACTGATGGTCGCAAAGAATGATATGGCACATGAGTCTCTTGTCGACCAGCTTAAAGCCAAAACAACGACTCGTGTTTATAAGGCGATCGTTCATGGGGTTATGCCTCATGATCAGGGAACGATCGATGCACCGATCGGCAGAGACAAGAATGACCGCCAAAAGATGACGGTTACTGATGAGAACAGTCGTGATGCTGTTACACATTTCAATGTTATAAAAAGGTTTACGAATTACACGTATGTGGAGTGTCAATTGGAGACGGGAAGAACTCACCAGATTCGTGTTCATATGAAATATATTGGGTTCCCGCTTGCAGGTGATCCGAAGTATGGCCCTTCAAAGACACTTCCGATCGAAGGGCAAGCTCTTCATGCACAAACGTTGGGTTTTGAACACCCAAGAACGGGTGAATATATGGAGTTTGAACGTGAAATCCCAGCTGAAATGAGTGAGTTGTTGGATCTTTTAGAGAAAAGAAGTTGACAAACAAATACGAGTTTGTCATAATCAATGTAGCTTAAATAGTCCTTTAACTTTAGTCCCGTGAGGCTGAGAAGGAAACGTTTTTATGAGAAACCCTAAATGGGGTCTCTCTATCCTCTCGCCAAATGTGGTGAGAGGATTTTTTGTTTGGAAAACGGTTAAAGGCAAAGCGATTTTAAAGAGGAGGGTAAATTATGTCAAAGACAGTTTTAATGGATGACCAGGCAATAAGAAGAGCTTTGACCCGAATCGCTCATGAAATTATCGAGCGAAACAAAGGAGTCAAAAACATCGTATTAGCCGGCATAAAAACCCGTGGTGAATTTCTTGCAAAACGCCTTGCTGAACGAATTGAACAGATCGAGGGGAACGCTGTAACTGTAGGTGTAATTGACATAACATTATACCGGGACGACCTTAAGATCAAAACAGATGATTCTGAACCGGAAGTAAAAGGCACAGATATCCCCGTTGAAGTAACAGATAAAAAGATCATATTAGTGGATGATGTCCTTTATACGGGGAGAACGGTAAGAGCTGGTATGGATGCCATAATGGATCTTGGACGAGCTTCCAATATACAATTGGCTGTCCTGATTGACAGAGGTCATAGGGAACTGCCGATCCGAGCAGATTATGTTGGTAAAAATGTTCCGACTTCAAGTGAAGAAATTATATCTGCTTCATTGATCGAAGTAGATGGTTTTGATGAAGTAGCCATCTCAACAAATAAATAATGTCCCTTTAAATTCAGTCCAGAGAGGCTGGCAAGGGAGGTATAAAATATGTGCGGCACGAGGAAGTGCGTGCACATGTGCCTCCGCGGCCTCTTTTGCTAAAGCAGAAGAGGTTTTTTTATGGCTATAAACGGTCGTTTCAGCTTTTAATTAGGAGGTCTTTTAAATGGAAAACAATACGAAAGCAATTTTAGATGTACATGAAAAACCATCACCGGTTCAATGGTTTACACTAAGCCTTCAGCACTTATTCGCCATGTTTGGTGCAACAGTGCTGGTTCCGTTCTTAGTAGGACTTCATCCTGGGGTTGCACTCGTATCGAGTGGGCTTGCAACACTGGCGTACCTTTTAGTAACAAGAGGACAAATTCCAGCTTATCTTGGATCCAGCTTTGCCTTTATAACTCCAATCATAACGGTTAAAGCTTTCGGGGGCCCTGAGGCGGCTATGCTGGGAAGTTTCCTGGCAGGTTTAGTATACGGAGCAGTTGCACTATTGATAAAAGGTTTTGGTTTTAAGTGGTTGATGAGAGTTTTACCGCCAGTAGTAGTAGGCCCTGTCATTATCGTAATCGGGCTAGGACTTGCAAACGTTGCAGTAGGTATGGCGATGAATGATCCTGTAACACAGAAATACAGCTTAACACACTTTACTGTTGCACTCTTTACGCTTGGAGTAACCATCGTATGCTCCATCTTCTTTAGAGGAATCTTAGGAATCATCCCGATCTTAATCGGAATTATAGCTGGTTTCATCTTTGCTTATATCAGAGGAATTGTTGACTTTACGAAGGTGACAGAAGCAAACTGGATTCAAGCACCTGATTTTATCGTGCCGTTTGTAACATACACACCTGATTTTTCGTGGAGTATCGCCATGATCATGATGCCGGTCGCTGCGGTAACCATCGCAGAACATATCGGACATCAGCTGGTTCTATCCAAAGTAGTAGGACGTAACTTTATTGAAAAGCCTGGCCTCCATCGTTCGATCTTAGGAGATGGAATGGGAGTTGTGATCGGTTCTTTAATCGGTGGACCTCCTGTAACTACTTACGGCGAAAATATTGGTGTATTAGCCATAACTCGGGTTTACTCGGTTTTCGTGATCGGGGGAGCTGCTGTGACAGCGATCCTGTTCGGATTCTCAGGGAAAGTTACATCATTAATCAGCACGATCCCAACGGCTGTAATGGGCGGCGTATCCATCCTGCTTTTTGGAATCATCGCTTCATCTGGTTTAAGAATGCTTGTTGATAATAACATTGACTTTGGAAACAAGAGAAACTTGATTATCTCATCTGTTATCTTAGTAACCGGGATTGGCGGAGCAGCACTTAAGATCAATGCTAACTTTGAAATTGCCGGAATGGCTTTAGCAACTCTGATTGGAATCGTATTAAACCTAGTGCTGCCTGGGAGAGAGAATGATGAAGATCTAATGAACAAAATGTTTAAGAAAAACGGTAACGACACAGCTGCATAATACACCTTTTAATTAAGTACGAGAGACTTAAAAGGGTGAACGACAGAGAGGAACTTAGTTGCTTCTTCTGTTAAGGGCACCCTGAATATACTTTCAGGGTGCTATTTTTATGTAAAAAGGAGAGTTTTGGATGAATCACTTGCTATCAATGAATGAGTTATCGATCGAAGACATTCAATACATTTTAAACAAAGCAGAAGAATTTAATGGCGGAAAACAAGATGAAATTTTCCACAAGAAAATGATCGCGAATTTATTTTTTGAGCCAAGTACAAGAACAAGGTTCAGCTTTGAAGCTGCAGAGCACAGGCTTGGCATGAAACCTTTAAACGTTGAAGTGAACGGATCTTCTGTCCAAAAAGGAGAAACACTTTACGACACGTTAAGAACACTAGAGGAGATAGGGGTTGAGGCGTTTGTCATACGGCACCCTCAAGACCGCTATTTTGACGGCTTAGCTGAAAAAATAAATGTTCCGATCATCAATGCAGGTGATGGGTGCGGGAACCATCCAACACAATCTCTTTTAGACTTACTGACGATTCAACAGGAATTTATCGTCCTGCAGGGTCTAACAGTAGTAATTGTAGGAGATATCTTGCACAGCCGCGTTGCTCGCTCAAACGCAGAAGTCCTTCGAAAGATGGGAGCTAAAGTTTTGTTCTCTGGCCCAGAAGAGTGGTTTGTGAATGAGTGGAAAGAAGACTTCATTCCGATGGACGAAGCAGTAGAAGCGGCAGATGCATTAATGATGTTAAGAATTCAGCATGAAAGACACAGTGCTTCTATGCTATTAACAAAAGAGGATTATCATCAGCAATATGGTTTAACAGAAGAGCGGGAAAAAAGAATGAAAGCTCACAGTATCATCATGCACCCCGCACCAGTCAATAGAGGGGTTGAAATTGCAGACGGTCTCGTAGAATGTGAACGCTCCAGGATCTTTAAACAAGTTCAAAATGGAGTTTTTATCAGAATGGCTGTTTTGAAGTGGGCATTAACAACAAATCAGGAGGCGGTAAACGATGGGCTACTTATTAAAAAACGCTAACATTTTAGATGGGAACAACAACCTGATCGAAACAGATATTCTGATTGAAAATAATGTGATTCAAAAAGTGGAGAAAGATATTCCTGCAGGTGAGCATAACGTGCTTGAGGCAGACAGAAAACTTGTTACCCCTGGATTTATAGATCTGCATGTTCACTTAAGAGAACCTGGTGGCGAGCATAAAGAAACGATTGCGACAGGTACAAAAGCTGCGGTTAAGGGAGGCTACACAACTCTAGCTGCTATGCCTAACACACGCCCAGTTCCAGACAGTGCTGAAACGCTAGAGCTCGTTCAGCGAAAAATCAAAGACACCGCAAGCTGCAGAGTATTGCCTTATGCATCCATAACAACTCGCCAGGTCGGCAGTGAACGTACAGACTTTGAGACTCTTTTAAAAGGGGGAGCTTTTGCTTTTACAGATGATGGTGTAGGTGTACAGTCAGCGGGGATGATGCTAAACGCAATGAAAGAAGCGGGCCGACTTGGAGCAGTGATCGTGGCGCATTGCGAAGATAACACACTTCTTCCTAAAGGTGGAGCTTTTCATGAAGGAGAGTTTACAAAAAAAGAAGGACTTCCTGGAATTCCTTCTGTAAGTGAATCGGTTCATATCTCACGTGATGTACTATTAGCAGAAGCGGCAGACGCAAGATACCATGTTTGCCATGTGAGTACAAAAGAATCTGTACGTGTTATTAGAGATGCAAAGCGTGCTGGTATAAAGGTTACAGCAGAAGTAACACCGCATCACTTGATCTTAAGTGACAAAGATATTAAGCCAAATGATACTCATTACAAAATGAACCCGCCGCTAAGAAGTGAAGCAGATCGTGAAGCATTGATCCAAGGGTTAAAAGAAGGAACATTGGACTTTATCGCAACAGATCATGCACCGCATAGTACAGAAGAGAAGGCACAAGATGTTGAGCTTGCACCTTTTGGAATCGTTGGTCTGGAAACAGCATTCCCGCTTCTCTATACAGAGCTTGTTTTAAAAGAGAAGAGGTTCACATTGCAAGAGCTGGTGGATAAGATGACGAAGACACCGGCAGAAAGCTTTAATCTGCCATATGGAACGCTTGTTGAAGGGGCAAATGCGGATCTAACGATTGTAGATTTAGATATAGAAGAAGCAATCAACGCTAATGAGTTTGTATCAAAAGGAAAAAACACACCATTTGATGGCTGGGTCTGCAAGGGCTGGCCGATTGCTACCATTTTTGATGGAAAGCTTGTTTACCACAAGGAGGAGAGCTTAGTATGAAACGCTACTTAATTTTAGAAGATGGAACAATTTTTAACGGACTTGCTTTTGGTTCACAACGTGAATCAAGCGGAGAGGTTGTATTCACAACAAGCATGACAGGATATCAAGAGGTCATGACAGATCCTTCATATTGCGATCAGATCATCTGCTTTACGTATCCGTTAGTTGGGAATTACGGAATCAACCGTTCTGATTACGAGTCAATTCATCCGGCAACGAGCGGAATCATTGTAAATGAACATGCTGAGTTTCCTAATCATCACGAAGGTATGCAGTCATTAAGCAGCTGGCTGACTGCAAAAGATATTCCTGGGCTATATGGAATTGATACACGTAAGTTAACAAGAAAGATCCGTCAACATGGAACATTAAAAGGAAAAATGACAAATTCCCTTGAAAATGCTGAAGAGATCATTAAGGAATTGAATGCTTCACCATTAACGACTGACCAAGTGAAAAAGGTTTCTACAAAGTCTCCCTACCACTTACCGAACAGCGGATACCGAGTAGTTGTTGTTGATTTTGGTGTAAAAAGCGGGATGTTAAGAGAATTATCAAGACGTTTATGTGATGTAATCGTTGTTCCATATAACACGACAGCTGCTGATATCATTCGCTTGCAGCCTGATGGTGTCCTGCTAAGCAATGGGCCAGGAGATCCAAAAGACGTACATTCTGGTATTACAATGATTCAAGAATTGTTAAAACATAATATCCCGATCTTGGGAATCTGCCTTGGACATCAGCTATTAGCCCTTGCATGCGGCGCTGATACAGAAAAATTAAAGTTTGGACACCGAGGATCTAACCATCCTGTAAAAGATCTGGCGACTGGAAAAATCGCACTAACCTCGCAAAATCATGGTTATGCGGTAAACGAAGCTTCATTATTAAAAACAGAACTTGTGCTTACACATCAAGCGGTCAATGACGGAACAGTAGAAGGTTTAAAACATAAAGTGAAACCAGCCTTTTCTATTCAGTATCACCCAGAGGCATCACCAGGACCACAAGATTCAAATCCGATCTTTGACGAGTTCATGAACATGATTAAAACAACTAAGAAAGAAGGTTTGATGCAATATGCCTAAACGACATGATATCCGAAAAATTCTAGTGATTGGTTCAGGACCTATCGTAATTGGACAAGCAGCTGAATTCGATTATGCTGGTACACAAGCTTGCCAAGCTTTAAAAGAAGAAGGATATGAAGTTGTTCTAGTAAACTCAAATCCTGCAACGATCATGACAGATCCAAATATGGCAGATAAAGTTTATATCGAACCTTTAACACTTGAATTTGTTTCTAGAATCATCCGGCAGGAACGTCCAGATGGACTTCTTGCAACACTTGGCGGACAAACCGGTCTTAATCTTGCTGTTGAACTTTATAATTCAGGCGTATTAGAAGAATACAACGTTGAATTGTTAGGTACGAAGCTTCCGTCCATCCAGCAAGCAGAAGACCGCGACTTGTTCAGAGAACTAATGAGAGAGTTAAATGAACCGGTTCCAGAGAGTGCAATCGTACACAATATGGATGAAGCTAGAGCTTTTGTTGAGGAAAATGGCTATCCTGTCATCATTCGTCCTGCGTTTACACTTGGCGGAACAGGAGGCGGAATTGTAACAAACGAAGAAGAATTCTTAGAAATCACACCAGCTGGTCTTCATGCAAGCCCTGTCGGACAAGTACTGATCGAAAAGAGTATTGCAGGATTTAAAGAAATTGAATATGAAGTAATGCGAGACAAAAATGATACAGCTATCGTTGTTTGTAACATGGAAAACATTGACCCGGTCGGTATTCATACAGGGGATTCAATCGTAGTGGCTCCCAGCCAAACCCTTACTGACAGAGACTATCAGTTATTAAGAAATGCTTCATTAAAAATTATCAGAGCTCTTCAAATCGAGGGTGGATGTAACGTACAGCTGGCACTAGACCCAGATAGCTCTCAATACTTTGTGATCGAAGTAAATCCGCGTGTAAGCCGCTCATCTGCACTGGCATCAAAAGCGACAGGATATCCGATCGCGAAGCTTGCTGCGAAGATTGCTGTGGGATACACACTTGATGAGATTAAAAACCCGGTAACAGGTACAACATATGCTTGTTTTGAACCTGCGCTTGACTATATTGTTTCAAAAATCCCAAGATGGCCGTTTGATAAGTTTGAAGGAGCAAACCGTAAGCTTGGTACGCAGATGAAAGCAACCGGAGAAGTTATGGCTATCGGACGCAATTTTGAAGAATCACTCTTAAAAGCTGTGCGTTCGCTGGAAATTTCAGCTTTCCACCTTGATGTAAAAGAGAAGAATCTAACAAAGTCAGAAGTAGAAGAAAAAATCTTAAGAGCAGATGATGAGAGACTGTTCTATATTGCAGAAGCCTTTAGAATGGGCGTTACGGTCGAAGAGATTCATGAATGGACAAAGATCGATCTTTTCTTCTTAGAAAAATTGAACGGTATCGTACTATTAGAAAAGCGTATAAAAGAACGTAAAAAAGACGCTGTGATATTGAAGAAAGCAAAAGAAAAAGGCTTCAGCGACCGTTGGATTGCTGATGCTTGGGAAATGGACGAGTATGAGCTTTATCAATTCAGACTAAACGAAAAAATCAAACCAGTATTCAAGATGGTCGATACGTGTGCAGCAGAATTTGAATCTGCAACACCATACTATTATGGAACATACGGAGATGAAGATGAATCGATCATCTCGGCTAAAAAGAGTGTTGTCGTATTAGGATCAGGTCCGATCCGGATCGGACAAGGAATCGAGTTTGACTACGCTACTGTACACACGGTTTGGGCGATACAGGAAGCAGGTTATGAAGCGATTATTATCAACAACAACCCAGAAACGGTTTCTACAGACTTCAGTATGTCTGACAAACTTTATTTTGAACCATTGACTGTAGAGGATGTCATGCATGTGATCGAACATGAAAAGCCGGAAGGTGTCATCGTACAATTCGGTGGTCAAACAGCGATCAACCTATCTGAAGAACTTGAAAGAAGAGGCATAAAGATTCTAGGTACTTCACTTGACAGCATGGACCTTGCTGAAGATAGAGAACGTTTTGAACAAGTGATGAAGCAGCTTGAGATTCCGCAGCCTGCAGGAAAAACGGCATTCTCAGTAAAAGACGCTGTTACGATTGCGACTTCAATCGGTTACCCGGTGCTCGTAAGACCTTCTTATGTTCTTGGCGGCCGAGCGATGGAAATCGTGTATCAAGAAAGCGAGCTTCTTCAATACATGGAAAACGCTGCGAAAGTTAATCCTGATCACCCCGTATTAGTTGATAGATACCTTGAAGGAAAAGAGATTGAAGTCGATGCGATTTCTGATGGGAAAGATGTGTTCATCCCGGGAATGATGGAGCACATTGAGCGAGCTGGTGTTCACTCCGGGGACTCGATTGCGGTTTATCCTCCGCAAACACTTCCCGAAGTGATCAAGGAAAAGATTATAGACCGAACGATTGCAATCGCAAAAGGCTTAAAGATTATTGGATTGTTAAATATCCAGTTCGTTTGGCACAAAGATGAAGTGTATGTATTAGAAGTAAATCCTCGTTCAAGCCGAACAGTACCGTTCCTAAGCAAGATTACCGGTGTACCAATGGCGAACGTAGCAACAAAAGTAATCTTGGGAGAGAGTTTAAAACAGCAAGGATATGAAACAGGCTACCAACCCGAAGCTGATGAAGTTTCTGTAAAAGTCCCTGTATTCTCATTTGCAAAACTTCGCCGTGTAGATACTTACTTAGGACCTGAGATGAAGTCTACTGGAGAAGTAATGGGAAGAGATAAGAATCTGCAGAAGGCACTCTACAAAGGATTAATCGCGTCTGGCATGAAGATTCCTGCATATGGAACCGTACTTTTCACGGTAGCAGACAAAGATAAAGAAGAAGCACTGGATATGGTAAAACGATTTTACGAGATTGGTTACACGATCATGGCAACAGAAGGAACGGCAAGTATTATCGAAAAAGAAGGCATTCCCGTGGATGTGGTTGGCAAGATCGGTTCTGAAGGACGAAACCTGCTTGATGTGATTAGAAAAGGTGAAGCGCAATTTGTAGTAAATACACTGACAAAAGGAAAGATTCCAGCTAGAGACGGATTCCGAATCCGAAGAGAATGTGCGGAGAATGGAGTAGTATGTCTGACAAACTTAGATACATCTGTAGCTCTTTTAGAAGTACTTGAATCCATCTCCTTCTCAGCACACGCCCTTTCATCCTTTACAAAAAAAGAAAAGGTGCTCGTATGAGGAAGCATTTATTAAAGGTTACGTCGAATAGGGAGATCGCGAGAAACATCTATGAGATGAAATTGACTGGCCCTGGTGTAGGCAGTATGACTACACCTGGTCAGTTTCTCCATGTCAGTGTAGGGAATCAATCTTCTAAACTTTTACGTCGTCCTCTTTCCATTTGTGATGTGGACCATGATCAAGAGGAAGTGACACTGCTGTATCGTGCTCAAGGTGAAGGGACGAAACAGCTTAGCCAAAAACAAGCCAGGGAGTTAGTTGATGTACTCGGACCGCTTGGCAACGGATTTGATATGGATGCCATTGCTGTGAACAAACGTGCGTTGCTTATTGGTGGAGGAATTGGTGTACCGCCACTTTACTACCTTGGTAAACACCTGAAGAAAAAAGGAATCGAGGTTACTTTTATCTTAGGTTATCAATCGGTCGAGGACAGCTTTTACGTTGAAAAGTTCCAAGCTATTGGAGAAACGATTGTGACAACAGTTGATGGATCTCTAGGTATAAAAGGTTTTGTGACAGATGCCATGGGGGCTTGCGTTGAAGATGAACCTGTCATCTACTCTGTTGGCCCAGCAGTTATGCTAAAAGCTGTAGAAGATAGAGCTGGCGGCTTAGACGGATATCTTTCTTTGGAAGAACGAATGGGCTGCGGAATCGGCGCTTGCTTTGCTTGTGTATGCCCAACTGAAACCAGGAAGTCAGGCTATGTGAAAATCTGCAGTGACGGACCAGTATTTAAAATGGGGGAGGTTGTGCTATGAGTCGGCTAAGTGTTTCCTTGCCAGGATTAAATATGAAGAACCCCATTCTTCCTGCATCAGGTTGTTTTGGATTCGGAAAAGAATACGCGAAATGGTATGACTTAAGTGTCTTAGGCGGTGTTACGATCAAAGCAGCTACACTTGAAGGTCGCTTTGGCAATCCAACACCTCGAGTAGCTGAAACAGAAAGCGGGATGTTAAACGCAATCGGCCTTCAAAATCCAGGCGTAAGAAACATTATTGAGAACGAACTTCCTGCTCTAGAAAAATATAACATCCCGATCCTTGCAAACATTGCAGGATCAACAGAAGAAGAGTATATCGAAGTAACAAGACAAATCTCAGCTTCGCCACTCGTATCAGCTGTGGAGCTAAACATTTCTTGCCCGAACGTAAAAGAAGGCGGGATTCATTTTGGTACGGATTACAAATCAGCTGCTGACTTAACGAGAAAAGTGAAGGATGTTTCAAAAAAACCAGTGTACGTAAAACTTTCGCCTAATGTCTCTAATATCGTAGAGATGGCACAGGCTGTAGAAGAAGCGGGTGCGGACGGCCTTTCCATGATCAATACCTTAGTTGGCATGAAACTGGATTGGAGAACGGGTAATCCTATCCTGGCAAACAAGACAGGCGGACTATCGGGTCCAGCGATTAAACCAGTAGCTATTCGAATGATCTATGAAGTAAGCCAAAAGGTATCTCTTCCGATTATCGGTATGGGCGGTGTAAGTACGGCTGAAGATGTCCTTGAAATGATGTCTGCAGGAGCATCAGCTGTAGCGGTTGGAACGGCAAACTTCGTAAATCCATATGTTTGTCCGGAGATCATTGAGAAACTTCCAGAACTGCTGGATGAGATCGGCATGGAAAATATAAGTGAGATGACAGGAAGGAGCACAAAGCAATGGAAAACCCCGTTATCATCGCGTTAGACTTTGAAAACGCAGACAAAGCAAAGAAGTTCTTAGCAAGCTTTGAAGGTCAGTCGCCATATGTGAAGGTTGGAATGGAACTTTTCTACGCAGAAGGTCCTTCCTTTGTAAAATGGCTGAAGGATAAAGGCTTTCGTGTATTCCTTGATTTAAAGCTTCACGACATTCCGACTACCGTTCATAAAGCAATGAAAGTACTTGGTGGACTGAACATTGACATGGTCAATGTTCATGCTGCTGGAGGTATGGTGATGATGAAGGCTGCAAAAGAAGGACTCCTTGCATCTGGTGCTCACCACACGAAATTAATTGCAGTCACACAGCTTACAAGTACAACAGAAAAAGTTTTGAAGGAAGAGCTTCTGATCAAGGATACTCGTTTAAAAGATTGTGTATCTCACTACGCTAAACTTGCGAAAGATTCAGGCTTAGATGGTGTAGTTTGCTCTGTACAAGAAACTATGGAGATAAAAAACGTTTGTGGAAAAGACTTTTTGACGGTAACTCCTGGAATCCGGCCTAGTGGCTCAGATACCCATGATCAAGCACGGATTGCAACACCAGCGGAAGCAGCGGCAAAGGGGTCAGATTATATGGTAATAGGAAGAAGTATTACCCAATCTGAGCAGCCGCTGCACACATATGAAGAAATCTTAAATGAATGGAGAGAAAGTCATGAAAACAACAATTCCCCAACATTTGCTTAACATTCAAGCTGTAACACTTTCACCAGAGGAGCCATACACGTGGTCTTCAGGAATGAAGTCTCCCATTTATTGTGATAACCGTTTGATTATTGCGTATCCTGAGATTCGTAAACAAGTTGCTGAAGAACTTGCAACGTTAATTCAAAATCATTATCCTGAAGCGGATCTTATTGCTGGAACAGCTACAGCGGGAATTCCTCATGCCGCATTTGTAGCTGAACAAATGAACCTGCCGATGTGTTACGTTCGATCCAGCGCAAAAGCTCACGGAAAAGCGAAGCAGATCGAAGGATTAACAGAAAAAAGCAAAAAAGCGGTAGTTGTAGAAGATTTGATCTCTACTGGCAAAAGTTCTATCCAATCTGTTCTTGCACTTCGTGAAGCAGGAATCGAAGTTCTAGGTGTTGTAGCAATCTTTAGCTACGGATTGAAAAAAGCGGATGATGCACTAGGTAACATAGATATTACTTTTCAAACCGTTACAAACTTTAGTACATTAATAGAGGAAGCACAAGAGAGCGGAACGATTAGCGAGCAAGGGCTTTCTTTATTAAAAGAATGGCAACAAGACCCTGAACATTGGGGAGCTGCCTCTTTTTCCAAATAGTTTTCTAAGGAGATTACGATTTTGAGAAAAATGAACGGTGAAGAATTTGATGAGCTTGTCTCTTTTTTTGATGGCATGGCACGCACAACATGGCTAAAACAAATTCATGATACATTAAAAGACACAACAGGATCATGGACAGATAAAGAAGTTCTAGATGTTGGCTGCGGAACGGGCAGATTGCTGCTGCGCGGAGCAGAGGAAGCCAAAAGGCTAGTCGGAGTGGATTTGTCTTCGGAAATGGTAAAGGCGAGCATACAGCAATTCTTTTATCATGAACTAAGTGGTAAAAGCGAGTTTTTAGTTGCAGACGCAGAAAATCTCCCATTTAAAGAAAAAACGTTTGATTTAGCCTTCTCTACATGTGTGATGTTTTTATTGCCAGATCCAGCTAAAGGGATTAGGGAAATTCATCGTATTCTTAATGATGGTGGTATGATTGCAATGCTGAACCCAACCGAAAAGATGAGTCAAGAGACTGCAGCTTCTTATGCAAAAGAAAATGGAATATCAGGATTTGAACGAACGGCTCTATTAAAATGGTCTAATGTAAGCACGAGAAGACACCGTTATACGGAGAATGAAATGACAGGATTGCTTCAAGACCTTCATTTTACAGAGATCAAGCATAAAGAAGTATTAGGTGGTCTTGCGATCATCAGCACGGCAAAAAAAGAGCAGAACAGCTGATCAGGCTGTCCTGCTTTTTTTATTCGGCTCTTTTCTGAAAAGTTGATAGAAGTGGAAGGTGCGAGACTCCAGCGGGATCAGTGTGACAGGTGAGACTCCTAATGGTGCAAAGCGCCGGGAAGGCTCACCGCACACCCCGCGGAAAGCGAAGCAACCTAGAACGGATATCAACTACTTACAAAAGCTACAAAGTTTTCGAAAAAAGTCTTTTATTTCTTTAAACGGAATACAAGATCTTCATCAGGCGTCACGAAAAGAGTTTGCTGATTATCATAAATAACAAATCCAGGCTTTGCTCCATTTGGTTTTTTTACATGTTTTACTAATGTAAAGTCAACGGGTACTGAGCTCGAATTTTTCGCTTTGCTGAAAAAACCTGCTAATACAGCAGCTTCTTTAATAGCAGACTCACTTGGAGAGGATGAACGGATGAGTACATGAGAGCCAGGGATGTCTTTAGTGTGAAGCCATGTTTCATTCGCTCTTGATAATTTGAATGTTAAGTAATCGTTCTGTTTATTGTTCTTACCAACTAAAATTTCTGTTCCATCCGTTGATACGAACTTTTCAGGCATAGGCGCCTTGTTTTGTTTTTTCTTATTTTTACTTTGCCGGTGTTTTAAATATCCGCCTTCACCAAGTTCTTCACGAATTTCTTCGACATCCTTCATGGAAGCAGAATCCATCTGAACAATCAGTCTCTCAAAGTAAAGTAATTCATTCTTAGCTTTTTCAATCTGATCTTTAATAATAGAAACAGACTTTTTTAGTTTCGCATATTTTTTAAAGTAGCTTTGTGCATTGTCTGAAGGAGATTTAAGAGGATCGAGAGTAATCTTCACTAGAGGCTGATCCTCTGAGAAATAATCCTCAACCTCAACTTCTTTATCCCCTTTTTTAGCTAGATACATATATGCAGTTAGAAGCTCTCCTTTTCGTTGATACTCTTCTGCGTTTACCGTTTGCTGCAGTTCTTTTTCAAGCTTGCCAATCTTTTTTGATATCTTATCGTACTCGTTAGAAAGATATTTTTCTAAATCGTTTGCCTGCTGTTTGATTCGGTCCCGGTCAGCCTTACCATAAAAAAAACGATCGAGCATTTTGCTTACTGTGTCAAAGTGACGAATTTCGCCTGTAACATGTCCCAAAGGGATAACAGAAAAATATTCTTTCTTTTCATTAACGATCATATGAGGTTCGTAGTTTTGATCTGAAAGTTGTTTCATCACCCCAAAGAAAGCGCTCGCTACATCCTCTTTAACAGATAGTCCTGCTCGATGAACGATCTCTTTTGCAAGTAAAGGTGAGAATCCGCTGAATCCTGCAACAAGCTGCTTATCTAATTTCCCTTCGTTCCAGGAAATTTTTGATATAAACTCATCCATATTTGTTATCGTGAAAGGATCCGTTTTTTCCTGCGCAGGAGGCATCACATATCGAAACCCCGGAAGAATGGTCCTATGCCGATTCTGAAAGCTGGGAATATGTTTAATACTATCAATAATTTTTTCTGATTTTTCGTCAACTAATATAATATTGCTGTGTCTTCCCATGATCTCAATATATAAGACCTTAGTTGTTTCGTCCCCAATCTCATCGCGATTTTTTACCGTAATCGTAATGATTCTCTCCAGATCCAGCTGTTCAATTTTTTCAATAAATGCGCCTTCTAAATGTTTTCTGAGCAGCATACAAAACATCGGGGGAGTGTCTGGGTTTTCATAGGAATGCTCTGTCAGATGCACTCTGGCAAATGAAGGATTAGCTGATAATAATAGCTTATGGTTTTTCCCGTTCGCACGGATTGTAAATACAAGATCAGTCTTATGTGGCTGATAGACTTTTGAAATTCGGCCTGACGTAAGTGTGTTCTGCAATTCTACAGTTATTGCACGTGTCATTATTCCATCAAAACTCATGTTTGGTTCACCTCTTATTTCTGATTCATAGTATAGCATTTTTGCGGACATGCCTGCATATAAATGGCATTAACTAATCTTATCAGAGGTGGAAGCTATGAATTGGTATCAGCTGCCGCAAGACGAAATTGAATCCATACTGAACAGCAGGATGGATGAAGGTCTTTCGAAAAGTGAGCAAGAAAGGCGATTAAAGCTAGATGGACCGAACCAATTAGAAGAAGGGAAAAAGCAGTCTGCTATTCTGATGTTCCTAGCACAATTTAAGGACTTTATGGTTCTTGTTTTGCTGGCTGCTACATTACTATCGGGTTTTCTTGGAGAATATCTAGACGCGATCGCCATCATCTTGATCGTGGTGATGAATGGAATTCTAGGGTTTATTCAAGAGAGAAAAGCGGAAAGATCACTTGCCTCGTTAAAAGAGCTCTCTGCACCGACTGCCCAAGTTTTAAGAGAAGGTAAGTGGGTTTCGATCGCAGCCAAAGATGTTGTAACAGGAGATGTCATTAAAGTAAAAAGCGGTGACAGGGTTGGAGCTGATATAAGGCTTTTAAAAACATCAGGACTGCAGATTGAGGAGTCAGCACTAACAGGGGAATCTGTTCCTGCACAAAAGCATAACAATCTTATTTCTGCCGATGAACTTAATCTTGGTGATCAGGAGAACATGGCGTTCATGGGAACGATGGTCACAAGAGGAACGGGACAAGGAATCGTTGTAGCAACCGGTATGAAAACAGAGATGGGTAAGATCGCACACTTGATTCAAACAGCCGAAAACATAGCTACACCTCTTCAGATGAAGCTTGAACAACTTGGGAAAATCTTAATCGCTCTTGCACTCTTGTTAACGGTTCTTGTCGTACTAGCAGGTGTTATGCAAGGGCATGATCTATACAGCATGATCTTAGCAGGTGTGTCACTAGCCGTAGCAGCTATTCCAGAGGGCCTTCCGGCTATTGTTACGATCGCCCTGGCACTAGGTGTTCAAAAGATGATTAAGAAAAGCGCTATCGTCCGTAAGCTTCCTTCAGTTGAAACGCTCGGTTGTGCTACGGTAATCTGTTCTGATAAAACAGGTACTCTAACTCAAAACAAAATGACTGTAACTCGTGTTTGGTCACAAGGCAGACAATGGACAGTCGGTGAAGATGGATTTGAAGTGGTTGGAGCTGGAATTAAAGAGAGTGATAAACGCGAAGATAAATTAACAGAAGTGTTGGCATACGCTGCACTTTGCAACAATGCTTCTTTAGAAGAAGAAAAGAAAGGTTCTCTTCTGGAAATCGGTGACCCAACTGAGACGGCGTTACTTGTTAGTGCATATAAAGCGGGGATCACAAAAGAGTCGCTTAGTGAACAGTTTACTATTCAGCAGGAGTTCCCATTTGATTCTACTAGAAAGATGATGAGTGTTATTGTACGTGATACGGATGGAAACCAGATGCTCGTTGTTAAGGGTGCTCCAGATGTTCTGCTCGAAAAAAGTGACTATATTGTATGGGATGACAAAAGGCAATTAATCAAACAAGCACATAAAGAAAGAATTAAAGAAGCGATCTACGCTCTTGGAAGTCAGGCGCTAAGAACGATTGCGGTTGCGATAAGGCCATTAAAAGATGGGGAAAATTTCGCTCAAGCATCATTTGCTGAAAGAAGCCTCACTTTTGTAGGTCTGCAAGGTATGATGGATCCGCCTCGTCCTGAGGTTGAACAAAGTATAAGAGATTGCCATACTGCCGGTATCAAAACCGTTATGATTACAGGTGACCATGTAGTGACAGCTGCGAGCATCGCAAAGAAATTGAACATGCTTCCTGCTGGCGGTAGAGTAATGGAAGGTGCTGAACTTGCTCAGCTTAACGATGAAGAATTGGACAAAGTAACTGAAAATGTTTACGTATATGCGAGGGTTTCGCCAGAGCATAAATTAAAGATTGTAAAGTCCTTACAGCGTAAAGGCCATGTTGTAGCAATGACAGGTGACGGAGTAAATGATGCGCCTGCCATAAAGTCAGCCAACATTGGGATTGCGATGGGGATAACCGGAACGGATGTGGCAAAGGAAGCTTCATCTTTAGTATTAGGAGACGACAATTTTGCTACGATCCGTTCTGCGATTGAAGAAGGAAGAAACATCTATGAAAACATCAGAAAGTTTATTCGTTATCTTCTGGCATCAAATGTAGGTGAAATATTGGTCATGCTGTTTGCGATGATCATGGGATTGCCGCTTCCTTTAGTGCCGATTCAGATTTTATGGGTAAACCTTGTAACAGATGGTCTGCCGGCAATGGCTTTAGGGGTCGATCAAGCCGAAGAAGATGTGATGAGAAGAAAACCTCGACAAGCAAAAGAAGGAGTCTTTTCTAGAGGACTTGGCTGGAAGATCGTTTCTCGCGGATTCTTAATCGGTGCAGCCACGATATTAGCGTTTTGGGTAACGTTAAAAGAAAATCCGGATCAATTGATTGTGGCCCAGTCTGTTGCCTTTGCGACTCTTGTTATGGCCCAGTTGATTCACGTGTTTGATTGCAGAAGTGAACGTTCCGTCTTCCACAGAAATCCGTTCCAGAACGGATACCTTGTGCTGGCAGTAATCTCATCCATTCTATTATTGCTCGTTGTTATGTATGTACAGCCCCTGCAGGATATTTTCCATACTGTTCCGCTTTCATTAAGACAATGGCTTCTCGTAATGGGTATGGCATCTATACCAACATTTGCTTTAGCAGGTTTTCAGCTGTTTAAAAGAGAAACACGATAAAATAAGAGCTGGCTCTAATAATATTAGGGCCAGCTTCTTTTGTTTTTTGTTGAAAACGAGCAAATTTTGTTAAAAATTTGCTGATTTACGAGAGATTTACGAGCGCAACGAGAGATTTACGAGCGCAACGAGAGATTTACGAGCGCAACGAGAGATTTACGAGCGCAACGAGAGATTTATGAGCGCAACGAGAGATTTATGAGCGCAACGAGAGATTTACGAGCGCAACAAGAGATTTACGAGCGCAACGAGAGATTTACGAGCGCAACGAAAGATTTATGAGCGCAACGAGAGATTTACGAGCGCAACGAGAGATTTACGAGTGCAACGAGAGATTTTCATACGTACACGTAGAATTGCATTCACACTCTTTTCTATTCATTCGCCGAAGATAGATCACGATATTTCCGCAAATAAGCGAAATTAGTTTAGATTTCAGGATTTGTATGCTAAAATATAGGAACATGTGTACAGTTTTTCACAATATCGTACAAGTAGCGTATGACCCGTTATTCCATTTGGCTAGAATAGTAGCAGGTTAGGGGCGTTTAGAGATGAAATTAATTAATATTGGGTACGGAAATATTGTTGCTGCTCACCGAATCATTGCGGTAGTCAGTCCAGAATCTGCACCGATCAAACGATTAATCACGGTTGCACGAGAAAAGAACATGTTGATTGATGCTACATATGGCCGCAGAACGAGAGCGGTTGTTGTGACTGACAGTGATCATGTCATTTTGTCAGCTGTACAGCCAGAAACTGTAGCTCACAGACTGATGTCGGTTGATGAGGGCTCAGAAGAAAGTTAGGTTGTGGAGGTTTTTATGGAAAAAGAAAGAGGCATTCTGTTTGTACTTTCCGGTCCGTCGGGTGTTGGAAAAGGAACTGTTTGTAAAGCGCTTCGTGAACAAAAGCTGGACATTCAATACTCCGTTTCAGCAACGACAAGAAAGCCGCGTGAAGGCGAACGGCATGGGGTAGAATACTTCTTTAAGACAAAAGAAGAGTTCCTTAACATGATTGAGAACAAAGAATTGCTCGAGTGGGCAGAATATGTAGGCAACTATTACGGGACGCCGATCGATTATGTAAACCGAACACTTGATGAAGGCAAAGACGTAATTTTAGAAATTGAAGTTCAAGGTGCACTTCAAGTAAAAAATATTTTTCCAGAAGGGGTCTTTATCTTTTTAACACCACCAAGCCTGGATGAATTAAGAAGTCGTATTGTTGGACGCGGCACAGAAACGGAAGATTTAATCAACAACCGTATGTCTGTTGCCAAAGAAGAAATAGAACTCATGAAGCATTATGACTATTCTGTCGTAAATGATCAGATTGAATCTGCCTGTAATCGAATTAAAGCGATCATTACAACAGAACATTGCCGGGTAGACAGAGTTCGTCCAAAATACGAAAAAATTTTAGGAGATGACAAATAATGCTATATCCATCCATTGATTCTCTTATGGAAAAAATAGATTCAAAATATTCATTAGTAACTCTTAGCTCTAAGCGTGCAAGAGAGATTCAAAAGTATGACAACCAGCAGATAGCTAAACCTGTGTCACACAAGTTCGTGGGGAAAGCACTTGAAGAAATTCAATCTGGTGTGTTAACAAAAGTTGGAGAAACACCTGAAGATTAATAGAAAATCGAAAAAATATGCAACCTTGATAAAAGGTTGTTATTTTTTTGTTCTTTGTTTCTTTCGATAAATTTTTTTAATACATATAAATGCTGTAAAATAGATGTGAAATGCAAAAGAGAAGAGCGGCGAAAGGGGTTTATTATGGAAAAGAAAAAAGTATTGCTTGCTGTATCAGGCGGAATCGCTGCATACAAGGCAGCAACTGTAGCAAGCAGATTATACCAAAGCGGATATGAAGTAAGAGTGATACTCACACATTCTGCTCAAAAATTCATTACACCACTTACCTTTCAAACGCTGACACGCCAAGAAGTATATACAGATACGTTTGAAGAAAAAGAGCCTTCAGTAGTTAGTCATATCGATCTAGCAGACTGGGCAGATCTGGTTTTGATTGCACCTGCAACGGCTAACGTTATCGGAAAACTAGCAAACGGAATAGCAGACGATATGCTTACTACGACTTTACTTGCTACAAAAGCAGATGTGCTGATTGCACCTGCAATGAATGTAAACATGTTTAATCATCCAGCTGTGAAGAAAAACATGGAAACACTTGCCGCATATGGCTGCCGTTTTATTGAACCTAATGAGGGACTTCTTGCATGCGGATGGATTGGTAAAGGAAGACTAGCTGAGCCTGAAGAATTAATAGAGTCCGTTCATGATTATTTTAATGAAAAAAATAACGAAATAAAAGAACCGTTTAAAGGAAAAAGAGTACTGGTGACTGCCGGACCAACACGAGAAGAATTAGACCCGGTCCGTTATTTTACAAATCACTCTTCTGGTAAAATGGGCTACGCTATTGCCTCTGCAGCTAAGAAACTAGGAGCTGATGTAACATTAGTAACAGGTCCAACTTCGCTGCAGGTTCCTGAAGGAGTCTTTGTGGAAAACGTAACTTCAGCTAAAGAAATGTATGATAAAACCTTATCTCACTATAGTCAACAAGATGTTGTGATCAAATGTGCAGCGGTTGCTGATTATACACCTGTTACGGTACATGCAAATAAGTTCAAGAAAAAAAATGATACATGGACGATTGAGCTTAAGAAAACAGATGATATTTTACAAGCTCTAGGTGAGAGAAAGGAACATCAAATATTAGTTGGATTTGCAGCAGAAACAGAAGATCTTGAAACTTATGCAAAAGATAAACTAGCGAGAAAGAACCTTGATATGGTTGTTGGAAACGATGTTTCAAAAGAAGGATCCGGCTTTGGAAGTGATACGAATGAAATTGTTATGATTAAAAGAGATGGTTCAATGAAACCTCTTCCTATTCTCTCAAAAGAGAAAGCGGCCAGAGAAATATTAAATGAAGTGCTGGAACTGATGGGTCGATGATAGCAGCTGTCGTTGTCGATGTTCCATCTGGCAGTGTGAACAAAACGTTTGACTATAGAATCCCTGTAGAATTGGAAGGATGGGCAGAGCCTGGAATGCGGGTTATCGTTCCATTCGGACCAAGGAAGCTGCAAGGTTTCATCCTCGAAATTAAGGAGGATTCTACTGTTAAAGGAATGAAGAACATAATAGAAATACTCGATCCGCTTCCTGTTCTGACTTCCGAATTAATTGAGCTCGGACGATGGCTTGCTGAAAACACACTAAGTTTTTATATAACGGCCTATCAAGCCATGCTCCCTGCTGCAATGAAAGCGACTTATGAAAAAGCATTCCAAGTATTAGTTCCCGAGAAGCTGACAGATCCGATCGCTTCTCTCTTTTCAGCAAACAACGAAATAAACGTGAGTGATATTACCAATGAAAACCCACATCTTTTAAAGACGCTGCAGAACCTTGCAAAAGAAGGAGTACTGGACGTAGTCTATAAAGTGAAAAATAAAGCCAACAAGAAGAGAGTTAAATTCGTTTCGCTTGCTAGTAAAGATTTAGCGAAAGACACTATTCAGCAAAATCAAAAGAAAGCAGAGAAGCAAAAAGCTCTGCTTAGAGAATTGGTCAATAGACCGTCTGGAGAATATCCTCTGCAAGAAATTCTAACAGAAACAGGTGCTTCTCATACAACAGCACAAACGCTTGTTAAAAAAGGGATACTTCATATTGAAGAAAAAGAGGTTTATAGAGATCCGTTTCAAGGAAGAAAGATGAAGCCATCAAAGCCTCTCCCACTAACGGAAAATCAAGAGAATGCGATAAAGCCCATCTTACATTCTATTGAAAATAATAATCATCAAACAGTACTTCTTCACGGTGTAACAGGTAGCGGCAAGACAGAGATCTATTTACAATCCATTCAATCTGTGCTTGATAAAGGGAAAGAAGCTATAGTCCTCGTTCCGGAGATATCACTTACACCTCAGATGGTGAACCGTTTTAAAGGGCGGTTTGGGAGCGCTGTTGCTGTGCTGCACAGCGGGTTATCAATCGGAGAGAAATATGATGAATGGCGAAAGATACTTAGAAAAGAAGTTTCGGTTGTTGTTGGGGCAAGGTCAGCCATATTTGCTCCTTTTCAAAACTTAGGAATCGTGATTATAGATGAAGAACACGAAACGAGTTACAAACAAGAAGACCATCCAAGATACCATGCACGGGATGTTGCGATTTGGAGAGGGAAATTTCACTCGTGCCCTATCGTACTTGGGAGTGCAACACCAGCTTTAGAGACGTATGCAAGAGCACAAAAAGGACGTTATCAGCTAGCAGAACTCGCAAAACGTGTTCATTCCAATCCGATGCCAGAAGTGACGATAATTGACATGAGAGAAGAATTGAAAAACGGTAACCGTTCCATGTTTTCAAAAGAATTAATGGATAAATTAAAAACTGGTCTTGAAAAAGGTGAACAATCCGTACTCTTTCTGAACCGGCGGGGATATGCTTCTTTTATATTGTGCCGAGATTGTGGTTATGTAGCCCACTGTCCTCATTGTGATATTTCATTAACCTTTCATAAAAGATACGGAGAATTAAAATGCCATTATTGCGGCTATAAAGAAGGTACTCCTTCAGTCTGTCCGTCATGTTCTTCAGAGCATATTCGTTTTTTCGGAACAGGCACTCAAAAAGTTGAGGAGGAACTGGCTAAAGTTTTGCCTGAAGCGCGTGTGATCAGGATGGACGTTGATACGACTTCAAAAAAAGGCAGTCATGAAAAATTATTAACTGCATTTGAGAACGGTGAAGCGGATATCCTGCTCGGTACCCAGATGATTGCAAAGGGACTTGATTTTCCCAAGGTAACATTAGTGGGTGTACTGGCTGCTGATACGATGCTTCACCTACCTGATTTCAGGGCTTCAGAGAAAACGTTCCAGCTCTTGACACAAGTAAGCGGACGGGCAGGAAGACATGAACTTGAAGGAAAGGTAATTGTTCAAGGCTATGACACACAGCATTACAGCATTCAGCTTGCATCAAAACATGACTATCACACCTTCTATAATCATGAAATGCAAGCAAGAAAGCTGCACCAATACCCGCCTTTTTACTATTTGGGATTATTAACGTTCAGTCATCCTGATTTGATGCAAGTCGTTGATGCGAGTGATAAAGCAGCAACCTACTTATCAAAACGCTTATCACATGATAGTCTTCTGCTAGGTCCTGTAACCTCGCCGATCGCGCGGGTGAAGGATAGATATCGCTATCAGGTCATGATAAAATACAAAAATGAGCCAGAGCTAAGAGTATGGTTTGAAGAGATCATCGCTCATTTCCAAAAAGATAAAGACATTAAAGATCTTCAAATAACGGGAGATTTAAACGCCCAAACACTTATGTAGCTAGTTAAGGAGAAAACCATGACAATAAGAAAAATCGTAGAACATCCAGATCCAGTTCTAGAAAAGGAATGTAAACCAGTAACAACGTTTAATAAGGATCTAAAAAAGTTAGTTCAAGATATGTTTGAGACGATGTATGATGCAGAAGGTGTTGGACTTGCTGCACCGCAGATCGGGATCGCAGAACAAATCGCTGTAGTTGATGTAGGAGATGATAAAGGACAGATCGTCTTGATTAACCCAGTGGTAAAAAAAACATCCGGCAGTCAGACCGGTCCTGAAGGGTGCTTAAGTTTTCCAGGTCTATTCGGTGAAGTTGAACGTCCTTATGAAGTAACAGTAACTGCCCAAGATGAGAATGGAAAAGCATTTACTATAAGAGCAAATGATTTTCTGGCACGAGCAATTCTGCACGAAATCGATCATCTTCATGGGATTTTATTTACTTCAAAAGTTATCGCCTATTATAAGAATGAGGAATTGGAGGGATAAGAACATGAAAGTATTATTTATGGGAACACCCGACTTTTCTGTACCCGTCCTTCGTCAGCTCGTTGAAGATGGCTATGATGTTGCAGGGGTAGTTACTCAACCGGACAAGCCGGTCGGAAGAAAAAAAGAAATTAAGCAAACACCTGTAAAAGAAGAAGCGATTAAACACGGGATTTCCGTGTATCAACCAATAAAGCTGCGTGAAGACTATAAAGAGATTCTGAAACTTCAGCCAGATTTAATTGTCACAGCTGCGTATGGTCAGATCTTGCCAAGGGCCATCTTAGAAGCCCCTCAATTTGGGTGTATTAATGTTCATGCCTCATTGCTGCCAAAATATCGAGGCGGAGCTCCTATTCATAAAAGTATTATCGATGGCAACGATAAAACAGGTATTACGATCATGTATATGGTTGAAAAATTAGACGCAGGTGATATACTTACCCAAGTTGAAGTACCGATTGAAGAAAAAGATCATGTTGGTTCGATGCACGATAAGTTAAGCGCAGCGGGTGCAAAACTGCTGTCAGAAACGATTCCGCTGCTTGTTGAAGGGAAGATAAAACCTATTCCGCAAGTGGATGAAGAAGTTTCCTTTGCATGGAACATCACCCGTGAACAGGAGAAGATTAATTGGACGTTAACCGGTGAAGAAATTTATAACCACATCCGAGGTCTTCATCCATGGCCTGTAGCTTATACGTATTTAAACGGGCAGCCCTTAAAAGTTTGGTGGGGTGAAAAACAAGAGACAAATATCGATGCAGAGCCTGGGACAGTAATAGCTGTACAAGAAAGTGGGCTTCAGGTCGCAACAGGAAACAAGACTAGCATTATTATTACAGACTTGCAGCTCTCAGGGAAAAAGAGAATGTTGGCAAGTGATTATCTTAAAGGAGCAAGCATAGCAAAAGGCTTGAAATTAGGTGAGTAAAGTTGGAAAACAACATACGGGCGATCGCCCTTGACGTTTTACTAAAAATTGAACAAAATCAGGCATACAGCAATTTGCAGCTTAACCAAACCCTGCAGAATGCCAACATAAAAAATGTGGATAAAGGCCTTTTAACAAACATCGTGTATGGAACGATACAGCGCAAAAATACGATTGATTTCTATGTAGATCAATTGCTGAACAAACCTGTTAAGAAAAAAGATCGGTGGGTCCTTACTTTACTGCGTTTATCGATTTACCAGATGCTCTACATGGACAGAGTTCCTGACCATGCCATCATTCATGAAGCCGTAGAAATTACAAAGCAAAGAGGTCATCAAGGATTGGCAGGTCTTGTGAACGGAATCTTACGAAAGCTTCAGCGTGAAGGCACCGCTTCAATGGATAAGAAAGCGGGAGAAGGTTCAGAGAAAGATGCGCTGATATATAGTATGCCACAATGGCTCTTTGAACGTTGGAGCGATCAGTTTGGACAAGAAGACGCTAAGAAGATGGCAGAATCAAACCTTCTTGCTTCATCGGTAACAGCAAGAGTAAACACACATCTAACGAATAGACAAGACGTGTTGAAGCAGCTGAAAGAAGAAGGAATTGTCGCTGAAGAAGGAGAATTGTCTCCAGAGGGTATCATAATAAAAGAAGGGTACCTTCCTGAAACTGAAGTATATAAAAGAGGTTTGGTTACCATTCAAGATGAAAGTTCTATGCTTGTAGCACGAGCTGTAGATCCTGCTCCAGGTGATTATGTATTGGACACATGTGCAGCACCCGGTGGCAAGTCAACTCATATGGCCGAACTTATGCAAGGAAAAGGAAAGGTTATCTCTCTCGATCTGCATGCGCATAAGATCGATTTGATTAATAAACAAGCCAAGCGTCTCGATCTTGAGAATATCGAGGCTTCTGTATTGGATGCAAGGAAAGTAACAGAAAAATTTTTACCTGAAACGTTTGATAGAGTCCTTGTAGATGCCCCTTGCAGCGGCTTTGGTGTAATCAGAAAGAAACCTGATCTAAAATGGTCCAAAACAGAAGAAGATGTCATGAGGCTTAACGCGATTCAAAAAGATATATTGGACGCGGCTTCTAAGATGGTTAAACAAGGCGGGTCTCTTGTTTATAGTACATGTACGGTTGATAAAGAAGAGAACAAGATGGTTGCTGATTGGTTTTTAGACAACCACCCTGAGTTTGAATGGGACCCGAATTTTACAGAAAGAATGCCGCAAAATGTTAGATCCTATATAATTGATGGAAGATCAGACCTTCAGATCATGCCTCATTATTTTAATAGCGACGGATTCTATATAGCAGCATACAGAAAAAAGACAACAGGTGGTGAGAAACATGCTTAAACCTTTAACAGAGAAACAAACAAAACCAAATATTAAGCCTTCTATCTTTTCGTTAGAGCTTCATGAGCTTGAAGCATGGCTAAAGGACATTAGAGAACCAAAGTTCAGAGGAAAGCAGATCTTTGAATGGCTTTATAAAAAACGTGTGTCTTCATTCGAGGAGATGACCAACCTTCCTCTAGGTTTGCGTGAAAAATTAGAAAAAGACTATTATATTAAACCTCTTAAAGAAGTGGTTCGACAGGAATCATCTGACGGTACGATCAAATTTCTATTCGAACTTCAAGACGGCTATTCCATTGAGACAGTTCTTATGAGACATGAATATGGAAACAGTATTTGTGTAACAACACAGGTAGGATGCCGTCTTGGCTGTACGTTCTGTGCTTCCACATTAGGTGGTTTAAAACGTAACCTGCAAGCTGGTGAAATTGTCGCGCAAGTTCTTCAAGTTCAACGAGCATTGGATGAAACAGATGAAAGAGTCAGTTCTGTCGTTGTTATGGGGATTGGCGAGCCATTCGATAACTACGAAGGCCTTATGTCTTTCTTGAAGATCATCAACCATGATCAAGGTTTAAATATAGGGGCTCGTCACATCACTATCTCTACTAGTGGTGTAGTACCATATATATATAAGTTTGCAGATGAAGGGATGCAGATCAACTTTGCCATATCACTTCATGCACCAAACACAGAAACAAGAAGCCGTCTAATGCCTGTTAACAGAATGTATCCGTTAAATGAATTGATGGATTCGATTCGTTATTACATTAAAAAGACAGGTCGCCGTGTTACGTTTGAATACGGTCTTTTTGGAAAAGTAAACGATTCAGTGGACCACGCTAATGAATTAGCTGACTTAATTAAGGATATAAAGTGCCACGTGAATTTGATTCCAGTAAACTATGTACCTGAAAGAGATTATGTTAGAACACCGAAAACACAAATATTTAAGTTCTTAGAGACGTTAACCTCCAGAGGCATCAATGCCACCATCAGAAGAGAACAAGGGCACGATATTGACGCAGCTTGCGGTCAGCTGCGGGCTAAGGAACGTAAAGAAGAGACGAGGTGACGGGGGAATGCAGATTGCCTTTCAAACAGATGTTGGAATGGTAAGGAAGCATAATGAAGATAGCGGAGAAGTGTTCACAAAAGGTGAACACTTTCTTGCAGTTATCGCTGATGGTATGGGCGGACATAAAGCAGGTGATATCGCGAGCCAGGAAGCCCTGAAAGTAATGAAAGAAGCTTGGGGACAGTTTGAAGAAAATATGGGGAATGTAAAAGAATGGATTACAAACGTTTTAAGAGATGCGAATAAGCATATCTTTGAATTTTCTCAAGGGAATCCGGAAACGAGAGGGATGGGGACAACTATTGTTGCCGCACTCGGGACAAACCACGAGATAACCATTGCTCATATTGGGGACAGCCGTTGTTATCTATTTTCAAACGGTGAACTTAAAAGAGTAACAGATGATCATTCACTTGTTCAAGAATTGGTTAAATCTGGTCAGATAACAGAGGATGAAGCAGAGATCCATCCACGAAGAAACATGATCATGAAAGCTGTGGGTACGGATGAAACGGTAGAAGCCGAATTAAACGAGATCATCTGGAGCAAAGGTGACTACCTATTGCTATGTTCGGATGGTTTATCAGATAAAGTTTCATTTAAGAGAATTCATGAAGCTTTGGATAACTCTGAAGAAACGGTTACGGAAAAAGTTGAAAAATTAATCACCTGGGCAAAAGATGCAGGTGGTGAAGATAACATAACTGCTATCCTTATACAGAATAGTTCTGACACAGATACAAAAGGGGAAGCAATAACATGATTGGAAAAAGAGTCAGTGGCCGCTACAAGCTTTTAGAAATAATTGGTGACGGCGGAATGGCCATCGTTTATCGAGCAAAAGATTTAATTCTTGATAGAGATGTAGCTGTAAAAGTGCTTCGTTCAGAGTTTAATAAAGACGAAGATTTCATCAGAAGATTTAAGAGGGAAGCGGAATCAGCTACTAGTTTAGATCATCCGAACATTGTCAGCATTTATGATGTTGGTGAAGATGAGGAAATCTATTTTATCGTAATGGAATATGTGCAGGGAAAAACACTCAAACAATACATAAAAGAACATGGGAAAATATCCGTTGAGGAATCATTGCATATCATGAAACAGATTGTTTCCGGGATGGCAGTCGCTCATGATCATGGAATAATCCATCGAGACATTAAACCGCACAATATTCTAATAACAGAAAACGGTACGGCAAAATTAACGGATTTTGGGATCGCTCTAGCTATAACGTCAGCTACGATTACTCATACGAACTCTATTCTAGGCTCTGTTCATTACTTTTCTCCCGAACAAGCCAGGGGCGGTATTGCAAACGCAAAATCGGATATCTATTCATTTGGTGCAGTACTCTATGAGATGGTAACGGGAAGAGTGCCGTTCGTCGGAGATTCTCCAGTATCTGTTGCATTAAAGCACTTGCAAGAAAATGTGATCGAACCAAGAAGACTGAATCCCGAAATTCCACAAAGTGTGGAAAACATCGTTTTAAAGTCATTAGCTAAAAATCCTTTAAAAAGATACGACAGTGCCGAAGAGCTCCTACGAGATATGAGTTCTGCACTAGATCCAGACCGGATGTATGAGCAAAAATGGAATGAAGACAGTGATGAAGATGAAAAAACAAAGTACATTCCTCCCATTGTTCCACCTGTAGAAACGATAGAAAAAACCAGTATGATAGAAGAAGAGAAGAAACCGGAGAAGCCCAAGAAGAAGAAAAGAAATTGGTGGCTCATTCTTCTGATCTCTTTTCTTTTACTAGGGGGTGCAACTATTGCAGCCTTTACCATCCTGCCTGATATCTTTTACGTTGAAGAAGTAGACGTGCCTGATGTATTAGGAGAAGAATATGTTGATGCATTTGATGCTTTGAAGGCTAAAGGACTTGATGTTAAACGGCAGGAAATATTTGATCCTGAAATAGAAGAAGGACATGTTATTAGGCAGGATCCATCACCTGGTACAAAAGTTAAGAAGAACGCTGTTATTACCTTATATGTATCAAAAGGGCCAGAAAAGGAAAATATGCCTGATGTAGAAGGGTTAAATGTTAATGCTGCTAAAGATACATTAACGGATGCCGGTTTCTCTAGCTCCAGTATTCAGATCAACTATGAAGAGTCAGATTCTGAACCTGAAGGAACAGTGCTCGCTCAAAGTCCTGACAGAGATGTGAAAGTGACACCTGCAGAAACGACTGTTACTTTAACAGTAAGCTCAGGAACTCCTACCGTTCAAGTAGAGAACCTGATTGGTGCAACAGAACAAGATGTTAAAACTTTTGCTGAGAATGCCGGATTAACGGTAGAATTTTCAACTGAGTTTTCTGAAACTGTAGAAAAAGGCAGAGTGATTTCACAAGATCCTTCACCATTTACTCAAGTTGAAAAAGGCGCGACGATTTCCGTTGTTTTATCAGATGGTCCTGAAGAAACCGAAGAGCCTCCACCAAGTGATGGCGAAGAACCATCAGGAGACCGTACCACGACAAAAGAGATAGAAGTAAAACTCGATAAGAAAAATGAAAAACAACCTGTTGTTGTAAAGATCGTTTATTCGGATAAAAATGCTAGAAATGAAGTATTTATAGAGGAAACCATTACAGAAACAAAGAAATATCAGATTCCTTTAACAATAGCCGAAGGTGGATCTGCTTCATATGCAGTTTATATCAATGGAAAAGAACAAAAATCCGAGACGATAAAATACGATGATATCAAAAATTCGGTTGCCCAAAATAATAATGATGAAGAGGAAGGGGACGATGGTGATTAAGCATGCCTGAAGGAAGAATTGTTAAAGCGCTCGCTGGTTTTTACTACGTAAAAGAAATTGGAAAACCAGAAGTTTTCCAATGCAGAGGTAGAGGGAACTTTCGCAAGAAGAAGGTTAACCCTCTGGTTGGTGACTGGGTAGAATATGAGTCAAGCAACATTACAGACGGATATATCCTTGATGTAAAAGAACGTAAAAATGAATTAGTCCGTCCTCCAATTGCGAACGTAGATCAAGCCATTCTCGTTTTTTCAGCAACTGAACCTGATTTTAGCACGCTTTTATTAGACCGGTTCCTTGTGCATATTGAAGCAAATGATATTTTGCCTGTGATTTGTATCTCAAAGATGGATCTTGTTAAACAATCAGACGATATGAATGAGATACAGAAATATATTGAAACTTACAAAAATCTTGGTTACGACGTTATTCCAACTTCTACTAAGACAGACGATAGCCTGGAGATGTTTTATCCTTTATTTAAAGACAAAGTGACGGTCTTTGCAGGACAGTCAGGTGTTGGGAAGTCTTCCTTATTAAATGCAATAAATCCGGAGCTGATGCTTGAAACCAATGAGATCTCAAGCCACCTGGGACGAGGAAAACATACTACCCGACATGTTGAATTATTGATGTTCGGAAACGGATTGGTTGCAGATACACCTGGCTTCAGTTCATTAGACTTTATGGGTATCGAAGCGGATGACTTGTCTATGTATTTTCCGGAGATGGACCGACTTCGCGGAGACTGTAAATTTAGAGGATGCTCCCATACATCTGAACCAAAATGCGCTGTTAAAAAAGGTGTAGAAGATGGAGTCGTTCCTCAATTTCGGTACGACCATTACGTGAGTTTCTTACAAGAAATAAAAGATCAAAAACGGAGGTACTAATGATTAAGATAGCTCCTTCTATACTTTCGGCTGACTTCTCAAAGTTAGGCGAAGAAATAAAGGCAGTTGAGGCTGCAGGTGCAGATTACATTCATGTAGATGTTATGGATGGGCATTTTGTGCCAAATATTACGATTGGACCACTTGTTGTCCAATCGATTCGGCCTGTTACAAAATTACCTTTAGATGTTCACTTGATGATTGAAAATCCAGATCAATACATCGAAGCATTTGCAAAGGCTGGTGCCGATATTATAACCGTTCATGTTGAAGCGACACGGCATCTTCATAGGACCATACAACTTATAAAAAAACAGGGTGTTAAAGCAGGGGTAGTTATTAATCCTGCTACACCAGTTGATTCCATTAAACATATTATCAACGACATTGACCTTGTTTTATTGATGACAGTAAACCCAGGATTCGGAGGACAATCTTTTATTGAAGGTGTAGTCCCAAAAATCAGAGAAGTTGCTGATCTAGTTAAGACACATGGGTTGGATGTTGAAATAGAAGTAGACGGTGGTGTAAACCCGGAAACAGCACCTCTCTGTATAGAAGCAGGTGCAAACGTCTTAGTAGCGGGATCTGCCATTTATGGGAAAAAAGATTTAAAAGATGCAATCCGCTCTATACGTGGTGTATAATAGGTCCGAACAATAAAATAAGCAACCACAGGGGGAGTCCTTTAAAGGGCTGAGAGGGGAGTGTTCTCCCGACCCTTTGAACCTGAAGCTGGATCATACCTGCGTAGGGATGTGGAGTCGTATGACTTTTTGACTTCTATTAACATGAATCTTAAAGCAACCGCGCTCACATGCCGGTTGCTTTTTTATTTTCTTCTTAAACTACGAATAGGAGGATGAAAAATGAAAAAAAACAATATTTCCCTATTAACAGAAATAGCTATTATGTCTGCTCTATCATTAATTCTAGGACTGATTAAGTTTGCTGGTCCTTGGCCACAAGGTGGTTCCGTATCTCTTGAGATGGTTCCAATCTTCTTAATGGCTTTTAGAAGGGGTCTAAAAGCAGGTGTTTTTACAGGATTAGTCGTTGGTTTGCTCCAGCTTCTCGTTAATCCGTATGTTATCCACCCTGCACAGTTAGTTCTTGATTATCCTCTAGCATTTGCTTTAGCGGGCGTGGCTGGTGCCTTTGCTCCATCTATTACACAAAATAGAGCAAAAAGAACATTATTGATGGTAACAGGTATCCTTGTAGGCTGTTTATTAAGAACGTTCTCACACGTATTTTCAGGTGTTATCTTCTTTAGTGATCTAGCTGAAGAAATGAACGTCTGGCTTTATTCTTTCTTGTATAATGGTTCATTCATGATTGTAATCTTTGCGATCACATCACTTGTTGTGATCCTGTTAACAAACACAGCTCCAAAATTATTGCATGCTGCACGAAGCGGTTATCACCAAGCAGCATGAAAATAAGAATTGTTGCAGGCGGCCCTGAACACCTAATTCCTGACTTAAAGGAATACGACAGCACAACAGACTGTTTGTGGATTGGTGTTGATAGGGGCACGCTGTTTCTTTTGCGGCAAGAAATCGTTCCGCAATACGCATTTGGTGATTTTGATTCTGTTACGGCTGCTGAAAAAAATATGATTCTTCATAAAGAGATAAAGGTTAATCTGTACCGTTCTGAAAAAGATTTAACAGATATGGAAATTGCCGTAGAATGGGCGTTGGAACAGAGTCCAGAAGAGCTTCTGTTGTTTGGAGCGACAGGCGGAAGACTGGATCATGAACTAATGAATACGCAGCTCTTATATAAAAGCCGCTTCAGCAAAGTGGACGTAAGAATAATAGATATCAGAAATGAGATCTCACTAAAACTTCCAGGTACGTACGAAGTGGAGCAAGACAAAAAGTATACCTATTTCTCCTTTCTCTCACATAGTGAAGTGGTTAAAGGGATTACATTAAAAGGCTTTAAATATCCTTTGGACAATGCAGATTTAAAGGCTGGATCATCACTTTGCATCTCAAATGAGCTTGTAAATAAAAGTGGTACTTATTCTTTCGACTGCGGCATAATATTGATGGTAAAGAGCCGTGATTAAAAAATTACGGAATACAGGCCCCGAAGCACCATTTCATAAAAAGGGGAATAAAGTATTTTATGTTTCTGTTCTTATCATTTTTTATGGGCCTGGAGGAGGGGTAAGATGAAATTTTATACCATTAAACTTCCTAGATTCTTAGGGGGATTCGTACGTGCCATCTTAGGTTCTTTTAAAAAAGGATAACAAACAAAAAAAGCGCCCAAGGCGCTTTTTTTGTTTTAAAAGGATATTCGGCGACGATGTTACGGTACGTGTTCAAGTTTCACGCAATGAATATTGAAAACGAAAAAAACTGCACCTAAAAGCATGCTTTCAGGTGCAGACTACAATTTTTTAGGAGAAATAAAAAAACAGCAGCTATAGCTGCTGTTTTTATTTATACGCGTTCAACTTTCCCAGATTTAAGGGCACGAGCAGATACGTATACGCGCTTTGGCTTTCCGTCCACAAGAATGCGAACCTTTTGGACATTAGCTCCCCAGCTTTTCTTTGATTTGTTCATCGCGTGAGAACGCTTGTTACCAGTTTTAGGTCCTTTTCCAGTAATAAAACATTTACGAGCCATAGTAGGTGAACCTCCTTTACAGCAAAAAAGCTTTGCATCAATTCAATCGTATGTTAAATACTAAATAATATTAGCATGACTCACGAAGCATTGCAACATATTCATAAAAGGTTTTCAAGTAAATTCCCTTGACAATACTATTTACATGGTGTGAAATGTAGTAGTCCTTTCAAAATAGACTGATGTATAGTAAAATATTTGTTAGCCATTTAACAATTTAAAGGGGGATGTAAGCATGTCCATTGAAATGAAAACAACCTATGGTCAAATTGATATTTCTAATGAAGTGATTGCCACTATCGCTGGTGGAGCAGCAATCGATTGTTATGGAATTGTTGGCATGGCATCAAGAAAACAATTAAAGGATGGAATAACTGAACTATTAGGACGTGAAAATTTCTCCCGGGGGATCGTTGTCCGACAAGAAGAAGATGAAGTACATATCGACATGTATATTATTGTAAGTTACGGAACAAAGATTTCTGAAGTGGCTCATAACGTTCAGAACAAAGTGAAATATACCCTGGATCAAATGCTTGGTTTGGCGGTTGACTCGGTCAATATCTACGTTCAGGGTGTCAGGGTGACAACCCCTTAGTTAGGAGGAAGTTTTGTGTCTTTAAAAGTTTTAGACGGAAAAAAGTTTTCAAAAATGGTGCTCGAGGGTGCTTCAAACCTATCAAGAAACGCGGCCATGGTCGATGCACTTAATGTATTTCCAGTGCCAGACGGTGATACAGGAACAAACATGAACCTAACCATTACTTCTGGTGCGAAGGAAGTTGAAAAGAATACTTCTCATCAGATTGGAGCCGTTGCAAGTGCATTTGCAAAGGGTCTGTTGATGGGAGCTCGAGGAAACTCAGGTGTTATCCTTTCTCAGCTCTTTAGAGGATTCTCAAAAGCAGTAGAAGGAAAAGATTCTATCACAGCGGCTGAATTTGCTAATGCATTTGATAAAGGTGTTGAAACAGCATATAAAGCAGTAATGAAACCAGTAGAAGGAACGATTTTAACTGTAGCGAAAGATGCTGCTAAAAAGGCTGTAAAAGAAGCTAAAAAATCAGATGACATTCTATACATCATGAAGGAACTTGTAAAAGAGTCCAAAGCTTCTTTAAACCGGACTCCGGATCTACTTCCTGTTCTAAAAGAAGTAGGCGTTGTAGACTCTGGCGGTCAAGGGTTAGTTACGGTTTATGAAGGATTCTTAGCAGTACTTGAAGGAAAAGAACTGCCAAAAGTGTCTGTCAATGGTCCTTCAATGGGTGAACTCGTTAATGCTGAACATCATAAAGCACAAATCCACATGAAAACTGAAGATATCCATTTTGGATATTGCACGGAGTTTATGGTTAAATTTGAAGCGAACAAGATTAAGAACAACCCATTCGATGAAACTAATTTCCGTAATGAATTAAATCAGCACGGTGACTCTCTCTTAGTTGTTGCTGATGATGATGTGGTTAAAGTTCATATTCATACAGAACAGCCAGGAAACATGCTGACTCTAGCTCACCGTTATGGAAGCTTGATTAATATCAAGATTGAAAATATGCGTGAACAACATTCAGCGATTTTAGAGAGCGAGAATGAAGTGATCCCTTCTTATTCACAGCAAGTCTCTGCGAAAAAGAAAGAGTACGGCATCGTAACTGTTGCGATGGGCGAAGGCATTGAAGAGATGTTTTCATCTATGGGAGCATCAGTGATTCAAGGCGGACAAACCATGAATCCGAGTACAGAGGATATCGTTAAGGCAATTGCTGAAGTCAATGCAGAAAAAGTATTCATTCTTCCTAATAACAGCAACATTATTATGGCTTCTGAACAAGCAGCAAGTGTTGTTGATGAAGAAGTAGTGATCATTCGTACAAAGACTGTGCCACAAGGAATTGCTTCTATATTAGCTTTCAATCCTTCTGCTGATTTGCAGGAGAATGAAAAGAAGATGAACGAAGCCATCTCTTCTGTTAAGTCAGGTCAAGTTACTTATGCAGTGAGAGACACTTCCATTGATGGTGTAGAAATTGCTAAAGGTGATTTCATGGGAATCTCAGAAGGGAAGATCATCACTTCTAAGACTGACAAACAAGAAGTTACGAAAGAGCTTTTATCAAACATGATGGATGAGAATTCAGAGATCGTAACTATAATCTATGGTGAAGATAGTTCAGAAGAAGAAGCAAAGGAACTTGCTGAATATATTGAAGATAAGTTTCCTGATGCTGAAGCGGAAATCCATAATGGAAAACAGCCGATCTATTCTTTCATTCTGTCAGTAGAGTAAAAATGAAAAGTATTCTCTCTTAAACTTAAAGTATGATAAAGTTAAGAGGGGATACTTATTTTATTGGAAAAAACGTAATTTGAAGGAGATCATCATGAAATATAAAAGTGTGTTTGATATAATCGGTCCCATCATGATCGGACCGTCAAGTTCACATACAGCTGGTGCTGCGAGAATCGGCAGGGTAGCAAGGCATCTATTTGGCAGAAAACCAGAATACGCAAAGATTTCGTTTTATGGTTCATTTGCTAAAACCTATAGAGGTCATGGAACAGACGTGGCTATAGTGGGTGGTATATTAGATTATGATACTTTTGATACTCGGATTGTGGATGCGCTTACAATCGCGAAGCAGGAAGGTATTAAAATTTCTATGACTGCTGAAGATGCGGTAACCGATCACCCTAATACAGCACGTGTAATTATTGGTGATGAGAATGATAAGATTGAAGTCGTTGGCATTTCCATTGGCGGAGGAAAAATTGAAATTACAGAACTAAATGGTTTCTCTTTAAGGCTTTCAGGTAATCATCCTGCTCTTCTTATTGTTCATAACGACAAATACGGTGCAATTGCCGGTGTAGCAAATATTTTAGCAAAGCATGAAATTAATATCGGACATATGGAAGTATCGCGGAAAGAAAAAGGGAAAGAAGCTCTGATGGTTATTGAGATTGATCAGAATGCAGATGAAATCATCATTGACGAATTAAGTTCTCTCCCTATTGTTCAGCAAGTGGTAAAGATACACGACTAAGAGGTGAGAAGAATGTTTCGTAATGTAGCTGAGTTAATAGAGTTGGCTGAATCAAAAAAATGCAAGATCTCTTCTATTATGATCGAGCAGGAAATGGATGTAACTGGCCGTACAAGAGAAGAAGTCATCGCATTCATGGATAGAAATCTTAAAGTTATGGAAGAAGCGGTTCAGCGCGGTATAACAGAAGACGTGAAGTCTCATTCTGGTTTAACCGGCGGTGACGGTAAACTGCTTCAAACGTATATCAAAACAGGGAGGTCTCTTTCTGG
The DNA here is from genome assembly GCF_014635025.1 of Fictibacillus barbaricus. Taxonomy (GTDB): domain Bacteria; phylum Bacillota; class Bacilli; order Bacillales; family Fictibacillaceae; genus Fictibacillus; species Fictibacillus barbaricus. The sequence goes on along the minus strand of NZ_BMCE01000002.1, from coordinate 475,295 downwards.
AGAGCTTATGCTTGATGCGGTAAGTAAAGCGATGGCAACCAATGAAGTGAATGCTGCAATGGGAACGATCTGTGCAACACCAACTGCAGGATCTGCAGGTGTGGTTCCTGGTACATTGTTTGCGTTAAAAGAAAAGTTGAACCCAACGCGCGAGCAGATGATTGAATACTTGTTTGCTGCTGGAGCATTCGGTTTTGTGGTGGCAAATAATGCTTCTATTTCTGGAGCGGCTGGCGGCTGTCAAGCTGAAGTTGGATCTGCAACTGGAATGGCTGCAGCAGCAATCGTTGAATTGGCTGGCGGTACACCCGCTCAATCTGCTGAAGCGATGGCAATCGCCTTAAAAAATATGCTTGGGCTGGTTTGTGATCCTGTAGCAGGATTAGTAGAAGTTCCTTGTGTAAAAAGGAATGCGATGGGTGCAAGTAATGCCATTGTTGCTGCAGATATGGCACTTGCGGGTATCGTTAGCCGCATTCCTTGTGATGAAGTTATTGATGCGATGTATAAAATAGGACAAACGATGCCATCTGCTCTGCGCGAAACTGCACTTGGCGGTTTAGCTGCTACGCCAACAGGAAGAGAGCTAGAAGCAAAAATCTTCGGCATTCCGCTAAACGAGAAGTAACGATGCTTACTCAATCCATAACAGCTGTAGCAGGAATAGGTGATAAGAAAGCTGAAGAACTAGCAAGCATGGGGATACATTCAGTTGAAGATCTGCTTGAATACTTACCGTATCGATATGAAGATTATCAGAAGAAAGATCTGGCAGAGATTTCACACGATGAAAAGGCAACAATCGAAGGGAAGGTTCATTCTGAACCTTCTCTGCGTTATTTTCCGAAAAAAAAATCCAGATTGTCTTTCAGGATGCTAATCGGTAAATATTTGATAACCGCTACCATCTTTAATCGGCCGTTCTTAAAAAATCAAATTTCCCTAGGTCAGACTCTGACTGTAACAGGTAAATGGGATCGTAATAAAATGACCTTAACGGTAAGTGATGTGCATTTTGGAGCATTCTCAGATGATAGAAAGATCGAACCGGTTTATTCGGTAAAAGGTTCGCTCTATGGAAAAACGATGCGCAAAATAATAGATCAGGCGTTTCGTCAGTTTTCAGGACAGATAGCCGATCCTCTGCCGCAGGAACTTAAAGAGGCATACCGGCTTCCTGACAAAGAAACGGCACTTAAAATGATGCATTTTCCTGAGAACTTTCAGGTTTTAAAAGCAGGGAGAAGAAGGCTGGCTTTTGAAGAGCTATTGCTTTTTCAACTAAAGATGCAGATATTCAGAAAATGGAACAGACAGCAGTCAAAAGGAGCCTCTTTGAAGTTTGACAGGAAACGAGTAGATGGGTTTATTGAATCCTTGCCGTTCCAACTGACGGATGCTCAGCAGAGAGTGGTGGATGAAATCTTAAAGGACCTGTCTGCTGCTAGCCGTATGAACCGGCTGCTCCAAGGGGATGTTGGATCTGGAAAAACAGTCGTAGCCGCAATCGCATTATACGCCGCAGTAACTGCAAATAGACAAGGTGCTTTGATGGTCCCTACTGAAATACTGGCAGAACAGCACTTTCAGTCGTTAAAGGAGCTCTTCACCCCGTTTGGCATCACAGTAGCCCTTTTAACCTCCTCGGTAAAAGGTAAACTGCGCAGAGAAACATTAAACCTATTAAGTCAAGGTGAGATACAGATCATGGTTGGTACACATGCTCTCATTCAAGACGAAGTAAATTTTAAAAATCTAGGTTTAGTGATTACAGATGAGCAGCACCGGTTCGGCGTGAATCAGAGAAGGGTGCTCAGGGAAAAAGGAGAAAGCCCGGATGTTCTCTTTATGACTGCTACACCTATCCCTCGGACACTTGCGATATCAGCTTTTGGTGACATGGATGTATCAACGATTGATGTAATGCCAGCAGGAAGAAAACCAATCATTACACACTGGGCTAAGCATGGCATGTTAGACAGGGTTCTGGATTTTATTAAAAAGGAAATCGAAAGCGGCAGGCAAGCTTATGTGATATGTCCCTTGATCGAGGAATCTGAAAAGGTTGATGTGCAAAATGCTATTGATGTACATGCGCAGCTCAGCAACTACTTTCAAGAGTATAATGTTGGTTTAATGCACGGAAGACTTCATCCAACAGAGAAGGATGAGGTAATGAGGAAGTTTGCAGCGAATAACTGTCAGATCCTAGTATCTACCACTGTTGTTGAAGTTGGTGTGAACGTGCCAAATGCAACAGTCATGGTCATATATGACGCAGAGAGATTTGGTTTATCCCAGCTTCATCAGCTGAGGGGCAGGGTTGGACGCGGCAGTGACCAATCTTATTGTGTTCTCATTGCTGATCCGAAAACAGAAGAGGGACAAGAGCGAATGAGAATTATGACAGAGACAACGAATGGTTTTGAACTCTCTGAAAAGGATCTTGAGCTAAGGGGTCCCGGTGATTTTTTTGGCAATAAACAAAGCGGTGTACCGGACTTTAAAGTAGCTGATCTTGTTCACGATTATCGTATATTAGAAACTGCACGAAATGACGCAGCCAGGTTAGTCAATTCAGATGAGTTCTGGAGCAGCGATACGTACCAACAAATTAGAGAGATTCTAACCAGTCAAGGTGTGCTGGATAAAGAAAGACTAGATTAATCTTGAAAGAAGCAGACTGATACTATATACTACTATTAGTACCAGCTCTTAATAGCAGAAAGATAATTGGCAGGTACGCTTTGATGCGGTACCTGCTTTTCTAATGCGTTGCATTTAACGATCAACTATCTTACTCATAAATGAGACCTTTTTATGGAAGAAGGAAAGGATTTATGAAAAAAACAAAAAAAGAGCGGCAAGAGCTGCTAAGAGAGACGATAAAACAAACACCTTTTATTACAGATGAAGAATTGGCAGAAAAGTTTAGTGTCAGTGTACAGACAATCAGACTGGACCGTCTTGAACTTTCTATCCCTGAATTAAGAGAAAGAATCAAGTCTGTTGCGGAAACAAAGCTTGATGATGTTAAAGCACTGGCAATAGAAGAGGTCATTGGAGAAATTATTGACCTTCAACTTGATGAATCCGCCATTTCAATATTAGATATTAAAGAAGAGCATGTTTTTTCCCGGAATAAGATTGCAAGGGGACACCATGTTTTTGCACAAGCCAATTCGCTTGCTGTTGCTATTATCAATGATGAGCTTGCTTTAACAGCAAAAGCGAGTATTCGTTTCTCCCGGCCAGTCAGGGTTGGAGAAAGAATTATTGCAAAAGCAAAAGTAAAGGAAACAGGTTCGGAAAGATCGATCGTAGAAGTTAACAGCTTTGTAGAAAAAGAGCTTGTGTTTAACGGAGAATTTACGATGTACAGATCAACACAAGATTCAAAGGAAGGAAGTTAATTCAGCATGAATATTGCAATTGATGCAATGGGCGGTGACAATGCACCACAGGAGATCGTAAAAGGTGCATTACTTGCTGTAGAACAATATCCAGAACTCGCCATTACATTAGTGGGAGATGAAGAGAAAATTAAGCAGCATCTGCCGGCAGATCACAAGTTCAGTATTATACATACGGATGAGGTAATTGAAACATCAGAAGAGCCTGTGCGCGCAGTTCGACGTAAAAAAAATTCATCCATGGTGCTTGCTGCAAATGAAGTGAAATCAGGTAAGGCTGATGCCTATATATCTGCAGGGAATACAGGAGCCTTGATGGCAAGCGGACTTTTCTATGTTGGTCGGATAAAAGGAATAGAAAGACCAGCTTTAGCCCCGACACTTCCTACACTTGATGGGAAGGGATTTTTATTCCTGGATGTTGGTGCAAATATGGATGCAAAACCCGAACATCTTCTGCAATATGCATTAATGGGTTCAATCTACTGCCAGCAAGTTCGAGGCATTGAGAAGCCTCGTGTTGGTTTATTGAATGTTGGGACAGAGAGCGAAAAAGGAAATACGCTAACAAAGGCGGCATTTCCCTTATTGGAAGATGCGGATATCAACTTTGTAGGAAATGTTGAATCAAGAGATTTACTTATGGGAGCTGCAGATGTGGTAGTTTGTGATGGGTTTGCTGGCAACCTTGTACTTAAATCAATTGAAGGTACAGCCATCAGTATGTTTTCAATGATTAAAGAACAGCTTACTTCCAGTTTTACGAGTAAGCTGGCAGCAGGTGTGTTAAAGCCAAAACTTCGCGGAATAAAGGATAAACTTGATTATACGGAGTATGGTGGCGCAGGGTTATTCGGCCTCGCAGCTCCTGTTATTAAGGCTCACGGATCTTCAAATGCTAATGCAGTATTAAACGCGATAAGACAAACCGTAAATATGGTTGAGAAAAATGTTGTACCTACTATTCAGAGTCATATAAAATCGGATGATCAAAAGGAGGAATAACGATGGGGAAAATTGCCTTTCTTTTTCCTGGACAAGGTTCGCAATTTGTAGGGATGGGAAAACAGTTAGCTGATCAAGAACCTTCTGCTAAAGCTATTTTTGACAAAGCAGACGAAAGACTTTCAATGAATCTTTCGGAAATTATCTTCGAGGGTCCTGAAGATACGTTAAAGAAAACAGAAAATACACAGCCTGCATTACTAACGGTTTCAACAGCCGTTCTTGAAGTTTTTAAGCAGCATGACATCTCAGCTGATTACACGGCTGGTCACAGCCTTGGCGAGTATTCTGCTCTCGTTGCTGCAGGGAGTCTCTCCTTTGAAGATGCTGTGTTTGCTGTTAGAAATAGAGGTCTTCTAATGGAAGAAGCAGTGCCTGCTGGTGTTGGAACGATGGCTGCAGTGATCGGATTTGATCAAGAACGCTTAGAAGCAATAACTGCTGAAGTATCAAATGAAGGAGACAGTGTACAAGTTGCCAATCTAAACTGCCCTGGCCAGATTGTTATCTCTGGAACTGTAGGCGGTGTTGAAAAAGCAAGTGGTCTTGCTAAGGCAGAAGGAGCAAAGGTGATTCCGTTGCAAGTCAGCGGTCCTTTTCATTCTGCACTTATGAAACCAGCAGCTGAGAAATTTGAAGAGATCCTGAACCAAATTGCAATCAGTGATGCAAAAACACCTGTAATAGCGAATGTTACTGCGAAATCTATTACATCAAAAGAAGAAATCAAGCTTAAGTTGATTGAACAATTGTATTCTCCAGTAAGATGGGAAGAAACGGTCAGAGAATTGATGGATTTAGGTGTAGATACTTTTATTGAAATAGGACCAGGAAAAGTATTGTCTGGCCTTGTGAAGAAAGTAAATCGAAGAGCTAATGTTATAGCAGTTAGTGACGTAGAATCGATTCAAGCAGCAGTTGATAAATTGAAAGGGGAATCAGTAGATGCTTAATAATAAATCAGTATTGGTTACGGGAGCTTCCCGTGGTATCGGACGTGCGATTGCCCTTTATTTTGCGAAAAACGGTGCAAGAGTGGCAGTGAACTACTCAGGAAGTGAAGCTAGAGCCAACGAAGTTGTAGAAGAAATTAAAGCCAATGGTGGAACAGCATTCGCTATTAAAGCGGATATCTCAAGTTCAGAAGATGTTACTAGAATGGTGAAGTCTGTTATTGATGAATTCGGCAGTCTTGATGTCCTTGTGAATAATGCGGGTATTACGAGGGATAATCTACTGATGAGAATGAAAGAAGAAGACTGGGATGCTGTTATCAATACAAACTTGAAAGGTGTATTCCTGACCACAAAAGCAGTAACGAGACAGATGATGAAGCAAAGACAAGGACGCATTATTAATATTGCTTCAATCGTAGGGGTGTCAGGCAACCCTGGTCAAGCTAACTATGTTGCTGCAAAAGCAGGTGTGATCGGGCTTACAAAAACGGCCGCTAAAGAGCTTTCTTCCCGAGGCATTACCGTGAATGCCATAGCACCAGGCTTCATCGAAACAGATATGACTGGAAAACTCGAAGAAGGTATTAAAGAAGACATGCTAAGAAATATTCCGCTTGCCCGTTTTGGACAGCCTGAAGATATTGCTGCAGCAGCTGCATTCTTAGCAAGTGATGTAAGTTCATATATTACGGGCCAAACCATTCATGTAGATGGCGGAATGGTGATGTAATCCCTAAAAACATGTCTTTTAAAAGACTTTGAATGCCTCTAGTTTTTTAAAAGGAAAAAGCATATACTATTGAAAGGAGGTGACACACAAAATGGCAGACGTTTTAGAAAGAGTTTCAAAGATTGTTGTGGACCGTCTAGGTGTTGACGCATCTGAGGTTAAACCTGAAGCTTCCTTTAAAGAAGATCTTGGTGCAGACTCTCTAGATGTAGTAGAACTAGTTATGGAACTTGAAGATGAGTTCGAACTAGAAATTTCTGATGAAGATGCTGAGAAAATTGCAACTGTCGGTGACGTTGTTGATTACATAAACAGCAAACAATAAGTGTTTTACGGATAAAGTCCCGTGCAAATTAGCGGGGCTTTCTTCCCTTTTAAAGGATGAACAATTGCAAGCAAAAATAGCCCTTTTACAAGATTTTTTGGAGGAAGTTTATGAAAGGTTCAAAACAGCAATCAACTCAAAAGAAAACGGTTAAAAACCGGTTTAAATCAGCTTCCAAAAAGGGCATGGATGACAAAGTGCGCATTCAAAAAGTGGCCCCGATTCAGGAGCGTTTAAACATTAAGTTTGAAAATGAAAAACTTTTAGCGCAAGCATTTACGCATTCATCATATGTGAATGAGCATCGAGGAAGAACTTTCGAGGATAATGAAAGACTTGAATTTCTCGGTGATGCCGTTCTGGAACTGACGATTTCTCAATATCTATACAGCAAGTTTACAAGCATGAGTGAAGGTGAACTTACAAAACTAAGAGCAGCTATCGTATGTGAACCATCACTAGTTCTGTTTGCGAACGATCTTCATTTTGGAGATTTTGTGTTGTTGGGAAAAGGTGAGGAAAATACTGGAGGAAGATCAAGGCCTGCTTTGTTAGCGGATGTATTTGAAGCGTTCATTGGTGCGCTGTACCTTGATCAAGGACTCGAAAAGGTAAAAGAGTTTTTAAATCAGTATGTGGTGCCCCGAATAAATGAAGGTGCTTTTTCTCATGTGATGGATTTTAAAAGTCAGCTGCAAGAATATGTACAGCGTGAAGGATTAGGTCATATTGATTATCGAATCATTCAAGAAAAAGGGCCGGCGCATAACCGTGAATTCGTTTCTGAAGTCAGATTGAATGAAGCTACATTCGGAATTGGTTATGGAAGATCCAAAAAGGAAGCAGAACAGCACGCAGCACAAGAAGCAATTGAAAAAGTTGCAAAAAAGAGTTAAACAAAACCCCCTTTCAACTGGCTGCTTTGCCGTTTAAGGGGGTTCTATTATTTCGTTTTAAGAGATGCAAGTTCTTCGACTATGCCTTCCATGTCCCGAATGCTGAAAGAAGGCATTTTCATGACCATGTCATACAGCTCTTTTATATCATCATACTTAGAAAGTTCGTAGTCTTCAGGTTGAATCAATCCGCTGTTTACAAGCTGCAGTTTCTTTTTTAATCCTTCAATCATAAACGATAAGTTTTCATGATTTTGATTGGTTAAGTCCATTCAACGGGCTCCTTTTTATACACTTATTTTGATGTGAGTTACAAAATCCTCATATGACCAATTGTCTAAACACACTTCATTTTAGCACACTGCAATCTTTGTGACTATGTGAGAGTTAATCTATGATAAAATAGAAAAGCTGAGACAACCGTTTAGACACGACCAGCATATAACTCTTGACTGAAGACACGCTATTTGTGTCAAGGGAGAGAGGAATATGACCTCGAGTGTCTGGTTGTAGAAGCTGGACATATGAAATGTTGAAGCGGCTCGTTTAAAAGCGACAAGCACAAAAGTTTTCGAGTGCCAACACGCTTTTTGTGTTCCTCGAGAAAACGTTGTGACCTCGAGCTTTTAGCCGCTGAAACTGGACTGGGAAAAGCTGAGACAACTGATCTGGAAAAAATGAAGCATGATATTACATAAAACAAATTTTTATAGTTTGATACATAAATGAAAGCTAGAAAAAAGGGGGATTTAATGATGTTCCTCAAACGAATTGATGTAGCAGGATTTAAATCATTTGCAGAACGGATACAAGTAGAATTTGTACAAGGGGTCACGGCAGTGGTAGGCCCGAATGGAAGCGGGAAAAGCAATATTTCAGATGCTGTACGCTGGGTGCTTGGTGAGCAATCTGCAAAATCACTGCGCGGATCTAAAATGGAAGATATTATTTTCGCTGGAAGTGATAACCGTAAACCATTAAACGTGGCTGAAGTTACACTTACATTAGACAATGAAGATCAGCATCTGCCATTGGATTATAACGAGATTTCTATTACAAGAAGAGTGTACCGCTCAGGTGATAGTGAATACTTAATTAACAAACAACAATGCCGTTTGAAAGATATAGTAGAGTTATTTATGGACTCAGGACTTGGTAAAGAAGCGTTTTCTATTATTGGACAAGGCCGGGTAGAAGAAATCTTGAGCAGTAAATCTGATGAACGACGTAAGATTTTTGAAGAAGCAGCTGGTGTTTTAAAGTACAAAACCCGTAAACAAAAAGCAGAAGTAAAACTTTCAGAAACACAGGAAAACCTTAATCGTGTAGAAGATATTCTCCATGAACTTGAAGGGCAGGTAGAACCCCTCAAAATACAAGCTTCAATAGCAACAGATTACCTCGAGAAGAAAGAAGAACTCGAGGTCGTAGAAACGGCAGTTTTGGTACAGGAGATTGAGGACCTGCATTTTCGCTGGGAAAAACAAAAAAGCTTAGTAGCCGATCTTCAAAAACAAGAATCTGTGCTTTCAGTTAAGGTGAGGCAAGGTGAATCGTCCATCGAAAGAGCTAGACTTGATATGCAAGCAATGGACGAATCTATTGATGAATTACAAGGTGCACTTCTTTTAGCTAGTGAAACATTAGAGAAGCTAGAGGGCAAAAAGGAAGTTTTAAAAGAAAGAAAGAAAAACTACGACCAAAATAAAACCTCACTCTTGGAACAGATTCAGCAGCTGAAAGCTAAAAAAGAAGAATTGAAAAATCAGCTCAAAGTTGAAAGCGAGATCTTACAAGATAAAGAAAAAGAATTAAGAAGCGTTAAAAGGCAAGTTAAAGATGAAGAAAGCCGGTTATCTGTTTTAGAGATGGATGTAGAGGCAGAATTAGAGAAATTAAAAAGTGATTACTTCGAACGGCTGAATGAACAGACAACGATAAAGAATGAGATGCGTTATATTGAGGATCAAGCAAAACTTCAGAACTTTAAAAGCAATCGGCTTGATGAAGAAAACACTAAATTTCTTGTGCATAGAGAAGAACTAAAAAAGACGAGAGAACAAGCAGAAAGAGCATACGGTAAAGCGGAATCTGAGTTGAAAAGAAAGCAAGAAGAATACCAGTCTCTAAAATCAGAGATATCGTTAGAAGATCAAGAATCCCGTTCTCTACAAGACAAATTGTACCAAGCTTATCAATTTATACAGCAGTTCAAGTCTAAAAAAGAGATGCTGGAATCCATGCAGGATGAGTACGCAGGCTTTATGCAAGGCGTAAAAGAGGTTCTTAAGGCTAAAGAAACAAAGCTGTCAGGAATAGAAGGAGCAGTTGCTGAACTTCTTTCCGTTCCTTCAGAGATCGAAACAGCTATTGAAACAGCATTAGGTGCATCCATGCAGCATATCGTTGTCGATCATGAACAGAATGCTATGAGAGCTATTCAATATCTGAAACAATCAAGAGCCGGTAGAGCGACATTCCTTCCTCTTAATGTAATAAAAAGCCGTCAGCTCTCTAGTATTGATGCTAATCAGGCAAGTACATTAGATTCTTTTGTTGGAATAGCATCTGACCTGGTTCAGTTTGAATCCAAGTATAAAAATATCGTTGGGAATTTACTTGGAAACATTATTATCTCGAAAGACTTGGCTGGGGCAAACAGCATTGCAAAACAAGTGAACTATCGATATCGAATCGTAACCCTTGAAGGAGATGTAGTCTCACCAGGAGGGTCGATGTCTGGAGGAAGCTTGAAACAAAAAAGCAGTTCTCTATTAAGCAGACAACGAGAAATTGATTCTTTATCGGAGAAAATATCTTCAATGGAAAAGCAAACCCTTCAGCTTGAAGAAAAAGTTGGAGAATTGAAATCAAAAGTTTCAAAGAAAAAAGAAAAACTTGAGATGCTTCAAATCGAGGGAGAGCAATTAAGAGAGCAAGAGCAAGAGCTTAAATCTTCTTTGAGAGAAGTAGAGATTGAAGAAAAAAGTTTAAATGACAGATTACAGTTATATGATCGTGAAAAGCTTTCCTTTGAAACGGAAAGAACTGCTGCAGACACACGCCTCATTGAACTTGAAAAGAAACTTGATTCTGCAGTTGAATCTGGAAAAGCACTTGAAATGACGATTGCTGATTTGACTGAAAAGAAGAAGATGAATCAAAGTTCAAAAGAAGAACTAAGAGAGGCTTTAACGCTACTAAAGATTAAAGCGGCTGAACTTGAACAACAGGTAGCGAACCAAAGAGAAAAAAGCTTCCGGATACAAGAAGAGTTTGAAAGTGTTGAATCCAAAAGTAAAGAAACGGAAGAAGACTATTGGCTTCTTGAAGAGGAAATGAACTCTAGCTCATCTGGTGAAGATTCACTTGATGAACAGATCCTTCAAAGAAGACATGAAAAAAATAATGCTGTAAAGCTAATCGCTGAACGAAGAAAAGAGCGAACAGAATCATTCCGATCTATTGAAAAAATGGAGTCTGAACTAAAAGAGGCGAAACGTCAGTATAAACAGCTGAGTGATGGACTAAAAACTGAAGAAGTCAGCATCAACAGACTCGATGTGGAATTGGAGTCAAGGCTATCCCACCTTCGTGAGGAATATGAATTATCTTATGAAGGTGCTAAACAAAAGCATAGACTTGAGATTCCGTTGGAGGATGCAAAACGAAAAGTAAAATTGATCAAGATGGCTATTGAAGAACTGGGTGTTGTTAACATTGGAGCAATTGAAGAATATGACAGAGTCAGTCAGCGTTTTGATTTTCTTACAGAGCAAAGGAATGATTTAACTGAAGCAAAGGATACACTGTATGGTGTAATCTCCGAGATGGATGAAGAGATGAAGAATCGGTTTGAAGAAACGTTTACTTCTATCCGTTCTCATTTCGGTGTTATTTTCAAAGAGCTGTTTGGCGGAGGCCGCGCAGATCTCGTTTTAACTCAGCCAGAAGATATGCTCTCAACTGGTGTTGATATTATGGCACAACCGCCTGGTAAAAAGCTTCAGCAATTAGGCTTGCTTTCAGGCGGTGAGAGGGCTCTAACGGCAATCGCATTATTGTTTGCGATCCTTAAAGTTAGACCAGTACCTTTCTGCATATTAGACGAAGTTGAAGCAGCGCTGGATGATGCCAACGTAAATCGTTTTGCTAAATACTTACGTACGTTTAGTAAAGAAACACAGTTTATTGTGGTTACTCACCGAAAAGGTACGATGGAAGAAGCGGATGTACTTTATGGAGTAACGATGCAGGAATCCGGAGTATCAAAACTGGTATCGGTAAGACTTGAAGAAACGAAAGAACTTGTAACATCATAGGGAGGAAATCGATAGTGAGTTTTTTGAAACGTTTAAAAGAAAAATTTTCTAATCAACAGTCTGATGCCTCATCAGAAAAATTTAAGAGCGGTCTCGAGAAAACAAGAAATTCTTTCTCATTTAAAGTGAATGACCTTCTAAAAAGGTTCAGAAAGGTAGATGAAGAATTTTTTGAAGAACTAGAAGAAATCTTGATCGGTGCTGACGTGGGAGTCCATACTGTTCTCGATATCATTGATGAATTGAAAGATGTAGCTCGTACCCGAAACATACAAGATCCGATGGAGCTTCGTTCTGCGATCACCGAAAAATTGGCTGAAATGCTTCAAAAAGATGGTGGCGATAACAAACTGAACATGCAAACCGATGGAATGACTGTGATTCTATTTGTAGGGGTGAATGGAGTCGGAAAAACGACAACAATCGGTAAGCTTGCTCATCAGCTGAAGAATGAAGGGAAGAAAGTTATATTAGCTGCAGGAGACACCTTCCGTGCGGGAGCTATCGACCAATTGGAAGTATGGGGAGAACGTGCTGGAGTTGATGTGGTCAAACACCATGAAGGAGCCGATCCCGCTGCTGTTATCTTTGACAGCATCCAGGCTGCAAAATCCCGAAAAGCGGATGTTTTACTTTGTGATACAGCTGGCCGATTACAAAATAAAGTTAATTTAATGAACGAGCTTTCAAAAGTAAAGCGTGTAATTGAACGTGAAATACCTGGAGCTCCTCACGAAGTCCTGCTCGTAGTTGATGCAACGACTGGACAAAATGCAATGAACCAAGCAAAAACATTCGGTCAGTCTACAGACGTTACTGGTCTGGTGTTAACAAAACTTGATGGAACGGCTAAAGGCGGTATCGTATTAGCAATTCGCCATGAACTAGATATTCCAGTAAAGTTTGTTGGTTTAGGTGAGAAGATCGATGATCTGCAAGAGTTTGATGCTGATCAGTTTGTGTATGGTTTATTTGCGGGAACGGAAGAGGAAGAAGCAGAGTAAGATCTGCTTCTTTTTTTACTTTTAGAAGGTCATGGAAATGGTTATTAAAACGGAGAGAATAAGCCGATAATGCTATTTTTTTAACCAAACATCTGAAAAACACGCTACCAAATAGTAAAGTGCTGATGAACACTATAAAAATAACCATGATCACGTAAAAAATGGTTATTATCACGTAAAAAACAGCTTATATCACGTAAAAAATAGACGACATCACGTAAAAAATAGACGAGATCACGTAAAAAGATGGGATTATCACGGAATTTGAAATTTTATGTGCTTGTCGTGTCTAAACGGTTGTCTCAGCTTTTCCCAGTCCAGTTTCAGCGGCTAAAAGCTCGAGGTCACAACGTTTTCTCGAGGAACACAAAATGCGTGTTCGCACTCGAAAACTTTTGTGCTTGTCGCTTTTAAACGAGCCGCTTCAACATTTCATATGTCCAGCTTCGACAACCAGACACTCGAGGTCACATTCTCTCCTTCCTAGGATACAAAGAGCGTATCCGTTGTCAGGAGATTATGTGCTTGTCGTGTCTAATCGGTTGTCTCAGCTTTTCGTATAAAGTCAAGAAAAAAACTTGACATCTAAATGGTGTAGTTGTATAGTATTCACGTAAAGGCATTTCACTTAACAAGGGTTGTGGAAAAATGCTCGATAAAACAATGAGAATTAATTATCTATTTGATTTTTACCAATCATTATTAACCCCTAAACAAAAGAATTACATGGGTTTATATTACTTGGACGATTATTCTCTCGGTGAAATTGCTGAACAATATAATGTCAGCCGCCAGGCCGTTTATGATAATATTAAACGGACAGAGGCGATGCTGGAAGAATACGAAGAGAAGTTAGGGCTTTTTGCAAAGTTTCAGGAACGTGATCAGTTGCTGTCATCTTTAAGAGAGCTTCTGAAATCTGAACCTGATAACGTAATTGCAATTATCGATCGCCTTGAAAATATGGAATAGGAGGCGTTCAGTGAGATGGCATTTGAAGGTTTAGCCGACCGTCTTCAGAACACTTTACAAAAAATTCGTGGAAAAGGGAAAGTAAACGAAGCGGATGTAAAGGAAATGATGAGGGAAGTACGCCTTGCTCTTCTTGAGGCGGACGTTAACTTTAAAGTAGTAAAAGATTTTGTGAAAAAAGTATCTGAACGCGCAGTGGGTCAGGAAGTTTTAAAGAGCCTGACACCTGGGCAGCAAGTAGTAAAAGTTGTTAATGATGAACTGACAGCACTTATGGGCGGGGAACAAAGCAAGATCGCAGTTTCCAATCGTCCTCCAACTGTAATTATGATGGTGGGACTCCAAGGTGCTGGTAAGACAACAACCACAGGAAAGCTTGCCAATCATTTACGTAAAAAGCAAAATCGAAAACCGCTACTGGCCGCAGCTGACATTTATCGTCCCGCTGCGATTAAGCAGTTAGAAACATTAGGAAAGCAGTTAGATTTTCCTGTGTTTCAGATGGGTGATCAAGTAAGTCCCGTCAAAATTGCTGAATCAGCCATCGCAAAAGCAAAAGAAGATCATCATGACTATGTCATTATTGATACAGCTGGACGTTTGCATATTGATGAAACGCTGATGGATGAATTGAAACAGGTTAAAGAAACAGCAAAGCCTGATGAGATTTTCCTAGTTGTAGATGCCATGACTGGTCAAGATGCTGTGAATGTAGCCCAAAGCTTTAACGAAGCGCTAGGAATCACTGGTGTTGTATTAACCAAACTTGATGGAGATACACGTGGTGGTGCTGCCCTTTCAATTAAAGCTGTTACAGGTCTTCCAATTAAATTTGTAGGTCTTGGAGAAAAGATGGATGCTTTAGAGCCATTCCATCCGGATCGAATGGCCTCCAGAATTTTAGGAATGGGTGACATGCTTACTCTGATCGAGAAGGCGCAGACCTCAGTAGATGAAGAGAAAGCACGAGATCTTCAGAAGAAGATGCGTGATATGTCGTTCACGTTCGATGATTTTCTTGATCAGATGGGACAAGTTAGAAACCTTGGTCCATTAGATGAAATACTTGGCATGCTTCCAGGAGCGAACAAGATGAAAGGCCTAAAAAACGTTCAGATCGATGAAAAGCAAATCGGTCACGTTGAAGCAATCATCCGTTCGATGACTCTGCATGAGAGAGAACAGCCTGAAATCATTAATGCCAGCCGCAAGAGACGTATCGCTAAAGGTAGCGGACGAACCGTACAAGAAGTAAATCGCCTAATCAAACAATTCGATGACATGAAGAAAATGATGAAACAAATGTCCGGAATGATGAATGGCAAAAAGAAAAAAGGTGGATTTAAATTCCCTTTTATGTAAACTGAATTTTCAGGTTTACAAACCTGTCAATTTATACTATCATATTATTTTGTGTGAACAATTTTCGGAGGTGCAAGTTATAATGGCAGTAAAAATTCGTTTAAAGCGTATGGGTGCTAAAAAAGCTCCTTTCTATCGTGTAGTAGTAGCAGATTCTCGTTCTCCTCGTGACGGACGTTTCATCGAAGAGATCGGAACTTATAACCCAGTTGCTAACCCAGCTGAAGTTAAAATCAACGAAGAAAAAGCTCTTGAGTGGATGACTAATGGTGCAAAGCCATCTGATACAGTTCGTAACCTATTCTCAAAAGCTGGTCTTATGGAGAAATTCCATAACGCTAAAAACCAAAAATAATTTTGACGAAGGGGAACTGAGATGACAGAGTTGATCGAAGCGATTGTGAAAGCTCTAGTTGATCACCCAGAGGAAGTTAGCGTCAAAGAGGTTAAAGAAGGACACCGCCTTGTTTATCAATTAACTGTTCACCAGACTGATATGGGAAAAGTGATCGGTAAGCAGGGAAGAGTGGCAAAAGCGATTCGTACGGTTGTTAATGCAGCAGGTACGAATCAGAATAAAAGGATTTCAATCGAAATCGTTTAAAAAAAAGGATGAGGGCTCCCTCTTCCTTTTTTCTTTTATGGAAAAAAGTATACATAGTCTGTTTTATGCTAAAATTTAGATTAGAACTATTTTGTCTGAAATTGTACGGAGGAAGGTTTATTGCTATGGATAAAGAATGGTTGAATGTAGGCAAGATCGTAAACACACACGGAATAAGAGGAGAAGTCCGTGTGATTTCCCGAACAGATTTCCCAGAAGAGCGATATAAAAAAGGAAATACTTTGTATGTGGATCTGGGTTCTGAACTAGTGCCTGTAACAATTGAAGCACATAGAAAACATAAACAGTTTGATTTATTAACCTTTGAGAATCTAGGCAACATCAATGATGTCGAACGCTTTAAAGGGTATTTACTCAAAGTGCCAAAGGAACAGTCCGTTGCCCTTGATGAAGGAGAGTTCTTCTACCACGACATAATAGGTTGTTCTGTATTTACAGTTGAAGGTGATGAACTTGGTAAAGTGAAAGAGATCCTGTCACCAGGAGCCAATGATGTATGGGTCGTAAAACGAAAAGGATTTGGTCCAGATATTTTAATCCCCTATATCCCTCCAGTGGTTAAAACAGTAGATATTGATGAGAAAAAAATAATCATAGAACCATTAGAAGGGTTAATCTGATGAGAATCGATGTATTAAGCCTGTTTCCCGATATGTTTTCAGGCGTCTTTGGCCAATCCATACTAAAAAAAGCACAAGAGAAGAATGCACTTGAAATAAGCGTGCTGGATTTCCGTCAGTTCTCAACCAATAAACACAGAAACGTGGATGATTATCCGTACGGAGGCGGAGCAGGTATGGTGCTGACTCCCCAGCCGCTGTTCGATGCCGTGGATACACTGACAAAAGATACATCAATTAAACCAAGAATAATACTGCTATGCCCTCAAGGGGACAGGTTCGATCAAAAAAAAGCAGAAGAACTCGCACAGGAAGAACATCTTATCTTTTTATGCGGTCATTATGAAGGTTACGACGAGCGGGTAAGAGAGTATTTAGTTACAGATGAGATCTCAATAGGTGATTATGTTCTAACAGGCGGAGAGCTTGGTGCGATGGTTGTTATTGACGCTGTTTCAAGGCTGCTTCCGGGAGTTCTGGGTAAAGAGGAATCACATCTTCAAGATTCGTTCAGTACAGGAATTTTGGAGCATCCTCATTATACAAGACCCGCTGACTTTCGAGGTATGAAAGTTCCTGATGTCCTTCTGTCCGGGAACCATAAAAATATTGAGAACTGGCGGAAAAAAGAGTCTTTAAAACGGACCTTTGAAAGGCGTCCAGATCTGTTAGAGAAGATAAAACTATCTGCTGATGAAGAAAAAATGCTTAAAGAAATAAAAGAACATAAAACAACTTGAACACTCCTTAAGTTTTATGGTATTATATTGTTTGTGGCTTATGCCCGTTTAATCCGGTGTTCCGCTGCTTGTATGATGGCAAGAACATCCATGGGAAGGGAGGCAATAAACTATGCAACAGCTTATTGCAGATCTAGCGAAAGATCAATTGAAATCAGATTTACCAAAATTCCGTTCAGGTGACACTGTTCGTGTACACGTGAAAGTAATCGAGGGTACTCGTGAGCGTATTCAGCTTTTTGAAGGTGTTGTTATCAAGAAGCGTGGTTCTGGAATTTCTGAAACGTTTACTGTTCGTAAAATTTCTTACGGTGTAGGAGTGGAGCGTGCGTTCCCTGTACATTCACCTAAGATCGCGAACCTTGAAGTTGTTCGCCGTGGTAAAGTTCGCCGTGCGAAGCTATACTACCTACGCGCACTTCGTGGTAAAGCAGCTCGTATTAAAGAAATTCGCTAATAATTCTCGAAAGGAGCTTGACTTATTCAAGCTCCTTTTTCCATATTATAAGTAAGGAATTTCTACAGATGGTGAGGATTAAGAATGGCACGTACAAAAAACGAAACTTGGGAATGGATTAAAGCATTAGCTGCAGCCTTATTATTAGCAGGGATCATCAGATTTTTTCTATTTGCACCCGTTGTGGTCGATGGACAATCAATGATGCCGACGCTTCATGACGGAGATCGGTTAATTGTTAACAAATTCAGTTATGTTATTGGAGAACCAAAAAGATTTGATATTGTGGTCTTTCATGCAACAGAACAAAAAGATTACATAAAACGAGTGATCGGATTACCTGGTGATACGATCGAATACAAAGATGATACCCTTTACGTGAATGGCAAAAAGGTAAAAGAAGAATACTTAGAAGCATATAAGAAGAAAACAAAAGACGGAAATTTCACGTATGATTTTACTTTGCTTGAAGTAACTGCAAAGCAAAAGGTACCAGAAGGACAATTGTTTGTACTGGGTGATAACCGTCGTAATTCCAGCGACAGCCGAAACATTGGTACAGTAGATGAAGAGCATGTTTTAGGAAAAGCTTCATTCCGTTTCTGGCCGTTAAAGGATATTGGATTCGTAGAGTAGGGTGAATAGAACATGACCATTCAATGGTTTCCTGGCCATATGGCGAAAGCCCGCCGGGAGATAACTGAAAAACTTAAAATGATTGATGTAGTATTTGAGCTTGTAGATGCCAGAATACCCCTTGCATCAAGAAACCCGATGATTGATGAGATCCTTGGACAAAAGCCTCGTATCGTTCTTTTAAATAAGGCAGATCTTGCAGATCCGAAAGTAACTTCAATGTGGGAAAATTATTTTTCAGACAGAGGGATCCCTTCATTGGCAATCAACTCAAAAGATGGAAAAGGGATCAAGAAAATAGAGCCACTGGCTCATGAGCTGGTAAAAGAAAAGTTCGATAAGATGAGAGCAAAAGGCATCGTAAAACCACGAGCTGTAAGAGCATTGATCGTTGGAATTCCAAACGTCGGGAAATCAACGATCATAAACCGCATGGCAGGAAAAAATATTGCCGTAACAGGGGATAAACCCGGCGTGACGAAAAAGCAGCAGTGGATTAAAGCGGGGAAGACGCTTGAGCTGCTGGATACTCCTGGGATCTTATGGCCTAAGTTTGAAGATCAATCCATCGGCTTAAAACTTGCGGTAACAGGTGCGATAAAAGAAACTCTGTTAGATTTTACAGAAGTTGTATTATTCGCGATAAATTACTTAAAAGAACATTACCAAGAGCGTCTTATGGAAAGATATAACCTTTCGGATATTCCAGAAGACCCTCTGCCATTATTTGAAGAGATCGGTAAAAAAAGGGGCTGTATAATGAGCGGCGGTGAAGTGGATCTTGAAAAGACAGCCGAGATCGTATTACGCGACCTTCGTTCAGAAAAATTAGGGCGATTATCTTATGAACGGCCCGATACAGCAGAATAATATAGAAATCTATAAACAGGCGCTATTTCTATGTGCCTGTTTTCTTTAAGTCTAAAAAGATTCTTAACTAAGCCGATACAAAATACATAAAGAGTGTGAAGAAGATGAAATTATCAATAAAAGAGTGGGAACAAAAGTTAAAAAATAGTGCACGAAGTGAAGTTCCAAGCCTATTAAAAATCCTTAAGGAAGATCAGCGAACAGGCGCTAAAAAACTCTTTGAATCATATACCAAGCGTTTGGCCGAAGCGGATGCAGAGAGAAAGAGAATAGAGGCTATGCATACCTTTGAGAAAGTGTGCTTTCAAAAGGGGAAAAAATATATTGCTGGCGTTGATGAGGTAGGACGTGGACCTTTAGCGGGGCCTGTAGTAGCAGCCGCTGTTATCTTACCAGAAGACTATATGCTTTCTGGAATTAATGATTCAAAAAAACTGTCTGAGAAAAAAAGAGAATTTCTATATGATGAAATCGTAAAAGATGCCATCTCGTACAGTGTCTATTTAGTGCAGCCTGAGAAGATTGATGAGATTAATATTTATCAAGCCTCTAAACTAGCAATGACTGAAGCGGTCTGCCAATTGGATGTGCAGCCTGATCAGCTTTTAATAGATGCGATGGAAGTGCCTCTGGCAATTGATCAGGAGAAGATCATAAAGGGTGACGAGAAAAGCATCTCTATCGCAGCTGCATCCATTATTGCAAAAGTAACAAGAGACCGATATATGAAAAAGATGGACGAGGTATACCCTGCGTATGGATTTAAATCAAACATGGGGTATGGCACAAAAGAGCATCTAGAAGCACTTAATAAATTCGGTCCTACCACTATTCATCGAAAGTCATTTAGTCCAGTGGGAGAACGTATACAAATTACAGGAAGTGATTAAGGTGTTACAACTGAACAACATCATTAGTCAACAGCCGATAACAAAAAGGTCAGCCGAAGGAATCCTTTCATTCAAACTAAACCAATTGATTACAGCTAGAATATTAGAAATTTTTCCTGATCAAACAGCGAAAATTTTGTATGATGGCACAGCACTACATGCAAAATTAGACGCGCCCCTAGCAAAAGGAAATCAATATTTATTTGAGGTTGCTGAAAAAAGCGGAACAATCGTTTTGAAAAAAGTGGATGTAGATCCTGTGAAATCATCAGTAGAGCAGATCTTACATAAATGGAATCTTCCAGCGACTGAAACAAATAAAGCAGCAATCGATTTCGCTTTTTTAGAAAAAATTCCACTTACAAAAGAAAACTTTATACAAGTGAGAGATATTCTTAAGCTTTCTGCAGAATTTCCGCTACAAGAAAAGAAAGCCATTGTAACTCGAATGATCGAACTTATGTTACCAGCGAAAATGGAAACGGTTCAGTCAGTTGCAAAAAGTCTCAGGTCGACCTCATCATTTATTGAAATGAAAACTTTATTCGAGACATTGGTTCCTTTTATGCATAAAAATCAGCAGATCGCCAAAACGGTTAACCTATTACAACATATCTATGGTTTTGAGAGTAAGGGTTCTTCTTCAAAAGGTGTACCGGCAGCATCATTTAATCAACAAAGATTGGAGATGCAAAGTGTGGCAGATGATTTGTCACAGATTAGACCAGCTCCACAAGAAACCAAAACCCTTCTGTCAGGTTCAAAAGAATTACCCGATATGATTCATGTAAGTAAAAAAGAAGAGACAGTATTAACGAAAGAGATGAAGAGACAGCCTGTAAATGAATTTCTTCAAGCAGTGGAAAAATGGCTGCGAAAATCGGGTTTAATGCATGAGAAAAATCTGCTCTTAAATCCTTTACAAGTTAAACATGAAGAAACCCTAAAGTCTCAACTCCTTTATCTTCAGCAACATGCAGATTTTATGGAGCTGCCTGAGCATGTATTGAGTAAGACTGAACAAGCATTAACTAAATTAACGAGTCAACAATTACAAAATGTTCAAATGAATGATAACATTCAGCAATTTAATCTTCAGATTCCATTTTCTCAAAATGAAAATCCAAAAGAAATAACAGTTCGATGGGAAGGCAAGAAGCAAAGTGGGAATCGGTTAAATCCTGATCATTGCAGAATGTTGTTCTGGCTCGAGATGAAGAACTTAAAAGAAGTTGCTGTTGATGTGCAGATTCAAAACAGAGTGGTCTCATTGAGAGTTTTTAATTCACACCCATTTATCGAGAAACTCTCGGGTCCACTAATAGCTACTTTAAAGAAAAGCATGAAAGAAATGAACTATACATTATCTTCAGTAACATTTGCCCATAACCCAAAAGAGGTAAACCATTCTAAAAAACCAGCATCATACAAAGGATTGGATCTTCGTGTATGAAAAAACATAAAAAAGAAGCAGTTGCTCTCAAGTATAATCCTGAAGTTTCAATCTCACCCACATTAGTTGCTAAAGGAAGAGGTGAAACAGCAGAACGGATCGTCCAAAGTGCCTCAGAACATAACATTCCTATTCAGGAGGATCCGTCACTTGTCCACTTATTATCTAAATTAGAAATAGAAGAGAGCATTCCTGAGGAGTTGTATGAAGTAGTTGCTGAACTATTTGCTTTTATTTATAGGCTGGATAAAGAAACTGAGAAAACCACATAATTTGTTCTGAATTTGGACATTGCTATGAGTAAAGGAGTGTGTACAATGCCAAAGAATAAGTTAGTGGTCAGCCAATCTGAACAATTAGTGAATCAATTTAAAGAAGAGATGGCTGAAGAGTTTGGATTATACCGTTCGGCTGCAGAAACAGATGCCATTACGCCTAAGCTTATAAAAAAGCAAGAAAACGAAAAAAACAAGTGAAAGAGAGCTTGGAATTCTTTTTTCAAGCGAGATAAAAATCGGTAAAACCAAAGTCATTTTAGTATGATTTTGGTTTATTATTTGTCTGAAAACTTGTATGCGCTTGCAATTTTCTGAAGAATAGTAGACATAAAGAGCTTGGTCTTATACAATGATAACGGTACTTTAAGTTTTCACCATGATAGGAGGATGGAGAGTAAATGAATATCCACGAATACCAAGGTAAAGAGATACTTAGAAAATATGGTGTGGCTGTTCCAAAAGGGAAAGTAGCATTTACAGTTGAAGAAGCTGTAGAAGCTGCTAAAGAACTGGGGAGCACTGTATCTGTTGTAAAAGCACAGATTCACGCAGGTGGCCGCGGTAAAGCGGGTGGCGTAAAAGTTGCCAAAAATCTTGATGAAGTGCGTACATACGCAAATGAAATCTTAGGAAAAGTTCTTGTAACTCACCAAACAGGCCCAGAAGGTAAAGAGGTTAAGCGCTTACTTATCGAAGAGGGCTGTGATATCAAAAAAGAATATTACATTGGTCTTGTTCTTGACCGTGCAACATCAAGTGTTGTAATGATGGGCTCAGAAGAAGGCGGTACTGAAATTGAAGAAGTGGCAGAAAAAACGCCTGAGAAAATCTTCAAAGAAGTGATCGACCCAGCTATCGGTCTTCAAGCATTCCAAGCAAGACGACTTGCTTATAACATCAATATTCCAACTGAACTTGTAGGAAAAGCAGTTAAATTTATGCTTGGCCTATATACAGCTTTCGTTGAAAAAGATTGCTCAATCGCTGAGATCAATCCGCTGGTAGTGACGGGTGATGGAAACGTAATGGCACTTGACGCTAAAATGAACTTTGATTCTAACGCGTTATACCGTCATAATGACATCCTAGAATATCGTGACCTTGAAGAAGAAGATCCAAAAGAGATTGAAGCATCTAAGTACGATCTAAGCTATATTTCTCTAGATGGAAATATCGGTTGTATGGTTAATGGTGCTGGTCTTGCAATGGCAACAATGGATATTATTAAGCATTATGGCGGCGATCCTGCAAACTTCCTTGATGTTGGGGGCGGCGCTACAACTGAGAAAGTTACTGAAGCTTTCAAAATCATTCTTTCCGATAAAAATGTTAAAGGTATCTTTGTTAATATCTTTGGCGGAATCATGAAGTGTGACATCATTGCTAATGGTGTTGTAGAAGCAACAAAGCAAGTTGGTCTGGAGTTACCGCTTGTTGTACGTCTTGAAGGAACAAACGTTGATCTTGGTAAGAAGATTCTTAAAGAATCTGGACTTAACATTACAGCTGCAGATTCCATGGCTGATGGCGCAGAGAAGATCGTTGCTTTAGTAAAGTAATAGAGAAAACATTGTAGAAAGGATGGATTGATGCATGAGCATTTTTATAAATAAGGATACAAAAGTTATCGTTCAAGGTATTACTGGTTCTGTTGGTCTTTTCCACACAAAACAAATGCTTGAATATGGGACAAAGATTGTGGGCGGAGTTACACCTGGTAAAGGTGGAACAGAAGTTGAAGGACTTCCTGTTTTTAACACGGTTGTTGATGCAGTAAAAGAAACAGGAGCTAATGCTTCTGTCATTTATGTTCCTCCTGCATTCGCTGCAGAAGCGATCATTGAAGCTGTTGATGCAGAATTGGATCTTGCGATTTGTATCACAGAAGGTATTCCAGTAATGGATATGGTAAAAGTTAAACGTTACATGGAAGGCAAGAAGACTCGCCTTGTTGGACCTAACTGCCCTGGTGTTATTACACCTGAAGAATGTAAGATCGGTATCATGCCAGGATATATCCATACAAAAGGACATGTTGGTGTCGTATCGCGTTCAGGAACATTAACTTATGAAGCTGTACATCAGCTTTCTGAGCGTGGAATCGGGCAATCAACAGCAGTAGGTATCGGTGGAGACCCAGTTAACGGAACTGACTTTATCGATGTTCTAAAAGCGTTTAACGAAGATCCAGACACGTATGCTGTTATCATGATCGGTGAAATCGGCGGAACGGCTGAAGAAGAAGCTGCTGAATGGGTAAAAGCTAATATGACTAAACCAGTTGTAGGCTTTATCGGCGGCCAAACTGCACCTCCAGGAAAGCGTATGGGACATGCTGGTGCGATTATCTCTGGCGGTAAAGGTACTGCTGATGAGAAAATCAAAACTATGAAGCAATGTGGGATTAAAGTTGCAGCAACTCCTTCAGAAATGGGTGAGACTTTAGTAGTAGCCCTAAAAGAAAATGATCTATATGATCGTTGCGTAACACATAAAGCAAAAGCGTAATACATTTTACATCGTGAAAAGCTCCCAGATCGGGAGCTTTTTATTTACATATATTTGATTCATGGGGAGGAATAGAGTTTGGATATAGAACGCTTAATTTTTCTTCATCATTGCGAAGCACTTTCTTGGAATCATATGAAATCGATTATGAAAGTCGATCCGGAATTAATCGGAATTTTTACTATGGATATTCGCAGATTGAAGATGTCGTTTAACTTAAGTGAGCTGACGGCAAAGCGTTTATATGAACACATGAATCATCAGAATAGTACATATATAATGAAAGATTTAAAGAAAAATTCTATTGCTGCTGTTACTGTTTTTGATCTGGAATATCCACCACTTTTAAAAATGATTTACGATCCGCCGTGGGTCCTCTATGGTAAAGGCGATTGGAGTACACTAAATCAGGATAAAATGATTAGTGTAGTAGGAACGAGAAATCCTAGCAGACAGGGAAAGCTTGCATTAAACAAAGTCCTCGAGCCCCTTGTAAAAGATAATTGGGTTGTAATAAGCGGACTTGCAAGAGGAATCGATACGTTTGCTCACGAACTCTGTTTGCAAAATGATTCTAAAACGGTTGCTGTTCTAGGTTCTGGAATCATGCAGGTCTATCCTAAAGAAAATAGAGCACTTGCAGATAAGATTGGCTTGCAAGGGATCATTCTCTCGGAATTTTCACCAAGCACTGCACCAAAACGCTGGCATTTTCCTCTGCGAAACCGTATAATAAGCGGTCTCAGCAATGCGACATTGGTAGCTGAAGCTCGAACAAAAAGTGGATCACTGATAACAGCTGACCAAGCTTTAGAACAAGGTAGAGATGTTTTTGCTATACCTGGTTCTATTTTAGAAGAGTGTGCAAGAGGAACAAACTATTTGATTCAAAATGGTGCCAAACTTGTTATGTGTGCTGAGGATATTCAAAATGAAAGATTATAACCGTTTTCATTTAAATTAGGAAACAGTTTGACAAATGCAGATACATTATTTAATAATAGGGAAGATTTCACTAAACCCTTAAAGGGGGATAAACTGTAAATGGAAAAATACTTAGTCATTGTTGAGTCTCCCGCAAAAGCAAAGACGATAAAAAAATATTTAGGGAGCAAATATGATGTAAAGGCCTCGATGGGACATGTTCGAGACCTGCCTAGAAGCCAAATAGGTGTCGATGTTGAAGAGAATTACGATCCTAAATATATAACGATTCGTGGAAAAGGTCCGATATTAAAAGACTTAAAGACTGCGGCTAAAAAAGCAAAACAAATATTTCTCGCAGCTGACCCTGATCGTGAAGGTGAAGCAATTGCTTGGCATTTGGCACATAGCTTAGATATGGATTTAGATTCGGAATGCCGAGTTGTTTTTAACGAGATTACTAAAAACGCGATTAAAGATTCATTTAAACGACCAAGAAAGATTAATATGGATTTAGTAGATGCCCAGCAAGCACGAAGAGTATTAGACAGGCTTGTTGGTTATAAGGTTAGCCCTTTATTATGGAAGAAAATTAAAAAGGGGTTAAGTGCAGGACGGGTACAAACGGTTGCTGTTAGACTGATCGTTGAGCGTGAAAAGGAAATTAATGCATTTCAACCTGAAGAGTACTGGAAGATCAAAGGAATCTTTAGTGCTTCTGGAGAAGAATTTGAAGCGCAGTTCTACGGTGTGAACGGTAAGAAAAAGGAACTTTCTAATGAGGAAGAAGTAAAAGAAGTATTAAGCAAGATAAAAGGCAAACAGTTCATGATTGATTCTGTACAGAAAAAAGAAAGACGCAGAAATCCTTCACCACCTTTTATAACTTCTTCACTGCAGCAGGAAGCGGCTAGAAAGTTAAACTTTAGAGCGAAGAAAACGATGATGCTCGCTCAGCAATTATATGAAGGTATTGATCTTGGAAAAGAAGGTACAGTAGGTTTGATCACCTATATGCGTACAGATTCCACTCGTATATCTGATACTGCTAAAGCTGAAGCGGCTGATTTCATTGAAAGTGAATTCGGAAAAGAATATATAAATAGCTCGAGGGCAGAAAAGAAGGCTGGTAAGAATGCACAAGATGCCCATGAAGCAATTCGTCCAACATCAGTCATGTATCATCCTCGCGATCTTAAGAATTACTTATCCAGAGATCAACTTCGATTATACAAGCTGATCTGGGAGCGCTTCTTAGCAAGTCAGATGGCATCAGCCGTTCTTGACACGATGACGGTTGATCTAGAGAACGGTGGCGTATACTTCCGTGCTACTGGTTCAAAAGTTAAGTTTCCTGGATTTATGAAGGTATATGTTGAAGGTAACGATGATGGCAAAAAAGAAGAAGACCGAATTCTCCCTGATGTAAAAGAAGGGATGAAGGTCGAAAAGAAAGACCTTGAGCCTTCACAGCATTTTACACAGCCGCCTCCTCGTTACACGGAGGCAAGACTTGTTCGAACGATGGAAGAACTAGGTATTGGAAGACCATCAACATATGCCCCAACACTTGATACGATTCAAAAACGGGGATATGTTGCACTAGATGATAAGAAATTTGTTCCGACAGAGCTTGGTGAACTTGTTCTTGAGATGACATTGGAATTCTTTCCTGAAGTGTTCAACGTCGAATTTACAGCAAAGATGGAAAGCGATCTGGATGAAGTAGAAGAAGGAAAAGAAAACTGGATCGGCATCATCGACGATTTCTATAAGAGTTTCGAGAAGAAACTGAAGATTGCAGAAGAAGAAATGCAAAAGGTAGAAATTAAAGATGAACCCGCTGGAGAGGATTGTGAAAAATGCGGTCATGAAATGGTCTTCAAGATGGGCCGATTCGGAAAGTTTATGGCTTGCTCAAACTTTCCAGACTGTCGCAACACGAAACCAATCGTAAAAGATATTGGTGTCACATGTCCTTCTTGCCATAAAGGTACAATCGTAGAACGCAAGAGCAAGAAGAAAAGACTGTTTTATGGATGTAACCGTTATCCGGAATGTGAGTTTGTATCTTGGGATAAACCTCTTGCAAGAACGTGTCCAAAGTGCAATAGTATGTTAATAGAAAAGAAAACGAAAAAAGGTAAGGTCGTACAGTGTGTATCTTGCGATTATGCCGAAGAGGAAGCAAAGTAAGGAGTTATTCTTCATGGATCATCAACATGTTAATGTAATCGGAGCTGGTCTTGCCGGAAGTGAAGCGGCATGGCAGATCGCAAGCCGAGGAATAAAAGTAAAATTATACGAGATGAGACCGGTAAGGCAAACACCTGCTCATCATACTGAAAAGTTTGCGGAGTTGGTTTGTTCTAACTCTCTTCGTGCAAATACACTAACAAATGCGGTAGGTGTGTTAAAAGAAGAGATGAGAAAGCTGAATTCTGTTATTATCTCATCTGCAGATGATTGTGCTGTTCCAGCTGGCGGTGCACTAGCTGTAGACCGTCATGAGTTTGCTGGCCTTGTTACAGAACGGGTAAAAAATCATCCTAATGTGGAAGTTATTACAGAAGAAGTTACAGAAATACCTGAAGGTCCAACAATTATTGCAACAGGGCCTCTGACTTCTGATAACCTATCAAAAGCCCTTAACTCCTTGACTGGTGAAGAATATTTATATTTCTACGATGCTGCAGCACCAATTATTGAAGTTGACAGCATTAATATGGATAAAGTCTATTTGAAATCACGCTATGATAAAGGCGAAGCGGCATATCTAAACTGCCCGATGACGGAAGAGGAATTCGACCAATTTTATGAAGCTTTAATCTCTTCGGAGACGGTTCCCCTAAAAGAATTCGAGAAGGAAATCTTTTTTGAAGGCTGCATGCCAGTAGAGGTAATGGCCAAAAGAGGAAAGAAAACGTTATTGTTCGGTCCGATGAAACCAGTAGGTCTAGAAGACCCAAAGACTGGCAAGATACCGTATGCTGTCGTCCAGTTACGTCAGGATAACAGCGCCGGTACCCTTTATAATATTGTTGGATTCCAAACACATTTAAAATGGGGACCACAAAAAGAACTTCTTCGATTGATTCCAGGTTTGGAGAATGCTGAAGTTGTTCGATACGGGGTTATGCATCGCAATACATTCTTAAACTCCCCAAGATTATTAAATGATACGTATCAGCTGAAATCCAGAAAAGATCTTTTCTTTGCAGGCCAAATGACCGGTGTAGAAGGTTATGTTGAAAGTGCAGCCTCGGGTTTGATCGCAGGTATAAATGCAGCCAAACTTGTTAAAGGCGAAGATTTAGCAGTGTTTCCTAAAGAAACCGCGATCGGAAGCATGGCTCATTATATTACTACTGCAAATCCGGATAACTTTCAGCCTATGAACGCTAACTTTGGGCTTTTGCCGCCACTTGAGAAAAGAATTAAGAACAAGCAGGAACGAAATACAGCACTAGCTGAAAGAGCATTGGAAACAATTCAGAATTTTATAACAAATTTGTGAACATGTATTGCTTTGGCCCTTAAATTGTGTTACGATTTAGGGGCTTTGTGAGGTGTATGAAATGGTATCAGAACGCCACATAGTGGTAGATTTCTTGAATTATTTAATGATTGAGAAGAACTATTCGTCTTATACGATCGAACACTATGAAAAAGATATTAATGACTTTACTTCTTTTTTGAAACAGCAAGCAATCGAAGGATTCGCTGCTGTTTCTTATGTTTTAGTTAGACAATATTTAGTTACTCTTCATGAAAAGAAATATGCAAGAAATACAGTGGCTCGAAAAATTTCATCAATGCGGACCTTTTACCGTTTTTTAAACCGTGAAAAAATTGTTGAAGAACATAATCCTTTTGCCATGGTGGCTCTTCCTAAAAAAGCAAAAATGCTTCCTCAATTTCTTTATGAAAAAGAGTTGGAGAGGCTTTTTAATGTGTCTGATGATACCACGCCAATCGGACAAAGAAACCAGGCGATACTCGAACTATTGTACGGGACTGGAATACGAGTTAGTGAATGCTGTCAAATGCGATTAAAAGATCTGGATCTATTTGTTGAGGCAGCACTCGTAAAAGGAAAAGGGAAAAAAGAAAGATATGTACCGATAGGTTCTTTTGCAAAAGAAGCTCTTGAAAAGTATATTGATGAAGGCCGTAAAATTCTTCTAGAAAAAACAGAAAAAAAATCGGATGCATTATTTTTAAACTATAGGGGGGAACCTTTAAGCACGAGAAGCGTAAGAAACATATTAAATAAGCTTATAGAGGAGTCGTCACTCACCATACATATTAGTCCGCATGTTCTTCGACATACTTTTGCGACTCATATGCTTAATGAAGGAGCAGACTTGCGAGCGGTCCAAGAACTTCTGGGGCATTCTAGTCTTTCCTCTACACAAGTTTATACGCATGTATCAAAAAGTCATTTGAAAAAAATTTATAATAATGCGCATCCGCGAGCATAAAAACAAAAAGGGAGGGATTTTTCAATGTCAACATTTCATGCAACCACAATTTTTGCGATTCAGCATAATGGGAAAGCAGCAATGACTGGTGACGGTCAAGTAACGTTTGGGAATGCAGTTGTTATGAAACATACTGCTAAAAAAGTTAGAAGGCTTTACGGAGGCAAAGTATTGGCCGGCTTCGCAGGATCTGTTGCAGATGCCTTTACGCTCTATGAGAAATTTGAAAGCAAATTAGAAGAGTACAGCGGAAATTTACAGCGTGCATCTGTAGAAATGGCAAAAGAATGGCGTACCGATCAAGTTCTGCGAAAGTTAGAAGCACTGCTGATCGTGATGAACCAGGAACATATGCTATTGATTTCGGGCACAGGAGAAGTGATCGAGCCAGATGATGGAATCTTGGCTATCGGTTCAGGAGGAAACTATGCTCTTGCTGCAGGTCGTGCGTTGAAGAATCATGCACCAGAACTTTCTGCAAAAGAAATCGCTCTCGCATCTCTGCAGACAGCCGGAGAGATTTGTGTTTACACGAACACCGAGATTGTTTTAGAAGAATTGTAAAAACAGGTAAAGGAGCGGTTACAATGAACAGTCAATTAACTCCAAGACAAATTGTTGAAAAGCTAGATCAATATATAATAGGTCAAAAAGATGCGAAGAAAGCTGTAGCTGTTGCGCTTCGAAACCGTTATAGAAGAAGTCTCCTTGATGATAAACTTCGTGATGAAGTATCACCTAAAAATATTCTTATGATTGGACCAACTGGTGTCGGTAAGACTGAAATCGCAAGAAGACTCGCAAAGCTTGCTCAAGCACCTTTTATTAAGATTGAAGCTACTAAGTTCACAGAAGTAGGTTATGTAGGCCGTGATGTTGATTCCATGGTTCGTGACTTAGTAGAAACATCTGTAAGGCTTGTAAAAGAACTTAAGATGAATGAAGTAAAAGATAAAGCAGAACAGAATGCAAATAAACGCCTGGTAGAACTGCTTGTTCCAGGTAAAAAGACAGAAACAAGCTTTAAAAATCCGCTTGAAATGTTCTTTGGCGGGGGCAATCAGGAACAAGAACAGAAGCCGCAGCAAGATGATGCTGTGGATCTTCAACAAAAACGTAACCAGATGGCACAGAAGCTTGCACTTGGAGAAATGGAAGATCACCTTGTTACGGTTGAAGTTGAAGAACAAAATCCATCCATGCTTGATATGTTCCAAGGCTCAGGACTTGAACAAATGGGTATGAACATGCAAGATATGATTGGCGGTTTAATGCCAAAGAAAAAGAAAAAACGAAAGCTTACCGTTCGAGAAGCTCGTAAGATTCTGACTCAAGATGAAGCTGCTAAATTGATCGATATGGATGATGTTACGAGTGAAGCAGTTTACAAGACGGAACAAACAGGTATTATATTTATAGATGAGATTGATAAGATTGCTGGAAAGAATCAAAATTCTGCTGATGTTAGCAGAGAAGGTGTACAGCGGGATATCCTTCCAATTGTCGAAGGTTCAACCGTAATGACTAAATACGGTTCCATTAAAACAGATCATATCCTGTTTATAGCAGCAGGTGCTTTCCATATCTCGAAGCCATCTGATCTCATTCCGGAGCTTCAAGGCAGATTCCCGATCCGAGTAGAATTAAATAACTTGTCTGTAGAGGATTTTACACGTATATTAATAGAGCCTGATAATGCGATCATAAAACAGTATAAAGCTCTATTGAGTACAGAAGGTATAAATGTTGAATTTTCTGACGATGCTATTGCTAAGATTGCAAGTATCGCATATGAAGTTAACCAAGACACCGACAACATCGGTGCTCGAAGACTTCATACCATATTGGAACGCTTACTGGAAGATTTATCTTTTGAAGCGCCTGATATTAGTTTAGATCAGATTACCATTACACCCGAGTATGTAGAAGAAAAACTGGCTAACATCGCAAAGAACAAGGATCTGAGCCAATATATTTTATAGGATGCAGTAGGAGGAAGAAAGACAATGAATTTATTAAACAAAGCAAGAAGCATTAACTCAATGCTACAACAAACAGGTGGTAAACAAGTTAACTTTAAAGAGATGGCTGAAACACTTAGCTCCGTTATAGGTGCTAATATCTTTGTAGTCAGCCGCCGCGGAAAATTATTAGGGCTTGCATTAAAACAAGAAATTGAGAATGAGCGTATGAAAAAGATGATTGAAGATCGTCAATTTCCTACAGATTATACGAAGAACCTATTCAACATTACAGAGTCCCTTGCTAATATTGATGTAGAAAGTGACTATACAGCGTTCCCGGTAGAAAACAAAGATCTGTTTTCGACTGGTTTAACAACGATTGTCCCAATCGTAGGCGGTGGCGAGAGATTAGGAACACTTATCCTTTCTAGATTATCTACTGCTTTTGAAGAAGATGATCTTGTACTGGCGGAGTATGGAGCAACCGTTGTAGGAATGGAAATTCTTCGTGAGAAAGCAGAAGAAATCGAGGAAGAAGCACGTAATAAAGCAGTCGTTCAAATGGCGATCAGTTCTTTATCCTACAGTGAACTTGAAGCGATTGAGCATATCTTTGAAGAGTTAGAAGGCAATGAAGGGCTTCTGGTTGCTAGTAAGATTGCAGACCGAGTTGGTATCACTCGCTCGGTTATCGTAAACGCTCTTCGTAAATTAGAGAGTGCTGGCGTAATTGAATCTCGTTCCCTTGGAATGAAAGGAACATATATCAAAGTATTGAACGATAAATTCTTGCTTGAACTTGAAAAACTTAAAACTTCATAAATAGTGAATGATTTCAAAACCAATTCCATTAGGGATTGGTTTTTTTATGCGTATTTGTTCCATTTTGTTGAAAAAAATGTCGATTTCTTAGAAATAGGTAAAAATTTCCTATGACGTGTAGGAATATAGGGATATTATTACTATTCATCAAATTAGGAATAAAGTCACGGTCGAAATATAGTCCTTTCTATCGAAAAAAGTCATTTTGGGAAAAAATACATAGACACTTTTTGGATATATCACTTAAAATATGATAGTGAGGTAAGATTTAACAATAATCGAAATACCTATAGTAAAAAAGTGGGAAGTGATGAACTTGTTCTCTAGCCCTGTCATGAAAAACTTAGAAATGGCATTAGATGGATCAGCTTTAAAACAAAAAACCATTTCGAATAATTTGGCTAATGTGGACACTCCTGGATATAAAGCGAAAGAGACGGTTTTTAATCAGGAATTTAAAAAAAGCTTACACGCACATCGAACAGATCAACGGCATTTTTCATTCAGCAATATGTCATCAGCTTCTTTTCATATAAAAGAGCGGACAAATACTGCGATGAATCATAACGGAAACAATGTGGATGTGGATCAAGAAATGGCAGAGTTAGCAAAAAATCAGCTATATTATCAGACACTTGTACAGCGTATTAACGGAAAATTCAATTCGATTAAAATGGTTGTTAAAGGCGGGAGATAGATATGGGAGTTTTTGATGCATTGAATGTTTCGGCATCCGGATTGACCGCTCAGCGGCTCAGAATGGATGTAGCTTCCTCAAACATGGCTAATGTTGACTCGACACGAGGGCGGCTTTTAGAGAATGGTGAGTGGGAACCATACCGACGCAAAATGGTTGTTCTTGGGTCCAGTGAGTCAAGCTTTAAAAGTATGTATAACAAAGCAGTTGATAATGGAGATCTTTCAGGTGTTAAAGTAAACCAAATAAAAAATGATGAGACACCATTTAAATCGGTGTATCAGCCGGATCATCCTGATGCTGATGAAGAGGGCTTTGTCCGTCTTCCGAATGTTGACCCACTTAAAGAAATGGTTGATCTGATGAGTGCAACAAGGTCATACGAAGCAAATGTTACAGCTTTAAACGCAGCAAAAGGAATGTATCTGAAAGCATTGGAAATTGGCCGTTAGGAGTGGTGATTCATGGATAAGATTTCAATTGGAGCACTTCAGAATTTAACAAATAGTACTCCAGCAGCAAAAACAACACCTTATGAAGCTCAAGAAAGCTTTAAGAGCTTTCTAAAAGGTGCTTTGGAAAATATAAATGAAACACAAGCAGACTCAAATAAAGCTACACAAGAACTGATGAATGGAAATATGGATAATCTTCATCAAGTCATGATAACAGCTGAAAAAGCAAGTGTGACATTGCAGACAACTCTTGAGATCCGTAATAAAGTTGTTGAAGCATACCAGGAAATCATGAGGATGCAAGTATAATAGCTAATACATATTTCGAAGGATGCATTCTATTTTGAGGGTATCTTCAAAAAATTTTTATTGCGTTTATCGGGGGAAAAAATGAAGGAAAAATGGAAACACGTCACCAAGCAAATGACAGAGCGGTTTAAAGCACGTTCAAACATACAAAAAGGATTGATTCTTGGCGGGTCATTCCTTTTTATCGCAGGATTTATTTTTCTAACGATCATGATGTCTCGTCCCAATCTCGTTCCATTATACTCAAATCTTTCCCCGCAAGAAGCAGGACAGATTCAAGAGAACTTAAATAGTAAAGGTGTTGCTAACGAAGTTCGGGATGGCGGAAAAACGATATTGGTTCCTGAAGAGCAGGTAAATAACTTGCAAGTCCAGCTTGCTGCCGAGGGGCTTCCGGAAAGCGGAAATATTGATTTTTCTTATTTTGGAGAGAAATCAGGATTTGGTATAACTGATAAAGAATTTGGAGTGCTTGAGAGAGAAGCAACACAAACTGAGATCTCAAACTTAATTAAAAGTATTAATGGAGTAGAAGATGCTAATGTCATGATTACCCTGCCCGAAAGCAGCGTTTGGGTGAATCAAGAGGAAGAGATGGCATCCGCATCAGTAGTTCTTTCATTAGGTGCTGGGGCTAAGCTGGATGAAGACCAAGTAAAAGCCCTTTATCATCTTGTTTCTAAGAGTGTTACTAACTTGCCTATGGAAAATATCGTCATAACGGATCAATACTTTAATTATTATGATCTAAATTCTGTAAACTCTACTTCTTCAGCTTCGAAATATGAGGAACAGCGAAAGATCAAGCAGGATGTAGAACGAGATCTTCAGCGCAGAGTTCAACAGATGCTCTCAACGATTATGGGGCAAGGAAAAGTAGTGGCAACGGTCACAACAGATATTGATTTTACAGAAGAAAAACGAGAAGAAACCATCGTAGAGCCTGTTGATCAGGAGAACATGAAAGGCATCGAAGTAAGTGTAGAACGAATCCGTGAAACATTTACAGGAGAGGGTGCTGCAGCAGGCGGTGTAGTAGGAACAGGTGATCAAGAAGTCCCTACTTATCCTGGGTCAACGGCAGGTTCAAACGGAGATTATGAAAAAGTAGAAGAGCGGATTAACAACGAAGTTAATAAGATTCGGAAAGAAATTGTGGAGAGCCCATATCAGATAAGAGATTTAGGAATTCAAGTCATGGTCGAGCCTCCAACACCGAACAAACCGGAATCTCTGCCTCAAGAACGACTGGATGATATTGAACAGATCTTAAGTGCGATCGTCCGAACAAGTATCTCTAAAGATGTGAACAATGAACTTACAGAAGAGCAGATTCAAGAAAAGATTTTTGTATCGGCGCAGCCGTTTAACGGTAAACAAGAAACATCACCAGCATCAACAGGTATTCCTTTTTGGATCTATATAGTAGGAGGAGTCTTGTTGCTCGTTATAATTCTATTGATCTTCTTGCTGTCTCGTAAAAAGAAAAGAGAAGAAGAAGGTACGATTGAAGAATATGACATAGAAACACAAGAGACTTATTATGTACCCGATGTAAATAAAGAACAAGGTTCAGAAGGAACAGTACGTAAAGAACAACTAGAACGTATGGCAAAAGAAAAGCCAGAAGAGTTTGCAAAACTAGTAAGAACATGGTTATCAGAGGAATAGGAGGTAACGAACGATGGCAAAAGGTATGAAAGAGCTGTCAGGAAAAGAGAAAGCAGCGATCCTCGTTATCTCTTTAGGTCCTGATGTGGCAGCGCAAGTATATAAACACTTAAGTGAAGAAGAGATTGAAAGATTAACACTTCAAATTTCTCAAGTGAGAAAAGTAGATTCTTCTTTAAAAGAAGAGATTATTACCCAGTTCCACCAACTGGCACTTGCACAGGATTATATAACACAAGGCGGGATAGGCTACGCTAAAACAGTCCTTGAAAAAGCAGTTGGCAAGGACGAGGCGATGCAGATTATCAACAGACTGACTTCTACACTGCAAGTTAGGCCCTTTGATTTTGCTAGAAAAGCAGATCCTGGCCAAATTCTGAATTTTATACAGAACGAGCATCCGCAAACGATTGCTCTTATCTTGTCTTATCTGGATTCATCACAAGCTGGTCAGATCTTATCTGAGCTGCCTCAGGAGATGCAAGCTGATATCGCTAAGAGAATCGCTTTAATGGATAGGACATCACCTGAAGTGATCAATGAAGTGGAACAAATTTTAGAACGAAAACTTTCAGCTACCGTAACACAAGATTTTACGCAAGCTGGAGGAGTAGAAGCTGTTGTAGAAGTTCTTAACGGAGTTGATAGAAGTACAGAAAGAACGATTTTGGATGCATTAGAGATTCAAGACCCAGAATTGGCAGAAGAAATTAAGAAAAGAATGTTTGTGTTTGAAGATATTGTTACGCTTGATAATCGTGCGATCCAGCGAGTAATACGCGAAGTACAAAACGAAGACCTGCTTCTTGCTCTTCGTGCTTCAAGTGAAGAAGTAAAAGACGTGATGTTTAAAAATATGTCACAGCGGATGGCGGAGAACTTTAAGGAAGAAATGGAATTTATGGGACCTGTCCGTCTTCGTGATGTGGAAGAAGCACAATCAAGAATCGTTGGAACGATCAGAAGACTTGAAGAAGCTGGTGAACTCGTTATTGCTAGAGGCGGAGGAGATGATGTGATTGTCTAAAGTTATTAAATCTTTTAACAATCGCAAGGAGACCATTAAAAACCATAACAAGGGAGTTGTGATTGGTATTCAATCTCTTTCACTTCTTACTCAAGCCAGTAGATCCCTAACAGAAGACGACGAGACAAAGATGCTAAGGCTGAAGAACGAAGCACAAAACATACTGGATGAAGCTCGGAAAGAAGCAGATAGACTTTTAGCAGAAGCTGAGATGTTGAAAAAAACAAGCCTCGAGAAGTTAGCCCAAGAAGAAGAAGCATGGCGTGTAAGAATGGAACAAGAGGCTGAGAAAGCTAAGTCGGACGGATATGAGGCTGGTTTTCAAAGAGGTTTAGAACAAGGGAATGAGAAGTGGCTTTCACAACTTAATGAAGTAAAATGCTGCATGGATCAATTAAGAAGTGATTATCACAGTATTTTAGATGAATCTGAACCTCAAATGGTTGTATTGGCTGTAAGAGCGGCAGAAAAGATTATTGGTATGAAACTTCAAGAAACACCAGAAGCATGGATCTCCATTGTAAAACGACTCGTAAAAGAGGCACGTGAGTTTGAAGAAATAAAATTATACGTTTCTCCAAAATGGTTTGAACTTACATTAAACTATCGTGAGGAACTTAAGAATATACTTCAATCCACTGCAACGCTTTTTATATACCCAGACGAGACTTTAGATGAGAACGGTGCAGTAATTGAATTTCCTTTTGGGAAAATTGATGCGACCCTCGATGTTCAGCTAAAAGAAATTAGAGAAAAGCTGTTAGAAAAAGTTGAGGTGACAGATCAATGAACGTTGATCAGTTAATGGACTCTATCCAATCATTAGATACATACAAACGATTTGGAAAGGTAATTCGAGTGATAGGGTTGATGATTGAATCAAAAGGGCCCAAAACATCTATTGGAGATGTTTGTTATATCCATACTGCAAACAGCAAAAAACATAGGATTAAAGCCGAAGTTGTAGGTTTTCAGGAAGAGAACGTTTTATTGATGCCATTTACGTATGTCAAAGACATTGCAGTCGGAAGTCTTGTAGAAGCAACTGATAGACCGCTCGAGATCAAAGTGGGACCATCGCTGATCGGGAAGGTTCTAGACGGAATGGGTGTTCCATTAGATGGCACGCCACTTCCGAGGGGACTGTTCCGATTTCCGACTGAAAATGAACCGCCTAACCCGATGGAACGGCCAAGAATTCATGAAAGTATTCAGTTGGGGATACGGTCGATCGATAGTCTGTTAACTGTAGGAAAAGGACAGCGTGTCGGTATTTTTGCTGGAAGTGGAGTAGGAAAGAGCACCTTGCTTGGTATGGTAGCCAGAAATTCAACAGCAGACCTTAATGTTATAGCGCTTATTGGTGAACGTGGACGAGAAGTGCTCGACTTTATTGAAAGAGATCTTGGTGAAGATGGGTTAAAACGTTCAATTGTAATCGTTGCGACCTCAGATCAGCCTGCATTAATGAGGATAAAAGGAGCACTGACAGCGACCAGCATCGCTGAGTATTTTAGAGATCAAGGAAAAAGCGTCATGCTGATGATGGATTCGGTAACCAGGGTTGCGATGGCACAGCGTGAAATTGGACTAGCAGTTGGAGAACCGCCGACGACTAAAGGATATACACCTAGTGTCTTTGCAGTGCTTCCTAAATTATTGGAACGTTCAGGTACGAACAAAAACGGAACGATTACAGCATTTTATACAGTACTAGTAGACGGTGACGATTTCAACGAGCCGATTTCTGATACAGTGCGAGGAATCTTGGATGGACATTTTATCTTGGATCGAAATTTAGCAAACAAAGGCCAATTTCCTGCTGTAAATATACTAAAAAGTATCAGCAGAGTAATGAATGACATCGTACCTAAGGAACATCGAAATGCTGCCGACCATTTAAGAGAACTATTATCATCTTATGTAGAAGCAGAAGACCTAATCAGTATTGGTGCTTACAAAAGGGGCTCATCAAAATCAGTGGATGAAGCGATCCAAATGTACCCTGGTATTTTATCTTTCTTAAAACAGCAGGTGGATGAAGACGTTAGTTATGATGATGCCGTACAACGGTTATTGATGGAATTTGGAAAGGATGAACGGTAATGTCATTTCATTTCTCCATGGAAAAAGTATTATCCGTAAAACAAAAAGAGAAAGAAACGATTGAACAAGAACTAGGAGAAGCTGTCCAGGCATTTGAGAGCATTGCAGAAGAAATCTACAGTCTTTTAAAGCGAAAAGAAGATATTGAGAACCTTTCCAATCATCAGTATCAACAAAAGATGATCGTAAATGATCTGCAGAATACACAGCGTTTCCTCTTATCCATGACAAATAAGATCAAAGAATTACAGCCAGTTCTTCAAAGAGCAAGAGAAAGAATGCAGATCATCCAGCAGAAGTTACTTCAACAAACAATTGAAGTCAAAAAATACGAAAAACTGAAAGAAAAACAATTTACCGATTATAAGTTGGAGCTTTCTTCTTATGAAAATAAGCAGAACGATGAATTTTCAGTCTTGCGTTTTGCAAAGTCATGAAAACAGGTGAGATCAGATCATGAAACAAAATGAAAAATCTAGCAAGTTTGTTTGGTTTCTATTCGTTATCTTTGTTCCAGCAGTGTTTGCGCTTACCGTTTTTGGAATCGTGCTTTCTTTCATGGGGGTAGACATTGTAGATGAAGCGAAAAATGCCGGAAAAAAGATTCCGATTCTAAAGAATGTTCTAAGTGAAGAAACAGAGATAGCAGCATCAGGTAATGTGCCTGAAAAACAGTGGAATGCAAAATTTGAAGAGCAAGAAGATTATATAAAAATATTATCGGCAGACCTTCAAAAGAAGGAGAAAGAAGTTACTGAATTAAAGAGCAATGTTGCACGATTAGAAAAACAAGTTGAAGATGCTGAATCAACTGTTAAAGAAGAAGAGAATGAACAGTTGAAAAAGTTGTATGAAGCGATGTCTGCTAAAGATGCTGCAGCAGTTATGACAGAGATGAATAACAATCAAGTATTAGGCATTTTAACCTTGTTACAGCCCGACGCACAAGCAGCCATATTAGCCAAACTGGATGCGAAACGTGCAGCGGAATTAACGGTCTTAATGGCCAACAATTCACTATAAAAGGAGGTGAACCCGAATGCAAGCGGTGGTGACAATGACAGCTGTTCCAACACTGGTTTCAACAAGTCAAACACCTGTGAGCAAGTCTTCTTCATCATTTTCTCAGGTTCTTGCATCAACCGGCACAGGTGAGATGAAAGAAGAGAATAGTGCGAATTTAGGTGATATAATCTTCAGTTTGTTTTCTGAGTCTGACCTGAACTCCTTTTGGAAGATGGAAGCGAAAGATGCCGAAAGTGTAGAATCTCTTTTGGAAGGACTGCCTTTAGAAGTAAAAGAAGCAATCGAAGAACTGCTTCAGGAACAATTCAACTTTTCGGAAGCAGCAGCTCATCCAACACCTGAATTCAAGCTAGCCATGCTTTTACAGATGATGTTTAATGATCAGCAGGAAATCTTACCGCCATCTGACAAAAAACATCTAAATGAAGTGCTTGAAAAGTGGTTTCCTGGAGTGAAACTAGATCAAAAAGAACCGTTAACAAAACAAGTGGAACAAATTTTTGGACAAGTGACAAAGCTTTTGAAAGAACAGAGTGCCTATGATAAGAGTACGTTTTTGAAAGTAATGGAGAATCTTACGACAGCGAGTAAAGTTCAAAGTTTTGCTGAACAGGCTTTTCAACGGTATGTACCTACAAAGCAAGCAGAATCTGCTGTTTCATCCATTAAAGAGATGCAAAACTTTCAAAGTCCGCTATCTCCCATTGAACAATGGACATTAAAGGTTCCGGTCTCACAAGGTGATGGCCAAAAAGAGCAATTCGTTCGTGATGTTCAGCAGATTATCTCCAGAGGAAAACTCCTAGTTACGGAGACTGGTTTTACGAAGCTGCAGATCCGCCTGACTCCCGAACATCTTGGGACGATCGAGATTCACCTGACCCAAAAACATGGTGAGATCGCTGCCAAGATTATCGCTTCTAGCCATGGAGCAAAAGATGCGTTAGATGGACAGCTTACTCAGTTAAAACAAGCATTTGCAGGACAAAATATTGAATTTGAAAAAGTAGAAGTGTTTTTTCAGGGTGAGGAGCAAACCTTTGAATTTCATGACCAAGGTAATCAAAGCTTTGAAGAACAAAAGCAGTCTGATGAAAACAAGACAGATGATACTGAAATGGAAAACCTTTCATTTGAAGAACAGCTATCCCAATTGGTTTTAAACGAAAAGGTGTGATGGATAAATGACAAAAATATCAGAAGATCTC
This sequence comes from Fictibacillus barbaricus, assembly GCF_014635025.1. Classification (GTDB taxonomy): domain Bacteria; phylum Bacillota; class Bacilli; order Bacillales; family Fictibacillaceae; genus Fictibacillus; species Fictibacillus barbaricus. The sequence continues at coordinate 434,540 of NZ_BMCE01000002.1, read as the reverse complement.
ATGCTTTCCAATCATCAGGCAAAAACGAAGGAAACGGGTTCAAATATTTTAGGAAAAGATGATTTTTTAAAGATCTTAATAACACAGCTCCAGAATCAAGATCCGACAAGTCCGATGCAAGATCGTGAGTTTATCGCTCAGATGGCAAGCTTTTCGTCTTTAGAACAGATGACGAATATGAATCAGACGATGCAGCAATTTTTAACCTTTCAAACGGAAGCTTCTCTTTTACAACAAAGCGAGTTGATCGGAAAGAACGTGACTTACGAGATAGAGACTGTAGATGCAGAAGGTGAGAAGAAAATAGAAGAAAAAGAAGGGGTTGTAAAATCTGTTTTGTTTGAAAAAGGTTCTGTCATGCTCGAAATGAGCGATGGAACAAAGATTACAAGTTTTCAAGTAATAAAGATTACAGACCCAAAGAAGTAAGGAGTTGATGCAATGAGCGAACGTATACACGCTCATCAGTTATACCAGCCGATCCTTTACCCAAAACGAAAGCAGTCAAATCGTGTTAATCAATCGTTCAAGTCATTGTTTGATAGGGAGCTCGCAACTCAGCTCACTGTGAGTAAACATGCTCAGAAAAGACTTCAAGACAGAAATATTACGATTACAGAAGCCAGCTGGAACAAGATAAGCGAAAAAGTTAAGGAAGCAAGTACCAAAGGCATCAAAGATTCACTCGTGATCATGAAAAATGTAACGCTAGTTGTAAATGCCCCAAATCAAACGGTGATCACAGCTTTAGATCGAAATGAAAGTACATCGCAGATCTTCACAAACATTAATGGTGCCATTGTTATAGACGAGTAAACGAGCTGGACCTTTACAGGAGGCTCACAAACTGCTGAATGACTGAAGCAGTTAATAAATCAAGTAAGGGAGATAAAGACAAATGTTACGTTCTATGTACTCAGGAATCAGCGGTATGAAAAATTTTCAGGTGAAGCTTGATGTAATTGGTAACAACATCGCAAACGTAAATACATATGGCTTCAAAAAAGGCCGTACAACGTTTAAAGACTTAGTGAGCCAGCAGATCGCAGGGGCAAGTGCTCCGACAGCAGCCCGAGGGGGTGTTAACCCAAAGCAGGTTGGACTTGGATCACAATTATCTTCCATTGATACTGTGCACACACAAGGAAGCTTACAAACAACTGGAAGACCTTTAGATTTAGGGATTTCAGGAGATGGTTTTTTCAAACTTATGTCTGGTACTGATATTACTTACTCAAGAGCTGGTAACTTTTATCTTGATCAAACAGGACAAATCGTAAATGCAGATGGGAAATTTTTACTAGCAACTGGTAACGCGAAAATTACGATTCCTACTGATGCAAAGAGTTTTAGTGTAGGTGCAGATGGAACGGTTAGTTATATAAATAGTACAGGAGTGCTAACCACTGCTGGGCAAATTGAACTTGCAAAGTTTCCAAATAATGAAGGCCTTGAAAAAGCTGGTAATAACGAATACCGCGCGAGTACAAATTCTGGTGCACCTTTACCTTCAGTTCCAGGAGGTGCTGGAGGTGCTGGAACACTAGTAGCGGGTGCTCTTGAAATGTCAAACGTCGACTTATCAGAAGAATTTACTGAGATGATCGTGGCGCAGCGTGGATTCCAAGCGAATACAAGGATCATTACTACGTCTGATGAGATCCTTCAAGAACTCGTGAACTTAAAACGATAACGTGAAGGGAGGAAGGGTTGAGCAGCGGCATGCTTAGCCCTATAGCTCAAATGATTTCTTTAACTCAGTTAAACGGCAGCACGTTTACTTTAAATGCTATCTACATCGAGCAGGTTCAATCGTTTCCAGATACTACGATTACTTTAACGACTGGCAAAAAGTTTGTGGTCAAGGAAAGCGAAGAAGAGGTAGCTCAAAAAGTGGCTGACTTTTATAGGAAAATTACACTGCTTCCACTAAGTCAGAAAAAGGAGGGTCTGTAGTTGGGTAAGAATAAAGCAGCAACGATCATGCTTTCTATGCTGGTAGCTATAGGCCTGATAGGCGCAGCAGGCTATTTTGGATTCAAACAATTTTCACCTAAAACAGAAGCTTCTGAACCAACAGCAGAGGAACTAGATAAGCTGATGGTTGAAACGGATGAAATGACAACCAATCTAGCCGACCAGGCATATGTAAAGATCAAGTTTAAAATTCAGGCAGATCATAAAGATGCCAAAGATGAACTAGAAAAAAGGCTGTTTCAAGTAAATAACCTTATTATCTATGAGATCTCTAACATGAAGACAGAAGAACTATCGGGGCAAAAAGGGCTAGTTTCTTTAGAAAACACCTTGAAGACTGAGATTAATAAAGTCATGCAGGACGGAAAAGTAGTCAGAGTCTACACAACTCAAAAAATCATACAATAATTCATTAAAAACGGCATGAAAAGAGGTGAGACTCTTGGTTGATGTTTTATCACAAAACGAGATAGACGCTCTTTTATCGGCGCTTTCCACGGGAGAGATGGACGCAGAAGAGTTAAAAAAGGAAGAGTCAGAGAATAAAGTAAAAGTCTACGATTTTAAGAGGGCCCTTCGTTTCTCTAAAGAACAGATTCGCAGTTTAACTCGATTGCATGAAAATTTCGCGAGACTGCTAACCACTTATTTCTCAGCGCAACTGAGAACGTATGTACAAATCGGTGTGGCTTCTGTTGACCAGTTGCCATATGAAGAATTCATCCGTTCTGTTCCGAAGATGACGCTATTAAACGTGTTTGAAGCACAACCGTTTGAAGGGCGCATCTTGATGGAAGTGAATCCTAATATTGCGTATGCCATGCTGGACAGAGTAATGGGTGGAAGCGGCGCGGGAATGAATAAGATCGAAAATTTGACTGAAATAGAGACGAAGATTATGAGTCAGCTGTTTGAGAATACACTTGATAGCTTTAAAGAGGCGTGGACAAGTGTAATCGAACTAGATCCATTCATGGTCGATCTGGAGGTAAATCCTCAATTTTTGCAAATGGTCTCTCCGAACGAAACAGTAGTTGTTATTTCTTTAAACACGACTATTGGGGAAACGAGTGGAATGATAAATATCTGTCTCCCGCACGTTGTCATTGAACCGATCATACCGAAACTTTCTGTTCATCATTGGATGCAGAATAAAAAGAAAACAAGAGTTCCCGGTGAAACAGAGTTTATTGAACAAAAGCTTAAAAATGCACTTCTCCCCGTTAAAGTGGAGTTGGGTTCATCGGAAATGTCGATCGAAGAATTTCTTCATTTATCGATAGGAGATTGTTTAGAACTGGATCAAGGTATCAAACAGCCTTTGATCATAAAAGTGGAGAACACTCCAAAATTTTATGGTCAGCCTGGAAAAGTAAAGAAAAAGTTAGCAGTACAAATCATAGAAACCATTAAGGAGGATGAGGATCAATGGTAAGTGGAGATATGCTTTCACAAGACGAAATTGATGCTTTGCTGAATGGTGGAAGTCCTTCCTCGTCCGGAACGACAGATACCGAAGATTATTTATCTTCTATTGAACAGGATGCGTTAGGTGAGATCGGAAACATTTCTTTTGGCAGTGCTGCAACAGCTTTATCAACACTTTTAAACCAAAAGGTAGAGATCACGACACCGACTGTAAGTGTTGTGAGAAGAACCGAGCTTAAGGACGAATTTCCGATTCCGCATGTTGCTGTTCAGGTAACCTATACAGAAGGTATTGAAGGAGCTAACTTGCTCGTTATTCGAAAGACAGATGCGCAGATCATTGCTGATCTTATGCTAGGCGGTGAAGGAACAAATCCTTCTCCAGATTTTGGGGAGCTTCAATTAAGTGCAGTAGGTGAAGCGATGAATCAGATGATGGGTTCTGCTTCAACATCCATGTCAACGATCTTTAATAAAAAAGTAGACATTTCTCCTCCTAAGATTGATTTTCTTGATGTGGAATCAAATACAAGTCTAATACCAGATGAAGAAATCCTGGTTAAGGTTTCATTCAGACTTAAAGTAGGGGAATTGATCGATTCTAACATCATGCAATTAATAGATGCGGAATTCTCAAAGAATTTGGTACATAGGCTTATGAATCCAGAACCAATAGTAGAGCAAGAGCCTGCAGCAGATTATTTGCCGCAAGAAGAAAAGGCAGTACCTGCGCAACCAATTATTTATCATGAAGAACCTGTGCAGCGTGAAACAAGATCGATGGCTGCACCTTCTTATCAAACTCAAATGAGAGACGTTTCTGTACAACCCGCAAGTTTTTCGGACTTTGGTGATTTTGAGTCCCATCAAAGTGATACGAAAAACCTGGATATGCTATTGGACATTCCATTGCAAGTGACTGTGGAATTAGGCAGAACAAAAAAAACGATAAAAGATATTCTGGAAATGTCTCAAGGGTCCATAGTAGAGCTTGATAAATTGGCAGGTGAACCAGTAGATATTTTTGTTAATCAAAAAATGATCGCAAAAGGCGAGGTTGTTGTTATAGATGAGAACTTTGGTGTTCGTGTAACTGAAATATTAAGCCAGCGTGATCGTTTAGAAAAATTGAAATAACTAACGGAGGTAAGTGAAATGGGAGAACGTATTTTAGTCGTAGATGATGCAGCATTTATGAGAATGATGATCAAGGATATCTTGGTGAAAAACGGTTTCGATGTAGTAGGTGAAGCAGCTGATGGTGCACAAGCGATCGAAAAGTATCAGGAGCTTAAACCAGACTTAGTAACAATGGATATCACGATGCCAGAGATGGACGGCATCTCTGCTTTAAAAGAAATAAAGAAAACAAACCCTGAAGCAAAAATCATAATGTGTTCAGCAATGGGTCAGCAAGCGATGGTTATTGATGCGATTCAAGCTGGAGCAAAAGACTTTATCGTTAAGCCTTTTGCAGCAGACCGTGTTATTGAAGCAATCAAGAAGACCTTAGGCTAAGCAGGTGCCATTTTTCATGTATAGATGGGTAATTAGTTTTTTTGCAGCAGTTTGCCTTTCGTTTGTACCTATAAGTGTACAAGCGGAAGGCAGCGGTTCGGGAAAAAGTGTATGGGACACCGTAAATGATTCTAATCAAAAAAGTGAGAAGGAACAAATTCCAATTACCAATAAAGAAGAAACATCTGAAAGTGGAAGCACTTTTATGATGTTAGTAAAACTGGTGTTCATGCTTGGAATCGTTCTAGCCATCTTGTTTTTTGTACTGCGGTTTATTCAAAAAAAATCAGTCAGTTTTCAAGATGGAAAGAATCTTCAGACTTTAGGCGGGATAGGAATCGGGCAGAATCGTTCTGTCCAGTTGATTAAAGCGGGTAATACCGTCCTAGTAGTAGGGGTTGGGGATACGGTTACATTACTGAAAGAAATTACAGATGAAGCTGAAGTTCAGATGATGGTTGATCAGCGTTCGGCTCAAAGTGTTTCCACTGTGACGAGCCAACTTAAAACGAAATGGTTAAAAAGCATGGAATCACAGACAGATGATGAGGGTGGAAGTGATCAGACAGTGAAATTTAAAAATATGCTGAACTCCCTCATGCATGACAGGAAAGAACAACAAAGAGAAATTCAGAAAGCGCTCCAGAAAGGGAAACATCATGAATGAATTTATTCCTGGATTAGATTTGGATTTTATAAATAATAGTGATCCAGCCAACATGGAAACAACCATTCAGCTTCTGCTGCTCTTGACGGTACTTTCTCTTGCTCCGAGTATTCTTATCCTGATGACTTGTTTTACGAGAATCATCATTGTTTTATCATTTGTCAGGACATCCCTTGCAACTCAACAGATGCCGCCGAATCAAGTACTTATCGGAATTGCCTTGTTCTTAACCTTTTTTATTATGGCACCGGTCCTGCATGAAGTAAATAAAGAAGCTGTTCAACCGCTCGTTAAGGGTGAGATCTCTCAAGAGGAAGCATTTGATAAAGGAAGTCTTCCGATTAAAGAATTTATGGCAAAACATACAAGGCAGAAAGATCTTATGCTCTTTATGGAATATTCAGGTGCCAAGAAGCCAGAAAGTATAAAAGATATACCTTTAACAACATTAGTACCGGCATTTGCAATCAGTGAACTCAAGACGGCATTTCAAATCGGTTTTATGATCTTTGTACCCTTTCTAATCATTGATATGGTCGTAGCTTCTATATTAATGGCAATGGGTATGATGATGCTGCCGCCTGTTATGATATCACTGCCATTTAAGATTTTATTATTCGTACTAGTTGATGGCTGGTACCTTATCGTCAAATCATTGCTATTAAGCTACTAGGGCAGGTGTAGATATGGATTCTCAATTCGTTGTGTCATTAGCTGAGAAAGGGGTATACATGACCCTGCTATTATGCGGACCGTTATTGGCGTTAGCGCTGGTTGTAGGTTTGATTGTCAGTATTTTTCAAGCTACCACACAGATTCAAGAACAGACACTCGCGTTCATTCCAAAGATCGTGGCGGTATTAGTCGGCCTAGTTTTTTCGGACCATGGATGCTATCCCAAATATTGGGATTCACATCTAATATTTTTCAAAATTTACACACATACATAGGATTGTAAAATGATAGATTTAGCGGTTTTCCCTGCTTTTATATTAATCCTTACAAGAGTATCGGCATTTTTCTTAACAATTCCTGTGTTTTCCAATAAAAATTTACCAGTGATCCATAAGATTGGCCTTGCCTTGTTCTTATCCTGGATCATGCTATATGCAATTAACCCTGATCCAGTCCCGGTCAACAGTTCATTTTTGATCCTGATCATAAAGGAAGCAATGATTGGACTTTCAATCGGTTTTATTGCAGCTATCGTTTTTTATGCTATTCAAGTGGCAGGTGGATTCATTGATCTACAGATGGGTTTTGCAATTGCAAACGTTTTTGATCCGCAGACTGGTATTCAGACCCCGTTAATGGGGAGATATCTTTATACCTTTGCCGTACTTTTTTTACTTGCAACAGACGCCCATCATATGCTTTTAGACGGTATCTTTTATAGTTATAAGTTTCTGCCGCTTGATTCGGCCATAGCGAACTTCGGAAACGGAAGCATGACTAAGTTTGTGATCAGTGTTTTTTCAGGAATGTTCTTAGTTGCATTACAGATGGCTATTCCTATAGTTGGCACCTTATTTTTAGCAGATTTGGCATTAGGTATTGTTGCCAGAACAGTTCCCCAGATGAACATCTTTGTTATTGGACTGCCACTCAAGATTTTGATCGCTCTTGTATTATTTTTAGTCGTGATGCCTGCATTCTTCGTATCCATTCAGTTGCTGGTCGATCAGATGCGAGACAGCATGGTTAATTTGTTGGAACTGTTAGGGGCTGCTTAATTTGATGGAATACCCAATTAACCTACAATACTTTTCTCAGGAAAAAACAGAAAAGGCTACCCCTAAAAAAAGACAGGAAAGTCGTAAAAAAGGGCAAGTAGCCAAAAGTGCTGATATTAATGCGGCCATCGTTTTGTTTGTTTCCGTCATGTTTTTAGCGTTCATGGGAAGCTGGATGGGCGAACGCCTGCTCCATCTTTTCACTCACAGTCTGGATAAGAAGCTTTTATATGATGTGACAGAAACGAGCATTCCAAAGCTTTTATGGGAACTGTCGATGGAGGTAGCGATCATTTTAGCTCCAGTAATGATCTCAGCTATGGCAGCAGGTGTGCTAGGGAACTATCTGCAAGTTGGATTTCTTTTATCGACCGAAGCCATACAGATGAAATTAGAGAGAATCAACCCTCTATCAGGCTTCAAACGGATCTATTCGGTTCGTGCGCTTGTAGAGCTGACAAAATCTTTGCTGAAGATCTTATTGATCGGCGGAGTAACGTTCTATGTTCTTTGGATGGAGCGGGATGTTTACTTAAGGATGAGTCTTGTGAGCATTGAATCCTCCCTACCTGTATTCGGGGGGCTTGCAATTAAGATGGGTTTTGCAGCATCACTTGTTTTACTGTTTCTTGCGTTTCTCGATTTTATGTACCAAAAATATGATTTTGAAAAAAATATCAGAATGTCCAAACAAGATATTAAAGACGAATACAAAAAATCCGAAGGTGATCCAAAGATCAAAGGAAAGATCAAGGAGAAGCAAAGACAAATGGCTATGAGGCGGATGATGCAGGAAGTCCCAAAGGCGGATGTCATCATTACAAATCCAACGCACTATGCAATTTGCTTAAAGTATGATGACGGAAGTATGGATGCACCAGTCGTTGTTGCAAAGGGAGTAGACTTGATCGCTCAAAAAATCAAAGAGATAGCGAAAGAGCATGAGATAGCGATGGTCGAGAACAAACCTTTAGCCAGAACGTTATATGCTCGAGTTGATATTGGGCAAGTGATTCCAGAGGATCTTTTTAAAGCCGTGGCGGAAATACTAGCCTTTGTATATCGCATAAGGAAAAAAGTGTAAGGAATGAATAGGAGAGTTTACAGATGAAAGCTAGAGACATAAGTGTTTTAGCAGGTGTAATTTTAATTATCGCCATGCTCGTCATACCGCTTCCAACGTTTATGTTGGACTTCTTAATCATTACCAATATATCTCTGGCGCTTTTAATCATATTGATTGCCATGAATACAACACAGCCTCTCCAATTCTCTATATTTCCATCCTTACTTTTGTTAGTGACGCTTTTCAGACTTGGTCTAAACGTTTCTACAACAAGGAGCATCCTTTCAACGGGTGACGCCGGAAACGTTGTACATACATTCGGTGAATTTGTAGTTGGCGGAAATATTCTTGTTGGAATTGTTGTGTTTTTTATTCTGATCATCATTCAATTTATAGTAATCACAAAAGGATCTGAACGTGTTTCAGAGGTTGCAGCAAGATTCACGCTTGATGCGATGCCTGGTAAGCAGATGAGTATTGATGCAGATCTAAATGCGGGAATGATTTCAGATCGGGAAGCGAAAGAAAGACGTGAAACGATTGAACGTGAGGCCGATTTCTATGGAGCGATGGATGGTGCGAGTAAATTCGTTAAAGGAGATGCGATTGCAGGTATTATCATCGTTCTGATCAATATGCTTTTTGGAATTATTATTGGAATGCTGCAAATGGGTCTAAGTTTTGGTGAAAGTGCTGAATTGTTTACAAGAATGACTGTCGGTGATGGACTAGTGTCCCAGATACCAGCGTTAATCATATCAACGGCAACAGGGATTATTGTGACAAGGGCGGCTTCAGAAGGAAACCTTGGTTTTGATATTAGCAAGCAGTTGCTCGCTTATCCGATCATGCTTTTTGTAGCAGGCGGAACAATTATCATGCTAGGACTGTTTACACCGATCAATGACTTTTTTACGCTTACTGTCGGCGGTCTGCTTGCAGCAGGTGGTTATCTGCTATTAAAAGCAGAACGTGAACAAAAAGAAAAAGAAGAAGTGGTGGAAGAAGATATTCAAACAGAACAGCTGAAAAGCCCTGAATCTGTAGTTAATTTATTGCAGATTGATCCTATAGAGTTCGAGTTTGGATACAGTCTCATCCCATTAGCAGACACCTCACAAGGCGGAGATCTGTTAGACAGAATCGTTATGATCAGGAGGCAGCTAGCTTTAGAACTTGGGATGATCGTGCCAGTTGTGAGGATTCGGGACAATATCCAACTGCAGCCTAATGAATATAGGATCAAAATCAAAGGAAGCCAAGTCGCAAAAGGCGAGTTGCTGCTAGATCATTACTTAGCGATGAGCCCTGGGATTGAGGATGAAGAAGTACAAGGAATTGAAACGATGGAGCCTGCATTCGGCCTTCCTGCCATCTGGATTGGAGAAGAGATGAAAGAACGGGCAGAGTACTCGGGATATACGGTCGTTGACCCGCCTTCAGTCGTTTCCACTCATCTAACAGAAGTGATCAAAAAGCACGCTCACGAGTTGATCGGACGACAAGAGACTAAACAACTTGTGGATCACTTAAAAGAATCGTATCCGGCAATTGTTGAAGAAGTAACTCCAGATGCCCTGACCATTGGTGAAGTTCAAAAGGTATTATCCAAACTATTAAGAGAGCGAATTTCAATTCGCAACTTAGCAGTTATTTTTGAAACGTTAGCGGACTTTGCAAAGATGACTAAAGATACGGACTTATTAACAGAATATGTCAGACAAGGTCTATCACGCCAAATTTCTAAAAGCTACACAACTGAAAATGAACCGTTGCATGTAATCACACTAGGTGGTTCGGTAGAGAAGAGAATAGCAGATTCTGTTCAGCAAACAGAGCACGGCAATTATCTATCGCTTGATCCACATGATTCTCAGGTCATTTTTGACAGCATTACTAGAGAACTAGAATCAGGCAGAAGTTTCGATCAGTCTGTCGTTATATTGTGTTCTCCAGCAGTAAGAATGTACGTGCGCCAGCTCATTGAGAGATACCTTCCTGATGTTGCCGTATTGTCTTATAACGAGCTGGAACCTGAGCTAGAAGTAAAAAGTGTTGGGGTGGTGAACATCTGATGAAAGTGAAGAAGTATACGGCTAAAAGCCTGCCGGATGCAATGAAACTGGTAAGAGCTGATCTTGGCAGCGGGGCGGTCATCCTGAATACTAGAGAAGTTCAGGTCGGAGGGGTTTTTGGTTTTTTTACAAAAAAAAATGTTGAGGTCTTTGCTGGATTAGATCAAGACATAGAGTATGAGGCGCAAGCAAGCAAGCAAACAAAAATCATTACAAATGACTCGCAGCCCGTAACAGTCCCAGATGTAGAATTGACTCAGGAGATACGGCAGCTTAAGAAGATGGTTCAAACACTTACGATTCAAACTAAACATTCGGAACCACTGCCCGCTGTAGTTGAAGAATGGAAGGCGTTCTTAACTCACCAAGAGCTGGATCCAGTGATACTTGAAGAACTTGTTTCCGCTCTTTCCAGCAAGTATCAAGGGCTTGATGAAGAAGATGCTAAGCATTATGACTGGAACGAATGGATCAGCAACTGGCTTAGTGCTCGTATGAAGAAGAGTGAGTTCGGCGGCTTTCATTATGAGACAAAGTATTTAAATTTAATAGGCCCTACAGGGGTAGGCAAGACAACAACCATTGCAAAAATTGGCGCGAAAGCTGTATTAAAGGATGGTAAGAGAGTAGCGTTTATCACAACAGATACTTACAGGATAGCCGCGATCGACCAGCTAAAAACATATGCAGAAATATTAAACATTCCATGTGAGGTAGCTTATACCGCAGACGATTTCCAAAAAGCAAAAGAGAAGTTCAAAGATTATGATCTTGTTCTTGTTGATTCGGCCGGCAGAAATTTTTTAAATCGCTTTTATATAGAAGAACTTCAGCGGATTGTTGATTTTGATAACAATATGAAAAATTACCTGGTATTGTCGCTAACATCCAAGTATAAAGACATGGAAACAATTTTTAATCAGTTTAAGAATCTGCCTGTACATAAGGTGATTTTTACTAAAAAGGATGAGACGAAGACTTTAGGAGCTATTTTAAACCTGGCCATTTCGAACAAGGTTCCTATTGGCTATGTGACAAATGGTCAAAATGTTCCTGATGATATGTTTGAAGCACAAGCCGAGGAACTGATCCACATGGTTTTGAAGGAAAAGTCCGTACATGTTTGATCAAGCTATTAGTCTTCGTAATCAGTTGTCTGGTACTCCCGAAGGTGTAAGAGTGATTTCAGTTGTAAGTGGTAAAGGCGGTGTTGGCAAAACGAATATTACAGTCAACTTAGCCTTGTCTTTAATACAGATGGGGAAAAGAGTCCTTGTAATGGATCTGGATGTTGGAATGGGAAACGTGGATTTAATCCTTGGAAGAAGGTCACAGAAGCATATCATGGACATGCTTGAGAACCAGCTTTCTGTTTGGGAGATCATTGAAGAAGGTAAGGATGGTCTTCATACCATCTCAGGGGGAAGAAACTTTGGCTCACTTGCTCTAATCACAGATGAGATGTTGAATCATTTTATGAAACAGCTTCAAGAACTTGAAAAATTTTATGATTTTATCTTTTTGGATATGGGAGCAGGTGCAACAGAAGCGGCACTTAAATTTGTATTGTCAAGTCACGAGGTCTTAGTTATAGCAACACCAGAGATCACCTCTCTTACAGATGCGTATTCCATGATGAAGTTCATTCATTTAAAAGATAAAAGTATACCGTTTTACCTTGCTGTTAACCGGTATGAAAATGAGAGGGAAAGCCAGGAAACGTATGAAAAGCTTAAGAATGTATGTAAGCAATTCTTGGATAAAGAACTTGTTTGCCTGGGGAAGATCCCTTTGGATCAAACCGTATTAGAATCCGTCAAAAAACAAGTCCCTTTCATATTACGTAAACCATCATCTCTCGCATCAAAGGCAGTATTTACTCTAGCTCAAAACTACGCTGGAGTTTCGAGAGAACAAAAAGCATCCTACAAATCTTTTATCAGCAGGTTAAAGTCATTATTTATTGAAAGGTAGATGCTGTTATGAAACCAATTTCAGTCCTTATTGTAGATGATTCTGCCTTCATGAGGAAACTGATTAAAGATTTTTTGAGTGAAGACCCGAGGATTACCGTTTTGGATACTGCAAGAAATGGGCAAGAAGCCATAGAAAAGACGATCAGATTAAAGCCTGATGTTGTAACAATGGATGTTGAGATGCCTGTTTTAAACGGAATTGAAGCAGTACGAGGGATCATGAACAGCTATCCGGTTCCGATCATTATGCTTTCAAGTACAACAAAGGCAGGTGCTGAAAACACTATTCTTGCAATGGAGGCAGGAGCGATCGACGTTATTGCTAAACCATCTGGTGCTATTTCTCTTGATCTGCATAAAGTGAAAAAGTTATTGATTGAAAAAGTGATCGCATCTTCAAAAGCAAAAATTACATCTTTGAAAGGTAGCTGTGAGAAGCAAGATCTGAAAGTGAAACTAGAACCCATACGAAGCAATAATCTATCAAAACTCGTTTTGATAGGAACTTCTACGGGCGGTCCCCGTGCTTTACAAGAAGTAATTACAAAGCTTCCGGCAGATCTTCATGTTCCGGTCGTTGTAGTTCAGCATATGCCAGCAGGATTTACCAAATCTTTAGCTAACAGGCTAGATTCCCTATCCAGAGTTCGAGTCAAGGAAGCTGAGCATAAGGAACCTCTCGAAAACGGAACGGTATACATAGCCCCTGGAGGTTACCATCTGCGCCTTAATGAAAAAATGGGACGACCCATTATTACATTAGATAAAGAACGTCCAATCGGAGGTCATAGACCGGCAGTAAATGTACTTTTTAGCTCAGCTGCAAAACTTAAAAACTATCAAAAGATTGCCGTGATTATGACCGGGATGGGTTCAGATGGAACTCTTGGCATCATAGACCTAAAAGAATCTGCAGAAACCATCGTAATCACAGAAGCTGAGGAATCATGCATCGTTTATGGGATGCCAAAGGCGGCAGTTCTTACAAAAAAAGTAGATGAAGTCGTACATCTAGAATCTATTGCGGGAACGATTCAGAACTATTTGTAAATTAGGAGGAGTTTTACGATGGAAATGACACAATATCTTGACATATTCATTGATGAAAGCAAAGAACATTTACAAGCTATTAATGAACAAGTGCTGCTGCTTGAGAAATCACCAGAGGAACTGTCGATCGTAAATGAAATATTTCGTTCTGCTCATACATTAAAAGGAATGTCAGCAACAATGGGTTATGAAGATTTAGCGAGCCTAACACATTGTATGGAAAATGTACTTGATGCAATTCGAAATAAGAAGATTGTGGTAACACCCCAAGTGCTTGACGTTCTCTTCGGATCTCTAGATCACTTAGAAGCAATGGTAGTAGAGATTTCAGAAGGAGGAACTGGAAAGCGCGATGTCTCCAGTACTGTAAAGGAATTAGAGGCCCTGGAAAAGGGTGACACCTCAAATTTCTCTAAGGGTCAAGCGAAAAGTCATTCAGAGAATATACAAATCTATGATCAATATGAAAGACAGATCATTCTTCAATCAAAAGAGCAAGGTTTTCAAGCTTTTGAATTATCAATCTCTTTGCGTGAAGATTGTATCTTAAAAGCTGCCAGGGTATATATGGTCTTTGAAGTAGTAGAGCAGATCGGAGAAATTATTAAAACAATGCCATCTGTTGAAATGCTCGAGTCAGAGCATTTTGAAACAAATTTCAAGTTATCTATCCTTACAAAAGAATCGGCAAATGATGTAAAAGAACGTATTTTAAAAGTATCTGAAGTAGACGTTGTAGATGTTTCAGAGATTGATGCTGATAGAATAGATGCTTCTACACAAGACGAAACGAATCTGAATTCTGAACAAACAGAAAGCAATGGAACCGAAAAGGATGATTCACAGAAAGCTTCTACCACTTCATCTTCAGGAAAAACCATTCGAGTTAATATTGAAAGACTCGATCAGCTTATGAATCTATTTGAAGAGTTAGTTATAGACCGTGGACGTCTTGAAGAGATTTCGAAATCCATAAGAAGCTCAGAACTAAATGAAACGGTTGAGCGCATGTCCCGTGTTTCTGGTGATCTGCAAAATATTATCTTAACCATGCGTATGGTACCTGTTGAACAAGTATTTAACCGTTTCCCGCGAATGGTTAGAGGGCTTGCAAAAGATTTAGGGAAAAAAGTGAACTTGGAGATCGTTGGCGCAGAAACCGAACTAGATCGGACAGTCATCGATGAGATTGGAGATCCTCTTGTACATTTGCTTAGAAATTCAATAGACCATGGTATTGAAGCACCTTCGGCAAGGGCAAGTGCCGGAAAAAATGAGACTGGAACGATCTATTTAAGAGCCTATCACAGCGGAAATCACGTATTTATTGATATTGAAGATGACGGTTCTGGAATCAATAAACAGAGAGTCGTTAAAAAGGCACTTGAAAATGGGATCATCTCAAAAGAAATGTCTGAAAATTTGACCGATAAACAGTGTTTTGAATTGTTATTCGCTTCCGGTTTCTCTACTGCCGAAGTGATCTCTGATATCTCAGGACGAGGTGTAGGTCTAGACGTAGTGAAAAACAAGATCGAGTCTCTAGGAGGATCGATCTATGTAGATTCCACTGCTGGTTTTGGGACGATCTTCTCCATCCAGCTTCCTTTAACATTATCAATCATGTCTGTCATGCTCGTTGAAATACAGAATGAAAAATATGCAATTCCTTTATCGTCGATTATTGAAACGGCCATTATTAAAAAAGAAGACATCTTATCAGCCCATAATCAAAAAGTAATTGATTTTCGTGGAAGAGTAGTCCCGCTGGTTAATTTGAAAGAAATTTTCGAAGTACCAGTGACAGCAGAATCAAATCAGCATGTACCTGTAGTAGTCGTAAGAAAAGGAGACAAGATGGCCGCTTTAGCTGTAGATTCATTTATCGGGCAGCAAGAAATTGTTCTGAAATCACTCGGCCAATACTTAACTTCTGTATTTGCGATCTCTGGTGCAACGATCTTAGGAGATGGACAAGTAGCTTTAATTTTGGATTGTAATGCTCTAATTAAATAAAAGGTGGTTAATCGGGATGACGAACGAAGAAAAAGTAATCATATTTCAATTAAAAGATGAAGAATATGCCCTACCTGTTCAGCACGTAAAATCAATAGAGAGAATGCAGCATATAACTAGAATTCCCCGAACAGTGAATTTTGTAAAAGGAGTTATCAATCTGCGAGGTGTCGTAACTCCGATTATAGATCTCCGCTCAAGATTTGAAATAGAATCGAACGATTATACAGACACCACTCGAATTATCATTGTCTCTGTAGGAGCAATAGAGGCTGGTTTAATCGTTGATGCAGCAAATGACGTAATGGATCTAGATAAGGATGCGATTGAACCACCGCCTGAAGTTGTTGGAGGTATTGACGCTGAATATATCCAAGGAGTTGCAAAGATTCAGAAGAGGCTTTTGATTCTTTTAGATCTTGTTAAAGTTTTAAATCCAGAAAAGCTTGACGTACAGCATGCCAAGGAGACCATTTAAACGATGGATTTTAAAAAGATACAGCCGATCCATCTGGATATTTTACGTGAGATCGGAAACATCGGAGCGGGACATGCTGCAACTGCCTTATCTACGATGTTAAACAAAGCAGTGGATATGAGTGTACCTTCTGTAAATATCATCTCTTTTGAAGAAATTTCTGAGATGATCGGGGGAGCAGAGAATGTTGTAGCCTCTGTTTTTCTGAGAATTCTAGGGGATGCCCCTGGGTGTATGTTCTTTATGCTTCCGATCGAACAAGCTGAGCGTTTATTGGAAGACCTGCTTGGAGGACAGGCTGTACAACTGATCAATGAGAACGATTCAGCAATCTCTCTTTCTGCATTGCAGGAAGTCGGAAATATTCTCTCTGGATCCTATCTTACTTCGTTCTCTAATTTCACCGGTCTAAACTTGCAGCCTTCTGTTCCTGCAACAAGTATTGACATGGCTGGGGCTATTCTAAGCTTCGGATTATTCGAAATATCGACTGTAAGTGATTATGCCATCGTTATTGATACAGCTTTTACAGATATTGAAAAGCATGACAATGTTAAAGGACACTTTTTCTTGCTGCCAGATCCGGATTCATACGCAAAAATTTTTCATGCACTAGGAGTTCCATTGGATGAGTGAAATCATAAAAGTGGGGATAGCTGACATTAATACTGTATCCCCTCCTGACACAATACGAACAACAGGTCTTGGTTCATGTGTGGGAGTAATTATATACGACCAGACAAAAAAAATTGCTGGGTTAGCTCATGTTATGCTGCCAGATTCATCACTGTCAAAGGCACCTACATTGAACGAAGGTAAATATGCGGATACTGCAATACAAACTCTGTATAAAATCCTTGTCAAGAAGGGTGCAGACTTGAAAGCATTAAAAGCAAAGATTGCAGGTGGAGCTCAAATGTTTCAGTTTACTTCCGGAAATGAAATGATGCGAATCGGACCCAGGAATGTTGAATCTGTAAAAAAACAGCTATTGTCTCTTGGTATACCTCTCGTGTCAAGCGACGTTGGAGGTTCTAGCGGAAGAACGATTGAATTTGACCCTTATAACTCTTCATTAACCATTAAAACGGTGAATGCGGGAATAAAAGTAATTTAAAAACAGAATCGATAAATAAACGAGGAGGATTACCATGACGGAGCCATCTTTAGTAGAAGAACAAACTTGCTGGGATAAATGGAACACGAGTCGTGATCGAGAAGCTGGTGATGAACTGCTTCGTGCTTATTTGCCTCTTGTTAATTACCATGTACAACGTATATCTGTTGGACTGCCTAAAAGCGTCAATAAAGATGAACTCCGATCACTCGGGATGTTGGGCTTGTATGATGCACTAAAAAAATTTGAACCAGAACGAGATCTAAAGTTTGATACTTATGCTTCATTCCGAATTCGCGGAGCTATTTTGGACGGGCTGCGAAGAGAAGATTGGCTGCCACGGAGCCTGAGAGAAAAAACAAAAAAAGTAGAAGCAGCCATTGAAAAGCTTGAACAAGAAAATTTACGATCTGTAAGTGCAAAAGAAGTCGCAGAAGAATTAGGGTACTCAGAAAATGAAGTGACAACCGTGATGTCCGAAAGCTTTCTGGCGAATGTACTATCCATTGATGAGGAGAATAAGGAAACTGAAAGCCGTGAAAAAGTCAGTTATACGATTGAAGATAAAAAGGCAATCACTCCTGAAAATAGTTTGCTGCAAGAAGAGCTTCATGGTGAACTGGCACTTGTGATCAAAGAATTATCAGAAAAAGAACAGCTTGTTGTCAGTTTGTTTTATTTTGAAGAATTAACATTGACTGAAATTGGACAAGTGCTTGGTTTATCCACATCAAGAATATCTCAGATACACTCCAAAGCATTATTTAGAATTCGGCAGGTTCTACAACGTTATATGTAAGGGGTAGAGTTTATGGATCAATGGTTCAGTATTAAGGTGGAAGAAAGTGATATGCGTGCTTTGCTGTTTAAAAAAGAAGATATAGAAATACCTTCAGAACAGAGAAGCCTTCTATCTTTAACAGCTTGGATTGAGTCTAAAGGTATTAGACATGGTATACGACACGAGGTATTAAAAGAAGTTGTTGAAAATTTGGACACCTTCCTTTTTCCGGCCGAAATAGCAATTGGCAAGCTGCCGACGATTGGCGAGGCGGCTCAATTAATTCCTTCTTGTTTATCAGAGAGGCATTCTCATACAGAGGATCATGAAAAAATCGATCTCAAACGTTTGTTCATAATTCCTACAGCTACTGCTGGTGAGCTTGTAGCGAGAAAAACACTAGCAACTGACGGCATACCAGGTATAACAGTTTTTGGTGATACCATACCAGCCCAAAAAGGCAAAGATATTTCTATTCAAAATGGTCAAAATACAGTATTTGATAAAGATGATTTATGCGTATATGCTACAACAAGCGGTGAAGTTACTTATAAAAAGAACTGTGTAAATATTTATCCTGTCTTTAAAGTTCAAGGGGACGTATCGTTAAAAACGGGACATATCGATTTTGTCGGTAATGTACATATAACAGGTGATGTTCCTTCAGGTTTTAAGATTCAAGCAAAAGGTGATGTACGAATAGAAGGTGTTGTAGAAGCTGCGGAGATCATTTCACAAGGCAATGTTATTATTGGTGGAGGTGTTCTTGGACAAGGTAAGGGTTCGATTCGCTGTGACGGAAATTTCACTTCATTATACATCAATCAAGGAAAAGTTTTTGCTGGCGAAAATATTGAAGTTGTACAAACCATCCTCCATAGTTATTGTGAAGCTGGACAGAATATTACTTGCTTAAGCAGCAATGGAAATATAGCAGGTGGCACATGTATCGCCGGAAATGAGATTGCTGCTTATGAAATTGGCAATGAAACGTACTCAAAAACGTTGATATATATAAAGGGAAAAGATAACGATCAAAAAGTAAGTTTTGAAGATGAACAAAAGATCATAGAACTGCAGCAGAATCTTGAGAAACTTCAGCAACTAAAGGCTGTGATGGAACAAAGGAAGATGGAACAATTAACAATTATGAAAATTGTCAATACAATTAACCAATCTACCTCTCAATTGACTGTACTTTATAAGGAAAAAGAAAAAATGAGGGACCGAAATCAATTGAGGACTGCAGTTACGATAAAAGGTACACTTCACCCAAATGTTGAGATCGGCATTGGAAAATATAAACGAAAAGTCCAATCTCCTTATTCTTCTGCAAGAGTTTCAATGGAAGAAAAAGAAATCATTATTCATTCACTCTAAAAAGGGATGTGAATTTCCTGAGTTTAAAATTAATCGAACTGCAAGTGGCGATCCCAAGAACAATGGATGCTGCTAAGTCTTCCATTGAAATATCGAATAGAGGAGTATTGCAGCAAGAACATAAAACAGAAGAAATTCGTAAACAACATCTGATTGAAACAAAAAGTGTTACCCGAAAACAACAAACGGATAAGAGTTATATACATACAAATATTCAGGATGAAAAAACCATAAAAGATGCAAAGCATCCTTATAAAGGAAAGAAAATTGATTATTCAGGATAGGGGAACGCTGTGGACAGTATGATCTTACTAAGTTTACTATCAAATGTCATTTGTTTTTATTTGATATTTATTCTATGGAAAAAACTTGATCAGCAGGGTAAGACCAATCAGTTAGATTCGACGGAAGATCTTGCAGAGCTTCTTGAGCTGTTCGCGCAAGAGATGAAAGAAGAGAATGCGCGCTTGCAAGAAATAATTTTGCAATATAGCAAAGAAGCTCGTTCAACCAATGTATCAACTTCATCTGAAGTACAATCGGAACAAGTCAAAACAGATTCATCAGCGCAATTTCAACACGATAACCATCCTGAGAGAAATAAAGTGTTATTATTAGCACGAGAAGGGTATAATGCTGAAGAAATCGCAAAGAAGCTTGACCGAGGAAAAGGCGAAATTGAATTGCTGTTAAAATTTTATGCATAACGCTCAAAAGGACTTGCAGAAATTGCGCGAAATATGTTATATTATTTCTCGGTGTTAATCACACACGTTTGTGGATTTGAGCAATGTGGTGCTGCTTAGACAGTTATTGCTTAAAGGTGAAACAAACGGAGGAAAAAAACCTAGGAGGTGCCATTATGGCAGTAATTTCAATGAAACAATTGTTAGAAGCTGGTGTACACTTTGGTCATCAGACTCGCCGTTGGAATCCGAAGATGTCTCGTTACATTTTCACAGAAAGAAACGGTATCTACATTATCGATCTTCAAAAGACGGTAAAGAAAGTTGAAGAATGCTACAATGTTATGCGTAACATCGCAGCTGACGGCGGAAAGATCCTTTTCGTTGGAACAAAGAAACAAGCTCAAGATTCTGTAAAAGAAGAAGCTGAACGTTCAGACATGTACTACATCAACCAACGCTGGTTAGGTGGAACATTAACAAACTTCGGTACGATCCGCAAGCGTATCAACCGCTTGAAAGATCTTGAAAAAATGCAAGAAGACGGTACTTTCGAAGTTCTTCCTAAGAAAGAAGTAATCCTTCTTAAAAAGGAAATGGAGCGTCTTGAAAAGTTCCTAGGCGGAATTAAAGACATGAACAAGCTTCCAGATGCATTGTTCGTAGTTGATCCTCGTAAAGAGCGCATTGCGATTGCTGAAGCTCGTAAATTAAACATTCCGATCATTGCTATCGTTGATACAAACTGTGACCCGGATGAAGTTGATCACGTTATCCCTGGTAACGATGATGCAATCCGTGCAGTTAAACTTCTAACTGGTAAGATGGCAGATGCGATCATCGAAGCTAACCAAGGCGGAGAAGAAGTAGCAGAAGCTGCTGAAGAAGAAACTACTGCTTAATTAATTAAATGGAATGCTCAAGGGTGGTAGAGGGGATGACCCTTTATCACCTTTTTTATGTAAAAACTCTACATATCACATAAGGAGGCAAAACACATGGCAATTACAGCACAAATGGTTAAAGAATTGCGTGAGAAAACTGGCGCAGGTATGATGGATTGTAAGAAAGCATTAACTGAAACAGATGGAAATATGGAGGCGGCAATCGATTACCTTCGTGAAAAAGGTATCGCTAAGGCTGCTAAAAAAGCTGACCGTATCGCTGCTGAAGGTCTAACTTCTGTAATCGTTGACGGAAACAAAGCAATCATCCTTGAAGTGAACTCTGAAACAGATTTCGTTGCGAAAAACGAAAACTTCAAGAACTTGATCGCTGAGCTAGGTAACCACCTGCTTGCTACTGAGCCAGCTTCTGTAGAAGATGCATTAGCTTCTGACTTCAACGGTACTACAGTTAATGACTACATCAACGCTGCAATCGCAAAAATTGGAGAAAAACTTACTCTTCGCCGTTTCGAAATCTTGCAAAAAGACGAGAACGCTGCTTTCGGAGCATACCTTCACATGGGTGGGAGAATTGGTGTTCTTTCAGTTGTTGAAGGAACAACTGAAGAAGAAGTTGCTAAGGATGTTTCCATGCACGTTGCTGCTGTAAACCCTAAATATATCTCTCGTGACGAAGTAAGTGAAGAAGAAGTTGCTCGTGAGCGTAAAGTGTTAACTGAACAAGCACTTAACGAAGGAAAGCCTGAAAACATCGTAGCGAAAATGGTAGAAGGGCGTCTTGGCAAATACTTCGAAGATATTTGCTTGAACGACCAATCTTTCATTAAAGATCCAGACCAAAAAGTAGGTAAATATGTAGCTTCCAAAGGTGCTACTGTTAAAGCCTTCATTCGTTTTGAAGTTGGAGAAGGTCTTGAAAAGCGTGAAGACAACTTCGCTGAAGAAGTTATGTCTCAAGTGAAAAAGTAAGCACAGAAATAAGAGGGGGAGCACGTTGTGTTCCTCTTTTTTTACAGATATAACTTTGGATTCTTTAAGGCTCTTATCTAAAACATTGTTGCTTTTGGGTCATTTTGTTACTTCTCGTCATTGACAGGTTGATTGTAGGGTAAGGTGCGAGACTCCTGCGGGAGCAGCGGGACAGGTGAGACACTGTAGGTGCAAAGCGCCAAGTCGGCTCACCGCACGCCCCGCGGAAAGCGAGCATCCTGAAACGGAAATCAACCAAACTCAAGAGCAACAAAGATTACGAAAACAGCGTTAATTAAAGACCAGGTAAATACATTTTTTTTGGTGATGGAGGGACAAATGACTACTTCAAAATATAAACGAGTCGTCTTGAAATTAAGTGGAGAAGCTTTAGCAGGTGAACAGACTTCCGGAATCGATCCGAAAATTGTTCAATCTATAGCTGAGCAAGTGAAAGAAATTGTTGAATTAGACGTAGAAGTTGCAGTTGTAGTAGGCGGTGGAAACCTATGGCGCGGTAAAACAGGTAGTGAGATGGGTATGGACCGTGCCTCAGCGGACTACATGGGTATGCTTGCTACTGTTATGAATTCATTAGCTCTTCAAGACAGTCTTGAAAACATCGGGGTTCAAACAAGAGTACAAACATCTATAGAAATGCGTCAGGTTGCAGAACCTTATATCAGAAGAAAAGCCATTCGTCACCTTGAAAAAAAGCGTGTTGTGATATTTGCAGCAGGAACGGGTAATCCGTATTTCTCTACAGATACTACAGCTGCATTAAGAGCAGCAGAAATCGAAGCAGAAGTAATCTTAATGGCTAAAAATAATGTTGACGGCGTTTATTCAGCAGATCCTAAACTAGACGAGAATGCGGTTAAATATACAACATTATCTTATCTCGACCTTTTAAAGGATGGTCTGGCAGTTATGGATACTACCGCTTCATCTTTATGTATGGACAATGATATTCCGTTAGTTGTTTTCTCAATTATGGAAGAAGGAAACATCAAACGGGCAGTAGCTGGTGAAAAAATTGGAACTGTTATAAGGGGGAAAAACTAATGGCAAAAGAAGTTTTAACTCAAGCAGAAGAAAAAATGCAAAAAGCAATCGGAGCGTTAAGAAGAGAATATAGTACGCTTCGTGCGGGAAGAGCAAACCCTTCTCTTTTAGATAGAGTGCAGGTTGAGTATTACGGCACACCAACTCCAATCAATCAGCTCGCAGGAGTAACAACGCCTGAAGCGCGTCTTTTGGTTATCCAGCCTTATGATAAATCAGCTATGGCTGATATTGAGAAAGCGATTCTGAAGTCTGACCTTGGTCTAACTCCTTCAAACGATGGTCAAGTTATCCGTATTGCGATTCCGGCTCTTACTGAAGAACGCAGAAAAGAACTTGTTAAACTAGTTAAAAAGTTTGCAGAAGAAGCAAAAGTAGCTCTTCGTAACATCCGTCGTGATGCAAATGATGATTTAAAGAAGCTTGAAAAAGAAGCTGAGATCACAGAAGATGAACTTCGCCGTTACAACGATGACGTTCAAAAACTTACTGATAAATATACGGCTGAAGTTGATTCTGTAAGTTCGAATAAAGAAAAAGAAATCATGGAAGTATAAAGCTTTTCCATGTACAATTAAATATAAAAAGCCCTCTATAAAGGGGGCTTTTTTAATAGACAATATCACCTTGTAATGCGAATGAGACAACTAGGCTTGGGTGGTAAGTCATAATGAAATAACTGTACGTGTTTTTTCTGTTCATCAGATATTTCTTATGAAGTCTGGAAAGATGGAGGCTTATACATGCTTGACAAGCTTTTCTTTAAAAGGAAAAACCCTGAAAATAATACCCTTTTAGAAGGTAATATTCCCTCTCATGTGGCGATTATAATGGACGGCAACGGCCGATGGGCCAGAAAAAGAGCGCTGCCTCGTATAGCAGGGCATCATGAAGGTATGAAAACTGTTAGAAAGATTGTTAAAGAAGCGAACAAGATTGGAATTAATGTGCTTACTCTTTATGCCTTTTCAACAGAGAACTGGAAGCGGCCACGTGATGAAGTAGACTTCTTAATGAAGCTTCCAGGAGAGTTTTTAAATACTTTTCTTCCGGATTTGATTAAAGAGAACGTACAAGTGCGAATAATGGGTAAAAAAGAACTTTTGCCTATGCATACAATCAAGGCGGTTGATGAAGCAATTAAAAAAACTGAAAACAATACTGGTTTAATTTTAAACTTTGCTCTGAATTACGGCAGCAGGGATGAAATTACAGGTGCGGTCAAAACCATTGCTTCTGAAATTAAAAAGGGGAATCTAGACCCTTCGCAGATCGATGAATCTTTAATTGAAAGTTATTTGATGACACAAGGGCTTAGTGATCCCGATCTGTTAATTCGGACGAGTGGTGAAGTTAGACTGAGTAACTTTATGCTATGGCAGCTTGCTTATTCTGAATTTTGGTTCACGGAAGTGTTTTGGCCTGATTTTTCTGAGGAGCATCTAAGAGAAGCTGTATCACAATTCGCCCAGCGAGGCAGAAGGTACGGCGGTGTATAATTAAGGAGGACTTATGAAACAACGGATTATTACAGGTGTAATCGCAGCGGTTTTATTTATAGGGATTACCCTTTACGGAAGCTGGCCGTTCTCACTATTAATTCTTTTGCTCACAGGAATCGGCATGTATGAATTATTACGGATGAAAGGAATGGAGTTTACATTCATCGGGGGAATCGGTATGATTTTGGCCATCTTGATTGCATTGCCAGAACAATGGATGAAAGGCCTTGATCCCTTTAGTAAAACAGATGCAATTATACTTGCGGTTCTTCTATTATTAGTTGTAACTGTCGTACAGAAGAATAAAACGGATTACAACCATATCTCTTTTGTATTATTTAGTTCCATATATGTAGGTTTTGGTTTTTATTATCTTCTAGAAACGAGAATATTAGAAAATGGTGTACAGCTATTATTCTTTATTCTTTTCATGATCTGGGCAACCGATTCGGGAGCATATTTTGTTGGCAAATCGATGGGGAAACGCAAACTTTGGCCAGTCATCTCACCAAATAAAACGATAGAAGGTGCTGTAGGCGGCATTTTCTTTAGTATTTTAGTAGCAATAATCAGTTACACAGTTAATTTTGTTGAAATGCCTTTAGTAAATATTTTAATTGTTTCTATATTAGTCGGTGTTTTTGGTCAGATTGGGGACTTAGCTGAATCAGCATTCAAAAGAATCTATGATGTAAAAGACTCCGGTACTTTACTTCCAGGCCATGGTGGAATACTTGATAGGCTCGATAGTGCATTATTTGTGTTCCCGTTGCTGCATGTCCTTCATTTGTTAGGTTAAAGCTAGGAGGTATAGGATGAAATTAGTCAGTTTACTAGGTGCGACAGGTTCGATTGGCGTTCAAACATTGGACGTAATTGCATCCCACCCTGATCAATTTAAACTAAGTACGATGTCTGTTGGCAAGAACATTCAGGCTGCAGAAGAAATCATACTAAAATTCAAGCCGGAAATTTGTGCTGTTCAAAACGAAGAAGATGCTAAAACGCTTCGGACAAAAGTAGATACATCAACAAAAATTGTTTCCGGAATGGATGGGCTTATTGAGGCAGCTGTCTCGACCAGCTCAACGGTTGTAGTAAACGCTGTGATCGGCAGTGTGGGGCTTTTGCCTACATTAAAAGCAATTGAAGCGAAGAAAACCATTGCTTTAGCAAATAAAGAAACACTTGTTACAGCAGGACATCTTGTTATGGAAAAAGCGAAAGAACATAACGTAACGGTACTACCCGTAGACTCTGAACATTCTGCTATCTATCAATGTTTGAACGGGGAAGACACAAACCGTGTAGAGAAGCTGATATTAACAGCTTCTGGTGGAAGTTTCAGAGACAAAACACGTGAAGAATTAAAACATGTAACCGTTCAAGAAGCATTGAACCATCCAAACTGGTCTATGGGGGCTAAGATTACCATTGATTCCGCGACGATGATGAATAAAGGCTTGGAAGTCATTGAGGCTCACTGGTTATTTTCCTTTGATTATTCTAAAATAGACGTCATTTTACATAAGGAAAGTATCATACACTCTATGGTAGAGTTTGTTGATACAAGCATTATCGCTCATCTGGGACAACCTGATATGAGAGTGCCTATTCAATATGCACTTACTTATCCCGACAGACTTGAATTAGTAAACGGGAAAAGGTTAAACTTATGGGAAGTTGGAAAATTGCATTTTCAGAGAATGGATTACGACCGTTTCAAGTGCTTGAAACTTGCATTTGAAGCAGGAATTGCAGGTGGGTTAATGCCAACTGTTCTAAATGCAGCGAATGAAAAAGCGGTTGAACTATTCTTAAATGGTCATATTAATTTCTTGGAGATAGAAGATATGATCGAACGTGCAATGCAGCGATTGTCAAATGTCAGTAACCCTGATCTGGAGACGATACAAGAAACAGATAAAAGGGCTCGGGAATATGTGGAGTCACTACTAAGTAAAGGCAGGTAATGGAAATGAACACTGTGATAGCCATTATCATCATTTTAGGGGCTTTAATTTTCTTTCATGAACTTGGACATCTCTTGCTGGCAAAACGTGCTGGTATCTTGTGCCGTGAGTTTGCAATAGGATTCGGCCCGAAAGTGTTTGCCTTCAAAAAAGGGGAAACGGTCTATACGATTCGTCTATTGCCTCTTGGAGGATTTGTCCGAATGGCTGGTGAAGATCCTGAAGGCATCGAGCTTAAGGCAGGTCACAGAGTTGGATTAATCTTTAATCATGCTAATGAAGTTGAAAAAATCATTGTTAATCATCGCGATAAATATCCCGTACAAAAAACGATAACCATTGAAAAAGCAGATTTAGAGCGAGATTTATACTTAACTGGTTTTGAGAATGAAGATACAGGTTCTTCTACTTATCAAGTAAAAGAGGATGCACTTTTTGTGGCAGACCATCAAGAGATGCAGATCGCGCCATATAATAGGCAGTTCGGATCAAAGACCATCATGCAGAGAACACTTGCTATTTTTGCTGGCCCTGCTATGAACTTTTTGCTTGCGTTTGTCATCCTTGTTGCCTTTTCTCTCATGCAAGGTATTCCAACGAACGAATCTAGACTAGGGACACTTCAAGAAGGAGCAGCAGCTGATAAAGCTGGGTTATTAAAAGGGGATAAGATCATAGCTGTTCAAGGAGAAAAGATGGATGACTGGAAAGAACTTGTTTCTGTTATTCAGCAGAACCCTGGAGAAAAGCTGATGTTTACTATTAACCGCGGCGGTGAAGAAAGAGTCGTTCCTGTAACGCTCGGTACAAGAAAAGGGCCTGAAGATAAAAACGAAGGCTTCATAGGAGCACATCCTTTTACTGAATCTTCGTTTGCAGGTTCTCTTCAATACGGTGCGAAACAAACGTGGTTTATGACAACGGCTATTTTTACAGGACTTGGCCAGCTGGTGACAGGCCAGCATGGCATCGATCAGCTTTCTGGTCCGCTAGGTATTTATGAATATACAGACCAGGCTGCAAAAGCTGGTGTTTATATGCTCTTACAATGGGCGGCTATTCTGAGCATCAACTTAGGAATTTTTAACTTATTGCCACTGCCTGCTCTCGATGGCGGACGACTTCTCTTCTTAGGAGTTGAAGCGTTAAGAGGAAAACCGATCGATCCTCAAAAAGAGGGTATGGTGCACTTTATCGGATTCGCGTTCCTGATGTTATTGATGCTAGTTGTAACATGGAATGATATCCAGAAAATTTTTCTTGGCTAATTAGGGATTATTTGAGGAGTAGAGATTATGAGACAAAGTCAGTTGTTTATACCAACATTGCGGGAAGTGCCTGCAGATGCAGATGTTAAAAGTCATCAGCTTCTTTTAAGAGCAGGGTTTATCCGTCAGAATGCAGCAGGTATCTATTCGTTCCTGCCATTGGGGAAAAAAGTACTTCATAAAATTGAGAATATCGTACGTGAAGAAATGAATCGTGCCGGATCACAGGAGATGATGATGCCAGCGCTTCAGCTAGCAGAACTATGGCAGGAAAGTGGTAGATGGTACAGCTACGGACCAGAACTAATGAGACTGAAAGACCGTCATGAGCGTGATTTTGCTCTAGGAGCTACACATGAAGAGGTCATTACTAGTATCGTCCGTGATGAAGTGAAGTCTTATAAGAAGCTCCCACTGAACCTCTATCAGATCCAAACAAAATTTAGAGACGAGAAGCGTCCTCGATTCGGTCTTCTTCGCGGCCGTGAATTTATTATGAAAGATGCATACTCTTTTCATGATAAGCAAGAAAGCCTTGACGAAACATATGAAACGATGAAAGATGCTTATTCAGCGATCTTTAGCCGCTGTGGCTTAAACTTCCGTGCGGTTTTAGCTGATTCAGGTGCGATTGGCGGAAAAGATAATCATGAATTCATGGTACTATCTGATATTGGTGAAGATCTGATCGCATACTCGACTGAATCAGATTTTGCGGCTAATATTGAGATGGCTCCCGTACTCCTCGCTGAACAACATTCATCTGAGGAACGATTAGAGCTTGAGAAAGTAGAAACAAAACAGGCAAAAAGTATCGAAGAAGTTTCTAAGTTCCTAAATATCTCATCTGATAAAATTATTAAGTCATTGCTTTATATAGCTGATGAACACCCTGTATTGGTACTTGTTCGAGGAGATCACGAAGTCAATGAGATCAAATTAAAAAATGAACTATCAGCGACTGATGTGGTATTGGCAACCGAAGAAGAAGCGCAAAAATGGCTAAATACAGTGCCCGGTTCCATCGGACCTGTTTCCGTGACAAGTGATGTGAAGATTATTGCAGATCAAGCTGTACCGTTCATGGTCAATGCCGTATGCGGAGCAAACGAAGCAGGTTTTCACTATGTGAATGTTAATCCAAAAAGAGATTTTGAATACAGTCAAACAGCAGACCTTCGATTTGTTGTACAGGGCGACTTGTCTCCAGATGGAAAAGGTAATATCGTTTTTGCAAAAGGTATTGAAGTTGGCCACGTATTTAAGTTAGGAAAAGTGTACAGTGAGCCTATGAAAGCAGCTTATCTAGACGAAAATGGTAAAAACCAAATCATGTCAATGGGCTGTTATGGAATTGGTGTATCACGTACATTAGCTGCTGTTGCTGAAGAAAACAATGATGATAAAGGCTTGATCTGGCCTTTATCCATAACACCTTTTGATGTTCATCTTATTGCAGTTAACAGTAAGAACGCAGAACAAGCAGCACTTTCTGATGAATTGTACGATCAGATGAAAAATGATGGATTTGATTGTTTATATGATGATCGTCCAGAGCGTGCTGGGGTAAAGTTCGCTGACAGTGACTTAATCGGTTTGCCGATTCGGGTAATGGTTGGAAAAAGAGCGGGGGAAGGAATCGTCGAAGTGAAAATACGCAAGAGTGGCGAATCCTTTGAAGTACCTGTGTCAGAACTTATCAGTTTCATAAGACAAGAGTGGGATAAACTTTCAAATTAACAGAGGAGGTACCTCGGATCATGAGGTGCCTTTCTTTTTTTTCTTTACGATAATATAACTTACAGATAAAATGATAAACGACATCGATACAAGTAAAGGTTATAGTATAATATCAACAGAGGCTGGCGTCCAAAACAGTCGTAAGCCAAGTTTACATTAAAGCATGAACAAACCCCTTTAAAAGGAGGTTCTTATGAGCGGGAATGATCATCAAATTAGAGAAGAACGATTGTCGCTTCTTTTAGAACAACTAGGAATGCCTGAAGAGATGAAGAGCGGTTTTTCAGGAGGCCGCATAGAAAAACTTACGATTGATAAAGCAACTAGAAGCTGGCACTTTTCTATCGGTATAAACCGTCCGCTTACTCCTGAAAATTACGCGTGGTTCAGTTCCAGTCTTCGTCAAACATTTGAACATATAGCCAAAGTCACTTTTTCATTTCAAACGAACGAAAGCTTTCAGACCCAAGAGCTCTTAGCCTATTGGCCGTTGTGTAAAGAAAAGTTAATTGAGTCTGCTGGACCGAGTCTCGGCAGCATGCTTTCCACACAAGATCCGGAAGCAGAAGGGAACTTTTTGAGTTTAACGGTTAGAAATGATGCAGAAGAAACACTCGTGCAGAGAAAACTTTCTCCTGTTATTAAAGACATGTACAGTCATTTTGGATTTCATTCTGTCATGGTTAAAACGGTTGTCAAACATTCTGAAGAAGATTTCCAGAAGTTTATTGAGCAGCGAAAACAAGAAGATCAGCATAAAGTGATGGAAGCTCTCGTTGAAAAAGAAAAAGCAGCCAAAAAAGCGGATGGCCCTGCAGCAAGAACGGATATTATGATTGGTTATTCTATTAACGATGAGCCGGTTCCGATCCAAACCATACAAGATGAAGAGCGCCGTATTACGATTCAAGGCTATGTATTTCACGCTGAAACAAGAGAGCTCAGAAGCGGGCGTACGTTATTAACATTTAAGATTACTGATTATACAGATTCACTTTTGGTTAAAATTTTCTCGCGTGATAAAGAAGACATTCCCATCCTTCAAGGTATTCAAAAAGGAATGTGGCTAAAGGTAAGAGGCGGTATTCAAAACGATACATTTGTAAGAGACCTCGTAATGATCGCAAATGACATTAATGAGATCAAACCGGAATTTAGAAAAGATTATGCCGATGAAGATAAAAAGCGTGTAGAACTTCACCTTCACACACCAATGAGTCAGATGGACGCGGTATCTTCCGTTTCCTCACTTGTGGGGCAAGCAAAAAAGTGGGGTCATCCTGCGATCGCTATTACGGATCATGCGGGCGTACAATCTTTTCCTGAGGCATACAGTGCAGGTAAGAAAAACGGAATTAAAATCATTTATGGACTTGAAGCAAACCTTGTAGATGATGGTGTACCTATTGCCTACAATGAAGCACCTAGAAAACTAGCTGAAGAAACCTATATCGTTTTCGATGTCGAAACAACCGGTCTATCAGCCGTGTATAATAAAATCATCGAACTTGCAGCGGTAAAAATTAGAGGCGGAGAGATCATTGACCGCTTTGAAGCATTTGCTAATCCTCACGAATCATTATCACAAACGACCATTGAATTAACAGGAATTACAGATGATATGGTCGAGAATGCTCCTGAAATTGAAGAGGTTCTGCGTGATTTCCATACATTTATGGGTGATGACATTCTTGTTGCTCATAATGCGAGCTTTGATATGGGATTCCTTAATGAAGGATTGCGTAAGATAGGCTTGGGTGAGGCTAAGAACCCGGTCATAGATACACTAGAGCTTGCTAGATTCTTGCTTCCACAGCTGAAAAATCATAGATTGAATACACTCTGTAAAAGGTTTGACATTGAACTCACACAGCATCACCGCGCAATATATGATGCAGAAGCAACCGGCTACCTTTTATGGAAGCTATTGAAAGAGACGTTTGAAAAAGAGATCTTCTATCATGACCGGCTGAACGATAACATGGGTCAAGGTGGTTTTCAAAGATCCAGACCATTCCACTGCATTCTTTTAGCAGCTACACAAGAAGGCCTTAAAAATCTATACAAGCTCGTCTCTGAATCACATCTTTCTTATTTTTACAGAACACCGCGGATTCCGCGTTCCCGCCTCAGTAAATATCGGGAAGGCATCTTGGTTGGATCCGCGTGTGACAAAGGCGAAGTTTTTGAAGGCATGATGCAAAAGCCGATCGAAGAAGTAGAAAAGATCGCGGAATTTTACGATTATCTAGAGATTCAGCCGCCAAGCAACTATTATCATCTCATTGAAAGAGAGCTTGTAGCTGATGAGATGAATTTGAGAGAGATCCTTTCCAATATTGTTCAGCTTGGTGAAAAACTAGACAAACCAGTAGTAGCGACTGGAAACGTACATTACCTAAATCCTGAAGACGCAATCTACCGTAAGATTCTAGTTTCATCACAAGGTGGTGCGAATCCGCTGAACAGGCAAACTCTTCCTGAAGTGCATTTCAGAACAACAGATGAGATGCTGGATCTGTTCTCTTTCTTAGGTGAAGAAAAAGCTGAAAAGGTAGTAAGTGAAAACACCAGAAAAATCGCCGATTCTATTGCCGAGATCAAGCCGATTCCTGATGACCTCTATACACCTAAGATCGAAGGTGCGGATGATGAAGTACGTTCGATGAGTTATAACAGGGCAAGAAGCATTTATGGGGAGAACCTTCCTGAATTAGTAGAGAAAAGACTTGAAAAAGAACTCACAAGCATTATTGGACACGGTTTTGCTGTAATCTATCTGATCTCTCATAAACTCGTTAAGAAATCGCTGATAGATGGATATCTTGTAGGTTCACGTGGTTCGGTAGGATCATCATTCGTAGCAACTATGACAGAAATTACAGAAGTAAACCCGCTGCCTCCGCATTATGTGTGTCCGAACTGTAAAGAATCGCACTTCTTTAATGACGGCTCAGTAGGATCAGGGTTTGACCTTCCAGATAAAGAATGTCCATCCTGTAATGTTCTTTATATAAAAGATGGACAGGATATACCGTTTGAAACGTTTCTTGGATTCAAGGGAGATAAAGTACCGGATATCGACTTGAACTTCTCGGGAGAATATCAGCCAAGAGCGCATAATTACACGAAAGAACTTTTTGGTGAAGACTATGTATATCGTGCAGGTACGATCGGTACGGTTGCGGAAAAGACCGCATACGGATATGTAAAAGGATATGCGGGTGACAATAACTTAACCATTCGTTCTGCAGAAGTAGACCGCCTCGTTTCAGGATGTACAGGTGTTAAGAGAACGACCGGACAGCATCCAGGCGGAATTATTGTTGTTCCAGATTATATGGATATTTATGATTTCTGTCCGGTTCAGTTCCCGGCAGATGATAGTTCGTCAGAATGGAAGACAACACACTTTGATTTCCATTCCATACATGATAACTTGTTAAAACTTGATATTCTTGGTCACGATGATCCAACTGTGATCCGTATGCTTCAGGACTTGAGCGGGATCGATCCGAAGACGATCCCAGCCTCCGATCCTGAGGTTATGAAGATCTTTTCAGGACCAGATGTTTTGGGTGTTACCGAAGAACAGATCATGTGTAAAACCGGTACACTAGGTATACCGGAATTTGGAACGAAGTTTGTTCGCCAGATGCTCGAAGAAACAAAGCCGAGCACGTTTTCTGAACTTGTTCAGATCTCAGGGTTATCACATGGTACAGATGTATGGCTGAACAACGCAAACGAACTTATTGCAAACGGTACGTGTGTACTAAAAGATGTAATCGGCTGCCGTGATGATATTATGGTCTACCTCATCTATAAAGGCCTTGAACCATCACTCGCCTTTAAGATCATGGAAAGTGTCCGTAAAGGTAAAGGGCTTCCTGATGAGTGGATCGAAGAGATGAAGAAAAACGATGTGCCAGATTGGTATATTGGATCATGTTTAAAGATCAAGTACATGTTCCCTAAAGCCCATGCGGCTGCTTATGTATTGATGGCTGTCCGTATTGCATATTTTAAAGTACATTATCCGATCTGGTTCTATGCAGCTTACTTTACTGTAAGAGCCGATGATTTTGATGTAGAATCAATGGTCAGAGGATCAAAGGCTCTTCGTGCTAAGATTGAAGAGATCTCAGCAAAAGGGCTTGATGCTTCCACAAAAGAGAAGAACCTGCAGACCGTATTGGAGCTTGCGTTAGAAATGTGTGAAAGAGGGATGTCTTTCCAAAAGATTGATCTATATCGTTCAAGCGCAACTGACTTTTTAGTTGAGGGTGATACGCTTATTCCTCCGTTTAATTCAATCGCAGGTCTCGGTACGAATGCGGCGTTAAACATAGTAAAAGCAAGAGAAGAAGGAGAGTTTCTATCAAAAGAAGACCTTCAGCAGCGTGCAAAACTATCTAAGACTATTATTGAGTATTTAGATGATCAAGGATGTCTTGAAGGATTGCCTGATGCAAACCAGCTTTCCCTCTTTTAACAAAGGCTCAAAAGCAGGAAGAAAGTTGCAGTATTTTATTGGTTATGGTATATTATTTTTGGAAATACTGTTGAATGAATAACTGTCGACGAAAGAGTGGGGCTCCCCACTCTTTCGTTACGTTTTAAGGTCATTCAGTTAGAAGGAGGGCAGCAATGAGTCAGAAGATTACAGAGCTCACATCAGAGCTTGTAACCCCAATCGTTGAAAAACTAGGACTTGAACTTGTTGACGTTGAATTTGTTAAAGAGGGTAAAAACTGGTTTCTCCGTGTATATATCGATTCCACGGGTGGTGTTGATATTGAAGAATGCGGGACTGTCAGTGAACAGCTTAGTGAAAAGTTAGATGAACTTGATCCGATCGAACAGCCCTACTTTTTAGAAGTGTCTTCTCCAGGTGTTGAAAGACCGCTTAAGAAACCTGAAGATGTTAAAAAAGCTATCGGGAAAAATGTAAACATAAAACTTTACGAGCCTATTAATGGTGAAAAAGTTTTTGAAGGACTCTTAAAAGACTTTGACGGTGAAACGCTGTTCATGGAGATTAGAGTAAAGACGCAAGTCAAAAAGGTAGAATTGCCTTATTCAAAAGTGGCAAATGCCCGTCTTGCGGTTGTTTTTTAATGAAGAGGGGAGTAAAGAAATGAGTACCGAGTTGTTGGATGCACTTACATTGTTGGAGAAAGAAAAAGGGATTAGTAAAGAAGTTATTATTGAAGCGATCGAAGCAGCCCTTATTTCTGCTTATAAGCGTAATTTTCATCAAGCACAAAATGTTCGTGTTGATTTTAACAGAGACACAGGAAGTATCCGTGTTTTCTCAAGAAAAAATGTGGTTGAAGAGGTTGAAGACGATCGTCAAGAAATTTCAGTTGCTGAAGCACAAGCGATCAACCCTGGTTATGAGCTAGATGATATTGTAGAAGAAGAAGTGACACCAAAAGACTTTGGACGTATTGCTGCTCAAACAGCGAAACAGGTTGTTACACAGCGCGTACGTGAAGCAGAACGCGGCATTATTTTTTCAGAATTTATTGACCGTGAAGAAGATATCATTACAGGGATCGTACAGCGGCAAGACCACCGCTATATGTATGTAAGCCTAGGCAGAGTAGAAGCGCTATTGCCTGCTGCAGAACAAATGCCAGGAGAATCCCATACAACGAACGACCGTATTAAAGTGTATATCACAAAGGTTGAAAAGACGACTAAAGGACCTCAAATCTTGGTTTCCAGAACCCACCCAGGATTATTGAAACGATTGTTTGAGCTTGAAGTTCCGGAAATCTATGATGGTACGGTTGAGATCAAATCAATCGCACGTGAAGCGGGAGACCGTTCAAAAATTGCAGTGTATGCAGCAGACCCAGAAGTAGATCCAGTCGGATCTTGTGTGGGACAAAAAGGTGCACGTGTACAAACGATCGTAAACGAACTTAACGGCGAAAAGATCGACATCGTACGCTGGAGTGAAGACCCAGTCGTTTATGTTGCAAATTCTTTAAGTCCAGCTAAAGTGCTAGAAGTGCAAGTGAATGAAGAAGAAAAGATGACGACTGTCATCGTTCCTGATTATCAGCTTTCACTAGCAATTGGCAAGAGAGGTCAAAATGCTCGTCTAGCTGCAAAGTTAACAGGTTGGAAGATTGATATTAAGAGTGAATCAGAAGCAGTAGAATCTGGTGTTTACAATCCTGCAAATACTCGCAGTGATTTTTTTGATGATACTGATGAGGACGAAGAGTAAGAAAAGACGAGGTGGAGACAATGAAAACACGCAAAATTCCTATGAGAAAATGCGTAGCCTGTCAAGAGATGAAGGCTAAAAAAGAATTAACACGTATTGTCCGCTCACCTGAAGGAGAAGTCTCTGTAGATATTACTGGGAAAAAATCCGGAAGAGGAGCCTACCTTTGTCATGAACCTGCTTGCATTGAGCAAGCAAAAAAGAAAAAGGTTCTTGAGTCACATTTGAAAACAAAGATACCAGCTGACTTATATGAACAGCTTGAAAAAGGAAGTCATACATCTTGAAACCAACTCCTTGGGAAAACTTTCTTGGAATAGCAGCACGAGCCGGTAAAGTCATATCCGGTGAAGAATTAGTTGTTAAAAGCATACAAAAGCAAAATGCCAAAATTGTTTTGCTATCAAAAGATGCTTCTGAAAATACAAAGAAAAAAGTTACTGATAAATGCCTTTTCTATAAAATCGATCTTGTGTGGATTGAGGATCGAAACATTTTAGGTAAGGCCATTGGTAAAGAGCAACGAGTTGTAGTTGCTGTAAATGATCAAGGATTTTCAAAGCGTTTGAAGGAACTTCTTGATCACTAACTCGGGGGTGAACATATGAGTAAAATCCGCGTATACGAATATGCGAAACAGAAAAATGTTCAAAGTAAAGACATTATCGAAAAGCTGAAAACCATGGATGTTCATGTGGCGAATCATATGTCTATGATTGATCAGGCAGCTCTTAAAAAATTGGACGAAGCATATCGTCCAAAAGCAAACAAAGATCAAACAAAACCATCAAATCAAAATCAACTCCCTAAAACAGATATGAAAAATAGCAACTCTGGTAACGACACCAAATCTAATAAAAAGGAAGTTCAAAAAGAGAGTAATATGAAAATAAAAAAAGAGAACAATAACTCGTCACAATCTAAAGGACCAAAGTCCACTAATTCAAGTAACCAAAGCAACCAGAACAATAAAAACAGCAACAATCAAAACAAAAACAGCAGCAATCAAAACAAGAACAGTAACAATCAAAACAAAAACAGCAACAACAGAAATCAAAACAACAATAACAACAGAAACAACAACAATAAAAATCAAAACAGAAACAAACAAAATAGAGGCGGCGGGAACCAGCAGCAAGCTCCACAGAAAAAAGTTCTTGAAACGCCAAGCAAAATCACTTTTACAGAGTCACTTCAAGTAGGTGAGCTTGCAAAAAAATTAAACAAAGATACTTCTGAGATCATTAAGAAATTAATGGGTCTTGGCATCATGGCAACAATTAATCAAGAACTTGATAAAGAGGCAATTGAGTTGATTGCAGCTGATTATGATGTTGAGGTAGAAGAAGAAATCATCGTGGATGAAACAGAATTCGAAAACTACGAAATCGTTGATGAAGAAAAAGACCTTCAAGTTCGTCCACCTGTTGTAACGATCATGGGACACGTTGACCATGGTAAAACAACACTTCTAGATGCCATCCGCAACACAAAGGTAACAGCAGGTGAAGCAGGCGGAATCACTCAGCATATCGGTGCATACCAAATCACAAACAACGGTAAACAAATTACATTCTTGGATACTCCTGGACACGCTGCGTTTACTACGATGCGTGCTCGTGGTGCACAAGTAACAGATATTACAATCCTTGTTGTAGCTGCAGATGATGGTGTTATGCCTCAGACGGTTGAAGCGATCAACCATGCAAAAGCGGCCGAAGTGCCAATCATCGTAGCTGTTAACAAAATGGATAAAGAATCTGCTAACCCAGACCGTGTTATGCAGGAGCTTACTGAACATGGACTTGTATCAGAAGCTTGGGGCGGAGATACCATTTTTGTAAATGTATCAGCGATTAAAGGCGACGGAATCGATGATCTTCTAGAAATGATCAACCTTGTTTCGGAAGTTGAAGAATTAAAAGCGAATCCAAACCGTACAGCTGTTGGTACTGTTATTGAAGCACAGCTTGATAAAGGCCGTGGTTCTGTAGCGACACTTCTTGTTCAAACTGGTACGTTAAACGTTGGTGACCCGATTGTAGTCGGTCACACTTATGGACGTGTCCGTGCAATGGTTAACGATCTTGGACGCCGAGTTAAGTCTGTTGGTCCTTCTACACCAGTTGAGATCACAGGTCTAAACGATGTACCTCAAGCAGGAGATCAGTTCATGGTCTTTGCAGATGAGAAAAAAGCTCGTCAAGTTGGAGAGTCTCGCTTTAAGAAGCAGCAAGATGCACAACGTAAAGAATCTTCTAAATTAAATCTTGATGACCTCTTTAACCAGATTAAAGAAGGCGACATTAAAGAAATCAATGTTATCATCAAAGGTGATGTTCAAGGTTCAGTTGAAGCTCTTGCAGGATCACTTCAAAAGATTGATGTTGAAGGCGTAAAAGTTAAAATTATTCACTCTGGTGTGGGAGCGATCAACGAGTATGACATCATGCTTGCATCTGCTTCAAACGCAATCGTGATCGGTTTTAACGTACGTCCTGATGCTGGAGCTAAGCGTACAGCAGATGCTGAGAAAGTTGATGTTCGTCTTCACCGCATTATTTATAATGTGATCGAAGAGATCGAGTCAGCGATGAAAGGTATGCTTGATCCTGAGTTTGAGGAAAAAGTTATTGGCCAAGTAGAGGTTAGAACCACCTTTAAAGTTTCTAAAGTTGGTACGATTGCAGGCTGTTACGTTACAGACGGTAAGATTACAAGAGATTCTACAGTACGTTTAATTCGTGATGGTGTCGTTTCTTACGAAGGTAAGATTGATGCACTAAAACGTTTTAAAGATGATGCAAAAGAAGTTTCAGCAGGGTACGAGTGTGGAATTACTTTAGAAAAGTTCAATGATATTAAAGAAGGCGACATCATTGAAGCATATATTATGGAAGAAATTAAAGTACAATGATCGGCTATTTAACGGTTGAGTTTTTCATCTATGAAGCACAGTCGTTAAAAGATAAGCGTTCAGTTGTCCAAAAAGCGGTAAACAGGATTCGTCAACGCTTAAATGTAGCTGTTTCAGAGACAAATTATCAGGATTTATGGCAGCGTGCTGAGATAAGTATGGTTACCGTTTCTTCGGACAAAATAATAGCAGAAAAAGAATTGCAAAGAGCACTTGCGATTATTACATCGATTACTGAACTGGAAGTAACACATTCAATGATCGAGTGGCTGTAAGGCAAGTGGCAAGAAACGGGGTGTAATTAAAATGGGCACAATCCGTTCCAATCGTATCGGGGAACAGATGAAAAAAGAGCTTAGTGATATTATAGGCCGGAAAATCAAAGACCCCCGCGTAGGTTTTGTGACCGTTACCGCGGTCGATGTTACAGGTGATCTACAGCAGGCAACCGTGTATGTTTCTGTTTTTGGTGATGCTGAGCAAAAAGAACAAACACTCAGAAGCCTTGCGAAAGCAACAGGGTTTATACGTACTGAAATCGGAAAACGTATACGCATGCGAAAGACACCAGACATCTTTTTTAAGTTTGATGAATCATTAAATTACGGAAGCAAAATCGAAAGTCTTTTATCAGACATTAAACGTGATGATGAGGACAGCGAAGAAAACGAAGATTATCCGAAACCATAATAGCAAATGGATAGGCAATTACCTTAATTGTCTATCCATTTTTTGCTTAAAGAGATAAACAATCTAAAATATTGAACAGTAAGGTGTAAAAGGAGAAGCTGTATATGACTGCCAGACAAGGTATTTTAGCTTTAAATAAACCTGCCGGTATGACGTCTCATGATTGTGTGGCTAAGATCAGACGTATTTTTTCAACAAAAAAAGTAGGGCACACAGGTACATTAGATCCTGAAGTTACTGGTGTTCTGCCTATTTGTATAGGAAGAGCAACAAAGATCGCTGAATATATGTCTGATTATGGAAAGGAATACATTGGTGAAGTTACCTTAGGGTTCTCAACGGAAACGGAAGATGCACACGGTGCCAAAGTATCAGAAAAACCAGTGACTGAGGACATTCCTTTTCAAGTAATAGAAGACATTTTAAAGTCCATGACTGGAGAAATAGAGCAAATTCCACCTATGTATTCTGCAGTAAAAGTAAACGGGAAAAAATTATATGAATATGCGAGACAAGGTATATCAGTTGAAAGACCGAGGCGAAAAGTAACCATCCATGAACTTGAACTCTTAAATAGTGATAAAACTTTAACTAAAGAGCTTCCTGTATTTTCTTTCAGAGTAAAATGCTCAAAAGGTACATATGTTAGAACGCTTGCAGTTGAGATTGGCGAGAGGCTCGGGCTTCCGGCACACATGTCTAATCTTATAAGAACCGCATCAGGACCTTTTACTATTGATGAGTGTGTTACATTTGAACAACTTGAAAGTGGCGACATACCACTAGATGAATATCTGGTACCTTTAGAAAAGGGGATCGCTCATTTTCCGAAATGGACGGTTTCTGATGAATGGTTATTCAAAATAAAAAACGGTTCTGTTCTTGAAGCACCAAAAGAGTTGGAACAAAGCCCGTTTGGTGTTTATAATGAAGAAGGAAAATGTCTAGCCATTTACGAATTTCATCCTTCAAAGCCAGGTTTAATTAAACCGGTTAAAGTGTTAGCCATTGATTAATGAAAGAAGTTAGTAGGTGAGTTTTTGGAAACGATTGTTATGAGTCATCCGCATCACTATAAACAAGAAAGCCTTCCTCCAACCATTCTGGCGTTAGGTTATTTTGACGGAATCCATATTGGACACCAGCGTGTTATCTCCACTGCTGTGGAACTTGCAGAAAAAGCGGGAGCTGTTCCCGCTGTCATGAGCTTTCATCCCCACCCATCCGTAGTGTTAGGCAGAGCAGATCAAAACTGGACTTATATCACTCCTTTAGAAGAAAAGAAAAAAGTATTAGAAAGCATGGGAGTTAAACGCTTTTATCTCGTGAAATTCGATCATGATTTTGCGTCTCTTTCATCAAAGGAATTTGTTGACCAATATATTATCGGTCTAAACGTTCAACATGTTGTTACAGGTTTTGATTTCTCGTACGGCAAGTATGGAAAAGGAAACGTAGAAACTTTGGTCAAGGAATCAAATGGTCAGTTTGCTCAAACTGTAATCGAAAAGATTGAAAAAGATGGTCAGAAGATCAGCTCAACATTGATTCGTCAATTTTTAAAAGAGGGACGTGTACAGGAGATTGTTCCTTATCTTGGGCGCAGATATAAACTAAACGGTACGGTAATACATGGTGACAAACGAGGACGTACAATAGGATTTCCTACTGCAAACCTTGATACGGAGGAATACTCACTTCCCAAAGTCGGTGTTTATGCTGTAGAGGTTTCAATTGATAACGAAAGATACTTTGCGATGGCGAATGTAGGGTATAAACCCACTTTTAAGGAAGATCAAAAAAAGCCTTCACTCGAAGTGCATATATTTGACTTCCATAAAGAGATTTACGGTAAGACAGTTTCTGTTACATGGTTGAAGAGAATTCGTGATGAGAAAAAATTCAGTGGAATTGACGAGCTTATACAGCAATTGAATACAGATAAAAGTAAAACATTAGAGATTATTCAAACCATGTATTAAAAAACTTGCAATTATTTATTAAAAAGTCTATGATAATAAATGTACATTTTTTAATGTGCAAAAAACCGTTGCTTGGCAAATCGAGTCACCGACGTTTGCTCGGTAATTGGTGTTTTTAAATTTAAGGAGGTGAAAAGGATGGCTATTACTCAAGAGCGTAAAAACGAACTAATCAGCGAGTATAAGGTACATGATACGGACACTGGATCTCCAGAGGTTCAAATCGCTATCCTTACTGAACAAATCAATGAGTTGAATGATCACTTGCGTACTCACAAGAAAGATCACCACTCACGTCGTGGTCTATTGAAAATGGTTGGTAAGCGCCGTAACTTGTTAACGTACCTACGTAACAAGGACATCACGCGTTACCGCGAATTGATCGGAAGACTTGGATTACGTCGCTAATCCAGCAAAGCGGGAAATATTTTCCCGCTTTTTTTATTGCAAGCATTCATCCATTATATGCAGAAAAAATTTAATTCTTCGTATGTTTGACTAAATTCTTTCGAGTTTTTCTTTTTAGGAAGGACAACGTTAGGATATAATAGAACCATAATAGGATAGGATTTTTCTAAGTGTTGAGAGGAGTACCAAGTAAAATGGATCAACAAAAACGAACATTTACAATGGACTGGGCGGGTAGACCGCTAACGTTCGAAATCGGAGAACTAGCAAAACAAGCAAATGGTGCTGTAATGGTCAGATATGGTGATACAGCAGTTCTTTCAACAGCTGTGGCATCTAAACAGCCTAAAAATTTAAGCTTCTTCCCACTGACAGTAAACTATGAAGAGCGTTTATATGCAGTAGGTAAAATCCCTGGAGGATTTATTAAACGTGAGGGGCGTCCGAGTGAAAAAGCCGTCTTAGCGAGCCGTTTAATCGATCGTCCGATTCGCCCATTATTTGCAGATGGATTCCGTAATGAAGTACAGGTTGTCAGCACAGTAATGAGTGTTGATCAAAATTGTTCTTCAGAAATGGCTGCAATGGTCGGATCATCACTTGCGTTATCTATTTCTGATATTCCTTTTGAAGGACCGATCGCAGGGGTTACAGTTGGCCGTATAAACGGAGAATTTGTAATCAATCCGACTGTTGAACAAAATGAAAACAGCGATATACAGTTAGTAGTCGCAGGTACGAAGCATGCGATCAACATGGTTGAAGCAGGGGCTGAAGAAGTTTCTGAAGAAGCAATGCTTGAAGCGATCATGTTTGGACATGAAGAGATTAAGAAGTTAATCGCATTCCAGGAACAAATCGTTGCTGAAATCGGCAAGGAAAAGATGGAAGTTGTTCTACATGAGCTAGATAAAGACCTTGAACAAGAAGTACGTGAATTTGTCGGCAGCGATGTTAAAGAAGCTGTTAAAGTAGTTGAAAAGCATGCTAGACAAGAAGCACTTGATGCTGTTAGTGCTAACGTAACTTCTCGTTATGAAGAAGATGAAGAAAAAGCAAACGAAGCGAAAGAAATTCTACATAAGCTCATCAAGGAAGAAGTTAGACGCTTGATCTTAAAAGAGAAAATTCGTCCTGATGGCAGAAAAACAGATGAAATCCGTAAACTTTCTTCTAAAGTAAGCATTTTAGCAAGAACACATGGTTCTGGTTTATTCACACGAGGACAAACTCAAGCATTAAGTATTTGTACCTTAGGAGCTCTTGGCGATGTGCAAGTTCTTGATGGTCTTGGAGTAGAAGAGTCTAAACGCTTTATGCACCAATACAACTTCCCGCCATTCAGTGTAGGTGAAACAGGCTTTATGCGTGGACCGGGAAGACGTGAAATCGGTCATGGTGCATTAGGAGAACGTGCGTTAGAGCAAGTTATTCCGAATGAAGAAGAATTCCCATACACGATTCGTCTTGTTTCTGAAGTGTTAGAATCGAATGGCTCAACATCACAAGCAAGTATTTGTGCAAGTACATTGGCCCTAATGGATGCGGGCGTACCTATAAAAGCGCCAGTTGCGGGTATTGCGATGGGACTTATCTCAGATGGTGAAGATGTAACTGTGCTTACAGATATTCAAGGCATGGAAGATCACCTGGGAGATATGGACTTTAAAGTAGCAGGTACACCGAACGGTATTACGGCACTTCAGATGGATATCAAAATTTCTGGTATTAACCGTGAAATCCTTCAAGAAGCATTAACGCAGGCAAAAGAAGGACGAATGATCATTCTGAAGTCTATGCTTTCTACACTTTCAGAGTCCCGCAAAGAGTTGTCTCGATATGCGCCTAAGATCTTAACAATGAAGATCAATCCGGATAAAATCCGTGATGTGATAGGACCGAGCGGTAAGATTATCAATAAGATCATCGAAGAAACAGGTGTTAAAATCGATATTGAACAAGATGGTACGATCTTTATCGCATCAACTGACGAACCAATGAACAAAAAAGCAAAGAAAATTATTGAAGATATTGTTCGTGAAGTTCAAGTTGGCGAATACTACATGGGTAAAGTTAAGCGCATCGAAAAATTCGGTGCTTTCGTAGAACTTTTCAGCGGTAAGGACGGACTCGTTCATATATCTGAATTAGCAGAAGAACGAGTAGGAAAAGTTGAAGATGTAGTGAAGCTTGGTGACGAGATTCTGGTTAAAGTAATGGAGATCGATAACCAAGGACGCGTAAACTTATCCCGCAAGGTTGTACTAAAAGAAGAAAAAGCGAAGAACGAGCAGCAGCAGAACGCTTAATATAAATAATAAGATAAAATGATGAAAAATAGACTGATCCTTGAAAGTACACGCAGTGTGTCCTTACGGGTCAGTCTTTTTTAGTTTCATACACCTAATCGGCGGAGAACAGTCTTTCATGAGTAAAAAACTTAAAACTATCGGGGAAAATAACCAATATCTATCAGTGTAAAGGTGATTGTTCTCGGTAAAAATTGCGAAAGCGGAATAAATAAAAAAACACATACTATAAAAGCCTGCCTGCCTATTAA
Source organism: Fictibacillus barbaricus (assembly GCF_014635025.1). GTDB lineage: Bacteria > Bacillota > Bacilli > Bacillales > Fictibacillaceae > Fictibacillus > Fictibacillus barbaricus. The sequence continues at coordinate 390,366 of NZ_BMCE01000002.1, read as the reverse complement.
ATCAAGATTAATCCGCCTTAAGCCGTTCTAACCTGTCCAAAAGATACATACCTTGGTTACAGGGAGGGAGTTACGTGAAAAATACAATTCTTCACTGGTCCATTGTCATTTTAATCATTACAGCTACGGCATTTTCGGTGCATAATCCATTTACCAGCACCTATATTGAGAGCATTAAAGCCCAAAGTACAGCTGTTTCACAAATGGAGTCCAATTCTATCTATCAGCAGATAAAAGATAGAGCGAAAGAATTGAATAAACCTCCGCAGAATGCAGAGATCGACCCTGTCTGGAAAGCCACTCCCGGTTATAATGGACTTGTTGTTGATATGGACGCCTCGTTTAAAGCAATGAAGAAAGCAAATAAATTTGATGAAAAGAAATTAGTAGTAAAACAAATCAAACCTTCCGTTCATTTAGATAATCTGCCTGCGTCTCCTATCTATAGGGGAAATCCGGAAAAACCGATGGTAACCCTATTAGTGAATGTGGCTTGGGGAAATGAGCATCTTCCAGGTATGCTGCAGACCATGAAAAAACACAACGTAAAATCAACATTTTTTCTTGATGGTTCATGGGTAAAAAAAAATCCATCCTTAGCTAAAATGATTGCCGAAGAAGATCATGAGATTGGAAACCACGCCTATTCCCATCCAGATCTAAAAAAAATGACGAACGCCAGGATTACGGAAGAACTAAAACAAACAAATGAAGTAATTCATGCAACACTTGATAAGTCACCAAAATGGTTTGCGCCTCCAAGCGGAAGTTATCGAAACGATGTTGTTCAGATCGCAGCAGACCTTGATATGAAAACCATCCTATGGTCAGTCGATACGATAGATTGGCGAAATCCTGATCCTGAAGAGATGGTAAGCCGGGTTCTTGGCAAGGTGCACCCAGGTGCTATGATACTCATGCATCCCACAGCATCTTCTTCGGCTGGGCTGGAAAAATTAATCAAAGGAATTAAAGAAAAAGGATACAGCATCGGAACGGTTTCTGATCTAATGGATGAAGAAAGGCTGTTGCCAAAAACAATCAAGTAAAGTTGTGTACGAGTTGTGATAATGGTATATTGTTCCTATGATTATTGTGGAACAACTGACAGCTAGGGGGAAACAAGTTTGATAAATAGACATACGTGTTCAAACGGCGTACGCGTCGTTTTAGAAAATATCCCAACAGTACGATCGGTAGCGATCGGTGTATGGATCGGAACCGGCTCCAGGTTTGAAAATACAAAAAACAATGGGATCTCTCACTTCCTGGAGCATATGTTCTTTAAAGGAACAAAAACTAGGACAGCAAGGGAAATCGCTGAATCTTTTGATAGCATAGGCGGTCAAGTCAATGCTTTTACATCGAAGGAATACACATGTTATTACGCTAAAGTTCTGGATACACATGCTCCATATGCGCTTGAAGTTTTAGCAGATATGTTTTTTAACTCAACATTTGATGAAGGTGAGCTCTTAAAAGAAAAAAACGTAGTGCTTGAAGAAATTAAGATGTATGAAGATACACCGGATGATATTGTTCACGATATGCTGAGTCGAGCTAGTTTTCAGAACCATGAACTCGGATATCCAATCTTAGGAACCGAAGAAACGCTCAACACATTTACAGGCAATACCCTTCGCGATTATATGAACACTCACTATGTACCTGAAGAAGTGGTTATATCAGTAGCTGGAAACATCGACGAATCTTTTATTCAAAATGTTGAGAAGTGGTTTGGGAATTATAAGACTAACAGCCTAACAAAGCCAGAAATCCATTCTCCTGTGTTTCATCCAGAAAAGCTCGCACGTAAGAAAGAAACAGAACAAGCTCACTTATGTCTAGGTTTTCCTGGACTTTCACTAAAAGATAAGCGAAGCTACAGCTTGATTATCCTAAATAATATTTTTGGATCAAGCATGTCGAGCCGGTTGTTTCAGGAAGTGAGAGAACAAAGAGGATTAGCGTATTCGGTATTTTCATATCATTCCGCTTTTCAGGATAACGGGATCTTTACCATCTATGGCGGAACAGCACCTCACCAGTTAGATGAACTGTATGAAACGATCTTAAATATCGTTGATGATCTAAAAGAAAATGGAATCACAGACAAAGAACTTACGAATTCAAAAGAACAGATCAAAGGTAATCTAATGCTTAGTCTTGAAAGCACTAACAGTAGAATGAGCCGAAACGGAAAGCACGAGCTCATCCTAGGATACCACCGTACATTGGATGATATGGTAGAATCAATCGATAACGTATCAAAAGAAGATGTTGATCAATTGGTCCAGTCTATCTTTAGTGAAGGATGTTCTGCTTCATTAGTAAGTCCGCAAGGGGAGCTCCCAAAAGGACTTCAATAACATAGGAAAACAAAAAAACCTGGAATTCTTTTCCGGGTTTTTTTATTTTACAAAAATGGGCGGATGGTTTACTCAATTCCCCAAACATAGGGAGAGCTCATGAATATAATGATGTTGATAAAAACGAATCGTTCGTGTAAACAGCATTTTATTTTTTTCTTTTTTATACGTGATGCCGTTGTGAAAGGGTACCTCGAGTAACCAGATAGGCGGGATGTTCATAATATGATGAACGTGGATAGCAATCCCCTGCAAGATAGGAACAACGGAGAAAGGGGAGAAAGAATGTTAACGGATTTGCATATCGCTGTTTTTGGCGGCGATGCGAGGCAGCTTGAAGTTATTCGGAAATTAACGGAATTAGATGCAACACTTACACTTATTGGCTATGACCAGCTTGATCATGGTTTCACTGGAGCATCAAAAATGGATATAGATGAAGTCGATTTTTCAAAGTTAGACAGCATTATTTTGCCTGTAAGTGGAACGGGATTGAAGGGGGAGATCGATACCATATTTTCTAACCGTAAAATGATTCTGACTGAGGAGCATTTAAAAAAGACTAAAAGTCATTGTCATGTATATTCTGGAATCAGCAACTCATATTTAAATGAGATCGCATTAAACAGCAATAGAAAACTGACCAAATTATTTGAAAGAGATGATGTTGCGATCTATAACAGCATTCCTACTGTAGAAGGCACGATCATGATGGTCATCCAGCACACAGATATAACCATCCATCAATCAAATACAGTGGTTCTAGGATTTGGCCGTGTAGGAATGAGTGTGGCACGAATATTCCAAGCATTGGGTGCTCGTGTAAAAGTGGGAGCCAGAAAATCTGAACATATGGCTAGAATTACTGAAATGGGAATGATTCCTTTTCATTTAGATAACTTGAAAAATGAAGTGTATGAGACTGATGTATGTATTAATACCATTCCAACTCAAATCGTCAATGCTGACGTAATCTCTAAGTTCCCATCACATACATTGATTGTTGATTTGGCCTCAAAACCTGGCGGAACGGATTTTAGGTATGCAGAGAAGCGCGGGATTAAAGCACTGCTTGCTCCTGGATTACCAGGGATTGTTGCTCCTAAAACAGCAGGTAAAATTGTCGCCAATGTACTTTCGCAGCTTCTGATCAATGAATTTTATAAGCGGGAGGGTTAGTTATTATGGATTTTGAAGGGAAACATATAGGTTTTGGACTTACCGGCTCTCATTGTACGTATGATGCCGTTTTTCCACAAATTCAAAAATTAGTGGATTTAGGTGCTAAAGTTTCACCATTTTTTACGCATACTGTCAAGCATACAGCAACTAGATTCGGTGATGAAGGAGAATGGGTAGAAAAAATTAAAGAAATCACAGGTAACGAACCTGTAGATTCTATTGTTAAAGCCGAACCATTCGGACCGAAAACACCCTTGGATTGTATGGTAATCGCACCACTTACGGGGAACTCGATCAGCAAGTTTGCAAATGCCATGACAGATTCACCAGTATTAATGGGTGCAAAAGCAACACTTAGGAATCAAAAGCCAGTTGTACTTGGCATATCCACAAATGACGGATTAGGTTTAAATGGTGTTAATATTATGCGCCTGATGGCAACAAAAAATATTTATTTCATTCCATTCAGCCAAGATGATCCAGTGAAAAAACAAAACTCTTTAGTGGCTCACATGGACACATTGGTTGAAACGATCGAACATGCGCTCCAAGGGAAGCAGCTACAGCCAGTGCTTAGGCTAGCAGAATAAAACAAAACAACAGAAGAAAATCCGTTCATAACCTCAAAGTTTATGATAAAATATGATAAATTATATGGATTAACTAGGAGAAACCATAAATTTGTGTTTCTCCTTCTGTTGTAGTGTTATAGCTAGCTAACCTTAAACAATAAAGGAGTTAATAAAGAATGAGCCAAAAATCATTTCATGTAGCTGTAGTAGGGGCGACTGGCGCAGTAGGTCAGCAAATGTTAAATACATTAAGTGAAAAAAATTTTCCAATCAAGAAGTTGTCGCTTCTTGCTAGTAAAAGATCTGCAGGACAGGTCATCACGTTTAATGGAGAATCGCATACCATTCAAGAAGCAACACCTGAAGCTTTTGAAGGTGTAGACCTGGCTTTATTTTCTGCAGGTGGTTCTGTATCCAAAGCACTTGCTCATGAAGCAGTAAAAAGAGGTGCGATCGTAGTAGATAATACGAGTGCGTTCAGAATGGATCCGAATGTACCGCTTGTTGTACCAGAGGTGAATGAGCAGGATCTATTAAATCATAATGGAATCATTGCAAACCCTAACTGTTCAACGATACAGATGGTGGTTGCTCTGCAGCCGCTTCACGAGAAATATGGACTTAAAAAAGTGATAGTGTCTACCTATCAAGCGGTGTCAGGAGCAGGAGCCAAAGCTGTTGAAGAATTAAAAGAACAGTCAAAAGCTATTTTAAACGATGAAGCATTTGAGGCCTCGATCATGCCTTGTGCTTCTGACAAAAAACACTATCAAATCGCGTTTAACGCTGTACCTCAAATTGATAAATTTGAAGAAAACGGCTATACATTCGAAGAGTTAAAAATGATGAATGAAACGAAAAAAATCATGCACCTAGAAAACCTAGAGATCGCTGCAACGTGTGTTAGATTGCCTGTTGAAACGGGTCACTCTGAGTCTTTATATGCAGAATTCGAAGGCGGCAATCCTTCTGTTCAGGAAATTAGAGAACTCCTAAAATCTGCACCAGGTGTAACCTTGCAAGATCAGCCAGAAGAACAGATCTATCCGATGCCAGCACTAGCTGCAGGACTGCCCGACGTATTTGTAGGAAGAATCCGAAAAGACTTAGATCGAGAAAATGCTTATCATATGTGGGTTGTTTCTGACAATCTGTTAAAAGGCGCTGCATATAATTCTGTACAGATCGCAGAGAGTTTGATTAAATTAAATCTGCTTTAATTCTATAAAGAAGGTGCATTCATGAAGATTATCGTTCAAAAATTTGGGGGGACTTCCTTAAAAGAAGATACAGGCCGATTAGAAGCAGTCCGTCATATTCGAAAAGCGGTTGATGAAGGGTATAAAGTGGTTTGTGTAGTTTCGGCGATGGGCCGTTTTGGCGATCCATACGCAACTGACACACTTTTAAGCCTTTTAGGTGATAAAAATAAGATATCAAACCGCGAACAAGACCTTTTATTATCTTGTGGAGAAATTATTTCTTCTGTTGTGTTTTCGGGACTATTAAATGCTTCTGGACTTTCTGCAGCAGCCTTAACGGGACCCCAAGCGGGATTCCGGACAAATGATGACTTTTCAAACGCAAGGATTATAGATATGAAAGTGGACCGGATCAAGTCTGAACTTCAAAATAACCAGGTAGTTGTAGTTGCCGGCTTTCAAGGGCAATCTAAGTCTGGAGACATCGCAACACTTGGGAGAGGCGGGAGCGACACAAGTGCTTCAGCTTTAGGAGCAGCATTAGAAGCAGAGTTCATTGACATTTTTACTGATGTAGAAGGTGTTATGACCGCAGACCCAAGACTTGTGAAAGATGCCAGACCCCTTTCAGTGGTCACATATGCAGAAATCTGCAACATGGCTTACCAAGGGGCTAAAGTCATTCACCCCCGTGCAGTTGAGATTGCCATGCAGGCAAAAATCCCTTTAAGAATCCGCTCCACTTATTCTGATCTTCCTGGAACATTGGTTACATCTGCAATGAAGGGACCTGCAGGAAAAGACGTACAAGAATCGATCATCACGGGTATTGCGCATGTTTCAAATATCACGCAAATTAAAGTATATGCCAACGACGGGCAGTATGATCTTCATACGAGAGTATTTAAAGCGATGGCACAGGAACAGATTTCTGTTGACTTTATCAATATCAGCCCAAAAGGTGTAGTATATACGATTATGGAAGATAAGACCGAGTTGGCTCTTGCCAAATTAAAGGAGCTAGGCTACGAACCTGAAGTGAATCGGGACTGTGCAAAAGTTTCTGCTGTCGGTGCAGGAATAGCGGGGACACCAGGTGTAACTGCCGCAATCGTAGAATCTCTTTCAAGCAGAAACATTCAAATTCTGCAGTCAGCTGACTCTCATACAACGATCTGGGTACTCGTTAGAAAAGAAGATCTAATAGAATCAGTTAACGCTCTTCATTCTGCGTTCCGTCTGAATGAAGAAGGATTAACTGCAAATTTACAAGAAATTGTTCAGCAGCAGTTTAATGAGTATTGAGGAGTGAACGAAATGAATTTTGGAAGTATTAGTACCGCAATGGTTACACCGTTCGACAGCAAAGGCAATATCGATTTTGCAAGAACGACAAAACTTGTGAACCATCTGATTAATAATGGAACGGACAGCTTAGTGGTCGCTGGAACTACTGGTGAGTCGCCAACTTTAACAACTGAAGAAAAGCTTGCCTTGTTTAAGCACGTTGTAAAGGTTGTTGATGGAAGGGTTCCTGTTATTGCGGGTACAGGAAGCAACAACACAAAAGCATCTATAGATCTTTCAAAAAGAGCCGAAGAGACTGGTGTGGACGCGTTATTGATAGTAGCTCCTTACTACAACAAACCTAGTCAAGAGGGTATCTTTGCGCATTATAAAGCGATAGCAGATGCTGTTAATCTTCCAATCATGGCATATAACGTTCCGGGCAGAACGATCGTTTCTATATCTGTTGATACAGTAGTTCGATTGGCTGAAATACCGAATATAGTTGCTTTAAAAGACGCAGGCGGAAATTTAGACACGATGGCAGAAATTATTGAAAATACTTCTGATGACTTTTTGCTATATAGCGGTGATGATGGATTGACACTTCCTTCATTAGCTGTTGGAAGTGCTGGTATCGTATCCGTTGCTTCACATGTTATCGGCAATGAAATGCAAGCGATGATTCAAGCGTTCCGTAATGGAGAGAACAAGGAAGCGGCACAACTTCATAGAAAACTTCTTCCTGTCATGAACGAACTGTTTAAGGCGCCGAGTCCAGCACCTGTAAAAACCGCCTTACAATTAAAAGGACTAGATGTAGGCGGAGTTAGGCTGCCATTATTACCATTAAATCATGCTGAAAGAACTGCACTTTCAATGCGCTTAAACGAGTTGAAATAAAGCAAACCGGCCCTCCGGTTTGCTTTTTTATTTTTGAAATGTCGTTTGCTCAGTCTTGTTTTGTATTCCTCTGATACGTTATAATGTTTGTAAGTGACGTGATCGGGATTATTTTTTTACATACAACCTAGGAGGAATATACACATTGTCAAAACAAAATAGAGATAAAATTAAAGTTTTTGCCCTGGGCGGAGTAGGAGAAATCGGCAAAAACATGTATGTAGTGGACACGGGTGAAGAAATTTTTGTTATGGACTCCGGACTGATGTTTCCACAGGAGGAGATGCTTGGGATCGATATTGTAATCCCTGATGTGACCTACCTGAAAGAAAACCTTGAGCGGGTAACAGGAATCTTTTTAACTCATGCCCATGAAGATCATATCGGAGGACTTCCTTATGTTTTAAGACAAGTCCCTGTACCTGTTTTTGGAACTCGTTTAACTTTAGGTTTAGTAGAAGCGAAATTAAAAGAAGCAGGGCTATTACGTTCAACAGAGCTAAACATGATTGAAACGAATCAGAAACTTTCTTTTAACAGTGCCAAAGTAAGCTTTTTTCATGTGAATCATAGTATTCCAGATGCTGTAGGTATTGCAATTCACACGTCACAGGGGATTATTGCAAATACTGGTGATTTCAAGATCGATCATACACCGATCGACGGACAGCATACGGAATTCGGAAAGATTTCAAGGTTAGCAGAAGAAGGAGTTCTATGCTTGCTATCTGACAGTACAAACGCTGAAAGGCCAGGTTCAACAGGTCCTGAAGCACAGGTTGGCCATGAGATTTTAGACGTCTTTCAAACGGCAAAAGGTCGTATCATAATCGCTTCATTCGCTTCAAACGTACATCGTGTACAGCAGGTAATGAATGCAGCTGCGAAAACAAACCGAAAAGTAGCTGTAAACGGAAGAAGTATGGTGAAGGTCGTTGATATCGCATCACAGCTAGGGTACTTAACCATTGAAAAAGATCTTCTTATTTCAATTGATCAAGCAAACGATTACAGTGATGAAAAAGTCGTTATTCTTACAACAGGCAGCCAGGGAGAATCGATGGCGGCACTGTCAAGGATGGCACAAAAATCACATAAACAGATCGCTCTCAGACCTTCAGATACTGTTGTTATTGCCGCTACCCCGATACCTGGTAATGAAACTTCAGTAGCAAAGATGGTCGACAAACTCATGCGTACCGGTGCAGATGTGATATTCGGCCAGAAGAAAGTGCACGTATCAGGACACGGAAGTGCTGAAGAGCTTAAATTCATGCTTAGCATGATGAGACCAAAGTACTTTATTCCGGTGCATGGTGAGTATAAAATGCAGAAAGCTCATCAAAAACTTGCTATTGAAGTTGGCGTTGAAAAAGACAATATCTTTATCATTGATAAAGGTGAAGTTGTTGAGTTTGTTAACGGACAGGCTCAGAAGACGGGCAAAGTACCTTCAGGCAATGTTCTTGTTGATGGACTAGGTGTTGGTGATATCGGCAACATCGTACTGCGCGATCGAAAACTATTATCCCAAGATGGAATATTGGTTGTAGTAGTTACGATCAGCAAAGATTCCCATCAATTGATCTCCGGACCTGAAATAATCTCAAGAGGATTTGTTTATGTTCGTGAAAGTGAAGCATTGCTTCAAGAAGCAAACACAAAAGTCCGTGAAGTCCTTGAGAAATGTATGAACGAAAACATGAAAGAATGGTCTAGCTTAAAATCGAATGTAAGAGATACGTTAAGCCAGTACCTATTCGAAAAAACAAAAAGAAGACCTATGATCATGCCTATCATAATGGAAATTTAACCTGCTGTTTTAGCAGGTTTTTTTATTTTCTCCTCATATGAATGGGAATAACGCCCATACTAAGAAGAACCTAACTTAGAAGGGGTATGAATGATTATGGATCAGACACCGGAAAATGAAACACCGACACCGCAAACCGATGCACCGCCTAAGAAAACGGATGACAGCAGCTCTGGACTTATTCAAAAGATCCAATCACTAGGCCAGACAAATGTCCCACAGATGGAAGGCTCAAGCATTCATTGTTTGACGATCGTGGGACAGATTGAAGGTCACATGCAGCTCCCGCCGAACAATAAAGCGACAAAATATGAACATCTAATTCCACAGCTTGTAGCGATTGAACAAAATCATAAAATTGAAGGACTGCTGGTAATTTTAAATACGGTTGGTGGAGATGTTGAGGCAGGTCTTGCTATCTCCGAAATGATTGCTTCATTATCAAAACCAAGTGTTTCTCTCGTGCTCGGCGGAGGTCATTCAATAGGCGTACCAATCGCTGTCAGTGCCGATTACTCATTTATTGCACCAACCGCTACTATGACCATACATCCCGTAAGACTGACGGGTCTTGTTATTGGAGTGCCGCAAACATTTGAATACTTAGATAAAATGCAGGACCGCGTTATTTCTTTCGTAACGAGCCATTCTAAGATCACAGAAGAACGGTTTAAAGAACTGATGTTTTCTAAAGGAAATTTAACGAGAGACATCGGAACAAACGTGATCGGGACAGACGCTGTTAATGACGGCCTGATAAATGAAGTCGGTGGTGTTGGGCAGGCACTTAATAAATTAAACGAATTGATTGAGCAGAACAAAAAAAATGATAATAATGGGATAAAACAATGATCTGGTATACGATGCAGCCTTACGAATTGATGTTTCCGGAAGCAGGAAACGAGGAGACAACGCAGAATGTTATACTTTATAACAATGTCCCTGTACTTGTTGAACGCATAGGTGATGAAACAAGAATCGTTCAGGTTATGAGCACAGATCCTTCTCATTTTTTATTAGAGGAATGTCAACCGGGAATGGTGCTGCGAAACTTTTAATAAGTCACCTTAGAAATATGCTATACTATTTTCAAGCAGCCTTCTTTTTGCAGGGCTGCTTTTCTTTCCATTTTTGTACATACATACTTAATATTGCGTTGTAGTGAGGTGATTTTATGGCAAAAAACAAAAAAAAGAAAGCAAAAAATAAAGGCAGATGGAAAGAACAGCTGACGTTTGAGATCGCAGGTCTTTCTTTACTAGCTCTTGCTTCGCTTGGATTGGCTAAAATGGGTAATGTCGGCATGGCTTTTGTCCATCTGTTGCGCTTTTTTAGCGGAGAATGGTACGGTGTTCTTTTATTGGGCTGTATTTTAATATCGTTTTATTTGATTTGGAAAAGAAGCTGGCCTCTTTTACTTACAAAAAAATTAGCGGGTGCCTACATCCTGTTTTTTTCCTTTTTGGTCTTAAGTCATCTGACTCTTTTCGAACATTTAACAAACGGCGGAGAATGGAAAGATGCTTCTGTTATACGGAATACGTGGGATCTATATTGGCTGCAGCTTCAGGGGGAAACCTCTACAAACGATCTTGGAGGCGGAATTGCAGGAGCTATCGGATTTGCTCTCTTTTATTTCCTGTTCGGAGCGGGTGGTACAAAGCTGGTTATTTTCTTTCTCATTATAGGCAGCCTCCTTTTAATTTCAGGAAAATCTCTTTCTGTTATCTTGCAAAAACTCGTTGATTTTACAAGTCATGCATCGGCTAAGATGAAAGAATTTGCTCAAGAGAAGAAAACAGCAATAGCTGCTGGACGTAATACAAGAGTGAAGGAAAAGAAAGCACTTAAACCCTCTACTGTTGAGGAAGATGGTGAAACAGAAGAAATTATCATCTCGGAAGAGCCTGTTATTGAAGATTTTACAAAAAGGGTACATCAAACAGACAGCGGGGTGCAATTAAAATTTGCTCCTCAAGTATATGGTGAATCAGAAGAGTCAGACCACACACAAGATGAAAGTAAGGATGAGAATGTGTCTGTTCCTTCACCTTTACCGCCTAACTTTGGTGATGAGGTCATTCAGAACGAACATTACCAGCTTCCGACGATGAAACATTTAAGAACTCCTCAAAACAGTGGTCAGCATAAAGATAAGCAATATGCTGCGAGTAAGAGCAATGCTAAGAAGCTTGAGAAAACATTCGAGAGTTTTGGAGTAAAGGCAAAAGTACTAAAAGTTCATTTGGGACCTGCTGTAACCAAATATGAAGTATATCCTGACGTAGGGGTAAAAGTAAGTAAAATCGTCAACCTTACTGACGACTTAGCTTTGGCATTAGCGGCAAAAGATATCAGGATAGAAGCACCGATTCCAGGTAAATCTGCTGTTGGCATAGAGGTTCCCAATCAAGAGATTTCGATGGTAACACTAAGAGAAGTGCTCGAGGCTCCACAATTTACAGGGCAGCAGTCACCGCTTGCAATTGGTCTCGGCAGGGATATTTCTGGAGAGCCTATTATAGCAGATTTGTCTAAGATGCCTCATTTACTTGTAGCTGGAGCAACAGGCAGCGGTAAAAGTGTTTGTGTCAATGGCATCATAACGAGTATTCTGATGAGAGCTAAGCCTCACGAAGTAAAGATGATGATGATCGACCCTAAGATGGTTGAATTGAATATGTATAATGGAATACCGCATCTTTTAGCGCCCGTTGTAACAGAGCCTAAAAAAGCAGCACAGGCGTTAAAAAGAGTCGTATCTGAGATGGAACGCAGATATGAACTGTTCTCTCACAGCGGAACAAGAAACATTGAAGGATATAATGAATCGATTCGTAAACAAAATGCAAAAGGTGATGCGAAACAGCCTTTCCTTCCATATATAGTTGTAATTGTTGATGAACTTGCAGACCTTATGATGGTCGCATCTGGTGATGTCGAAGATGCGATCACACGGCTTGCCCAGATGGCTCGTGCTGCAGGCATACATTTAATCATTGCGACTCAGAGGCCATCTGTAGATGTTATAACAGGAGTCATTAAGGCTAACATTCCGTCAAGAATCGCCTTTAGTGTTTCTTCCCAAACCGATTCGAGAACAATTCTTGATATGGGAGGGGCCGAGAAGCTATTGGGTAGAGGTGATATGCTCTTCTTCCCATCCGGCGCATCAAAACCTGTTCGGGTACAGGGCGCATTCCTTTCTGATGAGGAAGTTGAAACCATTGTTGATCATTGTGTCAGTCAGCAAAGAGCACAATATCAAAAAGATATGATCCCGACAGAAGAAGCTGAACCCGCTGTTATGGAATCTGAAGATGATCTGTTCTCTGATGCTGTTCGACTTGTTGTCGATATGCAAACAGCTTCAGTTTCCATGCTGCAGCGAAGATTTCGAATTGGTTATTCGAGAGCGGCGAGATTAATTGATACCATGGAGTCAAAAGGAATAGTAGGTCCATATGAAGGATCAAAACCACGTGAAGTACTCATCTCCGCGATGCCGGACGAAAAAGAAGCTTCTAGTTCATAAGGGAAACGAGCTAAAAACTCGTTTCTCTTTATTTTTGCCATATATTTCTATTTTTGTTAAAACCAAAGAATACATATAAAAATTTTGTAAAATTAGTATTTATTTATACAATTAAAAATGGTATAGTAATGTCGATTCTACTAATAATTTGTCATACGTCGAACAACTAGTTAAGGTGGTTTTGGAATGTCAATTAAAGCTGACCATCGCTTGTTATATATTAAAGTGATTGAGAAGTTGAAAAAAGATATTGAAGAAGGCATTTATAAAGAAGGAGAAAAACTCCCATCAGAATTTGAGCTATCAAAACAACTTGGGATCTCCAGGGCTACACTGCGTGAAGCGCTTCGTATACTAGAAGATGAAAACGTACTCATCCGCAAACACGGAGTTGGTACTTTTGTCAGAACTCGTGCTTTATTCTCATCTGGTATTGAAGAACTATACAGTGTGACCGATATGATAGAAAGAGGTGGAAAGCAAGCGGGTACTATATTCCTATCCTCTCAAATGACAGATGTAACTGATGAACTTCTCAACATGTTCAACGATTCTCTTCCTGAAGGTCTAATGATGATGGAACGTGTTCGTACAGCAGATGGGGAACCGGTTGTTTTCTGTAAAGACCATATGCCTGCACATCTTTTTCCTGATAAAGGATTGCATGATTATGAATCATTTTTAGAGATGCTTGAGAAAGTAACTGGCAGACGCGTTATGTATGCGGTTACAAACATTGAACCAATCGGCTACCATGACAGAATTTCTGATATTTTGGAAAGTGACGAACGTATCCCGCTCCTGATTTTAAGGCAAATGCACTACGATCAGTTTGATGAACCAGTTCTTTACTCTTGCAATTATTTTAGATCAGATAAGTTCTTATTCTCTGTCTTAAGAAAGCGCTTATAATTAAAGTCCTTTTTAGGGGGTGATCGGTACTTTTTTTGCAGCACTGGTTAGTCATTAAAATGAAAACATTTACAGGGGGAAAATAAGTTGAAAAAGAAATTAGGTTTAATGGTAACTGCCATGCTGACTGCTGGTACTATTCTTGCAGGATGCGGTAACAATGATGATGGTAAAACTTCAGGTGGAGACAAAAAAGACTTTAAAGTAGCTATGGTAACAGATACTGGCGGTGTAGATGATAAGTCTTTTAACCAATCAGCATGGGAAGGTTTAACGAAGTTTGGCAAAGATAACAGTCTTGCAGAAAACAAAGGCTACAAATACTTGCAATCAACAGCACAAAGTGATTACAAGCCGAACTTAAACTCTTTGATCCGCCAAAAGTATGATCTTGTTTTCGGTATCGGTTTCTTAATGGGAACAGATGTGGAAACGGTTGCTAAACAACAGCCTGATGCTAAGCTTGCAATCGTTGACATGGTCGTAAAAGGTGACAACGTAGCAAACATCACTTTCGCTGAGCATGAAGGTTCATTCTTAGTAGGTCTAGTTGCAGGTATGCAATCAAAAACGAACAAAGTTGGATTCGTTGGCGGTGTAAACAGTGAGCTGATCAAAAAGTTTGAAAACGGCTTTAAAGCGGGTGTTCTAACAGCTAACCCTGATGCAGAAGTACTTGTTCAATATGCAGAAGACTTCAACAAAGCTGAAAAAGGGCAGCAGATTGCAAACACATTCTATCAGCAAGGCGCTGACATCATCTACCACGCTGCAGGCGGAACAGGAATGGGCGTATTCACTGAAGCGAAAAACCGTAAGAAGAACGGTGAAAATGTTTGGGTAATCGGTGTTGACCGTGACCAGCATGAAGAAGGTATGCCTGAAAACGTAACACTTACTTCAATGGTAAAACGTGTAGACCAAGCTGTTTACGAAGTATCTGAGCAAACGATGGCTGGAAAATTCCCAGGCGGAAAAGTTGTTGAGTTTGGTCTTAAACAAGACGGTGTAGGGATCGCTCCAACACAAGAAAACGTTAAAGAAGATGTACTTAAGTCAGTTGAAGATTACAAAAAGAAAATCATCGACGGAGAAGTTAAAGTACCTAAAACAGACGCTGAGTACGAAGAGTTCAAAGCAAACTTAAAGTAATCTTAGTTTAATATTAGGCCAGGACTTGGCAGCAGCCAAGTCCTTCCTTATGTACAAAAGGGGTGAGAGCTTTTAATGGAATATGTAATTGATATGCGCAATATCCGTAAAGAATTTCCTGGTATCGTAGCGAATGACGATATTACATTGCAAGTGAAAAAGGGTGAAATTCATGCCCTTCTAGGGGAGAACGGTGCAGGGAAATCAACGTTGATGAATGTCTTGTTCGGTCTTTATGAGCCAGAACAAGGAGAGATCTTTGTAAAAGGAAATAAAGTGGTGAACAATGATCCGAATATTGCCAACTCGCTTGGTATTGGGATGGTTCATCAGCACTTTATGCTCGTTGATAAATTTACTGTTACAGAAAATATCATTTTAGGAAAAGAACCTACGAAAGGCGGAAGGGTAGATCTTCAGACTGCCGCTAAAGAAGTACAGGCACTTTCTGATCAGTACGGCCTTCATGTAGATCCGTTTGCGAAGATTGAAGATATCTCAGTCGGTATGCAGCAGCGTGTTGAAATTTTGAAAACGCTCTATCGAGGTGCTGATATTCTCATTTTTGATGAGCCGACAGCCGTGTTAACTCCTCAAGAGATTATTGAGCTGATCCAGATCATGAAAAAGCTTGTTAGTGAAGGAAAGTCTATTATCCTAATCACTCACAAACTAAAAGAGATCATGGAGGTTTGTGATCGCTGTACCGTTATCAGACGTGGAAGAGGTGTGGGGACGGTTAACGTTAGTGATTCAAATCCTGATTCACTTGCTGCGATGATGGTTGGTCGTGAAGTCAATTTTAAGGTCGAAAAGGACGATGCCGACCCTAAAGAGGCTGTACTGACAATTAATGATCTTGTCGTTCTTGACAGCCGAAAAGTACCAGTTGTGAACGGATTAAACTTAACTGTCCACGCTGGAGAAATCGTAGGAATTGCTGGTGTTGACGGAAACGGGCAATCTGAGCTTTTAGAGGCTATTACTGGCCTTCATAAAGTTCATGAAGGGTCTATCCGTCTTCGTGATAAAGACATTACCAATAAAACTCCTAGAAGTGTTACAGAGAAAGGGCTTGGACATATCCCGCAAGACCGGCATAAACACGGATTGGTTTTGGATTTCTCTGTTGGGGAGAACATGGTTCTGCAAACGTATTACCAAAAGCCATATTCTAAGTCAGGTATCTTAAATTTTAAACCAATCTATGAAAAAGCAAAAAAATTAATCGCTGAATATGATGTTCGTACACCTGATGCATACACTCCTGCACGGGCACTTTCGGGCGGAAATCAGCAAAAAGCAATCATAGCAAGAGAAGTAGACCGTGATCCGGATTTCCTGATCGCAGCTCAGCCTACTCGCGGTCTTGATGTTGGAGCGATCGAATTCATACACTCTAAGCTGATTGAACAAAGAGATAATGGGAAAGCGGTATTATTAGTTTCGTTTGAATTGGACGAGATCATCAACGTAAGTGACCGAATTGCAGTCATGTATGAAGGAAAAATCGTAGCTGTCGTCGATCCTAAAGAAACGTCAGAACAAGAACTTGGACTTTTAATGGCTGGCGGAAAGAGAGGGACAGTACATGCAGAATAAAAATAACAAAATGAAATATCTTGTGCCTCTTATTTCTGTTTTACTGGGATTATTAATCGGTGGAATCATCATGCTTGTCAGTGGCTATCAGCCGGTTGAAGCATATGTTGCTTTATTCCAAGGGATCTTTGGAGGTTCTTATTATGCCGGTGAAACGATCCGACAAATGTCGCCGCTCATCTTATCGGGTTTAGCTGTAGCTTTTGCGTTTCGTACAGGTTTATTTAATATCGGGGTAGAAGGTCAGCTTCTTGTTGGATGGCTAGCTTCTGTATACGTAGGTATATTTGTAGATGCTCCTGCCATCATCCACATCCCACTAGCGATTCTTGCAGCGGGAGCAGCAGGTGCTTTATGGGGATCTGTTCCTGGTATCTTGAAAGCTAGATTCAAAGTGCATGAAGTTATTACAACGATCATGATGAACTATATCGCGCTTTACAGCACAAACGAGATCATTCGTAACTTTATGCTAGCACCTGGCGAACGTACAGAGAACATCAAGGAATCAGCTTCTTTAGCATCTCCTTTCTTGCAGAGCATAACCGAATACTCCACGCTTCATTATGGAATCATAGTTGCATTAATCGCAGCGGTAATTATGTGGTTCTTGCTGTGGAGAACAACGTTAGGTTATGAGCTTCGTGCAGTGGGGTTCAACCAGCACGCTTCTCAGTATGCAGGAATTAATGTTTCTAAAAACATTGTTCTTTCCATGGCGATTTCAGGTGCATTTGCTGGTATTGCAGGAAGTATGGAAGGCCTGGGTACTTACCAGTATATGACGATCAACGCTGCATTTACTGGCGTTGGTTTTGATGGGATCGCTGTAGCTCTTCTTGGTGCAAACAGCGCGATCGGAGTTGTATTAGGTGCAGCATTGTTTGGCGGATTAAAGATTGGTGCACTAAACATGCAGTCTATAGCAGGTGTTCCAACTGAACTTGTTGGAGTTGTTATTGCTTTAATCATCTTCTTTGTTGCGTGCAGCTATATTGTTCATTGGTTGATGAACCGTGTGAACAAAGGAGGTAAGATCTAATGAGTTTTATGGATATTCTTGCGTTAATTGTTCCTGCGGCAATCGTTTCAGCTGCCCCACTCATCTTTACGGCGCTTGGAGGCGTTTTTAGTGAACGATCTGGTGTAGTAAATATCGGTCTAGAAGGTTTGATGCTTTTTGGCGCTTTTATTGGTGCTGTTACCATATACTACGGGGAGCAATTAGGTTTAGGCGGAGCTTCACCTTGGGTAAGTTTTGTTGTAGCTATGATCGTAGGGGCATTATTTGCATCGATACATGCAGTTGCTAGTATCTCCCTTAAAGCAGATCAAGTTGTAAGCGGTGTGGCGATTAACTTTTTAGCTGCTGGGTTGGCGATCTTTCTAACAAAGAAAATCTTCAATGCTGGACAGACTCCAGTTATTTCAGAAAGAATTTCCAAAAGTGATATCCCATTTCTGTCTGATATTCCGGTTATCGGTAAACTGTTCTTCTCGAATGCTTACTTAACTTCTTATTTGGCTGTATTTGTAGCTTTAATTGTGTGGTATGTCCTATACAAAACGCCGTTTGGTCTTCGTCTTCGTTCAGTAGGAGAGCATCCGATGGCAGCAGACACAATGGGGATTAATGTTACGAAAACACGATATATCGGTGTGTTGTTGAGTGGTGCACTTGCTGGTCTTGGAGGAGCGGTATATGTAGCGTCAATCTCAGGTAACTTTACACACTCTACCATTACTGGACAAGGTTTCATGGCTCTTGCTGCTATGATCTTTGGTAAATGGCATCCACTAGGTGCTCTAGGTGCAGCATTATTCTTCGGTCTAGCCCAAGCGATCAGTATTTCTGGCACTCAGATTCCGGGACTTCAGGATATACCAAAAGTATTCCTGTTGATCGCTCCATATGTTCTTACCATTTTAGCTCTGGCTGGTCTAGTCGGCCGTGCCGATGCTCCAAAAGCACTTGGAACACCATACGAAAAAGGAAAACGATAATAAAAAAGTTCGCCTCCAGGCGGACTTTTTTCCTTTTGTAAGAAGGAATGTCATGCCGGGTATCGAAAATGGGTAAACTAGGATATAGGCTATAATGAAAGGGGTCCTTAATCAATGGGAATTGTTAATCATAAAAAAACCGATCTCCATGGTATGACCGTACATACGATTGAAACAAAAAAGTATAAGACAACTTCGTTTATTCTTCAGATCAAAGAAGCTATTAATGAAAAAAGCGTTACAAAGCGAGCGCTTCTTGCTTACGTGTTGCAAAGCGGTACAAAAGATTTTCCGTCTTCAAAAGAACTTAGGAGTGCTCTTGACGATCTTTATGGAGCAACATTAAACGCTGATCTATCGAAGAAAGGGGAAAATCAGGTGATCAGCATCCGTATGGAAGTAGCGAACGAGAAGTTTTTGTCAAATTCTGAACCTGTTCTAGATAAAGCTTTTCACTTGCTTTCCCAAGTTTTGTTAGCGCCTGCTGAAGAGAACGGTGCCTTTAAAGAGGGGATCGTAAAGAAAGAAAAAAGAAGCCTAAAACAACAGATTGAATCCATTTACGATGATAAGATGAGATATGCCAACAAGCGTTTATTAGAAGAAATGTACGAATCAGAGCCATACCGATTAAATGTATATGGAAATGAAAACGAAGTAGATGCTATTACTTCTAAAGAACTATATGATTATTATAAAGAAGTAGTTAAGAACGATAAGGTAGATCTATATGTAATTGGTGATATTTCAACTGATGAAATGATCGAAAAAGTAAAAAAACATTTTCGTTTCTCTGAAGATCGTAATGAAAAAGAGAATCAGAAACAGGATACTAAAAAGGAAAAGCAGGTCTCAGAAGTAAAAGAAATTTTTGAGGAACAGGATGTACAGCAAGGCAAACTTCATATGGGATATCGCACGTATACTACATACAGTGATGAAGACTATTTTGCTCTACAAGTGTTTAACGGTATTTTCGGCGGATTCTCACACTCCAAACTCTTTATGAACGTTAGAGAAAAAGAAAGCCTGGCTTATTACGCAGCTTCAAGGTTTGAAAGCCATAAAGGCGCTGTATTCGTCATGAGTGGGATTGAAACGGCTAATTATGAAAAAGCTGTAAAAATCATCAAAGAACAGCACGAAGAGATCAAGAACGGAAATATAACTGATGCGGAGTTTGAGCAAACAAAAGCCATGATCAACAACCAAGTTTTAGAAACCATCGATCATCCGATCGGATTGTCAGAAGTGTTGTACCACAATGTTGTAGCAGGTACTAACCGATCGATCGAGGATTGGATGGAAGGGATTAAACGAGTAACGAAAGAGGATATTGTAAAAGTAGCCCAAAAAGTGACACTTGATACCATTTTCTTCTTGAAAGGAGCAGGCACAAATGGGAATGAAAACGTTTGAACAGTTAGACGAAACGTTACACTATGAAGAACTTGAGAACGGTTTAAAGGTCTATGTGTTAGAAAAGAAGGGTTTTAATAAAACATACGCAACATTTACGACACATTATGGATCTGTTGATAACCATTTTAAGCCCCTTGGGAAAGATGAAGATGTTAAAGTTCCGGATGGGATTGCTCATTTCCTCGAACATAAGCTTTTTGAAAAAGAACAAGGTGATGTTTTTCAGGACTTTAGTAAACAAGGTGCCTCAGCGAATGCTTTTACAACATTTAATAGAACAGCTTATCTTTTTTCAACAACGGGTGACGTGAAAAAGAACTTAACAACGTTGATTGACTTTGTACAAGAGCCATACTTTACAGAGAAGACAGTTGAGAAAGAAAAAGGAATTATCGGTCAGGAAATAAGAATGTATGATGATAACCCGGACTGGCGTGTATATTTTGGTCTGATCGAAAATATGTACCATCACCATCCAGTTAAGATCGATATTGCCGGTACTGAAAAGTCCATCGCCAAGATTACGAAAGATGATCTGTACGAATGTTATGAGACCTTTTATCATCCGAGCAACATGATCCTCTTTATTGTAGGTCCGGTAGATGCCGAAGAGATATTGAACTTTGTGAAGGATAACCAATCGAAAAAAACATTTAAAGAAAAAGCTCCAATCGAACGTTTCTTTGAAGAAGAACCAGCAACTGTTGCTAAAGCAGAAAAAGTGATAGAGATGACAGTGCAGACTCCTAAATGCTATATCGGATTTAAGGAAGCAGCTCCAAACCGAAAAGGAAAAGAACTGATGCGTCATGAACTATGTGTGAACCTTCTTTTAGAAATGATGTTCGGAAAGAGTTCACCGAATTATGAAGCATTGTATGAAGAGGGATTGATCGATCAGACTTTCTCGTTTGATTACACAGAAGAAAACGGATTTGGATTTAGTATGCTTGGAGGAGACACACAATCTCCTGATCAATTTGTTCAAAGAATCTCTGAGATGGTCGAATCTTTCAAGCAAGAACCTGTGTCGCATGATGCCTTCGAGAGAGCCCGAAAAAAGAAGATCGGAGCTTTTCTAAGATCGTTAAATTCTCCTGAATTCATCGCAAATCAATTTACCCGGTACGCGTTCAATGAGATGGATCTCTTTGATGTGATCCCAGTTTTTGAATCGCTTGAAGTAAGGGATGTAGAAGATGTGCTTCAAAACCACTTTAAAAAAGAAGCGATGACGGTTTGCCAAGTTAGAAAAAAGAAGTCATAATAATTTTAAAAAAACATCCTGCTGAGCTAGGGTGTTTTTTTAGAGCAATGAGGGATTAAAGTGAAGTTTGCACTAATCACTGGCGCTACAGGTGCTATCGGAAAGAAAATAAGCCATATGCTTGCATCTAAAGGGTACCAGTTGTATTTACACTATAACTCAAATGAAAATACTGCTTTAGCACTTAAGAATGATTTAACAAATCAGTTTAGCATCAACGTTGCTCTCGTTTCTGCAGATCTGTCTAAACCTGAAGGGCCTCAATTTTTATTGGATCAGATTTGTGATCCTTTGGATGTGCTGGTGTACAATTGTGGTGCTGCCCATTATGGGCTGCTTACTGATTTTACAGAACAGTCCATCCGGGAAACGATGCAGCTTCATCTGTTAAGTGCCATCACCGTTTCAAAGGGACTGATCCCATCCATGGTTCAAAAAAAATCAGGTAAACTGATCATGATTTCTTCTGTTTGGGGTGAAGTCGGTGCAGCTTGTGAGACCGTTTATTCGGCTGCAAAAGGCGGATTAAATGCATTTGTCAAAGCACTGTCTAAAGAGGTTGCACCAAGCCATATACAAGTAAACTGTGTATCACCGGGCGTCATATCAACACCGATGCTTGATCAATTTTCTGAAGAAGAAAAACAAGCGTTAGCAGAAGATATTCCGGCTGGTCGATTTGGGAAGCCAGAAGAAGTCGCTCATGCTGTTGAATTTTTGATCAGCAATAAATCAGATTACATATCAGGTCATATATTATCGATCAATGGATCATGGTTTACTTAAAAAAAGCATGTATAAAATATTTAAAACTAAGGGATATTAATGCTGTATCAACCTTGAAGGAGGAGACAGCATGTCTGTATTAGACAACTTTGGCCAATGGAAAAATTTCTTGGCAGAACGCTTAAATCATGCGGAACACGAAGGTATGAACCACGATACGATCTCGAACTTAGCTACTGAGATCGGCGGATACCTTGCTAACCACGTTGAACCAAAAAATGAGGAAGAAAAAGTTCTTGCGGATCTTTGGAAAGTGGCCGATGAAAACGAAAAACACGCCATTGCAAACATGATGGTAAAGATGGTTCAAAACGACGGAAGCCGCTAAAGGTTGAAGGATGTTAAGATTTTTTTCTTAACATCCTTTTATTTTTCTTTCATAATAAATTGAAATCATTTATTATTAGAAACAAGAATAATTGTAGAATTTTGTTTCATTTTGAAAGAATAAGGAGATGAATTATGGGAGAGCAAGAATGGTATTTAGAGTATGAGATACATAAAAACCGGCCGGGTCTCCTTGGGGATATATCATCCTTATTAGGCATGCTTGGGATTAACATCATCACCATTAATGGTGTGGATAACGAGCGGCGAGGAATGCTTCTGATTATTGATAATGATGAAAAGATCAACCGTCTTAAGTCAATCTTAGAATCAATGGATAACATTACGGTAACCAAGTTCCGCAAACCGAAACTTCGGGATCGATTGGCTGTCAGACATGGAAGGTATATAGAACGAGATGCTGATGACAAGAAAACATTTCGGTTTATTCGTGACGAGCTCGGTATATTGGTTGACTTTTTAGCTGAATTATATAAAGTTGAAGGACATAAATTAATTGGCGTTAGAGGTATGCCGCGTGTCGGAAAGACAGAGAGTATTGTTGCATCAAGTGTTTGTGCGAATAAAAGATGGGTATTTATTTCATCAACTTTATTGCGTCAAACGGTAAGGAACATGCTTGCGGATGACGAATATGATTCTGACCATGTTTTTATCATTGATGGTGCTGTTTCGGCCCGAAATATGAACGATAAGCACTGGCAGCTCATACGTGAGGTCATGAGACTCCCTGCAGCTAAAGTAGTGGAACATCCTGATCTTTTTGTTCAGCAAACAGAATATACACTTGATGATTTTGACTATATCATCGAGCTGAAAAGTCATCGTGATGAGGAAATTACATATGAAGCTTTGAAACAAGATCAAACAGGATTCGGAAATCTAGAATGACGTAAGTAGGTGGGAAGGTTGACAGAACTCGGTAAGTTTTTAAGAGAAAAACGAGAAGAAAAAGGAATGTCACTAGAAGAACTCCAAACAGCCACTAAGATTCAAAAACGATATTTAGTGGCGATTGAAGAAGGGAACTACGATGTACTTCCAGGTGCTTTCTATGCAAGGGCCTTTATTAAGAACTACTGTGAAGCAGTGGGTCTCCATTATGAGACGATCTTTGATGATTACGCACACGAAATACCTAAATCAGCAAAAGAACCTGTAACTGAGTTTGAACCTCGATCTAAAAGAGAAAGAACAGGAGTTGCTGAAGAGAACACCTTATTGAAACGGTTAGTTCCTGTATTCCTGATCGGTGTATTGATCATTGTCATTCTCTTTATCGTGTGGAAGCTTCTGCCGGACGGGAATGATGAGGCGAAAAGTGATCAAAGTGATGTTAAAGGAATTGAAGTTGTAGAAGACAAAGATAAGCCAAAGAAAAAAGAAGAACCTAAACAAGAAGAAGAGCAAAAGGAAGAACCTGCCGAAAAAGAGGAAGTTCAAAAACAAACCTTAACAAAAGTAGAAACGAACGGTAAAGTGACGACCTATGATCTCACAAATACCGATAAACTCGTTGTTGAACTGACTGCAACGGGCGACAGCTATGTTGGTATTCAGGATGAAACAAAAAAAAGCTACTTTGACAGCCAGATAAAAAAAGGCCAGACCGAAACTTTTGATCTATCTGTAGCAAAAGAAGTTACCTTAAATATTGGCGCATCACATGTAACATCGGTTAAAATAAACGGGGAAGCTTTTACTTACCCTGTGCCGCCTTCTGAACTAGTTCATCAAAAGATTGTGATCAGAAAAGCTCAATAGGCCATCATTTATTGATTTTGACCGTACTTTGGAGGAATTTGTAGTGAATTTACCTAACAAGATTACCATTTCAAGAATATTTTTAATTCCGCTTTTTATGATTATTCTTCTAGGCGGATTTGATTGGGGGACCTGGACGATAGCGGGTGAAGAACTGCCAGTCACTCATTTTGTAGCAGCGCTTATTTTTATCATCGCATCTAGTACGGACTGGGTTGATGGTTATTATGCACGTAAATATAACCTAGTAACAAATCTGGGGAAATTTTTAGACCCTTTGGCAGACAAGCTTCTTGTTTCCGCTGCACTAGTAGGATTGGTTGAACTTGGTGCTGCACCCGCCTGGATGGTTATTGTTATATTAAGCCGTGAATTTGCCGTAACTGGTATCCGAGCTGTCGCTTCCGCTGAAGGGGAAGTGATCGCAGCTGGCCAGATGGGAAAATTAAAAATGTGGATTCAAATCATTGCTATTTCCGCTCTGTTGCTTCATAACCTCCCGTTTGCCTGGATTGGATTGCCATTTGCAACGATCAGTTTATGGGCAGCAACCCTTATTACCCTATATTCCGGATGGGAGTATTTTGTAAACAGCAAACATATTTTATTAAAATCTAAGTAATGGCTAAAAACAGGAGCAAAATACTCCTGTTTTTTTATTCGATATATATTGAAAGGTCCGAAAAGTTAAAGTGATTGGTTTGTTTTTGTGGATTTTCCTGTTTGGATGCTTTAAGACCACACGATACAATTAGGGAGAGTGAATGATATGAACGCAGAAATAATTGCAGTAGGCAGTGAACTTCTGTTAGGTCAGATTGCAAATACGAATGCTCAATATATTTCCAAAGGACTTGCTGATATTGGCGTAAATGTTTATTACCACTCGGTAGTGGGCGATAATCAGACCCGTCTTTCATCTGTGATCCAAACAGCAAAGTCCCGTTCTAATCTGCTTATTTTTACTGGTGGACTCGGACCAACAAAAGATGATTTAACAAAAGAAACGATTGCAGACATCTTTCAAAAAGAACTGGTTCATGATGAGGCTTCATTAGCATACATAACAAACTATTTTGTTCAAACAAATAGGGAGATGACGCCGAATAATAGAAAACAGGCTTTAATCATTAAAGACTCTACTGTCCTGCCAAATGAAAACGGCATGGCTCCAGGAATGGCCTTTACACATGAAAATGTTACTTGTATTCTCCTGCCTGGCCCACCTAGCGAGATGAAACCGATGTTCAATAAGTCCGTTATACCTTATCTATATTCTAAAATGGACGTACAGATCAAATTGTATTCACGGGTATTAAAGTTTTTTGGAATCGGTGAATCGATTTTAGAAACAAAGCTTCAAGATCTAATTGAAAACCAAACGAACCCGACAATCGCACCTCTTGCTTCGGAACATGAAGTAACAATCCGTCTGACAGCAGCTCATTCTGATGAACGTACGGCGAAAAAACTGTTGGATGAGACAGAGCATAAGATCATGAATCGTGTTTCAACTTATTTCTATGGATATGATGAAGAAACACTGGAAAAACAAACGATTGATCTCTTGCAAGAAAGAAATGTTACGATTGCTTCCGCTGAAAGCTTAACAGGTGGTCTGTTCGGTAAGATCGTAACTGACATTCCAGGTGCCTCAGCTGTATATAACGGCGGTGTTGTTGTCTATTCAACCGCCCTTAAACAAGCACTATTGCATCTGCCAAAAACAATCACAGATAATCACGGAGTTGTGAGCCCAGAGTGCGCGGAATGGATGGCAGCGGAGATCAAGAACCAGACAGGCGCTGACTATGGCATAAGCTTTACAGGTGTTGCAGGACCTGAAGAACAGGAAGGCAAGCCAGTTGGTACCGTTTTTATTGGAATATCAGATAAAAATGGAACACGTTCATATCCTTTAAAACTTGCAGGAAGCAGAAAAGGTATTCGGGAAAAAACGGTTAAGCATGGATTTCGCTTCCTTAATCAATTGGTCAAAGAAGGACAATAAAAAAATCGAATAAATGTTCGTAAAATGATTGGCAAAATGATAAAAAAGAGATATGATAGAGAAGTAGTCAACAACAGAAATAATGAATTAAAAATACATGCTAAACATTTTAGAGGAGTGAATTGAATGAGCGATAGAAAAGCAGCTCTAGATATGGCATTGCGCCAAATTGAAAAGCAGTTCGGTAAAGGTTCCATCATGAAATTAGGTGAGCAGACAGAACAACGAATCTCCACGGTTTCCAGCGGTTCGATAGCACTTGATATTGCACTTGGAATCGGCGGCTATCCGCGTGGAAGAATTATTGAAGTATACGGTCCTGAATCTTCAGGTAAAACGACAGTTGCTCTTCATGCGATTGCAGAAGTTCAGAGAAACGGCGGACAAGCTGCATTTATCGATGCGGAGCATGCGCTTGACCCGGAATACGCGCAGAAGCTTGGTGTAAATATCGATGAGCTATTATTGTCACAGCCTGATACGGGAGAGCAGGCGTTAGAAATTGCAGAAGCACTGGTTCGTTCAGGAGCGATCGATATCCTGATCATCGACTCAGTTGCTGCACTCGTACCAAAAGCAGAGATTGAGGGAGAAATGGGAGATTCGCACGTTGGTCTTCAAGCTCGTTTGATGTCTCAGGCGTTGCGTAAGCTTTCAGGTGCGATCAATAAATCCAAAACGATTGCGGTATTTATTAACCAAATTCGTGAAAAAGTTGGTGTTATGTTCGGTAACCCTGAAACAACTCCAGGGGGAAGAGCGTTAAAGTTCTATTCATCTGTTCGTCTTGAAGTACGTCGAGCTGAACAATTAAAGCAGGGTCAAGATGTTGTCGGAAACAAAACTAAGATTAAAGTAGTTAAAAACAAGGTAGCACCTCCTTTCAAACAAGCAGAAGTTGATATCATGTACGGAGAAGGAATCTCTTATCAAGGTGAGATTCTTGATATCGGTTCAGAAATCGATATCGTTCAAAAGAGCGGTGCTTGGTACTCTTATGAGGGTGAGCGTTTAGGCCAAGGCCGTGAAAACTCTAAACAATTCCTTAAAGAGAACCCTGAGATTTCTTCAGCGATCGTAGCCGAGATTCGAAACTACTATCAGCTAGAAGGTAAAGGAAAAGCAGAAGCAGAAGCTCCTGCTTTAGAAGAAGAATTTGAGCTGACAGAATAGTAATCAGTTAGACTGGTCGATCCGACCAGTCTTTTTTATTTTTTTATGAAAACGTAAATGTTTAGACAAATAATGCTCCTTGCTATTTTGAAGTCAACCTATTATTATAGAAGATTGACTCTCTTGACAAGCCTTGGGCACACCTATAAAATGGAGATATATTTTGATTTCTTATGAAATTAAAAGATATGTATAGAATTTGTACGACATGAATGGTGCACAGCACATGTAACACGAATGACGCCCAGAAATGCAGTATGAAAAGCAGAAAGCAAGAGGAGGTGGAAATATGCCGAGTCTTTTAGTATTCATCTCCAGTTTGCTTGTCTCCCTAGGTGTCGGTGCAATTGTCGGATATCTTGTTAGGAAATCAATTGCTGAAGCGAAGATTTCAAGCGCAGAGCGTGCAGCTGCGCAAATTGTTGAAGATGCAAAGCGCGATGCTGACGCCAGCAAGAAAGAAGCGCTGTTAGAAGCAAAAGATGAAATCCATAAGCTACGTACCGAAGCTGAACGCGAAATTCGCGAACGTCGAAACGAGCTTCAAAAACAAGAACATCGATTGGTTCAAAAAGAAGAGATCCTAGACAGAAAAAGTGAAACTCTTGACAAGAAAGAGGAATCTTTAGAAAGACGTGAGGAATCTCTCACCAAAAAACAGCGACAAATCGAAGAGATTGAAAGCAAAGTGGAGGAATTGCTGGAGGAACAGCAACGAGAGCTTGAGCGCATTTCCAGTATTACCAGAGATGAAGCCCGCCAAATTATCATGACTGAAACTGAAAATGAGATGACGCATGAGTTGGGAATGATGGTAAAAGAAATGGAAAACCGCGCAAAAGAAGAAGCGGACAAGAAAGCAAAAGAAATTCTTTCACTCGCTATCCAACGCTGCGCAGCCGATCACGTAGCAGAAACGACCGTTTCTGTTGTAAACCTTCCTAACGATGAGATGAAAGGAAGAATTATTGGACGTGAAGGACGGAACATTAGGACTCTAGAAACGTTGACTGGAATTGATTTAATTATCGATGATACTCCGGAAGCCGTAATCTTGTCCGGTTTTGATCCGATTCGCCGAGAAATTGCGCGTATGGCTTTGGATAAGCTTGTACAGGATGGAAGAATTCACCCTGCGCGAATTGAAGAAATGGTAGAAAAATCTCGCAGAGAAGTGGACGAGTACATTCGCGAAGTAGGAGAACAGACCACTTTTGAAGTAGGTGTTCATGGACTTCATCCAGATTTAATTAAGATTCTTGGACGTTTAAAGTATCGTACAAGCTACGGTCAAAACGTATTGAAACATTCAACAGAAGTGGCTTACTTGGCTGGATTAATGGCAGCTGAAGTAGGAGAAGACGTTCATCTTGCAAGACGAGCTGGTTTGCTTCATGACATAGGTAAAGCGATCGATCATGAAGTAGAAGGCAGTCACGTTGACATTGGTGTTGAGCTTGCTACTAAGTACAAGGAACATCCAGTAGTCATTAACAGTATTGCGTCTCACCACGGTGATACAGAACCGACTTCAATCATCGCTACACTTGTTGCAGCAGCAGATGCTCTATCTGCCGCAAGACCAGGTGCACGTCGAGAAACGCTAGAAACGTATATTCGCAGACTTGAAAAGCTAGAAGAGATTTCAGAATCATTTGATGGAGTTGAAAAATCTTTTGCTATTCAAGCAGGACGCGAAATTCGTATCATGGTTAAACCAGACATGATAGATGATGTAGCATCATACAGGCTCGCGCGTGACATCACGAAGAAGATCGAAAGTGAATTGGATTACCCAGGTCACATTAAAGTTACGGTTATTCGTGAAACGAGAGCAGTCGAATACGCGAAATAAAGCGGTGGATTCCTTCCACCGCTTTTTTATATTGATTGGTGATAAACTCCGAATCTCTTCCGTATATAGATAAATGGTGATAAATTTGATTTTGCTGAGAAAATGAAATTTTCATCAATACCATTAAACGTTTGCCGATCATTTCATTTTATCACCGATAAAGTTGAATATCCCCTGATTTATTACTGTCAAAGTGATTCATAGTTACCAATAATAAATTATCCTCTCCAGGATATGGTTTGAATCCCAACTGTTAAGGGTACAAGAATACCGGGGTTCTAATTCAAAAGGCAGACTGCAGGGAACAAGGATGTAAGATAAAGAAAAAGTGTAAATTTGTTTCGGCAGGAATACAAGCCTTAATCAATGAATATAGTAGAACAGGTATCTATCCTGAAGGAGGTTCAAAACAATGGAAATATTAAAAGTTTCAGCAAAATCCAACCCTAACTCTGTAGCTGGTGCACTTGCTGGTGTTCTCCGGGAACGTGGAGGCGCTGAGATCCAGGCAATCGGAGCAGGTGCATTAAACCAAGCTGTAAAAGCAGTAGCGATTGCACGAGGTTTTGTAGCACCGAGCGGAGTCGACCTCATTTGTATACCAGCGTTTACAGATATCTTGATTGATGGGGAAGAAAGAACGGCCATTAAATTAATAGTTGAACCACGATAGCAGATGAAACCTGATTACTTTTATAAAAAGTAATCAGGTTTTTTGTTGTGTAACAATAGACATGAACATTCCCTTTATTTGGTGCAGCTGCTTGAAGGAAAATGAGCGTCTCTTCTCGAATTGGTTATTAGTTTCATGTTGCAGCCTAATAGCCATCTTTCAATTTTTACCTGTTTTTTCAATTGTTTGAATTATCCCGGCCGAATACTTGCATTTTTATGAAGTTAAGTCTAGAATTGTAGACGTTTAGTACATAATTTATTTAACGTAGCGAAACGTCAAAAAAACAGCATGAAACCATACTAAATCAACGTATTGATTTAAAAATTAACGTTTGGGTTACTGAAAGGGTGGAGTACATGATTGATCAACTTTCTTGGAAAGTTGGCGGACAGCAAGGTGAAGGAATTGATAGTACAGGTGAAATATTTGCAATGGCATTAAACCGCCTAGGCTATTATCTGTATAGTTATCGACACTTTTCTTCCAGAATTAAAGGCGGTCATACCAACAATAAAATTCGTGTAAGCACGAGTGAAACCCGTTCGATTTCTGATGATCTTGATATTCTAATAGCGTTCGATCAAGAAACCATTGATGTAAATGTACACGAACTTCGTGATGGCGGAGTTGTTATCGGGGATTCTAAATTTAATCCAACAGTACCAGAGGACCTCAATGTAAGATTGTATGCGGTTCCATTTACTGAGATCGCGAGCGAACTTGGAACTTCACTTATGAAGAACATGGTTGCTATCGGTGCTACAAGTGCTGTTTTAGGTTTGCCGGTTGAAAGCTATCTTGAAGTTGTCGAAGAAATTTTTTCCCGTAAAGGCGCAAAAGTAGTAGAGAAGAACATGGAAGCGATCCAAAAAGGCGCAGATCATTTTAACGAATTATCTGGTGGTCAAATTGATGGTTTCCAATTAAATAAAGCAGATGGAAAAAAGAGAATGTTCATGATCGGAAACGATGCAATCGCGTTAGGATTTGTCGCAGGCGGCGTTCGCTTCATGGCAGCATATCCCATCACTCCAGCATCAGAGATCATGGAATACTTGATCAAGAAACTACCTGAATTTGGCGGTACAGTCATTCAAACTGAAGATGAGATTGCAGCATGTACGATGGCTATCGGAGCAAACTATGCAGGCGTCCGAACGATTACTTCTTCAGCAGGGCCAGGCCTTTCACTTATGATGGAAGCTCTTGGTCTATCTGGTATGACAGAAGTTCCACTGGTAGTTGTTGATACTCAGCGCGGAGGTCCATCGACAGGCCTTCCTACGAAACAAGAGCAGTCTGACCTGATGGCCATGATCTATGGCACACATGGGGAGATCCCAAAGGTTGTAATGGCACCAAGTACCGTAGAAGAAGCTTTTTATGATGCAGTTGAAGCATTGAACATTGCAGAAGAATATCAATGTCCAGTTATCTTATTAACAGATCTCCAGCTTTCTCTTGGCAAACAATCGGTAGAACCGTTGGATTTCAGCCGTGTGGAGATCAGACGCGGTAAGCTTGATCCAAATCAAGTACTTCCTGAAACCGATGATAAAGATGGTTATTTTAAACGCTATGAAGTGACAGAAGACGGAATTTCTCCTCGTGTAATTCCTGGAATGAAGAATGGGATTCACCATGTAACAGGAGTTGAGCATGATGAGACGGGGAAACCTTCTGAAGTTGCGGCTAACCGTCAGAAGCAGATGGATAAGCGTCTTCGTAAGCTTCAAAACCTTAAATTTAACGTTCCTGTTGTTAAACAGGCTCCACATAATGAAGCCGATATTCTTTTAGTCGGATTCAACTCAACAAGAGGTGTGATCGAGGAAGCGATACCTCGTCTTGAAGCAGAAGGGCTTAAAGTCAACCATGCACATATCCGCTTGATTCATCCTTTCCCTTCAGACGAGATCAGACCGTTGATCGAAAGTGCAAAGAACGTAATCGTAGTTGAAAACAACGCGACTGGCCAACTTGCAAGTATTCTTAAGATGAATGTTGGACAGCATGAAAAGATTAAAAACTTACTAAAATATGATGGGAATCCTTTCTTGCCATCAGAAGTTGTCATGAAATGCAAGGAGCTGGTTTAATATGGCTACATTTAAAGATTTTCGTAACAGCATCAAACCAAACTGGTGCCCGGGTTGTGGCGATTTTTCCGTACAAGCGGCTATTCAAAGAGCAGCTGCAAATGTTGGACTAGAACCAGATGATCTAGCTGTCGTATCAGGGATTGGCTGTTCTGGACGCATCTCGGGTTATATTAAATCTTATGGATTCCATGGTATCCATGGCCGTTCGCTTCCGATCGCCCAAGGTGTTAAGATGGCTAACCGTGACCTTACTGTTATCGCTTCAGGCGGGGACGGAGATGGGTTCGCGATAGGTATGGGGCACACAGTTCATGCGATCAGAAGAAATATTGATATCACTTACATCGTTATGGATAATCAGATCTATGGATTAACAAAAGGACAAACATCTCCTCGTTCTGATGTTGGATTCAAAACGAAGAGTACACCGGAAGGATCTGTAGAATCTGCAATCGGCATCATGGAGCTTGCATTAACAGCAGGTGCTACGTTTGTTGCACAAAGCTTCTCGACTGACCTAAAAGAGTTAACATCTATTATTGAAGCAGGTATTAACCATAAAGGCTTCTCGTTGATAAATGTTTTCTCGCCATGTGTTACATATAACAAAGTGAACACATATGACTGGTTTAAAGAGCATCTGATTAGTTTGAGTACGATTGAAAATTATGATTCTTCAAATCGTATGATGGCGATGCAGACACTTATGGAGAATAAAGGTCTTGTTAAAGGGATTATCTATCAGGATAAGGTTAAACCTTCCTATCAAGATCTTGCTCACGGATACAGCAAAGAAGCGCTTGCTAAAGTTGACATGAACATCTCAGAAGAAAAGTTCAATCAGTTAATGGCAGAATTTATGTAATTTGGGCTCTTCTCCTAATTTTGGGAGAAGAGTTTTTTACTTTTTAAAAGAATTTCACCTATTTTTTTCAGAAACTGCGAATGTCCGCATGAGGCGGACAGTGCCCTTTACCTCAC
Organism: Fictibacillus barbaricus; assembly: GCF_014635025.1. Taxonomy (GTDB): domain Bacteria; phylum Bacillota; class Bacilli; order Bacillales; family Fictibacillaceae; genus Fictibacillus; species Fictibacillus barbaricus. The sequence continues at coordinate 357,448 of NZ_BMCE01000002.1, read as the reverse complement.
TATTTAATCCATGTACAATTATTGTGGATATGATATTTAAGTGTTTAGTGAGGAGTGTTTCGTGTGGAAGGAAAAATGAAAGCAATCGTTAAGCATCATGCGGGTTACGGAGCTCGATTGGAAACTGTAGATATTCCTGAAATAAAAGAGAATGAAGTTTTAATCAAGGTGAAGGCAACTTCAATCTGTGGAACGGATGTCCATATTTATACATGGGATGAGTGGTCACAAAGCCGTGTTAAACCACCATATGTATTTGGCCATGAGTTCTCAGGTGTGATTGAAAAAATAGGAGATGCTGTTACTAATGTATCAGTAGGTGACCATGTATCTGCGGAAACTCATATTGTTTGTCATTCCTGTCCACAGTGCTTGAAAGGACAGTTCCATATTTGTAAGAACACAAAGATTATCGGTGTGGATACACATGGTTGTTTTGCCGAATACGTTGCAATGCCAGCAGAAAACATTTGGAAGAATGATCCTAAGATGCCGTTTGAACATGGTTCTATTCAAGAACCTATGGGTAATGCTGTTCATACCGTTTTAGCCGGAGATGTTGCTGGGAAATCTGTTGCGGTTATTGGGTGTGGACCGATCGGAGTTATGGCAGTAAACGTAGCGAAGGCTGCTGGGGCCAGCCAAGTAATCGCTATTGATTTAAATGAATATCGTTTGGATCTTGCTAAAAAAGTCGGGGCAACAGATGTGGTCAACCCTAAAAATGAAGACCCAGTTGAAAAGGTAATGAACCTTACCGATGGCAATGGCGTGGATGTAGTTTGTGAGATGAGCGGTCATCCTGTTGCGATCAATCAAGGGTTTAAGATGATCACAAACGGCGGACGAGTGTCAATCTTAAGTCTTCCAGTTAAACCAGTAGAGATCGATCTTACAAACGATGTAGTTTTTAAAGGGGTAACCGTTCAAGGCATTACGGGAAGAAAGATGTATGAAACATGGCAGCAGGTTTCAGGACTGTTACAGTCTGGCAGCATGCACCCAGAAACCATCATTACTCACACGCTGCCGCTAGAACAGTTTGAAGAAGGTTTTGACTTAATGATTAAAGGCAATTGCGGAAAAGTAGTTCTTATTCCTTAAAATCGAAAGGAGCTTGATGCGTGATGAAAGGTTTTGAATACTTACAAGAAGAATTAGACCAAATGAAAAATGAAGGTACGTTTAGAAAGCTTGTACCACTAGAATCAGAACAAGGGTCTAAAGTAGTCATTAACGGAAAAGAAGTGATCCAGCTTTCTTCTAACAACTACTTAGGACTTACAAGTCATCCGAAGATGAAAGAAGCAGCTCTTGAGGCTGTTGAGAAGTATGGCGTCGGAACGGGTTCTGTTCGTACGATTGCAGGAACTCTTACTATGCACGAAGAGTTTGAACAAAAACTTGCTAAGTTTAAACACACAGAAGCATGTCTTGTTTTTCAATCAGGTTTTTCTACGAACCAAGGAATTCTATCGGCAATTCTTACAGATCAAGACGTTGTTATCTCTGATGAGTTGAATCATGCTTCCATTATTGACGGTATACGACTTACAAAAGCGAAAAGAAGAATCTATAAGCATGTTGACTTAGAAGACCTAGAAGCAGCTTTAAAAGAAACACAAGAATACAGAAAAAGAATCGTAGTAACTGATGGGGTTTTCTCAATGGACGGAAATATTGCACCACTTCCGGGAATTGTCGAACTTGCTGAAAAGTATGATGCTCTTGTTATGGTAGATGATGCACATGCGAGCGGAGTCTTAGGAACTAACGGCCGTGGTACGATCGATCACTTTAACCTGAACGGACGTGTTCATATTCAAGTCGGAACATTAAGTAAAGCAATCGGTGTCCTTGGCGGTTATATTGCAAGTACCCAAACGCTTAGAGACTATTTAATCCATAAAGGACGTCCGTTTCTTTTCAGTACATCACATCCGCCAGCAGTTATTGCAGCTAGTTCAGCTGCGATCGACGTATTAGAAGAAGAGCCTGAACATATGGAAAGATTGTGGGATAACACGAAGTTTTTTAAAGCAGGTTTGAAAAAGCTAGGTTTTAACACTGGCGTAAGCGAAACCCCAATAACACCTGTTATTGTTGGTGATGATGCATTAGCTCACAAGCTTTCTGACACATTGTTAAAATACGGTGTATTCGCTCAAGGGATCGCATTCCCAACTGTTGCAAAAGGAAAAGCACGTGTACGTACTATAGTAACAGCTCAGCACACAAAAGAAGAACTTCAAGCGGCCTTAGATGCGTTTGAAAAAGCAGGAAAAGAACTAGAAATCATCTAATCAGAGAAGAGAAGGAGAAATCCTTCTCTTTTTTTCGGACAAACCCTTAAGTTACGATAATAATATTATGTTAACTAAAGGGATTTCACGTTTTACTATAATCCAATATTTGATATAATGTTACAGTTAGATGATATACAATGATTAAAGAAATGAACGGATTAAGCAGTAAGAGGCAATAAGGAGTGAAGGTGTCTTGGATACTACGAAAGACAATCATAAAGAATTAGCGAACGATAAAAAAAGAGACTACTCACAATATTTCCAAACAACATATGCTCCACCATCTTTAAAAGACGCTAAAAAGCGTGGTAAAGAGCAAGTGCAGATTCTAAAAGATTTTTCAATACCAGAAAATCTAAAGGATATTGGCGTTGGGAAGAAGTTTTACATTCGTACGTATGGATGTCAAATGAACGAGCATGATACAGAAGTTATGGCGGGAATCTTGAACGAAATGGGTTATGAGACAACAGATTCTACAGAAGATGCTGATATTATCCTTCTTAATACATGTGCGATCAGAGAGAATGCTGAAAATAAAGTGTTTGGTGAACTCGGACATCTTAAGCATACAAAAGCGAATAACCCGAACCTACTTTTAGGTGTATGCGGTTGTATGTCACAAGAAGAATCAGTAGTAAACCGAATTTTATCAACGTATCCTCAAGTAGATATGATCTTTGGTACTCATAACATCCACCGTCTTCCACAAATAATTGAGAACGCCTTATTCTCAAAAGAAATGGTTGTTGAAGTATGGTCCAAAGAGGGAGATATCGTCGAAAATCTACCAAGAAAACGTAAAGGCAATGTCAAGGGCTGGGTCAACATCATGTATGGGTGTGACAAGTTCTGCACGTACTGTATCGTTCCTTATACGCGAGGAAAAGAAAGAAGCCGTCATCCACAAGATATTATCGAAGAAGTCCGGCAGCTGGCAAGAGAAGGCTATAAAGAAGTTACACTGTTAGGACAGAATGTAAACGCATATGGTAAAGATTTTGAGGATCTAGACTATGGTCTTGGTGATCTTATGGACGAGATCCGTAAAATCGACATTCCAAGACTGCGCTTTACAACCAGCCATCCGCGGGATTTTGATGACAGATTGATCGAAGTACTTGCAAAAGGCGGTAACATAGTGGATCATATCCATCTTCCGGTTCAGCACGGAAACAGCGATATCTTAAAACTGATGGCTCGTAAATATACACGTGAACATTATTTAGAGCTCGTAGGCAAGATTAAAGCGGCTGTACCAAACGCAGCTTTAACGACAGATATCATTGTAGGATTTCCGAATGAAACTGAAGAACAGTTCGAGGAAACACTGTCTCTTGTAAAAGAGGTAGAATATGATGCAGCTTATACATTTATCTATTCACCGCGTGAAGGTACACCTGCAGCAAAGATGGTAGATAATGTACCGATGGAAGTGAAAAGAGAGCGTCTTCAGCGGCTTAATGCAGTGTTGAATGATATATCTCTTGAGAAGAATAAAGCTTACGTCGGGAAAGTGGTCGAGGTGTTAGTTGAGGGAGAAAGTAAAAAGAATCCTAATGTGCTAACAGGTCATACTGGTTCCAATAAAGTAGTAAACTTTAAAGCTCCAAAACATTTAATTGGAGAAATCGTCAAGGTTCGTGTAACAGATGCAAAGACATGGAACCTTGGCGGAGAATGGGTCGAAGAAAAATCAGAGGTGGTAAGCTAATGAGCACATATACAAAAGAAGATATCTTAGGAAAAGCAAAAGAACTCGCTAAAATGATCGCTACAACAGAAGAAGTGGAGTTCTTTAAAAAAGCTGAAGCACAGATCAACACGAACGCGAGCGTTGCAAGACTTATGGGTCAGATCAAGAACCTTCAAAAACAAGCTGTAAACCTTCAACATTATCAAAAACATGAAGCTTCTAGAGAAGTTGAAGAGAAGATTGATGCCCTAATGGCCGAACTAGACAGCATTCCTGTTGTTCAAGAGTTCAAACAATCTCAAAGTGATGTGAATGATATCTTGCAGATGGTTTCTCATACGATTTCCAACAAAGTAACAGATGAAATCATTGAATCTACTGGTGGAGATCTTTTAAAGGGTACGACAGGTTCACAAGAGGGCTGTTCTCCTGGTGGATGCGGCTGTCATTGATAAATAGTTTAGTTCACGGTGTCTAACACAGGCACCGTGTTTTTTATTCCACAAAATAGTATAATTTCACGTACCGTACATAAAGAATATTTTTAGAACATTGGACAACAAACGCCCATATACATAGACTAATTGTATTTTTAACTAAAGGAAGCACAATAGGCATCAGCCCAGCATACTATGTATGTAGATTGGTAGAGGAGGGATTCATGTATGTCACGACGCGTTGAACAAGAACTGACTTACAGAGAGATCATCACAAAAGCGGTTTGCGGGAAAGGCAGAAAATTTTCTCAGGCCACACATACAATTGCACCGAGCCATCGGCCGAGCAGCATTTTAGGATGCTGGATCATTAATCATGCTTATAAACCGAAGAGAAATGGAGAAGCTGTGGAAGTTGAAGGAAGTTACGACATTAACGTTTGGTACTCCTACAATGATAATACACGAACAGAGGTAGTCACAGAAACGATCCATTTTGTAGATAAAGTCGATCTAAGTGTAAGAGATAAGAATGCATTAGGAAATCAGTACGAAGTCACTTGCCGAGCGCTGCAAGAACCAAACACACTAGAGGCAACGATCTCACCGAATGGCAATAAGGTAATTGTTCAAGTAGAAAGAGAATTCGTTTGTGAGATCATTGGTGAAACAAAAGTATGTGTGTATGTGAACCCGGATGGCTTTGATGATGATCATACGAGAGATTGGGAGTTTGATGTGGAAGATGAAAATTTTGAAGACCTCGATCCCAATTTTTTAATAGGTGATTTAGAAGAATAACAAACGGGGAGAAAGCTTCCCGTTTTTTTCATGCAGAGAAAACATAAGAAGGGATGAACTATGATATAATAGCGTCATTGAAATGTTATGAAAAAAGGTGAAAAAATGTCGCAATATACTCCTATGATACAACAATATTTATCGATCAAGGCAGCTCACCAGGATGCCTTTTTATTTTTCCGTCTAGGCGATTTTTATGAAATGTTTTTTGAAGATGCTGTTAAAGCGGCTCAAATACTTGAAATTACACTAACTAGCAGAGATGGAGGCTCAAAGGACCGTATTCCAATGTGCGGGGTTCCCTACCATTCATCAGCTGGGTATATAAAAAATCTTGTAGAGAACGGACACAAAGTAGCTATTTGTGAGCAAGTAGAAGATCCAAAGCAAGCTGTTGGTGTTGTTAAACGTGAAGTGATACAGATCATTACACCAGGAACAGTAATCGATGATCACTTATTGCAAGACAGAGAGAATAATTACCTCGTTTCGATTGAAAAAGAAGGGGACTCTTATGCCTATGTGCTATGTGATTTATCCACTGGAGAGTTAAAAGGATATACATATACAGGTAACGAGTTATCTTTTATTCAGTTGCTCTTTAGTCAAGGTGTTAAAGAGATCGTCGGTGATAAAGACCTACATGACACATGGAAAAACACAGTCTCTCAAACTGGACAAGCATCAGTCTCCATTCAAGAAGAGAATACTTTAGAGGATCAGTTTCAACATCTAGTAGAAACTTTATCTCATCCTGCATTAATACGTGCGGCAGGAAGGTTGTTTCATTATTTAAGCTACACACAAAAACGGTCTTTTCAACATATTAAACCGGTTGAATTTCAGCAGAACGATAAAAGAATGAAGCTTGATGCTTTCTCTAAACGCAATTTAGAATTAACAGAATCGATCCGAGCGAAAGGCAAGAAAGGTTCTTTGCTTTGGTTATTAGACGCTACCATGACTGCTATGGGTGCAAGAAAGCTTAAACAATGGGTAGAAGAACCTCTTTTTGTTAAAGAGACGATAGAAAAACGGCTTCAGTTGGTTGAGAACTTGATCGGAGAATTTTTTGTTCGTGAAGAAATAAAAGAACAATTAAAGTCTGTTTACGATATGGAACGATTGATTGCTAAGATCTCATACGGAAACGCTAGTCCAAGAGATTTAGTTCAATTAAAACGTTCTCTAGTAAGTGTACCTATTCTGAAAGAGAAGATTAAAGAAATCTCAGGGACATATGCTGCAGAGATTTATGAAAAAATGAAAGACCATAAGTCACTAGCTCAATATCTGGACTCCGCCATTCATGATGAAGCACCGATCAACATAAAAGAAGGCGGCATTATAAAAAAAGGCTATAATGAAAAACTTGATGAATATAAAGATGCGAGCTTAAACGGGAAAGCGTGGATTGCATCACTTGAACAGCAGGAAAAGTCAGCTACTGGGATTAAGTCTTTAAAAATAGGATTTAACAAGATTTTCGGTTATTACATTGAAGTAACGAAATCCAATTTATCTCAAGTCCCTGATCGTTATGAACGAAAACAAACCTTGGCTAATGCTGAACGTTATGTAACACCCGAACTTAAAGAAAAAGAAAGAATCATTTTAGAGGCTGAAGAGAAAATTTCAGGTCTTGAATATACGCTTTTTTTAGAAGTAAGAGAGTACGTGAAGGAGTATATTCCAAGTCTCCAGAAGCTTGCTACAGCTATTTCTGAACTAGATGTAATCCAGTCATTTGCTGCGATCAGCGAACAATATAGATATGTAAGACCTACCGTTTCAGAAAACGGAAACGTGAACATCATAGGGGGCAGGCATCCAGTAGTGGAAAAAGTAATGGATGCCCAGGAATACGTTCCAAATGATATCTGTTTAAATCGGGAAAGAAGCATGCTCTTGATTACGGGACCGAACATGGCAGGTAAGAGTACGTATATGCGTCAACTAGCCTTGACGTCCGTCATGATGCAGATTGGTTGTTTTGTTCCTGCTGAAGAAGCGGAACTTCCAATGTTTGATCAAATTTTTACTCGAATTGGTGCCGCAGACGATCTAGTAGGAGGACAGAGTACGTTTATGGTCGAGATGCTAGAAACAAATTTTGCACTCACTAGCGCAACAGAAAATAGCTTGATCTTACTAGACGAGATCGGACGTGGGACATCCACCTATGATGGAATGGCACTAGCTCAATCCATTATAGAATTTATCCACGAAAAGATTTCAGCCAAAACGTTATTTTCTACTCATTATCATGAGCTTACGGTTCTAGAACAGTCACTTCCATCACTAAAAAATGTATTTGTAAGTGCGGTTGAAGAAAAGGGAAGTCTTGTATTTCTGCATAAGGTCATTGACGGACAAGCTGATAAAAGTTTTGGAATCCAAGTAGCAGAGCTCGCTGAACTTCCGCAGGAAGTCATCTCACGAGCAAAGACCATTCTGCAGACATATGAAAATCAAGAGAAAAATGAATCACTTCCTATCCAAGAGGTATCTGCAGCAAAGGAAGAGGAGATACAAGAAAGCCAGCTTAGTTTATTTACTGAGCAAAGCGAGAGTGTTAGGAAAAGAGATTCAAAAGAGCTCGACATCATAAAAGAATTAAAGTCGCTAAACGTATTAGAGATGACACCTCTTGATGCGATGAATACGTTATACAAGCTGCAGAAAAAATTGAGATAAAGGGAGGCTTTAAGGATGGGCAAAATTGTACAGCTAGATGAGCATCTATCAAATAAAATCGCTGCTGGTGAAGTAGTTGAACGTCCTGCCTCTGTTGTTAAAGAGTTAGTCGAGAATTCCATCGATGCCAAAGCATCAAGGATTGAGATTGAAGTGGAAGAGGGCGGTCTGTCACTCATTCGGGTATTGGATAATGGAGACGGAATAGAACCTGATGATTGTTTGCTTGCTTTTAACCGACATGCAACAAGCAAGATCAAAAGTGAACAAGATCTTATTCAGATCAGAACAATGGGTTTTAGAGGGGAAGCATTGCCGAGTATCTCATCTGTTTCACAAGTTGAGCTGAAGACATCAACTGGAGAAGGTCCCGGAGCTTATTTGTTCATTGAGAACGGAAAGATTATAAAGCAGCAGCAGACGAACAGCCGAAAAGGGACGGATCTAACAGTAAGAAATTTGTTCTATAACACACCAGCCCGATTGAAACATGTTAAAACGATCCAGACAGAGCTAGGTACGATTACAGACCTTGTTAACCGGCTTGCACTTGCAAATCCGGAGATATCTTTTCGGTTAAAACACAACGGAAAAGAGCTTCTTCAAACATCGGGTAACGGGAACCTACTACAGATCATTGCATCTGTTTATGGGTTGCAAACGGCTAAAAATATGATTCCTGTTTCGTTTTCCTCATTAGATTATGAAGTGACCGGGTACATTGCAAAGCCGGAAATGAACCGTGCATCACGGGCATACATGTCCCTTTTTATGAATGGAAGATACATTAAAAACTATGCTCTTTCTAAAGCAATACAGAATGCCTATCATACGTTCCTGCCGATCGGCCGGTTTCCGATAACGATTCTGTCTGTAAAAATGGATCCAACCATCATTGACGTAAACGTTCATCCATCTAAACATGAAGCAAGATTAAGTAAAGAAGCTGAACTTGTCCAGTTAGTGGAAACAGAATTGAGAAAAGTGATAAGAAATGAGCGGCTTATTCCTGATGTTCAGTATAAAAAGAAGGAACTGAAGCAAAAAGAGAGAGAGGAGCAGCCTTCGTTTTCTTTTGATCACCAAATGAATAAGGAAGAAGTAAGGTCGAATAACATTCCGGAAGTAATGCCATCTGGGAACTTAAGTGTACCTTACAAGCAAGATCAACATAACGTGGCAACACCGATAAAAGAAAAGACAAAGCCTTTTATTGAGGAATCAGAAGTGCCTATTTTTGAAAATAAACCTGAACCCGCTCTGAATAGGACTGATTTAGAGGAAAGCGGCGAAAAAATACCGGTTATGTATCCGATCGGACAGATGCATGGAACGTACATCCTGGCTCAAAATGAGAATGGATTATATTTAATTGATCAGCATGCAGCACAAGAGCGGATCAAGTATGAATACTTCAGAAAAAAAGTAGGTCAGGTAAATCGGGAAGTACAACTATTAACCGTACCGTTTACCTTTGAATTTACAGCCAATGAAGCTGCTTTTCTCGAAGAACACTTACATTTCTTAAGTGAAGCGGGTCTGTTTCTAGAACCGTTTGGACAGAATACATTTATTGTAAGAGAACATCCGCAATGGTTTCCTAAAGGATATGAAAAAGAGGTTATCATGGATATCATTCAGCAGCTTCTCGATCATAGAAGAATAGACATCGAAAAACTTAGAGAAGAAGCAGCCATCATGATGTCATGCAAAGGGTCGATAAAAGCTAATCATCATTTAAGAAATGATGAAATCTTTGCTTTACTCCAGTCTTTGCGTGCATCTGAAGATCCATATACATGTCCGCATGGAAGACCGATTACCATTCACCTATCAACGTATGAACTCGAAAAGATGTTTAAACGAGTCATGTAGGAGTCAAAGATGAAAGAAAAATTAGTAGTAATCGTTGGTCCAACCGCTGTTGGAAAAACAAAAACAAGTATAGAGCTTGCAAAAGCGATCAATGGAGAAATAATAAGCGGTGACTCTATGCAAGTCTATAAGGGGCTCGATATAGGAACGGCTAAAGTGACAGAGGATGAGAAAGAAGGAATACCTCATTACCTTATAGATATAAAAGATCCTATAGAACCTTTTTCAGCAGCTGAATTTCAACAGTTAGCCCGTGAACGTATTACTGAGATCAACCAAAGAGGAAAAGTTCCTATTATCGTAGGCGGTACAGGCTTGTATATCCGTGCAGTTACCCATCATTATCAATTTTCAGAAGCGGGTAATAACAGTGAGATTCGGAATCAACTGCAAAGAAAAGCAGAGATCGAAGGAGCAGATTCACTGCATGATGAATTAAAAAGAGTGGATCCTGTTCGAGCTCAAGAGATCCACCCAAATAATGTTCAACGTGTGATTCGAGCGCTTGAAATATATTATGAGACGGGTAATGTACCTTCTAATGAACAAAAGAAAATGGAACAAGAAAGGGAATCTCTTTATCAACTAGCAATAGTCGGCCTTACCATGAATCGTGAGCTTCTTTACGAGCGGATCGATGAACGCGTCGATTTAATGGTAAAACAAGGTGTGTTAGAGGAAGCGAAAATGCTCTATTCTCAAGACATTACAGATAGCCTAGCGGCAAAAGCAATAGGGTACAAAGAATTTTTCCCTTATCTTTCCGGTGAAAGTTCATTAGAAGATGCTGTTCAATTGTTAAAACGCAACTCGAGGCGATATGCGAAAAGACAGTTCACCTGGTTCCGTAACCAGATGAATGTAGAGTGGTTTTCTATGGATGAAGGACCTTTTTCTAAAAAATTTATAGAAATTCGACAATTTGTAGAAGGGAAATTAGAAATTTCCGAGAATGTATAGGGGTAATGCCCAAAGAGGAGGATCTGTTCACATGAAGCAATCAATCAATTTACAGGATCATTACTTAAACCAGTTACGTCGCGAAAATATTTACGTGACCGTATATTTGCTGAATGGCTTTCAGCTTAAAGGTTTAGTTAAGGGGTTTGACAACTTTACGGTTGTACTTGAGGCAGAAGGAAAACAGCACCTCATTTATAAGCATGCCATTTCAACGTTCACCCCACACCGAAATGTCGATTTATCTTCTGCAAATACGAATGAATAAAAAATACTCCCTAGGAACCTAAAATCAGGTTTTTAGGGAGTTTTTATTTGGCTCAGCATGAATTGACTTCTGCAAGTATGCCTCATACCTTTGCAGTGTAAGATGTGATTTTAATCCAAACCACATCTGTACTTCCTCTTCGGATCTTCCACTCTTCAGAAAATTTAAGATCGCTGTTCTTCTTAGGTGATGAGAACTGATTCCTTTTCTAATCCCAGAACGCCTGATTTCCTGCCTTAACATTTTTTGTATCGCAATGACTGTTAGAGGTTTTGGCTCATACTTGCTATAATCAAATCGGAATGTTCCCCTTTGATAATCAAACGCGATGAAGAATCGGTCAGAAGAATAGGTTCTTGGTCGAATAGCGTCAGGTATATCCTCTTTGTATTCATAAAGTAAATGATGTGTCTTTTCATCTAGGGGAATCAATCGGGATTCGCTCTTATTTATTACCGTTATCTCTTGCTGTGTAAAATTAACGTGTTTCATTTCAATGTTTGTTACTTCTTGCAGAGTTAAACCATAAAAGTAAAGAAGGGAGACGATCGCTTCATTTCTTTTAATAAGTAAATGTCTATATTTTTGTTGTTTTTCGGTTAGGCCTTCATAGGAAGACAGAGTTTGAAATAACGTTTCGAATTCATCTTCTGTAACAAAATCTTCTTCTAAGAAGTGGATGTCTTCTTTTTGATTTTGCTGTATTTCTGTAAAAGGATTATGTTGAATGGATCTGTTTCCTTGAAGAAACTGAAAAAGACTCTTAATAACAGTGAACACTCTTTTACTTGTGGCAACACTGTATTCCCTTTGTTCAGATAGAAATAAAAAATATTCGTTTAGAAGCATAGCATCTATCTTCTTGATAACTGATAAATCATCGGTTTTTTTCATAACTCGTACCCATGCAAAAAAATCCAGAAGATCATAATGGTATCGTTTGATCGTGCTGCTCTTCCTTCCTTTCTTATGTAAATGGGTAATAAATGAATCGGCATATTCGGGTAAGTGTGGATATTCTTCCATAATTGCCTCCTATAACCTCTTTTTCCCATTATAGCAAAGGCTAATTTTTTTGCATATTTCAAACAGGTCCTATTAAAACTATGTAAAAAAGGATGATGACTATGCGAAAATTAGGAATGCTGTTTATATGTTCGTTATTAACTCTTAGTGCGTGCTCTGGAAAAAGCGGATCAGGAAAAGAAACGGCAGATATAGAGGAACAAAAATTTGAGCCTTCAGACCGTCCGCCAAATTCTCAGATTGATTCACCATTGGTTGAAGAAAAGAATGAAGAAGTCCATCAATCAAAGGATCTGGTTCAGCTTGCTCAAAAAGTAAACGGGGTGGATAAGGCCTACGTGATCGTGAGCGGAATATATACCCTTGTTGGGATCGTCCCTTCAGAACCTGTGCAACCGGGCGAAGAAAACGATCAGTTACGCAAGGAGGTATATAATGTCTTAAAAGGTAACGCGCATGGAAGAAATGCCGCTATTACGACAGACCCTGAAAAAATAAAGCAAATAAAAGAGCTAGGGAAAAGAACTGAAGAGAGTGAACATCAATTAAAGGGTGGCGTATACAACGAACTGGGGATTTTGATCGGAAAGATACAGCCGTTAAGAGGACAATTAAAATCTACGGAAAGACAAGAGATGCATGAAGAGATGGATCAGAATCGTGATGATCTGTACGAATAGAATTAACTTTATTTCCTAAGGAAGCGCAGGAAATGACATAGATAGACATTTTGTTAACATAAGATTTGTTATGTTAAATAAAAAAGCATTTTCCGAAACGGAGAATGCTTTTAAGTATTTCTGATGGGTTCGGACTCATTTGCATGATAAACAGGTGCAGATGGTTTTACAGGGGTTTTTAATTTTCCTGTTAGTAAAGAGGTGATCGTAATAGCAATGATCGATATTAGAGCATTTGCAAATCCAAATATCACAACAGCTGAGGATACGATTATAAAATCTGTAACAAATAAGGAAACGCCTCGGTTGATGTTCGATTTCTGTTCAAGATAGAGGGCTAAAATATGAATTCCTCCAAGAGAAGCACCTGAATTCAATACAAAACTTACTCCTAATCCAATTAAAGTACCAGCGATAACTGCTGCAGCAATTGGAGAAATGACAGGAAAAGATAAATAGTCCATCAGATCAGAAATCGCTGAGATCAGCAAGATGCATAAAAAAGTAGATAGTGAGAAGGTCCATCCCAACTTTTTAATGGATAAGATAAAAAATGGGAGGTTTACGATTAGAAATAAAATCCCCCATGACAAGTTTGTCATATAAGATCCTAGAGTCGCAATACCTGCTGTTCCGCCAAACGTTAAAGCGTGTATGTTTAATAGTTTAACTCCAGCAGCTGTTAAAAATAGACCGATTATGATCAAGAAGCTTTTCTGTAATTTTGTATGCATAGTTTGTTCTTCCATTCATCAATAAACTTTTTTCACATTATTTAACATACCACGGAATTCTTGCATACTTGAGTATTTTTATTCGTCTGAAAATAGTAAGCGTTTACATAGAGTTAATATTTATTCATTATAAAAACAAAGCTTTTCTTTGTAGTAGATCATAAGACTTTCACATAAATTGTTAACAGTGGTTAAACAAAGACTATAGGCATTTGTCACAGAAATTTATGGTGCTGCGTATAATGATTTGACTGGCAAAGTGAGGTGTTACCGCTTGAACGAACCTATTGCTGTAAAGAAGCAAAGGCAGATCAATATTGTTTTAAACCAGGGAAATGAAAAAACGAAGATTGATGATGGAGCAACCTTAGCAGGAAAAGAAAAGGCATTGGAGCAGCATCATCCATTGTTAAAAATGGAGAAGGATCTAAATCGTCTAGTGGGAATGGAAGACTTAAAATATCACGTTAAAGAGATTTATGCTTGGCTTCATATTAATAAATGCCGTCAAGAGTTAGGAATGAAGGCAGAGAAACAAGCTCTTCATATGTTGTTTAAGGGTAATCCAGGTACCGGCAAAACGACGGTCGCGAGAAAACTAGGGACTCTTTTTCATGAAATGAAAGTATTATCTAAAGGCCACTTGATAGAAGCAGAGAGAGCAGATTTAGTCGGTGAATATATAGGGCACACTGCACAAAAAACGAGAGACCTTTTGAAAAAGGCCAGCGGGGGAATACTATTTATTGATGAAGCGTATTCCTTAGGCCGTGGAGGGGAAAAAGATTTTGGAAAAGAAGCAATAGATACGCTTGTTAAAGCTATGGAAGATCAGCAGCATGATTTCATATTAATCTTGGCAGGCTATCCAAAAGAGATGGAACGATTCTTAAAATTGAATCCAGGACTTCCTTCAAGGTTTCCGATCAACATTTCATTTCCTGATTATTCTGTTGAGGAACTAATGGAGATCGCAAAGAGGATGCTGATTGAAAGAGAGTACCTTTTAACAAGAGATTGTGAATGGAAACTAAAAAACCATATCGAAAAAGTAAAACAGGCGAGTAATGGGTCTTTCTCTAATGGAAGATACATTCGAAACATGATTGAGAAAGCAGTCAGAAGACAATCCGTCCGCTTACTTAATGAATCCAGTCAAGACCGGAGAACTTTAATGACAATACAGAGTGATGACCTTGTGCTAGAAGAACGTGATTTGATATGATGAGAGGAGACTATGGAAAGCAGGGATCGCAAATTTGAACAACTCTAACGATTCAGTTCAGGAAAAAGCGATTCTCGTCGGCTGTCAGCTTCCACGGCAGAACGACGAGCGTTTTTTTTATTCAATGGAAGAATTAAAATCTCTTACTAAAACAGCTCAAGGAACAGTGTGTGCTGTTATAACCCAAAAAAGAGACAGATACGATTCTGCTACTTTTATCGGCAAAGGGAAAGTGGAAGAACTCGTTACGCTAGAAGAGGAACTTGAAGCAGACCTCATTATATTCAACAGTGAACTATCACCATCACAAGTACGAAACTTATCTCAACATTTCAATGCGAGAATTATTGATCGAACACAGCTTATTCTAGATATATTTGCGCAACGTGCAAAAACAAGGGAAGGTAAATTACAGGTTGAGCTCGCTCAGCTCGAATATTTGCTCCCAAGACTATCCGGTATAGGTGCAAGCCTTTCAAGGTTAGGAGGCGGGATCGGTACAAGAGGTCCCGGTGAAACGAAACTTGAAAAAGACAGACGTCATATTCGTTTTCGTATTCATGAACTAAAGCAGCAGATCAATCAAGTTGTAAGCCATAGAGAAAGATATCGCGAACGCCGCAAACATCAAGGTGCTTTTCAGGCGGCTCTTGTCGGCTATACAAACGCTGGTAAGTCAACTATATTCAATAAGTTAACGGAAGCAGATAGTTATGAAGAAGACCAATTATTTGCAACACTGGATCCTCTGACAAGAAAAGTTAAACTAAAAAGCGGGTTTCAAATGCTGCTGACGGATACAGTAGGGTTTATTCAAGACTTGCCTACTTCGTTAATAGCGGCTTTTAGATCCACCTTAGAAGAAGCTGCTGAAGCAGACCTACTTATTCATGTCATCGACGGGTCGAGTGAAGACCGTGCACAGCATGAGAAAACGGTAAAGCGAATTTTAAACGAGCTTCGTGCAAGCCATATTCCGATGTTAACGGTTTATAACAAGAAAGATCAGTTTGCACCAGATTTTTTACCTGAAAGTCCTTCAATCTCAATATCTGCCTTAGCCCAAAATGATATTTCTTTATTAAAAGATACAATCGAAAAAGAAGTTACAAAGCAGATGACTTTTTATCAGATCGATGTACCAGCACATGATGGCAAACTTTTAGCCCAACTCCGTGCAGAAACAATTCTTATGCAGCAAGAATTTAATAAAGAAGAACTGGTCTATGAATGTAAAGGGTACGCCCTTTCATCGTCTTCCATCCAGTCTATAAGCAACAAAGGAGAATAGCATGTATTCGCAGTTTCGTAATGAAAAAGTTTTAGAACAGACAACAAGAATAGTAACAGACCGAATAAAAGGTGTTCATGACTCGATAGATGAAGTTTGTGAATACAATCAGCTAAAGGTATTAAAAGCGTTTCAAAACAATCAAGTAGGTGATCATCATTTTAACCCCTCTACTGGATATGGGTATGATGATTCAGGACGAGATACACTAGAAAGAGTTTATGCTGATGTTTTTAGAGCAGAAGCAGCCATCGTAAGGCCACAGATCATTTCCGGTACCCATGCGATTACTCTATCTTTATTTGGTTTGCTGCGTCCAGGTGATGAATTGCTATATATGACTGGAAAGCCTTATGACACACTTGAAGAAATCGTAGGTATAAGGGGAAGTGGGGAAGGTTCACTAAAAGAATACAATATCACTTATCAGCATGTTGATCTAACTGCTGATGGGGATATTGATTATGAGAACGTTAAACATGCCATTTCTAATAAAACAAAAGTAATCGGGATCCAGCGTTCAAAAGGATATGCTGACAGACCTTCGTTCACCGTCGCTGAAATTGAAAAAATGATCTCGTTTGTTAAAGCGATCAAAGAAGATGTTATTGTTTTTGTGGACAATTGTTATGGTGAATTTGTGGAACAAAGAGAGCCGATCGAAGTTGGGGCGGATATCATTGCAGGTTCATTAATTAAGAATCCAGGTGGCGGTCTTGCAAAGACAGGAGGCTATATTGCTGGAAAAGAAAGCCTGATCAATAAAATCTCCTATCGATTAACCTCACCTGGTATCGGACGAGAAGCAGGAGCATCCCTTTATTCCTTGCAAGAGATGTATCAAGGGTTCTTTTTAGCGCCTCACGTAACCGCTCAAGCATTAAAAGGGGCTGTATTTACAGCAGCATTTTTAGAAGAGCTGGGAATGGAAACAAGACCTTCATGGCACTCGAAACGAACAGATCTTATTCAGTCGGTAATCTTTCAAGACCGAGATAGAATGGTTAAATTTTGTCAGGCTATACAAAAGGCGTCCCCAATAAACTCGTACGCCATCCCGTATCCAGACTATATGCCTGGTTATGAAGATGATGTGATCATGGCAGCGGGTACATTTATCCAAGGCGCAAGTATAGAACTAACTGCAGATGGGCCGATCCGTCCCCCGTACATCGCTTTTGTGCAAGGCGGACTGACTTACGCACATGTAAAGATTGCGGTTATAACTGCAGTCGATGAATTATTGACGCATGGACTTATCCATAAATAAGCATCCTAGAAAAGGCCGAATAGGCCTTTTTTTCGTTTGATGTTAATTTTTCTAACATTAGCATTGACATGTGAGCTTTTGTGACATAAGATATAAAAAGAAGTTGAAAGGAGGTAGGCAATATGAACGATATGAATCGCCGGAACTTACCTTTGTTCCCGATCAGTATAGTGATGCAGCTGACTGAGTTGTCTGCTAGACAGATTCGTTATTACGAAGAGCATGATTTAATTCACCCTGCAAGAACTGAAGGGAACCGTCGTTTGTTTTCATTTAACGATGTAGATAAACTTCTTGAGATCAAAGCACTCCTTGAGCAAGGTGTTAACTTAGCCGGAATTAAAAGAGTCTTTGAACTTAATGAACAGGCAGCAGAATTTATTAAGAACCAGCCAGATGTGCAAGGTGTACAACAAATTTCCGAATCTGCGCTTCATCGCAGGTTGAAACGGGAATTGATTCATGCTGGCAGACACGGAAAGACATCTTTAATTCAAGGTGAGCTTTCTAGGTTTTTCCATTAAGATTTCTAAAACATACTTACTGTGAACATCGCCATATCGGCGTTTTATATTCAAAGGAGGAGAAAGATTTGTCTAAGTATACTAAAGAAGATATCTTAAGAATGGTAAAGGAAGAAAACGTTAGATTTATTCGATTGCAATTTACTGATCTATTGGGTGTAATCAAGAATGTTGAGATTCCGATTGGTCAGCTTGAAAAAGCTTTAGAGAACAAAATGATGTTCGACGGGTCTTCTATCGAAGGTTTTGTACGAATTGAAGAATCTGATATGTATTTATTCCCTGACTTAGATACTTGGGTAATCTTCCCTTGGACATCTGAAAAAGGAAAAGTTGCACGTTTGATCTGTGACATCTACAGCCCTGACGGAACTCCTTTCGATGGTGACCCGCGCGGTATTTTAAAGCGTGTACTTAAAGAAATGGAAGACTTAGGATTTACCGATTTTAACATCGGACCTGAGCCTGAATTCTTCTTATTCAAAAACGATGAGAAGGGTGAACCAACTCTTGAACTTAATGATAAAGGCGGATATTTTGACCTTGCTCCTACAGATCTTGGTGAAAACTGCCGTAGAGATATCGTACTAGAACTTGAAGACATGGGCTTTGAAATCGAAGCTTCTCACCATGAGGTAGCACCTGGTCAGCACGAGATCGATTTCAAATATGCTGATGCAGTAAGCACATGTGATAACATCCAAACATTTAAGCTTGCAGTAAAGACGATTGCTCGTAAGCATGGTCTTCATGCTACTTTCATGGCAAAACCATTGTTTGGTGTTAACGGTTCTGGAATGCATGCAAACATGTCTCTATTCAAAGATGGAGAGAACGTGTTCTATGATGCAAATTCCGAAACTGGTCTTAGTGAAACAGCAATGCATTTCTTAGCAGGTATCCTAAAGCATGCTCAAGATTTTACAGCGATCACGAACCCGACTGTAAACTCTTACAAGCGTCTAGTACCGGGATACGAAGCACCTTGTTACGTAGCATGGTCCATGCAAAACAGAAGTCCGCTTATCCGTATTCCAGCATCTCGCGGCATCAGTACTCGTATCGAGGTAAGAAGCGTTGACCCAACAGCTAACCCATACCTTGCTATGGCAGTATTGCTTGCAGCTGGTCTTGACGGAATCAAGAACAAACTAAATGCACCAAAACCAATCGACCGTAACATCTATGTTATGGATAAAGATGAGCGTGAAGCAGAAGGGATCAAAGATCTTCCTGCAACATTAAAAGAAGCTCTAACTCTATTCAGCAAAAACGAAGTTCTTACAAAAGCTCTAGGCGCACATGCGACAGAACACTTCGTTGAAGCGAAAGAGATCGAGTGGGATATGTTCCGTACACAAGTTCACCCTTGGGAACGCGAACAATATATGAGCATGTACTAAAAGTGAAATCCCTTGATACCATTGGTGTCAAGGGTTTTTATTATTTTGGTCCGTTTGGTTAAAATTTGTTCTGTTTGATATTCGACCAAATTCGACCAAAATATTCTCTTCATATTTGCCCATAGTGTCTTTATAGATCTTTTTAAATCTTTTTAGAGATACGGGCTTAAATGGTTACTAATAAGCATGGTTTTTTTCCAGCTTTCCTAATGTTACAGCATAAGACGGTAAACATCCTCCCCAGGCCAAACCGGAAGCCACCTAAGTGAAATGCATCAATTGCATCGATTTTTTAAGGGGATGGATGAGGCAGAAAAAGGTTTAATATACACTGTTCCAAATTATAAAAACTTCGAACAGACTATCAAATTTTTAAAAAGAATTTTTTGGAGATTTTTCTATTGCCGACGTTTATCTGATGGGTCAGTTAATTTTTCCACAAACGGGTGCATTTCTTCAAGCAGGAGAAGTCCCTTTTTTATTGAAATCATAAAAAGGACAATCCTTAAAGAAAGGATGATTTGAAATGAAAAATTCTCTAAAAGAGAAGGCTGTGTCGTTTTTGAAACTGGTTGCAACTGGGGAAGTGCGCGAAGCATACCATAGGTACATTGATCCAAATTTCCGCCATCATAATCCATTTTTTCGAGGAGATGCCGACTCTCTTATGCATGCAATGGAAGAGAACTCCATCAAGAACCCACACAAAATTCTAGATGTAAAACGTGTCATCGAAGATGGTAATATAGTTGCGGTACACTCACATGTAAAGCAAAAGCAAGATGACCTTGGGGGAGCGGTAGTCCATATCTTCCGCTTTCAAAACGACCTCATCGTTGAATTATGGGATGTGGGTCAGGCTATACCTGAGAATTCTCCCAATGAGAATGGCGTATTCTAAGGTTGGACATTTTTATGCTTAAAGGATCTTTAGTTTGACAAAGGGTTGCTTCGGCAGCCCTTTGTCTAATTCAATTACCGGGCAGGATTGTTGAATAAGAAGGAATTTTTTGAAGTAGCTTTTTCCTGAGTCTGAGCTTGCTTAGACTACCCTTTTTTCTTGTTTAACTTGAATAAACCAAATTAGCATAATTGGTTAGTTCATAAAAAGGATAAGAAAAAGTTATTGCTCTTATTAAAGAAATTGAAATACTTAATTAATATAAGAACTGTTATTATTTCCCTATATAAGGAGTGAAGAAAATGAGTTTATTTATCATGGATTTACTTGAATAAGTATTTCAACTGTTAAGCACAAAGGAATCTAATAAAAGAAAGCAACCTGGTGTGGTTGCTTTTTAATTATTACTCTTGATTATCTGCAGTTTTTGATTCTATGTTAGATCTGTCAATTGGCTTTGTATATTTTTCTTTAGTACCAGGTTGGTCTTCATCTGTACGTGTATTCCATATACTATATTTAAATGTATTTTCAATTTCTTCATTTTTTCTTGGCAAAATTAATCTCCTCCATTAATAGTTTCAAAATTCCTGTCTTTCTTTCGATTCTATAAACGAATCGATTGATTCATCCAATAATCTTTCCCGAATAGGATCTTCATTAACATCTGTATCCATTTCCATTTCTTGTTTAAATATTCCGTATGTATCATCTATTTTATTTAACCGTTTTACTTGATTACTATTTTGGACTGGTTTAGTCCGATTATTTTTTCGATGTGTCATGTAATCTCCTTCTGTAACAAGTATTTTAATTTAGTATGAACAATTGATCCAATATAATCCAATTCTTTTTAAAGATTATCATTTCAATTTCTTTAGTGCTTTATTTAAAGAATAAATAGAACTTCTTGTTCAACTAAAGGGCAGTTTAACTTCGTCAATAAATGATGAGTGCTTTTTTAATTTGTTAATTTAAATACTAAACTTTCGCAGAACGAAAAACTGCTTAAAAGCAGATGTAGTATGGTTTTGTCAGCGATGAAATGCTCGGCTTGACGAATATAGAAAAACACCGTTTCGTTTGGTATATTGAAAGTGACGAGAACGACTACACAGAAGAGGTGTCTTCACTACCGGGGTCACTTGAACAACTGCCATACGAAATAGCCCCTTTAACTGTAAAACATCCTCGCTTACATAGTGATATAGGTTTCAACAAGTCAAAGTCAATTTCATTTTGGAGGGATGGACATGAACCAAAATAACACAACAAACAAAATCGCAAGGCAAGTAGGTGAACGCGAGATTGTAATCACCCGCGTATTTGATGCTCCACGCGATCTTGTGTTTGATGCTTGGACGAAAGAGGAGCACCTGTCAAAGTGGTGGGGACCACGAGGTTTTACGACGACTTTTCAGAAGTTTGATATGAAACCGGGCGGTACATGGCAGTTTATCATGCACGGTCCTGATGGCGTTGATTATCCCAACACCAACGTCTTTGTCGAGGTCGTTAAACCCGAGCGAATCGTCATTAAACATGCTGTGTTTCCCCATTTTCTGGCGACAGCAATCTTTGAAGATCTGGACGGTAAGACCAAACTCACTTATAGCACGGTTTTTGAAGAAAATGCCGCTGTATTCGAAAAGGTGAAAACATATGCCGTCCCAGGTGCCGAACAGACCATGGATCGTCTTGAGGAGCATCTGGCAAGTATGTATTAAAAGTAAGAGACCAGCCTCGTATTGATGCCCCGGTGACAGCTCGCTATTTATTTAGCCAGGATGAAATCGTATAAATGGGTTTAGATTATATAATTACAAAAATATAGAAACTTGAGTGCTAAAATAAAAATCATATAGCTTTAATTAGTTAAGCGTTACTTGATAAAGAATATAAGCTAGATGATAACAATGTAGTGGTTATGATAATAAAATAGGGAAGTGTTAAACAATGAATTTACAAATGGTTATGCAAGAGCTTGAAGCTCTCGGCAAGGAACGAACCAAGAAAATCTACGAATCCAATGGTGCGCACGAGCCGCTTTTTGGCGTTGCTACAGGCGCTATGAAGCCAATCGCTAAGAAAATTAAAAAAAATCAGCCTTTGGCTGAGGAGCTTTACGCCACAGGTAACTACGACGCAATGTACTTTGCAGGCATAATTGCAGAACCAAAAGCGATGACTGAGGCGGATTTTGAGCGTTGGATGGATGAGGCGTATTTTTATATGCTGTCCGATTATGTTGTTGCAGTAACTTTAGCTGAAACAGATATTGCACAGGAGGTTGCGGATAAATGGATCGCAAGCGGTGAAGAGCTGAGAATGTCAGCGGGCTGGAGCTGCTACTGCTGGCTTTTGGGTAATCGCCCCGACAGCGAATTTTCCGAAAGCAAGATTGCCAACATGCTTGAAAATGTGGAAAAAAGTATTCACGATTCTCCTGAACGAACTAAATACGCTATGAATCAATTTATTTACACAGTGGGGATTTCATACTTGCCGCTTCATGATAAGGCGGTCGAGACTGCAAAGGCAGTTGGCCCAGTAGAAGTCAAAAAGGACAAGAAAAAAAGCA
Source organism: Fictibacillus barbaricus (assembly GCF_014635025.1). Taxonomy (GTDB): domain Bacteria; phylum Bacillota; class Bacilli; order Bacillales; family Fictibacillaceae; genus Fictibacillus; species Fictibacillus barbaricus. Next base: position 334,773 of record NZ_BMCE01000002.1, on the reverse strand, counting down.
GCTTCCTAATCGCTTCCGAAAGAATTCAAAAGGAAGTCGATAAAGGGCAGGTTGGTTTCAAACGCAAATATGTAAGATGTTAAACAATAACCTCGCAACGACCTTCAATTATGGGGCGCTTCAAAATTTAACAAGTTGGAATCAGCTTTTTACCGTTTTTCAAATATGAACAGAAGGTCTTACATTACGAAGAGACATAATATAAATACCAAAAAGTCTGGCCCAGTATTGGGCAGGCTTTTTGTATATCTAGAAAGGAGAATTAGTGATTTCTGACTATAAAAAAAATAATGAGCTACTTTTCAAACACTCGATCACCGAAAAAGTAAGTAATATTTAATCCGTTTAAGTATCTGGAATAATTGTTACAGCCATTGTTCGAACTGGAGCATCTATTTCTTTGCTCGTGGTATGGTAGTATTTAGTTATTAATTCGTTTAATTCGTTTTGAAATTGAATAAAGTGTTCCTCATCTAACTTTAATTCTACTAAAGAAAAAGTAGCACCATCTTCCCTGGAGTTTTGTTCTTCTAATTTCTTAAGATAGCTTTGATATTGAGTCATAAGTGATAATTGATAATATGAAACATAATCAAGCTTCTTCTCACTAGAAGCCTTTTTCCATTCTTCTGCATTAAGTTTAGCCTCAATTTCATTTAAAGCGTAATATTTTTCGGAAACAGATTTCACCTTTTTTTCTTTAATAACGCGAATAATACCAGAATCCAACATGATCTGTAAATGTCTATATAGAGTTGCTTGAGGTACATCTTTAATTATTTTTACTAATTCTAAGGGTGTTAATCCATTGTCTTTATTCCTCATGAGTACCTGAGAAATTTTCATTCTTACTGGATGCATTAAAACTTCAAATTTATTAGCCATAATGTTCTCCTTGTTTATGTTTATTAATTTTTTTCTATTTCACTTTCAAATCCATTCTTATTATAAATAATGAGAATGGGTATTGCAATCAACTTCCTTTGAAGTTATCATTATCATTATCAATAACGATAATGAGAGAGGAAGGGAATGTGGAAAATGCAACTACACTATGGGTTTGATGAATTAAAAAATTTTGACTTTATGGCTGTTATCCCCATAATATTGCCGTTTATTGCTGTAGGTATCTTTTTAGTTTTACTTGCATTAATTGATTTATACAGATATAGGAAAACAAGAGAAAGCGTTCTCATGTGGACAGTTATTATCCTTTTTGTTAATACACTCGGTCCAATTCTATACTTTGTTATAGGAAGAAAGGATAGTGAGAGATTATGAAATTGGAAATCAAAAATGTGACGAAAACTTTTAGAGAAAAAATCGCTGTCAATAATTTCTCGATGAAACTGAAACCGGGAGAATGTGTCGGTTTGATCGGGCCGAATGGAGCAGGGAAATCGACATTAATAAAAGTGATTGCAGATATTATCGATCCACAAGCAGGCGAAGTTTTGCTGAATGGGAAAAAAATATCGAAAATGAAAAGGGAAATTGGCTACCTGCCACAATACCCTAACTTTTTTCATTGGATGACAGCGAAAGAAACTCTTACCTTTATGGGACAACTTTCTGGATTGCAAAAAAAAGAATTAACAATCTCTATACCTGAAATTTTGACAAAAGTTGGATTAAAAGGTGAAGAAAATTCAAAAGTTGGCACATTTTCGGGAGGAATGAAACAGCGACTCGGTATTGCACAAGCACTACTGCATAAGCCTTCGCTTATTATCATGGATGAACCGGTATCCGCATTAGATCCAATCGGCCGAAGAGAAGTATTAAACCTAATCGAAGAAATTAAAAAGGATACAACGATTTTATTATCAACTCATATATTGGGCGATGCGGAAGAAATATGCGAACGATTTGTAATTATAAAAAATGGTACCAAAATAGAAGATACAACGATCACCGAACTGTTAAACCGTAATAGCAAAAATAAGATATACGTAGAAATTACAGCGAAGGATCAAGAATGGATTGACGTTGTAAAAAAATTACCTTTTGTGGAGGAAATAGAGGTCATTGGGCATAAAGTCAAAATAATAGTTGAAAACATTGATAAAAACAAAAATGTAATACTTGAAAATGCACTTGAGCACGAAGTGGACATCGTAAAATTCGAAATCCATAACGATACTTTAGAAGAAATCTTCTTAAAATTGGTGGTAGGGAATGAATAAGTTTATTGTACTGTTAAAGAAAGAATTTGTTCAAATGTTACGTGATTTAAAAGTTATTTGGCTACCGATCGTCTTTATCTTTCTAGGGATAACTCAGCCTATAGTAACTTATTACTTGCCATCAATTTTGGGAGCGTTAGGCGGTGGTCAGGGAATTACAATTGATCCGAGCATGACAGCTCAAAAAGGTGGAGAAGTACTAGCTGCGACGTTAGGATCTCAATTTGATCAGCTCGGATTTATGATTCTTGTAATCTCAATGATGGGTATTATCCAAACAGATAAAGCTAATGGCATGTTGGCCTTTATTTTAACACGACCTGTTACTGTTATTTCATATATAGCTGGAAAAATTGTATCTAATTATCTGATAGCAGCTTTTAGTGTAACAATCGGATACTTTGTTTCTTATCTATACGTAAATTATCTTTTTACAGATGTTTCATTTTCACACATGATTACTGCATTATTATTTTATCTTGTATGGGTCCTCTTTATCGTATCTTTTACAACGATGATTAGTACTATTTTTAACAGTCAGGGTATAATCGCATTAATTTCAATTGTATTCCTTATAGGTTGCAGAATCATCGTTGGTTTAAGTCCAGTTATCGATTTTGTAAATTCAGCAAGTATGAGCAAACATGCAATGGAAGTGCTGATCTCAGGATCAGTAAATTCAAAAGCAATAGACAACGCACTAGTAACGCTTTTTTGGATTGTATTGATACTGTTTGTAATAAATTATTGGATTGCCAATAAAAAAGTAAATCATGAATAAGTAAAGAATAACTGTGATGGTAAGATGAGGATCTGGTGATATAAACCTATATACGAAGAAAAAATAATGGAGGGAGAATATTCAATATAAGGATATTCACATTACCGACCTGATTTATCGAAAAAAGAACTCTTCTACTCCTTTAGTTGTATTGATGTTTGGTGTTGCAGGTTCGGGAAAAACTACATTTGCACAACAACTAGAAAAAGAGGGTTTTGTACGTCTATCAATTGAGGAAGAAATTTGGGTTTCTTATTGGCGTTATGGAATTGATTATCCAGTTGAAAAATATGAGAAATACAAGAGGAAGCCGAAAAAAATTACGGAATCATTTAGTAAAGTTAATGCAGGATAAACAATCGGTGGTGGTTGATTTCAGTTTTTGGCAACGTTCAAGGAGAAACAATATAAGAAGATTATTGAAGAGGATGGCGGAATGTGGAAGCTAATTTATTTGAAAGCTCATCCTAATGATTTGAGAAAACGACTTAAGATTCGAAGACAACGTTTTGATGCAAAAGCTTCATTCACAATCATAGAAGAAATTTTAACGTCCTTCCTTAATGGTTTCGAAACACCTACTGGTAAAGGAGAAACTGTTATAGAACATTAGAAAAGTTCCTTTAGTTAAACCTGATCAAATACGATATTCAACAAAAGGGCAAGATAGAGGAATAAGATAACAGAAACATAAATTAGTAGGGAATTATTTCATCTACTAATAATCATAAAGTATTGCTCGATGGATTTTTAATCATAGTTCCACCTCCAATCAATGGTTAATATATTGTATTGTATCTAAAAACCGTTTTTAAATGAGGTGGACCGTTGTATTTTTATAAATCAATTTCAGATGATGTTCGATTTGCCCAATTAGAATTTCGTAAACATATAAAAGCGAAGAGGCTTGTTTTAGGATCTTTTCTCGCCTGTATGGCTGCTGTACTTCAAGCAGCAGGTGGCTTTTTACCTGGGATCGGATATTTTATCAGCCCATTTGCCACTTTACCCATTCTGATTGGTGCCATGTTTTCCCTTCATATGGGAGTGATGTCTTATTTTCTTACCATCCTGATGCTATTTATTCTGTTTCCAAGTGAACTTGTCGTTTTTCCTTTTACAACAGGTTTGTTAGGGATTGGTATAGGCGCAGCTTTTTCCTTTTTCAAGAAGAGATTAAGCATTATATCTATTGGTGCCATTCTCTTAACGATAGGAATTATGAATCTATTATATATATTCCACTTTCCCGTTCTTGGTCCAGCCGTATCCGATTCCTTTTCATTCCTTACAGCAGGTAGTATTTTTTTATTTTCTTTCCTTTATAACTGGTTATGGGCTGAGATGGCTTTATTCTTTTTTAAAAAATTAAAGACCATTATAACTTAGTGACTCTCCAAATCTCTTATAAATTCCACGCGATAAGTAGGAACGTCAAAGGGAGAATTGCACCCGCCATGTTTGTGCATTTGCTGTTTCAGCTAAAAGATTTTGTGTTTTAACATTTTCTTACGTAAGAGGAATATGTGAACCGGTATATAAGAGCGATTGAATGCTCAACAAGTTAGAGAGAGCCAGATACAGCAGAACTGCTCTCTTGTTTGTTTTATATTTCGATTCAATTAAATCCAAGAAAGAGATTTATCTGGAATTAAGTCGAATTCTATAGTTATGAATCATGGAACAATTTCAAAAACAGTACCTTGGTTAAAATCAGTCACATTCATAGAGCCATAAACCCCTAAATATAGTCTGGTTTGATTCAGATTCGTTCCCAAACTAACATAAAAAGCTGATTGAGACCCAAAATTATAATCAGTTTCAATAACACTAAAATCATTTAGTTTACAATCTGTTCTTACCTTGGAATAAGCTAGAGCCCCTCTAACCGAAGGTTGAGATTCTTCATCCCGGGCAAAATCGGTAAACACAACGCTTCCCGTTAAATCGGGAATACCATTCCCCATATATGACTGGACTCCTGTAAGTGCAGTTCCTCCAAACTTATCGGGGCGGGGATCTTTATGAAAATAACTAGTTAGAGGGTGAAGTCGCCGCACTGAAGTCTTTAGTGCTTCATTGTAATAAGCAATTGTTTTCTCATCCAAAGTCGAATTTGAAGAGCAGCTCCTTATAATCGAAGTTGGAAAAGCACCTTCCCACCCTCGCCAGCCAAAGTTAATAAATCCTTCCTGGTCAGGTTCAGAATTCATTAAAGAAGCTTGAATAAGCTGAGTAACCGGTATTGGTTTATAATGAACGAATGAAAAAATTGACTCTACCAGATCCTGTCCGACATTTCCCACATATTTGATATACTGATTATAAAATCTTTGAAATGAAATGCCAGGTATATTGCGTACCCCTTTGGCAATAACTGTAAGCGTTTCCTGAATAGGTACGGGAAGTTCATTAAAACGTGTGACTACGGGTGGATTATTGATAAATGTATTCTTAACTACATCAATTTCAATTATTTTACCGGCGATTTCCATATCATCCTGGCTTAAATTAAATGGATCATAGCCTGAGCCTCCATCTCCAGTTGTTAAAACAAGTTTTCCTGTTTCAGGTGAAAAGTTTAAGCTATTGACACCATTATGATTAAAAAATGGTCTTCTTAAGTTAAGTAATGTCCGTCGTTTTTGAGGTTGACCATTCGGTTGAAAAATCCATTCTTCAACTGTATCAATATGATCATATTTAGTTTCTCTATTTATCCACCTTAAGTTTAAGGTTCTGGGGTCACACGGGTTTGGCTTAAAAAATTCAGGAAGGGCATTTAGACCTTGTCTTGCGCCTTCTGAATTAGTAAGAGCACCTGGACCTTGTGTTCCAGCTACTGAATAATGAAGATAAAACAGACCATTATAATAAAATTCGGGATGAAACGCTAGCCCAAGCAATCCCCGTTCATCATATCCACCACCAGAAACACCTAGCTTTATGATTCGCGGGCGAATATCTAAAAAAGTCCTTATAACTCCGTTTGTTATGTAAAAGATCTCTCCTACCTGGGTTGCAATAAATAATCTTTCAATTGAGTCACCCGGAGGTATAGTTGTTTTCAAAACAGTGGGTAAATTTATCTTACTAACAATGGGCCGTAAACTAACTTTAACTTTTATCAACTGACTTTACACTCCTTCTTATTGTTTCCTTTTTATAAGAATATGGAAAGAGCTGTTCTATTAGTACCATGTTAATGTCGTGGAATCTGATAAGGCATTCCACCATTTTCCGTACCAGCGTACTTAAAGGGCGCGATTGTTCAACAGGAGCAGTCGCTTTTATACTAACGGTGCAGGTTATTGCAACAGGAAATTAAGTGGATTATCTAGAATTGAGATATTAGGTTAATATTGGTGGTATAAGTTGAGTGAAAAAATTGCTAATGTTATTATCTGGTTTCTATGGACTATATTCTTGTTTGGTTCATGGACTTTAGAAATTTCCTATCTAAAATATTTATCTTTACTTCTCTTTCTTTTTTAATAGTTTTTTGGGGAAAAAGAAAACGTAGTAGTTCAGTTAAGGGTTGCATTTCTTCATGAAGAGAAGTGCTCTTTTTTATTGAAATAAAGCGGTGTTTAAAGACTATTTATTAAGAACTGGAGGTGTTAAATTGCAAATTAGAGCTGTAAAAAAAGAAGAATATAGTTTTACTGAAGATTTTGTGTATCAAGTATTCAGAAACAATCCGAATTCAGACGGAATTGCTCAAAGAGCACTAGTCAAAGAAATTAGAGAAAAGCAATTTTATATACCTGAGCTTGATTTAGTTGTAGAGGAAGAGGGATCTATTATCGGCCACTTTATGCTTTCAAAATTTCCTATTAGCAATAAACATGAAAATGAAGTTCTAATGTTATCACCGGTTTCAGTGGCTATTGAAAGGCAAGGTCAGAGTGTTGGTAAGTTTATGCTGCAAGCAGGCATCGAAAGATCAGCCAAGAAGGGATATAAAGGAATTATTGTTGAAGGGGATTATCGTTACTATCGGCGGTTTGGATTTAGAACTTCAACTGATTTCGGTATTTATGCATCTGAGAAAAACCTGCCTCCTGCGGATGAATATTTAATGGCTATGGAGCTATGTGCCAATGGTTTGGCAGCAATCATTGGAGAAGTAGACTATTCGATGTATAAGGCTTTGAACAAATAATAACTTTGAAAAATTTGTTTATTCAACAAATGGGTGCATTTCTTCAAGAAGGGGAAATGTTTTTGTTAAATAGTAATTAATCATGTAAAAAAATATCAGGAGAATCTTTCTCCTGATATAAAAGCTTATATACATAATGCTGCTTTAAATGGCGCCTTTACTTTTCCCGCAAAATCTACGGGTACATTTCTTTAACCAGGAGAAATTAATTTAAAAACCACCTTCCAAAAAAGTGGCCATTTCTTGGTGTTAAGATCTATATATTATGCACAAAATTATCAAAAAAGGGAAAGAGAAGCATAAGAGGATCTTTGGATAACATAATAAAAATAAAAAATGGGCTTTACATAGGGTAGGGGGGTATAGTACTATATAAAAAAGGAGGTTAATCTGATGGAGATTAATAAACCAGATGATCTAGATAATTGCTGTAATACTAGTGAAAGAAAAAGCCATCATTCAGATAAAGTAAAAAATAATTTAATCACAAGATTAAATCGAATCGAAGGTCAAATTAGAGGAGTAAAAGGGCTAATTGATCGAGATACTTACTGTGATGATGTGATTACTCAAATATCAGCCATTCAATCAGCATTAAATAGTGTCGGCAAGATTTTGTTGGAAGGTCACTTGAAAAGTTGTGTTGTTGAGAGAATTCAAGAAGGCGATGAAGAAGTGTTGGATGAACTGCTTATTACTGTAAAGAAATTAATGAAATAAAAAGGGAGAGAAAACGATGGAAAAAATCACTTTAAAAGTAGAAGGAATGTCTTGTAACCACTGTGTAAATGCTATTGAAGGAACCGTTGGTAAGCTAGATGGTGTCTCTAGTACAAAAGTAAACCTAAGTGAAGGCAACGTTGAGGTAGAATTTGATTCATCAAAAGTTAGCCTGGAAAAAATTAAAGATACTATTGATGATCAAGGTTACGATGTAAAATAATTGCGTGCTAATCATAGCACGCTCTCTTTTCAATAAAAATATACCCCATATAGGTATATGGAAAGGATGAATAAAAACATGAGTACAAAAGAAACAACTTTACAAATATCCGGTATGACCTGTGCAGCATGCGCCATCCGAATCGAAAAAGGATTGAACAAGATGGAAGGGGTAGAGAAAGCAGGTGTAAACCTTGCTCTTGAAAAATCAACAGTTTCTTATGACCCGGATATCATAAAAGTCACTGACATTGAGAAAAAAATTCAAGACCTTGGTTACGGGGTTGTGACGGAAAAGGCAGAGTTTAATCTGACCGGTATGACATGTGCAGCTTGTGCTACAAGGATTGAAAAGGGATTGAACAAACTGCCTGGGGTTATTAAAGCAAATGTGAATTTAGCTTTAGAAACGGGATCCGTTCAATATAATCCTTCTGAAGTTTCTATAGGAGAAATGATAAAAAAAGTTGATGATTTAGGTTATGGAGCAGCCTTAAAGGAAGAAAACAACAAAGAAGCCGTTGACCACAGGGCATTAGAGATCGAAAAGCAAAAAGGAAAGTTCATATTTTCCGTAATATTATCCTTCCCGCTATTATGGGCGATGGTCAGTCACTTTGAGTTTACCTCTTTTATTTATCTGCCTGATATGTTCATGAACCCTTGGGTTCAATTGGCACTCGCAACTCCTGTGCAGTTTGTAGTAGGTAAGCAGTTTTATGTAGGAGCATATAAAGCACTCCGGAATAAGAGTGCAAACATGGATGTACTCGTAGCACTTGGAACATCTGCAGCCTACTTCTACAGTCTATATCTCTCTATCCTTTCCATCGGGACCAATGAAGGAATGGTAGAGATGTATTTTGAAACATCGGCGGTATTAATAACGCTTATCGTATTAGGGAAACTCTTTGAGGCAAAAGCAAAAGGGCGTTCCTCGGAAGCCATAAAGAAGCTGATGGGACTCCAAGCAAAAACAGCCATCGTGGTTCGTGATGATAAAGAAATCGAAATACCGATTGAAGAAGTGGTGGCTGGAGATATCGTCTTCGTGAAACCTGGTGATAAAGTGCCGGTCGATGGTGAGATTATCGAAGGACGTTCTTCTTTGGATGAATCGATGTTGACAGGGGAGAGTGTTCCAGTTGATAAAACAGTTGGTGACACGGTAATTGGTGCAACCATTAATAAGAACGGTTTTCTAAAAATAAAAGCGACGAAAGTAGGCAAAGATACTGCTCTTGCTCAAATCATAAAAGTTGTGGAAGAAGCCCAAGGATCGAAGGCACCTATCCAGCGACTAGCTGACCAGATCTCAGGTATATTTGTACCGATAGTTGTTGGAATCGCCATTCTTACCTTCATTATCTGGTTTGTTTGGGTAAGTCCAGGTGAATTCGCTGTTGCGCTTGAAAAATTGATTGCTGTTCTTGTCATCGCGTGTCCTTGTGCGTTAGGATTAGCGACTCCAACTTCAATCATGGCAGGATCTGGCCGATCCGCTGAGTTTGGTATCTTGTTTAAAGGCGGAGAACATTTAGAAACAACACATCGAATTGATACTGTAATTTTAGACAAAACAGGTACGGTTACAAACGGTACTCCAGAATTAACAGATATCATCGTAGAACCAACATTCAATGAAGAAGAAGTGTTACAGCTTGTGGGTTCAGCAGAGAAAAATTCGGAACATCCTTTAGCCCAAGCAATCGTCGAAGGGATTACGAATAAAGGAATCCAGTTAACCGATTCAGATGATTTTGATGCTATCCCTGGGTTTGGGATTAAAGCTGTCGTGGCAGGTAAAACACTCCTCATCGGTACACGTAAATTAATGAAAGAAAACGACATTATAATCAATGATCCGGACAATCAGATGGACGCCCTTGAGAAAGCCGGAAAAACCGCAATGCTCGTAGCGATAGACGGGGTTTATGCAGGCATTATCGCTGTAGCCGATACGATCAAAGAAACATCAAAGAATGCTATTTCCCGATTAAAAGAAATGGGACTTAAAGTAATCATGATCACTGGCGATAACCAGCAAACAGCTCAATACATTGCTAAACAGGTGGGTATCGATCATGTGATCGCTGAAGTCCTCCCTGAAGGAAAAGCAGATGAGGTGAAAAAGCTCCAGCAGCAAGGAAATAAGGTTGCCATGGTCGGAGACGGAATAAATGACGCTCCAGCTTTAGCTGTTGCCGAGATTGGAATGGCCATCGGTACTGGTACTGACGTTGCGATGGAAGCTGCGGATGTTACTTTGATTCGTGGAGATCTGAACAGTATTGCAGATGCTATCTACATGAGTAAAAAGACGATCCGAAACATCAAACAAAACCTTTTCTGGGCTTTTGCTTACAACGCTTTAGGTGTACCCGTTGCCGCACTAGGTTTTCTGGCACCGTGGCTCGCAGGGGCTGCGATGGCATTCAGCTCGGTGTCAGTTGTTCTAAATGCACTTCGATTACAAAAAGTGAAACTGTAAGGAGGGAATTTTATGAAGGACAATATCGTTTTAAGGTGGACGTTGTCTGCTGTATTGATACTCGTTATGGTAATCGGTAGTTATTCTGTATACGCAAAATATGCAGAACCAGGGACTAGTGAACATGCTGGCCATGATGTAGAAGAGAATACATCTGATACAAAAGATGAAGAAAAGCAGGAAGATGGGCATGGTGGTGATCATGGGGAGAGTCAAGGCAGTGTATCAAATGAAAGTGATATTACACCAACTCTGCATTATGAAAATAATGTAATCCACATTGAGTTAAAAGATAAAGAGGGGAAGGCAGTAGAGGAATTAGAGGTCAATCATGAGAAACTAATGCACCTGATCATTGTGAATGATGATCTACAGCAGTATTATCATCTTCATCCTGAGAATAAAGGGAATGGTGTGTTCACCATACAGCATGAACTGACAAACGGTAACTATAAAGCGTTTATTGATATCAAACCAAAAGATAAAAATTACGTGGTCCAGCCGCTGCCTTTCGAGGTAGGAACCGGAGATGCACATGGGAAACATGAACCGTTAAAGCCGGATACCGCGTTTTCAAAAACAGTGAACGGTAATACAGTAACAATGAGTCCAGACACTTTTAAATCGAACGAAGAGATTGTTCTAGAATTTGATCTGAAGAACGGAACTCCTGAGCCATACCTAGGTGCGCTTGGTCATGTCGTCATATTAGATGAAAGTGGAGATAAGTATGTTCACGTCCATCCCGCATCGGAAACAGATACAAAATTCGCAACAAAATTTGACCAGCCAGGCATCTATAAAATTTGGGGTGAATTTAAGATAAATGGAAAAGTAAATGTCTATCCATTTGTTGTAGAAGTAAAATAAACTTTACTTTTTATTTCTCGGAAACGAGGTGAATAATCTTATGGAACTATCTGGCGTATCTAAGCACGTGTTATTGTGTAACGGTGCTAGCTGCACAAAAAAAGGGGCAGAAGAAGTTACGAATGCAATAAGACAGGAGATTAAAGACCAAGGATTACTAAAAGAAATTCATACCACTAAAACACTATGCAATGGTAGATGTAAAGAGGGTCCAACAGTCATAGTTTACCCTGATGGTGACTGGTATAAAGAGATGACTCCTGAAAAAGGTCAACAACTTATTGAAAAATTAAAAAGCAATCAAAAGTTAAAAGATTCTCTTTCATACACTTTTAACGGACACTCATTCTCAACTAATGAGTAATCCTTTCAACTGCAAGAATAAAGAAATCATAAGAGCCAACCATAACGGTTGGCTCTTTTAATTAGGGACAGATGTCTATACACTAACCATCTATTGTGGATATTTTACTCATAATCATCTAGTGAAGAGGTGAGTTTTTATATGGAACCACGTTTGGCAGATCTTCTTCAAATAAACAAGTCTGTATGGGACATTAGTTAAGTTTAATGAACACTCTGATACAGAAAAACAAATTAATTTGTACAAACAACATGTAAAGTAAGCATACGTTTGGCTGCCTATTAGGTGGCTTTTTTATTGGGATAGAAATATATATATAACGTGTTTTTTAAGTTACAGAATGGAAGCTACTAAAAAATCTTTTTATTATTATCCGCTTTATTCGTAACAAACTATTTTTAATTGAATAAGATGGTATTGTAAAAGGTTCACATTTCGGTACCTTTTAAAGACAATATACAATAAGTTACGATTTACTATTTCAAAGCAATAAATGTAGGCAATAGCAATACTTTTTGAATTCTACAAAAAAATGGGACAAACATTCAATATGAACTTTGTTAATTAATTATAGAAAGAAAACTGGATTTCATTTTGCCGATATATTGTGATCACTTAACTATTAAAATTGTCTAAGTCTTATAAGAATATATTTTGAAAGGGTTTTTTTATGGGTTCAAAACGAAAGTTATGTCAAGAATTTGCAAGAATATTAAAAGGAGAAGGATCTATTACTCCAGAAGGGGTATGCTTGGTGCAAAGATTTCGTAACATTGACTTTGAAATTCTTGGACGTGAAACGCAATCACCACTAGTTAACCCGCAATTCTTTACATTTGAAGGTCTTGATCGTTGTGGTAATGCACTAAATTTAGGGGAAACTGTTCTTTTGGAAGAAGAAGTTAATCCATTATTAACTGAACTTCGAAAAAGGGATATACTGGTTACATCAATTCATAATCACTGGTTATTTGAAGAACCACGAGCAATGTATATGCATTTTGAATCAGTAGAACCCCCATTAGATTTTGCAAGGAAAGTAAGAGCTGCATTTAAAAAAGCATTATGTATCTAGGCTTTTATATCAGGAGAATAATTCTCCTGATATTTTTTGTTATCGTTAAATGATTTGATATGTCGTTATAAAAGTAGAAAAAAACACATCGTATATGTTCCGCACACAAGTTCAACTTAGGGTAAGAAAAAAATCATACTTTTTATGCTGAAGAAGAAAACGAGTAGTATTATTTTTGCAAACAAGACTTGTAAATTTATAATAAAAGTTAAAGAGATCCTCATAAATTGGAGGGTCTTTCTTTGTATCATGTGTACGTAATGTTTAACAATAACGTAAACAAGATATCGTTTCATTAAGAAACCTATGCGTTCTATATTAGGATTCAGTCGTATAAAACAATCATTTCTATATTGAGGTGTGTTGAAGCGACTAATTATCCTTAAAAAAGGACAACTTCATTTAGAGTATAGTTTCAGCAAAGTTGATGGTTGAAACAGTTCATCACAACTTTGTCACTCAATTCTGACAGCTTTTGTTCCCAATCACTAAACAAATTGAAAGCGCTTTCTAATATGATATTACTAGGAGGTTAAGCCAATGCTGATTGAGAAACGTCCTGCAACTCTTTTAAATCATCTTCTTAAAGTGAAGCATACAACTATGAATCAGGTAATGGATTATACCCAATTAACGAAACGGCAAATTACTTATGATTTGGAGAAAATCAATTATTGGTTGAAAGAGAGAAAGCTTCCTCCTATTCAATACAAGGGTATCCATTATATCGCAATGCCGAATTCTGTGATTGATTTTTTTCAGGAACAACAATACAGCAGTTCTTCACGAGGGTTTACTTTAACAGAGGAGGACCGTTTGATCTCTATCTATCTCTATCTGTTTACTCGTCAAGAGCTGATTTCATCAGCACATTTAACCCAACTTTTGCGGGTTAGTAAGAACACAGTGATTTCAGATGTAAAAAAGGCCAATGAAATGATTAGCCCTTTTCTTGTCAAAATCAATTATACAAGACAGCAAGGATACCATCTAAAGGGGACGGAGTTTGATAAGAGAGTGCTTGTTATGCACCATCTATCCAAACTGTTAAATGTACCATACGGTGAAAAGCTGATTGAGTACTTATTAAAAGAAGGGAATCTAGACAGTCATTTTGAGCATATTCACAATACTCTCAAACAAGTTGAAAAGAATTTCGAACTTCATTTTGTTGAGGAACGGTTAAAACAATTTTCCTATTTTCTTCTATTCTATTTTTACCGTCAAAGAGAAAGAAAGTTTGTCAGTTTCCATCCAGATGAAATGGATGTTTTCAAACAAGATCCAATGAGAATTGTTACAGAGAAATTGATGCAACAGCTTCAATTTGAGGAAAAAGACACGGAGCTCTGTTACTTAACAATCCAATTACTTGGCTTAACTCTAGGAAATGGCTTAGTCCAAGACGATAATCGCGACTTACTTTTTAGACTTTGCGAACAGCTTGTATTTGACTTTGAATCAAAAGCTTGTATTGCCTTTGAAAAAAAGAACGAAGTGGTCCAAACACTGTACCAGCATGTAAAGCCAGCTTATTTTCGAATGAAATATCGAATTCCGATCAACAATCCATTAATACATCAAATAAAAAGTGAGCATAAAGAGCTTTATACCATCGTAAAGGAACTGCTCCTGCCGATTGAATCACTATTAAATATTACGATACCTGAAGAAGAAATTGGTTTTATTACGATTCATTTTGGTGCATTGTTAGAAAAGCCAAAGAAAACCATGCCGAAAAAGAAAAGGGCTCTTATTGTTTGTCCAAGTGGGGTAAGTTCTTCGTTAATGGTTAAGCACCAACTACAAACACTTTTCTCAGAAATTACGGTTGGTAAAACACTCTCGTTACAGGAATTTCAAGAAGGAAATTTTGCCGATTATGATCTGGTATTTTCAACAGTGGGATTGAATACAAAGTTGCCGTATTTTCATGTAAAGCCAATCATGACCCCGATTGAAAAGAACAGTTTGATAAATGAAGTATATCGTCATCTTTTTGGAATTGAACACCACGATATATCAATGAAGGAGCTTGTTCAAATTATTGAACAATTTACAAATATATATGATGAAAAAGGATTGAGGAATGCATTAAGCCAGTTTAGCTTTCATAAAAAAGTAAATGTCTATAGGAGGAAACGACCTGTGTTACGAGATTTATTAACAAAAGAAACCATTCAATTTGTAGAAAAACTTTCAGATTGGGAAGAGGCGATAAGAATAGCAGCTACACCTTTATATAAGAAAGGGGTGATTGAGTCTTCCTATATCGATGCGATGATCAATAATATTAAATCATTTGGTCCCTATGTCGTAATCGGGCCAGAAGTTGCCGTCCCGCATGCCCGTCCTGAATCTTGGGTTAATAGTGTTGGGATTAGCTTTTTAAAACTAGATGAACCAGTTTATTTTTTAAACGACAAAAAATATCCCGTCCGGCTAATTTTTTGTATTGCAGCCATAGATAATACTACACATTTAACCGCGCTTGCCCAATTAACGAAATTGCTCAGTCATAAAGACAACATTGCAATGTTGAAAGAGCAGCACTCAACCGATAAAGTCATTCAATTAATTGATCAATATTCTGCAGTAATTTAATGAGGAAGTCTTAGTTTTACCAAAGATAGTTACTTCAACTAACAACAAAATAAAATGGAGGTTCATGTATGAAAATTTTAGCGGTATGTGGTTCAGGATTAGGAAGTAGTTTTATGCTGGAGATGAATGTTCAACAAATATTAGGAGAGCTTGGTGTAAGCGGAATAGAAGTTGAGCATTCTGACCTTAGCTCCGCAACCCCTGATCAAGCAGATTTATTTATAGCAGCGAAGGATATTGCTGATGGGATGGGGCATTTAGGAGAAGTTATAGTCATTGACAGCATTATTGATATGGATGGAATTCGCTATAAACTGAAAGAAGCGTTAGAGAAGAAAGGATTAATTTAAGTAGAATTAAGTAGAGTTAGGTGAAATCCAAAATTTAGGGGGTATTTGTAATGGGGGAAAGAATTCTAAAATTAGTCGTAGATATTTTGAGCCAACCGGCTGTTCTTATTGCATTAATATCACTTATCGGACTTATTCTTCAGAAAAAACCAACCAATGAAATCATTAAAGGAACGACAAAATCATTCCTAGGTTTTATCGTAATTGCAGCTGGAGCTGGAATCCTCGTTGGATCCCTTGAGCCATTCGGAAAAATGTTCCAAGAAGCTTTTAATGTTAATGGTGTTGTTCCGAATAATGAAGCCATTGTGGCGATGGCATTAACAGAATACGGCAGCACAACAGCATACATCATGTTCTTCGGAATGCTAGCTAATATATTGATTGCGCGCTTTACCAAGTTAAAATATATCTTTTTAACGGGGCACCATACATTATATATGGCTTGTATGCTTGCGGTTATATTAGTAGTTTCTGGTTTAAAAGGCATTTCACTTATTATAATTGGTTCGTTTGCTCTAGGATTAATCATGGCGGTTTTCCCTGCCATCTGCCAACCTTTTATGAGAAAAATCACGGGTAACGATAACGTTGGTTTTGGGCATTTTTCAAGCTTAGGGTATGTTTTATCAGGCCTTGTTGGAAGGGTAGTCGGAAAAGGATCTAAATCTACTGAAAAGATTAATTTTCCAAAGGGACTAGGATTTTTACGTGACAGCTCTGTCACCATTGCGTTAACCATGACGATTCTTTATTTAGTAATTGCTCTCTTTGCTGGTCCGTCTTATGTTGAAAAAGAACTTAGCGGTGGTACCCATTATCTTGTATTTTCAGTCATTCAAGCAGTAACATTTGCAGCTGGGGTTTTTGTTATCCTCTCAGGTGTTCGTCTTGTATTAGCTGAAATTGTTCCTGCATTTAAAGGAATTTCATCGAAACTGGTACCTGACTCAAAGCCGGCTCTTGATTGCCCAATTGTTTTCCCATATGCACCAAATGCGGTCTTAATTGGGTTCTTCTGCAGTTTCCTTGGCGGTATTGTCGGAATGATTATCCTTGGAATTTCGGGGGCGATTATTATTTTACCTGGAGTTGTTCCTCACTTCTTTACGGGTGCAACCGCTGGCGTTTTCGGTAATGCAACAGGAGGAATACGGGGTGCAACAATCGGCTCATTTGTAAACGGGTTATTAATTACATTCCTTCCAGTATTCTTAATGCCTGTTCTTGGTGATTTAGGGTTTGCAAATACAACCTTCTCTGACAGTGATTTTGCTGCATCAGGTATTGTTCTTGGAAATATTGCAAAATCATTTGGGGCTACAGGTCTAACTATTACCGTTGTAGGATTGGTTTTACTAGCAGTTCTGTTTGGTTTTTTCAAAAAAGATAAAAATAATGATCCATCAGTCAAAGTTGAAGCTTAATTTGTAAATAAAAGCTTAAGCATGCTAGGGGTTATAATACCAATCCTCTAGCATGCGAGGCTTGGATATTGGAGGAGATTTTTTAATGAACACTAATCTTCCGAATTTAGAAACGTTTCGCGATGAGATTCGGTTAATGACGTTAAAGGAACTGCATCAACTAGGCTTTGGTCATTACGGCGGGAGCTTGTCAATCGTTGAAGTATTGGCAGTATTATATGGTGAAGTTATGAAGGTTAATCCTAGAAATCCAAAATGGGAAGAACGTGATTATTTTATTTTATCAAAAGGACATGGTGGTCCTGCCCTTTACGCAACCTTGTCATTAAAAGGCTTTTTTCCTGAAGAAATCCTCTATACACTTAACCAAAACGGTACCACTCTTCCTTCTCATCCCGATCGAAATTTAACACCGGGTGTTGATATGACAACTGGATCGTTAGGGCAAGGAATCTCAGCAGCAGTTGGAGTTGCCCTTTCTCATAAACTATCTGATAAGGGGAACTACACCTTTAGTCTTGTTGGAGATGGAGAATTAAATGAAGGACAATGCTGGGAAGCCTTTCAATTTGCTTCCCATCATAAATTAAATCAGCTATTTGTGTTTGTCGATGACAATAAAAAGCAGCTTGACGGTCTAACGAAGGATATTATCGATCCACTTGATTTTGAAGAAAAATTTAAAGCTTTTGGTTTTTATACAATAAAGGTTGATGGTAGCTCATTAAAGCAAATCTATGAAGCTATCGAAAAGGGTAAAGCGCAAAACGATAAACCGGTAGCGATTATCTTAGACACTGTAAAAGGTCAAGGGGTGCCATACTTAGAAGAAAAAGAGAATAACCATCACATTCGTCCCAATCAAGAAGATGAAACAGCCATCTTAGCTGCCATTACTCAATTGGAAAACAAACTGGGAAAGGCTGTGACATAATGATTCAAACACCGCAATCATATGAATTTGATAAAATCGAAATGCGGCAGGTCTATGCTAACACCATATTGGAATTAGCTAAAAACAATTCAAATGTAATAGCATTAGAAGCTGATTTGATGAGTGCGATTTCCACCAATAAAATTAATGGACAAATACCAAAACAATTGATTAATTGCGGAATCATGGAAGCAAATATGGTTGGAGTAGCTGCTGGATTAGCTCTTACCGGAAAAATTCCTTTCCTGCATACATTTGCTCAATTTGCCACACGCCGTGCCTTTGACCAGTTGTTTGTTTCGGGGGCTTATGCAAAATTGAATTTGAAAATTTTAGGGTCTGACTCAGGTGTTACTGCTGAGCATAATGGCGGTACTCATATGGCGTTTGAGGATTTAGGTCTTGTTCGTTTAATACCTAATTCTCATGTTTTTGAAGTGAGTGATGGAACCATGCTCGGATACATGCTAAGAAAAGTTGAAAAAGAGTACGGAATCCATTACATTCGGACCATTCGTAAAAATGCCGTTAAACTTTATGATGAAAATGAAGTCTTTGAAACTGGTAAAGGTAAGGTTCTTCGCGAAGGTGGCGATGTTTCGCTAATTGCAAGCGGCATTATGGTGGCAGAATCATTAAAAGCAGCAGACCTTCTTCACAAAATGGGAATTGATGCAACGGTGATTGATATGTATTCAATTAAGCCGATTGACATAGATTTAATTGTTAAATACGCTTCAAAAACAAAAGCAGTCGTAACAGCAGAAAACCACAATATTATAGGCGGTTTAGGAAGTGCAGTAGCAGAAGTCTTAAGCGAACATTGTCCAACTCGAATGAGACGAGTCGGCGTAAAAGAACAATTCGGCCAAGTCGGTAAAGCTGACTACCTGAAAGAATTCTATAATTTAACTGTAAAAGATATCATCGATGCTGTGAAAGAATTGAAAATTAAGTAGGTACCAGACACCCTATTTTTGGAAGGGAAGATTCCTTTTGGTTAGGTAAATGATTCTTATTGGAATTTGGAAAGGCAACCACCAAAATAATTGGTATGCTATTTTTAAAAACAATTAAACCCTTAACATAATTTTTGTTAGGGGTTTTTTCTTATTTTTCTACCTCTAATTATCGCCTTTGAATAGCCGTTATTTCACTTCCTTATGATGTTTTTCATAAATCAAAAACAGATAGCTGGCTTTCCATTATCCTATCTGGAATCGTTGTGCAATTACTGATTGTTCTCATTTGGCTGATGGCAAAGAAGTATCCAAACAGCACTTTATTCGGGATAACGGGGATGCAAAAAAGGCGCTCAGCATCCGGCCGGGTGAAACGCCTCTTGATACGGAATATTATCCGAACTTGTCTAGGAGTAATGCAGACGACGGACTGATACGGATTGAAAATACACAGTCCATCTGTACCACCATGTATCTAAAAGGAAAAGACTTCTTTCTACCATACATCGAGGTCTTAGAGAAAGAAAATAAAGCATACGTAAAGGGAACGGCTATGTTTCACCACGATAAGATGGTATGGAACATTAGATGATCCAGAATCCAGGATGTTTTTACTCCTGAATGGTCACAAAAGTAAAAGCGGAACGATAACGCTAAAAGTTAACGATAACGAGCCAACTCGAGACAGGAATTTTATCACGCTTAGTTTATGATCTTGACACAGGTGAAGCAACTTTAAATCTTGCAAAACGATGTAACCCTGCTTGATTTTAAGTACTTCTATGCTTAGCTTTTTGCTAAGCGCAAACTCTTAATTTAGTCGAAAGCGAATATTATGAAAAGATGAAGGTTGTTTAAACGTTTTCTAAAAAAATTTTCATATATAAGCATATAATGTCCTGTTTTTTCAACAGGACATTGATTAAAAAATAACAATCTAAAAATCAAACTTTTTGATCAAGTTTATTATCATTACTCAGTAATTACAATGTTTATTTTTTTTTTTTTAACCAGACCGAAGAGGATGATGATGATTCATGTTTGTCTTTGTGAGAAGATTCATGTTTGTCTTTGTGAGAAGATTCATGTTTGAAAGATGAAGATGATGAAGATGATGAAGATGATGATTCACTATCGCATTTATGAGAAGATTCTTTTCTATGAGAAGACTCTTTTTTGGAAGAAGACTCTTTTTTGTCTTTATTATCTTTTTTGCCTTTATTATCTTTTTTACCTTTATTATTAGATGATTCGTCTTTCTTATTGTCTTTCTTACATTCTCCAATTTCGCTAAAGCTCTTAATTCTGCAAATTGGAATGTAAATAATTTCATCGTTTTTAATTAATTCAATCGTTTTCTTATGAATGGCAACAAGTATCCCCTCGATTTTACCTCCTCGGTTAATTTTTACCTTATGTTTCTTGAATTTTTTCAATACTTCACGGAAGGTCAAATCTGTGCAATCTTTTTTCATAGGGCATAATTCGTCTGCCTTAACAAAGATAGCATCCACATGATCTAATTGATAATATATTAAATCCTCATCATGTTTTTTACCTTTGCCTTTATCGTGGTCTTTGTCTTTTCCTTTACCATCCTTCCTAAACGATTCAATAGCAAGGAAGTCTTTTCCTACACAAACCAACCTACCTACTCTAGATTCAGGTCCCCCTGCATTTACTTGGATTACTTGACCTAACCACTTACAAACCTTTTTGACTGATAAGGTACAGTTATCTTTTTTACTCAAAATGTTTCCTCCTTATTTATTCGACTACATTTGTCCATGCATTATATGTATCATGCTAGTGAAAAGGCACAGGGCACTTGTCTAAATTCATAAAAATAGTCATTCGTTTAACATTTCGCATTCATTGCATTGTCAAATCTATCAAATCTAACAACATGGGATTTCAGGCTTTAAAAGCAAAAAAGAGTGGTGTAGATCTTTTATTTGGAGAATAAGAAAAGTGCTTACCTTTTTTAGATAAGCACCTAGTTTCTGTAAACAATATTTCAAGAGTGGGAAGAGAGATAGGGATGTTAAATAGAATTTCCGCCTGCTGATTTTGCTATAAGTATCTATGGAAGATGCAGTGTTTTAATATGGTGTACATTAAGGAATACCGTTTTATTTCTTCTAATGGTTAGTTGAATTTGACTATTGTCCATCTTAACCAGTTTTCCTATTTTGTTAACATCCATACCTAAATCAATGATGACAAGTTTTCCTTCATATTTTTTACACTGTTCAGTAAATGTTCGAGCTAACGAAATTTGAATAGGAACTAAAGGAAGTTCATTATTCGAAAGTGAATAAGGTCTTTCATTTTCTTGGTATGGAATCAGCCATTTTAGGTGATGCATAGGAATTAACATCATCTTATAAACGGGAGAGTAAAAAATGAAATAATCATTCATAATGTTAGTGATATATCCGTGTATGGATTGATTGTTTGTAATAAAAACTTCAGAAAAAATACCTTTAGCGTTAGTTAATACTTTTCTGAGGGAAAACGATTCTTCCTCTAACTCTATGGGGAAACTATCTGGTTTAATGATGTTCAATTCATAATCTGTCGTTCTGCTTAGTCGATGAATGTGAATTTTAGGTATATAAATAAAATTTTTACCGTCAAACATAACAATAATATCATTTCCAATATCGATCAACATGCCTGTTATGCTCTTTTTATCGCTGATGGAAAGTTCAACCGTCTCTCCAATAAAACTATTATATAAACTCAAATTTAATCCTCCTATAAATGAAATATCCATTCAGTCCAAAAATATAAGCTTAAGAGACTGATAACAAGTCCGATTGGAATAACTGCTATCGTCGCTTTCACATAATGTTTCCAGCTGATTGTAATTCCATTTTCTTTTAAAATGTACATCCACAATAAAGTGGCTAAAGTACCTATTGGAGTTAGTAAAGCTCCAATATCGCTGCCCAAGATGCTTGCTAAATATGAGACTTGCAAAAGATGCTGATCAAGCTGCATTTCAGTAAGTGTTAATGTTCCAACCATTATTGCAGGTAGATTATTAAAAATATTTGACATCCCGGTAAGCAAAAAGCCCATAGTGAAGATCGAATGTAAATGTCCAGCCTCAATGATCCCTTGAATATACCGAACAATAAGAGAGGTAAGTCCAATATTCTGCATCCCAAAAATTAATATATACATACTGAATGCGAATAAAAGAATATGCCAAGGCGTTTTCGCAATTACATCTTTTAGACCGGTCTTGTTTCGATGCCACCGGATAATGATTAGAACAAGTGCGCCTGCAATTGCAACCCATTCAATAGGAACCCCCATCGGTGCAAGAATGAAGAATGCAAGGCGAGTAACAATAACAACGCTAATACAAACTTTAAACATCCACCAATCAACTTCTAAGTGTTGTTTATTAGCTAACGGATGAGGGACGATACGAGATGCTTTATTATAGTTCATGGCCGTGAAATAAACAGGAGGCAGTTTTTTGGGAATATCTTTTTCGTAAAACAAAAATAACAATAGTACAATTGAAATTATTCCGATCATTGAGGGAACAAACATAAGGTTTACGTAGCTGTTAATATCCAGTCCTACAATTTTAAGTGCGATTAAATTGGCGATATTGCTTATGGCGATAGGTGCACTTGATGCAGTTGCGGTGAGGGCTCCTGGCAGCAGGAAAGCAATCTTCTGGTGGTTTTTTAGTTGAAGCATATTTAACGTTTTTATGATGATAGGTGTAGTAATGAGGATGCTTCCATCGTTATTAATAAACAAAGTCATTAAATAACAAAGCAAGTTAATATAGATAAACAGCTTTATTCCGGATTGGTTAGATCTTTGCACGAGGTTATATGCTACCCAATTGAAAAATCCAATGCTTTCCAAGATGATGGACATTACGATTGTTGAAAGAATCGTTATAGATGCACCGCTTACCATAAAAAAGATGTCAAATAGATCAGATACATGCACAATCCCGAGTAGAATAAATAAAAGGGCACCAATACTGGTTGGAATTGTTTCATTCAAACGCCAAGGGTTCCACATGATTAAAAAAATCGTTGTTGTAAAAATAGTAATTGTTAGAAAAAGAGAAGAATCAAGCATGCGGGTCTGCCACTTTCTTCATATAAACATTAATTTGGTTATTTGAAGAGTAAGAAAGTTCCTGGCTTCTACTTTTTGTTTGATTCTCGATCGGCATTACTAACTTGTAGAGTAAATACCCTTGAGAAATAATGAAAAGTGTAAATAACAATATTTTACCTCCTTGCTTATAAAAGCATGTCCTGTTTAAAAAACAGGACATTGCTTAAAATAACAGTCTATACCAACTACCTTTGATCTGTTATTAATCTTGCTAGTGGATTACATGGTTTAGCTTTCTATTCTTATCCAAGATGAAGAAGATGATGAGGATGAAGAAGATGATGAAGATGATTCACTATTCCATTCGTGAGAGGGGAAAGAAGAGGATGATGATTCACTCATGAATTTATGAGAAGATTCTTTTTTATTAGAAGACTCTTTTTTGGAAGAAGATTCTTTTTTGGCTTTATTATTTGCCAACTCGTCTTTTTTATTGTCTTTATTACATCTGCTAATTTGACTTAAGCTTTTAATTCGGCAGATTGGAATAACAATAATTTCGTCATTCCTTACTAATTCAATCGTGTCTTTGTGAATGGCAACAAGTATACCTTCTACTTTACCTCCTCGGTTAATTTTCACTTTATGTTTCTTGAAGTGTTTCAATACCTCGTGGAAAGTATAATCTATGCATTCTTTTTTCATTGGACGGCATAATTTATCTGCTTTAACGATGATGGCGTCTACATGGATTAATGGATAGAAAATCAATTCTTTATGTTTTTTGCCTTTTTCCTTATCCTGGTCTTTTTCTTTTCTTTGACCATCTTTCTCGAAAGATTCAATTATAAGAAAGTCTTTTCCTACAAAAATTAGTCTCCCTTCTCTAGATTCAGGTCCCCCTGCATTTACTTGAATAAATTGACCTAACAGATTACGAACCTTTTTTGCTGATAGATTACAAGTGATATTAGTATTCAAATTGTTTCCTCCTAAATATGATTGACTTATACTTGTCCCTGCATTATATGTATCATGCTAGTGAAAAGGCATAGGAAACTTGTCTAAATTCATAAAAATAGTCAAACGTTTACTTATTTATATACAATATTTTAGTTGGGGAAATTAGCAGATAATTATTGTACTAACCTTCTTGTACTACAAGAAGGTGCTATTCTCCTCAAGAGGAAAAAGCACCTGTAAGTTTAAATAAAATTTCAATTACCAAAAACACTGTCGGTTCTTTTATGTTCAAACTAGGTTTCAGTTACCTACATAATTAAATCGATCTTTTTTAAGAGAATCATACTGTTTATATAGACTATTCTCAAGATGAGGCAGTGGATTATTTTTGCGTCAGCGTTCCTTCAAATTAGGATAATTACTTATTCAACCAACCGGCTTGCTTTAAAATAAATCTCCATTGAAACAGCTGGAGGGACTTTATGTTTCAAACCCAAAATTAATTATTTGGTGCCCCAGGGGGGTAATAATAAGGCGGAACTTTAATCCAGCCTCTTTTGCGCATAGCAGTTTTCAGTTCCATTCCAAATATCATTTTCTCAGCATGAAATCTTGCCCACATTAGACCAATATCATTTCGAATACATTGACTCATATTTGTAGAACACATAATAATATTGGAAGCAACTTTTAGAGAAATGAAGTTTGCAATCTCCTCATCAGTTACTTTTACTCCTAATGGTACACTGTTTGGATCGGATTTAGGCTTAGATTCTGCTACTTGTGATAAAGGAATCCCTTCTTTAATCATGAGATTTCTTAAAACATCTAATTGATGCTGGGCAAGGTCAAGGGAATTATTTAAAAGGCTGATTAATTCATTATCCGTTGTTGTATTTAATGAAGCTTCTAATGCTGGTATTTCTTCCGCTAAAGCGGTGAAATACAGCCAACATCCCATTGCCTCACCAATATGCGGACGAGGTTTTGGTTCATTATCATTAGTGGTTTTAATATAGTCGATAATTGCTTCAAAAATGTTAGGCATTAAATCAACTCCGATTTTAATAAGTTCCAGTATTACGAATTATTTCCTGAAATGCTTGCTTTATTCAATGTTTAAAATTTACATTTCGAAGGTTACATTCTATAAAAGTGAGACTGTTTATTCCACAAAAACGGGTGCAGTTCTCCAGGAAGGAGATCTGTACCTTTTTATTTATTGGCTGTTTGCTAAAGGATTAAAAACTATTTATAAAGAATACATTTATTGGTAAATCAAATTGACCAAAAAGCTGAGGGGGTTCTATGAAAAAACTGTGGTTAGTTCCTGTATTATTGATATCTATTCTTGTAGGTTGTAATGATGGTAGAAACGGTAAACTAGATACTACTAAATTAGAAAAGGTTGAACCATTGGGGAATGTTACAGAAGAACAGTTAAAAAGCACTCCAATAAGCTATAAAGTTTCTTCACTCGATGAAGGGTTAGACTCACTTCCCTTTGAACTAAAAATTCCAAAAGACATTCCATTTGATGCCGATCCATTGCAAATCTCAACAATTGAAGATTTTAAACACGATGGAAAAAACATAAGAGTTAACTTTTCAACTATTGCTAAGAAGAAAACTTATGTAATCTTACTAATGATCACTGTCCATAATTTTAAAGTTGAATATAGTGGTGCATGGGAAGATATCAAACTATCCGACGGAGTAGTGGGAAACTATAACGGCAATGCTATCACCTTTGTAAAAGACGGCATTTACTATGATATAAGCTACAATAATAAGAACATTTCAGTAGAACAACACAAGAAAGACATTATCAAAATCGCTAATCAAATGCTTTAGGGATTTGTTGTTCTGCCAGAATAACTTACAAACAGAATAGGTGCCTGTCTAATTGTATGTAGTTTCTGGTTTTGCTTATTCCACTTTCTCCAGGAAGGAGAAGTGCACCTTTTAACGGGGAGGTATATCGAAGAATGCGTAGGTTTATTATTTAAGATCGTCGATGTAAAACTGAGAGGTGAAGCAAATGAGGTTTGGGGAAAAGTTTCTTGAAACAGCGAGTCTAAAACTAATTCCAATTTCTCGGTGACGATACCTATACATAGGAAGACAAAGTCCATATCAGGGTGGACGATGAGCATCAGTTAGTGATCGGACTAGCACCTGTATTTGATTTAATAAAAACACTAAAAAGGTGTGTTGGCAAAAAGGAATTACATTAGCGATTAAGGATAAACTCTCACTTGTTTCGTTTTTTATCAGTGGATTTATAGCTTATTTGACTTCACCGGATAAACTGGATAGCTTACAATATCCGAGATTATGCGATGGAGTAAACGTCCTTTTTTATCGTTTAATAAACTTTTTTAACACCATTCTTAAATCTGTTTGTTGATCGGTATAATCCATAAGCCTTTTATTACATGTCTGTCTATCACTTTCATTCTGTAAAAACGTAAGAAGGCTATTCTCTAATTCACACACGTTTATCTTTATTGCCAGTTTTTCCTGGAGCAGATATTGCTCATTAAGCTCCTCCTGGCCCGGCAGCGCATCGAGAAGGCCTA
The DNA here is from genome assembly GCF_014635025.1 of Fictibacillus barbaricus. GTDB lineage: Bacteria > Bacillota > Bacilli > Bacillales > Fictibacillaceae > Fictibacillus > Fictibacillus barbaricus. The sequence goes on along the minus strand of NZ_BMCE01000002.1, from coordinate 307,976 downwards.
TTGGAATTCCTTTTCGAAGGCATTCACTGGCAGTAATTCCTCCTGGCTTTGTCACCATGATGTCTGATTTCTCGTATAGATTGTTCATTTCCTCTCTTGAATCTATGTAAGGAATGGGCTGAAGAAAAGGGTTTTGAAGCTTTTCGATTCTTTCAAACAGCTGCTGATTTCTTCCGCATAACAACTGATAATGGATCTTACCTGAAAAATGGTTTTGTGCAAAAATCTTTTCTATGGATCCAATACCAAGGCTGCCGCCGGAAACTAAAACATGAAATGGAGATTTTCCGCGTTCTTCATATCTTGCTTGTGATCTGCCGTTAAAAACAGGGTGTACAGGAATGCCGGTTACAGCAATCCTTTCAGAAGGAACATTGCGCTCTTCAAGATAGTATTTCATAGCTTCACTGGGCACAAGGTGCAGATCTATGTGAGACTTCCCCCAAACAGTATTGATAAAAAAGTCTGTATATGCGTTGGTGACTGGAATAGACAGCTGTTTCTTCTTCTTTAAAAGGTTCAATAGATAGGAAGGCAGGCAATGTGTACATATGATAAGATCGGGATCTGCCTCAACAATCAGCTTCTTTAAGCTTTTTAAGAAAAAACGTTCATAAAAAAGGTAACGTTTGTCAGCCGAATCGTTACGGCTACGGCAGGAATTAAAACGGTACACCCATCTATAAAAAGAAGGAATTAACTTAATGGCCTGCAGATACAATTCGGAAGCAGCATGCTCGATATGTGGTGACGTATAATGAAAAATATCTACTGATTGTATATTAAATGAACCGTCGATCTCTTTAAGGTATGCACGAATGGCATCTGCTACTTGGTGGTGTCCAGATGGCAATTGTAAAAAAGGTAAGATGAGTATTTTCTTCATATCTTTCCTGATCCTTTTTTTCTTACTATTTACTTCAGCTTTGACTGCCATACATAAAAGTCTCTCCTTTCATTTCCACCTTTAAAATGGGCAGAAATTTAACATCCTAGTTGTGTAGCCTAATGAAAGGAGAAAGAAAAAGAATGCTGATTCGTTTAGTTTTTTTATCTTTTTGGAGATATATAGACCCTATCTATTTTTCATTAACCCGACTTCAGTATCTTTGTTCAGACCAGGGAAAAGGAATCTTCAGAGTAAGGTTAACAAGATACAAAGGAAAAAATGTCGTGTTGTCTGATGGAAGTGAGATCTGCAAGAATGATCTACTGGTCAAAATTCACCTACACAATATAAAAGTAATTAAGGATTGTACACATATGAAAAATGAATTGTTAAAGGGAAAGGCCGTTTTCAAAATGGTCCTGGACTCCATGCCCCACCTAGCTTCTTATATCTATAATCATCCAAGCGAAGAAAAGATAAAAGGAATCATTGGCATCACTCTTATTAACAGGGGATATAAACGCTTGGGATTTGAATGTATACGGCCTGAAAGTAAGCTATATAAACAGTTTAAAAAATTAACACAAGTGTTTATATATGTGTTATCCCATCCAACGATTTCAGTTGAAAACATAAAAAAACATCACCCGGTTTACTTGATGATGTCTAAAGAAAAGTTAATGGAGAAGTATAAAAACTAAAGGTTTCCTCTAACTTCCACTTGGACTCACTTCTCTTCCTTACTATACTGGTTGGAAGAGAGGGGGAGTAACTATGTTATTATATTTTATTCTTATTATTTCCGTTATCAGTGGGTTTGCTCTATTAAAAGCAAATCAAAACACAAAGAAAGTGGCAATCAATACGATCTCAGTTTCCCGTAAAGATCTTACATTTTCTGAAAAAAATTTAAAGGTTCTCCATTTGTCCGATCTCCATCTAGAAAATATATCCATTGACCCGTCAGAGTTGTATGAGATGATTTTAAAACAGCCTGTTGACCTGATTGCTCTAACCGGGGATTTTCTTGATAGGAAACGAAGCATTCCGAAATTAAATGGATATCTTCAAGTCTTAAAAAAATTAAATCCTAAGTACGGAATTTATGCGGTATTCGGAAATCATGACTACGTTCTAAAAGGGGAAAACTTTAATGCCCTAAAAAAAACCCTTGAAGAAAATGGATGTAAGACGCTTCAAAATGAGCATGTGACGATAAAGATCAATGGTGAGAATTTGAACATCATCGGAATTGATAACTACAGTACGAACCATAGTGATGTTCAAAAGGCTTACGAAGGAATTTCAGAAGGCTATCATTTAGTGCTCACTCATGACCCTAACGTTGTACTTGAGATGGAAGATGTTCCATTCAATTATTTGTTATCGGGCCATTTTCATGGAGGTCAGATCCATTGGCCGAAGCCTTATCACCTGATTAAAATGGGACAACTAGTCCGCATGAAGATGGTGAAGGGGTTGCATTACCATGCAGGGAAGCCCTTTTATATAAGCGAAGGGCTGGGTCAAACGGGTGTTAATATCCGTATTGGAAGCCGTCCTGAAATTACTTTTCACGAAATATCATAGCTGTATGTTCCCTTGTCATGAGTGATAAAATGGCAGGGGTTTTTAATGTTTAACGCTATTTTTCCGGGTGGGTTCAGGGCAAAAAAGGAATATGACTGGTTTAACAATATTCGCAAACGATATCGCACCAAATAAAAATCCATTCCGAACAAATAGCAAAGTTTACTGAAATGTCCACACGTTGTGGGCATTTTATTTTTATTAGCAATTGAGAGGAGTTATTACAAAGCTAAGCCCCAATTTCTTACTTTTAATACTGAGAAATTTGGCTTTTTATATTGGATTTCCCCTTAACGTTGTAAAGCCAATCTTGTTAGGCTGTTTATATGCATTTGTTCCATCTAAAAAGGAGAAAAACAGCTGATGAAAATTAATTTAGATTGCTAAAAATAGTAATAAAGTAAGAAGAAATGGGAATAATGGCAATTATCTTATTACCAAGAGGTGTGGCGAGTGAGAGATGAACTGACTACGTTCTACAGAGTATTTTCGACGACAAAAAGTGCTATTGAAAAGTTTATGAATCTGCTGGACCCTGTTATAACAAATGCTAAGGATGATCATGAAAGATTGTATTATCACCATATTTATGAGGAGGAGGAACAGCGGCTGTCCCGTCTTGCAGAACTTATACCGCACCTTAGCCAATTTCAAAATCTGAAAGACGATAACGCTTTTTCCCCAAAGAACAATGAATTTAATCGCCTCTTGCAGGAATTAAATCTTGAGAAATTCGGGCTTCATAATTTTGTTGAGCATTTAGATCTGGCGCTTTTTAAATTTACCGATGAGGAAAGAAGCACGCTGCTAAAAGAGATGAGGGAAGTCAGCTATCAGGATTATCAGCAAGTAAAAGAATTATTAAAAGACATTAATGAACGGTTTGATACCAACTATGTTGATCCGCATGCCCACCATGATGAGCACCATGATCATTTAGCACCGGCAGCTCATCTGGCGGCTGCACCTCATTCTTCCAAAAGAAAAGGGTTTACCGTTGGAAGTTTACTATGAAAAGAAGTAAGGAGAAAGGAAGGAAATAGGTATGAATAACTTTCAATATTCGACTGACTCGCCATTGTCCGATCAGGATTGGCTGCAATTGAATGAAACGGTGATCAGTGCAGCAAGGAAACAACTGGTGGGACGCCGTTTCATCGAGTTGTATGGACCGCTTGGGAGAGGGGTTCAAAGTATATTTAATGACATCTTCACCGAAACAGTCGAAGCAAAAATGGACTTTCAAGGTTCGTTTGATACAGAAATCGAATCCAGTAAGCGGGTCAACTATACGATCCCGTTGATCTATAAAGATTTTGTCCTCTACTGGCGCGACTTGGAGCAGGCCAAAAACCTTGATATTCCGATCGATTTTTCACCTGCGGCAAATGCTGCCCGTGATGTTGCGATCTCAGAGGATCAGCTTATTTTTCATGGATCAAAGGAATTTGATATTCCCGGACTGATGAATGTCAAAGGGCGCTCCACTCATTTGATCGGCAACTGGTATGAATCGGGGAACGCCTTTCAGGATGTTGTGGAAGCAAGAAACAAACTACTCGAGATGAAACATAATGGGCCATTTGCGCTTGTATTATCACCTGAACTATATTCCTTGCTGCATCGTGTCCACAAAGATACGAATGTACTGGAAATTGAGCATGTACGTGAGCTAGTTACCGATGGTGTATTTCAGTCGCCTGTTTTAAAAGGAAAAACAGGTGTACTTCTAAACACTGGACGAAATAATCTGGACCTAGCTGTTTCGGAGGATTTTGAAACGGCATATCTAGGGGATGAAGGAATGAATTATCCGTTTCGCGTATATGAAACCGTTGTGCTCCGCATTAAACGCCCTTCTGCAATCTGTACGCTTGAAGACCAAAAGGGCTAACTAGGGATGAATAAAAGGGTGTTAACTGTCGGCTCCCTCATTCCAAAGCATTTAACAACGAATATTCCGGTGTTAAGAGAGCGTGTAACCCCTACTCCAGTTATTAAGCGTATTATTCAGCATCCGCAAAAAACCATCAGCTTGCTGCAAAAAAATCGTCGGTTTGATGTCCGACCTAAAAAAGGGAAACTACTGGATGCAGCCTTGTCTCAGGGGCAGGATTTGCAGTATAAATGCAAAAAAGGAACGTGCGGGGAGTGTAAAGTGAAGGTGGAGAAGGGGATGGATATCCTGTCGCTGCCGAACAGCATGGAAATGAAAAAGCTGGACGATGTGCTCCAAGAAGGCTATCGGCTGGCTTGCCAGGCAGACATTCTATAAAAAAAAAAACGAGGCGCTTTTATTAGTGCCTCGTTTTTAAGCATATAAACGTTGATTAATGTTTATAAGTTTGTCTTCAACCTGAAATGGAAGGGACATGTTATGTTTTTTCAGTTCTGCAACACTTATATCCCTGACGAGCTTTAACGCTTCATTCTTGAACGTCTGTGTTACAAATCCATCATTAATGTCGCATAATCGTTTTAAGTACTGTAAATTATTTTTCAGCAATAACTGTTTGACGCAAGTATTTTCAAGCTGGCAGATCAATTTATGCTGCAACCCTTTGATCACGGCAATCTGATCAACATGTGCAATCGTATTGACGCCATCCTCATCAATAAAGCAAAGGGATACATATTGGCCTTTTGATATATCGATGTTCGTAAAGACGGGGTTGTGATATACTTCACCGTTTGTCAGCCGAATCATGCTTGCTTCAGCTGCTCCGCCAATCTTGCGCTGGTTTGATATGACGGTATGTATATCCTTTAACCCATATAACATTGTAAAAAACATAAGGCTTCCCCCAAACCAATTTTAATCCGATGCTAAATCCAGATTAACGAAAATGAGAATCATTGTCAATTGGTTATACTTTCCTGGAAGAACGCTTATATTTTAAAGGGATGCAATTAAAGTAACTAATTATAAAAGATTCCGTACTTTTTCATTCTTAAATTTAAACACATAATAATGAGCATTGTTCATTTTTTCTTCTATATAATCAAGCGAATAATTACCAAATGGATCGGTTAGGTCCCCGATTGCCCGAGAGAGATTGTCGATAACAAGCCCTAATCGATCAGACTCACTAAGCACTTTCCTCGAATTCATCTCATCCATAATCTCATGAGCTAGATGCTGGATTTTACGTAAGCGCATTTCTTTCGTTTTCATACTAATCTTTCCTCCAAACTATATTTTTTATGATACCGCTCACCATCCGAAGACTTGGCTGACACTATGAATATATGGTGGACACTATAGGTTTATGAGTATGTTTATTTTCCTAAATCACAATGTGAAAAACCTGTTTCCGCTTGATGCGATTGGGCTATTAGGGTTTAACATCCCTTTTTTTGTATCTATTCATGATCGACTTCATAACAAATCTTACTCTTTATCTACTTTTTCCTCCTCTTTATATTGTTCAAAGTCTTCCGTCTTTATTGTTAGTTGACTCAGTCAACTATAAATTTTATACTAAATGCAATCGATAAATTCAGAATATTAAGGAGAATGTTATGAAATCTATTAACCATATAGAAAAAATTCGAAAATTCAACAGGTATTATGCAAATGTTCTAGGGAAAATCGATCAAGATATCTATAATCAATCTTTTACATTAACAGAAGCACGGGTAATGACTGAAATCTATTACATAGATGGTTGTACTGCAACAGAAGTTAGTGAAAAATTAGGGATCGACCGAGGCTATCTAAGCCGAATTGTTCAAAGATTTGAGGATGAAAAAATAATTATAAAAAAACAGTCTATTGATGATAAACGTCAGTATGCACTCTATCTTACCGAATATGGAACTGAAATTTTCAAGGACTTGGTTGAAAATGCAAATCGCGGAGTAGATAAAATGATTCAAAACTTATCTGAAAAAGAATTAATCCGGCTAGTTGTATCAATGGAAACAATTGAATCCATATATTCGAAAGAACATTCTTTCCACTCAGAAGTCTTTGTTCGACCATTCCAACCGGGAGATGTTGGATATGTAGCTTACCTTCATGGAAGGTTATACGATAAGACATATAAGTTCGGACGGATGTTTGAATATTACGTAATGAAGGGATTAACGGAATTTATGATTGATACCGAAGGAGGGGAGCTTTGGGTTGCTGAAGTACATGGTGAAATCGTTGGGTCGATTGCTATTACGAAGTCCAGCAATACATCAGCACAGCTTAGATGGTTTGTTTTGAATGAAAATTATCAAGGCAAGGGCATCGGAAAAAAACTGATGGAAACTGCAATAAATTTCTGTGAAGAACGAAACTATACGCATGTTTTTTTATGGACCGTAAGCACTTTAGAAACGGCTCGCTATCTTTACAATAAATATAATTTTAGACTAACTGAAGAAAAACCAAATAAAGAATGGACCGGAACGACCTTAATCGAAGAACGCTGGGATCTCTTTCTTACTGATGAAAATTCAAAAATCTAAAGAATTAGACTTTTTAAAAACAAAAATAACCCTATGCAGCTTATTGCATAGGGTTATTAATATGCTTAAACATTAAACTTTTTCTAATTTCTCACCAAGTTGTTTTATATCTTCTATTAATTTCTTCTTATGTTGGTCACATGTACAAATCTTATATTCTTCAAACAAGCTGCCAAGCTTTTTAATGATTTGTACAGCAAAGTTATCATTGCACTTCATTTAAACATCCCATCCTATAAAATTTTCCTATATGACCAAAGTAACATATGATTATTAGCCCTTTAATACATGTTTGTTAATTTTGTAGCTTATGAATAGTGGTTTATAAACTTAATCAGACCTTTTATCGACTAAAAAAAGAGCTGATGCAATCATGCAGTCGCTCTTTTTATCAAATCGTTTAATGAATACTTCTATAAACTCCGATAACTTTACCTAATATGGTACAGCTTTGCAGGATAATCGGTTCCATCGAGGAATTCTCAGGCTGCAAGCGAATGTGGTTCTTTTCTTTAAAGAATCGTTTTACAGTTGCTTCATCTTCATCTGTCATAGCTACGATAATATCTCCATTGTTTGCTGTAGGCTGCTGTTTAACAACTACTAAGTCTTTATTGAAGATTCCCGCTTCAATCATACTGTCACCGACTACAGAAAGCATAAAGACGTTTTCATCACCTACAACATGCTCAGGCAAAGGGAAATATTCTTCCACGTTCTCAACTGCGCTGATCGGAAGACCAGCTGTTACTTTACCAATTACAGGGATAGAAACAGAACGGACAGAAGGAATGTTATCTTCTAAGCCCAATACTTCAATTGCACGTGGTTTAGTCGGGTCTCTTCGAATAAGCCCTTTCTTCTCAAGTCTAGCCAAATGTCCGTGCACGGTTGAACTTGAAGCTAGGCCCACTGCTTCACCAATCTCTCTAACAGAAGGTGGGTATCCTTTTTGCGAAACTTCCTCTTTTATGAAAGCCAGGATATCCAATTGCCGTCTGGATAACTTAGTCATTTTAAGCACCTCACCAGAATTTTTATCTATAAAAAGTATAGCATGGCTCATACATAGATACAAACATAAGTTCGAAAAAATAGTTGACACCGAACAAACGTTCCAGTTATGATTATAACATAAGATGCGAACAAACGTTTGTTGAAAGGGGATATCACAATGAAACAAGGGACAATGCATGTTATTGTATTTTTAGGGTTGTTAGGTGGTATATTTTTTACGTTATCAAATCTTGCATCACATGAATCCGAATATATAGAAGTAACGATAGAAGAGGGAGATTCATTATGGAGTCTTTCCGAAGAATATAATGCTAAGCATCATTATTCCAATTGGGAGTTTATTAAGTGGGTCGAGAAAAAGAACAGCGTCAATGCTTCAGCTGTTTTTCCAGGCCAGAAAGTAATCATTCCAGTCAATAAATAATAAAGCAGGTCTTATATCAATGAAAGCAATCCTTTACTGCAGAGTTAGTACAGAAAAAGAAGAACAAACTACATCTCTTGATAGACAAGAAACTGAATTAATGAAACTAGCACAGCAATTTGACTTAGATGTTGTACATTGTTTTAGAGAGAAGGGAAGCGGGTATTCACTTGATCGCGATGAATTACTTAACGTGCTGGATCTGGCAAGAGACAGTGAATTTCAGTATTTGCTCATCCAAGACGATACTCGACTAGGCAGAGGAAAAGCTAAGATGGCGATTCTTCATCAATTGCTGAAATATAACATAAAAGTGTTTACACTCTCTCATAACGGAGAATACACCTTAACAGAAGCTGATGAAATGGTGCTGGATATCGTGTCAACAGTAGAAGAATACCAGCGGAAGCTTCATAATATGAAAATTAAACGCGGAATGAGAAAAGCTGTTGAAGAAGGATACAAACCCCAAAAAAACTTAAAAAATAACATAAATGGTGGAAGAGACAAAAAAGAAGTGCCGATCTCTGAAATTGTACGCCTTAAAAATATGAAACTGACCTTCCATGACATCGCATTGACGCTAAGAGGATTGGGTTTTGATGTTTCAAAAGCAACCGTTCATCGTAGATACAAAGAACACATGGAGAATACAGATAACTAGAAATTCCTTTCATTCTCATGTAGGATAGAGTGAAGATTGTTTTGAAAAGGAGTTTTTGAGTTATGTTACCAAAAGAAAAGTTACAAAGAATAAATGAACTGTCAAAAAAGTCTAAGAAAATGGAACTGACTACCGAAGAAAAAGCAGAACAAAAGAAATTAAGAGAAGAATATTTACAAGTCTTCCGTAAGTCATTTGTTCAAGATCTGCATGGCGTTACTTTTGTAGATCCAAACGGAAACGATGTAACACCAGAAAAACTTAAAAGAAGTAAAGAGAATAAGAATAACCTTAAACATTAATACACTATGCCTATTTACTTACCTGTAAATAGGCATTTTTTTCTGTTGCATTCCGTAAATATTAGTATATACTGTTATATAACAACTTTGAAAGGGGAGAATATTTTGACTTTTTCAATAACGAGTGCAGCAGCTAATCTTTATAAGGATATTAAATTAGACGCAAAAGAGGGTTTGCGACTATTCGTAAAATATGCAGGAAGTGGAGATTCAGGAGGTTTTTCACTTGGTGTGACACCTGCAATTCCCGAAGAGAACGATTACATTCAGGAAGTGGAGGGTCTTCGTTTTTTTGTTCGATCTGAAGAAAAATGGTTCGTTGATGACATGAAACTTGATTATGATGAGAAAACAGATTACTTTTCTTGTCAGTTGCCAGGTCTAGCATAAATTATATAGCCGTCTGTACTACAACAACGTAAACGTTGAGATAGTATTAGACGGTTTTTGTATGTTTTTAGTAGGGAATGGTAAAATAACATTAGTTTATAAAGTGTTTATCTTGTCTAATTGGATTTGAACGTTTATTATGAAAGTCAAAACTGTTTAGTACATATGAAGGGATGATTTTTTTGTCACGTAATATTGATGAATTAGCGATTAATACGATTAGAACACTGTCTATTGACAGCATAGAAAAGGCAAATTCGGGCCATCCAGGTATGCCGATGGGTGCTGCGCCAATGGCTTATAGTCTATGGGCGAAATTTATGAATCACAATCCAGGCAATCCAGAATGGTTTAACCGCGACCGATTTGTATTATCTGCAGGTCATGGTTCAATGCTTTTATATAGTTTGCTTCACTTAAGCGGTTATGGATTAACAATTGATGATCTAAAAGAATTTAGACAATGGGGCAGCAAGACACCAGGACATCCTGAATACGGTCATACTGTTGGGGTAGAAGCGACTACAGGTCCGCTTGGACAAGGAATCGCAATGGCAGTAGGTATGGCTATGGCTGAACGTCACTTGGCAGCCAAATATAACCGTGATGGTTTTAATGTAATCGATCACTTTACGTATTCTATCTGTGGTGATGGCGACCTTATGGAAGGTGTATCTGCGGAGGCCGCTTCATTAGCAGGTCATCTTGCTTTAGGAAGAATGATCGTGCTTTACGACTCAAACGATATCTCATTAGATGGTGATCTTCACCATTCGTTTTCAGAAAGTGTTAAACAAAGATTCGAAGCCTATGGTTGGCAAGTACTTTATGTAGAAGATGGAACAGATCTAGAAGAAATCGAAAAAGCCCTAGCAGAAGCACGTGAAGAACTTAACAAACCCACACTTATCGAAGTGAAAACGATTATTGGGCACGGTTCACCGAACAAGTCTGGTAAATCCGCTTCGCATGGTGCACCACTTGGTAAAGAAGAAATTTTATTAACGAAAGAAGCATACAAGTGGACGTTCGAACAAGATTTCCATGTGCCTGAGGAAGTTAAAGATCACTTCGAACAATTGAAAAATGAGGGCCAAGCGAAAGAAGAAGAGTGGAACAAGAAATTCAATGAATATGCTAACGAATACCCAGAATTAGCTCAAGAACTCCAAGAAGCTATAAAGGGGAATCTACCAGAAAACTGGGATAAAGATATGCCAGAATTCGATAAAGCGATTGCTACTCGTTCTTCTTCAGGAAAAGCGATTAACGCACTAGCTAAAAATGTACCATCTCTATTTGGCGGATCTGCAGACTTAGCTGGTTCAAATAAAACACTTATCGAAGGCGAAGCGAATTTCAGCCGAAATGATTACAGTGGACGCAACATCTGGTTTGGTGTTCGGGAATTTGCAATGGGAGCAGCTTTAAACGGTATGGCACTGCATGGGGGTCTAAATGTATTTGGTGGAACATTCTTCGTGTTCTCTGATTATGTAAGACCTGCTATTCGTTTATCTGCGTTAATGGGACTGCCAGTAACATATGTTTTAACGCATGACAGCGTTATGGTTGGTGAAGATGGTCCTACCCATGAACCAGTTGAACAGCTCGCATCTCTTCGTGCGATGCCTAACTTGAACTTGATTCGCCCTGCAGATGGTTACGAGTCAAACGCAGCCTGGAAAGTTGCTCTAGAAAGCAAGGACAAGCCGACAGCTCTAGTTCTAAGCCGTCATGATCTGCCAATCTTAAAGAATACAAAAGAAAAAGCGTATGAAGGTGTAAAACGTGGAGCATATGTTGTTTCACCAGCTGAATCTGAAGCAGAAGTGCTTTTGCTTTCTGCAGGTTCTGAAGTCAGTATTGCAGTAGCAGCACAAGAATTGCTGAACAAAGAAGGGATTTCTGCATCTGTTGTTTCTATGCCTTCTTGGGAGAGCTTCGACAAGCAGGATAAAGCTTACAAAGAGTCGGTGCTTCCAAAACGTGTAACAAAACGTCTTGCAATTGAAATGGGTGCCTCTCTTGGCTGGCATAAATATGTTGGTCTGGAAGGAGACACATTGACTATTGATACGTTTGGTGCATCAGCTCCTGGCGAAGTTATTCAAAAAGAATTTGGCTTCACTCCAGAAAATGTTGTAAAACGTGTTAAAGAGATGTTAAATCAGTAATTATGGATTCAGAAAAGAAGGTTTTCCATTGGAAACCTTCTTTTTTTTATGTTTCGACAAAAAAAGTTGTATTTCTCACTGCTTTTTAGACAAGCTTTTTTCAAACTTTTGGATATACTTTCAGCAAAGCAGTCGGAAAGGGGCTTTTCCATGAGAGAATTTTTTGTTTATCTTATTACAAAAGAAGTTGCTCATTCCTACTATGGGAAAGAAAATAAGCTGTTTCAGTTGTTTTTTGAAGAACAGCGTTCAAAAGGGATCTACAAAACAATCTTGCAAAAGCAAGTAAGCTACATAACTTCTCTATTATCTGTTTCACAATTAGAAGAACATTTCTGGAGCTATCTTAGTGAAACATATGAATGGCGTTTAGAAGGTGAAACCTATTCGTTGTCTTGTAGGAACAGTACAGTTCATGTGGAACTTACTGATCGATACTTACATCTTTACAGCATCGGCAATTTTGAAGCCGAAACAATTATTTTTGAAGCGCTGCGTCACTATGAGTCCTATTTTTTAGCCATGGATTATGGGGAAAGAAAATACGGATGGCTATCTCCTTTTAAATTGAATATGGTCTATGCTACTTAAATCTCTTTCAAATCTTGTATGTGATGGTTAACTTGTAGTAAACTAGTTCTAGACAACATGAAGGAGGAAGTTTTAACAATGGGTACTGGTATGGTAATCCTTGTGTGTGCACTTTCACTGATTGCAGGCATTGCGATCGGATTTTTTATTGCCCGCAAGTATATGATGAGTTATTTACAAAAGAATCCACCGATTAATGAAAATATGTTGCGTGTGATGATGATGCAGATGGGTCAAAAGCCTTCTCAAAAGAAAATTAACCAAATGATGCAGGCTATGAACAAGCAGATGAAGTAAGTGTACAAGCACCCTGATATTGAATCGGGTGCTTGTTTTCGTTCTAGTACAGCTATGTTTAGCATCAACTAAAGGATGATGGTTGTGAACAAGATTGAAACGATTTCCGTTAATGAAATAGATCCCGAAAAACATTTGCTTTTTGATGTGAGGTCGCCTAAGGAATATGAAGAATATCATCTACCTGGCGCTGAATGCTTAAGCATTTTCTCAAACGAAGAGAGAGCAGAAATTGGTACGTTATATAAACAGCACAGCAAAGAACTGGCGATGCAGCGAGGACTTGAGGTTGTTGGCCCTAAGTTGCCCCTGCTCTTTCAAAGGATTAAGACTGTAAAGGATCAAAACCCAAATAAAGATGTGGTTATCTATTGTGCAAGAGGAGGAATGCGTTCCAAGAGTATTGCTCAAACGATGAGCATGATGGGGCTTGATTGCTTGCAGCTTGAAGGCGGTATTCGATCACACAGAAAATTAATCGATGCTTTTTTTGAAGAGTTCATTCAGACGGCAAGACAGATAATCGTACTGGAAGGCCATACGGGTACGATGAAAACAAAAGTCCTAGAACACTTACAACGAGAAGGATATCCTGTGATCAACCTAGAAGAAATGGCTGGGCATAAAGGATCGATCTTCGGAAGGATAGGAGAGCAGCCTTCTTCTCAGAAAAAATTCGAGTCTAAGCTGTATGAGCGTCTTAAGGTTCTTGAAGATTCACCGACTCTTATCATTGAATCTGAGAGTAAAAGGATTGGAAGAGTTGTAGTTCCTGACTTTTTACTTCAGGGAAAATATGATGGAACACGTATTCATATCGAGATGCCATTTTATATAAGGGTTAAATATATATGTAATGTGTATGAACCCTTGCTGCATAAAGAGGAAATTACTGAGGCGGTCATTAAGCTCTCCAAGAGAATTCCTTCCATAGTTATGGAAGATATCCATCAAGCACTTCTGTCAGAGGATTACGAAAAAGTGGTTTCATTATTACTTGAGTACTACTATGATCCCAAATACGAATACGCAGAAAAAAAGTATGAAAGTCCTTGTATACGAGTGTATGGAGATTCCTTTCAGGAAGTTAATAGAAAGGTAAAAGAACATATAGATAGATTAATCTAAAAAAAGTCCCTTTAACGGGTCTTTTTTTGCGAAACTTTTTTCTTTTCCGAATTTTCATATATTGGTAAACTATACTTGTTTTGATTTGCATACAAGGGGGAACGGGCGTTGAAAGTTTTTCTTCAGTTAATGTGGTATTTTAAACAGGAAAAATGGCGTTATCTAGGCGGTATCAGTATGCTTGCATTCGTATCATTGGGCTTATTAGTCCCGCCAAAAGTAGTTGGACTCATCGTGGACCATATTGAAGAGGGAACAATGACAGAAGCGATGTTATGGAAATACGGGGCTTTGTTGATCAGTATCGCAATTGGGATTTATGTCCTCCGTTATATATGGAGAATATTAATCTTTGGTGCTGCAGTAAAACTAGCTATGCTTCTGCGAAATCGCTTATATGAGCACTTCACAAAAAAATCTCAAGAATTTTACCATAAACGACGAGTAGGAGACTTGATGGCGCACTCCACAAACGATCTTCAAGCCATTCAACAAACAGCAGGCGACGGTGTTTTAACATTAGTCGATTCTTTGATGATGGGCGGTTTTACTTTAATCGCAATGGCTTCGACTATTAGCTGGAAACTTACACTGGTTAGTCTCTTGCCATTACCGATAATGGCCTGGGCTACAAACAAATACGGTACGATGCTTCATAAAAGGTTTCATAGTGCACAAGAAGCGTTCTCGACCCTTAATGATAAAGTGCAAGAAAGTATTTCTGGAACCAGAGTGATTAAAGCTTTTGGCCAGGAAAAAGACGATATTGATAGTTTTACAAAGCTTTCAAGAGATGCTGTAAAGAAGAACCTGGCTGTTGCTCGCATTGATTCATTATTTGATCCAACCATATCCCTTATAATCGGTTTTTCCTTCTTTTTGGCAGTGGGATATGGTTCTGTTCTTGTGACCCGGGATGAATTAACAATTGGTGAACTTGTTTCTTTCACAAGTTACCTAGGACTCTTAATTTGGCCGATGCTTGCATTTGGATGGCTGTTTAACATAGTTGAGAGAGGGAGAGCATCGTATGACCGTGTAGAAACGCTACTTGCCGTTAAAGAAGAAATTGAGAACACCGGGTCTATTGAATCCATTCCACAAGGAGATATTTCTTTTCAGCTAAAGAAATTTTCATATGCTTCAGGTTCTACGATTCTTCAAGAAATATATTTTACACTTAAACATGGTCAGACTCTTGGTATTGTCGGGAAAACAGGCAGTGGAAAAACCACACTATGTAAGTTATTGCTGCGTGAATTTGATTTGAATAAAGGAGACATCACCTTGGATGACCACGATATTTGTGACTATCAACTGAACGCTCTAAGGGCTGCAATAGGTTATGTTCCTCAAGATCATTTTCTGTTCTCTGCTACGATTGCCGAAAATATAGCTTTTGCTAAAGTGAACGCAGCTTTTTCAGAAATAAAAGAAGCCGCTGTTCTCGCTTCGATTCATAAAGATATTTCTCAATTTAAGTATGGTTATGAAACGGTAGTTGGAGAGCGGGGAGTAACCTTATCAGGAGGTCAGAAACAGAGGATCTCTATAGCAAGGGCGCTAATCACCAATCCTGAAATATTAATCTTAGATGATTCTTTATCAGCGGTTGACGCAAAAACAGAAGAATCAATCCTGCAGCATTTAAAAGTTAAAAGACAGAATCAAACCACCATCATTACCGCACACCGACTTTCTTCGATCGCCCATTGTGACTTGATTCTTGTTTTGGAAAACGGAACGATCGCTCAAAGAGGTACGCATAACAGTTTGGTCCATGAGGATGGATGGTATAAAGAAACGTATGAAAGGCAGGCTTTAGAAACTTTAATATCTGAAGGAGGTGTGATCAAATGATCGTATCAGGTGTACAATCTCAAGATGAGTTAAAGCAGATGAAACAATGGACCATCTTTAAAAGGCTGATGTCCTACACGAAGCCTCATAAAAAACGATTAACCCTTGCGTTTTTATTACTCTTATTCGCAACTGCAGCTGAACTGACAGGACCAATACTGGTTAAAACATTCATTGATGACTATGTAACACCGCGTAATTTTGAACAAAACGCATTAATTATCCTTGCTGCGAGTTATATTGGTTTGATCTTAATCTCTGCAGTTGTAAACTATATCCAATTTGTGCTGTTTCAATCTGTTGCCCTCGACATCATCCAAACGTTAAGGATTCAAGTGTTCTCAAAAGTACACTCATTAGGTTTGAAATTCTTTGACCGTACACCAGTAGGGAGTCTTGTATCCCGTATTACAAACGATACTGAAGCTGTTAAAGATTTATACGTGAGTGTGCTTTCAACGTTTGTTCAAAATATCGTTTTTCTAATCGGTATCTTTGGGTTTATGTTCTACTTAAATGTCAGGCTTGCTCTATTCTGCTTAGGAATATTGCCTTTTATCGTAGTGATCATGTGGCTATATCGCAAATACAGCTCTAAATCGTTCTATGAGATGAGAGAAAAGCTCAGTCAATTAAATGCAAAGCTGAACGAATCTCTTCAAGGAATGTCGATCGTCCAAGTGTTCAACCAACAGAGGCGTCTTCAAAAAGAATTTGCTGTGATCAACAGTGAACACAACGATGCGCAGATTAGAAACATAAAATATAACGGTCTGCTTTTAAGGCCTGCAGTAGATCTTGTCTATATGCTCGCACTTTTAATGATCCTGTCTTTCTTTGGGATTAAGTCGTTAGATTCAGCAGTAGAAATTGGAGTGATCTATGCGTTCATTAACTATTTAGATCGTTTTTTTGAACCTGTAAACATGATGATGATGCGTTTGTCTCTTTTTCAGCAAGCCATCGTGTCAGCTGGTCGTGTATTTACGGTTATGGACGAAAGTGAGTTTGCCCCTGTAAAAAAAGGTCAGCAAGATCCCGAGATTACAGAAGGTAAGATTGAATTTAAGAATGTTACTTTCTCGTATGATGAAGAACAAGAAGTATTAAAGAATATTACGTTTACAGCCTATCCTGGTCAGACCGTTGCATTAGTAGGCCATACCGGAAGCGGGAAAAGTTCGATCATTAATCTTCTTATACGGTTTTACGATGTGCAAAAGGGGCAGATTCTGATCGATGATGTTCCTCTAACAAATTATGATAATAAGGAATTAAGAGAGAAAGTAGGGCTCGTCTTACAAGATCCGTTTTTATTTGTCGGAGACATCTCGCAAAATATAAGGCTGTACAATAAAAAGATTACGGATGAAGAGGTAGAAAGTGCGGCTCAGTTCGTTCAAGCTTCCTCATTTATTGAAAAATTGCCTGACGGATATCACACAGAACTAGGGGAGAGAGGAGCTACTTTTTCCAGTGGTCAAAGACAGTTGATCTCATTTGCGAGAACCATGGCTTTTTCTCCAAAAATCTTAATCCTGGATGAAGCAACTGCCAATATTGATACAGAAACAGAAGAGGAAATTCAGCTTGCCCTTCATAAGATGAGGAATGGAAGAACCACGATCGCCATCGCACATAGACTCTCCACGATTCAAGACGCGGAACTCATCTTAGTTCTTCATAAGGGAGAGATTGTAGAGCGTGGGAACCATCAAGAATTATTAAGGCAGCGCGGACTTTATCATAAGATGTTCTTGCTGCAGCATGGGAAAGATTCCATGGATGAGGTAGGTTGATCAGTATATGACGGCATCTCCTTTTTAGGAAGGAGATGTTTTTTTTTGCATGCGTGATTCGTATTTGTCAGGGGTTAGAAACCAAGCTTGCCTTTAGGAACAAACGATAACGATTCCTATTTTTTTCTTTAATTTTTCAAATATATGAACATATCACGATAAACATTGACATATTTGCAAATTATCCTATGATAAGATAGCATACACCATACAGACAAACTAAATAAAGGGATGAGAGTACTTGAAGAACTATGTTTTGTCATCAATACTTATTGGAAGCGTGTTAATCCTCTCTGCTTGTAAGCCGGTCGATTGGGCTGAAAAACAATGGAATGCCGCTTTTAATGATGAATCAACTAATGAAAAGGATAAAAAGATATCAAACGAACAAACGAAACCTAAAACGGATGAACCACAAGAAGAACCAAAAGAACAACCAAATGAAGAGCAGCCGGCCCAACAAGCTGATCTTCCATGGCTTGAAGAAACCGTTACCGTTGCAGGCGATGGAAAAGCGGTTGTACAGAATCTGGAAGATCTTTTGATTGTTGCCAATAAAGAAAGAAATTTACCTGCAGATTATGAACCAAAGGATCTGGTCACACCAAACGTTCCATTCCCGTTTAAGGAAGATCTGCCGAAGAAGAAGTTACGAAAAGAAGCAGCACTTTCCTTAGAAGTTTTGTTTAAAGCCGCTGAAGACAAAGGCATGAATTTACTAGCTCAGTCAGGTTACCGTTCATATGACACACAAGTATCCATATTCGCTTACAACGCTGAACAAAAAGGGGAAGAAGTAGCGAATAAGACCAGCTCAAAGCCTGGACAGAGTGAACATCAAACAGGTCTTTCCATGGATGTGACATCCCCTGAAGTAAACTATGAACTCGTTGAAGCATTCGGTGAAACAAAAGAAGGGAAATGGCTCGCTGAGAATGCACATAAGTATGGGTTTATCATCAGGTACCTAAAAGGGAAAGAAGAGATTACAGGTTATAAGTATGAGCCATGGCATCTTCGATATGTAGGTGTGGAACATGCTAAAAAAATCCATGAACAGGGCATCGTGCTTGAAGAATATTTACAAAAACCATAATTAAATTTGAAAGACAGCTTTCTTATAGCTGTCTTTCTTAATGTTTGAACAAATTGGCTATTCCCATTAAGATAGAGAGAGAACTGAAAAAAAGGAGCTTCTGTAAATGAACGATCTCAATATATGGCTTGCATTTGGTGCAGGTCTGTTATCCTTTATATCACCATGCTGCCTGCCGCTGTACCCAGCATTCTTGTCTTATATTACAGGCATATCTGTTCAAGAACTAAAAGAAGAGCATGCGATGCTTAGAAAAAGGGCGCTTTTACATACAACATTCTTTTTATTAGGTTTCTCGATCATATTTATCGTCCTTGGATTATCAACAACCATTATCGGTGATATCTTTGTAGAGTACCAAACATTATTAAGACAAATAGGTGCGATTGTTATCATCTTTTTTGGTCTAGTTGTCATGGGATTCCTATCACCTACTTTTTTGATGAAGGATAAAAAAGTAAGGTTTCAGTCACGGCCAACAGGGTATGCGGGCTCCATTTTGATAGGAATAGGGTTTGCTGCAGGGTGGACACCTTGTATGGGGCCGATATTAGCTGGAGTAATTGCTTTAGGAGTATCGAACCCAGCTGCATCCTTAACATACATGATTGCTTATGTATTAGGTTTTGCTGTTCCGTTCTTTGTATTGAGCTTCTTTTTGGACAAACTAAAAGCGATCAAAAGATTTAATCGTCAATTTATGGTGATTGGCGGCAGCCTGATGGTACTAATGGGAGTATTGCTTTACTTTGATTGGATGACACATTTAACTTCATTTTTAACCAACAAGGTTTTTGGAGGGTTTCAAGGTTTTTAAGATTATTAAAGAAAGGAGTAATACTTTTTGCAAAGTTCTAACAACCTTATCTTAAAAACAACTACTACTATTATAGTCTTTGTTATTTTAGCTTTTTCTGTTAACATGTTGTTCTCAGGACATAATGCACCTGGCGGAGGTTTCATCGGGGGATTGATGGGAGCGGGCGGATTCCTGCTTTTATACATTTCCTACGGTCTTCAGCCTGTACATAGAATTTTACCTATAAATTTCACTTATATGATTGCAGCTGGGCTATTAATAGCAGTTCTGACTGGAGCAGGCTCCTTTTTGCTGGGAGTTCCTTTCTTAAGTCACACTTTTGCTTATTTTCATTTTCCTTTATTAGGCAAAACTGAACTTGCCACAGCCATGCTGTTTGACTTAGGTGTCTATTTAACTGTAATCGGAGTTACTATGACCATTATCCTCTCTATTGCAGAAGATAAGATCGAGAGAGAAGCAGAGGAAGGGAACTAATCGTGTTTTTTATTGCAAGCACCTGTTTTGCCATAATCATGGCTGTTATCGTTTTTAATTTTCGAATGAAAGAAACCAGGGAACCTGTTTCATCTAAAAGGATTATCCTTCCACCATTAGCGATGAGTACTGGCTTTCTTCAGTTTGCTATTCCTGTTTTTCAAGTAACATGGATCGAAGCAGGGGAGGCCTTTCTTGTCGGTATCATGTTCTCTATCTTTTTAATCATGACGAGTAAGTTCGAGATAAAAGGGGATCATGTTTATCTTGTACGATCCAAAGCTTTTATCTTTATTATTATTGGATTGTTTGCTATCCGTTTGGCATTAAAGTGGTACATTGGTTCTGCCATATCAATCTTTGAAACCAGCTCGTTGTTTTTTATTGTCGCTTTCGGTATGATCTTACCTTGGCGGCTAGCTATGCTGTTTTTATTTATGAAAAAGAAAAATGAAATCGCACTTTAATAAAAAGAAAACCCCTGAATCTTTTGATTCAGGGGTTCTTTATGCTAGCAGGGATTGATAAGGTTCAATATCGATATTTTTCTTTTTTAAAGTCCTAATCAGCCATTTATGATCACGCTTTGGAGTAGCAATGATATAGCCTCGAACGATCAAGTCGAGAGACATCGAACTTGCATTCTCTTGAAGGGCTAATTCTCCAATCTTACCCGCAATTTTTTCCTTCGCGACATCACGGAATAATTCAGGAACCGGAGCAACCAATTCATTTAATAGCTTCTTTTGATCTTCATTCCACAGATGAATGGTTTGGTTAATATAATGTTCCTGCCAGTCCAATATGGATTTGCCATCTTCTTTAGGTAGGCGTTTTAAGAATTTACGGAACATAAAATACCCGCCGATGGCAAACATGGTGAATAAGAAAACGGACCATAAGACGATAAAAGTGATGAACCATCCAGACAATGCGTCCACCTCGTATGTATTATTTTGGCGGGACCATGTGGGAATCGAACCCACCGGAGACGGCACGCGCCTCCCAAAAGGTTTTGAAGACCCAGGCAAGCACCAGCTACACATCTGGCCCCATAAATTCTCTTGCTCGCTCTTGCATTATACATGATTCTTAGCCATAAGGACAAGAGTGGAGTCTTAAGTGACAGAGGAGGGGAGGGGAAAAATGTCGAAAATTAATATACGAACACTAATACAGTTTAAGAAAAACACTATAACAGCAAACTCAGTATAACAGACATTTTAATGCACTATAACAGTTTTATCTGTGGACAAGTGTGAATAACTTGTTCTGTGGATAACCTGTGTGTATAACTGTGATGTATAAATATACATGCGTGTATAAGGTTCTGGGAAATAATGAGATAGCTCATCGTCCTATCTGATCTAACTGATCTAAAAAAATGCATTATTCTTGTTTTTTACATGTGCTTTTCATAAAGTGGAAAAGAGTATGTACATATAGGTGGTTAAAATAATGACAGTTAAGTATTATACGATCGGCATGGCAGGTCATATCGATCATGGGAAAACGACACTAACAAAGGCTTTAAGCGGTATAGATACAGATACATTAAAAGAAGAAAAAGCAAGAAAGATTACCATCGAACCAGGGTTTGCACCATTTCCGCTAACAGATGAAATTCATACATCCATTGTTGATGTACCAGGGCATGAAAAGTTGATCCGTCAAATGATAGCGGGTGTAGCAGGTATAGATATCGTTCTATTTGTTATTGCAGCTGATGAGGGCGTGATGCCACAAACGCGGGAACATTTTGAAATCCTTTCATTTTTGGGGATTGATAAGGGAATTATCGTTGTTACGAAATCGGATCTGATTGATGATGAGATGAAGCTGTTAGTGGAAGAGGAAATCCTAGAGCTTACGAAATCATCTGCTTTTGAAACGTTTCCTGTTCATTTTGTAGATAGCATTTCCATGTCTGGGATTGGCCAGTTAAAGACTGTGATTGGCAGCCTCCTACAAGATACACAAGTACGATCTTCTTACGGGCCTTTCCGTATGCCGATTGATCACATTTTTACAGTTAAGGGGCATGGAACTGTAATACGTGGAACCGTATATGAAGGTGAAGTCCATGAAGGTGATGACTTAGTGATTCAGCCTGGGAATGAAAAGGTGAAGATCCGCAAGATGCAGGTTCATAAACAAGATGTACACCAAGCAAAAGCAGGACAAAGGGCAGCGATCAATATTTCGGGAGGATCAAGAACAGATTTGAAGAGAGGTCATGTTTTACTGTCACCTGATGTTTATTCAGAAACGAATACCGTTGATATTGTTCTTTCAACGGGCAACGGATGGTCAGGTAAACTAAAACAGCGGTCACCGGTTAAATTCTATACAGGTACATCTGAAGTGATGGGGAAAATCGTCTTTTTTGACCGGAATGAACTTGAAAAAGATATAGACGATATCTTCTGCCAAGTAAGGTTAGATGAGGAGATTGTAACCAAACGCGGCGATCGGTTTATCATCAGACGCCCCTCCCCTGAAGAGACCATCGGAGGCGGCAAAGTCATTGATCCAAACGCATCCACATACAGGTTTGGAATGAAGACGGTTGACATCCTAAGAAGTAAATATGAAGGAACTCCTCATGAAAGAGTTCTGCAAACATTAGAAAAAGAAGGTTCGTTAACAGAATCTGAAGTTGCGAGGTCCACAGGGATCGATGATCAAAGTTTGCAAGAAGTGTTGACTGAACTTTTAAGTACGGGTTCTATACATCACATACAAGGATTGTATTGTGCAGATTCAGCCGTACGATATTTGAAATCTGAATTATTAGCCCGATTGCACACCTTTCATAATGATTTTCCTCTGCGACAAGGAATTCCAAAAGCAGAGATTGTGCAAATGTTTAAAGCGAAACTTCCTCAAAAAGCAGTTAATGGTTTTATAGAACAATGGGAGAAGGAAAATGACATTTCCTTAACCGATCAGTTTGTACACTTGCTAGACTTTATACCGAGGTTTCCTGAGAAGTGGGAAAAGAGAATGTCCAGGGTCCTTCATCTTTTAGAAGATATGAAACTTGAACCTGATGATATGCTGAACATTTTTAAAGGTCAGCAGATACCAGAGGATCTGTATTCAGATTTCAAATATTTTTTGATCAAAACAAAAAAAGCAGTCTTATTGTTTGATGAAGTGCTGCTAAGCCAAAATGTTTTTGAAACAGCGGTTGACTGTTTGCGAAGAAAGACGAATGAGGGTTTTACCGTTCAAGAAGCGAAGGCTGCATTGGATACCTCTAGAAAATTTCTAATTCCGATTTTGGAATGTATGGATGCAAAAGGGTATACTGTGAGAGATTCAAATTTGAGGAAATGGGTGTAAAACTTGAGCAATCCTATAAAGCGCGTTATGTTTTTTACACCGTATTATTATCAAAACCGCGGAAATGCCACTACAGCTAGAAGGTTAGAACATGGTTTATCTGATGAGGTAAACATAAACGTATTTGCATATGAGGAAATGGCTTATGATTCCAGTGTTATACAATGTATGGAGAACGCCGATGTAATTCATATTCTGCAATTCGCCCGTTTTGTTGATTGGGCAGAAAATTATGATTTAACGTTGAGCAAACCGTATATTGTGACGTCTGGCGGGACAGATATCAATCATTCATTAGCAGAAGACAGGAATAGATATCTTCCATTTCTGATTAAAGCAAAAGCAGTTACTGTTTTTTCAAACCAAGCTAAATCTATGCTAGTAAAGGATCATGGTTTAAAAGAGGAGTTTGTTCATGTGATTCCGCAAAGTGTCTATCTTCCTGAAACAGGAGGTTCTGAAGAAGAACTCAACCTGCCTGCAGGAAGTCCAAATATTTTATTACCTGCAGGACTTCGGCCGGTTAAAGATGTTTTATTCGCATGTAAGAGCATCCAAAAATTAAAAGAGGATTTTCCAGACATCACTTTTTTAATCGTAGGGGCGAATTTAGATCAAAACGTTTATTGTCAAGTTCATGACGCGACAAAGAGAAATAGTTGGCTTCGTTATTCATCTGAAGTAGATTTGTCCACAATGAAAGAGCTTTACGAGTGGGCTGATATTGTATTAAACACCTCCATATCCGAAGGTCAGCCAACGTCCATACTGGAAGCTATGAGTTTGGGTAAACCCGTAATTGCCAGGGTGAATACAGGTAATTCGAGCATCATTCAACAACATGTTAACGGCATGCTCTTTCAAACTCATGAAGAGCTATACGAATCTTTGAAAAAAGTACTATCAGACAAAAATGTTTATGAAGTACTAGTTAAAAACGGGTATCAAACCATAGTAGAAAACCACACTATTAAACAGGAAATAAATTCATATTTACACTTATATAAACATTAAAGGAGAGAATACTATTGAAAAAAATAGGATTGATTTTAATTGCCCTTACCATCATCCTTTCAGCATGCGGTACAAAGAAAGAGGAAACAAATGAGCAAGGGGCGAGTAATAAAGATGAGACGTTTACAATCGGAGTTATTCCTGCTCAAACAGAAGGTGAGATGAAAGGTGCGCTAGATAACCTTCAGGGTGTACTAAGCGAGAAGTTGGATCGAGAAGTAAAAATCACTTCTTATCCTGACTACAATGGTGTAGTCGAAGCGATGAATTACGATAAGATCGATATGGCATATTTCGGTCCGCTTACATATGTTGTTGCACATAAAGAAAGTGGTGCAAAAGCGATTGTTACTCAGCTGATAAAAGGGGAACCGTTTTATTATTCCTATCTGATCACGCATAAAGACAGCAAATACGAGACGATCGATGATATGATCGCTGATGTGAAAGATGTCAAATTTGCTTTTGGTGATCCTTCTTCAACTTCAGGTTCCTTGATACCAAGTATTAAGTTAAAAGATGAGGGTGTCTATAAAAGCGAATCGGAGAATAATTTCAATAACGTACGATTTACGGGATCACATGATGCGACAGCATTAGCAGTACAAAATAAACAGGTTGATGTTGGTGCGATTGACAGTGCTATTTATGACAAGCTGATCGAAGAAGGATCGATTGATGGGGATCAGTTTAAAGTGATCTGGAAGTCAGAGAAGCTGTTTCAATATCCTTGGGCAGTTTCAAAAAATACAGATTCCGAAACAATGAAGGACCTTCAAAATATCTTCTTAGACATAAAAGATAAAGAGATTCTGGATGCTTTTGGTGCAACAGGATTTACAAAAGCTGATAATAAAGATTACGAAAGTATCCGTAAAGCAGCAATAAAAGAAGGCTTGATCAAAGAATAGAGGGGAAAAATGGTTTGGTTTAAGAGGAGGCAATTTATTGTCTTTTTGGGCTTACTAGTAGTTGTACTATTAAGCATGAGATTGACAGAGTTTGATTTATCAAAGTTTAAAGACTTTCAAAATATGAGTGACTTTCTGTCTAAATGGTTTCCAATGAACACAGAAAGTCTTCCCTTTTTGTTTCAAGAAAGCTTATTAACCATCGCAATCGCATTTTTGGGGAGCTTATTTGGTTTAATCATCGCACTTCCGTTAAGTTTTTATGCTGCTCGAAATACGAGCAATAATCGCATAATCTATACGATCACAAGGTTTTTTCTCAGTTTCTTGCGTTCAGTACCTGAATTTGTGTTTGGTTTAATCCTGTTAACCACATTAGGACTTGGCCCATTTCCTGCAGTCATCGCCATTGTACTTCATAATATTGGTGTTTTAGGAAAACTGATTTCGGAGCTGATCGAAGCAGCGGATAAAGGCCCGATAGAAGCCATGTCTGCTGTAGGAGCGAAAAAGTGGATCGGAAACTTGTTTGGCGTACTGCCTCAAATTTGGCCGAATGTGCTATCTCAATTTTTTTACCGTTTTGAAGTAGCTATCCGTACTTCTCTTATTTTAGGATTGATCGGTGGCGGCGGAATCGGTCAGCAGTTGTTTATTCATTTCAAAACGTTTCAATATCAGCTTGTATCTGTAGACGTTCTGCTTATTATGATCATGGTTATCTTAGTAGATTATATGGGTGGGAAAATACGGGAAAAGGTTATTTAGGTGATTAGATGATTAAATTTGAAAATGTCTCAGTATTGTATCCTGGTACAACTAAGCCTGCTATACAGAATGTGAATGTTTCTTTTCAAAAAGGAGAATTTGTTTGCGTTTTAGGAAAAAGCGGTGCAGGAAAATCAACATTTATCAGATGCATTAATGGTCTGCAGCCCGTAACAGAAGGCAGTGTTAAATGGGATGACAAATCTCTGTCCGAGATGACGCATAAAGAGAATTTAGAGGTTCGCCGGAAAACAGGGATGATCTTTCAGCATTTTAATTTAATCCCAAGAATGAGTGTTGTGCAAAATATCTTAACGGGTTTGTTCGGATATAAGAAGTCATATGAAAATTTGCTTGGTCTATTTAATTCTTCTGATCGAATGACAGCAATAGAAGCGATTAACCAAGTCGAATTAACAGTTGAGCCTACACGAAGAGTTGAGAAGCTGAGCGGGGGACAAAAACAAAGAGTGGCTATAGCAAGAGCACTTGTTCAAAACCCAAAGGTATTTCTAGGCGATGAACCTGTTGCTAGTTTAGATCCTGGAACAGCTGAGAGAATATTTTATCTTCTAAAAGAAACACATAATAAACGGAACTTAGTATCCATCATAAATGTACATGATGTAGTTCTTGCAAAGAAATTTGCTACACGAATTATTGCACTTAAAGAGGGGAAACTTGTCTTTGATGGTATACCAGAAGAGTTTGATGAAAAGATGTTCGCAGAAATCTATAATTACTAAAAAAACTCCGGAAATGGTTCCGGAGTTTTTTCTTAGTTGGCTATGATCGGTTTTTCAGCCAGTTCTGAAACATGTCCGACGATCTTCGCGTTTTGATTACCTGCCGCATGAAGTTTAGCTAAATATTCAGGGGCTTCTTCTTCAGGTAGACTTACTAACAAACCTCCAGAAGTTACAGCATCGCATAAAATCCACTGTTGCCATTCTTCAAGGTGTTCCCCGTAAACCACATCATCTTGAATCCAGCGATGATTCGCTTTTGATCCGCCAGGAACAATTCCAGCTTGTGCAAGTTCTTTAGTTCCCGGTAATAAAGGCACGTTCTTAAAATCAATTGAAATCGTGATACCGCCTGTACCTTTAGCCATTTCAGTTGCATGACCGAGAAGTCCAAATCCGGTTACATCAGTAACTGCATTTGGAGATAAGCCTTCCAAACATTCTGCTGCTGTTTTATTCAATGACGCCATCGTCTCAGTTACAAGCTGAAGCTGCTCGTCTGTAAGCTTGTCTTTTTTTATGGCAGTCGTTTGTATTCCAACACCGATTGGTTTTGTTAACACTAGAACATCACCAGGCTTTGCACCAACATTCTTGAATACTTTATTAGGGTGAACAAGCCCTGTTACAGATAAGCCAAACTTAGGCTCTGTATCATCGATCGAATGGCCGCCTACTAATACGGCACCTGACTCTTTTACTTTGTCAGAAGCACCTTTAAGTATTTCTGCGAGTACATCATGTCCTAATGTCTTGATAGGAAAACCTACTATGTTCATCACAGTAGTGGGTCGCCCTCCCATAGCATAAACATCGCTCAGAGAATTCGCTGCAGCGATCTGTCCGAACATATAAGGATCATCTACGATCGGTGTAAAGAAATCTACTGTCTGGATCATAGCTAAATCTTCTGTTAATTTGTATACCCCAGCATCATCTGATGTATCAAGGCCAACTAATAGGTTAGGGTCGTATTCACGTTCTGGTAGATGACGCAAAACTTGCGCCAGGTCTTCTGGACCAATTTTACAGCCTCAACCGCCTTTTGAAGAAAGGTGAGTGAGTCGTACTTTATCTTTGCTTGTCATAGATCTTAGACACCTCCTATTTTTAGTATAAACATTTTTTTTGTTTATTGCCTATGGATATACTAAAATAGTCTTAAAAAGGAGGAAGAATCATGAAGATAAGTATTGAATTCTGTATGATGTGAAACTTTGCACCAAAAGCCGCGAGTCTCGCGGAAGACCTGTTTAACCATTTTCGTTCCCAGATTCCATCACTTGAGTTAGTTCCAAGTTCTGGAGGAGTTTTTGAGGTTTCAGTTAATGGACATAAGATTTATTCAAAAAAGGAAACCGGTGAATTTCCGGAGCATGAATTAATTATTTCAGAACTTGAAAAACTGAAGGCCTAAATGAAGAAACCCTCCTTACTGGTTTCTTTATAGCCTGTAAGGAGGAGTTTCATCTTGACAAAATCAGATCTGTTAAGGCAGCTGCCTGCTGTCCATGAAGTTGTAAAAGATATCAGTCTTGAAGTGAGTGGCAAACCCGAAAAAGAAATTACACGTGCTGTTCAGGATGCTATTAAACATTGGCGAAAAAATATACTTTCGGAAAAAGATGACATTGACTTGAAAGCTGATCTGCAAGAACTAATTAAGAATTCAGCAAAAAGAAGCTTAATGAATCCTACACACCAGATTCGTACTATTATTAATGCCAGCGGGATCGTCATACATACGAATCTTGGCCGTTCCAGACTTAGTAATAAAAGCGTAATGCGCATGTCAGAAACTGCTCAAATGTATTCCAACTTAGAATTTAATCTCGAAAAAGGAAAACGTGGATCCCGGCATGACCTTACAGAGGAACTAATTAAACGTGCAACAGGAGCAGAAGCAGCGATGGTCGTTAACAATAATGCCGCAGCGGTTTATCTTGTGTTAAAAGCACTTGCCAAGAATAAAGAAGTGATTGTTTCAAGAGGTGAGCTTGTAGAGATAGGCGGTTCTTTTCGTGTTTCTTCTATTATGGAAGAGAGTGGAGCATACTTACGTGAAGTTGGAACGACGAACAAAACGCATCTTTTTGATTATGAGAATGCGATCACTGAATGTACCGCAATGATCATGAAAGTGCATACGAGTAATTTTAAAATAGTCGGATTTACAAAAGATATTCCATCTAGTGAGCTATTGGAGTTAAAAGAGAAACATCCAAAAATAGTCGTATATGAAGATCTGGGAAGCGGTGCACTCTATCCGTTTCATATGCATGGTATTGGGGGAGAACCATTAGTGTCCTCTGTTATAGGTCAAGGGATTGATGTTGTATCGTTTAGTGGAGATAAACTATTAGGCGGTCCGCAAGCTGGGATTATTGCAGGAAAAAAAGAGATCATCGATCAATTAAAAAAGCATCAGCTTGCAAGAGTTTTAAGAGTGGATAAATTTACGATCGCAGCATTGAATGAAACGATCAATGCCTATTTAAATGGAGAGCACATGACCATACCAACCGTAAGAGATATATTAATGACAGCTGATGAGATCAGGGAAAAAGCAATTAGGCTAAAAGATCAAATTAAAAATATACCCGGATTATCGTTAGCCGTTACAGAAGATTTCTCTCAAGTAGGCGGGGGTACAATGCCAGATGTAGAACTTCCTACATTTTGTCTCAGACTGTCTCATGAAAAAGGAGCTGATTATTTAGCTCATCATTTTAGAGAATTTCAAACACCTATCATTGTAAGGATCAAAGGTGAAGAAGTACTGATAGATCTAAGAACAGTAACAGATGATGAAATTCCAGTCATCCTTGAGGCCATTCATTCTTTACATTAATAAGAAAGGCTAACAAAGTACTATACTTTGTTAGCCTTTTTATAATCATTAACGGCCTTCACCATGGTTTTGACCGGTATGGTTTCGTTGTTTTACCTTTTTAGAACCACTCATCGGAGCAGGCTGACTAGGATTTTCTCCTTTTGGGACAACCTTTCGAATATCTTTGAACGTGTTACGTTCCGTCATAAAAAAAGCCCTCCTTTTGAATAATTATGATTATTATTGGAAGCTTAAAGGTATATCAAACCAAAAAAGGAAGGTTATTATGCCCTATCATAAAGACAAACAACAAGCATATCAAGCAGCAGAGCAAGGTTACCATCACACGATTGAAGTATCTAAACAATTAGATGCGTCAAATAGTGAATATGGTGTATTCTACAATCATTTTATGACTGAGAATGAAAAGGCTTGTCAACAAATTCAAAATGCTCTAGAGACTGCATCTGAACATCAACAGCCACAATTGATGAATTACTTACGCGAACTTCAGCAGCTTCAAGATCAATTTCCAAAGCCTTAATGACGTTTCTTCGTTTTCTTGTTGTTTTGACGTTCTGCTTCACTTAACTTCTCGTTGGGCAAGGTTAGTGCTTCGTTGCCGAATTCTGTTTCATACCCTGCACCTTTGCCTTGAGCTTTAGCAGCATTCATGCCAGGACGTATATGATTTGCTTTATTTCTTCCCATTTTGTTTCACCTCCGTTGTTCTTAGTTTGTGCAAACAAAAAAAGAAGAAGCACTCCAAATAAAGGAGTGCTTCTTTACATTCAAGATTTATATTTAGAAATGAGTAGCCATAGACCAGATAATCCTACAAGGCTGTAGATTACCTTTGTTAGTGTGGCAGCGCTTCCAAAAATTTCGGTAACAACGTTAAGATCAAAAAGGCCGATTAATCCCCAGTTTAAAGCGCCGATTACAACGAGCAACCAAGCTAATTTATTTAACCAATCCATCAGTGTTTCCCTCCCATCTGAATAAGACATTTTTTGGTCGAAAAACAAAAAATGTATTACGTAATTCAATATATGCAGAGGTGCAGAAGGAGGTGAGTGAACCAGCAATAAGAAAAACTTATGTCGATTGATAACGATTAACTATTTTACTTATGAAAGGGTTTTACGTATGATAATAGAGGGAAAAAAAGATTTTGTGTCAGATGATAGGAAATTGAACACATTTTTTCGACAATTTTTCTCATAATCGTGTATGATTGTTACTGAAGGGAGAGAGTGGAACATGAAAAAGAATGATGTATTTAATGCCCGTTCTACTTTTGATGTTAACGGTAAGGAATATAGCTATTACCGTTTAGGAGCGTTAGAAGAAGCGGGAATTGGTAACGTATCAAAATTACCCTACTCTGTAAAAGTATTATTGGAATCCGTATTAAGACAGTTTGATGGAAAAGTAATTAACAAAGAACACGTGGAAAACCTTGCCAAGTGGGGTACGAGTGAACTGAAAGACATTGATGTTCCTTTCAAACCTTCACGTGTCATCCTTCAAGACTTTACAGGAGTGCCTGCAGTTGTTGACTTAGCATCACTTCGAAAAGCAATGAAAGACATGGGTGGAGATCCTTCACAGATCAATCCTGAGATTCCGGTTGACCTTGTTGTTGACCACTCTGTTCAAGTCGATAAGGCAGGAACAGAAGATTCTCTAGCTTTCAACATGAATCTTGAATTTGCCCGAAACGAAGAACGTTATAAGCTTTTAAGCTGGGCTCAATCTGCGTTTGATAACTACCGTGCAGTACCTCCTGCAACTGGTATCGTTCACCAAGTTAACTTAGAATACTTAGCGCCAGTTGTCCTTACAAGCGAATCAGAAGGGGAGACAGTCGCATTCCCAGATTCATTGGTAGGTACGGATTCTCATACAACCATGATCAATGGTCTTGGTGTACTTGGATGGGGTGTTGGCGGAATTGAAGCAGAAGCAGGAATGTTAGGCCAGCCTTCTTATTTCCCAGTACCTGAGGTTATTGGTGTTAAGCTCACAGGCTCACTTCCAAATGGAACGACAGCAACTGACTTGGCACTTAAAGTAACACAAGTTCTGCGTGAGAAGAAAGTAGTTGGGAAATTCGTAGAATTCTTCGGACCTGGGCTTGCAGAAATGCCTCTTGCTGACCGTGCAACGGTATCAAACATGGCACCTGAGTATGGAGCAACTTGCGGGTTCTTCCCAGTCGATGAAGAAGCTCTAAACTATTTACGCCTGACTGGCAGAACAGAAGAACAAATCCAGCTTGTTGAAGCATATTGCAAAGCAAACGGATTGTTCTATACAGCTGGAGATGCTGATCCTGATTTTACAGACGTTGTTGAGATCAATCTTTCTGAGATCGAACCAAACTTGTCTGGTCCTAAACGTCCTCAGGATTTGATTCCATTATCTCAAATGAAAGACAGCTTTAACAAAGCGCTTGTTGCACCTCAAGGTAATGCAGGGTTTGGTTTAACTGCAGATGAGATCAACAGAGAAGTGGTTGTTAAACACCCTGGTAACGAAACGTCCACAATGAAAACAGGTGCTGTAGCAATCGCCGCGATTACGAGCTGTACGAATACATCTAACCCTTATGTAATGCTAGGGGCAGGATTAGTAGCTAAAAAAGCTGTTGAAAAAGGCTTGAAAGTTCCTGGATATGTAAAAACATCATTAGCACCAGGATCAAAAGTAGTTACACGCTATCTAGAAGAGGCTGGCTTGATGAGCTACATGGATCAGTTAGGATTTAACCTTGTAGGTTATGGCTGTACAACATGTATCGGTAACTCAGGTCCATTAGCTCTAGAAGTTGAAAATGCGATCTCTAAAAATGATCTAACTGTTACATCTGTTCTTTCTGGTAACAGAAACTTTGAAGGACGTATTCATCCGCTTGTTAAAGCAAACTATCTGGCTTCACCGCCATTAGTAGTTGCTTATGCACTTGCAGGGACAGTTAACTTCAACCTTCAATCTGATTCATTCGGAACAGATAAAGATGGGAACGAAGTCTACTTTAAAGACATCTGGCCATCGACAGAAGAAATTAATGAAGCAATGAACAAAGCAGTTACTCCGGAATTGTTCAAGAAAGAATACGAGCGTGTATTTGACGAGAACGAACGCTGGAACGAACTGAAGACTTCAGCCGATCAGTTATATGGTTTTGATACTTCTTCAACTTACATTCAAAACCCGCCATTTTTCGAAGAACTTTCTGCAGAACTTAAAGAGATTCAACCTCTTAAAGATCTGAAGCTGATCGCTAAGTTTGGTGATTCAGTAACCACTGACCACATTTCTCCGGCAGGAGCAATCGGTAAAGATACTCCAGCAGGAAGATATTTAATTAAAAATGGTGTTGAGCCTCGTGACTTTAACTCTTATGGTTCAAGACGCGGCAACCATGAAGTAATGATGCGTGGAACATTTGCAAATATCCGTATCCGTAACGCTGTTGCTCCTGGTACTGAAGGTGGTTGGACAACATATTGGCCGACTAACGAAGTGATGAGCATTTATGATGCAGCAATGAAATACAAAGAGAATGGAACTGGCCTTATGGTTATTGCAGGAAAAGATTACGGAATGGGATCATCCCGTGACTGGGCAGCAAAAGGTACAACATTACTCGGTATTCAAACGGTACTTGCTGAAAGCTTTGAACGTATTCACCGCAGCAACCTTGTGTTGATGGGTGTGCTTCCTCTACAATTTAAAGATGGAGAAAATGCAGAAACGTTTGGTTTAACGGGGAAAGAATCGTTCACGGTTCAGGTTGATGAAAATGTTAAACCTCGTGACCTTGTTCAAGTTACAGCTGTATTTGAAGATGGATCAGAGAAAACATTTGAAGTAATTGCCCGTTTTGATAGTGAGGTTGAAATTGAGTACTATCGTCATGGCGGTATTCTCCCAATGGTACTTCGCAATAAATTGGCACATTCTTCTCAAACTCAAAACTAATAATAAAAATCCTTTGCCTCAAACAGGCAAAGGATTTTTTTTATGCATTTTTTGTATGCTTTTCATCCAGCTTTTTTTCAAGCTGTTCAATGTACGTTTCGTCCTTTAATAGCTGCCTCTTATTTTCATCCACGAGCTCCTGAAAGCTCATTTTTCTATTTTTTCTCATCATGACACCTCTTCATTGGGATAATATCAATATGGCCCAGCAAGAATCAAAATAATCAGATATTGAATAAAAAATATCTTATTATTTATGATGAATAGTTGATTTTAATTATTGGAAAAGTAAAGAAGACGAAAGGGGGTTAGACCTTTGAGTAATCCAAAACGCCATCCAGAAGATTTTGTACCCAATCATATCGGAACTCAGCCGCGTGAGAGCAATAGCAACAACGGGAAGAAAATGGCGAATAAATCACATGACCATGCTGATTATGTTCCTCCAAAAGGAAAATAGAATTAAAATGAAATGTAAATTTTACCTCTCCTAAATTTCACGGGTGACTCCCATATATCAAACATTTTGTCGAAAAAATGTATGTAGTGAAAGAATTAGGAGGGGTACGTTTGATTACGGCATCTGTCAAACCATTACCTGTATCACAAAATAAAGATGATCAGGATTATTTATACCGGCAATTAGAAATTGAAATGCAGCGATTGGGACACCTTGTTCCTTTTCGTGAAGAGCTGAACTGGGAAAGAGAAATTACCACCATGGAATTAGGAAATGTGGAGACTTTAGAAAAGCTGAAAAAAGCAGCCGCTAAGAATGATGGAGTCTTCCTGTTCTATGCGAAGCTCACTAAAGGAACTGTTTATCAGCACATTATCTTGCATCCGAATACGGAAGGTTTTTATTTGCCTTTTCGTTTTGAAGAGCCTTTTCAAATAACGGTTAAGAATAAAAAGTACTGGATTGGTTCGTCGATCAGGCTTGCGGAAGAATTGGCATGGCTTGAGATCACAATGAAGAATTCGGAAGACGAGAGTGTCGTTGAGTACTGGAAATATCTAACGGATCTTTGTGAAAAGAGTATTTCCAATATGAGTCCAATTTTATTACAAAAAAATTGAGAATAAGTTTTTTGGTTTTTTGCACACACTATGATGAAATCAATTCAATGAAAAAGGAGAATTCATCATGCAAAAGCCCAATCCAGATGACCGCAGCAACAATGTAGAACGACTTGAACAAATGGTTCAAAATACCGAACAGAACATCCAAGAAGCTAATGAAACGATGGATAATAATGAACTCACTGCTAGTCAAAAAGAGCAGATAAAAGAAAAGAACCAGCATAGACAAGAGTCTATCGAACAGTTCCAAATTGAGATTCAAGAAGAAAAAGCATTTAGAGAAGGGCACGACCTTCAATAGTAAAAGACCGGCATTTTGCTGGTCTTTTTTTACGTTTTCTACTAAAGTGTAAGAAAAAGAAATTAAAGGATGGACATAAGACAAATGAAATTCACTGAAACCAGCGTCGATGTAAGATATGCAGAAACCGATCAGATGGGAATTGTTTATCATGCCAACTATTTAGTTTGGTTTGAGATTGGAAGAACGAAACTTATTGAATCCTTAGGCTTTAAATATGCAGATATGGAAGCTCAAGGTATTCTTTCTCCAGTAACCGATATCCATGCTTCCTATAAAAAACCATTAACTTACGGCCAAAAAGCCAAAATTAAAACAGCTATTAAAGAATACACAGGTATTAAAGTGGTTTATCTATATGAAATCTATAATGATGATGATGAACTATGTGTAATAGGAGACTCTACACATGTTTGTGTAAAAAAAGAAAACTTTCGCCCCATCTCAATTAAAAAATGTTTTCCTGAATGGCATGAAGCTTATATGAAAGCGATGGATGTATAAATGGCTTTCGGGATAAAAAGAGCGGAGTTGACTGCATGGAAATCCGAGGTAAACTCAGGCAATATTGCATTTCTAACACACTTTTGGTACGATCCCCGATTTCCACATGAGAAAAGTGTAACGAAAGTGGGCTGCCGGGATATTCAAAGATTAATACAGTGGGGAAAACGATATGGACTTAGAAAAGAGTGGATTCATGAAAGAGATGCTTATCCCCATTTTGATTTGATAGGGGATAAGCAAAGAGAAATAATGAAGCTTGAAGGCAGGAGTGAAGACCTGAAGAAGTTTTTATGAGTTTCCATTGTTTTCATTGTGAAATTCATATTGGATTTCTCCATTTTTTACAGAAACAGTTAAATCACATCCATCAAAAAACCACTCATCCTCTTCTTCAATAAAAAATTTCTGTTTTTGAATGGTTAGCTCTGCTGCTGGATGTTTAGGAGAATCTTTTGTAATTCCTAACGAAAACCCATCTTGTACAGTGCTGCATCCTCCAAGGCGGACAAAAAAGCGGATTGAACCATTGGTATCAGCTTGCAGGTCATTGATGATATGAATGGCAGTATCTTCGTTCATATTAATTTTCAATTGATTTCACTCCTTGTATTTCTTTGTAGTCGATGGTGATATTGTGGCATAACGTAATTCCGTTAACAATAAAAAAGACCTATATTGTTTGTTCAACAATTTCTTGACCAGGCAGAGTTGGTTTGTTAAAAAATGTAAAATGTAAAAGGAGTGTTATCAAAATGGATATAAAATCATTCTTTAACGAAGCAAAGACATTATACAGTGTTAAAGACATTATTGCCGTTCATACAAAAATGATATTTATCTTAGAATCTCCACATAAGGAGGAGATTAAAGCAGGAGTTCCGCTTGCTGGTCTTTCTGGCAGATCTATGGCTAGGGAATTGTTCAGAAGAGAAGATATACTGCCAATGGGAAA
Organism: Fictibacillus barbaricus; assembly: GCF_014635025.1. Taxonomy (GTDB): domain Bacteria; phylum Bacillota; class Bacilli; order Bacillales; family Fictibacillaceae; genus Fictibacillus; species Fictibacillus barbaricus. The sequence goes on along the minus strand of NZ_BMCE01000002.1, from coordinate 271,541 downwards.
ATTATTAAAGCAATTTATTTCAGAAAATAAAGAAACCATTTATGGCATAGTGAATGTGTGTCCTTTTCCTCTTCAAGAATCAGCATTTCCTGATGCTGCCTTTGTAGAGAGTTTTAAGGATGAGATTAAGATTGCAGAATCTGTAAGAGTGAGTTCAGCTAAGGTGTTTAAAGATAAAGACAAAGAGACGTTTGACCAATTGCTCCAAGAGGATTTTGGAGACAGACTGCTAGCGGCTGCAAAAGAAGACACAATGATTGTACCCTGCGGAAAATTTGCTGAAAAATATGTAAACAAAATTCCAAGCCTGGATAAATTAAATATTATCTATGGGGTTCCCCATCCTTCCTATAATTCCTGGTCTAGAGAACGCTATAAGGACGTTATACATAAAATAAGGGAAGAGGGAAATAAACGAACCTCCTAAAAAGGAGGTTCAAATGAAGAATACAGTCGCACCATAAAGCACTGCTGTTATCCCTGCTGCAATTAAAGCAGGTTTTAATTTGTAACGGGCATATGTGATAACAGAGAGATTTAGAATGCGTGCGATCGTATTCGTATCATCACTTAATGGAGAAGCAAACGCTCCAAAAGTTCCGCTTGCAAACACTGCGCCGATAACAAGTGGGAGCGATACATCCGCAACCCCAGCCATAGAAACACCGAGCGGCATTAATATCCCCCATGTGCCCCATGCTGATCCGATAAAATAAGACACAGCACAGCCAAAAAGGAACAATAACGGAACAATAACAGAGGCTGGAATCCAGCCAGCATATTTTGAAACAAAAGCAGAAAAGCCAAGTTCTTCAGTAACAGAAGATAGTCCCCATACGACAGCCAGCAGCACGATGACGCTCATTAGCTCATTTCCGCCATAGATAAAACCGTTCAATAAGTCTCCCGTTTTCATTTGCTGAAAACGTAAGAAGAGAAACGTAAAAATTGTAGTAAACAATAAAGCAATAAGCATGGCATCCATAACATCAGCAGAAATAAATGCTTTAACAAATCCACCACCTGATTTCTTGTATCCATCCCACCATGTCAATACCAATGTGAGGGAAACAACTAAAAAGAGTGGGATAAGCAGATTCCATGGTTTATTCGGCAATTCTTTGTTAACAGCAGGATCACAATTATGCCAATCATCATCTTCTTTTTCTCCGACTTTTTTTGGATCACTTTCCTCAGTCGATTTTGAATGGTGAAAGAAGCTAAGATAGATTCCCACCAGGATCATGACGAATGAGAAAAAGTTATATGGGATGCTCTGAATAAATAGAGAATAGGGATCGCCCGTTATATTTTCATTTTTCAATGAGATGTCTACTATGGAAGTCATGTAACCAACAAAAGCAGTTGCTATTGGAATTAATACAATAATGGGAGTAGCGGTTGTTTCAATAACAAAACCAAGTTCTTGCGTAGACATTTTAACCTTCTTTAATAATGCTCTCATTATCGGAGCAATCGTCACAAACCGGAAACTTGGCGCTGCAAAGGTACCGATAGTTGAGACATACGTTAGAAACAGTGCTCCTTTTTTTGTTTGGATCCTGTTAGAAGCTTCTTCTACAAAGCCGCGGATTCCTCCCGAGAGTTTTATCATTGAGATAAGTCCTGAGAAGGCATATAAAAATACTAATATTTTTATATTCTTAGGATCTATCAGTCCTTTTACAAGAAATTGGACCATCTTTTCAAGTCCGCCTACAAGGGTAGGGTAAAGAAGATAAGAACCTGTTAAAAGACCTGCAAAGAGACCTGGTAAGACTTGTTTAGTTTTTACAGCAATGGGTATTACAACTAAGAACGGTATGATTGAAACCCAATTTTGATCCATGAAAGGTCCTTCTTTCTTACAAAATTCAATAAGATTAGCGTGTGATGGATTCGAAAATTTATTCTCGAGTATGGAATTAAAAAGATGTTTTATCTAATCGGGCATTGGTTAAAATAATACCGTTATGTTTTAACTTCACGTATTGAAATGATTCGTGGGGGAACTTTTCAACCTTTCTAATAATGGAAAGAGTTGCATTTATTATGGTTACATGATAAGTTTAACAACGGAATATATATGGACGGAACAAGTTTGAATTACGGATAGCCTTGTAACTATTAACGTTTAATTTTTACGCATATTCACATGGCTAAGCATTTCCAGTCGATATCAATAAGGAAATGCTATTTTATGTGCAAATCATGATGTATTTTGAAAAAACAAAATTGGCCGGCAGTTTTTTACATGTATACGAATGCCGTGTCCACGAGGTTATCGTAAAACCTTTTTCGTCACAGAAAAGGAGATAGAACATTGACAACATTTCAAGAACTGGGACTTAGTCCTGAGTTGCTTCAATCCATTAACAACATGGGCTTTGAGGAAGCAACACCGATTCAGCGTGACACCATTCCAACAGCATTAAAGGGGACTGACCTAATCGGTCAGGCGCAAACTGGTACTGGTAAGACAGCTGCGTTTGGAATACCGCTAATCGAAAAAATGGATACAAAATCACGATTCGTACAAGGGATCGTTTTGGCTCCAACTCGTGAGTTAGCTGTTCAGGTTGCTGAAGAATTAAATAAAATCGGACATTTTAAAGGGATTAAAACATTACCGATCTATGGTGGACAATCCATTGTTCGTCAGATTAAAGCATTAAAAAATGGGCCTCATATCGTAGTAGGAACTCCTGGACGTGTACAGGATCATATCAACAGAAAAACATTAAAGCTCGACAGTGTTCATACAGTAGTGCTCGATGAGGCTGATGAGATGCTGAACATGGGATTTGTTGAGGATATCGAAAAAATCCTAGAAAACGTTCCTACAGAGCGCCACACGATGCTTTTCTCAGCAACAATGCCTAAACAAATTCAAAACCTTGCAGCGAAATTCATGAAAGATGTTTTGTTGATTAAAGTAAAAGCATCTGAAATGACTGTTCGCAGCATCGAGCAAGAGTATGTAGAAGTGAAAGAACGACAGAAATTTGATGCTCTTTGCCGCTTTATGGATATTCACTCACCAGAGCTTGCGATCGTTTTCGGACGTACGAAGCGTCGTGTTGATGAATTATCTGAAGCGCTGAACAAACGCGGATACTCAGCGGAAGGAATTCATGGTGATCTTCCACAAGCAAAACGTGATAAAGTACTACGTGCGTTTAAAAACAATACGATTGAAGTACTTGTTGCAACAGACGTAGCGGCACGCGGGCTTGATATCTCTGGTGTATCACACGTTTATAACTTTGATATTCCTCAAGATCCAGAAAGCTACGTTCACCGTATTGGACGTACTGGACGTGCAGGAAAAACGGGTTATGCGCTGACATTTATTACTCCTCGTGAAATCGATCACCTTTATACGATCGAGAAAATCACAAAGCGTAAAATGGAGAAGCGTGCGATTCCTTCTGTGTCAGAAGCGATGGAAGGACAACAGCAGATCACACTTGAAAAGTTGATGGAAGTCGTTGAACAAGATGACTATAGCGGCTACAAACAAACAGCTGTTGAGTTATTAGAAGAGAATGATTCTGTTACACTTTTAGCTGCAGCACTTAAGCTTCTTACAAAAGAGCCTGATACAACTCCGATTAATTTAACGGATGAGCCGCCTCTATCTGTGAAGAAGAGACGTCCTAATAATCGCTTCTCTGACCGCAGACGTTCTGGTGGCCCTAAAAGAGAGGGCGGAGGCGGAAGAGACAATCGCCGTTCTGGATACTCTAAAGGTGAAAGAAGCGGATCTCGTGATGGCGGAAGCCGCAGCGGTGGCCGTGATCAATCCTACCGTTCACAAAAACGTGTACGTGAAGATTTTAAAAATAGATAAGTCTAAACAAAAGCAAGGGGAGATTTCCCTTGCTTTTTTATTTTTTGGCAAATTATATATGATGAGATTCGTGAAATTGCTTTCGTATTTTGTCTCATGAATAAAAAAAACACTTTTATTTTGGTCTCATTTCTAATAAAGAGAGGTTGATCGAATTGAAGAAAATTTTGATTATATCAGATACGCATATGCCAAAGAAAGGTACATTGATTCCTGAAGCAATCATCGCTATTTTAAAAAGCGGAGTAGACGTGATTCTCCACGCTGGTGACTGGACGAAAGAATTTGTTTACGAAGAATTATTGAAGTATGCTCCTGTGCATGGTGTAAAAGGAAATGTGGATACAGACATTTGGAGTAAAGAATTGCCGGAAAAAGTGATTTTACAATTGGAGGAAGTAAAGATCGCCATCGTACATGGTCATCTTGGGAAAGGAAGGTCGACACCTGAGAGAGCTTTCAGAGCTTGTGAAAAAGACGAAGTGGATCTGATCGTGTTTGGCCACTCTCATATACCTTTTCATGAAAAGAAAGGTAACAAGGTATTGTTCAATCCAGGCTCACCAACTGACAAAAGAAGACAAAAGCAGTTTTCTTTTGGTGTCGCGATAATTGATAGGTCGGCTGTTACATTAAAGCATCATTACTTCTCTTGATGAATGACAATTGTTAAAGAAGCCATAATAAGAAAATCATGAGTATGGAGGAATAATAGCATGCAGAATGGGGACAGCTTCTCTTTTGAAGCAAAAAATGGTGAGACGATAATACTTAGGCCTGTTGAAGAAAAAGATGCAGAAGACATAACCGCTCATGTAAAAGCGATCGTTAAAGCGGGAAGGTACCTGCAAAAAGAAAGACCTCGCTCTGTATCTGAAGAAATTGAATTCATTAAAGAGGTAAAAAACAAAGAGAATATGTATACAGCTGTGGAACGAAACGGTAAAGTTGTAGGAATTGCAAGAGTACTTAAAGGCGAACTGCAAATGAAAAGACATACTGGGGTTTTCAGAACGTGGATACATCCTGATGCCCAAGGACTTGGCATAGGGAAGGAATTACTGGCCTATACGCTCAGATGGGGAAAGTATATGAATTTACATAAATTATGGCTTACGGTTTTTTCAGGAAACGAAAAGGCAACAAAAGTATATGCCAAAGCAGGTTTTGTTATAGAAGGAAGACAAAGAAACCAAGTGATCATCGAAGGCGAATTTGAAGATGAGATCTTTATGGCTTATTTTTTTGATAAAATTGAGCAGTAATATTCGTTGAAGCGTGTTTAAACAGATAATCAATGGTGAAATCGCTATCATATATATGGTAAAGTGAATAGTGATACACTATTGAAGACAGGTGGAAACGATGAAATCAACTGAAAAAGAATTATTATACACAGAAAAACAGCGTTTGATCGGTTTATATGAAGTTTTTCATAAGTTGAAGAAACAAAAAGAAGAGGAACAATTGAGCAAACTTTTCCTAAAGGTAGCGAAGGAAGAGTTTGCTATAGCTTTTTGCGGCCATTTTTCTGCGGGAAAATCAAGCTTGATCAATGCCCTTTCAAATACAGGAATATTGCCCTCTTCTCCAATTCCAACAAGTGCAAACATCGTAAAAATGATCAAAGGAGACCAAAAGGCGGTTGTTCAGCTTAAGAATAAAGAAATCGTTACGTTTGAACATCCTTATGATGTAAACGAAATAAAAGCTCTATGTAAAGATTCAGACCTTGTGGAATCGATTGAAATTTATTATGAATCTAAAGACGAAGACATTAATATCGCTTATTATGATACACCAGGAATTGATTCCACAGACCCTGCTCATAAGAAGGCAACTGAAGATGTGATCTATCTAGCCGATCTAATCTTTTATGTGATGGATTATAACCATATTCTTTCTGAAACCAATATTGATTTTATACAATCTTTAATCGCTAGAGGGAAAGCTGTAAGATTGATCGTGAATCAAATTGATAAGCATCGCGAAGAAGAAATTAATTTTCATTCCTTTAAAGAAAACGTATTTAAAGAATTTCAATCCTTTGGAATACCTAAAGAGGACATCTTCTTTACAAGTGTAAAAAATCCGTCATTTTCTTATAATGACCTGCCAGCATTAATAGCTTATATCAAGAAAATAGAGATGAACAAAGATTCGATGCTGCTAAAACAAGTAAATAATCAACTGCAGTACTTTGTGAAGGACTTTATTGAAAAAAACGAAGAGGATAAACTAAGTTTTGATAAAGTAAATCAGAAGATCAACAGTCTAACCGACAAAAAAAATGAACTGTTACTAGTAACTGAAAAGAAAGAGCAAGCAAAAAAAGAAAGAGAAGAATCGATACGCAGCCACTTTATTAAGATGATAGATTCTGCACAGCTCATGCCTTATGAGACGAGAGAAAAAGCCGGTTTATTTATTGAATCTGCAAAAAAAGATTTTAAAGTGGGGCTGTTCTTTTCAAAGCATAAAACAGAACAAGAACGGAATCAAAGAACGATCGCTTTTCAAGAAACTTTGCAGCAATCTATTGATGCACAAATCAATTGGCATGCTCAAAATTATATGAACGCATTACAAAAAGAAATAGATTCGGAACTGTCAGATTGGCAGCCTGTAGAAGCGAAAGAAGAAACACTATATTCTTTTGTCCAATCCGGTTTATCTTCACAGGGGCAGGGTCTGCTAAACTACTGCAACAGTATTTCAAGTGAAATTAAAAGAATAGCTCGTCATCAGATGAGTGAGATTATTGCGTCTGTCATGAGCATGCTTGATCGTATGAACGAAGAAGAGCTCTTAAATATCCAAAGAACATCAAAACAGTACGAAAAAGAAATCGTACTCCTTATGGATGAAAAAGAAAAGGCAGCCGATTGGGAAGATCAGAAATTAGAACTTCATAGGATACTTTCTTCCGTTCAACCTCATCATTTTTCAATCGATGAATTTGAAAGGAAATTTCGCTCTGAATATCATACGATTTTAGTTGAAGAGTTCAAATCTAAATTTGAGGATCAGTCACGAAGTGAAGATTCAACTGTTGTGACATTGCCTGAGATCGAAGAGGCACGTACACTGCCAAAAACAACTTCACTTCAGAATGAAACAGAAAGACTTTCCAAAACGACAGCATTATTAAAGCCATTATCAGGTCTCTCTTATTTGGCAGAAGAGATGGATCAGCTAAGAGAACGATTAGATCAGCGGTCGTTTACCATGGTATTGTTCGGTGCTTTTTCAGCCGGGAAGTCGTCTTTTGCAAATGCGTTGTTTGGCGAACAAATCCTGCCATCATCACCTAATCCAACAACTGCTGCGATAAATGAGATCAGAAAACCTGTTCAGAATTATAAGCACGGTACAATAGTCATTGAAATGAAGACCAAACAAGAGATCGTGGATGAAGTGAACTTACTGTTAGAAACAAAGAGTGATGATCTAAAGGTTTTAGAGAGTGATACAAAAGGTGAAAAAAACGAAAAGATACAGTCGTATATCGCAGGATTTAATTGGGCGAATCAACATTTAGGCAAGCTGGTCCATTCAGATTTGTCTGAAATAGGGAAGTATGCGGCAGATGAAACCAAAGCTTGTTTTATAAAAAAAATTACCATCTACTATAGCTGTCCTTTAACAGATAAAGGTTTAGTATTAGTGGATACACCCGGAGCAAATTCCATACACTCCCGTCACACAGAAGTGGCGTTTGAATATATGAAGCATGCAGATATCATTATTTACCTTACCTATTTTAATCACGCTTTTTCCTATGCAGACAGGGAGTTCTTGATTCAATTAGGCAGAATAAAAGATACTTTTACTTCAGATAAGATGTTTTTTGCTATCAACGCTTCAGATTTGGCCGAGAATGAAGAGGATGAACGAGATGTAGTTCTTCATGTAAAGAATAATCTACAAACCTTTGGAATTAGAAATCCAAGGCTGTTTCCATTGTCTAGTAAAAACGAACTCTTACATCCAGAGAGAAGGAACAGCGGCTTTGACAAGTTTACTGAAAGTTTATTTCATTATATTGAGCATGATTTGGAGAGTGCAATGATCCGTAGCGCACAATCCTCGATCAATCATGCAAAGGCTATGATTGAAAATATAATGATCGAGACAGAACAGAGGATAGAGAAAGAAGATGAGTATTTAGAAACGCTGCACCAAAGAGAACGTTTTCTTCTTGAGTATTGTTCGAACCATGTATCGTTTTCCAAAAAACATTTTTATCAAGAACAAAAGGAACTGCTCTATTATATTAGACAAAGGGTTTTGATCCGTTATCATGATTTTTATAAAGAGACCATACATCCAGCAGCTGTTCAAAGCTCCAAGTCAGCTCTTCAGGCTTGTATTAAAGAGCTGTTCAGCAAGGTTTTACATGACCTGCATCAAGAGTTCAGAGCGTGCTCGTTAAGGTTAGATAAATGGATTCAAAAAAGCATAAAAGAGAAAGAAGATCGTATGATCTCAGAAGCAAGTGAAAAGGGAGTAAGTTTGCAGGAAACGGAAGACTTCAGCTCACTTTTCAAAACACCGACTTTTTCATTAAGCTTTGTAAGTAAACAAGATACCGATTATAAAGAATGGCTATCTTATTTTAAGACCCCAAAACAGTTCTTCGAGCAGAGCGGCTCGAATGATTTAAAAAATGCTCTTGTCGTAGAGATTGAAAAAGAAGTGGAACATTGGCTATCAGAAGCGGATAATGAATTGAGTAATCATTATGAAACGGCGATAGATGCAGCTATAGGCTACTCCAAAAGTCAATTAACAGACCAGATTTTGGTTTACTTTGAGGAGTTAAAGAAACCAGGAGATTTAGAAGGTAGAATTCAACAATTGCAAAAAGGTTTAAAACAATTGGAACAGATATAGAATAAAAAAAGTCCCTTTTATGATAAAAAAGGGACTTTTTTTACTATTTTTATAAAAGAGCTGCTTTGTTTTGCGATTGAAACAGTTCGACTGTTGCAAGATCAGAATCTGATGGATGGTGATACGATTCTTTATATTTTTCTGGTCCCTTACCAGTAATTATTATTACGCTGTTCGGAGGAGCTTCTTTCAATGCAAGAATGATGGCTTCAGTACGGTCTGCAATAACAATTGGCATTTGTGAAGTTTTCGGAATGGCTTCTTTTGTCTCGAGTACTAGCTGATCTCTATCTACACCGTTTAAGTCGTCAACGGTTAGGACCGTTTTAGTACTATATTCTAATGAAATACCGATCATCTCTTGACGTTTGGTAAGATCGCGATTTCCTCTAAAACCGAAAACATGATATAGAGGTCTGTTTCCGGCTTTCTTACTAGCTGCTTCAAGGACTTGTAACACACCATCAGGGGTGTGTGCATAATCAATGATCACTTCCGTTCCATTGTAAAGAGTAAGCTCCTCAAACCGGCCAGGGATTCCTTCAAAGGTTTTTAGATACTCGATCGAACTCTTTATCGGAATGCCATAATCTAGAGCTGCAGCAATCGCAGCGGTTGTATTAAGAGCATTATATTCGCCAGGAAGCGGGAGGGGGACTGTTACATGAAGGGTTTCATGGATTAAATTAAATGATTCTTTCCCTACATCTTCAATATAGAAATGATCAGATTTTCTCTTGCCATATGTCCAAACTTGAAGGTTATTATCTCTGCTCAGCTCTTCCCTTAAACGCTTGCCATACGTTCCCTCACTGCAAATAATAGCAGTTCCTTTATTTTTTAAATAAGAAAACAGTTTTGCTTTACAAAGATAATACGATTCCATCGTACCATGATAATCCAAGTGATCATGTGTTAAGTTTAGAAAGATCGCCTGGTCATAGGTTATACCTTCAATTCGTTTTTGTTCTAGCCCATGTGAGCTTACTTCCATAACAACAGCTTGGTCATCGCTTTCGTTTAACAGGTGCTGCAGGGTTACAGGATCGGGAGTAGTATGCGAGCTCTTTACAATATTAGAATTTATATAATGATGTACTGTGCCAAAAAGCGCTGTGGAAACACCGTGCGAAACAAGTAAATGCTGCAACAGAAAAGAAGTAGTCGTTTTACCGTTCGTTCCGGTTATGCCCGTCATCTTATGTTTTTTATACGGTTCGTCATAAAAATAGGAAGCTGCTAGGCTTAACAAGCGCTTTGTATCCTCAGCATAGAAGTAAAGACCTTTTCCGCTAATCTTCTGATACTCTCCGATAACTGCCGCTGCACCATTTTCAAATGCTTCTTGTATGTATTGATGACCATCCGCTTCAACACCAGAAATCGCAAAGAACAAATATCCCGGTTTTACTTTTTTAGAATGAGAAGCTATTCCAGTGATGACAGGATCATCTTCAATTGTGGCAGGTATATGCAAGTGGCTTAATAAAGCTTTTAACTTCACAAAAACGCATCCTTTAAATAAGTTATTTTTAGTGTTTTTCTAATTTTAGATCTTATACACGGACTAGAATTAACCGTAATCTATTTATGTAAACTATTCGAAAAAACTGCCCAATTTGAGGGCAGTTTATGTTAGAGAATTTATGAAGTTTTCCATACCATCCATACCCTTTTTTAACTGTTCCATTGATGCAGCGTACGAAATTCGAATATAACCTTCACCAAGAAAAGTAAACGCATCTCCAGGAACAACGGCAACTTCTTCACTTTGTAATAGTTGAAGTGCAAATTGATAAGACGATAGTCCATATTTTTTAATTGAAACAAAAAGATAAAACGCCCCATTCGGTTTTTCAAAAGTAATACCCATATTATTAAGACGGCTGCAACAGTATTCTAGGCGTTCTTTATATGCTGTTCGCATTTCTGCTGCATCATCTTTACCGTGTGTTAAAGCCTCAATAGCAGCAGCTTGGGAAATCGTGGATGCGCATGTCACATTATATTGATGAACTTTTAGTACATGCTGAAGAAGGTTTTGTGGCCCATATAAAAGTCCAATCCTCCAGCCAGTCATGCTATGAGATTTAGAAAGACCATTTATAACAAAGGTTTTTTCTCGCATGCCATCTAAAGATGCAATCGAAATATGCTTCGCATCGTATTTAAGTTCACTATAGATTTCGTCAGAAAGAACAAAAATGTCTCTATCCTTTAAAGATTCAGCAATATACTTTAATTCTTGTTCATCTAAGGCAACACCTGTTGGGTTAGAAGGTGAGGGGATGATGATAGCTTTTGTTTTTTCGGTAATATTCTTCTCAATCAGATCAGGTGTGATTTTAAACCCCGTTTTAGTCGTATCCATATAGATAGTATTCGCCCCGCATAATGTAATTACGGGCTCATACCCAGGATAAACAGGCGCAGGAAGTAAAACATCATCACCTTCACTTAAAATGGTACGCAAGGTTATATCAATGGCTTCACTTGCTCCTGTTGTAACGATTACTTCGGTTGCAGGGTCATATTCTAGATCATATTTCTCTTTTAAATACATAGAAGCTGCCTGCCTAAGTTCGGGATAGCCAGCATTATGAGAATAGATAGTCTGATTATTATGTATCGCACGTATAGCCGCTTCTTTAACATGAAGAGGAGTAGGGAAATCAGGCTGTCCTAATGTAAGGGACACTGCATTTGGAAATTGAGCTACTTCATTAAAAAATTTACGGATACCTGAAATCTGGATGGCTTTCGCCTTGTTGTTTAATAAATGTTCCACAAAAATTAACTTCCTTTCATCTTCCGCACATGAATTGCGATATGTATGCTGCCATTAGTTTAGCTTTAATTGATTTCTTAAGTCAATGGATTGATTTTCTTGTATGGTTTCTGGACTTTTTACAATACTAAAGATGTAATAGTACGGTTGTGGAGGAAATTATGGAAGAAAAGAAAAAGTGGGACTTACTAGCACTTGCATCTATTCCCCTTGTGATGACATTGGGCAATTCAATGCTTATACCCGTATTGCCTGAGATCGGCAAAGAGCTTAATATCAGCTCCTTCCAAGTGTCATTAATTATAACGGTATACTCAATTGTAGCCATTCTTTTAATACCTATTGCGGGTTATTTATCAGATCGATTAGGGCGAAAAAAAATAATTATCCCTAGTCTTTTTATAGCTGGCATTGGCGGATTAATCTCTGGATGGGCAGCTTGGCAAGCTGACAATGCATTTACATTAATTCTTATAGGACGATTTCTTCAAGGTGTTGGATCTTCAGGGGCAGCTCCCGTGGTTCTGCCGCTAGTAGGGGATATGTTTGATGACGAAGAACAAGTAAGCTCTGGGTTAGGGCTGATTGAGACTTCTAACACAATTGGTAAAGTATTGAGTCCAATATTGGGTGCTTTCTTGGCAACAATCATTTGGTTCTTACCTTTTTGGCTCATTCCGGTTTTTTGTTTTTTTTCTATTCTTTTAGTTCTTTTTTTAGTAAAAGTGCCTAAAAAAGAACAAGAAAAACAGCCAATTAAAGAGTACCTAAAAAACATTAAGCAAATTTTTCATAATGAGGGCAGATGGCTTTTCGCCATTTTTTTAATCGGTGGCATTATCATGTTTGTTTTATTTGGTATTTTGTTCTATCTCTCCACGATCTTAGAAGAAAAATATGGTGTTACGGGTATAATGAAAGGCCTGGTCATAGCGGTACCGTTATTGGCCTTATCTATCGCGTCCTATATTGCAGGGAAAAAGATCAAACAGAATAAATTGGTTATGAAGTGGTGTACTTTCTTATCCATGGTTCTTTTGGGCGGATCAGTATTTTTAATAACATTTACAGAGAACGTGTATTTTCTCTTGGGAGCTTTATTTGTAGCTGGTATTGGCATTGGAGCAGCATTGCCTAGTTTAGATGCACTCATCACAGAAGGAATAGAAAAAGAAGCGAGAGGAACCATTACTTCGATCTATAGTTCGATGAGATTTGTAGGTGTGGCTTTAGGCCCGCCAATCTATGCGGTTTTGATGAGATCTTCTCATGAGATCGTGTTTTATACATCGGCAGGTGTAAGTGTACTTGGTGCGATAGCCGCTTTTTTTGCTATCAAGCCAGAAAAAGAAAGAGGCGGGGGAGATGAGGAGGAAAAAGATCCTCAGAGCAGCAAAAAGTTAAAACCAGCACTGGAATAAAAAAAACAGCGGAAATCCCGCTGTTTTTTATTGCTCTATAAGAACGATCCTTGCAGGTGATGCATCCAAGCCTCGAATTTTAAGTGGTGCTGCAACCATTAAATATTCGCCTTCGGGAACGTCTTTTAATTGTAGCCCTTCAATAATGATGACATTGTTTTGGAAAAGCTGTTTATGTGTCGGATGATTCTCCTGAGCTCTTTCAACACCAAGTGCATCGATGCCTACACCAGCAACACCGATCTCAGTTAAAACTTTAGCAGCTTCACTGTTTACATATATAAAATCAAAGTTAAACCCAGAATCCCAAGAGTTTTTTGTTTTAAAGAGAACAAAATCATCCTTTTGGATATCCTTATCTGAAAGATCTTCTGCAGAAATAAATTCTTCAGAACGTGTAAGATCAATGACTTTAGCTTTTCTAACGAGTCTTTCGATAGGCAATGTTTCAATCGTGTCACCACCTGGGACCATGTGAAGCGGTGCATCTACATGAGTCCCTGTATGAACGTCCATTGCAATTCTTGTTTCTGTTACATGACCATTTTGTACGGTATTAAACTCAGGCTGTTTTTCAGGTTTGTTTTTATAAACAGGCATTCCTTCATAAATCGGTAACGAGACATCATATATCTTCATAACTAACATTCCTCTCGTACTTTAGTAGGTTCCCACCATGAGTGTCCATCGGCGGTCAACAATTGGTCTGCCTCTATAGGACCCATGCTGCCAGAGGTATATTCTGTTAGGAGTGAACCTGTGCCGCTTTGCCAAGCTTTTGTTATGCGATCAATAAACTCCCAGCTTAGTGCAACTTCATCCCAGCGAGTAAAGTATGTTGAGTTACCAAGAAGACAATCATGAAGTAGCTTTTCATATGCTTCTGGTGAATTCATCTCGGCAGTTGATTTATTGTTATACGTCATATCGATCGGTAATAGATCAGAAGTATCTCCCTTAGGTTTTGCGTTAAGAGTAAGGCTAACTCCTTCGTCAGGCTGTATATGAATTCTTAGAAGATTAGGCTGATACTTTTCTGTTTTTGCATGATAAAGCGCCATTGGACCCTGTTTGAATTGTATGACGATCTCAGTTGATTTCACAGCCATGCGTTTTCCTGTTCTAATGTAAAAAGGTACTCCTGTCCAACGGAAATTATCAATAAACAGTTTTGCAGCAACAAACGTTTCTGTTTTTGATTCTGGAGCTACATTTTCTTCTTGAAGGTAGCCAGGAACTTTTTCCCCTTTCATTTCCCCAGCTGAATATTGAGCACGGACTACATTTTGTTTCACTTCTTCTTCATTAAAGAAACGCAATGAACGAAGAACTTTAACTTTTTCGTCTCGTATATGTTCAGGCTTCAGCTCTCCTGGCGGTTCCATAGCAACCATCATAACCATTTGAAGCATGTGATTTTGAACCATATCCAACAGGGCACCTGATTTTTCATAATAAGCTGCTCTGTCTTCTACACCAAGCGTCTCACTCGATGTAATCTGAACGGAATCGATATATTTATTGTTCCAGATCGATTCAAAGATCGCATTGCCAAAACGGATGACTTGAATATTTTGAACCATTTCTTTACCAAGATAATGGTCTATACGATAAATATCGTCTTCATTAAAACATTGTTGGATTTCCTCATTTAACTTCGTGGCCGAAGGGAGGTCATGTCCGAATGGTTTTTCAATAACGATTCGCTGCCAGCCTTCTGTTCTCGTTATACCTTCTGATTTTAAGAAGGTTGGGATTGTGCCAAAAAATTTAGGTGCCATTGCTAGATAATAGAGACGGTTTCCATTTGTTTGATAATCTCTGTCAAGCACGTTCAAAAGCTCCTCAAGTTCATGGTAACTAGGTTCACTTGTTACATCCATCTTTAAGTAGTAGAAATGAGAAGCGAACTTTTGTACGATTTCACTTTTTGCACCTGGTGCATGTTCGTTTATAGCTGAAGCTACTTCAGCTTGAAAGTCATCATGAGAATATTCTTTTCTTGAAACACCTACAACAGAAAAGTTCTCTTTCATGTGTCCCTTTTGATACAATTGGTAAAGAGCAGGAAACAGTTTTCGGTGAGCAAGATCACCTGTCGCTCCAAATATAACAATGGAAGCGTTCGGTATACTATGTATCATTTTGTACCTCACTTCTTTCTCTCTTTTCTAATAGTTACAGTTTTCCCTAGAAGCAGTTAAAATAACGTATTACTTCTACATTAGGAGGTTTTATTATGTCCAATTTCGTAAGTCCTGAATGGGTAAACCAAAAAGTTAATCATGATGATGTTGTGATTTTCGATTGCAGATTTTCTTTAGCAGATCCATCAATCGGATATGAACTATATAAAGAAGATCATATCGAAGGGGCATTCTATGCAGATCTTGATCAACATCTCTCAGGGCCTGTCTTAACTCATGGCGGACGTCATCCATTACCTAACGTAAACATACTATCACAATTTTTGAGCCGCTGTGGAGTGGACTCCAAAAAAATTGTCGTCGCTTATGATGATCAGTCAGGAACAATGGCTTCAAGACTTTGGTGGCTGTTGAGATACCTTGGACATGATCATGTTTATGTTATGCAGGGCGGCTACACAAACTATAAAGAAAAAGGCTACACCATCTCAAGTAAAATGCCTGTAGAGGTTCATTCGCACTTTAAATCTAACGTTAATAGAGAGATGGTCGCAACAAAGAATGAAGTTAGTATGGTCACACAAACTAGAGATAAAGTGATCATCGATGCAAGAGAGCCAAAAAGGTATAAAGGATTGGTCGAACCGATCGATCATAAAGCAGGGCATATACCTTCAGCGATTAACGTTCCTTGGGAGTCACATTTCAATCAACCGGGATGGTGGAAGAGTGATATACAGCTTAAAGAGATGTATCAAACCCGAATAAGAGAGGATGAGAAAGCCATTGTTTATTGCGGTTCTGGTGTAACTGCTTGTGTGAACGTACTTGCAATGAATGAGGCGGGAATGAAGGACATAGCTTTATATGCAGGAAGCTGGAGCGATTGGATCAGTTATAGTGAAAATCCAATAGCAACCAACAAATAAAAAAACAAAAATTTCACGTACCGTACTAATTATATAAAATTTTAGGAGAAAAAAATGAAACAAAGTGATTTACATACCCATACGACCGCATCAGATGGAACATTTACACCTTCTGAAAATATTAGGCGAGCAATCGAAAAAGGATTAGGTGCTATTGCTATAACAGACCATGACACGATATTTGGTATAGAAGAAGCAATGGCAGAGGCGAGTCGATATAAACATTTTCAATGCATCCCTGGCATTGAGATTAGTACAATGTATAAAGGCCAAGATATTCATGTTCTGGGTTACTTCATTGATTATAAAGATGAAAGATTTCTTTCTGCCTTAACAAGCCTTACCTCTGTTCGAGATCAAAGAAATACAATGATCCTAAAAAAACTAAATGAACTTGGAATTAATATTGAAGAATCAGAGCTAGAAGCTAAACGACATGGAGAAGGAAACGTTGGAAGGGGGCATATCGCGGAGATTCTTATGGAAAAAGGAATCGTTAAATCTCTTCCAGAAGCATTTGACAAGTATTTAGGAAAGGGTAAAGCTGCCTATGCCATTCCAAAGCGTATTTCACCTGTAGAGGCTGTTGAAATCATAAAAAAGGCAAAGGGTGTACCTGTATTAGCCCATCCTGGAATTTATGAGGCTGATGAGCTCATTCCATTATTATGTGAGAATGGATTAGTAGGTTTAGAGTGCTGTCATCCTGATCATACAGAAGAACAGGTAATGTATTATGAAAATTTAGCAGAAAAGTATAAGCTGATCAAAACTGCTGGAAGCGATTTTCATGGTTTTCGCAACGGTGAAGTTTTTCATGGTGATCTTGGCAGTTGCAGTGTTCCGGTTAGTATAGTGGATCAGTTAAAGTTAAAAAGTTCTTCTAAATAATCCTTGCCAGTCGGCTCATAACCTTATAAGATTCAATACGGAGAATATTGATTTTGGAGAGGAAGATCGGGTTTGACTTGGGATTTATTAAATATTATTGGTACGATAGCCTTTGCTATTTCTGGTGCACTTGTTGCCATGGAAGAAGATTATGATATTTTGGGAGTATTTATTTTAGGATTGGTAACTGCATTTGGCGGAGGGATCCTGCGTAATGTTTTAATTGGACTCCCAGTAGACAACATTTGGGAACAAGGTCTGCTGCTTAAATCAGCACTTGCTGCAATGGGTATTGTTTTCTTTATGCCTGAAAGTTTCATACATTTTTCAAAGAGAAGTCTTCATTTCTTTGATGCAATTGGACTTTCAGCGTTCGCTATACAAGGTGCAATCGCTGCAAACAGCATGGATCATCCGATAAGTGCGGTTATTGTCGCTGCCATCCTGACCGGGATCGGTGGTGGAATTATCCGTGACGTCTTAGCGGGTCGTAAGCCTGTTGTGCTTCGAGAGGAGATTTATGCGGTGTGGGCGTTGTTAGGGGGACTGATCATAGGGTTAAATATCGTAAACAGTACGATAGAATATATGATTCTTTTTGTACTTCTCGTTGTTTTTAGAATGCTTTCGCTTAAATTAAGATGGAAGCTGCCGCATAGAGCACTGTAATCAGAAAAACCACCTAAGTGAGGTGGTTTTTTTATGCAGGATTTTAATCTTGATCTATGGAACATATAGAATAGACAGGAGGCGAAGAACATGCAGACTACTTATTATAAAAACCAAAGTGTACAACAACCACAATTTATTGCAGAAATTTGTTTTGATTATTATAACGAGCGGCTTCGTATCGATGATTATCGGGGAAATCCAGTCCAGCTCGTAAACTGGATGGAAGAAGAAGCAGTTAAAAACAAGTTCCAAAAGATTATTGTAAAAACCCGCCATGAAGATCTTTCCTTTTGGATTCAGCAAGGATATCTATATGAAGGAGAATTTTCAAGTTATTTTAACGGAGCTTCTGCGTTTGCCATGTGTAAATATCTAAACGTTGAAAGAAGAAATAGCTCGTACTGGCTGGATGAAGATAATATATTAAAGGGTGTAGTGAAATTACCCCAAGGAACTGCTCAAAGTCCTTTACCAGAAAAATATACATTGAGAATGGCTGATGAAGGAGATGTGAAATCACTTTCAGACCTCTATGGGAAAGTCTTTGAAGTTTATCCTACACCCATGGATGACCCCGATTATGTGCTAAAAATGATAAAATCCGGAACATTGTTCTGTGTGATTGAACATGAGCAAAAAATCATTAGTGCTGCATCAGCTGATGTGAATTCTACTTACCATAATGCGGAAATAACCGATTGTGCGACACTTCCAGAGCATCGAAAAGCTGGTTTGATGAAACACCTCGTGGATCAGCTCGAGAATGAACTCTTTGATCGGAATATCTATTGTGCTTATTCAATTGCCAGAGCATTATCTTTTGGAATGAATGCAGTCTTTCATCAAAAGGGATATATGTATAAAGGAAGACTAGCAAACAACTGCAAAATTTTCGATAAATACGAGGATATGAACATTTGGGTAAAAGACTTATCTAGCTAGGTGCCAATTTTTCGGCACTACATGACGAAATTTAAGCACTAACGGTGGTGATGGATTTTGATATCTAACTCTTTGGAAACGGCTGAAACTTTAAATGCGATCTTAAAGACAATAGATGAAGGGATTCATGTAGTGGATGCAGACGGTATAACCATCTTTTATAATGCTGTTGCAGCGACATTAGATGGTTTAACACCTGACGAAGTTCATAATTTTCATGTTTTGGACGTCTTTCCCTCACTTACAAAGGAAACAAGCACACTGTTAAAAGTTATTCAAACAGGACAGCCCATCTATAATCAGCACCAATCATACACGAACAGAAAAGGAAAACATATTGATACTGTGAACTCAACTTTGCCGCTATGGCTTGACGGCGAATTGATCGGGGCAGTTGAGGTTGCTAAAGACATGTCAAAGATTAAGCAGCTATCGGATCAGCTGCTTGATCTGCAGTCAAAAATGAAAAGTAATAAAAGAAAAACAAAGAACCACACTTTTGCTACATACTGTTTTTCCGATATAATAACGAACGATCCAGAACTAAATCGGATAAAAACACAATGCGAGAAAGCCTCAAAAACCCATTCGCCCATAATGATATTTGGAGAAACGGGTACAGGAAAAGAAATGTTTGTACAAGCGATTCACAACGCATCAAACAGAGGGGAAAATCCTTTTGTGGTACAAAACTGTGCAGCAATACCAGGTCCTTTGCTAGAGGGAATATTATTTGGTACCACTAAAGGCAGTTTTACGGGAGCAATAGATCGGGCTGGTGTTTTTGAACTGGCAGACGGAGGCACTTTATTTTTAGACGAGCTCAATTCCATGCCGATTGAGCTTCAGTCAAAACTCCTGCGTGTTATTCAAGAAGGAGTCGTTCAGCGCATAGGAAGTAATGATACCCGTAAAGTAGATGTTAGAATTATTTCTGCACTCAATGAAAAACCAGAGGAATGTTTAAAATCTGGACGATTAAGACACGATTTATTTTACAGATTAAATGTTGTTTATTTTGAATTACCGCCATTAAGAGATAGGAAAACCGATATAACTTACTTGATTCAGCATTTCATTAAACATTTTAATGTTGCCTTTCAAAAACAGGTTGGAGGATTAACTCCAGAGGCAGAACAATTGCTTATAAGATATCTTTGGCCCGGGAACATTCGCGAGCTTAAGCATGCAATCGAACATTGTATGAACTTTGCTGAAGACCACTTCTCCATCGGAGTGGATTTATTACCCC
Organism: Fictibacillus barbaricus; assembly: GCF_014635025.1. GTDB lineage: Bacteria > Bacillota > Bacilli > Bacillales > Fictibacillaceae > Fictibacillus > Fictibacillus barbaricus. The sequence continues at coordinate 251,750 of NZ_BMCE01000002.1, read as the reverse complement.
AGCATGTAACAACAGCAAACGAGAGTACGGTTCAAAATAAGATCTCAGAGTTTTCAACTGTTCCTCCTTTAAGGGAAGCATTAGGAGAATACGAACAGCATATTATTCAGATGGCATTAAAACAAACCTCAGGAAACATTCTGCAAGCAGCAAAAATATTAGGAGTGCCAAGACAAACACTTCAATACAAAATAAAACAAAAATGAACTGCCGAATTTTCGGCGGTTTTTTTATTTTCCGTTACATGGTATTCAGGCCCACAATGATCCGAAACTGCATAAAATATACGGTTATCACTATTTTTCGGAACTTTCAGTCACTTGGCATGCTTCTTGCATGAATAGTAGGTGTAGAAATAAAGGAGGTCTTTTAATATGCCTGTAGTGAATGGATTATTTAAACCTAAGAAACACTGGAAAGAATTTGAGTTATGGAAAGATGTGACGGAAGAACAATGGAATGATTGGTTATGGCAGCTTACGAACACGATTAGAAATCTGAAGGATTTAAAGAAGATCATCAATCTGACACCAGAAGAAGAAGAGGGCGTAAGAATATCCACAATGACAATCCCATTAAATATTACTCCTTATTATGCTTGGCTGATGGATCAAGATGACCCAAGGTGTCCAATACGTATGCAGTCAGTTCCAATCGGAAAAGAAATATTGAAAACCAAATACGATCTTGAAGATCCATTGCATGAAGACGAAGATTCACCGGTACCAGGTCTGACTCATCGCTATCCGGATCGAGTACTGTTTCTCGTTACAAACCAATGTTCCATGTATTGCAGATATTGTACGAGAAGAAGATTTTCCGGGCAGATCGGTATGGGAGTCCCAAAAAAACAGCTTGATGCTGCTATTAATTATATAAGAAACAATCCTCAAGTGAGAGACTGTTTAATTTCTGGCGGTGACGGATTATTAATTAATGACAACATTTTAGAATATATTCTAAAGAACTTAAGAGATATTCCACATCTGGAAATTATAAGAATCGGAACACGCGCACCTGTCGTTTTCCCACAGCGAATCACAGAGAACCTGTGCAATATTCTAAAAAAATATCATCCAGTTTGGCTTAATACACACTTTAATACTTCTTTAGAAATAACAGAAGAATCTAAACGTGCTTGTGAGATGCTTGCAAATGCCGGGGTGCCTGTAGGAAACCAATCTGTTATTTTAGCAGGGATCAATGACAGTGTTCCGATTATGAAAAAACTGATGCACGATCTCGTAAAGATAAGAGTGCGTCCATATTATATTTACCAGTGTGATCTATCTGAGGGGATCGGCCACTTCCGCGCACCTGTTTCAAAAGGACTGGAGATCATTGAAGGGCTCAGAGGACATACTTCTGGTTATGCGGTTCCAACTTTTGTTGTTGATGCTCCTGGCGGCGGAGGAAAGATTGCTGTTCAGCCTAATTATTTAATCTCTCAATCTCCTGAAAAGGTAGTTTTAAGAAACTTTGAAGGAGTTATTACGTCATACCCAGAACCTCAAAACTATCAAGCCGGCAGAGCAGATGCGTATTTTAATGAAATCATGGGAACCGATCATATTAAACCAGCCATTGGTGTTTCTGCGCTCATGCGTGATGAAGCATTCAACTTAGTTCCACAAGGCTTAAAACGACTTGAAAGAAGAGAAGATTATGGATTAAATCCGGAACATAGTTCATTAAAAGATAAACGTGATAAACGTGACGAACTAAAAGAGAAAAAATATAAGTTTGAGCAGCAAAAGGACGAAGGAGTTTCTGTACCGGCTGAAGAACAAAAGAATGCATAGAAAGGAGGATTACATGAAGTGTTTATGGTGTGAGAGTGAGAAAGCAGAACAGAAAGGACTGACTGGTTATTGGGAGTTGCCAGACGGGTCAAGATCCGTTGAGATTACTGTAATCCCTTCTGTTTCATGCTCTTCTTGCGGAATGGAATATCAAGAAGACCATATTATAGATGAAATTGAAGATCAGCTTATGCTTATTGATACGAAGAAAATAGAATCATCCATTTCTTACTCAGATTTAATGAGTATCCCTAGATTTCTAAAGAAGAATTATTTTAAGATTTAACATCATATAGAGGAGGAAATGCCCGGATTTTTGGGCGTTTCCTTTTTAACCTCAGGAGAAAGGAGCCTTTTTCATGGGAAGATCACATCTCATCAAACCGGTTCTAGGAAACAATTATCCTGTTATCAGTCATGGTAAAGGAATCTACTTATATGATAAAGAAGGAAACCAGTACATTGATGGATCTTCAGGAGCCATTACAGCTAATATTGGACATGGCGTTCATGAGATCGCTGAAGCAATGTGGAACCAGGCAAAGCATGTTTCATTTGTTTACAGATCTCAGTTTACGAGTGATGCCGCTGAACAGCTTGCTGAAAAACTAGCAAACTATGCACCTGGAGATCTGAACTCCGTTTTTTTTGTGAATAGTGGATCTGAAGCAACCGAAACAGCATTAAAGGTTGCTATTCAATATTTTCAGGAACAAGGCATTGTAACAAAAACAAAAGTAATTTCAAGATGGACCAGCTACCACGGTATTACGCTAGGTGCGCTATCCATGTCTGGCCATCCGCTTAGAAGACAGCGCTTCACATCGCTTCTTGAAGATTTTCCAGCAGCACCTGCACCGTATTGCTATCAATGTCCTTTAAATGAGACGTATCCAGGATGCGGAGTAAAATGTGCAGACGATTTGGAAAACATCATTCAAACACTAGGTCCTGACCAAATTGCAGCATTTATCGCTGAACCGGTAATAGGAGCTTCTGGCGGAGCGATCGTGCCGCCTGATGAATACTTTAAAAAAATTAGAGCTGTCTGTGATAAATATAATATTTTGTTGATTGCTGATGAAGTGATGACGGGGATGGGCCGTACAGGAAAGATGTTTGCGATGGAACACTGGAATGTAATCCCAGACATCATAGCTCTAGGAAAGGGAATGAGTGCTGGATATACACCTATGGCAGCGACAATTGTCTCAGACCGGATCATGGATGTAATTGAAGCAGGCACAAAAGTAGTAATGAGTGGTCATACGTTCAGCGCAAATCCACAATCAGCAGCTGTTTGTCTGGCAGTTATTGAATTTATGGAGAAGTATAAACTGCAGGAAAACGCAGCAGCTATGGGTGAATATCTAGTAAATCATCTTCAACGGCTCCAGTGGAAGTACCCGTTGATTGGAGACGTAAGAGGAAAGGGGCTTTTATGCGGTATTGAATTTGTAAAGGACCCTATAACAAGAGAACCTTTTGAATTAAGCAGCAAAGTGGTAGACCGGCTCCTTTCCATTTGCTTTACTAAAGGTTTACTCGTCTATCCTGCTGTTGGAGGGGTAACTGGATTTTCAGGAGATTCGATTTTAGTTTCTCCTCCGTTAACTGTAACGAAAGAACAGATTTCGGACATGGTTGATATCCTCGATCAATCGATAAGTGAACTAACCACTCAATTAATTACTGAAGGATTGTATATAACAGAAGCTACAAGTTGAAAGAGGTGTTTTAAATGGTACAAAAAGTAAATAAACAAATCACCTTAAAAGATGCCTCAAAGTATTTCTTTAACGGCATGTCGCTTATGATTGGTGGATTCGGAGGTGTGGGTGCTCCTCCTACTCTAGTCAATCTCATACTGGAAAAAGATTTACAAGACATTTTTTTGATCAGCAATGATACAGGTTTTCCCTGGATTGGACCTGGAAAGCTCATTACAGAAAAGCGTGTTAAAAAACTGATTGCCTCACACATCGGATCTAACCCTGAAGCGGGAAAGCAGATGCAAGACGGCTCATTAGAAGTAGAGTTTGTCCCGCAAGGAACGCTTGCAGAGAAAATAAGAGCAGGCGGTATGGGGCTTGGTGGAATCTTAGTAGATGTTGGTCTAGGAACAGTTGTTGAAGCGAATAAAGAGAAAGTGTCTATTAACAACAAAGAATTTATGATAGAAACGGCTTTAACAGCTGACGTATCCATTGTATATGCAAAAAAAGCCGATTTGTACGGAAACCTTGTCTATGATAAGAGTGCTCGCAATACCAATCCATTAGTTGCAACTGCTGGTCATATCACAATTGCTGAGGTAGAGGAAATTGTGCCTATAGGTTCACTTGATCCCGAAGAAGTAATAACACCAGGAGTTTTTGTTGATTTCATTATCCAAAGTAAAGGAGTGGACTGGAAATGGGTCTGGGAATTGAAACAAGGCACAAGATCGCAAGAAGAGCAGCCCTCGAAATAAAGAATGGAATGACTGTAAACCTTGGTATCGGTATTCCCACGCTCGTAGCAGATTATATGCCTAGTCATCTACATATCATGCTTCACACTGAGAATGGGATATTGGGTATGGGCGGATCACCAGTTACTGGAGAGGAAGACGGAAACTTATCTAATGCCGGTGGATATCCTGTTACGATTCAACCAGGAGCATCTTATTTTGACAGTGCAACCGCTTTTGGGATTATTCGAAAAGGATTACTTGATGTCACTATTTTAGGAGCTCTAGAGGTTAGTGAAAGAGGAGATATCGCAAATTGGATCGTCCCTGGTAAGCGAGTGCCTGGTATGGGAGGAGCAATTGATCTGGCACAAAAGGCGAAAAAAGTCATTATACTAATGAATCATACAGATAAATATGGGAATCCCAAAATCGTAAAAAACTGCTCACTTCCACTTACCGTAAAAGAAGGAGCAAACATGATCATTACTGAAAAAGCGGTATTCCAATGTATCAATGGAAAGCTGTACCTTCGAGAAATTATGGATCCTTATACAGTCGAAGATGTAATTCAAACAACAGGTGCTTCAATAATAGTAGATGAGCAAGTATCTGTATTCCAATGATTACTTAGGAGGATTACACATGCAAGTTAAGGAAAAACTCTCAAACTGGCTAATAGCAAAGCAAGATGAAGCGGTTGAATTTTTGCAAAATACCGTTCAAGAAGCTAGTACTACAGGAAACGAAACAGGAGTACAGAAATTAATTGCTAAAAAATTAGAAGAGATCGGTTTGGAAGTAGATATGTGGTACCCAGACGGGGAAGAACTTGCGAACCACCCTAACTTCTGTGCGAGCCGTACCGATTTCAGCTATAGCCCAAACGTTGTAGGGATATGGCGCGGCTCAGGAGACGGCCGTTCGCTCGTGCTAAACGGTCATATAGATGTTGTGCCAGAAGGTGATCTGAATCAATGGGAACACCATCCCTATAGTGGAAAAGTCATAGATGGCAAACTATTCGGCAGAGGATCGACGGATATGAAAGGTGGTAACCTGTCCCTTCTTCTTGCCATTCAAGCCCTAAAAGAGACAGGAACCAAATTAAAAGGTGACTTGTATTTTCACAGTGTAATAGAGGAGGAAAGTGGGGGAGCAGGAACTCTTGCAGCTGTTCTTAGGGGTTATAAGGCTGATGCTGCCATTATTCCTGAACCTACCAACATGAAAATTTTCCCTGCTCAACAAGGCTCTATGTGGTTTCGATTAACGATAAAAGGAAAAGCAGCTCATGGTGGTACTCGTTATGAAGGGATTAGTGCCATCGATAAAGCAGGTGTTGTTTTACAAGCTATTAAAGATCTGGAAATGATACGTAACAAAAGGATTACTGACCCGCTTTACAAAGATATTCCAATACCGGTTCCAATAAATGTTGGAAAGATATCCGGCGGAAATTGGCCTTCTTCAGTGCCCGATTCAGTTGTGTTAGAAGGCAGGATAGGTGTTGCACCACATGAAACACTTGAAGAAGTAAAAAAAGAATTAGAAGATTATCTTTCAAACATGCAAGAACCTTGGTTTAGTAAACATCCCGTTGCTGTAGAATGGTTTGGCGCTCAATGGCTGCCTGGTTCCATTGAAACCGATCATCTTCTGATGAACACACTTTCGAAGAACTATAAACAAGTTTTAGGAGAAGAACCAATTATTGAAGCATCTCCATGGGGAACGGATGGAGGCCTGTTATCACAGGTTGGTAATACACCGTCCATTGTTTTTGGACCAGGAGTTACAGCAGTCGCTCATTACCCAAATGAATATATTGAGATTTCAAAGATTATGGAAGCGGCGGAAATTATCGCTCTAACAATCTACGATTGGTGTGGAGGCGAAAATGAATGAAAAAATCAGAAGAATTTCTAAAACGCAAAGAATTAAATGTACCAAGAGGACCCTTCAATACGGTACTTAACTTTGTAGACCATGCAAAAGGAAGCATCATGACAGATGTTGATGGAAACGACTATATTGATTTTGCCGGAGGGATCGGTACATTAAACGTTGGGCATTGTCCCCAACGAGTCGTAGATGCTCTAAAGAATCAGATAGAAAAGTACATTCATCCTTGTTTTCATGTGATGATGTATGAACCATATATACAGCTTGCCGAGAAATTAAATGAAATCACACCGGGGGACCATCATAAAAAAACGTTCTTTTTAAACAGTGGTGCTGAAGCTGTCGAAAACGCTGTAAAAATCGCACGGAAATTCACAGGTAGAAAAGCAATCATCTCGTTTGAACGTGGATTTCATGGAAGAACGCTTCTAGCCATGTCACTAACAAGTAAAGTAAAACCATATAAATTTGAATTCGGTCCTTTCGCTCCAGAAACCTATAAGATGCCATATCCTTACTATTATAGGGACGACCGGAATATAGAAGAAACAGATGCGGCTATCTTGAATAAATTTGAAGAATTCTTCTTGGGTGAGGTTCCACCAGAAGAAATTGCAGCCATTATTTTCGAACCCGTTCAAGGGGAGGGCGGGTTTGTTATTCCTTCCAAAACTTTTGTAAAAGGGCTTAGACAAATATGTGATAAGTACAATATTCTTCTAATAGCGGATGAGATTCAAACTGGATTTGGCCGAACCGGAAAGATGTTCGCAATGGAACATTTTGATGTTATACCTGACCTGATGACGATGTCAAAATCAATTGCAGCAGGTCTTCCAATCTCAGCAGTTACGGGAAGGGCGGAAATCATGGACGCACCTGCACCCGGAGAGATAGGCGGTACGTATGGTGGTAGCCCCCTGGGTTGTGTCGCAGCCCTAGAGGTTATCTCTATGATAAAAGAAGAACAACTATTAGCTAGAGCTAATGAAATTGGCGACTTCATACTAAAAACGTTTTACAAATGGAAAACTCAATATGACTTTATTGGTGATGTTCGTGGAATTGGGGCGATGTGTGCTCTTGAAATTGTTAAAGATAAAACGTCCAAAACTCCGGATGCCGACCGTTCAAAGAAAATCATTGGACTTTGCAACCAAAATGGAGTAGCCATTATGGGTGCTGGCCTTTACAGCAATGTCATTCGAATTTTATCTCCTCTGGTCATTACGAACGAACAGCTACAAAAAGGACTCCAGATCATGGAGCTCCAATTGAATAAGATCAGCGAAACGATATCCACTTGAATTGCACAAACCCCGTCATTATGTCGGGGTTTTTCTATGGATGCCGTTAAATTCATTAATGCTAGATGAAAATAGCTTAGTTTTGATTTTCGACAAAAACATGATGATATTCGTCAATATTACTAACCTATATGACAATCCTATCTAAAATTTTGACTCAAAGAATCTTTAAATAACCAATTATTGGTGCTTTTTTCATAACAATTCAAAATATTATGTTAATATTAAGGTGCAGAGTTAAAGAAAAGTTGAATAAGAGAAAGAAGCAGAGGGGAAAACAGATTGAACAAAAAGTGGCAGAAAATCATTATTGGAGCAGTTCTACTTATTGGGTTTGTTCTCTACACACAGTTTGAAAAAAACGCGGAACCAGTGTGGGTAGTTAACGAAAAAAATTTTACAGTGGTAGATTCCCTTCAAGATGGCATGGATTTGGAGTATACAAAATTTGATGAGCTTGAAAGAATCGATCAATTTGGTTTTATAAAAGATAGTAATAAAGTTATCCGTTTAAATGAGAAATACCGAACACTGCAAATTGAAAAAGTGTGGCATTCACAAGGGCAGTTATATTTTTTATACAGCGTTGATTTGAAAGAGCGTGATAAAGATGAAACAGATATTCCCCGGTTAACCGTAAAAAAAATGAAGCTGCATATGAAGGACGGTGAAGAATTCATTGCTCCTGTTCATGAAAATAGTGGAAATTATAGTTTAAGCCATGAAGGATTTGTATATAAACACCGACTGTATCGTTCCTTAATGATTTTTCCTATGCCGGATCAATTGGAGATGGAGAATTTTAATTGGGAGAAGTTAATGAATGTGAACAAGATCGATCTATTGCAAGTAGATCTTGCAGACCGGTCGGGACTTAAATCCATGGATGATATTCAATTAAAAGTATCATCTGACAATCCGCATACAAAAGTGATACATTCTGAAAACATAAATAAATCGTTTACTTATGACAATAGGGAAAAAGCTAAGCTAACAGCTTATGAATTTTTATTATATGATCAAAGACTTAGAATTGAGATCCCTGACATAGATGACCGTTTAGTTGGTTTTTCTGGTACTTATAACGATGAATCGTATAGCCAAATGTGGGATCTCATTGGAACGGAAAAAGATGGGTTTTATTTGCACTTTTACGATAATCCACATAGAAGCCATAACCAGAGTACAAAAAGAAAGATCTCAATTAACGCTTCTATCCATACAAGCGAAAATTTCCATACATGGACGATACCGGCAGAACATGTCCAGAAGTTTAATGCCAACACTTCCGAGCCAGTTGAAGTGAATCAAAAAGTGTATGATGAATCAGATATGTCCATCGTTTATAACGGCGTTAGGATGTTTGATGGGAGCCCTAAGTTTTCATTTACAATTAAACGGATGAATGATGAATTACTCAGTGGCCATCATCTTACACCGGAAAGATATACGGAAAACGTTCCGGAAGAACATGCACGCAGTCACAAGAAAAATATTATATCCGTCACAAATGCAAAGAAAGAAGAACTTACAAATTTTGAGATCTTTAGCGAAGATTCATCTGATGAATCCACATATTATATTGCCTTCTATAATCAAGAAGATTTGGAGAGAGGTGAGATGAATCCTGTAATTATTCCAGAAGAAAATCTGACAGTAAGCCTAACTGATTTAACTTATTCAAAACCTCTCCCTGACCCGGTTACCATCCAATATGAACTTCCAAAAAGGATAAAATGAAAAAGACTGCCGGAATCCTACCAGCAGTCTTTTTCTTATGGTCTTGGATTACTTTGAGCACGTTTAATGTACATTTCTTCTTCTCCAACAATTCCGCATGCTCCACACTGAATTAACCGTTCAGAGCCTCGATATGGAAGATGAAACATATCGAGTTCACCTTCTTCGTATTGCTGTACAACATCACCCGTTGCAGGATCTAGTTTAACGGAAACCGGATTTTGTTCAATTACATTAAAACGTGTACGGTTTGTCTTGCAATTTGGACATAAGTAAGGATTTGCCATAATTAGACCTCCTTTTTAATTTTAATTTAACCAACTGAGGAAACATTATGTAAGTTTTATTTGTAAATGAATTAGCCATAGTAAGAAAAAGGAGGGATTGATATGGGCAGAACAAAAAAAGGGAACGCCAATGCACAACGCAACAACAATGCGAAACGCCAAGAAAATAATCATCAAGAAGAATTTGCATCTTATGCAGAATTAGAAGTTGAAAAGATGCACCATGGAAAAAAAACAAAATGATTTTACTTCTGAAGCAACAGGTAGTATAATAAAAATCTGCGATGTTAGTGGCTTTTCAATGTCTTTAACCTATGTGCTAATGACGGGAATCCTATATGATCTGTCAGACAGTCATGCCTTGCATTCGTCTTGGAAGGCTGTAACGGCAGCTGCGGATACCCACCTGAGAGATCAGGTTCCAAAGGCATATAAAGTCACGGCAGAGCGGATTTTACTTAACTTACAACAAGCGTATTTTACTTCATTGTAAAATGCGCTTTTTTCATAACACATGACTTGCCGGGGGAAATAGAGAAAATGGAGAAGAAAGAAACACTGCTATTAATTGATGGGTTTAATCTGTTAAGCCGATGTTATTTTGCTACAGCTTATGGAAAAGAAATGCATGATCTGCCTCGTAATTCAAAAGGTCAGTTTACTAATGCGATCCGTGTTACGATCCAAAAGCTTTTAATGCTTGTTAGAGAACATGACCCCTCCCATATTGCGGTTGCTTGGGATGTGAAACGTGACGAGACACTAAGAAGAGAGAAGTTTGCAGAATATAAAGGAACAAGAAATGAATTGCCTGAACCTCTTATTCAGCAATATGAAACGCTTGTTGAACTGTTTGATACGATTGGAATTACACAGCTTACAATTCCAAGGTATGAAGCGGATGATATCATCGGTACACTGGTCAACCGCTGGCGTAGTGAACGTGATGGAGAATGTATCATCTATAGCAATGATCGAGATTTGCTTCAGCTTCTATGTGAAAAAACTTCGCAGTTAATTACAGTTAAACGTGATGAACTGAAATATACCATCAGCCATTTTCAAGAGGAGTATGGTATAACTCCTAATCAATGGATTGATGTTAAGGCACTTTTAGGTGATAAGAGTGATAATATTCCCGGAGTAGCAGGTGTAGGCGATAAGGCTGCGTTGCCTCTGATTCAACAGTATGGAGCTGTAGAAGCCATCTATGAGAATTTTGAAAACTTAGACCCTCGGTTTAAGCGTTATCTAAAAAAACTAGAAGCCGGCAGGGATATGGCGGTATTAAGTAAGGATCTTTGTACGATTTTCACAGATGTACCTGATGTGATCGATAGAGATTTAGATGAATGCCGTTATATTCTAGATAAAGAAATGGTCCGAAATGCACTACAGGATCTTGAAATACAAATAAGAGTGGGTTAAGAAGCATCCCACTCTTTTTGTTTGCGTTTAATCCCTAATTCATTAAATTTTATTTCAGATAAGATCATTCCTAATAATATGAGAAGACACCCTGTCGTGGCTTTTGGTCCTAGCGTTTCGCCAATCATAACAAATGCTGTAGTAGCTGCAAAAACAGGTTCCATAGCAAAAATGAGTGCGACTCTTGCTGGAGTAGTAAACGATTGAAAGTAAGTTTGTGCTAAAAAAGCTAAAGCTGTAGCAAACAAAGAAGTTATGATTAGTGCAGAGATGACCTCAGGTTTAAATACTAATTCAGCCACAAACATCTGTTGCCAGCTCTCTGTGAATAGAGCTGTAATGAAACTTAGAATTGAAACGGTTATTAACTGAATAACGGTTAAACAAAGTGCATGATATGATTGTGCAAATTTACCTGTAAAAACAATATGTAGTGCAAAGGAAATAGCACATAGCAATACATAAGCGTCACCAACATTCAATGTCAGGCTGTTATGGATGGTCAATAGATATAAACCTGCTACAGCTAGCAAAGAACTCAATCCTACTTGCCAATTCAATTTAGACTTTAGCAGGAAGTAACTAAAAAGAGGCACCAAAACGACACTTAAACCTGTTATAAAACCAGTTTTGGAAGATGTAGTATAAAGAAGTCCCACTGTTTGAAGGCCGTAACCTAAGAAGAGCCAAAAACCAAGAATAAAACCACTTATCCAAAGTTTTTTACTTTTAAAATGAATGAGAGATGAACGGTTAAACAAGAATATAATAAGTATTAATAAAAAAGCAGCAAAACTAAAACGCACCGTATTGAACGAGTAGGGTTCCAAAAAAGCAATCGCTTTTTGAACAATAACAAATGTCGTACCCCAAACAAATGCAACAAGTAATAGGTTAAAATCTGCAAACCAAGGCTTTTTAAACATTAGGCTCGCTCCTGTTCAACTGAATGGCTTGCCGAGCCAACTCATCAGCTTTTTTATTTTGTTTTGAAGGAATCCATTTAATAAAAAACAGATCAAGCTCTTTAGATAACATAAGGGCTTTATCCAACAAATCTGTATAACGCTTGTCTTTTGCGAACTCTTTCTCAACAGCACTCTCTACGGCTTGTGAATCTGTACGGAAAGATACAATATTCCAATTGTTTTTAATACATAACTCCAAGCCATGAATTAAAGCCATAAATTCGGCTTCATGATTTGACATTCTGCCAATTGGAAAACAAAAGGAATGAGTTATACCATTACCGATCTTCACATAAACACCTGCTCCCGACATTCCAGGATCACCGGCACTTGCACCATCTATGTACACTTCAATCAACCTGAGCCTCTCCTCTGTATAAATATATATACGTATTATAAGGTACTTTAATAAAAACAAAAAGGAGATTACTATGAACTTCTCCATTGAATATATGTTCAAACATCCGAAATCACAATTAAAAATTCGTTTTGTTTCAGATCCTGTTTCACTGAACGAAGCACTTTTTACAGCAAAAGACTTAGAGAAGACAGGAAGAGTAACAGATTTGGTTTTTATAGACTCAAAGGGAGTTTCTTGGACAAAAAAAGAACTATTAAAACTGACAGAGGTAAAAAAAGAAGAACCTAGAGACATCGTGATCTATTTTGATGGCGGTTATAAAACTGAAACGGGTACGAGCGGCCAAGGAATAATCATCCATTATTCTCAAAATGGCATCAATTATCGTATTAAGAAAAATGCAAGCTTAACAAACCTTGAATCAAATAATGAATCAGAGTACGCAGCGTTATGGCTGGCTGCCAAAGAACTTGAAGAGCTTGGTGTACAGTATGAGGAAGTCACCATTCAAGGAGATTCTAAAGTCGTCATCGAACAATTAAGAGGGGAATGGCCTTGTTATGAAACGAACCTCCAGAACTGGGCAGACAAAATCGAAACACTCTTTAAGAAGCTACAAATTGAACCTGTCTATGAATGGGTTGCTAGAAATAAGAACAAAGATGCAGACCAACTCGTTACACAAGCCATGAACGGTAAAATCATTCAAGCCAAGAAAGAAGTCATTGATAAGTTCTGATAACAACTGGTACAATTTACTAGAATCTTATGATTTTGGGGTTGAGGTAAAAATGGAAGAAAATATCCTGGAAGAATATGTAACATTGTTATCTTCTAAAGGGTTTCGTCTAACTGATGGAGACCTTCATTTTATAGATTTTGGAAGGCATTATACAGATGCTACTGAATCTCAAGTTAAAATTGCCTTAGAAGTAACACTTATACAGCAGTTATCATTTGATGGAAGTTACTTTATAGCACTCCTCGAATCCTTTGTTAAAGAAAACATCACATCAAAGAAACGAGCGTATGATTTACTGGATCAACTACAATCAGGGAAGAAATATTCATGTACAGTGGGGTAAATATGAAACAAACCATGATCAAGAAAACAGAGGATTTTGTAAAAGAAAAACTACACGGTGAAAGCAGCGGGCACGATTGGTACCATATTTACCGTGTGAAAAATCTTTCTGAAAATATTGCTGAAAAGGAAGGCGCGGACCATTTTATATGTGTGATGGCTGCACTGCTTCACGATATAGCCGATGAAAAAATAGCTGGAAGTGAAGAAAAAGGCATCCAAGAAGTTAGACAATGGTTAGAGTCTATCTCTGTTGAAGATCATTGCATAACACATATTTTGTCCATCATCAGCACGATGTCATTTAAAGGCGGTAATCAAGCAGAGATGAGCTCAATCGAGGGGATGGTCGTACAGGATGCTGATCGGCTAGACGCAATCGGAGCTATAGGAATAGGAAGGACCTTTGCTTATTCAGGAGCAAAAGGACAATTGATGTATGATCCGGAGATCCCTGTTCGGGAGGTTATGACGAAAGAGCAGTACCGAAATGAAAAAAGCACCGCTGTAAACCATTTTTATGAAAAACTATTGAAATTAAAACATGGAATGAACACTTCTTATGCTAAAAAGCTAGCAGATGATCGCCATGCGTTCTTAGAAAGCTTCCTAGAGCAGTTTTTTGGAGAGTGGGAAGGCAGAAAATAAGGTTTTATTTTTAAAATGTGCAGTTCCGAACTCCGAAACTGTCCTTATCGAATACAACGAAGGTACAATTAAGTTGTGATTTCAGAAATTAATGAGTTAATTCCACGAGAAACGTGTTTAATTCCACGAATATTAACCATAAATCCACAAAATTTAAGCATATATCCACGAGCTGTCAAATATCGACTAATTACGACGTTTACTTGATAAAAAAAAGGCCCTTAACAGGCCTTTTTTATTCACATTCTTCCGCGGGGCGTGGACCAGCGTCTAATCCTTCTGATGTGACAGTGAGAATCGGTTTAATTGAAGCGTCCTCACTTACACAGATCTGGCAAGATAAACGTACGTTTCCAGACAAGCCCTTCGTCTCAATAATATTTGCTTCCTTTTCTCCAATAGGCCCTAAGTCTCCAGATAATACCTCAACACGGCAAGTCGTACATTTTGCTTTTCCTCCACAGCGGTGAAGGATGTCAATTCCGTTGTCCTCAAGTGCATTTACAAGCTTTTTTCCGTTTTCGATCTCATATGTACCATACCCTTGCACATCAATTCTCGCCATACTAGCTGCCTCCTTAAAATCATTTTTTAGTATTTCTTTCCATTCTTATTATACGATATCCTCCCTCCAAGTAAACTAAACGAATAAAAGTTGTCATAGAAAAACTCGTCGCATCGCATACTTCTTTCATATACAATAGAGAGTGAGACAATTTTACATATGGAGGGTTAAATCAACATGCTAGAAAAGGTTACGTTTAAAAGTGATATCGAGATTGCCCAATCAGCTAAAATGCTGCGAATTGAAGAGATTGTAGGTCAACTAGGAATTGAAGAAGATGATTGGGAGCCTTATGGAAGATACAAAGGAAAACTTTCATTAGATCTGTTTCAAAAGCTTCAGAATGTTGAAGATGGAAAAGTAGTTTTAGTTACAGCAATAAGTCCAACACCTGCAGGCGAAGGTAAATCTACCGTTACAGTTGGACTAGGACAAGCACTTAATCGTGTTGGAAAGAAAACAATCATCGCTTTGCGCGAACCATCATTAGGGCCTAGCATGGGGATAAAAGGCGGCGCTGCAGGCGGAGGCTATTCCCAGGTAATGCCGATGGAAGATATTAATCTTCATTTTACTGGTGACCTGCATGCGATCACAACCGCTAATAACGCACTTGCTGCACTTATTGATAATCATATCCACCAAGGAAATGAGTTAAATATAGACCCGCGCCGCATTGTATGGAAACGGGCGTTAGACATGAATGACCGTGCACTTCGAAAAATTGTAATCGGTTTAGGGGGCCCGGTTCAAGGGGTTCCGCGTGAAGATGGATTTGATATTACCGTTGCTTCTGAAGTTATGGCAATATTCTGTTTAGCGAATGATCTTGAAGATTTAAAAGCAAGACTTTCTAGAATGGTTGTTGCCTTTGATTATGACAATCAGCCTGTTACAGCAGGAGACCTTAACGCTCATGGTGCACTGACATTATTATTAAAAGACGCAATTCGTCCAAATATTGTTCAAACACTGGAAAATACACCTGCACTCGTACATGGCGGGCCATTTGCAAATATTGCTCATGGATGCAACAGCGTTATCGCAACAAAACTTGCATCTAAACTAGGAGAAATGGTTGTTACTGAAGCAGGGTTCGGTGCTGACCTGGGTGCAGAGAAATTCCTGGATATCAAAGCTAGATATGCAGGAATAAACCCGAGCGCGGTTGTCATTGTTGCAACAGTGAGAGCACTTAAAATGCATGGCGGCCTTGCGAAAGAATACTTGAAGAATCCAGATCTTACTGCACTGGAAAATGGTATGCCAAACTTAGAGAAACACTTGGAAACATTAAAGCATTTTGGAGTTCCGGTTGTTGTAGCCATAAATAAGTTTGTAACAGATACCGAAGAAGAGATTTCCTTTATTAAAGAATGGTGTAAGTCAAAAGGCGTTGCAGCTGAGGAAGCAGATGTATGGGCAAGAGGGGGAGAAGGCGGAGAAGCTCTTGCAAAGAGAGTTTTAGAAACGATTGAAACAGAAAAGAACTCATATAAGCCTTTATATGAACTCAATGTATCTTTACAAGAAAAAATTGAAACGATCTGTAAAAAAGTTTACGGAGCTGGCGAGGTGCAATTTTCTCCAAAAACATTAAAACAAATGAAACAATTTAGTGACTTTGGATGGGATCAACTGCCGGTTTGTATGGCAAAAACGCAATATTCATTCTCAGATGACCCTAAAAAACTCGGACGTCCTGAAAACTTTACGATTACGATCAGAGAATTAAAACCTTCCATTGGAGCCGGTTTTATAGTAGCTCTGACTGGAGATGTTATGACAATGCCTGGACTGCCGAAAGTTCCAGCTGCCAATAACATGGACGTTTCAGAAGATGGCAAGGCAGTAGGACTCTTTTAAGAAATAGTGTATAATAAGTCTTCAACTGCTATACTTCTAGTGGAGGGTTGTTTATGAAACCATTACAGTTATCAGCAGAAACGGCTGTAAAATTAGCAAAAGCTTTAAACGTGCCGCTTGAGCAGTTAATGCACATGCCGCAGCATATCTTAGTAAAAAAATTAATGGAGTTAGAAGCATCCGAAGATAAAAAGGATGAATAATTAAGGTCAAGAAGGCGAAAACCTACTATGTAGGTTTTTTCTTTTTTCTTAATCTATCTTTTAAAAAAAGGAATGAAAATATGGAAACAAAAAAACCTGGATTGGTATATTCTTTAAAGGTACTTCGTGATTCAGATTTGGGTTATGTGTTAGATCTTGAAGATGGCAAGGAAGTCCTTTTGCACCGTGCCGAAGCAAAGAGCAAGCATGAACAGGGAAATCTCGTTGAAGTCTTTTTATATCAAGATCATGAAGGAAGACTTGCAGCCACTGAAACAATTCCAAAAGTTAGGCTAGATTCATTAGCTTGGCTTGAGGTAGCTGGTGTAAATCGTAAGTTAGGTGTATTTCTTCATATAGGAATTAAAAAGGATGTACTTTTATCTAAAGATGATTTGCCACAATCATGGGAAGAGTGGCCTCATCTTGGAGATCGATTGTATTCAGGATTGAAGCTTGATAAAAAGGGACGCCTTTTTGCTGACCTTGCAACAGAAGAAGAGATGGTAGAGCAAGCAGAAGCTGCAACTGAAGAAGCATTTAATCAGCAAACTTCTGGATATGTTTATAAAATAAATGAAGCGGGCGTCTTGTTGTTTACAGAATCTCAGCATATTGGCTTTATTCATAACGATGAACTAAAAGTAAAGCCTCGACTTGGCCAGAAATTAAGTGCACGTGTTGCTTTTGTTCGCGAAGACGGAAGAATCAACTTATCCATGAGAGCTAGAAAAGAGATCGCCTACACGGAAGATTCTGAACGAATCTACCAATATCTTCGTGAAAATAAAGGACAAATGCCTCTTACTGATAAATCATCTCCAGAAGAGATAAAAGAAACGTTCCAGATGAGTAAAGCTTCCTTTAAACGAGCCCTCGGAAAGCTCATGAAAGAAGAGAAGATCATACAAGAAAACGGAAAAACTTATCTTCAGATTTAACGAATAAAGGGACCTGGTTGATCAGGTTCCTTTTTATTTTGGTTTTAATTAGGTACTGTACAAGTCTACCTCAAAACTCTCGCCAATCACGGAAAAATGCTGCAAAATCACGGAAAATTGAAGCTTGATCACGGAAATTGAAGCTTGATCACGGAAAATAGTAGCTTGATCACGGAAAAACACTGCTTAATCACGGAAAATAACCAAACCTCTGTTCCGTGTTTTAAGAGAATTAGGATTTGCAACCTTACCCATTGGGTAAAATAAATACAGTGGAAAGGTGGTATATCATTGAAAAGAAATTTAGGTTTTTGGGTTTTGACCGCACTTGTGGTCGGGAATATGGTAGGGTCTGGAATTTTCATGCTTCCGCGTTCGCTCGCCGAAGTTGCTAGTCCATCTGGGGTTCTGTCTGCCTGGATCATAACAGGCTTTGGGGTCTTAATGACGGCATTGGTGTTTGGTAATTTGTCATTAAGAAAACCTGAATTAAATGGGGGACCTCAAAACTATGCAAAAGCTTTATTCAAAGACAGTTCCCGTGCGTCTTTATTATCAGGTTATCTGGTAAGCTGGGGTTATTGGGTAGCCAATTGGTCAGGAAACGTTGCAATTATAACAACTTTTGCAAGTTATTTATCTACTTTCTTTCCTATCATGACAAACAATAACCCATTATTCACTATTTTAGGAACTGCCATTACAACGGGAGGCGTAATAACATTTGTCGTATGTACCATCTTGTTGTGGGGTGTACATTATTTGATTCTAAATGGAATCGAAGGAGCAGGGAAAGTTAATTTTGTCGCTACGGCTGCGAAAGTTTTAGGATTTTTGTTATTTATTCTAGCCTGTCTTTTCGCGTTCCAGAGCAGCAACCTTGTCCCTTTTTATGAACCAATTGAAGGCGAGGGTGGTGTAAGTTCAGGTTTTCTCTCCCAAATAAACAATGCAGCAATTGCAACATTGTGGGCCTTCGTCGGTGTAGAATCTGCTGTAGTTTTTGCAACACGGGCAAAGAAAAAAAGCGATGTAAAAAAAGCAACGATCCTAGGGTTATTAATTGCACTAGCGTTGTATTTAAGCATTACTCTTTTGGTGATGGGAACACTGCCACAGAATGAACTTGTAGAATCACAAAAACCACTCGTTGATTCTCTAATGAATGCTATTGGACCATCAGGAAGTATGGTCATGGCTATATTAGGTGTAATCTCATTATTCGGTGCAACGGTCGGATGGGTTTTACTTTCAGCTGAGGTTCCTTTTCAAGCTGCTCAACAACGAATGTTTATCCCTAGCTTCTTGAAAGAAAACGATAAGGGTGCTCCAGTTTTCTCGCTTTGGGTAACAAATTTATGTACTCAGTTGTTTTTATTTTCTGTCGTTTCACAATCTATGGCACAAGCCTTTGATTTTATGATTTTTATTGCAACACTAGCTTTTCTTGTTCCTTATCTGGTGGCATCTCTATATCAATTGAAACTTGTTATTAGCGGGGAAACATATATGGGGAATGCCAGGAGCAGAACAGCAGATGCCATTATTGCAACCCTTGCAGCTATTTATTCATTATGGGTCATCTATGCAGGAACAGCTGACATCAAAACCTTTTTATTTGGAATTGCGCTGCTGGCTTCAGGCATTTTATTTTATCCGCTAGTTCCAAAACCAGTTGCTGCAAAAGAAAAACCGGCTGATAAATAGCCGGTTTTTTAAACGCCTATGCACCTTTTCGTAATCCTGATCCTGTATTTGCTTTAACAAGAATCTCATTGAATTTTTCAACATCTGATGGCTTTGAAAGCATCGTACCGACAATTGCTCCTAAGAATCCAAGCGGGATTGATACGATACCTGGATTCGCTAACGGGAAGATTGCTTCACCAGTCAGTATAGCTGCTCCTTCCACAGGTGACCAGACACTTGGAGAGATTGCAACTAAAATTAGTGAACTCAACAAACCAACAAGCATACCCGTTACCGCACCAGCTGTATTAAAACGCTTCCAAAAAATCGTAAGCAAGATGATTGGAAGGTTTGCACTGGCAGCAACCGCAAATGCGAGAGAAACTAAAAATGCAACGTTAAGTTTTTGTGCAAAAAGAGCTAAAAGAATAGAAATGATTGCTACTCCAACAGAAGCCCATTTTGCTGCCTTCATTTGCTCTTTCTCAGTTGCATGCCCCTTTCGCAGGATATGGGTGTAGAAGTCATGTGCAAAAGCAGAAGCTGCAGATAAGACGAGGCCTGCTACAACAGCTAAAATAGTAGCGAAGGCTACAGCAGATACAAAAGCGAATAAGAATTCCCCGCCTAATACTTCAGCTAATAGTGGAGCTGCCATGTTTCCTGCAGCATTTGCTGCAACAATATTATCCTGTCCAACAAAAGCAGCAGCACCAAAACCTAAAAAGATCGTCATAATATAGAAAATGCCGATCAGCCATGTGGCATATACGACTGACTTTCTAGCTGTAGGAGCATCTTTTACCGTAAAGAAACGGATTAGAATGTGCGGAAGACCCGCAGTTCCTAATACAAGTGCTAGATTTAAAGAAATCGTATCAAGGGGATCTTTAAACTTATTACCTGGATTTAAAAACGACTCACCTAGTGGAGTAGAATTTTTAACCTGATTGAACATTTCAGTAAAACTGAACCCGAATTTTGCAAAGACCATAACAGAAATGATGAAAGTACCAAGCATCAGTAAAACAGCTTTTACAATTTGTACCCATGAAGTAGCGGTCATACCGCCAAATACGACATAAACGGTCATTAGAACTCCTACGATAAGTACAGAGTAGATATACTCGATCCCTAGTAATAACTTTATAAGGGCACCAGCACCAACTAATTGAGCAACCATGTAGAAGGTAGAAATGGCCATCGTGTTAAGAGCTGCAACACCGCGTACCTTCTTATCATTGAACCTTGCTGCAATCATATCTGCCATCGTATATTTGCCTAAATTACGAAGCGGCTCTGCTACTAAATATAGAACTACCAGATAAGCTACAAGGAAACCTATACTATAAAAAAAACCATCAAAACCTGACAGAGCAATGGTTCCCGCTATTCCAAGAAATGAAGCCGCCGACATATAGTCTCCAGCAATGGCAAGCCCATTTTGCATGCCAGTAAGACCCCCGTCTGCCGTATAGAAATCACTCGTTGTTTTCGTTTTCTTAGAAGCAAAAAAGGTTATGACTAATGTAAGGGCTACGATTGCTAAAAACAGAGAAAATGCTGTACCATTCATGAGGAGGCCTCCTTGTCCATATCTGTCACAACTTTCTCAGCTAGCTGATCAAATCGTTTTGCTCGTTTGGTATAGATCATGCATAAAGACCATGTCATAATAAATTGTGCGAATGCAAAGATCCATGCCCAAGTAATATCACCTATTGCATTTCGGTTCAAAACATCTGAGTAAGCTGTCAGGATGGGAAGGCTGAAATAAAACAGTAAAAAAAACACGGTCATCGGCAAAATAAAACGTTTCTTCTCTTCCATTAATTGCTTGAATTGAGTGGATTCAACGACTTTGCTATACCTTATGTGTTCAAAGTTTTGCTGTCTTTTAGGTAACAATAAACTTCCTCCTCTTATTTAGTTTTCAAATGAAAAGAATAAGAATAAGCACCCTCCTTTTACTGAATAGTTTATATTTTCAGATAATAACAGTTTCTATTATAAACTGAAAAACTATAGTCTTCAACGTAATCGACTCTAACTTTAGAAGGATTTATTCTTATCATTTGCGTATTATTAAATAAGGGAAAAAACTGGAGAGGTGTAAACATCATGAGCGTTGTCTTAGTAAAACTTGGAATGTCAGCATTTTTTGGTCTAATCATCGGCATAGAACGGGAATTAAAAAATAAACCAGTTGGACTTAAAACTAGCCTTGTAATCTCCATAAGCAGTTGTTTGCTCACAATTGTAAGCATAGAATCTGCGAAACAGTTTTCTCTTGTTTCTAGTCAAACTGTAATGGACCCTATGCGACTTGCAGCTCAAATTGTAAGTGGTATCGGTTTTCTTGGAGCAGGTGTGATCTTAAGGCGAAGCAACGATGTGATATCAGGACTTACAACTGCTGCCATGATATGGGGTGCTTCTGGTTTAGGGATAGCAGCCGGTGCAGGATTTTATAAAGAAGCCGCAGCAGGAGCTCTTTTAATCTTGATCAGCGTCGAATTAATCCCTTTGATCATGAAATGGATTGGTCCAAAAGCTTTAAGACAAATCGACATTAAGTTAAAGTTAGTTGTTAACCCGGACACTAACATGAGCGATGTCATGAAACAGATTAACGAACAAAAGGTCAAAATAGTAAATGTAAGAATTAAAGATCTAGAGAATGACAACAAAAAAATGGAGATGGCCGCTTCGATTTATGAAAAAAGGTATACAACAGATCTTTATGATGATGTAAAAAAAATTGAAGGAATACGCAGTGTGGAAATTGAAACACTCGGTTAATGGAGGATTATATGAAAAAAGCATTACTAGTAATTGATTATACAAATGATTTTATCGCCGATGAAGGTAAGCTGACCTGCGGCAATCCAGGTCAGTCTATTGAAGACAGAATAGTTTCACTTACAGAAGATTTTCTGAATAATGGAGATTATGTCATTTTTGCAGTCGATGTACATGAGGAGAACGATCATTATCATCCGGAAAGTAAATTGTTTCCCCCTCATAATATCAGGAATACTGAAGGCAGAGAGCTATATGGAAAGTTAAATGATGTGTATATAGCAAATTATACTGATTTAGAAAAACAGATCCACTGGATGGATAAAACTCGTTATAGTGCTTTTGCGGGTACAGATTTGGAAATAAAATTGAGGGAACGAAACATTCAAGAGGTACATCTGACAGGAGTGTGTACGGATATTTGTGTATTACATACTGCTGTTGATGCATATAATAAAGGATTTTCAATAGTGGTTCATGAAGATGCTGTTCAAAGTTTTAGTCAACCTGGACATGAATGGGCATTATCTCATTTCAAGAATACACTTGGGGCAAAAGTAATCAGCAAGAACAATAGCTTAGTATAAATAATGAGGGATGACTTTAAACAAGTCATCCCTTTAATATCTTTTTAGTGAAAGATCATTGGCATTCACTTTGTAAAATCGAACCAACGCACCGGCATATTGGTCAAATGTGGGACAAGTAATTCCTGACCCTTCAAGATCTTGTACCAGTTGAGAAGTATCGTATTCTGCTTCATGCGAAAAATAAGAAAGTGTTTCCTGAGGTACACCAAGCCATCTTGATATAAAAGGGAAGGTCAATACTCGATCAGCAACGGACCTTGGAAGATACCAGCTTGGCTTTTTACCGGTCAGCTCTTGACTTAATAACGTGTAGGCATCCTGGATGGAAGGGGAATCTGGACTAAGGAGATGATACGTTTTAGATTCACCCCGGCAATGGTGCATCAAGTATACAGATGCTTTAACAATAAAATCTACCGGAACAAGATGTATTTTAGAATTGGATTTACCTATAAAAGGTATAGGTAATTTCGCTAATCGTTTTAAGAATTGCATCATAAAATATGGGCCATCAAACTTAAGTGTCTCTCCTGTTTCCGAATCACCCACAATAATTCCAGGTCTAATAATCGTAGTAGGTATCTCGTTTAGGGAAGCTCTAACAATTATTTCTGCTTCATGTTTAGTTTGTTCATAATAATTCCGAAAATTTTTAGGCTTGCTCAGATCTTTTTCAAGGATCTGGCCATTTTCATTTCCAGAGACATATGCTGTGCTGTAATAACAAAATCTTTTAATATTCTTGCATTTTCTGACAAAAGATAGCACATGTCCTGTGCCAACAACATTGCAAGAATACGCAGGTAAATAAGGAATTGTTAGATCATACAGGGCGGCTAAATGAATACAGTGCGTAACATGATCAGATAGTTCATTAATATCGATGGATGAGAGACCAAGATCATTTTTCGTAATATCACCTTTTAATAGATGTATATTATTTTGTTGGTTTCCCAGCTTCTTTTCCGCTAGTTGAAGTTCCTTTTCTAAGACCAAAAGGTAAAAGGAAGAAGCGGGAAATTCTTTTTGAAGAGCTGTTAAAAGCTTAGAAGCTATAAAACCTGGATAACCAGTGATAAAATAAGTATGTTTCATTAACATGCACCTGCCGTTCCAAATTTTTTAACCGTGTTTTACAAGTAGAAAGGAATCATATAGAGATGAACAAAAAAACTGTAATTATTGCAGGATCAAGTGGATTAGTTGGAAAAGAAGTCGTTAAACAGTTACTGAACGAACCAATGTGTAAAGAAATGATTCTGCTAGTTAGAAGATCCGCACAAATACAACATGAAAAAGTAAAGGAAATTATGTTTGATTTCTCTGCACAGGAATATAAGCTAGAAAACATTCAGCCGGATGCCATGTTCATCTGTATAGGAACCACAATGAAAATTGCCAAAACGAAAGAAGCATTTAAAGAAGTCGACCTGCATATTCCAGTAAAGTTAGGGAAACTAGCTAAAACATTAGGCATTGCAGATGTCTCCGTTATTTCAGCAATGGGTGCCTATGCAAAATCAGCTTTTTTTTACAATAGAGTGAAAGGGGAAATGGAATCACAATTGATCGCCATGAACTTTCCGCACCTTACGATTGTCAGGCCTTCATTATTAATTGGAGAACGGGAAGAATTCAGATTTGGTGAAAGATTTGCTGAGAAGTTATATTATGCATTACCTTTTCTTTATCCCAAAAAATATCAGCCTGTTGAAGCGAGTGCCGTTGCCAGAGCGATAATAAATGAAAATTTTAAACCTGAAGCACAAAAATTAACTATAATCGAAAATAAGGGGATTCAAGAGATAAGCAGAAACAGTTAAATTGAAAGCTTGTTTACGTTATAATAACATTGTATGTAAATGAATCGTTTTCAGGAGGAATAAATAATGAATGCCTATGAAGAATATATGAAACAAATGGCCCAGCCAATGAGAGATGAATTAACACGTGCTGGATTTGAAGAATTAAAAACACCAGAAGAAGTAAATTATTTTATGCAGGAAACAGAAGGCACTGCACTTGTTGTGATTAATTCTGTCTGTGGATGTGCTGCAGGACTTGCACGACCTGTTGCCGTTGCGTCTTTAAACCATCATGTAAAACCAAATCAATTCGTGACCGTTTTCGCTGGTCAAGACAAAGAAGCAACAGCACAGATGAGAGAGTTCTTTGGTGATATCCCGCCATCTTCTCCGTCAATGGCTCTTTTAAAAGACGGTAAAGTCGTTCATTTTATCCATCGCCATAACATTGAAAATCATGCGCCTGAGGAAATTCTTGAAAACTTGCTTGGTGCTTATGATCAGCATTGTTAACTCCGTATTTCCAGTATATATCCAAATAATCAAATAACAAAGAGAGAAGCTGTTCAGCTTCTCTCTTTGTTTATTATAAAATAATTACATTAATGAGAAGATGATGATGAAGACTCATCAAAATCGCAGTCATCATCTTTACAGTGGAACGCTGTAGCACCGATAATGATTAATAGGATGAACAGAACAACAATAATTAGAAAACCACAGCCATGTCCGTATCCGTGGTCACCATACCCACCGCCATATCCACCATGAAGCGGCATATTGGCGATAGGCTTCATACCGATATTCATATTGTCACCATAAGGCATATTCATTTTCTTATTTTCCATTTCAGTCCCTCCAAATATTTAAGTCTAGGTCAACGTCACATTACACCATATGACCGAAGCATCTAAACCGACACGGACAGATGCGGAGTTTTTGGTGAAATCGCCTGTACTTTTTTAGGAGAAGAGCCTATTTTTTCTTTTACATTAAAAAAAGACCGTCCCTTTAGAGGAACGATCTTTAAATCCATTTTACTTTCGGCTCTGTTTTTTTTGCGATTCTGACAATGTTTTGCCTGTGTCTGTACACTAAAAAAAGTGTAAAACCAATCAATATATAAGTGGTGATTAGATCATCAGCAAGCAGCCAACTAAGGACGACTGATCCAATGCCAGCCACTATGGAAGAAAGAGAAACATATTTACTTATGTATAAAGTTAAAAAGAATGTCAGTAAAACAAGTAAAAACAAAAGAGGTTCTGCAAATAACAGGACTCCACCAGAAGTCGCAACAGCTTTACCACCTTTAAATTTCGCAAAGATTGGATAGCAATGGCCAATAACTGCTGGGATACCTGCTATAAACGGATGAAGATCGATGTCTAATAGAACGGGCAAACTTGCAGCGAGTGTGCCTTTTAATACGTCTGCTGCTGAAACAATCAATCCTGCTTTTTTTCCTAATGTCCTGAATGTATTAGTCCCGCCTAAATTTCCGCTTCCATGCTGCCTAATATCAATGCCATAACCGATTTTTCCTACTAAAAGTGCAAAGGGGATAGAGCCTAGCAAATAGGAAAGAAGAATAATTAAAATAATTTCACCCATATAATCACCCCTAAAATAAGACTAGCTATTTCTTATTATAGGATATAACGATATGCTTTCCCACTATTACTTTAAAAAAACGGCACCCCTTATGAAGGTGTGCCGCGTCTTTTATGTTTATCCTTTGTAAATGGCATCCACCAGTTCCAGTCTCCAAGCAGCTTCATAAGAGATGGAACGAATATCATCCTTACGATCGTTGCATCAATAAATATAGCAAGTGCTATGGCGATACCAATTTGTTTAACAGGCATCACATCAGTAAATGCAAAAGAACCGGTAATGACAATCATGATTGCTGCTGCAGATGTAATGATTTTAGATGTAGAGGTTAAGCCAACTAAAGTTGCCTCATCATTATTACCTTTCTTCTCATAGATTTCTTGTATCCTAGAGATTAAGAATACTTCATAATCCATACTTAACCCAAACACTATACCGAAAGTAAATACAGGTATCATCAATCCGATCTCGACCGGTTCCATGATTGCACCACTTTGAAAAATCCAAACGAGAATTCCAAATGTTGCTGCCAAACTAAGCATATTCATGAAAATCGCTTTTATAGGTATAAATACCGACCGAAAGGCGATCATTAGAATGAATAGAGTAGTAATCAGTACAATGTATAATCCATATGGTGCCTTTTCTATAATTTCATCAAAAATCTCTTGATTAAACTTAGTAACTCCACCAATGGTTAACGAAAGATTGTCATATTCCCGTTCCCATTCCTTCACAAATTGCTTTGCTGCATCACCCGTAACATTTACGGATAGATATGCTCTGATCACTGCTGTCTTATTGTTGATAAAAGGTTCAATTGCAGGGGATAACTGCTGTTTTCCTTGCTCTGTCTGCAGAACTTGATAAAGTTCAGCTCCATTTAGTTGATCGGTGAAATTAAATATAGATTCCGTTCTCATTACCTCTTTTTCATCCTCAAGATCCTTCACTAACTTCTCTAATGCAAGTAAAGAATCTTCATTCGTCAAATAGGCATCTTCAGATTCAGCAACAATAAGAACAGGATATAATTCATCTTCACCAAAAGTCTTTTCAAATTTTTCGAATGCGGTTCTTGATTCATAGTCTGGAGGAAGGGCTTCGGCTTCTGGGATAGAGAGTTTCATATCTTTAACAGGTGTAACGGATAACCCTAGTAAACATGCAGCAGTTATAGCCATAATAACAGGACGTTTCATCACAAAAGCTGCGAAAGAGTGCCATACTGAATTTCTGTTCTCACTTGGTTTAAACAATTTCAATGCATTTACCCTGCTGCCAAGAACGGCTAACAAGGCGGGCAAAAAGGTTACAGCATTAAGAACCGAAAGAATAACGACTACCATACCGCCGATCGCTACTGTTTTAAAGATGTCAATATCAATAAGAAGCATACCGGACAATCCTAAAAAAACACAAAGACCTGAAAATGCTATGGATCGACCCGCAGTCTGGACAGATATCATGGTAGCTTTTTCGATTCCTTGATGAAGTTCCTCACGAAAACGATTAACAAGGAGCAACGCAAAATCAATTCCAAGAGCTAGTCCAATCATTGGAACAACGTTAAGTAAGAAAATACTAACATTTTCTTCTTGGCCATAAAAATAAAGCAGACCAAGCGAACTGACCACAGAGATAAGTCCTACTATGATTGGCAGCCCGGCTGCAATTAAACCTCCAAACGCAAGTAAAAGGATGATAAGAGCTGCTGGTAAACCTATAGCTTCTGCTCTTGCTAAATCTTGCTGACTTGCCGTATTCATATCTTCAGCAATAACTGGTCCCCCTGTTAAAGAGACTGATATCTCTTTGTCTTCAGGCAGCCTTTCTCTTATTTGTTCAATGGATGTTTTTAAATCACCAAAGCTTTTATCAAACTGAACTGAAGCAAAGGATACGTTTTCTTGAATCATCTTATCAGGGGCATCATAAGGACTTTGAACACCAACAACGTCTTGAACATCATCCATTTGCTCGATTGCTATTTGTACAAAGGATTTATATTCATCATCTTGTGGACGTTTCTGATCCGAATCAAAAACTAGCATTACCGAAGACTTTGGCTGGTCAAATTTATCCTGCAGAATATTTTCTACTTTCGAGAATGAACCATCCATTTCAAAACCGCTTCCTGCTAAAATAGAAGGAAGTTTAACGGCAAAAAAGCCTAATAAAATGGTAGTTAAAGCCCAGAATGTTATAATAAGAATACGAAATCGGTATGTAAATCTTCCTAAGGCAAGGAACGGGGACCTTTTTTTCATAATGATGCCTCCTCATACATATATCTTCCCATATTTTAGGTTTGTTCCTAGATATATGCAAATAAAACGAGGATTACATTGTTATATTTTTAAACAGACAGGTGAAAAAGATGATAGTTACAACTGCAGGAAAGAACGTATCAAGATTACAAACGAAAGCGAAAGAAATAGCCGTTACGCTTGACAGTCAATTTATTAACAGAGAGAGTCGTTCTATATCGGCTTTGATAAAAGAGTATAACCAAGATGTATTGATGATCGGTGTAGATAAAATTTCTTATCACCCAAAAGAAGGAGGAACACCTTTTTTCTTTCATCCCAATTCTTCCATGTTCAGGGTAAAACAATTACTCAGAGGTGAAAAGGATCCATTTATAGAAGCTGCCAAACTTAAAGAAGGTATGAAATTACTGGATTGCACACTTGGATTAGCCTCTGATGCTATCGTAGCAAGTCTAATTACTGGGAAAGAAGGATCAATAACGGGAATCGAAAGCAGTAAGGCTATTTCCTTTGTCGTTAAGAGCGGATTAAAAGTATGGGAAACCAAACTGCCGGAAATGGATGCAGCCATGAAGAGAATTAACGTTAAAACAATCGACCACTATGAATTTCTACTGAATCAGCCTTCAAACAGCTACGATGTAGTATATTTTGATCCCATGTTTGAATCAACGATTGCATCTCCTGGAATTCAAGGATTAAAAGGCAGTGCTGATTATCGAGAACTTACAGAAGAAACCATAAGAGAAGCAATAAGAGTCGCTTCAAAAAGAGTTGTCTTGAAAGATAATAGAACGAGCAGTAAATTTGAAGAACTAGGATTTACGATCATGAAAAGAAATGCTAGTTTCTTGTATGGATTTATTCAAAAAAATAAGTAAAAAAGAATGTCTACATCCATAAAAGTACATTTGCGGGTCAATCTTTATAGCTCCTCATTGGTTGAGGAGCTTTTATCATTTATAATAAATATGAGGTGAGAGAATGATTGATTTAAGAAGTGATACTCTAACACAGCCAACAAAAAGAATGAGAGAAGCCATATTTCAAGCGACAGTAGGCGATGATGTATACGGGGAAGATCCCACAATTAACAGATTAGAAGAATTAGCTGCAGAGATGTTAGGCAAAGAATCGGCGGTTTTCGTTACAAGCGGTACACAAGGAAACCAACTGGCAGTTCTAGCATATTGTTCACCTGGTGATGAGGTTATAGTTGAATCTGAGTCACATATTTTCTTTTATGAAGGTGGGGCCATATCAGCATTAGCAGGTGTTCAGCCAAGAGCCGTTCAAGGCATAAAAGGAGAGATGAATCCAGCTGCAGTAAAGAGTGCTCTACGTTCTGAAGATATTCATTTTCCAGATACTTCATTAATTTGCCTTGAAAATACTCATAATCGTTCCGGAGGTTCAGTGGTTTCAACAGAAAACATGAGTGCCATTTATGATATTGCCCAAAACGCAGGCATTCCTGTTCATATAGATGGAGCAAGACTCTTTAATGCTGCAGTTGCCTCCAATAAGAAAGTAACCGATTTTACGCAGTACTGTGATTCTGTACAAATTTGTTTATCAAAAGGTCTTGGGTCACCAGTCGGTTCCCTTTTAGCAGGAAAAAAAGAAGTCATTCAAAAAGCAAGAAAATGGAGAAAGCGTCTTGGCGGGGGTATGAGACAAGCGGGTTTCTTAGCTGCAAGCGGTATTATTTCGCTGACTGAGATGGTGGATCGATTAAGAGAAGACCATGAAAAAGCATTACGACTTGCAGAAGCAATCGAAGAAATAAAAGGGTTAACACTCGTTAACAGACCAGACACGAACATCGTCCTTATAAATATTGAGAATACTAATCAAACGAATGATGAGTTTCTCGAAAATCTAAAAAGAGAAGGTGTTCTTGCAGTCTCATTTGGTGAAGGTCAGATCAGACTTACTACACATTATGATGTCAGTTTTCAAGATATCGAACAAGCCATTTCAGCGTTAAAAAAAGTTATATAAAAAACCGGGGATCACTCCCTGGTTTTTTATTTTAATTCAATCGATACTCTTTTCTGCGAAACTTGTTCAAAGGCATATGCAATCTCAATAAGCTTTTTCTCTGTGAATGCCTCTCCAGTTAAGACCACACTCAAGGGCATACCGTTATCATCGAATCCCGAGGGAACAGAAATGGAAGGGTACCCTGCTTTTGCCGGTATACCATACCATACATCATTAGGACTGATAAGGACATCGAGCTTATTTTCTTCCATAACCAGATCAATACCTTTGTTCTGTGTCTTTTCAAGATCATTCAATCTAGATTGTAGATACTCAGGTGTTGTTAAAGTGCCATCAGTCTCGTTACTCTCTATAAGCAATTCTTGATTGTACTTTAGACACTCTTCCTTATTTGCTTCGTTATAAGCGATAATATCAGATAGTGTTGAAATTCCGATAGAAGGGGATACCGATTTTAAATAGTGATTAATGCCTGACTTAAATTCATACAAAAGGACATTATAATCAAATTTTTCATTTTCTATAGGTGAAATCTTTTCTAAATAAACAACCTCTGCACCTTGGCGCTTAAGAATCTCGAGTGATTCATCAAATACAGACTTTTGTTGTTCATTTAAGTATCGAACACAGAATTCATAAGCAACGCCAAATCTTTTTCCCTTTAAGGATGCTTTATCAAGTGAATCAATATAGGATGAAACTTCAGGTGCATAATGTGTAGCTGCATCTTCTGGATCATATCCTGCTAGTGTCTCCAGCAAGATAGCAGCATCTCTCACGTTTCTGGCCATCGGACCCGCTGTATCCTGACTGATTGAAATCGGTATGATACCCGTTCTGGATACAAGACCCACAGTCGGTTTAATTCCAACAATATTGTTATTTCCAGCAGGACATAATATAGAGCCCGATGTTTCTGTTCCAACTGCTAGCATAGTAAAATTGCAAGCAACTGCTGCTGCAGATCCAGAACTTGAACCACTTACATCCAGTTCACCAGGTCCATATGGATTCAAGACTTGCCCGCCTCTTGAACTATAACCATTTGACATGTTATATGCCATAAAGTTAGCCCATTCTGTCATATTGGCTTTACCAAGAATGACAGCTCCAGCTTCTCTAAGTTTTTTCGTGATAAATGCATCATTTTTCGCATAATGGTTCTGAAGTGCTAATGACCCAGCGCTCGTATGCATCTGATCACAAGTATCTATATTATCTTTTATAATGACCGGCACTCCATGTAACGGCCCACGAACTTTGCCGTTTTCTCGTTCGCGATCCAAATTTCTTGCAATAAATAAAGCATCAGGGTTTACTTCTAGAACGGAATTTATCTTTGGTCCGTCTTTATCATATTTAGAAATTCGATCCAAATAATGTTTAACCAGGTCGAAAGAAGTTAATTCGCCATTCTCAAAATGAACATGCAACTGATTTAGTGTCATTTCCTCAATCTGCAACACATTTTTTTGTGACATTTTGCCGCATCCTCTCTTATTTACTCAATACATATTATATAAAACTGTCACAAAAAAAGGAATTTTCTTAGTATTCCTAGAATAAATAAAAAAAGGCCCCGCATCATGCAGACCTTTAAGATTTAAAGCCGATTTTTGTATTCATTTTCAATTTTTACTTTCATCGGAGTCCATTCTCCAATAATGCCTTGACCATGAAGAGAAGTGCTGCCTTCAGGGGATAAATCTTTTTCTGTCATAAGTCCGAGTGCAACTGTAAACTCATTAAATTTAATCGGAACATCGTTTTCAGTTCTTACAACCTCTCCATTCACTGCAAATACGACTTCGTCCGCTGTCCGGTTGTAAGTGATTTGATATTCGTTCCATTCTCTTTTGTTAAATGATTTTTCTTCTTTGAAAATGCAGAAATACCTTGTTTTTTTCGTTTCAGGGACCTGAACACCTGGAAACGGCAATATGGCATATACACTTGCATATTGATCGTTACCAGCAAAAAAATCGAGCGCTGCGCCAGTAGTGAAATCTAATAAATTTACAGAAACAAATCCATCGTATAAATCATTAGGTTGAGTACCGATTGGGCGTGAGCGCATTTTCCACTGAAAGGAGATGGTTCCGTCCTCAGGCACTTTTATAGGTTCACTTGAGTAATACATGTGTTTTGCATTATCTAAAAATTGAACGGAAGGGTGTGATTTTGTAAAAGGATTTACACGTACGTAAAGCTCGTCGTTTCTTACGATGACGACCGCTTCCGGCTCTCTGAATTCATGGAATGATCCGTCCGGAAGTGGAAAACCTCCTATTTTCCATGTGTTTGATTCAGATAGAATAGTATGAAAATTTCCAAGTTCTATTTCTTTTTGATGTTTTTTCATTGAACACAGCTCCTAGTAATTGCTTATAAAAACATTTAATCAAATAAAATCTAATGAGGCAAATGCTGGCTTTTCTATTAATACCCGTCCATAAAAAAACTAGATTTCTGAAATGGACAAGTATATTTCAGAAAAAACTGAATAATAATGGTATTAAGAGCTCGCAAATTAAAGGAGGGTGTTTCTCTATGAAAACTGTATCTCATATTAATTTACGAAAAGAAAAGGAAAAAACGTTCTCAAGTGATGATAGAATTATGCTTTTTATTACGAAGTTCCATCTGAAATCCAAAAGGGATAAATGGCTGACATTGAGGTTGCTGCTTAGAAAAGGTTCAGTTGATTTTGTTGAACAAATTTTAATCAGTTCAGAGTATAGAAGGGATTTCCCTGAACTTCTTGAAGATGAAACGGTTAGGAGTTTCTATCTGGACCTAAAGAATCCGAAAAAAGAAATATGCCTTACCATTTAACCTTTTGGGAAACCAAGAGGTTTTCTTCTTTTCATTTTTGTGTGCAAACTATTTTTCATTTGTTATAATACGGACATGAAGATGAAGGAGATCTAAGTGATGAAGCGTTATACATTAGAAGAAGCCAATCAATTGCTTCCTGTTCTCTCAAAAGAGTTCGATTCTTTACATAATCTGCAAAGGGAATTTGATCTTTGGTATGAATCATTTCAGCAGATTGAGTCCCAATTGAATGCTGAAGAAAAAGCAGCTTGGGAAAAAAAAATTCAATATATGGAGCTAGAGGCTGAAATATTCATTGCAAATATTTTATCCCACGGTGTTTGGTTTGAAGATGCTTTTTCTTCAACACTGCATTTTCCTGCTATTTTAAATGGTGAAAAAGGGGTATTCAAATGGCATCCTGAAGAGCCTGTCATTACTGTTTATGAAAGTTCCGAAGAAAAAGTAGATTCTCGATTTTTGGTAAATTAAGGTACTGTTATTTAATTGTTGTAAAAAAGACTTGTTTTATTTTGAGATATTGGTTATGATATTATTCGTGACGTAAATGAGCGCCTATAGTGAAATGGATATCACACGAGATTTCGGCTCTCGTATTCTGGGTTCGAATCCTGGTGGGCGCGCCACTTCCAATTTAATATCTTGAATATCGGTTATCCGGTACTCACCACGGGGATTAGGGAAATTGGGACCGGTGGTTTTTTATTTGGCGTCATAAAAAAACTAACGTTGCAGGTTGGTGATTAATTGTGTCAGAAAAAATGAGAGTACTATTGTATTACAAGTATGTTCCGATCGATGATCCAGAAAGCTTTAAAGATGAACACTTAAAGTTTTGTAAGGATTTAGGCCTTTTAGGGAGAATTATTGTAGCTCCAGAAGGTATAAACGGGACTGTATCAGGAACGTATGAACAAACTCAGATCTATATGGATCATCTGAAAGCAGATCCACGATTTGAAGATATTGTTTTTAAAATAGATGATGTTGAAGAACATACATTTAAAAAGATGTTTGTTCGACATAAGAAAGAACTTGTTACTTGGCGTTTTGAAGAAGATGTTGATCCGAACCAACTATCAGGTAAACGGCTATCTCCAAAAGAATTCTATGAAGCCTTACAAGATGAAGACGTAATCGTCATTGATGGGCGTAATGATTATGAATATGAAATTGGCCACTTCCGTGGGGCGATCCGTCCAGATGTTAAAGCATCCAGAGACTTCCCTAAATGGGTTCGAGAAAACATCAGCCAATTTAAAGATAAAAAAGTTCTCACATACTGTACAGGCGGCATCAGATGTGAAAAATTCTCAGGATTTCTTTTAAAAGAAGGATTCAAGGACGTTTCACAGCTTGAAGGTGGCATTGTAACTTACGGTAAAGATGAAGAAGTTCAAGGAAAGCTTTGGGACGGAAAACTCTATGTGTTTGATGAGCGTATCTCAGTACCTGTTAACCGCACAGAAGAAGATGTGATCATTGCTAAGTGTTATTATTGCGGTAAAACAGAAGATCGATACGTTAACTGTGCAAACCCAGAATGTAACAAACAGCATGTTTGTTGTACTGATTGCGAAGTAAAACATAAGCGTTCTTGTTCAAAAGAATGTTTAGAACATCCCCGTAATCGCTACGAAACAGAACGTAAAGAACAACAATCTGTTTAGATAGATGAAGCCAGTAATTATACTGGCTTTTTTTATTACCCTGTTTTAAAGTAAACGGTAATGATGAATAACATAAGGGGGGATACATGGATGAACAGGGCAAACGAAATTTCAGAAAAGGTCATCAATAATTATCAAAAAGACGAGGGCATGATGATCATTATTTATGCTCAATGGTGTGTGAATAATGCGCTTGATCCTAAAAAGGTATACCTTAAAGCTTATCCAGACCAAACGAAAAATGAATATGTTATGCATATGTTAGAACAAACGGTTTCCGCAGAAGAAGCAGAGCCTATCAGCAATGATACACTTCTACAAGTTTTATCATTATTCGGCAACGAAGATCTAGCTTTTGTTGTTTCACAAGAAATAGAAGCTATGCGGGAGGCAAAAAAATGACACGAACGGAGAAGTATGTACTCGCAAGTTATAAAACCGGGCAATATATAGGAATAGCAGAAGATGAAAGAAACCAGATGGTTTTAGTTCAAATTCTTGCTGTAAAATCTCACCCTTGGCAAGGAGATCTGCATCATCCTAAACAAGCTGATGTTCCTTTTTTCCAAGAAAGAAGAGCATTAAGTTATAGTGAAAGAGCATGGGTACCATCACATACAGTAAAAGAATATCAGGGCGAGCTTCCAACCTATCAAGATTCGTTACGAGATGCTCTACTTCAATACATAGAAAAACTAAAAGAAGATAACAGCGATTGGGCAAATCGTTCGTTACAATGTCTATATCAGCTCAAAAAAGATTATAAACTTGATTAAGAAACCGTGTGTTGTGGTAAGGAAATAACAACAGAGTAAAGGTGGCGATTAAAATGGATCTTCAACAACAAATCATTAAAGAATTACAAGTTAAACCAGAAATCAACGCAAAAAATGAGATCCAAGAACGGGTTCAATTCCTAAAAGAATATGTGATAAAATCAGGGATGAAAGGATATGTTCTAGGTATTAGCGGCGGGCAGGATTCCAGTTTAGCTGGCAAATTAGCTCAAGTTGCCATGGAAGAGCTGCGTGAAGAAACAGGAGACGACTATAAGTTTATTGCCGTCAGACTGCCATACGGGATTCAAAAAGATGAAGAAGATGCTCAACGCGCCTTATCGTTTATCATGCCTGATGTTTCCCTGACTGTAAATATTAAGTCAGCAGTAGATGCTTCTGTACAAAGTTTTCATGAAGCGACTGATAAGGATCTATCCAACTTTTTAAAAGGAAACACGAAAGCTCGTGAAAGAATGAAAGTGCAGTATGATATCGGTGGTGCCTACCAATGTCTTGTTATCGGGACTGATCATGCAGCAGAAGCGATCACTGGTTTCTTCACAAAACATGGAGATGGGGCATGCGATATTGTACCTTTATACGGATTGAATAAAAGGCAGGGCAGAGAACTGCTTAAAGAATTAGGGGCAGAAGAACGGATCTATTTAAAGGTCCCTACAGCTGATTTAGAAGACGATAAGCCGCTTATCCCTGATGAAACAGCATTGGGAGTTTCGTATGAGGAAATTGACGATTATTTAGAAGGAAAAGTAGTCTCACCTTCTTCTAAAGAAAAGATTGAAAAACGCTACTTGCAAACCATGCATAAAAGAAATTTTGCTGCCTCTATCCATGACACATGGTGGAAGTAAGGAGAAGCACCTGGGTAAACCAGGTGTTTTTGTTTTTTATATTTTAGGTTATACTTGTTCTTGGAATTAAGGGGAAGGGGATATATGTCTTGAGTAAAACTGCAAAAATCATTATTTCAGTAGGAATTGTATTTTTAGCTTTTTTTGTTTACGATACGATCAATCGGGAAAGTACACGAAAAGATCGCCTAAATGTAATTGATGACCATTTCAAAAAACCATTTAAGATCGAAGAAGAACTTAAAGAGCAATATGACGAAGATTTTCTGATTGAAATGGACGATGAATTTTATATGGTAACTGTAAAAGATAATAAAGTTGTGAAATCGGTTAAACAAAAATAAATTAAATTCTTTTAAAAAGTGACTCTTGAACGGAGTCACTTTTTCATTTAAAGTAGATGAAAGCTCAATTGCATACATATTATAAAGATGGGGTGGTAAAATCATGGAAAATTCATATGTTTTATATCACGATCAAATCATTAAAAGCGGGTCCATACCAGTAGATCCTGAAGACAGAGGGTATTTATTCGGTGATGGAATTTATGAAGTGGTATTCGTTTATAACAAAAAACCATTCGCATTTCAGGAACATTTTGATCGTTTCGTGCAAAGCTCAAAAAAATTAGAGCTTTCTATGCCATATGATATCGCAACATTTAAAAACCTTATGGATGAACTAATTCATAAGAACAACATGGTAAATGGTATGGTTTATATCCAGATGACTCGAGGGGTAGCGCCTCGGAACCATTTATATGAACGCAATATGCAGAGCGTAGTTACTGGATTCGCTAAATCTGTTGCTTTAGATTCTATTCTAGAGTCTCAATCAAAAGGCATTCAAACGTACTTGACAGAAGATATTCGCTGGCTGCGCTGCGATATTAAAAGTCTTAATTTACTTGGAAATGTTATGGCAAAAAGAAAGGCAGCAGACTATGATTGTCAAGAAGCCATTCAGCACAGAGATGGCACTGTAACAGAAGGCTCTTCTTCAAACGTATTTATCGTGAAGAACGGAACACTTAAAACACACCCTGCTACAAACTTGATCTTAAATGGAATCACAAGACAGATCGTTTTAAAAATTGCAGACAGACTTCAAATTCCTGTGGAGGAAAAATCGTTTTCTGTTGAGGAACTATTGAATGCTGATGAAGTATTTATTACAAGTACAACCATGGAAGTAGCACCTGTTGTTCGATTACTAGGAACTCAAGAACAAAATTATCAGATTGGCCCAGTAACATTAAAGCTTCAAGAGAACTTTAAATTACAGATTGAAAAGAATACAACCGCATTAAGATCATAATGAATCATAGAGGAAAACATGAAAACGTTACTTAAATACTTTATTAATGGATTGTTGACGATCCTGCCAATCGTTTTAGCGGTCTACATCATCTATAAAATCTTCGGCTTCTTAGATAGCATACTTGGCGACCTTTTAAAGGATGTACTAAAAGAAGACTATATTCCAGGAATCGGTCTCATCACAACGATTGTACTTATTACCGTTTTAGGGTGGATGTCAACCCAATACATCTCAGGAAAGATCTTCAGACTTATCGATCGTATCTTAGAAAAAACTCCGTTTGTTAAAACGGTCTATACTGTTATTAAAGACACCATTCATTCTCTTTTTGGTGAAAAAAGATCGTTTTCAACCGTTGTAATGATCGAATATCCAGAACTGAATATGAAAAGCATCGGTTTTATAACAACAGAAGACATAAGGAGTCTAGGTGACGAGTTATCTGATCACGTCGCGGTCTATATCCCACAAACTTTTCAGATCGCAGGCTTTACATTTTTAGTGCCAAAGGATCGAGTAAAGGTGCTGGATATAAAACCAGAAGAGGCTATGAAATTCTTATTGTCTGGTGGCGTCGCAACAAAATAAGTTATTTGAACACCCTTACTTAATAAGGGTGTTTTTTTGTGTTATAACCTATTCGTTTTCATACATTGAGATAAAGGATGGTGTTAACATTGCAAGCTTCAAAAAGGTTATTTACAAAATTAACACTCATTCCGGTTGAACTATTATTCCGCCCCTTTCTTTTAGTAAGCAAGAAACGTTTAATATGGCAGGTCAGTGAGGATCAGAAAAGGAGACTTCAAATTCAGTGGAAGCAAATTTTTAGCCGCTCTAAAGGAATTTCTATCAGCTTCTACAAAGATAAAGAGTTAATACAAAAGATTAAATCCGAAACACAATTGCAGAATAAGAATAACCTTACTCGAACTGCCGCCTATTTAGCGTTCTTTAATAAACATCCAGAAATTGAATGGTCTTTCTTAGCCCACATGGTCTCAAGAAATGCAGGATATTTTATGACTGATCTTAAAGGAGAATTTTTGCCACATATTCTTGAAGATACTTTTTCAGAAGCCTTATACCTTATGCTTGAAAAAGGGAACAGTATGATTTTTGAAGATGCGTTCCCCCAATTACTTCTGTATGAAGAAAGCAAAAAAAGAGGAGTATCATTGTTTCATTTATGTAGATACTTTCACGTATCAGCTTTTATGGAAGGTGTTTGGGAGTTGTTTTTCCAAGGTGATCATACTCCATTATTGCCAGTGGCCCAAATTATTAATGAACAAAATCATATTGAGAAAAACTTAGTACAGACAATAGAGTATAAAAGACTTTTAGGTAAAATTACGTATCGAATACAAGAATGGCTTGAACTCTCACAAATCATTTTTCCTATCTTGCCTTTAAAGTACACAGTGGGAAAAAAGATGAAAAAATTCGAGAATCTAGAACAAAGGATTCAGTTGGGGCAACACTTATATGCACTGCTCTTTAAATCTACAAATTTCCATTCCGTCTACCACTTTGCACAAATGCATCCCCATACTGGTTCACGTACTGATTATGACAAAAATATTTTCACTATTATAAAACCAATGAACAATGAACACTTAAAAGAAAAACTTTCTTTTTTTAAAACAAAATCGAATCAAAAAGTATATAGTCCTTATCTTGATCAATTATGGGAACAAAATTATAACGGACCTTTTTTTTCATCTGATTGGTTTAATGAAAACGATATGACGCTTCAAAAAATGAAATTAACAGTGAAACCTGCTGCTCCCATTTGGTTATCTTATTGGGCTGGCCTACACAAGATTGAATCGGCGTATCTAATAAAAAAATATTATCGGTTATACAAAAAAAATAGAAACCTTTAGTAAAGGCTTCTATTTAAAGAAGGAAAGGATGTTTCCCATTTGCTGTGCAAGCCCCATAAACTGGTTTGCCCCGCCCATCACTTTACCGAAATCCAGTGCAGAACCCTGGTTGTTTGGATGCATGGGCATACCTTGATTTCCTTGGCCATGTATCTGATTCAAAGGCATACCTGGCATTATTGGATGCGGTACAGCTCCCGGTGGCATCATCGGCATCATATATGGCATGAAGGGTTGGTTAAACCCTTGTGAATATTGATGCTGCGTCATTGGGGCAGGAGTTGCAGGCGCGTATGGCGGTCTGTCAGGCATTATCTGACTAGCAGCATATCCCTTAGTAGAAGGAGTTGAAAATGGATCGTATCCGCCGTAGGGGAACATTCTTACAGATTTGTCTTTCAAAAAAAATCACCTCAAAATAGTTTCCATATATATATATTCAACTATCTAAAAAGGGACATAATCCTTAACAGGAAGTGATGAAAACGCCCTGTCCAAATTTTTCTCACATCATATTTTATAAATAGAGTGTGTGCCGAAAAGGAGGATAAGGGATGTATGTCAGAGTTCCAGACGTCATACGATTGGCTATTAACTGCAATAGGTGATTCCTTAACCGTTGGAGTAGGGGCACCTGTTTTTGGCAAAGGATATGTAGGAAGATATGTAGGGTTTACACAGGATATTTTTAATAATCAAATCATTGTAAATAATTATGCAGTCACTGGAACGACTTCTGAAGAGATTTTATACTCTCTAAAAGATAAACAAGTAAGGAAATCTATAAAAAAATCTAAAATTATATTAATCACTGCTGGCGGAAATGACCTAATACAAGCAGCATTTAAATTTATGCTAACCTCAAAAGAGGAACCTATTTATCAGGCACTCGATCAGTGTAAAAAAAATCTTGCCAAAATTTTTAAGGTAATCTTCAAAATCAAGAAAAATACTAAGGATTCCTTTATTATACGAATATGTACCCTTTATAATCCCTATTTTAGATGGAGTAAAGCTAATAAGTGGGTTAACCTGTTTAACGAACATATAAAAAGTTATGAAAGAATGCCTAATGTTAAAGTGGCAGATCTTTATGATGTGTTTAAGGGTAGAGAAAAGGAGCTCGTATGTTTTGATACGATCCATCCCAATAAAAGAGGCTATCAAGTGATAGCGGTCTCACTTTTCGAACTAGGTTTTAAGGAAATAGAATAAAAAAGCACAAGCCTTTTTAGGCTTGTGCTCTCTTTATTATAAAGCGGGTACTTTCTCGAATTCTTTACGCAGCGATCTTGAACGTCTAGCTGCATTTTTAACAGCCTTTTCAATAGCATCTCCGCCTCCATTTTCTTTAAGGGCTTGTAGTCCAGCCGCTGTTGTACCATTTGGAGAAGTCACTTTCTTCCGAAGCTCTGCTGGAGAATCGTCGGATTCCATAACCATTTTGCTTGCACCATACAATGTTTGCGCAGCAATATCCCTCGCCAATTCACGATCTAAACCATATTCAACTGCTGCATCCTCCATATGTTCTAGGAGGTAATAGAAGTAGGCAGGACCACTTCCAGCTATGCCGGTGAAAACATCCATCTGCTTTTCAGAAATAATTTTTACCTTACCGATGGCTTTCGATAATTCTTGAGCTAAATCCAAATCATCATTTTCTACATACTTACCGGCACTAATTCCAGTAATGGATTCACCAATCATACTTGATGTATTCGGCATAACGCGAATAACTGGGAAAGGTTTTTCAAGGATCTCCTCAATATAACGAGTAGATATCCCTGCTAGTACTGATAAAATTACATGATGATCCTGAAGAACGGATTTTAATCGCTGCAGAACAGCTTCCGCTTGTTTTGGTTTTACCGCAAGAATAATCACATCTTTGTTTCTTAAAGATATTTCTTCAAAAGCTACAGTCTGAATTTTGTATTTACTACTAAGTTCAATTCTTCGTTCTTCATTGGTATGGTTCACAGCAGTAATACGATCTGGCGACATTTCTGCTTTGTTAATTAATCCTGACACCATTGCTTCTGCCATAGATCCTGCTCCAATGAATGCTATGTTTTTGTATTTTAACATGCAACCCCTCTTTCAATTTTTTACGTTTATAGAAAGTACTATGTTAACATGTTCACAATAAGATGCAAGTTTATATATTCAATATTACCGGATTGTAATATGATTTTTACATAAGTCAAAAAAGGGAGTACTTCACATGAAATTTTACATTGCCTCTGGTTTTCAGAACAAAGATGTAGTTAAAGATTTAACATATGAAATTCAAGAAAAATTAGAGTGGGAGCTTACCTATGATTGGACCCAAAATGAAAGAGCAGTCACCAAAGAAGACTTATGTACAATTGGCGTGAAAGAGTACGAAGCAGTCTTGGAATCTGACGTAGTCATTGTCATTCTGCCTGGCGGAAAAGGTTGTCATACAGAAATGGGTATTGCGCTTGGAAATATGAAGCAGGTTATCTTATATGATCCGAACGGAATGTTAAATAATCTAAACGAAGCGACTACCTTTTACTTTTTGCCTCAGATCAACCATTGGAACGGGAATATAGAAAAGCTGCAAAGACTTTGCAGCTCCTCAGATGCTTATTGTGCTTCTTTATAAGATTGATTTTGAAAAGTAGTGATGGTCTTATCAGCAATTCTTGTATACCCTTCATCATTAGGGTGGATGGAGTCATACAGCCATTTGTCTATATCTTCTGTTTGCAGAGCTTCGCTCACGGGTACAACAAGAGCTGGTTTGTAAGAA
This sequence comes from Fictibacillus barbaricus, assembly GCF_014635025.1. Classification (GTDB taxonomy): domain Bacteria; phylum Bacillota; class Bacilli; order Bacillales; family Fictibacillaceae; genus Fictibacillus; species Fictibacillus barbaricus. Next base: position 209,260 of record NZ_BMCE01000002.1, on the reverse strand, counting down.
AGGGCTGTTTCATATGCGATTAAGTTCCAGTCGTTTAGAAGCTTTTCGGTCGCAGGATAATATTTTTGTTCTGAGTGAACAACGTTATATAGTTCATTTAAAACAAGAATGGCATCCGGGTTATGTGTACGGATAGTTTCAAAAATATCATTCAAGTTTTGTTGATAATCGGTTTTAACTTCATCATAACTTTGAATAGCTTTAAGTGGACCTTCTTCTTTTGCTATTTGGACAATATCATTTCCGCCAATATTGATAGAAATAATATCTGCTTTTTTTAAGGATTCCTGAACAGCTCGAATTTCGAGTTGATTTACTAATCCTTGGCTCGTGGCACCTGAAACACCTTGGTTTTCGAGGATAAAAGTTTTTCCTGTTAAATTTTGCAGATTTTCATTAACTTTTTTTGCGAATCCACCTTCTTCAGATCCTCTGCCTTGTGCGACTGAATCGCCTAAGACCAAATGATTATAAGTAGATTCAGGGCTATTTTTTATATAATCTAGATATGTGATCTGTTTTGATTTTTCATTGCTTCTTTTATCTATAACAGATTCTTTCTTAATCTGATTTATCTTATACTGTGGGTAGTAGTACCATCCGGCTGTGCCAATCACCATAAGCAAAAGAAGCAAGGATATGAGATATCTTTTTTTCATATTTATCCTCCTTCTTAAATTTAACTTTTAATTGCAAAATGTCTGTTAATAACTATTGATAATATCATAAATATGCCTAGAAAGTGAAGGGTGACAACTTGAAAAACGATTCCCTAAAAATGCCTATTTTTATTCCTTTAGTAATTGGTATTATCGCTGTTTCATTTTCTTCGATTTTTGTTAAGTGGTCACAAGCCCCAGTATCCGTACAGGGTATGTACCGTCTACTGTTCACATTGCTATTGATGCTTCCTTTTGTGTGGAAGCAATTTGCTTATATGAGAAAAATCTCAAACAAAGATGCAGTGCTATTATTTTTATCTGGTACGTTTTTAGCTCTTCATTTTTTATTTTGGATGGGGTCATTAAAATTAACTACCGTTGCAAGTTCAACGATCCTTCTGTCTCTTCAGCCTGTTTTTGTAATGGTGGGTGCCTATATAGCATTTCGTGAAAAAACGTCAAAGGCTGCCATGAACGGGATGATAGTTGCTATAACAGGCGCAATCATGATCGGCTGGGGTGACATAGGAATTTCCATCCAACATATACAAGGAGACATATTATCCATCTTAGGAACAATTGTAGTCGCTGTTCATATGCTGATCGGCCAAAAACTTTTAAAAACTTTGCCGGCTACTCTTTACAGTTTTATCGTATTTCTAACAGCAGTCATTGTTTTTGCAGTATATAATATTTTTTTAGAAATACCTATGACCGGATATCCTGATAAAGAATGGGGTATATTCTTATTGCTTGCCATCATTCCAACCGTATTTGGACATGTTCTATTCAATTGGCTGTTGAAATACGTGACAGCTGCGACTATATCCATGGCCATATTAGGGGAACCAGTTGGAGCATCCTTGCTTGCATACTTATTAATTGGTGAAACTTTATCATTTACCCAATGGCTTGGCGGTGCCATCGTCTTAACGGGACTTTATTACTTTCTGCAAAATACCCGTAAACAAAAGAAGGATAAACCATTAGCTCCGATAAAGAATCCTGTGACAGCAGGTCCTATCATGAAAAAAGGCTGAATAAGGATAGAAGTGCCTTTTCCTATGCATTTAGCTCACATTCTTATATGATGAAACAAATAGTAAAAAAGGAGTTTGATTTCATGAGTAACTATGAGATTGCTACTTTTGCCGGAGGCTGCTTCTGGTGTATGGTAACACCATTTGAAGAATGGCCCGGCATCATAAAAGTTGAATCAGGCTATACAGGCGGACACAAAGAAAATCCTACCTATAAAGAAGTGTGCAGTGAAACAACAGGACATTTTGAAGCGGTTCAGATTACTTTTGATCCCTCGATCATATCTTATGAAAAAATTGTGTCTGTTTATTGGAAACAGATTGATCCGACTGATCCAGGCGGGCAATTCTATGACCGTGGCGACTCTTATCGTACAGCTATTTTTTATCACGATGAAAAGCAAAAAGCTATAGCTGAACAATCTAAAAAAGAGCTAGAGGAGAGCGGACGCTTCAACAAACCTATTGCAACGTTGATTCTACCTGCTGATACCTTCTATGCAGCAGAAGAATATCATCAAGACTATCATAAAAAGAATTCTTTTCATTACAAACGTTATAGACAAGGATCAGGTCGTGATAACTTTATAAAAACACATTGGGAAGATGAAGAACAAAAGCAAGAAATTCTTAGATCACTCAGTCCGATGCAGTATAATGTCACCCAGAACGATGCAACAGAACCGCCCTTTCAAAATGAGTTTTGGGATCATAAAGAAGAAGGAATTTATGTGGATATCGTATCAGGTGAACCACTCTTTAGCTCACGTGATAAGTTCGACAGCAGCTGTGGCTGGCCAAGCTTTACAAAACCTGTCCGTTCCTCAACAGTTGAAGAAAAAGAAGACCTGTCACATGGTATGATTCGTACAGAAGTAAGAAGTAAAGAAGCCGACTCTCATTTAGGACATGTGTTTACAGATGGCCCGAGGGACAGAGGGGGACTGCGCTATTGCATTAATTCTGCTGCACTCCGCTTCATTCCAAAAGATCAATTAAAAGAAAAAGGATATGGAGAGTATCTAGCTCTGTTTGAAAGCAAATAAACCAGCCGATGGCTGGTTTATTTTTGTTCTATAGTGGTATAGGAATGTGATTGGATGTATCTTAATCGGGCAAATAAGATTACTGCTCCAGCAGTTAGGCCTGAAATAAGACCGATCCAATAACCATAAGCACCTAATGAAGTAAAGTTGGCTAGATAATAGCCAACTGGAAGCCCAAGAACCCAGTAAGATACAAAAGAAAGCATGAAAGTCACATTTACATCTTTATACCCTCTAAGAGCACCTTGAATGGGAGCTCCAATGGCATCTGCTAGCTGGAAAAACACGGCATACCATAAGAAAGAAGTTGTTAGCTTAATCACTTCAGGCTCATTTGAATAAATACTTGCTACTTGTTCATTAAAGATTATAAGAAGCGATGAGAGTATTAATGCAAAACCTACAGCAGTAATGATTCCTATATAACTATATTGTGCAGCATCTTTATATCGCTTAGCTCCAACTTCAAATCCAACAGCAATGGTCAGTGCAAAAGAAATACTTAGCGGCAGCATGTATAGAAAGGAGGCAAAATTCAACGCAGCTTGGTGAGCAGCAATGGTGATCGTATTGAAATCACTCATTAAGAGTGTAACAGCTGCAAAGATACTCACTTCGAAAAAGATGGCAAGTCCAATCGGGATACCAATTTTCAATTGCTCCTTCCAAGCTTTCAAGGAAGGCCTATAGAATGTCCGGAAAAGTTTATATCTTCTAAATGGGTTCATGTTACAAACGATAAGTACGGTTATGATCGCAGTTACCCAATACGTAATGGCTGTTGCGATACCTGCACCTACACCGCCTAGTTCTGGAAACCCGCCTTTACCAAAGATGAACAAGTAGTTGAATAGAGCATTGACAGGCAACCCGATCAAAGTGATAAACATTGTTATCCTTGTTTGACCAAGGGCATCGATAAAGGATCGGAGTGCACCATATAAAAAAAGTGGAAATATTCCAAAAGATAAAGCGATTAAATATCCTCTGGCTACTTTTTCAACTTCCGCGTCCAGAGACATGGCTTCTAAGATCGGATTTAACACCAATGAACCTAGTAATATGACAATTACTGAAATCATAACTGACAGATAAACAGCCTGCATGACGGACTTTGGAACGCTTTTTGTATTTTTTGCTCCCTCAAGCTGTGAAACAATAGGTGTCAGTGCCATTAGTATTCCATTTAAACCTGTGAAAACAGGAACCCATAAACTCGATCCAATGGCAACTCCTGCAAGCTGATCCGCCCCCGAGCGACCGCTCATCACCGTGTCGAGAAAGTTCATCGCGTACAATCCTAATTGTGTAATAAGAACGGGAACGACTAACCGCAGAAAGTTTTTGTATTTACTTTTTAATGAATGTGTCTGTATCATTTGCATACTTCCTTTATGGTTTGTACTGACAAATCAAGCTAATGCATTATATCATAAAATCTATGAGACTAACGTAAAGGAGAAACTATGAGCGTACAATTTCTATTTGAAGTTCAGTCAGTGCTGCCCGGGGAGCGAACAGATGAAAAAATAGTACTTGTTTCAACTGAACTTCTATATAAAAGCAGCGGTGAAACCATTTTTACAGGAATTATTCCAGTAAGAGTCTCAGATCATGGGGTATTTGTTTCAGTCGCTGCTATTTCAGCAGCATTCACATCAAAATATCTTCGAACAGAAACGTTGTTCCGTTTAAAACGGTATATTAAAAAAATGAGAGATTACTTGGATTTAGATAATAAGGAATAAGTTGACTTTTCTTTATTGCCCTCATATAATATGGAAAAACTAAATGAATGAACATTTATGAAAAAGAGAGTACTCTGTTTAGTATGGTTTAGCGAGCTGGGGGTTGGTGAGAGCCCGGTCCAACTTTCAGACGAAGCGCACTTTGGAAATGTTTGCTTGAATTCGAGTAGGGCAAACCGGGGCTTCCCGTTAACAGATCAAGCGGCCTATTTAGGGCAATGAGAGTGGTACCGCGGTATTAATCCGTCTCTTCTATAATTAGAAGAGACGGTTTTTTTATTTAGGGAGGGAAAAAATTGAAAGGGAAAAAAGAATTTGCTGCTTTTCTTAATAAAAAAATCGGAAACGAGTTAACGTTAGAACAAATTGAAGGGTTAATCGAAAAACCAAAGCAATTAAAGCAAGGTGATTTAGCGTTTCCTTGTTTCCAGTTGGCCAAAATCTATAAAAAAGCACCGCATGAAATTGCTAAAGAGCTTTCATCAGGCACTCTTCCTGACCAATTTGAGAGGATGGAACCGGCTGGCGGTTATGTAAACATCTTCTTCAACAAAAATTCAGCTGCATCAGAACTCTTACTGAAGATATTAAATGAGAAAGAGAATTATGCGAATCATCCTTTTGGAAATGAAAAAACTATCGTATTTGATCTTTCTTCACCAAACATTGCTAAACCATTCTCAATGGGTCATTTGCGCTCAACTGTTATTGGTTCCTCATTAGCAGCCATTAGCGAAAAATGCGGCTACAACACGGTGAAGATCAATTACATCGGAGATTGGGGAACACAGTTTGGGAAATTAATCTGTGCCTATTTAAAATGGGGAGAAGAAGAAAAGGTAAGAGCTAATCCTATTGAAGAGCTGACAAAGCTATATGTTCGTTTTCATGAGGAAGCAGATAAAGATACTTCCTTAAACGGTGAGGGACGATTGTGGTTTAAAAAATTAGAAGACCATGACCCTCAAGCAACAGAACTTTGGATCTGGTTTAAGGATGCATCATTAAAAGCCTTTCAAAAGATTTATGATCTGCTCGATGTACACTTTGATTCATATAACGGTGAAGCTTTTTTTAACGACAAAATGGACGCAACCGTTCAAGAACTTCAGGAAAAGAATTTGTTAGAAACATCTGAAGGTGCACAAATTGTTAAAGTGGGAGAAGATCTGCCTCCATGTTTGATCAAAAAGACTGATGGGGCAACTCTTTATGCTACACGCGACCTTACTGCCGCTATCTATAGAATGAACACTTACTCATTTGATCAAGCATTCTATGTAGTGGGCCATGAACAATCCCTGCATTTTGAACAAGTTAAACGAGTTTTATACAAGATGGGATATGAATGGTCTGATCACATGCACCATGTGCCATTCGGACTTATATTGCAGAACGGGAAAAAGATGAGCACTCGTAAAGGAAGAACCGTACTTCTTGAAACCGTTCTATTAGAAGCTATCCAGCTCGCTGAACAGAATATTAAAGAAAAAAACCCAGAACTTAGCGGTGTCGAGGAAGTAGCACGACAAGTCGGGGTAGGTGCTGTAATCTTTCATGATCTTAAAAACGAAAAAGGAAACGATGTAGAATTTTCCCTTGAACAGATGCTTAAATTTGAAGGAGATACAGGACCATACGTCCAATATACAGCTGCCAGAATAGAGACATTACTTAAAAAAGGGAACTTTGAGTGGAACCTGCCTGCTAAATTCTCTATTGGAGATGAAAGCTGGGAACTACTATCTGTTTTAAATGATTTTCCAGGAGTTGTTGAACAAGCATTTAAGCGCAAAGAACCTTCTGTAATATCAAAGTATGTTTTAAAGCTTTCCCATAAATTTAATCACTATTATGCAAGCGTAAAGATCTTAAATAGTGCTGAGACAAATCAAAGATTGGCTCTATGTGCATCTATTCAGACCGTGTTGAAAGAAGGCTTACGATTATTAGGGATACAAACCCCAAAACGAATGTAGTTATTTTTCTTATAAATTGAAGTTCTCTTAGTGGTAAATGTTTACGGTTCCGTTATATAATCTTATAACTTCAACTTATTAAGGGAATCGGGGAGCTAACAATGGAGAAAAACAATGAACATACAAAAGGTGTTTGGTATGCAGCTATTTCTTATTTAATATGGGGTTTCCTTCCTCTTTATTGGAAACCCCTCGATTCGGTTGGTTCAGGAGAAATCTTAGCGCATCGCATTTTTTGGTCTTTCTTGCTTATGTCGGCTGTTATGGTTATTTTAAAACGTCAGGAAGCCTTGAAAAGAGATTTTAAAATACTTCTTTCTGATAAAAAACAGTTTTTATCTGTGTTTGCAGCCTCATTATTAATTAGTGGTAACTGGCTTATCTATATTTGGGCTGTTAACACCGATCACGTTGTTGAAGCAAGTTTAGGGTATTATATCAACCCTCTTGTGAGCGTTATCTTAGGAATGGTTGTATTAAAAGAGAAACTAAACAGCTGGCAGATCATTTCCTTTATAATTGCAGCCTTAGGTGTTCTTCTTTTAACTTGGCAGTATGGGGATTTTCCTTGGGTAGCTGTTCTATTGGCTCTTTCGTTTGGCCTATACGGACTTGCAAAAAAACTGGGCAGTTTTGACTCGTTATCTGGACTTACCTTTGAGACTATGTTTGTTGTTCCGTTCGCATTTATCTACTTAGTTATTCTTCAAGGGAACGGAGATGCTTCATTTGTTTCAGGAGGCACTGCTACTACTTTACTTTTGTGGGGAGCGGGGTTGGTCACAGCAGTACCTTTAGTTTGTTTTGCACAAGGAGTTAAACGGATCTCCATGACGATGATCGGCTTTCTTCAATATATAGCACCAACCATCATGCTATTTTTAGGCGTTTTTATGTACCATGAAACATTTAGCACGATACACATCATTTCTTTTACTTTAATCTGGATTGCACTCCTTATTTTTACCTTCAGTAGAACAAAATGGGCAAATTATATCATAAATCGTAAAAAACAAAATTCACTTTCTGCAAAAATATAGTATAATGGCAATGACCATTGCTTACAGTTGAAACCTTATCAATGATAAGGTTCTTTTCATTCATTGTTTGAGAGCGCTTTAAATAGGGAATTTACAAGGGCGAGAAATAATGAATCACCTGTTAACAGCAACAGCACAATACTTACAAAGGGAAGCAGGAGGGAACAAAAGATGAGTCATCAACGTTCCAAATCAGAAAATCCTTGGCAAGGACTGAGCGGTCCAAACTTGGCTTATGTCCTTGAACTATATGATCAATATAGCGTGGATCCGGAATCTGTTGACAGTTCATTCAAAGAAAAATTTGATGCTTGGGGTCCTCCAAGTGAGGGTTCTGAATCAAATCAACGTACTGCACAGAGCATTGATGGAATGGATTTAGAGAAATTGGCGGCTGCATTGAAACTAGCAGAAAATATTCGCACTTACGGTCACTTAGCAGCTAACTTATACCCAGTTGGGGAATTTCCTAAAGACAACCACCATATTGACCCGAAAGAATTTAATTTATCGATTGAAGATTTGAAAGCGATACCACCTTCCTTTATTTGGAAAGAGGCGCCATCAAGCGTAAAAGATGGCTGGCAAGCGATTCAAATGCTGCAGGAAGTGTATACGAAGACGATAGCTTATGAGTTTAGTCATGTTCATGAGACTGAGGAGCGCCAATGGTTGAACACCATGGTGGAAACAAGCCAGCATTATCCTAAGTTTTCAGCAGAAGACAAGAAGAACCTTTTAACCCGACTTTCAGAAGTAGAAGGGTTCGAGAAATTCCTTCACAAAACGTTTGTCGGACAAAAGCGTTTTTCCATTGAAGGCGTTGACATGCTTGTACCGATGCTCGATGAAGCTGCGAAAGAAGGATGCCGCGATGGAGCTGAACATGCTCTTATCGGAATGGCTCACCGAGGACGTTTAAATGTTCTTGCTCATGTCCTTGGTAAACCGTACGAATTGATTTTCTCTGAATTTCACCATTCTCCAAATAAAGAGCTAATTCCTTCTGAAGGTTCTAGAGGAATTAACTTTGGCTGGACTGGGGATGTAAAATACCACCTTGGTGCAAGTCGTCTAGTGGAAACAGATCAAACACACAAGATCAAAATTTCATTAGCGAACAATCCAAGTCACTTAGAGTATGTGGATCCAGTTGTTGAAGGATATACAAGAGCTGCTCAAGAAACTCGCGACAGCAAAGGCTATCCTGTTCAAGACACATCAAAGGCATTCGCAATTCTGATCCATGGGGATGCGGCTTTTCCTGGTGAAGGAATTGTTGCAGAAACATTGAATTTAAGCCGACTTAGAGGCTATCAGACAGGCGGAACACTTCATATCATCGCAAACAACTTAGTAGGATTTACAACAGACAGCGGAGATTCCCGTTCAACTAAGTATGCGAGTGACCTTGCAAAAGGATTTGAGATTCCGATCATTCACGTAAATGCTGATGATCCTGAAGCTTGTATCGCAGCGGTTCACCTAGCTTATGAATATCGTAAAAAGTTCCAAAAAGACGTACTAATCGATCTTATTGGCTATCGCCGTTTCGGACATAACGAGATGGACGATCCTTCTGCAACACAGCCTAAATTGTATAAGCAAGTAAACAGCCATCCTACGGTCCGAACTGTTTATGCTAAACAGCTTGTTAAAGAAGGCGTAATTACAGAAAAAGAAGTTACTGCCATTGAGGAAGATGTTTTAACAAAACATCAAACTGAGTATGAAAAAGTACATGGCCGTAAAGAGAAATTCAAACTGGAAGACACTAGACTTCCGGATCCTTTATCAAAAGCCCTTCCTGATATCGATACCACAATTTCTGTGACCGATCTTCAGGAGCTTACGGAAAACATGCTGAAGTTCCCAGCAGACTTTAATGTATACCCTAAGATCCAAAGAATTCTAGAGCGCAGACGCAAAGCATTCCAGGGTGAAAAGATCGACTGGGGCATGGCTGAATCATTAGCTTTTGCTTCCATTCTTAAAGATGGAACACCGATTCGTATAACAGGGCAAGACTCTGAGCGTGGTACTTTTGCGCAAAGACACCTTGTTTTGAATGACAGCGAAAGCGGCAAGAAGTTCTCTCCATTGCACGCGATGGATGATATTGATGTTTCTTTTGCGATTCATAACAGTCCTCTTTCAGAATCATCAGTCGTTGGCTTTGAATACGGCTATAATGTGTTCGCACCTGAAACGCTAGTTATATGGGAAGCACAATACGGTGATTTTGCAAACGTTGCTCAAGTTCTGTTCGATCAATTCTTATCAGCAGGACGCGCAAAGTGGGGCCAAAAATCCGGTATGGTTATGCTTCTGCCACATGGATATGAAGGTCAAGGACCTGAACACTCGAGTGCACGTTTAGAAAGATTCTTGCAGCTTGGGGCAGAAAACAACTGGACAGTAGCGAACGTAAGTACAGCATCACAATACTTCCACTTGTTAAGACGCCAGGCAAAACTTCTTTCCATGGATGAAGTTCGTCCGTTGGTTGTTATGACACCAAAGAGCCTGCTTCGTGATGCGAAAGTCGCATCATTACCGGAAGCATTTGAGAGCGACCATTTTATGCCATTATTAGAGCAGCCTGGTCTTGGCAAGGACAAAGAAAAAGTGAAGAAGCTTCTTTTATGCTCAGGTAAAATTGCGATCGATCTTGAAAAAGCATTAGAGCAAGATCAAATCGAAAGAACGGAATTGCATATTGTACGTGTTGAACAGATCTATCCGTTCCCTGAAGAAGAGATGACAGCTCTGATTAAAGAATATCCAAACGTAGAAGACTTGATCTGGGTACAAGAAGAACCGAAAAACATGGGTTCATGGCTGTATATCGAACCGAAACTTCGTGCTGTTGCACCAAAAGGAGCACATGTTTCATATATCGGCAGACAAGAACGTTCAAGTACAGCTGGTGGGGAGCCAGACATCTACAAAAAAGAACAAGAACAAATTATCCAAACATCATTAGCACTAGACATTCAATCGCGAGAGGGAGGCCGTGAACATGTTTGACGTTAAAGTTCCGGAATTAGCCGAATCTATTTCAGAAGGTACAGTAGCACAGTGGCTTAAAAAAGAAGGCGAAGCAGTTGTTAAAGGTGAAGATCTAGTAGAACTTGAAACTGATAAAGTAAACATCGAGATCAGCGCTGAACGTGATGGTATTTTAAAGAACATCAAAGTTGAGCCTGGCGATACAGTTTCTGTTGGAGATATCATCGCCTCAATCGTTGATGGTGATGCTTCTGAGGCTTCTGAGCCAGCTGCAGAAGAAAAAACAGAGGAAAAAGCTGCTCCAGAAGCACAAAAACAAGAGCAAGTTACAGAAAAAGCTTCCGCAGAAGAAGAAGTAAAAGCTTCTGATCGTCCGATCGCTTCTCCAGCTGCACGCAAGCTTGCTCGTGAAAAAGGCATCGACCTTTCTGAAGTAAGCGCACGCGATCCTCTTGGACGCGTTCGTACGGAAGATGTGAAGCGTCATGCCGAAGGTGGAAGCAGTGAGAAAGCTGTAAGCTCTACTAAGCCAGCAGCACCAGCTTCTAAGCCGGCTGCTTCTGTTGAAGTGGTTAACCCTGAAAAGCCAGTTGAGCGTGTAAAGATGTCCCGCAGACGTCAAACGATCGCTAAACGTTTAGTTGAAGCTCAACAAACAGCTGCGATGTTAACAACGTTCAACGAAGTGGATATGACTGCGATCAACGAAGTCCGCGCTCGCCGCAAGGACAAGTTCTATGAACAAAATGGTGTTAAATTAGGATACATGTCGTTCTTTACCAAAGCTGTAGTTGGCGCGTTAAAGAAATTCCCAGCGATTAACGCAGAAATTCAAGGCGATGAGATGGTTCTTAAGAAGTTCTACGATATCGGTATCGCAGTAGGCGCTGAAGAAGGACTAGTCGTACCGGTTGTCCGAAACGCTGATCGTCTAAGCTTTGCTGGCATCGAAAAAGAGATTGGAAACTTAGCTGAGAAGGCACGTTCTAAGAAGTTGTCATTAGAAGATCTTCAAGGCGGATCATTCACAATCACGAATGGCGGAATCTTTGGTTCAATGCTTTCTACACCAATCCTAAACGCTCCTCAAGTTGGGATTTTAGGAATGCATACGATCCAATGGAGACCGGTTGCCATCGATAAAGAGCGCATGGAAAATCGTCCAATGATGTACATCGCGCTTTCTTACGATCACCGTATCGTCGACGGAAAAGAAGCAGTAAGCTTCTTAACGACAGTTAAGCAACTTCTTGAAGATCCAGAGTCACTTCTTTTAGAAGGTTAATGAGTTAATGATGTAGTTTGATACACCTCCTGCTGTGGCAGGGGGTGTTTTTTGATTTGTTGTGGAAGTGTCGCTGGCGGGGTGATTGTAATGATGAATCGGAATCTTGGCGTACGTCAAGGGACCACCTTCATTCGGCCGATATACAGACGGGAGTTATTTATCCATTCTGCGATCACTTGCCGATGATTCGTAAAAGAGGAACATGGTTTTGCACATCATGCTTTAAGAAATCAAAAGAAGCTCATGTGAAGGCGATTCAAGATTACGCGCTCTTGTTTGATGTTAAGGTTAAAAACCGTGACCTAAGAAAGTTCTTACACCTAGATTCTTCTACCACAATGAAAAAAATCTTAAAATCTATGGATATAAAGCCCACTCCGAACTACAAATTCAGCAGCCTACCAAATCCCGCTTCCTAAATAGGTCACTCAAACGACTTAACATAATATTATTCTAATCAAATAAACGATTGGCTCGCTTTTGGGAGTGTAACCATTGCCAGCTTACTTTAAACTCCTATACTTGCATTTTGCAAATAATTATACTTGTGAAAACTAACAAATCCGAACGTATATTATTTGCACTTTACAACTATTTTGCAAAAAAAGCAGCTGCAACTTGCAGCCACCCCAAATTCTATCATGAAGGAATCAGCAAAATCTTCCCTGTGCTTTTTCTGCTCTCGAGGAATTCATGGGCCTTTGCGCCTTCACTCAACGGAAACAAAGTATGAGCAATCCTCAAATGGCCGTCCTTAATCCATTGAAACAACTCACGCGAACGGTTTACACGTTCCTCAAGAGAGGTTAGCACATTCCATAAGTCGCCGCCAGTTAACGTTTTAGACGTATCCATTAACATCCGAGGATCAATTTTTACAGGATCTCCGCCTGCCATGCCGAAAAATACCACCGTTCCTCCGATTCGTGTTACATCAAAACTATCCATTATTGTAGAACCCACTGATTCATAAACAACATCTACACCTTTTCCTGATGTAAATTCCATTATGGACTCTTTCCAATTATTATTATAGAGATATACCGAATCAGCACCGACCGAAAGTGCTGTTTGACGTTTTTCTTCAGAGGAAGTCAATCCGATAACATCACCGCCTAACAACTTGATGATTTGAATCAATAGCTGTCCTACACCGCCAGCGGCAGCATGAACAAGTACAACATCACCATTTTTAATTGAAAAACTGTCTTTTGTTAAATAGTGTGCCGTAAGACCTTGTAACAAGAGGGAAGCTGCTGATTCAAAAGTCACACCTTCAGGAATAGGGATTGCTTTATCACTAGGCACAACAACCAGCTCTGCGTTAGCAGCTGGCACATCTGCAAAAGCGATTCGATCTCCAACTGACACGCCTTCTACATGACTTCCAACTTCTTTTACAATTCCAGCACCTTCATATCCAAGAATGTAGGGTGGCTGTCCTTCTAGATGATAGTTTCCTTTTCTTCTATAAATGTCAGCAAAGTTTAAGCCAATTGCTTTCATTTCTAACAAAATATCGCGTGGCCCAAACACAGGGTCATTAATTTCACGGTATTCCAATACTTCTGGTCCGCCAAACGTATTAAATACTAATGCTTTCATATATGTAGATCTCCATTTCTAAGAAAATAATGTTCCATATCATAGTAACCCATAGAATTGACGGAATACTAGAGAAGCATCTCGCATAAAAAATGAATTTGACATAAAACATGGTGAGACATTATGATTTAACAAATAGAATCTGTAAAGAGAAGGAGAGAGACATCATGATTCATTTAGAGTGGGCGAACAGACCAACGATCCGCGAAATTAAATGTGTACATACAGAAGCAAAAAAATATTTGGTTAACCGAGCATTAACTACGGGTAAAACATACGAGTTAAAAAATGAAACTGAAGAGTTTTATTTCGTTATTGATAACACGGGTAAAGTAGGCGGGTACTACAAAGAGTATTTCGAAGGCTAAGCAGAAACACAGAAAGCCTGACTCTAAGAGCCAGGCTTAAATAACTTTCACTATTTATTAAGAATGTATTTTCTTTTTTTCTTTATTTAACAGCGCGTCCATGAATTCATGGAATTCCGGAATGTTCATCTGCTGTGCAGAGTCGGATAACGCTACAGCTGGGTCAGGGTGAACTTCAGCCATGACCGCATCAGCACCGATCGCCATCGCTGCTTTAGCGGCAGGGAGGAGAAGATCTTTTCTTCCGGTTGAATGTGTTACGTCAACAACTACTGGCAGATGTGTTTCTTTTTTAAGAATAGGAACCGCTGAGATATCAAGTGTATTACGGGTTGCTCTCTCATAAGTACGGATACCGCGTTCGCAAAGAATAACTTGAGAGTTGCCTTGAGCCAGAATGTATTCAGCAGCGTACATGAATTCTTCAATCGTAGCGGCTAGTCCGCGTTTCAGCAATACGGGTTTGTTTACAGCACCAGCTGCTTTTAATAGATCAAAGTTCTGCATATTACGTGCACCAATCTGAATTACATCCACATAATCTAAAGCCATTTCAATATCGTTTGGATTTAGAATCTCACTTACTACCGCAAGCTGATGTTCATCAGCAGCTTTACGCAATATTTTTAATCCTTCTAGGCCTAGTCCTTGGAAATCGTAAGGAGACGTACGCGGTTTAAATGCTCCGCCTCGGATTAAAGTTAACCCTTTTTCTGCAATAACTTCTGCAACTTGTTTCACTTGTTCATAGCTTTCCACTGCACAAGGTCCCATGATGAAGTGAGGATTGCCATCACCAATTTTTTCACCTTTTACATTTACAATTGTATCTTCTGGTTTCTTTTTACGAGATACCAGCAACGCTTTTCGATTATCATCTTTTTGCAGTTCTAAACTTGCTTTGAAAATTTGCTTGAAGATATGCTGTACAGTTGAAGTTTCAAAAGGACCATCATTGTGAGAAGCAATTAGATCTAACAGCTCTCTTTCTCTTACAGGGTCAAATCGTTTTACTCCTTGCATTTCTTTTAGCTTCCCAATTTGCTGTGCGACATTGCCTCGCTCATTTAATAGCTCCAAAATCTTTAAAGAAATTTCATCCATCTGCTTTCGTAATACTTCTAACTCGTTTGACATGTGCGGTTCCTCCCCAAATTGTACTAGCGTCATTAGTTCCTATCTCGCCGCCGCTCATAGGCTTTTTATATACATAAGCACATAGACACTTTCGCGCTTTAAAGCGTGTGTCTCATAAAGTATTGTTTGTAACTTTAAAGGGATTTCAAAAGAATGTCAAGTACTTATTCAAAAAAAGTTTTTAAATAATTTCGACTCCTTTTTTCGCATTTTTGACATATAGATGTAGGTATTGTAAATTTTAAGAAAAATGAATGAATTTCCTTTACAATAGCACTTCAACGTGTTAAAACTGTCTATAACTTTATAATTTAAATCGCAATGAGAGAACAACAGTAGTGGAATGGTTCCCTGTTATTAGAGAGCTGATGGTGGTGCAAATCAGTACACAGCCATTCACGAATTACAATTCTTGAGCATGCTTTTTTATAAAAGCCGGATAATTTCCGTTATGACAATGAAGGTGGCAAAGCTTTAGTCTTTGCTGTCAGGGTGGTACCGCGAATCAATTCGTCCCTGCTTATTAGCAGGGATTTTTTTGTACAACAAAACAGGCAAACAGGAGGAATAGAAAATGAGATACTTAACCGCGGGGGAATCGCACGGCCCTCAACTTACAACAATCATTGAAGGTGTACCAGCAGGTTTGCCTCTAGTAGCTGAAGACATAAACGAAGAGCTTGCCAGAAGACAAAAAGGACATGGAAGAGGACGCCGAATGCAGATTGAAAAAGATCAGGTTCAGATCTTAAGCGGTGTACGTCATGGAGTGACACTTGGATCACCCATCACACTCGTAGTTGAAAACAAAGACTTTACCCATTGGACAAAAATTATGGGAGCTGACCCCCTCGAGGATGAGAACGCTGAAGTAAAACGTGTCATCTCAAGACCTCGCCCAGGGCATGCAGATTTGAACGGAGCGATTAAATACAATCACCGGGATATGAGAAATGTTCTAGAACGATCGTCAGCACGTGAAACAACTGTAAGAGTAGCAGCTGGGGCAGTAGCAAAAAAGATTTTAAAAGAACTTGGTATCGAAATGGGAGGACATGTTCTTGAGATTGGCGGTGTTAAAGCAGAGCACCTCACATATGAGTCCTTAAACGAACTTCGTGAAAAAACAGAAGCGTCGCCGGTTAGATGTCTGGATCAAAAAGCAGAGAAAATCATGATGGAAGCGATTGACACTGCAAAAGAAAACGGTGATTCTATTGGTGGAATTGTTGAAGTTATTGCAGAAGGTATGCCTGTTGGAGTAGGAAGCTACACGCATTACGATAACAAACTTGATGCCAAACTAGCTGCGGCCATCATGAGCATCAACGCATTTAAAGGCGCTGAGATCGGCATTGGTTTTGAGGCTGCTAGAAAGCCAGGAAGCGAAGTACACGATGAGATAGCGTGGGACATTGAAAACGGCTATACACGAAAAACGAATAACGCAGGTGGATTTGAAGGCGGAATGACAACAGGAATGCCGGTCGTAGTGCGCGGTGTGATGAAGCCGATCCCAACACTCTATAAGCCGCTTCAAAGTGTTGATATTGAAACAAAAGAAGCCTTTGCAGCGAGTATTGAACGATCTGATAGCTGTGCAGTACCAGCAGCTAGTGTAGTAGCTGAATCAGTCGTTGCATGGGAGCTAGCACGAGCACTTGTCAGTCAATTCGGCCAAGATAACATGGAAGTGATCAAGAAGAATATCATTCAGCACCAACAGCGTGCAAGGGTGTTTTAAATGAATACAATTCAAATTACAACACCTTCAAAAAACTATCCTGTTTTTGTAGGTCCAAACGCAATTAATAAGCTTCATAGTGTTTTGCGAAATCTAAAACCATCACCTAAGAACCTATTAATCATCACGGATGAAAATGTAGGGGCACTATATCTCGATGACGTTCAACAAGCCATCGAAAGTTCTTACCCTTATGAGGTTATACAAATTCAAGCAGGTGATGATCAAAAATCGTTTGAAAACTATTTTGCGTGTCAGAGTTTTGCCCTAGCAAAAGGGCTCGATCGTACATCTGTTATATTGGCTCTCGGCGGCGGTATGATAGGTGATTTGGCAGGCTTTGTAGCTGGCACTTACATGAGAGGTATACGCTTTATCCAAATACCAACTACTATTCTCGCTCATGATAGTGCAGTCGGTGGGAAGACTGGCATCAATCACCCGGAAGGCAAGAATATGATAGGTGTTTTCCACCAGCCTGAAGCAGTCATCTACTCAACTGAGTACCTATCAACCTTGCCTGAACATGAAAAGAGATCAGGGTTTGCAGAAGTGATCAAGCATGCACTGATAGCAGATCAAAATCTATACAAAATGCTTCGTAAAAACATCTGCACGATCGATGATTTAAAAGGTGAGCACTTGCTTCAAGCCCTTATTAGAGGAATTGAGATAAAAAACAATATCGTTACAGAAGATGAAAAAGAAAAAGGCATTAGGGCTTATTTAAACTTTGGTCATACACTTGGCCATGCCATTGAAAGTGAAGTTCGATACAAAGGGATCACACATGGTGAAGCGGTAGCTCACGGCATGCTTTTTGCACTATCTTTAAAGAAAGAAACAGCTCACATCGCCATTGAATTAAAGAAGTGGTTGAATACACTAGGATATCCACCGCTGCCAAAGCATTTATCCATCCCTTCGCTTATCAACCGAATGAAGAAAGATAAAAAAGCTGAAAAAGGAACCATACAAATGGTTCTCTTAGATAGACTAGAAAAGCCGTATCTATCATCCTATGAGGCAGAAGAATTAGAAGAGAAATTAACTTGTTTTTTTGAAGAGAAGTAAAAAGGAGCTTTATTACATGAAAAACGTCTTACTTATTGGAGTTGGATTGATCGGCGGTTCAATCGCTCTAGCCATAAAAAAAGAACACGAAGCAACGATCTTTGGGTATGACGTTTATGCTGATAACACACAAACAGCTGTAAACTTAGGTGTTATTGATGAGGCTGTAACTGATTTTTCCCAGATAGCAAGTACCGTTGACCTTATCATCATTGCAACACCGGTAGAAGAAACGCTAAAGGTCATGAAGCGTCTAGCTTCCATCCGGCCCACTATAAAAGCTCTCGTGATGGATGTAGGCAGTACCAAAAAAGCGATAATGAATGAGGCAGAAAACATGGCTAAACAAAGTATTCGTTTTATTGGCGGTCATCCAATGGCTGGATCACATAAAACGGGTGTAGAAAGTGCAAAAGCACATCTGATTGAAAATGCCTTTTATTTTCTGACTCCAAACTCAATTACTTCAGAAATAGATATTGATGAAACTAAGAACTGGCTAAGAGGAACGCGTGCAAAATTTTTAGTCGCTGACCCGGACGAGCATGATTTTCTGACTGGGATCGTAAGTCATTTTCCGCATTTGATTGCATCTAGCCTTGTAAGACTGGCTCAGAATCACGCTGTTAAAAATCCATTGATCCAGCAGCTTGCAGCAGGCGGTTTTCGAGATATAACGAGGATTGCTTCAAGTTCCCCCAAAATGTGGAGTGATATCGTTAGTCAGAACAAATCACATCTTCTCCTTCTGTTGAATGAGTGGAAGGACGAAATGGATGAAGTGATTCGGTTTGTAGAAAAGGGAGACCCATTAGAACTTTTCGAATACTTTGATGGAGCCAAAGCGTTTCGTGATCAATTACCTGTACGGTTGAAAGGGGCCATTCACCCTTTTTCAGACCTATATGTTGATATCCAAGATCGAGTTGGAGCTCTATCACATGTCACCGCCGTATTAGCTGAGTCACAGATCAGCATTATAAACCTTACGATCCTAGAAGTTCGAGAAGGTCTATATGGGGTTCTACGATTAAGTTTTCAGGACGAAGACGACCGGGACAAAGCCCAAGATATATTAAAGAATGAAAATTTTTTAACTCAAATTACGTTATAGAAGGAGGCACTCGTCATGGAAAAACATTTAACTCCTATAAAAAGTTTAACTGGAGCAATCAAAGTGCCTGGAGATAAATCGATCTCTCATAGAGCTGTCATGTTTGGTTCAATTGCAGATGGTAAGACTACAATAAATGGTTTCCTGACTGGTGAGGATTGTTTAAGCACCATTTCTTGTTTCAGGAAGCTAGGTGTAAACATTCAGCAAGATAATGATAAAGTAACCGTAGAAGGAAAAGGGATCACAGGTTTACAGCCATCATCTGAAGAACTTTATGTTGGGAATTCAGGTACAACGATTCGGCTTATGATGGGAATATTAGCTAATACAACATTTCGTTCAGTACTTACTGGCGATGAGTCCATTGCAAAAAGACCGATGAACCGCGTTACAAAACCATTAAAACAGATAGGAGCTTTGATTGAGGGGAATGATTCTGGCAATAAAGTTCCCCTCCACATCCAAGGCGGAAGAACGAAAGGCATTCATTATCCGTCACCGATTGCAAGTGCACAAGTGAAATCTGCCATTCTTCTAGCAGGTCTGAAAGCGGAAGGAACGACCTATGTAACAGAACCTTCAAAGTCTAGAGATCACACAGAACGAATGCTTGAAGCGTTTGGTGTTGAAGTAGATGAGAAGGGTTTAACAGTTTCGGTTGCAGGCGGACAGGAACTAAAAGGAACACATGTTGAGGTGCCTGGGGATATTTCATCAGCTGCCTTTTTCCTAGTAGCAGGTGCAATCATTCCAAATAGCGTTATTACGTTAAAGAAGGTCGGATTAAATCCAACACGTACAGGAATTTTAGATGTCTTAAGAGATATGGGTGCTGATATTACGTATCAAAATGTCAATGATGAAGCGTCAGAGCCGTATGGAGATTTAATCATAAAAACGTCTTCCTTAAAAGGGGCTGTCATAGAAGGAGATCTTATTCCACGTTTGATCGATGAGATTCCGATCATTGCCCTTGCAGCCACACAAGCAGAGGGAGAGACCATAATAAAGGATGCACATGAACTGCGTGTGAAGGAAACAGACCGTATTGCAACAGTCGTCAACGAACTGAAGAAAATGGGAGCAGATATTGAAGCAACTGAGGATGGGATGATCATCAATGGAAAATCCTTATTAAAAGGTGCTTCTGTACAAAGTTATGGAGATCACCGAATCGGAATGATGCTGAGTATTGCTGCATGTATAGCAGAAGGGGAAACAACACTCTCAAGAAGTGAAGCTATCGCTGTGTCTTATCCGTCTTTTTTTGATCAGCTCAATAAACTATCTCAAGCATAATCAAGAGAATTTATATTAAAAGAATACCTTTGAAAGTCTGCATATAAAATGCAGGCTTTTTTATGTACATTTCACAGTTCGACAGATTATAACATTTTTCATATTAGAATTATTATAAAAAAGTATTGATTATACATTGAGAAGTGATATCATTAAAAATGTACTTAAAAAAGAATATGAGGTGATTCGTATGAGTAACGAGAAAATTAAACTTACAACAAGTTGGGGTGCTCCTGTAGGGGACAACCAGAACTCCATGACTGCTGGATCACGCGGACCAACATTAATTCAAGATGTTCACCTTTTGGAAAAGCTTGCCCATTTTAACAGAGAGCGTGTGCCTGAACGGGTAGTTCACGCAAAAGGGGCAGGAGCACACGGTTATTTTGAAGTAACAAATGACATAAAAAAATATACAAAAGCAAACTTCTTATCAGAAGTAGGCAAAAGAACACCATTGTTTGTTCGTTTTTCTACCGTTGCTGGAGAAAATGGTTCGGCTGATACTGTGCGTGATCCACGGGGATTTGCTGTAAAATTTTATACAGAAGAAGGAAACTACGACCTAGTAGGAAATAATACGCCTGTGTTCTTTATAAGGGATGCGATTAAGTTCCCAGATTTTATCCATACACAAAAGAGGCATCCACAAACTCATTTGAAAAACCCTAATGCGATTTGGGACTTCTGGTCATTATCACCTGAATCACTTCATCAAGTTACAATTTTAATGTCTGATCGGGGAATTCCGGCTACTTTCCGTCACATGCACGGATTCGGCAGCCATACGTTTAAATGGGTAAATGCTGAAGGAGATGGCGTATGGGTAAAGTATCACTTTAAAACAGAACAAGGAGTACAAAATCTTTCAAATGAATTAGCTGCAAAGATCGCAGGTGAAAACCCAGATTATCATACAGAAGATCTTTTTAACGCCATCGAAAAAGGAGATTTTCCGGCTTGGAAGTTATACGTACAAATCATGCCGCTAAAAGATGCGAACACCTATCGATTCGATCCATTCGATGTAACAAAAGTCTGGTCTCAAAAAGATTATCCGCTTATTGAAGTTGGCCGAATGGTATTAGATAAAAATCCTGAAAATTATTTTGCCGAAGTAGAACAAGCTACGTTCTCTCCGGGAACATTGGTACCAGGAATCGATGTGTCCCCTGATAAAATGCTTCAGGGCCGTTTATTTGCTTATCACGACGCTCACCGATACAGAGTAGGTGCCAACCACCAGGCATTGCCGATAAATCGTCCGCGTAACGAAGTAAACAATTACCAGCGTGATGGCCAGATGAGATTTGACAATAATGGAGGGAACTCTGTTTATTACGAGCCGAATAGCTACGAGGGACCAAAAGAATCTCACGAACATAAACAAGCAGCATTCCTTGTTTCAGGGGTTGCCGATAGCGCAGGCTATGATCATAACGATCATTATACACAGCCTGGAGATCTATACCGCTTATTGAGCGAAGAAGAACAAACACGTCTTGTAGAGACGATCGTTGGGGCAATGAAGCCTGTTGATAGTGTTGAGATCAAACTCCGTCAAATTCAACATTTTTATAAAGCAGACCCTGAATACGGAACTCGTGTTGCAGAAGGTCTGGGTTTATCAGTTCCGCAAGAAGTGAAGTAAAACAAAAAAAACGTTCCCGGTAGCAGGGAACGTTTTTGTATGTTATTGGACGCTTGTAAATGTTCTTAAATCTTCAATGTCTGCTACTTTAAATCCGTTTGCCTCTACACGGTGTACAATCTCATCAATCTCTTTACGGGAGACACTTTCATTGAATGTAATAACAACACGTCGTAAAAACTGCTTACCCGCATCCTGTGTGAAAACACCTTCAATATTGTAATCTTCATGAAGTGCGGTAAACAACTTCCTTAATGATCCTTTTCCTTCAGTTGTAGATACCGTTAAAGAGTAGCCGCCTTTTTTAATTCCATAGGAGTCTTCTAAAATATCCATTACTTTAGAATGTGTGATAATACCTAAGAAATGGTGATTGTCATCTACAACCGCCATAAAAGGCAAGCGGCGGATAGAGAAGAGAACCTTAAAGTAAGCCGTATTCTCATGAATATAAGCGTCTTTTTCTTCTACAATTCTACTAACATAATCTTTTACAGAACCCACATTATCAATGATATAATCTGATGTAGTTTCTTTAAAGAGCAGGCCTACAAACTTTTCTTCTTTTTCATCCAACACGGGTATACAGCGATAGCCTGACTGTATAATCGTATAGCGAGCCTCGCTGATCGACATATTTTCTGTTACATACATTACTTTAGATTTGGAGAGATAGTTGGATTTTACCTTCATGTGACACACCCTTTTTTTCAGAATTATATAAATATTTAAAACTATTTCGACAAAAATAGCAAGTTTACCTGCTTTCTAACGGATTCTTAAAATATTTTTCCTATTTGCACAATACGATAGGTTAGCATATAATATAACTAGAATATTTTCTAAATTCAAAATCATAAAAAAAGGAGGTGTAAGGCATGCTTAAAGGTGTACAAATGTTTAACTGGTTGGTCGTTTTCCGCGCAATTACGTACAAGTTTTTAAAAATTGGTGGAGTCTGTCCATTTCCAGTTAATCACATAACGTACATCGCTAAGTAACCTTACCCCTATCCTTTTTAATAGACGTGAACCCATGGGCAGGTATGTTTGCTCATGGGTTTTTTTTATAAAAAAAGGACAGTGGCATTTATATAAAAGGAGAAATGAAAGATGATTATTTGCACTGTTCAAAATGTAAAAAAAATGTACGGCGGAAACGAAATATTAAAAAATATATCTTTTGAGATACATGAACAAGATCGTGTCGGAATCGTCGGTCAGAATGGTTCCGGCAAAACAACTTTATTTAAGCTATTAAGCAGGCTCGATCATCCAGATTCAGGCTCAATCTTTCTTAAAAAGGATGCTGAAATTGGTTATTTGTCACAAATGCCTGATCATAACGAGAATATGACGGTCGTTGATGTAATATCAGAGACATTTATTGAAATAAAACAAATTGAAAACCGAATTCAAGAAGTCAATCTATTATTAAGTGACCCCAATCAAAGTCACCGATTGGAGAAGAACCTTAATAAATTGTACCGGCTTCAAGAAGAATTTGAGAATCTTGGTGGTTATACGATTGAGTCTAAAATGAATGGCGTCTTAGCTGGTTTAGGTATCGCACAACTATCCCATCATCATTTTAAACAATTAAGCGGTGGGGAACAGACTAAGGTAGGGTTAGCTTGTTTGTTACTAAAAGAGCCGGATCTTCTCCTTTTAGATGAACCAACAAACCACCTCGACATTGAGACGATGAACTGGCTGGAGAGCTATCTGCAAAAATATAAGGGCGCAGTTATTATCATAAGTCATGACCGGTATTTTCTAGACAAAGTAACAACAAAGACAATCGACCTAGAAGACGGAGAATGCAAGACTTACAACCACAACTACTCGGGTTTTATAAAAGAAAAAGAGAACAATCTTTTATTAGAATTTG
Organism: Fictibacillus barbaricus; assembly: GCF_014635025.1. Lineage (GTDB taxonomy): Bacteria > Bacillota > Bacilli > Bacillales > Fictibacillaceae > Fictibacillus > Fictibacillus barbaricus. The sequence continues at coordinate 185,560 of NZ_BMCE01000002.1, read as the reverse complement.
AAAAATATCAAGAACAACAGAAGAAAGTTAAAAAGATTAAAGAATCTATCAAACAATTGCGTGATTGGGGAGCCCGTTCTGGTAATGAAAAGTTTTTTAGAAGAGCAAGAAACATGGAAAAAGCACTAACTCGTATCCAGAATATGAAACGTCCGAAGCTTGAACGTAAAAAGGCAGCATTCGAATTCTCAATAAATAAAAGAAGCGGCCAGGATGTAGCAGTTGTCGAACAAGTTAGCAAATCAATAGAAGGGAGCACCATCCTAGATAATATTAATCTACAAATAAGATATGGTGAAAAAGTAGCGCTAGTCGGTAAAAACGGGTCCGGCAAAACAACATTATTACAATCCCTTCAAACGAACGATTGTTCAAGCGGATCCATAAAACTGGGCTCATCTGTTTCAATCGGATATTTATCTCAAAAAGGTCTGATAGCTGACCCTAAACAAACGGTACTTGATATCTTTCGTGAAAAAGTGGAGATGGATGAAGGAGAAGCAAGGCACCATCTGGCAAAATTCTTATTCTATGGAGCATCAGTCTTTAAAAAGGCAAATGATTTAAGTGGTGGGGAAAGAACCCGTTTACGACTTGCACAACTCGTATATGAAGGATTAAACTTCTTGATACTTGATGAACCTACTAACCACTTAGACATTGATGCACGCGAAGCACTTGAAGCAGCATTAGAAGAATATGAGGGTACGATTCTATCTGTATCACATGATAGATACTTTATGAACAAACTCTTTGAGCGGACAATCTGGCTGGAAGAAGGAAAGTTAGAAACTTACAATGGGAGCTTCGATTATGCTCTTGAAAAACGAACAAATTCAAGAAAATGATTAGAGAACCAATGAAAAAGCAGGCTATTTTAGCCTGTTTTTTTGATTTCTGATTGCAGTCTGCACCTATGGGGAATAATGGTTGTAAAACGTTTATCAACAGGAGGTATTTTGTGAGTAACTACGAATATAACATGCCCCAGTTTCCGGAGCCGATTTGGAAACAAAATTTAGATTTACCATCCTATTCTTCATTAAGTGAAGATCATCAGTCAGAAGTCGTTGTAGTTGGAGGAGGCATAAGCGGAATAACAACAGCTTATCTTCTTGCAAAAGAGGGTTTGCAAGTAACTTTACTTGAAGCAGGAAAAGTGTTAAATGGTACAACAGGTCATACTACAGCCAAAATCACTGCACAGCATGATGTCATCTATGACCGCCTGATCTCGCACTTTGGGTTAGAAAGAGCTCATCAATATTATCGTTCTAATGAATATGCTGGTAAATTTATTCGTGATCTCATTAAAGAACATGATATTCATTGTAACTATGAACACCATGATGCATATCTTTATGCCAACACAGATCAAGGTGTAACAAAGCTGGATCAAGAAGCAGAAGCTTATCAAAAATTAGAGATTAATGGGGAACTGGTTGATCATCTTCCCTTTAATGTTCCACACAAAAAAGCGCTTGTGATGAGAAACCAAGCTCATTTTCACCCAGTTAAATACTTAGCTGCACTATTAAAAGAAATGGATACTTTAGGTGTTAAGGTATTTGAAAACACGACAGCAACTGATATTGAAGAGAATAATGGTGATAATAAAGCTATAGTGGCAACAAGCAATGGTCATAAAGTTAAAGCTGACTATGTGGCATGCTGCACACATTTTCCGTTCTTTGACGGGTTGGGCTTTTATTTTACTAGAATGATGGCAGATCGTTCTTACGTTTTAGCTGTAAAAACAAAAGATGAATTCCCGTCTGGGATGTATTTAAGTGTAGATGAGACATCTCGTTCTTATCGTTCTATTTTACAAGATGGCGAGAAAATTGTGCTTCTTGGCGGGGAGAGTCATCAAACCGGTCAAGGAATTCCAACACATCAGCATTATGAAGCTTTATTGAAGGAAGCTAAAAAATCATTAAATCTGGATAAAGTGTTGTACCGCTGGTCAGCCCAGGACTTAATTACACTCGATAAAGTTCCTTTTATCGGAAAGCTTACTCATAAACATGACCATATTTTTGTAGCAACTGGTTATAAAAAATGGGGAATGACTACAGGAACACTTGCCGCGTTAATCATAAGAGATTATGTTCTAGGCAAAGAGAATGAATTCGCTGATCTTTATACGCCTCAGCGGTTTCAAGCAGATCCATCCGATATCAAGCAATTTGTAAAAGAAAATGCTGATGTTGCAAAGCATTTTGTATCCGGAAAATTAGAAAAACCTTCTAAACATCCTCGAAGCTTAGAGAAAGATGAAGGCTGCGCTGTTACTGTTAACGGAGAACGTTGTGGGGCTTACAGAGACCAAAAAGGGGAACTTCATATCGTTGATACCACCTGTACGCATCTAGGATGTGAAACGGAATGGAACAGCGGTGACAGAACTTGGGATTGTCCGTGTCACGGTTCGCGCTTTTCTTATGATGGGGAAGTAGTAGAAGGGCCTGCAATAAAACCGCTTAAACGGGTAGAACTGCAATAGAAAGTGTTGATATGACTCATAATGGTTCGAATTGAACCTTATGAGTTTTTTAATGTCTTTTGACAACACCTGTCTACATATAAACGCGGATATATTGTTATAACGTGAAATTAAGGAGCGTTTTCGTGGATCAAAGAAATTGGATTTTTGTGTATCTATTTGTGTAAGTTCATTTAGCACCTATCCCTCCCAGAAATTTCTTTATAATTTCAAAAAAATAACAAGTAAAAATAATGATAATTTTTTGAATTTAGTATAAAATAAAGTGCTTAAGGGCGAGAGGGGGAACTAGAAATGAAGCTTTTCAGAGAAACACTTAAGCACTTTAAGCCTTATTGGAGGGGGCTTCTATTAGCCTTTGCATGTTCATTGATAGGGGGAGCCTTTACGGTCATTCCACCCATTTTAGCAGGTAAGCTAGTGGATGAAGTGCTGCCGGACCAAATGACCGATATGGTCGGCTGGCTAGTTGCGGGGGTATTATTTTCTTTTTTATTGAAAGTCATCTTTGAATCACTTCAAGAATTTATTCAAATCCAAATCGGTTTAGATGTAATAACAGATATGCAAATGAGAGCATTCGGTCGTTTGCATAAAACTCCAATGTCATTTTTTACAACCACGCCTCGGGGAGACATGTTGTATCGTCTTACCCACGATGTAGAAGCAGTCCAAAATTTAAACAATACAGTTGTACCAAGGTTCGTTCAGCAAGTAGTGAGTGCAATTGCTGCGTTTATTGCCGTTTTTGCTTTATATTGGCCTGTTGCGATCGTTATGTTTTGTGTTTTCGCTATCTACCTGTACCCATCATTTAAACTTGGTACAACCATGAGGAAAATGAGTGCTGTTCAGCGTGATATGAGAGCAGATATCTATCATCATCTTCAAGAAAGCATTGAATCAACAAGATTAGTTCGCACATTCCAAACCCAGGAACGAGAAGTACATACACAGGACAAAAAGCTGACAGATTGGAAGAACTATTCCATTCGTGCAGCCTTGATTGGGAAAGTGAACTGGCGACTTGGCAACCTTTTCAATATTGCTACACCTGGTGTAGTCATGCTGGTTGGTGGTCTTGCTGTTTGGAACAACACCATTACGGTCGGAACGCTTGTGGCATGTCTTGGTTTTATTCCTACCATGTTTTTTCCGATTCGCTCTCTTGCTGAGAATGCTTTGATCATTCAGCAAGCCATTCCTGCTTTGCAGCGAATCTATGAATATTTCGATCTGCCAGTTGAACATGCCGATAACCTTCCAAACATGCAACCCATTCGCGGGGACATCGATGTTGATAATCTTTGGTTCCGTTATCCTGGCAATGAGGAATATGTACTAAAAGGTGTATCACTAAATTTGAAAGCTGGACAGCATATAGGAATCGTCGGAACTAGCGGCGGGGGAAAATCAACGCTTATCCAGCTGCTCCTTGGTCTTTATGAACCAGAAGCAGGTACCATTCACGTAGATCAGCAAAATTTATATCATTACAATCGAAATTCGTTCCGTCAGCAAGTTGGTGTAGTATCCCAAGAAACCTTCCTACTAAATAACACGCTTCGCATGAACTTATTATATGGAAGAAAAAATGCTACACAGCAAGACTTGGAAGCGGCGTGTGAAGCTTCCGGGTTGACTGAATTTATCGCAGCGCTGCCAGATGGTTACGAAACGGTTGTTGGTGAGCGGGGTCTAAAATTATCTGGAGGCCAAAGACAGCGCGTTGCTCTTGCAAGAGCCATTCTTCGTCATCCTGCACTATTAATCTTTGATGAAGCTACATCTTCACTGGACGGGGAAACAGAAGAACGCGTTCAAGCAGCTCTTGAGACACTTATACCTGGCAGAACAACGATTACAATTGCTCATAGACTTATTACAGTCCGTGATGCTGATAAGATTTTGCTTCTTGATAAAGGAGTGGTAGCTGAGGAAGGAACTCACGATGAACTGCTTGCAAGAAGAGGTCCATACTACGAACTATATATGGCACAGTATAGCGAGTTAGAAAAGGAGAGAGCGATATGAGCCAAACTGTTGTAAAACAAAAAAATCGTGATGGCAGACGCGTTCTTGCTTTTTTAAAACCGCATAAGAACTGGGTCTACGCAGATGCTTTCGTTATTGCGATCTCCCAAGTATTTTCAGCTCTTATTCCGACCCTAGCTCTTGGCTGGCTTGTTGATACCATTTTACCTGGAGATTCTAACAAACTTTTATGGGGCTTGATGTGGCTTCTAATCTTTGCTGCCGTTGCGGACTTGATCTTAATGGTAATAGATGAGTATTTTTGTCATCAAGTTGCCAAAACGGTGACCAACTGGCAGAAGTTAAGACTTTTTAAACATTTGCAGATTTTACCGTTCTCTTTTTATCAAAACAATCAATCTGGTGAGATGATGGCTCGTGTTTCAGATGACCCAGATACCCTTCATAACTTCCTGGCTTGGGAAGGGTCGACGTTTATGGCGTCGGTTCAAGGAGTTATTCTTTATAGCATCGTTCTGCTTTGGATCCACCCGTACTTGATGATAACTAGTGTCGTATTAGGCGTAATCTTTTACTTAACATCCAATGCGGTAGGACAACGAACTCGTCAGGCATCTGCGAATTCTAGAAAAGAAGCATCACGGTACCTTGAAAGACTCCGTGAATCTGTAACTGGTATTCATCTATCCAGAGTTTTAGGCGTTTCGGATGGGGAAGTAGCGAGTGTTGCTGAAATAAGAAAATCTTTTATTAAAGAATCACGTTATGAGTTAAAAGCAAGGATGCAGTCTATTGTAGTAATAGGAAGCTACAATGGATTAGGCTTAGCTGTTGTCTACTGGTTAAGCTCTTATCTCATTTGGAACGATAAATTAACCACCGGTGAAATGCTGACAGCTGCAGGACTTGTTGCGATCGCAGCAAACGAGATGCAAAGAATGTTAAGAAACTGGCTTTCTGTAAGAAGAACCGGGCCTGCTCTAGATCGTTCTGAACTTTTATTGAGTGAAAAAGTATCTCTTGCTGAAACAGAAAAAGGGATCACACTTCCTGAAATAGAAGGATCGATAGAGTTAAGAGATGTAGCCTTCGGTTATCCGGAGAAAGATGAAAAAGTACTAAAAGGGTTATCTTTTTCTGTAAATCCTGGAGAAGCTATAGCTCTTGTGGGCCCGAGCGGATCCGGAAAATCAACGGTCGTCGATTTGTTGCTTCGTCTATACGAGCCGGAGAGCGGATCGATATTTGTAGACGGAAAAGATATTTCATCAATTGATGCAGGCTGGCTTCGATCTCAGATTGCTATCGTTTCCCAAGACGTTCAGCTGCGTAATGGATCACTTGCTGACAACTTGCGTATTGCAAAACCAGAAGCGACAGACGAAGAATTACTTAAAGCTCTTCAAGACAGTGGGCTAGGAGATTTTATAGAAACCCTTCCGCAAGGATTAAATACATTAGTTGGAGAAAGAGGGAGCTTGTTATCTGGGGGACAAAAACAAAGATTATCTCTTGCACGTGCTCTAGTAAAAGACGCTGCTATTCTCATACTTGATGAAGCAAGTTCAGCTCTTGACCCAATCACTGAAGTTCAAGTGAATGAAGCTATTAATAAAAGAAAATCTAAGCAAACGGTTTTTATCATCTCTCACAGACTTTCAACTGTTTTGGCTGCAAACCGAATTATTGTTATAGAGAATGGCAAGATGATCGAACAAGGTAAACATGATGAATTGCTGCAGTCTGTAAACGGAGTATACAGCAGACTATTTAAGCGTGAAGCAGATATCGGAACACAAGCTTTTAGCAGCTAATATGAAAGGCAATCTGGATAAGATTGCCTTTTCCTCATCATTCATCCTGACCCGGGTATATATGTAGCAGGTTACCCCATGAGGTGGTCTACAAATATCTGCGAAAATAGAGTTTACCTCAACTTAGTCACACTAGTAATAAATGCCTGGCCATTGAACGGAAAGAAAACTGTCAAAATATCCGCAAAGTATCTGGAGAGCAATAAAATATTGAAGAGACCTACAAACAATGAAATAATAATTTAAACTATATAGGGTTGAGAGGAGATCAGAACAATGGTTAAATTATCAATGCCTGTCGCTTTATTAATTGAAGCAGCAATCGCTGGTGGAGTTGCGGGTAATCAATTAGTAGAGGTTATCAGAACAAAAAACATGGAAGCATTACGACATATCGGCAAGGAGGAAAAAAGCTGGTCAAATTTTTTTGAATACGCTGAGCAGAATTGGGATACCATTGTTTCTGCCATAAACAGCGGTTATACAATAAAATTTCTTACTATACGTGGATTGACGAACTTGATTCGAACTAAATTCTCTTTAAAAGAAAATAATGACTTCGTGATGGGTGAATCATTTATTGACCTCACATTAACACAAGAACAACTTGACTTTCTCCTAGCTAAAATCCCTTTACAATGGAAATTTACAAAACAAGATAACGATAGGTATAACTATCGCGCGGTCCTCTCTCAAACAAAACAGAACGTTTAAAAAAAGCGCCTTACAGGAGAAATCCCATAAGGCGCTTTTTTAATCTTGATAATAGTTTCTTGCACTGAACCACGTATTTATTCCAATTGCTTTACAGACTGAAAAATAATGAAGAAGCATTAACAGAACAGAGCCTGCGTTCATTCCAATGATAATTCCATGCATTCCCAGTGAGGGTTGAGAACCAAGTATATACATAAGAGCAAAGGACAAGGTTGTCGACCATACCGACTGGATAAAAGCAGTTGTGATTAATCCTAAACCAATTAAATAGGCCTGTAAGGGTATCAGAAAAAAAGTAAACAAAAAGCTAGGCCACAATAATTCTAAATAAGTGGCTGCGGATTGAGAATGAAAGAACATCATGGTTAACTTTTCAGAAAACAAAAGAAATATGGTGACTGCTGGAAAACCATATAATGCCGTAATTCCCATAACACGAATGAGAAGCATCTTTAATTTTTCAACATCTTTTTTTGCTGTCGCTTCTGAAACTGTTGGAATCAAAACAACCAATAGAGAATGGGCAATAAAGGCTGGGAAAAATCCAATTGATATAGCTACACCTGCTAATAATCCAAACTGTTCAGTTGCAGCTGCATCCGACAGACCCGTAAGTGAAAGAGAATATTTAATCAGAAATGGCTGAATAGCATTTGTAACTGCATGGAAAAGACGCAGCCCAGTCGTTGGGATCGTTACAGCCATTAAGCTTTTAGTCACTTCACTTCCGCTTAAACGCTCGTTGGCAGATGAATTCATCCTTCTATACTGAAGCAGATAGGCAGTAAACAGGTAAACAAAAACCACTAATTCACTTCCTACAAATGTCGCTAAGGCAACAAGGATTGCTGTTTCCTGGTCAAACGAAAAAAGCTGGTAGATTCCTGTTAATAAGATAAGCTGAGCCAGTTTTCGAAACAAATTTGAGAAAGCAAGTTTGCCCATCTGCTGTTTGCCCATAAAAAAACCTCTTGCGATAGAGGTGAGCGATATGAGTGGAATTAAAATGACCATCAACCATCTGACTAATGGGTGGTAGCTATTGAATACCGGGATGAAGGGCAGAACAACAACAGCAATTACGATCATGGCAAGCGTTAGTATTAATGTCAGCTTTGTAGCATGTTTTAGCATGCTGTAATGTTGTTTTTCTTCTTTTTCAGCTACAAATTTTGAGATTGAAATAGGCAGCTCAAGGCTGGCAATGATAATAATTAAAATTACTGTTGGAAAGATCGACATATAGTGCCCTAATCCTAACTCTCCAAGCTGTCTTGCTAATATCATATTTACAATAAATTCTAAGCTTTCACCTACCAATGCCGCTGCGGCAAGCAGCAATACTCCTCGAAAGAATATATTCATACATGGTGCATCTCCTTGTACACGTTGTCCTCCTATTCATATGCAGAAAAAATGAAACAAGACCTCGAAGGATTTTAAACTTTTAACGAGAAAGATTAAGATACCGCATAGTAAGGAGAGAGAATCTTTGACATTACATACAAAAAAACAACCACCTATTATTAGGAAATTAACTGATCAAGAAAGAACAATGGATGAGTGGCTTCTACAGAGGCTTGATCAATTATTACCTTCCTTAATGAAAAAACATAATATTGATATGTGGGTTACGATTGGAAAGGAATATCATGAAGATCCTATCGGTGTAACATTTTTCCCGTCATCCATCGATAGTTCCAGAAGGTTGACGATCTTTGCCTTTGTAAAGGAGAAGAACTCAGAAACAATAACAAGATATGTTGTTTCATCGAATAAGAAATTTGAGCCCTTCTATACATGTTATCCACCTAAAAATGGTGAGGATTCTTTCGATGTATTAAATCGAATAATGGATGACTACAGCCCTAGAGCGATTGCTGTGAATACTTCAAAACATTATGCTTTCTGTGATGGATTAACTCAATCTTTCCATGAGATTTTAAAACATTCCATAAGAGAAACACATTTTTCAAAACTAGTTTCATCTGAAAACCTTGCCATTGATTGGCTTCAAACCCGCACTGAATCTGAACTGGATGCATATAAAGAGCTTGTCAGTATAACAAAAACAATCGTCGAAGAGACTTTTACAAACCAAGTTATTAAACCAAACGTTTCTTCAACTTATGATGTAGTAGCTTGGATTCGTCAAAGGGTTGTGGATCTTGGGATCAAAACATCCTTTTATCCTACTCTTGATATACAAAGAAAAGATGCAGATGCAGACAGGATGGAAGGTACAATCTTACCAGGGGATATTCTTCATCTTGATTTTGGAATTGAATATTTAGGTCTCTGTACAGACACTCAACAATTGGCATATGTCCTAAAAACGGGTGAGACAGAAGTACCTGCCGGATTAAGAAGTGCTTTACATACAGCCGCTATTTTTGAAGATATCTTTTTTGAAACGAGCAAAAAAGGGATGTCAGGTAATGATGTTTTTTCAAAAGTAATTGAAAATGCTACAAATAAAGGCATTACAGCAATGCTTTATTCTCATCCTATCGGATATCACTGTCATGGAGCAGGTCCCATTATTGGCTTATATGATAAACAAGAGCCAATTTCTTTTCGAGGTGAGTTGCCTCTAGAAGAACACACCTGTTACGCATTGGAGTTTAACATCAGGAAATTTATTCCTGAATGGAACAAAGATATTCCGATCTATCTGGAAGAAACGGTTTCTTTAAAAGACAATGAGATGTGTTATTTTACAGAAAGGCAAACTGAGTTTTATCTTATTCATTCAGATTGTTAATAAGTTACATTTGATATATTTCCTGACCTCTTGTACAATGGGAAACTGTGTGTGTCTGCCTATTGTGCAGAGGAAGGGGGATTGTATATGTTATTACTTGAGAAAGAACAGAAAAAAGAAAATAAAATTGACAGAAATGAGCTTGAATTTCAGTTATTACGACTACAGAATGACATGAAGCAGATTGCAAAGAATTATGATGTTATTGGAGTTGACCAAACAAAAGAAGATAACATTGTAATTGTTTATAAATCTGAACAGCTTGATCAATGTAAGATAATGATCAATGATTGTGAGTCTAGATACGATGGCTGGGATTTTTCCATTGATGCTATTTATGAAGATGAAAACACACTTCATATTGGTGATATTAAAGGACCAGCCAATAAAGGATACGGCTCTATTTGCATGCAATACTTAAAAGAGACTGCATCTGATAAAAACATCCCCACTATAAAAGGGGATATCGCTACAAGAGACTGGGGGCATGTAGATCGCCTCGTTCATTTTTATCAAAAGCATGATTTTGAGATTGAACTTGATCCAGATAACAAATGCGGAAAAATTGAATGGAAAGATTGCTAAAGACAAAGATGTGTGAAGTGATGCGCATCTTTTTTTATGCTCAATTTTCGGAAAATTTCTTATAATTAATTTAATTTACAAACGCCCAGGCAGTTTCTGTTTGATGATGATGTTACCTAAAACTTAATGAATTCGAGCAGCAAGACTTTACGAACAAGAAGACTTTTACAAAACAGAATCTTTTGTTTGTTACTATTATATAAAACAATAAAGCGCTAAAACCTGTTCTAGAAAAGGAACAGGTTTTTCTTTGTTGACACCAGAAACCAGGTGATTTATTATATTAATCGTAATCATTTCGATTTAAAAAGGAGTCACGCATGATACATACACTAAATAAAAGAGTGCCTGTAACCGTATTGAGCGGTTATCTTGGAGCAGGAAAGACAACTTTACTGAATCACATATTATCTAATCGGGACGAATTAAAAGTTGCTGTGATTGTTAATGACATGAGTGAGATTAACATTGACGCTTCTTTAATTAAGAATGAAACGAAACTATCCAGAACAGAAGAGAAGCTTATAGAGATGACAAACGGCTGCATCTGTTGTACTTTGCGAGAAGATTTATTAATCGAAGTGGAACGCATCGTTAAAAACGGTGATATTGATTATATTCTTATTGAATCTACGGGGATAAGTGAACCCATCCCTGTAGCCCAAACCTTTACTTATTCAGATGAGGCATCTGGTGTCGACCTTGCTTCCTATTGTAAATTGGATACGATGGTTACTGTTGTTGATGCTAACCGATTTTGGAGTGACTTTGCATCAGGCGAAAGCTTATTAGATCGTAAAGAAGGACTCGATGAATTCGATACAAGAGAAGTGGTTGACTTACTTATCGATCAGATTGAATTTTGTGATGTATTAATTTTAAACAAATGTGATCTGTTAGCGGAAGATGAACGAGAAGAGCTAAAAAGAGTGCTCAAAACATTACAGCCTCAAGCAAAATTGCTTGAAACAGAATTTGGAAGAATTCATCCAAAAGAAATTCTTTCTACCGGCTTATTTAATTTTGAAATCGCTAGTCAATCAGCAGGATGGATAAAAGAACTGGAAACTGAACATATCCCAGAAACAGATGAATATGGAATATCTTCTGTCGTTTATCGAAAGAAAAGACCATTCCATCCAGAAAGACTTTACAGATATTTAGAGAATTGGCCTGCTGAGATTGTTAGAGCAAAAGGCTTTATTTGGGTAGCCTCACGTAATGATTGGGCCATTCTTCTAAGCCAAGCAGGAACAAGTATTATTTTTCAACCGGCTGGTCAATGGATTGCAGCATTATCTCCACACGAACAAGAAGAGATGTTAGTAGAAGAAATGAATCACAATTTAAACTGGGATGATGTATACGGTGACCGAATAACTGAATTGGTGTTAATAGGCATTCATATTGATAAGGAAAAAACCATAACGGACTTAGATCGTTGTTTGTTAACTGATGAGGAAATGAAGAATATAAAGTGGGAAACAATGTATGATCCTTTACCAGCGTTTCCCGAAAACGAATAAGTAGATGAACGGACCCAAAAATGGGTTCGTTTTTTGTTTAAGATACAAACCATAAAGGGTAGTAATTGGGTAGTGCGATAGAAGGAGAGATAGAAGATGACCGTCACTCATATACAATCAAATAAAGAAAAAAGTCTTTCAGAACGGTTTGAGATTGCCTTTAATCAAATTCATAAATGTTTGATAGATAAGGTGAAAGACACCAGTGATGACAGATTTAAAAATTTAGTGGAAACAGGTATGAAAAAGCACTCCCTTATTCGGTCATTTTATAATGAGTTATTTCAGTTTGCAAAACTGAGAAACGCGATTGTCCACGAAAAAGTGGACCATGATTACTACATCGCAGAACCTCACTTAGAGATCGTAGAACGTATTGAAAAAATTGCTGCCTATTTTATGAAGCCAGAAACTGCGTTAAATATTGCTACAAAGAAAGTCCACCGTTTTAAAGAAAATGATCGTCTTGAAGATGTTCTAAGCTGTATTCGAAAAACATCATATTCCCGGTTTCCTGTATATAACGAAAAAGGAGAATACCTTTGGCTGTTAACGGCAACTTACCTTTTAAACTGGTTGACGGACCACTTAGCCGACCAGGTTATTGATTTAAATAATGCCCGGATCTCGGACATTGCTAACAAAGAACATAAACAACTCGTTGCTTTTATTTCTAAAACATCAAGTATATTTAAAGCAGAAGAAATATTTGAGAATTTTCACAGAGAAGGAAAAAAGCTTGAAGCCATTATAATCACTCTTAACGGAAGTGAGAATGAAAAACCTTTGGGGATTGTAACGTCCTATGACCTTATAGAAATTGATCTTGATGATTAAGAATAGACACTCTTTTCGAGTGTCTTTTTACATGAGATATTCAACAAATTATTCTAATTTGAATATCGCGATTTGTTTAAGGAGATACCGATTAGGGAAACGAAAATTTGAAATAACAGAATATTTTGTAAGTTAATTTCTTTATGAAAGGGTGAAGATCATTTGTCAGATTTCAATATTAAGGTAAATGGAACAGAAGTTAAGGCTAACAAAGAACAGACTATTCTAAATATGCTTGCCGATCGTCCTGATCAGGTACCCCATGTTTGTTATCATCCTAGCCTTGGCCCGCTCGAAACGTGTGATACTTGTATCGTAAAAGTAAATGGAGAATTTGTTAGAGCCTGTTCAACTACTGTTCATGAAGGAGACGTTATTGATACAAGTTCAGACGAAGTGAAGGAAGCTCAAGTTATCGGTATGGATCGTATCCTTTTTAACCATGAGCTCTATTGTACGGTTTGTGATTACAACAATGGGGGATGCGAAGTACATAACACGGTAAAAGAAATGAAAATTAACCATCAAAGCATTCCATTTGATCATAAACCGTATGCTGTCGATCAATCTAATCCTTTTTACAGATACGATCCGGATCAATGTATATTATGCGGCCGATGTGTGGAAGCCTGTCAAGATGTTCAGGTAACTGAGACACTTTCAATAGATTGGGAACGTGAAAGACCACGTGTGATCTGGGATAAAGATGTTCCAATCAATGAGTCTTCATGTGTATCATGTGGACACTGTTCCACGGTATGTCCATGTAATGCCATGATGGAAAAGGGTATGGAAGGGGAAGCCGGTTATATGACAGGCATAAACCGTGAAACCCTTCGCCCAATGATTGAGATTACTAAAAGCGTCGAAACAGGATATGGTTCGATACTAGCGATTTCAGATATGGAAGCGGCCATGCGGCAACAAAGAATTAAAAAAACAAAGACGGTGTGCACATATTGCGGTGTAGGATGCAGTTTCGATGTATGGACAAAAGGCAGGGAGATCCTTAAGGTAGATCCGCAGATTGAAGCACCTGCAAATGGAATTTCCACTTGTATTAAAGGTAAATTCGGCTGGGATTTCGTTAACAGTGATGAACGCTTAACTAAACCTTTAATCCGGGAAGGTGATGCTTTTAGAGAAGCTTCATGGGAAGAAGCTTATAACCTAATCGCTTCTAAGTTTACTGACATTAAACAACAACATGGATCACAGGCATTAACCTTTATCAGTTCATCTAAATGCACAAATGAAGAATCTTACTTGATGCAAAAATTAGCTCGTGGTGTAATCGGAACGAACAACATCGATAACTGTTCCCGCTATTGCCAAACTCCAGCGACGATGGGTTTATTCAGAACGGTAGGACACGGCGGAGACTCTGGCTCCATAAAAGACATTGAAAAGTCAGAGCTCGTTATCGTAATCGGATCGAACACATCTGAATCACATCCTGTATTAGCTACTCGAGTTAAACGTTCTCATAAACTGCACAATCAAAAACTAATCGTAGCTGATCTTCGAAAACATGAAATGGCTGACAGGGCCGATCTGTTTATTCAGCCGCGAGCAGGTTCAGATTTGGTCTGGCTATCTGCGGTCACCAAATACATTTTAGATGAGGGATTGGCTGATTACGACTTCCTTCAAAAAAATGTAAATGGTTTAGAGATGTTCAAACAGAATCTTGAAAAGTTCACATTAGATTTTGCAGTCAGTGCAACAGGACTTTCCAAAGAAACACTTATACAAGTAGCTGAAACCATCTCACAATCAAAAAGTGTATGTGTACTTTGGGCAATGGGTGTTACGCAGCATATGGGTGGCAGTGACACAAGTACAGCCATATCAAATCTACTGCTGGTAACAGGAAACTATGGACGTCCAGGTGTAGGTTCATATCCGCTTCGTGGACACAACAACGTTCAAGGTGCTAGTGACTTTGGAAGTATGCCGGATCGGTTGCCTTCTTATGAAAAAGTGGCTGACGAAAAAGTAAGAGCGAAATATGAACAAGCATGGGGTGTAAAAATCCCTGAAGAACCAGGACTGAACAATCACGAAATGGTTCAGGGCATACATGATGGACATGTCAAGGCGATGTACTTAAAAGGTGAGGACATGGGCATTGTTGACTCAAACATTAACCATGTTCATGCCGCATACGAGAAACTAGACTTTTTCGTGGTGCAGGACTTGTTTTTAACTCGGACTGCTCAGTTTGCTGATGTGGTGTTGCCTGCAAGTCCAAGTCTAGAAAAGGAAGGAACATTTACAAACACTGAAAGAAGAATACAGCGTCTTTATCAAGTCTTGGAACCGCTAGGTGATTCCAAACCTGATTGGGAAATCATCCGGGATATTGCAAATCATTTAGGAGCAGGATGGGAATATACTCACCCTAGTGACATTATGACGGAAGCTGCTCAATTGGCACCTCTTTTTGCAGGAGTGTCTTATGAAAGATTAGAAGGTTACAATAGTCTTCAATGGCCTGTTGCAGAAGATGGTACTGATACTCCTATCCTCTTTACAGATGGTTTTCCATTCGAAGATAAAAAGGCTAGGCTGTTCCCTGTAGATTGGACAGAACCAAAGGAGTTCGGGGAAGAGTACGACATACATGTGAACAATGGAAGACTGCTGGAACACTTTCATGAAGGGAACATGACCTATCGATCAGAAGGGATCACCTCTAAGACTCCTAATACTTTTTTAGAAGTTTCACATGAACTTGCCAATGAAAGAGGGCTGAAAGACGGCACTCTAGTAAGATTATCTTCGCCATATGGAAGTGTAAAAGTGCATTGTCTAATCACAGAGAGAGTAAAAGGCAAAGAAGTTTATCTGCCGATGAATGATAGCGGTGAAGCAGCTATCAATTTATTGACCAGCAGTTATTCAGATAAAGATACAGATACTCCTGCTTATAAAGAGACAAGTGCCAAGCTTGAGGTCCTGAAAGAAGAAGGAGTTAATCCGCTTCCAAAGACAAACTTCCGCTACGGGAATCCGCAGCCGCAAATTGGAGTTGCAGTTGAGAAGAAATGGGCAAGAAAAGATTACATCTTTCCTGGGGATGTTGTAAAAAAGGAGCGAAATCAACATGGCTAAAGCAATCAATAAAGTTCATAAACTAACGTTAACCGAAGAAGAAAAACGTTCCCACGATTTAAGAGAGGTAGAAGATGCACTGATACACAACAAGACAGCGATCTTGCAAACACTGGAGATTATGAATCATATGCAAGACAAGGGCCTTCTTGCACTGTTGAACGGTTTATTTGGTCAAGGTGACAAAGTGCTGGATATTGCCGTTAAAGCAATGGACAAACCCGAGAATACAAATACTTTGAAAAACTTATTACTGCTTCTTGGAACACTTGGCATGATTAACGTGAAACAGCTTGAACCTTTTTTATTAAAGATCGATGCAGGTATTGCTCGTGTTGCAGAATACAAAGATACAGAAGAGAAAACAAGTTACTTTGATCTTGTTCGCTCCTTAAAAGATCCTGAAATTAATAAAGCCGTAACGATATTAATGCAGTTCTTAAAAGGGATGGGACAAGAAACAGAACCATATGAGAAAACCACCCAAGATACACCTCAAAAGCGCGTTAATCAGACTAAAGATAAAACGTTAGAGTAAAAATTGTACAGAGGAGAAAAAAGGATGGCAAATAAGGTAAAGAACCGCTGGTTAATTGCTGCAGCTGCTGTAGGGATACACATTTCCATTGGTTCGGTTTATTCCTGGAGTGTATTTACGAATCCCCTCCGCGAAAAGCATGATTGGGGACTAAGTGAGATTTCATTAACATTCAGCATTGCAATCTTGTTTTTAGGTCTATCAGCAGCTTTTATGGGGCATTTTGTAGAACGTTTTGGACCACGCACCTCAGGTTTCATCGCTTCAATTTGTTTTGGTGTTGACTATTGGGAGCAGGTTTTGCTGATCGTATCGGTTCAATGTATTTGCTTTACTTTTTCTATGGAACTTTGGGAGGAATCGGACTTGGCATCGGCTATATTACTCCCGTTTCTTCACTAGTGAAGTGGTTTCCAGATAGAAGAGGCCTAGCAACAGGACTTGCCATAATGGGTTTCGGATTCGCTTCCCTTATTGCGAGCCCTGTCATTGCAAGATTGATATCTGGTATCGGAATCTCAAACACATTCTATTTATTAGGAGCTGTTTACTTCGTCATAATGTTTCTTTCTTCCATTTATCTATCTCCACCCCCTAAAGACTGGAAGCCTGAAGGGATGAGGGAAGAAAACGATAAGAATGAAAAACAAACGAAGGACCTTGCACAATTAACAGCAAACGAAGCAGTGAAAACCATTCGCTTCTGGGCGCTGTGGACCATGCTTTTTATTAATGTAACGTGCGGAATCGCGATCATTTCAGTAGCGTCTCCGATGGCACAGGATATTGCTGGCTTAAGTGCAGGTGCTGCGGCCACAATGGTAGGCATAATGGGATTATTTAATGGATTTGGCCGAATAGGATGGGCTTCTGTCTCTGATTATATTGGCCGGCCAAATGTATATACTACGTTCTTTGTATTACAAACGGTAGCCTTTTTGTTATTACCGAATGTGACTAACGCTTTTTTCTTTCAGTTACTAGTGTATGTGATCCTAACTTGTTATGGTGGAGGATTTGCCTCAATCCCGGCATATATCGGTGATCTTTTTGGAACGAAACAGCTGGGGGCGATTCACGGTTATATCTTAACAGCTTGGGCTGCTGCGGGCCTTGTTGGACCGCTCGTGGTTTCATGGATTCGCGAATCAACAAACAGCTATTCGTTAACACTCTATATCTTTACAGGAGCATTTGTAGTCGCACTTTCCATCTCATTACTAATTCGTATTAATATACGAAATATCAGAAAGGATAGCGGCCAGTCTCATGTGCCTAGTTAATTTCAAAAGAACTCTCCCTTAGTATTCCCATCTGGATCGAACGGTTCGTTCCATTATTAAACACCATTAACCAACAGAACAATATTCAATGAATTAAATGTAGAATAAACAAGAAGCTTGGCGTTGTGCCAAGCTTTTTTTTAGCGAGGATATTTGAGGTGATTTTCCGTAGTATGGACACGTTTGGCATGAATCACGGAAAAATGATGAGTGATCACGGAAAAAATTGCATCTATCACTGAAAAGTTAAAGCAAACCCAATTTTGTTCACTCCAAACGTACACGCCCCAAAATCACCAACTAAAATCTGCGGATTCTACAAAAAGGGTAATGTTGACTTTTTGTAAAACAACCTCATTTATTGGTATTGCTCAAGCACTGAGAAAAATTTAATGACAAATTCATAAAATACTTGTTCGGCGGGAGCTAATTCACGGCTCCTCGGTGTAATAATCCCAACAGTACGCTTAACATCAGGAATTTCAACCGGTATTTTCACTGTGAATCGAGGTTTCGTTTCATAAAACGAACTATCGGGTAAAAGTGTAACACCCATACCTGCAGTCACTAGGCCTTTTATTGCATCTAAGTCTTCACCTTCACAGGCAATCTTAGGGATGAAGCCTGATTCTTTACAAGCATTCACAACTACATCTCGTAAGATATACCCATCAGGAAATAGAACAAAATTATCATTTCTTAAATCACTTAATAACAAACTTCTTTTTTCGGATAAATCATGTTGTTCAGGCAATAACGCAGAAATTTTCTCTGTGAAGAGTATATGGCCTTCTATATCAGGATCGTTTGCTGGAACGGGTCCTAGAAAAGCAAGATCAATATCACCGCTTTTTACACTTTCCGTTAAGAAGCGATATGATCCTTGTCTTAAATGGAAAGCAATATTTGGATGCTCCCGTTTGAATGCTGAAACAACTGTAGGCAGAAGGTGACCTGCTAAACTTGTAGGAAATCCAATCTTGATCGTACCTCTTTCAGGGTCCAGATATTCATCAATCTGTTTTTTAGCATGTTCGATCGCTTTCATTGCCGTCTTAGCGTGTGTTAAAAACAGCCTTCCTACTGGAGAGAGTTTAATATTTCTGCCTTCCCGTTCAAATAGTTCTACTCCTAATTCCGACTCTAGGTTGGCTATCTGACGACTTACAGCAGATTGTGCAACATGCAGTGCCAGAGCTGCTTCAGATACATGTTCACGTTCAGCTACCTCGATAAAATACTGTAATTGTCTAATCTCCATTTTGTTGTCACAACCAATCGTTCTCAATTTGAGATAGTTTTAATCTAAATTATATATTGTTTCGATTAATTATAAAACCTAAACTAAATGAAAGAAAGTTTTGAACATTTTGTTGAAAACGTTAAGGGGGAGTAAATAATGACCTACAGTCAATTTCCAGCACCACAAGGGTTATATAGTCCGAAAAATGAACATGATGCTTGTGGAATTGGTCTATATGCTCATTTAAAAGGGCATGCTACCCATCAGATTGTAAAAAAAGGACTTCATATGCTATGCCAGCTTGATCACCGTGGAGGACAAGGAAGTGATCCTCATACTGGTGATGGAGCAGGCTTAATGACTAAAATTCCTCATCATTTTTTTAAAAAGGTAACAAACTTTCCTTTACCTGAAAAAGGACGATATGGTGTTGGAATGATTTTTTTCCCAAATGATGAAGCGGCTCAAGAAAAACTTGAAAATCAGATTAATAGTTATATTGAACAAGAACAACAAAATTTGCTAGGCTGGAGAACTGTTCCAGTTAATGTGGATAAGATTGGCGAAAAGGCTCAGGAGACTTGTCCAGTAATTAAACAAGTCTTCATTGCTTGCAATGATTCTATCACTGACGATCTAGTATTTGAACGGAAACTTTTTGTAATTCGTAAACAAGCAGAACATTGGGCAAGAGAACATGGACTACAAACGTATTTTGCAAGTTTATCTTCACAAACTATTGTCTATAAAGGGCTTTTAACACCAGAACAAGTAGACAACTTTTATCTGGACTTGCAGGATGAGGATTTCGTGTCCCCTTTCGCTTTAGTGCATTCCCGTTTTAGCACGAATACGTTTCCGACTTGGGAGCGTGCTCATCCGAACCGTTACATTATTCATAACGGTGAAATCAATACGCTGCATGGCAATATGAACTGGATGAAAGCACGTGAAAAACAGTTTGTATCTGAAGCGTTTGGAGAAGACATTCATAAATTGCTCCCAATCTTAGACGCTGATGGAAGTGACTCCTCCATATTGGATCAGGCATTCGAGTTCTTTGTACTTGCAGGTAGAAAGCCATCCCATACTGCAATGATGCTGATCCCTGAACCTTGGAGTGAGAATCCTCACCTGGAAGAAGAAAGAAGAGCTTTTTATGAATATCATAGCTGCTTAATGGAGCCATGGGATGGTCCAACAGCGATCTCGTTTACAAATGGCAGACAGATAGGCGCAATTTTGGATCGAAACGGGTTACGACCTGCCAGATATTACGTAACAAAGGATGACTATATCATCTTTTCATCTGAAGTTGGCGTAATAGATGTTGAGGAAGAGAACGTTCTATACAAGGAACGATTAAGTCCTGGACGAATGCTTCTTATTGATTTAGAAGAAGGACGTATTATCACTGACAATGAGATTAAAACAGAAATGGCAAGTGAGCATCCTTATGATGTGTGGCTGACAAATGGACTTCACCATCTTAATCAAGAAGGGGAAGAGACAAGTGTTCAGTTAGAAAATATCAGAAACATGCAAAGATCATTTGGATATACCTATGAAGATATCCATAAGTATTTAATTCCTGTTATTACAGAAGGCAAGGATCCAATCGGTTCGATGGGGAACGACACACCATTGGCCGTTTTATCGGATAATCCTCAGTCTTTATTCAATTACTTCAAACAACTATTTGCACAAGTGACGAATCCGCCAATCGATGCGATCCGTGAGAAAGTAGTCACTTCAACGATGACCCTGCTTGGAGCAGAAGGAAATCTTTTGCACCCGGGTCCACAAAATGCAAAAAGAATACAACTGAATTCGCCAGTTCTAACTACGAATGAATTTAAGCAAATTAAAGAAATCAATATTTCCGATTTTAAGACAGCTACTTTGCACACTCTATTTACAGAAGATTTGAAAAGTGGTTTAAATTCTCTATTCCAAAAAGCAGAAGAAGTGATTTCTGAGGGAGCAAGTCTATTAATCTTAACCGATCGAGAAATGAGCGAAACAGGAATACCTATCCCTATCCTGCTTGCTGTAAGTTCTTTACACCATCATCTAGTTAATAAGGGGCTGCGTACAAAAGTCAGTTTGATTGTAGAAGCAGGTGAGGTAAGGGAAGTGCACCATTTTGCAGCTTTAATTGGATATGGAGCAGATGCCATCTATCCCTATCTAACATACAAAACATTCGAAGAAGCAATCCAGGAAGAACATATTCATTTGTCACTTACCAAGACAATTATGAAATACAAAAAAGGGATCACTGATGGAATTGTTAAAGTGATGTCTAAAATGGGAATCTCAACCGTTCAAAGCTACCGAGGCGCCCAAATTTATGAAGCGGTGGGAATTGGCAAAGAAGTAATTGACCGTTATTTTACCGCTACAGCCTCACAAATTGATGGAATAACACTTGCTGAAATTGAAAAAGAAGCTCGATTAAGACACCAGCAGGGTTACACAGATGCAATTGAAGATACATTGGATTCAGGCAGCGACTTTCAGTGGCGAAAGTCTGGCGAACATCATGCTTTTAATCCAAAAACGATCCATACCTTGCAATGGGCTTGCCGAAAGAATGACTATTCACTATTTAAGACATTTTCAAAGCTTGCAGATGAAGAGCGAACAACCTTTTTAAGGAACCTCTTCTCATTTAACTCAAAATCAAAAAGCATTCCTTTAGAAGAAGTTGAATCCGTTCAAGATATTGTAAAGCGATTCAAAACTGGAGCTATGTCTTTTGGATCATTAAGTCAAGAAGCACACGAATCACTAGCTATTGCGATGAACCGTTTAGGCGGAAAAAGCAACAGCGGAGAAGGCGGGGAAGATCCTGCACGATTTATTCCTGACGAACTCGGAAATAACAGAAGAAGCAGCATCAAACAAGTAGCATCAGGCAGATTTGGAGTAAAAAGCCATTATCTCGTAAATGCTGATGAACTTCAGATCAAAATGGCACAAGGTGCTAAACCGGGAGAAGGCGGACAGCTTCCTGGGAACAAAGTATACCCTTCGGTTGCGGATGTTCGCGGATCGACACCAGGCGTTGGTCTTATTTCACCTCCGCCGCATCATGATATCTATTCCATTGAAGATATGGCTCAATTGATCCATGACTTAAAAAATGCAAACCGAGACGCAAGAATCAGCGTAAAACTAGTTGCAAAATCAGGCGTTGGTACGATTGCAGCTGGTGTTGCAAAAGGTGCAGCAGATGTTATTGTGATCAGTGGTTATGATGGCGGAACTGGTGCCTCACCAAAAACAAGTATCAAGCACACTGGACTTCCATGGGAGCTTGGTCTAGCTGAAACTCACCAAACTCTGATGCTTAATGGATTACGTGAACGTGTAACGCTTGAGACTGACGGAAAGCTCATGACAGGAAAAGATGTTGTGCTTGCCGCTTTATTAGGCGCTGAAGAATACGGCTTCGCAACTGCTCCTCTCGTAGTATTAGGTTGCGTGATGATGCGTGCTTGTCATTTGGATACTTGTCCTGTAGGAGTGGCAACACAAAATCCGGAGCTAAGAAAGAAGTTTATGGGCGACCCAGATCATGTAGTAAATTACATGAGATTTGTTGCAGAAGAAATCCGTGAGATCATGGCTGAATTAGGTTTTAGAACAATGGAAGAAATGGTAGGACGCACTGATGTTTTAACAGTGGGAGAGAAGGCAAAAAACCACTGGAAAGCAAAGCATCTTGATCTATCGAGACTGCTCTATCAGCCTGATGGAGTTCGAACCCGTCAGACTTCGCAAAATCATAAGATCGAAGAGTCACTCGATATGAAGGAGATTCTTCCGCAGCTGGGTCCTGCACTGGAAGAAAAGAAAACTGTTTCATTGAACCTTCCGATCAAAAATACGAACCGTGTCGTTGGAACGATTGCAGGCAGTGAGATCACAAAACAATTTGGAGAGGAAGGACTTCCTGAAGATACTGTAACACTCACTTTTTCCGGCTCTGCTGGTCAAAGCTTTGGAGCTTTCATTCCACGAGGCATGACTATGTATCTGAACGGAGATAGCAATGACTACTTTGGCAAAGGACTCTCAGGAGGCAAGATGATCGTTGCACCTTCTAAGACATCTGAATACCTGGCAGATGATAATGTAATCGTCGGAAACGTCGCTTTTTACGGGGCAACGAGCGGTGAAGCATTTATCAACGGTCTTGCAGGAGAAAGGTTTGCCGTTAGAAACAGTGGAGCTGACATTGTTGTAGAAGGGATTGGCGACCATGGCTGTGAGTACATGACAGGCGGCCGTGTAGTGGTTCTAGGTGAGGTTGGAAAGAATTTCGCTGCAGGTATGAGCGGAGGTATCGCTTATATTTACACTCACCAACCTCTTTTGTTTAAGCGTTTATGCAATAAAGAAGGCATTGAATTTGAAAGATTGATTGATCTAGAAGAAACAGAAACTGTGAAACAACTTATCATCAATCATTTTTCATATACACAAAGTAGGAAAGCTGCGTCAATCTTACAAGATTGGAAAAACGCACAGTCTCATTTCGTTAAAGTGATCCCAAAAGATTACAAAGAAATGATTAAGAGAATCGATGAAGAGAAAAAGGCTGGATTAACCGAGCAAGAAGCGATCATGAATGCTTTTGAAGCAGGTTCTGTTTCCGAAAGGGCAGCTGGGAGACCCGGACCTACAAAATTAATTCTAAAATAAGATGTGTTGAAAGGAGAGATTATACATGGGCAAACCTACCGGATTTTTGGAATTCCCGCGCGAAGAAACTATAGAGAGAAAACCTCTCCACCGTCTTAAAGATTGGAAAGAGTATACAGAGAAACAACCTGAAGATATGTTAAAAAGACAAGGTGCAAGATGTATGGATTGCGGTACACCTTTTTGCCATATCGGACTGGAGATCAACGGGGCAGCTGCTGGCTGCCCCATTAACAATCTGATTCCTGAATGGAACGATCTAGTTTATCGAGGGAAATGGAAAGAAGCCCTTGATCGTTTGATGAAAACAAACAATTTTCCTGAATTCACTGGAAGGGTTTGCCCGGCTCCATGTGAAGGATCTTGTACGGTCGAACTTGCAGGTCCAGCGGTTACCATTAAAAATATTGAGCGAGCGATTATAGATAAAGGTTTTGAAAACGGATGGATTCAGCCTAGAATTCCCCAGAAACGAACGGGTAAACGTGTGGCTATCGTAGGTTCAGGACCAGCGGGACTTGCAGCAGCAGATCAGTTGAACCAAGCCGGCCATTCAGTCACCGTGTATGAAAGATCTGATAGGGCAGGCGGACTCTTGACTTACGGAATTCCAAATATGAAGCTTGATAAAGAAATTGTTGAAAGAAGAATAACGCTTTTAAGACAAGAAGGAATTGACTTTGTTCTTAACACTGAAGTCGGCAAGGACATTTTACCTGAAGAATTAAAAGAACAATATGATTCCATTATTCTTTGTACAGGTGCACAAAAACAAAGAGATCTAATACTTGAGGGAAGAGAGTCAAAAGGGGTTCATTTTGCCATGAACTATTTGACACAATCTACGAAGCGATTGTTAAATATTGAAGTTAATGAACCATTGATTGATGCAGAAGGCAAAGATGTTATTGTTATTGGCGGCGGTGACACAGGTGCGGATTGTGTAGCTACGGCTCTCCGTCAAAAATGTAAAAGCGTTGTTCAATTTGGCAAACACCCTAAACTGCCAAATGCAAGAAGCAAGGAAAACATGTGGCCTGAACAACCTAATATTTTTACGATGGACTATGCTTATGAAGAGGCAACATCTCAATTCGGTCATGATCCAAGAGAATACTCTGTACAAACTAAGAAAATCGTTGCTGATGAAGAAGGTAATATAAAAGAACTTCATACTATTCAAATGAAGAGAACATCTGATGATGCAGGTAATATCGTATTTGAGGAAATCCCAGGTACAGAAAAAGTTTGGCCAGCTGATTTAGTTTTTATTGCGATTGGTTTTGTAGGAACAGAGCATCCTGTCCTGGAAAAATTCGGGGTAGATTCAAAGAACAATAGAATCGATGCTAAACATGGTGATTACAGAACAAATGTCGATGGAGTTTTTGCAGCTGGTGATTCAAGACGCGGACAAAGTTTGATCGTCTGGGCCATTCAAGAAGGTCGTGATTGTGCTCGCCAAGTGGATCTGTCATTGATGGGAAGCACGGTTTTGCCTTAAAGCTTTTTTCCATGCTACAATACTCTAAAAGCCAAAAGCTGTTTAAATATGATAAAATAAGGCTTGGCTATCAAAATAATTTTTTTATGAATAAGGAGTAGAAGCATGGAAAAAGTACTTATTTTTGGACACAAGAATCCAGATACGGACACGATTACGTCAGCGATTGTTTACGCTGATCTCAAGTCTAAATTGGGACAAAACGTAGAACCTGTTCGCTTAGGTGAAATCAATGGTGAAACAAAATTTGCTCTTGATTACTTTAAAGCTGAACTTCCACGTCTAGTTGAACATGTTTCTGCTGAAACAAAAACTGTTATTTTAGTTGACCATAACGAGCGTCAGCAAAGTGCTAATGATATTGATAAAGTTCGTGTACTTGAAGTTATTGATCACCACCGAATCGCAAACTTTGAAACAAGTGATCCATTATACTATCGTGCTGAGCCTGTTGGCTGTACAGCAACTATTTTAAACAAAATGTACAAAGAAAAAGGAATTGAAGTAGAGAAGAACATTGCTGGACTAATGCTTTCTGCCATTATCTCTGATTCTCTTTTGTTCAAATCACCAACTTGCACAGAAGAAGATGTTGAAGCGGCACGTGAACTTGCTGAGATTGCAGGCGTAGATGCTGAGAAGTATGGCTTAGAAATGCTAAAAGCTGGAGCAGATCTAAGCGACAAGTCCGTAGAAGAACTTATTTCTCTAGATGCTAAAGAGTTTAATATTGGAGCAAGCAAAGTTGAGGTAGCACAAGTTAATACAGTTGATGCAAATGATGTATTGAAGCATCAGGAAGACCTTGAGCGTTCGATTTCAAAAGTAATCGACGAAAAAGGATTAGATCTGTTTATGTTCGTCGTAACCGACATCCTAACAAACGACTCAACAGCATTAGCACTTGGGAAAAGAGCGCAATCTGTTGAAGATGCGTACAATGTTAAATTAGAAAACAACACAGCTGTATTAAAAGGTGTTGTTTCTCGTAAAAAGCAAATCGTGCCGGTGTTAACGGAAGCAATGAGCAAATAATTTTTGATTGAAAAGGTGTACCTGAAGAAAAAAGGTATGCCTTTTTTTATATTCTATTACAGGAATACAACAGGGGTAATAACCTAAAAAATATGAGACCGTCTTCACAGAAAACGGTGTAAATTCACGGAAAAAAGGAGCATAATCACGGAAAAAAGCAGGGAATCACGTAAAAAATTCCTTTCGTCCTCTGATTCAGACATCCACAAAAATGGTTGACAATTAAATATGGCCTGCTATTATTTAAAGCATACAACCAACTAAATCATTTAAAACCACTAGGGGTGCCTTTCATAAGGCTGAGATCGAAGTGTGACTTTGAGACTCTTAGAACCTGATCTGGATTATACCAGCGTAGGGAAGTGGTGTTGCGGAGACGTTTATTCATAGAATTAATTCTCCTTATACAACCACTTTCTTGCTGAAAGTGGTTTTTTTGTTGGAAAAATTAAAGGAGGATTTATATGAAAACATTTACAGAAGTTCTGCGAGAAAAAGCCAATCCCATCTGGGAGGCAAATCTTCAACATCCTTTTGTGCAAGGGATCGCGAAAGGTGATCTATCTTTAGAGTGCTTCAAATACTATGTTTTACAAGATTCATACTATCTATCTCATTTTGCCAGAATCCAAGCGATGGGCGCTGCAAGAGCTGAAGATTTACACACCACTTCAAGAATGGCAGCACATGCCCAAGGAACTAACGATGCAGAGTTATCTCTGCATGAAACATTTATCAAGCAGCTGCAAGTATCAGAAGAAGAATTGGAAGCATTTCAGCCTGCTCCTACTGCTTATCATTACACTTCACATTTATACAGAGTCGCAGAGTCTGGAAGCTTAGGAGAAATAATCGCTGCTATTCTTCCATGTTATTGGATTTATCAAGAAATCGGAGAAACGTTTAAAGGAGCGACACCTCAAGAACCCATCTATCAGGAGTGGATTGCTGCTTATGGCGGTGAGTGGTTTTCACAACTTGTTCAGGAGCAGATCAATCGATTAGATCAACTTGCAGAGAGAGCAAGTGAAGAGGAAAAGAAAAAGATGACACAGCATTTCCTGATTAGCTGTCAATACGAATATTCATTCTGGGAAATGGCCTATACGTTAGAAAAATGGCCTGTTGAAACCAGTCAGACTGAATTAGAAAGGAAAGCTGAAAATGTCTAGAGGATTAAAATTAACTGATATTCTTGTAACTATTGTCATTTCAATTGGGTTTGGAATTCTCTATAAAATTTGGGGACCTTTATACTATGCAGTTAAACCACTCGGACTCCATATTGATCAGTTGATCTATGGAATGTGGTTCATGGCTGCCACAGTTGCTTTCCTTATCATTCGCAAGCCAGGCGTTGCTCTTTTAGCGGAAATTGCTGCATCCTCAGGGGAATTTTTAATGGGATCTGAATTCGGTCTAGAGGTATTATTATACGGTGTTGTACAAGGGTTGTTTGCAGAAGGTGCGATAGCAGCCTTTCGGTATAAACGTTTTGACTTGGTCGTTGTCTCGTTAGCAGGGATAAGCTCGTGCGTAGGATCCTTGATAATGGACTTTTATAAAGGATATATAGGCGACCTTACCACTTGGAACCTGACCTTGTTTATTGCGTTAAGGATTATTGGATCTATTCTCTTTACAGGATTATTCGCTGTTTCACTTGTTAAAGCACTTGAAGCTACTGGTGTTACGAAACTGGTACGCCCCTCATCTAAGGAAGATTATGAGGCTTTAAATCAATAACTGAGGTGGTGAACTTAAATGAATGACGTATCATCTGTTAAAAAGTTAAGAGTAAAGTTTCCAGATGAAGATAAATTATTGTTTAAGGACTTAAGTGTATCTATTCGACAAGGAGAAAAAGTACTATTACTTGGTCCTTCTGGTTGCGGTAAGTCCACGTTGCTACAAGTTCTCTCTGGATTGATTCCCAATTCTATTGACATTCCCATCAAAAGTGATGAGATACAAATCCCCGACAAATGGGGGTTTGTGTTTCAAGATCCAGATACACAATTTTGTATGCCTTATGCTGATGAAGAACTTGCATTTGTGCTGGAGAACTTACAAGTACCCAGAGTAGAGATGAGAAGCAAAATCGAGGAGCTTTTAAATTCAGTTGGATTACAACTCAATAACATACACACATCCATTAAAACGCTCTCTGGCGGAATGAAACAGCGGTTAGCCATCTCATCTGTGTTGGCACTAGATCCCGATGTCATTTTTTTAGATGAACCAACTGCCCTCATAGATGAGAAGGGGACAAAACAAATATGGGAAACTGTGAAGAATATTTGGAAGAACAAAACCTTAATTATCGTAGAGCACAAGATTGAGCAGATCATTGATTTTGTTGACCGTATTATTGTTTTTACTCCCGGAGGAGAAATTCTGGCGGATGGGGATCCTTCGTATATTTTCTCTCATTTTAAAGAAGAATTGAAGCAGTACGGAATCTGGTATCCTGGTGCATGGAAAGATTATAAGAAAGCTCCTTCCACTCCTAACGAAATCATTCAAAAAAACACATTGTTTGTAGAGAACTTTAAAGGGTTTCATAACAAGAAAATCAAGATATTCTTAGAAAGAACAACCGTTCAATCAGGAGAATGGATAACCGTAGTTGGGGAGAACGGAGCAGGTAAGAGCACTCTGTTGCTGTCTTTAATGCAATTGTTAAGGACAGCTGGAAGCTATCAAATTAATGAAAAAACGGTTAAAAATATAAATGACCTATATGGAAATGTTTATTTAGTTTTTCAAAATCCCGAATATCAATTTGTTACAAATTCAGTATACGGTGAAGTTACGTATGAATTAAATAACGACCTAGAGATAGCTGGTCGAGCAGAGGAAGTTCTTACAACCTTTGGTCTAATAGATAAGCAAAATCAGCATCCTTTTCATCTTTCTGTCGGACAGAAAAGGCGATTAAGTGTTGCTTCGGCATTCGTACAAAAACCAAAAGTATTGTTACTTGATGAACCAACGTTTGGTCAAGATTCGCAAAATACGTTCAAGATCCTTGAATGGTTAGATTACGAAAGACAAAAAGGAACCATCATCATAATGGTAACCCATGATTCCAATATCGTTCAGCAATTTGCAACAAGGGTATGGGAAGTGAAACATGGTGAAGTGGCGGTAGATCGTCAAATAGGCAACAACAAGCTTTCGGAGGAAAAATGGTATGAACACATTCTTTAATGGAAGAGAGACCTGGCTTCACAAAATAAATCCATCGTTAAAATTGTTTACGATTACGTGTTTATTTATATTTGCAATCACGATACATCAACTAAATCTTATGGTCGCATTTTCATCAGTTGTCCTGTTATTGTTTCTTTTTGGTACAGGTCACTCATTAAAGCATATCCTTTTGTTTTCACTCCCTTTTATACTTATTTTCGTATCAACATCTTCCTCGATGATTTTGTTCGGAAAAGGAGTAACGACTTTGTTCAAATGGGGGTATGTGCATATTACAGAAGAAAGCTTACTAAGAGGTATCCATTTAGGGTTTAGAGCACTAACTTTTGCTATGCTTGGACTAATTTTTGCCTTAACGACAAAACCTGTTAAACTTTTCTATTCTTTGATGCAGCAGCTTAAACTTCCGTCTAAATATGCTTATAGTTTTATGGCTGCTATTCGTTTAATTCCTGTCATGATAGAAGAGTTTCATACCATTCGTAATGCTCAAAAAGTTAGAGGTGCGAAAAGAAGCGGGAAAATCATTGAAAAAATTCACAGAATGCACGCATTGGCAATCCCTTTGTTATCCCAAAGTATACGCAGAGCATTTCGAATCGCAGTTGCAATGGAAGCGAAAAGGTTTGATTCAACCAAGAAGAGAACCTTTTATTATCATGTGGGATTCACAAAATTTGATTTTATATTTTTAAGTTACTTTATACTCATGATAGCACTAAGCTATAAGTTCTCTACCTATTTTCCATTATTGCCTGATACAGATGTAAGATTTTCAAATGACTAAAAGGCTTAACAAATCATGTTAAGCCTTTTTATTTTGAGATAACCATATGATCTTCTTGCTTCATTATCACTGTATATCTGCCTTTATTAATCTGTTGATAAACACTGTAAGGAACCTCTAGCTCCTTGCCGTTTGAAAAGACAATTTTATAACTCGGCTGAGTACGCAATGAAGTTCCAATATCTAATACATGTTCCGTTTTATGTTTTTTAATCACCTGACCACGATATTCAACAACATGAAATTCCCTCTCTACATATCCGGACCATGTAAAAAAGAGAAGAACCCCAGATATAAAGAAGATACAGAGTATAGAAACCTTTCGCAGCATCATATCACCTCTGTCTATTATTTGTCATAAGTCTAAAAATTATAGAAGAGGAAAGACACAAAAAAAGGGTTTACGGTGATGTTATCAAATATTAATTCAAGACCAATCTTTTTCTTTCAGGTTAGCAATTAACCGATTATGCCACCGTGTTAATAGAACTAAAGCCAGAACTGAACCTATAAGAGTAAGGGACATGTCCCATTGTGAATCCCACATATCACCTTGAGCTCCCATAAAATCCTTTGTTTCGCGGTTTCCGATTTTGCTTGCTAGCCATTCCACAATCTCATAGATTGCTGCAACAGATAAGGATATACAGAATGCGAGAAACTGTACCCATCTGCCAACGGGTAATGCTGTCTTTATGATTAGAATTTCTCGAAAAACAATAAATAGTAAACCTTTGATTAGATGACCAAATCGATCGTAATGGTTTCTTTTTAGATCATATGTTTTTTGCAGCCAGTCAAAGAGCGGAACATCATCATACGTGTAATGTCCCCCAATAAAAGTTAGTATTGTCGATATGGCTATAATGACGTATGAAAGAGTAGTCAGTCTTGTCCTGTTGTAAAGATAAATAACAATGACTAATGCAATTACAGATGGGCCGACTTCTAAGACCCAAACAGGATAGTATGCAGGCTTAACGCAAGACCATACAAAAAATCCTGTTACAGCCAATAATAGAAAAACATGAATTCTTTTCAATAACGATCCCTCACAATCTGTCTTTAGTATTGATGTTTTTAAAGGGGCATATACGTTGTTTTATTCATCCCCCTAAATATTAAAAAGGATGTGAAAACATGATGACAAAGAAAATTGCTGTAGCAATACTTCATGGAATTGGAGATCAAAAGGAAGATTTTTCTGATCTGTTTTCTGAGATGGTAGTAAAACGTTTTTCGCAACAAATAAAACCTTACTATCCAACACCTGAAAAAGAACTAATCATACAGCCGATTTATTGGGGAATTGTCTTTAACGAAAAGGAAAAAGTACTGTGGCAAAGACTAACTGAAGGAACAAACTTAGACTTTAAAAAGTTAAGGCAGTTTGTTATTCACTTTTTTGGTGATGCGATCGCCTATCAACCAGCAGTGAATTACAACCCAAATTATATAAAAGTCCATGAAGTGTATGCAAAAGGTCTTCAAAAATTAAGTCAAAAAGCAGGTGAAGATGTTCCGTTGTTTGTTATTGCACATAGTTTAGGAACTGTAATTACAAGCAATTACTTTTATGATCTGCAATATATTCGAGATCGTATCCCTGAAGGTATAAAGAAGAATATAAATGAAACGCCGCTTGAAAGAGGAGAAACATTGACTGGTTTTTATTCCTTAGGTAGTCCGCTTGCTTTGTGGAGCCTAAGGTATGCCGATTTTGACTTGCCCATTCATGTCCCATCACCTTATTTTAAAAAATTATATCCTAAAGTACGAGGAAAATGGGTCAATATCTATGACAAAGATGATGTGTTCGGTTATCCGTTAAAAACACTGAATGATTCTTATAAGGAAGCAGTAACTGATGATGTTGAGATGAACAGCGGGAACTTTATCAGCAGCATTACACCACTTTCCCATAATTATTATTTTAATACAAAAGAAGTGATCAATGAGATCAGCGATACATTAGCAGAAACGTGGAAACATATAAATTTAAGATGACAGGTCTTATAGCAATTCCTAAAAGTTCCAGAAAGCCGGATTCAGGCTGTTGGTGACGTACTTTCAATATTATATGAACAGAAAGGGGTCTATCCGTTGGAAAACTACCACAAGGTGATTAAGGGATTTCTTAAAGAGAACAACATAAATGCTTCACAAATTGTATTGGCAGAATCCTGTCACTCAGTAGAAGAAGCTGCAAAGGCAATAAATGCCTCAATCGATGAATTTGTAAAGAATATTTGTATGGTAGATTCGGAAGGCCGATTGATTGTAGCTGTTGTAAAAGGAAAAGACCGTGCAAGTACATCACGTGTTGGGAAGGTACTTAAAATTGATCGCCCTCGTTTAGCTACTGAAGAGGAAGTATTAAGACATACAGGTTTCCCAGCAGGAGGAGTACCTTCGTTTGGGTTTGAAGCCAGTTTTTTAATTGATTCGAAAGTGGCAGAACTTAAATGTATTTATACAGGAGGAGGGTCTCCCTATTCTTTAATAAAAATGAATGTAGAAGAAATGGTACAAATAAATGGTGGACAAGTTGGACGCATTAGAAAATAAATAACCCAATGATTATTTCATTGGGTTATTAGATATTTAACGAAGTGAACTATTTCTCATTATTAGCTGCCTCTTTTATGAAACGATTAAGCAAAATCCATTTTAATAGTGGGGGAACTGCGAAAAAGATAAACAAAATCCGAAATAATTGATAACCTGTAATCATGGTAACATCTGCTTCTAATTCATGGCCAATAATCCCCATTTGATCAGCACCACCAGGAGCAAGACTTAAGAAACTAGTGACAGGGGGGGATTGGTATTGGTGGATTAATACAAGACTTAACGCAAATGAAATCCCGACCAACATCATTCCACTTATCAAAGCGATAGGAACTATTCTTATTTTACTTCTCAACTTATCGGGCTTAAGCAATAATCCAATATAACCACCAATCAAAAATTGGGAGATATCCAGGATCGAACCTGGAATAGGTGGTCCTGAATAACCAGAAATATTCAAAACAGCAATTCCTAAAATAGGACCTAAAAGGTATGCAGTAGGTAGTTTTATCTTTTTTCCGATAACGGCCATTAAGATAGAAAATACTGCGAAGAAAACAATTTGAGGAAAAAATGAGTTCTGTACACCTTGAGTAATTACATCTGGTACAGGGTATATTCCTTCTTTAGAAAAAAATGGACTAAAAATAAGAAAGGGGACAGCAAAGATAATGACAATAAGCCGGGTTACTTGGAAAAAAGTAACGGTCGTAATGTCTATGCCTTTCGTTTCTTCTGCAAAGGTTATAATTTGCGATAAACCCCCAGGGATAGAACTTGTTAGTGCTGTTGGAAAATTAATATTTGTTACACGTGAAATGATGAATGCCATCCCAGCACATATTGTTAAGAGCAGCATGGTCATGAATGCCATGGAAGGAAGCATAGTTCCCATAATGATAAGTGTTTCCTTTGTAAATGTTATTCCTATAGAATAACCTACTATGATTAAACCTGTATTTCTTAACGCGACTGGCCAGTACAATGTTATCCAGCCCAGCTGGTTTATAATTAACACAGCAGTCATCGAACCTAAAAGCCAAGGAATTGGCCAGTTCAAATAGTTAAAGATAACACCACCTATAAAGGCGGTAATTAAAGTCAAGAATAGTTGACGTGCCTTTATTTTTGAAAAACTGATCATTTATAATACCTTCTTCATAATGAATAATTAGCTTGCTATTTTCTTTTTTTCCTTTAAAGAACACAATAACTTATTTATCCATTCTTTACATAATAAAAAGGACTTTTGATAGATCGGACTTTGTATGAACGTATAGATAAACGTGAAAATAAATACTGGCCCACCAATAATTAAACCGATTAGAAGCACGAAACATTCCATGCATATTCTTACCCTGCTAATGGATAATCCTGTTTTTTCAGAAATAGAAAGCATAAATCCATCTCTTGGACCAGCTCCAATCCCTGCAGCTGAATACATTCCTCCACCGATTCCCATCAAAATAATTCCGGCAAATAATATAAAAATATCAAAATATACATTCACTGAACGAGGAAGTATTTGAAAAAACAAGAATAAATCCACTAAAACACCAACAAGGACAGCATTCAAGAAAGTTCCGATATTTATGTACTTTCTATTAATAAAAAGTGTAGCTGTGATCAATAGGAGACCCACGATAATGTTCCATGTGCCAATCGTAAACCCGAACTTTTCATATAAAGCGATATTGAGAACATCCCATGGGCTAACTCCGAGATATTTAACCTGTATGGCAATAGCGATACCATAACTAAAAATAATTAAACCAATAAGAAAAAAGATAAGCTTTAGTCCGTACTTCATATCCCTTCCCTCACTTTCCAATAAAATCCTATGAACTAATTAGACTATAAAGCAATCGGCAGAAAAAATAAAACAAGATGCACTCACTTGTTTTAACCAAACAGAAGGATATCTTTGTTTTTGTTTGAACCTATACTATCTAGAACATACAATAGGGGAGAGTCTACATATGAAATCATTTGTTGAAGCAAGCGAACAATATCTTGATCAATTAACAAAAATGGGCGTGGAACTATGGCCAGAGAATAATTTTAATGAGCTCCGTGAAGAGTTTGCCGCACTGCTTTTGTCTATGAAAGACAAAGTGCTCTTGTGTTTAAATGATGCAGAGCCGATTGCATTTATTCATGTTTCAATCAGAAGCGACTACGTAGAGGGATCGAAATCAAGTCCTACCGGCTTTGTAGAAGGAATCTATGTCAAGACTGATTACAGAAGGGAAGGCGTATCAAAGAATCTAATCGTCGAGGGTGAGAACTGGTTAAAATCTAAAGGGTGTAAACAAATTGGATCCGATATTGAACTATCCAATGATACCAGTTATCACTTTCACACTAGTGTAGGTTTTAAAGAGGCAAATCGTTTAATTGCTTTTATAAAAGATATAAATTAATGCATAAACAAAATGATGGGTAAAAGAAAAGAAAGTACCATGAAGAGGAGTCCTAATGAGACTACTCTTTTTCTGTGTAGGAGAGATTTATTATAAAATATCAGTAGATACCCTGTTAAGAATAAAAGGGAAGTTACAAGCCCCATAGTTCTTAAGAGGTGCAAACTAAATATGATCCCGATTAGGGTAATAACGATTCTAAATATATTCATTTTTTCCTCCATTAGCTTAATGTACGGATATGGGGAAAGGTGAACCTACAGAAGATTCACCTCCTCATTTTAGTAATTCATGATTTGATAATCCTTTAAAATGTCAACTGTTATCGCTTTAGCTTGTGAACCAGGACCTTGAACATTTGTCACGAATATAAAATCCTGTTTGTTTGTTTTTATAAAACCTACATACCATCCTAATCCTAAATCAGATAAACGTGTTCCTGATTTTCCGTAAAGAGTAAAACTGTCTCCTTCTTCCTGAATCATCATTCGCTTAACGGTTTTTATAACGTTATGATCTAAAGGGAGTTCCTCATTATATAATTTTTCAATAAAATTCAGTTGCTCGAATGGAGTGATTTTTAGCGTACTGTCAAGCCAAAAATGATCGATACCGCCGCTGATATCCTTATTACCATAGTTTAAACGACTTACCCAATCCTTCATTTGTGTTTCCCCGATATCTCGCGCCATTTCCTGATAATACCAGATAGCCGATTCTCGCATAGCAGATCCTAGCGTGTGGTCTCGATTCCATGTTTCGAATTGACGAACAATTCCATCCCAGCGTTTTACATCATATTCATCACGAACTGCATCTGTTTGCAAGCCGATTAGGGCATTAGGTAACTTAAATGTAGATTCAGGAGTAAACCTTTCATTTGCTCTTTTACGGTTATAAATAAATGTTTTACCTGTTTTAACATCTTTAATGAGAAAGGTACCCTCAATTGTTCCAAAAGACTTCTCCACATCTTGTTCTTTCATTTTCATTTTCTGTTGATTTTTCGATGTCTGAGCTTGTACAGAAAAATGAACAGAACCGATCAGAGCAAGAAATGCACACAAATAGATAAGCTTTTTCATTTTCCTTTCACCTCATTCAATTAATTTTTCACAATCATTTTACTTTTGTAATATTTGGAATTAAAGAGGATTAATGCCTAATATGTATTTAAAAATAAGAAGTCATCATATTGTAAGAGAACTTTTTTTGGTGTCTTTTTTTATTGGGTGAAATTCGGGTATACATTCTTTTTTATTTGTGAACCCTTATAATCGACTCTATTTACAAGATGGGGTGTTGTTATTGTTCTTAAAAAATGTAGAT
Organism: Fictibacillus barbaricus; assembly: GCF_014635025.1. Lineage (GTDB taxonomy): Bacteria > Bacillota > Bacilli > Bacillales > Fictibacillaceae > Fictibacillus > Fictibacillus barbaricus. The sequence continues at coordinate 149,057 of NZ_BMCE01000002.1, read as the reverse complement.
GCAATCGAATGTAAATGTTTATATATTGCGTTGTCTATCATCCTTCTTTATTTATCACCCTTATTCCTATTGGGTGAGAATGCTCATATTCGTGTCCATGATAACCTTGATTCTAATCTTGCCTGGTACAAAGTATTAGATGAGAGCAATATGTTATTTGGAAGCGTAAATTCAACTATACCTCAAATTATCAACGGCCTTCCGAGAAACGCACTCGGGACAGAATTTAGTGGCATTGTTTGGCTGCATGCCATCTTCCCCACGATGACCGCTTATGTGATCAGTCAAGGGATTACCCGATTCTTTGCCTTTATAGGTATGTATTTACTATTAAAGAAACATTATCTTCGTGAGCCCAAGTATATGTTGATCACAGTTGGTACAGCACTGGCTTTTGCACTTACTCCATTCTGGCCTTCTGGAATGCTCAGTACACTTGGAATGCCTTTAGCTTTGTGGGCATTCTTAAATATACGAGATGGAGAAAGCGGGTGGAGAAACTATTTAGTTCTCGCACTGCTTCCGTTTTATTCAAGCTTTGTATTAGGTTTTTTCTTTTTCTTATTTGCTTTAGGGATATTCTGGCTAGTGGATGTTATTCGAGGAAAAGGGTGGAATTGGCGTTTCTTCACATCAATCGCCTTTATGACTTCTGTTTTTCTATTAGTTGAATATCGTCTCGTCTATTCTTTTATCTTCGATGATGAGCCGAATACAAGAGATGAATATTTTCATGCGAGATTACCGTTCTGGTGGGTAACAAGACTTACTTTTAAGAACTTTGTACTCGGTCACACACATGTTATGACAGTTCATGGTCTATTTGTTCTTCTTGTAACCATTCTTGCTCTATGTTTAGTCATCTTTAAAAAGATCTGGAAACAAGAAAAAGTGTTTGTGTTCTTGTTTGTATTAAATTTTGCATTATCAGCGTGGTATGCATTTTGGTTCTATAAAGGCTGGCTTCCGTTAACAGAACGTTTTCATTTTCTGGATACCTTTAATTTTGCCAGGTTTCATTTTTTGAGGCCGCTCGTAATTTACATGGGTTTTGCGCTTGGCTTGAAAATTATCTTGGATCAAAGTCAAGCATTAAAGAGTACCATTCCATACTTTATTTTGGGTCAAATAGTCATTTTATGTTTGTTTAACGATGAGATCATTTATAGAAAAAAACCGTCTGTAAAAGAATTTTATGCTGAAAGCTTGTTTCAAGATATTGAAGACTACATTGCAAAGCCTTTAGAGAGCTATCGTGTTGCAAGCATCGGCATTCATCCGGCAATTGCACAATATAACGGTTTCTATACGCTTGATACGTATAACAATTTCTATCCGTTAACATACAAATACGCCTTTCGGGAAATAATGGAGAAAGAGCTACTGAAAAATAAGAGCCTGCGCACGTATTATGATGAATGGGGAGGACGCTGCTATATCTTTACCGATCAGCTCGGCAAACATTATATGTTTAAAAAGAATTCAAAAGAAAGACTGAATAACCTGCAGCTAAGCGTAAAACCTTTTAAAGAGCTTGGGGGAGAATACATATTTTCAGCTCTTCCGATTGATAATGCCAAGGAGATCGGCTTGCAGCTTGAAAGGGTTTTTGAATCTGATTCATCAGTGTGGAAAATTCATTTATACAAGGCGATGTAAACAGCCAGGAGGTACTATATATGAAACAACCTGTTTTGACGATCGTTGTTCCTTGTTACAACGAAGAAGAAGTGCTGCCTACAACAATTGATTCTCTTCATGAGCTTTTAATAACCATGATTGCTGATGAACAGATTTCAAAAGAAAGTCATTTATTATTTGTCGATGACGGCAGCAAGGACCAAACATGGACAATCATACACAAAAGAAGTTTAAAGGATAATCATGTTAGCGGCCTAAAGCTCTCCAGAAATGTTGGTCACCAGAACGCTTTATTAGCAGGACTATTTACTGCTAAAGACTCTTCCGATTGTGTATTATCCATTGATGCAGATCTTCAAGATGATATTAACGTAATTCCCAATTTTATCGAAAAGTTTAAAAAAGGACATGACATCGTCTATGGTGTAAGAAAAAAACGGGACTGTGATACATTTTTTAAACGGCGAACAGCAGAGTTCTTCTATACGCTAATGAATAAAATGGGAGTAAACCTGGTTTATAACCATGCGGATTTTCGATTGATGAGCAAGAGAGCTTTACAGGAGCTAGAGAAGTTTGAGGAAGTAAATATGTTTTTAAGAGGAATTGTCCCACTAATTGGCTATAGATCAACATCTGTTTTTTACGACCGAAAAGAACGCTTGGCAGGAGAAACAAAATACCCGCTAAAAAAGATGCTTTATTTCGCTTTTGATGGTATTACTTCATTCTCTGTCACACCCATTCGTTTTGTTCTTTTAACAGGTCTTGTTTCCTTCTTTGTCAGCTTATTGTTCGGTGCCTACTTTTTCTCCTTAAAATTTATCGGAGAAACGGAGACAGGATGGACCTCCCTTATTACTTCTATTTGGCTAATTGGCGGACTTCAATTAATAGGGATCGGCTTGATTGGAGAATATATTGGCAAAATATACAAAGAATCTAAACGACGTCCAAAATACATTGTAGAAATGGATTCAAAGACGTATACAAAGCCGCTTCCATTAACCAATACACAGCGAGCAAAAGATGAATCATATAATCTCAACCTTCGAAAACTTCCTGAAACCAACTAATTCCTTAATCCGCTTTTTGTTAGTTGGCATCGTTAATACATGTATGGGGCTGTCCATTATTTTTATCATGATGAACGGATTTGGCATGAGCTATTGGCTGTCTACATGTATAGGAAACGCATGTGGTGCTGTAATAAGCTTTATATTAAACCGTAACTTCACCTTTAAAAGCAAAGCTTCTTTGGGCGGGAGCGGCTTGCGTTTTATAGCTGTCATTATGCTATCTTATTTTGCTTCTTATGGTATGAGTGATCTGATATGGAGTGGTTTGCTTAAGCCTGTAAACTTGATGCTTATTACGCATCAAGAGGCATCTGTATTATTTGGAGCAGGTCTGTACACGATTACGAATTTTTTCGGACAAAAACACTTGGTCTTTTTGAATAGAAAAAAGAGCGATCAACAATCATAAACTGTAATTTCTTATCAAAACTGAGGTGACCATATATTGAAACGTAAATTTCTGCTGATTCTAAGTGCTGCATATGTCATATTTATGGCTTACCTTTGTTTTTATTATTTTACTAAAGGTGAAACACATAGGTATCAGGTAGCCTTTGGCGCAATTTTTTGTGGACTTGTTCCTTTATGCTTAATTCTTTTTACGAAAATAAAATTTAACATGCCGATCATGATCTCCTATTTTGCTTTTCTCTTTGCTTCACAGTATCTAGGGTCTATTTTGGGCTTTTACCATCTAGGTTGGTGGGATACATTCTTACATCTTTTAAGTGGAGCACTATTGGCATTTGTAGCGATCGCTCTTTATGAACGAATGACACACCAACACGCAAGAAGTGATATCTCATACTGGCTGGTATTTTTATTCGTGCTAGCCTTTTCGGTATTCGGCGGAGTTGTATGGGAGATCTATGAATTCAGTATGGATCAATTCTTCGCTATGACCCTACAAGGCGGAGGGAATTTTGATACGATGGTAGATTTGCTGGCTGATACGGCAGGAGCCCTGTTAATAGCAGCTGTTGCCGCATTTAAAACGAAAAGGCGATTTAAAATGAGTTAACAATAATAAAAATGAATTATTTAAACCACAAGTAGAATCTGCATGTGGTTTTTTTATTGTTTATGTCTTTGTCTCTCTGTAAACCATTCAAATACATAGAAAACGATGGATATAAAACACGAGCTGCCAATCTCTCTGATCTCATATCAGAGGCATCATAATAATCAACAATAGAAAAAAATATAAAATATTAACGAATACCCATTGACCTTCACGTTGCGTAAAGGTGTAAAGTGAGAATTGTCAGGAGGTGATCACATGGAATACACCATTCAAAAGCTTAGTCTGTTAGCTGGAGTAAGTACTAGAACATTGCGATATTATGATGAGATTGACATTCTTAAGCCGGCAAGAATAAACTCGTCAGGGTATCGTATATATGGCCGGGAAGAAGTTGACAGACTACAGCAAATTTTATTTTACAAAGAACTCGGGCTTCCACTTGATCAAATAAAGGAAATCATAACATCACCAATATTTAATGCTGCAGATGCGCTCCAAGAACACCGTGAAAAGCTCCTGAACAAACGAAAACAGTTGGACCGTCTAATCGCGAATGTGGATCAGACGATTGCTGCTAACGAAGGGAGAATAACGATGACTGATAAAGAGAAATTTGAAGGATTTAAAAAGCAATTGGTAGAAGAGAATGAACAAAAATACGGAAAAGAGATTCGTGAAAAATACGGAGACAACACTGTAAATAAATCAAACGAAAAAGTATTGAATATGTCTCAGGAAGAGCATGATGAAGTAACGAAGCTCGCAGAGGATATTCACACTACTCTAGCAGAAGCCTTTAAAACAGGGGATCCATCTGGTGATCTAGCTCAAAAAGCAGCAGATCTTCATAAACAGTGGCTGACGTTCTATTGGAATGAATATAGCAAGGAAGCTCACGCGGGTCTTGCACAAATGTATGTGGATGATGAACGATTCACCGCTTATTATGATAAAGAACAACCAGGAACGGCAGAATTCTTAAGAGATGCTATCCACATTTATACGGGCATGAAGAAGTAAACTTAAATGAAGGTCAGTTAAAAGGGGTAACCGTATATGGTTATCTCTTTTTTGTTTCGTCATTACTCATGTTGGTTTACACTAAATGCACAGAGAAAGAAAGGATGAACGGTTATGAATGAAAAAATGTATTATTCTTCACCTTATATAACGAAATGGGAAACAAGCATTAGAAAAACATTTCAAAGGGAGGACCAATACTTTGTTATTTTAGAGGAAACCGCCTTTTATCCAACAGGAGGTGGCCAGCCGTTTGATGCAGGAACGATAGACGGAATAAAGGTCTTAGATGTATTTACTGATAATGATGAAGTGGTTCACCAATTAGAGAGGTTACCTGAAACTTCATCCGTGAACTGTGAGTTAGACTGGAACAGAAGGTTTGATCACATGCAGCAACATACTGGACAGCATCTTTTATCCGCTGTTTGTTATTCCTTATACGAAGCACGCACGATAAGCTTTCATTTAGGACAGGATTACTCTACGATTGATATCGAGATGGGTGCGCTAGACCAAAATCAAATGGATACGATCGAACAAGCAGTTAATGCAGAGATTTATATGAACAGAAAGGTACATACCTCATTTGTAATTCACGAAGAACTTCAGCAATTAGCTTTATTAAAAATGCCAAAGGTAACGGAAAATATCCGGATTGTTGAAATAGAAGGCATTGAACACAATGCTTGCGGAGGTACTCATGTTCGATCAACCGCTGAAATCGGTATAATTAAACTTCTAAAGGCCGAAAAACAAAAAGGAGCTGTACGTTTATATTTTAAGTGCGGACAACGTGCACTTCTTGATTATAATGATAGTTTAAAAATTCTTGGATTGATCTCTTCTAAATTTAATACGAGTCGTAGTGAAATTTTGAATCGAATTGAAAAGTGGGAAACTGAACAAAGAGAATTGGAAGCTGAAGTTAAACTGCTTAAAGAAGAAAATAATACCTATTTAGCAAAAGACCTGCTTTTACATGAAAAAGACGGATACCTTTCTTACATGTTTGAAGGAAAATCATTTGATGATACAAAAGAGCTTGCAATAAAAGTAGCAAATGAAAACAATCTATTGATTTTATTTGCGGCAATAACTGAAAATCGTATCATTTTGATCCATAACGGGACGAATAACATTTCTTGCGGTAAGTTTTTTAAAGAACACCTCTGTTCTTTTAACGGAAAAGGCGGCGGAAGTGATAAATCAGCTCAAGCTGGCTTCTCTACAAAGGAAGATATGTTTAGATTCGTTGAATTCGCTAGCCAAAATCTAGTGAATAACATCTGATCGGACAAAAATAAGAAAAATTTTAAAATGGTTGAAACATAAAAAGGAGTGAGGCAATATGCCACACTCCTCTTTTTATTAAATCAAGAAAATCGCTACAATCGTCGTTACAACCAAGCCAATGGCAACCGGCTTTAAGTTTCTTCTTGCAAGTTCAAATGGATCAACTCCACAAATCGCTGCTGCTGGAATCAATGCCCATGGCACCAATGTTCCTCCACCAACCCATATGGCTGAAATTTGACCTAATGCTGTTAAAGTAGCAGCTCCCGCTCCAATGGCCGTTCCAAATATATTCGCAACAGAGCCTGCTAGCGAGATTCCTGAAAAACCAGATCCATCAAGACCAGTGATCGCTCCTACGACTGTTAATGTTACCGGACCGATCTCCTTGCTCAACGGCACAACAGAAGCTAATGCAACACCAAGATCATTTACGATTCCATGGGAAGTTTTCGGAAGGAACTCACCAATAATCTTAGTAAAACCTGAGTCACCAAGATAAAAGAATGCAGCGATCGGGATTACAGGTCCGAAAACTCTAAACCCAAACTGAAAACCATCAATCATATAAGAAGTTGCTTTTTCCAATCCCTTATTCTTATGACTGACCATCGTAATTATTAAAAGGATAAAAACTGACGTTCCTCCAATAAGCGCTGTCGCATCTCCGCCTTGCAGATTAAGAATGTACATGGCAGCTACATCAAGCGCAAACATCAGCGGAATAAAAAGTGCAAAGAAACGCTTTTGCCCCTGTGACAACAAACCTAATTCTTGTTCAGTATTTTGCTTTACCGGTTCTGCTGTTAAACCAGTAGTAGCATTCAACTTCCCAGACTTCATATCCCGCTTTAAAAAGTAGAAAGCAGCTGCTGTTGTCACTAATCCCATCACAAATACGAGCGGAATACTAGCATCAATTACTTCACCCACTTTAAGCCCAGCAGCATCAGCTGTTAATTTTGGAGCAGCTTGAATAATATAATCGCCTGATAGGGCTATTCCATGGCCAAACAAGTTCATGGCCATAGCCACTCCCAACGCGGGAAGACCAACTCGAATGGCTACTGGAAGAAGTACCGCACCCATAAGTGCCACTGCTGGAGAAGGCCAAAAAAACCAGGAAATCACCATCATCACAATACCTATCGTCCAATAAGCAAGTGCAGGTGTACGTATAAGTTTTGAAAATGGTGAGATCATCACGTCATTGATTCCTGTAATTGTTAGTGTTCTGCTCATGGCAACGATAATAGAGATAACGAGAATCGTAGGAAGAAGCTCTGTAATGGCATAAATGAAACTATTAAAAATACTGCTTACCGAACCACTTAATGAACCTGTGGCAGTTATGGCGATCAAAAAGATACCAACGATACAGATCAAAGTAGTATCGCGTCTTTTCACCATAAAACCTATGATCAAACCGATAAACACAACATAAATCCAATGCAGCGCTGTTAATTCAACGCCCATCTGTATTCCTCCCCTGTGAAATGGGTGATTAGCCCTTTCGTCATGTAATACAGGATATGATGAGAAAAAGAAGGGGTGAGAGGAACTTTTACTGTAGTATGCCGCGTTTTATTTTTTGAAGATAATCATATGTTAAGTAAGAAATGGTGAATAAGAAAATGGAATAACCCACATTCCAAATAAAGTTCTCTGACAGATGTTTCAAGTCTATAAATTTAATGAACTTATTAAACAGATCTAAGTAAAACACATGAATGATGTATATGCCTAAAGCATTAGCACCTACTTTTGTTATGTATAAGCCTTTTCCTAACTTCTTATAATTTAGTGCAAACAAAAACAGAAAAGCAGTTAAAAGAATCGTTGAGAAGTAGTATTCACCATGACTCCCGGATAGAATCTTATCCAAGATAAACCCTTCCATGGCTTGTACAAATAGACCGATAAGGGCTAACCCTAAAAAAATGCGTCCGCTTAATTTATTCAGGCTGCTAAGACGACTATTTAGCGCAAACAATACACCCAGTGTTGTATAGAACAAACCAAAATATGCTGCATCACGTGTGCTGCTAATGGGAAATTTATAAAACATCGTGTACGCTTGTCCGAAAAGTCCAAGTAGGTTTAAAACAAAACTAATGAAAAATAATACATTGATTTGTTTTAACTTTATAAATATAAAAACTGTGATCATAGACCAAATCAGTGCTGTTAGAAACCACAACTGATATCCGCTAGTTCCTTTTCCATAATAAAGAAGGTTTAGGAATGTAATTTGTTTAAAATATGTGATTAGTTTCTCCTGAACATTAACACTATCTAATAGGATGAACAAAACATCATAGCTCACATAAAAAATAAGCCAAACAACATATAGTTTCACCAGCTTTATTATAAAGTTTTTAAAATAAAGAAAAGGGACCTCCTCCCGTTGTATCTTTAGAGCAAAAAAATAGCCAGAAGCAGCAAAGAAAAATGGAACAGCAAACCTAGCCATATTATCGATAACAAAATAACCGGTAAATCCATCTAAAGGAAAGACATGTATAACAACTACAGCAAAAATGGCGTAAAATTTAATATAGTCAACGGAGTAGATCCGATCCATTTTTGACCCACCTTCATGAGAACATTTTTGCTCTAACAGTATTCACATAAATTTGTTTTTCCAAAATGAAAGATGGCCTTGCAAGTTATTTTTTACCAGTGTTGTAGTGACAGATAATTGGAATTAATGTAAAATTATTACTATGATAAATGAGTTATTAGAAAGAGGTAACGCATGTTATCTCTTTTCTTTTTGTTACATACATTCAACAGAGGGGTTTTTCTAGGAGGCTATAGAATGGACCAGTCCAGATTTATAAGAGATCTAAACGAGTTAAAAGATGGTGGATATGTAAAAGAAAAAGATTACATTACCGTTCTTGATGGCTATTACAGATTTAGAGATGATCTGCGGAGAAAAGAGATAATAGAAGCAATGGAACTGACAGAAACAATTATTCCAGAACCAAAGCCAAAGCCTGTAAAACCTGTAATAGTACCGAAACCAAGAGTCGAAATAACTCCTGAACAAAGAAGAGAGAGAAATATTACAACACTCATGGCAGCGGGAGTAATCCTTCTTTTGTTAGGAGGGCTTACTCTTGCAACAAGCAATTGGGAAGTTTTTAGTTCGTTAACCAAAACGATGCTTGTTGGAGGTATCGCTATTTTATTCGGGGGTTTAGGTGCGCTTTCCGAGAGAATACTTCAAATAAGAAAAACGGCTTTTACATTCTTTGTTCTGTTTGCACTGTTCATCCCTATAACTGTTCTTTCAGCAGGGTTTTTTCAGTTATTTGGTGTATGGCTCAGTTTTTACGGTGAGGGAAGATATGTTTTAGGTGTCCTTACAACAGTAGTTTGTATTCCGATTTATTTTTGTTTTGGCACGTACTTTCAGTCAAGGTTATTTAGTTGGTTAACTTTTATTGCAAGTGCGATTGGGTATGCGTATTTAATATTGTCATTTAGTTTGACAAAAGAAACTTTTTATTTTGTCTATGCCTTAGGAAATGTAGCGTTTATTGTTCTATATCACGTTAAAAGAACTAAAAGTCAAAACATATTTTTAAAAATATTACCTGTGTTTATACAAGCGAATCTTATTCTATCAACTGTTTTTATTCTTATTATCTTTGAAAACCAACTTTATCAAAGTTTCAATATCATTTTAACTGCTGTTTTATATTTAGCGATGAGGATGGTTAATCAAAGAAAAGAATACGAGCTATTATTTATTGGATTTATCACATACGGACTGTATCAACTGATTCAAAACTCTATATTAATTGAATATCATTTATTACTAGTCGTTATCGTACCACTTGTTTTACTTCTGGTTGGAAAGTTTTCGGATCAAAAGCTGCATTCTTATTACCAAATGGCCAATGGGGCCATTTCGATTCTTGCATTCTTATATATAACTTTCGAGGGTATCCTGTTATCCATAGGAGAAGGCAGTGTATGGCTTCTGCTAGGTTACTTGGTGCTAGCATCCAATTTTATTTATTTAAGTTACCACTCAACATTTTCATTCTTTAAATACTTGGCTCCTTTTTATCTCATATGTGCATTTATGGAAGTGTATCATTTGATGAGTAAAACCTATGTAGACTATATTAGTTTAGCGATTGGGATATCAGCCGTTCTTTCTTATACGATTGGGCAATTCCTTAATCCTTTGCACAGATCCAGTCTTTTTGTTGGAGGCGGATGTGCACTGCTTAGTTTTCTATTAACCTCTTTAACTGAACACTATGGGCAGGCAAGTGTAGTTTCTGTCATCTTAACCGTACTTTCTATTCGTCATTTCTTAATAGGAAGTGTAAAAGAAAAACAGATTACAGCTTGGCTGATTCCTTCGTTTTTATTTTTTTCGATCTTCTTTTTAGGAATGAAGTTTCTGCCAGAACCCACTTTATCATTATCAATGATAGCAGGGTGCATTACATTATTAGTCATCTATATTTGGCAAAAGAAACGTGAGCGATTCTCTGCAACTTTTATTTCAACCGCAACTGTAACGACAGTCTTAAATTTTCTTGATATCTCATTCGGTGGAGATATAACATGGGTTAAATTGTTATCGTCTGTTTTATTAATGGTAGTTTTATGGTTTTTCACTCAGCACTTCAAACTAAAAGCAGGGTATGCAGGAATTCAGATTGGATTGTTTTTTGCATTGTACTATACCGCACAGCTACTTGGTCTTTTATTAACAGAAGAGCCATCTACATATGTGTATATCTTGATTTCATATATGTTGTTTGTGAGTGGGGAAGTTTTTCAGCGGATTGATTATAAAAGTGAATACCCTATTAAAGCTGTGTCTCATTTAGTTATTTTATTAACGTTTATTTATTGTTTATTGATTACTGGAGCAGCTATACCATATTTACTTATTGCTTTTCTGTATGGCCTCTACATGTTCCGTACACGTATAGAATATGAAATTAGATTTAATTATTACGCAGGATTAACACTGTTAGCTATAGGTTTCCATTATGCGATAAAAGAATGGCTTTCAAACGAAGGACCAGTGATTTACAGCGTTATTCTTGTCGGTCTATATTTCCTATTGAATAAAGAGTGGAAGCAGCGGCTGCAACTTTATGTCGTTCCGTTTTCACTGATTTTCCTTGGAGAATATATGACGAGCCGTGTCACGAATGATCTTTATCTACTTTTACATGCTGCTATCTTAGTAGGTTTTATTCTTTTCTATCAGTCATTAAAGGGGTACTGGAAATATGCATCTGTCATGATTCTAGGTTACTTGATGATTGATCTAGACGAGATGTTAATCGTATACAGAATCTCTCAAGATCTTAATTCAATTATTTGGTTTATGGCAGGGATATTGATATCGCTTGCAGGAATTTATTATTTTAAACAACTTTATTTCAAGTCTTTTATTGTTCAGATTGATTTTTTTGCTGTATTCGGTATTATTTATGTATTTACCGGACTGAGCCGTTCTGAATACATGATAGCAACAATCGGTTTAATTCTGATTGCTGTACTTTTTTATGTGCATGCAAGACGATTCAAGGATGTGCCAATTGGAAAAAGAATACTTCAAACTCTATCAAGTTTGTTTGTTCTTTTCGCCTATTATTCGTTTATGGATCAGTTTGAAATAGCAGAGATTATTCAAACAGAGCTCAATGTACTGCCTTGGATTGCTTTAAGTTATGTGATTACAAGAAAAACATGGGAACTGCCTGAGCGAACAGCTAATATAATTCAATATTTCTTGCTTGGAATGATTGGAATTACATTAATGATCGATGCAATGCAAAGTTATCAAGTTATGGATGCCATCATACTTGGCACCTTATCATTTATTAGTATTATTTATGGGTTTATCTCAAAACAGAAGAGTTACTTCTTTACAGGTTTGATCGTTTTACTCTTGAATGTTCTGATTCAAACTCGTCCATATTGGGGCAAAATGCCATGGTGGGTTTATCTGCTATTGACCGGAATCTTACTGATCGGTTTTGCTAGTTATAATGAATTTAAAAAACAAAAAGGAATGGAAAATCCACCATTAAAGGATATACTTTTAAATAGATGGAATATTTGGTTTGGTGAATGGAAGTAAGCACCTCATCGTAAAGGGAGGAATTTTTAGGTGGAAGCAGAACAAAGTAAATCCAAAATATCAATGGGGGAGCTATTTCAAAACAAAGTGATCAGAACGATTCTTTTTTCGGTATTCTTTTTACAAATTGGAATCTGGGTGCGTAACTATTCGATTCTTTTGTACGTTATTGAGAAAACCAACGAAGATCCAATCGCTGTATCTTTAATATCAGTAGCAGAGTTTGCCCCAATTTTTCTGTTCTCTTTTATAGGGGGCACGTTTGCTGACAGATGGAAACCAAAGAAAACGATGATCTGGTGTGATCTATTGAGTGGAGCTTCCATTTTTGTTGTACTATTAACCCTCTTGTTTGGAAGCTGGAAAGTAATATTTTTTGCCACACTTGTATCGTCGATCTTATCTCAATTCTCACAGCCGAGCGGTATGAAGCTGTTCAAGATTCATGTTCCTGAAGAGATGGTCCAGCTCGGGATGTCTATGTATCAAACACTATTCGCTATATTCATGATTCTCGGTCCTATCGTTGGTACTTACGTATATCAGCAATTTGGCATCAATGCAGCAATCGGAATCATGGGAATAGCTTTCGTATTATCAGCTGTTATCCTCATGTTCCTCCCACCAGATGAAGAAGTAGAGAAAACCGAGGAAAAAACCTCCATCTGGGCGGAGATGAAACAAGGATTCAGTTACGTGCTCAGCAGAAGATCATTGACTCTTCTTGGGGCATGTTTTGCTGTAGCCGGATTAGCATTAGGCTTAACACAGCCGTTAACTGTCTTTTTAGTTACAGAACAGCTTGGACTTCCTAAAGAACAATTGCAATGGCTTATGGCTGCTTTTGGTGCAGGAATGATCTTGGGTGGGGGATTAACGATCGGGATTGCAAGCAAGGTGAAGCCTCAGCTTCTGCTGGCACTTGGTATGGGTGCAAGTGCATTAGGATTTATGATCATGGGGATCTCTAATCAATTCTGGTTAACACTATCAGCAGAATTTCTAAGCGGTCTATTCATGCCATGCATTCACATTGGTATCAATACCTTAATTTTGCAGAGTACGGAATCAAAATTCATTGGGCGTGTGAACGGGATATTAAATCCTCTGTTTATGGGGGCTATGGTTATAACAATGTCCATAAGCGGATGGCTAAAAGAAACATTCTCACTTGTTGTAATGTTTGAAGGGGCTGCATTATTATTTGCCCTTGGTATTCTAACGATGCTGCCAATGATCAGACAAAGATCTGTACCGCCAACAGAGCTACAAAAATCCTAAAAAACAGCTGGAGACTCTTCCTGCTGTTTTTTTCATTCATTTTGATTTCTGTTATACGATCACCCGTTTTTTATAAAGCGGATATGGGTATTATAGAAATATTTAAGTTTCGAATACTGATCACGTACGTCTAATCATAAGGGGAATCAGATATGACCATTTCACGAGACCAACGTATTACATTACACGGATTTAATAACCTGACAAAGTCTTTAAGCTTTAATTTGTATGATGTATGCTTTACAAAAACAAAAGAAGAACGGGAAGCATACATCGAATATATTGATGAACAGTATAACGCAGAAAGGCTTACTAATATTCTGCAGACTGTTTCTGATACTATAGGGGCTCATGTTTTAAACGTTGCCAAACAAGATTATGTGCCACAGGGAGCTAGTGTAACCGTTCTTGTTTCTGAAGGGCCCATTGTGGAAGTACCAACAGATTCATTCGAAGACTCAGCTACAGCAATGCCGGAATCCGTTGTTATGCAGCTTGATAAAAGTCATCTTACTGTACATACGTATCCCGAATTTCATCCAGAGGAAGGAATCAGTACGTTTCGAGCAGATATTGATGTATCTACATGCGGTGAGATCTCGCCACTAAAAGCATTAAATCACCTAATCAATTCATTTGATATGGATATCGTAACAATGGATTATAGAGTAAGAGGGTTTACACGCGATATTAAAGGCCAAAAGTTATTTATCGATCATGATATTAATTCCATACAAAATTATCTTTCTGACGATATTAAAAATACTTACGACATGATTGATACGAATATCTATCAAGAAAATATTTTTCACACAAAATGCAGGTTAAAGGATTTTGAACTTAATAATTATTTATTTGGTTACACAAAAGATTCACTAGACACCGAAAGCGCAAAGCAAATTTCTAAACGAATAAAAGCGGAAATGGATGAAATCTTCTATGGTAGAAATATTAATCCTCCAAATCACCTATAAGATGTGTACGACCTCTGAATATTGAATATTCAGGGGTCTTTTTTCATGAACTTTATGAACAAAACGCTCTTTATGTGGTTAATCTTCCAATTTCGTACAAGGGTGATAGGATGATAAAAAGGATTGTGAAAGCGCTATCATTTAATTAATGGGAGGTACATGATGAAGAACGTAAAATGGAAAAATTGGTTATTAGCTGGCGTATTAATGACTTCATTAACCGCTTGCAGTACTTCAGGATCTGGAGGAACCAATACAGGGGATTCTGATTATCCCAAAAAAGCGATAACAGTTGTTGCACCATCTGGAGCTGGTGGCGGGTGGGATCTAACTGCTCGTTCCTTAACGAAAGTGCTCGGGGAAGCAAAATTAGTGGATCAGACACTAACTGTTGAGAACAAACCAGGTGGAGGAGGAGCTGTTTATTTAGCAGAATACGCAACACAGCACAAAAAGGATGATTATAAACTATACGTCAACTCCCCTCCAATTTTAATCAATAATCTTAAGAAGGAAGGAAACAGTCCATACGGATATCAAGACACTACACCGCTTGCACAGTTAACCAAGGATTTTGGTGCAATCGTTGTAAAAGCTGATTCAAAATATAACAACCTTAAAGAATTGATGGATGCAGTAAAAAAGGATCCAAAGTCAGTAACTGCTGCCGGAGGATCTGCACCAGGTTCTATGGATCATCTAGTAGCCGTTTTACCCGCTTTCAAATCAGATATTGATCCAAAGTCAGTTAAATATGTCTCCTATGATGGCGGCGGGGAAGCCATTGCTGCTTTATTAGGTGGAAATGCAGATTATATTGCTACAGACGCTTCTGCGGTTGGAGAATATTTAAAAGCTGGGAAAGTAAAGGTACTTGGTATTTCTTCGACTGAGCGTTTAAAAGGTGACCTGGCAGACATTCCGACTTTTAAAGAAGAAGGAATTGATGCAGATTTCACGATATGGAGAGGTATTTTTGGCCCTAAAGAAATGTCAGATAGTGCTAAATCGTATTGGGAGAAGACATTAAAGAAATTAAATGATAGTCAGGAATGGCAGGATGAATTAAAACGAAACGGCTGGGAATCTGAGTTTAAAGATGGTAAAGAATTCGAATCTTTCCTAAAGGAACAAGAAAAACAGGTAGAAGACTTATTAAAGTCATTAGACATGAATAAATAGAGTCAAGATGGAGGAGTAAAAACTACTTCTCCATTTTTTAAAATAAATAATGTTGTTAAAGGAGTGGGGCATCGTGCGAACAGGAAGTTTTGACCGATATGCAAGTATTCTTTTTGCACTTCTCGGTGCGGTTTTCTTATTAGAAAGCCGAAACATTGCAGACAGTGCATATGGCAGTGAAATTGGTCCCAATGTTTTTCCTTTCTTATTAGGACTAATTCTGATCTTATTAAGTGTGAAATTATTTTTAGAAACAGTAAAGACCGTTCAAAAACAACCAAATGCTCAGAACCCATTACAGATCAAAAGGTTTTTGATCATCTTGGTCTCAAGTATTCTCTATGCAGCTTTTTTAGGGATGTTCGGTTACTTAATCAGTACCTTCTTATTTTTGTTTATTTCGTTTCAAGCTATGGAAAAAGGAAACTGGATTAAAAATAGCATTGTTGCTGCTTCATTCTCATTCTGTGTATATTACTTGTTTGTAGTTGTTTTAAAAGGCTCATTGCCAGGATTGCCAGTATGGTTTAGTTAGGAGGGAAAAGCATGGGAGTAATGGATTTTTTAATACAAGGATTTCAAACAGCTATTCAGCCGCAGAATTTATTTTTTGCCTTTATCGGTGTGTTAATCGGGACAGCAGTTGGGGTATTGCCAGGGATCGGACCAATGAGCGGTGTCGCTCTATTAATACCCGTAACAGCAACACTAACTGGAGGAATGGATCCATCAGCAGCTGCAACTAGTTCGATTATCCTTTTAGCAGGTGTATACTACGGAGCTATGTATGGTGGATCAACCACCTCCATTCTGCTGAACACACCCGGTGAATCTTCTTCAGTTGTAACAACAATTGATGGCTACCAGATGGCAAAGCAAGGCAGGGCAGGTTCAGCCTTATCAATCGCAGCGATCGGTTCTTTTTTTGCAGGAATTGTGTCTATCGCGGGCTTGGTGCTGCTAGCAGAACCGCTTTCTGAAATGGCCTTAAAGTTTGGACCAGCTGAATATTTTTCGTTAATGCTGTTAGGACTGGCGGCTGTCAGCGGCCTTGCAGGCGGCTCGATCACAAAAGCATGGATGATGACTGCAACAGGTCTTTTGCTCGCTACAATTGGAATTGATGCTGTTTCAGGAGTTGCCCGTTTCACATATGATATTCCCGTCCTTTTTGGAGGACTCGAGTTTTTAACCGTTGCTGTAGGTTTGTTTGCACTAGGAGAAGTGTTTAAAACCATTCTTCACAAAGAAGAGGATGGAGAAAAAATAGCAAAAGTGGGCAGAGTCGTTCCGACAAGGTCTGATTTAAAGCAAAGCGCTGCACCTATTGCCCGCGGATCTTTACTTGGTTTTTTTATTGGTGTCTTACCTGGCGCGGGTGCAACGCTCGCCTCATTTTTTTCTTATATAGCGGAGAAGAAGTTAAGTAAAAACCCGGAGAAATTTGGGAAAGGAGCCATTGAAGGGGTAGCAGCTCCAGAATCCGCTAACAATGCAGCTTCCGGCGGAGCTATGATCCCGCTCTTAACTCTTGGAATCCCTGGCTCTGGTACTACAGCAATCTTAATGGGTGCTCTAATTATGTACAATGTTCAGCCAGGTCCATTATTATTCAGCGATCATCCTGATGTTGCCTGGGGCTTAATCGCCTCTATGTTTATCGGAAACCTGATGCTGCTCATCTTAAATATGCCACTCGTTAAAATCTTTGCCAAAATTATTGAAACACCAGCAAAATATTTATTGCCAATCATTATTGCCATATCCGTTTTTGGAGTCTATGCTGTTCAAGCTACAACATTTGATCTATTTCTTTTAATAGGGTTTGGTTTAGCTGGATATTTATTAGCACAGAACGATTATCCGCTCGCACCTCTTGTACTTGGTCTTGTATTGGGACCGATGATTGAAAACAATATGCGCCGTGCATTAACAACATCAAATGGTGATTTTACGGTATTTATTCAACAGCCGATCTCAGCATTTTTCCTAGTATGTTCTCTGTTATGGATCTTAGTGCCATTTATTCTAAGGTTAAAAGGTAAAAATGTTGTAGTTAATATTGAAGGATAAATAAAGCTTGGCAGAGAAGACTTTCAATTTAGGAAAGTCTTTTCTATTGTCTTGGAGGGAAACTATGAAACTGCAAACAAAATTAATTCTCATCAGCTGTTCCCTTATCTTTTTAGTGATCACCATTTTAGCCGTTCTTTTTCAAGGAATGTTTGAAGAAACAATGAAGAACGAGATGGGCGAAAGAGCGCTGAGTGTTTCATATGCTGTAAGCAATAATCCACTCGTTATAGATGCATTTAAAACAGAAAATCCTTCAAAATGGATTCAGCCTTATGCGGAGGAGATCAGAAAGAAAACAGGAGCTCATTATATTGTAGTAGGAAACAAGGAGGGGGTCAGATATTCTCATCCGTTAGAAGAACGGATAGGGAAAAAGATGGTTGGTGGAGATAATCAGTTAGCTTTATCTGGTAAACCAAGTATCACAGAAGCAACAGGATCACTAGGTCCAGCTGTTAGAGGCAAATCACCCATTATTAATAATGATGGGGAAATTATAGGATTGGTATCGGTCGGCTTCTTAACTGATCGTATTAACGAGGATATATGGCCATATAAATTAAAGATATTAATTATTGGTATTTCAACACTTATCCTAGGAATCATCGGGTCTGTACTGATAGCTAATGGAGTAAAAAGGGCCACTCATGGGTTAGAACCCAAAGAGATCGGATTACTTTATAAAGAAAAGAGCGCAATTCTAGAAGCAATAAGAGAAGGGGTTATTGCCGTCAATCGTGAGGGTGACATTACGCTTGCTAATCAAACAGCTCTTCAGATGCTAGAGACAGAGAATGATGCACTAATCGGAAATAATGTTTTAAAAGCCATCCCTAATACGAGATTAGTAGATGTGATCGCCTCAGGTAAGAGTGAATTTGACGAACAGATGAAATTAGGCAATACAAAAGTAGTAGCAAATCGTGTCCCGATACTGGATGATCACGGTAAGGTTATTGGAGCCGTTGCGACATTTAGAAACAGACATGAACTTTATAGGCTGAATGAAGAATTAGCCCAAGTAAAGGGCTATAGTGAGGGACTTCGCGCACAAACACATGAATTCTCTAATAAATTGTACTTGATATCTGGGTTAATTCAGTTAGGATCGTATCAAGAAGCATTAGATGTAATAGCAATAGAGTCTAACGTTCATCAGAATTTCACACAATTTATCATGAAACGGATTTCGGATCCTTTTATCGGCGGCCTCTTAATAGGTAAGTTTAATCGGTCTAAAGAGATGCAAGTTGAATTAATTATAGAGCCTTCAAGTCATTTTAGGAATTTACGAGGAGAGGTTGACCGACAATTATTGGTTACCATCATCGGTAATCTCGTGGATAACGCGATTGATGAGGTAGCTGAATGCACCCATAAAGAAAAAACAGTAAAGGTTTGCCTTTCGGATTTTGGCAACCAGCTCATTATAGAAGTTGAAGATACAGGGGGAGGAATTCGTGACTCAATCGCTAATAAATTATATCAAAAGGGATTCTCTACAAAAGGTCCAGATCGTGGTTATGGCTTATATTTAATTAAGCAATCGGTCGAACTGTTAAACGGAGAACTTTTTTATGAAAGAACAAAAGCGGATACAACACTCTTTACAGTTATCATCCCGAAAGAATAGAGGTTTAAAGAATCATGCACTCATGGGAAGTTTTTATCGTAGAAGATGACATCAGAATCGCTGAGATCAACCGAAAATTTGTAGAAAAAGTACCAGGATTTTCAGTATGCGGTATTGCTCTGAATGAAGATGAAGCAAAAGAGCAAATCGCTATCCTTAAACCTGACTTGGTCCTATTGGATATATTTTTTCCTGATATGAACGGATTGGATTTTTTACGCTGGATCAGGAGCGAATTTCGCGGGATAGAGGTTATAATGGTAACAGCTGCAACCGAGGTGGATACGCTTAAACATGCACTTTCAGACGGTGTATTCGATTACATTGTAAAACCTGTTATCTTTCAGAGATTTAAGGACACATTATTGAATTTTCATGAATATAAAAAGTCTATTCTTCAACTTTCGGCTGACAAAGAGATCAACCAAAACCTGATTGATTCTATACTGAAACGTGAAAAGGCAGAGATCGAACCGTCTTATCTGCCAAAAGGCATTGATCCCATTACATTAGAGAAGGTGATATCGATGCTGACTCAATACAAAAAAGGGTATACTGCTGAAGTTCTCGGTGAACGAATTGGTACTAGCCGAACGACCGCAAGACGTTATTTAGAATACTTAGTTTCAGAACAAAAAGCTACAGCTGACATATCGTATGGTGGCGTAGGCAGGCCTGAAAGAATCTATAAATATGGCAATGGTTAAAAATTGAAAGAATTAAGAAGTGTGTTCCTTAGCAATTCTTCTTGAAGAAGGATTGCTTTTCATTTTGGCTATTATACTCGTAACACCCGCTGTGTTTGATGTATAATAACTTACATAGATTTAATGTTGAAAGAGAGTGAACGTAATGGGACGTAAATGGAACAATATTAAAGAAAAAAAAGCATCCAAAGACGCAAATACAAGTCGTATTTATGCAAAATTCGGACGCGAAATATATGTAGCCGCTAAACAAGGTGAACCAGATCCAGAATCAAACCAATCATTGAAAGTAGTTCTTGAACGGGCAAAAACGTACAGTGTACCTAAAACTATCATTGACCGTGCAATTGAAAAAGCAAAAGGCGGCTCAGAGGAAAACTACGACGAGCTTCGCTATGAAGGATTTGGTCCGAACGGCTCGATGATTATTGTAGATACACTAACAAATAATGTAAACCGTACGGTCGCAGAGGTTCGTTCTGCTTTTAATAAAAACAACGGAAATATGGGTGTATCCGGGGCAGTTGCGTATATGTTTGATGCAACAGCTGTAATCGGACTTGAGGGCAAATCAGCAGATGAAGTACTAGAGTTGCTTATGGAAGCAGACTTAGATGTACGTGATGTTATTGAAGAAGATGATTCAGTAATCGTTTATGCTGAGCCAGACCAATTTCATGCGGTACAAGAAGCATTCAAGAATGCAGGAATTACAGAATTTACTGTAGCTGAACTAACAATGCTAGCACAAAATGATTTGGAACTTCCAGAAGATGCGCAAGTTCAGTTTGAAAAACTAATCGATGCTTTAGAAGATCTAGAAGACGTTCAACAAGTCTATCACAACGTAGATTTAGGAGAGTAAAGAAGAAGCAGGTCCGTTAAACGGGTCTGCTTTTTTAATTTTGCTCTTTTCTAAGGATGTGTCTTTTTAGTAGGTTTTGTAAAAGCAACCTGATGTGCAAGAAGTTGATAGGAGCGAAAGGTGCGAGACTCCTGCGGGAGCAGCGGGACTGGTGGGACGTAGGCGCAGAGAGTCGAGGAGGTTCACCGCCTGCCCCGCGGAAAGCAAGCATCCTGGAGCTGAAATTCAACCACTTCTCTCTTTCCGGTTAAATAACAACAATGTTTTAATAGAAAAAAGCAACCGTTTAATTCGGCTGCTTTCTAATGAATATCATACATAAAGTGATCGTTGTAAATCCAATGAACGCTAGCAGTGGAATTGTAACAAAACCCAGCCAGTTAATATATTGTCCAGAACATGGCACACCTGATGTACACATCTCAAACGCCTTTAGTGCAGGTATTTTCTGCAAGGCATAGTGATAACCTGAAACTAGAATTCCAAGTATAGAAAACGGGAGGACGTAGCGGGTTATTTTATCATCTTGATGATAAAAAGCAATTCCAAGCAAAATGACTAAAGGGTACATAAGAATTCGCTGATACCAACAAAACGTACATGGAATAAATTTTAAGACCTCACTAAAAAACAGACTTCCTAGTGTAGAAACGATCGCGGCTAACCAGGCGATCAAAATAGGTTTATTTGTCACCTTTATTTACTTCCTTCTCAGCTTCATCAACCATCATCTTAAGGTCTTCAATGGAAGAACCCTCAAACTTTTTGCCGTTAACAAAAAGGGTAGGAGTTCCAGTTACCCCTAAATCACTTACAAGCGCTTCATCTGTTTCTACAGCTTCTTCACTTTCATTGTTTTCTAATTGTCCGCTGACTTTTTTTACGTTTTCCTCGGTAGTTGTTTCACCTAAAGTCTCAAGCAAGAATTTTTCTGTGAAGATATCTTTCCGTTCAAGGCTTTGGTCTTCTGGCTGTTTTTCATAAAGAAGTTTATGAAACTTCCAGAACGTGTCGTTACCTAGTTCTTTGTATACTGTTTCACCAAATAGAGCTGATCTTTCTGAGTCAACGTTTATAAAAGGATAGTTTAGAAAATAAAATTTAACCTTACCTGTTTGTATAAGTTCTTGATCGATTAAAGGGAAAAACGACTCATTAAAGTCCTTACATATTGGGCATTTATAATCTCCAAACTCAATAATATTCACCGGTGCCTCTTCTTTTCCTAAGTAAGGCTGATTAGCATAAGAAATCGCAGTATTTGAGGAATCTTTATCAAGCATTCCACTAAACATAAATACAATTAACCCAATCGTTAAAATTCCAATTGTCCAAAACAGCCAAACAGGGGACGAACTTTTCTTTTTCTTTGTTGATACGGCTTTTGCATTTTTCTTTTTTTGTTTACCCATTTTTCACCTCATAGAATTTTTACTATATAAAAAGAAGTTACTAGTATCGTATACAAAATTAGATGTTTTTACAATGAAGAAATATTGAACATTTTTGAATAAAATCGTTTATTCACACGAATTTATAAACGAAAATTATTTATTTGAACAATATTCTACCATGATTAAATAAAGGTAAAAAAAAACTGTATGCAAAAGAAGATCTTGGAAGTATAATTTTCTAGAAATTATATTAAAACACCTTTGGGGGTCAGGGATGAAAAAGTTACTATCACTTCTATTGGCTATCACGATTAGCCTTGGCATGCTGCCAGTGTCAGCGTTTGCAATAAAGCCAATTAACAAGGATTATCAAGCGTTCTTGAAAGAGATCGGCTGGGAATCTAAAGATTATGAGGATTACTTAAAAAGCAAAGATTGGTCATTAGGGGATTTTGTATCTGTTGATGAATTAGGAACACCGTTAACAGAAGAAGGTGTAAAATCTGTTATGCAAGAATTTGACTTAAGCCGTGAAGAATTAAATGAATTGCTTGTGGAATACGGAGATATCGAAGAAGGACAAGACGTTCTAGACGGGTCATGGCTAATTTTTGAAGAAGAGTTAAGAGAAGCTCTTGATTTATATATTGGTACTCCAATAAATGATGAAAATCTTCAGCAATTATTAAATGATTATAACTTAGGTTCTATTGAAGAATTAGAAACTTTATTAAAAGAGAACGACGATGCAATTGATAACTATGAATACATTGAGGATCTTGAGTGGGCTGTAGATCTTTATATTAATGGTGACGATTGGGAAGGTACTCCTATAAATGACGAGAATCTTCAACAATTGTTAAAAGACTATAACTTAGGATCAATCGAAGATTTAGAGGCGTTATTAAAAGAAAATGATGATGCGCTAGAAAATTATGAGTATATTGAAGATCTGGAGTGGGCTGTTGATTTTTATATTAACGGTGAAGAAAACATCGAAGAAGAAATTTCAGACTTGTTTACTCAAATTGATCTAACTGAGGAAGAGATGGAAAAGCTTTTTGCCCATTTCGAATCTCTCAACTGGGAAGACCCAGCTTTTCTTGACCAAATGATGGCGCTTAGTGAGAGAATGATGGCGTTTGAGGAATTTGAAACAGCCGAGGAACTTTCTGCTGAACAAATTGCTGAGATATTTGACATTTTTTCAGAAATGAAGCAGCTTTTACAAATTGAGACTAAATATTATCTTGTAGTGGACGGTCAAAAACAGCCACTTTCAATGGAAGCATTGATGACAATGGAAACTACAAATGGTAATGACTTAATCATGGAAATCTACAACATAAATGGTGAACTGCTAGCTGATCTTCGTATCACAGCAGAGATGATTGGGTCAGAGATGATTCAAGAAACAGGGAAAGACATTCAAGAAGTTGAAAAGATTGTAAAAGAAATGCCAACTTCAGCAAAACCACCAGTAAAAACGATAAAAGGTGGAGAACTGCCTAAAACGTCTACAGATTACGTTGAAAATATGATCGTTGGAATTGGGGTTGTAGCAGCCGGTTTCTTCCTGTTTAGACGATTGAGAGTGAAAAACATCTAATGAAACGAAGAAGTAAACTGCGGATTGTTCTTCTAACATTTTCTATCGCTTTTATTCTTTTTGGAGCTTGGTTTAGCAGCACTAATGCTTTTAAGTTTATAAAAGGGTATTTGATTTTCAAAAGCGGACAGATTGAGGCAAAAGAGATTCACAAAAAACCTGTTGAACAAGAACCAGATGAATCAAAGGAAATTCTTTATCTAAACCGCCCGACAAAGGGTGAAAATATAGGTAAGCTAATCATTCCTAAGCTGGATGCATCACTCCCAATCTTTCATGGAACCGATGAAGAAGAACTGGAAAAAGGCGTAGGTCATTATGCACAAAGCGTATTACCAGGGGAAGAGGATAATTCTGTACTTTCAGGACATCGGGATACGGTCTTCCGCAAACTTGGTGAAGTTGGAAAAGGGGATCTTTTAATTGTCGAGACTTCTACTGGAACATTTACCTATAGAGTTAAGAATGTTCGAATTGTCGATAAAGATGACCGGACGGTTATTGTTCCAAAACCACGAGCAACATTAACGGTTTCGACTTGCTATCCGTTTGATTTCATTGGAGCATCACCCGAACGATATATCCTGGTCGCAAACTTAATTTCAAAAAAATTAACGTAGTTGTAAGCAGCAGAATTCTTTATTCTGCTGCTTTTTATTTTTCATGAGTGCAGAAGAAGCGAAAGAATATGGTATAATCGATGAAATCATTTACCCTAAATAGAAGGAGAGAGGCTGCGGGCTGCAGTCCTCTTTTTTTGTATATGGCTATTAAAGGTCATTAGATGTTGATCTTCGTTGCAGGCGCTAGACCCCTGCGGGAAAAGCGGGTAAAGGGAGACCCTGCAGGTGTATAACCCCTAGGAGTCTCCCTGACCTACGCGGAAAGCGAGTGCAAGGAGTCGAAATCAACAGACAAGAAACAGAACTTTGTGTATATATGTCGACTAATGAAAATTATTCATGTTTTATGTTATATTATGAAAAAAAGTAATGTGAAGAGGGATGAGTTTGTCTATTGGGAAGTACGAAATTTTCCATACAGTGGTGGAGCTTGGGAGCCTGACAAAAGCAAGTGCTGCTCTAAATATATCTCAATCGGGTGTCAGCCATGCCATTTCCAGTCTGGAAAAAGAAATGGGCTTTTCTTTGTTATCACGTAACAAAACAGGCATCAAGCTCACGGTTAACGGAGAAAGAATGCTTTTATACATAAGAGATATTCTATACATAAACGAGAAAATGCGGCAGGAAGCTGGGGAAATCAAAGGGCTGGAAATTGGCATAGTAAGGCTGGGCAGTTTTTCTTCAGTATCAGCTGTCTGGCTTCCAGGTATTGCAAAAAAATTCATGGAGCAATATCCACATATTACAGTCGAAATAATGGAAGGAAAGCAGGAAGAACTGGGACAATGGATTACACAGGGTATAGTGGATTTTAGTTTTATGTTATTGCCTGCTGCCGAAAGCTTCGAAGTTCTTCATTTAAAAAGGGAGCTATTTTTCTGTGTGATGGCTGAATCTCATCCACTTAGTGAAGAAGATAGTATATATATTGAGCTGTTAAAGGATGAGAAGATCCTACTGCAAAATTCCACACGTGAGATCATGTATAAACTTTTTAAAGGGAAGAAATTGACACCTGATGTAGCCTTCCATTTAGAAGACGAACAGGCCATTATTTCGATGGCAAAAAATGGAATGGGAGTGGCGATCCTTCCTGAGATAGCTCTGCATAGCATACCTAAAGGAGTAAAAATTTTACCTCTGGCTGTTGATGAAGAATCTGTGTGGATTGGTATTGGCAGTTTAACCTTGAAACATCTGCCTCCGGCAGCAGAAAAATTTATTGCTGTGGCAACCTTATGGTTAAACGATCACTATTTAAAACGGCTCTCCTGAAAAGTGGGGGGCTCTTTTTTATGTTTAACAAGAAGGAGACCAACAAAGTAGTTAAGAAATATATATTCTTTAAAGTATAAGGGTTGGCGGGACCGTGTGGGAATCGAACCCACCAGAGACTACACGAGCTTCTCACGAGGTTTTGAAGTTCTGTAAAACAGGTATGATTACAAAATACTATAAAAACTGCACTTAAACATGCTTAGTTTATCAACAGGAAAGCTGGTGGTTAGGAGTATGAAAAAAAGTTCATTACAAATTGCAGTGTGTTTAACAATTTTATTAGCCGGTTTATTTTTATATTCGTATAATCAAAAAGAAATGGTAGTAACAGCTCTTGGTGACTCACTAGCTTACGGATTAGGTGACACAAATGATAATGGATATATAGGAGACGTACAGCATCGCTATGAAACTGATACAGATAAAGAATTAATTGTTCATGATTATGGTGTCCCTAATGATACAAGCACAGATTTACTTGGACGCTTAAAAAACAATGAAATTGCAGTAAAAGCTAAACGGTCGGATATTATTTTTATCAACATAGGGACTAACGATTTTCTAAAAAGTACAGATCATTTAACAAAATTTAATCAAGAAGAGCTTGATAAAAATGAGGAAATATATAAAAAAAACTTGAACCAAATTATTAGTAAACTACAAAATCGAAAAAATCCCAAAACCATTTATATTCTAGGAATATATAATCCCAAAGTAAATGATAAGAACCCTGTCAATGAAGCGGTTTTAAATTGGAATCGATCAACGATAGAAGTAACAAAAAAGCACAAGAACACAGCATTTATTCGTACAGATGATTTATTCATCCAAAAGAACAAGCAGGTCTATTTTTCTGATAAACTGCATCCAAACGAAAAAGGGTATGCGTTAATCGGAGAGAGAGTATATAACACCTTAAAACAAAATTCTGATTACAAATAAGAATAAAGGTATAAGTTTCCATTTGACGTAATCTAATGTTTTTGGTATTCTACAACTCGGAATGAATTTAATATAAAGTCCTCACATAAATCTCGGTGAGGTAGAGGTCGCGTTGATTAAGAGTAAAACTGTAAGAGGCAAGTGGTGCTTATGAGAACAGTTTGAAAGGAATTGATGCCGAAATGGATTCTTGTCCACTATAAGAATTCGTTGGGGCTGCATTTAATAGGTGCAGAACTGTCGCAGAATTTTCTGCGTTGAGCTATCAGGGATTATTGTGGGGAGCTGATTATAACACGTATGGGCTTATCCATGCGTGTTTTTTTATTGGCTTAAAATCAACAGGAGGTTTTTCATCATGAAAAAAAACAATTGGAGCGTATGGCTCTTAACCGCATTTGTTGTTGGCAACATGGTAGGATCAGGTATATTTATGCTGCCAAATACTTTAGCTCAAACAGCAAGCCCTTTAGGAGTAACCGCAGCTTGGGCTGTTACTGGATTTGGCGTTTTGATGATAGCACTGGTTTTTGGTTCTTTATCTATCAGAAAACCAGAGCTCACTGCAGGTCCGCAAAGTTATGCTAGAGCACTATTCTCGGACCGTAAAAAAGGGAATGTAGCTGGTTTTAGTATGGTATGGGGATATTGGGTAGCAAACTGGATAAGCAACGTTGCAATCATCACGAGTTTTGCAGGATATTTATCAACCTTTTTCCCAATGATGCAAAGTACACAAGTAGTAGGAAACGTATTAAATCAAGAAATTCAGCTTGGAAAACTGATTACATTTATTGTTTGTACTGTATTGCTTTGGTTTACTCATTTTATTCTAGTTAAAAGTATTAATGGAGCAGGGAAGCTGAACTTCGTTGCGACCGCTTCAAAAGTAATCGGATTTATGTTGTTTATTGTTGCTGCATTATTCGCGGTGGAATCTTCCTTATTTGCCGATGCTTATTTCCCAGTAGTGGATGACGCAGGTGTTTCACACGGAATTGGAAGTCAAATCAACATGGCCGCTATTGCAACACTATGGGCCTTTGTAGGTATTGAGTCAGCTGTTGTCTTGTCAGGCAGAGCTTCATCTCAAAGAGACGTGAAAAAGGCAACAATCATTGGTTTACTTATTGCCTTAAGCATTTATATGATCACTACTTTATTAACGATGAATGTACTTCCAAGAGAAGTATTAATGACGTCAGACAAACCATTTGTCGATGTACTATCTGAATTAATTGGAAGCACGGGTGCTTCATTCATGGGTCTATTAGCTGTTATATCTTTATTCGGTTCTACCCTCGGTTGGATTCTGTTAAGCTCTGAGGTACCTTATCAAGCTGCAAAATCTGGTGTTTTTCCAGCATTCTTTGGCAAAGTTAATAAGAATGGCAGTCCTGTTAATGCTTTATCTGTCACGAATATCATGTCGCAGATTTTTATCTTTTCTACGATTTCAGGTACAATCGGCGAAGCTTACGCGTTCCTAACCACTTCAGCTACACTTGCTTATTTGATACCGTATCTGATCTCAGCTCTTTATTTCTTAAAGCTTGTGTATAAAGGTGAAACATATGATCAGATCAAAGGATCACGTGTAAGAGACGGAGCGATTGCATTATTTGCTCTCATCTACTCGAGTTGGGTTATTATTTCAGGTACATCGGATGCGAAAACATTCACTTTAGGAATTGGTTTGTTTTTCTTAGGATTTATTGTGTATCCGATCTTTAATAAATATACAGTTAAGAAAAGTAATGATAGTAAAGCTGCTTAAAGAGGTTTTCTTTTTGTTTGCTTTACCGTATAATGTGAATTAACTTCATAAGCTCGTATAATCGCAGGGATATGGCCTGCAAGTTTCTACCAAACCCCCGTTAAGGGTTTGACTACGAGTGACGCAAAATTTCAATCGCCCTTTTTCATAGGGTGTATTGGCTTGTTTTTATTCCGTTTACGATACCGGAGAATTGCTTCACTCGAACAGAGAGAAGTGGTTCTCCGGTTTTTTTATTTTAAAAAACATTAAGAGGTGGACCAATGAATTTTTTAGAACAGAAAATATGTGATGAAGGTTTGGTATTATCTTCATCTGTATTGAAAGTAGATTCTTTCTTAAACCATCAGATCGACCCTGAGTTTATGAAATTGATCGGGATTGAAATAGCAAATCGATATAAATCTGATAGAATTACTAAAATATTGACCATTGAATCATCCGGCATTGCCCCAGCCGTATTTGCGGGATTGGAACTAGGTGTCCCAGTTGTTTTTGCTCGAAAGAAAAAATCCTTAACATTAACAGAAGGCTTGTTAACTTCGAAAGTCTATTCTTTTACAAAACAAGAACAGAACGAGATTTCGATTGCAGAAAAATTTATGCATCCAGGCGAAAAAGTTTTGATCATTGATGATTTCTTAGCACATGGGGAAGCAGCACTCGGACTTGCAGATCTCGTAATAAAAGCAAATGCCCACATTTCTGGGTTTGGGATTGTTATTGAAAAATCGTTTCAGGAAGGCCGGAAAAAGCTTGAAGAAAAAGGTTACCGAGTTGAATCCCTCGCAAGAGTCAAAGAGATGAACACAAACGGGATTACATTTATTCAAAGCGAGGTGATGTCTTCATGAAAAAAGGTAAAGTATTTTCACTCGGTATACAGCATGTTCTAGCTATGTATGCCGGAGCCGTCATCGTTCCATTGATCGTAGGTGGAGCACTTAAGTTATCACCTGAACAGCTTGCTTATTTAGTGGCAATCGACCTCTTAACCTGTGGATTAGCTACAATTCTTCAAGTTTGGCAAAACCGCTTCTTCGGGGTTGGTCTACCGGTTGTATTAGGATGTACGTTTACGGCAGTAGGACCGATGATCGCCATTGGCGGTCAATATGGAATGAGCGCTATTTATGGTGCTATTATTGCTGCAGGCCTTTTTGTTGTCATTTTTGCTGGTGCATTCGGAAAAATACTTAAGCTGTTTCCTCCGATCGTGACCGGAACTGTTGTTACCATTATTGGAATCACATTAATTCCAGTAGCCATTAAAGATATGGCTGGCGGTGCGGGGAGTGAAACCTTCGGCTCTGCTCAAAACCTGCTTTTGTCTTTTGGTGTTCTTGGTTTTATTCTTTTTCTTTACCGTTTTTCTAAAGGCTTTATTCGTTCAGTATCCATTTTAATCGGATTAATTGCAGGTACTGTTGCATCTGCATCAATGGGATTAGTTGATTTTACACCTGTTTTGAAAGCTTCTTGGGTACACATGCCAAAGCCGTTTTACTTCGGAGTACCTACATTTGAGGCAGGCGCTATACTTACGATGATTCTGGTTTCGACTGTGAGCTTAATCGAATCTACAGGTGTTTTCATGGCTCTCGGAAAAATATGTGACCGCAGCCTGACACCTAAAGATTTAACAAAAGGGTACCGTGGAGAAGGACTAGCCATCATACTGGGCGGAATATTTAACGCTTTTCCATACACGACTTATTCACAAAACGTGGGACTTGTTCAACTTTCTGGTGTTAAGTCGAAACAAGTCATATATGTAGCAGGAGGTATGTTAGTATTTCTCGGTTTGATTCCAAAGGTTGCAGCTCTAACAACCTTAATTCCAACTCCTGTAATGGGCGGGGCAATGGTTGCGATGTTTGGTATGGTTTTTGCCTCAGGTATTAAAATGCTTAGTGAAGTGAACCTTGCTAAGCAAGAAAACCTATTAATTATTGCTTGTTCAGTTGGAATGGGTTTAGGTGTAACGGTAGAGCCAGAACTATTCAGCAAACTTCCTGAAAGTGTTCAAATCTTGACAGAAAACGGGATAGTAGCAGGCAGTTTGATGGCTATTCTGTTGAATCTGCTTTTTAACGCCAGAGCAGCGAAAGTTACAGTGCCACAGCTGCAAAAAACTCAAAAAGAAGTTGTACATCCTCAGTAATAGATAAAGAAAGGGCTTCCACATTGTTATGTGGAAGCTCTTTTTTTGAAAGAAAAGATTATACTTCGGAACAAATTTTTTGTTAAGCTCATATGTTAGTAATGTAATACAAGCTCATTAAATAGGAAGTGAATAAGTGAAAAGTAATAAAAGTAAAAAAGAAAGAACCCTGGGAAAGAGATTTATTAACCCATTAGAAGAAAACCTCGCAACTGATAGTAATGAGATCCCAGGTTACATTTTAACCGGGGATTATGTACCAACTGGAGGATACGTAGCTTCTGGAGAAAATAAATGGACAGGATACTATGTTTCGACTGGTGGATGTGTACCAACTGGAGACTTTGATTTAATAGGCTATTACGTACCAACTGGAGATTTTGAACAGACTGGCGGTACGGGCGGATTTGTTCCAACTGGAGACTATGAATTCAGTGGTCGTTTTGTGCAAAACGGAGATTATGCACCCACGCGCAGAAAGAAACCAGCAAAAGCAGCTATTCCTGTTTTTCGTGTTAAAGGGTATCCTAAGAGACTTAGTTCACCTAAGGGTTATTATATTCCATCGATCATTTCTTTATAATTTGATATACCTTTGAAAGGGGTATCGTTCTTGATCACCATTAGCTTATGTATGATTGTAAAAAATGAAGAAGACACAATTGGTAGATGTTTAACTTCTATACACGATTTAATGGATGAAATAATAATCGTCGACACCGGTTCAAATGACAAAACCAAGCGTATTGCTAGTCAATTTACAGATAAAATTTATGATTATAAATGGGCAGATCATTTTAGTTCTGCCCGTAATTACTCTTTTGGGTTCGCTACTAAACAATATACAATGTGGTTAGATGCCGACGATGTGATAAATACACAAAACAGGATGTTATTAAAACAGCTGAAAGGAAAATTAAGACAAAATACAAATTCCGTTACCATGAAATATCTAGTAAACCCAGATTCAATGAATAATCCTTCTTTTATCATAAAAAGAAATAGGTTAGTTAAAACCAATTGTCAATTTAAATGGAATGGGGCAGTTCATGAATATTTAGAAGTAAATGGTCCTATTTTCCACAGTGATATCAGCATTCATCATGTTAAAGATAGAACGGATACATCAAAGCGCAATCTATTTATTTACGAAAAACAGTTAGAAAAAGGCGAAATATTTACACCAAGAGATCTCTTTTATTATGCAAACGAGCTTCTTTGTCATCATGACATTCAAAAAGCCATTACATTCTATACTTTATATTTAAATCATAAAGAAGGATGGAAGGAAGACAAAATAATTGCTTGTGGTAAATTAGCAGATTGTTATGGAATGACGGGTAATCTTGAAAAAGAAAAGGAGATACTCTATAAATCGTTTCACTATGACCGTCCACGTGCAGATATTTGCTGCAGGTTAGGAAATCATTTTTATAAAAAGAATGAACTTAAGAAAGCTGTTTATTGGTATGAATATGCTTCTAAATTAAAATGGGATCAAAATTGTATGGGCCATTATCATATACCTTCTTGGACGTGGCTTCCACATCTGCAATTAACTGTTTGTTATTATAAAATAAGAGACTTTAAGAAGGCTTGTGAACATAATAAAATCGCTTTAAACTATTTCCCTCACGATTTGAGATTGATTAATAATCAGAAGATATTTGAAGAAAAAGTAAAAAAAACAGGCCGTTTGTAAAGCGGTCTGTTTTTTTTATTAGCTTATTTCTTATTGATTTTTATTAATTGGCCAGCATAAATTTGATCAGATGTAAATTTGTTAATCTTCATGATCTGTTGTAAGGGAATTTTATATCTTTTAGAGATTTGTCCTAACGTATCCCCAAAACGAACATAATGAAGATTGTACCTTCTCTCAAGTACCTCCGTGTAATGAATTAACTTACCGGTATCTTCTGACTCTAGTCTAGAGCTGATTATTCCTCTGTTGATTAATACTTGAATCATTTCTTCAGCTCTATGTTTGTAAGAGTGTGGTTTAACAGCAGTCATTCCATTTTTTCGAATGGCTTCTCTTTGTTTTGAGTTATTTAAATAATATTTAACTTTCTTGATCGTTTCTTCTGGTGTGGAAGAGACGATCAAATCACGTCCAGGAACAAATTTTTCTCGAACTGCTTCCGTGTCCGATGTTAGGAGACAACCTCCTGAACCGAGAACCTCAAAAGTTCTTTGAGACAATTGGTCTGTACAATTTTGCAAACCTATAATGATTTTAGATGAGCTATACACTTTTCTAGCTTTCGTATAATTGAGATAACCATGGAACCAATCTGAAGGGATACGCATTCCTAATTGACTACACAATTGCTGCCAATGATTGCCCCAAAAATCTACTCGGATCTTCTTCTCTAATAGAGGCAAGATCAGATTTTTAAATGAAGCAGAACGAAATACATCAGGATTTTGTTCAAGGTAATCAGGATATGCGTTTGCAACAACCGCAATATCAGCAGTGTATTTACTATATGTTCCCGCATGGTTATGAACTCTTGGATGAAAACCAAAATCGAGGTGTGCTGCTTTAATTCCTAATGTTTCATACGTTTCACATAAAGTACGCGTGACCGTAAACACAAAATCAGGCTGCATGGTACAAATTAGAGGCAAGGTAAAGTTCTTTGTGTGAAGGGGGTCTTCAGTGGACCAGTAAACTAAAGGTATATCTGCAGACCTAGCGGCATCACGTATCCAAGGTTGTTTTTCTTTTGAATGCTCAGGTGTCCATCCCATAGATAGAATCAAATCAGGTTCATATTTAGCAATCATATCTAAAATATTCTCTCGGCTAACTGGACCTGAAATAATTACCGTGTGACCAAGCTCTTTTAAACCATATGGTAAACCATAAATCCACATAGGATGACTTTCAAGGAAAAGAATTTTCATAGAATCGCCTTTCTGTTTATTATCAAGTAGTTATCCATATGTAAAACTTGAAAGGCTTGTCACGGCATAAACCTATAAGTATACGATTTTCAGGTAGGTCAAAAATGAGGAGGCTTTTAATAAGGCTTTTTTAGAATTTGTGGAGGTCTTTTTAGAAGGGGATTTTGGTGGATGTTGCACAGACCATAAAAAAAGAACGGTTACTACCATCGCTATATCTAGCATATGATAACCGTCCTTTATGTTTGTTTTGATTCATTTTATCTTTCTTTGTCTTCGTTTTTTTGGTAGCCATTATTTTGTACATTTCTGCAGCTGCATAAGTACTCCGATCTGCATGAGGATTGCGTTTACCTTCACGAATCATTTTTTCTCTCCATTTTTTTGATCTTGTTTTTGCCATTGGGGGGTTCCTCCTATTTATTTATATGAATGAAATTGCTATAATAAGCAACCTTCACAAGGAATAATATACCATATTTATATGCTTAATAGAATAAGTGGTGTAGTATGGTTCAAACTTATAGCAGAATCCATTTTAGGTACTTTGGATTATATTAGAAAAAATATGGAAATGGTATTATAACTTGGGGTCTGATGCTTCAGTCTCAATTATTGTAAAGGGGTTAGAGGGCATGAATATAAATCATAAGAAAATAGTTTCTCTTTCGTTAGCAATAAGTTTAATAGGTGCACCGATTGCTGGAACTGCATACGCAAAAAATCCGGCTAAAAACGATAGGAAAGTAAATCTTCGAATCATGGAGACTACTGATATTCATACGAATCTTCTTAACTTTGATTATTACAAAAATGCAGCTTCGGAAAAAGTGGGACTGGCTAAAACAGCTTCACTCGTTAGATCAGCACGTGCTGATTTAACATTCAGCCAAAACAGTGTCTTAGTTGACAACGGAGATCTTATTCAAGGCACCCCGCTCGGTACATATAAAGCAAAGGTAGAGCCGTTAAAAGAGGGTGAAGTTCACCCGGCAATTACAGCTATGAATCTAATGGGCTATGACATGGCAACGTTAGGAAACCATGAGTTTAACTATGGATTAGATTTTTTGGATGAAACGTATGACGATGCAAACTTTCCTTTTGTAAATGCTAACGTATATGTGGATGACCATGATAATGACCCAACCAATGATGTTAACAAATATACACCTTATAAGATTGTGGATAAGAAAGTAAAAGACGAAAATGGCAGAACAAAAGTGATTAAGATTGGATATATCGGATTTGTGCCGCCTCAAATCAACGAATGGGATAAATCGCATCTTGATGGAAAAGTCATTACAAAAAATATAATTGAAAGTGCTGAAAAGTTTATTCCACTAATGAAAGAAGAAGGAGCAGATCTTATTATCGCTCAAGCTCACTCTGGATTTAACGGAAGCACTTCAAACACGGAAGATGTTGTGTATGGTTTGAGTAAAGTAGAAGGAATCAGTGCGATTACTTTTTCACATACACACAAGGTATTTCCTGCTCCAGATCTAAAGAGTTTAGATGCATTGTTTAAAGATGCAAGCGGCAACGTACTACCTGGAGTAGATAATACCAAAGGAACCATAAACGGTGTACCCGCTGTACAAGCAGGTTATGGCGGCGGTTCGCTCGGACTAATCGACTTAACACTTAAAAAGGTAAAAGGTGAGTGGAAGGTCGTTAATTCTCAATCATCAGTACGGAATGTAACTGAAACCGGTATTACCCCCGATAAGCAAATAGTTGATGCTGTAACAAGTGTTCACGAAGCAACTATCAAATATGTAAACACGCCAATCGGAACAACAACCGATGATATCCATAGTTTCTTTGCACTAGTTCAAGATGATCCCTCTGTTCAAGTTGTAACTAATGCACAGAAGTGGTATGTGGAAAAGTATATTGCTTTAAACAAACCTGAATATAAGGAACTACCGATCCTATCTGTTGGTGCTCCTTTTAAAGCAGGAAGAAACGGAGCGGAAGAGTTTACAGAGATTCAAAAAGGCGATTTAACTATCCGTAGTGCTGGTGACCTCTACCTATACGACAACACCCTTAAAGCTATTAAAGTAAAAGGATCAGTTGTTAAAGAATGGTTAGAAATGTCAGCAGGCAAGTTTAAGACGATAGATCCAAGTAAAACAGAAGAACAAGAATTGCTTGATTCCAGTTTTCCTGTATATAACTTCGATGTAATCGATGGCGTTAATTATCAGATTGATGTGACTCAACCTGCCAAGTACGATAAAAACGGCACAGTTGTTAATCCAAAAAGCAGCCGTATTCTCAACCTAGCGTATAAGGGACAACCTGTAGATATGAACCAAGATTTTATTGTAGTTACAAACAATTACCGAGCAGGCGGTGGCGGAAACTTCCCGGGAGTTAAAGGGAGCGAGTACGTTGTGGACTCAGCTGATGAAAACCGTCAGATCTTAATGGATTACATTACTGAGATGAAAGTAATTACACCGACTGCAGATAACAACTGGTCGATCGCACCGGTTAGCGGGACTCCGAACGTAACGTTTACTTCATCTCCAAACGGCGAAAAGTATGCAAGTCCTGATGGTAAGATTACTTATCTAAATAGATTAGACGCTAAAGGGTTTGGATTTTACAATATTGATTTAAGATAAGAAGAAAAAGAGGGCTGTAATAGCTCTCTTTTTTTATGATTAATTTAGGAAAATGGTACGAAGGATATCTACATGATATATAGAACTAAATAGTAGATTGCGCAACATGGATGATTCATGATAAGATCGAACCGAACAAGTGTTCCTAATTCTAAAAATAAGACGAAGAGGTGCAAAGATGATTGTAGCAGTTAATCCTTATGTGGTTACAAACGGAAATGGACAAGAAGCGGTAAAATTTTACGAAAAAGCATTGAATGCTGAAGTAATTTCTATGCAAACGTTTGGGGATATGCCTGAAGATCCTAATCACCCTATTCCTAGTGAAGCAAAAGATCGAGTGATGAACGCTCAGTTTAAAGTAGGCGATACGATTATGATGCTTTCTGATACATTTCCTGGCATGCCGTATAATCTAGGATCACAAGTAAATATTGCCATTCATATTGATACCGTAGAAGATGCAAAGAATGTTTTCGAAAAACTTTCAGAAGGCGGAAAAGTGGGAATGCCGCTTCAAGAAACATTCTGGAGCCCATCATATGGGCAAGTTACTGATAAATACGGTGTTGAATGGCAAATTTCTACCATCAAACAAGACTAACTATTAATAATAGAACAGACCCCTTCTTTCAAATAGAAGGGGTCTGTTTGTTTACTCATCATCTTGATGAGGTTTATTTCTTTTTCCACAGTTGTTCAAGCTGAATAACCATTATCGTTCCAACTGTCCGTTGCTCCATATATTTTGCAGAATAGCGGGCAGAATTTGGTTACCCGAAAAGTATAGATAGAAGTAAGGGCAAAGAAGACCTTTTGCTTCCGTGATTTTTTATTCCCTTGCTTTTACTTGTAAAGGCGGGGGTACTAACCAGCCTTTTTCTTTGTTTAACTTTAGCATCTTTACACCAAATTGTGCCTTCGCTAAATGAAATTGACCATACATAACCCCAATGTCTTCACGAATGCTCTGACCAATCATCGAACTACAGGCCACAAGACCAGCTGCTACATCCTTTGATACAGATGCGCTGATTTCAGGATCAAGGAATCTTGCACCAGGAGGTATATCTTCTAATTTAGCTACCGGACGCTCAGGCGGAGCAGGTGGTAATCCAATTCCATTTGCCTTCAGTAATTCTTCGATCTGCTTATTCTCATTTTGAAGTCCTTCAATCGCTTCTTCAACTAATTTTTTCAGATCGCTATCCCCTGTGTGATTAACATATACCTGATAGCCAGCGATCATCCCATGGTTGGTAAGAAGGTGTGTCCAAGCTCCATATATCTCACCATAATGCATCGGTTCGTCCTTTGGATTTCCACTTAAGATTCCCATAACAACTCTCCTTATCTTCTTTTGATAATTCATGATTTACTCCTTTAAAAAGGATAAAGAACACAGGTATTAGTATTAGTTTATATATTTGTACTTATTCCTTGATTGTTGTTTCATTCGTATACCTTACATTTGAGAATCCTTAGTATAAAAAATTGGAAAAAAAGAAAGAATAATGCTGCAATATAAAAATAATAAAAGGAGATTTAAAAAAATGTTACGAAAAAAATTATTAGTAATTACTTCAATTATTCTTTCAATTGGGCTTTTGTTCGGGTGTAATACTAATGGGAATAATGCAGCGGATAATAATGACAATCTCACTGATACAAATATGACAAGAGATGTGGCTGCTACAAATGATAATGAGAACGATGATGATATGGATTGGGGATGGCTCGGTTTAATTGGTCTAGCTGGATTATTAGGCAGAAGAAGAAGAGATGACAGAAAAGACTAATCTAGAGCTAATTTAGACTTATATTTTTCAGATACCCATTTTTAAATAAATGGGTATTTTTTTTATCAATTTTGACTACGTATCACAAAATATAAGTGTGTATCAGTATATGGTAAATTTGGGTATAAAGGCAAAGAGTACAGGAGAAACTCTAATCTGAAAGCTATTATGAAAAAAGAGAGGTTCTTTAATGTACTATTACAAACAAGAATTAATCAATGAGATTAAGACTGACCGACCTGACCCAGCTGCCGCAAAAGTATTACAAGAAACACTCGGCGGTCAATTCGGTGAGATGCGTACCATGATGCAATACTTCTTCCAAAGTTCAAATTTTCGTGGAAAACAAACACAATACCGCGACTTAATAAGAGGAGTATTCTTAGAAGAAATCAGCCATGTTGAACTGGTTCAGAATACGATTAACCAACTGCTTAATGGTTCAGGTGAACCAGGAGTAGGTAATTCAGGTTCTGATGGAGCTCCGCTTGATGAGGCAATCAAGCATGCTAATCCACATCATTTTATCATGGGAGCTCAGAGTTCACTCCCTGTGGACGCAGGCGGTAATCCATGGAATGGTTCTTGGGTATATAATCATGGAAACTTGATTGCGGATCTGTTGAACAACTTAATATTGGAATCAACGGGTGTTCTTCAAAAGACAAGAATTTATGAGATGAGCTCAAACCAAACGATGAGAGAGACTCTTGCTTTTTTAATCGTCCGTGATAATGCACATCAGAACGCTTTTGCGAAAGCGTTAGAAACCCTTGGAGTGGATTGGGCAAAACTTTTCCCTGTACCTAATTATGATATTAATAAGTATCCGGAATGTCGTAAATACGTGGAGCTGGGATACCATAATGCTCAGTTTAATTTCAGACTGGATCACACACGGATCGCAGAAGTCTTCCAAGGCGAATCACCAAGTAGAAATGAAGGCAATTTATTCGTGAGTGAACCGCCTAAGGGCTTTCCAGTGCCTGAAATGCCAGAAATGCCAAACGAACATAGTCCTGGTTTAGGAGATATGAATCGTTAAATATAAAAAGACTTTCAACATGGTTGAAAGTCTTTTTTGTTTCTTACTAAGATTTGATATTCTTCGTTAAACCAGTTTTTAATATACTTGATTTAAACAGACCAAAAATCCCCTAAATTCAACGTAGAGTTTTTTCTTTTAAGTACTAAGTATAATCCCTCATTGTAGTTCCGTCAGGTTTAGGGTGTAATCGTCGATGAATATTACTTCTTAAAGCGATGGTTCTCCAACCGCATATTAACTTATAGCGTCTATGTAATTTTTTAGGATATAATGTTTATAAAATGGTTAAGACGGCCTTGGAGGAATAAGAATATGAGTGAATTACACCAACTCGGGGAAATAATTATAAACAGAAAGCATGAACTCGCAGAACGAATCCATATGGAACGGATGGCTGGAGTGCTCATGACCCAGTCTCAAAAGGAAGAATTCCAGAAAATCGAGCCACAGATTTTGAGTATGCGAGCTGCATTTATTTCTCTTTTCGGGGAAGCATTAATTAACAATCTAGATCTAAGTTCTTCTATCGAAAAAGTAAAGCGATGGGGTAAAGAGACGGGAGAATACCTGTTTAAGCTGGGAGCTCCCCTTGATGAAGCGTTAAAAGATACGAGTTATTACCGCGAATTAATTTGGAAAGTCCTTAAAGAAGAGGCTATGGCACGAGGCCTGTCGGCTGCTTCCATTTTTGATGTTATTCAAATTTTCGATCCACTTTTGGATCACGCTGTTTATCATTTTAGTTTAAATTATGTTCAATCTTATCAGAAAGTGCTTGAACAAGCAAAGTCAGCATTTCTAGAGTTATCGGTTCCAATTGTTCCTTTAATGAAAGGAACAGGCGTATTGCCTTTAATCGGTAACGTTGATACAGAAAGAGCTAAATTGTTAATGGAGGAGACTTTGAATCAAGCAATAAAATTAAGATTAGAACATTTAATCATAGATGTATCGGGAGTTATGATTATTGATACAATGGTGGCGGATCAATTGTTTAGGGTAATCGATGCGTTATCTTTATTAGGGGTTAAAACAATCCTGACAGGTATTCGTACGGAAGTCGCACAAACCATGGTTTCCTTAGGGCTGAATACCGATAAGTTAAAAGTTAAAGGGAATCTTCACCAAGCATTTATCGAATTACAAAAAGTGTAAAGGAAATAATTAAAAAGAATAGCAGACAAGTTTGAGTTTGATGAAAAATAAAAGGTAAATAAAGTTGTAATTAAGTAGTTTTCTTTTAATTGAACTAACTAAGGAGGATCTCTGATGATCACGAATATAGGAACTGTTGCAGTATATGTTGAGAATCAACAAAAAGCAAAGGAATTTTGGGTAAACAAAGCAGGCTTTGAGGTAATTTCCGAGCACCCAATGGGGCCAGAAGCAGTATGGCTCGAAGTCGCCCCTCAAAATGCTAAAACTCGTTTAGTTATTTATCCAAAGTCAATGATGAAAGACTTCGAGAATAAGAAAGTATCCATTGTATTTGAATGTGATAATGTTTTAGAAACATATGAAAAGATGAAAGCAAATGGAGTAGAATTTAAAGAAGAGCCAAAAGAAATGCAATGGGGTACATATGCACCATTCAGCGATGAA
The DNA here is from genome assembly GCF_014635025.1 of Fictibacillus barbaricus. Lineage (GTDB taxonomy): Bacteria > Bacillota > Bacilli > Bacillales > Fictibacillaceae > Fictibacillus > Fictibacillus barbaricus. The sequence goes on along the minus strand of NZ_BMCE01000002.1, from coordinate 108,358 downwards.
GAAGGTAACGAATTTCTTATAAAAGGTTAATCAAAAGACAGATGTGTTCTTATTCAAGAACTGTCTGTCTTTTTTACTTAATCAATGGATTTTCACAATTAATGGAGAGAACAAGAGATTGAAGAATATAAAACCGGTTGAAGCATAGTGGGTATATGAAACACAAGTAATCACGAAATTTCTATTGAACTGCTCCCTAGGAGGGGAACAGTTCTTTTTTTATATAACACACAAAATATTTACAAATGACATGTGTGCTCTTTTTTTTATATTTCCATGGGCACTATTTTAAAATCAAATTATTCTCTTTATTAGCGGTAGCACTAAAGTGTTATTAATTTACCCTTAGAAGGAAACTATAAGAAGGATGTTGAAATGGTTATAATATCCAAAGTTTTTAAATTTCTATATAAGGAGACAGAAACTATGTCAAATGTAAATCTAGCGGTCATTTATTACAGTATGGGTGGAACCAACTATCAACTTTCAAAATGGGCAGAGGAAGGGGCTAAAGAGGTTGGTGCGGAAGTGAAGGTGTTAAAAGTGCCTGAACTCGCTCCACAATCAGCGATTGAAGGTAATCCTGTATGGAAAGCCCATGTCGAAGCAACTAAGGATGTTCCAGAAGTTAGTTTAAAAGACCTAGAGTGGGCAGATGCCATTATCTTTAGTGTTCCGACTCGCTTTGGCAATATGCCATCTCAGATGAAACAATTCTTAGATACTACAGGGGGCCTTTGGTTTAACGGCAAACTTGTTAATAAAGTTGTGAGTGCTATGACTTCTGCTCAAAATCCTCATGGTGGTCAAGAAGCTACTATATTATCTCTATATACCACTATGTATCACTGGGGTGCGATTGTTGCAACACCAGGTTATACAGATCCCGTTACTTTTGGGGCAGGTGGTAACCCATATGGAACAAGTGTAACAGTAGATCAGAGCGGAAAAATGATTGAGGATGTACAAGCAGCTGTTAAACATCAAGCCAAACGTACAGTGAATGTTGCTGATTGGGTAAAGAAAGGAAATCAGTAAACCCAATCTTAAAGATAAAGGGTGAATTAATGTTTTCAAGGAATACAAAACAGAAAAAGTAATACAATTAGCCATCTAATTTGCATATGAATTAGATGGCTTCTTTCGTATACAATTCACAAAAGCTGTTTATGAGTTCATTTATAGAAAAAGTAGATGAAAATAGTTATTGAACAAACAGCCAAATTGTTGAATAAGAAAATCTCACTAAATTGAAATTTATGGTAAAATAAGGCGAGTTTTTTGTTTTTTTCCTTCTTGACTTCTCTCCAATGAATTATTAATTCTTAAAAGGAGTGTAATTTTTTGAAAAAATATGGATATTCCATTAGTTGGGCTTTAATTGCAATATTTCTAATTGTATCTTGGTTAATTAACAAATAAAGATTCTACAACTTAAGGGTGCATTTCTTCAAGGAGGAGAAGTGCACTTTTATATTGAACTATATGGAAGATTATTGACGAGGTTACAATAAATAAGGAGTGGAATTACAATGACTTTTAATATTTTTTCTTCAATCATTCTTTTCTCATCCTTAACTTACCTTTTTGCAATTAAACATAACAATCAAACTCTTATTTATATTCTCAAACCAGGTACAATGCTCATGATCATTCTTTTGGCACTGACTAGTACTCCTTCGTCCTATGCATGGTGGATTATCATCGGTTTACTTTTGTCATTAATAGGTGACATATTTTTAATGGTCCCTCACGATCGATTCCTCCATGGCCTTGTATCTTTCCTTGTAGCTCATGTTTGTTACATTATAGCCTGCCTTCAAATACAACCCCAGCAAGTGGAGGTGAGTGTATTTTTTACAGTTTGTTTACTAACAGTAGCCCTTCTATTTTTTATTCAATTAGTAAAAGGAAAACGGTTTAAAGGGGGATATCCTCTAATGGTTGCAGTGTTTATTTACGTAGTATTTATTACTAGTATGGTATGGGTTTCTATTTTGACAGAAAATCCATTCATAATAATGGCTGCTTCTCTTTTTTATTTTTCAGATGCAGCACTTGCTTGGGATCGGTTCATTAAACCTCTAAAGTATAGACACTATTTAGTGATGTCTACCTATTTTCTTGCACAATATTTATTTTCTTTATCCATTCATAAGGTAGTTTTATAAAGAAATATAGTTATTTATTAGTAGTCAACAAACAGGCGCATTTCCTCAAGAAGGAGAAATGCAACTTTTTATTGAATTAAAGGACAGTTTAATTGAATATACAATACGGAAGGGAATGATGAAGCATGATGACTTTTATTTTTGTTGTCCTACTATTATTTTTAATCCCAGGTCCTGCTGTTTTTATAACAATATCTCAGACTATTAAAGGTGGTAAGAAGATCGGAATTATTACAGGTCTGGGTATTGCTGTTGGTGATTTAATCCATACTTTCGCGGCAGTTCTTGGGCTTTCTGCAATTTTAATGACTTCTGCATTTGCTTTTGAAGTGGTTAAATATATGGGTGCTGCATACTTAGTTTATTTAGGAATAAGTGCTTTGATTAATAAAACAAAAAAGGTTAAAAAACCTACTGTAGAAACGGTGAATCCTAATGTATCTTTTCGTCAGGCTTTATTGATTGAATTACTAAACCCAAAGACAGCCCTTTTTTTCTTAGCTTTCTTACCGCAATTTGTTCGAAGCGACAGCTACCCAGTTACAATTCAGCTTTTAATACTTGGGCTAACATTTGTACTGATGAGCATAATTTATACAACTTTCATAACATTCCTAACGAGCATAATAGGTCAAAAGTTATTTACTAAAACTAATCAAAGTTTAAAGTGGGTTGGGAAAGCCGTAGCTTTAGTCTATATAGGTTTGGGTTTAAAGTTAGCTTTTGAAACACAAGAATAATAAAGCAATTCCTATTAAAAAGAAACGGAATAAGGGGTGCATTTCTTCAAGAAAGGAGAAATGCTTTTTTATTTAAGAAAAGGTTCTGGGAAGGAAGAGAATCAGTTAGAGAGATAATTTAAGTTATCAATACAAAAATGTTTTAAAAAAAAGCAGCCCCTAAAAAAGAGGGCTGCACGATTTATTAAACTGGACTCTTAAACCCGTTTCTCTGCACATACAAATACAATCCGTAATCCTGCATGACAGAAGCATGCCCTTCCTGCCTTAACATGGCAGCTATATTCCCACGGTGATAGTTGCCGTGAGTGGAGATATGGAAAATCGTTTCGGTTGGCGTGGTGTCTAGGAGGCCAGCGTATGGGTTATCAACAGTGAATACTTTTTCCATATCGTTTTGCTGGATGAAGGCATTGTATCTCTCGCTGAGTTCATTGTACTTCGTTTCCATTTCCACCAGCGTACAGGTCTCAGCCTGCAGCCTTACCTGGTCATTAGCACCCCAGACTTCCTTCATGTCTTTGCCGGACATCACCTCCAACCATAAAGTATCAGTAAGATAAATGTGGATCATCACCATTTGAATAGATGGAAAAATACTTGGCTTCAATTCTTTTTTGTATAAATCCTCTGGTAATTCTTTTAGTCGTTCAAAGATTTTTCCGTTGGCCCAGGTGTGATAATCATACATTTCCTTTACTTGGTTATTCATACGAAAAGCCTCCTCTTACTTGAAAGATTCCTCACCCATTATTATTCAAGTTAAAAACCTATGATTCCTTTAACGAAGGTAAATTCAAAAAAGAGGGCTTTCTAATATATCAATGCAATGTGGATGTCTAAGATGATATTCAACCAAGAGTGAGAAATGCATTTTTTTATTAAAGTAAGTGGCTAGGTTTTTAAAGGAATTATCTATGTACTATCGAAAAGTTAATAATCACATTACTTTTAGGAGAAAAAAATTTATGTATAAACATATGCCTTCTAATTACACTTGTCCTTTTTGTTTGATTGTTAAAGGGGAAGAGGACGAAGATAACAAGTTAGTTCAGACTAAGCAGCAAGATATAATTTATAAAGACAATCACGTAACTGCATTGATCGCTACATTATGGTGGCCGAATAATAAAGGTCACGTGATTATCATACCGAATGATCACTATGAAAATATATTTGATTTACCAATAGATATAGCCACTAGAATTCATACGTTATCCAAGCAGGTCTCTTTTGCACTTAAGGAGTGTTACGAATGTGATGGTATCTCAACAAGACAACATAATGAACCCGGTGGAAGTCAGGATGTTTGGCATTACCACCTGCATGTATACCCTAGATATTTCAATGATAATCTTTATTTGACCCATGGCAGTTTAAGTGATCCCTCTGAACGCTTATCGCATGCTGATAAGCTTAGAGCTTGGTTTCAATCTAATATCATAGTAAATAGTTAATATCCAAGAGATGTTTACTTCTTCAATAAACGAACACGGTTGCTGAGTCTGATAAAGTTGCGAATAAGTCATAGATATAATCATAATTACTCTTTACAAACGGGTTTCACCAAAAGAATGCTTCTTCTAAAACAATAGACCCATCTAATGTATCAACTTTTTATATTTCGCACGTGGTAAAAGACCTGAAAATCAAGTGAAAATAAACCTGCAATTGGTCCCAAATAAATTTAGATTTTCAAACATATTTGTAGTAGCGTTTGTGTTTTCTCCCATTCAGCACGAGAAAATGACAGACGCTATTTTTCTTATTGGAGGGATTTTATTTGAAAAAAGCAAAATGGATCAGTGTACCTATGATTGCAGCATTACTCGTAGTTCCCGTGTATGCGGAAGGAAAAGAAAGCGCTCCTATCAAGAAGTATGTACAAGAAAAGCAACCTGAGGTTTCACTAATCGATCAAAACAAAAATAAGCTCTTTGACAACTTGGAAAAGAAAATAAAAGGAATGAAGGATGAAGATCGGGTTGATGTTATTATCCAATTTGATTCAAGTAAACTTTCAGAAAAAGGAAGTAAAGCATTGGATAAGGCAATTGGCCGTTTTGAGATAAAATATGAATACTCGATCATTGACGGGATGGCAGCAACTCTTTCAAAAAAACAACTGAACAAATTAGCAAAAATACCTTTTGTTAAAACCGCAGAGCTAGATGTTGAGTTCAAAACGACAATGAGTACAGCAAATAAATGGTTTGGTACAGAGAAAGCAAGAACAGATTTCGGATTAAACGGCGACAGAGATGGCAATGCCAATTCTTATACTAAAAATGACGTTACAGTGGCAGTAATAGATACAGGGATCGACGCTTCACATAGAGATTTAGATAATGGAAAAGTAATCGGTTTCAAAGATTTTGTAAATAATCGTACTACAGCTTATGACGATCAAGGACATGGTACACATGTAGCAGGAATTATCGCTGGGGAAGGTGAAGTCACTCCAGCAAATAAAGGAGTGGCGTCAGGTTCTTCGCTTGTAGGCATCAAAGTATTAGATGCAAACGGAAGCGGAAGTATGAGCAATGTAACGGCTGGAATCGATTGGGCGGTACAAAATAAGGATGTTTACGGAATTCGGGTACTAAATTTAAGCCTTGGCACAAGCCAAAGTTCTGACGGAACAGACTCCACTTCAGTAGCTGTAAATAATGCAGTTAATGCTGGCTTGGTTGTAGCAGTAGCTGCTGGAAATTCAGGTCCAGCTCGGTATACAATCGGATCTCCAGGCGCAGCGGATAAAGCAATAACGGTCGGAGCTGCGGCTGATCTAGGAGAGAACGGATTCTTTCTTGCTGATTTTTCAAGTCGGGGATACACCGCTGATAACCGGATCAAACCGGACATCGTCGCGCCAGGCTACAATATTACAGCACCACAAGCTAATTCAACAACAGGTTATGTTGCTTACAGCGGAACAAGTATGGCGACTCCATTTACAGCAGGAACGATCGCTTTGATGTTAGATGCCAATCCAAACCTTACTCCCTCTCAAGTTGCAAACACACTCTATAGTACCGCTATCGATTTTGGACCGGCAGGAAAAGACATCGATTACGGAAATGGCAGGCTCGATGGCTATGAAGCGATCAAAAGTGCGGGAAGCTATAGCGGCACAAACATAACGGTGCCTAATCATTTATTTACATCTGACTCGCTTGCAGGTAAAAGCAAAGCAGATGAGTTCTTGTTAAGCGTGAACACCACTTCCTATCCCATTGCCATCACTACGATAATGCCGAATTGGACATCTAGCTGGTTCTCTTCAAGTCCTGACTTTGACGTGTATGTCTACAATCCTTCTGGGACACTCGTATCGAAAGCTGAAGGGACGAAACGCCAAGAAACCATCAGTTTTAAACCTACTGTAACCGGAAACTATAAGATTAGAGTTTCTTCCTACAGCGGTTCAGGTAATTACTTCTTTGATGTAAGCGCAGGAGCTGTATCCTTAACAAGAACACTGAACCAATAAGAATATTTATTTAGTAGGTTGTGCCTCCATAGCAAATGCTGCGGAGGCATTTTTGTAAGTATGGAAGATCCTTTCAATTACATATCTGTAAAAAGATATGTGTTTTTGAATTGTACCGGTTTGTGAAAGAAGAAATCATTTTTCACTGGGTAAAAACAGAAGGGGAAATTAAGAAGTTATAGAACATATATAATGAATAAAAGAGATTGTTAACTATATTAATCACATAAATAGTATGGAGTGAAAAAGATGTTTTTTCTATTTTGGGGATTTTTAGTTTGGTTAAGTGCTTCTGCGATATTTAGGTTGACTGGTCAATTTTTCTTTATCCTTACTAGTCCAGTTTTATTAATTGTTTCTTATATTCTTGTTATTCCTTTAATAATTGTCCTTACTCTACCTATTTATCGGTGGAAAAAGTTAAATTCAAACCAACAATTAAAAGCAGCTATTTTCATAGCATTACCTGGAATGTTACTTGATACGATCGTTTTAATTTTTTTTTCCGACATTTTTACAAACTTGAAACCAGAGACTGACAGAATATTTGGTTCTTGGTTATTATGGGCATATTCATTAATCCTTCTTTCTGGGTTTTTCTATAAAAAGAAGAAATCTTAATAAATGATATGGAGGGACATGTCCATTTAATAGTTATTTGAAGTTAAAGCGTAGGTAAAATTTTAAAAGCAGTGTCATCCGTTTATGGTGAAATGTGGTTATAATAACGACCTAATGGAAGGAAATGTTATGACTTTTATTATTCAATACACTCTATCTGTTCCTCTTAATAGGGATGTCCAGTATTATCGCTTCAATTGCTTTGAAATTTAAATTAACGTCGTCACAAAAACAAGAGATTTATCAAAATAGTAGTTATAGCTGCTTTTTTAAACTGTTTTTATTCAAACTGGTGCATTTCTCTAAAAAGGAGAAGTGCACTTTTTTGATGAAAAAAATTTTCCTACAACTTACCTACAAATTTTTGTGCTTATTCTCATTAAGGAGGAGTGCATTTTTTATTGAATTAACAATCTCAGTAGAAATCTAAAAATGAAAAGAAAGTAAACCCTCCATTAATATCATTCATCTTTATACAGTTCTTGAATTCTTTAAGAAGGATAAATAAAAATCTATTCTTTATGAATATTTAAATTTCTTAATCTCTATTTAAATAATGATTTGTAGTCCGATAAATTAAAAGGATTAACACCTTAAAAAAGTTTAAGAAATAAGAACGTTATACTTGGAGGAATATTATGTCAGAGAACCAATCAAGATATTCTCGGCTAGCATATATTACAAAGTTGATCAATACAAAACTTGAGTTAAAAGATGTTTTAGAACATGTTGTCTCTGCTATCTCTGAAGAGATCGTACGATGTGACTCTATAGGTATCTATCTCCCTCAGGGTGATGGCACTTTTAAGGGTTTTGTAGGAAAGCCTGATGTTATAAACGGTATAACGTTAGATAAGCTCATCATCGATCCAAACGTTGATCTGTTGGCTAAGGAAGTCTTAGCTACGAAAGAAGCCATCTATATCCCAGATACTTCAAAAGATAACAGGCCAGATCCTGGTCCAATACATGCGTTCAGCATCAAATCGTTATTGTGTGTACCTATCTTCAACGGTGAGGAGACGTATGGACTAGTATTCTTGTTTGATTATGGTGTTCCAATGAATCTATCACAATCTGAGATACAGACCGTTGAGGCTTTTGTTAATATGGCCGCTGTCGCGATTAGAAACGCAAACAGTCTCAACAGAAAAGAAAAACTGCTAAGAGAAAAGCAACTTTTGTTAGATGTTAACAGAGAACTATCCCAATGTTCGACCATGCAAGAAGTCTTAGACAAATGTTTTTATTATGTTGGTAAGGTTCTGGGCAACTCAAATATCGGAGCGCACATCATCGATCCGATCGCAGAAAGAAAATTACGTCCCGCAAGTTTAAGCAAGGAAAGCGATTGGACAGAAGAAGACTGGAAAAAAACACATGGCCAAGTAAAGATCGATTATAAGAAGGATAAACTTTTTCAGGAAGTGATCACGACAAAAAAAGCAGTATATATCCCTGATGTAGACTCTGATCCAAGACCTAACCATGATGCATGCCGGAACTTTGGAATAAAAGGGTTATACATGATGCCACTGGTTGCCATGGGGGAGGTACTCGGAACCATTCCCGTGGTCAATCTAGACGAGAACAATAGTGTCTATTCTGAATGGGATCTTCAACTCGCTCAATCTATTGTGGATGCTACTGCACTTGCTCTATTCAACCTTCTATTCTTTGAAAAACAAGAGATCATCATACAAGAACGTACATCTGAGCTCATGCAAAAAAATGATGAATTAAACGAGGCAGTAAGTCAGCTGAAACGGTTGAGCAGGGAGATCGAACTGATACTCGATTCAGCAGGAGAAGGTATATTTGGATTAGACCTTGAGGGACAGTTTACTTTCTGCAATCCAGCTGCGGCTAGCATGCTGGGGTATGAGTCAAAAGAAGAACTGATCGGCCAATCTTTCAACAAGATCTATAAAAATATGATCCATAATGAAGAAGAGAAGTTTATCCTACCTGAGAACTGCTTGTATACGGATAAACATTTCTTTAAGAAGGATGGAGCTCCTTTTCCGGTAGAGTTCGTCGCATCTTCTATAAAAGAAGAAAATGAAGTTGTAGGTTATGTCATAACCTTCAAAGACAACACGATCCGTAAAAAGATGGAAGAGAAGATTAAATATCATGCTTATTATGACAGTTCAACCAACCTTCCGAACCGGGTCCTATTCAGGGACAAATTAAAACAAGAGCTCCTTCAGGCTAAGTTACATAATGAAAAACTGGCGGTTATGTTTTTGGATCTTGACCGGTTTAAAACAATCAATGATTCCATGGGACATAGTTTTGGCGATGAACTGTTAAGAAAAGTAGCAGAACGTCTTGTATCATTCACACCGAAAGATTGTATGGTCTCTCGTCAAGGGGGAGATGAGTTCACGATCATTCTACCTAAGGTGAGTGATGAGGATGAAGTAAGAAGATTCGCAGAACGAGTCTTGGAGTCCTTCTCAAGTCCTTTTGACTTGGACGGCAACGAAGTCTTTATAAAGACGAGCATGGGTATAAGTTTGTACCCTCGAGACGGCGGCACCTCAGACATTTTAATAAAGAACGCTGATACAGCCATGTATAAAGCAAAAGAATCCTCTGGGGGTAACTACTGTTTCTATGAAAGTGGCATGGACTTCAAATCCCTGGATAGCATAAGGCTAGAAAGTGATCTGAACAAGGCGTTACAGAATGACGAGTTTGTTATCTTCTATCAGCCACAAGTAGATTTACAAAACAAAGAAATAGTCGGGGTTGAAGCTTTATTACGCTGGAACCATCCGACGAGAGGAATGATCTCTCCTTTAGAATTCATCCCTATTGCTGAGGAGACAGGCTTGATTGTACCGATTGGTGAATGGGTTCTCAAGAATGCTTGTAAGCAGATCAAAGAATGGCATGACAAAGGATTTCCAAGAGTCTACTTATCTGTGAACATAGCAGCACAACAGTTTAATCAGAAAACTCTAAGTTCTCTGATCCAACAAACGCTTCATGAGACAGGACTATCATCTGAGTTTCTTGTCCTAGAACTCACCGAGAACGCAATCATTCAAGAAACAGCATCAACATTATGTATCATGAAAAAATTAAAAGAACTAGGTATAAGAATTGCGATAGATGATTTTGGTACAGGTTATTCTTCACTCGGATATCTGAAAAACTTTCCGATCGATATCTTAAAAATTGACCAGACTTTTGTTCAGGATATCGTACAAGACAAGAATAACGCTGCTATCACGAATACCATCATCTCTTTAGCACAGAACTTGAACTTAAATGTAATTGCAGAAGGTGTAGAGACACATGAACAAATCAACTTTTTATTATCGAACGGATGTTCCTTTATGCAAGGTTACTATTTTAGTCCCCCTGTGTGCAAAGAAGAGGTAGAAAATTTATTTCTTTCCTCTAAGAAAATTTAAAAGGAGAGTGATTTGTTTGAAGGCAGTTCGATCGATATTAAAATTTTTAAGATTAGGTGGTGTTGAGTACGTTTTTGGGATACCGGCGGGTTCAGTCAATGCTTTTTTCGATGAACTTTATGATATGCCGGAAATCAAACCCATCATTACGAAACATGAAGGAGCTGCTTCATACATGGCGGCTTCTTATGCAAAGTACTCAAACTCTTTAGGGGTTTGTATAGCTAGCAGCGGCCCGGGTGGGACGAACTTAATAACAGGTGCTGCGAACGCAATGAGGGAACATCTTCCGGTCCTGTTTCTCACAGGAGCTGTGCCAGTAAACACAGAGGGCCTGAATGCTTCACAAGAACTCGATGCGGAGCCTTTGTTCCGACCTGTCACAAAATACAGTGTGACCGTAAAAGATTCGAGGGTGCTTCTAAATGAGGTAGCAAAAGCGGTGGAGATTGCTTTATCAGGTGTTCCTGGCCCTGTCCATGTAGCCATGCCGATAGATGTTCAACTTGACAATGTTACTCAAACCGATTTACCGTCTTTCCCGATAAGAGAGGTCTTAGTCCCTGAATCTTCAGTTATTAAAAATGTGGCGAAAATGCTTCATGAATCAGATGGCGGTTATATCTTTATCGGTCAGGGGATAAGGGGGTCTGTAGAGTTATTAATGGAACTTGCAGAGTTGCTTCAATGGCCGATTCTATCGACCCCTCAGGCAAAAGGCTTCATACCAACAGATCATCCCCTAAATAAGGGAGTGTTTGGCTTTGCGGGTCATGAGAGTGCGTCCCAACTGATAAACGATGGGGACGGTCGAACGCTTTTGGTGATCGGTTCAAGCCTTGGAGAAACAGCTACTAACAACTGGAACATGAACCTAACAAGAAACAGGAAGGTTATTCAGATCGACAACGATCAAACAGTCTTTAATAGAAAATATCAAGTCGATCTTCCTGTCCTAGGGGACGTTGATGTAAGTTTAAATGTCTTGAACGAGGAATTAAGGCGACTTGGCATGGAAGGAACACCGATCGAATGGAGAGCAAAAAAGGAAAGGCAATCGGATGGAGATTACAACACACAGAACGTACTGTTAAGATTACAAGAATACCTTCCGAAAACAAACCGGTATACGATCGATATCGGTGAGTTCATGTCGTACGTCATACACCATATGAAAGTTTTCAATTCTGATACTTTTGATATCAATGTTCATTTTGGAGCAATGGGAAGCGGTATCAGTGCTGCTTTAGGTTCGAAACTCGCTCAACCAGACCGTCCGGTAACCTGCATAACAGGGGATGGCTGTTTCTTTATGCACGGTATGGAAGTGTTAACCGCAAAAGAATACAATCTGCCTATCCTATTCGTGGTCATAAACAACGCTCGGCTCGGTATGGTTTATCATGGTCATACCCTTCAGTATAATCGTTCACACCCGAGTTTCGAACAGGAGCCAACAAACTTATCAAAAATGGCAGAGGCTCTTGGGATTCCAAGTGTCCGGGTGGAAAGGTTAGATGAGATTAACATCGATCTATTTAGTTCTTTAGAAAGTAAAAAAGGGCCCTCTATATTAGAGATCGTTTTAACAGATAATAATGTTCCGCCAATGGGAGACAGGGTTAAGTTTCTCTCTTCGTTTGGAAAGTGATAAGGGTTGTTTGCGACAATACTCTAATAAGTTAGCATTTCAGCAAGGATACAACCAAAAAAGCAGTGAGATTTTGTAATCCACTGCTTTAATGTTGGTGCTTAAACGAAGATGCCCGAATTTTTGAACACCTTTTTTAAAATTATTATCTAGAAGAGAACTTAAGTGCAATTAAAGCCCTCTCATCTGTGAAGGGCTTTTTGTATGTCAGTTACTTTTTTTCATCTCCGGTGAGCTCTTTTTTTATTCAGCAAACGGGCTAGATATTAAGTGCAAGTATAACTTGCTAGCAAGACCAAAATCTAGATTTTTATGAGTTTAATAGATTGTGTTTTTCTCTCTGAAATTCCTCTTCGGTAAGGTAGCCCTGTTCTTTTAATTTTGCTAGTTTTTCAAGTTGTTCAGCGTTATTTTTAGTAGACCTTCGATAGTCTGGAGTAATCAAAACCAAGATTTGATTTTGATGGATACGCTCAAGTATTCGGTATCCTTGATCCGAGGCAGTTGCAATCCCCTCATGGTTTGGTTTGCAATAACTACCTGCCTTACATGTGCCATCATCACGAACTAGAAGTTTTCCTATTAAACCAACTGCAACCCATTCCGGTCTTTTGGAGCGTGGGATATATTCCTTAGAAGAGTCCCATTTAGGGTTCAATACCGGCCTATACTCTAATCTCTCCGGTACGATCAAATAGCCACCAGCATCTGATGTTGAAGGAACGGTTATGGTTTCGTACTTCATTTCTCCCCATTCGGTAGTTAAGTACTTATGCTTCCATCTTAGCTCTCCACTATCGGCCAAGAAAGCCGGCTTTGCGCTTGTAATGCCCAATATATAATCGTCTTGACCATTCGCTATGCGCACTTTATTCTCTTCCAGCGTGACGAAATAGCCGAATTCGATCGCTTTCCCATCAGTCGTTTCGAACATTTCTGCATAATCTGCTGCCGGGCTAGTTACCGTTCCGTCAATTTTAATGTTGCCGTTGCTTAATATTTTAGCGGCCAAACCCGGAGTCGAGGCATCGATACCATTAGCAAGGTACCACGAGTACGGCAGCTCGTTTGCAGCACCGAATTTACCCATGACATGAACCCCTTCCAAAGAATTCGCATTCGTCGCTTGTCCCTCTGTGTGGGAAAAAAATCCGGAAGCAACCGTGTTTACTCCCTCCGCGTGCGAAGTAAATCCACTGGCAATGTTAAGAGCGCCTTCGGCATGAGAGTTTTGGCCGAGCGCTTGAGTCTGATTTCCTTCTGCATGGGAAAGATCGCCGGAAGCGACGGTGCGCTGCCCCTCCGCATGCGCAAAAATGCCGCTAGCTACTGTCAAGTTTCCTTCCGCGTGAGACGCTCTTCCGCTTGCTTCCGTCTGGTCGCCTTCAGCATGCGAAGATTCTCCAAGAGCCATCGTACCCTGTCCTTCCGCATGAGAAACAAGCCCGGTAGCGACCGTATTTTCTCCCTCTGCATGGGACGCAATGCCAGAGGCTGTTGTCAGATTTCCCTCAGCATGAGAAGCCATTCCACTTGCCGTTGTTGATGCTCCTTCGGCATGGGAATACAAGCCGTTTGCTTTTGTTTGTCCTCCTTCGGCATGAGAGGCGTCTGCATTAGCCTGTGTGTCATATCCCTCGGCATGTGACGCAGAACCATTTGCCCTTGACTGGAAACCTTCAGAATGGGCTGCACCTGCATTGGTTTGGGTTTGGTATCCCTCTGTATGAGAAGCAAAACCATTCGCTATCGTGCTGGATCCTTCGGCTTCTGAGCAAGCTCCAATTGGATTTTGATTACATCCGTTTGACATTTTCAATCTCTTCCTTTTTAAAATTTATAAGTTTATAAAAACTCGGGCGTTACGAGTTCTAACATTAAAACAATAAACGAAAACAAGGCTTCTTTTATTGAAGTTATTCTACCTCTACTGCCACGAACAGAGAGAAGCTATTAAAATAAAATGAGTACGTTGCCCTAGTTAATAGACAAAATTGGAATTATCCAATAATCACTAGAATACAGCAGGATTGTAAAATCAATAAGGAAAATCGTTGCTTATATTAGTCTGTCATCACTATACAGTGTAGGAAAGTTCCTATTAATTAAGTTATGTTCAAAAAAAACATTTGTATAGACAAACTCATTAGGTTAAAGGTTTCTGGGTAAGAATCCAGGAGACTCTGATGCTAATACAAATGGAGTCTCTCCAAGTTCTTCATAGCTTTATCTTTAATATTGATTGAAGTTCTTTCTGAGGAGTTAAAAATTGTGAAAGAAGGTTGATATTTTTTCAACTAATTTAAGAAGGAGATCTGCATCTTTTTATTGAACAAAAGGCAGTAATGTGGAACAAGGAAATGTGAATAATTTTACTAAATAGAAATATGTTAAAAATAAGAAAATATAAATAGGGGGGGATTAAGTAATGAGATTATATTTAGATATTTTTGAAAATGACCAACCAGCTATTCATTCCTAAGTCGAGGGATGAATAGTAAATATAAAAGTCATGCCTCGTCTTAGGGAAAGTTCTATTAAAATTCCCTTAAAAAAGACGGAAGTATTATTGATGAAGCAAAATTTTATTGGAGCAATTTGTTTATCATTAGCCGCAAGTATGTGGGACGGTATGTATGTAGTCAGTAAATATGTATTAGATTATATTCCGCCTTTAACGTTAGTATGGGTGCGGTATGTTATAGCATTTGTTTTTTTGTTTGTTGTTTTAAAAATGATTCATATAAAAAATGGTAATCGTACAGTTATTAAGAAAAGTGATTGGTTACTATTAGCTTGGATTGGTTTTATTGGCTACTTCGTTTCTATTGCTTTTCAATTCATTGGTACAAAATTATCTGATGCACACACTGGAGCTTTGATTACATCGGCTACACCAGCTTTTATTGTAGTCTTTGCAAGATTAATATTAAAGGAAAAACTGACCGTTAGAAAGATTACTTCAGTTTTTTTAGCAACATTAGGTGTTGTTATTGTAATTGGTTGGGATACAAAGGTGGGAACCTACTTAGTAGGATGTATCATATTGGTGGGAGCGGCAATTACTTGGGCGTTATTATCAGTCTATGTAAAGGTTGCTTCTAAACGTTTTTCATCATTAACGATAACGACTTATGCGGTATTATTTGCACTTGTTTTTACTACGCCCGCAATGATATGGGAACTTCAATCTAATGATGTATATTATCAAAACATTTTAATCATTTTCGGTGTTATTTATCTTGGGGTAGTTTCAACTGCTGGAGCATTTTTTCTTTGGAATAAAGGTATGGAATTAATGGATGCAGGAATAGGCTCATTGTTTTTCTTTTTCCAGCCACTTGTAGGTTCTTATTTAGGTTGGCTCTTGTTAAAAGAAAAGTTAGACGTGAACTTTTTTATTGGTAGTTTCTTAATTATGACAGGTGTTGTTATAGTAACCTTACAAAAGAAAAAATCTATGTAAAAGCAGGAGGGCAGAATTTTTCTGTCCTCTTTTGTTATTCAACTAACGTGTGCATTTCTTCAAAAATAAAAGATGAATGACATTGATGTATATTTTTGACGAATATTTTTAACGGAAGAATGGAGGGAGAGTAACAAGGAATTTGTATTACGATAGTAACGGTCACGAGCATACAGGGATAGTGCTGATGAAAATCTGTCAAATTTTCCTTTTTACTAATTAAACGGGGGATTATTGGATAAGCCATTTGTTACAACAAGAAAAAAGAGCTTTGAGACTCTAATCCAAGCTCTTTTTTCCAGTCTTCGTTTTTAAACTAAACATCCGTAACTAAGGGATTGCATAAACTTCGACTGTAAAGCTTTCCCCATCCGTGTTTTTTGGTCTAGCGATATAAAATTCATCACTTGTTTCAATTTCCGTTACGGAGCCATCATGAAGGTCATAGAAAATAGTTTCATCAATGCCAAAACTATCGTCATGCATGATATCGAATCGTGCATCAGTAGGTCCGTCAATAATTTTCCACTGTAATTTGGTCGCATAGGACGGTATGTTTTTAATAGAGAAGTTATCACTTGAGCGGTTGTCTTGCCCTTCCTGAGGTTCACCTTCAGAACGGATCGTCGCTATTTTCTCCGGTGCTTCGACTTCTACGTGAAAAGGATCATAGTCTAAAATGCGGTCATATGCGTACCAGGTTCCAAGCCAATTTCCTGAAGCACTATTCGATTCCTCTGAAATGAGTCTGATTGAAAAATTGTCTGATCCATTTGTGGATGAACCTTGCCAGGTTGAAGCAAACGGGTACTCGTCACACTGCTTGCCAGTTCGGTCGTCATCTTTAAATTCCCGGTTGCAAGCACTTCTTGTCTTCGCTCGGTTTTGGGCGTATTCTTCTGGATGACGTTTCGTATACATTCGTTTCAGTGGGGCGTCACCTACTGCTCCGGGAATTTGTTTTCCTATCATCTGAGGTTTCGTTTGTTCTGGGTTATCCATTGCGGATTTCCAATGCTGCCCAGCTTCAGATAACATCGAAAATTCAGGTTTTGTGATCGGAACATTAAAGATTGGCGTCGCTTTGTTGAATACAGCACCTTGCCAGAAATGTTGATCAGGGAAGGCGAACATGTAACTCGCTGAATCGAAACGCACCGTTTGTTTAATGCCATCAATGGTTTTTGTGAATTTTCTTGGTGCATGCTTTATGGTGAGCTCTGGCCAAAAATCCATGTACCCTAAACGATCAGGATTGCTATCTGTTGCCGGAGGTGCATCTGAGAGGAAAATTTCAGTTCCGAAGTTCGTGTTTTTCCATTGGGCAATCGTTCTTTCAGTAGGTGGCGTATCAGGATCAGGCTTACAGTCACCCGGGTTCAGTTTTGCTTCACATACGATATTTACTTCTAGCTTAGCTCCGTTAAGCGAAGGATCGGTCACAAGGATATCTTCGATGGTATAAAAAACTCTCATTTTCCGGCTTTGATTGGAACCGTACCCTATTTCAGTGAATTGGAATTGGACTCCTTCGTAAAAACATACACCGAGATAACATTTTACCGGTATTTCATAAGTTGCTACATGGGACCAACAGAAAGAATAACGATTTTTAATAAACCCTGATTCTGAACCACTTCCTGGGCCTTGCTGGCATTCTTCAGAGGTTAGGATGTGATCATAATCGAATTCCGGTGGTACCCAGCCCTGTGTAGTTTTCAACGGCGGCCGCATATCTACTTTGTATGTTGCCTTACTTTGTTGGGCTTGCCTTCTCAATTCTTCTAATGTCTGAAATCCTTCCTTTTTCTGTAGCTGATCTTGCTTGATTCCAAACTCTCCTATGGACTTCCCTTGCTTCATAAGCTCGGTTGCTTTTTCAATTTTGTCTTTGTCATATGGGAGCCAGTATCCTCCACCGTTGGTAGCAGCTTGGGCTTGTAAGGGAGTCATGAAACCTGAGGCTAAAAAAAACAGAAGGATAACTGGAATAAAATGTTTGTATACCCTGGACAATAAAATTCCTCCTCATTTTTGGATTAGAGTACTCTTACAACAAATGGACTAAATCATTATGATGTTTGCTATCTAAATCGCTGTAAGATTACTACATAAAAAATTTACTTACAATACATTCCAAGGTAAATAATGCTATCAACCTATATTTTTTTACTAAAACATATTTAAATAGGAAAATGGTGACCGATTCGTTGGACCTGATAAATTTTTAAGGTGATGTCCTATGATTTATCATTTTGAACTTTCCTTTATAGCAGACCATTACTAAACTAAAGAGCAGCATTCCAGTATTGAGTTATTTCACAAACGGGTGCATAAGTTGAAGATCAAAAGAGCTGTTCAAGCTGCTAATTTTTATTGAATAGGCTAACCAGATCGAACTGGTTAACCTTATAATACGAACAGGCCAGATTGTTGAGTAACATTTTGACTTTATAAAGTATTTGGTGCCTTGATTACTGGAAATTCTGGTAGTATTTTATATAGAGAATGGAAGAGCTTCCAGTTCAGGGGGAGTCATCTTTTGCCACAGCAAAGAATCATTTGAGCATTTACCCGAAAGAGACAATGGTGAATTTTGACGATGAAATCGCCCAAGCTGGCTACAGCGCTTCTTCAAGCTTGTTCCGAATTCAATGGATTGAACCAGTTAATTACGAATTGCAAGAGAAGATATTTGAATTTAAAATCAAAGATAGGCTGAGAATTCAAATTTTTGGCGGCAATAGCATAATATCGAAGGAGGAAAACATGGAAGTTTTTGCAAAATATTTAGCAGGTATCGATAACCCTGACCACCGCGACCGAACAGGGGAAATTTTGAGGTGGGTTGCTAATAAGTTCCCAAATTTGGAACCGCAAATCAAGTGGAATACGCCAATGTTTTCCGATCACGGCACATTTATCATCGGCTTTTCCACAGCGAAGCATCATTTGAGCGTTTCACCCGAAGAAGTAGGCATTGCTCACTTTGCCGATGACATTGCACAAGCTGGCTACAGTGCTACCAAAGGCTTGTTTCGAATTCCGTGGAATGAGCCGGTAAATTACGAATTGCTTGAGAAAATGATTGAATTTAATATTCAAGATAAAGCAGAATATACGAATTTTTGGCGGAAATAATACATCACGCCTGCCTTAAAAATTGCGGTTAAGAGTTGAAGAAGGAATGAACTGTCACTTTAAAACTATTCGTTTTGATTTCACAACAGGCAGTTGGACATACTTATTTAGGATAAAAAAATGGACAAACATTAACTCGTCACAGACATACATGCGGAAGTGTAATTTGATTTAACATTCAGGGTCAATGGCGATATGCAGAGGCCAATATTTTGATGAAGAAGACCAAGTGATTGGACAAGATGATATTTTTTCAGTTTAAAATCGTTATTGTGATTTTTGCGATAAATATAATATTCCAATCCGTTAAGATTTGCTGTATTAAGAGTAAGGGATAAAGAAATCTGCTGGTGGTTGATGTTCAACTATCGGGTGCGATTGCAGCAAAATGTTATAGCTCATCGATTGATGCTGAGTAATAGTATTTTTTGAATATTTAAGCCGCCAAATCGGGCGGCTTTTTTATTATTCAGCAAACGAGCACGAAACGAAAGAGAAGAAAACTTGGAATACATAGTCTTATGTTTGTATGACCAAACTAAAAGAAATGATGAAAACATGAGTACGAAGGAACGGAAGAAGAGAGGGTGTGTATGAATTTTTTTAAGAAAAAGAAAAAGGAAAAAAAGATCTCATTCGAGCAAGCCCAAACAGACAAAGGCAACCATACTGACCTTTTGCTTAAAGACCTCAATAAAAACATTGAAAACATCAAGCTATTAGTAGGTAATAGTAGCGACATCGTGGTTAGAGAGTTTCAAATCGATCTACCGCAAAGTATAAAGGCCTGTATTTTTTATACCGATGGACTGGTCGATACAAATTCTATCCAAAACTTTATTATGGAATCGCTATTATCGAGTGACCATGCCGAGAAGACACGAACAATCACCTCAAAACATGATGTTCTGTCCTTTCTAAAAGAGCATATTTTAAAGGTCGGAGATATACAGGAGGTTACAAGTTTCCGTTCTCTATTAACTCCCCTTCTATCAGGAGACGTCATTCTTTTACTGGATGGCTGTACGCAGGGGCTGAAAATCGGGATGCGTGGCGGAAAAGACCGGGGTGTCACAGAAGTCACAACGGAAACCGTCGTCAGAGGTCCTAAAGAGGGATTTACAGAGAACCTACGTACTAATACGGCATTGATCCGAAGAAGGATCAAGACACCGAAACTATGGCTCGAGACCAAAAAGATTGGCAAGGAGACCCAAACCGATGTAGGTATTATGTATATAAATGGAATCGTAAATGACGAAGTCC
The DNA here is from genome assembly GCF_014635025.1 of Fictibacillus barbaricus. Classification (GTDB taxonomy): domain Bacteria; phylum Bacillota; class Bacilli; order Bacillales; family Fictibacillaceae; genus Fictibacillus; species Fictibacillus barbaricus. The sequence goes on along the minus strand of NZ_BMCE01000002.1, from coordinate 88,381 downwards.
TAAAAGAAGTACACGAGCGCCTGGATCGAATCGATATCGATGGAATCCTTGAGAGTGGTTATATTGAAGAAATGATTCAGGATGAGACATACAGTCCTTTTCCAACCGTCTATTATTCAGAACGACCCGATGTCATCGCAGCTGAGCTGTTGGAAGGCAAAATTGCTATATTGGTGGACGGAACGCCAATCGTACTGGTTGTGCCCGCCCTGTTCGTATCTTTTATCCAGTCGCCAGAAGATTACTATCAACGGGCTGACATCAGCACCATGATCCGCCTGGTCCGTTTCCTTTCTATCTTTATCGCTCTGCTCGCACCATCCTTATATATCGCCATCACCACATTCCATGCAGAGATGTTGCCGACTGGACTTCTGATTAGTTTGGCCGCTCAACGTGAAGGAGTCCCTTTTCCGGCGTTCATTGAAGCCCTAATGATGGAAACCGCGTTTGAGATCTTGCGGGAAGCGGGTCTACGGATGCCAAAAGCTATCGGTTCTGCGATCTCCATTGTAGGTACACTTGTAATCGGTACCGCAGCCGTAGAAGCGGGGATCGTGTCTGCGGCCATGGTAATCGTCGTGGCGATGACAGCCATCTCAAGCTTTGTGCTTCCTGCCTTCACCTTGTCTATGTCCATCCGAATGTTACGGTTTCCGATGATGGTGTTAGCTGCCTCATTCGGCCTGTTCGGGATATTTGTAGGATTCATTGCACTGGTTCTCCATCTGTGCACCCTTCGCTCGTTCGGTGTTCCGTATATGAGTCCAATGGGTCCCCATATACGCGAAGACATGAAGGATACATTCTTTAGAGTACCTCGATGGGCAATGGTCTCCCGTCCACGTCTTATCAGTCAAAGAAACAATAGACGCGAGAATGTCCAGGCTCCAAAGCCCCAAAAAGAAGGAAATGAGTGACGGAAACATCTAAATTAATATTTAATTTATGAGATAACTGGAGATCATATTTTTTATCGATAGAGAAGGGAGTAGTCGTTATGGCAGTTGTAGGCATCCTTATCATATCCGCCGTGATTATCGCGATTGATGTCCCACCTCTTGTTAGGAAAAAAAGGAAGAAGGAACTTGCGATTTTTTCGTCTCTGCTCCTATTTGGGACCGCATTAAGTATAGCACTGGCGCGAGGTGTCCAGATCCCAAACCCATTGGATTTTATCACCTGGATCTTTAAACCGTTCTCAGAACTTATCGTGAAGATAGGGTAAGGATCTTTTAGCGATCCTGGCATCTTTATTAGAAGGAAGAATGGATGATTCATTTTTGTTTAAGACGGAATATTATAAGAGTCCTTTAAGGAGGATAGGAAAGAGTGGGGTAGATTAAGTTGATAAATGAAAAAATCAACGTGCATCAATTTCTTGTTCTAGTAACGTTATTCACGATAGGAACTACCATCTTAGTGGTGCCATCAGGGTTAGCTGCCGCAGCAAAACAGGACGCCTGGATTGTTTCCATAGTAGGAACCGGAATCGGTTTTATCGTGATCGGTATTTATCATGCTCTAGTTCGCAGCTATCCGGAGATGACAATCATTCAGATGAACGAAAAACTGTTTGGAAAATGGATCGGTAAAATTGTTTCTCTAATTTTCATCTCATTACCATTCATCTATACGTCCATACTTATGATTTACAACGGGAGCTTTCTTACCTCGCATATCATGCCCGATACACCACTTCCGGTCTTAACCATGTTGATGATGGTCATCGTAGCGATGGGAGTGCGCCTCGGGATCGAAACGATCGCTCGTTCAGGTGAGATCTTCCTAGTTTTCTTCTTTATCCTTTTTGCCTTTCTTGTCATCTTTGTTTCGCCAAACATCGAGTTTGAGAACATACAGCCTGTATTCGAGTCAAAGATAAACACCATATTTGGTGCTTCAATTAACTTAGTCGTCACATCGACCATTAATTCTGTGATCTTATTGATGATCTTTCCTTTAGTTACTCGGTATAAAGATGCCATAAAATCCTTCTATATTGGAAACTTCATCGGGGGAGCGGTCATCATTGTCATCACCTTGTTAAGTATTTTGGTCCTAGGAGCAGACTCGACAGCAAGACAAGCATATCCTAGTTTTATACTCGCCAGAAGAATAAACGTGGGTAACTTTGTCCAACGGACGGAGGGCGTGATTGCGGTCATGTGGTTTATAACGATCTACTTTAAGATGGTACTCTACTTTTTTGCATCCGTCCTAGGTGTTTCCCAAATTTTTAATTTGAAACATTACCGGCCTCTAACCTTACCTATGGCGTTAATCGTTGGAGCTCTATCAATACTCATGTTTGAAGACGTCGTCAAGCAGCAGAATTTTGATGTTAAGGCTTCGATTCTTTATTCCATCACAGTAGGCCTTTTCATACCGCTGTTATTATTGCTGGTACATGCGATACGGAAGAGAAAAAATGAGAATAAGGATGATCCTCAATTGATACAAAAGCGCGAATAGCCATATTAAGAATGAAAAGGTGAAACTATGATAGATAACGTAAAAGTATCTTCCCACCAACTAATGATTCTTGTCTTTTTATATTCCATCGGCACTGTGATCCTGCATACACCATCTCTCATGGCCCATTTTGCAAAGCAAGATGCATGGATCGCAGCCATCATCGGTGCAGGAGCAGGAATCCTATTAACGGGTTTATACATAAAGGTCGGGAACCTATTTCCATCCCTCTCACTAGATCGATTGAACGAAAGGTTATTTGGTAAATTTATCGGAAAGACGGTCAACATCTTCTTCTTTTTTTGGGCTTTTGTGTCTTCGTCAGAAATCGTCTTTTATATTGGTGATTTTGTTGCAACTTTCTGGATGCCGGAAACCCCTTCTTTTGCTATACATATCATGTTTTCTTTCATTGTTATTCTGGCAGTAAGACTCGGCATAGAACCCATAAGCCGGTTAACGGAAATATTATTCCTGCCTGTTACCTTATTACTTGTTATTTTGATCATCGCCATCGTCCCAGAAGTAGAATGGATGAACATTCAGCCTGTACTAGAAGTCGGAATCAGACCCATCATACGGGCAGCATTAGTCTTTGTAAGTTTTTTCTCATTGTCTACTGTCATGTTCTTGATGATCTATCCCTCACTTGTAACCGAGAGGAAAAAGGCTGCTAAAGGCTTTTTAAAGGGCACGATTTATGCAGGGATCATACTTGTCGTTGTGATGGGCCTTAACATCCTGGTGTTAGGTGTTGATCTAACGACCAGAAACATCGCTCCCAGTTATGCCTTGGCGAGGAAGATCAACATTGGGAACTTCATAACCCGTATCGAGTCCTTTTTGGCTTTGTTCTGGATTATGACCGTATTCATACGAGGGGTGGTCTATTTTTATGTATCGGTCGTCGTTTTTTCAAACATATTTGAAGTGAAAGATTATCGTCACCTATGTTCACCACTCGGTATGATTATGGTTGTCTTATCCTTGATTCTATATCCTAACATCCAAGCTGCAGGCACGTATGACAAAGATATCTGGCTCCCTTTCGTGTCGATCGTGGGTCTGTTCATGCCATTATTGCTGCTCGTAGCAGCCAGGATCAGAAAGCGGGTCGATAGATAGGCCACTCTCCTCATAAAGGATGGCTTAGTTCAAATGCTCAAAAGAATGGTTTATCTCATAATGGTGAAAAATGTTAATAATAACAATTAAAGATTAAAGGAGCAGCCAAAAAAGGAGTAACGTTCATGAAACGGATAATAACCATCCTTACTGTACTAACTTTATTGCTATCACTTACTACAGGATGCTGGAATCGCCGCGAGCTGAATGAACTCGCCATTACGTTAGCGATGGGATTAGACCTTACGAAGGACGGGAAATACCTGGTAACTGCCCAAGTCGTCAATCCTTCAGAGATAGCAGGGGATAAAGGCGGCGGTGGAGGTGATTCACCGGTGGTCATCTACCAGGAGAAAGGGGAGACGGTATTTGAGGCCATCCGGAAGATGACAAAGGAATCACCTAGAAAAATCTATCCTTCTCATCTTCGCATGTTAATTATTGGTGAATCGTTAGCAAAAAAAGGAATCGGGAAACCGTTAGATCTGCTCTCAAGAGACTGGGAACTCCGTTCGGATTTTTATGTGGCTGTCTCTAAAGGTGTTAGGGCGGAAGAGGTATTAAAAGTACCTACCTCTTTAGAGAAGACACCAGCCAATAAGATGTTCGATAACCTTGAAGTCTCTGCGGAGGCTTGGTCGGCTACAAGTGCCGTTATGTTAGATGAACTGATCACAGATATGGTCAGTCCTGGAAAACAACCGGTATTAACTGGGATCACAGCAGACATAAAGGGAGATAAAAGAACAACTTTAAGCAAGCAGAACGTAGAGTTGATCGATACTCCAGCTAAAATATACTTTAACCAGTTAGCTGTGTTCAAGAAAGATAAACTGATTGGTTGGCTGAATGAGAATCAAAGCAAAACGTACAACATCATCACGAATAAAGAGGTAAGTACGGTGGTCAACATACCGTGTCCTGATGGCGGGAAAGCGGTATACCAAGTGACAAAATCAGACTCAAAAGTAAAGGGAAAGATTAGGAACGGCAGACCCGAGATCGATATTAATATACAGGTCGAGGGAAACGTTGGCGAAGTTGAATGTAAGGTCGATCTATCGAAACAAGAAACGATCGACATGTTAGAGAAAAGCTATGAAAAAGAAAAGAAAGAGATTTTAGTTAAAAGTGTGAAGCAGATCCAGGAAAAATACAAAGTCGATATCTTCGGATTTGGAGATGCGATCCATCGGACCGACCCAAAAGCATGGAGCAAACTGAAAAAGGATTGGGATAAAAACTTTGAGGACTTAAAGGTTAACATTCAGCTCAATGGTGAGATCAGACGAGTGGGGACGATCGGCAATTCTTTCTTGAATGATATCAAGTAATGTAAGATAACATTTCTATGGTCGTTTCGATAAACACTTAAAAAATTTGTATAACCACACACTCAACGAGCAGTGTGGTTTTTCTGTTGTTCAACTAACCGTTCAATGGGGATAATCCATTCCATGCAATTTTTGTAAAATTTCAAAAAAATGAAGAATCGTTTAAATTTGTTGTTGAACACACTATTAGTGAATTCTTTTTTATAGCTTAATATTCGGACTATAAGGACAATATTTTAGGGAAAATAAACAGATTAAATGGAAAAAAGTTGATTTTAATCAAGATCCTATTGTGGGTTAAAAAATGAGCTTTTGAGGGAATGAACTGGTGCATCAGCTTACTTTATGGTAAGGCCTAGCTATTTTTATTTTTTTTGAACTCTTCCTAATTTAATTATAGCATGTAAAAAATGGATAATATAGACTTTTTATTCTCATTTACTACTGCTAAAATCAATAGAACCTTAATGGTTAGGAGAGATGTAGAATGAGTTCTTTGGTTCTCGGTCTTAAGGAGATGGAAAAAACACAGCTTTTGCTTGTTGGCGGAAAAGGGTTAAATTTAGGGGAATTATCAAAAATTCAAGGAATACAAGTACCAAAAGGATTTTGTATTACAACAGTAGGATATCAAAAAGCCATCGAACAAAACGAAACGTTTCAGGCTTTGTTGGATAAACTAACACTGTTAAAAGTAGAGGATCGAGATCAAGTTGGTGAAATCAGCAGGAAGATTCGGAAAATCATTATGGACGTAGAGATTCCTTCAGATGTTGTGAAAGCTGTTGCTCACTATCTCTCACAGTTTGGCAATGAACATGCTTATGCAGTGCGTTCCAGTGCAACTGCTGAAGATTTACCACATGCCTCTTTTGCCGGTCAACAAGACACCTATTTAAATATCATCGGAAAAGAAGCCATTTTGCGGCACATTAGCAAATGTTGGGCTTCCCTATTTACGGATCGTGCCGTGATTTACCGTATACAAAACGGATTTGACCACAGCCAAGTGCATTTATCCGTTATCATTCAACGGATGGTATTCCCACACGCTTCAGGAATTTTATTTACAGCTGATCCAATTACTTCCAATCGAAAGCTGCTATCGATCGATGCTAGCTTTGGACTAGGAGAGGCACTTGTCTCCGGCTTGGTATCTGCCGATTGCTATAAGGTTCAAGAAGATACAATCGTCGATAAGATGATAGCAACCAAAAAATTGGCTATCTATGGACGAAAAGAAGGCGGAACGGAGACAAAGCAGATCGATCCTGATCAACAAAAGGCTCAAACACTTACTGAACAACAAATTTTACAACTGGCACGCATCGGAAGACAGATTGAAGCTTATTTTGGTTGCCCACAAGATATCGAATGGTGTTTGGTTGATGATACATTTTATATTGTCCAGAGTCGGCCAATCACTACTTTATACCCCATCCCTGAAGTAAATGATCAGGAAAATCACGTTTATGTATCTGTCGGTCACCAACAAATGATGACCGACCCCATGAAACCATTGGGATTATCTTTTTTCCTGTTAACGACTTTTGCACCCATGCGTAAAGCTGGTGGAAGGTTGTTTGTTGATATTACACATAATCTGGCTTCACCTGTAAGCAGAGAAATTTTATTAGATACCTTGGGACAATCCGATCCGCTCATAAAAGACGCACTTATGACCATAATTAAGCGAGGAGATTTTATAAAATCGTTACCGAATGATAAAAAAGAACAGAGTCCCGGTAAAAGAAATAAAGGTATGTCGTCTGCGGGTTTTCAAGCACAAATCGAAAACGATCCGACAATCGTTTCTGATTTGATTAAGAGTAGTCAAACATCGATAGAAGAGTTAAAGCAAAACATCCAAATGAAATCTGGATCAGATTTATTTGATTTTATTAAAGAAGATATCCAGCAATTAAAGAAGATTTTATTTGATCCACAAAGTTTGGGTGTGATTATGGCTGCTATGGATGCTTCATCATGGATCAATGAAAAAATGAACAAGTGGTTAGGTGACAAAAATGTAGCAGATACGCTTTCTCAATCTGTACCAAACAATATCACTTCGGAAATGGGTCTGGCGCTACTGGATGTCGCAGATGTGATTCGTCCTTATCCTGAAGTAATTGATTATTTACAACATGTAAAAGATGATAACTTTTTGGATGAACTAGCAAAGTTTGATGGTGGGGAGGAAACCCAAGACGCTATCTATGATTATCTCAGCAAATACGGGATGCGATGTAACGGAGAAATCGATATTACTAAAACTCGTTGGAGCGAAAAACCAACTACACTCGTCCCCATGATTCTTAGTAATATCAAAAACTCTGAGCCTAATGCTAGCAATCGGAAATTTGAGCAAGGGCGACAGGAAGCTTTGAAAAAAGAACAAGAGTTATTAGATCGATTAAAGCAATTACCGGATGGTGAACAAAAAGCCAAAGAAACAAAACGAATGATCGACCTAATCCGGAATTTCATGGGTTATCGGGAATATCCAAAATACGGCATGGTTAATCGCTACTTCGTTTATAAGCAGGCTTTACTGAAAGAAGCCGAACAACTCGTAAAAGCAAACGTTATTCATGAAAAAGAAGATATATACTATCTCACTTTTGAAGAACTTCACGAAGTCGTACGCACAAATAAACTAGATTACCAGATCATCAGCAAACGAAAAGACGAGTACAAACTATATAAAAAACTAACTCCCCCCCCCCGTGTTATCACGTCTGATGGTGAAATCATTGTAGGTGAATACAAACGAGAAAATCTACCAGCTGAAGCTTTTGTAGGTCTACCGGTTTCTTCCGGGGTTATAGAGGGCAGAGCTCGCGTCATCTTAAAAATGGAAGATGCTGATCTAGAAGATGGAGATATCTTAGTCACTGCCTTTACTGACCCTAGCTGGACACCATTGTTTGTATCCATAAAAGGCCTAGTCACCGAAGTTGGTGGACTGATGACCCATGGAGCGGTTATTGCACGTGAATATGGCTTGCCAGCAGTTGTCGGTGTAGAAAATGCTACCAAGCTAATCAAGGATGGACAAAGGATCAGGGTGAATGGAGCAGAAGGGTATATAGAATTACTATAATTCATTACATTTTAATCATAAAAGAAGAGCATTCGAATTAGGAGAATCATTGACATCGTGGTGCTTTGGAACAATCGGGTGCATTTCTTATGGAGAATTTTTTTCCGAGAATTATCCAGCTAGAAGCGCGATAGAAGTTGCTCGTTTACCTAAAGATGCTTTGATTGAAATCGAAGCGGTTGCTGTGATTTAATTAATAATTATTGAAAAAGAGAAATACAGGAGGAGAATACTTATGAATTTAGCACAATTCCCAAGACAGCGATATACACCAACATTTACTCCTATTGAGAAACTACCTCACTTCTCTGAAGTACTGGGAGGCCCTTCCATTTATATGAAACGAGATGATTTACTGGGGCTTGCGGCTGGTGGAAATAAAACAAGAAAACTAGAATTCCTTGTTGCCGATGCATTAGAAAAAGGAGCGGATACGTTAATTACATGCGGGGGCATTCAATCAAATCATTGCCGCTTAACACTGGCCGCTGCCGTTAAAGAGAAAATGAGGTGTATCCTCGTATTAGAAGAAGGCCTGACAAATGCTGAGCCGGATTTTAATGGCAACTATTTTTTGTATCATCTACTGGGTGCTGAAAAAGTCAAGGTGGTACCGAATGGGACGGACTTGATGAAGGAAATGCAGAAAATAGCTAAAGAAGTAACGGATGAGGGGCATAAACCTTACATCATTCCTGTTGGGGGATCTAATGTCATCGGCGCCACGGGATATACTGCTTGCGCTCAAGAGATTTTGGCACAATCCTTTGATCAAGGAGTCAGAATAAATGCGGTCGTTTGTGTTAGTGGCAGCGGGGGAATGCATGCAGGTTTGGTTACTGGCTTTTATGGAAATCAAAGCAGAATACCGGTAATCGGAATAAACGTAAGCAGAGGAAAACAAGAGCAAGAAGAGAAAGTTTTTCAGCTTGTTAAGGAATCATCTGAACACATTGGCATTTCAAGTTCAATCCCACGTGAGGCTGTTACCTGTTTTGACGAGTACGTCGGACCAGGCTACGCTTTAACTACGCCTGAAATGGTGGAAGCTGTCAAGCTCATGGCAAGAACAGAAGGAATTTTGCTCGATCCGGTATATACAGGTAAAGCAGCAGCAGGACTCATTGATTTAATTCAAAAAGGCACCTTTAAGCCGGACGATAACATCCTTTTCGTGCACTCTGGCGGAGCCTCATCTTTATACGCCAATACTTCGCTCTTTAAGGAATCCTCCCGATAAAGTGCAGATAGTATAGGTTAAGTCGTTTATTGAATGGAGAAAAAGCGGAGAGAATTCAAGTTTATTTAGGCATTGTCAGTCAATAAGACTCGCTCTACAAACGGGTGCATTTCTTCAAGGAGGAGAAATGCACTTTTTAATTGTAGTTAAGGGAAAATTGTAAAATACAAAGTTGGTGGTGTTTGATATAATAGCTTTTTTTTGATCGTGATGGTACCATTGGTCGAACAGTAAGTAGATACATCCGTATGAATTTACTATGTATGATTTCATTTTTTTTAGGAACTAAATGTGTTTTTTTGATTAGTGTTATACCACGATCGGGTGCGTTAGTTGAAATGTATCTAGATGAATAAGCCCAAGCCAATAAAGGCTCGGACTTTTTTATGTTTGTTGATCAGTAATATAAGTTTTAACAGTTGGAGGTTCATATTTATCAAACTTATTAAGAAGCTCGTTAGCATTTTCGGCACTGATTGACATTCCTCTATACTTATCCTGTAGAAAACCTTCTGTTGTCATATGATCAAACAGAGATATTAGCGGTTTAAAGTATTGATTAATATTTAAGAACCCACAAGGTTTTTGATGAAGTCCTAATTGTGCCCACGTGAAGATTTCAAAAAACTCCTCCAAAGTTCCTGGGCCGCCAGGTAACATAATAAAACCATCGGCTAATTCAGTCATTTTTGCTTTTCTTTCATGCATGGAATCTACAACAATTAGTTCAGATAATTTCTTATGTGATATTTCTCTTTCTTCCAAAAAGCGTGGCATCACTCCAGTAACATGACCACCATTTTGCAAGACAGAATTCGCAACAGCACCCATAACACCTACACTTGCTCCACCGTATACAAGTCCGATATTACGTTTTGCAAGTTCTTCACCTAATTTAGCAGCTTCCTCTACATAAATACTAGACTTTCCGTTACTTGATCCACAAAAGACAGCTACACTTCTCATGTTGTACTTCCTCCTCTTTTAACCACCGTAAAATAGTATAACAAAGAAAATATTGATTTGTTAAACTTAGTAGTGATAAACAAGGAGGCTAAAAAATGAATGTAACAGAATTTCAACACTGGGTTAAAGCATATTATGAAAAACGTGGATGGTCAGACTTAGATATCTTTATTCGTATTGGTTTTTTAGCAGAAGAAACAGGAGAAGTGGCCAGAGCTATAAGAGCTCTTGAAATTGGAAGGAATAGACCTGATGAAGTAACTGGCTCTTTCGAGGATAATAAACAGGAGTTAACCGAAGAATTAGGTGATGTTTTAGGTAACTTAATAGTGATTGCAAACAAGTACGAGATCCCTTTAGAAGATGTGTTTCTTTCACATAAAAAGAAGTTATCAAAACGTTACTCGTTATAATAAATTGTTACTTCTTCAACTAACTGATGCGTTAATTGAAGAACCAGCAAAGGGCTGTTTTCGCAGCTTTTTATTGTAATGAACTAATATAGTTGTATTCAACAATCGGGTGCATTTCTTCAAGAAGGAGAAATGCATCTTTTTATTGAATATGATATTTATGTAATACCAAGATAGGCTGAACTCCCACAGAAATGAATTTATTATAGTGAGGTGGATAATTAAAATGGAGACAAGTAATAAAGTAACAATAACCGTAGAAACAACAGTTCATAAACCGGTTGCAGAAGTTTGAAATTTTGGACTGAGCCACAGCATATAAAAAAATGGAGTTATGCTTCTGATGATTGGCATGCGCCAAATGCCGAAAATGATCTAAAAGTTGGGGGAAGATTTCTTACGAGAATGGAAGCTAAGGATGGTAGCTTTGGATTTGATTTTGGTGGTGTTTATGATGATGTAAGAATAAACGAGTTTATTTCTTACACTCTTGATGATGGAAGAAAAGTTACTATTTCTTTTATAAACCAAGAAAACGACACTAAAGTAATTGAGACTTTTGAAGCAGAAGCCACCAATTCCATTGAAATGCAAGAAGCTGGTTGGCAGGCGTTTCTAGACAATTTTAAAAAATACAGCGAAACCTCTAATTAGGATAACAAAATCCTAACAAATTTAATCTAGATGAATGATTGAGAAATATTTTTCTTCAACAATCGGGTGCATATCTGTAACAAGATATGCACTCTTTTTATAAATTGGGACATTTTCTTGAATATGAGAAGGGATTATTCTAAGTAAATCGAAGTTAATCAAAGATGTTATTTAGTTTTGAGCATAGGGACGTACTACTCAACATTAAGGAGGAAATCGATTATGAGCGACACACAGACATTACGAGGGCTCACCACAGTTAGTTTTTGGACAGACGATCTAGCAGCTGCAAAGAAGTGGTACGCCGAGCTATTGGGTATCGAACCATACTTCGAACGTCCAGGATATGCCGAGTTTCGCCTCGGCGACTACCAGCACGAGCTGGGCCTGATCGATAGCAGCTATGCGCCCGATGGTTCAGCAACCGGCCCTGCCGGTACAATAGTGTACTGGCACGTCGACGATGTAACAGTAACTTTTAAGAAGCTGCTGTCTATGGGAGCGAAAGAGTACGAGGCACCCACAGAGCGCGGCGAGGGGTTCGTCACTGCTTCCGTGGTCGATCCCTTTGGGAACATCCTAGGCATTATGTACAATCAGCACTATTTGGAGGTTCTGGGTTCGACCAGAAAAGCGTGACCCTCGCCGTCTTTCAGAATGGGCGCAAGCATAAAATATAGGAGTTGTGTTTCTTTATTGGTCGTTACAAGGTAGGGAACTGCATACAAGCTGGTAGTTCATTTGATTTAGTAGCTTGATGATAGTACTTTGGTTCTTATTCAGCAAACGGGTGCTATAGTGGAAGATAGGCAGCTCCGGTAAAGACAAACGACTCGTCTATGACGAGTCGTTTTTAATGCTTTTCTACCTGTTTTGCTTAATTGTCTTCCAGAATTCTTTTGCTATTACTTTGTATCCTTTTACATTCAAATGATTATCATCTGGGTTAGGCATGTACTTTTCAAATTTCTGATCGATCACATGGGCTGTAGGCACATAAGTATCACCGTTTTCTACAGTACGCATTTCAATTTCGTTATTAAGTGCGTTCGATAGGGGGACAAGGAAATCCTGAACTTGTTCTGGATAATAGGCAAAAGTATTGTAATATCCCATTACATAAACATCGGCATCTGGATTTAAGGTGTCGATTGTGGTAAGGATAGAGTCTAAGTTTGTGCTGGCAGCGGCTATACCCTGGTGAACAGTGGATGGATTAGTGAGCAGTTTTTGAAAAAGATCATTAGCACCGATTGTAATTGTAATATGAGTGGCTTCACTTAGTTCTTGCCGAATCGTTTCGTTGTTTTCAACATCGTACTTTAATTGTTCAGAGGTATAACCGGAAACAGCAAAATTATCATAATCCGCGAGTTTTGAACTGGATCCATCAAACATATTTTTTAGATAATCTGGATAGCTGAGGTCATATGAACCAGAGGGGGTCATCCCTGCCGGTATCGAATCACCTAATGCTACATATTCATGATTCTGATCGGATGGAAGATAAGCAAATGTTGCTGAACTGTTCGAAAAAAGCGCCCCTATAGTCATCAAACTAAATATCTTTTTTTTCATCTAAATACCTCTCCTTTCGTCTATCATTCTTAAATATAAGTTTATTTTCGTATCATGAGTATCGAAAGCATACAATTTAATTACCTCCTTGTTCTATTCGATTTCCTACATTCATTATATAAACGCCAATAGTATGAATCCTGTTATTCCGTGCTTTTACTGAACAGATCACCAATATCATCGTAAAGAGCAGGTTGGAACCTAATCGGTGTAGAATGTAATAACATCTATCCAAAATGCTGGACCAGATTCGTATTTTAAGTAATTTAACAAGGATAAAAGAGGTGATAAAGTGTGGACTGGTTGAAACGGATGGAAGACGCTTTGGAGTTCATGGAGAGCAAGATGAACGAACCGCTTGATATTGAAGCGATCGCGAAGGTTGCTTGTTCCTCCCCCTTCCATTTTCAACGGATGTTCCATATGTTAACTGGAATGACCGTAGGCGAATATGTACGAAAACGCAAATTGACGTTAGCTGCACAAGAATTTGCCGTATCCTCCTCGAAAGTGATTGATGTAGCTTTGAAATATGGATATAATTCGCCGGAATCATTCTCCAAATTGTTCCGTAAAATCCATGGTATTTCACCATCTGAAGCTCGACGTTCAGGTGTTTCATTAAAAGCTTTTCCCCGCATTTCGTTCCAACTCACGATCCGTGGAGAAAAGGAAGTGGATTATCTCATTGAGGAAAAAGAGTCGTTTATCGTAATCGGAAAATCCGCTTCGTTAACATGTGGAAATGAAGGCCGCACTCGACAATGGTTTTGGGGAGAATGTCAGCGGGACGGGACACTTGCGAAAATATATTCCCAGAAAACAGATACGCCTTTACTCGGCCTAACGTTGAATTTTAATGAGAATTTTACATACATGATTGGAAAGAAAGAAGAGGCAGCGGTCCCTACGGAGGGATTAATACTGCAGGAGATACCCACCTCCACCTGGGCTGTCTTCCCATGTGTTGGACCGCTTCCCGTAGCTATCCAGAATGGATTTCGTCAAATTTATCAAGAATGGTTTCCTGCAACCGAATATCAGCATGCCGGACTGCCCGAAATCGAGGTTTATACCCCAGGTAATTCTGAGGCTGAAGGCTACAGATCTGAAGTGTGGATTCCAGTTATGAAAAAATGAACCTTTAAAATTGACCTTCTTATCTAAATATTTTTCTATAATGGTTCAAACTACTATTATGTGAATTGAACTTGTTAAGATTGCTTGATACTGCCTTCGACGATACATGCGGCAACCTTATTCAGATAGTGCAGAAGTAACTTTATGACTCTGCCATACGAGCCAGTAAATATTCAATCAGCTGAGTTTCGCAAACACCTGGTATGGTTTGTTGACGAATGTTATGGCCAACATGGAGTTAAAACCAAAGAAAAAGATTCGAATAATCTCTTGTTCAACAATCGGGTAGTTGAAGATCCTGGAGCTGATTTTAGCTCTTTTTTTATTGCACTAAAGAAAAGTATTGTTGAAAAAAGAATGATAAAATAAATTTAAGCTAGAATTATGGTTTTTACAAAAAGGGAAGTTTCAATTTTGAGGAAAGATATCAATCTTTATTCATGGCTACTGGTCGTTTTAGGTATTGTAGTTCTTGGTCGATTTTCCTTTAAAAGATATACAGATTATTTTGATTTAGCATATATCATTGTTTTGCTGTTTATAATAATTTACTTATATCGAGCAAAGAAAAGAAACAGAAAGCATCCAAAAGATTTATTTTAATATTGTTCTAACATCTTCAAATAACGAATGCATTAGTTGAAGAACCAGGAGCTGTTTGTGGGCTCTTTTTTATTGTAATGGTTATTCCACAAACGGGTGCAGTTATTCAAGAAGAAGAAGTGCTCAATTTATTGAACTTATTAAACAAACGGCCAGGAAAGCGGAATAAGATATAGTGAAACGTAAAATCATTTATTACAGCTTATTAAGGGGGAGTTTATATAAAAATTAAGCAGATTCTTTCTTTCCTGCTATTAGTTATTTTTTTATGTTCCTTCATATTTCCAACTACATCATTTGCAATTAAATGGGTTCACAAGTTTGTCGTTTGGGACGGTTATGTTTATGTTTTGAAAGATGAGTACGTAAAAGAAATAGATAAGGAGATTGGGCAGGTTTCGAAGTATTCAGACATGGAACAGTACCCTGGAAACTTCTCAAACGTTTATAGGAAAGGAACTAAATATTATTCAATTAAAGATATTAGTACAGATGAATCAATAGCGGTTGAAGATGAAAGTGGAAAATATAAAAAAGCAGTAAGAGAAAAGGAGTATACATTTGACGGTACTGTGGAAGACAATTCAAAAGGTACTATTAATGAAGGAAAGTTTAATTTCTCGGATAAAGATATAATTCTTTTAGTTTTACTTACTATTGGTATATTTGTTATTTTTTTCATTGCAAAGAAAATAAAAAGGTGATTAAACTTATTCAACAATCGGGTGCCCTTGTAGTGCAGGACACTTTACTGCTTCTAAAAAAATTGGAAGTAGAAAAGGATAGTAAGGATCCCTTGTGGAATGGAATGTAGGATAAATGAAAGCAAAAAGGAGAAATTTATGTGCCGAAACATTAAAACATTATTTAATTTCGACCCACCAGCTACCGATGAAGAGATTCATGCAGCAGCTATTCAGTACGTCAGAAAGATAACGGGCTATAACAAGCCCTCAAAGGCGAACGAAGAGGCGTTTAATCGCACAGTAAATGAAGTAGCAATGATTACTAGGAATCTATTGGACACTCTGGAAACCAGTGCAGAACCTCGCAATCGTGAGGTCGAAGCTGAGCGTGCTCGTGTCAGAGCAGCTAAAAGGTTTGGTACAAGTTAGCGAGGAATAAAGAATAGAAAAGAGTTAAAGCAATTGTGTTAACCTTAATAATATTGTTGATCTTCTGTAATAGGGCGCAAGAATTGAACAAAGCTTGAATGCAAAATATTACTATTCAACAAACGGCTGCTTTAATGGAATAATGTTTTTCGAAAAACGACCATACAATTTGGTCGTTTTCTTGTTATTTTTTCATATCGCTCTTAATTACCGAAGATACAAGAACAGGGGTGGGAGGATGAAAGGCAACATCTTTTGTTTTCAGTTAATGAAGTTATTTAAGGTCAGATTAAAATATCAGAAGCAATGTTACTCAATCCAGTAATGAGCTAGTAGTTATAATAGGATAAAGATTTCCATCAACAGCAAAAGAAACTCTTCCTGTTTCTTCAGAAACAACAAGAACAAGAGCATCACTCTTTTCGGTTAAGCCAAGTGCGGCACGGTGACGAGTACCAAGCTTTTTTTTATTTACAATCCTGTTTGATAAAGGTAAAACGTTTGCTGCAGACAAAATTAGATTATTACGGACTAAAACTGCACCATCATGAAGAGGATTTCCAGGGTAAAAAATGGATTCTAATAAAGAATGTGTTAAAGTTGCACCAATAGGAGTACCCGGTTTTATTAAAGAATCTAGTTGATATTTACCCTCAATTACAATTAATGCACCATGTCTTTGATTTGATAGTTGTTGGATACAGGTAGATAAATCTAAATATTTGTCAGTAAATGGAGATAGATAACAATTTAAATAAAACGATGCAGCTACTGTTTCTATTTGTTCAAATTTTCCTTTTATATCCTCTAATTTTCCTAAAAGACAATACTCTTCATTTTCTAATGATTTTATTCCTTTATTAATTTCAGCTGAAACAAGTTTTAGACCTTCCATTAACTGATCTTTGAGTGGTGAAAAGTCGCAACTATTTAGGTTCATGACCATATACACCTCGTTTTAAAAGGGAGATGTCTATATCATCACCCATAATAGATTTTAACTTATTTTACTTTAAATTCATTTAATACCAATTCTTCGGTTTGGGGCATGGTTAAACCGAGATGCCAACACCCCATACCAGCTAAGTTATATTCTTTTATTAGTCGAAGTTTTTTCAAGAGACTACGGGGATCCTCGAACCACACCTCATGTAAAGTTCCTTGTTTATCGATATAGCGAAACCATGGTGCAGCAGCATTTAAATCGTAATGAATCTGGCTCTGATAACCTATATATAGATCTATTGCACGTTGTGTTGAGTAAGCTTTACCAACCTTTTTTTCTTCAGAAATAGTCCAATCATATGCATATTGTGGAATACCAAGTTTTGATCGTGGTACTACAGAAACTGCATAATTTATTGTTTCCTTTACTTTATCAATTGGAGCAATAGGACCGGATGGACCACCAGGCCAGTGCCAATCATAGGTCATTAAAAACATCTTATCTAAGAACTTCCCAAGTGTTCTGTAATCGTATGCTGTAGAATGAAGAGGCACTTTATCTCCTTGTTTAGGAGGAACTGCCATCAATATTTCCATCCCAGAAGGATGCAGCCTTTTAGCTAAATCTTTTATAAATAGATTTAGGCTAGAACGATCTTTCTCTCTTACCTGTTCAAAATCTATAACTACACCTTTATAGTCATTACTGTGTAAAAGGGAATATATATTATTGATAAAATTTTGTCTTCTCCAAGGATTACTTATTAAATGATGGGTTAAATCAGGATCAAAACCTTTTTCACTTAAATTTGAAATTGTGGCGTAAGGGGGCAGGTTTTGTTTCCATGCGAGCTTATGAGCTTCATTTTCTTCTAGCCCAATGATACGTCCAGAGTAATCTGGTTTATACTCAAAAACAAATATACTTGATAGAGTATTGCTGTAATTACTTAGAATCCAATGGTTTGTATTTTTATCCTTAGGAACAAAATAAGTTCCAGTCCAAATTTTCTTTTGGTTGGAGTGAGGAATTTTTAGCTTTTGTCCAGGGACAATTACTTTGCTTTTTAGTTGATTATTTCGCATTAAGTTTCCCTCGTTAATGGAATGACGGTAAGCAATTTCCCAGAAACTCACCTGGTTGCACATAATAATTTGAGCCCGGTATGACAAGAGCTTGACCTAAAACGAGTTGAGCATTTTTTGCTAAACCATTTAGCTTTGCAATTTCGTCTCTGTTTAGTTTGTACTGTTTTGATATTTTGTCTAAGGTATCACCAGATTTCACTTCATAAATTACTTGTGCCTGCGTAATAGCAGGTAAAAATAAAAATGAAGCAATGACTATAAACATACACATTACTTTTTTTTTCATAATACACGTCTCCTTGAGAAGTTTCTTATGGAAAATAGTTTATGTAGTTACAGGAATGTTAAACAGTTATTTAATTACCGAAATTAACCATTTTATCTATTAATGTGCTACTACCGACGTTCATTGAAAAATCATTCTTTTGAGGTAAGACAATAAATCTCGCCAAAGGACACTTACCTATTAGTAAGTTAATGCGTGGATATGGTGAAAGTATTGAAACGTTATGCACCAAAAGATAAAGTTTCATCAATAGTCTAAAAACTAAAAAAGTATGAAAGAGTTTAGGATATGAAGGTTGTTTATCAACCTTCATATCCTACCTTTTTATGTGAATATTCGACTGATACCTTTTCATTTCATATTTCACATCAACTTTGCCTCCTTTTAATACTTTTGAATATGGGCAAAAATTGCTGAACCTGTTTTACAAGATCTACAGCACATCTTGAGAAACACATGGGAGAAAAGAAATATAAAGATTTTAAGTTCAAAATTAAGAAAAGCATTTGGAAAAATATTTTAAAAGCGAGAATTTCCTCTCCCAAAAACAATGCTCGTGATTCTCACTAGATTTTGTTTAACCTATTTTTTATAAAATTGTTCTTAATCAATTTTATAATAAGAAGGAGCGGTAGATACAAATATACAAAACCAATTCCTACTTTAGAAGTAAGATTAATAAGATGATCAATACTTTTAAATTCTTGCAAACTAATAGCAGCAATCATCTCTGCAAGAAGAAGCATTTTTAAAGACGCTTTTGGGGGAATTGAAAAAGTTCTTTTTATTATTCTTGTACAGGCCCATAAAGAAATACATATGGGGGATATAACGACTAACAACCAAATAAATATGAACGCATATTCAAATCTTTCTAAAAAGGAAAAGTGCACAATTTTTACCATCATTAGAGTGGCCCATGGTAACTGCTGTAATACCTCTTGATTGAAGTATAGGAAAGATATCAAAGTTACAATTAAATAAACAATAATTGTATATAAATTTCCAAAATATGCCCATTTCGAAATGTTTTTTGAATTCGGATTCCTTCTAATGAAGGGATAATAAATCACTATCCACTCGAAACCAAGAAAAAGCAGGGAAAAAGCCTTAGAAGATATAAATAGCTCACTGAGGGAATGGCTAAAAGCTGGGAGTAAATAAATATAATTGGTATGTTTCATTGGAAAATATATCAAAAAGAATAGAAAAGAAGGTAAAACAACTCCCCAGAAACTAAAACCAGATAAAGTACGGAAGCCACTTTTTATTAAGTAATAAAATGTAAGTCCAAACACGATACAAAGTTGCCATGTTTTTATTGTAGGATATACCCATATTTGTATGACCTCAATATAGGCGCGTAGAACAGTTAGAGAAGCTAACCAGAAATAGATCATTGCCAGGACAGACAATATGTTACCCATTGTTTTTCCAAAGCAATAGTGATGAACCGCTACTAAGTCATTGTTTTCCTCATCTAAAAGCTTAAAAATAATATAGAGTATGATATGAGTTATAACACCAGTAATTATTAAAGAAATCCAAGCATCTTGTTCGGCTCCTTTAATAACTTGATTTTGGAAATTTAAAATTCCAACACCGGTTTGTGAAGAGTGAATGAGAAAAAATGTAAAAAAAGCTGAAACTTGAAAATGTTTTTCTACGTTAACTTTCAATATTTCCAACCCCAGTTTGTCTAACTATAATTTTGGTATTTACATCAAATTTCATATTACGATAAATCATTTTGTAAAAATTCTGCTCAGAATAATTGCTGCGATTAACTTTATATATTCTTCCTAAACCTACAGGATCTACACCATTTGCCTGAAAATCCTTAAGAAGTGATTCCGCTTCGGTTGAAATAGATTTTTGCAGGGCTTTTTTAAATAAAATAAGATCTCTTTCCTTTTCCAATTTGACTCCCTTGGGCAACCCCTCAAGTTTTATATTTAAAGTTAGATCCATCTTGGCTTTTTCTTGGTTCCCTTCCTTGATGACTTTCACCTTATGTTTTCCATAAAGAATTCTGACTCCAATATTACCTTTGTGTTCATTCTTGTCTAAGTTGAAGCTATATACGCCATTTTTGTTTCTGTCCATCATTAATTTTAATAAGAAGGCTTCTTTATCTGATATCTTAAATTTTAATTTATCACCTTTAAAAATTCCCATTCCATCGATTTTAATATCTCCTTTAGAATCCACTTTAAGATTTGGAAAGGACATATCAATTCCACTTCCAAAGTATTGATCATACATTACATGGAGGTTAATATCTGGAATACCTTCATCTTCAATACTTTTATCAATTAAATTCTTTAGGTATAGCGGACTCTTATTCAGGGTTTTTCTTAGGATTAAATCTGGAGACCCATCTGAGATGACAATTCTTATAACACCAATCTTAGGATCTTTACAGATTGTGTCCAATACGTCTGCAAGACCATACCTACTGAGTTTGTCGCCAAATATCATAACCCTTAATTGGCCCACTTCATACTCGAATTGGGATTTATGACCAAGCTCATTCTGTAGACTAGATGGATTTTTAGCTTCAGCTGTTAAAAGAGTAGAATTACCTTCAGTAGCATAATTGGGATACACAACACTTGCTTTTAACATTTTTTTCTCTCTATCAAAGCCTATATAATGCATTAATGAGACTTCATCAATAATGCTTTTGGGTATACACCCTGACAAGAAAAGAGACAAAGCAACACACCCTATTCTTTGGGCAAATTTCTTATTCGTCATTGATATCCTCCTTTCTCTTTTCCCTTTCTTTAGGTGAATATTTCATTTTAAGTTTAGGGTGTAAAAAATCCGACCTTTTGTTTATTTTTTTATAAGACAATCTTAGGAAACTGTCATTAAAATTTTTAATACGAAATGGATATAAAGGAACCATGTAAGGAGTACCAAACGATTTTAAATTAAACAGGTGGCACAGTAATATTGTGATTCCGAGTATGATGCCCAGTCCACCAAATAAGGCTGACATAATGATAAAAGGAAATCTTAATAAACGAATTGAGTTGGACATGGTTATAATTGGCGTTGTAAATGAAGCCAATGCTGAAAGGGCTACAATGATCAGCAAAATGTTACTCGTCAGGGATGCAGCAACAGCAGCTTGTCCAATAACTATACCCCCAACAATCCCTAAAGTCTGACCAATTTTAGAAGGTAATCGAGCTCCCGCCTCTCTTAATAGCTCAATTGTTATTTCTAAAAAAATCACTTCTATTAATGGCGGAAAGGGTACATTTGCTCTGGTTTTTATAAGCGGTCCCAACAAATCCCCTGGTATCATTTCATAGTGATACGTGACCACCGCAACGTATATAGATGAAGTGAAAATTGAAAAGAAAATCCCCAGAATACGGATAAGACGAAACAATGAACCAATAATCCAGTTATAATAATAATCTTCGGGAGAAATGAAAAAATCGAGTAGAGTGCATGGTCCTGAAATTGCGTAGGGGGAGCCATCGCTAAAAATAGCAACCTGACCATTAGAGACAGTATAAGAAATTCTATCTATTCTCTCCGAAGTTAAGTAAAGAGGGAAAGGAGTATTAGAATTATCACTAATGATTTGATCAAGTGCAGATACATCCCAGACAATGTCAAAGTCTATATTAGATAGTCTCTTTCTTACCGTTTTTATATGCTCTTCATTTGTTATTCCGTCTAAATAAACCATCATAACTCTTGTCTTTGACAGTGTTCCAATAACCAGCTCTTCAGTAACTAACAGGGGAGATTTTAATTTTTTTCTGAGTAAAGATATATTCATATCCAAATTTTCAACGAAACCTATTTTTGGTCCGGTGACACTGAATTCGTTCTCAGTTTCATTAAATTGTCTCATACCTGTAGATGAATTACTTACATTTATTAAAAGGCATTCATCTGATGCATTTTCCAACTTAATGAGTACATAACCTTTATAGATTTTATCTTCAATCTCCTTTATATCACTCGTCTTTACGACATCTTCAAGAGGTAAGTCTTTTTGAAATGTATGTAAGTCTAAAACTTCATTTTGTCTTGGTTCATAATCAGCGATATAGGGAAGTAAAACCTTTTGCATAATATCACGATCAATTAATGTATTAAAGTATGAAATGAATACCATGGAAGTAGAGATGTTTTTTCTGATCTCTTTGAAATCATTCGATTTTTTGGCAGCATCTATGACTTCTTTAAAAGTACTGTGATTTACTATAGGTTTTTGGTTTGTATTTGTATCTGAATCTGTATCATTTTTAACCATCAAAGTTTCTCCCTATACCAGTATCAACACTTAGTATGGTTGCTGAGAAAAAATGTATTCATTTACACTTTTGCTTCCTTTTTTGTATGCCAAAAGGGAAAAGTAGTGATAAATGTAAATTATTTTAAACATCTCTCATGACATATCATAATATTCAACTTTTCAAAGGAGCTTTTCGACCAATTAGGAATGTTTGAGGAAATGGAATAATAAATGCACTCGGGATGAAACCTACAGGAAGAGAACCATAAAAATCCTTCCGAATGGAGTGTTACTGTTTATGAGTAGCAGATATTGGATCGTTTGGCGATAATTTTTGCTCTGTTCCTAGGATTAATAATAGACGGCACTAATGCCAGTGCCAAAAACGGGAATTCGCAAGAGAATCCCCAAACATACAAAGCTAATAAAGAGGATATAAAAAAACCTAAAGACGAAAAAGCCATCCATCCGTTTCATGTGAATGTTCCAGAAGCGGAACTTATAGATTTGCGAAGGCGCATAAACGCTACAAGATGACCTGATCAGGAAACAGTTGAGGATACATCGCAAGGCGTGCAGCTCGCAACAATGAAAAAACTCGCAAACTATTGGGCGACTGATTACGATTGTTGATCATCACGCACGGTTGGCCTGGCTCTGTATTCGAGCAAATCAAGCTCATTGGACTGAAGCATGGATAAAGAAATGCAAATGGTACTCAACCCTTTCATCTAAGCAGCTGGAAGAAGAATTAAGTCCTTGGAGCAAAAGCCTTCAGAATTTTCTTCCTTTAATAGACAGCAGGATATTAAGGAGTTCATGACCAATCCTGTAATGTTAAGGCATTGGGAGAGGAATTAGAAGATGATCCTACATATTCAAAGGAATTAAAACAATCTGCGATTTCCCCAATATACCAACAATTATTCTGCAGAGGGGAAGCCTTAAAGATGATTAAAGTCCCGCTTCACTATTGGAAGCTGGGACTTTTTTTAATTCCAATCTGCTGCTGTTTCATAACCTAAATCCTTTAAAAGTTGCCCGCAATGTTCTTTCGTTAAATTCTTTAATTCTTCATCAAACTCATCACGCCATCCACCTGTTTTCCCTTTTCTGAATGTTAGCGACTTTTCTGGCTTTACATTTGCTTTCATGCCTTCTATTAGAGAACGGACAGCTGATTCATCTTTTATAGAAGGAATCAGGTAGTTAATAATCTTCTCGCACTCATTTGTACGATTTTCTCCAACTAAATCTTCAAATCTAATAACTAATGCATGTTCATCTTTAGACCATTTCATAAATCTCCCATACCATTCGTTTATGCCTGGCCGTCGATACGGCCCATCCTTGAACCCTTCAATGACGGCTCTGAAACGATCTTGTTGAGTAGAACAACGAGAAAAATATGGGTAAAAAACATCCGTTTGAAGTTTATTCATCACATAGTATACGTACGATACGACAACATCTCTTGGATCACGATACAGGAACATCCTCTTCATGCCGAGCTGGTTCAACATCGCTGCCCACTTATCTGAATAAAAAACATGTCCAAACGCACATTCATTGTTTTTTAATGTTTGAAGCCGATTTTGGTGTTCTTGAATCTGATTGGAATGACCTTCAAAGTACCAGTGCCGATCCCAATCGTGTGTAACTTGAGGCAACCCCTGCAGCAGTTGTCTTAAAAGGTGTGAACCGCTTTTGGGAATAGTGTTCACAAAGAACGGTGACAATTCAAGTTTATTTGTATGGTTCATTTTTTCCCTCCTATTATTTTATATATATGCTTGTACAACTGGTTAGGGAAGGAGAAATTCCGTTTATGATCATCGATGTGGGCTTATCCGGCAAATAAGCCAAAATATACATTGAATTTCCTTTTTATGCAAAAAGATAGTCAAATAATCTTTCTCGCCCAGAATATTACATAATTTTTTTTGATGCTTTAGATGTACTCATTAGGCAAGGAGCCAGACTTTATAAAAAGAATACTTTACCAAACCTCTTTTTTTTTTGCATTTATATGTTAAATTATAAAACAAAGAAGGGAGTGTAAGGGAAATGATCGCTTTGTATAAATTAAATAAAACACTAGAAGATACCGTTACTCAACTATTAATTGAACATGGAATTCAACCAGCTTTCTTCCATTCTAAAAAATCGATTATCGATCATATGATGAACCCTTTTGTTTTAATTACTCCTTCAACGTATGTAAACGAAGTTCAATCATTTTCTATCCCAATTGTACCCCTTTCCATTCATTTAAGTGATTTCGAAAAAACGATCAAAGAACAAAATCTTCATGAAAAAAATCTCTGCATTTTGGTATCTGATGAAGAAAAAAAGTGGTTAGACACTGAAAATTTTCTGATGTATCATAACCATTTTGAAATTTGCAGCAAAGAATTTGTTAATCTCGGTAACGCGAATAAAAACACAATCTTTCTTGTTCCTTCTTGGGATAGTAATCCTCCCATTGCAAAACGGATAAATGAAAACATCTTTTATGTTCATCCATCAATGGATACTATGGTTTCGGCAGTACTCCAGGCAATGAATTTAACCGAAGTGACGAGAGAGATGTTTAAAGAAAAATACCAGGTACAGGCTATTGCCGATTCTGCTCATGATGGTTTAATCGCGGTAGACAAGCAAGGGAAAATAACACTCTCCAATAATAATGCCAAAAAATATTTGGGACTCGAAGGAGATGTGGTCGGCCGGAACATTACAGAATATATTCCACATTCCGATATGCTGAGAGTGCTGCAAACCGGTAAGAAAGAAATAGGTGATGTAGCAAAGATCCTAGATCGCCAAATCATTATTAACCGATACCCTGTTATTCTTAACAACACTGTCGTTGGAGCAGTGTCCAATTTTAAAGAAATTACAGACCTGCAAAGAATGGAAATGAAACTACGAAAAAAACTACATGAGAACGGATTGGAAGCGAAGTACAGACTGGAGGATATTATTGGGGAAGTCCAAGGGATTCGTGAAGCGAAAGAACAGGCCAAGATCTTTGCGGAAACAGATGCAACGGTACTCATTACAGGTGAATCTGGAACGGGAAAAGAATTATTTGCACAAGGAATCCACCTAGAAAGCAGCCGGGCAATCGGTCCATTTGTTGCCGTGAATTGTGCCGCTTTTCCTGAAAATTTACTTGAGACTGAATTGTTCGGGTATGAAGAGGGAAGTTTTACAGGAGCAAAGAAAGGTGGTAAGCAAGGGCTGTTTGAATTGGCGCATGGCGGAACTTTATTTTTGGATGAAATCGGAGAAATGCCCTTGCAAATTCAGGCTCATTTATTGCGTGTTCTGCAGGAAAGATCGATCCGGAGAGTCGGAGGGCAACGAACCATCCCTGTTAACGTACGGATAATAGCAGCAACCAATACAAACATCGAAGACGAAATTGAAAAGAAACAATTTAGAAAAGATTTATATTATCGTTTAAATGTTCTTTCACTGGATCTGCCGCCGCTCAGAGAAAGATTAGAGGATGTTCCCTTGCTTACCGGTCATTTTATTGAGCAATTTAATGAACAGCATCAAAAGCAAATTGAAAAGATCGATAAAGAGTTCTATTCAGTATTACAAGATTATCACTGGCCAGGAAATATTCGTGAGTTAAGAAATGTTTTAGAACGAATCGTCTTGCTTCAGCAAGGTTCAGCCATAAGGGCTAAAGATGCTTCGTTTTATTATCCTAAACTTAGAAAGAAAAGGTCCCAAACTACTGCTAGTGCTGCGAGCCTAAAAGAGAATGAAAAAGATTTAATACTAGGTGCGCTTCAACAATATAAAAGCAGATCAGAAGCCGCAAAATCTCTTGGAATAGACCGTTCGACCCTCTGGCGTAAAATCAAAGAATATAAGCTATAATGTTTTAAATTAAAACAGATGTTGCAAAATGAAACGAATGAAGAGGAAGTTTTGTTTTTTTATGAGTTGTCACACCTATTTAATTCAGAATATTTAAAATTAACTGAATTGGCATGAAACTTGCATTAGTAATTAGCAAACAGAAAAATGAGGTGATAGCTTGCAACATTTCTCAATAGCGGCCATACCTGGAGACGGAATTGGGCCCGAAGTCATGGCAGAAGGGTTAAAGACATTAAAGAAAATTGAGGAACTGCACGGAGGCATTCATTTCTCCATCGACACTTTTGATTGGAATTGTGAGTACTATGTAAAACACGGAAAGATGATGCCGGATAATGGCCTGGAAATTCTCCGGGATTATGATGTGATTTTGCTTGGTGCCATCGGTGCACCAACTGTCCCTGACCACATTTCAGTATGGGAATTGATCCTGCCAATTCGCCGAGCCTTTCAGCAATATATCAATCTGCGGCCCATTAAGCTATTAAGAGGTTTAGAGAGTCCTCTCCGTTATAAAGCCCATAAAGATCTGGACTTTATCGTAGTGCGTGAAAACACAGAAGGAGAATACTCCAACATGGGAGGGCGTTTACATGAGAACACTCCCTTTGAGCTTGCGGTCCAAAATAATGTCTTTACGCGATACGGAACGGAACGAGTCATCAATTATGCGTATTCCCTTGCTGAAAAAAGAACTGGGAGAAGGTTGACGGCAGCTACAAAATCGAATGGAATCAACCACTCGATGCCATTCTGGGATGAAATCGTCAAGGAAGTGAGCAAGCAGCATCCAAACATCCAGACGGACATCTATCACATTGATGCACTGGCAGCTTATTTTATTACCAGACCGGAAGAATTAGATGTTGTCGTAGCAAGCAATCTGTTCGGCGATATTTTAACAGATCTTGGCGCAGCCATTGTAGGCGGTTTAGGTCTTGCACCTTCAGGAAACATAAATCCGGAAAAAAACTACCCGTCGATGTTCGAACCGATACATGGTTCTGCACCTGACATCGCCGGAAAACAAATTGCCAATCCGATTGCGCAGATTTGGAGTATTAGCTTAATGATGGAACATCTTGGTTTTTCTGATATAGCGGATTTGATCGTATCATCGATTGAAGAGGTCCTCATTGATCGAAAAGTGTCTACCCCTGACCTCGGAGGGAAAAATTCGACCCGCGAATTTGGAGAAGCTATTCATCAGCAAATGACCAAGAAAAGTATAAATTTTATTTAAGGAGATGAAATAAAGGATGACTGAGACAAAAACTTCTCTCTTACATGAAAAAAAATACCCTTTATACATTAACGGGAAACCCATTTATACCGACCATCATATTCCTGTTTACCATAAGTACACAGGAGAATTAATCGCATCCATCTCAAAAGCGGATAAACATCATGTGCACGAAGCCGTGTCTGCAGCTGAAAGAACCTTTCAATCGGACCAGTTAACGGCTTTTCAACGTTCTACTATTCTATTAAAAGCAGCAAATTTAATGGAACAACGACGCGAGGAATTTGAGCTTTCTTTAGTCAGAGAAGTTGGAAAAACCCGTAAAGATGCAGCAGGGGAGCTGGATCGAACGATTAACACGATCCGCTTGTCAGCAGAAGAGGCGAAACGGATTGCTGGAGAAATGATTCCACTGCAGGCGACAGAAGGGGCAGATAACCGGTTAGGGTTTACCATTCGCGTTCCTAAAGGGGTTATTGGTGTGATTACCCCATTCAATTACCCTTTGTTATTAGGCGTCCATAAAATTGCACCTGCTCTCGCTGCGGGCAACACCATCGTGATTAAGCCTGCTACCGCAACCCCGCTGGCTACCTTTCAGTTAGTAGAACTTTTGGAAGAAGCAGGTCTGCCAAAAGGATATGTGAACATTATTACCGGATCAGGAAGTGAGGTGGGTGAATGGTTATTAGCAGATGAACGAATTGCGATGTATACGTTTACTGGCTCAGGTGAAGTAGGTAAGCACATTAAAGAACGAAGCGGTTTACGGCCGGTAGCCCTTGAACTTGGAAACAACTCCCCGAATATTGTTCATGAAGACGCTGATCTGGATCTTGCTGCTAAACTGACTGCAAGCCGGAGCTTTCATAATGCAGGACAAGCCTGTATAGCGGTTCAACGCCTGTTTGTTCATCAATCTGTATTGAATGAGTTTACAGAAAACTATTTAGGGTATGTCCAACAGCTGAAAGTCGGTGATCCGGAAAAACCGGAAACAGATGTAGGTCCTATGATAAGTGAGAAAGAGGCGATTCGTTCCGAGGAATGGGTGAATGAAGCGGTCGAACAAGGAGCTAGAGCATTGCTTCCCATAAGGAGGGAAGGAGCTATCCTATTCCCGACAGTATTAGTGGACACGAATCCTTCGATGAAGGTGGTTTGTAAAGAAGTCTTTGCTCCTATCGTTTGCATCATCCCATATCAAGATATTGAAGAGGCTTTTCACTCCGCCAATCAATCAGATTATGGTTTACAAGCTGGGATTTTCACACGTGACCTGCAGCTTGCGATGAGAGCAGCAAAGGTTCTGCAATACGGAGGAGTCATTATTAATGACGCATCCACTTACCGTAATGACGTTATGCCTTATGGTGGCGTGAAAAATAGCGGGATTGGAAAAGAAGGTCCCCATTATGCGATCCAAGAAATGACAGATGAACGAATGGTGGTGATGAACCTGTGAATGCCGGATTACTGGAAAGAAAGACAGCCATTATTACAGGAGCGGGATCAGGTATGGGAAAAGCTGCAGCCAAATTATTTGCCGCACAAGGAGCAAACGTGGTGTTAGCGGATTTAAATAAAGAGGCTGCAGACCAAACGGCACAAGAAATAGATCATTCTGGGCAAGTTTTGGTCATCCAAACGGATGTGGGAGATGATGAAAGTGTCCAGAATCTTGTAAATGAAACATTTAATCATTTTGATGATATAGATGTCCTGATTAATTGTGCAGGTGTGCCGCAATTCTTTACCCCGATTGAAGAAATGAGCATCGGTGAATGGGATAAGATTATGTCCGTTAATACGAAGTCCATTTTTCTAACCACCCGTTATCTTGTCCCTTATATGAAAAAAAGGGAAAAGGGATCGATTGTAAATATCGCATCGATCGCAGGAATCCGGGCTCGGCCTGGACTAAATGCCTACTGTGCATCCAAAGGAGCTGCAATTATGTTAACCAAAGCATTGGCGCTTGAATTAGCCCCTTTTAAAATACGGGTTAATGCCATTAATCCAGGGCCTGCTGAAACACCAATGCTAGGGAAATTTTTGCCTGGCGATGCTCAGCAAGTAGAAGAGGACAAAAAGAAGATCTTTATTGACAGTGTTCCATTAGGAACGCTGATCAAGCCTGAAGATATTGCCCAAGCGGCTTTATATCTGGCGTCAGATCTCTCCAAAGCTGTTACTGGTGAAATTATGAATGTTGACGGAGGGAGAGGAATCTAGACCGTTTCAATCATACTGTTATTTTAATGAAAAGGGGAGAATGTTATGAGTCAGCCAATTGCCACGATTGGAGAGCGCACAACGAAAAAAGTCTTTTGGAGAATCATACCTTTTATTTTCTTGTTGTATATTGTTGCTTTTCTTGATCGGGTAAATCTGGGTTATGCCGCATTGGATATGAATAAAGACTTAGCACTTGCGAGCTCTACTTTTGGATTAATTTCTGGAATTTTTTTCTTCGGCTACTTCCTGTTTGAGATTCCAAGTAATATTCTGCTCCACAAAATTGGAGCGAGAAAGTGGATTGCTCGCATCATGGTCAGTTGGGGTATCGTCGTAATTTTAACCGCTTGGGCTCAAAGCGCTACACATCTTTATATTTTACGTTTTCTGCTTGGCGTAGCAGAAGCCGGCTTTTTTCCAGGCGTCATTTTATATATTACCTACTGGTTCCGTGCGAAAGAGCAGGCTAGAGCGTTTGCCTTATTCATGACGGCACTTGCCGCCTCCAATATTATTGGAGCCCCATTATCTACTTGGATCATGGATACGATTAGCTGGGCGGGGATGCCTGGATGGCGCTGGATGTTTATTTTGGAAGGAATACCCGCAATTATCATAGGGATTATTACGTATTATTACTTAACCGATCGTCCACAAGAGGCAAAATGGCTGACAAAAGAAGAAAAAGAGTGGCTGATTCAAGAAATTCGCCATGAAAACGAGCAAAAAGTAGGAAGCAAACACCATTCTGCTCGTGATGTGCTGACTAATCCTCAGGTTTGGAGACTTTCTTTCATCTACTTAACGCTAGTTATTGGTTTGTATGGTATTGGATTTTGGATGCCTACCATCATAAAATCATTTTCGTCGATTCTCACGAACACGCAGGTTGGGCTCATTACGATGATTCCTTACATTGCAGCCGGTATTTGTATGATTTTGTGGGCTCGCCGGTCAGACCGGTCAGGGGAACGAAGAATGCACACGGCATTGCCCCCTTTATTAGGTGCGTTAGGTTTAATCGGTGCTGGAATGACTACGAATCCATATCTCTCTGTCATCATGATGTCTATTGCGACCATTGGAATTTACAGCTTTTTTGGCCCTTTCTGGTCACTTCCTGCTTTCTTTTTGACAGAAGTTTCTGCAGCTGTTGGAATAGCGTTAATTAATTCAATTGGTAATCTAGGAGGATTTGTGGGCCCTTATATGATTGGTTATTTAAACGAACTTACTGGGAACATGGAGGCAGGGTTATATTTTCTTAGCTTTAGTTTGATCATTACAAGTTTGCTAGTGTTGAGTATCAAAAAACAAATTTCGGTTGTGAAAACAGATGCACCGTTGGTGAAAACAAAATCGTCATAAGTTACCGGCGGAGCTGCAGGGGGGATTCTGATGACAAAGCCTCTTATTCAGGTAAACAATGTTTCTTTTGAATATAGCCTAAACAATAATCGTTCCATACAAGTACTAAATGAGGTTTCATTTGATATATTTCCAGGTGAATATGTCGCGATCATAGGACATAACGGCTCTGGGAAATCTACACTTTCAAAACACCTGAACGGTATCTTAAAGCCTAGTAGCGGAGATATTTTTGTCAGTGATCACAATACGAAAGAACAAAAGCTGCAGCGCGAAATCCGGAAGAAGGTCGGGATGGTATTTCAGCATCCCGATAACCAGATTATCGCGACCATTGTTGAAGATGATGTGGCTTTTGGTTTGGAAAATATTGAAGTACCTGCTTCAGAAATGAAAGAAAGAATTGATTTTGCATTGGAAGCGGTGGGAATGAGTGATTTCCGGAAGCGGCCGCCTCATCATCTCTCAGGAGGACAAAAGCAGCGTGTCGCTATTGCCGGAATCCTTGCGATGAAGCCTGATTGTTTAGTGCTGGATGAGGCAACCAGCATGCTGGACACCTATGGGAGAAGAGATATTCTTGACGTTATCCGCAAGCTTAATAACGAGGGAATGACGATCGTTTCAGTAACCCACCATATGTCAGAAGTAGCTGAAGCGAGCAAGGTCATCGTTATCGAAAAAGGCCAAGTCGTAATGGTTGGCACACCAAGAGAAATTTTTCAGCACTATGAACTGCTGCACAGATTGCAACTCGATGTTCCAGTAGCCAATCAATTAGCCAGATTGGTTCATGAATATGACCATGAATTTCAGGCCGATCTGATTCATAATGACGAGATCGTTCAAGAGGTTATGCGTTTATCAGCCAAGAGAGGGGTGTATGTTGGATGAGTGATAATCCCATCTTAGAAGTGAAAAATTTGCAGCATATCTACATGGAAAAGACTCCTCTTGAACACCAGGCGCTCACTGGCGTCAGTTTACGAGTGTACGATGGGGAATGCATAGCTATCATTGGACATACAGGATCAGGAAAATCAACGTTAATCCAGCATTTTAACGGGCTGATGAGGCCTCAGCGCGGAGAAGTCATAGTAGATGGCCACCATTTATCTGATCCAAAGCTGGATATTAAAGGATTGCGAAGAAAGGTAGGTCTTGTGTTTCAGAACCCTGAAGATCAGATTTTCGAAAAATTGATCGGTGATGATATTGCTTATGGGCCATTAAAGATGGGGCTCCCATTAAAAGAAGTAAGGGACCGTGTAGAATGGGCAATGGAATTAGTGGGTCTTTCCTTTAATGAACTGAAAGACCGGGTGACCTATGCCTTAAGCGGCGGACAAAAAAGAAAAGTTGCCTTGGCAGGTGTGTTGGCTCTGAAGCCTAAGATTTTGGTATTGGACGAGCCGACAGCAGGCCTCGATCCCCGTTCCAGACAGGAGCTTCTGGACAATATTGTTCAGTTGAACAAAAAGGAAAACATGACTGTCATCTTTGTCTCTCACAACATGGAGGAAGTGGCATATTTAGCCGAAAGAATCTATGTATTAGCAGATGGCAGAAATCTGATTGAAGGAACACCAAGAGATATTTTTGGTAATAATGAGACCCTTGCAAAGCATCATATTGGAGCCCCGCAAACGGTGGAGATCCTCACGAAATTAAAAGAACAAGGGTATGATGTCAATCTTAAATCGTATGAAATAGAAGCTGCCACAAAAGAAATCGTTTCTGTTCTTCAATCCTATAGGAGGTGAGGGAGATGGCTAGTTTTGAATTCGAATTAACCCGCAATATTACAATCGGCCAGTATTTGCCGACAGGTTCACTCATTCATCGTCTTGATCCTCGTATAAAGCTTTTAGCCTTCACCATTCTGGTTATTGCAATGGCTATATGTCACACCTATGTTGGAAACTTTATCGCACTTGCGTTTGCCTGTTATTTGTTTTACATCTCACGCATTCCGATCAGCTATGGTTTATCAGGAGTGAAGCCAGCCATCCCTTTTATTTTGGTATTAGCCGTCTTGCAGCTCTTGTTCTATAGTGAAATCGCTTCAGGGGGGACTGTTTTTGTCGACTATGGTTTTATCCTGATTACGAGTGACAGCATCCGCTTGGTAATTGTTTCTGCTCTTCGATTTATTGAAATCATTTTTTTAAGCAGTGTGTTAACGTTAAGCACTTCAACCACACAAATTACACATGGGATTGAGAGTTTGCTGGACCCATTAAAACACGTAAAGTTTCCGGTTCATGAGTTTGCGCTGATCATTACGATTGCGATCCGGTTTGTTCCTACGTTTGCGATGGAAATGGAAAAAATGATGAAGGCTCAGGCTTCAAGAGGGGCAGAATTTGGCACAGGAGCCTGGTGGAGAATCATCCAACGAACAAAAGATGTATTTCCTATTATCATTCCTTTATTCAATGTTGCCATGGCACGGGCAGAAGATTTAGTGCTTGCCATGGAAGCCAGATGCTACACTCCAGGAAGTGAACGGTCCATTTATGCAAAGTATAAAGCGAAGAGCACGGATTATGCAGCGCTTCTTTTCTGTATTTTGTTTGCTGTTCTCTTACTGGCATTTCCTTTTCCCTATTAGATTATGAATCTGATCGTTCAATATAAATTTAAGGAGGGTAACAGAATGGAAAGAGGATTGACTACTAGAAAGATTGTTATTGCAGGAGTCTTAGGAGCAGTTGCTATTTTACTAGGTGTCACCAGGTTAGGTTTTATCCCAGTTCCAACTGCAGCAGGGAACGCTACTATCATGCATATCCCGGCTATCATTGGAGGAGTCATGCAAGGGCCGTTTGTTGGACTGGTGATCGGCCTGATCTTCGGTGTGTCTTCATTTCTTGATGCGACAATACCCCTGTTTAAAGACCCGTTAGTGGCCATTCTTCCCCGGCTGTTTATCGGAGTCACCGCCTATTTATCTTACGTTTCTCTAAGGAGAGTTAATGAGTATGCCGCTATTGGCATGGCGGGATTCGTCGGAGCTTTCACCAATACACTGCTCGTTTTGACAATGGCGGTAATTAGAGGATATATTGCCCCGGGCGTTGCCGTTACAATTGCTTTAACGAACGGAATACCGGAAGCGATCGTTTCTGTAATTATTACGCTCGCAGTGGTTGTCGCGTGGAAAAAGCTGGACCACCGAGGGAACAGGAAATCAAAGATCTCAGGAGAAATGTAGTGGAACGGTTTAATAATATTACAGACGTTCCAGGCATTAAAGTGGGGAATGAAGAAGACACAACAGGTTATACAGGCTGTACAGTTTTATTGATAGAAAAGGGTGCTGTTTGCGGTGTGGATGTCAGAGGTTCTGCTCCCGGAACAAGAGAAACAGATTTGCTGAATCCTATGAATCTCGTAGATCAGGTACACGGTATTTGTCTCGCAGGAGGAAGTGCATATGGCCTTGATGCAGCAAGCGGCGTCATGCAGTTTTTGGAAAAACAAGGAATTGGACTTAATGTTGGTATTGGAGTAGTTCCGATTGTTCCGTCGGCTGTCCTGTTTGATCTACCCGTAGGAGATCCTTCTGCCCGGCCGGATCAAAAAATGGGCTTTCAGGCGGCATTAAAAGCGAAACGCGGACGTTTTCCTTTCGGTAATTCAGGAGCAGGATGCGGAGCGACAGTTGGAAAAGTTGCTGGCCACCATCGAGCCATGAAAGGAGGACTCGGTTCAGCGTCTAAAGTTTTCCCGAATGGTTTAATAGTCGGTGCCCTCGTTGCTGTTAATGCGATGGGGGAGATTCGAAATCATGAAACAGGAGAAATCATTGCCGGTGCTAGAGATGATCAAGGCATAATCAGGAGCAGTTTAGATTGGATGCTTGAACAGCCTGCCATTCCTCTAATGGCAGGAACAAATACAACAATAGGCGTTGTCGCTTGCAATGCAAAGTTAACTAAAGCGCAAGCCTCCAAGATAGCTTCCATGGCACAAAATGGCTTAGCGAGAACCATTTATCCCGTTCATACGATGTTTGACGGGGACACCATCTTTTCATTGGCAACAGGAGATGTAGATGTTTCAGTTGACCTGGTTGGGACGATTGCCGCAGACGTTTTGGCTGAAGCTGTCATCTTGGCAGTTAAGAATGCTGAAGGGATTGAGGGCTTTCCATCAAGTAAAGAAGTCAATCTTAAAACAGAAAGGACTTGAGCAATGAATACAATGATAGAATCTGTTCTTCATTATGTGGATAAAAAAGAAGTGGTGGAACTGACAAGGAAACTTATTCGTATTCAAAGTGTCTATCGTCCAAATGTCGAGGGGGGAAACGAAGAGAAGGTAGCTCGTTTCATAGTCGATTATCTCAAAACAATAGGTTTAGAGGTTTATTATGAAGAAGTAGTGCCAGGGAGGCCAAATGTTATTGCCATTTATGACTCTGGTGTTCCGGGAAAAACGCTTTTATTTGAAGGCCATACAGATGTAGTGACAGAAGGAGACCTTGATTCATGGACGTATGATCCTTTTGGTGCAGAAATCAGTAACGGGAGGATTTATGGAAGAGGTTCCTGTGATACAAAAGGAAACCTGGCTGCTGCTATTACTGCCGTTCATTCACTGAAAAAATCAGGCGTCCCTTTTACAGGGAAAATTATCCTCTGCATCCCATGTGACGAAGAGGGGATGATGATAGGAATTAAAGATTTTATAAGCAGAGGCTGGGCAGATCGTGTAGAGGGAGCCATCATCTGTGAACCTGAGGAAAATCAGCTATGTATTACACAAAAAGGGGCGATGCGCATCGTTTTAAAAACGTACGGAAAAATGGCCCACGGTGCAATGCCGCTTACAGGGATTAATCCCACTACACGAATGGCCAGATTGATTGTGGAATTGGATCAACTCGAACAAAGGGAAAAAGAACGGCTTGGTGAACATCCTTATCTTGGGTGGCCGAGTATTACACCAACTATTGTACAAGCTCCTGTTAAAGGTGAACCTCAAATTAATGTCGTTCCCGGACAATGTATGACAGCACTTGATATCCGCACGGTTCCCGGTCAGGATCATAATCAATTGAAGAAGGAAATAGAAGACATTATCGAAGGCTTAAGCAAGGTTGATCCAGATTTTAAAGCGACACTTGATCTCATTGAAGACAGGCCTTGGACTGAGACGCCTAAAGATCATGACGTGGTCCAAGCTGTGGCGCAGGCTTATACGCAAGTTACGGGAAAAGCCCCTGTCTATAATGGAGTCCCGGGGGCGACAGATGGGACGTTCCTCCATCTTGCTGGTGTGCCGATCCTTACAACAGGAGCAGGCGATCGCCATATCCCTCATCATGCTGATGAATATGTGGATATCGATGAACTCGTTGAAACCGT
The DNA here is from genome assembly GCF_014635025.1 of Fictibacillus barbaricus. Lineage (GTDB taxonomy): Bacteria > Bacillota > Bacilli > Bacillales > Fictibacillaceae > Fictibacillus > Fictibacillus barbaricus. Next base: position 51,918 of record NZ_BMCE01000002.1, on the reverse strand, counting down.
AAAAATCTACACACTTTCCGCCCTGAATTTTTTGAAATAGAAGCTTAATAGAAACTCACCAGCTCTTCATTTTTGGTGGGTTTTCCTTTGAGGGACATGATAGACATCCAGTAAACATTCTTTAAGGAGGCACAATTAAGATGACAGTAACGAAGAGTGATACGAAACTTTTGAAAAATTATATCAATGGACAATGGGTTGAATCAAATAGTTCCGAGAGTCTAGAAGTGCCAAATCCAGCTACAGGTGAAATCCTGGCACGTGTTCCGATCTCAACGAAAGAAGACCTCGACAAAGCGGTTAAGGCAGCTGATACGGCATTCCAGAAGTGGAAACATGTGCCTGTTCCTAAGCGTGCGCGTATCATGTTCAAATTCCACTATCTCTTGACTGAACATCATGAAGAACTTGCCAAATTAGTCGTTCAGGAAAATGGTAAAGCCTTCAATGAAGCATATGGTGAAATCCAACGAGGAATTGAATGTGTGGAATTTGCTTCTGGTGCTCCAACGCATTTGATGGGCGAAACGCTTTCTAACATTGCAGAAGATATTGATTCGGAAATGTTCCGCTATCCGCTTGGTGTCGTTGGTGGCATCACACCTTTTAACTTTCCGATGATGGTGCCATTATGGATGTTCCCACTCGCGATTGTGTGTGGAAACACGTTTATCCTGAAGCCTTCTGAACGAACACCTATTTTAGCGAACCGTTTAGCGGAATTATTGACGGAAGCAGGTCTGCCTAATGGCGTTTTCAATATTGTGCATGGTGCTCATGATGTCGTAAATGGCCTCCTGGAGCATGAAGATATCAAAGCTATTTCATTTGTAGGTTCACAGCCTGTTGCAAAATATGTGTATGAAAATGCAGCGTTAAACGGCAAAAGAGTTCAAGCCCTTTCAGGAGCGAAAAATCACCATATCGTCATGCCGGATGCAGATATAGAAAAAGCCGTTCAAAATGTCATCAGTTCTACTTTTGGAAGTGCAGGACAACGCTGTATGGCATGCAGTGCTGTAGTTGTCGTCGGGGAAAATGATCAATTTGTGGAAAAACTTCGAAAGAAAGCAGACGAGTTAACAATAGGTAACGGACTCGATGATGAAGTGCTATTGACACCAATCATTAGAGATTCCCATCGACAAAAGGTACTGGGATATATTGAGAAAGGCATTGAAGAAGGTGCTGACTTAATTCGTGATGGCCGCAGTGAAATGTCTGAGTTAACCGATGGGAACTTCCTGGGAGCTACGATATTTGACTATGTTACACCTAATATGACGATAGCAAGAGACGAAATCTTCGCACCTGTCCTCAGTATTTTACGGGCTGAAGATTTATCTGAAGGTCTGGAATATATCAGAAAGTCACGATATGGAAATGGTGCAACACTCTATACGAAAAGTGCACAAGCTGTTCGCCAATTCCGTGAAGAAGCCGATGCAGGGATGCTCGGGATCAATGTAGGTGTACCGGCGACAATGGCGTTCTTCCCATTCTCGGGCTGGAAAGATTCATTCTATGGCGATCTACACGTGAACGGGAAAGATGGAATCAATTTTTATACGCGTAAAAAAATGATCACATCTCGTTACGATTACTAAAAAGGGGTGGCGTGTAATGGTTCATCAAGTTGATCAATCCAAAGACGTACTTAAGCAGGATGAACAGTTTGTTTGGCATTCTATGAAACCTTATAATCCGAATTTGACAATGGTGGTTACCAGTGCGAAGGGTGCTTGGGTAACAGATATTAACGGTAACAAATACTTAGATGCAATGGCTGGTTTGTGGTGTGTAAATACTGGTTATGGACGAACGGAATTAGCAGAGGCAGCTTACGACCAATTAAAGGAAATGGCGTATTACCCCTTAACACATAGTCACTTGCCTGCAGTGAAACTCGCTGAAAAGCTAAATGAAATGCTCGGTGGAGATTATGTTATATTCTTTTCTAACAGTGGTTCCGAAGCGAATGAAGCTGCTTTTAAAATAGCGAGACAATATCACCAGCAACGCGGCCAGCATAACCGATACAAGATCGTTTCACGTTACCGTTCCTACCACGGGAATTCAATGGGAGCGCTTGCCGCAACCGGCCAGGCCCAAAGAAAATACAAATATGAACCACTTGCTCCTGGATTTCTTCATGTTTCACCTCCAGACACATATAGGATGTTAGATTCTGATCTTGAGAATGCACAAGATATGGCATGTGTAAAAGAAGTCGATCGGACGATGACATGGGAACTTAGTGAGACGGTGGCAGCAATGATTATGGAACCGATCATTACTGGAGGGGGTGTGTTGATGCCTCCTGATGGATACATGAAGGCCGTCAAAGAAATTTGTGAAAAACATGGCGCCTTGTTGATTGTGGATGAAGTCATTTGCGGATTCGGTCGAACCGGAAAGCCATTTGGCTTTATGAATTATGAGGTGCAACCGGACATTATTACGATGGCTAAAGGTATAACTTCAGCTTACTTACCCCTTTCGGCAACAGCGGTAAAGAAAGAGGTATACGAAGCTTTTAAAGGAAATGATGAATATGATTTCTTCAGGCATATCAACACATTTGGTGGTAATCCAGCAGCTTGTGCACTTGCGTTGAAAAATCTCGAAATCATGGAAAATGAAAAGTTATTCGTTCGGTCTAAAGAATTAGGTGATCAATTATTAAATGAATTACTGGCTCATTTGCAAAACAATCCATATGTCGGTGATGTTCGTGGTAAAGGACTTCTCGTCGGAATTGAGCTCGTTAAAAATAAAGCAACGAAAGAGCCACTTGCAACTGGCATGGTAAATGAGGTTATCGGAACCTGTAAAAAGAATGGTTTGATTATCGGGAAAAACGGTGTGACAGTAGAGGGTTATAACAATGTGTTAACATTAGCACCACCATTAAGTCTAGAGGACAATGATTTGTCATTTATCATTCAGGTCCTCACAAATGTCCTGAATGAATTGTATTTATTTGAATCTAAATGAATTTGATATAAATGAATTGATAATAGCCTATTATTATTTAAAGTACATGCTTAATTTACCTCACAAAAATGTGGGGTTTTTTATATTTACATTATTAACAGATGAATTAAATAATTTAATACAGACTATATTGACAAATTTATAGGGGGTTCATTCATGAGAGTTAAAACAATCTTTCTAATGATTATGATTTTCGTGTCTCTTTAATCAAATGTATTTGCAGGTACTTTTCCAGGATCTATGTATACATACTGGAAAAGTCCTAACCCTTAATAAGGCTGTTCTTTTTTCGTTGCATTACTTTTAAAGACAAAATAAAAAACTATTGTGAATAAATTGAAAGTATAGTAGTTTTAATACGTACTTAAAAACTGAATAGATATTTAAAAGTGCTCAAGTTTAACTTGAGATAATAGGGAAACCGGTTAAAATCCGGTGCAGCCCCCGCTACTGTAAGCACGTATGACCTTGTTATGAACCACTGGCTATAGGCTGGGAAGGAGACAGGGATCAAGTGAAGTGTAAGCCAGGAGACCTGCTTTTAAATGCGTAATACGATTCTCGGAGGGAGGATGATGTGTTAGACTTAGCGACTGAAAATACAATCGTTGATTGTTCTTTTTTGCTATGAATAGATATAGGGCGAACTATATGTCTATGAACCTCCTTGATTATTGGTATCTTTTTTAGGGGGCTGACATATGGGGCGCCCTTTTTGTGTGGAAAAAAAGAAAGGAAGTGTGTGATGACAACCTGGAACTTAAACGGAACCATGAGTCATGTTCTGATCTGTAACGGATCGAGTTGTATGAGAAAGGGAGGAGAAGAAGTCACGCAAGCGATAAGAGATGAGATCAAGAAGCAAGAGATGGACACTCTCGTCCACACGACAAGGACACGCTGTAACGGCAGATGTAAAGATGCTTGCATTGCGATCATCTATCCTGAAGGAACGTGGTATAAAGTGCCGGATGAAGAGGCAGCCCGAACAATCGTGCATCAGCATCTCTTACTTGGAGAAAAGGTTAAAGAGCTCATCGTCTACGAATATGGGGAAACCGGCTTTTGCCTCAGTCAGGAGAACGGATGGATCACCGGAGTCGAAAAGGGAGAAAAGAAGGAGGCCGTTCAATAATGGAAGTCATTACCTTTTCTTTACTCGCTATTTTCATCGGGATACGTCATGGACTGGATGGTGACCATGTTGCAGCCATCGCTGACATGGTAGGAAGTGAAAAGAAACGGAGAAGGCAGCTGTCACTAGGTATCATGTATGCGCTCGGACATGGATCGATCGTTTTTTGTATCGGACTCTTGTCGATCTATGTGGGAGCCAAGATGCCAAGCGGCGCCCAAAGCTATCTTGAGCTTGCGGTCAGTATCACTCTGATTGTACTCGGTCTTGTCATTATGCTCTCCATCATTCAGCGCAGAGGGGACTACGAATATAAAGGCAGATTTGAAATTCTCTTGGATTACATAAGAAGGATGACGGGCTCTAAGAACCATAGTGATGAAAAACTGACGAAGCTCGGTGTGGTCGGCGCATTTATTATCGGGATCATCCACGGGATCGGTGTTGAGAGTCCCACGCAGATTGCGGTAGTTTCTCATGCGGCCGGATTCGGAAGCATAACGGGTGCAACCGCACAATTAGTTCTTTTTGTTGTAGGGCTTCTGCTCTCTACCATCTGTGTGACTTTCCTGATCACATGGGGCTTTATGAAGGCAAACATGAAGAAGGGTTTTTTCGTCGTACTCGGATCCATAACAGGATTATACAGTGTGGGTCTTGGCATTTATATGATGATAGAACTCTTAAAAGGAGGATTCTAGATGCGAGGAAAACTCTTGATTATCGGTTTTGGCCCAGGAAGTTACGATCATATTACCGAACGCGCTAAACAAGCGATCCAAGAAAGCGACTGCATCGTAGGATACAAGACGTATGTGGAACTGATACAAGGATTGATCACGACACAAAAGATCATCAGCACTGGAATGTCTGAGGAAGTAAGCCGTGCTCAGGCTGCTGTGAAGATGGCGGAAGAAGGAAAGAAAGTAGCGGTCATCTCAAGCGGTGATGCTGGTGTTTATGGGATGAGCGGTCTCGTATACGAGGTGCTGGTCGAAAGAGGCTGGACGGAAGAATCGGGTGTCGAGGTTGAAGTCATACCTGGTATATCAGCAATCAACTCTTGTGCGTCACTGCTTGGGGCGCCTGTCATGCATGACGCCTGTACGATCAGCTTAAGTGACCATCTCACGCCCTGGAAATTGATCGAGAAAAGAATTCATGCTGCCGCAGAAGCCGATTTTGTCATTGCGTTCTATAACCCAAAAAGCGGTCGGCGAACAAGACAGATCGTAGAAGCACAGAAGATTCTGCTTAAACACCGAGCTCCTCATACCCCTGTCGGACTAGTAAAAAGCGCTTATCGGGACAGGGAAAACGTTGTAATCACCAACCTGAAAGAGATGCTCGATCATGACATCGGCATGCTGACAACGGTAATCGTGGGTAACTCACAGACGTTCGTCTATGACAGCAATAAACTCATCACACCGAGAGGATATCAGCGGAAATATACGTTGAACACTGACGTGCAGCGATTAAAGCCCCATGAGCGGCTGAGAAAGGAAAACGAACCATGGGCTCTGCAGGACGAGGTGGATACATCGGAAAAAGAATCAAAGATCTCGGCTCTCGAACTCGCAAACGAGGCACTCGCTCTTTCCTCGGGCTCTTTAATCGACTTCCAGGAACCCTCTGTCCATTATGTGGATTCTATCTTGGAGTTTGGGGTCTCGCCTGGGCTTGTGAATAAGAAGTTCACAGCAAAACAACTGATGGTGCTCGCTGAGGTTGTTGGTGAACATGGGGAGATGGAATATACACCCCATCATCAAATCAAAATTCAGCTTAAAACGAATAATCCTGATGAAATTACCGAGAAGCTGAAGGAAGAAGGTTTTTTACTGCTTCCGGCCGGTGATGTCCTTCAGATCAAAGCCTGTGATTTCTGTAACGGTGAAAAATATGATTCGATTCCATATGTGCAACAACTGCAAGATGAGCTGGGAGGCATACCGCTTCCAAAAGAGCTGAAGCTTGGCTTCAACGGATGCGGAATGGCTTGCTATGGAGCTGTTCAAGAAGATATCGGGATCGTTTTTCGTAAAGGAAAATTCGATCTGTTCATAGGGGGGAAACCTCTAAGCAGGACAGCCCATTCTGCTCAACCGGTAATGGAAGGAATCGAACCAGAGAAACTTGCCGGAATCGTTTCATCGATCATTTCGGAGTATGAGGAAAAAGGCAATCCGAATGAACGCTTCTTCAAGTTCTTTAAGCGGGTACAAAAAGTTGGCGGTTTTACTTATAGAGACATGACCCCGGCAATAGAGCTAGAGCCGGCGCCATGCGGTGATTAAGGAGGAGAACAATGAGAGCAATATTGATGGTAGGCCATGGAAGCAGGGACAGTGAGGGGAACGACCAAGTCCGGAGTTTCATCGACCAGATCAAGACACAAGTAGATCCTGATCTGCTTGTAGAAACATGCTTTTTAGAGTTTGAAAGACCCGACGTTCATCAAGGAATCAAGAACTGTGTACTAAAAGGAGCGACTTCCGTAGCTGTGGTTCCGATCATGCTTCTGCCCGCTGGACACTCAAAGATTCATATTCCCGCAGCGATCGATGAAGCGAAAGAGCAGTATCCGCATGTAGACATCACGTACAGCAGGCCGATCGGCATCCACGATTCAGCTTTAAAAATCCTTCAGTATCGGCTGGAAGAGATAGGGGAAGATACAGAGTCACCAACGGATGATACGGCCGTTCTATTACTCGGGCGCGGAGGAAGTGATCCCGATGCCAACAGCGATCTTTATAAGATCACAAGGCTGCTTTGGGAAAAGTTGAACTACCAAATCATTGAGCCAGCGTTTATGGGCGTCACCCATCCATCCCTTGATGAAGGGATAGAGCGCCTGGTCAAGCTCGGGGCGAAAAGGGTTATCATCCTTCCTTACTTTCTTTTCACGGGCATCCTGATCAATCGGTTAGAAGATTCTTTAGCAAAGTTTAAGGAGCAGTACCCTGAGCATTCTTTTTTACTCGCTAAATACTTCGGGTTTCATCCGGAACTGCAAAGAATCCTGATCGACCGTATCGAAGAGGTGCTCCAAGGTGAAGTGAAGATGAACTGTGACACTTGTCAGTACCGTTTAGATGCGATGGCGCATATCGACCACCACCATCATCATGATCACGATCATCACCATCATCACTACTCCCATGAGAATGAGGAACAGAAAGTATGATTCTTTTTCTGGCCGGTACGAGTGATGCAAGAGAACTCGCACTTAAGATTCAAAAAGCAGGCTATCCGCTCCTTGCTACGGTGGTCACGGAGAATGCCGCTTCAGAGCTCAAGAAATATGGAATCCATGTACACACGGGACGTCTAGATCAAGACGGCATCACAGCTTTTATTAAGGAGCACCGGATCACCATGGTAGTTGATGCCTCTCATCCTTTTGCTGAGGAAGCCAGCAAGAACGCGATGTTTGGCGCAAAAGAACAAGGTGTCACCTATATCCGTTACGAGCGTGATAAAAAGGACTTTTATGATGAAAATCTGATATGGACAGATACGTATGAAGAGGCAGCAGAACAGGCTGCTTTAAAAGGTGGTGTCGTGATGCTCACTACCGGAAGCAAGACTCTTCAAATATTTACTGACAAACTGCTGGGGCGTTCTGACATAACCTTGATCGCAAGGATGCTGCCGAGAAAAGACAACATGGAAAAGTGCGAGAAGCTCGGATTTCCTCAAAAAAACATCGTGGCGATCCAAGGGCCGTTCTCTAAAGAGTTCAATCAGGCTTTGTTTCAACAGTTTCATGTCGACGTGATGGTAACAAAGGAAAGCGGCAAACAAGGAGCGGTGGATGAAAAGGTAGAAGCTGCTTTAGAGATAGGGATTTCTGTCGTGATGATCAGGCGGCCGAAGATCCAGTATGAGAACCAGTATGCAGATTTTGAAGAAATTGTACGGCATATTTCACGAGAATGGAGAGGAGTACACACATGATGGATTTTAAAACAGAATTTAAACCGCTCACCGTCCAGCCAGAACAGATCGAAGGACGCAGCTTTGAGATGATCGATGAAGAGATCGGTCCCCATCCTTTTACGGACGAACAGTATCCGGTCGTACGACGAGTCATCCACGCCTCAGCCGATTTTGAGCTGGGGAAAAGCATGCTCTTTCACCCGAACGCTATTCAAGCGGGTATCCAAGCGATCCATAACGGAAAGAAAGTGGTAGCGGATGTTCAGATGGTCCAAGTCGGTGTCAGCAAACACCGGATTGAAAAATTCGGAGGAGAAGTGAAAGTATATATCTCTGATGACGACGTGATGAAAGAAGCGAAAAGGCTGAATACCACGCGCGCAATCATCTCGATGCGTAAAGCGATCAAAGAAGCAGACGGCGGCATCTTTGCCATCGGGAACGCACCAACCGCACTTCTTGAACTGATCCGTCTCGTAAAAGAGGGGGAAGCAAAACCAGGCCTTGTGATCGGTTTACCGGTCGGTTTTGTATCTGCTGCCGAATCAAAAGAGGAGCTCGCGAAGCTTGATATCCCTTTTATCACAAATATTGGACGCAAAGGCGGCAGTACGGTTACCGTCGCTGCGTTAAACGCGATCTCCCTTCTAGCTGACCAGGGTTAGATCATGGACAGCAAGACGGCAAAAAAAGATAAAAAAGATCTTCGGCAGGGCTATACGACAGGCGCCTGTGCCACTGCCGCTACAAAAGCTGCGCTTACCGCTTTGATCACCGGGGAGCCGCAATATGAAGCCACTATCTACCTGCCGGTAAAAAAGTTTGCCACCTTTCAGATGGAGTCCTGCGACCTTCGAGCGGGAGCAGCGGAAGCAGGGACCATTAAAGATGCAGGAGATGACCCGGATGCTACCCATCAGGCACTGATCAAATCCGAGGTGTCCTGGAACAAGGAAGACGGAATAATGATAGACGGAGGAATTGGTGTCGGGAGAGTGACGAAGGAAGGGTTACCAGTCGCGGTAGGTGAAGCAGCGATCAACCCTGTTCCAAGAAAGATGATCCACGAGACGGCAAATGAGGTGTTAGCATCTTTTGGAATTAAAAAAGGGATTAAAATCGTGATCTCCGTCCCAGATGGAGAAGAGATCGCGAAGAAGACCTTAAATGGAAGACTTGGCATTCTAGGCGGTATATCCATACTCGGAACAAGAGGAATCGTCATCCCATTCTCTTCAGCTGCTTATAAAGCAAGTATCGTACAAGCCATCTCTGTTGCCAGAGCATGCGGATGCCGTCATCTCGTCATCACGACTGGCGGCAGGAGTGAAAAATACGGCATCAAGGAGTACCCGTCTCTACCGGAGGAAGCTTTCATAGAGATGGGTGACTTTGTAGGGTTTACATTAAAAGAGTGCAAACGGCAGGGGATCGAGAAGATCTCGATGGTCGGGATGATGGGGAAGTTCTCCAAAGTCGCACAAGGCGTTATGATGGTCCACTCCAAGAGTGCCCCCATCGATTTTGGGTTCTTAGCATCAGTTGCTGAACGAGCGGGTGCAACCGAAGAAATCCTCAAACAGGTAAGAGAAGCGAACACTGCCTCACAAGTCGGGGATCTTATGGCAACTCATGGCATCAGCGCTTTCTTTGAAGAACTCTGCCTGAGCTGCTGCAGAAACGCACTCAAAGAAGCAAAGGGGGGACTCACAGTCTCTACCAGTCTATATACGTTAAAGGGAGAACGATTAGGAAAGGCGGAACAGCATGACATCAATTAAAGTGATCGGGATGGGAGACGGAGGCCCGGCTGAACTCCTGCCAGGATATCAGGAGATGATAAACAAGAGTGAAATCCTTATAGGCGGAGATCGCCACCTTGCCTTCTTCCCTGAATACCAGGGAGAAAAAGTGGCCATAAAAGGCGGATTGAAGCATGTTGCGGAACGCTTGAAACATGAAGATAAGAGTACGGTTGTCCTCGCTTCAGGTGATCCCCTCTATTATGGCATCGGCAGCTATCTCTCCAGACACCTTGATGCAGAGGTCTACCCTTACTTGAGTTCTGTACAGCTCGCTTTTGCGAGATTCGGTGAAAGCCATCAAGACGCTTATGTTACGAGTGTCCACGGCAGAACCATGAAGGGGCTCGCACAACGGATCGATGGAAAGAAGAAGGTCGCCATCTTAACAGACAGCGAGAACACACCAAAAGCGGTCGCCCAATATCTTCTCTACTACGGCATGAACGAGTATACGGGGTTCGTTGCTGAAAACCTCGGGGGCAGGAACGAGCGATGCACGTCCATGACCTTAGAAGAGATGGCTGAGTGGGAAGGATCTCCACTGAACGTAGTGATATTAAAACAGTTATCAGAGGGCCCAAAGTGGCGTTTTGGGATCGAGGATGAGGAGTTTTTTCAAAGAAAGCCCGAGAAAGGCCTGATCACAAAAAAAGAAATCCGCACACTAAGCCTTGGCGCACTTCAGCTTCAGGAAGACAGCATTGTTTGGGATATCGGCATATGTACAGGATCAGTGGCGATCGAATCTGCCAAGCTTGCTCGGGAAGGTGCCGTTTACGGTATCGAGAAGAACGAGCATGACTTGAAAAACTGCTATGAAAATATGAAAAAGTTTCGAACAGACTTAACCGTCGTACAAGGCAAAGCACCGGAAAAGCTAGACGGATTTCCAGATCCTGATGCCATCTTTATCGGAGGGACAGCAGGAGATATGCAAGGAATACTGAATGTTTGCTGCAGCCGGTTGAAGCCTGGCGGAAGGATCGTTCTGAACGCCGTCACAATCGAGAATCTCACTCAAGCAGTTGAAGGATTTAAGGAAAGAAACTATGAAACTGCGATTACGCTCGCACAGATATCTAGGAGTAAGCCTATCTTAAATTTAACGAGGTTCGATAGCTTGAATCCTATCTATATCATAACAGCCTCAAGAAAAGGAGATTAATATGGTCGGTACTCTGTTTGGTCTTGGTGTAGGTCCGGGGGATCCGGAACTGCTAACCGTAAAAGCTTTCCGGAAGCTGAAGGAATCACCGGTTATCGCTTATCCGAAGAAAAGAAAAGGCACAAAAAGCTATGCCCATAAGATCGTTGACGTATATCTGAAACAAGGGGAAAAAGAGATGCTCGGCCTTGTTTTTCCAATGACAAAAGACCCCGAAATTCTGGAACGGGAATGGTCGAACACGGTTGAAGCCGTCTACAAAAAGCTCAGCGAAGGAAAGGACGTCGCTTTTGTAACGGAGGGAGATCCTCTTCTTTACAGTACGTTCATCCATATGATGAACATGATGAAAAAGAGGCATCCTGAAGTTCCGATCAAAACCGTACCCGGTATTTCTTCGATCAACGGAGCAGCTTCTGCACTGGGGCTCGCTCTTGCTGAAGGGGATGAACATGTTGCGATCATCCCGGCACGTGACGATTACGAAGCAATGAAAAAAGCGATCGTAGAAAACGACTGCATCTTTTTTATAAAAGTGGCAAAGGTCATGCCGCTGATGCTTAACATATTGCGCGAGCTTGATCTAATGGAAAAGGCATCGGTTGTCACGAAAGTAACATCAGAAGAAGAGATCATCTGGAACATCCATGAGCTGGATCATGCAGACCTTGAATATTTAACACTAATGGTGGTGAGAAAATAATGAAGATTACGATTGTAGGGGCCGGTCCTGGAGATCCGGATCTAATTACGGTCAAAGGCTTGAACGCACTGGAAAAGGCAGATGTCGTCATGTATGCCGATTCACTCGTGAGTGAAGCACTCATCGAACGGGCAAAGGCCGATGCAGAGGTCATCAAGACGGCAGGCATGCATCTGGAAGAGATGGTAGAACTGATGGTCACCCGTGTAAGGGAAGGAAAGGAAGTTGTAAGGGTCCATACAGGCGACCCAGCCGTCTACGGAGCAACGCTTGAACAGATCAGTCTTTTAAAACGGGAAGGCATCAAAGTGGAAATCATTCCAGGTGTCTCTTCCGTCTTTGCGTCTGCCGCAGCGATCGGGGCCGAGCTAACGGTTCCAGACCTGACGCAGACGGTCATCCTTACGAGGGCAGAAGGACGAACGAAGATGCCTGAAAGAGAAAAGCTCAGAGATCTTGCAAGCCATCATTGTACGATTGCGCTCTTCCTAAGTGCAACTTTAACGAAAAAAATCGTAAACGAATTCCTGGAAGCAGGATGGGATGAAAAGACCCCTGTCGCTGCCGTGTATAAAGCATCCTGGCCGGATGAAAAAATCATACGTACAACACTTGAGAACCTGGATGAGGATCTCAGGCTGAACGGGATGCGAAAACAGGTGATGATCTTAGCAGGATGGGCGCTCGATGAAAGAATACACGAAAAAGATTTCAGATCTAAGCTATATGACAAGTCCTTTACCCATGGTTTCCGTAAAGGAGTGCCCCTATGATTCATGTCCTGCAGGAAGGAAAACAGCCCGAAATCGAAATAACAAATGAATATGCGATTGTCGCGATCACTAAACATGGTGTGATGCTGGCAAGAAAGCTTCAGCGTTCCTTCACTTCGTCAGATCTTTTCTACATGAAAAAGTTCGGAAAAGGGGATGAACAAGAGAAGAACATCCAGATGTTCGAAGGAAGTGTACGCCTGCTCCTTCCTTCTCTTTTCAACCATTATAAAGGCATCGTCTTGATCATTTCCCTTGGAGCAGTCGTACGGATGATCGCTCCGCTGTTAAAAGACAAAAAGACAGATCCCGGCATCGTCGTACTTGATGACAAGGGGCAGTTTGCGATTTCTGTCCTGTCGGGACATATGGGCGGAGCGAACGAACTGACAAGGGAGATCGCTGCCCTGATTGGGGCCGAATCGGTTATCACTACAGCTTCTGATGTACAAAAGACGATACCTGTTGATCTCTTTGGCAAGCGTTTCGGCTGGGTGTGGGACTCTGCTGAAAAACTGACGCCTGTATCAGCCTCTGTTGTGAACGAAGAGCATGTTGCGATCGTCCAGGAATCAGGAGAGAGGAATTGGTGGGAATATGACCGGCCGATTCCAGAAAATATCAGGCTGTATGGATCCATACAGGAGGCACAGCAGCATAACCCTGATGCAGCTTTAATCGTGACGCATCGAAACTTGTGCAAAGACGAGGAACAGATTCTCAAGAACGGTGTACTTTATCGCCCCAAGGTGATCATCCTCGGCATAGGATGCAACCGGGGCACGAGTGCTGAGGAAATACAATCTGTGATCCAGGAAACCTTGGATGAACTGAAGTTCTCGATAAAGAGTGTAAAAGGAATAGCCACGATCGACTTGAAAAAAGATGAAGCCGGTCTCTTAGAAACCGTCTCCAAGTATGACTGGAGCTTTACCTCTTATACACCTGAAGAACTGAATAACGTGACGATCTCTGAACCATCTCAAACCGTCTTTTCCTATACGGGCGCTTATGGAGTAAGTGAACCCGCCGCACGATTAGCCAGTGGCGCAAGCAATCTGGCTCTTGTAAAGAAAAAGTCAGGCAACGTTACCATTTCGGTCGCTGTAATTCCTTATTGATAGGTTAGTAAAAGAGGAGGTGGGGGTTTATGAGTAATAGAAGAATCATAATCGCAGGTACAGGAAGCGGTGTAGGCAAAACGACGCTGACAATCGGGCTTATGAGCGCTTTAAAAAGACGTGGCTACACTGTGCAGGGGTATAAATGCGGCCCTGATTATATCGACCCTAGTTACCATACAGCTGTAACAGGAAGAATATCCAGGAATCTGGACAGTTGGATGATGGATGAAGGTGTTGTAAAAGACATCATAAACCGGAATCGTGAAGGGGTTGATATTTCCATCATAGAAGGAGTTATGGGATTTTTTGATGGGAAAAATCCGGAATCGAATGAAGGAAGCACAGCTGAGATAAGTATGATCACAAAGAGCCCGGTTTTGCTGGTCGTTAACTGTGCCAGTATGGCAAGAAGTGCAGCAGCGATCGTTAAAGGATTCCAATGTTTTTCTGATGCCAACATTGTGGGAGTGATCGCAAACCAGGTAGGATCTAAAGGACATTATGAACTGGTTAAACGAGCCATTGAGAAAGAATGCAAACTGCCTGTTGTAGGCTACTTGGAAAGAAAAAATGAACTGAACATACCGGAACGTCATCTGGGGCTGGTCCCATCCATCGAACGAGGTGATCTTGATCTGTTCTTTCAGAAACTTGGAGAATTGATCGAAGACAGAATAGACCTTGATACTTTGATGAAACTTGCAGAAGAAGCAGCCCCTTTAGAAGCCAATCGATCTTCTCTTTTTCAGGCCAAGGGTCTGCCAAGCGTCAAAGTCGCTGTTGCGAAAGACGCAGCTTTCAACTTTTATTATCAAGAGAACCTCAATCTATTAGAAGCACATGGAGCAGAGCTTACTTTCTTCTCCCCGTTGAAGGGTGAGTGTGTACCTCCTGATACAGAAGCGCTCTATTTAGGAGGAGGGTTTCCTGAAGAGTTTGCTTGGGAGCTTTCACAACAAAGTGCGGTCAAAGAATCCATTAGGAACGCTATACAGTCAGGCATCCCAACTCTCGCCGAGTGTGGGGGATTCATGTACCTCACAGAAGAGATTCAGACAACAGACAGCAAGCGGTATGATATGGCAGGGGTCATCCCAGGGAGAGTGGTCATGCAATCGAAGCGTGCTGCTCTTGGATACAGGGAGATCACTGGTAAACCGGGGAACTTTTTGTTAAAGGAGGGCACAATAGCTAAAGGACATGAGTTCCATTACTCAACGTACCACTCACATACAGAAGTTCCATATGCCTATAAAACAAAAGGGATGAGAGGAAGCAAGGATGAAGGATATATGAAGGGCAGCCTCGTCGCGGGCTACACTCATTTTCATTTTGCTTCTTGTCCGGATATGGTAATCAATTGGATGAAAGAGTGTCAGGAGCGGAAACTCAATGTCTAGACCTCTTTCTGTCATGATACAGGGCACACATTCTGATGCAGGGAAGAGCATCATCACGACAGCATTTTGCCGGATCTTTTCGCAGGATGGATTTCGAACAGCACCGTTTAAGTCACAGAACATGGCGTTAAATTCGTACATAACCTTGGACGGCAAGGAGATCGGAAGGGCTCAGGGAGTGCAAGCAGAAGCAGCAGGGATAGCAGCAACTACCGATATGAATCCGATACTGATTAAACCGAGCCGGGAGAACGAATCTCAGATCGTGGTGCATGGTAAAGTTCTTCAGAACATGAACGCCTTTGAGTATAGGAGATCCTTTTTTGAGACAGGCCTTCAGCTGATCCAAGATTCACTTGCAGCACTGTATGAGACATACGACTGCATAGTGATCGAAGGCGCCGGAAGTCCAGCAGAAGTGAATCTTAACGATAGGGAGCTCGTTAACATGCGGGTAGCATCAATGGCGGATGCCCCTGTCATCTTGGTCGGAGATATCGAAAAGGGTGGTGTCTTCGCAAGCCTTGTAGGCACGCTTCAGCTTCTTTCTGAACAAGACCGTAAACGGATCATAGGTGTCATCATCAATAAGTTCCGGGGTGATCTTTCATTGCTCAAACCCGGTCTTGACTGGTTTGAGAGTTATAGCGGCAAGCCCGTTCTGGGTGTAATACCGTATATGCCCGACCTTACGATTGAAGCTGAAGACTCTGTTGTTCTTCAGCGCTACAGAAAAGAAAAAGATGAATCAAAGAGTCTCGACATTGCGGTTATCCAGTATCCTATGATCTCGAACTTTACGGATATCGATCCGTTCTTTTCAGAACCGGATTGTTCGGTACGCTTCGTCACACGGGCTGACCAGCTGGAAAAACCAGACATGATCATCCTGCCAGGCAGCAAGAACACGATAGAAGATCTATTCTTTCTAAAGAAAAGTGGACTATACGACAAGATTAAGTTCTATGCTGAGGCCGATGGGACACATACGTTTGGAATCTGTGGAGGCTATCAGATGCTCGGGCGTTTTGTCAGCGATCCTAAAAATGTAGAAACCTCATATGGCAGCACTGAAGGTCTGGGTCTGCTTCCTATACAAACCGAACTTAGCACGAAAAAGAAGACGGTACGCTCAGAAGGGATAGCCGTTTTTGGAGCGAAGAGAATCAGAGTTGAAGGTTATGAGATACATATGGGTAATTCCCGTACTTTAGGGAGTATCGATTCCTTTATTGAAACAACGAACCGAGAAAGTGACGGTGCGAAAAGTGAGGATGAAAGAATCATAGGCACCTATTTTCACGGAGTTTTCCATAATGATGAGTTCAGGAACACTCTTCTTAACTCGATCAGAAGGCAAAAAGGATTGAGCGAGATGAAGGAACCAGTTTATTTCAGCAGATTAAGAGAGAAGAACTTTGATAAACTAGCCTCACAAGTGCGCAGACATGTGAACCTTGAACTTATCTATCAACAGATGAAAGCCTACAGCGAGCAAAGGTGTCAAAACGTTTAGCCAGCAGGGAGGTGCTGAAATGGACAACTATTATCCAGTCATGCTGAAAATGAAAGGCAAGAGAGCGGTTGTGGTCGGGGGGGGCAAAATAGCAGAGCGAAAAATCAAGGGGTTGCTGGAGGCTGGAGCTGATATCTTAGTGATCAGTCCAAAAGTTACAGATAAGCTCTTACGACTGGCAACGGATAAAACGATAAAATGGGAACAAAAAAGTTTTGAACCAGCAGATATAAAAGGGGCATTCCTTGTTATTACAGCAGTAAATGAGAGGGCAGTCAATCAGAGTGTTCAAGATTCCATCACAGATCAACAGCTCTTCTGCCGGAGTGATGACCAAGGAGAAGGGAATTTTATCCTGCCTTCTCTTTTTCGACAGGGAAAGTTAACGATCGCTGTCTCTACATCAGGAGCTAGTCCTGGAATGGCAAAAAAGATCACGGCCGGCTTTTCCTCTGTCTATGACGATACGTTTGGCGAATATCTTGATTTTTTGGATCAATGCCGTAAGTATATACGAACCTCTATAAAGGATCCAGATAAAAGGAAAAGGATATTGACTGAAATTTTGGATGAGGAATTCTTGAATCTTTCCCATAAGGAGAGAGAAGAGAGATTTCTCGGATTATGTATAGAGAGGGGATGAGTGTTTTGAATAAAGGTAAGGTGTACCTCGTTGGAGCAGGTCCCGGAGATCCGAAGCTCATTACGGTTCATGGGATGGAATGTATCAAAAAAGCGGATGTTATCGCCTATGACCGCTTGATCAACAAAGAGCTCTTAAACTATGCCAAAGAAACGGCAGAACTGATCTATTGCGGGAAACTGCCGGGCAAACACGCGCTTATCCAGGAACAGATCCACGAGCTTTTAGTTGAAAAAGCGAATGAAGGAAAAGTCGTTACCCGTTTAAAAGGAGGTGACCCTTGTGTGTTCGGAAGAGTTGGAGAAGAAGCCGAAATATTGGCTGAGCACGATATACCGTTCGAAATCGTTCCTGGTGTCACCTCAGGAATCGCGGCACCTGCCTATGCGGGCATTCCTGTCACACATAGAGATCATGCCGGTTCTTTTACGATCGTTACAGGTCATGGCCGGAAAGAAAAAGGACAAGACTTCATTAACTGGAAAGCACTGGCAGAAGGCAGTGATACGATCGCTTTTTATATGGGCATCGGCAACTTGAAGAATATCTGCAGTGAGCTTATCACCCACGGCAAGAGTCCGGACACACACGCGGCAGTTATTGAATGGGGGACGACTCCCCGGCAGAGAACGGTAACAGGGACACTGGAGACGATTGAAAAGATGGTCGAAGAAGCAGCCATCTCTCATCCTTCGATGGTCATCGTCGGAGAAGTGGTGCAGCTTAGAGAAAAAATTCGGTGGTTCGATAAAAAGGAAGAAGTGTTAGCATGACTCAAAGGGGAATGACACTCGTTTATACAGGACATGGAAAGGGAAAGACAACGGCTGCTTTAGGGTTAGCTCTTAGAGCCGCCGGCAGAGGAAAGAAAGTGTTGATCCTGCAATTCATTAAATCACCATCCCGAACGTATGGCGAGAAACTGATGTTTGATAAGATGGGCATCGAGATGATTCAGACAGGCATTGGTTTTACATGGACAAAGACACCTGAGGAACATCGGGAAGCATTAAAAGAATCCTGGATCCTTGCAAAGGAAAAGCTCTTATCACCAGACTACGATATGCTTGTGCTGGATGAGATCAACAATGCGCTTTCCATTGATAAATTCCCGATTGACGATGTGCTGCCGCTGGATGAAGTCGTTGCAAGCATCCTAAACCGTCCGCCCGCTATGCACGTGGTCTTAACCGGAAGGAACGCCAGAAAGGAGATCACCGATATAGCCGACTTAGTGACGGAGATGCAGTCCGTCAAGCATTATTATGATGAAGGAGTATCTGCCATTAAAGGCATTGAATTTTAACGGTTCTACATAAAAATGCAACCCTCCCTTATTAAAAAGAGAGGGTTGCTTGTGCTTTACTTGATGATGTTAATGAATATTATATTAATACGCTTTTACCAACCCAACAGAGGACTTACGTACAAATTGGCTATACTGATAAAGAAACAATAACTAGTTTAAAAACTTTGAAACCTTTTATTATGAAGAATGATGCCGAGAATGACGTACGGACGATTCAGGAAAAGCTATTTCTTGAAAGAACTTATGATAAATCTTGATACGAGTTGGTGGTTTTGTAACTAGATTGATTATTGATTATGCAGGGTGGGTGACTATGTTAAAAGAAATTTGTGTAGAGAACTTTACAATTGTTCCTGAAGCAATAATAAGGGGTGCTAATCGCATTGAACTTTGTGATAATCTATCTGTTGGCGGCACCACGGTTAGTCATGGGGTGGCTTCAAAAACCATTCAATACTGTAAAAGCAAAAATATTAAGGTTATGACAATGATCAGACCCAGAGGTGGAAGCTTTATTTATAATAAAGAAGAAATAGAGATTATGCAGAATGATATTGCTCATTTTAAACAGTTGGGAACAGATGGAGTGGTGATAGGCTGTTTAACTGATTCAGGTTGGATTGATGAGGATGCAATGCTTACTCTCCTAGATGATGCAAAAGGGTTGGATATCACCTTTCACATGGCGTTTGACCAAATCCAACATGAATATCAATTTGATGCTATTGATTGGCTAGTGAAACATCGTGTGAATAGAATATTAACTCACGGAGGACCTAATAATTTACCTATTGAACATAACATGATTAGGTTAAAGGAATATGTGGATTATGCGGCAGGAAGAATAATTATCTTACCTGGCGGCGGAATCTCTGATAAGAATCTTCATTATATCACGGATAATTTAAATATAAGAGAAGTTCATGGGACAAAAATAGTAGGGGATTTTTGAACTTTGTAAGAGGGCTTAATCCATCATCATCTTACTACTATTATAAATCTAAGATCAGAGGAGTCTGCTGAGCTGTTTTAGCGTTTTATCGTTTTGGAGTTTTTATTCTAATCAGTGCATTTCTCTAAGAAGGAGAAGTGCTCTTTTTAATTGGATCTCAGGATAAACCAAATTGAGTTTACCCCTAAACGACCTTTATAAGGATATTATAGAGGCGGAAGCGATCCCACTTACCCACATTTTTAGAAAACTAAATATAATTGTTGCTAATTGTATAGTTAATTCCAATATAAAATAATAAGGGAGTGGTGGAAGAATCATTCTTCCACAATCGGGTGCGTTTCTTCAAAAAGGAAAGGGTGTTACTAATCGTCCTGTACATTAATATCGAGATTGTCTGAATTTTTTTTTCCCGTTAGTAGTTAGATTAAGTAAATAGCGGTGTGAAAAATATCTGTTTATTGCAATTACAGAGTGATATTATGTTACAGTATGACATCTTAGATAAGAGATTAAGGGGTAGAGAAAATGAAGAAATGGTTATTGATAGGATTACTTGTTATAGTAGCAGTAGGGGGCACAATAATAAGTACCAAAATTATCTCCACAAAAAAGCAAACTAATGAATTCTATGCATTTAGGGAGTATTTAGATAAGGAATATTTTCCTTTATTAGAAGATACACGTAAGCATATTTCCAAAGCTGGGGAGACAACAGATGCATTTGCAAGAAGTGATTGGTATGTTCTCGAAAATGGACTCGAAGAGAATTATGAACTCAATAGACGTCTAGATACAGCTAGAGAAAAAATTATTAATAAAGATGTAAAATATGAAGATACTTTAGCACTTAAGAAGAATATATTAAATAGTATTACACAAAACAAAGAGGTTTTAAAAACTGTAGAAATATATAATGGAATAGATGATGTATTAATATATGATGATTTATTTTCCAAGGAAGTAGATAAACTTTCAAAAAATATTGATGAAATGAATAGAATTTTAGGTAAATACTATGAATAGAATTAAAAAGCCCTCTTTACGGAGAGGGGCTTTTTTTATAATGTGGATGATTTTCTTTTTAAACTATCCACCCTTCAAAGGGTGCTTATCTGTAATAAGGTAAGTGCTTTTTTATTAAATTACAATTGATAGTCAAAATACCTTTTTAAACTAGCTTTTCCCTTACTAGTAATTTTAACAGCCCGAGTAGAAGGAATATGAGTGATCCATTGATTATCAAAAAAATGACTAGCCAGTGCACTCCCTAGCGTACCTGCTAAGTGGTGCTGTCTTTCACTCCAATCCAAGCAAACTCGTGAAAATGAGCGTCGTTTCTTTCTTAATAAAGACAAGTTTAATCCTAAATCAGAAAATAATAGATTTCCACTTTCTGTAACTTCAAACTGTTCCTCAGTTTTTATCAAATATCCATTTTTGACCATAGATTCTGTTAAACCTACTCCTAATTTCCCAGCTAAATGATCATAACAAGTTCTAGCTTCACATAAGGCTGTTGTTTGCACATTTTGTTTGAATGATCTTATTTCAACCGGACGTGAGATAGTGAGGAAGGACTCTAATAATTGTGCGACCTCTTGATTCGCCAAATGATAATAATGAAAACGTCCATGTTTTTCCATCTTGATCACTTTGCTTTTACTTAGTTTGGACAAATGAAAACTGGCAGTTTGAGGTTTGATTTTTGCTAGGAGAGCCAATTCACTAGCTGTATGAAATCTGCCATCTAAAAGGCTGATTAATATTTCTGCTCTGGATGGATCGGCTAATAGAGAAGCTATTTCTGCGATATTAGGACTTCCATTCATAAAGAATTCACCTCATTATTTGTATTCCATATTTCGATGATACTTTAAATATCTGGGATATACAATGAACAAATAAAGGAGTTATTAATCTTAGAATAAAAGGAGAGAAGCAATTATGGTAATTTATCAAAATGCAGGAGGATCTCATGAATAAGTATATTTTTGGATTATTAGTAATAATAACAACGGCGTTAATGGGATCTTCATTTGCCATAGGGAAAATGGGATTAGTTTATTCATCGCCTCTTTTATTGGCAGCATTTCGATTCTCACTAGCTGGGGTAATAATGGCATTAATTGTAAGGATACTAAAGAGACCTCATCCTAAAACAACTAATTCGTGGATCATGATCTTTATAATTGGTTTTTTTCAAACAACAGGGGTTATGGGCTGTATTTTCATGAGTTTAAGAACCATCACGGCAGGTGAATCTTCTATTCTCACTTTTTTAAATCCCCTATTGGTAGTAGTTATAAGTACGTTAGTTTTAAAAATAAAATATAATAATATTCAGTGGTTGGGTGTTATTTTAGGTTTTGTAGGTGTATTTATTACAATGGGTAGTCACCTGGAATTAAGAATAGGTACATTATTTGGATTTGTCTCAGCAATATCTTGGGCTGTCGGGACAATACTCGCAAAAACGTGGGGACAACAATTTGACACATGGGTTTTATCCGCATATCAAATGCTATTTGGGGGCTTAGTCCTTTTTGGTTGCAGTTTTCTTTTTGAAAATCCAGCTTTAATTTTCACTTTTAATTTTTTGTTCATCCTATCATGGCTGGTTATTATGTCCTCTATAGTCCAGTTTGCTGTTTGGTACTATCTCTTACAAAAAGGTGACCCAGGCAGGACCAGTGCTTATTTATTTTTAGCTCCTTTTTTTGGTGTTGTTTCGGGTTGGCTTATACTCGGGGAGCGCTTAGAGTCGTACATAATACTTGGTGGGTTGTTTATCGTTGGGGGTATTATTTTAGTTAACGGAAATTTCTATAGAACAAGATCTGTAAAAGATGATATTACTTTTTAAGTTGTCTTGTTGTTTTTAAGTTAAATTTCATCCTGCATTTCCATAGAACTCTCTAACGCCCGCCAAGTTGGTTGTAATGAGTTATTCCACAATCGGGTGCATTTCTTCAGGAAGGAGAAGTGCTCTTTTTTATTGAACTTATTGAACAAACGGGCAGGATTATAGAATAAGAATGGTTACAAATTTTAGCGTTAAAATACAAGAAAGCCGGAATGAGGATAAAATGATGCATAATAACAAATTATGGAATAGGAATTTTTTACTACTGTGTTTTAGTAATTTTTTTATGTTTACTAGCTTTTATATGTTGTTACCAACGTTGCCTGTTTTCTTAGTGGAACATCTGGATGGTACAGAACGACAAGTGGGGTTAATTATCGCATTTTTTACAACAGCCCAGATATTTGCCCGTCCTCTTGCCGGGAAGTGGCTGGATGAAATCGGGAGAAAGAAAGTATTTTTGTTCGCCCGTATTGCTTTTTTTATATTAATGTTTTTCTATATAACTATTCCAGGTCTACTTTTATTTTTTCTTTTAAGGTTCATACATGGGTTTAGTTTTGGAATCGCTACAACTGCATCAGGAACAATGGCAGCTGATGTAGTGCCATCTGAATGTCGTGCTGAGGGAATTGGTTATTATGGTGCTTTCATCAGTTTATCCCTTGTAATAGGACCTTCCGTAGGGTTGTGGGTTATGAATAACGGAAGTTTTAATGTTTTGTTTATTTTTAGTTGTGTTCTGGCCGGGATTAGCGCCACCTTAGGAAGTCTGATAAAAGTTGAAGAGCATACACAAAAAGAGCGTGGAGACCAAAAACTATCTCTTATTGAAAAACTTGTCGAACCAAAAGTATTACATATCTGTATTGTTTCTGTCATGATCGTATCTGTATATGGTGGCATAGTATCGTTTATTTCTCTTTATGCAAAAGAATTAGAGATGGTAGAAGCAGCAGGGTACTTTTTTGCTGTTTATTCACTTGTGTTATTAGTAATAAGGCCTCTTTCTGGAAAAATATCCGATAAATATGGAGCTTCTTTTGTCATCTATCCGGGAATGTTATTGTGTATCGTAGGAACGTTTGTGTTAAGTCAATCGAATACCTTTACTATCTTTTTGCTTTCAGCATTTCTAATAAGTCTCGGATTAGGATCTATACAACCGAGCTTACAAGCGCTTGTAATAGATGCTGTGCCTTCTGAACGTAGAGGTGCGGCTACTGCTACTTATTTTATGTCAATTGATTTAGGTATCGCAGGGGGAGCTTTTGTCTTAGGTACCATTGCAAATTATATTGGATACAGTGGTATGTTTTTGTCTTCTTCTTTATTTGTACTTGTGGGCTTAATTTTTTATGGACAATATCAGCTTCGGCAAGTTAAGATGCGAAAAGATCAATTGCATCAAGCTACTAAAAACTCAAGTACACTATAAACAAGATGAATTTTCGTAGTTAAGATTTAATGTAGTAAAGGGAGCAATAAAAAAATTCATTCGGTGAAATTCAGGATTTTTGCGTCACATTCCAGTCTGAGGAAGATTATCTTATTGAATTTTGAGCGTATTTACCCAAGGGGGTTTCGAAATGTTCGGAACTCCCTTTAATGTAACAACTACCCTGTCACTAAGAATACTTTTTGATGGTAGCCAAACATAAAC
The DNA here is from genome assembly GCF_014635025.1 of Fictibacillus barbaricus. Taxonomy (GTDB): domain Bacteria; phylum Bacillota; class Bacilli; order Bacillales; family Fictibacillaceae; genus Fictibacillus; species Fictibacillus barbaricus. The sequence continues at coordinate 27,919 of NZ_BMCE01000002.1, read as the reverse complement.
AATACCTTATATTACTGTTGTTGTTTTAAAAACGGTAGTCATGTTATTCCAGAAAAGGGCCAGATTGTTTAGGATCGAACTAAAAGATTATAGAGGTATTTTCGTTAGAATGTGAGTATTACACTTAATCAAACAGAGCAGAAGGCTTAATTTTCATGAAGAGTCTTCTTTTCTTGAAATAAGGATAAATATGGTTATAATTAGTACCAGGTATTAATACTAACTTACAATAAATAGAGGTGGAGTGAATGTTAGGAGCAAGAATAACAGCTATAGGGACATATGTACCCGAAAGAAGATTAACAAATTTTGATCTTGAGCAAATGGTTGATACAAATAATGAGTGGATTATTCAAAGAACCGGAATTCACGAACGTAGAATAACCCGTCCTGATGAATATACCAGTGACTTGTGTGTCTCTGCTGTAAAAGATTTAATGCAAAGATATAATAAAACAGTCGAAGATGTAGATATGATTATTGTGGCAACAAGCACACCAGATTTTCCATTTCCATCTGTCTCAAGTATCATACAGGATCGATTGAAAATATCCCAAACAGGTGCCATAGATTTAAGTGCAGCATGTGCAGGATTTGTTTATGCATTGCATACTGCACACTGCTATATTGCATCTGGACTCCACAAAAAGATACTCGTTATTGGAGCAGATACAATCTCTAAAATTACAGACTATACCGATAGAAATACATGTATATTATTTGGTGATGGTGCTGGAGCTGTATTAGTTGAAAGGGATGAAAAATCAAAAAGCTTCATTGGCTTCCATCTGGGAAGTGATGGAAGAGGAGCACAACATGTATATCGTTCTGGACTATCAAAAAAGGTCAATGATATTGAGTTAATAGATACTCAATACCTTGTACAAAATGGTAGAGAAGTTTTTCGATGGGTTGTAAGGAATGTTCCGGATAGTATTAGACAGATTTCAGAAAAAACACAAACGAGTTTAGATCAAGTTGATTGGTTTATACCTCACAGTGCTAACTTACGGTTGATAGAGCCGATTTGCGAAAAATTAGAATACCCAATCAAAAAAACTCTTTATAGCTTGGTCAACTTTGGAAATACTTCTGCTGCTACAATACCTTTAGCGCTTGACCTTGGAATCCGTGGAGGAAAAGTCAAAAATGGAGACCGAGTACTTATGTACGGTTTTGGAAGTGGTTTGGTTCATGCTGGACAACTTTTACAAATAAATTTTGACCAACAAGTCACAGTGCCAACACCATTGTGAAGTCTTTTGACTATTACCTAGAAAAATAATGAAACAATGGAGGTTATAATGTTGTTTGATACTCAAAAAATTAAAGAAATTATTAAACATCGTTATCCTTTTTCTTTTGCAATATCTTCTAATTACTGTTATAATGAAAATAGAATTATTTTTGTTCGGTGTAATCGATAGTTTGAGATATAATTTTCCTTCTTGAGAATAGATTTGGGCAAGGATAGTAATACATTGTGTGGCAACGCACTGGGAGGCAACAAAAATGGAACAAGGTACAGTAAAATGGTTTAACGCAGAAAAAGGTTTTGGATTTATCGAACGCGAAAATGGAGATGACGTATTCGTACATTTCTCTTCAATCCAAACAGATGGCTTCAAGTCTTTAGACGAAGGCCAAAAAGTAACATTTGAAGTTGAGCAAGGTGCTCGTGGAGCTCAAGCTGCTAACGTTCAAAAAGTATAATTTTAAATAAATTATATTAACAGGCTCTCTATAGAGCCTGTTTTTTTATTGTTATAGAAAACTCAATAAAAAACCCCGCTCAAAAATTTGAGCAGGGAGATGGTACAGGCAAAGTAAATCATTTAAAGCATTAAAGGTTTGTTAACAGTATAACATACTGATTGGCATTCTTGGAAAGTATATGATTGTTTATTCAAAAAAACGCTTGGGAGCTTTCTAAAATACAGCATTATGGTTACTGACATAACTAAAACATTTGTGAAAATACAAAAAAGTTCTTTACTGAATAATAAAGTGTTTCACTCCCTTGGAAAATAAATTCCAAGGGTTTTTTCATTATGGAATACTTTTTGAAATATTATTCATAAACCTTAAGCCAGTTAAGAAACTTATTCCGCAAACGGGCCAGATTGTGGAATAACCCTAAAAAGAAAATTGTGAAGGAATCCACTTAAATTAACGGGGCAGGTTAGTTGCAGAGTTAATAAAAGATGCTCTTTCTTCAGTTTAAGGGGCAGATTGTTAAACAACAGTCTTCAGAAAATTGGATATATATGTTAAGGTTTAGATGATATTGGTTTGTGCTTAAACTTAACTACTTTAAAATTAAATAGGAAAAGTAAATGGGGGAAAGTTTTGATAAAAAAAATTGATATTACTAATTCTAAACTTGCCAAAGAAGTATTAAATATTCAAATATCTTCATATAAGGTAGAAGCAGAAATAATTGACTTTTATGAAATACCGCCATTAAAAGACACAGTTGACACGCTACAACAATGTGGAGAGACTTTCTTTGGCTATTACTTAAATGAAGAGTTATGCGGAGTCATTTCTATAAAAGCAGAAAAGGGTGTAATTGATATCCATAGGTTAATGGTGCATCCTAAACATTTTAGAAAAGGAATTGCCAAGATGTTATTGGATTTCATTGAAAGCAATAAGGGAGGAATTGAAACAATAATAGTGTCAACTGGATCCAAAAATACACCAGCAGTAACCTTCTATTTGGAAAATGGATTTTTAAAAACAGGAGAAACAAGATTAACAGAAAACCTATCTCTAACTTCTTTTAAAAAGGAAATTTAATACGGTTTTATTAAGCAATCGGGTGCATTTCTTCAAGAAGGAGAAGTGCCTTTTTTGATGGAAGTTAAGGGCAGAAGGGTGAGATACAAAGATGAAGTACGGTTTTATTTTAATGAACATTTGCATACTTTTATTTGGTTGCTCAGGTACAAGCTCTTTTGAGGGGAAACTTTTTGAGAACAAAAAAGGTTATCTTATTGTGGATTGTTCTGATGAAGTGAACAAAGGAGAAAATAATGTTAAAGACTTGGGTTATCTTTGTAAAGTGCTTGTTACAGGTAAAACAGCATTCTTCAACGAGAACGGAAAGAAATTGAATGCTAATGAGCTTTCAGAAGGAGCAAATCTAAAAATAGTACTTGTTAGTTCCGATAAAATAAGCAAAAAAGAAGATACCAGAGAGGTAGAAGCTAAGGAAATTCATATACATAATGACTAATCTTGCTTTTAGATTAAAACCAATTGATCTTCAACAATTAGGTGCATTTCTTCAAGAAGGGGAAGTACCATTTTCAGGGCAACGAAAAGAACCAAAACTTTGCTGACGGTTTAACCTTAAAAATGAGTCTTTAATTATAAAAAGCCATGCAATATAACAAGGCTTTCCACTTACTTATCAGCTTTATTGACAGCGTCTTTCAGAATCTAACCTCTTCATCCCATAGTCTTCAACCTCATGATATTTTGCTATGTTAAACATATAAACATCTTCTGAAAACCTTTCCCGTAAGTAGAGTGTTTCATTTCTTTCCACTTTTTTACCAAGCTTGTTTGAATCAGTTCTTGTATTCCACTCATTATTTGCATTCACCTCCAAATTCCAAAATTAAAATTACTGTTTTCCTTTTGATTCTAAAAACGAATCCATTGATTCATCCAATAATCCTTCCCGAATCGGGTCTTCATTGACATTCGTATCTAATTCCATATCTTGGAATGTGACGTATAAAATTTCTTCTTTATTTTGTCGAGTATTCGGATTATCATGGGAAACTGTATTAATCCGGTCATTTTTTTTATGTTTCATTTTAATCTCCTTCTATAACAAGTATTTATTTTAGTATGAGTTTATCCAAGTAAACAGCAGGAGGGGTTAGCACATTTCTCAATGTTGAGCCTGCTCTTATTTCCAATCGTCAAGATAATCTACACATACCTTTTTTAATCCTTGTAATTTGGCTATTAGTCCATCAATATCGGACGTATGTATGGTATCTGCGATCTGGTTATATTCTTCAGTAATGGAATGAATGTGAATTTCCATAGCTCCGTCCCATCTGACATTGGCATCGAATGAGCCATCTGCATCCTGCAATTCTAATCCAATTATCTTTTTTTCTTCATTTAAATGCTTTGATTTGATGACCCACTTCATTGTTACCCCACCTTAAATAAAAAATATTGGATAAAGAGGTTTATTATTAGTCTGTCCTTTTTACCTAATGGCCATTATTGATTGAATAAATTTAAATAAGCAATCAATAGTCAAGCTTTATCGCAAACCAGTTTGTGAAGGGAATTGAAAGAGGGAAAGAGGCACTTATTATCGGCGAGAGGATATATTTCTATAATTTTGTAAAACTAACAATTAAATACCATTCAAACATAACTGGTTGATACCTTACTTAGGCGAAATACATAGAATTCTATTTAATGAAAAGGAAAGGAGAATGCTCCTTGGCAACGAGAAATGAGACAAATAAACGTGTAATCGTTCTATTACTGGATTCTTTAATGACTGCGCCTTTGCAGAAGGCGATCTCAAATGGGCAGGCCATGACGTTTAAATTTCTTATGGATCATGGCCGTTTCTATCCAGAAGTGATCAGCCCGTTTCCTACGATGTCAGTTAATGTGGACAGTACACTGTTAACGGGTGTGTACAGTGATCAGCATAAAGTGCCTGCATTGGTTTGGTATCATCAGGCTGAAAAGAGGATCATCAACTACGGCAGCCATATCCGGGAACTCTTTAAGCTTGGATTGTATCAGTCTATGCATGATATTTTATATAATCTGAATAATGTTCATTTGGCGGATGGGGTGAAAACCATTCATGAAGAAGTATCTCTTTTGGATAAGCGTTCGGCGTCTATTAACACATTAATGTATAGAGGGAGCGCAACCCGTTCTTTAAAAGTGCCTCGTATAATCGCATGGCTGACAGGGAGTCCTAAGACCATACATGTAAATTCTCCTTACATTTTTTCATATGGAGCATTGTCAAAAATGGATCCATCTAACCGTTTACACTATTTTTGGAGAAAGTATGGATTTCATGATGCGTTTAGCGCGAGGGAACTTATTTACCTGATTCAGGAAAATAACCTCCCTGACTTTTCGCTTGTTTATTTTCCTGATGGGGATAAAAGTGTACATAAGAACGGGCCGGATGATGTTAACGCAATAAAGAAAGCAGATGACCATCTTGCTGAAATCTTAAACAGCTTCCCATCAAGGGAAGATGCTATTCGTGACAACATATGGATTATTTTAGGTGACAACGGTCAGGCGTATATTGAACAGGACCGGAATGAAGCACTTGTCGATCTGAGAAACGTATTGGATGATTATCGAATCGTGAAGCTACGGCAGGGAGTCACAGCGGATGATGAAATTGTTTTAGCTGTCAACGAACGGATGGCGTTTATTTATTCACTTGATATAAACCAGTTATCACTCGGTCAGGTTGCCAAAACGATTCAAAAAGAAAGCAGGATCGACCTGATCGCATGGAGGGAAGGAGAAAAGGTACATGTGATTTCAGGTGAGAAAGAAGGTGAACTGATCTTCCAGCCTGAGGGAGAATATCGGGATGAGTACGGGCAAACCTGGAACATAGAGGGATCGCACGACATCCTCGACCTGAACATTACCGATAAACAAATCCGTTTCGGCAACTTTCCAGATGGACTAGGGAGGCTGTACACCTCGTTCTATTCTCATGAAGGAGAATACATCATTATTACGGTCAAGCCAGGATATGAACTGATCGGAGAAGGTTCTCCGACACATGTAGGAGGTGCAAGCCACGGAGCCCTGCATAAGGATGACTCTTTAGTCCCTATGATTGTAACAGGAATAGAATCTGCTCCGAAACATTTCCGCTTTATAGATTTAAAAGAATGGATCATGTCCATGTTAAAACAGGAAAAATAAAGGAACTGCTTTAGGAAGCGTCCTTTTTTATCTTTACACATATTTTATTAGCACTTTTCTTAAATCTGTATGTTGGTCGTTATAATCCATAAGCCTTTTATTAAAAGTCTGTATACCACCTTTATTCTCTAAAAACGATAAAAGGCTTCTCTCTAATTCGTAGATCTTTATGGCCAGTTTCTCCTTAAGCAGAACAATGAAGAAGTACCAATGATTAAAGGAAATCGTGGACGAGATAATTTCAAAATTGGAGATTATTACATTAAACAAAAAGGAAGAGGTCATTCACAATCTAGGTGGTTGAGGACCAGAAAATTTAGACAACAGGAAAAGGAAACGGAGCATATCGCTCGGTTTCCTTTTTTAATTTTACTTTGCTAGATAGAGAGTTAAAGCTATAGAAGCATGGGTTGTTGTTACAAATAGTCATTTTACTAGAATAGATTTTATTAAAATTTTTAAAAAATATGTCGAGCATTTAAATTAGAAACTTATTGTTGTAAATTCATCAACTTGTCATTACCACTTAATAGGTTGGTTTTTTTATGGACTCTGTTAAATTATTAACTTTTGAGATAAGAACCGTGCTAAATATAAAAGTAGTAATGAGACCTAAGATAGCAAAGAAAATTAATGCGGCGAAGCCAGTTTCAGTACGCATACTTAACCTCCAAATTGATTAATGCTTTTATTATTTGTATTCAAATACCTTTTATCCATAATTATCAGGCTTCCAAGATATAACAGCTTTTTTACACTTCGTTCTTTTCCCTATATGATGAAATGGATTTATAGAACAGCAAGAACCCGGTTTGTGTCATCAGATAGATCGGAAAAGAATAATAGGTATTATAAGCATCCTTATAATGAAAGACACCCACCTGGGAACAAACCCATTCAAATGCAATACCAAACAATGAAAAGGTCATAATATAAAAAGCATTTCCGAAACCTTTCACACTGAACAATACATATAAGTAAATGAAGAAATAACCAAAGGGTGCATATAAAAGATAGGCTGTATAATCCATGACCGAATATGCTGGACCGTCCATGATATCGTAAAGGTCAATAGAATGACTTCCAATCGCATTATCTAGTACCATAGGGACCGCTGTAGCAAATAACATTAACAAAACTGTAGTTGAAACGGGTAACCGCTTTGGCAGCAAATACATGATGGCGTATAAAATCAAAATGGATGCGATGATAAAATAATCATTGAAATCAAAAGCTTTTTCAGTGAAAGGCATATTATTTCTCATTACTTTTTGCACATCCTTTTAAATCCTCTTAAAGCGAAGATAGATAGGAAAAGTAAAAGCAACCGATACACGATTAAGACAACTAACTTCCAAAATCCACTTGATTCAATGATTTTTAAACTGAAGATCTGATATTCTAAAAGGGCGGTTACAACTATAAAAATCAACAGAATAGCGGCTTTTTTCTGAATAGAAGTTACTTGGTGATATAAGTAGATTGTAATTGTATATAATGCTGGAATTGTTATCGTTTGATATAGAGAAAATGAAATATATAACCGCATGTCATTGGTTATCTTGTAAAAGTGGAATGCATCACCAAGCAGATAAGGAACGTTACTGTTTATTATTTCGACAAATAAAAATACAAAAGCTAGTTGTTGTTTATGAGATTTTTTGTAAATGGGAACCAATATCCCAATCAGGAACCAGGTTATAAACAAGCTTAAAGAGATAACCATTTTATGTCACCAATAGAATTCGCCATTCAGACTTTAAACTAGTTTTGGAATCTGAGGATTTAATTATTCATACCTGATATAAATATGTATTGTCTTATAGAAACCAGGAAAACGTACAAAAAAGAGGCTGGCGAGAAAATGTCTTCGAAAATTAGCCTCTTTAGCTTTTTATGATAAGGTCCTTAAAAAGCAGCATATCATATTGGTGAATTTCTGGACTTTTGATTTAACCGGGGTTTCATCAAAAAGCTGCTGAAAAGGTTTTAATAAGGGCTGAAGGACCGTTTCCGTTTGCGCTGTAGTCGAATAAATCGCTTTGTTCTTTCATTAAAGGGCATGATGCTTATGCAGCTGGTCTGCCAATGATGCGGTTTTTTATTTAAAAAGGTAAAGGAGAGTTGATTAAATTATTATTAGGCCAGGTGTTAACTAACATAAAAAGAATAATTTTGATGTCTCACCCTATGAACTGGTTATGATTCATAGAAGTCTAATTTTACACCTGGGAACGGACACCCGGGCTTTTTTGTATGATACCCCCCTAACTAAAAATCTCTTTAATTTGCTTTTTGATTTGCTTAGGATCGTGAATGGCATCATGAACTTCAAGGTACTTATCCAGACTCCAGATTGCGAACCATAACAAAAATGTGGAATAAGTGATCGTCGAAATTCTATATAAGGAAAAGTAATAAAAGAGCCCTTTTAATCATTTTAATGTTTAATTATTTGATTGATCTCAAACGGGGCTTTTCTAGCTTTATTAAAACCAGAGACGATATCTAAAATTGATGCAAGAATCATGAAACCCGCAATGGTAACAGTGAGCCAGCTTAGATTTGTTTTAAAGCTTGTGGTCATGATTTTAATAAATTTCTCGTTAAATAATGCTGAGTCGTTTAACATCACGAGCAGCAGTACAACAGAAAAGAAATGGTACAGCATATTTAGATAAGCGAGCTGTTTGGTCCATCTGGCAATAAAAAACTTGTAGATGGCTAGCCCGACTTCAATGAGAATCAGGAGAATTAAGTAGGGTGCATACATTAGCAATACATCGCCATTAAAAAGCTGAGTCTCAAGCCGCAACCCCTCTAACCCTTTACCCGTTTGTTCATACCATCCTAATAGATCTGATGCATTCAGTAAGATCGTTGCCCATAGCACAGTCCAAAACAAACTGAAAAAGACTTCGCATTTTGGGATCTGTCTATGTTGCTTAACTTTTTGTAATTCCACAAGTTCATCCGGCGTCCATGGTTTTCTTTTTGTATACACCTTTTCAGTTGAAACACCAGCATGTTCTAGAAAAGTGAAAACGATCGTAACCCAGAAGAAAACATAGGCAAGATTATTTAAACTAGAAAGGAGAATCTTTAGAAGAAGCCCTCCAATATAAGTGAACAGGGATGTTTCTCCATCAAAAGTGAAGATGCCATTCACGAAAAGGACGATACAGTTGATGACGACTGAAAATGTGGCCGCTACTATTAATACATTGATATAAGTTTCATAGAATAGCGGGCCAATGATATACCGTAGTTTGGCATGATACTCGTTTGCCATATTCGCTGGATCACCTAGCTTCATAAGGACGTTCTTCACATCTTCATCGGTAAAATCATCTGGCAGCATATCCTCGATCGTCGATCTTAGTTCCAGCTCTATGTCCTCCCTCATTTTTTTAGGTAGCCGACGTGTCACTTCACTAATATATGATTCAATCAAATTCATTCTGAAATTCCTCCTTGCAACATCGAATTTAATTGCATTGCCGTCTGGAGCCATTCTTCCTTCAGCTGCTGAAATACTTCCCTTCCAAAATCACTTAGCATGTAATATTTTCTAGGTCTGTTTTCGGTTGTATCCCATTCACTTGTTAACAGTTCTTGTTTCTCGAGTCTTCGCAGTAATGGATATAATGTGCTTTGGTCTATAGATACATTGTTTTCTTCTAATCGTTGAACAAGGGAGTACCCGTATTGGGGAGATTGAAGCTGGCTGAGTACCGCTAACGTAAGCGTTCCTCTGCGAAGTTCAGTCTTAAGAGAAAGAATTAAATCGCTCATGCAATCACCTCGATTTTAGTAACAGTGTATGTCGTACAGTACTGTAAAGTTCCTAATATCATGGAATTTATATTATTTTTATAAGAAATAACGAATACATGGAAACATGGGAATAGTTTTTGGAAGAGTAAATTGGGGTATTCCAGAGTTGTTGTTTCTTTTATTTGCAGAAATTCTTGAAATAAAAGATATAAGGGTAATGTTCATCTGTAAAATAGGGATGAAAAGCAATGGACTAAAGCTAGTCCACTGCTTCTTCATATTTATGTATAGCTTTTACTTTTGAAAAAGGGACTAACTTTATATCATTGTCTAGACTCTTAATACGAAACTCCATCTTATGCGGTTCGATGTAATGAATATGGCCGCTTATTGTATTCAGGAGTTTTTTTAGGTAAACAACAAACGTTAACGGAAAGTTATGTTCCATCGCTTCAAGTACCAACTCGTTGATTCCTTCCAGTTGCTGCTCATCGATACTATGCTCAGGAATATCATGATATTCCTCATTTATATACCTCCTTAATTCCTTCACATGCTCAGGTAGCATCAAACTCGTCCACTTGATATTTCCTCGATCACGAATGGTCATAATATCGCTCCTTATGAAAAGTATATACGAACACACGTTCTGTTATCTACTGGACAATTTTTGATTGTTTTCTTTTATTAGAAGAATTTTGTCAAAAAAACTAGAAAAATAACAGTTATTGTAAAAAGTCAAGAGAGGTGTAGGGAATGAGAAAGTTTTCGAAGTGAGAAACAGACTTTATAAATGGCTGTACGAAAGCAATTCTAGACAATGATACGAGCCGTGAACACTGGTTGTTCGTCGTTAAAGGTGTTCGTCACTATGTTACTCATAAAGATGAGACATACATTGAGAATCATCCGATCTTCAAGCACGCTAAGAGTATCTGTGTAGTGGGTGAAAACTTGATCGTGAACTGGCACCAGAGAGCGGGAAACAATGACCTTTCAAAACCCTGGATTACCCGGTCTTTAAGAGAAATGCTTATAAGCTGCGAGTCAGTTGCAGAAATGGCCTATCGAAACTTTAAAAAAGATGCTATGACTGATTTATTAGTTATCGTAAAGTCAGGCAGGGTAACAGGAAAGAGAAGATATTTGGGTACATTTAAAATGTTTGTTAGAAAAACAATTTGCACTAAAAGAGACAACTGTCAAATTTTCATGTTTTTTTCATAATTAAATCGAATAATGTTAAGTTTGGACCTTTGAGCTGACATAAAAAGTGAGCTCTTTTTAATAATTCACTATACAGACCAATATTGTGGCATTCCACTCACTTTTAAAAAACTGAATAACTATCTTAAGTTTAGAAACTTTGAGTAGGTTTATACTTAAACATAATGAAGTGGATTATTTAAAAGAGTATCTTTTATTATTGGAGGAAATTTATGAATGCTAAAAAACTTGCGGGTGAAAAAGCAATCGAATATGTCAAAGATGGAATGCATTTAGGTCTTGGAACTGGTTCAACAGTTTATTGGTCACTTGTAAAGCTTGGTGAGTTAATAAGAAAAGGCCTAGATATTAAAGGGGTTCCTACCTCTAAAAACACTGAAAAGCTATCAATGGAACTAGGGATTCCATTAGTAAGTTTGTCTTCAATCAATGAATTAGATTTAACAATAGATGGTGCGGATGAAGCGAGTACGAATTTTGAACTTATAAAGGGTGGTGGAGGAGCTTTATTACGTGAAAAAATGGTAGCATCCATTTCCAAACGATTTATTATAGTTATTGATGAAACGAAATACGTTACTAGTTTAGGTCAGTTTCCTTTACCCGTAGAGATTGTCCAATTTGGCTGGGAAGTGACTTGTAACCAGATCAGTAAATTGGGTTGTAAACCAAAATTACGGATGGAAAATAATGCCCCATTTATTACGGATAATAAGAACTATATCGTGGATTGCTATTTTGAGAAGATACAAGATACTAAAGAAGTGAATAATACATTGAATATGATTCCGGGTGTAGTAGAGAATGGGCTTTTTGTTAAAATGGCTGATGTAATTGTGATCGGCGGTAGTAATGGAAATGTAAACACCTTGCTTAGATCAAAATTATGATGGAGTTACTGAAGTCATTAAATACAATGATAAAAAACTTCATCAATGGATTGCTTTTTTAAAGTTGTACAGTTCTTAAAAATAAGTCCCAGACATAATTTTATCTTGCCTAAATAAAATTAAAGCAGAGTAGTGTCGTACATCCCCGAGAAGGGATAAAGGGGATAAACAAATGAAAAAAGAAATGTTTATTTTCTTATTTGTTTATATGTTGCTACTGACTGGGTGCCGTTTTGGTGCCCATGTATATACGACAACGTTAAGCAAGTCGACAACATCCTTCACAAAGAAGAAGTCGAAGGATATACAGTCGTGCTGTATGAGTTCACTCCAGAACGAGGTAATGAAGAGTTGCCAAAAAACCTGAAAACAATCGAAATATCCTTTCTATCAGGTTCTAATGATGAAGGATGGAGACATGAGCGATCAGGATGGATGCATTATGAAAATGATGATTTGATGATGGTCTCTGAACGGTTTAACCGAACAGATGACAAAGGGAATGAAGTGGTTAACTTTAATGTGAATTATGGAGAGGTCCGCAATCCTAAAGCTGAGCATGCGAGTTGCTTCTTAGGTATCGAGGAGAAGGAGCCTATGAAGAAGTACCAATGATAGTAGGAAATCGTGGACGTTATTATTTCAAAATTGGGGACTATTACAAAGTGAGATTATTAAACGAAAAGAACGAGGTCATTCACAGTCAAGGTGGCTGAGAAACATTTTAGCCAGAAAAGTAGAATCTTCCAAATCTAGATTGGTAATTTCTTTTAAAGTAAAATGGAAATCAGGATTATAGTATTCAAGATTTCATAGTATCGGATAGATTGAGGTGATTTAATGTTAGTTACAAAGACTAATAGAAAGCCATTTAACGAAGGGGAGGTAGAAACTCTTTGTAGAATAGATGGATCAGTTAGTGATCAAAGTTATGACTCGATGTCGTATTAAGTGCAAGAGAGAACAGTCCAAATCATTGAAAAATATGGCTTATATTAGTTTATTTAGAGCTAACAATTAAATTGATGGTGACCATAGAGGGTCATCTTTCTTTTTATTGGGAGAAAAATGATATTTGTTTAATAAGAAAAAATGATACAAATCGAATCATAATGAAAACTATCCTTCGGTTTTTGAACAATAAATGAATTTTAACAGCACATAACGAATAATTAATCCAATTGCCAATCCTGGTATTAAAAACAACATTGGTAGCCAGATGGGACCGAATAATATACCGAAAAATAAGTTAGATGAGTATATAAGCCCTATTGTGACAAAATAGGCTCCAAAAGCAAATGGGAGAAACGATAATTGAGGATTTTCTCCTTCAGCAAATTTATAAGCATCATATATTGCATACATATAAACACATGGATAAAACATAAGCCACTGGTATTCAATCACGCTACTAGCCTCCGTTATTTTTCCAAAAAAACTAAACATAATTGCTTGGTTAAATGAACTCATAACATTAATCATGATTTCTAAAAGAATAAAAATAATTCCCTTTAATAAATGCCCATTTAACAATTGACCAAAACCGGGTAGGGCTATGCTCCAAAGTACTGCTTCTAACTTTTGTGTCTTTTTCATATTATCAACCTTAATTTGTATCTCCATTTAGATACGTATTCTTTAATTTATCCAATCTCTTCATCAAAGCAACAAATCCTCTTATCGTAAATAATGTAAAACTAACAGATCCAAAAGTATGGAATATAGACCATTTTTTCCATTTGAATAATCTGGAATTTTTTTCTAGGTACCATTGAGCGAAACTCATCGGGATACTAAACATCATGCTTTTCAATATAATTTTTCCTAATTTATCATTATAAGATAGTTTAACCCAAATGACACTTAATAGTGGGAAAAACAACATGTTATAAATAATGTTTATACCAAAAATTTTAGGAAAGGGACGGACTGGATATTTAACTCTTTTGGAACCAACCACATAAGCATCTATTAGCGTTGCTAAGACCCCTTTTGAAAAGAAAACAACTAAATTTTCCCTCATTTTTGAACCTTTGAATAAAAATGGTAATGAAACCATGCATAAAGTAAAAAGTCCGTTTAACATTTTTTTCTCCATAAAAAATCACCTTCCTTATCTGTTTTTATATATTTTATAATTACCTAATCAATTTACATTATCCTTAAAAGCGTCGTTTGGAATAGAAATCCAAAAAGGCAATTAAAAATTTACGATTGGATCTTTTTTTAAAAAAACACACAACTTGCAATTGATTTAAATACAGGGTATCAAACCTCTGTTCACTACGATAAAAAAGTTGCAGCACCTTGGTTTCGTTATGTTGACAATAAGGATGCGCTTCATGAAGTATGGTTTGAAGACCCGCGTAGTCTCCTTTTAAAGTTTCGTCTAGTAAGGGAATACGGGTTAGGTGGTATGGGTTGTTGGCATTTAGGTCGTACTATGCCACAAACAGAAGCCATGTTACTTGAGGAATTCCACGTCCGTTAATTAAGAGAGGTTCTCCTACAAGCAGGCGGGTTCATTATGTTGTTTGTAGGGGACTTTAAATATTTATAAGTACCTGTTTCTATGTATGAATATATATTTCCTTTTTATAACGTAACTACGTATTTGATTTACACCATAAAAATTTGAAACACTAAACTAATGACACAAAAGTGGTGTCTTAAAAATTCAGTAAAAATACCTAATTTAACCCTAATAGTAATTGACACGAAAGAATTGTCTATGTTTAATATTCCAAATAACGGTTGGAAAAATAATATATTAAGTTAGTTTAAGTGAAGATTCTTTAAAGAGGCTTTTTCATTAACAATTTTATTCGTGGAGCTGTTATTCAACAAACGGGCCAGATTGTGGAATAAGATTTCAAGGCAGTATTTTTTATTCACTAGTAGCTGATTAGCTTACTTTTGGCCCATTTTAATCAAAACTAAATTACCATTTTTTCCATTTTTAGTTACATTTTTATAATTATTGTGATATATATCTACTGAATAGATAAGGAAAAAAATAAGAACGGAAAATTGGTGTGTCTCTTATACTTTTTTAATCCCGAGAATATTAATCATTAAGGTTAATTTTTCTACAACCATATTTCTTATTAAAAGGGGGAAGTACATTGTCAGGAAACGTTAATAACTCACCAGAGGCACTAAGACAATACGCTCAACAAATCAGGAGTTTTATTGATAGTCAAGAGCAATTGCTCGGACAGTTACTAAGTGCACATTCAGGCGTGGGTTCAGTTTGGAGAGATGCTCAGTACGAAAAGTTCGGAGACAACCTGGATATGCTAATCAAGCATATAAGTAACGCAGTACCTGCATTTGATCAATATGCCCGACATCTGGATGGAAAAGCGAACATTCTAGATGAATATTTAAAGTAGTATACATAGTGATCTCAAGACGAAAATCAGAAAGATAATCTACTTGTACCTCAAGTGGATTTTATTTTTATTATGGGTGTAATTACAACTCATTTATTGTTTTTGTTTAACGTTTTTGGGAAGGAAGAGGGCTATGAAACCAGATGATGTGCTTAATGGATGGTCAAAGGTAGATATTGATCTCGACCTTAGTAATGAAATGCTCCTCAAGGACATTGGAGAAAACAAACTGGATAAAATCATTGAACACTATGATGACTCGAGTAAAAGGTTATCTGAAGCCTGTGAAGCGTATATGAAATTGGATACTGGGCTATTGTTTGTTGCAATACAAGCTAAAGAAGAAACGATTATAAAGAGGACGATTATCCTATCCGTACTCCTCTATAGTATCTTAGGCAGTACCCTCATTGTAAATTTATTCTTCAGTAATGAAAGCTGGACGGTCCGTCTGATTACAGGGTTGAGTTGTGGTCTATATGGATTCCTATTAACCTACAGGACCATTAAAAAGAACACCCCTAATCTTGAAGGTAGGATATGTGTTAGGAGTCTACTTTTCCCATTGCGCATAGCAGTTATTGTTTGTGGGATACCAATGGGTGTCATAGCTTTATGGGGAGCGATGGGCTGGTTCTTACGGTTACTGTTCATCGGGTTTATCCTTTTTATCGCGTTTATCCTTTTTATCGCTTTGATTGATAAAGACGATTAGATCTAATAATTCGTTGCAAACGTTCTCTAAATTTACTAGCAGTTCAAATCCAAAAGTGGTGGTGTTAAATGTGCCCTATACTTCAAACCTTCTTACAAATCTTAAAGAATATGAAAGGAGTTACGTTACTTTTAGGGATACGTGGGTCGCTTTAGAGAAAGAGTGGAAGGATACACGACGCACCAAATTTGAGGAGGATGTCGTAGAGCCAATCTTGTCTTCTGGTACAGAACTCCTTTTTTCGTTGCGCGACTTATATGTAGCGGTACTTGATCTTGAAGTATTTGCTAAGGAAAGGGGGTTGGATTTATGAACCAATATGCTCGAACCATCTATGATTCTATTTGCATGATCCAAATGAGTATCAGTGAAAATGTAAGCTCTTTAGATCCTGTTGTAAAAAAGTATCAGGAAAATCAAGAGTCCATTATCGATTCATATAGAAGACAGATGATAACCTTGGATAAAGAATACAGAAGAAAACAGCTTAACCTTAAAAGACAGGCAAAAAAAGATTTTATTTATTGGGCTTTCTTGTATTCGAGATGTAAACATGTTATCGATAAACTCTCCCTTTTAGCACCGCATTATAACAAATATAAGGATAATGACGAGCTATTTAAAAATTTTGTGTATCCTTTTGAAAATATCGAAGAACCGGTCGAAGAACAAGAACTGATATTTAAAAGGATTGGGGAATTATCGACAGAGTTAGTTATAAAACAACCTCTAATAAACATTTTCGGTAAAAAAAAGCTGCACATCTATCATGAGCTTAATTGTTTGCTAGCTCAATCAAATAGTGTCTCGTTAGAGATGACCAACAAACTTGTTCAGGACTATTATTCAAAAGCAGAAGAGTGGTTTCAGGTATGTACCGGTCTCCTCTCAGAGTTAGATGAAAAAAAAGAAAAGGAGTTAGAACAGCTAGACTTAGAGCTGTCTTCAAAAAAGGAGGACGCTAAAGTTAGGCTGAGAAAAGAGCTCGATCAACGTGTTTCATCAGAAGATCTCATGAAGATCGTTATGGAAATAAACGAGCAAGAACCCAATTTCTCTTTATATTCTACCTCTGCGCACGAAGAGCCTACCATAAAAATAGGCTTTATCTTGAAGAAGATCAATGATCTTGATACGTTTGATCATCTACAAGAGATTGTTACAAACCGGTATGCTGACTGGATGAGTGATGGTTTGCTAACCCTCCCTTATGCATTACGATTTAGCGATTGCTGCTCACTTCTCATTGATACGGATCATGAGACAGAGGAAACGGTCTATCGCGGTGTACAAGCGCTTGTAGCCAGAATGCTGGCGCAACTGCCTCCAACAGCGTTACACTGCACCTTTATCGACCCAAAAAATGCAGGCACCATCTTCTCTCCGTTTATGAGATTATCTTCGAAAGATGAAAAGATCGTCGGAAAAAAGGTTTACACCAGTCAAGCAGCCATTAATCAAGCGCTGGATGAAATGTATATGCATATAGATCAAGTCATCCAATTTAAACTCTCTTCAGGTTTAGGGTACTCAAACATCTACCAATACAACCACTATGCAAAGGAGAACGCGGAAAGTTATAAATTACTCGTAATCCTGGATTTTCCTAAGAATTTCTCGACAGATATGATTGAAAAGCTTTTATATATTGCAGCGAACGGTCCAAAATGCGGTGTCCATACCATCGTAGCTTACAGTGATAAGCATGTTAGCAGCTACGATAAAGGTAAATTCATACAAACGATTGAAAAACTTGCCGATTATGCCGTACATATTCGTTCTCAAGAGAGTGAACTATATCTTTCCTCTACTTCACACGAGGTACGATTTGATTTTGCATCACCACCGCCGCTCCCACAATTAATCAAGTTCATGGATCAACTAGGAAAACAGGTCGATGAGGCAAACAAGACAGGTACGCCATTTTCAGTTATTGCCCCTGACACTTGGTTTTCCAAAAGCAGCTTGCACACCTTAACAATCCCCATCGGAAAGGCCGAAGGAAATACGCATGAGCTCGTATTTGGCGTAAACACCTCACATCATGCGCTTATTGCGGGGAAGACGGGTTCCGGGAAGACCACACTTCTCCATACCTTGATTACCAGTGCTTGTGTTAATTACAGTCCAGATGAACTGATTTTTTACTTATTAGACTTTAAAGAAGGCGTAGAATTCATGGACTATGCTAACTATCAAATCCCTCACATGAAACTACTTGCGCTAGAGAGCGAGCAAGAATTCGGTGAGACCATCCTAAAGGAACTAGTGAACGAACTAGAACGTCGGGGGACGATCTTTAAAGAACACTCTGTGCAGAATATCACCAATTACCGATTAAAAACGGGTGAGATCATGCCTCGAATCCTTCTGATCATTGATGAATTCCAAGTATTGTTCGATACTCAGCGGGACAGAACGATCGCCCGTTCATGTGGATCAATGATGGAAGACCTGGTAAGAAGGGGACGGTCATTTGGAATCCATGTGATCTTAGCTTCTCAAAGTATCTCAAGTGCCGTAAATTCTTCCTTTGAGCCTCAAACCAGGGAGCAGATGGCTGTTCGAATCGGGTTAAAGGCAGATGAAAAAGATGCAAGGATCCTACTGGGTGAAGATAACTATAAAGGGATCGCCCGCCTAGGACAGGAAACGGGAGCGGCTATCTATAACAGTGATGCGGGGTATGCGCCAAACGTACTTTTTAAAGTCGCCTATCTAGATAAGGTAAACCAGGAGGTAACCCTTAAAGCCATCCATGAACACGGTCTTAAAAAAGGTAACACATATGATGCGCGTGTGTTCCTCAGCCAGTCCATTGAAAGCATCGAGGAAGCAAACATACCGTTTAACACAGCACTCGACCCATCCAGCAAGAAGTCTCGCACCATCACCTTATGGCTTGGGAAATCCAACCGTGTGTCACCCCCTTATTCAATGATCGAACTGCATTCTAAGAGTGAGGATAATATGATGATCGTGGGCCAGGATGAGGAGCTGGCAAGAAAAATTCTGTATAGTTCTCTCTGTTCGGTTCTCTACCATTTCCGAGTAAATCTGCCACATGTCACAGAAAAAAAGATAATAATCGCCGACTTTTCTTCTGCATATAAAGAGACGAACGATGCTTTTGATAACCTCGTTGCGGAATTGCAAGGTCACGTTGATACGGTTTACGCTGATTCAGAAGTGATAGAACGATTGGATGAACTGCACAGGGAGATGAATGACCGTAAAAAAGGAACGAGCCGTAAAGACACTCCTTGTTTCTTCTTTATCCATGGGGTCCAGCGCATTAATGCGTTATATGATACGACAGTCGTCCAAGTTTCAGGAAAATCTACGGCACCTCTACCATCACCAGCGGTGTTCTCACTTCGCAAACCAACTGCGCCTGTTGATGATGCAGCCATACCATCAGAAGGGTATATGCCACAGCTATCAGCGAATACAAAATTTCTTGAGTTGGTAAAATTCGGACCTTCTTATGGAATCTACGTTATTGGTTGGTGTGATACAAACCATAACCTTGCAGATCTAACAGGGAACAACCCGCGTATTAAAACGTTTGGCCATAGAGTAGCTTGCAGATTACGCGTAGAAGAATCCAGAGTATACTTAGGTGAAGAGTATGCTGCGTCCCTTAAAAGGAACAGTGCGCTATACAAAAGCCCGAAAGGTGATTTCTTTAAGTTCCAGCCTTTTGAGTTTCCTGGAGTCAACTGGAGAAATAGCTTTGTTCAGAAGATCACATCTCACGTTAAACAATCTATAGAAGGCAGGTTAACTTAAGTGGATGTACATGTCTCAGCAGAAGCGTTATCCGAGTTTAGGAGCTCACTCCTCCTTCTCAGCTTCTATATCATGAATGCCTCTGAGGATGTTGAGTCCACAATTAACCAAATGGAAGAAAAGCTGAATGAATTAAGACGGGTGCTAGAGGCCGTACTGGAAGAACGTGAGCAAAACCTATTAGAAGCGGAAAGAGATTTACGAATATGCGAAAGCAATGAAAACAATGATTGTTCGTATGAATATGCTCAGTGGATGAAAGCAAGGAACGAGCGTGAAGAAGCTCAGATCGATCTGGATAGATTCAAGTACTTGTGCTCTAATTTTTATTACCAAGCTGAGGTTTGGAAGAAGTCCTATCATAGTCAGGAACTAACCGGTACGGCAGAGGAAACGATAGGAAAAATAGATGAAAAGATCGAATTGTTGAGTCACTATTTAGGCCAAAATCAAATAACCGGACCATCAAACGAATCAGTTACAGTGACGGAAGATGAAGGGGAATATGACTTTACCCCATTTAAAGAAGAGAATTGGGTAAATCTAACTGAAGATCAGAAGAAAGAGGAGCTTAAAAATTACTTTAATTATGAATACCGAATACAAGGGGTTGACCTTATAGAAGTAGTTGTGACATTTGGCAAGGATGAAGAATTTGGAGAGGGTACAGAAGCCAAATACGAGGAAAGAAGAAATAAAGATGGAAAGATTGTACGTACGATTACATTTAAAGAAAGCAAACTCATGTCCGCTTTTAGCTTGTTATCCGACATTGCCCATGAATCGGCTCATGTTTATCAAGCATATCAAATAGAACAAAAGAATAATCGTATTAATGAGAACCCAGCATGGCAGCGTATATCCGATGAAAGAAAAAAAGCAATGTTAGAAAGAAACGGAATGACTTTAGAAGTTTTTGATCTAATAGATCAACACTTAGGTGGGAATATAGGGGGTATTGACCTTGTAAGGAGGAGTAATCAATTCATTAAAGAAATGAATGAAAAGGGAATAAATATCGGGCTGAAGGATTTACAAAAAGTAATAGATATAAGTACATCCCTTTGGAATGATGAACTAAGACCAATTAGAAATAATTTTGCACAGAATCTAATCGATCAAGGTCTTATCCATAAACATACATTAATATGGGAAGTAAACTTTGCGAACTATATTAATGGTGGACCTGGAAGAGAGAAGGCATACAGAGAACAGCCTGTAGAGAAAGATGCTTATGACTATCAATCCTTAAGGGAAATAGTTTTTAGGAAAGCTGGAATAAAAAAGTGACATAGACCAAACTTAATTAACAACGGGCAGCATTCCAGTAATGAGTTATTCCACAAACGGGTGCATTTCTCCAAGAAGGAGAAGTGCACTTTTTTATTTAAAATAAAGGAAGAAATGTTCAATTAGGGGGAAAACATTAACTATAGTTATGAAAAGTTTGTTAGGGTTTGTCATTGGTTTCTAAACTAATGACACAAAAGTGATGACTTAAAAATTCAGTAAAAATACCTAATTTAAACCTAAGACAATAAATTCTTGTCATTTATTCATGACAAGAATTTATTGTCTTTAATAGTAATTGACAAGAAAAAGTTGTCTTTATGTAAGGCTCTTTTCGTAAAGATTGTGGCTTTTGAAAAAGACAAGGAAAATTTACTTTTTATGGTATTATATAAACAAGAAGTTTTTCAGCTAAGAGGCAGTTTAACCGATAAAAATCACACTAAACCTCAGAAAAAACGGAGGGGGAGATATTATGAAAAAGTTGAAGAAAACAACTTTTTTTATTATTTTTACTGAAAGAATCCTTCTTTGGTCACATGAAAGATGAGATGGAAAATTAACAATCACAAACCTTTGAAGAATTAAAACAACTGGTCGATCGCTACATGATCTTCTACAATGAATCAAGAAGACAATGGAATCTAAAAAAGATGACTCCGGCGGAATACCGAAGTCATCTGATAGCTGCTTAAATAGAAGGTTGCTTTTATTATACTGTCCGAAATTTAGGGCGCAGTTCACTGAAGATATAGCGCCTTCTATTACCATCTACTAATTGCAGAATCTAGAGTTTCCAATCTCACCAAACCTTTTTGCCCTAGCTTTGTTGTACTGTATTATTTTTTCATTCACTTTTGTCACCCTAAATTGTAGACCTTCTTTTTCATCAGCTGCATATTTGCGAGCAATATCGTGCAATTCATCCTTTATCTCATGCTTAAGCTTTAACCAGTGTGGTTTAAATCCCGCATCCTTCGCAATTTTTTGGAAGTGTTGAAAGATGTCGCCGAAGAAGATGCCAGAATTTCCTGAAGCCTATGTCGTTGCACTTCATAAACTCGCCCATAATTAAATGATAAAAAAAGGGAACCGAATCGTCTTTAGAGATCCGGGTCCTTTTTTTAATTTCAGCAGTCAAAATTTGTTGTAAAATTATCCATATTTGTGCGTGTATAACTAATAAGCAACACTAGCGCACCCGTCGAATTTATACACTGCGTATATTTATTCACCACCCCTTGCTGCAGCGAGGTCTTTCTTTATGCAGAGTGTATAGGGATGTATAGATTAATTATTCGGGTGATAGGCACCAAATGGAAAAATGCTAGGAATGACGTGGTAGCTACTAATGTCGAGAAATTATTCGATTAGTGCGCACAGGTACACCAAAAAAAACAGAAAAAACTAAATATTCTATTTATTTTTTAAAAATGTGTGCTAGAATAACTTTATAATTGTATACAATTATTTTAAAGGCGGTGAACCAGTTGAATGAAAGAGCAAAAGCCAGTCGAGTCTCTACGAAAGATATTGCACATAAAGCGTTGAGAGAAATGATCATCAAAGGTGAACTGGAACCGGGTCAACCAATTGCGGAGGAAGAGTTAGCCAAAGAGCTACAGATCAGTCGAACCCCTCTTAGAGAAGCTCTTCAGATCTTGGAACTGGAAGGATTGGTCAATCGCAGTTTAAACGGCCGAATGAATGTGGCGCCGATTTCGATCCAAGAAGTGAAAGAAATATTTGTTATCCGTAGCAACTTGGAAGGGATTGTCGTTGAAGATGCCATTGATAATATCACGCAAAAGGACATTGACCACTTAACCCATCTCATCAAATTACTCAAAATGGCGATAAGCCTGGAAGATTATGAGACAATCGATCGATTTGGTAAGCAATTCCACGAATACATTTACACGGTGAGTGGCAACAAGATGGCGGTCAAGTTCTTGTATCAGCTCAACAGCATGATCAACCGGTACAGGCGATTGGCACACAAAAGTATTGGCGATACAAAACAATCCGTAAAAGAACATAAGATGATCCTTCATTACATCATCCAAAAAGACAAGATCAACGCAGTAGAAGAAATGAAGAAACATATTTTAGGTTCGTTGAATCAAGCCATCAAGACGGTCGAAAAATACGAACATACCCAATTCTAACAAGAGAAAGGTACAGATTGAAACAGATTGCGAACCATATGAGAGGAGGAAGAGTTCATGACATATGCAGTAATGGGCGGTGGAAATACAGGGCAGGCCATTGCAGGATATCTGAAATTGAATGGAGAAAGCGTAAAATTGTATACCCGTGATCCACAGAAAGCTGAAAGAATTTCTACACAAGGGTTGGAAGTGAAAGGAATCTATTCGGGGCACGTCGATTTAGAGGCATCGACCACCATAGATCAGGTGATTGCAGAGGCCCAGTTTATCATTGTATCGACGACGGCTATAGGGCATGAGACGATTGTCAATCAAATTAAACCGTTCTTGCAACCCAATCAAACCATCATCTTTTTTCCAGGCTACTGGGGTGCACTAGAATGTGAACGAATTCTGGGTACTGATTTGATTACAGAAAAGAACATTACAGTGGCCGAAACGAGTGCCATGCCTTTTGTCAGTTTGGCCGATCAAGCCGGTTCTGTTGCGATCACTAAAATTAAATACAACGTACTAATTAGTACGTTGCGTAAAGAGAACCAGATTGCTCCATCGTTTATGGAAAGGTTTCCGCAATTGATTCCGGGAGAAAGTGTATTTGAGACTTCCTTAAATAATTCCAATGTGGTGATTCATCCTCCGATCACCCTGTTTAACGCGGCAAGGATTGACGCATCCGAGAGATTTCATTTCTATCCTGACGGAGCATCTCCCTATTCCTGTAACTACGTAGAAAAGATGGATAAAGAACGACTGGAAATAGCAAGTCGTCTACATGTCGATCTTCAAAGTATTTTGAGTATCTTGAATGAATTTTATGATTCCAATTATCCCACGTTATATGAAGCTTTGCCTGGCTTGTTCCCTACTGGATTAGGTCCTACGACACTCGATTATAGGTATCTGACAGAAGACATTCCTTTTGGACTTGTTCCGATTTCAGAATTAGGGAAAATCTTAGGGTTGGCAACACCGTATACCGACTCCATCATCAGCACGGCATCTTTACTTATGAACAGCGACTATAGGCAAGTAGGGATTCGCTTTCAGGGGTTGACCGAGGAGAATCTACGGCGGATGTCCGTGGTATAGCACATATAGGATTTGAAATAAAGCACTTGGGGAGGTAGAGATTATCTTACACGTTAAAAACTTGCATGTTTCATACAACCAAAAAGAAGTGTTGAAAGGTATTAACCTATCGGTCGAAAAAGGCGAGGTTGTATCGTTTATTGGTCCGAGTGGAACAGGGAAAACCACCTTATTAAAATGCATCAATTACTTAGAAAAACCCCAACAGGGCGAAATTCAAATCGGGGATCTGCATCTCAATTATCAAAGTTTATCCAAGCAAGACACCCTAAAGCTTCGCAGGAAAACCGCCATGGTGTTCCAGATGTTCAACATTTTCAAACATAAGACGGTCATCCAAAATGTAATGGATGCTCAAATAGCCGTTCAGAAAAAGTCCAAAAACGAAGCGTATGCCATGAGTTTGAAACAATTAGAAAAGGTAGGTCTTAAAGATAAAATAAATGAATACCCCTCTCGCTTATCGGGAGGACAATTACAAAGGGTCGGCATTGCACGTGGCTTGGCGCTTGAACCCGAGTTGATTTTGTTTGATGAACCTACTTCAGCTCTTGATCCCGAATTAGTAGAGGAGGTATTGAAAGTAATAGAAGATGTAGCAAAGTCCGGCATGACAACGCTTCTTGTCACCCATGAAATGGACTTCGCCAAGCGGATTTCCGACAAAGTGGTCTTTATGGAAAATGGTCACATTGTGGAAGTGGGAACGCCTGAACAAATCTTCGAGAAATCAGTGAATGTGAGAACAAGGCAGTTTTTGAAAAAGATCTATGCAGAGCAAGACCAACAAAAATTAAACATTAAGGGTGGTTGATGAGAATGAAGATAAAGTCAATTTTAGTAGCAGCTTCTGTACTGGGTTTATCTCTCCTTACTGCATGCAATTCCACTGTCAACAAGTCACAAGCTGAGAGCACTGGGGATTCAGGCGTAAGAACAATCAAAGTGGCGACTGGCCACACGTCAAAACCATTGAGCTGGGTCGATGAGAACGGCGAAGTGACGGGTTATGAGCCTGAGCTGATAAAAGAACTGGATAAAGTGCTTGAAGACTATGAATTTGAATTGTTCGGTGTGGAAGATTCAGCGGGTGAAACAGGACTAGCTACTGGAAAGTACGACATGTTGGCAGGTGGTCTAGGGTTCACGGAGGAACGTGCAGAGCAATATATCATTCCTTCAGAATCGAGTGGTCGTGCCCTGATCAAGATTTACGTGGCAGAAGATAGTGGAATTGAGAGCATTCAAGATTTGGTAGGGAAGAAAATTTCTCCTCTATCCCCAGCGGGTGCCACATATAAATCCGTTAAGGATTGGGAAGAAGAAAATCCTGAATTTAAGCTAGAGTATGATTTGGCTGATGTGGGAATTCCAATCGCAGATCGACTAAAAGAAGTGGCGACTGGCAAATATGATGCGTTGTTCTATCCATCGAGTTACGGACAAATCGAAATCATTGAAGATCAAAATCTACCTGTTGTGGGATTGGACCCAGTCAAAATTATTCCTACGTTCTTTATGATTCACAAATCAGAGGAAAATGAGGAACTGAAACAGGCCATCGATGAAGGTCTAAAGGAATTGGCAGAAGCAGGCGTGCTTTCTGAGTTGTCTACTGAATTCTACGCAGAAGATGTGTTTCAATACGATTGAGGCTTTTACATGAACGTCTTGGTTCGAGTCAGATAAGGTCATAGTGAATATCTCCGGATCGACTAGAGCACATCCATATTCTCTCGTTTGGTTGAATCCCTTGAGAATATGGATGTAGACTAAGACGAAAAACATAGACATGACACCGTCATGTACAGAAGAGATATTCATTAGAGAAGGGAGAAATGACGATGGAAACGGGTATGCAAGAATTACTAATGGAGTTTCTTAAAACGCTTCCGATCAATATTATCATCATCATCTTGTCGGCTGCGCTTGGGTTACTCTTTGCTGTGCTATTAACGTTTGTGCGACTAAAGAGAATTCCCGTCATTAGTCAATTAGCCGATTTGTATGTATCTTTTGCGCGAAGTGTTCCTGGACTGATTTTACTATTTATAGCGTACTTTGGAATTCCAAAAGTGTTACCTCTCATCGGTTTGGGCACATATGTTATAAGCCCGATGCATGCTGCTATTATTTCCATGGGATTTTATCATTCTGGTTATATTTCTGAAGTGTTTCGACCCGCTTATCTCGCCGTTGAAAAAAGTCAACATGAAGCTGCAGATAGCTTGGGGTACACACCAATGCAAAAGTTTTTCCGAATTATTCTGCCCCAAATGGTTCCTGTTGCTCTCCCGGGATACGGCAATGCCTTGGTTTACTTGATTCATGATACGTCGCTGATCTTTGCCATTGGCATCGTGGATATTATGGGAACCGCAGAATTGTCTATCTCACGATCTTACGGTATTAATCAAATCCTAATTTACTTTATCATTGCCTTGATGTTTTCGGCTATGTGCTTCACAACGGACGGATTGGTTAGAAAACTGGAGAAGAGAGTGGCCATTCGATAAAGGTTTAACCACAATAAGCAGGGGGGATTAACATGTTTGATTTAGAGGCTTCATACGAAATGTTTTTAGGGATATTGGGTGTACTTCCTGAAACCTTACTCATAGCGATTACTATACTTGTATTATCCACCCTTCTAGGAGTGGTGTTGGCTCTGATACAACAATATAACATCCCTGTGCTGGTTCAACTTACAAAATTATTTAAACTGTTTTTACGAGGGACACCTATGGTGGTGTTTTTATACTTGATGTATTATGCACTCCCTGCCATTGGACAGTTCATCGTTACACTTCTAGGTATCGATTATAATATGAACAATATGTCGCCTCTGGTTATTTTAATTGTCACAGTTAGCCTCACGTTGTCTGCCTTTCAATCTGAGATCATCCGAGGCTCATTTTTAGCGGTAGATCCGGGGCAAATTGAGGCGGCGCAATCCTTGGGCTATAGTTTTTCTCAAACGTTTACGAGAATTGTTGCCCCGCAAGCTTTTGTCCATGCCATCCCTGATTTCGCAAACTCTTTCACAGTGGCCATCAAAGCCACTTCACTCGGGTTTTTAATCACCGTGATTGATATCTTTGCACAAGCCAAAATCATGGCAGCCCAGAACTTTCGCTTTGTCGAGGCGTTCATGATGGTGGCACTCATTTACTGGGGAATCGGTATTTTAATCACCAAGTTCGCCGACCGCTATGAGAATGATGTGCGAATCAAATGAGCTCATGCCATCACACAAGCCCCATTCATACATACACATCCGTCCTTGCAGCCGCATGGGCGTTTTTGTATGCCTCTTTAAGCAGCAGTTACTCTTAATCTTGATTGATTTCCTACAGATTCTACACTTAACAATCGGGTGCATTTCTTCAAGAAGTAGAAGAACACTTTTTCTTGAATTAAAGGTTCAAGTCTCTTATATTAGGAGGAATATTAACCTTGGATAATTTAAGATATTTTCTTCTAAAAAGAATGATTAATTAATTTTTAGGTTTCTAACTGATATATGCAAAGTTAGCAGTACAATAATAAAGTAATAAGGATTACTTCAGTAAAATAAGGTATATTATATTGTTGAATAGATTCTCTTGT